>NZ_CP120714.1:0-32884 GCF_029991045.1 Microbacterium sp. BDGP8 | reverse complement strand
ACATGTGGCAGGTGTTTGGGATATCGATCCGCTAGGTCGCCAAACTCATCGGATCGGACTTGACTCTTTCGCCCCTCGCATCTGCGGGGGGCGAAGTCGTTTATGCGACGTCGCTGATAGGCAGCTCCCCGTCGTGTGGTTCGGGCTGAGGTAGCCAGTTCGGCACGCCACGGTCGCTCAGATCTTCCTCAAGATGAGCGACGACCGCCTCGAAGAATCCCGCGGAGGACATGCCCGCCTGCGCTGCGATCTGATCGAAGCGGCGCTTGCGCTCTTCCTCCACGATCAGTGACAACCGGGCCGACGCTACGCGCGTGCCTCGGGGTATCTGCCGTCTGGTCATACCGGCGACGATAGCGGTGTCAACACCACGTGTCAGCCAACACGCCGAACGAAGTGCTGTTAACACCACTACTGACACGTACATGTCAACTGCTCGAGCTGCCGGCGCTGACGGCGCCGGGGGAGCACGTCGGCTCGGAATGCATCAAGGGTGCTGCGCAGATTCCTGCGGAATCCCGGCGATGCCAGCCCTTGACCCGCTCCGAGCCGACGTGCGGGCGGCAAGTATCAGCCGATAGCGAGGCATCGGCTGGACGGCCGAGGGCCGCAGAGAGGATCACGAGCGATGAGCATTCACGTCACGGTGTACGGGGCCGAGGGCTGCACGAAGCGCGAGCAACGGTATCGCGAACCTTCTGTGAGACCCTGAGCGCCCCTCAGGCGCATGAGTAGCCTCCCGTGGTAGTCGGAACACCACGAAGCGGCCTGTCAGCAGCCTTCTACGGCCGTTACGGCGCTTCGGCGTATCTGTCAGCGACCAAGGTTGGCGATCGCGCGCTGGTAAGCGTCGAGATTCACCCGTCGCCCGACAGCGACCGCTTCAATGGCGACCGCGTTGATCTCGTCAGGCGTATACCTGTACACCAGACGGTAGCGCGGCTTCCCAGAGCCGTCTGGGTCGAAGTAGAGCTTGTAGCAGTCCTCAAGATCACCAGTACCCACTCGGGAGTCGAGCTTCACCCCGAAAACCTTGCCGTCTCTGACGAGGACGAGCATGTCGAGCGCCATCTTCTTCGTGGCTTGATCAGGGAGCGCGTCGATGTCCTGCTGGAAGCCCGGGAGGATGGCTGTCAGCTTGAGGGGTGCCGCCATCAGCGGTAGTCGTCAGGGTCGAGCCCCAAGCCCGCTGCAATGTCGGACAGAGATCCGGACTCGCCGGCGGCAGCGCGTTCGCGCACCAGATGAGCGATCTCAAGGTCTTCGATCACCGGCAGCAGTTCGGCGTACAGCTCGAACGGGATGACCACACCCTCCGCGCGACGGTGGCCTCCGAACACGACCGGCTGAGCGAGTGCGCCTTCAGAGCGGAAGCGTCGCAGCGCATCGGGCAGTACCGAGCGTGCCTCAGAGGTAGGCAGCACAGGCAGAACCGGCAGAGCAGATGCGAGAGACATGGCTCCAGTGTACGCCTGATTCGGACTGAAAGTTGTACGAGTTTCAGGACAAGAACATGAGCCGATAATCAACGTTATGTCAGCCGTTGGCCATACGAGACTCCACACACCGAGCTAATACATCGCCACCGAGGCTGCGAGGGCGCGAACCTCAGCGCCCTTGGCGCGGTGATCGCGCCCACGAAGAGGTGAAGCGTCCGCCTCAGAAGCCTCACAGACCGCCGGGTGGCCCAGAATCGTCCACTCCACATAGACACCTGTAGCATGATGCCAAAAGGGGCCGGTCGCCCGGCCCCTTTCCCTCTCACAGGCCCCGTCAGCAGGCTTACCTGGCTGCTTCCCGGGGTGGCATCCTCTCACCAGCGACCTACGATGTCGCGGGAGTGAGAGGAAGTTACGTGGTCACCGACTCATCCTCGGTGGCCACGTTTGCTTTATCGGCTGCCGCCTTCGCGCGGCCCCGAGGACTCGACACCTTGTTGCCAGGCTTGCTGATGTCAACAACCAGCAGGCCGTCCTCGACTTCCGGGGTCCATCGGTACGCCTGCGACGTATCAAGGCCGATGAACTGAGTGAACAGAGTCCCGGCGACGAGCCACGGTCCCTTCTCGGAGTGACTGCCCTGCGCTCGAAGCGGGTACGCGTTCTGGTTCGTCAACTTTGCGGGCCGCAAGGCGATTGCTCTACGGTCGGGATCCCACAGAAGTTCCACCCCTTCCGGAGCACCGAGCGCGTCGTACGCGGCCTTGTTGACGGAGATCAAACCGCGCTTTTGGATCGTGACTGACGGCACAGTTGAGACAGGGGCGCTGCCCTTCTCGTAAACCTGAAAGCCCATTGACTCCCCTTCCGCTGCTGTCACTCCGAACACTACCGCATCGATGGAGAAGTTTGCCAACAACTTTCACCGGCGTGTCGACAGGTTGAGTTGGCGGCTCGGGTCAAGGACAGATGCCGCCCGTCAGCACGCTTTGAGGATCGGAGGAATCGTTTGGAAGCGGTTGCGGGACCTGGTGGTTGACCTCGGAAGTCAATGGCATGCATGAGTTGATCGGCGACAGCCTGAAGGCCGTTGTGACGCGCATGTCGCTCCGACATAACAGATGCTGTCGCAACTTCTCAAACACGCCAGAAGCAAACCAGCGGACGGTGGGCGATGCGACCAACCTCTGGTCACGTACTCAAGGCTCTAGATGGATGCTTCGATCTCTACCGCGGTGCGCATGGTACATACACTCAAGGATCTACAGGTTGGTGCAACCGCGCGATCCGAAAACTCTAGCGAGAGTCTCGAGCCAGCCCTTGAAGCAGCTGACCGCAGAGTCTGGGCCGAACCCGGAGGCCGTACGTCAACGCGCGACGAGCAGGCCTCGCGCGTGAAGCGCAAAGCGTGCGGGAGCCCCGGTCGAGGATGACTCCGGACCTCCCAGCCGCGGGCTACGGGAAGAGCAGCTTGAGGCTGTTCAGGGTGAACGAGCCAGAGCTCAAGGCCGCATGGTCTCATGGCGAGGCTCCCGCGACAGGATTTTGTTCAATCGCCGGGGGAAGCTTGCGACCACAACTCGTGTCGATCCCAGCCCTCGCCGAACCCCATGCTGTCTATCCCGAGGAACGGAACGCTGGGGAACCCACCGACGATGTTGCGCAGACGATTAACCCACTCTGAGTACCCCGAGATGCTACGGAGCAGGTAGGCCATGACCGCGAGAGCGTTATATAGGCCAAAGTCCTGCTTGGGGGCATGGTCGTCCCGGAGGTGCACGAGGAGCGGGATCGACGCGCCCCTGGGGCGCGTCGGCGCGTCGACCAGCTTACGGTTGAACAAGCGAGCCTGGTGGGCAGCGACGTTCCGCACATAGTTCGTACTGGCGATCCAGCTCGTCAGGATCTTCTTGCTGGGGACGGCATAGTGCATGGCGATCTCGGTAGCGACATCGTTCTGAAGGCCCTTGTACAGATTGGCAAGGTGCCCGAGCTCGAGGATCTCCGTCAGCGCCCAGATCGGCATCTGGTCGTCGTACTTCGTTCGGAAGTGCTCAACGAAAGCCTCTTTTGAGCTAGCGCGGCGTTCATCGATGCGCTCTAGCCACTTCGAATGCTTGCTCGTGGTCTCGCCAGTCATGTCATCGACGTACGGCTCCACGAATGCAGGAGTGAAGGTGCGCGGTTCGAGGTGAGCAAACGCGGATCGTCGGCCAAGGATGTAACCCACCTGAGTGCGTAGAGATACCTCGATGCGCTCAACCGCCTCAAGGACATGCAGGCGGAGCTTTCGGTCAAAGGCGATGAGTTCAGCAGCATGTTCGAGACGCGTTCCCGGACGGTAGCTGTTCAGCACTCGGATACTCGAGCGTCCGTCGTCTTCGGCGATGGGCTCAGACTGGCGTGCCGGGTAGAGGTACCCGGTGAGCCTGTAGTAACCGACTTCCTCGAGAAGGTGTGCGGCCTCCGCTGTGTCGTCGACCGTAAGCCCTCTCCCCCGTAACTGAGCAATCTGCTGCTCGATCGACAGCCACGGCTTCGCGTACGCGACCACATCTCTCCTAAAAGAAAATCAGCCCGAGCCGTGAGGCGAGCGGGCTGATCGTGATGGTTCTAGGGTAGCAGATTCGTGAGGTCAGCAGGTTCGTGACCTTCGCTGGCAGTCGACCGGTCGCAGTCGGTGACCATGACTGGGCTGTGCGACGGTGCTGCAGGTGATCGAGGCACGCCAACCGCTGGGGGCGGTCGATGACCCGGCTCGATCGGCCGTGGTCGACGAGGACACGCTCGCAGCCGGCGGCCGGAGTTCCGCCGCCTGGGCGTCCGGGTTCTGCTCCCGCTTCGAGACTCGGGCGTAGCCGACTTCATGTGCCATGCCGAAAACGGTACTGCCGAGGTTCCGGCGCGATTCGGTTTCGGCAGGGGGTTTCGGCGGATCGATCCTCGGCGTGTCGCGCGCCTGCTCGTCGACGTCGACGAGCCCGCCGGAAACGATCAGTTTCGGCCGATTGTGGACCTCTACAAACGGCGAGCAGGTTCGCGTTGCGGCTTCCACTCCGCCCCGCCACGCTTGATCAGGACAGCCGCTCCGGGCCCGTGCAGTTCACCCGGGATGACCGGCCGGCCAGAAAGCGCGACAAGGAGCGACAGCGCCCGACCGCGCACCTCCGCACCTTGGCCGATCTCGGTCGCCGCGTCGTTGGCGACCAACCGGAGGCCTTGCGCTCGTGAGCGCGAGTACTCCGTGAAATCGTGACGCGCGAACCATTGCAAAGTGGCGGCCGCCGTTTGAACGGGTACACCGTCTCGGATACCGACAGGCCGACGGATCTCTTCGCCGTGGATCAGGACTTCACCCAATCCCGCCATGAGCGGACCGGCCGCGCGTCGCTTGTTGCGGATCGCTCGTTCATACCTGGCCAATGTCTCAGCCGGCGAAGCCCCCATCCTGGTGACTACTCCCCGTTCCTTATGGAGCTCAAAGTCAAAGCGCGCGGAGAACACGCTGCGCAGCCAGGCTGGGATGCTCTGTTCTGCTCCAGCCGTCAGATGTGCGATGGTCTGCTCGAGAGTCCAAGAGCCAACGAGCGCGGGAGATCGCCATTGCTCGGCGGTGAGGGATTGAGTCTGGTCATGTAGACGCTGCCGCTCGGCGTGGATCAGCGACCAGAGCGCGGAGGCCCTCATCACTTGACTCGACGCTCGATGTGGACGGTGACGGTGTCTCCCACGTCCTTGCCCAGCTTGCGGCGGAACGCAGCGTTCAGCGACACCATGTGGCCGCCCGTCCCGGTGACCATCATCCCGACGTCTTTCAGCGGCAGGTCGTCAACTGTAAGGTCTACCCGAACGGAGCGGCCCGTGCCGAAGAAATCGGCAGAGTCGGGCATCTCGACGCAGGCCCAGACCTCGCCCTTCACGTTTACGCCGATCGGGGCGGTGAAAGTGTGATCGAGCGTGATGGGGTCAAACGGCATGGGATCTCCTCGGTCGTCGGAACGCTGTCGATAGGTGAGACTGCGCGGCGCGGGCAGAATCGTCGCATGGCGCAGGACTTCTCGGACATACCCGTCGTAGAGCGCGAGAGCGCCAACGAGAACTCTCGTGAACGATTCGAGCGGGCGGTAGCACCACTGCGGCAGGGCCTGCACGCTCACTGCTATCGCATGCTTGGGTCGGTGCACGACGCCGATGATGCTCTGCAAGACGCTCTCTTGCGTGCCTGGGCGGCGTTCGACCGGTTTGAGGGACGCAGCTCGGTCCGAACGTGGCTCTACACGGTGGCCACTCGGACATGCCTGGATACCGCCAAAGCACGGGGACGACGAGCGCTCCCGATCGACCTTGGCCCTGCCGCCACCGAACCCGCCACCGACTCGACACCGGACACCGAAATCGAGTGGCTGACGCCGTACCCCGATCCGGCAGACTTGGCGCAGCGCACCGAACACTTAGAACTCGCCTTCGTCGCGACGTTGCAACTCCTGAGCGGCAACGAGCGGGCCGCGCTTCTCCTCGTGGACGTCCTCGGCTTTTCGGCCTTCGACGCGGCCTCAGCAATGGGGACCAACACGACCTCGATACATTCGGCTCTCGCTCGCGGGAGGCGAACTCTGGGGGAACGCAGCGCCTCCCCGGCGAATCCGACACAGCCTCGTCCGTCGCAATCGACGCTTTCCCTGGCTCATCGGTTCGCAGAGGCACTCGCCAACTCCGACCTACGGACGTTCGTCGACCTTCTGGCTCCCGACGTGACCTGGCAGATGCCACCACTCACGGAGTGGTACGCCGGCGCGGATTCTGTCGCAGCCTTCGCACATGCCGTCCCGATGACGCTGTGCCCAAGCTGGCGCACCCGCGTGATAACCGCCAACGGGCAGGCCGTGGTCGCCTTCTACATCGGAGCGCACCATGCCGCGCCGCACGAGGCATGGTCCTTGACGCTGGTCGATACCCAGTATGAGGCGATCACAGGCATCACCTCGTTCATCGACCCCGATCTCTTCGCACGGTTCGACCTGCCGGCTTCACTGAGTTGAAGGCGACCGAAACCCCGTACCGAAACCGTTTCTCCCAAAACCAGGTTTCGACACGGTCCTAGGTTTCGGCAGGCTCCCGCAGCGCCATCCGCCGAGGTGCCGTAAACGATCGTTTCTGGCAGGCCTCGTCAAGCGTCAGCCCTTGGACGGCTTACGGCTCTCGCGCGCCTCCTGGGTGGCTCGATCGCGCTCGCCAATCAGTCGGTCGCGTTCCTCGACCAGCGCCTCCGCACGCGCTTCTGCTCGATCGGCCCGGGACCGTTCGCCGGCAAGCTCATCTGCTGTGAGCTGTGCGCGTTGCTCGGCCTCCGCTCGGGCACGCTCCGCGAGCTGCTGTGCCTCCTGCTGCTGCACCTTCGCGTCCGTCACCGCGCTGTCGAGCGCATCCTCAGCCTTGGCGAGGTCATCCGTGAGCGCGTCGCGCTCTGCCTCTAGCTGCGTAAGACGCTGCTGCCAGCCCTCCCGCTCGGCGGCGTGCTCCGCCCGCGCGAGCACGACCGCCTCGGCCCAGATCGCATCGAAGCGAGTCCGTAGCGCGTCAGGGACACTCGGAACATCGCCCTTGCTCTGCTCGCGCTGATTCCACTCGCGTGCCACGTCCGCGGCGACAGACATCTTCACGCCGGAGCGCTCACGCACGGCTCTCGCCGTGACTGCGGCTCCCTCCGCGGCCAACGCTTCGGCGGCCGCAGCCGCGCGGCTCGTCGCGGCTGCCTGCTCGTTTACCTCGGCCATGCGACCACTTCCTTTCGTGAGTAACGCGGGAATCGTTGTTACTTGTTACCCATGTTACCCAGACACCTAGCACCTCGCGGGTGGATCCCTGTCTAGCTTGCGCGGGAGTGGTGGTGTCCGTTGTCATCGGCCTGTGTCTTCCTGTGTGAAGATACGCATCCGTTGCCGGGCGACCGCGAGGCCGCGCTGGCCTTTCTCGGTCGCGGAGTACAGCTTGCGGATGCCGCGCTCAGTTCGTTCGGTTCGTACGGTGAGGTAGCCGTCTTCGGCCATTCTGTGGAGCATGGGGTAGAGGGTGCCCGCTGAGAGGCGGTATCCGTGGCTGGCGAGCTCCTCGATCATCCAGGCGCCGTAGATCTCTTCCTGTGACGCGTGGTGCAGCACGTGCATCCTGACGAGCCCAGCGAGGAGGTCACGGTACTCCTCCAGTTCGTCAACGGAAGGTTCGCTCGCCACTCCGGCTTTCTATCGGAGTTCGATATCGAATGTCGATAGGGCAGGTGAACGTGTGCTTAACGCGCCGACGATGCGACGGGGAAGCTGCACACGACAGTGCCGCCCGAGTTCGAGTGGTCGATGGCGACGGTGCCATGGTGTCGCCGCGCGATCTCGCTCACGAGGGCGAGGCCGAGGCCATAGTGTCGCGTGCCGCTGCCCGGAGCGCCGGTGCGGGTGCCTGCTCGGCTGCTGGAGAATCGTTCGAAAGCGGTCGCGGCGATCGTCGGGTCGAACCCGGGCCCGTCATCGGTCACAGTTAGGACCGCTCTGGACGCGCTCGCCGTCACTGTGATGCTGACGGCGTGCTGCGCATGGTCGAGCGCGTTCGTGCACAGTGCGAGGACGAGGCGCAGGAGTGCCGCGGGCGACCCGGTCACGGTTACCGATCCTGACTTGCCTGTGCGTATCAGTTCGATGTGTCGGGCGGTCGCGTCGTCGGCGAGGAGGGCGATGGCCCGGTCGGCGACGGCGACGAGATCGACGGGCTCCTGCGTCGCGCTGCTTCGTGGGTCGGCGGCGATAAGGAGGTCGTCGAGGATTTCGGTGAGGGCGTTCGTGTCGGTGACGACGTCCTCGATGGCATCGGTGACGTCACTCGGCAGGCTGTCCTGCCCTCTGCGTTTGAGCAGCTGGGCACGGGTACTGAGGAGGGTGAGGGGGGTACGGAGCTCGTGGCTGGCGTCTGCGACGAAGCGGCGCTGGAGTGCCAGCGCATCGGCGAGGGGCCGCATGGCACGCTTCGCCATCAGATACGACGCGGCGAACGAGAGCACGACTGCGATCACACCGCCGACAAGAAGCGCGGCCGAAAGACGACTGAGCTCCTCAGCTGTCTCGTGCTGATCGATAGCGACCTGGATGACGCGGTCGTGGTCCCCATCGGCGGTGGTGAGCAGCGCGTAGGTGCGACCGTCGACGGTGCGTTCGGATCGCTGGTCCCCGCCGCCAGCTTCGACGGATTGGATCGCGGCGGTGTCGAGCAGGCCGTCGGGCATACTCTCGGACGTGACGATCTGGCCGCCGCTGTGAGTATCGACGATGGTCACAAAGGTGCCGGAGGCGGCATCCTTCCTGGAGTCGAGTTGGGTGGCGGCGCGCAGCGCATGCTCGCTGGCCTCGGCGATGCTGCTGCTCACGATCGCGAAGACGACCCCGCCGACGACGACGAGCACCACGAGGACGAGCGCGGTGAACTGGGCGGTGAGTCGTAGCGCGGCGCCCCGGAGATCCTCCGGGTCGCGAGGCCTGCGCGCCATCACCGGAGCGGTCCCAGTTGGTAGCCGATGCCGCGGATCGTTTTCACCGATTCGCGGCCGAGTTTTCTGCGCAGATAGTGCACGTAGGTGTCGATCACGCCAGGATCGTCCGCATCGGGGAACACCGTGCCGAGCAGATCGTGCCGTTCGAAGATCTGCGAGGGTCGGCGTGCGAGGTGCTCGAGGAGTTGAGATTCCCGCTCGGAGAGGTCGATCGTGTCACCGTCGCGAGTCGTGACGGTGCGGCTCCTCGTGTCCAGGGCTCCGTTTGGGAGGGGAAGCGTGGGCACGATGTTGAGATGTCTGCGCAGCAGCGCGCGGATCCGGGCGAGGAGTTCGTCAATGTCGAACGGCTTGCCGAGGTAGTCCTCGGCTCCCCGGTCCAGCCCCTCCACACGGTCGGCGGGGTTGCTGAGGGCGGACAGGATCAGCGCAGGGGTGAGCACGCCGCGTTTGCGGAGCCTGTTGAGCACGTCGAGACCCTCGATAGCCGGCAGGCCACGGTCCAGGATCATGGCATCGAAGCTCTGAGTCAGTCCTTCGTGCAAGGCTCGCTGCCCGTCGCGGGCAAGGACGGTGTCATACCCCTCGGAGCGCAGCAACTGCTCGAGCATGCCGGCGAGGCGGGCGTCGTCTTCGACGAGCAGGATCCGCGCACGCTCGGGCATGATCGCAGTATAGGCAGGGCCTGACGCGCTCATCCGAGGATTAGGCTTGCGGCTTCCCGCAGCCCGGGCGATGCGGTGATCCCCCCGTGGTCGTCGACGGTGAGGGCGTCGACGTCGAACCGGTCGAGGATGTCGTCGCACCACTGAGGACCGCCGGCCAGGATCGCGGTCGCAAGCACATCGGCGGTGACGATGTCATCGGCGACGACCGTCACCTGCCGGTAACGGACGAGAGTGTCCGATGTAGCCGGGGCTCGCCAGATGTGCTCGCCGCGTTCTGCGGTGCCGGAGGTGGCCACCGCCTGCCGTGGGTTCTGCACTTCGAGGGCGCACAGGAGGGATGTTCGGGCGTCGGGGTCTGTGATCCCGATCCGCCACGCGGAGCCGTTGATGCTGCCGCGGGTGAGGATGTCGCCGCCGACGTTGAGCACCCAGGAGGGCATGCCGAAGGTGTCGAGAATGGTGCCAGCCGCTGCGATGGCCGCGGCTTTCACGATGCCGGACAGATCCAGGACACCGTCCGGCCGGTGAGACGTGAACACGCCAGCCGTACGATGCGACCACATCATCGCCTCCCTGTAGCAGTCGCGCACGGCATCGCTGGAGTGCGCGAGCGTCAACTCCCCTGTCGCGATGCGGCTGAGCTCTGAGTCGGCACGGTAGAGGCTGAACCGGCGGTCGAACTCGGCGAAGGCATCTTCCACCTGGAGCAGCACCTCATCGCTCGGCACCGGCCCCGCGAAGCGGAGGCTCGCCGTCGTGCCCATCGTGTTGAACACATGCGTCGTCACGGTCACAGTCCAGCCTGGTCGAGGGCGGACTGGAGCGAGGTCAGGTAGGCGTTGCTCGTGTAGGTGGCACCTGAGACGCTGTGCACGTTCGCTGATTGTGCGGACAGGACTTCCTGACGAAGGATCGGGGCAGCGCGGTTGCTGATCGACACCGACCGGGAATCCTGGTCGGTGAGCTGCAGCGCGGTCACGTCGCTGAGGATGCCGTCCTGCACGGTGATCTGCACCTGGACGTCACCGAAACGCGTATGAACGGATGTCCCCGTGAAAGTCCCCGAGACAGCTGACGTCGTGGTCTCCGACGCGGACGCACTGGGTGTCGGTGCGGGCGTCGCTGTGCTGCTTCCGGCATCCGCCGACGGCGTGACAGTCGAAGTCGGTGCTGATCCGGCAGCCGTATCGGATGTCGTTGTCTCTGACTGCTGGCCATCAGCGCCGAGCTGCCAACCGACCGCGAGTACGGCAATCGAGGACAGGGCGCCCAGTATCGTAGCGCGCGCCCTCACCAGTCGAACCTCTCCACGTGGATCTGCGCTTCCCGCAATCCTGCGGCGCGGGCATCGCGAATCACCAGATCCGTCCACGCCTGCGGCCCGCACACGTAAAGGTCCGAGCGCAGCAAGTCAGGGAACGCCGAGGTGATCGTCACCCCACGCGACAGCGCCTCGGCAGACATCCAGGTGGCAAGGCCCGGAGGCCGTGCACCGAGCATCGTATACACGGTATTGCCGCGCATGCTGGGCAGTGCGCCGATCTCGCTCCACAGGTAGCTCTGGGTGGAATCGGTGCCGCGGAGGACGACGGTGGCTTCACCCGGACTGAGCGGGGAATGCTCCAGCAGGGATCGGATCGGCGTGATGCCGATGCCCGCCGCGACGACTGCGAGTTTCGGAGCGACCCGGTGCGCGTCAGTGAAGACACCGTACGGACCTTCGATCGAGACGCGCGCGCCCGGACGCACGCGTCCGATCGCGGCACTGCCGCGCCCGAGGTCACGCACTGTGATGCGCGCCGTCGTGGCGGTCGGCACAGCGGAGAAGGAGATGGGATGCGCATGCCACCACGTCGCACCCGTCCAGAACCGCCAAATCGCGTACTGGCCGCCGGCCGTGTGCAGCCGATCCAGGTTCCGCCCCGTGAGGTGGAGCGACACGACACCCGGAGCGACCTGCTCGACCCCGGCGACGCGGATGCCGTGACGCGCGCTGCGGATCATCGGCACCAGGAAGCGGAAGACACCGATCGAACCGAACGCGAGCACGTACAGGGCGAGCCAGTACACCCGCTGTCCGGTGCCTTCGGCGAGCACACCGCCCGCGCTCAGCTGGTGAGGCACGGCGACCAGCACGGCGAGGTAGCTGAGCAAGTGGATCAGATGCCAGGCCTCATAGGAGAAGCGACGGCGGACGGCGACGAGCGAAGTGACCACGACCGCGACGAGCAGCCCGAACCCGAGATAGGCGAGCAGCAGGTCCTTGCTCTGGAGGAACCCGATCGTCTCGGCAACCACGTTCGACCCGTCGCTCATCGCGTAACCGACGGTGAGGAGGGCTGCGTGGGCGAGGATCAGTGAGAGGGCGGGCTTGCCGAGCCTGCGGTGGAGGGCCATCGCCTTGTCCTGGCCGAAGACGCGGTCGATCGCCGGAATGCGAGCGGCGAGCACCAGCATCACCAGGATCAGGTCGGTACCCACAAGTCCCGTGACGATGCCGAGCGCGGTGATCGCGGAAGCGGGATCGGTGACCTGGTTCATCCCGCCGTAGGCGAGCCACAGGGAGATCGCGACGGCGACCGACAGCCAGACCGCAACAACCATCAGGTCGGCCGCGCGCATCCGTCGACGAGTGCGGACCCGCCGGACCCGCGCAACCGTATCGTCAGTGCGGAACGTTGCCGCCCGTGAAAGGGGGGCCGTATCTGTCGCCATTCTCAACTCACTTCGCGTAGCTCCGGCTATCGACAGTTCCCACGATCCCCCTCCTTTCTTCCAGGATTCTTAGCCGCCTGGCCGCGGCACGCTTAGCCTCACCAACGTTGCTCACCGGGACCAGCGGTGCTTGTATTGGGGTCATGTCGACAGATCTGCCCGCAGACAACCCCGCGCTCCAGCCGCACCCCGATGAGCCGCATCGCGACGGCATTGCGCAACGGTTGAACTGGCTGCGTGCCGGCGTGCTCGGCGCAAATGACGGCATCGTCTCTGTTGCCGCGATCGTGGTCGGCGTCGCCGGCGCGACCACCGCCTCCGGGCCCATCCTCACCGCCGGGCTGGCGGGGTTGGTCGGGGGTGCGATCTCGATGGCCCTCGGCGAGTACGTCTCCGTCAGCAGCCAGAGCGACAGCGAACGCGCCCTGATCGCGAAGGAACGGCAGGAACTGCGCGACATGCCGGAGGAAGAGCTCGACGAGCTCACCGGGCTCTACCGGGCCCGTGGGCTCAGCGAGCAGACCGCACGACAGGTAGCCGTGGAGCTCACCGCGCACGACGCCCTTGCCGCGCACCTATCAGCCGAGCTCAACATCGACGAGGACGACGTCGTGAGCCCCTGGCACGCGGCGGTCGCTTCCGCAGCCGCGTTCACGATCGGCGCGATCCTCCCCATGCTCGCCATCCTCCTACCCCCACCAGAGTGGCGTGTTCCGGTGACCTTCGCGGCCGTCCTCATCGCCCTCGCCATCACCGGCGCCATCTCCGCACACATCGGCGGCAGCTCCCGACCCCGCGCCATGATCCGCGTCGTCACCGGCGGCGCCCTCGCACTCGCCGCCACCTACGGGGTCGGGGTGCTCCTGGGCGCCTCGGGAGTGGCCTGATACTGAGCGAGGATCTGCTCCCGTTCGCGGTCACCGGTGCCCATCAGCCGCTTATGAAGCGGAGCAGCCAAGGAATGCTGCAAGTTCCGGTGGCTTATTCAGCACCGTTGTAAGGTTTGCAAGGAGGACGAGCCCGACGATGCGGAGGAGGGAGACCGTTGCTGCTTCAGCCAGTACCAGACTCCAGATTCGTCGGTCAGGCCGACGAGACCATCGCATCCAGATATGCGCACCGCCATGACTGCAATCCCGACGGCGGTCATCATGGTGCTCGTTTCCCTCCGGGGGGCACCATGGCCCCGCCGCCGGCCGTCCGCTGCGCGGCTTCGGGTGCCGCTGCAGCGGACACCCCTGCCCACGGCGCGAGCTGGATAGAACAAATGTTCGAACGCGGTTACCCTGGTTCCGAGAGGGGCAGGTGTGACCGTGGGGACGAACAAGCGCTATGCGGCCTCGGTCGACCGGCGGATGGATCAGAAGATCCTGGAACGCATCGCGCGCGACGCCGGCCCGCTGCAGTCTCTCTCCCGCGAAGAGATCGGCCTCGACACCGAGCCCGTGACGATCGACCCGAAACCAAGGCCCGTCCGGGCGTGGGTGCGGTTCAGCGCAACACCCGTGTGGGTCGAAGCCGAGGCGTGCCGGTGGACACCGGATGCCGTAGCTATCCGGTTCCCCGTGGGCGGTGTTGAGCATCGCGCGTGGGTATGGGCGTCTGCGGTGACGCCTCTCAGCGCGAAGCCGCCCGCCGGGTGAGCGCGAACGCGGTCATCTGTCGCCGCCCGTCGCGCACGCTGCCCACAGGCCGCGACCGTCGCGCTCGGCGGCGTTCTGAGCGGCCCTGTAGGCCTCCTGGCCGTCATAAGCGGCGTCGTAGGTGTATTCATACCCAGCGCCCGCCTCGATGAGTGTCAGGGCGATGCTGTGGCCGTCGTGGCGGACGTGCCGCAGTAGTCGGCCGCACCGGTCGACGTCGGCTTGGGTGGGGTCCGCGATCAGCTCGACGTCGCTGCGGTAGATCAGCTCATCCAGGATCTCGCGCGCCTCCTGCGCGTAACACTCGTCTGTGTTCCCACCCCGGCCGATCTCGGGGGTGTCTATCCCGATGATCCGCACCCGCTGCGCGCCGGCGCCGGTGTCGACGTCGATCGTGTCGCCGTCAACGACCGCGACCACGACACCGCTCGTCGACGAGCTGCCGGCGTCGGGACCGCCGAGAGGCACACACGCGGTAACGCAGATGCTCGCCCCGATCAGGATCGGAGCGAGCATCAAGCGCCGCGGGCTCAGCGCCATGAGACTCGGCGGCGCTGCCAGCGCACGGCCACGACGATGACGATCGCGAGCACGAGGCCAGCCACGACCGCGATCGCGGGCCGCCAGTCACCCACAGCGACGCAGCAGAAGACCGTGACAACCGCCGCGACGCTGCCGATCGTGACGGTCACAACACCCAGCCGCCACCGATCACCCAAAGCGGCGAATACCGCGGTTAGAACGAGCGCGACGAACGCGATGCCCCCGGCAACGGCGCCGAACCCCGCGATCGACTCAGCAAGTCCGGGAATGGGTGGGATTTGCGGCTGGATGTCGGGCATGCCGGATTGCGAGAACATGCGCGGTCAGCTTTCTGCGGAGGCCGGCGCTGCTGTAGCAGGGGCACGGCGGATGGGATCGACGGTGGCTGTCGCGTGGGCGAGGTCGGGACCGATCGCGGAGGCGTCGATGATGCGCCGGTACACGGTGCCCTCTCGGCCCCCGAACGAGGCATCCCGCTCGGCGCCGACGACGATCACCGCGTCGCCTTTGTGCAGCGAGCTCGCGGCATTCGCGCCGAGCTCGAACTTCGCCTCGACATAGTGAGCGAGGGGCTGGTGCCCCTCGATTCGCTCCTCGCCGCGGTACTCGTAGGTGTTCTCGAGCACCGTGAACTTGGTGATCTGGATGCGGCCCGCCTGCTGCACCTCAGGGTCGGCAGAGAGACGGCCGGTAATGAATCGAGTGGACATGGGTAGTTCCTTTCGAGGTCGAGGTCGAGGTCACTCGGACAGCGACTGATGAGCGCGTGTCGTGAAGCCCAGTAGAGCCCGCTCCTTGTCGTTCGCGTCCGGCCACGCCTTCCCGGTGACGTCGACCGGCACGTACCGGTGAGTGGTGCCGTCCTCTCCGAGCTGAACGAACAGAATGAGCGTGCTCTTCACGACGGCATCGCTGCCGTCAAGGTCATCAGCTGCCTCTACCCACACGCGGCGAATGTGGGTGACGTTGATGAGGTCCGTGTTCCCGCTGTTGCGGCGGATCAGGGGTAGAAACATGCGGTTTCCTTTCTTGGCGGTCACCCCGGCAGCGGTGCGCCGGCGTTTTGCATGAACGGCTCGGGATTGATCGGCTTGCCGCTGTGGTGGATCTCAAAGTGGAGGTGGCACCCGAACGAGAACCCTGTCTCGCCCATCGTGCCGATCTGTGTTCCCGCGGCGATCTGATCGCCCTTGGCCACCCGCAGGCTGCCGTCTTCCATATGGAAGTAGCCGGACTCGATGCCGTTGCCGTGGTCGATCCACACGACGTTTCCGCGGTAGGGCTGCACGCCGGCGAAGGTCACGGTGCCGCTGCCAGCGGCCCAGATCGGGCTCCCGCATGACCCGGTGGCCAAGTCGGTCCCCTTGTGGCAGCTATCGCCCGGGCGGTTGATCTCGCACGAGCCGAATCGGTCGGTCATCTTCCCCCGGGCGGGAACGACCCACTCCCCCGTGCCTGCGCTGCACGCCGTGGTCAACGCCGTAACGATCGCTTTCGCGTCAGCCTCGAACGGGGCGTAGTGCTGGGGGTTGTCGTTGACCTGCACGGCGTGGATCGCGAGGGTCGCGGGCATCGTCTGCCACCCGTCCACGCTCGTCAGCCGGCCGTAGAACAGTGCGGCCGAGCGGGAGGGGTCCATTCGCTCCTGGACGGTGCCCCACGAATCCTGCTGCTGGAACAGTCCGATCGACGTCGTACGCGACCCGTCCGGGTTCGTCACCCCCGACGTCTCCCAGTCTCCATAGGTGACGTTCCGCAGTGACGACTCCCCCATCGCGGTCATCACCGCGAGGATCTGGCCGTGCTGGTCGATGCCGAGATCCATGCCGGCGCGGACGATCGCCGCGGCGTTGGTGAGCTGGTCACGCTTATAGCCGTTGACCTCGGCCGGCAGTGAGCCGGTGTCGGCCATACACATGTCGGCGGCATCGGCGCGCTGCACCGATGCGAGGATGAACGCCACCCCGAAGGTCAGGACGAACCCAACCACCGCGACGATCGCAACCAGCTTGATCTTCATGCGTCAGCCTGGCCGTCCCCTCGCGTCTCCTCGGCGGTTTCAGCCTGGCCGTCGCCTCGCATGCCCTCGTCGGTGTCGGTCAACCCGATCTCGATCGATGAGCGCACGTGCTGCACGTGCGTCTCGGGAACGCTGCCGTACTTGAAGACGAAGTGTCCGGGGGCAAGGTTCTGCAACGTCTCAGCGGTCGACGGGTCGAACCCGAACGTCTGCACCGCCCAGTTGGCATCTTCCTGGCGGTCCTGCCGGAAGATGTAGATGCTCTGGGCTTCGCTGATGACAGTGCGGCCGGGGGAATCGACGGGGATATCGGCGCCCTTGTGGAACACGAACACGTTGCTCAGGCCGAGGCCACGAGAGAGCTTCTGGTTCGACTTCAGCAGGTGCGCGGTGGGGCCTTGAACCATGTCCCACCCTTCCTCGTTGATGCAGGTCGTCTGCCAGCCCGGATCGGCACGAAGCCGGCCCAGCATCCACTGGTTGCCGATCGCGCGGACCACGTGCGAGGACGGACCCTCACCGGGGAGCTGAGAGATATCGAAGCTCGTCAGCTTGCCGGTCAGCGCCACCTCTTTGCTGGTGTCGCCGTCGAGCAGGCCGCCGTACTCCTCCAACAGCCCTTCGAGGGTGAACCGGACCCCAAGGCCGGCCTGATGCAGCCGGTCGCGTGCTTGCTCGCTGCCGTTCAGCTCCTCGGCATCGACGTCGCCCAGCAGCGGCAGCAGATCGCTCATGGTGGGTACGCGCCGCGCGTCCTCGAACTGCACGAGAGCCCGGGTGAGGGCCGAGCGTGCCGCCTTCTCCTCCCACTCGTCGATGCGCTCACCGTCACGAGCGATACGGAGGATCGCGTGCAGCAGCCGGTAGGTGCCGGCTGAGCCGATCTGGTTGACGATGAGCGGGTCGAGCAGGTTCAGCCGCGACCCGGAACCGTCCGTGGTGAACCGGATCGGTTCACCAGTCCCCCACTCACGCACCAGCTCCGCGTACTCGCCTTCGCCGCCGCGGTTCTTCTTGTCAAAGATCACCGCGCGCCGGCGCCGGATCAGCAGCGGCCGGATCACGTAAACCGTCTTCACGAACGACGATTTGCCTCCTCCGACACCGCCGGCGACCACGGTGTTCGGGGAGGAGATCAGGCGGGGGTTCGAGTTGTACGCGGTGATCGGATCATGGGCGATGAGGGTGTGCGAGAGCATGTCGCGACCGTTCGCGACGCCGGCGGTTCCCGTCACCGGGCCGATGAGCGCAGTGTTCAGCACGGAGGTCTGCCGGGTCGTCGAGGGGGCTCCCTCGAATACCGGCGCGTAGTACCCACGTCCCGCCTTTCGAGTGTTCGCACGCCGGTTACGCCCGGGCAGCTCATAGGGCGAGACCTCGCCGTGCGTCTCCTCGACGTCAGCGGGGATCTCCGCAACGGCAACGTCGGACTGCTTCTTGCTCCGCCGCGACCGGCGGGGCGTCGTGCTCTCGCTCACGCGATCGCCTCCTTGTCTCCCCCGCCCGCGATGACGCGCATAGCGCGTGCACCGAAGGTGGGTACGTGCGGGCGCAGCCCGCGCGCGATGGGCCAGGTCGTGCCGCTTGCTGCGGCCTGGTACGAGTCCAGCCACTCCAACCGCTGGATGCCGACTTCGTTGGCGCAGACCTCCGCGAGTTCCCGGCTCGCTGAGGCGAGACGGTCGCGGCTGTCGGTGGTGATGGTGATGAAACCGACCCAGTTCGCGCCGTGGTGTCCGCTGCCTTCCGCGAGGTCGCTGCGTCGACGCTGGGCGGCGAGGATCTTCACCTTGCCCTCGTCCAGCGGGATCTTCCCGTTCGATGTTTCGGAGATCTCCGCGGCCATGTCCGACACGAGGTCACGACGTGCGGCATGGCGGGCTTCCCCGGCGGGGATCAGCTCGACGTGGAAGCTGACGGTGCGGATCATGTCCAGCTCGCGGCCGACCAGCAGCTCGAGCAGCCACAGCGGGCGCCGCTGCGCGACGGTGAGCGATTCCGCGCGGATCACCGCGGTGCGGTGCCACCACTCAACGTGCTCGCCCGATTCCGGGTCGATGCCCTCTACGACGTGAGCGGAGTACTCCCCGCCCCGGGCTCGTTCTCCGGTGCTCGTGGGTTCCATGTCGCGCACCAGGTCGAGGGGCCGTGAGGGGTTCTGCATGTGGCGGATCACCGCCGCCGTTCCGCGGGCGGTGAGCGGTTCCGCCCATGAGTGGCGGGAGTCGAGCAGCCCGCGGCGGAACGACTCGATCTCGGCTGCCATGAGCTTGCGCCACCCGTCACGACCGGTGCCGTACTTGCGTGCCTGCTCGACGAACCGAGCGTTCACGGGCCAGCGGCCCACGACGTAGTGGCGCTGCACCATGGCTCCACGAGACGACTCGATCAGCACCTCTTCGTAGGACTTCTTCGCCCAATCGGGCGCGTCCTCGTCGATGTTGTTGAGCACCCAGAACTCCTGCAGCGCGGTGTCTGCCGGCAGAACCCGGGTGACCGACTGCATCATGCGCATCAGCGAGCCCGGAGCGGCCTTACTGGCCTGGAAGGCTCCGAACGCTTCGGCGCCGCGTACGACGTTCTCGGACGACTCCATGCCGCGCAGCTGGCCACTCACCGAGAACGCGACACTCAGGTAGGGCTCTTCCCCGGTCGGGCCGTGCCAGGCGATCCCGGGGACGCCACGGCCGGACTGCAACCAGCCCATACCGTCGCAGCCGTCCGGGTTGGCTCGCATCGCGTTCAGCTCACGCGCCCATTCGATGCGGCCGGCCCGGTCAGCCTTGTCCTTGGTCTTGTTCGTCTGCTCAAGCGCGGTGGTCAGCAGCGCCGCACGATCGGCGTCGTACGGGATGAACTCATCCGCGTGCGTGCGCTGGGCGAGCTGGTGCCGCCGCGAGCGGCGCCGACGTTCGATGATGCTCCCGTTATGGGTGCCGCTCGTGAGGATGACGAGGACCGTCACGCCCACCAAAGCGGAGACGATCGCGACCCACCCGAGGGCCGGCGTGAAGACCATGCCGACACCGATAATCGCCACCGTGCCCCATCCCCGGGACTTGCTCTGAGTGCCCCAGAATCCGCGGTGGCGGCCCTCGCCGCCGAGGATGTAGATGCCGCGCTCGGACTCGTACTGTGACTCGCTCACTGCGGGCGCTCCTTACCTTGAACGGGCGGGGGTGTGACGGATTCGTGTGCTGTCTCGCTTGCCTTCCTCGCGACGGTCTGCGCACCCTTCGCGGCCACGGCGGTCCCCGCGTTAAATGCCGTCGACGCCTTGGTGCCCGCACTTGCCAGGGCGGGCGTGCCGGCGCCGGTGGGCTGCTTCGCGCGTACCTTCCCCGCGTTCTGGGCGCCGAGCTTGGGGGCAATGGAGCCCGCAGCGTCGCTCGGCCGCGCAGATGTGCGAACGGTCTGACGCGTGGGCGCTGCGGGCGCCTCACGGCTGGGAGCGCGGTGCGACCGGCCGGGCGACGTCGGCCCGATCGGTGTCGTCGGCGTCGAATCCGACGTCGGCGCCGCGGCAATGCTCTTCCGAGCCCACGTGATCAGCACGAACGGCAGGAAGACGGCCAGCACGATCGCCATGACGGCGATGATGACGCGGGCGAGGTTCTTGAACCCGTCGTTACCCCATGCGGCCACCGAGTCGATCGGCAACCGGAACGCGAATCCGAGTGCGAGGAAGAGCAGAGGCTGCACAAGGAGCATCCCGACCCACAGGCCAACGGCTCGCGACGCGGCAGCACGGCGACGCGGGTCGACCATCCATGCAATAGCGATGGGGATGAGCGCGCCGGTGAAGTACTGGACGACGAGCTGGAAGATGAAGATGAACGGGATGATGAGCATGCCCAGCGTCATCGCCCAGATGACGATCATGCCCACGACGGCCGCGCCGGTCATCTTCGCGGGGTCATCCGGGGCGATGGTCGAGAACGTCTCAACCATCTGCTCGATCGATCCGCCATAGGCCCAATCGATGATGCTGCGGGTCAGCAGTCGCAGCAGCTCGATGATCGACAGCCCAATGAGAGGGCCGAACATCGCGCCCATGATGAAACCGGGGAAGTACAGCCCGATCGCCTCGAAAAGCTCCTGCCCGCTCTGGTCGCCCTTCGCGACGCGCACGAACTGCGGGAACAGCAACAGAACGGCGAGCATCAACGCGAGCGCGAACGACACGGCGTAGGTGCTTAGGAACGACTGCAACGTGAGATCCGGGAGAGTCGACTCGGTGATCGCCGGAATGACGTCCCGGCTGAGGCTGATCGTCGCGTCGCGGCCCGACTTGTACATGTTCCCGAACGGATCGGACCAGAAGTTGACGACCCCGCCCACGGCGTCGACAGCACCGGACACACCGTCGGTGAAGTCACCCCAAAGGTCGATGCGGTGCATCAGCAGCCCTCCGGGATGACCGTTCCTGTGGTGCGAAGTGTGTTCGCATCGTCCTTGAACTCACCGTCTTCGATCGCCCACCCGTTATCGGTCCAAACGACGCCATAGGAAGGCATGAAGTTGAGCGTCGGATCGATCGCCCCCTGAAGCACCAGCGGCAGCATCAGCGTGAGATCCACTCGCTGATCCGTGAAGCTGTCCACCCGGTAGTAGCCGTTCAGGCTGGTGAGGTAGAACTGCGACGCATCGACCTTCTCGGCAGATGCAGCCGACTGCGCGAGGTTCGGCGCGACAGACGCCACACCGTCGATGAGCGCAACCTCTTCGGCGGGTACGACCGGCTTCTGCCCGATCCACCGCGTAAACGCGATCGCGAACGAGACGGCGCCTTCGGGGGTTTGCGGTGCCGCGGCCTGCGCGTCGAGCACGGCCTGCGGTCCACGGGAGTCGCCTCCGAGGCAGCCGTCGACGCCCGCCACGGCAGGGGGGGAGGTCGTGGCGGACGTCGACGGGGTTTGTGGGGTTGTGGGCTGAGCGGGCGGCTCGGGCGCCGCGGTGTTGTCCCCGCGGCTGCCGAGGAATACGCCGAGCCCGATGCCGCCGGCGACGAGAATCGCGGCGGCCGCGATGACCGCGACCCATACCCAGCGGCGGCGCGGTGCTGTCGTCGGCGTGCTCATGGTCAGGCGAAGATCGCGATGATGGCGCCAACAACGACGGCGAGGGCGACCAAGACGCCGAGGGAGATGCTGGCCCACAGCACCTGCTTTTTGCCCTCTGCGACGGCGGCGGGGTTGCTCTCGCCGTTCTGGCCAACCTTCACGATCGCTTGGATGAGGAAAACGATGCTGATGACGATTGCGATCGCCCAGACACCGGCGAGGATCTTCTGCCACAGCTCAGTGAACTGCGCTCCAAAGATCGTGAAGTCGGGGATGATCCCGTCAAGCGGATTCTGCATGTCACTGCGCCTTTCGTAGTTCGGTGTTGAGTTGCTCGACCACGCCGGCTGTCAGTCGGGTGATTGCGTCCTTCGTGGCAGGCGCGAGCTGGCCGTAGACGAGCGTCGTGCGCTCAGCGATGTGGTGATCCATCGGCAGGTGGTAGACCGCTCGGATGCCGGCCTTCTCGATCAGCTCGTCTGCGTAAGCGCTGACCTCGGCATCCTCGGGCCGGCCGTCGTGGGTACGGACGACGATCGCGTTTCGTGCCAGATGCGCGGCGTGGCCGCCGCCCTGGTGGAGGTGCCGGAGGAGCTGCATAGCGCCTTGCAGGGCGTCGAGAGCATCCAGCACGGGGATCACGAGAACGTCGGTGACATCGAGTGCCCCGTGGAACGCGCTCGAGCTGGGCTGGTTACCGGTGTCCATGACGCGGACGGGGAAGAACTCGTCGATCTTGCTCGTGATCCGCTTGACGTCCTCGCCGCTCAGGGGCTCCCGGTCGCCCACGGTGCCGATCACGGATGCGTAGCTGGTTTGCTGCGAGACATAGCCGGCGAGGTGGCCGGCGCCGCGGATCTGGTCGAGGTCGCGCAGCAGCTCGGCAACGCCGACGTTCGCGCGACCTTCGGAACGCACCGACAGGGCGCCGGGGTCGTCTGCGACCTCGACAACAACTGTCCCTCCCCCACGGGTGGTAGCAAAGCAGCCACCGATCGCGAGCGAGAGGGGTGTCTTCCCGACGCCGCCTTTGGGATTGGCAACGAGAATCCCGACGCTGCGCTGCCAGCGCGACAGTCGGATGAGCGATCGAGCGCTACCCAGCTCGGCCGCGGCCAGTTCCGCGGGGCCCTGCTTCACCTTGAAACCCAGGTTTCGTGCGACGGCCCGCCAGCCAAGCGACGGCGCCTCTGCGGCACGTTCGCGACGGTTAATTCGGAGATCTACCGACGGGACGCCGCCGGCAGCCTCCGGCGCGCCCTGCGCTTCATCCGGCAGGGGCACGTCGTCGATCACCGCCGGAGGCTCGGCCGGTGCAACATCGTTGCGAAACCGGTCGAGCAGATCGTCCGTCGGTGAAGCTTGCGCTTTATGCGTCTTGTCCCCCATTTGGGGGACAGATTCACCCGCTCGCGGCGATGACGGCAGCTCGACCGACTCGACGTAGCCCTCGGCGCGTGACGCGCCTCCGAAGCTTGTATTTTCGACCTTTTCAGTCACTTCGCACCCCCTGCGTGCACCATGCTAACGACGGGCGATGACATGCTCCCCGCGGGAGGCGATAACTCGCCCTCGAATCAACGGTAACGCGTTACCCGAGATGTTGGATGAGAGTGCTTTAACAATCTGGGTCATGCCACTACTGGCACAATGAAGCCATGCCGATTCGCACCCCGATACCCGACCTGACGGGGGAACCGCTGAACGCGCATCGGGTCATTCAGAACGAATCGCGCCTGATCTGCCTGCGGTACCTCCTCAGCGTCGAGTCCGCATCCCGCGCCGAGATCACACAGGCCACCGGCCTTGCGGTGACGACGACTGTCGAAGCCCTCACAGAGCTTGAAGAGCGCGGCTACGTGACAGACCCGAACATGCCCGCGCATTCTCGTGCCGGCAGGCGTCCGCAGTACAAGGCGAATCGGGAACGAGTCACGACCGAACTTCTCGCGTTCGTGAGCTGGGTTCTCAGGTAGTCACGCCCGCCGACATGGCACTCGGGGTTGACACGTACGTGTCAACCCCGAGTAGCGTCCGCACTGTCAGCTAACTGGCTGTTCCGTACTGAAAGGTGGAAGCAGCCCAGCCAAGGATGATCCACGTCAGGGCGGGGGCGATAACGCTCACGGAAGCCAGACCCCACAGCAGGCGGTCGCGTGTCCGGTGTGCAATGTAGCCCGCCCACACAGCAAGCAAGATGCAGACGGCGGTGGCACCAACTGTCAGGAATGTGACTGTCCAGCTCGAGTGAATCGTGGCTGTAGTGCCGTCTGCGAGCAGCCAGGTGCACTGCCGCCCGATGGGCCACGCGGAGGCCTCGGCGTACGTCAGCGCCTGCTCTGTCAAGGCAACGTTGGCAGGGGGCGCAAGTTGACATTGCGCCTCTGCGCTGACCCTCGTTTCCAGGTACTGCGCAGCAAGTCCGACTACGAGAAACGATCCCGCCACAAAGAAAACGGCCGTGAGGGCGGCTCTGAGCCGCCCGTGCCCTTTGTTTCTCATAGTCGGACCTCCGCTAAGAAAGTACTGGAGTCAGCACGGGTACTTGCTGGGGGGAATCTCTCCGTAGCCCCCAGAGTTCCAGCACACAGTCGGTGCCGTCCAGTTTCGCCACGAGGCGAGCGTGCCGCGCGACTGGTATCCGGTCTGCGTGAGCCCCATGCAGTCGGTGTTGGACAGCCAGGGCTGAAGAAGGCAGCCTGTGGAGTTGACGGGCTGGATGTTCCCCGAGATCCGTCCGATGTTGTCGAGTCCACGGGGCGCGGTGACGAGGATGAGCATCTCTTGCATCCCGTTCGGCCACGCGCCGAGAGTTTGCGGGCTCCGGATGCCGATGCCAATCGAGTTGCGGTTGCACTCGTCGAAGAGATCGTTGTAGTCGGCGTATGCGCCGAGACGCGAGGGCAGCGGGTTCAAGCCGAAGCCCGAGTCGTACATCACCGACCAGTTCCACCCGTAGTTCTTCGCGAACGGTCGATCTTTGTAGTTGGCCGCAGCGACCGAGCAGTTAGGACGTTGGTTGACCTGGTAAGCCGACGCATCTGTGTACACGTTCACCTCGGCTTCCCATCCGTCCTCGCCGTTCATGACATCTGTGGAAGCTTGACCCGGGTACCAGTTCAAGTACTGATCGAACAGAACAGTGCTGCTGGTGGGTCTTGTGATCTGGACGTCGACCGAGGTGGGCTCCCAACGCGTGGCCGCCCGGGCGGCGCCCCTCGCCTGCTGGTCCACGCCTGCCATATCGATTCCTGCTCGCTCCCGACGAGATTCGAACAGCTGCTCGATGCGTGCCGGATCGGCAGCCGGGGCAACGTAACTCGAGGAACGAGCTGTAGAGCTGAGAGGCGGACTCACGGTGAGCCCCTTAGACATGTAGAGGCTTTTCGCTTGCTCCGTCGGCATCTCTACAACAACGTGAGATATCTCTGGCTGCGTCCCATAGAGATCGTTGAACTCCGCGAGATACGTCTCCACGTCCACGCCAGAGCTCGGGGAGTACTCACCGACCACCACATCGTTCTCGAACCGGAACGCCGAAACGGGGTAGCCGAGAGCCTCCTCCATGCTCACAACATCCTGAAGACGCTGATGAGAAGTGAGGGGCACGTCGACCCGGGCAGTGGCGGGAGCAGAGACAGCGGTGGGCGGGCTCCCTGTAGCCTCGCCCCCCGGTTCGGCGGCATAGCTCGGGGCGGTCGCTACGAGAGCCAAAACCGCTGCGGTTGCTCCAGTTGCCATGAGTCGGGACTTCTTCATCGATCGCTCCGCATCTTCTTTCACGCTGGGGTGAGGTTGGGATCGGTGCACGGTCATACGAGATGACATGCAGCCGTCGAGACACATACTCCTTGTGCCCCATGCCGCACGCGTTACGTCGCAAGCCGCCCCACGCCATTCAAGGCGGCTCTCAACGCGAGACCTGTCGCTGTGTGGCCGCGCCACCGGGCTGATCAGGCCGCCCAATTTTTCCGATGGATCTCATCCATATGGATGATGGTCAGCTGGGCGCTGCGGCTATTGGCTCCAGAGCGCGAGGATCGCTTCTTCGATGAGGACGCGCTTTGACGCCTTGCTTCCGCGCCTTGCCTTCTCGCGCGCGACTGCGGCATCGAGCACGGCCGCGACGTCGGGGCTGATGCGCGTCGCGAGCTGCACGGTCACTTCCGAACCCCCAGCCACGGGGGCCGGCGCGGGCGATGCCGCGAACCGCGTGTTCGTCGTCGGAGCAGGCGACGGGGCTGCCGCGGGCGCCTCGGCGCCCTTGCCCTCGACAGGGCTTTTGGACACGGTTGCCGGCGCCGGCGTCGGTGCGGGGCTGGGTTTGTAATCGATCGGGTCAACCCCGGCGTCGGGAGCGGGACGTGGGCGGGAACGGGCGGGCCGGTCGGGCTGGTTCGCGGTCATCGGATCACCTTTCGCATCACTTCGCTGTATGCCTCTCGCACCGGCGTTCCCTTGCGGTACGCGCCGTACCACTCCCCCGCCATGCGGACCTCGGGAACGATCGCCAGGTGCGGGACGATCGGCTCGATAATCGGCGCGAGCTCGCGCACCTGGTCGATCGCGTCCTGTTCGGCGTAGGACAAGAAGCCCGTGCCGTCGCGGGTCATCGTGACTCCGGCTTCTTCGATCCCGGTTGCCGCTCCCAGGCGCGCCATGCTGCGCCTGAACGCCTCCACGGTGCGCTTCGCACCGGTCACCCCATCGATGCCCGAATCGGACGCCGTAGCGGCGTACAGCACCCGATCCGAGGCGTGCAGAGCAGACAGCGTCAGAGGACCGCCCTGACGGTTCGCGCAGTCGATCACCACAACGTCGGCGTCGAGGTCGACCAGCGACGCCTTGAGCCGCAGCTCGGCGTAGTCGTCGCGCTCGCTCTCGCGGTTGCTGAGGTCACGAGCGGAGGGGATCACGCGCAACAGCTCATGCCAACGGCTCGGCACGGCGAGATCCTGCGCCCAACCAGTGGGCTCTTCCTTGGCCCCGAGGATCGCGCCAACGTGCAGCCCCTCCCCCACCGGCTCAGTGCGCGTCCACTTCGTCGATGCCGCACGTGGGTCGAGGTCGATAAGCACCGTGCGATGCCCGGCTTCGGCCGAGGTCATCGCCACCGATACCGCCGCGGTCGTCTTACTGACTCCGCCCGCCTCGCTGTAGACCATCACGATTTGCATGCTTCCATCCTACCTTCTAGCTAACGTTCCAGCTAGCTTTCTTTCTGCCTATCTGACTAGCTAGCTTTCTAGAAAGACAGCTAGCTACCGCCCTGTCTCAGACGGTTCGTCTGAGACGCTTACGACGCGAGTTCGCTGGTCCGCACGGGCGCAGCCTTGCCGAGCTGGTCGATGCGTTGGCGGCTGATGCCGAGCGCTGCCGCCGCGGCCTCTGCGGGGTAGCCCTGAGCGCGGAGGGCTCGAACGGCGTCACGGCGGAGCATGGCTGCGCGGGTCTGCTGTTCGCGGGCGGCTTCTTCGGCGGCGGTGCTGTCTTTCCAGAGCTGGGCGACGTCTTCGGGGATCACGACGTCGACATCGACGGTTACCGCGTCGTCATCGAGCCACGCCGCTGCGAGTTCGTGAGCCGCCTTGTCGATGCCTCGGAAGGTCGTCGCGGTGCCGGTCGCGATGATCGTGCCGCCGGCGGGGGAGGGACTGGTGAGTTCGGGGATCTCGATCGTCCACCATCCGTCTTCGTCTCGGTACGCGCGAGCTGCAAGCTGTCGGGTCATCTGTCGGCTCCTTTCAGTTCCAGTTGGCCGGGGTGTCGTCGAATGCGTTCTGAATCTGTCGCACGATGCCCGCGGACACCTCGCCGCCGTGAGCGGCGATCACCAGCGTCATGGCGCCGTCTGACGATTTCCACGTCTCGTGACTGCCTTTGGTTCGCACGTGCTCCCAGCCCTTTGAGCGCAGGAACTTCGCTACGTCCCGGTGCTTCTGTCGCTTGGTCATAAGACTATGCTAGTCCCCCTAGCACTGCAATGCAAGGGGGACTAGCTATTTTCTTCGGATTCGAACGCGGTGCCGCAGATGCCGCAGATGATGGGGCCTGCCTCGATGACGCTGAGAGAGGCGCGGATCTTCCGCCCGCATCCGCAGACGACGGCGGCGCCGTTGTTGTTGCTCTTCCGTCCTCCGCCGGTGGCGATCGCTTCGGCGCGGCGGTGAGCGGTGATCGCGGTGTGCAGCGTCGCGATCGTCTCGGCGTACTCGGCTTCGGTGTGACGGGGGAGTGTCGTCACGCTCCACCCGATGCTCTGATCGTGCTCGATGGTGAGCCCGAGGCCTTCGGCAATGCTCTTGAATCGCTGGTTGTGGTAGCGGCCCTGACGGCTGGTGTCCTGGATGCCGCGGGACTGTGCGGCCGCGTGTGCGGCCTCGTGCAGCAGCGTCGCGAGGACGGACGCGGCGCCCCCGGCCAGGCCCTCACCGCCGACGAACAGCTCGTGCAGCTCGTCCTCTCCGCGCACCCATCGCGCTGCGGCGAAGTGTCCGAGCTTCATCCCCTTTGCCTCGCTCCCGCTGCCGATCGTGACGACGACCTCGGGAACCTCGGGGTGACGCTTGCGGATATCGGCCCACGCCTGCTCGATTGCGGCGACCAGGGGAGCGGCGACGGTGGCGCTCATGCGTTCACCGCCTCGGGGTCGATCTCTGCGATGAGGTCGGGACGGAACCCGGACCATGCCGAAGTGCCGGGGACTTTCACCACGGGGAGGCGGGTGAACCCGAGGGCTCGCAGCTCCTCGGCCGCGCCCTCGCGCAGCTCGTCGACGTCAACGATCCGGTAGTCGACGCCGTGACCGTCGAGGGCCCGATATGTGGCGTTGCACTGCACGCATCCCTCACGGCTGAACACCGTGACCCGGCCTGTGGTTGTTGCGCCCATGATCTTCTCTCCTCCCCTTCACGTTTTTTTGCCGTGAAGGCGACTTGTCGCCGCTAGGGAGGACGGCCTGAGCGCAAGCAGCGGAGGAGAGAATTTCGGCGCGAAATAAGGGAGCGCAGCGACCGCGTGCCGAAAATCTCGGGGGAGTCGCTTGCGCTCAGGCTGGCCGACCGTATGCTGCCGAAGGCTTCACGGCAGAAAAAGGTGCGCCCGGAGGGCGCTGGGCTGCGGCCGCATCGCGGCCGTCGTCTACGGGCGAAGCCCGCCCAGCGCCCCGGGCGCTGGCTCAGGTTTGCGAGCCGCCGGTTTCTGCCGGCGCATCTTCGGCTGGCACATCTTCGGCCGGGGCCGCGGGCTCCGGCTCACTCGCTGCCGGCGCCGCCTGAGCGCCGGCAGGGATCGTGGGGGAGGGGAGCGCCCGGAACGGTGCGATCGCGCCGCCCTGGACGATCCAGAACTGCCCTACGGCCGCGCGGCGTACGTCATCGGGTGGGATGACGTAGGTGTGTTGAGCTCGCGCCGATCGCAGCTCCTCACCGGTCGCCGCGCCCGACGATTCGAGCCGCATCGCCGTACCGGCGAAGGTCACAATGTCCTCGGGGTCTTTTGAGCGACCCACGATCAGCGCGGCACCGCTTGCGAGCGCGCGACGTCGCCGTGTCTCGTCCTGCGAGACGCCGGCGACGGACTGGGCGGCAAGCCACAGCCCGAGGCCTGCCGACCGGGCAGTTTCGAACATCGATGCGGCGATGTCGCCGGGGTCGCTGTCGTCAGTGACGAGCTGGGCGAACTCGTCGACGAAGACCACCGCGGGTGTCTTGTCTCTGCGGGCGAGCCTTGCGCTCATGTAACGGCGGAGGTCGACGAGCATCAGGTCGCCCACGGTGGCCTGGGCTCGGTCGGAGGGGGCGAGGGGAACGATGGTGAGATCCGCGGTGCGGTTCTCGAAGCTCCACCCCGACGCCGCCAGGTGCGGCTCCAGCGGGCCGAGGGCCAGCAGCAGCCGGTCCCGCACCCGGAACACGCGGGGCGTGCCCTGCTTGTCGACGGGTGCGGTGAGCATCGCGAACTGAACCCCGTCGCGCACGTCCTCGGGCGTGATGCTGCTGAGCCGGGTGAACAGGTCGCGCATGCCCGTGAGCGGGCGGAGGCTCTGAATCGCGTTAAGCACCGATTCCACCTCGTCGTTGTAGAACTGGCCATCGCCCGAGGACTGAGGAAGGGTGCGCATCAGCTTCGTGGTGATCTCGGCCGCGGTCCCGGTGAACAGATTCCACGGTTCACCGACGAGCACGGAGTGCCCACGAGACGCCGCGACGGCGGCGAGCTTCTCGGCATCGTCCGGGTCGCCCTTCGCATCGATGAAGAACACCGGCCACCCCACCTCGAGCACGGCCAGGATCGCATCGTGCAGCAGCACGGACTTACCCGAACCGCTCTCCGCGAACAGCAGCACCCGCTGAGCGCCGGCACTCTCAGGCAGCACCACGTAGCGACCGGCGGGGTCGGTCCAGTCGGGAACGCGGCGGGTGTCCTGCATCCGGTCACCGAAGGTGCGGATGGTGGGGCGTTCGATCATCCCGATGCCCTGCAAGGTCACCTTCTCCCGGCCACCGCCGTTGCGCGGTCGCGTCGACGGCACGGGATGCGGGGCGACGATCGTGGTCCCACCGGGCAGCGCCGTCAGCGCTCCCGTGTGTGAGTCCAGCCTCAGACCGAGCTTGCGGGCGGTGACGATATCGGCCGCCCGCTTGCGGGCGCTCTCGATGTGCTCCTGGGTGAGCACATCGGGGATCTTGCGTGCACGCACCAGCTCCGCGAGCTGGCGACGGCGCCAGGCCCACGCGACCGGCAGCAGCAGCGCGCCCAGCAGCAGGTTCACCAGCAGGATCGGCCACCACTGCCCGAGCAGGGCAGCCGGCCATCCCTCGGTCTGCACGAAGGCGCGAGCGTCGCCGCTGACGATCCAGCCCGTCAGGGCGATTCCTTCCCACGTCAAAGCGGCTGCGACGATCACGATCGCCGCAGCGTTCACCCACGGGTGCCAGCGGTGAGTGACCCAGAACCAATGACGCTTAGCTACCCGGTTACCCGTTACCGCAACAGCGAGGAGAGGCACGGCGAGGGGAAGGAAGACCAACACCAGAACGGCCCCCAGGCCGATCTTGATAATGGCGAACAGCGCCTCGGTCAGCGCGTCTGTGGACTGCGGTTGTTGGGCATTCTGCTGGCTCATCAGTCGCGACCTCCCCATACCGGCAGGGTCGGCGCCGGCAGTGCCGGCGGCGCCTCTGCGGCTTCGTCCTCGATGCCCCGACCGAGGGGCGGGGCGGTGTTCGACGATGCCCAGAGGGCATCGAGATCTTCCATGATGTGGCCCCGCTCGTCGAGCGCGGCCACGGTTACCAGGCGGTCGCGGACCGCCGGGTGAACCCACTTGTCCGCCTCCCGGGAGACGGCCCGCATCGCTGCTGACGTGCCGACGTACACGACCCGCTCGACACCCTCAGTGAGCCACCGCGTATGACCGAGAAGGATGCTCTGGTACCGCGCCAGCGTCTTCGCTGTCAGCTCCACTTCGACCCGTTCGACGCGCTCCCCGCGGCGGGCAATTCCGTCCGCCGCGTGTTCCCTCGTCGATGCTGGTTGGCGGTCCCGGCTCCACGCATAGCCGGCAGCCATGAAGCGTGCCGAGATCGCGGCCACCGCGACCTCGTGACGGGTCGTCGCACGGAACAGGTTCGGTGCAGCTCGACCCGACATCGCGTGAGAGAGCCAGACGACCGAACCATCGCGAAAGATCGGCCGAGCCTTCTCGATCACGCCGGCCTCGACGCCGCGCGCGATCCACTGCTGAGCCCGCCGCGCAGTCACCGGCTCGCTCCGTCCATCAGCAGCAGCCAGAGCCCACCGCAGCGCTTCCGCATCTGCCAGCCGCACCTCTCGCAGCCACTCGAACAGCCGCTCATCCCGAGCCGTTATCTGCACCGCACACCCACCTTCACCACCACACAATCCCTTCCATCTTTGGAACTGCCCTTGTCCTGCCGTCCCCGCCAGAACTTGCCAACCACCGTCCCGAACAGAGTATCTGCTGAGGGCCGGTGGTTGGCAAGCGCAAAGCGCGGCGGGGACGGCAGGACAAGGGCAAACGAACCAATTCGGTTCGTTTGCCTATTCGCGCTGAGTGAATACTCAGACGAATAGGCGTGTGGTTCTCGTTCGCTTCGGGAACTGCTGACGCATCGCCGCGATCACGGCGTCGATCGCGGCCGCCTCAGCAGCGATCTGCTGGCGGCGCGCCTGCTCCGCGGCAGCTCGTTCCTGAGCGGCCGCGATCCGCTGCTGACGCTCCCGAGCGACCTGCTCAAACGGGGCCAGCTCGTCCGAGGAGATAGCTCTATTCACGAGCCAGGCAAAGTACCCCAGCGGGTTCCGCTGGGCGCCTCTCGGAGCCACTTGCAGCCCCGCCGAGCGGCTGTGCCGCTCGATTTGATCGACGATCTGCTGCGCGGTCCAGCCTCGCTCGATCAGCTCCAACCGATCGACGAGACGGCACAGCCGGCCGATGTGCTGCTGCTCTCCGAGCCACGGCATCCGCTGCACGAGACGAGCCGCGAGCTGCTGCACTGCCAAGCTCCGAGGCGCCGCCTCGGTCGTCCTTCTCGTCATTGCTGGGCGCCGCGGAGCGGTGCCTTTCCTAGCGCGCATTATGCGCGTTGGTGATGATTCAGGAAGGTGACTTACCTGCTCTCCTGACGGAGAGACAGGTAGGTGGACATTCTCCACAGATTCGGGTTTCACCGGCCTCGACGCCGAGCGCGAAGACGGGGGAGTGGAGGGCATCACCAGCGCCCGCGTCGACGCGGCGCGCACTTGGTCGCCACCATGAGCGCGCCGGGCCTGCTCACGCTCCTCGTTCGTCAGATACCGGCCTCCCACAACCGTCACCGCGAGCCCCATCGCCTCCAGCAGCAGCCGCGCCCTCTGCACCGTCTTGGCGCTCATACCCAGCCGCTCTGCGACCGTCTCGTGAGCCGTCGCGACGTCCCGGCCCGTCGACCGATCAGCCGACATGCGATCGTCGTACGCCACCCGCAGCAGCGTGCCCGCAGCCACCCGAGCGGCACGCCGCAGCGCCTCCCCCTCGGGCGTGGCCAGAGCGTCCATCACGGCGTCAAACCACGCGTTACCCGATACCCAAGCCCGCAGCGGCCCGTATGCCCCTGTGGGCGCCGGCAGCGCCCACGACGAGCGGGGCGAGTGCGACTCGCCAACGTCAGGTGCGTCAGTACTTGCAAAAGGGGCAGCAACGGCTACCATGTGAACCATCCGTTCGGTACTCCCGTCCGGGTACGCCAAGGGCCTGCC
>NZ_CP120713.1:0-49365 GCF_029991045.1 Microbacterium sp. BDGP8 | reverse complement strand
TGGAACTCGATGAACAGGAAGTATTCGCCGGAGATGCGTGGGCGGGCGTTGCGGATGCTCGCGGAGACGCGGCCGTCGCACCCGACGATGATGAGCGCGGTCCGTCACGTGGCCGGTCTGCTCGGGATGAGCCCGGAGACGCTGCGGCTCTGGCAGCGTCGCTACGAGGTCGACGCGGGCGTGAAGCCCGGGTTGACGACGGATGCGGCGGCGGAGATCGAGCGGCTGCAGAAGGAGGTCTCGGAGTTGCGGAAGGCGAACGAGATCCTCAGGGCTGCGAGCATCTTTTTCGCGAAGGAGCCAGGCCACCCCTCGACGAGATGATCCGGTTCGTCAACGAACACCGGGATCGTTTCGGGGTCGAGCTCATCTGCCAGGTCCTGCGACCGGCAGTGAGAGGATTCTTCACCTCACGCGGCTATCGCGCCGCGGTGGGCCGCGCGCCGTCCGCGCGGCAGCTGCAGGATGATCTGCTCGTGCCCGAGATCGCCCGGCTGCATGCGGAGAACTACGGCGTCTACGGGCGACGGAAGATGCACGCCCTCATGCGACGGCAAGGCTGGGACATCGGCCGGGACCAGACCGAACGCCTCATGAGCCTTGCCGGGGTTCGCGGAGTCCGCAAGTCGAAGCGCGTGTTCACCACCCGCGCCGACACGACCACAGTGCTGCCGAGCGATCTCGTGAACCGCCGCTTCACCGCACCAGCGCCGCGACGGCTCTGGGTCTGCGACGTCACCTACGTCGCCACCTGGTCCGGGTTCGCCTACGTCGCGTTCGTCACCGATGTCTACTCGCGTCGCATCGTGGGCTGGAACGTCGCATCGACCCTGAAGGCCGACATCTTGCCGTTGCGGGCACTCGATATGGCCGCGTGGGCCGCGGGCGGTCGCCTCGACGGGTTGATCCATCATGCCGATCACGGGTCGAACTACCTCGCCGTGGTCTTCACGGATCGGATCGAGGAACTCGGAGCGAGCCCCTCTACCGGAACCGTCGGCGACTCGTTCGACTGTCAGTCTGTTTCTGCCCGATCTCGCGAGGATGGGGTAGTCCTGGCCGGAGCGCTCTGACCCTTGCGTTTGATTGGCCCGTAGGGTGCCTTGGCGTTGATCTGTCGAGCCTCCGGCCGGGCGCGCAGTAACCGCTGCCGCCGGATCGGGCGTGACCTGATAGGAGCCTGGAGCAGTCTCGACAACGCGTCCCCATGACAGTCCTGTCCACCCGCCGGCGACAGCGTGATGACCACGCTAACCGGTGAAGGAGACAGCACACATGACCGAACTCGAGACCGTCCGTTCCGGACACGTCGTGATCGGCGTCGATACGCACAAACACATCCACGTCGCCGCGGTGACGGACTCGGTCGGCGGGATCCTCGCGACCTTGACGATCACGACCGATACGGCCGGGTTCAAGCAATTGCTGGGATGGGCTGCGAGCTTCGGGAACGTCATCGCGTTCGGCATCGAGGGAACCGGCTCCTACGGGGCCGCGCTGACCTCGTTCGTCCGCCGCCACGGACACAAAGTCATCGAGGTCGCCCGCCCCGATCGGCGGCTGCGCCGACTCAACGGGAAGTCCGACACCCTTGACGCGGAAAACGCCGCCCGGGCCGTGCTCGCCGGATTCGCGACCGCGATCCCGAAGACCGCGGACGGGGTCGTGGAGATGATTCGACAGCTGAAAGTCGCGCATGACACCGCGGTGAAAGACCGCACCGGAGCGATGATCACCCTCAAAGCGATGCTCGTCCACGCCACCGAAGACCTCCGACGCGAGACCGCCAAGAAGACGCAGAAGATGGTCGCGCGGCACTGCGCCGCGCTCCGACCCCGCGGACTGGAGACCCCGGAGGACGCGAACCGTCACGCTCTCCGCTCGATCGCGAAACGATGGATCGCGCTCAACGATGAGATCAAGGATCTCGAAGAGCAGCTCGTGCTCCAACGCGCCCCGCACCTGCTCGACGAGTTCGGCATCGGCGTCGACACCGCCGCGGAGATCCTCATCGTCGCCGGCGACAACCCCGAACGCATACACAGCGAGGCCGCATTCGCAAAACTCGCCGGCATCAGCCCCATCCCGACCGGATCAGGGATGACCAGCGGCAAGCATCGCATCAACCACGGCGGACACCGTCAACTCAACGCCGCCATCTACCGGACTGTGATCGTCAGGATGAGATTCCACGAGCCCACGATCGCTTACGTTGCCCGACGCACCGCCGAGGGCAAGAGCAAGCGCGACATCATCCGATGCCTGAAACGCTACGTGATCCGCGAGGTCTACCACCTCGTCAAGACCGACCCGAGAACCGGCGAAATCAGGAGTTGACAACTATAGGAGCATCAACGCCCTCGCCGAGGCGGTCAACGGCCTCTACAAGACCGAACTGATCCGTCAGCGCGGGCCCTGGCGCACAGTCGAGCAAGTCGAACTGGCGACGCTCGAGTGGGTGTGGTGGTGGAACAACTCCCGCCTCCACGGCGAGCTCGACATGCGAACACCCGCCGAGGTCGAACAGGCGTATTACGCTGACCAGGAATCAGCCAATCCGGCACCTGTCGGACAAGGCTCCCGATAGGAACGAAAGTCAGGCCGATTCACCTTAGGGCACCACGATGATCTTTCCAGCAGCGTGTCCGGTCTCCACGGCGGCAATCGCCTGACCTGCCTGATCAAGGGCGAACTGGGCGTCCACGTGGGGATCGACCAGCCCGTATTGGATCACCTCGGTGATCTTGGCCATGGCCTCATCCGTGCGTGCCAGGGCCTGGCCGCCGAGCTCGGCGGCGGTGTCTGGGTCCGCTGCGGAGATGATCCGGGTTCGGTCGGGCACCAGGTCCGCAACAGCACGTAGCGCATCGCCACCGACGAGATCAACGATCAAGTCTGGGCCGTCCGCGCTCACCTGTCGCACCCGGTCGGCCGCCCCTGGACCGGATTCGATGAAGGTGGCGCCGGTTGACTCGACGAGTTCCCGCTTGGTTGCGCTGGCGACGCCGATGACCGTGAGCTCGTGCACGCGACCAATCTGTGCCGCGATCAGTCCCACTCCGCCGCCGGCGCCGAGCAGTAGCAGGGTCTGGCCCGGTTCGAGTTCGATCTGGTGGGTGGCGTCGTAGGCTGTGGCGGCGGCCACCGGGATGGTGGCCGCGTCGGCGAAGGAGATCTCCTCGGGCTTGGCCACAGTCGTGGCGGCGCGCAGTAGCGTGTGCTCGGCCATTCCACCCTGCCCGGGCGCCACAAGGCCGAGCACCTCGTCGCCCACGGCGAAGTCCTCGACCCCGTCACCGACCTCAGTGACCACGCCGGCGGCTTCACGGCCCATCGGCGCCGGCAGGCTCCAGTGACGGCCCAGCTGGCCTTCCCGGATCTTCCAGTCCGCCGGATTTACACCAGCGGCTCGGACTTCGATGGCCAGTTCCCCGGGCCCGGGCGTTGGAACAGGCCGCTCGATCAGTTGCTGGGCCTCGGGTCCGCCGTAGCCGGTGAAGACATAAACCTTGGACATGGATGGAATCTCCTTCTGATCTGGACTGGGTGGTGCGTCGTCGACGTCCCGGATGGGTCTGTCGTGGCGGTGGCGGTCAGGGCCGGGGTGGTTCGTCCTCACCGGCGGCTTCGGCGGCGTCAGCCTCTTCCCGGGTGGCGAATGCGGCGCCGGCGGCGTGCTCGGGTGGGCTGTAGATGGTGTACAGCACCAGTGGCTGGTCCCCGGTGTTGCGGAAGTTGTGCTGGGCACCGGCGGGTACTGCGCACTGGTCACCGGCATCGATGGGGTGTGTGTGGCCGTTGAGGTCGGCTTCGCCGGTTCCGGAGACGAAGGTCAGGATCTGATCGGTGTGTTCGTGGACCTCGTCTCCGATCTCGCCACCGGGCGGAATGGTCATCACCACGATCTGGGTGTGTTCTCCGGTCCACAGCACCTTCCGGAAGTCGGGATTGTCCCTGGCCACGTCCGCGATGGTGAAATGCTCGACGTTGTCGCCCAGGGTGAAGTTCTTTTCGCTCATGGTCGGTCTCCTCTGTTTCGTGTGTTGATTTCGGTGTTTGCGTCGTTGTTTTGAGTCTTCGAGGTGCTCGGTGCCGCGGGGCGGGTCCACTGCCCCGGGGGCGTCAGGCGGTCACATGCTCCGCCGAGGTCCCCGTAGCAGTGCGTTCGCTCTTTGGCGTCGTCGTGGAGTCTCGGGTGTTTTGCAGGAGCCGCATCGCGTTGGCGATGACCACGAGCACGGAGGCTTCGTGAACGAGCATGCCGATCGACATGGTCACTCCGCCGGCGAAGACTCCGGCCAGTAGTAGCACCACGGTGATCAGGGCGATTGCGATGTTCTGTTTCATCACGTTCACGGTTCGCTTGGCCAGGCCGATGGCCTCGGGCAGCTTGAGCAGGTTGTCGCCCATCAGGGCGATGTCCGCGGTCTCCACGGCCACGGCTGAGCCTGCCGCACCCATCGCCACGCCGATGTTCGCGGTGGCGAGAGCCGGGGCGTCGTTGACGCCGTCACCGACCATCGCGATCGTGTGGCCCTGGCGCTGTAGCTCGGTGACAGCGTCCAGCTTGTCCTCAGGGAGCAGGGAGGCGTGGATCTCGTCGATCCCGGTGGCTTTGCCGACGGCCTCGGCCACCAGTCGGGTGTCACCAGTGAGCATGACGACCTTCTCGACGCCGGCCCGGTGCAGTCGCGCGACCATCTCGGGTGCGTCCTGGCGGATCTGGTCGGCGACGGCGACGACGCCGACCACTGTCTCGTCAACAGCGACGATCATAGGAGTTTTTCCGGCGGCGGCCAGCTCCTGGGCGGCCTGCGCTGCCTCGGCGATGCCTGAGGCAACGCCGTACTGCTCCAGTAGCGGTGGGTTGCCGATCAGCACCTGGCGGCCATTGACGTTCGCCACGATGCCCTTGCCGGGGACCGGGGTGACGGCGCCGGGGATGCCCTGCGGGGCGACGCCCTCCTCGCGGGCGGTCTCCAGGATGGGGCGGGCCAGTGGGTGTTCGGAGCCGGCCTCGGCTGCCGCGGCCCAGCGCAGCACCTCCGCACGGTCGAGCGTGGAATCCAAAATGATGACGTCGGTCAGCTGGGGACGTCCCTCGGTGAGCGTGCCGGTCTTGTCCACGGCGACCGCGGAGATCTTCGCGGAAGTCTCCAGGAACTCGCCGCCCTTGATGAGGATGCCGTTGCGCGCAGCGCGGCCGATGCCCGCCACGATGGCGACCGGGATGGAGATCACCAGGGCACCGGGGCAACCGATGACCAGCAGGGTCAGGGCCAGCACCACGTCTCCGCTGATGAGTCCGGCCACCAGGGCCAGGACCATGACAGCGGGGGTGTACCACGTGGAGAACCGGTCGATGAAGGCCTGGGTCTTGGCCTTGGCGTCCTGAGCCTCTTCCACTCGGTGGATGATGCGGGCCAAGGTGGTGTCTGCGCCGATGCCAGTGGCCAGGACCTGTAGGAATCCGCCGCGGGAAACGGTGCCGGCGAAGACCTGCCCGCCCTTAGTTTTCTCCACTGGGATGGACTCGCCGGTGATGGAGGCCTCGTCGATGGCGCCGGTGCCGGAGACGACCTGGCCGTCCACGGGGACCTTCGCGCCGTTCTTGACCAGGACGATCTCGCCCATTCTCACCTGTCCGGCGGGGATTTCCTGTTGCTCGCCATCGCGCACGACGATCGCGGAATCGGGCGCGACGGCGACCAGTTCGGCCAGTGCCGAGCGGGTCTTGTTGAGGGTCGCAGCTTCCAGCGCGTGGCCGATCGCGAACAGGAACGTGACCGCCGCGGCCTCCCAGAAGTTGCCGATGATGACCGCGCCGATCGCCGCAACCGACACGAGTAGGTCGATGCCGATGACCTTGGCGATCAGCGCGCGCACCGCCTTCACCACGATCCCGTAGCCGGCCACCACGGCCGCGGCGATCATGAAGACATCTCCGAGGGTGAAAGCCTCGCTGGCGTGAGTGGCGTGGGCGCCGGCGTCTAGCCACCACTGGGGGCTGACGGTGAGGTTGGCGGCACCCCCGGCCAGCCACTGGATGGCGAAGGAGGTGATGATGAGCACGCCGGACACGACGGGAACTGACCAGTTCCCATAGACCCATTTTTGGAGCCTGTTCACTTTCGGGTACGACCTTTCTGGGTCTCGTGCCGGCGGAGCGGCAGAGTGGAATGTGGGGAGGATGTCCGCAGGTGGCGCGCGGGGGCCGTTGGTCTCAGAAGGCGGACGGTGCGGCCTTGTAGCCGGCTTTGGCGATAGCGGCGACGAGGTCATCCACGGAGATGCGCTCGTTGTCGTGGTCCACCTCGATGCGGGCGGAGGCGAAGTGGACCTTCACGTTCTCGACACCCTTGAGTCGCCCGACCTGCTTCTCGATCTTCGCCACGCACGAGGGGCAGGAGAATCCCTCCGCTCTAAGGACGGTGTGAGTGGTGGTGGGGGTGGAGGTGGCCATGGTGGACCCCTTTCGTGATGTGTTCCTTATTGGTACCTTCACGATAGGTTTGCGGCGTCCGGAACTCCTTGACATAGATCATGTTCGGCGCCCGCCTGCTACCGAGGCGTAGCTGACGCTGTCCGGTCCCGCGGCGCCGATGCCGACTCCGGTAGACTTGCCACATGCCCGTGGACGATCTGTGCGTCAGCCGCGTGCCGATCTTCCAAGGACTCACCCGCGAGGAGCAGTTGCGGGTCGCGGAGTTCGTCCGCCCGGTGCATGTTGCCAAGGGGGAGACGGTCTATTCGCCAGGACAGTCGGTCTCGCGTCTGTTGGTGATGCACAGCGGACAGCTCAAGGTCAGTCATGCGGCGGCCAACGGCCAGGAACAAATCCTGCGCACGGTGACCGACGGTGATGTCGTGGGCGAACGGGCCTTCCTGACCGGCCACCTGCCCAATGACCTCGTCGTCGCGCTGGAAGACAGCCGGATGTGCGTCTTCGACCACACAGACCTCTCGGCGCTGCTGCGCGACTACCCTGATGTCGGTCTGCGGATGCTGCGGACTCTGTCCGACAGGCTCGCCTCCGCCGAGCGGTTGCTGGCCGCCATCACCTCCAGCGATGTCAGCGCCCGCATCGCGGCCTACCTGCTGGATCTGCCCGGCGGCATCCGAGACGGCGTGCCCACAGTGTGGCTACCGTTGGCGAAGTACGAAATCGCCTCCTATCTGGGCACCACGCCAGAAACCCTGAGCCGACGCCTTGCCGCTCTCGCCGCCTCCGGTGTCATCGAACTCCACGGGCGTCGTGAAGTCACGATTCTCGACATTGATGGGCTCGAACGCGTAGCCACACCTCGATAGACAGGGTATCGCCATGGCTTGGCTAAAGGTGGCGTGCGGCCGGGCCCGAATGCGGCTTGCCTCGTCCTCGGGTGCGTAAGCGTGGTCACATCGCGGCGTCACCTACGATGGCGCCCACATCCCGCTGGTCGACCCGGACACCTGGCTGCAGGTCCAGACGCAGCTCGATGCGAAGAACGCTGTCGGTGAGCGGCCTCAGAAGTACGACCACTACCTCAAGGGGAGCTTGTGCTGCTCGTGTGGCGCCAAGCTCATGATCGAACGACCCCGTGACAAGCAAGGCGATCGCTACGAGTACTTCACCTGTTCAGGGCGGCGCAAAAAAGAAGAGGGGTGGCGATACCACCTGGCACGATTGAAGCGGACGAGCGAGGGTGAAGACGTCGACGTCGATGTTCAGTGAACGCTGCTGGTGAGCCAGTGGAGTGTCGCGGCGAGGCAGAGACCGGCGTGGTAGTTGCGTGCGGTCTTGTCTGAGCGCATCGCGATCCCGCGCCACTGCTTGAGCTTGTTGAAGCATCGCTCGACGACGTTGCGGCCACGGTAGCGGACCCGCTGCTCCTGACCGAAGTCGATCGGTCGCCCGCGGCGCTTGCGGCGGTGAGCGATCTGATCGTCACGTTCAGGGATCGTCGCGGCAATCCCGCGCTCGCGCAGCCAGGCGCGATTCGCCTTCGACGGGTAGCCCTTGTCCGCGAGCAGCCGATCCGGCCTCGACCGCGGCCTGCCTCTCGCGCCCGGGACGCGGATCTCGCTCAGCGTTGCGGTCAGCATGCTCGTGTCCGCCGCTTGTCCGGGCGTGAGGATGAACGCGAGAGCTCGTCCCTTGCCGTCGCAGACCAGGTGATTCTTCGTCGTCAACCCACCGCGGGAACGGCCGATCGCGTGATCGGGTGGCTCGTCACCGAATTTCTTGTAGTTCGCCAGAGCCCCCTGTGGCGCGGGGAAGGGTGGCGCCGTGCTGATGCACGCGCACGATCGTGGAGTCGATCGACGCGACCCAGTCCAGATCCCCGGACTGCTGCGCGAGAGCCTGCGTCTTCTCCAGCACCCGCGCCCACACGCCCAGCTCGGACCACCGGTTGAAGTTCTTATAGATCGTGTTCCAGTTCCCGAACCGCTCCGGCACGTCCCGCCACGGCGCACCAGTCCGGAACCGCCACGCCGTCGCCTCGACCACCGCGCGCCGATCCACCGGCGGCCGACCCGTCGACTTCGCAGTCGGGAACAGCGGACCGATCACAGCCCACGCTTCATCCGAGATCACGTCACGAAACACGCATCAAGACTCACCCACGAGGCAACCGCAGATGTTTAGCAACACGCCCTAGGCCGTGTTGATCAAGAGGGTTCACTCTCCGCTGGGCGAGTCTTGAACGGTGACGCGGCAGGAGATCTCGGACGAGGTGTGGGCCGTGCTGGAGCCGTTGATGCCGACGGTGACCGGGAGGTCGAGGCCGTGGACGGATCATCGCCTCGCGGTCGAGGGTATGACGTGGAAGTACCGCACCGGGGCGCCGTGGCGGGACGTGCCGGAGCGGTTCGGTAAGTGGAACTCGATCTACAAGCGGTTCAACCGGTGGGCCGAGGACGGCACCTGGGAGAAGCTGCTGGCCGAGGTGCAGAAGCAGGCCGACGCCGCCGGGAAGATCGACTGGGTCGTCTCGATCGACTCCACGATTGCACGTGTGCATCAGCACGGCGCGACACTGAAGCGTGACACAGGGGGCTCTGCCGAATCACAAGAATCCGTGGTTCGAGCCGTCTGATCACGGGATTGGACGTTCCCGGGGCGGACTGACGACCAAGCTGCACCTGGTCTGCGACGGCCGCGGAAGGCCGCTAGGCATGGTCATCACCGGTGGGAATGTCAACGACACCACGATGATGCCCGCCGTGCTTGAGGACATCCGCGTGCCCCGCGATGGGGAGGGCCGGCCGCGCACCCGCCCCGACCGGGTGCTCGCCGACAAAGGCTACCCGTCGAAGGCAAACCGTGCATGGCTGCGCGCGAGAGGGATCGCGGCCACGATCCCCGAGCGGGACGATCAGATCGCGCACCGCCGCAAGAGGCCAGGCCGACCGATCGACTTCGGCGATCAGCAGCAGGAACGCTACAAGGGCCGCAACGTCGTCGAACGCTGCTTCAACAAGCTCAAGCAGTGGCGCGGCATCGCGATGCGTTCGGACAAGCTCGCTCGCAACTATCGTGCCGCGATCAGCCTCGCTGCGACGCTGATCTGGATCAAGACGGACCTGTCCCGTCCCGGCCTGGCCATAGGCCGGCCGGCGCCGCGCCGATGCGGCAGGATGACGGGATGAGTTCCTACGTTCGCCCTCTGATCGAAGCGCCGGTGTTCCGCGACGCTGACGGCGCGGTGATCAACTACGGGAGCCGGTGGCACGAGTCACCTCCGGAAGACACCTACTCGGTCGACACGCATCCCGAGCGGTTCGCACCGCTGCACGTTGTCGCTGACGCCCTTATCGCCCACCTCCGAGAGACGTATGACGTCGAGGTCGATGAGGGCGTTGAGGTGACAGCGGATCTGCTGCGTCCCGCGTTTCATGATGTGGTGCGCGCGGTGCGGATACGTCCTAATGATCCGAAGTGCGCGTCCTTGACGTTGGTCTTCACCGCTTATCCGGGGATCTACATGCACGCGGGACTATTGCACGACTTCCACTACCCAGTCTGCGGTTGCGACGCTTGCGACTCGAACTGGGAGGCCGAAGCCGATGAACTCGAGCAGCAAGTATTCGCGACCGTCAGCGGCAACTACCGAGAGACGATCGAAAGCGGACTTCGCCCCTGGGTCGATTACGCCTTCACCTATCCCGACGGCGCGAGCTCCGGGAAATCCCGCTCCCAAGATCTTCCTGCCCAGCGCCTCAAAGACGCCAAGCCCGTCCTCCGCGACCTTCCCGACGGATGGAATCACTGGCCGCGCCCGGCCCCGCCTCTCGATCAACACGGCCTAGCTCGACGGTAGGCCGAGCCTGTCGAAGAACGCCCTGTTCTGCTCCGTGGCCGCGTTGACGAGGCCGTCGAAACTGATGACCTCGACATACGCCTTGTACGGCTCGACGTAGCCGAAGTACCCGAGCCCGTCATGCGTCTTGATCAAGTTCGACAGCTTGCACATGCGCTCCATCGTTGGCGTCAGGTCGGCGATGACGTAGCAGAAGGCCGGCGGCTCCTGCGCGCTCGACGGAATCAGCCGCCCGGTTGCCGTCGTTACTTTGCCCTCGCGAACCCGCGCGACGTAGTCAAGGCACTGCGCGATGGGGTTCTTGTCCTCCGTCGTCGCGTCGTTGCGCATGGGGCGCTTGAGCTCGACGACGATCGACTGCAGCGGCAACTTCTGCCCCGCGGTCGCGAGCACGGGCGAGTCCGCCTCGAGCACGCGTGTCGCCAGTATGTCCGGTCGGTTCGTCGAGGCGTCGTCCGTGACGGGCATGCTCTTGAGAGTCTTGTCGGACGCGAGGTAGTGTGGAAGACGAGCCGCTCGTCCAGATTCCACAGGTTCGACGCATCGACCCAGACATCGTTCGAGTCCTTGCGCATGGGGAAAAGCAGCTCGTGGACGCGGTCTTCGCGAGCATACTTGCCATCTCCGTCCGACTCGATGAGTTTTGCGAGGATGTCGAGGGTCGTGCGGCGCCGAGCAACGTGCCTTCGGGCGACCTTATCTCGGAGCGCGACAGCGCTTCATCGAACCATGAAGGAGTAGTCGGAATGTCCACTGCCAAGGTCGCTCTCGTCTCGGGCGCAGGTCAGGGAATCGGTCGCGGAATCGCGCTCCAGCTCGCGAAGGACGGCTTCGACGTCGCCGTCGCAGACCTCACGTTCCAGGAGGAGAAGGCGCGCGGCGTCGTCGCGGAGATCGAGGCGCTGGGCCGCCGTGCGATCTTCGTGGCTGCCGACGTGTCGAAGAAGGAAGACGTCGTCGCCGCTGTGGACGCAGCCGCCACGCAGCTCGGTGGGTTCGACGTCATCGTGAACAACGCGGGCATCGCGCAGGTCAAGCCGATCCTCGACGTGACGGCGGAAGAGCTCGACAAGATCTTCTCCATCAACGTGAACAGCGTGGTCTTCGGCATCCAGGCCGCTGCCGACAAGTTCATCGAGCTCGGTGTGAAGGGCAAGATCATCTCCGCCGCCTCGATCGCGTCGATCAAGGGCTTCCCGATCCTCGGCGCGTACTCGGCGTCGAAGTTCGCCGTGCGCGGCCTCACGCAGGTCGCGGCGCAGGAGCTCGCCCCGAAGGGCATCACCGTCAACGCGTACGCTCCCGGCATCGTCGGCACGGGCATGTGGGACCTCATCGACGAGAAGCTGTCGGAGATCAACGGCAAGCCGCGGGGCCAGAACCTCAAGGAGAACGTCGAGAGCATCGCCCTCGGCCGCATCGAGACGCCCGAAGACGTCGCGAACGTCGTGTCGTTCCTCGCAAGCGAGAAAGCCGACTACGTGACCGGCCAGGTGCTGCTCGTGGACGGCGGAATGCTCTACAACTGATGCATCCGAAGGGGGCGCGGGGAGGACATGTCCTTCCCGCGCCCCCTTTTTTGCGAAGTCTTCGCGAGGACGCCGCGCCCGGCCGGTTCCTCATCAGGCCGCCGGCAGGTGCCGGCGCCAGCTGAGCGCGACGATCCCGACGCTGACCGCCGCCAGGACCGCGCCGGCGAGGAACATCGTCGTGTACGGGATCCACGCGCCGAGCGCGGCGAGGATCGCCGGGATGAAGAACCCGAGATACGTCAGTGAGTAGTACACCGCGGTGAGTCCGGCAAGATCGCGCGGACCGGCGATCCGCTGAATCTCGCGCAGTCCCCCGACGAGCAGCATGCCGTAGGCCGCGCCGAGTGCCGCGGCGGCCACGAACGCCCAGGCTAGCGAGTTGAGGCTCACCGCGACGGCGGCCAGGATCATGGCGGGAACGGTGACCGTCAGCGCGATCCCGATGCCGCGGGCCGACAGCGGGGTGTCGACCTTCGCGGCGAACCGCTGCACCGCGACACCGCAGCCGAGCGCGACGACGCACAGCAGACCCGACACACCGATCTGCAGTCCCGGCGCCTGCGACATCATGAGGCCCGGCAGGATCGCGTACGCGCTTGCGGCGGTGCCGAAGACCCACGGCGCCATCGGGACGACGACGAGGAGGAACCGGCGGTGCATCGCGGTGGGGATGCGCAGGTCGGCGAGGAGCGGCCCAGAGGTGTCTGGGCGCGGCCGGCTCTCCGGCGCCGCCCACAGCAGCACGAGCGCGACGAGGGTGAGAGCGATGTGCAGGAGGTAGGGCGACGCGGTGGGGATCGGGCCGAACTGCCCGAGCGCCGCAGCGAATCCGGCGCCCAGCGCGAACCCGGACGTCAGTGCGAGTGCAGCGCGTGAGGCGCCACGGCCGTCGACGGCGCGGGTCGTGAACGGAGGCTCGGAGAGCTCTTTCACCCAGCTCGTGCCGACTGCCATCACGAGCCCCAGCGCGATACCCGACAGCACCCGCCCGGCGAACAGGAGCGGCATCGAGGAAGCCCCGACGGCGAGGAGCGTGCTGCCCGCAATCGCGATGATCGGGGCGGGGACGAACAGCGGTCGGCGGCCGTACCGGTCGGACAGCGGGCCGCCGAGAAGGAGCGCGGGCACGATGCCCAGGACATATGCCCCGAGCAGTACATTCACGCTGAAGGCGCTCATCTGGTCGATCTGGCGGTACATCACGAGCAGCGGTGTGAACTCGTTTCCACCCCACGCGACAGCGAACAGGGCAGCGCTCACGCGCATCCAGGGGACGATCGCGATCCGCTCTCCGGCGGCGGCTCCCTCGGAGGACATCTCACTCATGACAGCAGCTCCCGGTGGGTCTTCTTGATGTGACGGCCGAGTGCCACCTCGAACGCCGCGGTCTCGCCATCGCCGATGAGGCGGACGAGCAATCCGTGATCGTCGAGCACCTGCTCGGCTCGGTCGTCGCGTCGCCAGAGCGACCACGCGAGCATCCGCCTCTGCCGATCGCGCAGCGTCGCGAAGAACTCTGCGAGCAGGGCGTTCCCGCCGGCCGCGACGATCCGGGCGTGGAAGGCCGTGTCTGCCTCGGCGAGCCGCGCGAGGTCGGATGCCTCGTACGCGCGGCGTTGCTCGTCGAGGATGTCGGAGAGCTCGTCGACGACGTCCTGCACCCGTTCGGAGTCACGGACGAGCCGCCGCACGGCATCGGTCTCGATGAGGATGCGCGCCTCGACGACGTCGTCGAGCTCTCCCGGCGTCACATCGCGGATCAGCGCACCGCGCTTGGGGTACAGCCGCATCCACCCCTCGACCTGCAAGCGCAGGAACGCCTCGCGGACGGGGGTGCGGCTCATCCCGAGTTCGTCGGCGATCGTTCCCTCGCTGACCATCGTCCCGCCGGCGAGATCGCCGTCGAGGATCCGCTCCTTGACCTTCGCGTACGCGGCATCCGCGGCGGATGCCTCCGTCTCCTGATGCTCCATGACCCCGTCCCCGTGCTGATGAACAAGATAGATACTAGTTGCATCTCAGCCCGGTGCAAAGTGGCTCTTCGGACATTCGGTGGGGGTCATGGAGTGAGGCCGCCGGCGGCGAGGAGCATGCGGAGGCGGTAGTTGTGCCGGTTGCGATAGCCGCGGGCGAGGCGCCGGTGCAGCTCGATGATTCCGTTGATCGCCTCGGTGCCGCCGTTGTTCGCGCGCCCGGTCGCGAAATACGCGAGGAACGCTGACCGCCACCGGCGCAGGGTGCGACCGAGGCGGGCGATCTCCGGGATCGGGCAGGTGTGGAATGTCTCGGCGACTCGCTCCGCGATTCGGCGGCCCTCGGCGAGATCCTTCGCGTGGTAGGCGGATCGCAGTTGCTGCGCGGCATGACGCCATCCTCTCAACTCGAAAAGATGCGGCACCAAACCTGGGACGGTTCAAGCGGCGCTAGGCGAGTCTGATTGCTGCGTCGATCTATGGGGTGAGGGCAGTGGCCGACATCGCGGTCCGAACTATCGCGGTCCGAACTATCGCGGTCCGAACCTACCGGAGTCCGAAAGTACCGCGGTCCGAAACTATCTGATGCGCATCTTCTACAATGAGGATGCGCGTATGCACATGCATACGCACACGCGCACTCCTTGGACGCCGTAGCGAGCTTCCGGGCAGACGGTCGCAGACGTTGTCCCCCTGGCTCGTTTCCCCGCCCATCAAAAAATGAACGACCGCGGACTAGCTCGGATCAAGGCGACATCCCCTCAGCATCATGACGCGCTTGTGATGCACCTGAATATAGGAAGCTTAGAGATGACGCAACCGGGACAGACCACCACGACTTCGCACGAAGCGATCGATGCGTTCAAGAGAATCGTCGGCGACGAACATGTACTGACCTCTGAGCGTGCCACGATGCCATTCAGCAAAGGCTATCGATTCGGCGGAGGACCAGTCTTCGCCGTGGTGCGCCCCGGCACGCTGGTCGAGATGTGGCGGGCGCTGCAGGTATCCGTCGACAACAACCTCATCGTCATCCCGCAGGCATCGAACACGGGCCTGACTGGTGGATCCGGCCCCGGCTTCCAAGACTACGATCGCCCCATTGTGATCATCTCGACTCACCGCATCGATGAGGTGCACCTCATCAACGACGCGCGCGAGGCGATCTCGCTCGCGGGCACCCCGCTGACACACCTGACCGACGCGCTCGCCAAGCACCAGCGCGAGCCGCACTCGGTGATCGGGTCGACATCAATCGGCGCCTCGGTCATCGGCGGCATCGCGAACAACTCGGGCGGCAGCCAGATTCGCAAGGGTCCGGCATTCACGCGCGAAGCGATCTTCGCCCGCGTCAACGACGACGGCAAGGTCGAGCTGGTCAATCACCTGGGCATCTCGCTCGGAGACGACCCTGAGGTCGCACTCGACCGTCTACAGCGCGGCGAGTGGTCTCCCGAGGATGTCACCCCAGCTCCCGAAGACTCGAACGAGACCGAGTACGCCGAGCACTTGCGCAAGATCGTGCCTTCGCCTGCTCGCTACAATGCGAACCCCGAGTACCTGTTCGAGGCATCCGGCTCGGCCGGCAAGCTGATGGTGTTCGCGGTGCGCACCCGCACCTTCCCTCGCGAAGTGCACCCGACCGTGTTTTACATCGGCACGAACAACACGCACGAGCTCGAAGAGATCCGTCGGTTGTTCCTCGAAGCCGACATGCCGCTGCCTATCTCTGGTGAGTACATGGGCCGCAGTGCCTTCGACTTGGCCGAGAAGTACGGCAAAGACACCTTCGTCTTCCTGAAGTTCATGAGTCCAGCGCTGCAGACGCGCATGTTCTCGTTCAAGACGTGGGCCAACGGCTTGTTCTCGAAGATTCCCGGCATTGGTCCGACCTTCGCCGACACGGTATCGCAAGCCATGTTCAGCGTGCTGCCCAATCAGCTGCCCAAGCGCATGATGGAGTACCGCAACCGTTTCGAGCATCACCTGCTGCTCACCGTCAGCGAGTCGCAGAAGGCCGCGAGCGAGAAGATGCTCAAGGAGTTCTTCGCAGAGCCCGAGCACACTGGTGAGTTCTTCATCTGCACGTCTGATGAAGAAAAGAGCGCGTCGCTCAACCGGTTCGGCGCGGCCAGTGCCGCCACTCGCTACGCCGCGTTGAAGCGCCGGCACATCGCAGGGCTCATCCCCATCGATGTGGCCCTGCGTCGCGACGATTGGAACTGGCTCGAGGTGCTGCCGGAGGAGATCGACGACCAGCTTGAGGTCAAGGCGTATTACGGGCACTTCTTCTGCCATGTGATGCACCAGGACTATGTCGCCAAGCAGGGCGTGGATCCCGAGGCGCTGCACGACCGCATCCAGCACCTGCTGGAGGAGCGCGGCGCGAAGCTGCCCGCCGAGCACAACTACGGTCGCATCTACAAGCTGCCGGAGTCCATGGAAGAGCACTTCAAGGAGCTCGATCCGACGAATACGTTCAACGCCGGTATCGGCGGCACGTCGCCGCACAAGGACTGGGCCTAAGTCCCCAAGGTAGCGCGACGCCGTGAGAGCCTGAGCGATGTCTTATCCATCTCGGGTGGACCTAGGCCGTGTTGATCAAGAGGTTTCGCTCCCGGCTGGGTGAGTCTTAAGCGGTCTGCGACGGTCGCGGCCGGCCGCTGGGGATGATGATCACCGGCGGGAACATCAACGACACCACGATGATGACCGCAGTACTCGAGGACATCCGCGTCCCCCGCGACGGGAAGGGCAGGCCACGGACCCGCCCGGACCGGGTGCTCGCCGACAAGGGGTACCCGTCGAAGGCGAACCGTGCTTGGCTCCGCGGCCGCGGTATCGCGGCGACCATCCCGGAGCGTGATGACCAGGTCGCGCACCGCCGCAAGAAGCCGGGCCGGCCGATCGACTTCGGCGAACAGCAGAAGGAACGCTACAAGGGCCGCAACGTCGTCGAGCGCTGCTTCAACCGGCTCAAGCAGTGGCGCGGCATCGCGATGCGCTCCGACAAGCTCCTCCGCAGCTACCGAGCCGCCGTCAGCCTCGCCGCGACGCTCATCTGGATCAAATCAGACTTGATCAACACGGCCTAGTACGGAGTAGTGCATCGGCGCGCTTGCCATCCCCTGCGACGCTGTGCCCCGCGACGATCTGTTCCAGCTTCGACTGAGACCACGAAGTCAAGAGCTGAGCACCAAGGCCGATCCCGAGTACCCACGGGTTCGCCTCGAAGAACCGTTGCCAGACAGCTTCTGGACCCTTGTTCGGCTCCACCAGCGAATCGAAGAACACGTCGTCGGAGAGCATCCGACGAAACGTATCAAGGCTCGAGCGTCGACCAGCCAAGGCGACGACATCTCGGGCAGAGTCATCGTCTGCAATCAGCGCCCGCAGCACCGGCGCCTGCTGTTCGTAGAACCGAGCAGCCGATCCCGGGTTGTTCAGCAACTCAGCGAGCGCCTCGTCATCGAGACGGATACCGGTGTCTGCTCCATCCGGCTCCACAAGCATCACCGTTCGAAAGAAATCCGCCAGCCGGATAGCGTCCTGCCGCCTTACGCGCAGCACCTCTTTGACGGTGCCCGCAGCACCGGTCACCGGAACGCGCTGTATCCATAGATCAACTATGGAACCGGACTCGCGCGAAACCAGAACCTTGATCTGCGATCGTGTTCCTTCGACGGAAGTGACAGCCCACTCTTCGCCTTCACGCACAAGGGATGACGCCGTACCGTTGTCATCGAACACGGTGTACACGAAGCGGCTGGGCTGACCATAGTCAGCGGAGTTGGGGTTGCCGTTGGCGAACGTCTTCGACGTGTAGATGCGTCCCGCAACCCGGGCCTGCGCATACTCGGTCTCCGTCGCCGGCGAGTAGGACGAAGGCTGGTGCTCCCACTCTGCTCTCGGCACGGGCGGCATCCTTCCTGGCGCTGAGAGATGCGCGCTAGTCGTCACAACTGGCGCTCGGGGCGTGATCGTGGCCGATCGCATCGGACAGAATCGCGCCTCGACGAGCGCATACCCTATAGTGCCAGCGGCGCGCCGCCTCGCGGTCTGAAATCTACCTGTACGCCAGCCGTGAGACCCACAGCATGGCGACGCAATCGACCAGCGGCGGCGACCACACCCAGGTATCGGCTCACGTTTCCGGCAGGCCGGCCTTCAGCCGATCGGACTCGCACTCCGTCGATAGGTTTCCCCCTGCGGCGCGGTTAGCTAGACCTGAACTAGAGTGCGCCCGTGACCGACTTCGAAGCCGCTGCTGATGTCGCCTGGCAGGTGTACCGGCTCGTGCGGTCTGTACCGGGGAGGTTGAGCGATCCCCGGCTGATCTTCCTTCGTGATTTCCCCATCGGATCCTGCGACGCGTTGGCGTACGCCACTGCCGCGATGCTGCTGGGTCGCGGGCTTGGTGACTGGTGGGTCATCGTCCAGGGCGATGGAACGAGGTGGCACGTCTGGCTTGAGTGGCGGGCCAGCGACGGGTCCACTCTGTTCTCCGTTGATGCAACAGCGCATCAGTTCTCCGAAACGCCGGAACCTTTCGTCGGCTTAGGGCAGACACCCACAGCGCGCCGTTTCAAAGAACCCGTCAGCGCAACCCGTTTCTCTCAGCTCGCCAAGTCCTGGCCACGAGACGCTGAGCTGGCCCTGCTGCACCATGTGCGCGAGCACCTGACCTGAGCGTCCAAACCGGAGCAAACCGCAATGAGGGAGAACCGTGGCACCATCGAGCTCACGAGCACGTCGCGCGTCGCATGCAGCCAAGATTGCTGCGCGGAGCGCGCAGAGCACGGGGGTGGTCAGAGCCTACGTCGAGTCGTTCGAACGTCCCGACGGGAAACCTGACCTTCGCTTGAGGGAGAAGGTCACCCGTCGAATCATCCGAGTTCTTTCGGGCGACCCGCTCATGCATCAGATCACTCCGCTCGCGACGCTGATGGCAGAGTGCTACTCCCATGGTCATGGGCTCACAAAGGCAACCGGCCGCGATGAGCACATCGCCATCGCCGCTCCGGTCGTTGGTCAGACCTCTGAGGAGGTGTGCTTCTGGCTCGATCAAAACTTTGTTGTGACGGTGCGCATCCAAACCGCGGCCGTCGTCTCCCCGCCAACCTCCGTGTGGTGCTTCATAGAGAAGTACTCCAGTGAGGACGGCCAGCCAGGTCTCCGTCTCCGCGAGAAGGGAACGGGCCGCAAGGTCGAGATGTACGGCGAAACCAAGGACCAACTGATCGCCTTCCTCGCCAGCCCACAGGCCACAGGATATGACGAACTCCTCGCGAACCTCTACGAGAAGGATGGTTACCGTGACTATGTGCTGGTGTCCGGTGGCACGACTGTCGACACGTACGACGTGATCCGGTACGAATACGACAGCAAACTCACCTACATCATCGGTCCGACAACAGACACCGCCTACCGCGACGCGTTCAGAGTCATGGAAGAAGAGACAGCAGCCACCGCACACGCACGAACTGCAGCAACGCACCTCCGCGATGGGCGCTACCGCGAGGCTGTGCTCTACGCCCGACTCGCGATCGAGGCCGCCTGCGGTGGTCGAGGTCTCACCGTTGCCAATCGCCTCGCAGACGCTCCTGAAGTATCGAAGGCAGCGATGGCGCTCAACGAGCTACGCCATACCGCCGTCCACGGACTCGACACGCGGATCGAACAACACGACGCCGAAGAGGCCGTTCGCCTCATGAACCAGGTACTTGAGCACGTGCTCGGCTCACGATGATCACGCAGCGAGGATCGTCACGTCGGCTTCCGCGCGCGTCGGCCCCGTCACCGGCACTCCTCCACCCCACAGTTGGCGATCACCTGTCGGACGCCCGGGCGTCGCCGGCCGACTCTACGATGACGACGTGACATCCGAAACGCCACGGTGCGAGTTCCGAGCTGACATGATCGTTTCCACACCTGCTGGCGGTCATCGCCGGTTGCTCAACGTTCAATGCATCCAAGACGAGCACCATGCAGACCTCGGATACGGCGACGCCGCCGAGCACGAGTTCTTTGCCGCCGACACACACACGTTCGGCGCCAGCCGCGAAGGGCATCGGTGGGTCACCCGTCGGTGACTGCGATGCGTGCGTGACCACCCGCAGGTCAGCCGGTCGGCCTGAAAAGCAGAAACCGTCAAGCTGTCAAGGGCGTTCTTACGGGTCGGACTCAGCGGAGGATCCAGCTCGCTAGCGACATGAGGTCGGCGGTCACCCGGTCACGGTGGGCGGTGTACCGAACTGCGCGCGATCCCGCCCGGTCCCCTTTCGGCCGGTTGGCGGTGATGTACCCGCGTTCTTCAAGCTCGGTCAGCGCCTCCACGACGGTGGTGGTTTGAAGCCCTGTCGCTTCCTGTAGCTCTGGGCGAGACGCAGACGACACCCCGAGGAGCACACGCAGACATGACAGGCGGGATTCGTTCTGCACGATCCGGTGGATGTTGAGTTCCGGCCCGGTGAGGTCCGGTATCTCGGTGCGTACGGGCATAAGGCTATTGTGACAACCCCTAAGCGCGCGTGTCGCTGGCGCCCGTAGGGAGTAGCGATGCCGATCGGGTTCTCCCGCCACCGCTATTCAAGTGTCGTTGGCGGTAGTCAAACCACACTAACTCCATATTCGAATGCATGTTCGAACGCGGTTACCCTGGTTCCGAGAGGGGCAGGTGTGACCGTGGGGACGAACAAGCGCTATGCGGCCTCGGTCGACCGGCGGATGGATCAGAAGATCCTGGAACGCATCGCGCGCGACGCCGGCCCGCTGCAGTCTCTCTCGCGAGAAGAGATCGGCCTCGACACCGAGCCGGTGACGATCGACCCGAAACCAAAGCCCGTCCGGGCGTGGGTGCGATTCGGCGCAACACCGGTATGGGTCGACGGGCAGGCGTGCCGATGGACGGCGGACGCCGTAGCGATCAGGTTCCTCGTCGGTGAGGTCGAGCACCGGGCCTGGGTGTGGGCCTCCGCGGTGACGCCTCTCAGCTCGCGGTGACCGGCTCAACAACGTCAGTGTTGGTCGGCGAGCCGGCGTCGTGCGGACTCGATCTCGTGTTCCCGGTGTTCATTCGCACACGGACCACAGGCCCGCCCCTGCAGCCGCAGCGTCATCCTGGGCGGCTTTGTGAGCCTCCTGGCCCCCGTAGGGCGCGTCGTGGGTGTATTCGTAGCCCATGCCAGCGACAAGGGCATCAACGGCGATACTGCGGCCTTCGACGAGCACATGCCGCAGCAACCGCCCGTACCGGTCGACATTATCTTGGGTGGGGTCGGGGTAGATCGTCACGGTGTGGCCGTACAGGGCCGCGTTGACGTAATTGCGGGCCTCCTGGGCGTAGCACTCGTCAGCGGCGCCGTCGCGGCCGATCTCGGGGGTGTCTATCCCGATGATCCGCACCCGCTCGGTGCCGCTGGCTGTCCGGACGTCGATGGTGTCGCCGTCGACGACGGCGGTGACCTCGGCTGTGATCCCCAGCACGACGGGAGCATCTGAGGGAACGGGGGTGCCGATGTGCGCGGGGGTGCATCCGGCGAGAGCGATCGCAAGGACGGGAGCGGCGATGAGGCGTTTCCGAGGGGTCTTCGGCATCTGTGCGCTCCTTTCGATTCGGTGAGGGATTGCATCGGCGCCCGGGCTGGGGAGAGAGGTCAGCCGGGGCACCGATGAGTCATGTGAGCGGGTGGCTTCATCGGCTGTTTGCGATGCGGTCGATGTTGTCGGGACGGAATCCGCTCCAGTGGTCCTGGTCGTCGACGACAACCACGGGAGCTTGCAGGTAGCCGAGGTCTTGGACGTACTCGAGCGCTGCAGGGTTCTCGCTCAGATCGACCACCCGGTAGCGGATGCCCTTCGAGTCCAGCGCACGGTATGTCGCGTTGCACTGCACGCACGAGGGCTTGCTGTAGACCGTGATCTCGTTCATTGCTCTGCCCTTCCCGAATCAACCGTTTTTCTTTGCCTGGCGGCAATCGAGGGATTAACGACGAGCGGAGCGGGAGGGAGCAACGGTCGTGGAATACCGGACTGAGCGGAGCGAGGGAGGATATGCCGCGAAAGCCGTTGTCCCGATGCGTAGCCGTCGTATCCTCGACAGCCGGACAGGTCAAAGAAGGCGTGAGAGATCTCTGGCCGCGTAGCGGCGCCGTCTGAACGCCGGCCTCTGTGGCGGCGTGAACCGCTCGCCAGAGCGGGTGCTTTCATTGTGATATCACAGTGAAAGCGCATTGAGATCACCTTCAGGCGTCGTGTTCTGCTCGGATGGCTTCGAGACCGCGCCGCAGTGCCCGCAGCGCGGTCTTCTGCATGGTGCGGTCCTCGAGCGCGGCGACCTCAGCGAGCAGCGGGGGCAAGTCAGGGTCACTCCCCCAGCGCACCAGGAACGTCTTGGGCGTCCCCTCGGGCCACTCCCCTGAGGCCGGCTTGTCCGGCCGCGGCGCGGCGGTCTTGGGGGTCTTGGCGGCGGGCTCGGCCGCTGCGGGCGCCGACTGGGCCGGTGCGTCTGCGGCGTTGCCGAATGCTTCGATTCGCGCCTGATCGATGGGGGCGCGCTTCTTGATCGCCATTACGCCACCAGCTCCGCCGCGAGTGCCTGAATTTCGGCCTTGGCCTTGACGTTGGACCACTCGACGACGCCGAGTCCTTCACCGATCACGTCGCGGTACGCCTTCCGCTCGAAGATGACGGTTTCGAGAGGGCGGATGCGCGGATAGTCGGCCAGGTACTCCCCCGCGTCATGCCGCTCAGTGATGCTCGGGTTCGAGGGCGCCTGTGTGATGAGCCCACGCACGTCGAGCTCGGGGTTGAAGTCGAGCGCCTGATCGATGACTTCGGTCATGTGCCCGAGGGTGTCGAGATCCAGCTGGCTGGGGCGCACGACGACGACGAGCTTGTCGGCGGCGGTCATGCCGGTGCGCATTTCCTTGCTGTCCTTGCCCGCCACGTCGACCACGACGACGTCGTACCGGGTCGCGAGGTCCTGCAGGGTCTGATGGATGCTGCCCAGCTTCGCCACGCACGCGACAGCGGGCGTGCGGCCCTGTTCCTCGCGGTCGGCGTGCCAGCGCGAGGCAGATCGCTGCGGGTCGGCGTCGACGAGGCACACGTCCTTGCCTTCGTGGGCGTACTGGACGGCGAGATTGACGGCGACGGTCGTCTTACCCGGCCCGCCCTTCTGGCTGCCGATGAGGATGATCATGCTTTCACTCTGCTTCCATAACGATATTGGACTGATTTCGGGACGCTATCGCTATTACTTCGATAGCGAAGTGATATCACTTTACCGGGTTGAGGACTAGATATCAAGACGGTTTCAAAGTGATATCAGGGGAGCGCGAGGGGTGCCCCCTCGCGACGCCTCGGCATGCGGCCCGCGCTGGTTACTTTTGTACTCGCATACTGGCGGGTTTTCGAGTACAATAGTCGTATGCCGATCGAGTGGAACCGTAGTGCGGAGAAGCACTATCCGATCGCCGACGCGCAGTATGCGTTGCGTAACAAGACCCTCTTCCTGCCTGGCTTCGACACCGCCGAAGACGGTGAGGTCGTCGATCTGGTGATCGGTCCCGCACGCGACGGGCAGATGCTCGAGCTTTTTCTGCACCGCCGCCAGCCGAAAATCGTCTACCTGTTCCACGTCCTGCACTTGCGTCAGAAGACCATCGATCGAGCGCAGGACATCATCGACCAGCGCAAGGGAGGAACCCGGTGAGCAAGAACATCACACCCAAGGATGAAGAGCGCTACAACGAGCTTTCCGAACGGATGGAAGCGGGGGAGTATCGGCTGACGGCGACGGCTGCAGCCGTCGCGCCGCACGTTGACTACAGCGACGAGCTGGACGCTCTGATCGACGAGCTCGACGTGATCGAGAGCGACGAGCCCACGCCCGCCGCCCCGGAGGGTGCCGTCACTGCTGAGCAGGCGCGCCGCGCCCTCGGCCGTCCGAGCCTCAGCGGCTCGGCGGGTACGGGTGCGTCTCACCGTCGACAGACCCGGCTTCCCGACGATCTGAACAACCTTCTCAATGCGGAGATCGCGGCAACGCACCGCACAGAGAGCGAGATCCTGCGGGATGCGCTGGCGATCTACCTCGGTAAGCAGCAGGCAAGCAGCGGGCGCAAGAGGCGCCGACCGCTCACACCGGCCTGAGCCGCGGAGCCGGAGGGGCGGCCCGAAGGCCGCCCCTCCGGCGTTTCAGGCGACGCGGGCGGTTGGGGTGGAAATGTACGAGTTGGGGTTCTTGCTGTTGTCCTGGTTGTCGAACCGGTCGACATAGGGCACGCCGAGGCGTCCGGCGCCGTTGACGGGTGCGCCCGTGCCGTGGCCGATCACGGTTCGGAGGGTGTAGCGGGCGCCGCGAGAGAAGTGGTCACGGATCCACACGCGCTCACCGACCGTCAGAGAGTCGGTGGGGCGCTCGGTGGCGTCGAGGTAGCCGCCGAGCCGGTCGGCTTCGGGCTGGGCCTGGTCGAGCGCGTGCAGCATCTTGTCGAGGTCGTGGGCGTCCTGCTCGATTCGGGGCGCAGCGATCCGGCCGACGATCTCGTGGCCGCGCACGAGATACACGCCGTTATCGCTGTCGAAGTCTTCGGCGCGGCGGCGGGAATCGAAGGTGGCCAGAGCGACGGTGAGCCCGTCGTTTCCAACGAAGTTCACGAGAACGGTGAGCAGCTGCGCGTATCCGCCGCCGTCCGCGGTGAGCGGGGGGAGTCCTGCAAGCTCGGCGTACCGGAGGAACGCGGCCACGGAGTCGCGCCCGCCGTTCCAGTGCAGGTAGATGCCGATGTTCGCGCCGGGGGTGGTGATGACTGCTCGGTTGCCCATGTTTGTGTCCTCTCTCCCCTCACGTTTTTTGCCGTGAAGGCGGTTTTCCGCCTTAGCAACCGGAGGGCGCAGTGCAACCCGAAGGGCGGCGGGGGAGAGAGTTTCGGCGCGAAGTAAGGGAGCGCAGCGACCGCGTGCCGAAAGTCTCGGGGGAGCCGGTGGCGTAGCCACTTGAACGGAGCCCGGAGGTAGCTACGACCGGAGCGCAGCGGAGGGAGCCGCCGAAGGCTTCACGGCAAAATAACGGGCCGGTAGGCCCTTCACTGTCGGCCGGTTCCGTCCGGCCGTCCTCTAGCCGGCGCCGCCCGGTGTCGGCCGCCATTGATCCGCTGCTGCGTCCGCTTCGCCGCTGATAGCGCGGTGCTGTCGGAGTGAACTCGAAGTGATATCACGAAGATATCGGGCGGAGGAGTGCGAGGGGACCACCCCTCGCCCCTGACGGGCTGTGTTTGTCAGGGCAGCGCGACGATGCTGTAGCCGGAATGCCCGCCGTCCTCCACGGCGTGCACGTTCTCGATGTACTCCCACATCGTCGTGTGAACGTCGAAGGGCGATGAGTCCTCGTCCCATCCGGGGCCGAGCTCCTTGTCAGCCCACGCGGACGCGAGTTGCACGTGCGTCTCTGCCGCGAGGGTGAGTCCTTCGGGGGTGGTGAGGGTCAGCATGATCGCTCCGAGGGTGGGGGTATTTGGTCGCGCGCGGTGGGGGAGGGGGCCGCTTACGCGGCCCCCTCGGTCGGTCAGTCCTGGTCGCCTTCTGCGGCGGCGGTGACGATCTGCTCGACGTCGCTGAGGCCGTAGCCCCATGCGGCGAGCTGGGTGAAGTACGCCGCGTCAGCGGCGCCGGGATAGCGCCACGTCTGCTTGCTGGTGTGGCTCTCGATCCCGCCGAGAACGATGGCGAGGGCGATGTGCCCTGCCTTCGCGGGGGTCTGCTCGATGATCGCGGCGAGCTTGTCGGGGTTGCCGTATCCGCCCTGCTCGATCCCGAGGAGTTCGTGCGCGAGCGCGTTTCCGTCGCGGGTCGCCTCCCCGACGTTGCGGCGGTGGATCGTGAGGCCCTTTGCCACGAACGCCGCGGCGTCCTTGGGGAGCGTCTTGCGCGAGAGGAACGACGCGAGCCATTCGCGGCGCACGGTCTCTGCGGATGCCCACGCCTTGTTGTTGGCGATCAGCGTCCGCCGTTCGGCCTTCTGCTCGTCGGTCATCGGGCCCGATGCGGAGCCGCCTTCCTTGACGAAGCCCGCGGCGCGCGGGTCGCTGAGGTAGTAGCTGATGCGGGCGGTGTCGGTGCCCCACGGCGCTGACACGTAGACGGCGCGGCCGTCGGCGTTCTCGATGTGCTCGGGAGTGACCCGCTCGCCGTCGGCGGTCCGCAGCTCACGGACGTTCGTGTACGCGCTGTCGCCGTAGTAGTACTCGCGGTCGAGGATCTCGAACCCGCGCGCGGCGAGGTCAGTCTCCGCGTCGGCCTTGATCTTCGCCCGTGCGCGTTCATCGCGGGCGCGCTGGGCGGCGTGCTCGAACTGCGTCGGTTCGGAGGTCGCGACCTCGATCAGCTCAGCGCGCAGCTGCTCGTCGTCCTCGAACTCGATGAGCACGGCGGCCTGGTCGAGGGTAAGGGCGTGGTGATCGTTGATCGCGGATGCCGCGACCGGGCTCTCAGCGACGGTCAGGGCGGTCTTGACCTCCTTGGCCTTGGTGCCGGTGCGCTTGGCGATCGCGGTCACGCTCAGCCCCTCGAACGCGAGCTGCTGGAACGCGGCGGCACGGTCGCCCTGGGTGAGCGCTTCGCGCTGGTCGTTCTCGACCATCTGCTGAATGATGCGCTCGGCGGTGGCCTCGGATGCCTCGACGACGTAGACGGGGATCGTGGCCATGCCTGCCTCGCGGGCGGCGAGGGTGCGGCGCTGACCGGCGCGCACCAGGACGTTGCCCTGCTCATCGCGGCGCGCCAGGACGGGCGTCAGAACGCCGTTCTCCCGGATGCTCCCCACGAAGGCGGGAGTGATGGGGGCGCTGGGACGCACGTTCGCCTCAATGACGAGGCTCTGCGGGTCGATGTGCTCGACGGTGCCAGTGTGGGTGGCGGTGGTGTTCATGGGTTCTCTCTCCCTCGTTGTTTTGCCGTGAAGGCACGAATGTGCCGCGGAGAGAGAGCGGGTGGAGTGCAACCCGTCAGGGCGGTGGGGGAGAGAGTTTCGGCGCGATGTGAGGGAGCACAGCGACCGCGTGCCGAAAGTCTCGGGGGAGCCGGCCCCCGCGTCCGCGGGGGCTTGCGCGGAGCCCGATCGACCGGATGCTGCCGAAGGCTTCACGGTAAAACGACGCGCGTAGCGCGGTGGTGCTGCGGCCGCCTGTGGCGGTCGACGTCTTCTCGACGGCGCGCCGTCGACGAGAGGGCACGGCCCCGGCGAAGACGGGGATCAGCGTCGCGGGCCGCGCCCGTGGCCGGCCGCGGAACGTCGGGGCTTGTTCCCGCGCATCTTGGCGAGAATCGCGTCGATCTCGGGTTGCTCAGCGGCGATGCGCTCGCGCAGCGCGGCTTCCTCGGCCGCGCGTGCGGCAGCGCGGGCGAGTTGCTGCTCACGCTCGAGCTGGGAGCGCGCAGCGGGCGCGAGTTCGTCGGCGGGAACCGCCTGGGAGACGAGCCAGAACAGCCACGCGAGGGGGTCGCGTTGTTCGGCGGGCTCGAGGTCGTGCCGCATGCCGGCACGGTGGCGGTCGACGCGCTCGAGCAGCTGCTCGACGGTCCACCCCCGCTCGAGCAACCGGTGGCGCGCGATCGCGTCGCACACCTGACCGATGTGCCGTCCGCCGACCCACACCGCCTCGGCGCCGGCAGCGGCAGCGGGGCGCACATAGGCACGCGTCGGCCGCGACCTGCGGGTGCGCAGAAGCCGGGGGAGCCGGTCGACGAGCTGAGCGGCGAACCGTTGGACCTCCAACGGCCACCGAGGCTGGCGCGTAGCCGCCTTGTTGTCTTCGTATTCAGCTGGTCGGCGCGTAGCGCCGGCCCGTCGCGCGCCTCTGGCGCGCTTTGGTGAGTTCTTTTGAAGGTGAGAGGTCTTAGAAACTGTTCTGGAGAGGGGTAGGGGGGTGCCGTCCACAGATCGAGGGATCGTGAGCGCCCGCGTCGACGCGGCCGCGCGCTGCTGCACGGCGCCGAGCGAGCGCGCTGCAGCGAGCTCGTCGAGGGTGAGACGGTTGCGGCCGCGGGCGCACTCAACGACGAACCCGAGACGCGACAGGAACCGCATGATCCGCTTGACGGTCGCCTCGGCATAGCCGATGCGCTCGGCAACGGTCGCGTGGGAAACGGCGACGTCGCGCCCCGTGGCGCGATCTGCCGACGCCGCCCACTCGGCCGCGGCAGCGAGCACCGTCGCGGGGCCGGCGACGCGCAGACGGCGCCTCAGGGCCTCCACAGAGGGGAGCGCGAGAGCGTGCTCGAGCGCCTGCAGCCAGTCCGAGGGCCGGCAGACCGGGATGGCGGCGTACACGCCGGCTTCCGGGGTCAGCATCAGGCCACGGCGGCGCGGCCGACGTGGGCCGTGCGCTGAGCGCGGTCGACTCACGGCGGACGACACGCCCGCAGCGTGTGAGCGCGAGCTATGGGCAGCCCGAACACTTTCGGGTACGATGAGGAAACCTCCTAGGACTAACCGCCGAGGGGTACATGCAGGAGAGCCGGTTCAGCACCGGCACCCGTTTGAAATCGCGTCATCTGTTCCTGTCGCCAAACTTCGACAGATGAGGCTCAGAGCTTTGAGGCCCGCCCTAGGCGGGCCTCTTCTCGTTAGGCGGAGTCGATAGGCAACTCCCCGTCATGTAGTTCCTGCTCCGGCCAGGTCACAGGCAGACCCCGACTGGTCAACTCGAGGTGCTCGAGGATGTGCTCGAACATCACGGCAGACGAAACGGATGCCAGATCAGCGATCCGGTCGAGCCGTTCCTTAGCGGCACGCTCGACGACGTAGCCGATCGGCACTGGATCGACCAGTGAGCCGCGGGGACGTCGACGGGGAGCCATGCCAGCGAGCGTAGTTCTATGCCAATGGCTAGCGCGAGAGTGACACGCCGCAGATAAACCTCGGGTTGAAGGTTGGTGCTGAACGAGACGGTTCCGCGTGACGACGTTCGCCGCTGGGGCCGCGGAGAGTCGTCGTCCGAATGGATGAAATGTGCTCTCGGCGTCGGTTGAGAGCGATCCACAAGGACGCCGACGGAGCGGCGCGGTGCCTCCTAAGGCGTTGCGCGCCCTTCCGGGAGCGTAAAGGGCGCTACGCGGTTCCTGCGGAACCCAGCCTGCGGCGTGGCCCTTGACCCACCCTCCACGGCGCGCAAGGCGGCAGATATCAGTCGATGGCGAGCCATCGACTGACGTCGAAAGCAGAGGAAGGGTGGTCCGAGGTGGGGGAGAGATCAATCACCGAGGTTGGCGAAGTGGGCCATGAGGGCGGCGACGTCATCGTGCAGCCGCTTGCGATCGATCGTGTACATGATGGGCGCGCCGCGGCGCCCGCCTTCATCACTGGCCACGAGGTAGCCGAAGCGCTGCAGATCGTTGGTGATCACGCTCGTGCTGCCGAACGGGATCGAGGTGCCGGCCGCGAGTTGCTGGCGGCTCGCGGTGCGGTGGGCCGAGAAGAACAGCAGCGCCTCTACGCGGTTGTTCGATCCGAGCGCGTCGAGCACGTTGCGGACGCGCTCAGGCATCTCGGAGGAGAACTCGTGACGGGAGGGCACCGCCCCATTGTGCCAACTCATGCCCGCTGCCTCTCGGTTGCGATGCCCCGAAAGCGGGACTACATTCGTGGTAAGTGCTAATCAAGCTAGCAGATACGGAGATTCCATTCAGGTTTTGTCCCCCAGTTGGGGGACAGAAGAGGGGTCGGAGGGTCCATGTCAGACACATATCGTCTACTTGTTGCGAAGAATCTGGGCGAGCACGAGACGGACAAACGCAGACGACGCGGGGGAGCGCAGCAGCATGGTGAAGTCGGCATGATGCGATCAGGCGAAGGACGATCGCGGTCCGCGGACGAGAGCATGGTCATCGCAGCGATGCACGCGCAGGCGTGGCGATTCACTGGCGCCGACTACACGCAAGGGTCAGTGCCGCAGCTGCTCGCCTACGCGATGGAGTACGTGCGGACCCCGGCGCCGTGGGAGATCTCGCTCGAGCACACGACCTCGGGCCGCACCCTGTTCCGCGTGAACGCTGACGGGTCGGTGATCGCGTATCTGCGAACCGGCGCGCGAGAGGTCTGGCCCGCCGGGACCATCGCGGCTCGCCCGCTGCCGATGATCGGCGCCCATCAGGGAGCCGGCGTGAGCGTGTGGGCGCAGCTGCTTGGGGGAGTGGAGGTGCCCGCCGTCGACGACGACCACGGCCCCGCACTGATCGTGGTTCGCTCCACCCTCGCCGGAGTCGAGGCCGCTAAGCGGTACTCGGCCAAGGCCGGTGCGATCCTGCTCGTCGCCGACGCGGCGGGCAAGCTCCCGCCCGAGGTGCGGCGCGCAGTCCGAGTTCTACAGGGGGCGGCACCCGTCGTCCCCGTGCCCTGGCTCCCCGCGCTGCGGGGCATGATCTCCGTCCCGGAGAACGCAGCCATCAAGAAGGCCGCGGCAAAAGTTGCTGCGGCTGTCCGCGAACAATGGAGGGAAACCCCGTGAACCTGGTCCTCGACGTTGCCACGACCGCGACGCACATCGTCCCGATGGCGCCCTACTGCCTGCCCACGGAAGCGCAGAACGCGCTGGACACCGCGCGATTCTGGGTGCAGATCGCCGCCGTGGCTCTCGCGGTCATCGCGCTCATCCTTGTGGGTATCGGAATGTTCTTCCAGCACAGCCGCGGTGACGGTGGGCAGATGCTCTCGCGCCTCGGCTGGTGGATCGCCGGCGTGGTGCTCGTCGCCGCGGCGTCGGGCATCGTCTCGATCTTCCTGCAGGTTCCTACCGACTGCATCCAGCGATAGGGAGCTCGACGGTGAAGAAGAACGCATGGATCGGGCTGGTGGTTGCCATCGTGGCAGTCGCCAGCCTCATCGTGGCCGTCCTCCTCCTCACCGCGCCCCGCGGTGGCGACGACGCGGGCGGAACGCCGTCCGCGTCACCCACGAGTGCCGAAGGCGTCGACGGCGGGTACTGCCAAGTCGGCGAATCGGACGAGGTAAGTCCGCCGGCTGATCTCGCGTGGGAGGCCGCGCGAGGGTTCACCTGGCCGGTGTCATCATCGGTCGGCCCAACGAAGGAGCGTGACGGATATCCGGCGTGCTTCGAGCGGTCGCCTGCGGGTGCGGGACTGTTCGCGGCCACGTTCTACGCAGAGGCGATGGTCGGCTCGGGCGCTCCCGTGGACGCGCTGGACTTCTACACGGTGGAATCGCCGGGTAAGAGCGAGGTTCTGCGCACGGCGCCGGCCTCGAATGAGGGTGCGACCGAAAGCTGGGCGTCCGCAGGAATGACGTTCGCCGGCTACCGCATCGACGAGTACACCGAGGACCGCGTTTCTCTGTACGTCGTGGTCACGACGTCGCGCAACGCGACTGGTTACGCCGGCTTCCCGATGACGGTCGTGTGGGAGGACGACGACTGGAAGATGCGGCCGAAGGATGACGGCAGCTCGGGCAGCCCGATCGACGTCACGTCTGACGACTTCGTTAGGTGGGTCGGGTAATGGCTGAGTGCTCCGGTGCGGGAGATTTCATCTTCAACGGTGGGGAGTGTGTGCCGCAGGCCATCGGCGGGCTTATCGGCTCGCAGATGGAGAAGTTCACTCAGGAGCTTTACCGGGGCGCGAACGATCTGTGGAACGGGTTCTTCACGTCCTGGATCCAGTCACCCCCGGAGGCTGTGATCGGTGGCGCGACGTCGGAGTGGTTCGCGGCGGTGGCGGGGCCGATTCAGGCGGTGCTGCTCGCGATCGGTCTGATGGTCGCGGGTATCCGGACGATGCTGCTTGCACGCGGCGAGCCCGCGGCTGACGCGGCCAAGAAGCTGCTGCGCGCAATCCTCGTGACGGTCGTGGGAACGGCGTTCTTCCAGATCATGCTGCTGGGATCGAACTCGCTGGCCCGGTGGATCCTCGACACCGCGAGCGGCGGCACCACCCCCAACTTGGTGGGCGACGTTGCGACGTTCGGCGGCAACATCGCCATGGCGATGATTTTCGGCGTTTTCGGGCTGATCGTGGTCGGCATCCAATGGCTGATCATGATCCTGCGGGCCGTGGCACTGACGGTGCTCGTGCCGTTCTGGCCGGTCGCGGCCTCGGGCGCGATGTTTGAGCGTCACGAGAAGATGTTCACCCAGACGACTGGGTGGCTGATCGCGTTCCTGCTGTACTCGCCGCTGGCTGCGGCGTTGTACGGCATGTCGATCCGTCTGCGCCAAGGGGCCGATGGCCTCGCGGGCGTGATGATCGGCATGGCGATCTTCCTGCTGGCGTTGTTCGCGCTCCCGGCACTGGTGAAGCTCGTGATGCCGGCAGCCGCGGCGCTGGGAAGCGCGAGCGCCGGGTCGATGATGATGCGCGCTGGCGGCGCGATGATGACCGCGGGTGTCGCCGCGGGGGCTGTCGTAGCCACGGGCGGCGCCGCTGCGCCCGTCGTAGCCGGCGGCGGTGCCGCGGCCGCAGCGGGCGGGGGAGCAGCTGCAGGCGGCGGCACCGTGGCCGCGGGTGGTGGTGCGGCTGCCGCTGGCGGCGCAGCGGGAAGCGCGAGCGCGGCCGGCGGTGGCGGCGCGGCGGGTGCGGGCACGGCTGGAAGCGGCGCTGCAGCGCCGACCGGCGCGAGCGGGACGAGCACTGCCAGCGGATCAGCTGCAGGCGGCTGGGATGCCGCATCGGGCGGTGCCGGCGGGTCCGGTTCTGGCCGCGGCTGGGACGCGGCGCGTGACGTAGCAAGGTCGCTGCCTCAGGGCAGTACGACGACTGTGGAGGACACTTTCAATGAGCACTGAGCAGATCACCCCGACCGAACGGACGCGGTTCGGGAACTGGATACCGGTTCGTAAAGCGACCCTCGGCGGGCTGACGGTGGTGGGCTGGGGCATCCTCCTGACGGCGCTGATTCTGATGGTGCTGTTCTTCACGCGCGGAGCCTTCGGCGCCGGCCTCATCGTCATCAGCGCCGCGTTGGTGTTCGAACTGGTGTTCGTCCTGCGGTTCGGGGGAGACGCGACGGGGGAGACGATCGCGTCCCGCTTGTCGACCGCGCTCTCGGGAGTTCGACGGGTGGACCGCGGCGAGGCCCGGTTCAACTCGGGCCTGTTCTCGAACCTGCCGGCGGATAACCTCACCGGCCTGCCGGGGCTGCTGGGGAACCTGCGGGAGATCGACGGCACGGACGGCCGCGGCGACCCCTTCACGCTCTTGTTCGACCCGAACGTGCAGACGGTGACGGCGGTGTTTGCCTGCAACCCCGAGGGCACGGACCTGCAGCAGCGGGCGAAGATCGACCAGGACATTGCCTGGTACGGCAACGTCATCGCGTCGCTGTCGCGGGACTCCGCGATTGCCGGAGCGGTGACGATTGTTGATTCGGCGCTGCGGTCCTCGGAACCGCTGGTGCAGAAGATCGCCTCCGACATCGACCCGCAAGCGCCCGCGGTGGCGCGGCAGGCGATGATGGAGGCCGCTCAGCGGCTCCCGGAACGCTACGCCGAACTGTCGACCTGGGTGACTATCTCCTGGTCGGTCCCGGCCCTCGCCGGGGGCGTTGAGGATGCGGTGGCCGAGGTGGCGTCCAAACTGCCGTACCACGTCGACGCGCTGCGGGACGCGGGCGGCGGTGCGGTCGTGACGGCCACGAGCGGGATGATCGCCGACGCGGTGCGAGTGGCGTACAGCCCTGAGCGGTCGACGGAGATCGCGAGCGATGAGCTACGCGGCCACCACAACGCTCTGCGGGTGACTGAGGCCGGCCCCGATTACTTCGACGACTCCAACCGGCGGGTTTGCCTGCACGACGAGGTGGCGTCGATGACGGCTCTGGTGCTGGCGCCGCCGCGCCTGCACATCACGGAAGAGACGTTGGCGCCGCTGTTCCGCCCGTCGGAGCGGTTCCTCCGCAAGCGCGTCGTGACCTTCTACCGCCCCGTGTCGGCCGCGAAGAGCACCGCTCTCGTCGAGCAGATGGGGGCGACGGCATCGACGGTTGCCAGCGCGAAAGCGCGGCGCACAGAGCGCGACGACCGCGTGGTGCAGCACGCCGCGAAGCTCGAACAGGAAGTGACCTCCGGGGCCGCGATCACGCGGTTCGGAATGGCGGTCACGGTGACGTTCGAGCCCGACACCCGGTCGTACCGGGAGGCGACGTTGAAGCTGAAATCGCTTCTCGAGGCGTCGTCGCTGACGTACCGGTTCTGCGAGCACGACGCGGGCCCGGCGTTCCACACGACGTTGCCGCTGGGAATCCTCCCGTGGCTCTACGAGACGCAGATCGAGAAAGTGATGGGGAAGGTCGCATGAGCCGTCAAGCAGCCTGGATGCGCGCGCGGCCGCGCACCCTGACCCGGATGGGGTTCCTCGGTGCCGGCGGGGGACGGTGGAACCGGGTACCAAAAGCCCCGCTGTGGTACTCGTCGTCGGTGCAGGCGTGCGGGATCTACCCGTTCGTGACCGGCACCGCCCGCCCCGTCTCGGGGGTTCCGCTCGGTCGCGACCTGCTGACGGGAACGGCCGTGGCGATGGATCACCACTCGCTGTACATGGAGGGTGTGATCTCGTCGCCGTCGATGTTCATGTTCGGGATCAACGGCGTGGGCAAGAGCTCCACGGCGCAGACGATCCAGCTGGGGATGATGGCCCGCGGCATGGTGCCGGCGGTGTTCAACCCCTTGAAGAAGGGCGAGCACACCCCGCTTGTTGAACAGGCCGGCGGAAAGGTGTTCGAGTTCGGCCCCACCGCGCGGCACCAGCTGAACCTGCTGTCGCGCGGCCCGTTGGGGCGAGCGGCAGACATCATCGGAGGCCAGGCCGGCGAGGAAGTGAACCGCCTGGCGACGTGGAAGGTCGTCCAGCAGGCACAGGCGGCGCTACGGGTCAGCCGCGGCGTGCCGCTCGATGACATCGACGACGCGGTGATCGAGGCAATGGTGACGGATATTCTCGCCCGCAACCCCCGGCCGGTCACCAGCGACCTGTCGGCGCTGTTCTATGCCCCCTCTGCGCGGGTTCTCGCCGTGTCCGGGCAGGAGGACGCGACGTCCTTCCGCCGCCGGTTCGAGCGGCTGGGGGAGTCGCTGCGCGCGATGCTCGGCGGTGAGCTGGGTCGACTGCTCGGCGGCACGGAGTCGATCGAGATCGACCCGGGCAACCGCGGCGGGTTCTGCTTCGACACGTCCTCGATCCCGGCCACAGCGACCAAGCTGCTGTCGACGGCCATGCTGATGTCGTGGTCGATGGGCATGGATACGATCGATGCCCACTGGGAGCTCGCGCAGTACGAGCAGCGGATCGCGGCGGAGGCAGCGGACGCGGGGGAGATCTACACCCCGAAGGTGACTTGGACCGGCTTCACGACGCTGATGGATGAGTTCTGGTACCCGATGCGGTCGACGCCCGGAATCGTTGACCGGGTGGACGCGCTGTCGCGGTCCAACCGGTCGGTGGGAACGGCAGAGATGAAGATCACGCATTCGCCGAAGGACATGCTCTCTCTCCGCGATGAAGATGACCGCATGAAGGCTCGCGGACTCGCCGAGCGCTCGGGCGTGCTCGCGCTGCTGGCACTGACCGGCGAGGATCTCCAAGCCCTCGGCGAGGTGAAGCCGCTGACGGTCGAAGAGATCCGCCTGGTGTCCGGTTTCAACGCTGCGAAGACGTGGCGCAGCCGGCCGATGGCCGATGGCCGGCAGGCGGCGCCTCCGGGGGCGGGAAAGGTGCTGTTCAAGGTTGAGGGCCGGCCCGGTGTGCCGGTTCAGATGGTGCAGACGCCCACGCAGAAGGGTCTGCACATCACCGATGAGCGGTTCCGCAAGCAGAGCGAAACGACCATGACGAGGCGGGCCAGCTGATGTCCGCTGTCACCCGCAACACCGGCCCCGGCACGGGCACCGCCGTTGCCGTCCTGATCGCCCTGTTCGCGGCAATTGGGGCTGCGTCGGTGTGGACAATCGCGCGGTGGATGAGCACCGGGCGGGTTGAGTTCGTCAACCCTGTCGCCGGGGTGATGGGCCGCGAGCCGTGGACGGCCACTCACACGGCCGCGGCGATCGCGGTCGCCGTGGTGGTCCTGGCGGTCATCGTCCTCGCCGTGGTGCTCGCCGTGCGGGCCTCGCGCGACCGGTCGCCGGCCGACCGTGCAGCCCCGTACATGGGCAAAGGGCGCTCGATCGCGCCGCTGCTGCCCGGGGCTCTGGACAAGAAGCACAAGCGGATGGGCCTGGACGCGCGCCGGTTCCGTGGCGTCCTGGTCGGATACGCGGTGGTAGGCCTCACGGCGCTGCGCGCGTCGTATGAGGACACCATCACCGTCATTGCCGGTCCGCGCCGCAACAAGTCGGTGTCGATCGTCATCCCCGCCATCGTCGAGGCCCCCGGGTCGCTCCTGGTGACGGGGAACAAGCCCGATCTGATGATCACCGCGGGGCACCGGGCCACAATGGGCCGGGTGTCGCTGTTCGACCCTCAGGGGCTTGCTGCAGCGCACACGGACAACCGGTGCTGGTGGAACCCCCTCGCGACCGTCCGCACGATCGAAGACGCCGCTGTGCTCGCCGACGTGTTCGCTGCAGCGTCGTATGACGCCGAGAAGAAGGACGACTTTTTCGCCAAGAGCGGGCGCGACCTGGTGGCCAACTATCTGTTCGCGGCCGCGGTGAACGGCAACCACCTGCCGGTGGTGTTCGACTGGCTGAGCCGGCCCGACAACCCAATGCCCGCACGGGTGCTGCAGGAGCGGTACCCGTCGCTCGCCGATGACATCGAGTCGACGCAGGCGCTCGTGGAAGAGACCCGCTCAGGCGTTTACGGGTTCGCGCAGGGTGTGATGCGGTTCCTGGCCTCGGAGGCGCTGCGCGCCTGTGTGACGCCAACAGCCGGCCTCCCTGAGTTCAAGCCCGAGGAGTTCTCCGCGGCGCCGGCAGACACGCTCTACCTGCTCAGCGAGGAAGGGCCGGCATCCGCCGGCCCTCTCGTGGCCGCACTCACCCGCGCGGTGCTCACCGCGGCCGAGAACGACGCCAAGCGCGAGCCGTCCGGCCGTCGACCGGTGCCGTTCATGGCCGTGCTCGATGAGGCCGGCAACATCTGCCGTATCCCCGATCTGCCGGCCAAGTACACCCACTACGGCTCGCGGGGCATCGTCGTGACGACGATCCTGCAGAGCCAGGAGCAGGGCGAACAGGTGTGGAGCCCGCGCGGGTTCGCGCAGCTGTGGGGCGCGTCGACGATCCAGGTCTTCGGTGGCGGTAACGCCTCCAACGGCTTCCTGCGCGACCTCTCCGAGCGGATCGGTGACTACGAGTACACCGAGACGACCACGAACCATCAGAACGGTCAGCGGAACGTGAACCGGACCCGATCCTCGGATCGGATCATGTCGATTGCCGACCTCGCGTCGCTGTCCCTGGGCCGCATGGTGGTGCTCGCTTCGGGATGCCGGCCGGTGCTGGTGAAGTCGGTTCCGTGGTTCAAGGACAAGCAGATGCGACGTCTGATCAACGGGGGCAACCAAGCCCCCGTGCAGGTGCACCGCACCGCGAGCACGAGCACAGGAGTCGAAGTTGAACGCTGACGATCTGCCTCTGACCGAACCGAGCGCCGAACTCGTCGCGTTCGTCGACGGCACGTTGCTGGACTTCCTCGCACCCGCGGGGGGCGCGGACACTCGTTGGTGTCCGCAGTGGGTCGAGCACCCCGACGCCGTGCACCGCCTGGCCGCGATCCGCGAGGAGTGGAACCTCATGCTGGCGTCGGCGGAGGGCGGCGCTGTGCCGGCGCTGCACGCGTTCCTCCGCGACGTCCTGGACTACCACCTGCCGCTGCTGATCGACCAGCATCGGGGCTCTTTCCGAGAGTGCGGGTACGGACACAAGCCGCGTGGACGCCTCGACGTGAGCAGAGAGACGCGAGGGGGCTCCGCATAAGAACCCCGCAACAGCCCCGGTGCGAAAGCGCCGGGGCTGTTCTCGTGCGAGGGGCCGGCGCCCGCCGCGTCACACGCGATCGGGCCACAACCCGGCACGAGTCAGGGCCAGCGCCCTACGGTGTGTGCATGGAACCCGGACCTCTGCAGATCGTTGCCGACGTCGCCCTGCCTAGCGCAGCGATCATCATCTCGACTGTGGTCGCAGTCGGCCTTGCGAGGTCGGAACGCAAAGCTGCCGCGGCCGCGCGCGCAGATGAGCGCATAGATGCGGCGTTTGTGCGCACGCTCGTCGCCCTCGCGACCTTGAACACCATCAACCTCCGCGCTGAGCTTGCCTCGGGACCGTTCCGGGAGCTTCGAGTGGGGCTCACGCTTCTGGCGTCGGTCACGCCCGAGCGAACCGACGACCTTCTCGGTGAGTGGTTCGAGGCCGAACGTGTCGCCGGCAACGGGGAGGCGCAAGAGTCGATGCGCCGCCTCTATCTCGTTCCTGACCCTCCTCGTAGTGAGGCTGACGTGAACGCCATGGTCGAAGCGGGTGCCCCGTTGAACACCTGGGCACGGGATTTCGCGAATAATCTGCGGGTGTGGAGGCGGAAGGGCCTGACGGACGCTGAACTCAGATCCCTGATCGTGAGCGCGAAGAACCGCTCGAGCGGAACTGCGGCGGCTTAGAGCCGCGGGCCGCGCTGGCGGTTCCGCACGGCCGCGGTCGCGGTCTGCGTGCGCTGCTGCCGCTGCGTGCTCTCCTGGCGTCGACGGTACGCGGCGTCCTTCGCGGCCTCCTGCTCCGGCGTGCCCCGTGTGGGCCGCGTGGGCGCGTTGGTCGGCGCCGGGTCGGCCTTCAACGCGGCCGCGCGATCGCGCGTCTCTTCCTCGCGTCGACGAGCACGGTCCACGCTCTCGTTTGCCCCGGGCCGGGTCGCGGAGCGCGCCCAGCCATCGACGAGCTCACGCGGCGGTGTGGGGGCCGGAGCGGCCTGGTGGCGGTCGGTGAAGGAACGCACAGCGGCATCGTGGTCCTGCTGCGCGCCGCGGCGTCGGAACGGACCCGCTTCCTCGGCCGCGGTCGCGGCCTGCTGCACCTGGTCGTAGTCGCGACGCCAGGTCGACTCGCCAGCTTCGACAGCTGCTCTCTCGGCCGCCCGTTCGGCGTCCTCGCGCGCCGACGTCGCGGCAGCTGCAGCCCTCTCGGCCGCACGCACGGCCTGACGGTACTCGTCGGGGTTCTCTCCGGGGTGCCGGCGTTCCCACGCGGCACGGGTCGCCTGGTACTCGCGCAGCTGCACGGCGAACAACCGTTCCTCGGCTGCGATGCGTTCTTCGGTGATGGAACGCCCCTGCGGCTCGTCGATCGTGGCCACCTTCGCCTCCTCTGCCGGCAGCTGCACATTCTCGTCCTCGCCGCCCTGCGGCAGCACGATCCCGTCGAGGTCGCGGCGGATCGCCTCACGCGCCGCCTCCACGCCGCGGTCGCCGGATTGCCGGCCCATCGCGTCGACGAACACGCCGCGCGCCTCGTCCAGGTCGGCGGCAACGATGTGGAGCGAGTTGTTCTCGCGGCCGCGGGTCGCGGCCACGTACAGCGCCTGCGCGGACGACGACTCGGTGACAACCCCGTGGGCGTAGTCGACCGTCGCGCCCTGCACTCCGTACTCGGTCGTCGCGTACGCAAGGTGCGTGTGCTCCTGGACGTACTCGGCCGGCAGGCGCACGCTGTTCGCGCCGTTCTTCACGGTGACCGAAGCGTCGGGGTGCACGCGGGCGACGTCCCACACGTCGCGGTTAGCGACCCCAAGGTCACGGTCGTTGCGGCGGGTCATCAGCCTGTCGCCGGGGCGGATGCTGAGCCCGTCCATGCCGGCGACCTCGGTGCGCGGGGTCCGGGTGTGTCCCGCCCGTGCACGGGCGTCCTGAACGATCGCGTTGATCTCCGTCGCGGCCTCGTTGGAGGGCACCGCGACCGCGATCGTCGCGCCCGCCTCGGCTTTGGCCACGACGTCGGCGCCGATCGCTGCGACCACTTCTTGGTCACTGCCGTGCAGGACGATGTGGCCTGCGGCGGCCAGCTGGTCGAAGGTGTCGCCTGGGTCGACGCGATCGCGCATGCGGAGACTGATGGCGGCGTACTCGGGCTGCCGGAACCGGTGCACCTCCGACATGTCGAGGGGGCGGGGGTGCGCGGCCACGGCCATATCGAGAACGCCGCCTCGACCGACTGCCGGCAGCTGGGCACGGTCGCCGATGAGGCCGATACCGGCGCCGGTTTCGTCCGCGATCGTCGTCACCGCGTACGCGAGATCCTGGTCGATCATCCCGGCCTCGTCGATGACGATACGGGTGTCCTGGTCGACCGCGAACTCGGCGCTGGGGCCTTCGTAAATGGCGCCCGTCGCCGGGTCTGCTTCACCCACTGCGAGCCGCGACCAGGCGCCGGCGTCGCTCCAGCGGAAGCCGTATTCGTGCGCGAGCTTGTGGGCGCTGGACGCTGCGGCGCCCGTTGAGGACGCCGCCTCGGCTGCGGCCCGGAGGGTCGGCGCGACGATCAACAGACGGTAGTCGTCGGTGGCGGCAAGCTCGCACGCGGCGCCGAGCATTGTCGTCTTTCCCGACCCCGCCGCGCCCTCGATGACGACAAGCGGTGCACGGCTGGCGATCGCTCGTGCGGCGTCGCTCTGCTGCTCGTTGAGGGTGCCGATTGTCTCGCCCGGGAACACCAGGCCCGACTGCAGGCCGCGCGTCGTGAACCGGTCGCGTAGCGTCCGCTCGACGTGCAGCACACGGTCACTGGTGATGTTGCGGACCCACTGCGGAATCTCCCCGGAGATCTCCACTTCCAGCGTCGGCAGCTGGCGGGCGATCTGCTGTGCAGCGTCTCGTACGAACGTGTTGATCGACTCCGCGTCGGACTCGATGTTGCGCGCGGCAACGGCCAACCCGACGTGCCCTTCAAGGTCCGCGATCGACCACGCCGAACTGCGCGCCTCAGCGGCGGACAGCACCTCGGCAGTCAACTCGTCCGCCGTCAGCGTGCCCACCGTGACGCGCTGTGCGGGCGCGGTCGGTGCGAACCCGTCGACCTGCAGGCCGGCGTCCTTCATCTCCTGCAGCCACACCGCCTCGGACGCCATGTTGGCGTTCGCCTTCTGCGGCCGGTCGAGCGCCCACGCCTGCTGATCCCAGCGCAGGCGCAGCGCCCGATCAGGCTCCTGGCCGGGGTGCGCAGCACGCCACTCGGCCTCGAACCGGGCGGCGTGACGGTTGATCTGATCGGCCCGCTTGGAGAGCACACGCGCGTGCTCTTCGAGGTTCGTCACCTTGCCGGTCGCGGCGTCGAACGTGAGGCCCACACGCGCGAGTGCATCCCGCAACTCAGCGTTCGAGTTGATCGCAGCCTCACCGACGCCGCGCAGCGCCGCCTGCTGGCGCAGCGTCGCCGCAGTGTGCAGCCCGCGCCACTGACCCTCGGCGTAAACGCGAGTGTTCCACTGGACATGAACGTGCCGGTGCGGGTCGCCCGCGCGGGAGGTGCGGTGCACTACCGCCACCTGCTCCAGCCGCTCGACGGGCACGAACCGTTGCGCGCCTCGCGCGCCTACACGGGTGACGGAGTTCTGCGCCATGTACCCGCCCATTGCCTCGACAGCCTGCGCCTGCGCGGCGTCGAGTGCGGCGGAGACCTCCGGGAACATCGCGGCGGCAACCGACAGCGACTTGTCGCAGTTGACCGTCATTTCAACGAACCGAGGTGAGGACGGTCGGACGACTACCTCGCCGTCCTTGGACAGCCGCACCTCGTCACGCGGGTTCCCGCGCTTGGCGAGGGTGAGCGGGTCTTGCCAGTCGACCCACGCCTGATAGGCGTCGCCGTCGAGGCTGGACCGGTCGAACACCTGACCGTTGCTGTCTAGCGCGGTCCACTCGGCAACGGCCGCGCCGTGTTCCAGGTAGTAGTCGTCAGCGTGCGAGTGGTCCGATTCGAGGTACGCACGCGCAGCGCTCCCGATCCCTCGGTAGAAGATCAGCCCGCCGCGCATAGCACCAGCGTACTATGGGCAAAGCCCGTAGCATACGTGCATCTGATGAAAGCTCTTCGAGCACTAGCGAGTACAGAGCTGCAATCAGATCTCGTGAGCTGCTGTCACGGAGTCTTGATCTGACGGACTTGGCACACCATCTGTGTTCGCAAGCTGCTGTTGTGAGGTTGGTTCCTCGATCGCTTGGCAGCCCTTTGTCTTGGTGCTCGATCTGTCGCCGGGTCTGCTTCCCGAGGTGTGTGGATCGTCCCGCGAAAATGGCACGTGCTACTTCAATGAGAAGAACGTAGGCTGGTGGTATGACGATGAATATTCGCGACTCTGTACTGGCTCAGGTGGAAGAGAAGATCGCCGCGGGCGAAGCGCTCTCGGGAGCGATTCAGGCCGAGGCTGACGCTCAGGCCGCGCTGCAGGAAGCGACCGCAGCCGTCGCCCGCGCGCGCACCCACGCGCTGCGCACGGGATGGACCGAAACCGAGTTGAAGAAGCTCGGCCTGGTGCCCAACACGACCACCGCCCGGGCTCGCAAGGCGCGCGGCCCGAAGCCCGCAGCTACTCCCGCGGTGCAGAACGATGACTACTCGTAAGACGTACGCCGCGGCCCTCGTCGGCGCCGGCCTCTTGGTTGCCGGAATGCTGTCGGGGTGTGCCCCCGACGCAGCGCCTAGTGAGTCGCCCACACGATCGACACCCGCGCCGTCTGCGTCGTCGACCGTGAGCCCGAGCCCGACCGAGGCGCTGGGAGATCACGAGCACGAGCCGGACCCCGCAGCGCCCGACGCCGCGGTGGTGATCGCGATCGAGGCCGTGACCGCGTATTGCCGGCCGGGTGTCGCGAAAGCGCAGTGGATGGACGAACTGTCTCCGCTGCTCACGCCCGCAGCCGTCACCGCTTACGACACGGTGGACCCGGCGACGGTCCCGTGCACGACGTACACCGGGGGCGCCGCGATCGCGTCCGGTGATGGCGTCTTCACGTTCCTCGTCAGCGTGCCCACCGACGCCGGGACGTACACCGCGTACGTCACCCGGCCCGACCAATCTGACCCCTGGCAGGTCGACAGAATGGCGCCCCCGGAATGAAGCGAAGCGGCCTCCTAGCCGGCACGATCATCCTGCCCGTCGCGCTGATCCTCGGACTCGTCATCGCGCTTACCTCGGACGGGAACGAGCCGGCCAACGCCTGCACCCCCTCGGCAGGACCGGTCAATGCGGCCGCGATCCCCGCCGACGCCTCGGTGTCGGGTTATGGCCGCGACCAACTCGCGAACGCCGCCGCGATTATCAACGCGGCCGCGCAGCTGAACCTGCCCCCGGCGGCGCAGTCGCTCGGGGTGCAAGCAGCGCTCGGTGAGTCCTCGCTGGTGAACATCAACTACGGCGACAACGCCGTGAACCCTGACGGCTCGATCGCCGACTCCATCGGTCTGTTCCAGCAGCAAAGCTCTTGGGGGACCGTCGCTGAGCGGATGGACCCGACGACCTCGGCGACGCGCTTCTTCGAGCGCCTGGCCGCTGTCCAGGGGTGGGAAGCGCTGGAACCGTCCATCGCCATCAACCGCGTGCAGATCAACTCTGACCCCTTCCACTATGTGAAGTGGCGCCCCGCCGCGGTCGCGATCACCGCCTACCTCGGGTCGCTCTCTGGCGGTGGCTCTGTGCCCGCCGGCTGCAGCGTGTCCGGCGACGCCGCGGAGCTCGCCCAGGGGCTCGCCGCCGCGCTCGATGACGGCACCCTGACGATCCAGGAACAGCGATACGAGAAGCAGATCCGCGACATGGCCGCCGGCACGGCCGCCGAGGACTGCCGGATCGATCTTCCCGTTCTGCAGCTGATCACTCTCGCGCTCCAACGCTTCGAGTCAGTGGGCCTCTCAGACATCAACCGGCGATGTGCCGGGAGCAACCTCGGTACCAACGCGCACTGGATCAACGGCGGCGGCAACGCCGTGGACTTCGTCAGTCTCGGAGGTCAGCCCGTCACCGGGAACACACCCGAGACGTTCGCCCTGCTCGACCTGCTCGCGGGTGTCGCCCCCAAGGGCACGCGCGTGGGGCAGAACAACTGCCGCAGCGCCTCGGCCGCGCTGGCGTGGCCCACGCTCGTGCAGTTCTGGGACACCTGCCACCACCAGCACGTCGACTTCCTGTACACCAGCGGCACGCTCAACGTCGCCCCCTAGCCCCTCCCCCTGCAACCTGCGCGCACCCTCGGGTGCCGACCGGTCGCATACATCTCGCGTGGGGCTCTCGCTCTCGCTCTCGCTGCGGATCGGCGCCCGGTTCGACTAGCTGCGATCGCTAGCGTCGGCCTGTTCGTTCTGGCGCACGCTCCGAACGAGGGCCCGCGCGCGGACGATCGCGAATCCCGTCACGGCGACCAACAACACGAGCCCGAGGATCTGCAGAGCGCCCCACGACGACCGACCGACCAATGAAGAAAAGAGGAACAAGAAGGACGCAAGGAGCACACAGCCCACACCGATGAGGAAACGAGTCGCCTGCGCACGGGTCTGCGCAGCGGCGCCCCGCAGAGACATGATCAGCACGGCGCCCGCCCCAAGCAGTGCGGTGCCGATGGCCGCGATGATGAGCGAGAGTGTGTCGTTAACCATGGCTATTGTTCCTCATGTCAGCAGCGTCAGCCTCGGCCTTCGCTAGCGCGCGGGCGACGGTCGACTTACCAACGCTGAGCACCGCGGCGATGTGGTCCAGGCTATGGCTCTCCGCGCGCATGCGTCGTGCCTGAGCGATTTTCTCCGGAGTCATCTTCGGCGGCCGTCCACCGACCCGTCCCTGAGCCTTCGCGTGCGCCAGGCCGCGCATCGTGTTCTCTCGGATCGTGTCGACGCGCAGCTGCGCGAACACGGCGACCATGCCGAACAAGGCGCGACCCATCGGCGTCGTGGTGTCGATCATGGGCTCCGTCAGGCTCCTGATGTTCACCCCGCGACGGTCGAGGTCGTGCAGCGTCTCGATGATGATCCGCTCCGTCCCCCCAAGACGGTCCAGGCGGCGCACCAGGAGGGTGTCGCCCTCGCGGAGATAGTCGAGGCACGCGCGCCACTGGGGGCGGTCTGCGATGCGGCTGGACTCGCCCTGGTCGACGAATACTCGAGAAGCGCCGGCCGCGCGCAGCTCGGCCTCCTGGGCGGCGGGGTTCTGGTCCCGCTTGGACACACGGGCGTAGCCGACGACGTTCGTCATCCCTCGGCCTCCTGTTGCTCTCGTGCTCGTCGCTCCTGCTCGGCGCGGTCTGCCATCAGCCTGGAAAGCTCTGCACTGCCGTCGACATGTACGCGACGACGACGAAAGCGCCGATCACGGCAGCGAAGCCCGCGGCGATCGCCAACACAGTCTTCTGAGCCCTGCCCTCTTTCATGCATTTATTCTATAGCTTGTCCCGAAAACGGTCTATAGGAGGTTTCGGGACAAGAGGGTTTCGGCACAGGGTTTCGGCACGGCGTGTCGACATCCCCGCGGTGCGCTCGGCGCTCGTGCCGGAATCGATCGTTATCGGCAGACCGGGGAAGCTACTGTCATGTGAGTGGAGTGGTTTATCACTGGCGTGCTCGTCCCCGTCGTTATCGCCGCTGTGACAGCGTTCGGCGCGACCTGGTACGCGACCGGCCATGCAGATCGCAGAGAGCGCCGACAGAGTGACCGCGCAGCTACCGACGCCATCCGTCGATACATCCGAGCGCTCAGCAACCGCGCCGACTATCTCGAAGAGGTTGCGATCGCCGCCGGCCACTGGGACCCAGACGCCAGCATTATCGATCCCGGGAGTGATGAAGAGGTTCGCGCGGCTTACCAAGGCGCGGCGTCGTTCTTCTACAGGCTCAACGTGGGCGAGGGCGAGAGGGCCGGGATCTCAAACACCATGCCGGATCTGGGTCATCACGCCATGGAAGGCGCCGGCAACTTCGCAGAGCGCGCCGAGCTCCTGCAGCAGGCACTCGACCGCGGGCTGTTGCCGACTCAGTAAAAGGGGTACTGCACAGAACTCAACCTTGGTTCCGTCTCGGCTCAGCGCATGAGAGATGCGGCTAGGCGCGAGCGCTGGGATCGGCACACCGGGCCGGACGGCGTCGACTGTTGCGCACAGTCGATACCCTCGGATGGTGCACCTCCAAGTTGTCCCGAGCGGCATGCCCGCCGTGCCCTCTGATCCCGCCGCTGCACTGCAGCAGCTCCTCGCGGAAGGCGTCACCTGGGGCGACTCGTCTGCGTGGCTACCGGCATTGCCGACGAAGAGCGTAGACCTGTTCTTCACCTCGCCGCCCTACGCGGATCAGCGCGCCTACAGTCGCATCCATCCGGACCGCTATGTTGAGTGGTTCTTGCCTTTCGCGCGGGCTATGTATGACGCAAGCGCGGATACCGGTTCGTTGGTCATTAATATCAAGAACCGCGTGGCTAAAGACGGTCCTCTGCGCGGGCAGCGGCACCCCTACGTGTTTCAGCTCGTGATCGCGTTGCAGAACATGGGCTGGCGCTGGGTTGAGGAGTACATCTGGCAGAAGCCCAACGCGATTCCCGGCAAGTTCGGCCCTCGCACCAAGGACGCCTTCGAGCACGTGTTCCACTTCGCTCGTGGCGCGAAGCCGTACTTCGACCTCGATGCGATTCGGGTCCCATACAAGACGACCGACCACGAAATCGCCCGCCGTCGGCTGGACACGAACGGTCGGCGCACCACCGAAGCCGGCTTCGGCCGCGATCGCGTGGGCACCTATCGTCACGGTGGCGCCGACCCCGGCAACGTTGTCTCCGTCAGCCAGACCTACAACCAGCACCGGGGCGTGAAGCACACGGCGGCTATGCCCGAGGGGCTCGCAGAGTTTTTCGTCAAGGCCATGTCGCCGGACGGCGGAACCGTCATCGACCCGTTCGCAGGCGGGGGCACAACTGCAGTCGTCGCGCGCCGGCATGGACGCCTCGCCGGTGGCATCGAGCTGCACGAACAGTTCGCCATAGAAGCACGTCGGCGCATCGCGGCCGACGTCGACAACGACGTACCCGGCCAGATGCTCGGGCTGGCCTGATGCCCAGTATTGAAGAAACCGTTGCTCGGATCGTAGACACCGAGACGTGGAATCAGCGCGTCGCTCAGATCCGTCTCATCAGTCAGAACCACGGCAGCGCGCAGTACCAGGAGATCTATGCGGCCGTCGCGCGCGAGCTGTATGTTCCTCACCTGGCGCCGGACTTCGCGTACGTGCACTCAATGGAGTTCTACGATCTGCCCACTTTTCAAAGCGCCTACGCTGCGGCACGCGCGGCGACCGCGGCATTCGCCGACGTGTCAGAACAGACGCTCGCGGACGCGATTCTCGCAACCCCCCGGACCCTTCTGGCGTTCAGAACGATCCTCGGGCTCACTGGCAAGGAGTTCGCACAGTCGACCAGCCTCGTCGCAGAGCCGCTTGAGATTCCGGCTGTATCACAGGGCAAGATTGACAGCATTGAGCGCAGCGGAACGGCTGTCACTCCGCAACAGGCGAGACTCATCGCAAAGACGATCCTCGCTGTGATGGACGGCAGTCTCTTCGGAGACCCGCCCGGAGACCTGCACCGGAAGCAGGAGAAGTACGACACCGAACGCGGCTGGGAAGGCGTGCACGAGCTCGCTCGAGATGGGGTGCCCTACGAGGCCTTGCTCCACCAGCGTCACTACGGCGGCGCCTTCCGGCAACTCCTTGACGCCACGTCTACGCTGCGCGGGAACCTTCTCGAGGATGCCGTTGAGGAGCTATTTATTGAGAACGGTATCCCCCACATCCGAACCGGAAGCCACAACCAAGGCGACATCGTGGAGCGATTCGAGCTTCACGTCACCCCGGCACCCGATTTCGTCGTGTACGACAGCTCGGGGAGCCTGCGTGCCATCCTCGAGTGCAAACTCGTCAACGACGGCGGCACCGCCCGAGACAAAGCGCTGCGCTTTGAACGGCTCCGAGCGGAATCGCTACGGCTCGGCGGCGTTCCCCTACTCGCTGTTCTCGCGGGCCTCGGCTGGACCCGCGTGAACGATACTCTCGGACCCGTTGTACGCGACACCGATGGCCGAGTGTTCACCCTCGCCACTCTCCCCGACATGCTCGACGTGAGCCCCTTTCCCACTCTCATCGGCACGGGAGAGCGAGGCCAATAGAGCCGGGCAGGTCGTCACATCTTGTCGATCCACGTCTCTTCGGTACGATCGGCCCAGGCGTTGCCCGTCACCCGCGCGCCGGAAGCATCGACGCGTCGCGACAGTCTCAGCAACAGCGTTTGTGCATGCCGCTGTGTGAGCTCCCCCACCGAAGTGATCCGCTGACCGGTGAGTTCAGCCACTACGGTGAACTGCTCGCGCGCGGTCACGATGCCTAGATTCGCGAATGCCTCTCGGAGCTGTCCGCGAGTTGCCTCGCTCATCATCGGGTCGACGGTCGCGGTAGTTGCTGGTTGGCTTGTGTCGTCGTCATCTTGAAAGAGAGAGAGTGGCTGTTGGTCGTTAGTCATTGCTATCCCGAGTTCTCGACAATCCACTCAGCGCGTGCGAGGAGCTCGTCGAAGGTGATCACCTCGGGCTCCTGAAGGTGGCGGCGGGCGAGCTCGAAGGACCTGATCTTCGAGGGATGGTGGGTTCCCGAGTCGTTGACGAACTCCGACAGCCTTCCGATAACGAGAAACGAGCGAGGTCGCAGCAGGTAAGTTGCGTCTGCAGTTTCGAACCCATCGCGGTCAAGACTAGTGATCCGTTCTCCGATCTCGGCGACCGCTTGGTGCACCGTCGCCTGCGCTTGGCTGATACCTCCTGCTAGGTCTTTCGACATCGGCCACACACCCGGGCGGTACTCCGTTCTTTTCAGGAGATCCGTTCGGTGATGCTTGATTTCCGCGAACACCATTGATTGGATGACGCCGCTAGGGCGTGTTGCTAAAGGCTTCGGCCGGAGCGATAGCTTGGTCGTGTGACTCGTAGTTCGGTGACGGTGGTTGCGGACATTGATGCGTCCGTCGAGGTCGTCTGGCGATTCCTGACGACTGAACGAGGCGCATGGTGGCCCGAGATGCGCTTCGAGGCGGAGGTCGGCTCGCCGCTCGTCGAAACCTGGGTCGAGGAAGGCCAACAGGTAAGCGCGACGGGGAGCGTCACGCGATGCGACGAGCCGCATGTTCTCGGATTCGATTGGACCGAGCAGAGCTGGGACCATCCTCTCGACGTCGTGATAGAGCTCGTAGCGCACGGGCAGGGGACCTTAGTCACGCTCACCGAGTCAGGATTCTCCCGTGCTCGTGTTCCGCACTCTTTGCCTGCGGAACACGAAGAGGGGTGGCGATACCACCTGGCACGATTGAAGCGGACGAGCGAGGGTGAAGACGTCGACGTCGATGTTCAGTGAACGCTGCTGGTGAGCCAGTGGAGTGTCGCGGCGAGGCAGAGACCGGCGCGGTAGTTGCGTGCGGTCTTGTCTGAGCGCATCGCGATCCCGCGCCACTGCTTGAGCTTGTTGAAGCATCGCTCGACGACGTTGCGGCCACGGTAGCGGACCCGCTGCTCCTTGAATCGGCCTGGCTTTCGTTCCGTTCTTCAAGCAAGGA
>NZ_CP120712.1:0-3293567 GCF_029991045.1 Microbacterium sp. BDGP8 | reverse complement strand
CGGTACGTCCGGGAGATCGTGCTGAGCCAAGAGTTCCCCCGCGGATGATCGATGCTTTTCCACACAGCTACGCGCCAAACTGGGGATAGCTGTGGATAACTGCCCGTGACACGCTAGTCATGCGGTGTCGGGAGCGCCAAATCCACTGTAGTTCCGGCCCGCGTGTCGCCGCCAGGGCCTGTGTACAGCGGTGGATAATTGCGGGTTCCCGTCGCTCCGGTTTGAGTTACCGGGCATCGCGACGTACCCTTAGTCGGTTGACTTATGCCCGCGAGGGCAGTCCTGTACCCCCGTGTCCCCGGTCTGAAGCGTTCCGGTGACCGCCGATCCGGAGTGATCCCTATGAGCAAGCGCACGTTCCAGCCCAACAACCGCCGCCGCGCCAAGAAGCACGGCTTCCGCGCCCGCATGCGCACCCGCGCCGGTCGCGCCATCCTGTCGGCTCGCCGCGGCAAGGGCCGCACCGAGCTGTCGGCCTGACACAGCCTCTTCTGTGCTGGCGCGCGGAAACCGGATCACGCGCGGGGCGGATTACAAGGCCGTCGTCCGCGGGGGTGCTCGCTGTGCCGGTGCGCACACCGTGACCTACGTGGTGTCCACCGGTGCGAGCAGAGCTCCCCGGTTCGGTTTCATCGTCAGCAAGCAAGTCGGATCAGCCGTCGTGCGCAATACAGTGCGCCGACGGCTGAAGGCCGTTTGCGCGCAAGCGCTTCCCGACGTCCGTGAGGGCGCCGACATCGTGATCCGAGCTCTCCCCTCAGCGGCGCGCTCGGATTTCGCTGACCTGAGAGACGAGGTGGAACGGTGTCTGCGACGGCGAGCGGCGGTATGAGCTGGTCGACGCTGCCCACCGCTTCCGTCGGTGAGGGACACCTGGCCGCGACATCCGTGCTCCGCGCGGCGCCGCTCGTTCCGCGCAATGCCGGGATCGCGCTGCTGCACGCCTACCGTTCCGTTGTCTCGCCGCTGTACGGCGACGTCTGCAAGTACTACCCGAGCTGTTCCGCGTACGCGGTGGGGGCCGTGCAGCAGCACGGGCTCGTGAAGGGCTCCGCCCTCGCCGCCGCTCGGCTCGCCCGATGCCACCCGTGGGCGCAGGGGGGCGTCGATGACGTCCCCGCCCATCGGGACTTCCGCCACACCCTGACCAGGCACGGCTTCGTCGTGCCGCCGAGAAAGGACTGATCCCGTGCTGGATCTCTTCCTCGCCACGCCGACTCCCGTCGTGCCGACCCCGACGACTCCTCCTCCCGGCGGTGCTGACTTCTTCAGCACGATCATGTGGCCGTTCAAGTTCCTGGTCGAGGCGATCCTGGTCTTCTGGCACTGGGTTCTCACCGCTGTCGGCATGCCGGCCGCCGCAGGCGCGACCTGGGTCATGTCGATCATCGGTCTGGTCATCGTCGTGCGTTCGGCCCTGATTCCGCTGTTCGTGCGGCAGATCAAGAGTCAGCGCAAGATGATGGAGCTCGCGCCCGAGATGCGCAAGATCCAGGAGAAGTACCGCGGAAAGCGCGATCAGCTGTCGCGCGAGGCCATGAGCCGCGAGACGATGGCTCTGTACAAGAAGCACGGTACGACGCCAGTGTCGAGCTGCCTTCCGCTGCTGGTGCAGATGCCCATCCTCCTCGGCATGTTCTACACGCTGAGTGACGTAAAGAAGCACGCCGAGTGGGGCGTGGGCGGTGTCGGCCTCCTCAACGTCGACCTCACGAAGCAGTTCTACGACGCGCAGCTGTTCGACGTGGCGCCGCTTCACACGAACATGATCGAGGCGATCAACCTCGGTCAGACGGCAACCGTCACCATCCTCGTGATCCTCGTCGTGCTGATGATCGCGTCGCAGTTCATCACCCAGCTGCAGATCATCTCGAAGAACCTGTCGCCCGAGGCGAAGACCGGCCAGGCGTACCAGATGCAGAAGATCATGCTCTACGTGCTGCCGCTGGCGTTCATCTTCTCCGGTGTCTTCTTCCCGCTCGGCGTCGTCATGTACTGGTTCACGTCGAACATCTGGACCATGGCGCAGCAGTTCATCGTCATCCGCAACCTGCCGACCCCCGGCTCGGAGGCGGCGAAGGCCCGCGAGGAGCGCCTCGCACGCAAGGGCAAGGCCCTCGACGCCAAGGGTCGCGTCGTGTCCATGGAGAAGTACCAGGCTGAGCAGCAGCGACTCCTCGAAGAGGCTGAGCGTGCCCGCGCGGCTCAGCCGAAGCGCCAGCAGCCGATGAGCAAGCAGCGCGCGAAGAAGCAGTCGAACAAGGATGGCTCGCAGGGCTGACCCTGCCGGCATCCCTCATCGCACAGATCGAACCACGCGAGGAATCATGACGAACCCCACGGAGTCCCCGGCGGCTGAGCGCGCTGACGCGACAGTCGAAGAGCTCGAGCACGAAGGCGACATCGCCGCTGATTACCTCGAGGGCCTGCTCGACATCGCCGACATCGACGGCGACCTCAACCTCGACGTGCGCGCCGGACGGGCATACGTATCGGTAGAGGCGGACGACCCGAGCGCGCTGCGTGTGCTGTCGGACCCCGACGTCGTGCAGGCGGTGCAGGAGCTGACGCGGATCGCCGTTCAGACGAAGACCGGACGGTTCTCACGCCTCATCCTCGACATCGGGGGATCGCGGGACGCGCGCCGGCGCGAGCTCGAGCGTCTCGTCGACCGTGCCGTCGAGCGTCTCAACGACGGTGCATCGCAGGCATCGCTGCCGGCGATGTCCAGCTACGAGCGCAAGCTGGTTCATGACATCGCGTCTGAGCGTGGAGTCGTCTCGGAGTCGTACGGCGAAGGCGCAGACCGCCACACCGTCATCCGACATGGCTGATGTTTCACGTGAAACACCCGTGATCGAGCCGGAGCCGACGAGTGCCGTCGAGGCGCTGTTCGGCGCTCGGGTGGACCTGGCCCGGCATTACACCTCTGCGTTGGCAGCGCACGGCGAGGAGCGCGGCCTGATCGGCCCGCTCGAGTTGCCGAGACTGTGGACTCGGCACGTTCTCAACTGCGCGGCCGCGGCTCCACTTTTCACGGGCCGTGTCGGAGATGTTGGATCCGGCGCGGGTCTGCCTGGGCTCGTGCTCGCGATCGCGCGACCGGACGTCGAATGGGTGCTCATCGAGACGATGGAACGACGAGTCACCTGGCTCACCGAGCAGGTAGCAGATCTCGGCCTCGACAACGTCGAGATCGTTCGATCCCGCGCCGAAGAATGGAACGGCGCTGGGACGCTGGATGGCGTCACGGCTCGCGCTGTCAGCGCCTTGCGTACGCTCGTCCCGATCACAGCGCCGCTCGTTCGCGATGGGGGAGAGCTCTTCCTGCTGAAGGGCGCGAATGCTGAAGCGGAGATCGCCGCTGCCGACAAGGTGATCCGCCGTTTCAAGCTGCGTGATGTGCGCGTGGAGATGGTCGGAGAGTCTGTCCTCGCTGAGCCCACGCGCGTCCTGCGTGCAACGGTGCGGTGATGTTTCACGTGAAACAGCGGGTCCAGCATGTTGCCACCTCATGTTTCACGTGAAACATCGTCGGCGGCCGTTTCACGTGAAACACCAGAGGCCGTCCGTAAAGTGAGAACACGAACCGAGGAGTTGAACGAATGGCAGAACCCGAATCGGGCCGCGTGTCCTTGACGTTCGATTCTCCGCTCGCGCGCGAACTGGCGGATCTTTCGTCCCGCCGCCGGGCCCTGGACGCCGTTTCGGTCGACTTTTCCGGCGATACACGAGTCATCACCGTCTCTAATCAGAAGGGTGGCGTCGGGAAGACGACCACCGCGGTGAACCTCGCTGCTGCATTGGCTTCGCTGGGCGCCCGCGTGCTGGTGATCGACCTCGACCCGCAAGGCAACGCCTCGACCGCCCTGGGCGTGCCGCACAGTGCTGACATCCCGAGCGTGTACGACGTGCTGATCGACCAGTTCCCCCTCTCGGACATCGTGCAGGTGAGTCCCGAGTCTCCGAATCTGCTCTGCGCGCCCAGCACGATCCACTTGGCAGGCGCAGAGATCGAGCTGGTCTCGCAGGTCGCGCGGGAGCACCGGCTGCGTACGGCGGTCGAGGACTACCTCGCTTCTGTGGTTGACCGCATCGACTTCGTCGTGATCGACTGCCCGCCGTCGCTCGGGCTCCTGACGATCAACGCTTTCACGGCCGCGCACGAGCTGCTGATCCCCATCCAGTGCGAGTACTACGCGCTCGAAGGTCTGAGCCAGCTCCTCGGCAGCGTCTCCATGATCCAGAAGCACCTGAACAGCCGTCTTCACCTGTCGACCATCCTGTTGACGATGTACGACGGACGTACCCGTCTGGCCCAGCAGGTGGCCGAGGAAGTGCGGTCGCACTTCCCGAATGAGGTCCTCCGCACGGTGATTCCGCGCTCGGTTCGCGTCTCGGAAGCACCGAGCTTCGGTCAAACGGTCATCGCCTACGATGGGCAATCGGCTGGCGCGGTGGCGTACCGCGAGGCAGCCGTCGAGATCGCGCAGCGTGCATCTGCGGCGGTACAAGGAAACAAGGGAGAAGCCTGATGGCCAAGCGCACCGGATTGGGCCGAGGAATCGGCGCACTCATCCCCACGTCCGAGGCAACCGAGGCCCGGCCCGTCGATGTCTTCTTCCCCGGGGGTAAGACGACGACAGCTGCCACGGAGGTGCCGGCGCCCGCAGAAGTGAAGGCAGAGGAGGGTCCCGAGCTCGTCTCGATTCCCGGAACCGCACTGATCCAGGTCGATCCGAACGAGATCGTGCCCAACCCGCGGCAGCCCCGTACCCACTTCGACAGCGAAGACCTCGCCGAACTGGTGCACAGCGTTCGCGAGTTCGGCGTGCTCCAGCCGGTCGTCGTCCGCACGAACGAGGACGGCAAGTACGAGCTGATCATGGGTGAGCGCCGCACCCGCGCCGCTCGCGAGGCCGGCCTGACGGCGATCCCGGCCGTGCTGCGCGACACGTCGGACGAGAATCTCCTCCGGGACGCGCTCCTCGAGAACCTGCACCGCTCTCAGCTGAATCCGCTCGAGGAGGCATCCGCCTATCAGCAGCTGCTCGAGGACTTCGGGATCACCCAGGAGGAGCTCGCGACCCGTATCGGACGCTCACGCCCGCAGATCAGCAACACCATCCGCCTTCTGCGCCTGCCGGTTCCGGTCCAGCAGCGTGTTGCGGCCGGCGTGCTCAGTGCCGGCCACGCGCGCGCGATCCTCTCTGTCGACGGTGCGGACGGTATGCAGCGCCTCGCCGACAAGATCGTGAACGAAGATCTCTCGGTACGTGCTGCCGAAGCAGCGGCGAAGACGATCGAGGCGGCGGGGACTCGACGCCCCGCGCCGAAGGCCGGGGGAGTCCGCGCGCACCTGGACGAGGTCGCCGGGCGTCTCGGCGACCGCCTCGACACCAAGGTGAAGATCTCGCTCGGCGCGCGCAAGGGGCAGATCGTCGTGGACTTCGCGACCATTCAGGATCTGAACCGCATCCTCGCCGAGCTGGGCGAGGACGCGTACGGCGCACGCTGACCCCCATGTCGGTGGCGCGACGTAGGCTTGTTCGGTGACAGACGAGCGGAATCCCAGGCGTGCCAGCGTCGAGCTGCTGCGGGCTGAAGCAGCAGATGAACTTTCCGTCCTCGTCGAGGAGCGGCTCCGCGCTGGCGAAGACCCATGGGAGTTCATGGAGGAGCTGCCCTCCGTCGACGAGCTCGTCGTTCTCATGCTGCGCGCCGAGAACATCGCCGCTTACGGCGGGGGTCGCCCCAGCTCGTCCCGCAACTATCGCGTCCTTCGTCAGATCGCGATGGATCACCCCGAACTGACCCGAGCCGTATGGCGCCTGCTGGGCAGTGAGCCGCACCGTCGGTGGGACGCAGCGACGCGCGCCGACGCCTCCTGACGAACCGCGACAGCAGCGGACCGAAACGAAAAAGCCCCGGTCAGATCAGTGATCCGACCGGGGCTTCCGTGTGTCTGGGGTCAGCCGATGTAAGAGGCGAGGTCCTGCTCGAGTGCGAACTTCGGCTTCGCGCCGATGATCGTCTTCTCGACCTCGCCCTTGTTGAAGACCTTCATCGCGGGGATGGAGGTGATCTGGTACTGCATGGCGAGGTTGGGGTTCTCATCGACGTTCAGCTTGAGCACCGTGATCTTCTCGGGGTGCTCGGTGGCGATCTCGTCGAGGATGGGTCCGACCATGCGGCACGGACCGCACCAGGCGGCCCAGAAGTCGACGAGGACGGGTCCATCGGCGTCGAGGACGTCCTGCTGCCAGGTGCTCTCGGTCGTGGCCTTGGCGGTCATGGTGATCTCCTTCGAAAGGGTGTCGCCTACGTCAACGACGTGGGCGGGTGAATTGTTCCGCGGTGCGGCCGTCAGGCCGCGTCGCTCTCGTCGTTCGTCTCGGTCTCGGCGACGAGTGACTCGAGGCCCTCGTCAGGGCGACCGCGGAGCGGGGAGCTGTCGGCCGCGGGCTCGGACGCTTCGCCCAGGGCGGCGAGGTAGTGCTCGACATCGAGTGCAGCGACGGTTCCGCTGCCCGCGGCGGTGACCGCCTGGCGGTACGTCGGGTCGATGACGTCGCCGGCCGCGAAGACGCCGGGGACGGAGGTGCGCGAGGAGCGACCGTCGACCCAGACGGTGCCGTGCTCCGTGAGGTCGAGAGATCCGTGCACGAGGTGCGTGCGGGGGTCGTATCCGATCGCCACGAAGATGCCGTCGAGCGCGAGCTCACGCGTCGAGCCGTCGACCGTGTCGCGGAGGACGACACCCGTGACGGCATCCTCGCCCAGGATGTCGGCGACCTCGCTGTTCCAGATGAACTCGATCTTGTCGTTGTTCATGGCGCGGTTCTGCATGATCTTCGAGGCGCGCAGCTCGTCGCGACGGTGGATCACGTAGACCTTCGACGCGAACTTCGTCAGGAACGTCGCCTCCTCCATGGCCGAGTCGCCGCCGCCGACGACGGCGATCGTGCGCTCGCGGAAGAAGAAGCCGTCGCAGGTGGCGCAGTACGACACGCCACGGCCCGACAGGCGGCTCTCGCCCTCGATGCCGATCTTGCGCGGGGCCGAGCCGGTCGCGAAGACCAGGCTGTCAGCCTCGTGGCTGGCGCCACTGCCGAGGGTGACCTTCTTGACCGGTCCGTCGATGTCGAGCTCGACGACATCGTCGTAGAGGACCTCGGTGCCGAACTTCTCGGCCTGCTCCTGCATCTTGGTCATGAGGTCGGGCCCCATGATGCCCTCGGGGAAGCCGGGGAAGTTCTCGACCTCGGTGGTGTTCATCAGCTCGCCGCCCGCTTCGACCGAGCTCGCGATCAGCAGCGGCTTCAGGTTCGCGCGCGCCGCGTAGATCGCGGCCGTGTAACCGGCGGGGCCGGATCCGATGATGATGACCTGTCGCACGTCGACATCCCTTTCTGGGGTCTGGAATCCGCGTCGCGGATACCCCGACACGTCCAACCCATGGTAGCCGCGAGGCATTCCCCGGCGGCCGTGGGGGAGGGGTGTCAGCGGCCGAGGATGCGGCGCACCGTGCGCACGGCTGTGCCGAGCTCCGGGGCACGGAGGAGTGCGAGGAGGATGACGTAGACGACGAGGGTCGCCAGGCCGATGACGGCTCCGCCGAACAGGGCTCCGAGGTAGCCGCCGGCGACCCAGCCCGCGCTGCCGCCGAGAAGAGCGAAGACGAGCCAGCCGACGGCGGCGGCGGGGATGCCGGCGACGACGAAGCGGACGACGGCGCGGACGGCTCCGCCGAGGCCGAGCGGACCGATCTTGCGTCGCAGCAGGATGACGGCGAGAGCGAGCTGGACGACGTTCGCGAGCGACTGCCCGAGGGCGATGCCGACAGCGAGGTGCTCGAGGGGCAGGATCGCGGCAGCGATGAGGGCGGTGACGACCACCAGCACCGCTTGTGCGAGAGTGAAGAAGAAGGGAGTGCGAGTGTCCTGGTGGGCGTAGAACGTCCGCTGCAGCACGAACTGGAACGACAGCGGCAGGAGAGCCACCAGGTACGCCGCGAGGACCCAGGCGAAGGCCTGGGCGGCATCCGGGGTCTTCGTGAAGACGCGGGAGATCGGAACGATCGCCGCCACGATCGCCGCGAGGGCTCCGACCATGAAGATCCCGATGGTGCGGGTCGCCGAATTCAGATCGGCCCGCAGTGCGTCGGGCCGGTTCGCGGAGACGTGTTCGCTGAGGCGCGTGAAGTACGGCGTGCCGATCGACAGCACGATCACCGAGAAGGGGAGCATGAAGACGAGCCAGGCGTATGACAGGACGGCGATCGACGGGCCGCTCGATGACGCCGAGCCGACGATGTTGGTCTGGATGAGCCCGGCGATCTGACCGACGACGACCATGAGGAACGTCCACCCGGCCAGTCGTCCGATGTGGCGGAGCCCGATGCCGCGCCAATGGAAGTCGGGGCGGACGCGCAGCCCGGCACGGCGCCAGAAGAGCAGCAGGACGAGGGCCTGGAACACGATGCCGAGCGTCGCTGTGCCGCCCATGATCGCGACCATCGTCGGGGTCCAGCCCGCGGCATCCTCACGGACGCCGAACATCCAGATGAACACCAGGAAGCCGGCGATCGAGACGACGTTGTTGATGATCGGCGACCACGCGAACGGCCCGAAGACCCGGCGGGCGTTCAGGATCTCGCCGAGCAGCGCGTACAGGCCGTAGAAGAGCAGCTGGGGGAGGCACCAGTATGCGAAAGCCAGCGCCAGCGCCTGCGTCTCGGGCGCGAGTTTGTCGCCGTATGCGATCACGAGCAACGGGGCGGCGATGACGGCCAGCGCCGTCGTCACCGCCAGGGCGATCACCCCGAGGGTCAGCAGCTTGGACACGAAAGCGCTGCCGCCGTCGCGGTGCTTGGCCGCCTGGATGATCTGGGGGACGATCACGCCGGCCAGGAGGCCGGAGGAGATGATCGCGTAGATGTTGTTGGGCAGCTGCGTGGCGAGCGTGAAGGCGTCCGCCGCACCGGCGCCCACGGTCCCCAGCGCCGCGGCGAGCACGATGTTGCGCACGAGGCCCGTGACCCGGGAGACGAGTGTTCCCGCGGCGACGACCGCTCCTGCCCGGCCGATTCCGCTCACTCGGTGTTCTCCTGCTGTTCGGGGATGTCGTTCTGTCCGGAGGGGGTCTCGCTCCGCCGACGTCGCAGCTTCAGAATCGTCCGGATCACGCCGCCTGCGATGAGGACGACGACGACGATGACGATGGCGGTGATGCCGACCGACTCCCACTCGGCGCGCACGGTGAGGCCGATGCGCTCCGACGCGCCGATCGGCACGGCGGCCGTGCTCCGCAGCTGCAGGCTCAGGGTGGTCTCGCCGCTTCCGACGCGTGCCTCGACCGGCACGTCGACGCGGGTGTTCTGCTGCGCGCCCGCTTCGACGATCGTCGTCTTCTGCACGATCAGGCGGGGGTCGCCGGTCTCGGCGAAGAGCACGAGCGAGACCGGCCAGGGCAGGTCGTTACGCACGGTGACAGGGATCGGGGCACTCGTCGCGAGGAAGTTGATCGTGCCGGGGTTGGCGATGCCGACCGCGTCCAGCGTGCTCTCGGTGTTCTCCTCGTGCTGCGCCACGGCCGCTGCCCAGCCGATCGGCTCGGCCAGCCAGGCGTCGCCGATCAGCTGGAGGATGGCGGTGCGTTCCCGCGCTGTCAGCTGCGCGGGTTCGACCAAGGCCGTGGCGAAGGTCGCGAGCCGTTCCTCGTCGGCGAGGAAGCGCTGCAGGGCTGCGACGCGATCGTCATCGGCGGGGATATCGGCAACGGTGACCTGGGCACGGTCGGCGGCGCGGAGATCCTGGAGTGAGGTCGGCGTCGCTCCCGGGCTGCCGGTGACCGCTGTGATGGCCGCTCGGACGCTCGCGCGTGAGGTCGTCGCGGGACGGTCGATCGTCGCCACGATCGGGCGGTCGCCGCTCAGGGCGACCTGCGCGTTCGCCGCAGCGAGCTCGGCGTTGCGAACCGGTGCGTCGTCGGATGCCGCGGCGACGCGCGCCAGCTCGGCCGAGACCACCTGGTCGTACACGAGCAGGTCGGCGTCACCGATAGCGGCGCGAACCCCGCCATCGCCCCCGGAGACGGTGTCGGACGGCACGAGAATCAGCGCGTCGGCATCCGCTCCGGCCTGAGCGTCGACGGTCGTGACGACGTTCGCGCCGGCGGTGCCGCTGGCGGGCCAGAAGACGTCGCGAACAGTGTTCGCCGCGGTTCCGACCGCGAGGAGCTGACGCGTGTCGGGCACGCTGGCGGGAGCGGTGGAACCCGCTGCGGCGCTGAAGTTCGCCGGGTCCGCGTACGGCTCGAGCGTCGTGGGTTCGAGCGGGGCTGTCAGGCCGGCGTGCACCTGGGTCGCGAGGTCGGCGTCGCCGAACTGCAGGGCGAAGCGTTCGTTGGGAAGCGCCATGAGGCTCGTGAGCCAGCCCACGGCATCTGCCGGCGCACCCGAGCCCAGCACGCGGATCGACGCCACGATCGCGGGATCGATCGCGAGAACCGCAGTCGTCCCGGTGACGGCGTCGAGAACCGCGCTGAGCGCCCCGTCTTCGGCGGTGAGCTCCGTGAGCTCGGTCGCCGTGAGCAGGCCTGTGGTGCGGGCCCCTGCGGTGATGGGGACGATGACGGTCGCCGTGCGTGCCGGGGCGTCGGGACGGGGCACGGTGATGACCGTGCGCGCCGAGCCGCCGGGGCCCGACACGGCGATCGGGTACACGCCGGGGGCGAGACCGACGAGGTTCTTCTCGGTCGCCGGGATCGATACGTCGGTGGCGCGCTCGTCACCCGCGGGGAGCTCGGCGACGTCGGCGCGCGCGACCTCTTCGAAGGCCGGCAGGGCTTCGTCAGCGTCAGCGTCGGGCCGCAGCCAGTCGACGACCGCCTGTGGGGAGGTCAGGGCCGAGCGTGACAAGGTCACCGACAGCGCGCCGGCGGGCAGCGCGCGCGGCGATCCGTTGCGCTGGTCGACCGAGATGACGGCGTCCGCGCCGGTTGCGACGATGCCGCCGCTCGCGGGAGCGGCGATGAGCGAGGCGATGCCGGGGGATCCGGGCGTCGCACTGGCCGTCGGGGTCGGCGCCGGGCTCGGCGGGGAATCGGCGAGAGCGGCTGCCGGAGAGGCGAGAGGGGCCAGCGCGATCGCGGCAGCGGCGAGCCAGCCGAGCACGCGGGCACCGCGACGGCCGCGACGGGCGCGTGTGGTGGCAGGGGAAATGTCGGTCATGGCGGCTCTCGACCCGCTGCGATACCCGACCGCAGGGTCGCACAGAGTCTAGGGCGGCCCTGCTGTGCGTCATCCGAGGCGGGCCGGGCCTGCGGCTTTTCGCGCGTCGCAGGGTTGAATGGTCGAGTGACCCTGTACCCCGAGGCCGGCCGCTGCGCGGCTCTCCGTACCGACCTGGATGCCGCGGGATACCGCGCCGACGCCGTGCGAGCCCTCTGGGGAGGGATGGTCGACACCGCGGTGGGTCACGGACTCGTCGAGCCCGCCCGTCGCGTGCTCACGGGGCGCTCCGATGCCCTGGCAGTGCTGGCGGGGCTGCTCTTCCTGGGCGGGCCGGCATCGCGCGCTGCGGTGGATGCCGCACTGCCGTCTCTGGGAGCCACCGGGCTCGCAGAGCTCGGACTCGCGCACCTCGAGGGTGATCTCGTGGTTCCCGACGCCCTGGTGCGCCCGCAGGACATCGCGGATGCCGCGGGCGAGGGCCACTGGTGGATCGCGAGCGATCTCGACGAGGCGGCAGTGGGCGGCCCGCTGCCCACGGGTCATGTTCTCGGCGTCGGCGGTGCGTCATTGACACTCGCGGGACTGCAGCTGACGTCACGGGTCGGGCGCGTGCTCGACATCGGCACGGGGTGCGGCATCCAGGCTCTTCGCGCGCGGCGCGCGGGTGACAGGGTCGTGGCCACGGACGTCTCTGAGCGCGCTCTCGCCTTCACGCGCTTGAACGCACTCCTCAACGACGTCGACGGGATCGAGACGCGGGCCGGCAGCCTGTTCGAGCCGGTCGCCGGCGAGCAGTTCGAGCGGGTCGTCTCCAATCCGCCGTTCGTGATCACGCCGCGCGTGGAGGGCGTCCCCGCGTACGAGTACCGCGATGGCGGGATGTCGGGCGACGACCTCGTGGCGGCTTTCGTGCGCGGCGTCGGTCCGGTGCTCGCTCCTGGCGGTGTCGCGCAGCTGCTCGGCAACTGGGAGTACCGCGCCGGCGAGGACGGCCTCGATCGCGTGCGCTCCTGGGTGTCGGAGTCGCCGGTGGCCCTGGATGCCTGGGTCGTCGAGCGTGAACAGCTCGACCCGCTCGCCTACGCCGAACTCTGGGTCCGCGACGGCGGCACCGCTCCGGGGTCACCGGCGTATGCGCCGCTCGTGCAGGCGTGGCTCGACGATTTCGCCGCGCGGGGGGTCATCGCCGTGGGGTTCGGCTACATCACGCTGCACCGCCCGACCGTCATCCCCACGCTCGCCCGATACGAGCGCATCGCAGGCAACATCCCCGGCGCCCTCGGCCCGCATATCGGAGAGTCGCTCAGCGCGTGGCAGCGACTCTCGAGCATGACGGACGCCGATCTGGATGCGGCGGTGCTGCGGGTCGCGCCAGATGTGACCGAGGCCCGCCATCACGTTCCCGGAGCCGAGGACCCTCAGGTCATCGAACTGCGTCAGGGAGCGGGCTTCGGCCGGGTGCTCGACGTCGATCCCGCGCTCGCCGCCCTCGTCGGGGCCAGCGACGGTGATCTGCCGGTCGGTGTGCTCGTCGCGGCGATCGCCGACCTGCTCGACGTGGACGCCGTCGCCCTGCGTGCCGACCTGTTGCCGCGCGTGCGCGAGCTGCTGTTCACGGGTTTCCTGCGTTTCGCCGATTGATCGCGGACTCGGGAGCTCCGGGGGAGGGCCGGTAGGCTCGGAGGCATGCTGAACATGGCCGAGGGTGTCGCGCGCCTGGGTGCCCTGGCAGCGTCTCCCGTCGTCTCGGCGCTCGCCGACGCGTTCGAGCGCGCGGGCTTCGAGCTGGCCATCGTCGGGGGGCCCGTGCGCGATGCGCTGCTGGGACGCGCGACCAACGATCTCGACTTCACCACGAACGCCCGACCCGACGACATCCTTCGGGTCGTCGAGCCTCTCGCCACCGCGACGTGGGACATCGGACGCGCCTTCGGCACGATCGGTGCGAAGGTGCGCGGCGAGCAGATCGAGATCACGACCTACCGCGCCGACAGCTACGACGGACTGACCCGGAAGCCCACGGTGGAGTTCGGCGACACCCTCGAGCAAGATCTCGCGCGCCGCGATTTCACCGTCAATGCGATGGCCCTGCGCGTTCCGGGACCATCCCTGGTCGACCCGACGGGCGGAGTCGAGGACCTCGTCGCGACGACGCTGCGCACGCCGAGTGATCCCGCGGTGAGCTTCGGCGACGACCCGCTCCGGATGCTGCGCGCCGCGCGCTTCGCCTCCCAGCTCGGCTTCTCGCTCGATCCCGCCACCGAGCAGGCGATGACCGAGCTGCGCGAGACGCTCTCGATCGTGAGCCCCGAGCGGGTGCAGGGCGAGCTGGTGAAGCTGCTCCGCACCGACGACCCCGCGCGCGGCATCCGACTGCTCGTCGACACCGGCCTCATGCAGCTCGTGCTGCCCGAGGTGCCGGCGCTGCGCCTCGAGATCGACGAGCACCATCACCACAAGGACGTCTACGAGCACTCGCTGACGGTGCTGCGCCAGGCGATCGAGCTCGAGCACGAACGGCATCCCGGCGCGGAGCCCGACGTGGTGCTGCGCCTCGCGGCGCTCCTCCACGACATCGGCAAGCCCGCGACGCGCAAGCTCGAGCCCGGTGGGGGAGTGAGTTTCCACCACCACGACCTCAAGGGCGCACGCATGGCACGCAAGCGCCTGCAGGCCCTCCGCTTCGACTCCGACACGATCTCGTCGGTGAGCCGTCTGGTCGAACTGCACCTGCGCTTCTTCGGGTACTCCGAGGGCGCGTGGACCGACTCGGCCGTGCGGCGGTACGTCCGTGACGCGGGCGACGAGCTGGAGCGACTCCACATCCTCACGCGCGCCGATGTCACGACGCGGAACAAGCGGAAGGCCGCCCGCCTGAAGTCGGCGTACGACGACATCGAGCGCCGCATCGACGAGCTGGCCGCGGCCGAGGAGCTCGGCGCCATGCGCCCGGAGCTCGACGGCAACCGCATCCAGGAGATCCTCGGGATCCGTCCGGGGCGTGAGGTGGGTGAGGCGTACCGGTTCCTCCTCGACATCCGCCTCGACGAGGGGATGATCGGCGAGGATGCGGCGGAGCAGCGTCTGCGCGAGTGGTGGGCCGCACGCTCGGACGGCTGACGACCGCGGTCAGCCCTACCGCGACGGGTTCGTCCGGCTTAGGCTGAGGGCGCTCCTTCACCGCCGATCGGAGTCGTCCGTGTCCTCGTCGTGGTCCGCGAAATGGGATGTCGCTCCCGAGTCGTCCCGTCTGCTGATCGAACGCGCGCGCGACGAGCTGCTGGCCGGGGCTGACGCCGAGCGTCGACTGAACGACGTCCGGTCGCTCGTCCGCGAATCGTGGCGCCGTTCGATGGCGAACCTCGTCCGCGCCGAGGCACTGCCACCGCTCGAGTTCGACGAACGAGCGCTGGCCGCATACCGTAGCGCCCACCCGCTCGCCGGGGTCATGGACATGGTCCGTGCGCTGCTCGTGCCGAGCACTGATTCCGGAGTGGTCGTCGCCGTGGGGGATGCCGCCGGCCGTCTGCTGTGGGTCGAAGGCGACACCAGCGTGCGGACCCTCACCGGCGACATGGGCTTCGTGGCGGGGGCGAACTGGTCGGAATCCGCCGTCGGCACCTCGGCGCCCGGGACGGCGCTTCAGCTCGACCGGTCGGTGCAGATCCGCGGGGCGGAGCACTTCAACCGCCTCGTGCAGCCCTGGTCATGCACGGCTGCACCGGTGCACGACCCCGAGACCCGCCGACTTATCGGCGTCATCGACGTGACCGGTCGGGCGGAGGCGGCCACGCCGCAGGCGCGACTCCTCGTCGACGCGACGGCGCGGGCGATCGAGAGTGAACTCCTGGTGGCGCGACTGCGTTCCCGGGCCGACCCGCCACGCGGCTTCGCCCGGCAGCGTCGACGGGATGCCGCAGCACCGACCGCCTCGACCCTGCGTGTGCTCGGTCGCGATCGCGCTCTCCTGGAGACTACTGATGCCTCCGGAGAGCGGATCGTCGAGGTGTCGGCTCGGCACGCCGACATCCTGCTGATGCTCGCCACCTACCGTCAGGGGCTTTCGGCGGAGCGACTCGCCGAGCTCGTCTACGGTCCCGACGCGACGGACACTCTTCGACCCGAGATGGTTCGGCTACGGCGGGTGCTCGAGCAGGCCGCCCCGCACCTCGTGCCGTTGTCGCGGCCCTACCGCCTTCCGGCCGAGCTCGAGACCGACGCGCAACAGGTGGCGTCCCTGCTCGACCGCGGCGCTCACCGCGTCGCCCTCGCGGCGTACGCGGGCCCGGTTCTGCCGGACTCGAGCGCTCCCGGGACGGAGGAGGTTCGTGATCGGCTTCGCGCCTCTCTGCGTGAGGCTCTCCTGGCGGAGGCATCGGTGGACGTGCTGCTGGAGTACGCCGACACAGACGATGGCGCGGACGACGTCGATGTCCTGCGTCTCTGCCTGCAGCTGCTTCCGGCACGGTCGCCGAAACGGGCGGGCATCGTCGCACGACTGACCTCCCTCGGCAACCCCGCGGACTGACCGTTTCGTCGTGGCGCAGCCGCTGGGAGGATGGCCGGACGATGTTGCACGTGAAACATCGGAGGAGGCGACCGATGAGGACGACACGAATCTCATGGACGAGCATCGGATCCGTCGAGACGCTCGACCGGTGTACCGCGGAGTATTCCGATGACGGCATCCGCATCGTCGGAGAGGTCGATGGCGGAGACGGACCCTGTCGTTATGCGGTGCGAATCGATGAGCACGGCCTGTTCCATCACGCGGCGATCGAGTCGGGCGGGCGGACACTTCACGTCGAACTCGTGGACGGCGTGTGGTCGGTCGACGGTGAGGAGCGTCCCGATCTCGCCGGTGCGACCGACATCGACATCACGGCCACGCCGGCCACCAACGCTCTTCCGATCCGACGGCTTCGGCTCGCCGTGGGCGGCCGAGCCGACGTCGAGGTTGCGTGGGTGCAGGTGCCGTCGCTGGATGTCGCTCTGGGGCGCCAGCGCTACACGCGCGTCGGGCCGCGCGCTTACTGCTTCGAGTCGCGGGATCGCGACTTCCGGCGCACGCTCACCGTCGATGATGACGGCTTCGTCCTGAGCTACCCGGGAGTCTTCGAGCGGGTGACGGGATCGTGACCGACGTGGCGAAGAGGAGAAGACGATGACCGATGCGACCCCCGACGACGCCCCGACGCCGGCTCTCGTCTCGCTCGCCCGGGCATACGGCATAGCCACCGAATACTCGTCCTTCTCGGGCGAGCATGTCGATGTGCCCGCCACCACCCTCCGTGCGGTGCTGGCGGCCATGGGTGTGGTCGCGGATGACGACGCGGCAGCCGAGCAGGCGCTCGCCGAGTCGATAGCCGAACCCTGGCGGCGGCTCGTACCCGCCTCGACCGTCGTGCGCCGGGGTGGTGGGACGATCGAGCTGCATGTCGCCGACGGCAATGACGTCGAGGTGGCCATCGTGCTGGAAGACGGCTCGGTGCGTCCCCTTTCGATACCCGCTCAGCAGCCGGTCGCGCGCACGGTCGACGGCCGGACGCGCTGGCGGGTGCGCGTGCCGGTGCCCGAGGATGTCCCGCTGGGATGGCACACGGTCCAGGTGCGCCAGTACGGCGGGGAAGGCGATGTGCACGACAGTGGGGCGCTGATCGTCACGCCGGAACGCCTCACACCGCCACCCGCCGAACCGGGCCAGCGCTCGTGGGGACTCATGGCGCAGCTGTACTCGGTGCGGTCGCGGCGATCGTGGGGGATGGGCGATTTCGCCGACCTCGCCGACCTCGCTGCGATCGCGGGGGAGTCGGGCGCCGACTATCTGCTGATCAACCCGGTGCACGCCGCGGAGGTCACGACGCCTGTCGAGCCGTCGCCCTACCTGCCGTCGTCGCGCCGATTCCTCGCGCCGCTGTACGTCCGCCCGGAGCTCATTCGGGAAGCGGCATACCTCTCCGAGTCCGGTCTCGATCGCTTCCACCGGCTGCAGCGGGACGCAGCCGCCGCCAACACGGACGCGGAGCGCATCGATCGGGATGCGGTCTGGAGCGCGAAACGAGAGGCGCTCGCGCTCGTTCATGACGTCGAGCTCTCTCCCGCCCGACGCGCGCAGCGTGACGCCTTCGCGCGGCGGGAGGGGTCGGCACTCGCCGACTTCGCCCTGTGGTGCGCGCTGCGCGAGCACGAAACGGAAACGGGCGACCGGCTCCCGGACGGAATCGCAATCGATGACCCCGCGGTGGGTGCGCTGCGGGAACAGCTGGCTGAGCGCATCGCGTTCCACGTGTGGCTGCAGTGGATCGTCGACGAGCAGCTCGGCGACGCGGCTGCCGCCGCGGCTGCCGCCGGAATGCGGATCGGCATCATGCACGACCTTGCCGTCGGCGTCTCGACGACCGGGTCGGACGCGTGGTCGCTCCGTGATCTGTACGCGCCGGGCGTCGTGGTGGGCGCACCTCCCGACATGTACAACCAGCAGGGCCAGAACTGGAATCAGCCACCGTGGCTGCCGCGTGCCCTCGCCGAGCATGCCTACGCGCCGCTGCGTGACATGCTCCGGTCGCTGCTGCGGCACGCGGGCGCCCTGCGGATCGATCACATCCTCGGATTCTTCCGCTTGTGGTGGATTCCAGAGGGGCTCGGGCCGGGCGAAGGCACGTACGTTCGCTATGACCACGAGGCCATGATCGGCGTGCTGGCTCTCGAAGCCCAGCGAGCCCGTGCGGTGATCATCGGCGAAGACCTCGGCCTCGTGGAGCCGTGGGTGCGCGATTATCTCGCCGAGCGCGGCATCCTCGGCACCTCGGTCCTGTGGTTCGAGAGCGACGACGACGGGGGACCGCTGCCTCCCGAGCGTTACCGTACCGACCTGCTCGCGACCGTCAACACGCACGACCTGCCGCCGACGGCCGGCTACCTCGACGGCGAGCACGTCGCCCTGCGCGCCCGGCTCGGCCTGCTGACCAGGTCGGTCGACGACGAGCTCGCCGATTTCGAGCGCGAGCGCGACCGGATGCTGGCGGAGCTGCGCTCTCGCGGGCTGATCTCCGACGGCGCGAGCCAGCAGGAGGTCGTCGAGGCTCTGCACGTCTTCCTCGCCGCATCGCCATCGCGCTTGCTGGGCGTCTCGCTCGTCGATGCCGTCGGCGAGAAGCGCGTGCAGAATCAGCCCGGCACCGACGACGAGTACCCGAACTGGCAGGTTCCGCTGGCGGATGCCGACGGCAGAACCGTGCTGCTCGATGATCTCGCCTCGTCACCGAGGTACCGCTCGCTGCTGGATGCTGTCGAGCGGGCCCTGCGCGGCCGCCCGTAGAGGTCGCGCGCCGGGCTTGTCAACCCGGTACGTGTCGTACCCCGGGGAACCCGTACGGTCGGGGCGTCGGACGAGAGGAGACGCCATGGTCGACACCGCACCCCTGACGCGTGCGAAGTATCCGCGGTCGCTGATCGCGGGGCCCTACGGGCACCCCTTCCACGCGATCGCGATCATCCTGCCGATCGGCGCCTGGGTGTCGGCATCCGTCTTCGACGTCATCGCCGTCATGAGTCCGGATGCCGCCGTCTTCGCCCTCGGCGCCCGCATCCTCATCGCGATCGGTCTTCTGGGCGCCGTCGTCGCGTCGGTGCTGGGGCTGATCGACTGGAGCAGCATCCCGAAGGGCACCCCTGCGCGGGCGACGGGGCTGACCCACATGATCCTCAACCTCATCGCGATGTCGGTGTTCGCAGGAAGCCTCGCGCTTCGCGTCGACGAGGAGACCGTGCCGACCCTGGCGATGATCGCGAGTTTCGGTGGACTCGCCCTTCTTTCGGTGTCGGGGTGGCTGGGCGGGAAGCTCGCCCACACCTACGGCGTCCGCGTCGCGACCGAGACGACCCAGGCCGAGGGCCTGGAACCGCTGCCCTGACCGAGGAGAGATCATGACCGACCTGGACACCCGTCCCGACAAGCGGCCCGCGAACCCCCTCGCCGGCCCCTACGGACACCCGTTCCACCCGATCGCCGTCACGATCCCGATCGGGGCGTGGATCGCGAGTTTCGTCTTCGACATCATCGGCCTGATCGTCGCCGACCCGACGCCGTATGCCGTGGGTTCGCGCGTCCTGATCGGGATCGGGCTGGTTGGCAGTGTCGTGGCTATCGTGCTGGGCATCTTCGACTACCTCCGCATCCCCGATCGGACGCGCTCGTCGAGCACCGCCACGATCCACATGGGGCTGAACTTCGTGGTGTGCGGCGCGTACCTGTTCCAGCTCTTCCTGCGGACGTCGACCGACGACATCCCCATCGCGGGCGTCATCTTCAGCGCCGTGAGCCTGCTGACCCTCAGCGCGTCGGGATGGCTCGGGGGCAAGCTCGCCTATCGCTACGGCGTCCGGGTGGCCCACGAATCGAAGCAGGCCGAGGGATTCGTCACGCGACGCAACCGGCACTGAGCGCGATCGAAACGGGCGGCGACCTTCTGGAGAAGGCCGCCGCCCGTTGGCGTCGGTGGGCGCCGGTGTCAGGCGGCGCTTGCCCGGCGTGCGGGCCGAACCGACCACAGCACGCCTCCCGCGACGAGCAGGAGCGCAGCCAGCAGCGCGCCACCGAGCGGCGCCTGAGCGCCGGTGACGGCGAGCTGCCCGGAGGCGACCACGGTGATCGCCGCACTGTCGATCACCTGACCGTCGGCACCGAAGACCACGATCGTGTGGGCGCCCGTGTCCAGATCGGCGGGGATGCGGACGTCGAACGCGACGCGCCCGTTCGCATCGGCGGCCGGGATGCCCGACACCCGGATCGGGTCGCTCCGCAGCTCGGCGGTGACCTGCTCGCGGGCCTCGAGACCGGTGACCGTCACCCGCACGGCCTGTCCGCGCTCGACCGTCGTGGCCGAGACCGACACGATCGGGGCCGCGGTGCCGGGCTCGGTCGGGTTCGGCTCGGTCGGGTTGGGCTCCGTCGGGTTGGGCTCGGTCGTGCCGGGCACCTCGCGCGGGTCGACGCTCGCGAGCGTCGGCGTCACGGTCTGGAACAGCCCGTCCTCACCGATCTCGAGGCGATCGATCGTCGTCTCGCGGTTGGTGCCGTTGCCGCCGGGGATGGCGAACCGGTGGTAGGCGATGTACCACTCGTCCGTTCCCGGGACGTTGATGATCGAGCTGTGGCCGGTGCCGAGGATCCCCTGCGACGGGTCCTTCTGCAACAGGAGGCCCCGGTAGGTCCACGGTCCGTCGATGCTGGTCGACGTCGCGTAACCGACGCGGTAGTTCTCCGAACCGGTGTCGTCGATCGAGTACGTCAGGTGGTACGTCCCGTCGCGGTAGTTCAGGAAGAGTCCCTCACGGAAGTCGACCAGTCCGTCGATCGGTGTGATCGTCCCGTCCTCGACGCTCAGCATGTCGTCTGACAGCTCGCCGTAGACGGGGCGTCCGTTGCCCCAGAAGAGGTACGACTTGCCGGTCCCCGGGTCGGTGAACGCGGCCGGGTCGATCGCCTGACCACTGTTGACGGCCTCGTCGTTGGTGATCATCGGCTCCGCCTGCGCGGTGAACGGTCCTTCGGGACTGTCGGCGACGGCGACGCCGATCATCTTGCGGTTCGCGTTCGGCTCGTGACCGCTGAAGTAGAAGTAGTACTTTCCGCCCTTCTCGATGATCGTCGGAGCCCACGCATTCCCGGTGGCCCACGGAACGTTCCCGTTCGCGCCGTCGAGCGTCAGGATGGGCTCGTCCGACCGTGTCCAGTCGATCAGGTTCTTCGACGTCCAGACGTAGAACGTGTTGCCGCCCCAGCCGGGGGTGCCGTCGGTGGTCGCGTAGATGTAATAGGTGTCACCGAACACGGCGATGTTCGGATCGGCGTACAGCCCCGGCAGCACCGGGCTCTTCATCTCCACGGCCTCGAGCGTCCAGACGACGTCGGGCTGTCCGGGGGTCGTGAGCGTGACGGTGGCGGGCTTGCTCAGGTCGAGGACCGTGCCCGACGGGGGCGTGGCCGTCGTGCCGGATGCCGTGGTGAACACCGGGCGCAGCTGCGTCAGATCCGTGCCGCGGTTCACCGGGAACAGGACCGTGCGGGCGTCGGTGTCGACGATCGGCGCGACTTTGAGTGCATCGGCATCCTGCAGGCTGACGGCACCGAGCGCGCCGGAGTTGCCGGAGTTCTGCACAATCTCTTCGGGGGTCAACGCGCGGTTGTACAGCGCGAACTCGCGCATCTGACCGCGGAACAGGTTGTCGGCGTTGTAGACCGACTTGCCCAGGTAGTTCGCCAGCGTGCTGCCGCCGCCGATGTCACCGGGGCGCACCGTCACGTTCGTGTTCTCGGCGACCTGCTGACCGTCGAGGTACAGCCGTGCCGTGTTCCCGCTCAGGGTGTAGGTGAGGTGCACCCAGCGGTCGCGGGGAAGCGCCGCACCCGAGGTGACGTTCTGCTCGCCGCTCCAGTTGCCGGTGGTCAGTGCCGCGCGGTACTGGTCGCCGGTCGAGAACAGGTAGCCGTTGCCGGCACCGTCAGCGCCGGTGTTGCCGAAACCGTAGAGGAAGTACGGGGTGCGCTGGGCCGGGTCGATCCGCAGCTCGGCCTCGACCGTGATGTCGTCGACGCCGACGAGGACGTTGTCGGGCAGGTCGACGTAGTCGTCGGTGCCGTCGAAGGTGAGCGCGCCGTCGGTGAACGTCGCACCGCCGCGTACCTGGGCGTCACGCCCGGCGCCGGAACGGTCGTGAAGCACCGCGCCCGCGGCATCCGTGAAGTCGTAGCGCAGCAGCTCGCCCTTCTCGTTCGCCGCGAGGGGCTGCGGCAGGTTGGCGCGCAGCGCTTCGAGTTCGGCCGCGGTCACCGGCATCACTGTGCCATGGCGCGGGCTCGCGGGCAGGCGGTAGCTCGCGGGCACCTGCCAGTCCGGCGCGTCGAGGTCATCCGTTCCCAGGGGGATGTAGCCGCGTCCGCCGTATTCGTCGACGAAGAGGTAGTAGTTCGACCCGGAGGTGTCGCCGGGGTTGGCCGCGAAGATGGTGGGGCCTTCGACGGCGCCGAGTCCGGCATCGCGACCGATGCAGCTGTCGATCAGCTTCCAGGCGGGGTCGGCTGCGTTCCAGCTGGGATCGCTTCGGTCATCGACGGCGGTCAGGCTGGTCGAGGACTCCTGGATGATGTCGCGGCATCCGGTCGTGCTGGCTTCATCCTTCGTGAATCGGTAGTAGGTGCCGTTGTCCTTGAGGACCGTGGAGTCGATGCGCGATGCTCCGAAGTCCTGCCAGACCTTCGGCTCGCTGAACGTCGTGAAGTCGCGGGTCGTCGCGTACATCATGGTCTGGTAGAAGCTGCCCGTATGGTTCGGGTCGTCCTCGCCGAAGAGCGACGATGCCCAGAACACCACGTACTCGCCGAGTGCCTCGTCGTAATAGGCCTCGGGCGCCCATGTGTTGCCCGCGTTGTCGGGGGCGACGCGGACGTGGCGCTGCTCGCTCCAGGTGACGAGGTCATGCGACTCCCACACCTCGAGGTACTTCGAACCCTGCGTCTGTGCTCGACCCCAGTCGCCGTTGCGGCCGATGGAGAGGTCGGTGGCGATGAGGTAGAACGTGTCGCCCTCGGGCGAGCGGATGAGGAACGGGTCGCGCAGACCCCTCTCGCCTTCCGTGGAGGTGAGCGTCGGCTCGCCGCCGTTGAGCTCGGTCCACGACAGTGCGTCGTTGCCGTTGCTGGCGGCGAAGTAGATGTTCTCGCCCGCGACGGAGTTTCCCGTGAAGTAGGCGAACGTGTAGCCCTCGAAGGCTCCGATGTTCGCGGCCTTGCGCACTGCGGCCGGAAAGGAGCGGGTGAGCGTCGTCGCGCCCTTCGTGACGGATGCCGTGAGCGCGACGGTGGTGTCTTCCTCGGAACGCGTGACGATGCCGTCAGCGGTGATGACACTCGTGTCGGCCGACGACCAGGTCACGTCGAGTCCCTGCGAGGTCGTCGGCAGCGTGAGGTTGCCGCGCACGTCGTCGATGTTCGTGACGGTTAGCGCGTCGAGCGCCGCCTGCGCGGCCTGACCGTCGGGGGTGTCGACGAACGCGACCTGCCCGGAATGCTGGAGTGGGCCAACTGCCTGAGCTGCGGCGGGGACGATGAGCGGCGCGGCGACGAGTGCGGCGACGATCGGGACGGCGAGCGTCCAGGGATGGTGTCGGCGCCAGGGCGCCGGGCGAGCGGATGCGGGCACGGGGGAACCTCTCGTATGCGTCGTTGCATGGCCGTCAGCACTGACGACGCTCGAATGTTAGCGCTCACAATTCGCGTAGCGCTAGTGCGCGGCATCCTCCCCGCCGAGCCGTGCAACGCGTTGCAACGTAGCGGGGCGTAGCGTGCCCGGCACCACCGCAGCATCGGCGCTGCGGGGAGTCGAGGAGATGACATGACCATCGTCGAAGAGGGCGTCTCGAGCGTCTACGCCGCTCCCGGTCAGCGCGGAGCCGTTGCAGAGTACCGCGCCCGCTACGGGCACTACATCGGCGGCGAGTTCGTCGAACCCGTCAAGGGGCAGTACTTCGAGAACATCACGCCCGTCACCGGAAAGCCGTTCTGCGAGGTGGGTCGAGGCACCGTCGAAGACATCGACCGCGCCGTCGACGTCGCCTGGCAGGCGTTCGCGTCGTGGAAGAAGACCACGCCGGCCGAGCGCGCTGTGATCCTCAACAGAATCGCCGACCGCATGGAACAGCACCTCGAGAAGATCGCGGTGGCCGAGACGTGGGAGAACGGCAAGCCCGTGCGCGAGACGCTCGCCGCCGACATCCCGCTCGCGATCGACCACTTCCGCTACTTCGCCGGCGTCCTGCGCGCCCAGGAGGGCTCGCTCAGCCAGATCGACGAAGACACCGTCGCGTACCACTTCCACGAGCCGCTCGGTGTCGTCGGGCAGATCATCCCGTGGAACTTCCCGATCCTCATGGCGACGTGGAAGCTCGCGCCCGCGCTCGCCGCCGGCAACTGCGTCGTGCTGAAGCCCGCCGAGCAGACACCCGCGTCGATCCTGTTTCTGTTCGAGCTGATCGGCGACCTGCTGCCCGCCGGCGTCGTGAACATCGTCAACGGATTCGGTATCGAGGCGGGCGCGCCGCTCGCGCAGCACCGCCGCATCCGCAAGGTCGCGTTCACGGGCGAGACGACGACGGGGCGCCTGATCATGCAGTACGCCTCGCAGAACCTCATCCCCGTCACGCTCGAGCTGGGTGGCAAGAGCGCCAACGTGTTCTTCGAGGATGTCGCGCGCGAGCGCGACGACTACTACGACAAGGCCCTCGAGGGCTTCACGTTCTTCGCCCTCAACCAGGGCGAGGTGTGCACGTGCCCGTCGCGGGCGCTCATCCAGCGGTCGGTGTACGACTCGTTCCTCGGCGACGGCCTCGACCGCGTCGGCAAGATCGTCCAGGGCAACCCGCTCGATCCGGCGACGATGATCGGTGCGCAGGCATCCAACGACCAGCTCGAGAAGATCCTGTCGTACATCGACATCGGCAAGGCCGGGGGAGCGAAGCTGCTCGCCGGTGGCGAGCGGGTCGACCTCGGCGGCGAACTGAGCGGCGGGTACTACGTGGCCCCTACGGTCTTCGAGGGCACGAACGACATGCGCATCTTCCAGGAGGAGATCTTCGGGCCGGTCGTCTCGGTGACGAGCTTCGACGACTTCGACGACGCGATCGGCATCGCGAACGACACCCTGTACGGACTCGGCGCCGGCGTCTGGAGCCGCTCGGGTGACACCGCCTACCGGGCCGGCCGTGCGATCGAGGCCGGGCGCGTGTGGACGAACACGTATCACCAGTACCCCGCGCACGCCGCTTTCGGCGGATACAAGCAGTCGGGCATCGGTCGCGAGAACCACCTCAAGATGCTCGACCACTACCAGCAGACGAAGAACCTCCTCGTGTCGTACGCCGAAGGCGCGATGGGCTTCTTCTGAGCCGCATCCACTCATCACCATGTCGAACGACACGTACAGCAGGGTCGCGGTGACCGACGCCGCCGCGGCCCTGCTGCGCGACCTCACCGCCCAGCACGGGCCGTTGATGTTCCACCAGTCGGGCGGATGCTGCGACGGCTCCGCCCCCATGTGCTACCCGGTCGGGATGTTTCTGACCGGCCCCGCCGACGTGAAGCTCGGGGATCTCGACGTCGGCCTCGACGACGCGATCGAGGTGTTCATCTCGCTCGCGCAGTTCGAGTACTGGAAGTACACGCACATCACGATCGACGCCGTGCCGGGTCGCGGCGCCGGCTTCAGCGTCGAGGGACCGACCGGGATGCGGTTCATCATCCGGTCGCGCATGCTCGACGACGCCGAGCTGGCGGCGTTCGGGCTGGTGCCGGTCACCGCAGTTGATGACATCGTTGCGGCACCCCGGACTAGTCCCGCGCTCGGATCGCCGAGTCCAGATCAATCATGAGCTGCGAGATCCGGGAGGTGCCCGGAGACGCGACCGGATACCGACGAAGTATCTCGGGCAGGGGCGGATTCGCCCGATGGGCGAGAACGCGAACCGTGGCGCCGTCCGCAGTTCCTGTTCTCAGCTCGGTGACCAGCGCGACGCATGCGGCCGCGCGGAGGATGTGACCGACTTGCGAGGCCTTGGCGATCGGGTGAAGGTAGGCGGCCGCGGCAGCGTCGCCGCATGCGAGCGCCGCAAGTCGAGCGGTCTCCTCCGAGGCGTCCTTGGCTGCGCGATGCGAGGCGAACGCGGCCGTTCGTTGCAGGTTCGACCGTGGCGCGCCATCCGTGAACATGCGCGCCGCACGGATCGCTTCGCGCGGCCGTGAATCCTGGGGGTTGACCGCTTCGAACTCGGGAAGCAGATCCTGTGCGCAATCGGAGGCGAATCGGACGACCGCCCGTAGCTCACCCATCGTCAGTTCGAAGTCTCCCGCTCCCATGCGCCCATTGTTTCGCGTGGCCGTAGGTGCTCTCGACGACCAGGGATCGCTGAACCACGGAACCCGGGCGCTAGCATCCTCGGCATGAGCGATGACGTCGCGCCGGAGCCCGGCATCCGGGGACTCAGCGCCGAGCGCACGAAGGCGTTCGTCGATGCGGTCGTCGCGATCGCGATGACGTTGCTGATCCTGCCGCTCATGGAGAGCGTCGGCGAGAGCGCGGGGCACGACCACACGACGTGGGAGTGGCTCGTCGATCAGCGCGATCAGCTGCAGAGCTTCCTCATCAGCTTCGTGCTCATCGCGATGTTCTGGATGCTGCACCACCGGCTCTTCGTGTCGGTGCACCGCATCACCCCGGGGCTCATGTGGATCACGGTCGCGTGGATGCTCACGATCGTCTGGATGCCGGTCGTCACCGCCCTCACCGACCAGGTCGCCGACGACGCGCTGCAGAAGGTGCTCTACATCGGAACGCTCGTCGTCACGAGCGGGATGCTGCTCGTGACGCGGATCTACCTGGTGCGGCATCCGGACCTGCACAGCGCGTCACGGGATGATCTGCGCCTGGGGATGTCGATCGATCTCTCGATGATCCTGCTGTTCCTGGTGGCGCTGGCGATCGCGCTCGTCTTCCCGGCTGTCGGCTACCTCGGGCTGTTCATCATGTTCCTCACCGGCACGGTGCAGAAGCTGATGGCCCGCACTCTGCGCTGACCCAGCCTCCCGGTCGCGGCGCGAGGTGAACGGGCGAAGCGGAGAACTGGGGTTGACAGGGGCGGGGGCGGGGTGAGAACGTTTACAACGTCCAGCGTTGGAAACGTTTACAACCGCTCGAGGGAGAGCCATGGTCCGCGTCACGATCACGCAGGTCGCCGCCCGCGCCGGCGTCTCCGTCGCGAGCGCGTCTCGAGCGCTGAACGGACTCGTCGCGAGTCCGGAGACCGCGGCGAAGGTGCGCGATGCGGCGCGCGAGCTCGGCTACGTGGCCGATGCCACGGCGCAATCGCTCAAGCGGGGCCGCACGTTGCAGCTGGGCTTCGCCGTCGCCGACATCGGCAACCCGGTATACGTCGAGATGATGGCGGCGGTCGAACAGGTGGTCTCGGCATCCGGATACCGCCTGCTGCTGTCGTCGACCGGCACATCGTCGTCTTCCGTGGATGTCGTCCGCGACCTCGGTCGGGGCTATGTCGACGGGCTGATCCTGTCGCCGCTGCGCGTCACCGACGAGCTGCTCACCGCGCTCGCCGCGGCTCCGATCCCGTTCGTCGTCCTCGGTCGGCTGCCCGCTTCGGCCGACTTCGACACCGTGCGCGCCGACTCTCCGACGGCGATGCGGCTCGTCGTCGACCACCTCGTCGACGAGGGACGCCGCGACATCGCGTTCATCAACGGCCCGACCGACACCACCCCCGGTGTCATGCGACGTGACGGTTTCATCGCGGCGGTGGGCCAGTACGACGACCTGCGGACGCGGCACGTCGACGCCGCCGACTTCACGATCGCCGCGGGCTACGACGCGGCGCTCCCGCTTCTCGAGCGGTCCGACCGGCCGGCGGCGGTGGTCGCGGCGAACGACCTGATCGGCGTCGGTGTCTTGCGTGCCGCCGAAGACCTCGGTCTGCGGGTCCCCGCCGACCTCGCTGTGACCGGCCTCGACAACACCGAGCTCGCCGAGGTCGTCCGCCCCGGGCTCACGAGCGTCGACCTCGGAGCGAAGGAGCGCGGTCGCGCCGCCGCCGAGATGCTCCTCGCCCGGATCGCCGACGACACGCGGCCGGCCCGCACCGTCACGGTTCCTCCCGCGCTGGTCGTGCGCGGCTCGACGTCGGCATCCGTCCCCGCGGCCCTCCGCCGCCCCGAGCCCATCGACGAAGAGAAGGCACACGGATGACCACGCTCGCTGAGACGAAGACGTCCTCGCGCCCACCCCGCGTCCGGCAGATCGGGCCGCGCGCCCGCGCTCAGCGCAAAGAGGCGATCGCCCTTGTCGCCCCCGCGCTTCTGCCGATCATCATCTTCTCTGTCATCCCGCTCGTCAGCGGCGTGCTCCTCGGATTCACGGATGCCACCCTCGCGCGCAACGCGGAGATCTCGTTCATCGGGCTCGACAACTTCATCGAGCTCGCCGGTGATCGCCGGTTCTGGCAGTCGTTCGGGATCGGCATCGTCTGGGCGGGGTCGGTCGCCCTCCTCACCCTGGTGAGCGCGATGGGTCTTGCTCTGCTGCTCAACAGCAACCTGCGGCTGAAGGGCCTGACCCGCGTTCTCGCACTCATCCCCTGGGCGATGCCGCCGGTGGTCATCGCGATCGTCTGGCGCATGATCTACAACCCCAACTCGGGCCCGCTCAACGGCGTGCTCGGCTGGCTCGGCATCCCGGGTGTGAACTGGCTCGGCGACTTCTCGACCGCGCTGCCCGCCGTCATCGTCGTCGGCGTCTGGGCCGGTATTCCGCAGACGACCGTGCTGCTTCTCGCGGGCATGCAGTCGATCGCCCCCGAGCAGCACGAGGCCGCGGCCGTCGATGGCGCGGGAGCCGCCCGCCGGTTCTGGCACGTCACGCTGCCCGCCCTGCGGCCCGTGATCATCGCGGTCACCGCGCTCGACTTCATCTGGCAGTTCAACTCGTTCGGCCTCATCTACGTGCTGACCGAGGGCGGCCCGGGCGGCCGCACGATGATCCCGCCGCTGTTCACCTACCTCGAGGCGTTCCGCAACCGCGAGATCGGGTACGCGTCGGCGATGGGCAACGTCCTCGTCGTGGCGATCCTGGTGATCCTTTCGCTGTACCTGATCAACCAGTTCCGGCAGAACAAGGGGGCCCGCAAGTGACCACCAAGCGCCCCCTGTACGCGACCGTCCTGATGTACCTGGCGCTCGCGGGCTACCTGATCTTCCTGGGCTTTCCGCTGCTCTGGCTGCTGTCGGCGTCGTTCAAGTCGACCCGAGAGCTCAACTCGCTCGCTGTGAACCTCATCCCGCAGCAGTGGGACTTCGGCAACTACATCGCCGCACTCGAGCGGCAGAATCTGATCACCGCGGCCGGCAACTCGGTGCTCGTCTCGATCGTCACGATGATCGTCGCGGTGCTGCTGTCGATGCCGATGGCCTACGCCCTCGCCCGGCTGAAGGGCCGGCTGCGCGCGGCCGGCACGGTGTGGATCCTCGTCAGCCAGGTGTTCCCGACGATCCTCATCATCATCCCGCTGTTCCTCGTGCTGCGGAGCCTGCAGCTGAACGACACCCTGTTCGGCCTCATCCTCGTCTACGTCACCTTCACGATGCCGTTCACGCTCTGGATGCTGCAGGGGTACGTCGCGGCGATCCCGCCGGAGCTCGAGGAAGCCGCCGAGATGGACGGTGCCGGCCGGTTCACCATCCTCCGCACCGTGATCCTGCCGCTGCTGGTGCCGGGACTGGTCGCCACGGCGATGTTCACCTTCGTCTCGGCCTGGAACGAGTTCTTCCTCGCGCTCGTGCTCATCCAGAGCCCGGAGCTGTACACGCTGCCCATCGCGTTGCGCTCGTTCCTCGGTGCCGAGGGGCAGACCCAGCTGGGGCCGCTGGCCGCCGGCGCCATCCTCGCCACGATCCCGTCGCTCATCATCTTCGGGATCCTGCAGAAGAAGCTCACCGGCGGCATGCTCGCCGGTGCCGTCAAGGGCTGACCTCCCCGTGACGACGAAACCCGAAAACCAGAAAGGCCACACCATGAGAAGAATCCGCGGCATCGGCGCCGTCGCATTCGTGGGCATCGCAGCCATCACGCTCGCAGGATGCCAGCAGGGCAGCGCGAACAGCAGCGGGGGAGACGGCGACGTCGTGACCCTCCAGTTCCAGTCGCTGTCGGACCAGCCCGCGACCCAGGCAGCCATCAGCGAGATCGTCGACGCCTGGAACGCCGAGCACGACGACGTCCAGGTCAAGACCATCCAGGCCGGCTGGGATGGCACCTACGACAAGCTGATCACCCAGTTCTCGGGCGGCACCGCGCCCGACATCGTCCACTTCGAGGCGAGCTCGATCGTGTCGTTCGCGGCAGACGGCTACCTCGCCGACCTGACCGACCTCATCGACCCCGAGCTGAAGTCGGACATCTCCGACGGCATCTGGGAGTCGGTGACCCACGACGGGCAGATCGTCGCGTACCCCTCGACCCTCCAGTCGTACATGGCGTTCGCGAACGCCGACCTGCTGGCCGAAGCGGGCGTCGAGGTGCCCACGGGCGACACGATGACGTGGGATCAGCTCCAGGAGATCGCGAGAGCGACGACCACGGCAGACCACTACGGCCTCGGCTGGGGTCTCGGTTCGCCCACCGCGACGATGATGAGCCTGTCGATGGGCTTCGACGGCGGCTACTTCGACGGTGAGGGCGACGATGTGACGATCGAGGTGGGCGACGACGAGCTCGCCGTGCCCGAGCGCATCCACGAGATGGCCTACACCGACCGGTCGATCGACCCGACCTCGCTCACGCAGTCGGGCTCGGACGTGCTGCCGTCGTTCTACGGCGGCAAGGTCGCGCTGACGGTGCAGGGCTCGTTCCAGGCGACGAACATCGCCGCGGATGCTCCCGAGGGCCTCAACTGGGTCGCGCTTCCGCCGCTCGAAGGATCGGCTGGCGCCATTCAGGCCGCGAACCCGCAGACGTACTCGGTGAACATCGACTCGGAGCACGTGGAGGAGTCGGCGGAGTTCCTGAACTTCTTCATGGACGGCGAGAACCTCGCGAAGATCGCCTACGCCGACGCGCTCATCCCCTCGTCGGGTGCCGCCCGCACGCAGGTCGCCGAGCTCGCCGGCGACGACGCCGCGTGGAAGCAGGTGCTCGCGTCGGGCGAGGGCCTGGAAGGTCCGCCGTTCCTGAAGGTGTCGAAGTACACCGAGTGGAAGGACACGATCGCGACGCCGGCGTTCCAGCAGTACCTGGCGAACCAGATCGACCGCGACCAGCTCGCCGCGCAGCTCAGCGACGGCTGGGCCGACGTCGCCGGATGACGATCCGCGGGGGCGGGTCGATCCGATCCGCCCCCGCCTCACACGCTCGAACGAAGAGAGGGACGTAATGGACGTGTTGCACGATCGGGTGGCAGCAGTACTGGCGGGAGCCGCCGTGGGCGATGCGCTCGGCGGTGCGACGGAGGGCTGGACCCCTGAGCAGATCGAGGAGCGCCACGGCGGACGTGTCGACGGGATCGTCGGTCCCTTCCTGCCCGACTGGCGCACGGCTCGCCCCATCGCGCCGTACCACAAGGGCGACGGGCACGTCACGGACGACACCCTCATGACCCACGCGCTCATCGAGGTGTACGCCAAGCAGCGTCGGCACCTCGACGCCTACGACGTCGCGAGCGACCTCGTGCCGCTCATGATGGGTGAGCGCCGCTGGATCCCCGAGCTCGAAGACGAAGCGCTCATCCTGCAGCGCGTCTTCCTCGCCGAGAAGTGGCTCGTCATGAAGCTGCACTACGGCCACGCCGACCCCCGTGAGGCGGGCGTCGGAAACGTCGTCAACTGCGGCGCGACGATGTACATGGCGCCCGTCGGCCTCGTGCACATCGGCGACCCGCGCGGCGCCTACGCCGAAGCAATCGACATCGCCGGCGCCCACCAGTGGTCGTACGGTCGCGAGGCCGCCGGCGTGTTCGCCGCCGCGGTCGCGGCATCCGCCACTCCCGGAGCGACGGTCGACGACGTTCGACGGGCGGTGCTGGATGTCGCGCACGACGGCACCGCCGCCGCCATCCGCGCCGTGTTCGAGGCCGTCGATGCCTTCCGTGCCGCTGGCGGGTCGGACGATCCGCGCGAGCTCGGTCGCGTCGTCCGCGAAGCGGTGCGGCCCTTCGACACCGTGGGCGAGGCCTACCGGTCGCCGGCCATGGACGCGCGTCTTCCCTCGCGGACGAAGGCCATCGAAGAGCTTCCCGTCGCGCTCGGCTTCGTCGTCGCTCACGACGGCGACCTGCGTGCTGCCGTGCTGGACGCGGTGAACTACGGCCGAGACGCCGACTCGATCGCCACGATGGCGGGCGCGATCTGCGGTGGGCTCCACGGCAGCGCCGCCGTTCCCGAGGAGTGGCTCCACGAGGTCGTGACCGCGAGCCGCCTCGACCTCGATGGCGTCGTCACGACGATGGTCGAGGTCGTGCGCGACGTCGCCCGCGCCGATGCCGAGCGCGCCGCCGCCCGCGCGGAATCGCTGTCGTCGCTGCTGTCGGTGGGGGCCGGGGCGTGAGACTGACCTGGGCTCAGCCCGAAGACCTCGTCCCCGCCGAGCTCGTCGCCCTGCGCGAGCAGGGGGCGCCCGACGACGAACTGTCGGCGATCGAACGGGTGTGGACGCAGGCAGGCGGAGCGACGGTCCTGGCGCCTTCCGGGGCCAGCGCGACGCCGGCTTCGCCCGAACTGCGCGCGGAGGCGCGTCGCGTGCTCGATGAGCTGCAGGGGCTGCAGCGCCCGAGCGCGGACGAGCCCGACGAGTGGGATGCGATCGCGGCGCTGCTTCCCGCGCAGCCCGAGCCGAGCGTCGGCGACGCAGCTTTCGACCGCGTGCACGGCGCGTGGCTGGGGCGGTCGGCCGGGTGCCTGCTCGGCAAGCCGGTCGAGAAGATCCCGCGCGAAGGCATCGAGCAGATCGCCCGCGCCACCGGAAACTGGCCGATCCGCGGCTACTTCACCGCGCGCGGTCTGCCCACGGACGTGGCCGAGCGCTGGCCGTGGAACCGCCGCTCCGCGCCGACCTCGCTCGTGGAGAACATCGCCGGGATGCCGGAGGACGACGACCTGAACTTCCCGATCCTCGCCCTCGATCTGCTCGAGCAGCACGGCTTCGAGCTGACGACCGACCACGTCGCCGAGGCCTGGCTCGCGGCCCTGCCGGCGGGTCGGGTGTTCACCGCGGAACGCGCCGCGTACCGCAACATCCTCGACGCGCGGCCGGTGCCCGAGACCGCGACCCACCGCAACCCGTTCCGCGAGTGGATCGGTGCCCTCATCCGCGCCGACGTGCACGGGTGGGCGAACCCCGGCGATGTCCGGGCCGCGGCGCACTCGGCGTGGATCGACGCGCGGCTCAGCCACACCCGCAACGGCCTGTACGGCGCCATGTGGGCGGCCGCCCTCTGCGCGGCATCCCTCGTCGCCGACTCGATGGATGCCGTGCTGGATGCCGCCGACACCGTCGTGCCGCCCGTATCCCGCCTGGCCGCGGCCGTGCGGTTCGGCCGTGAGACCGGTCGGGCGCTTGCCGCGGGCGAGCTCACGACGGCGGGTGCGCTCGACGCCCTGCACGCTGAGTTCGCCGGGATGCACTGGGTGCACACGCTGAACAACGCCGCGCTCACCGCGTGCGCGCTGCAGGCCCACGGTCGCGACTTCGGCGCCGCCGTCGCGCTCGCCGTCGCCGGTGGCTGGGACACCGACTCGGTCGGTGCCACGGTCGGCTCGGTGGTCGGCGGCCTCGTCGGTGCCGACGGCATCGGGTCCGCGTGGACCGCGCCCCTGAACGACCGCATCGCGACCTCGATGCCCGGCGGTCCGCAGCGGTCGATCCGCGAGCTCGCCGAGCGGACGGTCGCCCTCGCGGAGGGAAGCTCGTGAGCGTCGTCGTCGTCGTCGGCAGCATCAACCAGGACGTCGTCGCCCGGGTCGCCCGCATCCCCGCTCCCGGCGAGACGCTGCTCGCGTCGTCGCTCGTCCGCACCGGCGGGGGGAAGGGGGCCAATCAGGCCGTTGCCGCCCGGCGTGCCGGGGGAGCGGAGGTCGCCTTCGTGGGCGCGGTGGGAACGGATGCCGCGGGCGCGGCGTTGCGCGCGGCGCTCGAGGCCGACGGCATCGACGTCTCGGGTGTGGTGCAGGTCGACGAGGTGACCGGAACAGCGCTCATCTCGGTCGACGCGTCGGGTGAGAACGCGATCGTCGTCGCCGCCGGGGCCAATGCCGCGCGCGACTCCCTCACTGACGCGCAGCGGGCGGTGGTCGCATCGGCGTCGGTTCTGCTCACTCAGCTCGAGATCCCCGTGGCCCTGGTGCGGGACGCCGCCGCGGCCCGGGGTGAGGGCGCGTGGCACGTGCTGAACGCGGCGCCGTCCGCACCCTTCGCCTCCGCCCGCGACGCGCTGCTCGCGGCGACCGACGTGCTGATCGTGAACGAGCACGAGGCACTCGAAGCGGCGGGCGTCGAAGCCCTCGACGAGGCCGTCGCCGAGCTCGCCCGTACGGTGCGCGGACTCGTCGTCACACTCGGTTCTCGCGGATGCCTGGTCGTCTGCGGTGACGAGCGCACCGAGGTGCCCGCCCATGTCGTGACGCCGGTCGACACGACGGGCGCCGGCGATACCTTCTGCGGTGTGCTGGCCGCGGCGCTCGCCGCCTCCGGACGCCGCCCCGACGCCGTCGGTCTCGATCTGCTCGCGGATGCCGCGCGCGCCGGTGCTGCGGCATCCGCTCTTGCCGTCACGCGCCCCGGTGCGCAGGACGCGGTGCCCACGAGCGATGAGGTCGCCGCCTTCCGGAAGGAGAACCGACCGTGAGCGGTGGATTCGATCCCCTGGTCCCGCGCGAGATCGATCGCCCGACGCCGGTGCCGCTCGACGCCGACGTGCGCTCGGGCGACGCCGCGACGGTGCTCGATGACGCGAAGATCTTCGTCGCGCCGACGGATCCGGCCGACCTCGGTGCGTGGCGTGCCCAGCTGGCGGCGTGGCGCGAGGGCGCGCGCGAACGGCACGGCGTGCCGACCCGGTACGACCAGCCGGAGTCGGCGTGGGCGAGCCGATGTTTCACCGTCGCCCAGGTCTGGCTCTGGGACGAGCTGTTCTTCGACTTCGACGAGCAGCGCTTCACGCCGGAACGCTTCATCGCCGACGCGCAGCGACGGTTCGGCGGCCTCGACGGGCTCGTGCTGTGGCACGCCTACCCCGTCATCGGCATCGACGACCGCAACCAGTGGGACTTCTACGCGGTTCCGGGGCTCGTCGAAGCCGCCGAAGCGCTGAGTGCCGCCGGTGTCGCCGTGTTCGTCGACTACAACCCGTGGGATGTCGGCACGCGGCGCTCGGGAGACGACGCCGACGAGCTCGCCGCCACGGTGCGGCGCCTCGGTGCAGACGGCGTGTTCCTCGACACGCTGCGGAAGGCCGATCCCGATCTCGTCGCGGCCCTGGATGCCGCACGCCCGGGCATCGGACTCGAGGGCGAGTCGAAGCTCGCGACCGAGCGCATCGCCGACCACACCCTGTCGTGGGCCCAGTGGTTCGCCGACTCGGAGGTGCCCGGCGTGCTGCGCGCCCGGTGGTTCGAGCGCCGACACATGCAGCACCACATCCGCCGGTGGCACCGCGACCACGCAGAAGAGCTGCGCTCGGCATGGCTCAACGGCGTCGGGGTGATGGTGTGGGAGGTCGTCTTCGGCGTCTGGGTCGGCTGGAACGACCGCGACGCCGCGACCCTGCGGCGGATGCTGCCCGTGCAGCGCGGCATGCACCGCTGGCTGGTCGAGGGGGAGTGGACGCCTCTCGCCGTGCACGACGCACCGGTCTTCGGGTCGGCGTTCGAACTCGACGGCGTGACCCTGCTGTGCCTCGTCAACACGTCGGGGTCCGATGTCGAGTTCGAGCTCGAGTCCGGCGGTCGGTACGTTCCGCTGCATGAGCCCGGCGATGAGGTGTCGTCGGTGACGGTGCCGGCCGGTGGGGTCGCCGCCGTCGTGCGGCTCACCGCGGATGCCGCGGGTACCCCTGTGCCGCCGGTCGTCGCCGAGGTGAAAGCCGCGCTGCGCGATGAGCCGCCGGTGGCGGACGTGTCGTTCCCGCACCGCCGAGCGCGGCGCCTCACCGCTCCGGCATGGACCGGGCCCGTGCGAGACGCTGCGGCGGATGAGGAGGAACCGACCGTCGCGGTGCCGCCCGGCACACATGCGCTGACCGTGCGCTTCCGCGCCCGCGAGACCGGGATGTACGAGGGCGCACCCTACGTCGACGAGTGGAAGCCGCTGCCGCCTCGCCTGCACGACCAGCGCACACTCGAACGCGTCGTCGAGGTGCGGCATCCGGTGCGCGTCGGCGCGGCCGAGGTGACCGAGGCCGAGTACGCGCGGTTCCTCGATGCGATCGGTGAAGACGCGGATGCCCGTGACCCCGAGCGCCCGGCGACCGATGTGACCTTCGCGCGGGCTCGGGAGTACGCCGCGTGGGTGGGCGGGCGGCTCCCCACCGAGGACGAGTGGCAGCTCGCGGCATCCCTTCCGTCGTTCCGCCGACGCGCGCCGGAGGTGTGGAACTGGACGGAGTCGGAGCACTCCGACGGCCGCACCCGGTTCGTGATGCTGAAGGGCGGCAGCGCCCACCGCAGCGAGGGGTCGGACTGGTACTTCGACGGCGGTGTGCGGTCGCCGGAGTTCACGGCCAAACTGCTGCTGCCGGGGCTCGGACAGGACGCGTCGCCCTCGATCGGATTCCGCGTCTGCTGGGAGGAGCGCTCGTGACCCCGCTCGACGGACTGCGCGTCATCGACGCCTCGACGCTGTTCGCCGGTCCCATGGCCGCGATGCACCTCGGCGACATGGGAGCCGAGGTCGTCAAGGTCGAGCACCCGACCCGGCCCGACCCCGCGCGCGGCCACGGTCCGAGCAAGGACGGGCAGAACCTGTGGTGGAAGACGCTCGGCCGCAACAAGCGAACCGTGGCGATCGACCTGCACACCGCCGACGGGCGCGAGGCGTTCCTGCGCCTCGCCCGTACCGCGGATGTCGTCGTCGAGAACTTCCGCCCCGGAACCCTCGAGCGCTGGGGACTCGGGTACGACGAGCTGTCTGCGGAGAACCCCGGTCTCGTTCTCGCCCGCGTGACCGGATTCGGTCAGATCGGTCCGTACCGCAGTCGCCCCGGCTTCGGCACGCTCGCCGAGGCGATGAGCGGGTTCGCGGCCGCGACGGGCGAGCCCGACGGTCCGCCGACCCTTCCCCCGTTCGGCCTCGCCGATGGCATCGCCTCGCTCGCCACCGCCTACGCGATCATGACTGCGCTGCACGCCCGCGCGCGCGACGGGCGCGGGCAGGTGGTGGATGTCGCGATCATCGAGCCGATCCTCGCGATGCTCGGCCCGCAGATCACGCGCTGGGATCAGCTTGCGACCGTGCAGCCCCGCACCGGAAATCGATCGGCGAACAACGCGCCGCGCAACACCTATCGCACGGCCGACGGTTCGTGGGTCGCCGTGTCGACGAGCGCTCAGTCGATCGCCGAGCGGGTGATGGCTCTCGTCGGCCGCCCCGACCTCGCGGCCGAGCCGTGGTTCGCGAGCGGATCGAGCCGGGCGCAGCACGCCGACGAGCTCGACGAGGCCGTCGGCAGCTGGATCGCGCAGCGCACGCGCGAAGAGGTGATCGAGGCGTTCGAAGCCGCGCAGGCCGCGGTCGCCCCGGTGTACGACCCCTCTGACATCGTCGCGGACCCGCAGTTCCAGGCGCTGGGCACGGTCCACCGCATCCACGACCCCGATCTCGGCGAGATGGCGATGCAGGGACCGCTGTTCCGGATGTCGCGCGACGAGTCGACGATCGCCTTCACCGGGCGGGCTCACGGCGCCGACACCGCAGAGGTGCTGGCCTCTCTCGGCTACGCCGACGACGACATCGCTCGCATGCGTGCGGAGGGATCGGTCGCATGACCCGCCCGATCCTGGTCGCGCTGTACGCGCCCGCCGACCGCCCCGAGCGCTTCGAGAAGGCGCTGGATGCGGGAGCGGATGCCGTCATCGTCGACCTCGAGGACGCCGTGGCACTCTCGCGCAAGGCGCAGGCGCGGGCGGCGCTCGCCGAGTTCGCCGCGGTTCGGGCGTCGCGAGGGGCTGCCGCACCGGCGGTGCAGGTCCGGGTGAACGCGCGCGGGGCGGACGCGCACGCCGCGGATATCGCCGCTGTCGCGGATCTGCCCGCCGCCTTCGGCATCCGGCTTCCCAAGACGCGGTCGGCGGATGACGTCGCGGCGGTCCGCGCCGCCGCGCCCGGGCGCGAGGTGCATGCCCTGCTCGAGTCGGCGCTGGCGATCGAGCGCGCGTTCGAGATCGCGCAGGCCGGGGTCGCGTCGATCGCGGTGGGCGAGGCCGACCTGCGCGCGGAGATCGGCGTGCCCGCGGGGCGTGCCGGGGAACCCGGGCTCGCATGGTCGCGCGCGCGGGTCGTGAACGCGGCGGCTGCGGCCGGGCTGCCCCTGCCGCTCATGGCGGTCTGGGCCGATGTCGCCGACCTCGAGGGCCTGGAGCAGAGCTGCCGGGCCGGGCGCGCGCTCGGCTATGCAGGCCGCACCGCCATTCATCCGCGGCAGATCGAGGTGATCCGGCGGGCCTTCACCCCCGGCCCGGAAGAGGTCGAGCGAGCGCAGCGCATCGTCGAGCGGGTGCGCACCGCGGCGGCGGACGGGACGGGCGCGTTCGTGCTCGATGACGGCACCTTCATCGACATCGCGATGGTCAAGGCCGCCGAGCGCATCCTCGCCGCCGCGCCCTGACCCCGCTGCATCCACCGGGCCCGCTGCATCCGTCGCATGCGAGGTCCCGGTTGAGCCGGTTACCGAGCCGGGATTCCCGGCCGAAGTGGGACCTCGGTGGGGGATCAGCGGGTGATGAGGCGGTACGGCACCTGGTGGTGCACGCCGGTCTGCCTCGTCGCGTCGCTCAGGATGTCGAGGATCGACGCCGCCGCCTTCTCGACACCGTGGTCGACGGTCGAGAACGCGGGGATGTGGAAGCGTCCCTCTTCGATGTCGTCGAAGCCCATGACCTGCACGCGGTCCGGCACGGAGATGCCGTGCGTGCCGAGGGTGTACAGCGCGCCGAGGGCGAGGCTGTCGCTGAAGCAGAACAGGGCATCGAAGTCGGTTCCGCTCGCGATGAGACGCGCGACGGCGGTCGATCCTTCGGCGCGGTTGAACTGGTCGACCGAGGCGTAGAGCGCGGGGTCGTCGGCGATCCCGGCCGCGGCTAGCGCTCGCCGGTATCCGTCGAACCGCAGTCGCGAGGTGGCGGTAGGCCCGGATTCCTGAACCCCCACCGCAGCGATGCGCCGCCGACCCTGCTGGATGAGATGCGTGGTGGCGGCCGCAGCCGCTGAGATGTTGTCGATCCCGACGTGGTGCACGGACGGAGTGAGGAGCTCTTCGGCCTGCTCGCCGATCAGCACGAGCGGGGGGCCGTTCGGCCGGTCCCGTACGTCGTCGAGAGTAAGGGCGAGCGGGCTCATCACGATCCCGTCGAGCGCGGGGAAGCCCTCGCCGGCCATCATCGCCAGTTCCGCGGGACGGGCGCCGCCCGTCTGCGCAATGAGAACGGTCAGCGCGCGGGTCTGCGCGCTGGTGACGAACTGCGAGGCGAATTCGGCGAAGTAGGGCTCGCGCAGGTCGGGGAGCACGAGCGCGATCAGTCCGCTGCGACCGTTGCGCAGCTGTCGCGCGGCGAGATTGGGCCGGTACCCCAGCTCATCGATCGCCTCGAGGATGCGTCGCCGCATCTCGTCTCCGACCCATCCCGTCCCGTTCACAACGTTGGAGACGGATTTCGCGCTCACGCCGACGCGGGCGGCGACGTCGGCGAGTGTGACGCGGGTCATGGGTCTCCTGTCGAGCGGGTCTCGGGTTCGATGTTGACTCTAGTTCAGCGTGGAACTATCGTGTAGTTCAACGTGGAACGGAAAGCGGTTTCCATGTTCGCCTGCGGGCGGGACAGATGACGAGGTCGGCATCGAAGCCGACAGAGGGAGCTATTGCAGTGGAGCAGGATGCCGGTCGAGAGCCCGACGCGATGCGTGCGAGCGCGCTGGAACCGGCGCGGCCGCGCCCGCAGCTCGTGCGGGACTCGTTCCTTCTCCTCGACGGCGAATGGGGGTTCGCCTACGACGACGACGATCGCGGTGTCGCCGCACGGTGGTTCGACGGTCGCGAGCTGGGCAGCAGCATCCTCGTGCCGTTCCCGCCGGAGTCGCCGGCCTCGGGCATCGGCGAGACGGGGTTCCACCCGATCGTCTGGTACCGCCGGACGCTGACCGACGCAGATCTCGCCGCCGCCGGACATGGGGCGGAGAAGCGCGCGATCGTGCGCTTCGGTGCCGTCGACTACCGGGCCACCGTCTGGGTGGACGGGCAGATGGTCGGCAGCCACGAGGGCGGCCACACCCCCTTCGCCGTCGACATCACCGACGCGCTCGACGGTGAAGCTCGCGAGCATGTCATCGTCGTGCGCGCCGAGGACGACCCGCACGACCTCGCGCAGCCTCGGGGGAAGCAGGACTGGGAGGAACAGCCTCACTCGATCTGGTACCACCGCACGACGGGGATCTGGCAGTCGGTGTGGCTCGAGTCCATCGCGCCGCAGCACATCACCGCGCTCAACTGGACCAGCGACCTCACCGACGGCACGGTGACCCTCGAGCTCCGACTGAGCCGGCCCGGCCGCGCACGCGCGAGCATCCGGATCGCGCACGAGGGGCGGGAGCTCGCCGCTGCGACGATGCGCACGAGCGGCACGCGAGCGACGTTGACGATCGCCCTGGACGGACAGCGAAACGGTCAGAACTACGAACGTCTGCTCTGGAGCCCCGACCGGCCCACGCTGCTCGACGCCTGGATCGAACTGACGGATGACGATGGCCGAACGGATGCCGTTGCGAGCTACCTCGGTCTGCGCAGCGTCTCATGGAGCGACGGCGCGCTGCTGCTCAACGACCGGCCGGTGACGCTGCGGTCGGTTCTCAGCCAGGGGTACTGGCCCGAGTCCCACCTCGCGGCCCCCTCGCCCGACGCGCTGCGACGCGAGGCCGAATTGATCGCCGAACTCGGCTTCAACTCGGTGCGCGTGCACCAGAAGGTCGAGGACGACCGGTTCCTGTATTGGGCGGATCGGCTCGGGCTCCTGGTGTGGGGCGAGATGGCCGCGACGTACACCTTCGACGAGCGAGCCGTGCAGCGCACGACCGCGGAGTGGACCGAAGCCGTGCTTCGCGACCGGGCGCATCCCAGCATCATCACGTGGGTGCCGCTCAACGAGAGCTGGGGCGTGCAGCACATCGCCTCGCGCTCGGATCAGCGAGCCTTCGCGGAAGCGTTGTTCCACCTGACCAAAGCCCTCGACCCCACCCGGCCGGTCATCTCCAACGACGGATGGGAGCTCGGGACCTCCGACCTGTGGACCCTGCATGACTACGAGGCCGACGGCGACGTCCTCGCCCGGCGCTACGACGTCGACGCGGTCGAGCTGGGCACGCTCGTCTCCGGCATCGGCCCGGCCGGTCGCCGCGTGCGTCTGCCCGGAACGGCGGACGGTGGACAGCCGGTCATGCTCACCGAGTTCGGCGGAGTGAAGTGGGCAGTCGACGCGAGCCCGGACGATTCGTGGGGCTACTCCGAAGCGGGCGGCGCAGAGGAGTACGGCCGGATGGTCGAGGCGATCCTCCGGGCCGTGCAGTCGGGCACGAGAGGCTTCCACGGGCGACCCGACGGGCTCGCCGGCTGGTGCTGGACGCAGCTCACCGACACCATGCAGGAGCGGAACGGCCTGCTCACCGAAGGCCGGGAACCCAAGCTGCCCATCGAGACCATCCGGTCTCTCGTCCGAGGAACCGGCACCGACTGAACCTCCGCCGGTTCTCGGCCGGCCACCGCCATCGCCACCGCCATCGACACCCCGGGCTCATGCCCGCTCAATGAGGAGAAATCATGATGAAGAGACTGCCCGCATCGCTCGCCCTCGTCGGAGCCGCAGCACTTCTGCTCGCGGGTTGCGGCGCTGGAGGAGGATCCGATGCCGCTCCCGAGGAGATCACGTTCGACGAGGACACATCGGCCAAGATCAGCTTCTCGTGGTGGGGAAACGAAGACCGCGCCGCTCGCTTCGAAGAGGTCGTGGCGCTCTTCAACGAGCAGTACCCGAACGTCGAGGTGGTGCGGAACTTCAACGCCTGGGGCGACTACTGGACCGCCCGCAACACCGAGGCAGCGGGCAAGTCGCTTCCCGACGTGGTGATGATGGATGCCGGCTACCTCGGCGAGTACGCCAGCAAGGGTCTGCTCGCCGATCTCTCGCCCTACCGCGACTCACTGCTGCCGCTCGACGGCGTCGACGACCAGGTGCTCGGATCTGGAACGGTCGATGACGAACTCGTCGGCGTCCCGCTGGGCACGAACGCCTGGTCGATGATGTACAACAAGGACATCCTCGACTCGTTCGGTATCGACTATCCGACCGACGACATGACCTGGGACGAGTTCAACGGCTTCGTCCTCGAGGTCAACGCGGCCGGGGCGTCATCCGAACCCCGGATCTACGGGGCGGAGGACTACACGGGCGGCCTTCCGAACTTCATCTACCACCTCATGCAGGACGGCAGTCCGGTCTTCGAGGAGAACGGTGCGCCCGCGTTCGACGAGAACGATGTGATCGAGTACCTCGACGGTGCCGCCGATCTCCGCGAGGACGGCGACTTCTACCCTGTCGAGCGCAGCGTCGCGCTTTCGCCTAGCGGGGGCTTCCTCGCCGGTGAGACGGCGATCTGGTTCAACTTCTCGACGACGGTGCTGCAGGGCATGACGGATGCCGGCACCGAGAACATCGGCATGGTGCAGCCGCCGCTCGAGAAGGGCCAGGACGAGCACGTGCTCGCACCCAAGCCGAGCATGCTCCTGAGCGTGGCGAAGAACTCCGACCAGCAGCAGGCCGCGGCCGCCTTCGTGAACTTCCTCACCACCTCGCCCGAGGTCGCGAAGATCTTCGGCACCTCGCTCGGCACCCCGCCCACGGAAGCCGGACGCGACGCGATCGATCAGACCGCCGCCGACACCGTCAACCTCGACTATCTCGCGTCCATCGACGACGAGCTGACCGCGAGCTACCCGATCCTGCCCGCGGGCTACGGCACCATCGAGGCCAAATGGGGCGAGCTGCACGAGCAGCTGCGGTACGGCGATCTGACGACGAAGCAGTTCGCACAGGAGTTGTTCTCCGAGATCTCCCTGGTGCTGGCCTCCTGACCGCTCCGCACGACCCTGCCGCACGGCTGAGCCGCCGGACCGCAGGAGAAAGGAACATCCCATGACTGCTCCTGCAGCCGTCGTCCCGGTTCGTGCGCGCTCGACCGTGCGGGCCCGGCGCGAGACGCGTGCCGGCTACCTCTTCCTGAGCCCGTGGCTCATCGGGTTCTTCGCCCTGACCGCAGGTCCGATGGTCGCTTCGCTGGTGCTGTCGTTCACCGACTACAACCTGTTCAACGATCCCGAGTTCATCGGGGTGGACAACTACACGCGCATGTTCGCCGACCCCAACTTCCTGCAGGCGGTCAAAGTCACCGGCATCTATGTCCTGGTCGGAACGCCGTTGAAGCTCGCTGCGGCGCTCGGGGTCGCGCTGCTGCTGAACGCGCCACGCCGGGGCCAGGGGTTCTACCGGTCCGCGTTCTACCTGCCCTCGTTGATCGGCGGCAGCGTCTCGATCGCGATCGTGTGGAAGGCGATGTTCATCGACGACGGCATCGTCGCGCAGATCGGCTCGTTCTTCGGGGGGCCGCCGGCCTCGGAGGGCGGATGGGTGGGAGACCCGGCGCGCACGCTGCCGCTGCTCATCCTGTTGACCGTGTGGCAGTTCGGAGCACCGATGGTGATCTTCCTCGCGGGACTGAAGCAGGTGCCGCCGGAGCTGTACGAGGCGGCATCCGTCGACGGCGCGGGTCCGGTGCGACGGTTCCTCTCGATCACGATCCCGATGCTGTCGCCGGTGCTGTTCTTCAACCTGCTGCTCGAGACGATCCACGCCTTCCAGGTGTTCAACTCGGCCTACATCATCTCCAACGGCAGCGGCGGACCCGCGGGTTCGACGCTTTTCTACACGCTCTACCTCTATCTGCGCGGATTCCGTGACTTCCAGATGGGTTACGCCTCGGCGATGGCCTGGGTGCTGGTGGTCGCCGTCGGCTTGGTCACGCTCATGCTGTTCCGCACATCGCGGGCGTGGGTTCACTATGCGGGGGACGAACGATGACCAACACGATCACTCAGACGGAGCTCATCACGACCGACCCGTCGTCGCGGCGACGCGGTCGCGGCGACGCGGGAGGGCGGGGTTGGCGCACGCGAGGGAGCGCAACGGTCTTCCACGTGCTCGCGATCGCCGTGCTCGTCGTCATCCTCTACCCGGCGGCGTGGATGGTGATGTCGTCGTTCAAGCCGGGCAACGAGATCATCGGCTCGGTGAGTCTCGTGCCGGAGACCTTCTCGCTCGACAACTACGCCACGGCGTTCGCCGGGATCGGGGGAGTCTCGTTCTGGACGTTCGTCGTGAACTCGCTCATCCTCGCGGTCGCCTCGGTCGTCGGGGTGGTGCTCTCCTGTTCAGTCACGGCGTACGCGTTCGCCCGCATCCGTTTCCGCGGCAGCAAGGTGTTCTTCCTGTGCATGATCGCGACGATGCTCCTGCCGTTCCACGTCGTGATCATTCCGCAGTACATCGTGTTCAACCAGCTCGACATGATCAACACCTACTGGCCGCTGCTGCTGGGGAAGTTCCTCGCGGCCGACGCCTTCTTCGTGTTCCTCATGATCCAGTTCATCCGCGGTCTGCCCCGCGATCTGGACGAGGCCGCGCGCATCGACGGCGCCGGCCATGCGCGCACCTTCACCGCCGTCATCCTGCCCCTCATGCGACCCGCGCTCGTCACGAGCTCGATCTTCGCGTTCATCTGGTCGTGGAACGACTTCTTCGGGCCGCTGCTGTACCTGAAGGATCCGGGCATGTACACGATGCCGCTGGCCCTGCGCCTCTACGTCGACCAGACGTCGACGAGCGACTACGGCGCGCAGATGGCCATGGCGATCCTCGCCCTGGTGCCCGTGGTCCTCTTCTTCCTCGCCTTCCAGCGATACCTGGTGGCGGGCGTCGCGACGGAGGGGCTCAAGGGATGACCTCGGCGCGCAAGGCGGACGGATCGCCCGAGAGCCGCGCGGTCTTCGGCGGCTCGGGCGTCGCCGGGTTCGGCGAGATGTTCGTGGTCGGCATCGGGGTCGCTCTGCTTTCGCTGCCGCTCGTGACACTCGCCCCGGCGTTCGGTGCGGGGGTGCGGCACTTCCGCGCGCACCTCGACGACGAGCCCGACTCGATCGGTCTTCTCGCCACCCGGGGGCTCCAGGCGGTGCGTTCGGGCTGGTGGTTCGGCACGGCAAGCGTCGTGGTCATCGCGCTCCTCGTCCTGAACGCGATCGGGGCGGCCCAGGGGGTGCTTCCCGGCGGGGCGGTCTTCGCGATCATCAGCGGCGGCCTGGCGGTGGTCGTGGCCGTCGCGATGCTGCGGACCGCGGCGCTCTGGACGCCGGGCGCACGGTGGATAGACCTCTGGCGAGAGGGACGCGCGGTCGTGATCGACGACCCGATCGGAACGTCGCTGGTGCTGGTCGGGCTCGGGGTGAGCGCGACCGTCGTGTGGATGCTGCCGCCCCTCATCGTGATCGCGCCCGGGCTCGTCGTCGTGTCGCTCGTCGCTGCCGAACGCCGCCGCGCTGCGACATCATCGAGGAGGGCCGCGTAGGCGCGGCCCCGATCGGAGGAGAGCACGATGCAGTGGGATCTCGACGGCAAGGTCGTCGTCGTCACCGGAGCGGGCCGCGGCATCGGCCGCGCCATCGCCGAGACGTTCATGCGCGAGCGCGCCATCGTCGTCGCGACGGACATCGCCGAAGATGCGGTGGCTTGGGCCGACGACGCACGCCGCGACGCGGAACTCGACGGCGCCTCACTGGCGTGCGACGTGCGTTCGTCCGCTTCGGTGCAGCAGGCCGTGGATGCCGCGCTGAGCCGGTTCGGACGCATCGACGTGCTGGTCAACAACGCCGGCATCCTGGGCGACGGTCTCATCGAGGACGCCGATGCCGAGACCTGGAATCGCGTCTTCGACGTCAACGTCACCGGCACCTTCCGCACCTGCCAGGCGGTCATCCCCGCGATGAAGCGGCAGGGTGGAGGCCGCATCGTCAACGCGGCCTCGTTCGCGGCCATCATCCCCAGCGTCGGCGGGGCGGCCTATGCGGCATCCAAGGCCGCTGTCGTCCAGTTCACCAGAACACTCGCGGGAGAACTGGGTCCCTGGGGGATCACCGCGAACGCGTACGCTCCGGGGATGATCCCCACCGACATGAACGGCTTCGCCGACAAGCCGCACGATGAGCAGCGTCGCCTGCTCGACACGCTCACGCTACGGCGGTGGGGTGACCCGCGCGAAGTGGCGGACGCTGTCTGCTTCCTCGCGAGCGATGCCTCGCGCTACGTCACGGGCACCCTGCTCGATGTGAGCGGCGGCAAGTTCGCGACCCAGTTCCCGCAGCGGGCGTACGAGATGGCGGCCCGGGCATGACCGGGGCCCCTGCCTCCAGCGCCGCCGAGCGGCGCGTCACGTGGATCACCGGCGCCGGCAGCGGAATGGGCCGGGCGGCCGCGCTGGCCCTGGCCCCCGACCGGCGTCTCGCGCTCAGCGGACGGCGTCAGGACGTGCTCGCGCAGACGGCGCGCGATGTGTCCGACGCCGGCGGCGAGGCCATCGTCCTGCCGTTCGACGCCCGTGACGCAGGTGCGGTGAGCGCGGCGCGCGACGAACTCCTCGGCCGCTGGGGGCGTATCGACGAGCTCGTCCTTGCCGCGGGCCTGAACTCGCCACGGCGGACGTGGGCGACGCAGTCGGTCGACGAGGTCGACCAGGTCATCGGTACGAACCTCCACGGGGTCATCCACGTGCTCGACGCAGCTTTGCCGGCGCTCCGTGCCTCCGGCTCGGCCTGTGTGGTCGTGGTGTCGTCGATCGCGGCCTGGCGCTTCTCGCCCGTCGCCGGTGTCGCGTACAGCGCCAGCAAGCGCGCGCTCGCGGCTGTCTGCGAGACCCTGAACGCGCAGGAGTCCGCCGCCGGCATCCGGGTGTGCCACCTGTGCCCGGGCGACGTCGACACGGAGTTCCTGAGCCTGCGTCCTGAGGTGCCCGACGACGAAGCCCGCAAGCGGATGCTGACTCCCGACGACATCGGCCGCACGGTGCGCTTCGTGGTCGATGCGCCCCCGCACGTGCGCATCGACGAGCTGGTGATCAGCCCGGTCACGCGCGGTTGAGGGTGCGCGGCTGAGCCGAGGTCCCAGTTCGGCCGGGTATCCAGGGCGGATTCTGGGCCCAAGTGGGACTTCGACCGGTTCGAGGCGCGAGACTGAGCCCATGTACTCGGAGGTGCGGTTGTCGGGCGCGGCGGCGCTGTGGCGTTCGGACCACAGCGCCGGGCATGCCGTCATCCCCGCGGACGGATGCGTCGACCTCATCCTCCGCGACGGCCGGGTCGACGTCGCGGGACCCTCGACACGCTGGCTCGAGACCGCGCCCGACGGCGCGGATGGGTCGACTGGTCTCCGGCTGGCGCCGGGCCACGCCGCCGGTGTGCTGCGGATCGACCTCGCCACGGTCGCAGATCAGCTCGTCCCGCTCCAAGATCTCGCCACCGCCGGGCAGGCGCGCCATCTGCGCGAGACGATGCTGCGAGCGGCGAGTCGGTCGAGGCGACAGGACGCGGTCTCGCGGATCGCCGCTCTCGGCGACGAGATCGCACCCTGGATCGACGGCGCTCGCCGCTTCGCCTTCCATGCCGTCCCGGCCCGGGATGCCGCCGCGTCGCTCGGGATGTCGGAACGCACGTTCCGCCGGCGGATGCTTGCGACTTTCGGCTACGGCTACGGCACCCTGGTGCGCCTCGAGCGGGCCCGCCGCGCACAACGGATGCTGCGGTCCGGCTCTTCGATCGCGGATGCTGCAGCCGTGGCCGGCTTCGCCGACCAGCCGCACCTCTCACGCGAGTTCCAGCGCCTGGTCGGTCGCAGCCCCGCTCAGTTCGCGCTCAGCGCGGCGTAGAGGTCGACGGAGTTTCCGTCGGGATCGAGCAGGGTCGCGTAGCGCTGGCCCCAGACGGCATCCCACGGCGCCACGTGCCCAGCGAATCCAGAGGTGATCATCGTCGCGTACGCTGCGTCGACCTCGGCTGGCGTGCCCTTATCGAAGGCGAGCGCGATGCGGTGACCGCCCGACGCGGGCGTGTAGGCCGGATCGAACGAGCGGATCGTGTCGATGGTGTCCCACGCCAGCGCCGTTCCGTCGTCGAGCGTGGCGTCGACGTGAGGGCGGTCGTCCTGGCCCGCATCGATGTGAACGCCGAGGGCTCGATAGAAGGCCAGGGACGCCGCCATGTCCTTGGTCACAATTCCGATGAATCCGAGTGCGAGTGTCATGGGCCTCACCGTAGGGCCGGCCGGGCAGCCTCGTCGTGAACAAAACGGCCACCCTGTGCTCAGCCTGTTCGCGTCACGCCGGCCGGTCAGCGCATGGCGGCGAAGAGTCCGCCGATGAAGGCGATGACCGGACCGATGGCGCCGACCGTGACGATCAGCAGGACTACGACCACCGCCATCCACGGCACGCTCTTCTTCAAGCGCTGGCCGGACGCGGCGACACCGGGCGGCGGGCGCAGCAGTCCCGGCGGCGGCGTGACGGGCAGCGCGGATGCGGCGCCGGCGGCCGCACCCGGTCCCGCCGTAGCCGGCCCCGCGGGACTCGGTTGCGCCGGTACGGCCGGCACCGCCCCCACACCGGACGCCGCGGGCGGCGCGAGCCGGTCGTCGCGCCAGCGCTCCCATTGCGCGAACTTGTCGATCATGGCGCCGACCGCACCGAACAGCCACGACCAGGTCGCAGGGTCGAGCGTCGAGAAGTCGCGCTTGCCGTAGAAGAAGAGCCAGTCGTCGACGATCTCGACATCCAGTGCCGCGGCGTTGTCGACGAAGCGCGCCATGATGTCGGGCGTGAACAGGTACAGCGCGTCGCGCTCGTATCCGCGCGGGCAGTAGAGGCGGAAGTACCGGTCGAAGTCGCCCTCGAGGCTCAGGTGCTGGTCGCGGTCGAACGCGACGGGGAGGTTCGAGCCGAACAGTCCGTTGTTGCCGAGGGCGTCGAGCACGATGTGCGGCAGCGGCGTCGACAGGTGCACCGCGACGTAGCCCCACGTGTGCGTCTGCTGGTTCTTGCCCGACCCGGTCGTGTAACGGTAGTTCGCGAACTCGACGAAGCGCGGCTGGTCGCCGCGGACGAGATTGGATGCCATCCGCCCCGACCCCTGCGAGAAGATCATCCCCGGCAGCGGGGGCTGGGGCCGCTGCGGCTCGAAGCTCATGCCGTTGGCCCGCGCGAACCGGTCGAGCCGGTACCAGACCGCGGCTTGCGCAGCGCGCTGCCGGCGGACGAAGAACGGGATGAGCGCCGCGAGGGCGATGATGATGACGAGGGGGATGACGGGCGCCAGCGAGACCACCGCACCGGAACCCGACTGCGTCCCGACGGCGAACACCAGGCCGCCGATGATGGCGGACAGGACGCCGCCGAACACGAGCACCACGAAGACGATGACGACGATGGCGATGATCACACCGGCGGTGCCCGACCCGCCGGGGAGCCGGCCGCTGGCGGCCAGGTGCTTCCGGAATGCACGCGCGGTGGCGGGCGACACCGGCTCGAGGAGGGGTCGGGGATCGAACGGAACGCTCATCGATTGACCTCGTCTGCGCCCCAGGACAGGGATGCGTCTGCCGGAAGGGGCAGGGCTTCGAGCTCAGGGGACCGGCAGATCGCGTTCACGAGCTCCCGCGAGCCCCCGACGATCGTCGAGTCGAAGTCGACTTCCGAGACCATGACCCAGGCGCGGTCCGCGGGCCAGAGCAGGCTCGGGCTCTGCGACGTCGGCACGGCTCCCATCGCCTCGGCGGCGAGGTCGCGCCACGGCGGCCTCAGCTCCCAGTCGTCGTCGGCGAACTCGTCGACAGCGCCGCGGAACAGGACGAAGGCCCGCTCCGGCAGCCTCAGCCGTGGTCCTTCCGAGATCTCGCGCGAGAGGATGCCCTCCTGCCACGTGGGCTTGCGGAAGACGCTGTTGAAGCGGTCGCCGATCGACGACCCGAGCATGCGGTTGTGGCGGGCGAGGGTCGCGTCGTCGGGGTCGCCGGGCTGGAAGACCGTGCGCGACGGCGCGCGTCCGAGGTGCCCGAGCAGGCCGCCCCGGCCTTCCCAGAGGCCCGCGGTCACGTCATCCGGTGTCGACGTGTGCCTGATCAGCTCACGCGCGAGAACCGCCATGCGGTGCGGGTCGAGCTCGCCTATTCCGGGTGCGGCGAACCAGCGGCCGTCGGGCGCGCTGCGCTGGTTCGAGCCGAACTCGGGCGAGCGCACGATCGAATCCCACTGCGCCAGCGGATGCAGCGTCGTCCCGAAGGCGGCGGCGGTCTCGGCCCACGTGGCGGGATCGGTCACGAGGTCTGCCGTCACCTGCTGCGACTGCTGCCACGGCATCTCGACCCACGCGTCGAACGGGGGGAGGCGTTCGCCGCTCTCGCGTGACTGGACGGATGCCGGATGCAGGATGCGCGCGTACGCCTCGAAGCCCCGCGGCACGACGTCGTGGAACGTCCCCCGCCACGGATCGTCGACGCGTTCGCGCAGCCATTCGCCGGTCGAGACGTCCGCGGTCCACTCCATGCGCCCACGCTACCGGTGACCGGTCGGCGGGATCACGCGCGATCAGGTAAGCTGTTGTGGTTGTCCGACCTCGGTCGGGCACGTGCTACACACCCTCCTGCTTCCGGGAAACGCCCGGGAGCCGTTCTAGTCCGAAGGAGGTGGGTCAGTGACGCACACGTACCAGTACGAGCTCATGGTGATTCTCCAGCCCGAGATCGATGAGCGTCAGGTTGCTCCCAACCTTGACAAGTTCCTCAAGGTCATCACGAATGACGGCGGAACCATCGAGAACATCGACATCTGGGGCCGTCGCCGCCTGGCGTACGAGATCCAGAAGAAGAACGAGGGCATCTACGCCGTCGTCAACTTCACCGCGACGAGCGAGACCACGCAGGAGCTCGACCGCCAGCTGAAGCTGAGCGAGTCGATCATGCGCACCAAGGTCCTGCGCGCCGAGGAGGCCATCGCACAGGTCGCCGCCGAGAAGGCGCGCTCCGAGGCGAAGGCCGCTCGCAAGGCTGCCGCCCCCGCTAAGGCTGCGAAGGCGTAAGGCTCATGGCCGGCGAGACCGTCATCACCGTCGTGGGCAACCTCACGGCAGACCCCGAGCTGCGTTACACGCAGAACGGCCTGCCGGTGGCGAACTTCACGATCGCCTCGACTCCTCGCACCTTCGACCGTCAGGCGAACGAGTGGAAGGACGGCGAAGCGCTGTTCCTCCGCGCGTCCGTGTGGCGTGACTTCGCCGAGCACGTGGCGGGTTCGCTGACCAAGGGCATGCGGGTCGTCGCGACCGGCCGCCTGCGTCAGCGCTCCTACCAGGACCGTGAGGGCCAGAACCGCACCGCGATCGAGCTGGAGGTCGACGAGATCGGCCCCTCGCTGCGCTACGCGACCGCACAGGTCACGCGCGCCGCATCCGGCTCCGGTGGTGGTGGCGGCGGAAGCTTCGGCGGCGGTCAGCAGTCGCGCCCGCAGCAGCAGGTGCAGGAGGAGCCGTGGGCGACCCCGGGTTCTTCGGCTCCCGACGCGTGGAGCGCACCGGGTACCAGCGGCGCCTCCTACGGCGACGACACCCCGTTCTGAATCGGATTCCGGGTGCTGCGTGCAGCGGCATCCGATCATCACTCTCGTAAGGAAAAACAATGGCTGGAAAGGCAACCGGCGACCGCCGCAAGCCGCGGAAGGGCGCGAAGAACGCGGCCCCCGCGAAGGCGATCCGCGTCGGCGTCATCGACTACAAGGACGTTTCGACGCTCCGCAAGTTCATCTCGGAGCGTGGGAAGATCCGCGCCCGTCGTATCACCGGTGTCTCGGTGCAGGAGCAGCGTCTGATCGCCAAGGCGATCAAGAACGCGCGCGAAATGGCGCTCCTGCCTTACGCCGGCGCTGGCCGGTAAGGAGCACCGACATGGCAAAGCTGATTCTCACGAACGAGGTCGCCGGGCTCGGAAGCGCCGGTGACGTCATCGAGGTCAAGAACGGGTACGCCCGCAACTACCTCATCCCCCAGGGCTTCGCTGTGGCCTGGACCCGCGGTGGCGAGAAGCAGGTGGCGTCGATTCGCGCCGCTCGCGACGCCCGCGCGATCCACGACCACGAAGAGGCCGTGGCTCTCAAGAACAACCTCGAGTCGAACAAGGTCAAGCTGTCGGTCAAGGCCGGCGCCGAAGGCCGTCTGTTCGGTGCGGTCAAGCCCGCCGACGTGGCTGACGCCGTCAAGACCGCTGGTCTGGGCGACCTCGACAAGCGCAAGATCCACATCACCTCGCCGATCAAGGCCGTGGGCGAGCACGAGGCGACCATTCGCCTGCGTGACGATCTCACCGCCGTGATCACCCTGCAGGTGGTCGCCGCCAAGTAATCCCTGGCGCACCGTACGGATGCCGCGGACCTTCGGGTTCGCGGCATCCGTCGTTTTCGGGCGCGTGCCGCGGGCCGGGATGCAAGGTTTCCGGGCCGACACCCCGCGAGCGGATGCCGAGCCCCGGGGTGTCGGTGCAGATCCCTTGCATCCCGGTGCGGTGGCGTGCGCGTCGGCGAGGTGCCCCGCGGGCAGGCCGGAGCGGATGCCGCAGGCCGAGGGCCCGCGGCATCCGCTTTGTCCGAGACTGACTCCTGTCGGGATCAGACCGTGGCGCGACGGCGCAGAGCGACGAGGACGAGCCCCATCAGCGTCAGCGCCAGGGCGCCGATGCCGAGAGCCACCGGGGTCTCACCGCCCGTCTTGGCGAGCATCAGCGGGCGAGCCGACGCTGCCGAAGCCGACGTGCCGACCACAGCGGTGTCCGTCATGCTCGACGTGGTCGGAACCGCGGGGGCTTCGCCGTTGCCATCCGTGCCGGGCGTGGTGCCGGGGTCGGTTCCGGGGTCGGTTCCCGGGTCGGTTCCGGGGTCCGTGCCGGGGTCGGTTCCGGGGTCCGTGCCGGGGTCGGTGCCCGGGTCAGTGCCGGGGTCGGTGCCGGGGTCGGTTCCCGGGCCGGCCGGGGTGACGACCTCGGTGGTCGAGTCGCCGATCACCGAGATCGCGTTTCCGGTCAGCGAGATCGGGGCAGTGATCGGGAGCACCAGCTGGGTGCCGCCGAGGATGCTGTCCGAGCCGCTGGTCGACGCGCTGGGCGTGGTGCCCGTCGTGCCGCCGTTGCTGCCGGTGGTGGCGTCTCCGATGACGGAGATGGCGGTGCCGGTCAGGTCGATCGGTGCCGTCACGGGTGCGACGACCTGGGTGCCGCCGAGGATTCCGTCGGTGCCGTCGGTGGTTGCCTCGGGCGTGGTGCCCGTGGTGCCGCCGCCGTTGCCAGCGGTGTTGCTGCCGGTGGTGGTGTCGGTGGTGGCGTCTCCGATGACGGAGATGGCGGTGCCGGTGAGGTCGATCGGTGCCGTCACGGGTGCGACGACCTGGGTGCCGCCGAGGATGCCGTCGGTGCCGTCGGTGGTTGCCTCGGGCGTGGTGCCCGTGGTGCCGCCGCCGTTGCCAGCGGTGTTGTTGCCGGTGGTGGTGTCGGTGGTGGCGTCTCCGATGACGGAGATGGCGGTGCCGGTCAGGTCGATCGGTGCCGTGACCGGTGCGAGCACCTGGGTGCCGCCGAGGACGCTGTCCGAGCCGCCGGTCGACGCGTCAGCCGTCGAACCGCCGTTGCCGGCCGTGTTGCTGCCGGTGGTGGTGTCGCTGGTGGCGTCTCCGATGACCGAGACGGCGGTGCCGCTGACCTCGATCGGCGCCGTCACCGGAGCGACGACCTGGGTGCCGGAGGCGACGCCATCCGACCCGTCCGTCTCGGCAGCGGGTGCCGGAGCGGGCTGCGCCGGAGCAGGAGCCGGCTCGGCGGGTGCGCTGCCGCTGTCCGTCGACGACGTGCTGTCGCCGACGACGGCGACGGAGGTGCCCTCGACGGTCACGGGCACGGAGACGCTGATGAGCGCCTGCGACCCCGAGCCGACGCCGTCCGAGCCGCTCGTCGAGCCGCTGGGCGCCGGTGCCGACTCCGGTGCGCTCGAGCCTGACGTCGAGCTGTCCGCGTCACCGAGGACGGCGACGGACGTCCCGCTGACCGTGATCGGAGCGTCGACTGAGACGATGCCTTGGGTGCCCGAAAGCAACCCGTCCTCTCCCGTGGTGTCGGCCGCGTGGGCGACCGATGCGCCGAGGATCGTGATCCCCCCGGCGACGAGCGTGCCCCAGATGGCACGCGAGACGATGGTGTTCATGATTGTTCTCTCCTTGAGAATGACGAATGGATGGCGCTGCGCGCCGATGGTCGTGCCGCTCGAGCGCGGCCGGCCGTTCGTCAGTCAGGAGAGACGTCGGTGGGGTAGACGGGCGAGATCGGGCCCGTCGAGTTCGTGAGGCGTCCGCGGCGTCCGGGGAGCAGGAACGCTGCTCCGGCGAATGCGAACAGGGCTGCGGCGATACCGCCTCCGGCAGCGGCGGCGCCGGCCGAGGCCGCGCCCGGAGCGCTGACGGCGAGGCCACCCGACGCCGGTGCGCCCAGAGCGAGCGCATGACCCGCGACGGCGGGTGCCGCGCTGGCCGCCGCGGCGAACAGTTCGGATGAGGGCGCGAGAACCTCGGCCGACGTCGCCAGGACGCCGAAAATGCCGAATGGGCCGTCGGTCGACGTGGACGTAGCCAGGTCGCGTGCCAGACCGAGCGCGACGGCGGAGAGCGCGTCCAGCGGCGAGCTGGTGGCGATTCCGGGCTCCGGCGTCTCGCCGGGAAGCAGGGGAACGAGCGGCTGCGAGCCGCCGGGTACAACGGCATCCGTGATCGGGACGATGACGGGAGTCAGCGCGTCCGTGACGGGCGCGAGGGCATCGGTCACCGGAGTGAGCACCGCCACGACGGGTGCCAGGGCGCCGTCGAGGATGCCGAGCACGGGAGTCACGGGGGCGCCGACGGCATCGGTCACCGGAGACAGTGAGCCGACGATCGGTGCGACGACAGGCGCGAGGTTCTCCGTGACGGGCGCCGCGACATCCGAAACGGGCTCGATGACGGGAGCCACGGTGTCGGCGACCGGCTCGACCACGTCTGCGACCGGCTGCACAGCCGGTGCGACGACGTTCTGCGCGACGGGCTCGACCACCTCGCGGACGACCGGTTCGACGACCGGCGCGACGGCGGGAGGGGCCGACTGCACGACGGGGGCGACAGCCTGCACGACGGGATCTGCGACGCGGGCCACAGGCTGGACGACAGTGTCGAGCACCGGAGCGACGACGTCTTCGACGGCACGGTCGACCGGGTCGGTGACGGCGGAGACGATGCCCTGGAGGGGCCCAGTCTCTTCGTCGGCCGCGTAGCTCGCGGGCGCGAGTGCGAGGGAGAGCGCCGTCCAGGCGAAGGCGAGACCGACGCCGGTGCCGAGGATCGGCACCCAGCGAGGCGCACGGCGGTGCTGGGCCATGACGAGCGATCACCTCCCCCGAGAGCGTCGACATCGTTCGCACGGGAGACCCCGTGCCGTCGGGTACTGCTTGGCGAAGAAAGATACTCCTGTCTCGGGCAACTGTCTAGGGTTCCGCTGAGTTCGTCATGAGCCCGTCCTGAGGATGCCGCGCCGGGGGCGCCGAGTCGACTTGACAAGGCGGGCGTTTTACACAAGTGAGTCCCCAGATGAACAACCTTCAAGTGAGACTTCAACCACGATCTTCATCCACAGGTTGGGGAAACTTAAACCCCTGATCAACGGCTAATTACTCGTAGACTTTCCACGTATCCCCGGGCGTTTTCCACAGGACTTCTTCACAACCGTCGCGGCGTTTCCCGCATCCTCTCCACAGAGTTATCCACAGGCCGGTTTGCGGGTGTCGGATGCCCTCCATACCGTGTACTCCGGCTCGGTCACAGGCCAGGATGCGGGGGTGCGGATGTCGATCGCGGACATCTCTGACGACAGGCTCGGCGGACGGCGCGAACCCGATCGCACCCCGCCGCACGACATGCTCGCCGAGCAGAGCACGCTTGGCGGAATGCTGCTGTCGAAGGATGCCGTCGCCGACGTCATCGAGACGCTCCGGGGCACCGACTTCTACGTGCCGAAGCACGAGCTCATCTACGAGGCGCTGCTCTCGCTGTACTCCCATGGTGAGCCGACCGATGTTGTGGCCGTCACCGACGAGCTCATCAAGAACGGCGAGCTGCAGCGCGCTGGCGGGGCCGACTACCTGCACACGCTCACCTCGATCGTGCCGACCGCGGCGAACGCCGGCTACTACGCGACGATCGTCAACGAGCGCGCCCTGCTGCGCCGCCTCGTCGAGGCCGGAACCCGCATCGTCCAGATGGGCTACAACGGCCAGGGCGACGCGGTCGACCTCGTCAACAACGCACAGGCCGAGATCTACTCGGTCACCGGTGCCGAGAAGGCCGAGGACTACGTCCCCCTCGAGGTCGCCGTCACCGCTGCCATCGACGACATCGAAGCCGCACGTGGTCGCGATGGCCAGATGACCGGCATCCCGACCGGCTTCTCCGGGCTCGACCAGCTGACCAACGGCTTGCATCCCGGTCAGATGATCGTCGTCGCGGCGCGTCCCGCCATGGGTAAGTCGACGCTCGCGCTCGACTTCGCCCGCGCCGCCGCGATCAAGAACAACTCGCCCACGATCTTCTTCTCGCTCGAGATGGGGCGCAGCGAGATCGCGATGCGCCTCATGAGCGCCGAGGGCGCCGTGCCGCTGCAGTCGATGCGCAAGGGAACCCTCGACTCACGCGACTGGACCACCGTCGCCGCGACGCGTGGCCGCATCAACGACGCTCCGCTCTACATCGACGACAGCCCCAATATGACGCTCGTCGAGATCCGCGCGAAGTGCCGCCGCCTCAAGCAGCGCGTGGGCCTCAAGATGGTCGTGATCGACTACCTGCAGCTGATGACCAGCGGTAAGCGCGTCGAGTCGCGTCAGCAGGAGGTCTCGGAGTTCTCGCGTGCGCTCAAGCTGCTCGCGAAGGAGCTGCAGGTTCCCGTCATCGCGCTGTCGCAGCTGAACCGTGGTGCCGAGCAGCGTGCCGACAAGAAGCCGGCGATCAGCGACCTGCGTGAGTCGGGCTCGATCGAGCAGGATGCCGACATCGTCATCCTGCTGCACCGCGAGGCGGCCTACGAGAAGGACAGCCCCCGTGCCGGCGAGGCCGACCTCATCGTCGCGAAGCACCGCAACGGTCCGACCGACACGGTGACGGTGGCGTTCCAGGGTCACTTCTCGCGGTTCACCGACATGGCCGTGGGGATGGACTGAACGGTCAGCCGACGACCGTTATAGTCCAGTGCGCGGAATCACGCGCATCCGCCCTCGGCCCGTTGGGAGCCTGATGCCGTTCCGCAGTAAAGAGACGCTCGAGCGCTGGCTCGGCGAGTTCCACGAGCAGCGGGGAGCGGGTGAGCTCATCCGCGTCCTCGTGCAGGACGGTTCGGAGGGATCGGACACGGGGCTCGTCGTCGTGCCCCTCGCGAACTCCTCCGTGTCGGTGTTCATGGAGCCCATCGAGATCGGCGATGCCCGCTGGCGGATCACCATCGAACCGCAGCCCGACTTCACCATTCTCAGCAGCTTCCAGATGCACTCGCTCGCGGCCGAGTTCACCGTCGCCGCCGAGCTCTGCACGTTCCTCGAGGCGAAGTCGATCGGTCACGACGAAGGCGACCTCGACGAGTCGTGACACCTCGCCATCATGGCGTCCGCTGGCGCGAGCGCAGCCGGCTGGTTCGGATGCTGCGCCTGTGGCGCACCCGCAATCCGATGACGTTCCGTGAGAAGGTGCGGTACAAGATGCTGCGCGACCGCCGCAGCCTCATCGTCACCTTCGCGGACAAGGCCGCTGTGCGCGACCACGTCGCCGCGGTCATCGGCGAGCAGTACCTGCCCCGCGCCTACGCGATCATCGAAGATCCGCAGAGCCTGCTGGACCTCGACTGGCCCGATGCCTACGTCGTGAAGCCGACGCACGGGAGCGGCGCTGCGATCGTCGTGTCCGCCGCCGCCTCCGCGGATGCCCGGCTTCCGGAAGCGCGCTGGGGCTGGGTCTATCGGCACGTGCGTCCGGAGTTCGCGAACCCGCACGACCTCGCGGCGATCGCCGCGGGCTGGCTCGCCAAGCTCTACGGTCAGGGCCCGAATCGCGAGTGGGTCTACGGACAGGTGCCGCGCCGAGTCATCGTCGAGGAGTTCCTGGTCGGTGCCGACGGCGGCATCCCGGACGACTACAAGTTCTTCGTCTTCCATGGGCGATGCCACTTCATCCAGGTCGACGGCGGACGCTTCGGCGGTCGCACGCAGGACTTCTTCCGACCCGACTGGAGCCGCATCCCGATGAGTGGCGGCCCGCCCTGGGCTGATCCCGAGCGCTCGCGGCCGGCGCATCTCGACGAGATGATCAGCATCGCCGAGCGGCTCGGCGAGGGCACCGACTTCGTGCGCGTCGATCTGTACGACGTCGACGGTCGCGTGGTCTTCGGCGAGCTCACGAGCTTCCCCGCCGGCGGCGACAGCCCGTTCGATCCGGAGTCGTACAACACCGAGTTCGGCCGCCCCTGGACAGTGCCGCGGCGCTACCGCTGACGTCGTGCCTCACCCGTGCGCCGGATGCTCGCGCGCGAGGGTTCCGCCGTACGGCGGAGGCGCGGCCCACTCAGCCCGCATAGCGTCGTATCCATGAGCACTGCCCTCGCCAACCAGCCCGCCGACCGTGCGACGCGAGAGGCGTCCCGCCTGCAAACGGCGAGGACCTGGCTGCCGGTCGGATCGGCCATCGCGCTGCTGGCTCTCATCGCCTGGGCCATCGTGGCCGGCATGAGCGGGTCGCCCGCCGGGATCATCGCGTCGACGTCGGGTGCCGTGGCCGTCACGGTCGCGTGGAGCACGGGCCTCGTCGGCATCACCGCGCGCCTGCGTCAACTCGACGAAGCGCGGGCTTCGTAGCCGACGAGTGAGAGCAGGCTGCGCAGCCCGGCCTCCGTTTCCGACGCTCGTGTGCGTCTGGGCACGGAGGTGAGGCTACCGCCTCGCCCGCGGTCGGCCGCGCGGTCGGGGTCTGGGCTCATCCGCGGGTCTGCTGTCAACCCGCTACGGGTTTCGGGATTCCGCGATCTAACGTTCGCGGAATGAGCAAGACCGATACCCCCGTGCCCACTCGCCTTCGGCGAGGAATCGGCGGACCGCTGCTGTTCGCTTTCATTCTCGGTGACGTTCTGGGTGCAGGTGTCTATGCACTGATGGGGGTGCTGGCCGAGCGTGTCGGCGGAATGCTGTGGGCGCCCCTCCTCGCCGCCCTCGTGCTCGCGCTGCTTACCGCCGGGTCGTACGCCGAGCTGGTGACGAAGTACCCGCGGGCCGGCGGCGCGGCCGTCTTCGCCGAGCGCGCGTTCAAGAACAGGCTCGTGTCGTTCCTCGTCGGCTTCTGCATGCTGGCCGCGGGTGTCGTGAGCGCGGCGGGGCTGTCGATCGCCTTCGCCGGTCAGTACTTGCAGACGTTCGTCGAGGTTCCCGTGGTGCCGGTCGCCATCGTGTTCCTCGCCGTGCTCGCGGCTCTCAATGCCCGCGGCATCCGGGAGTCGATGGGCGCGAACTTCGTCATGACCGCCATCGAGGTCTCCGGGCTGGTGATCGTCGTGGTCGTGGTCGGGTTCCTCCTCGCCGGCGGTGGCGGGGATGTGTCGCGCGTCACGCAGGTGCCCGAGGGCACCGGCGTCGCGTCGGCCGTGCTCGCCGGAGCGATCATCGCGTATTACTCCTTCGTGGGCTTCGAGACGTCGGCGAACATGATCGAAGAGGTCAAGGAACCCTCGAAGATGTACCCGCGAGCGCTGTTCGCCGCTCTCGGTGCAGCCGGGCTGGTCTACGTGCTGGTCGGCCTCGCGAGCAGCATCGCTCTGCCGCCCGAAGAATTGTCGAGCTCGAGCGGCCCCCTCCTCGCGGTCGTCGAGGCGAGCGGCGTCGCCATCCCCTCGTGGCTGTTCAGCCTCATCGCGCTCATCGCCGTCGCCAACGGTGCGCTGCTGACGATGATCATGGCGAGCCGTCTCACGTACGGCATGGCAGAGCAGGGGCTGCTGCCGCGCGCTCTGTCGCGGGTGCTGCCCGGGCGGCAGACGCCGTGGGTGGCGATCCTCGCCACGACGCTCGTCGCGATGCTGCTGACGCTCGTGGGCGACCTGGCGCTGCTCGCCGAGACGGTCGTCCTGCTGCTGCTCTTCGTCTTCCTGAGCGCGAACATCTCGGTGCTCGTCCTGCGCCGCGACCGCGTCGATCACGATCACTTCCGCGTCTGGACGTTCGTTCCCGTGCTCGGCGTCGCGTCGTGCCTGTTGCTGCTGAGCCAGCAGACCCTCCGGGTATGGATCTTCGGCGCCATCCTCATCGTGGTCGGCGTCGGGCTGTACTTCCTGGCCCGGTGGGCGCGTGGTCGCGGGGAGCTTCCGTCGTGACCGCAGCAGATCTCCTCGGCTGTAAGCCGGCTCAGGCCGGATGCCGCTTGAGCAGCTTCGCCGCGACGATCATCGCGCCGCCGAGCACGGCGGGGATGCCGCCGCCCGGGTGGACCGAGGCGCCGACCCGCCAGAGCCAGGGTGCGCGGAGGTCGTGCTGCGCGGGCTGGTGCAGCGGGCCGCTCATCCACAGCGGTCGCGATGCGCCGTAGAGGGCGCCGTGGGGCTCGCCGAACGAGCCGAAGTAGCGGGGGTCGAGCACGGTCGTCTCGGTCATCGCATCGGTGAGGAGTCCGTCGAGGCCCATGGCGCCCGAGATGCGCTCGATCTCGCGCGTCACGAACGGGTGGTCGAGCGAGTAGCCCTGGCCATCGGCGGGGCTGGTCAGCAGGACGGCGAGGGTGCTGCGCTCGTTCGGGTAGATCTCGCCGGCACGGTAGTGGTTGACGAACGCCATCGTGTCGGCGGGCTCGTCGCCCGCGGCGAGACTGCGGTGCAGGGCAGCGGGCTTCGTGGGCAGGATGACGCTGTGCGCGGCGATCCGCTCGGGGAGAGGCTTCTCGAGCACACCGTAGACCGCGACGGCCGAGCACGACAGCGACGGCGAACCGGGAATGAGGCGCCGCCGCCCCAGCAGCCCGTCGAGTCGTGACGCGTCGAGACCGCTGACGACGACATCCGCCTCGTGCACATCGCGCTCGGTCGTGACCCGCCCGCGTTCGATGCGCGTGACGCGCTCGCCGGTGCGGATCTCGACGCCCGCGGCATCCGCCAGCCGCTGCAGGGCGACGACGATCTCGAACACCCCGCCACGGGGCACCCAGACCCCGTCGGCGGCCATGACGGCGGGCATGCTCGCGTACAACGCCGGGGTGCGGGAGGGGGAGACGCCGGCGTTGAGGGTGTGGATCGCGATGATCTCGCGCAGTCCCTCGGGCATCCAGGTGAGGCTGTCGAGGTAGGCGCGGGTGCTGAGGCGTCGACCGTACACGGCGAGCAACCGCTGCAGCGCGGGCAGCGACGCGCGATCGAGCGGGTCGGCGACGAGCAGCGCGGCGACGTCGCCCGCGAGGGGTGCGTGCTCGTCGCTGAATCGCTTCCATGCCGGGTACCAGGGGTGCCCTTCCGGCACGGGCAGCGACACCTCTTCGCCCCGGTAGTAGTAGCGGCCGACCTCATCGAGACGGACGAGGTCGAGCCCACCGGCATCCGTGCCCGTTCGCGGCCCGGCGCCCAACCGGCGCAGCAGCTCATCCCAGACGGACGGGAAGGTGACGAGGGATGGTCCCGTGTCGATGCGCTCGCCGTCGAGCTCGATGCGCCGGCTCTTGCCGCCGACGGTCTCGGCCGCTTCGAGCAGCGTCACGCGGTGGCCGGCGTGGGCGAGCAGGGCGGATGCCGCGAGCCCGCCGAGGCCCGCGCCGACGACGACGATGCGGCTCATGGATAGATTCCCAGGAACATGGCGGCGAGCAGCAGCCCGCTCGCGACCGATCCCGCGATGTACGGGAAGGCGACGGACAGCGGATACAGCCTGCGGCCGGTCGCGGGTGTCGGGCGCAGCAGCATCCAGGCGACGAGGGTCCCGGCGAGGGAGAGGTTGACGAGCGCGACGGGCACGCTGACGAGCGCGAAGAGCACGGTCGAGATGAGCCACCAGGCGCCACTCCACAGGGCGGTGCCGCGCGGGCCGAGCAGTACCGCGGTGGTGGTGATGCCCGCCTCGCGGTCTTCCTCGATGTCCTGCACGGCGTCGTAGGCGTGCTTCGCGACGCTCCAGGCGAGCAGCCCCCCGACGGCGGGCCAGACCGGCGGTGCCTCGAGGGCGACCGGCAGGATCAGCAGCGGCAGGCCGTAGGCGGCGTTGCTCAGCGAATCGAGGAACGGTCGCGCCTTGAACCGCAGCGGTGGGGCGGAGTAGAAGACGAACACGCCCGCGTAGAGCAGGATCAGCCCGACGGCGGCGAGCGGAAGCGCGATGACGAAATAGATCAGGAACGGAATGTTGGTGACCGCCACCGCCCATGCGATGAGCTTCACCTCGCGCGGCTCGATGCGCGCGCCCTCGATCGAACCCTTGCGCGGGTTCAGCGCATCCGTGTCCTGGTCGAAGATGTCGTTCACGCCGTAGATCAGCAGGTTGAACGGCAGCGTCAGCCAGATCAGCAGCGGGATCGCGGCGACGTCGATGAGCTGACCGGTCAGCCACATGCCGAGCGCGCCGGTGCCGATCGTGTTGATCCACAGAACGGGCCGTGAGATGTGGACGAGGCGCGCGAGCGTCGATGTCGGACGGGTGATGGCGTCGCTCCTGGGTTCGGGTGTCGTCACTATCTCACCATCGGCCGGATGGTCGTGAATCGGTGACGTCGCCGCGCCGGATGGCGTCGGCGCGGGCGCGGATCGCGGTGATCTCGTCGTCGTCGAGGCGGCCCAGGTTCTTCACCTGCAGCGCCATGCGGTGGTTCTCGGCGAGGGGCGCCTCGTGCCGGATGAGGTAGTCCCAGTAGAGAGTGGTGAAGGGGCAGGCATCCTCGCCGATCCGCTTCGCGGGGTCGAACGGGCACGTCTTGCAGTACGGGCTCATGCGATCGATGTACTTGCCGGTCGCGGCGTACGGCTTGCTGCCCATGAGCCCGCCGTCGGCGTACTGGCTCATCCCGAGCGTGTTCGGAAGCTCGGCCCACTCGACCGCATCGACGTACACCGCGAGGTACCAAGCGTGCACCTCGCGCGGGTCGACGCCGAGCAGCATCGCGTAGAGCCCGGTGACCATGAGGCGCTGGATATGGTGCGCGTACCCGTTCTCGAGCGTCGTGCCGATGGCATCCCTCAGGCAGGCCATGGGTGTGTCGCCCGTCCAGTACCAGTCAGGCAGCGGTTCGAACGCCTCGAAAGCGTTCCGCTGGATGTAGCCGGGCATCTGCGTCCAGTAGATCCCGCGCACATACTCGCGCCACCCGAGGATCTGCCGGATGAATCCCTCGACCGCCGCAAGAGGCGCACGCTGCGACCGGTACGCCTCCTCGGCGGCCGCGACCACCTCGCGCGGATGCAGCAGCTTCAGGTTCATCGACGATGACAGGTGCGCGTGCCAGAGCCAGGGCTCGCCCGGCCACATCGCGTCCTGAGCGTCACCGAAGCCCGGGAGCCGCTCGTCGATGAACAGGTCGAGCGCTTCGAGCGCCTGCGGGCGAGTGACCGGCCACGCGAACGTGTCGAGCGAACCGGGGTGCTCGGCGAACTCCGTGTCGACGAGCGCGATCACCTCGCGCGTGATCTCATCGGGCGCGAAGGTCGCGCGGGGCGGCACGAGACCGGGACCCTGCTTCGGGAACGCCTTGCGGTTGTCGGCGTCGTAGTTCCATTCGCCGCCGACGGGCTGCCCGCGCCCGGTCATGAGGATGCCGTGCCGCTTGCGCATCTCGCGGTAGAAGTACTCCATCCGCAGGGTCGCCCGGCCCTCGGCGTGCTCGGCGAACTCGGCGATGGTCGAGAAGAAGTGCCGGTCGATGCGGATGTCGAGCGGGATGCCGGCGGCATCCGCCGTCTGCTGCAGCGCTTCGCGCACGCGCCACTCGCCGGGCTCGGTCATCACGAGCGCCTCGGGCTTCAGCTTCTCCAGGTCGGCGGCGAGCTGGCCGGCGAATGTGCCTGAGTTCCCCCGTGCGTCGAGCTCCGCGTAGTGCAGGGTGTGCCCGGCGTCGCGCTGGTCCTCGGCGAAGTGGCGCATCGCGGCGAGGAACACCGCGGTGCGCGGCTTCGAGCTCCAGACGTGGGTGGACTCTTCGGCGACCTCCGCCATCCAGACGGCATCCTGCGCCGGGTCGAAGTCGTCGAAGGCGCTCGCGTCGGGGTCGAGCTGGTCGCCCAGGACGATCACGAGGTTTCGGAGCACGGTGTCAGCGTAGGAAGAGCCTCGGATGCGGCCTATCGGTTGTGCGTGAGGCGGGGCTGCGCTAGTTGCGTGCTTCGCCGAGCAGTCCGCCGAGGAATCGGGCGATCTCGCCCGGCCCGGATGCGTGAGCCGAGGCCTCGACGTCGGGGTTGTAGTTCGTGTTCGTGTTGAGGTCGTAGGTGACGAGTCGCCCCTCGATCGTCTCGACGAACTCGATTCCGGCGATGCGGATGTCGACGGCGCGGAGGAAGTCGCGGTGCTGCACGACCAGGGGATGGTCGGCGGTGATCTCGTCGCGCAGCGCGAAGGGCGGATAGGCCGGCGTGGCGCCCGTGCCCGCGGCGGGGTCGACGACGCACGCATCGGCGGGGCAGAGCTCGAAGCTGCCGGCGCTCGTGTCGACGCGCACGGCGTAGACGAACTCGCCGCCGACGTACTCGGCGCGGGTGACGAACGGCTCACGGGCGAACAGGAACTCCTGGATGAGTGTGATGCCGTCGGGGGATGCCTCGAACTCGGGGCCGTCGACCCAGGCGTCGAACTCGTCGTGGGAGTCCCAGCGGCGGACGCCGAGACCCTTGCCGCCCTGGTTGTGCTTGCTGATGAACGGCACCGGGAACTCGCGTGCGCGCTCCTTCAGGTCACCGGTGCCGAAGACGGCGACGGTGTGCGGGACGTCGATGCCGCTCGTCCGCAGGGCGGCATGCTGGGCGACCTTGCTGACCTCGAACTCGAGGACGTGGCTGCCGCCGATCACCGTGCGGCCCCACGACTCGAGCCAGCGGAGCACCGCGCGGCCGTACTCCTTCGACTGCGCGTGATCGCGCGTGTGCGCCGATGCCGACAGCCGCGACCAGAAGACCCCCTGCGGCGGCTTGGCGGACAGATCGATGGATCCGTCGGTGAGCAGCCACTGCTCGGCGGGGACGTCCTCGGCGGCGAACGCGGCCGCGAAGGGCGCCCACCACTCGGGGTTCTCGTGGATCACGTACACCTTCGGCGAAGTCGACATCCCGCCAGGCTAAGACGATCACCACGCGTGTGCGAGCCTGGAACGCACCGGAGGTGATGCTCTCATGAGCAAGAGTCGGACGATCCTGGCCACGTGCGGCGGGTGGAGCCCCGCGCAGTGGGGCGATGTCGAGTTCAGCCCGCTGCAGCGGTACGCCCTCGACCTGACCGGTGTGACGGGACGGCGGCCCCGGGTCGCGTTCGTGAACACCGCCGCGGGGGACCAGCGCGTCGACGAGGGCCGCGAGCTGGCGGCCGCGCAGCAGCTCGGAGTGGACGCCGTCCACATCCGGTTGTTCGGGCGGAACCAGCCGGACCTCCGCGAGGCCGTGCTGGCGAGCGATCTCGTCTGGGTCGCCGGTGGTAGCGTCGCGAACCTCCTCGCCGTGTGGCGGGTGCACGGATTGCCCGAGGTGCTCGCCGAGGCGGCGGATCAGGGGACCGTGCTGGCGGGCACCTCGGCCGGCGCGATCTGCTGGCACGTCGGCGGCCCCACCACGACGTTCGGGCCGGTCGCCGTGATCGACGACGCGCTCGGTTTCGTCGACCGATCGGTCGGGGTGCATTACGACTCGCAGCCCGACCGGCGCCCCGCTCTGCAACGCGCGATCGCCGACGGGACACTGCCGAACGGGTTCGGCCTCGACGAGGGTGCCGCCGTGCTCTATGTCGACGGCGAGCCGGTCGAGATGCTCACCGAGTCGCGGGACGGCGCGGTGTGGGGCGTCGAACGCGACGGCGACGGTGTCGCCGAGACTCGCTGCGAGACGCGCCTGCTCACCTGAACGTGTCCGGGGCGCTTGTCAACGGCCCGACCCGAGGCCCGGAACGCGCGCAGACTGGACGCATGCCCCGAGCCGCCGCCGCCGCGACCCCGCCGCCGAAGACGTGTGCGTCGTGCGGGCGCGAGATGCAGTGGCGTGCGAAGTGGGCGAAGAGCTGGGACGAGGTCCGCTACTGCTCGGATGCCTGCCGCCGTCGCGGCATCCGTCCCGTCGACGCGCAGCTGAGCGAGACGATCCTCGAGCTGCTGAGCGCTCGCGCCGCAGGGGCGACGATCTGCCCCTCCGAGGCGGCGCGCGCCGTCGGCGGCGAGGAGTGGCGCGACCTGATGGAACCCGCGCGCCGTGCCGCGCGGCGGCTCGTCGCCGACGGCGAGGTCGAGATCACGCAGCGCGGTGCCGTCGTCGACCCGTCGACGGCGAAGGGGCCGATCCGCATCCGCCGCGCCCGCTGACGCCGCCGCGCCGAACCCCTTTCTCATATCGGTTCTGCGCGATATCATCGCTTCGTGGCGATGAATGGATCTCTCGATGCTGGTGTCCCGGTGGAGCTGGACGCGCGCGCGACCGAGGTCTACGCACATCTCTTCCAGGCGCTCGCCGACCCGACCCGGCTCGCCGTGCTGCAGCATCTGTCGTACGGCGAGCACCGTGTTCGCGATCTCGTCGAGCATGTCGGGCTCGCGCAGTCGACCGTGAGCAAGCATGTCGCCTTCCTGCTCGAGTGCGGGCTCGTCTCGGTGCGACCCGACGGGCGATCGTCCTGGTACGCCCTCGCCGAGCCGGAGGCGACCGCGCGACTCATCAATGCGGCCGAGGCGTTGCTGGGCGCGACGGGGACGAGCGCGACGCTGTGCGGGCACCTCCGGCGGCCCCGCGCGATCGCCGGCGAGGCCGAGGCCAGCTGATGGGCGCCGGACACGACCATGGCCCCGTGAACGCGGCGCAGGCGGGACAGCCCGCCGACTTCCGGGTGAGGCTTTGGATCGCCTTCGGGATCACTGCGGCGATCGTCGCGACCCAGGCGGTGGGTTCGATCGTCACAGGCAGCCTCGCGCTGCTCACCGACACCGCCCATGCCCTCACCGATGCCTCGGGTCTGCTCGTCGCGCTCGTGGCCGCGAACCTCATGATGCGGCCGGCCAACGCCCGCCGGACGTGGGGCTTCCGCCGGATCGAGGTGATCGCCGCTTTCGCCCAGGCAGCGCTGCTGCTCGTGGTGGGCGTGTACGCCGCGATCGAGGGCATCCGTCGCCTGTTCGAGCCGCCCGAGGTTCCCGCCCTGGAGCTGCTGGTGTTCGGCGTCGTCGGCCTCGTCGCGAACATCGTCGCGATCGCGGTGCTGTCCTCGAGTCGCGGCGCGAACTTCAACATGCGCGCGGCGTTCCTCGAGGTGCTCAACGACGCGCTCGGGTCCGTCGGCGTCATCGTCGCGGCGATCGTCATCGCGACGACCGGATTCGCGCAGGCGGATGCGGTCGCCGGGCTGTTCATCGCCGCCCTCATCGTGCCCCGCGCCGTGAAGCTCATGCGCGAGACGGCGTCGGTGCTGATGGAGTTCACGCCGCAGGGGCTCGATCTCGACGACGTCCGCGCGCACATCCTGCGCCTGGACCACGTAACCGACGTGCATGATCTGCATGCGTCCACGGTCGCGTCGGGGCTTCCGACCATCACGGCGCACGTCGTCGTCGAGGACCGGTGCTTCACCGACGGCCATGCGGCCGAGGTGCTGCAGGAGGTGCGCTCGTGCGTCGCGGAGCATTTCGAGGTATCGGTGCTGCACTCGACGTTCCAGATCGAGAACGAGCGCATCCGCGACGAGGAGCCCGATTCGGTCCGGCACGACTGACGTCGGGCGTGGGGACCTCAGTCGTGCGCGTCCAGCACCGTCCGCGCCAGCCGGGTCGAGCCGGCGACGGCGGCCGGCATCGCGACGACGGCCCCGAGCGGAACGAGGAAGCACAGCTGCGTAGCCACGCCGAAGCCCAGGAACCGGGCGCGGTGCGTACGGCGGAGACGGCGCCGGTCGGCGGCCAGGATGCCGCGTGCGGACAGGGCGCGCGAGGTCAGCTCATCCGCGAGCAGCCAGCCGGTGAGCGACACCGCCGTGACCGACCCCAGCACGCCGCCGACGACGGGGATGAGGCCCACGAGGGCTGCGATGACCGCCGCGAGCAGACCGCGGGCGATGAGTCCGACCGCGTCGCCGACCGAGCGCCAGAATCCGCTCTCGCTGTCGGGAACGGGACCGCCGAGGTCGGCTTCGGCGGCTCGCCAGATGCGGTCGTAGAACGGCTCACCCACCATGAGGGCGAGCGCCGTGAACGACACCGCGACGAGCACGATCGCGCCGCCGAGCACCGCGGTGCCCGCGGCGACGCGCACGAGCGTCGCCCACAGCTCGGGCCACGCGTCGGCGAACGGGGTGAGGGCGTCGACGATCTGAGGCAGAAAGGCGCCGAGCGCGATGAGGCCGCCGAGCAGCACGAGCCCGACGATCGCGGCGGGGATCAGGCCGAGCGCCATGACCCCCGGCCGGCGCGACCAGAAGCCGAAGCCGCGCGCGAGGTCGGCGGCGCCGCGGAGGAACGAGCGAGCGGGGGCATCGGACATGTCTCACATCCTGCCTGTATCGGGCGCCGCCCCGTGGCAGGTGGACAATCACAGATCACGCGCCGACGCCAGGGGTTGTCGGAATTCGGGGTGAGGCGCTGAAGTGATGCGATGACCAACGACACCAGTGCGCCGATCGCCGACGATCGGCCTGGACTGAAGCGGGCCATCGGAACCCCCCTCCTGTTCGCCTTCATCGTGGGCGACACCCTCGGCGCCGGCATCTACACGCTCGTCGGAACGATGGCGACGGACGTCGGCGGTGTGATCTGGCTGCCGCTGCTGATCGCGCTCGTCGTCGCGCTGCTCACCGCCGGCACCTACGCGGAGCTGATCACGAAATACCCGCACGCGGGCGGCGCCGCCCGTTACGTCGACAAGGCGTTCGGCATCCCGTTCCTGTCGTTCCTCGTGGGCTTCCTCATGATGGCGTCGGGCATCACGACGGCGGCGGCGCTCGCGAACGCGTTCGCGGGCGACTACTTCGCCGCGCTCTTCGACATCCCGCCGATCCCCGTGGCGATCGCCTTCATCGCGGTACTCACCCTCATCAATCTGCGGGGGGTGCGCGAGTCGCTCGCCACGAACTTCGTGGCGTCGATCATCGAGGTCTCGGGCCTGGTCATCGTCATCTTCGTCGCGGCGATGGTCTTCGCCGGGGGCGGTGGCGAGCCGGCGCGCATCTTCGAGTTCGCCCCGGATGTGCCTCCGCTGCAGGGGGCGTTCGCGGCATCCATCGTCGCCTTCTTCTCGTTCCTCGGCTTCGAGGCGGCGGCCAATATGGCGGAAGAGGTGAAGAACCCGTCGAAGTCGTACCCGCGAGCCCTCTTCGGCGCCATCATCACCGCGGCGGTCGTCTACCTGCTCATCGCGATCGGCGCCGTCATCGTCGTGCCGCCGGCCGAGCTCGCCGAGTCGACCGGCCCGTTGTTGGATGTCGTGACCGCGAGCGGCGTCGCCATCCCGCCGTGGCTGTTCAGCCTCATCGCCCTTGTGGCCATCGCCAACGGTGCCCTGCTGTTCATGGTCATGGCCAGCCGCGTGGGCTACGGTCTCGCCGAGTCGGGTCTGCTGCCGCACGCCTTCGGCCGCGTGCTGTCGAAGCGCCGCACGCCGTGGGTCTCGATCCTCGTCGTCGCCGGCGCCACGATGCTGCTCACGGTCCTCGGCGACATCGGAACGCTCGCCGAGACGACGGTGCTGCTGCTCCTGCTGGTCTTCCTGTCGGCGAACATCAGCGTCCTGGTGCTGAAGAAGGACAAGGTCGAGCACAAGCACTTCTCGGTGCCCCGGGTCGTGCCCGTGCTCGCGATCATCGCCAGCGTCGTGCTGCTCACCCAGCAGACGGGGCCGGTGTGGCTGGGCACCGCCGGTTACATCGTGGTCGGGACGATCCTGTTCTTCATCGCGCGGGCGGGGCGTCGCCGCTCGGACCGCAAGGCTCAGGCCGGGCCCTGATAGCCGAGGCCCGAGCTGATGCGGTCGGCGGTTTCGACGACCGTGCGGCCCAGCTCCGCGCCGCGGGCCTCGAGATCGATCGCTGTTAGCGGACCAGAGACGGATACGGCCGCGACGATCTTCCCGCTGCGGTCCAGGATCGGCGCGGCGGTCGAGGCCCGTCCGAGCACGAACTCCTCGACCTCGATCGCGTAGCCGCGTCTCGCGGTCAACGCGACCTCGCGGTCGAGCGCTTCGTGCGTCGTGATGGTCGCCTCGGTGAAGCCGGGCAGCTCCGGCAGCAGTCGCAGGCGCTTCTCGCGATTCGTGCCGATGAGCGTGGCCTTGCCGATGCTGGTCGCATGCAGCGGCACGCGCTGCCCCATCAGCGTGTGCGACTTCGGTGACAGCGGCCCTTCGAAGTTGCAGAGGTAGACCAGCTCCGCGCCGCGGAGGAGGGCGATGTTGACGCCGAGACCGATCTCTCCGGCGAGGCTCTGCGCGATCTGACGGCCGACTCGGTGCACCCGGTTCTGATTGATCGCGATGCCCGCGAGGGTCATGAGCTCGGCGCCGAGGAAGTACAGCGACGTCTGCGGATCGCGCTCGACCAGCCCGCCGGCCTCGAGAGTCGCGAGCAGGCGGGACGCGGTCGACTGACCGATCCCGGCTTCGCGCGCGACATCGCTCACGCGCATGGGTTCACCCCCCGAGAAGGTCTCGAGAACCGTGATCGCCTTCTCGACGCTCTGATTGGCGCCCTTCTCCGCAGCCATGCTTCCTCGCTTTCGCCGCCGATGTCCGTCACCCCATTATGCACATAGTGCATGACAGTTGCGCACTATGCGCACGTCGTGCACTCTGAGTTCGGCGACGCGGATAGTCGCCACCCCCGGGAGTCGCAGACGACGGCCCGGACGACGAAACGAAGGACGACGATGACCTCTTCGAGCGTGACCGCTCACGAGAGCCCCGGGCGGGGCCGACTCGGCTCGCGGCTGAGCGAGCGCACCTTCCTGGTCTTCCTGCTGCTGCCCGGGTTCGTGCTGCTCTGCGCGATCGTGCTCTACCCGCTGCTGCGGTCGCTCGTCTCGGCGTTCTTCGACGAGAATCTGCTCTATCCGGGCATGGAGTTCGTCGGGCTCGAGAACCTGTCCGCCGTCCTCGCAGATGACTTCGGTCGGCTCGTCTGGCAGACCCTCATCTTCACCGTGGGCGCGACCATCGCGCCGTTCCTGATCGGGCTCGCGCTCGCGCTCGTGCTGAACCAGCGCTTCCCGGGCCAGCGCATCCTGCGGGGCGCCTTCCTCATCCCGTGGCTGATTCCCGGGGTCGTCGTCTCGTTCCTCTGGATGTGGATCTTCGACGCCAACTACGGTGTGCTCAACGGCATCCTCATGAGCCTCGGCGCCATCGACAGTCCGGTCGCCTGGCTCTTCCAGACCGACACTGCTCGTGGCGCGCTCATCATCGCGAAGACGTGGAACACCTTCCCCTGGGTGATGGTCATGCTGCTGGCCGCACTGCAGACGGTCCCCGGCGAACTGCACGAGGCGGCCTCGATGGACGGAGCCGGAGTCGTCCGCCGATTTTTCGCCGTGACGTGGCCGCACATCCGCGGCGTCGCCGCTCTGGTCGTGCTGCTCGAGTTCATCTGGAACTTCCAGCACTTCGACACGATCTTCGTGCTGACCGGCGGCGGTCCCGCGGGCACCACCAGCACTTTCGCCACCGAAGTGTACGACACCGCTTTCCGCGGTTACGACCTGGGTCACGCCGGCGCGCTCGGCATCGTCTGGATGGCGCTGCTGACGGTGCTCGTCGTGGTGTACGTCTGGCTCTCCGAGCGCGGCGAGAAGGAAGGCTCACGATGAGCACCATCACCCCCGTTCCCACGCCCGCACCCGCGGCATCTCACTCGGCCGCCCCGGCGCAGCCGGCTCCGACCCGCCGCCGACGCGGTCGCATCCGCTGGGGCATGTGGACCGCGCTCGCGGTGATCGTCCTCTTCGGCTTCGCCCCCGTGTACTGGCTCCTCGTGACTTCGCTCACCCCGAGCGACCGCGTGTTCGCCTTCCCGCCGTCCCTCTTCCCCACACAGGTGACGTTCGAGCACTACGCGACGGTCTTCGGCAACGAGCAGATCTTCGGCTACCTCCGCAACAGCGTGATCGTGTCGGTCGTGACCGCCGTGCTGTCGGTCGTGGTGTCGATGTACATGGGATACGCCTTTTCGAAGTATCGCTTCGCGGGCCGCAAGTCGCTGATGTACTTCGTGCTGTCGAGTCAGATGTTCCCGCAGGCGCTGCTGCTCGTCACGCTCTACCTCGTCTTCGCGCAGTTCGGTCTCCTGAACACCTACCTCGCGCTCATCCTGTCGTTCACGACCTTCACCCTGCCGCTGTGCGTCTGGATGCTGAAGGGCTTCTTCGACGCGCTTCCCGACGACCTCATCGAGGCGGCGCGCATCGACGGCGCCGGTCCGTGGCGCATCTTCCACTCGGTCGTGTTCCCGCTGGCGGCGCCGGGGTTGGTCGCGGCCGGCCTGTTCGCCTTCGTCCGCGGGTGGAACGACTTCATCTTCGCGCTCACCCTCGCCGGGCCCGATCGGCAGACGCTGCCGCCCGGCCTCGTGAACACCTTCATCTCCGAGGCCAGCACCTCGTGGCCCGCGCTCATGGCGGCATCCCTCGTGGTGTCGGTGCCCGTGTGCGTCGCGTTCATCCTGCTCCAGCGCTTCCTCGTCGGCGGCATCACCGCCGGCGCGGTCAAGGGCTGATCCACCCACCCGATTCGAAGGAGAATTCATGGTCCAGGACATCTCGCGGCGCACGCTGCTGCGGTACTCGGTGTTCGGCATCGGCGGCGCCGCCGTGCTCGGGCTCGCCGGCTGCGCCCCGGGAGATTCCGGTGCGCCTGCCGCGACACCCGGCGGCGGCACCGCCACCGACTTCACATTCTCGTCGTGGAGCCTGTCGGAGGAAGCGGCGAAGCCGGCGATCGAATCCGCCCTGTCGAGCTTCCGACAGGCGGAGGGCATCGAGATCGACACGGTCGCCTATCCGTACAACGATTACCTCAATCAGCTGACGCTGCAGGTGCGAGGCGGTCAGTTCGCCGGTGCCGCGCAGCTCGACGTCGCCTGGCTGTCGGCGCTCGCCGCACTCGGGAAGCTCACCGACCTGTCCGCGTTCACGCAGGGCAAGGGGTACACCGACGCCGCACTGGGGGCGGGCAAGTCGGACGGCAAGCAGCTCGGACTGCCCTGGACGATCGGCGCCGTCGGCCTCATCGGCAACGCCGAGCTGTTCGACCGTGCCGGGGCGTCGCTCACCCCCGCCACGATCGAGGAGTTCGAGGAGGGCCTGCGTGCGCTCAAGGGGATCGGGGTGATCCCCTACGCGGCGAGCACGAAGGCCGCGCAGCTCAAGGACATCGTCGTGTGGATGCAGACCTTCGGATCGCCGATCGTCGACGGCGACGAGTCTGCGATCGGAGACGAGGCGTCGATCAAGGCCGTCGAGTGGTATAAGAAGCTCTACGACGAGGGGCTCATCGCCCCCGACGTCGACCGTGCCGCGGCGCGAACCCTCTTCGCCCAGGGATCTACCGCGATTTACGACGATGCCCCCGTGGGCAAATCCGCCGTGCTCTCGCAGTCGCCCGATGCTTCGCTCGGCGACAAGATGACCCCGATCGCCCGGCCGGTGCTGAAGGCGGGCCAGACTCCGCAGCACGTCCTCTGGGGCCACCTGGTGGTCGTCGTCGACGGTGACGGATCGCAGACCGCCGCCGACTTCGCGTCGTGGCTCACCAGCGACACCGCGCAGAGCGAGACGTACTTCACGGCGCTCGGTCTGCCGCCGACGACGGATGCCGCTCTTTCGTCGGACGCGGTCACCTCGAACGCCTTCGTCGAGGCGTTCACGTCATCGATCACCGCGACGGCGAAGCCCAGCCCGCTGTGGAAGTACCCGGCGTACGGACAGATGGAGACCGCGATCGCCGAACAGGTGCAGGCGGTCCTCATCGGCCAGGCCCAGCCTGGGGCGGCGATGAAGAGCGCGGGGGAGGCGATCTCCCGCCTGCTCTGAGTCCGTCCGTCCCACCGCTCGACCAGACCGTCATCCGACCGGCGGGAGCCGTCTCGCTCCCGCCGGTGATCCCCCTGCCCTGAAGGAACCATGCGCACTCAGAACATCGAATCCGACATCACCGTCGTCGGCGGCGGCCTCGCCGGCGTCTGCGCGGCGATCAGCGCCGCGCGGCTGGGGAAGCGGGTGGCGCTCATCGGCAACCGGCCGGTGCTGGGCGGCAACTCGTCGTCGGAGGTGCGGGTCTGGGTCGTCGGCGCGACGTCGCACGGCATTCAGCGGTTCGCCCGCGAGAGCGGCGTGATCGGCGAGCTCTACGTCGAGAACCAGTACCGCAACCCGGAGGGGAACCCCATCATCTGGGACGAGGTCGTGCTCGACGCGGTGCGGGCCGAGCCCAACATCCGGTTGTTCCTCAACACGGATGTGCGCGAGATCGACATCGACGACGTCGACGGCGAGCGGGTCGTGACGGCTGTGCACGGGTGGACGATGGGCTCGGAGATCGCCACGACGTTCCGGAGCCCGTACGTCCTCGACTGCACCGGCGACGGTCTCATCGGGTACCTGGCCGGCGCCGACTTCCGGATCGGTCGCGAGGCCCGCGGCGAGTTCGGCGAGGCGTGGGCGCCCGAGACGGCCGATGACGAGCTCCTCGGCTCGACGATCCTCTTCTACACGAAGGATGTGGGACGACCGGTCGACTTCGTCGCGCCGGACTCGGCGAAGGACATCACGGCCACCCCGATCCCGACGTCGCGGATCCTGCGGTCCGGCGACTCGGGCGCGCACTACTGGTGGATCGAGTGGGGCGGCCACCTCGACACCGTGCACGACAACGAGGCGATCCGCGACGAACTGCGCTCCGTCATCTTCGGCATCTGGGACTACATCAAGAACTCGGGCCGCTTCGACGCCGACACCCTCGATCTCGAATGGGTCGGCACGATCCCGGGCAAGCGCGAGTACCGCCGATTCCTGGGGGACCATGTGCTGACCCAGAACGACATCCTCGATCAGGTCGACCACCACGACGCGGTCGCGTTCGGCGGCTGGTCGATCGACCTGCACCCGGTCGAGGGCATGTACGCCACCGAGGCCGGGGCTCACCAGCGGTACTCGAACGGCATCTACGGCATCCCGTTCCGCAGCTACTACTCGCGCAACGTCGCGAACTTGCTGGTGGCGGGGCGCGACATCTCGGCGAGCCATGTCGCGTTCGGCTCGACCCGTGTCATGGCCACATGCGGCGCGGGCGGCGAGGCGGCGGGAACCGGAGCCGCGCTCGCGCTCGACCTCGGGGTGCGTCCGCGCGCGCTGGCTGCCGACCACGCCGACGAGCTGCGTCAGGTGCTCCTGCGCCAGGATGCCTCGGTGTTCGGCGTGCGCAACACCGATCCGGCCGACCTGGCGCGGCAGGCCCGCGTATCGGCGTCATCGGTGGCGACCACGCTCGACCCCGTCGAACTCGTGCCGGATGCCGCTGTCGCCGAGCACCCGCTCGACTCCGACCTCGGCGTGCTCGTCCCGGTGGACCCGCAGCTCGACGGCGTCGACGTTCTGCTGAAGGTGGCCCGCGCTGCCACCCTCACCGCCGGGCTGTGGACCACCGGGCGGCGGCAGAACGCGGTTCCCATCGACGAACGGATGCGGGTCTCGGTCGACGTGAGGGCAGCCGCCGACCCGCAGTGGGTGCGGTTGCCGCTCGTGTGGACTCCGGATGAGCCCGAGAACGTCGTCGTGGTCCTGGGCGCCGATCCCGATGTGAGCGTCGTCCTCGCCGAGGCGCAGGTGCCGGGAGTGCTGACCCTGCCGCACCGACCTCAGGCCGACGGTGATCAGAACGTCGCCGTCGACGAGTCCGAGAGCGTCATCGCGTGGCCGGCGATCCCGATGCGAGGACGCACGCCGCGCGTGCGCCTGCATCCCCAGACGTCGGCCTTCGCGGCCCAGCAGGCGGTCGGCGGCTATCAGCGGTTCTTCGGCGGTCCGAACCTGTGGATGTCGCGTCCCGACGACGCGGCGCCGCACCTCGCCCTCGCCTGGGATGACGAGCAGTCGATCACGGCCGTGCGACTGGTGTTCGATGACGACACCGACGTCGAGCTCAACACGCTGCATCACCACCGCACGCCCGACCGCGTGTTCCCCGAGCTGGTTCGCGACTACGTCGTGGAGACCTGCGGCGCCGACGGCGTCTGGGTCGAACGGGTCAGCGTGACGGCGAACCGCCGACGACAGCGTGTTCACGACGTCGAGGTCGACGGGGTCAGGGGCCTGCGGGTGCGGGTGACGGCCACGAACGGTGCCGCGCAGGCGCGGATCGTGTCGCTGCGCGTGATGTGAACACCGAAGACCCCGACGAAAGGTACGACATGAAGAATCGATGGAGATTCTCGCTCGCTGTGATCGGAGTCGTCGCGCTCGCGATACCGGCTCTGCCCGCGGTCGCCGCTGCGGCCCCGTCCGCGACGATCGAGGACGGGTTCGACGAGCTGACTCCCGACTGGCTGCCCGCAGCCGGAACATGGGAGGCGGCGGACGGCGTCGCCAGAGTCGTGCAGCCGGGGGCGTCACGCGGGTCGATCCTGGCGCTGAGCGGCCGCGGCCTCGACGGGGAGGCGACGGCGACGGTGACCTTCGCCTCTGCGGGCGGGGGAGCCAGCGCGTGGGCGGGCTTCACGGTGCGGCGCACCGGCACGGCCGATGACTACACGCAGTCCGGTTACACCGTTTTCGTCCGCAACAGCGGCGAGCTGGCGGTCATCCGCGCCGCCGGCGACGGGCAGGTCGCCGTGCTCGGCACAGCGCAGACCGATGCCCGCCCCGGGTCCGGCCCGGTCACGGTCACGGCGTCGCTCGACGGCGAGCGGATTCGGGTCGGCCTCGGCGACGTCGGCGAGGCGACGACGCTGATCGATGTCACTGACGCCGCCTTCTCGGGCAGCGGGTTCGCGCTCGCGGCGCATCGCGACGTCCGGATGTCGGTCGACTCCGTGCAGCTGTCGGGCGTCATCGACCGCGCTGAGCCAGTGCCGACCGACTGCGTCGGCTGGTCGGGTGCACCGGCGACGGATGCGGGTCGCGGCGAGGTGCTCGTCAGCGACGCACGCATCGAGGCGGTGTCGGCGCGCATCGCGGCGGGGGAGCAGCCGCAGACGTCTGCGTACGCGCGTCTGCTCACGGCCGCCGACGCGGGTCTCGAGCGAGCACCTGCTCCTCCGACGACCTTCTTCGTGCCGTTCTTCTACAACGATCCGACCGCGCACCGTGCGGCGCGGGACGGGCTGCAGAACGACGCGAACACCGCCTACGAGCTCGCATTGGCGTATCGCCTGTCGGGTGATGCCCGCTACGGCGCGCACGCCGCGCAGTTCATCGATTCCTGGACCACGACGGTCGAATGCGTTCGCACCCGTGAGGACTCCGCGCTCGCCTTCAGCTACCACTTCCCGGCCTTCGTTCACGCCGCGGAGCTGCTGCGCGGCACGTCGGTGTGGAGCGCGGCGTCCGAGGCCGTGTTCGCCGGCTTCCTGCGTGAGACGGCGACGCCGGTCGCGGCGTCGATCCTGCATCGGACGAACAACTGGGGCAGCTGGGCCCTCGAGACGACGACCGCCGTCGCGGCCTACCTTGACGACGAGGCGGAGCTCGCCGCTGCGAACGCGCGCGCCGTCGAGCTGCTCGAGCACCAGATCGACGAGAACGGGCACCTTCCGGAGGAGGTCGACCGGAACAACGGCGTCGGCGATTACGGCATCTGGTACACGCACTTCTCCCTGCTGCCGCTCTTCCTCGTCGCCGAGACGCTGTCGGCGCACGGTCTGGACGTGCTCGATCACGTCAATGCGAACGGGCGCGGGCTCGCGGATGCCGCGGACGCCGCGACGGGATGGGTCGCCGACCCGGCATCCTTCCCCTACTACACGGGCGACCCAGCGAAGCTCGCGAACGTGCGCACGATCGATTACCTGCGTGACGCGGGGTTCACGGCGCACAGCATGAGCTACTTCGAGCTCGCGCAGAACCACTTCCCGACCGACGAGCGCGCAGCGCTGCTGGCCGAGGAGGGGCCCATGACGACGATCCACTCGGCGCCGTACCTGAGCCTCACCCACGGTGGACTCGCCGACGTCACGGCGGCTCCCGGCGAGGGTGAGCCGGGTGCGGGAGAACCAGGAGGGGGAACCCCCGGCGACACGGGTTCGCCGGGAGGCTCGTCGGGAGGGTCGTCGGGCACCGGTCCGGCCGGGGCGCCGGGCGGTAGCTCGGATGCCCGGGCGGCCGGCTCGCTCGCGGCATCCGGTGGTGAGGTCTCGCCCGCGCCGCTGGCGCTCGCGGCAGGGCTGAGCCTCGTCGGCCTGCTCCTCATCGTCGCCCGGGTGCGCCGGCGAGCGGTCACGACGCGGCGCTGAGCCAGGTCTGCCGCGGTCCCGCATGCAACGGATCGCGGCAGACGCGCCGTGCCAGCGGCATCCTCGACGGCGTGTCGGATCGGATGCCGTGCATCCCGGTACCGGTCAGAGCGTGAGCAGCACCTTCGTCGCGCGGCGCTCGTCCATGGCCCGGTAGCCTTCGGCGGCGTCGTCGAGGGGCAGGGTCAGGTCGAACACGGCACCCGGGTCGATCGTCCCCGACATGATGAGGTCGATCAGTTCGGGCAGGTACTGCCGCACCGGGGCGGGGCCGCCGTGCAGGTGCACGCCCGATCCGAAGAGCTCGGCGCCGGGCAGCTCGACGTCGTGCGAGACGCCGACGTAGCCGACGTGACCGCCGGCGCGGGTGGAGCGGATCGCCTGCATCATCGATTCCTGGGTGCCGACCGCCTCGATGACGGAGTGCGCGCCGAGGCCGTCGGTGAGCTCCTTGACTCGCGCGACGCCGTCGGCGCCCCGCTCTTCGACGATGTCGGTGGCGCCGAAGCGGCGGGCGAGGGCCTGGCGGTCGGCGTGACGCGACATCGCGATGATGCGCTCGGCCCCGAGCTGCTTGGCCGACAGGATGCCGAGAAGTCCGACGGCGCCATCGCCGACGACCGCGACGGTCTTGCCGGGGCCGGCCTGAGCGGCGACGGCGGCGAACCAGCCGGTGCCGAGCACGTCGGATGCCGCCAGCAGCCCGCGGATCTGGTCGTCGGTGGGCTCGCCCGGGACGACGACGAGGGTGCCGTCGGCGAGGGGCACGCGCAGGCGCTCGGCCTGCGAGCCGAGGCGGCCCATGGGAACGCGGTCGACGCAGTGCGACTGGTAGCCGTCGCGGCAGATCTCGCACGTGTTGTCCGAGGCGATGAACGAGCCGACGACGAAGTCGCCGACCGAGAGCCCGCTGACGTCGTCCCCGATCTGCTCGACGACGCCGACGTACTCGTGCCCCATCGGGATGGGACGCTCGATGGGGTCCTCGCCGCGATAGGGCCACAGGTCGGAGCCGCAGATGCAGGCCGCGGCCACCCGGATGACGGCATCCGTGGGCTTCTCGATCGTCGGGTCGTCGCGTTCCTCGACGCGGACGTCGCCGGGGGCGTGCATGATGACTCCGCGCATGGTGGCTGTCCTTCCGTAGCGGTTCTCCCATTCCACCTCATGCGACGGCTGCCGGGGTGCTTCTGGCCTCCGGTGCGGCATGCTGGCATGATGCGGGCGCTCGCGGTGATCGAACGGCACCAAGCGGCGATGTTCCTGGTGGCGCTAGTCGTGGGCGGGGTCGTGGGGCTCGCGATGCCGCGCTTCGCTGAGGCGATCGAACCGGCGCTCACCCCCGTGCTGGGCGTCCTGCTGTTCCTCACGTTCCTCTCGATCCCGCTCGTCGGGCTGCGGGAGGCCGTCCGTGACGCACGGTTCATCGGGGCCGTGATGGTCGCGAACTTCGTCGCGGTCCCGGTGGTCGTGTGGCTGCTGTCGCGGTTCGTCGCCCATGACGCGGCGCTTCTGCTGGGCGTGCTGCTGGTGCTGTTGACACCCTGCGTGGACTACGTCGTCGTCTTCGCGGGCCTCGCTGGAGGATCGCGTGAGCGGCTGCTGGCGGCGACGCCGCTGCTCATGATCACGCAGCTGCTGCTTCTGCCCGCGTACGTGTGGGCGATGGCCGGGGGCGAGGCTGTCGCAGTCATCGATCCGCGCCCGTTCGCCGAAGCGTTCGTTCTGCTCATCGTCGTTCCGCTTGCGCTCGCCGCCGTCGCGCAGGCGGCAACGCGCCGTTCGCCGCGCGTCGGGTCGGTGTCGTCCGGGCTGCTGCGTGCCATGGTGCCGGTGATGATGCTGACGCTATTCGTCGCGGTCGCCTCGCAGACGGCCGCGGTCGGGGATGCGATGGTGTCGCTGGCGCCCGTCGTGCCGATCTTCGTCGCGTTCGTGCCGTGCGCAGTGATGGTGGGGATTGTCGCGGGCCGTCTGGCCGGACTCGATGTCTCGCGCCGGCGGGCGGTGGTCTTCAGCACTGTGACGCGCAACTCTCTCGTCGTCCTGCCGCTCGCACTCGCCCTGCCTGCGTCATTCGCGTTGACTCCGCTCGTAGTGGTCACGCAGACGCTCGTCGAGCTCGTCGCGATGGTCGTGCTGGTCGCGGTCGTGCCCCGGCTCATGCGCGGCCGCGGCGCGCAACGGTCAGGGTCGGCGGGGTGAGACCCCGCCCGGAGCGGCGCCCGCCGCGGGGGTCGTCGTCGTGTCGACTCGAGCGGTGAGCGAGACGACGTATCCGGATGTCGTGTCGCCGGTGACGGTGGCCAGCTGGAGGGCGCCTGCATCGTCGCCGAACACGTTGTCGGAGGCGAGCGAGACCTGCGCAAGATTGCGCGCGGAACCGCTGTAGGCGGGGAGCGCGTAGACGGTGCTGCAGACGTCCCCGGGGAGGGCGACCTGTGACGTCGCGATGGCATTCGCGGCGTCGGTCATCGCCGCCGCGTCCGGGTAGACCTCGAAGTGGATGTGCGGCCACCGGCCCGTGTAGCAGGCGGGAATGATCGAGGTGAAGGTGACGACGCCGGACGCGTCGGAGACCTGCACCCCTCGCAGGTAGGTCTCGTTCTCGATCCCGTTCGAGTACATCGAGTACCCGCCGTCGGCGTCGCAATGCCACACGTAGACGGCGGCCCCGGCGAACGGCACATCACCTCGGGCGGTGTCGAGGATCGTGAGCCGGAGGGTCATCGGCACGCCGTCCGCGGTCGCGCCGCCCTCCAGGGACGATCGGATGTCGCTGCGGACGATGCCGGAGCGCTCGAGGACGTCAGGCCCGTTCGAGCCGTCGCCGGGGTAGGGGCCGGCGGTCTCGTCAGGGATCTCGCCGGCGGGCAGGCCCGAGTTCGCGACGGCTGTCGCGGACGGTGTTGCGGTGGGTGTCGCGGTCGGTGTCGCCGTGGGTGATGCGGCGGGCGAGGCCGTCGCCGTGGGAGTGCAGGCCGCGAGAGCCGCGGCGCCCAAGCCGAGGCCGGCGAGGCTCAGCATGGAACGCCGGGTCATCAGCGTGCGGATGTCGAACGGGGCGCCCTGATCGACGACCTCGTCGTCGGCGCGGTCGAGCAGGCGGCCCTCGTAGGCCGGTCCCGCAGGCGTGTGATCGGGTTCGGGGATGCGGCTCACGTCTGACTCCTCGGTCGGTTGTGCACCGAGCATCGCCCGCCAGCCCATCCGTATCGTTGGATAGACCTATGCGCCGGATATGAGACCCACGCGAGACGGCCGCGCTGTCAGAAGGGTGGTCTCTCCGGTGGTCCACCCGTGTCGATGGTGAAGCAGACGGCCGGTATGGGAACGTCTTCGCGATACACCCGGCCGAGGGGTGAGGTCCATTCGAGAACGCCTCCGCCGAGCTGTCGGACTTCCCATTTCGTGAATTGCTTCATGGAGTGGTGTCGTTGGCAGAGGTGGGCGAGGTTGAAGATGTGGGTGTGCCCACCCAGGGCGTAGTCGATCGTGTGGTCGAGCTCGCAGCGGATCGCGGCCCGGCGGCATCCCGGGAACCGGCAGTGCTGATCCCGCGCCATCAGGAGCTTCTTCATCGCCGCGGTGGGTCGGTAGGTGTCGATCTCGACCGGGGTGCGGGTGACCGGGTCGATGAACAACCGGTCCCACTCGCTGACCTGCCCGGCGAGCTCGCGCGCCGTATCAGCATCGATCAGCGCACCCCCGACGGCTTCGGCGGGGTTCTCGTCCTTGCCTATCAACGTCTCCGCGGTGACGGCGACCTGCACACGTGCTCGGATCGCGCCGAGCCCACCAGCTCGGTCGGCCCCGTAGGTCGGGTCGACCACCGGCGCCCCGCCGAGCACGAGGTCGCCCAGGATGTCGGCCCGCAGCTGATCCATGGTCCGCGTATCGGCAGGCTCGCCGGCCCCCGCGGCATCCGCCGCCGAGCTCTCCGCGGCATCCGCCCCGCCCGCCCCGGCGCCCTCCGCCCCGGCGCCCTCAACCCGCGCGTCCTTCACCGACTGTCCCATCTGCGTGAGCCGGTCGAGCATCCCCGCGGCGATGACGGTCGGAAGGTTGGCGACGAGGTTCGACATCCCGTCTGTTCCGTGGAACACCCGCACGCACCGTTCCGCGACCGCGGTCTTGTGTCGCTCGGTGAAGTTCTGCGGGTGCAGCCGGGCCGCCAAAGCCTCCAACGCACCCCGTACCCGCGACGGCACATCCCGCTCACAAACCGCGATCGCCGCTTCCGCGAACGAATCCCGCACCTCATCCGGAAGCCTCGCGCCGACGCGCACGACGACATCGACGTGTCCGCGTTCGATCCGCCGCTGGGCCCACGCCTCGAACACGGCCGGGTAGTCGTCGATGACCGTCATCGCGTGGTCGATCTCACCCTGCAACCTGCGGTCGGTGAGTCGCGCCATCCCGGCGGCCTCGGCCGCGACCGACCGCAGCTCCATGTCCGACGCCATCCCACGAACTCCGTCACGGTGCGCCTCACGCAACGCCGACCGGCCCAGCTCCGCCAACGCACGAACCCGCGAAACATCAGCCGCATGGAACTGGTCGAGCGCTTCCGCGAACACGGAGAACGCCTCGGCGTGCGGCGACGCAACTGCGGTGCCATCACCCGCGAGCCCCCGACCGCCGTTCGATGTCATGTTCCCATGATGTCAGCACCTTCCGACATCCTCGATGAACATTTGTTCGATTGTGGATAAGTCGCTGAGGACGCGGACTGTGCAGGAAACGCCCAACCTGCCGACGACAAAAACCACGAAAAGGCGGCATAAACGCGCTGACTCATCGTGCTGTCAAGAGGATGCGGCCGGGCAGACGCCGCGGGCACCATCGCACCATGAGCGACGACGACGACCAGACGCGGCACGACTTCCGCGACGCCGTGAACATGAGCCCCGCCGAGCTCGAGAAATGGCTCGACACCGACGAGTCGAAGGAGGTCGGTCAGAAGGACGGCGGCGGTGAATCGACGGGCCACCAGTCGGGCCGGCGCATCGTCGACCTCCTGCGCACCAAAAAGGACGACCTCACCGAATCTGACCTGAAGCACATGCGCAAAGTCGTCGGCTACGTCAACCGACACCTCGCACAGCGCCCCTCGGGCGACATCACCGAGACCGCCTGGCGCTACTCGCTCATGAACTGGGGCCACGACCCCGCGAAGAAGTGACCGCCTCCGCCGAGCAGGCCTCCGCTGAGCAGGAGAATGGAACCGTGAGCATCCCCGCGTCCTCCGGTCTGACCGAGCTGCCCGAACCGCGATTCGTCCTCGTGGGCGAGGACGGCCACCGCATCGCCACCTACTCGTGGGGAGAGGACGACCTTCCGACGGTGGTCGTCGTGCACGGCTTCGCGTCGAACACGAAGGACAACTGGGTCTCGACCGGTTGGGTGCGCGACTTGCAGCGCGCCGGCTTCCGCGTCCTCGGCCTCGATCAGCGAGGACACGGTGCAAGCGACAAGCCGCATCGTGCCGCCGACTACGACCTGCACCAGCTCGCCTCCGACGTCGAGGCGGTGCTCGACACCTACCTCGTCGACACGGCGATGTACGTCGGGTACTCCCTGGGAGCGCGCGTGGGCTGGGAGGTGCTGCAGGACTTCTCCGCGCGCATCACCCGCGGCGTGCTGGGCGGCGTGCCCGACGGCATCCCGCTCGCCCGCCTCGACATCGATCAGGTGCGAGCGCTCGTCGAGAACGGTACCGAGGTGACCGATCCGGTCACGCAGAACTACGTGCGGCTCACCGAGCGCGTTCCCGGCAACGACCTGCGCGCGCTGCTCGCGATCGCCGGCGGGATGCGCGCCTCGGGCACGGTGGACCCCGACCCCGCCAACGCGCCGGAGCAGCCCGTGCTGTTCGCCACAGGTTCTCGTGACGCGATCATCGAGGGATCGAAGGCCCTCGCCGCCGCCACCCCGCAGGGACGCTTCGTCGAGATCCCCGATCGGCATCACTTCAATGCGCCCGGCTCGCGGGTGTTCCGTCAGACCGCGATCGAGTTCCTCACCGGAGGATGACGCGGCGGCGGACGTCGCCTCACGACGACGCCCGTCGGTAGGCGTCGCCGAGCCAGCGGTCGTAGGCCAGCCACGGCTCGGATGCCGCTGCCCGCAGCGTCTCGATGTGCGCGGTCAACGGACCGGTGAGCGTGAACCACTCGCCGCCCTCTCGCAGTGCCGCGAACTCGCGGTGTCGCTGCTGTTCGAGGGGCCGACCGCCGCGCTCGAATGCGAGGAGCTCGTCATGTCGGATGGCGGCGAGCCGCTGCCGTGGCCGCTCGCTCGTACCGATCTTCACGCGGGCGCCGAATCGCAGGTAGTAGACGACGGCCACGACCGGGCGGGGCAGGTCGGCATCGAAAGCGTCGCCGAGTCGCCACCCGCAGCGCCCGCAGATCCAGTGGTCCGTCGCGGTGCTGATCTCGCCCACGCGCCCGCCGCAGACGCGGCACGGAAACGGCATCTCGGATATCGAGGAGGCGGGCACGACTCCAGGATCGCGCCCGCCTCCGACATCCACGCCCGTCAGACCGTGACGACGATCTTGCCGCGGGTGTGCCCCTCTTCCAGACGCGCGTACGCCGCCGCGGCGTCGTCGAGCGGGAAGGTCTCGGCGACCTCGACCCGCAGCGAGCCGTCGGCCGCAAGACGCGCGAGCTCGGCGAGCTGGGAGGCATCCGGGCGCACCCAGATGTAGTTGCCGCCGAACTCGGATGCCGCGCGCGGGTCGGCGATCGAGGTGACGACGCCGCCCTCGCGCAGCAGGTCGTTCGTGGAGTCGAGCGAGCTTCCGCCGGCGAAATCGAGCACGACGTCGACGCCCTCGGGAGCGATCTCGCGCACCCGGTCGGCGAGGCCGTCGCCGTAGACCACGGGCTCGGCGCCGAGCTCGCGGAGGTAGTCGTGGTTGCGCTCCGACGCGGTGCCGATCACGCGCGCGCCGCGCAGGCGCGCGAGCTGCACGCCGAACGAGCCCACGCCGCCGGCCGCGCCGTGGATGAGCACGGTCGACCCCTCGCCGACGGCCGACCGCTCGATCGCCTGCAGCGCGGTCAGGCCGGTGAGGGGGATCGCGGCGGCCGCGGTGAACTCGAGACCCTCCGGCTTGCGCGTGGCGGTGCGCACGGGAACAGCCATGTATTCGGCGACCGATCCGCCGCTCACGACATCGGCGCGCGCGTAGGCCAGCACCGGGTCGCCGACCTGGAACTCGGGAGTGTCCAGTCCCACCTTCTCCACGACGCCCGCGACATCCCAGCCCGGCACCGCCGGCAGCTGAACGTCGAGCAGGCCCTGGAGGTATCCCTCACGCACCTTGTAGTCGACGGGGTTCAGGCCCGCGGCCACCACGCGCACCACGAGGGTGTCGGGTCCGATGTGGGGCATCTCCCGATCGGTGATCTCGAAGCGGTCGTTGCCGCCGAACTCGTTGTACGTCAGTGCCTTCATGCGCAGGACAAACGCCGGGGCGGCCGGCAGGATTCCCGACGGGATGCCGCTGACGGGCGCTCTCTCGGGGCGGACGCGTAGAATCGGGGGCATCCCGTTCTGAAACGCGAGAGTCCGCCGTGTCTGCAGCATCCGCCGCCCGCACCTTCGAGGTGCGGCATGTCCAGCTCGCGCGCGCCCTTTTCGCGGCCGTCGCCGCCGTCATGATCACGTTCTCGCCCGATCACTCCGCCGCCGTGGGCATGTCGGTGTTCGGCGGGTTCGCCACCGCGACGGCGATCGTCTTCTTCGTCGGAGCGTGGCTGACGCGCCACGCGGGCCGCCGTGCGCTGCCGATCGCCCTCGGGGCGGTCACCCTCGTCGCCGCGATCGTCGCCGGCATCCCGCCGTTGCGGACGACGACCGGCTTCTTCGTCATCGTCATCTCGTGGGCCGCGATCACGGGGGCCATAGAGCTGATCGGCGGCATCCGCGGTCGCCGCTCCGGAGCTCCGGCCGCGCGCGACGAGGTGCTCATCGGCGCGATCACCCTCCTGCTGGTGGTCGGCCTGCTGCTGGTCAACCCGGCCTACCGCCTCGATTACGTCATCGAGGAGGCCGGCGCCTTCACGCTCACCGGCATCACCATCGGCGTCGGGCTGTTCGGCGGCTACGCCGCGATCGTGGCGGTCTTCCTCGGAATCGCCGGCTTCTCGCCGCGGCGCGAGGAGCTCGCGCCCGCGGCATCCGTCCCGTCATCCCCCTCGTCCGATCCGGAGGTCGCATCGTGAGCGGCGAACACCCCACCCGCCGCGAGATCATGCGTCCGGTCCAGCTGCTGGGCCTCGCGTTCGTCGCGGCGATCTTCTCGGGTGTCATCACCCTCGTGTCGATGGGCGCGTTCCAGGCGCTCCCGCGCGAGTCCGTCGAGCGTGCCGTGGTCGTCGCCCTGATCGTGGCGGGGATCGCCTTCATCGCGACGCTCGTGATCATCGCGCTGCTGATGCTCGCCGTCGATCCTGCTCAGGTGAGCAAGCGCGTCGACCGCCCCGTGCTGTACCCCGACGAGTCGGAGACCCCCGACGACTCGGCGTCCGGCTCGTCGCCCCGGCGCTGATTCAGCCGCCGAGCGCGTACCGTTCACACGAAAACGCACCGCCCCCCGAGCGTTCTCGGCGGGGCGGTGCGTTTTCGGCGTCAACCGAGGCGTGAGACCAGGTCGTCGGCGAGGCCGGCGTAGCCGGCGGGGGTCAGGGCGAGCAGGCGCTCCTTGGCGGCATCGCCGATGTCGAGGCCGCGCACGAACTCGGCGAGCTCCGGTCCGCCGACGCGGCGACCGCGGGTCAGGTCCTTGAGGAGCGCGTACGGGTCGGTGATCCGCGAGCGACCGGCGGCGATCTCGGCGCGGACGACGGTCTGGATCGCCTCGGCCAGCACCTCCCAGTTGGCGTCGAGATCGGCGAGCAGCACGTCGCGCGACAGCGAGATCTCGGTGAGCCCGCGCTGCAGGTTGTCGAGGGCGAGCAGCGAGTGGCCGAAGGCGACGCCGATGTTGCGCTGCGTCGTCGAGTCGGTCAGGTCGCGCTGCATCCGGCTCGTGACGAGCGTCTGCGCGAGCGTCGAGAACAGACCGCCGGAGATCTCGAGGTTCGCCTCGGCGTTCTCGAACCGGATGGGGTTGATCTTGTGCGGCATCGTCGACGACCCGGTCGCGCCGGCGACGGGGATCTGCGCGAAGAAGCCGAGCGAGATGTAGGTCCAGACGTCCGTGGCGAGGTTGTGCAGGATGCCGCCGGCGTGCCGCACCCGGTCGTAGAGCTCGACCTGCCAGTCGTGCGACTCGATCTGGGTGGTCAGGACGTTGAAGTCGATGCCCAGTCCCTCGATGAACGAGCGCGAGAGCTCGGGCCAGTCGACGTCGGGCTCGGCCGCGAGGTGCGCGGACCAGGTGCCGGTCGCGCCCGAGAACTTCGCGAGGTACTCGCCGCCCTCGATCTGCTTCGCGACGCGGGCGAGGCGCCACGCGAACACGGCGATCTCCTTGCCCATCGTCGAGGGGGTGGCGGGCTGGCCGTGCGTACGCGAGAGCATCGGGGCGTCGCGGTGCTCGCGGGCGAGGTCGCCCAGTGCGTCGATGACGGCATGCAGCTTCGGCAGCCAGACGTTCTCGACGGCGCGCTTGACGGTGAGGGCGTAGGAGGCCGAGTTGATGTCCTCGCTCGTGCACGCGAAGTGCGTCAGCTCGGCGATCGCGTCGAGGCCGAGCGTCGACAGCCGGTCGCGGACGAGGTACTCGACGGCCTTCACGTCATGGCGGGTGACGGCCTCCTTGGCGGCGAGCCAGTCGATCTCGGCCTGACCGAAGTCGCGGTAGAGCCCACGGAGCTGGGTTTTCTGCTCATCAGAGAGCGGTGAGCTGCCGAACAGGCTCCGGTCGGTGAGGGCGATGATCCACTCGACCTCCACCTCGACGCGGGCGCGGTTGAGACCGGCTTCCGAGAGGTAGTCGGCGAGGGATCCGACGGCGGCGGCATACCGGCCGTCGAGCGGGCTCAGGGGCTGCGGGGGCAGAGAGGTCACGAGGCTCCATTCAGTGTGAACGGGCGCTCAGGACGTGGTGCGGATCGCGGGTTCGAGCTGCCGGAAGAGCGCCCGGCTCGCGCTCTCGATCATAGCGAGCACCTCGTCGAACATTCCGGCGTCGCCGTAGTAGGGGTCGGGGACGTCCAGATCGCCTCCCGCTTGCGCGTCGAACGACATCAGCAACCCGAGCTTGTCGGTGTCGGCCGTCGTGCGCGCCCAGTTCGACAGCACGCGCTCGTGCGACCGGTCGAGCGCGACGATCAGGTCGGAGCGATCGAAATCCGTCAGCGTGAAGCGACGGGCCCGATGCCCCCGCCCGTCGTAGCCGCGGCGTTCGAGCGCCTCGAGCGTGCGTCCGTCGGCGGGCTCGCCGACGTGCCAGTCGCCCGTTCCCGAGCTCGCCGACACGACGCGGTCGCCGAGCCCGGACTGGTCGATGAACCAGCGGAAGACCACGTCGGCCATGGGGGAGCGGCAGATGTTCCCCGTGCAGACGAACATGACGCGGAAGGGCTCGGCGCGTCGGGTCACCGTCCCATTCTGGAGGATCGAGCCTTTCCTGCACAGACGTATCGGCGCACGCGCTCGTCCCCGGTGGCGTCGAATGAGGATGCCGCGTCCGCGCGGGCGGGCATCGTGGCGGGATGACCTCGCCTCTCGTCCTCTCCTCCGGTCTCGGACGCGAGTCCGCCGCAGCGCGGACCCTCGAGATGATCGCGTCGTTGCGGGCACGGCTTCCCGCTCTGCGCGACGAGCTCGACGTGATCCGTCGCGGCGCGGCGGATCTCGACCACGACACCGCCTGGCGCGCCCGCGCGGCCCGCGGCTACCGTGACCGCCTCGCCGACTGGCGCGCGCGAACGGATGACGCCTCCGCTCGAATCGAACGCCTCGACGACGAACTGCGCCATGTGCAGGCTCGCCTCGTGATGGGTGGCCCGTGAGCGATGACTCCCTCGACATCCGCGATGGCGGGGTCATCGCGGTCGACACGGAGCGGCTCCGGATGGCGGCCGCCGTGCTCGTGAGTCTGTCGACGGGCTGCGGTGGACTGTGCCGCGCCTTCGAGTCCACGACACGCGAGCTCACCGCGCACGAGGCGACCGCGTGGCCCGCGGCGGCGCTCGGCGCCGACCTCGCACGACTCCTCGACGAGCTCTCGGCCGAGGCATCCGCCCTCGCCGGAAAACTGCGGGATGCCGCAGACGTCTATGACATCGTCGAGCTCGAGGCGGCGCGTCGGGCCGCTGCCGGCGGTGACCGGCGGGTGACGGATTCGCTCGACCGGCGCATCGACGAGGCGCGCGAGCGTTCGTCCGGGGCGGCCGCACGCGCCGACCTGCTACTGGCGACGTGGCCGCTGCTGCGGCACGGTGAGCTCCAGCGCCAGATCGGCGGCGCTGTCGTGCCGCTCGGGCTGCTGGGCGGGGCCGCCGTCGCGGGCAGCGGCCTCGCGTTGACGGCGCTCGGCGCCCTGGGCCTGGGGCGTGCGACGCCCGACCGGGGCGGGAACGCGTCGCCGCCGCTCGTCGAGGTCACGCGATCAGCGGCGCCCGTGGCGGGGGCGGCTCCGACCACGCTCGCTGCTCTCGCTGCTCGCATGCCCCGAGAAGGCGACCAGATCCGTGTCGAGCGCTACGGAGGTGACGGAAGTGAGCGCCGCTTCGCCGTCTACGTCGCGGGGACCCGATCGCCGCTCGGGTTCGGCGGCCGCGAGCCCTTCGACATGTCATCGAACGTGCAGCTCTACGCGGGCCGCAGCTCGGCGTCGTATGAATCGGTCGTCAGCGCCCTCCGCGCAGCCGGCGCACGGCCGGGAGACGCCGTGCTCGCCGTCGGGTACTCGCAGGGCGGCGCGATCACGTCACGGCTCAGCGTCGGCGGACCTTTCCGCGTCGTCGGCAACGTGACCTTCGGCTCTCCCGTGCAGGCGGATCCCGGCGACGCCACGCTGCAGGTCACGGTGCGGCACACCGACGATCTCGTCCCGGCCCTGCAGTCGGGCGGCCACCCCGATCGTGCCGGCGCGGCGGGCAGCATCGTCGTCGAACGGGTCGCCGATCCGCCGCCCGGCATGGCGGACGTCGCGCTCGGCGCTCACTCGATCGACGCCTACGGCGACACCGCCGCCCTCGCCGACGCCTCGGGCGATCCCCGCGTCGATGACGTCCAGGAGCGCATCGCGGCCTTCGGGGGCGACGAGTCCGCCGAGGTCACGACCTACCGCGTGCGGAGGCCCGACTGATGGCGCGTGCGTGCGCTCGTGCGGGCGTCAGCGGCGGTCGCGGTCGCGGTCGCGACGAGGACGGAACAGGATGCCGGCGACCCAGTTGATCAGCGCGATGACGATGGCCGCGAGCACCGCGAGCCAGAAGCCGCCGATGCGCAGGCCCCAGTCCCAGCCCGAGGTGACCCAGCCGGTGAGCCACAGCAGGAAGCCGTTGATGATGAACGAGATCAACCCGAGGGTGAGGATGTACAGCGGGAACGCCAGCACCTTCAACACGGTGCCGACGATCGCGTTGACGAGTCCGAAGATGAGCGCGATCAGCAGCAGCGTGAGGACGAGCTGCAGGTCGCCGCCCGGCGGGAACGCCACGACCGACACCTCCAGCGCCGGGATCAGCGTCACGATCCAGACCGCGAAGGCGTTGACGATCAGGCGGATGATGAGGCTCATAGTGCCGACAGTCTCCCACGGGGCCTCCGATCCGTCATCCGGCGGAGGTGGCGGCATCCGTAGACTCGCATCGTGACCGACCTGCCCGTGCGCATCCGACCCGAGATCGCGGCGCTGCCCGCATACCGCCAGGGCCGTCAGGCCTCCGCCGACGCCTTCAAGCTGTCGAGCAACGAGAACCCGTTCGACCCGCTGCCCGGCGTCGTCGAGGCCGTGCGCGCGGCGACGACCTTCAACCGCTACCCCGACGCCTCGGCGGGCCGGTTGCGCGCGCGGCTCGCGGATCGCTACGCGGTCGCGCCCGACGGCGTGCACGTCGCCGCCGGTTCGGTGTCGATCCTCTACCAGCTCGCTTCGGCGACGAGCGGCCCGGGCGACGAGATCATGTTCGCCTGGCGATCGTTCGAGGCCTATCCCGGGCTCGCCGCCGTCGCCGGGGCAACCGCCGTCGCGGTGCCGCTGACCGCCGACGCCGGGCACGATCTCGACGCGATGGCGGATGCCGTCACCGACCGCACGCGGATGATCATCGTCTGCAGCCCCAACAACCCCACCGGTCCCGTCGTGAGCCAGGCGGCGTTCGATGCGTTCGTGGCGCGCGTCCGCTCCGACGTCCTCATCGTCCTCGACGAGGCCTACGCCGAGTTCGTGACCGATCCGGATGCCGTGACCGGCGCTGCCGTGCTCGCCGCGGGCCACGCCAACGTGGTGGTCCTGCGCACGTTCTCGAAGGCATACGGTCTTGCCGGACTGCGCGTCGGGTACGCCATCGGCGACCACCGCATCCTCGATGCGGCGCGCAGCACCGGCATCCCGCTCTCGGTCACGGCCCAGGCTGAGGAAGCCGCGCTCGCGAGCCTCGACGCCGAGGACGAGCTGCTCGAGCGGGTGCGCCACATCGCCGTGCGACGCGATGCGCTCGCCGACCGGTTGCGCGAGGCGGGGTGGGACATCCCGGTCGCGCAGGGCAACTTCGTGTGGCTGCCCGTGGGCGAGCGAGCCCTCGAGATCGCCGAGGCTTTCGATGCGGCCGGACTGATCGTGCGAGCGTTCGCCGGCGACGGAGTGCGCATCTCGATCGGCGAGGAGGAGTCGATCGAGCGGATCGTCGCGGCCGCGGCTCGCTAACGCCCGGTACGGCCGCCTCGGCTCAAGGCGCTGAGGTAGCGCGTTCGCACGATCACCTGCACGACGCGGACCGCCGGATAAGCGAGCCGCCAGAACCAGGTCGGCGCCGGCCGCGAGAGTGATCGCAGCGTGAAGAGCACCTCGTCGCCGCGCCGGGTGATGAGGAACGTCTCCTCGCCTTCGAGCGGGTGGCCGGGCAGCGCGAGGTAGACGTACCCGACTCGATCCGGCTCGTCGACGAATGCGACGACCTCGACCGGCTCGCGGAGTGTGAGAGGCCCGTATCCGACCTCGAGCCAGTGCCGCCCGCCGACCACGGCAGGAACGTCGGGCACCACCCGGAATCCGCTGCGGGTCTTGACGCGCCAAGCCAGGAGGTCGGCCCGGGCCTGCCGCCACGCGGCATCCCCCGATCCCACGCGCACGGTTCTCTCGAATCGACGGAAGCCTCGCGGGCCGGCGTTCCACTCATCGCGGTGCGACAGGCTCATGCGACCAGCATCCCACCCCACGCCCCCGGCGCCTGTGCGCGGATGCAAGACCCCGCCGGCGACACCCGGATCCGGATGCCGTGGCGGCGGGGTGTCGGTCAGGATCCCTTGCGACGGGGCACGCGCGCGACGCGGGTGCGCAGAGCCCCGGGTCAGCCGGACAGCGTCGTCGCGAGATGCTCGGCCCGCCGGGTGAGGAGCCGGCGCAGATAGGGCACCAGCACGAGGCGTTCGGCGAGTCGGCCGAGGACGGGCGACGCGAGGGTGACCCGGTCGGTCATGACCGTCATCCCGTCGCGCTCGACGTAGAGGTGCTCGTGCCGGAAGAGGCGGAACGGGCCGGCGATCTGCTCGTCGACGAAGCGGTGCGGACGGTCGAGCGCGGTGACCCGCGACGTCATCCGGAACGGGATGCCGAAGTGCCACGCGCGCCACGTCACCGTCTCGCCCAGGCCGATCAGGCCGCTCGTCACCCCATCGACCGCGCGCTCGCCGGTGCCGCGCATCGAGGCGACGTGGGCCCCGATGTCACGCGATGCGTCGAACAGCGCCTCCGCGGGCACCGCGGCGCGGGTCACGATCTCGAACGACGACGTCATCCGCCGATCCTCCCACCCGTGCCCGGATGCTCTGAATCTGGCGTGACACCCCGGTGCGGATGCCGCCGCCTCGAGGTGTCGTTCACGATCCCTTGCATCCCGGCACGGCAGTCGGACCGAGCGGAGACGGCGTCCGGGGTCAGTCGTCGAGCTCGGTGCGGAGGACCGAGCCGTCGGTGCCGACGGTGACGTCGACGACGCCGCGGTCGGCGGTGAGCACCGAGACGTCGAAGGGTGAGCGGGGGTCGTCGTCCGCGTCGACGTCGATGATGCGGCCGTCGGCCTCGCTCAGTGCCGCTTCGATCACGGTGCGCAGCGTCGCGACGTCGAGGACGTTCTCCGCCGCGGTGTCGTCGGCCTCGGCTGACTCGGTCGCCGTGACCGTCACGATGCCGTCGACGTCGACGCGGACGTCCGTTTCGGAGCCGTCTGCTGCGACGAGCTGCACGTCCCACGTGCCGTCGCGGTCCGCATCGAGTGACACGACGTCGCCGTCGGCGGCCGCGCGCGCCGCGTCGGCGATGGCGGTGAGCTCGTCCGCGGATGCCGCACCGTAGGCCTCGGTCGAGATGGACCCGGCCTCGCCGCCCGTCGGCGCGTCGTCGCGGTCACCGTCCGCGCGAGCGCCGGCGAGGCCGTCCGACGATGACAGGCTGGCCGCTCGGTCCTCGTCGTCATCGTCGTCGGCGATCGCCGCCCCCACGGCCGCACCGCCTCCGACGAGCAGCGCTGCCGCGACGACGGCTCCGCCGGCGAGCAGCGCTGTGCGGCGACCGCGCCGACGCGGCTCGGCAGGCACCGCGGCAGGCCCAGCGGCAGGCGCAGCGGAGGGCGCGTCAGCGGGCGCGGCGTCGGACGGCGAGAGGGGGAGGGTCGGTGCGTCGGCGGGGATCGGCTGGTCCTGGGGGGTGCGCTCGTTGTCGTTCATGCCTCGATGGTGTCGGCCGACCGCTGAAGCACGGCTGAAGCGACCTGAAGCCGCGTTCAGGGAACCTCGTGCTCCGCGCTCCGCGCTCCGCGCTCCTCGCTCCGCGCTCAGTCGCCCGCGCGCAGGATCACAGTGAACCGCGCGCCTCCGAGCGGTGATGCGGAGACCGTTACGGAACCGCCCGAGGCCTCCGCGATGCCGCGGACGATCGCGAGCCCGAGGCCGCTGCCGCCGGCATCCCGCGCGCGGGCCTCGTCCAGACGGACGAAGCGTTCGAACACCCGCTCGCGTTCCTCCGGCGCGATACCGGCGCCGTCGTCGTCGACGTGCAGCACGGCGTGACCGGCGTCGACATCGACGACCGTGGTCAGCGCGATCCGCGAGCGTGCGTGTCGCACGGCGTTGTCGGCGAGATTGCGCACCAGGCGCGCCAGCAGGCGGGGGTCGCCCATCGCGCGCGCTGCGCCGATCCCCGACGTGTCGACCGAGATCGCGTCCGCCCGGTCCCTCGCGGATGCCGCGCGGAGGCGCGCAGCCTCCGACAGGGCGAGGTCGTCGAGGTCGATGCCCTCGCGACGGGTCGGTGCGTGCTCGTCCAACCTCGCGAGCAGCAGCAGGCCGTCGACGAGATCCTGCATGCGGAGGCCTTCGGCCGAGACGACTTCCGCGAGATCGTCGAGTGACGTGGCCGCGGGGTGCGCTCGCGCGAGTTCGGCATGCTGGCGCATCGTCGCGAGTGGTGACCTGAGCTCGTGCGAGGCGTCGGAGACGAAGCGACGCTGCGCGGCAGCCGCGTCGTCGAGGCGCGCCAGCATCCGGTTCATCGTGCCCGCCAGGGCCGCGATCTCGTCGCCCGATGCCGGCTCGGCGATGCGCCGGTCGAGCCGGTCGGCGGTGATCTCGTCGACCTCGGCGCGGATGCGCGCGACGGGACGGAGCGCCCGACCGACGACCCACCACGTGACGCCGGCGACCAGGGCGATGACGAGGACGGTCGACGCCGCTAGCAGCGCGGCGACCGTCGCGAGGGTCTCGGCCGCGTCATCCGCGGGAACCGCCAACACGAGCCGGCGTCCGTCGTCGAGCTCCTCGGTCGCGATCAGCACCCGGTCGCCGTCGTACCTCGCTTCCTCCCCGTCGCGGTCTGCGGCGGGGAGCGGCCCGTCGTCGGCGTCGCTCGAGGCTACGACGACGCCCTCGGCATCCTGCAGCTGCACGATCTCGTCGTCGAGGGAGCGGACGGCTGCGGGTCCCTCGGCCTCGACACGTGCGGCAATCTCCTCGACGCGCACCTCCGCCGCACGATCCGCGGCGGCGTGGATGCTGGCGTTCAGCACGGCGTGGAAGGCGATCGAGCCGAGCACCATCACGAGCGCGACCGTCGCCGTCGCGAGCAGTGTGATGCGTCCCCGCAGTCCGCGAGGCCGGCGCCGCCCTGCGTCGGACACCGTCAGCCCCCGTCCGCCGCGAGTCGGTAGCCGGCGCCGCGGACGGTCTCGATCGCCTCGCGCCCGAACGGTCGGTCGAGTTTGCGCCGCAGGTGTGCGACGTAGACCTCGACGATGTTGGGGTCGCCCGCGAAGTCGTCATCCCACACACCCGCGATCAGGTCGCGCTTGGAGATCACCTGACCGCGGTGCCGGATGAGGTGATGCAGCACGGCGAACTCGCGAGAAGTCAACTCGACCTCCGTCTCTCCCCTCCAGACGCGGCGCGACGCGGGGTCGAGGCGCAGGTCGCCCGCCTCGAGTGCCACAGGCCGCGCTACCCCGCCCCGGCGGATGAGGGCACGCAGCCGGGCGACCAGCACGGGATACGAGAACGGCTTCGTGACGTAGTCGTCGGCGCCGGCCTCGAGCGCCTCGACCTGATCCCACTCGCCGTCCTTCGCGGTGAGCATGAGCACGGGCGTCCAGTTCTCCTCGGCCCGCAGCGTCTCGCACACCTTCCAACCGCTCATCCCCGGCATCATCAGGTCGAGGACGACCGCGTCGTACCGCGTCTCTCGCGCGCGCCAGAGTCCATCGACCCCGTTATGGGCGACGTCGACGGCGAAGCCCTCGGCCTCGAGACCCCGACGGATCCCGTCGGCGAGGCGGACTTCGTCATCGACCACCAGCACGCGCATCGCTCCCAGTGTGCCGCGTCTCTGCTGAAGCGGGCCTGAAGCGAGCTCGAAGCGGGATCGAAGCGGGATGAAACGGTTTCGAAGCCGACCGGCAGCGCCGCGACGTCCCTGATGGGCCGCCTGGCTTGTGCCGCGCCCACCGCGAATCGCGGCATCCGTTGTCGACCGCATGCAGATGGGGCCATACCGGGGGCGTTAGCGTGGGAGGGTGACCGACGCAGAACTCGATCCCGCTCTCGTCCGCGTCCTCGCGGCCGACGGCTCACTCGACCCGTCGCCCGAAGCCGAACGCTACCTGCCGGTGATCGAGGCGCTCTCCGAGGCCGAGCTCGAGACGTTCTACCGCGACATGGTGACGGTGCGGGCCTTCGACCGCCAGGCGACGAACCTGCAGCGCCAGGGGCAGCTCGCCCTCTGGCCGCCGTCCTTCGGGCAGGAGGCCGCTCAGGTCGGCTCCGCGCGTGCGGCCCGACCCCAGGACCACCTCTTCCCGTCGTACCGCGAGCACGTCGTGTGCACGATCCGCGGCGTCGATCCGATCGACATCATCCGGCTCATGCGCGGCCTCACGCACGGCGGGTGGGACCCGACAGACCCCAAGAACGGCAACACCCACATCTACACGCTGGTGCTCGGCTCGCAGACGCTGCACGCATCCGGCTACGGCATGGGCATGGTCTTCGACGGACGCACCGGCACGGGCGACCCCGAGCGCGACGAAGCGGTCATCGTCTACTACGGCGACGGCGCGTCGAGCCAGGGCGACGTGCACGAGGCGATGGTCTTCGCCACGAGCTACAACACCCCGCAGGTCTTCTTCCTGCAGAACAACCACTGGGCGATCTCGGTGCCCGTCTCGACGCAGTCCAAGGTCCCGCTGGTGCGGCGCGGCGCCGGATACGGGATGCCGTCGATCCGCGTCGATGGCAACGACGTGCTCGCCAGCTACGCCGTCACCAAGCTCGCCCTCGACGAGGCCCGCTCCGGCGAGGGGCCGCGCGCGATCGAAGCGCTGACCTATCGCATGGGCGCGCACACGACGAGCGACGACCCGACGAAGTACCGCACGAGCGACGAAGAGGCCTTCTGGGCGCAGCGCGACCCCATCGCCCGCATGCGCGCCTATCTCGAGGGCCGCGGCGCGTCGGCATCCTTCTTCGACGACGTGGATGCCGCGGCCGCGGCCTACGCCGACGATGTCCGGGTCCGCACGAACCAGCTCACCGCTCCCGAGGCCGACAGCATGTTCGCGCACGTCTACAGCGAGCAGCATCCGCTCGTCGACCGGCAGCGGAAGTGGCTCGCCGACTACGAGGCATCCTTCGAGGAGGGACGCGCATGAGCGTCGAGACGCTGCCGTTCAGCAAGGCGCTCAATGCGGGCATGCGCGCCGCGATGCAGCAGGACGACCACGTCCTCATGATGGGCGAGGACATCGGCCGCCTCGGCGGCGTGTTCCGCGTCACGGAGGGGCTGCAGGCCGAGTTCGGCGACCGCCGCGTGCTCGACACGCCCCTCGCCGAGTCGGGCATCGTCGGCACCGCGATCGGCCTCGCGATGGCCGGCTTCCGCCCGGTGTGCGAGATCCAGTTCGACGGGTTCGTCTTCCCCGCGTTCGACCAGATCACGACGCAGCTCGCGAAGCTCACCAACCGGCACGACGGACGGATGTCGTTCCCCGTCGTCATCCGCATTCCCTACGGCGGTCACATCGGCGCCGTCGAGCACCATCAGGAGAGCCCGGAGGCGTACTTCACGCACACCGCGGGCCTGCGGGTCGTGTCGCCGTCGACGCCGAACGATGCCTACTGGATGATCCAGGACGCCATCGCCTCGAACGACCCGATCGTGTTCCTCGAGCCCAAGTCGCGCTACTGGTCCAAGGGCGAGGTCGACCTCACCGCACGCGCAGTGCCGCTGCACGCCTCGCGCGTGGTCCGGCGGGGCACCGACGTCACGCTCGTCGGGCACGGCGCGATGGTGAACGTGCTGCTGCAGGCCGCCGCGCTCGCCGAGGGCGAGGGCGTGTCGTGCGAGGTCGTCGACCTGCGGTCGCTGTCGCCGGTCGACTACGGCCCGATCGTCGAGTCGGTGCGCCGCACGGGGCGGATGGTCTACGGGCAGGAGGCCCCCGGCTTCACCTCGCTGGGGTCCGAGATCGCCGCGACCGTCACGGAGCAGGCGTTCTTCTCGCTCGAGGCTCCCGTGCTGCGGGTGTCGGGCTTCGACGTCCCGTTCCCGGCGGCGAAACTCGAGGGCGCCTACCTGCCCGATGCCGACCGCATCCTCGAGGCCGTCGACCGCGCCCTCGCCTACTGACCATCCGACGCGCCTGCGAGAGGATTCCCTCATGAGCACCCAGACCTTCCACCTGCCGGACGTCGGCGAAGGCCTCACCGAGGCCGAGATCGTGCAGTGGCGCGTGGCCCCGGGCGACGAGGTCGCGGTCAACGACGTCCTCGTCGAGATCGAGACCGCGAAGTCGCTCGTCGAGCTGCCGTCGCCGTTCTCGGGAACCGTCGGCGAGCTGCTCGTCGACGAGGGGACGACCGTCGAGGTCGGGGCCGCGATCATCACGATCGCCCCGGGGGGTGGGTCTGGAGGAGCGGATGCCGCGAGCAGCCCGGCCGTCCCTGCCGAGAAGCCTGCGGCAGCCGGCGACGCCTCGGAGGAGAACGGGTCGGTGCTCGTCGGATACGGCGGAGCCGGACAGGTGCAGTCGCGCCGCCGCAAGCCCGCCGAGCCCCCCGTGCGCGCGGCCGTGGGCGTCGTGGCGAAGCCCCCGATCCGCAAGCTGGCACGCGACCTCGGCGTCGATCTCGCCTCGGTCACGCCGTCGGGTGCCGCGGGCGAGGTGACGCGCGAGGACGTCGTGAACCACGCGTCGCAGGCATCCGTCTTCCGGAACCTCCAGACGCCCGCCCGACCCGAGGTGCGCGAGCAGACGATCCCCGTCCCGCCGGCCGTCATCTCGGCCGAGCCGGCCGACGACCGCGAGGAGACGATCCCCGTCAAGGGTGTCCGGAAGGTCACGGCCAAGCACATGGTCGACTCCGCGCACACCGCACCGCACGTGTCGGTGTGGACCGACGTCGACGCGACCCGCACGATGGAGGTCGTCAAGCGGATGAAGGCGTCGCCCGACTTCGCCGACATCAAGGTCTCGCCGCTGCTGATCATGGCGCGCGCGGTCGTGTGGGCGGTGCGCCGGACGCCGATGGTGAACGCCGCGTGGGTCGAGACCGAGAACGGCGCCGAGATCCGGGTACGCCACTACGTCAACCTAGGCATCGCCGCCGCGACCCCGCGCGGCCTTCTCGTGCCGAACATCAAGGACGCGCAGGACCTCAACATGCGCGGCCTGGCCCGCGCTCTCGAGAAGCTGACCCTCACTGCCCGTGAGGGCAAGACCGCGCCCGCCGAGCAGCAGGGCGGCACGATCACGATCACGAACATCGGCGTGTTCGGCATGGATGCCGGTACCCCGATCATCAACCCCGGCGAGTCGGGCATCGTCGCGATGGGCACGATCCGGCAGAAGCCGTGGGTCGTTGACGGCGAGGTGCGTCCCCGCTACGTGACGACCGTGTCGGGCTCGTTCGACCACCGCGTCGTGGACGGCGACGGCATGAGCCGGTTCATCGCCGACGTGGCATCCGTCCTGGAGGAGCCCGCGCTGCTGCTCGACTGAGCTGGATGCGCTCGAGAACGGTATGTTCTCGGCGGTGGGCGGGGGAGTAGCCTCGGCGCATGAGTGAGAAGGGGCCGGCGTCGTACTTCCCGAGCATCGAGAAGAACTACGGACTGCCGATTCAGCACTGGCTCGACATCGCGGCCGACCAGCTCTCGGCGGGGACGCCGCACATGCAGGTCGTCAAGTCGCTCAAGACCGAGCACGGACTCGGCCACGGACACGCGAACGCGGTCGTCGCGTACGCGAAGGCGAAGCTCGCCGGCTGAGCCGCGGCATCCCTCCTTCGGAGAATGTCGCGAAGCTCGGACTGCTCGCGCGTACGGATCCGAGGTACGCGCGATTCTCCGAGGCCCGCGAGCGCGAGCCGCGAGACTAGCCGGCGACCAGGTGCTCGATGAGGATCTGGGTGCCGATGCCGATGAGGACGATGCCGCCGATGATCTCGGCGGGCTTGCGCCACCGCGTGCCGATGCGGTGGCCGATCAGCACGGCGACGAACGACAGGGCGAACGTGACGAGGCCGATCGAGACGACCGCGATCCACAGCGGCACGTCGAGGAAGGCGAAGGACAGCCCGACGGCGAGGGCGTCGATGCTCGTCGCGAGAGCGAGCAGGATGATCTCGCGCGCCGACAGGCCGGATGCCGCGTCCGCGTCGTCATCGTCGGGGCGGAACGCCTCCCACAGCATCTTCGCGCCGATGGCGGCGAGCAGGACGAAGGCGATCCAGTGGTCGAACGGGGCGATGGCCTCCGCGAAGGTGCTGCCGAGCAGCCAGCCGATCAGCGGCATCACCGCCTGCGCGAGGCCGAAGGCGCCGGCGATGAGGAGTGCGCCGCGCACGACGTGAGCCCGCAGCTGCAGGCCTTTCCCGAGAGCCACGGCGAAGGCGTCGGCCGAGACGCCGACGGCCAGGATGAAGAGCGCCCAGGGCGACATGGCTCCTCCTCGAAGCGGGATGACGGGATGGCGGGCGATCGTCCCGGGCACCGTCGAACGGAGATCGGCCGCTCTCGAGCTTGCCAGCCGCAGGCCGTCGAAAATGACGAAAAGCCCTGATTGACAGCATTTCGGGCGAGCGAATCCTTCGGTCGCCCGAAATCACGCGCGCCTCCTCCGGCCGTCAGATCACCCGGTCGTTGCCTCCGTCGACGCTCAGGTGCGCGCCGGTCGTCGCCGGCAGCCGCTCGCAGAAGACGGCGACGGCCCCGGCCACCATGGCGCTCGTGACCTCGACGCGCAGGAGGTTCCGCGTGCGGTACTCCTCGACGGTCAGCCCGTAGCTGGCGGCGCGTTCCGCGAGCAGCTCGGGCGTCCAGATCGCCGTGTCGAAGACCGCATCCGGCTCGACCTGGTTCACGCGGATGCCGTCGGCGGCCCACTCGAGGGCGGCGACCCGGGCGAGCTGTGCCGCCGCCGTCTTGCTCGCCGAATACGAGGCGACGCCCGGCCCGGGCGCCGCGACGTTCTTCGTCGACACGAGGACGACTCGGCCGCCCCGCGGCGAAACCGCGAGGTGGGGATGGGCCGCCCGCATCAGGCGCAGCGGCGCGGTGGCGTTGACGCGCAGGGCGCGCTCCCACGTCGCGTCGTCGACGTCGGCGATGGCCTCACTGCGCGGGAAGATCCCCGCGGCGACGACGAGCATGTCGACACCGCCGTAGGTGCGGACCGCCTCGTCGAGGATGCGCTCGATGACCGCCGGGTCGGCGACGTCGCCGACGACACCGCGCCAGGCGTCACCGGCGAAGGTGCGCCGCACGCCCGGGTCGAGGTCGACCCCGACGACGGCGGCGCCGTCGGCGAGCAGTCGTTCGGCGGTGGCCCGGCCGATGCCCGAGGCGGCGCCCGTGACGATGGCGACCTCGCCCGCGAGCGGCGCACGCCGGCGGCCCGCGAGCTTGGCCTGCTCGAGCGACCAGTACTCGATGTCGAACGTCTGCGCCTCGTCCAGCGACCGGTAGCCGCCCATCGCGTCGGCCGCTTCGATGACGGCCATCGTGTGCTCCGCGATATCGGCCGCGATCCCGACATCCCGCACGGTGTCGCCCGCCGTCAGCATCCCGAGCCCCGGGTCGAGCACGACGCGGGGAGCGGGGTCGAGGGGAGTCACCGGCCCGTCCTGGCGGTGACGGTTGCGCTCGACGTAGGCCCGGTAGGCGCTCGCGTAGGCGGCGACATCGCGCCCGACGAGCGGATGACGCTTGGTGTAGATGACGTGCTCGGGGGTCGCGGTTCCACGAGTCGTCACTGCCTCGAGGTCGGGGCGCGCAGCGAACGCTGCGGCGCGCTGCGATCGGCTCTGCCGCAGCAGCATGGGCCGGCCGGCGGCCCGCGCGATATCGGCGCGCAGGCCCGCGATGGTCGTGAGGGCGCCCCGAAGCGGGATGCCGCCCTCGCCGGCATCCGGTTGCTCGGCATCCGCCCGGCCGGGGGCGACGATCCTCGAGAGCTCGACCGCCCGGGCGACGAGCCCCCGGTGGCGGGCGAGCACGGCGTCGGCGTCGTCGCCGAAGGTGAACAGGCCGTGGTTGCGCAGGACGAGCGCATCCGCGTCGCCCAGGTCGGTGTCGGCCACGAGGCGCGCCAGCGGGAACCCGGGCATGACGTAGGGCAGCACGGCGACCCGCGGGCCGAGCGCCGCGGCGATCTCGTCGTCGGGCACGTCGCGATCGGTCACGGCGACGATCGCGTCGGCGTGAGAGTGGAGCGCGACGCGACCGGGGAGGTGCGCGTGCAGCAACGCCTCGATCGAGGCCGTCGGAGCCGATGCGTCGAGGGAGGCCTGGCGCAGCTCGTTCACCATCGTCGGGTCGTCGAGGTGCGGCAGGCGCAGCAGGCGCTCGAGCCGGTCGCGACGCAGTGGCGCGAATCCCGCGGGCTCGATCGTGGCGAGGTCCCACCCGCTGCCCTTGACGAGGACGAGGTCGACGGGCTCGCCCGTGACGTCCTCGCCCCGCGCGGTGATCGACGTGTTCCCGCCGCCGTGGAGGACGAAGGAGGGATCGCCGCCGAGCGCCCGGCTGACGCGCACGATGTCGTCGAGCGCAGCCGACGCCTCCGCTGACGGGGTCATGCGTAGGCCTCCCAGACGCTCGTCATCGACGAGACGACGCGGTCGAAGCGGGCGGCCTGCTGCTGGTACGCCGTGCGGCAGATGCCCGGCTGAACGACCAGCGCGGGGTCGGGCTCGACGCCCCACGGGGTCATGTCGATCCCGACGCCCCGTGCCGCGAGCGAGGCCACGCCGCGGGCGCCCAGCTCGGTGCCGAGCTGCCGGCGCATCGCGTGCCCGATGACGTCGGCGAACATCTGGGCCCACTGCGGGTTCTTCGCCCCTCCGCCGGCGAGGGTCCACGGCGCGTCGGTGACGACAGCGCCCGTCGCGACGACCTTCTCGAGCTGCACGCGGTGGTACTGCGTGATGCCTTCGGCGACCGCGCGGGCGACGTGCGGGTAGCCGTGGCTGCCCTTGATCCCGACGAACGTTCCGGAGGCGCCAAGGTGCTCGGGTGCGCCGTGGATGAACGGCAGGAAGAGCAGCCCGTCCGCCAGCGGCGGTGCGCCGTGCGCGGCCTCGAGCAGATCGCGCGGTGTCAGCGGAAGAGTGGCGCGCGCGCCGAGCAGTCCCGACGCCCACTCGATGCTCGCCGCGGACGTCGGTGCGACCTCCATGGCCAGCATGAGGCGGGGATCGGGGAGCAGCGCGTTGATCGTGACGCGCGGGGGGACGGCATCCGTCGGCACCACCACCGCGTTGATCGCCCACGTGCCCACGATCACCGTGACATCGCCGAGGTCGGTGGAGCCTGCCCCGAGCGGGCTCGCGACGCAGTCCATGCACCCGGCGACGACGGGCGTGCCTTCGGCCAGGCCGGAGCGTGCGGCGGCGTCGGCGCTGATCGTCCCGACGACCTCGTCGCTCGCGTGCAGCGGCGGCAGGATGCGCTGGAGGTCGCGCGGCAGACCGAGCATGTCGAAGACCTCGGGCTCGTACTCCCGCTCGCGAAGGTTGACCAGGCCGCACCCCGACGAGTCCGACGTGTCGGCGCTCGCGACGCTGGTCAGGCACGCGGTGATCCAGTCTTTGCAGGTCAGCGCCCAGCGGGCCCGGCCGAGCGATTCCGGTTCGTTGTCGAGCAGCCACCGCAGCAGCACGCCCGGCTGCGCTGCCCACGGGAGCGATCCGGTGAGCAGCCGCATGCGCTCGACCGCCGCGGGGTCGAGCGCGGCGACGACGTGCTCGGCCCGGCTGTCGGTCGAGGCGATGGCGGGCCGCACCGGCCGCAGCTGCTCGTCGACGAGGTACAGGCCGTTGCCGTGACCCGTCGCGCCGACGGCCGAGACGGTCCATCCGTCGGCCGCGAGCCACGCGGTCAGGTCGCCCAGGACGTCGGCCACGACGTCCCACAGCGTGTCCATCGCGATCTCCTGCCGCTCGCGCGAGACCGCGACGCGGGGGTTCGGCGCCGAGACCGTGCGGATCTCCCGCCCGGCGTCGTCGAACGCCGCTGCTTTGGCAGACGTGAGGCCCACGTCGATGCCGATGACGCAGATCTTCATCGATCCTCGTTTCTCGCTCAGGCGGCCGTCGGCTGAGCTGATGCCGGGCGCAGGGTTCGGGGTGCGAAGCGCCGAGCGGCTTCACGGTATCGCGCCAGCTCGGCTTCCGCGCGCTCGGCGCTCCAGTCGCCGTGCGCGACGAGCACGTCCGCCGCACGGGGCGCGCAGCCGAGGCCGACGTCGCTGTTCAGCGCGATCGCGGTGCGGCGGATGAGGACGTCCTCGAGCGTGTGGGCGCCTTCCTCGCGGACGGCGTACACGACTTCCGCCGCGATCGCGCCGCTGTCGTCGTCGATGACCTCCGCCAGCGACGGATCGGATGCTGCGAGCATCTCGATCGGGCGGCTGAGGGTGCCGTACAGGTCGGCGAGACGGCGGGCGCTGCGCTCGGGGAGGGCGCTGCGGGCGACGGTGTCGGCGATGAAGCGTCCGTGATCGCCGGCCGGCGCGCCGGGGAACCGGGCGGTGCGGGTCGCGGAGCGCCGGTGACCTAGCCCGAGCGCGGTCTCGATCCGGCGCAGCGCCTGCTCGCCTAGGGCGCGGTGGGTCGTGTACTTCCCGCCGATGACGGTGAGGAGCCCCGCGGTCTCGCCCGTGTGCACGACGATCTCGCTGTCGCGGCTGACCGAGGCGGGGTCGCTGAGATCGGCGACGTAGGGGAGGGGACGCACCCCCGAGAACGACCAGAGCACGGCGTCGCGGCGCAGCCCGGCTGCGGGGATGAGGCCGTTGACGGCCCGGAGCAGATAGTCGACCTCGTCGTCGTCGACGACGATCTCGTCGATCGACCCGTCGTAGGGCAGGTCGGTGGTGCCGATCATGTACTTGCCGTCCCACCAGGGCAGCACGAACATGGGCCGACCGTCGTCGGGCGACTCGAAGAAGATGCACGTGTCGGGTGCGCCGGGGAACGCGTCGACGACGAGGTGGCTTCCCTTCGTCGGCCCGATGCGGCGGGGGTGCTCGCCCTGCAGGTCGAGCACCGCATCGACCCAGGGGCCGGCGCAGTTGACGACGACCGGGGCGCGGAGCGCCCGCTCGCGCCCGTCCTCGCGGTCGAGGTAGCGGACGCCCGCGATGCGTCCGTTCTCGCGGACCAGGTCGGTGACAGGGGTGTGGGTGAGCACCGTGGCGCCGTGGTTCGCCGCATCGATGGCGAGCTCGATGCCGAAGCGCTCGGTCACCGGAACGTGCGCGTCCTGGAAGAGCCCGCCCCACTTCACGCCGCCCGCGGCCACCGACGGCCACTCGCGAGACAGGCGGCCCGAGAAGACGATGCGGTTGCGGGGCAGCTTCTTGCCGAACGAGAGGATGTCGTGCAGCAGCAGGCCGCAGGAGAGTAGCCATCCCGGCCGCGAGGCGCCCCTCGAGAAGGGGATGAGCATGGGGTAGGGGCGCACGAGATGCGGGGCCGCGCGCAGCAGGATGTTGCGCTCACGGATCGACTCGAGCACGAGCGGGATCTCCACACGCTCGAGGTACTTCAGACCGCCGTGGATCAGGCGAGTCGAGATCGCCGACGTGCGCGCGGCGATGTCGTCCCGGTCGATGACGACGACGTGGAGGCCGCGGCTGGCAGCCTCACGGGCGATGGCGAGGCCGTTGATCCCGGCGCCGATGACGACGACGTCGGCCGAGGTCGGCTCGGCATGGGTACGAAGCGAGGGCATGCTGCATCCTTCTGGTCTCGGGGCGCCCGGGGGCGCCCCGAGAGGGTTCAGTGGGAGAGGGTCTGGAAGAGGTCGAAGGCGTCGTCCGCGCTGAGGCCGTCGTGGACGACCCCGCGGACGGCCGCGAGCATGGCGGCCGGGTGCTCCGACTGGAAGACGTTGCGTCCCATGTCGACGCCCGCCGCGCCTTCCGCCATGGCGCGTGACGCCACGCGCAGGGCTTCGCGCTCCTCGACCTTCTTGCCACCGGCGATGACGATCGGGACGGGGCATGCGCTCGTGATCGTCTCGAAGCCCTCCTCGACGTAGTAGGTCTTCACGAATGCGGCGCCGAGCTCGGCGCTGATGCGGGTGGCGAGCCGGAAGTAGCGGGCGTCGCGCACCATGTCGCGGCCGACCGCGGTGACGGCCAGGACCGGGATGCCGGTGGCCTGGCCCGCGTCGACGAGGGTGGTCATGTTGCGAACGGACTTCGTCTCGTTGTCGCCGCCGATGAAGACCTGCACCGCGAGGGCGGCGGCATCCAGTCGCACGGCGTCGTCGATCGAGACGGCGACCTCCTCGTTGGAGAGCTCCTTGAGCACGCTCGGTCCGCCCGAGGCGCGCAGGACGATGCCCTTCGCGGAGTGCGGCGGGATGGTCGTGCGCAGGGCGCCGCGCGTGCACATCAGTGCATCGGCCTGGGGGACCAGCGGGAGGATCGAGCGATCAAGCCGCTCGAGACCCGAGGTCGGCCCCTGGAAGTAGCCGTGATCGAACGCGAGCATCACGGTCTTGCCGTCGCGGGGGTCGAACACGCGCGACATCCGCGCGCGCATCCCCCAGTCCTGGCCTGCTTGGCCCTTGATGGGGTAGCCGGTGCCGGCCGCCGCGGGGCCGGAGTAGTCGGTTCCCTCACGCAGGTCGTCGAGGTCAGCCATGGATGTTCTCCTTGTTCTTCGGGGTGGGGTCGGTGTCGGCTCGTCGGGCCGAGGGAGCGGGGGCGGGGCGCTGCAGGCTCGCCCGGAGCCGGTGCAGAGAGCTGCGGCCGGTTCCGGTGGCGGCCGATGCGATCACGACGACGAGGACGACGAGCACACCCTTGAGGACGTTCTGGGCGCCGACCGACCACCCCACGAGGTTGAGCAGTCCCGACAGCAGCACGAAGAAGAGGGCGCCGGTCCAGGCGCCGGCCGGTACGGGGCGGCCGCCCGAGATGAGGGTGCCGCCGATCACGACGACGGCGATCGAGTCGAGCATGTACGAGCTGCCGAGCACGGTGCTGGGAGAGATGAAGGCGGCGAGCAGGCCGCCGACGAGTCCCGCGAGTCCCGCCGACACGAGGTAGGCGGTGACGGTCACGCCCGCCACCGGAAGGCCCGCCCGCTCGGCCGCGCGAGCGCTCTGACCGACGGCGATGACGGCCACGCCGACACGGGTCCGCGTGAGGGCGAGCCACACGATCACGGTCATGGCCGCGACGACGAGCGCGATGACGGGGATGCCGAACGCCTTGGCCGTGACGAAGGCTCGCAGGCCCGCGTCGGCGCCACCGCGCGCGGCATCCGCCAGCAGGAGCGTCGCGGAGGTGACGATGAGGCTCGTCGCCAGCGTCGCGATGATTGGCGGCACCCGCAGGAGGAGGATCGCGGCGACGCTGACCGCGCCGGCGGCGAGCCCGGAGCCGACGCCGGCCGCGAGCCCGATCACCGGCCCCGCCGTCGCGCCCACGCCGACCGAGACGTACGAGGCCATCGAGATGACGGTGCCGACCGAGACGTCGATGTTGCCGGGGCCGAGGGTGATGACGAGCATCTGCCCGAGGGCGACCAGCACGAGGAACGGAGCGAGCGAGAGCGCCTGGGCCATCGGGTCGAGGGGTGATCCGGGCCGCACGGCGATGATGACGGCCCACACGGCGAGTACGCCGAGGAGCGACCAGCCCCAGGCCGGCCAGGCGGGGCCGCGGCGGACGGCGGGGAGCGGGATGGAGGCGGAGGTCATCGCGCGATCCTCTCGGTGATCATGCGGCCCGCGAGCACGGCGATGACGATGACGCCTTGTGCGGCCGATTGCAGGGCGGACGGGAGGTTGATGAGGCTGAGCAGGACGGTGATGAGGCCGAGGGTGATCGCGCCGAGCGTCGTCCCGATCGGCAGCGCCCGGCCACCCGAGAACGTGCCGCCGCCGAGGATCACCGCGGCGATCGTCATGAGGGTGTACTCGCCGGCGGCGTTGATGTCGCCCGACCAGGTCTGCGAAGCGAGCAGCAGGCCCGAGACGACGAGCAGCGCGGCTGCGGCGACGTACGCGGTCGCGCGGGTCGCCACGAGCGAGGCGCCCGTCTTCTCGAGGGTCGCGGCCTGCGAGCCCAGCGCCCGCATGCGGGCGCCGGCGAGCGAGCGCCGTGTGATCCACCAGCCCAGCGCCGTCGCCGCGGCGATGAAGATGAGCGGTGCCGGGAACCACGTCGGCCGCCAGGTCGACAGCGCCGAGAGCCAGTCGGGGGTCTGTCCGCCGGGGGTCGGCCGGATCTGCAGGCCGATCCCCAGCCACACGAACGACATGCCCAGCGTCAGGATGATCGAGGGCACCCCGCGGCGCTGCACCACCCAGGCGAGCAGGGCGTAGACGGCGAGGACGCCGGCGATCATGGCGACCGCGAGGGCCGGGGTCTCCCGCAGCAGCGTCGCGGCGATCACCGTGATGAGCCCGACGAGGTAGCCGACGCTCAGGTCGATGTCACCGACGGCCATCATGATCATCTGCGCCTGGGCGGCCAGCACGAGCGGGACCGACGACATCAGCATGAGGGTGAGGCCGGGAACGCTCAGGATGCCGGGCTGCAGCACCGCGGTCAGCGCGAAGATGGCGATGAGCGCGACGAGGGCGAGGAGCGCGGGCGACCCGTTGACAGCAGAGGCGCGCAGGCGCTGCGGCGCGGTGGGCGGGGCGAGCACGTCGGTGGTCATCGGTCCTCCTGGACTGTCTCGGCGTCGACTCCGAAGGAGTCGGCGATGATGCGCTCGTCGGTGATGTCGTCGCCGGAGAGTTCGCTCACGACGCGTCCCGAGCGGAAGACGTAGACGCGGTCGCAGTGGGCCATCTCGCCGTTCTCGGTGGAGTACCAGACGATGGAGCGGCCGCGTGCCGCCTCGACGCGCATGAGGGCGTAGAGCTCGTTCTTCGTGGTGACGTCCACGCCGCGGAAGGGGTCGTCGAGCAGCACGAGGGGCGCATCGGTCGCGAACGCCCGCGCCACGATCACCTTCTGCTGGTTCCCGCCCGACAGCGACGTGATCGGGGCCCGAGCGCCGCCCTTGACGTTCAGCCGTTGCACCCATTCCTCGGCGAGCCGTCGCCGTCGCGACGGCGGAACGATTCCCGCCGTCGTGAGATGGCGCGTGGCGGAGACGGTGAGGTTGTCGGCGACATTCCAGAGCGAGAAGATCCCGCTGGTCTGCCGGTCGCCGGGAACGTAGGCGCGCCCCCGGACGACTCGGACGCCGCGCGCGTTCGACCAGAGCCGGCGCAGCAGCTCGTCCTGACCGTGTCCGGCGAGGCCCGCGAGGCCCACGATCTCACCCGGCGAGACCGAGAACGGCACGTCGCCCCCGTCGATCCGGGCGACGGTGCCGGGGGCGTCGATCTCCGGCGGAGCGCCCGCGGCGCTGACCCGGCGCACCGTCGCGGTGTCGGCGTGGACTTCGCCGCCCATGGCCGCGAGCAGCGCGTCCTCGTCGGTCTGACTCGCCGAGACCACCTCGACCACGCGCCCGTCCTTCATGACGGCGATCCGGTCGGTGTGGGCCAGCACCTCCTGCATCCGGTGGGAGATGAGGACCATTCCGACGCCCTCGGCGGCGAGGTCGCGAAGGGCGGCGTAGAGCTGGCGAGTCGCGTTGATGCTGAGCGATTCGGTCGGCTCGTCGAGGATGAGCAGCGACAGCGACGGCGTGCACAGGGCGCGCACGATCTCGACCATCTGCCGCTGCGCCATCGTGAGGTCGCCGGCCCGCCGCAGTACCGAGACGCCGTGTCCGGGGAAGACCTCGTCGAGTCTCCGTGACACGCGTCGCTCGGCGCGACGGTTCCAGCCCGCTCCGCGAGTGCTGGCGTCGGAGAGGGCGATGTTCTCCGCGACCGTGAGATCGGGGCAGAGGGCGAGCTCCTGGTAGATCATCCGGACACCGGGCTGCTCGGTGCCGGGCTTCGCGGTGGCGGCGCCGGTCTGCCAGCGGATGCTGCCGGCGTCGGGCTGCTCGCGACCGGCGAGCACCCGCATGAGGGTGCTCTTGCCGGCGCCGTTGTGGCCGACCAGGCCAAGGATCTCGCCCGCGGCGACCGAGATGTCGATCCCGGCCAGAGCCGTCGTGTTTCCGTACCGTTTGGCGACGGCCTCGGCCGTGACGAGCGCCACGTCCGAGGGGTTGGTCGCGGGGGTGTGCGACAGGGTTGTCATCGGGTCTCCTGGTTCGAGCTGGTCGGCCACGGTGTCACCGGGCGTCAGGGCAGCGCGGGCACGGCGACGTCGTCGCCGGCGAGCAGAGCCGCGATCGCGGCGTCGGTGGTCTCCTCGTCCCAGGCGTTCGCGGCGTATTCATCGGTGCCGAGGGCGTCGACCCAGTAGTCGAGGTTCTCCTGCGTGACCTGCACGAGCGGCAGGACCACCTCGTCCGGAACCTCGTCGCCGCGCAGCTTCGCGATGGCGGCGTAGAGGGCGGCGACGATCTGTCCGGGGTCGGTCAGCGCGGCGAACGAGCCGTTGTCGATGCCGCTCTCCTTCCAGAACGACAGCGACTTGCCGTCGGTGTCGAAGACGACGACCGGGATGTCGCGCCCGGCCGACTGGAACGCCTGCACGACGCCCATACCGCCGATGCATCCGGGGACCGCGGCGATCGTCGGCATGGAGCCGAGGATCGCGACGATCTCCTTCTGCGCCGTCGCCGCGTCGCAGAATCCGTTCACCTCGGCAGCGACCTTCACATCGGGGTAGTCGGCGAGGATCTCCTGCTGGCGGGCGTAGAACGCCTCGTCGGGCTGCGAACCGATGACTCCGCGGTTGAGAATGATGTCGCCCTTCCCGTCGATCGCGTCGAGTGCGGGCTGAAGCGAGTCGGCGCCCCACTGCCCGTAGTCGTTGCGCACGACGATGCCGCAGCTGGTGTCCATGTCGGCGTCGACGATCACGACCGTGATGCCGGCGGCGCAGGCCTCCTCGACGACGGGGACGAGCGCGCTCGAGGACGCCGGGATGACCATCAGCACATCGGGGTTCTGCAGCATGAGGCTGCGGATCTGAGATGCCTGCTCGGTCGCGCTGTTCTCCCCCGGAGCGTTGACGACGCTGTAGTCCGAGACGACACCGTTTTCCTTGAGCTTCGCGGCCTCCGTCTCGAATTTGTCGATCAGGGTCAGGCGCCAACCGTTGACGAACCCGTTCGACAGGGCGACCTTCAGGCCCTGGGGTTCACCCCCGGCAGCGGTGTTGTCGGTCGGGCTGCCGGCGCAGCCGGCGAGCACGAGAGCGGAGATCGCTGTCGCGGCCGCTGCGGCGAGCATGCGGCGGGTGGTCGAGAACGTCATCGTTGTGCCTCCTGGTGTCGCATCGTTGCGAGGTGCCGATGTCACGAGGGCGTGCGGGCTGCCAAACTCGTAACAACCAACCTGTCATGACAAGTTGGTGATGACTAAGATAGGGAGCGGGCCGCCGGGTGTCAACACGGCGCCGATACGCTCGCCGTGACGGCCCGATCGAGGAGGCTCCCATGACCGCAGCGACGACGCTCGACCGCTCGTCCGATCTCCCGCTGTGGCAGCAGCTGTCGCTCGCGCTGCGCGGGGAGATCGAGTCGGGGCGCCTCCGGCCGGACCAGGCGCTCCCCTCCGAGTCGGAGCTGATCGATCGGTTCGGGGTCTCGCGCACCGTCGTCCGCGAGGCACTGGCCGACATGGTGCGCGCCGGTCTGATCTACAAGGTGCGTGCCCGCGGGTCGTTCGTCTCGCCGCAGCGCCCGGATCTCAGGTTCGTGGGCTCGATGGCCGGCTCGTCGGACGACCTGGCCGGAACCGGCCGGGTGGTCACGACGCGCGTGCTCGACTTCGCCGTCGGAACCGCGGATGCCGCGGACGCCGAGGCTCTCCGCATCCCGGTCGGGGCGCCCGTGGTGCGGCTGCGTCGCCTGCGGCGGGTCGACGAGACGCCCTGGCTGCTCGTCGACACGGTGCTGCCCCACGACCGGTTCCCCACGCTCGCGCGCGCCAACCTCGAGAACCGGTCGCTCTACGAGCACCTCCGGCGCAACTTCGGGGTTCAGCCCAGCGGCGCCGATCGCTGGCTCAGCGCGGTCGTCCCCGGGCCGGCGGACGCCGAGCTCCTCGAGCTCGCCCCGGGGCAGCCGGTGCTGTCGATCGAGTCGATCGCGTGGGATGCCGAGGGGCAGCCGTTCGAGCGTTACCTGGCCCTTCACCGCAGTGACGAATCGCGCTTCTACGTGGGAATCCGTTGATCTCCCGCTCCGGCGGTCGAGAGAACGATTATCAGTAACGTACAATCGACGGCATGACCCGTCGACTCCTCCCTGCCGCCGCGCTCGTGGCAGCGGCATCCCTCGCTCTCGCCGGCTGCGCCGGCACCTCGTCGCCGGCCGCGAGCGGTTCGGACGACGGCAAGATCAGCGTCGTCGCCTCGACCAACGTGTACGGCTCACTGGCCGCCGAGGTGGGCGGCGACGCCGTCGAGGTGACCTCGATCGTGACCTCACTCGCGCAGGACCCGCACTCGTACGAGGCGTCGGCGCGCGACCAGCTGACGGTGTCGCAGGCCGACCTCATCATCGAGAACGGCGGGGGCTACGACTCGTTCCTCGACGGGCTCGTCGAGTCGAGCGGCAGCACGGCTCCGGTGCTCACGGCGGTCGAGTTCTCGCACGACTTCCCCGGCGCCGAGGGCCACGACGACCACGCCGACGAGCACGCCGCGGATGAGCACGCCGCGGACGAGAGCGCCGAGGCCGAGCACGACCACGAGCACGACCATGAGGGTCACGACCACATCGAGGGCTTCAACGAGCACGTCTGGTACGACCCGCACACGATCGCTCACCTCGTCGAAGACATCGCGCACGAGCTCGGTGAGCTCGACGCGGCCCAGGCCGACACGTTCGAGGCGAACGCGAAGGCGCTCATCGAGCGGATCGACGGCCTCGAGACATCCCTCGACACCATCTCGGCGGCGCACCAGGGCGAGAAGATCTTCGTGACCGAGCCGGTGCCGCTGTATCTCGCCGCTGCGGCGGGTCTGGAGAACGCGACTCCGGAGGCGTTCAGCGAAGCCGTCGAAGAGGGGCAGGACGTGCCTCCCGCGACCCTCCTCGAGGCGCAGCAGATCCTGCGTTCGGGCGAGGTGCGCATCGTGATCGTCAACGCGCAGACGGGCGGCGCTGAGACCACGGAGATCACGAAGGTCGCCGGAGAGCTGAACATCCCCGTGCTCGAGTTCACCGAGCTCATGCCCGACGGCGTCGACTACGTCGGCTGGATGCAGCAGAACATCGACGAGATCTCGGGCGCCCTCGCGGGCTGACCCGCCGCCGTCATCCCTCTCAGTCCGCCGTCGGGGCCCCGCCCTGGCGGCGGACGAGTGCGTTCAGGAGCGCCGCCTGGTCGTCTGCGGACGTGCGGGCGGCCGAGACGTTCTCGGTCTCGACGGCCGCCACGATCTCGGCGCGCTGGATGCGGGTCGACCGCGGCGCTTCGATGCCGAGCCGGATGCTGTCGCCCTTGACCTCGAGCACCGTGAGCTCGATGTCGTCGCCGATGAGCACCTTCTCACCGACTCGTCTCGTCAACACCAGCACTCGATCACCCTACTTTCCGGAAGCCGTGCCCGCCCCGCGCGCTCGACGCGAGTCTCACGCGGGCGTGATGGCATGCGCGTCGCCGATCGTGTCTCGGACGACGCCCACCGTGTCGATCGCCAGGCCCCCGGCCGTCGCCTCGGTGTACGACAGCACCGGCAGCCCGTCGGTCTGCGACGAGATGAGGCGCCGCACGGCGGAACGCAGCGACGGCGCACACACGAGCACGGGCTCGGGGCCCGGGCCGGCCGCTTCGAGGGCGGCGCGAGCCGAGGCCACGACCGCCTCGAGCCGGTGCGGGTCCAGGGCGATGTGCGGACCGTCCTCGCTCGGTCGCATCGCCTCGAGCATCGACTGCTCGAGCAGCGGGTCGATCATGACGATGCGTAGCCGCCCCTGTTCGGCGAAGCGCGTCGCCACGGCGGGACCGAGCGCGAGACGTGCCGCCTCGATCAGGGCGTCGGGGTCGGTCGTCGTCTTGGCGCGCAGCGCGAGCGCCTCGTAGATCCGTGTGAGGTCGTTGATCGGGATGCGCTCGGCGAGCAGGCCCTGCAGCACGCGCTGCACCTCCGCCAGCGAGAGCAGCGCCGGCGTGAGCTCCTCGACCGCTGCCGGGCTGGACTGGCGCAGCGTCTCGGTGAGCTGACGCACGTCCTCTCGGCTGAGCAGCCGGGCGGCGTGGGCCTGGATGACCGCGGACAGGTGGGTGATGATGACGCTCGCGCGGTCGACGACGGTCGCTCCGGCGAGCTCGGCGCTGTGCCGCATCTCGAGGGGAACCCACTTCCCGTCGATGCCGAACACGGGGTCGGGCGACGCCCGCCCGGGCAGGGTCTCGAGGCCCGAGCCGAGCGCGAGGAGCGAGGCGCGGGGCGCGACGCCGCGACCCGCCTCGATCCCCGCGACCCGGATGACGTAGGTCGAGGGCGGCAGCTCGATGCTGTCGCGCGTGCGCACGGGCGGAACGATGAGTCCGAGCTCGAGCGCGGTCTTGCGCCGCAGCGACCGCACGCGTCCGAGCAGGTCGTCGGGACCGCCGGTGACGAGGTCGACGATGTCTGGAGCGAGCAGGATCTCGAGCGCGTGGACCCGCATCCGCTCGGCCAGCTCCTCGGGGGTGTCGACGGCGCCGCGCGGGTCGACAGCGGGGGCGTCCTCGGCCGCCTGCGTCTGCTCGCGCCGGCCGACCCGCTGCGCGATGAGCAGCAGGGTCGCGCCGATGACGAGGAAGGGCAGCATCGGCATCCCGGGGATGAACGACATCACGATCGCCGCGCCACCCGCGATCGACAGGGCGTTGCGCGACTGCGTCAGCTGCGCCGCGGCGGCCGAGCCCATGTCGGACTCCGCCCCCGACCGGGTGACGATCATGCCCGTCGCGACCGCCATCAGCAGCGCGGGGATCTGCGTGACGAGGCCGTCGCCGATCGTCAGGAGGGCGTAGGTGTTGAGGGCCTCGCCCGCCTCCATGCCCTTCGAGAGCATGCCGATCGCGACGCCGCCGACGAGGTTGATGATGATGATGACGAGTCCGGCGATCGCGTCGCCCTTGACGAACTTCGAGGCGCCGTCCATCGCGCCGTAGAAGTCGGCCTCCGCCGCGATCTCGGCGCGCCGGCGCCGCGCTTCGGCGTCGCTGATGAGGCCGGCGTTGAGGTCGGCGTCGATCGCCATCTGCTTGCCGGGCATGGCGTCGAGGGTGAACCGGGCGCCCACCTCGGCGACGCGCTCGGCGCCCTTCGTCACGACGACGAACTGGATGACGATGAGGATCAGGAACACCACGATGCCGATGACGAGCGATCCGCCCACGGCGATCGCGGCGAACGCGTCGATGACCTGCCCCGCGTGCGCCTCGCCCAGCACGAGCTTCGTCGAGGCGACGTTCAGGCCGAGCCGGAACAGCGTCGCCACCAGCAGCAGCGAGGGGAAGACCGCGAAATCGAGCGGCCGCTTCACGAACATCGCCGTCAGCAGGATGAGCAGGGCGAACAGGATGTTGGTGATGATCAGGACGTCGAGGATCGGCGGCGGCACCGGCACGATCAGCAGCATGATGATGCCGACGACCCCGATCGGCACGAGCGACCTTCTCAGGATGTTCATCGGGGTGCCTTCCTCTCGGGAACGGTGTGGACGCCGCGCGCCGCGCCGCGGCGCTTGAGCCCGTCGACGAAGACGAGCACGCGGGCGACGGCGGTGTAGAGATCGCCGGGGATCTCCTGGCCGAGCTCGCACGCGCCGTGCAGGGCGCGTGCGAGCGGGATGTCGCGGACGAGCGGGACGCCGGCCTCGTGCGCCCGCTCGCGGATGCGCTCGGCGATGAGGCCCTGCCCCTTCGCGACGACGCGCGGCGCCGACTTGCCCGGCTCGTAGCGCAGGGCGACGGCGATGTGCGTGGGGTTCACGAGCACGACATCCGCATCTCCGACGGCGGCGATCATGCGGTTGCGGCTCATCGCCATCTGCCGGGCGCGGCGCTGGCTGCGGATGAGCGGGTCGCCCTCGGAGTTCTTGTGCTCGTCGCGCGCTTCCTTCTTGGTGACGCGGGTGTGCTTGCGGTTGCGCCGCATGACGACGAGGACGTCGATCGCGGCCAGCAGCACGCCGACGGCGACCGCGGTGATGAGCAGCGCGGTCACGACGTTCGAGGCGATCTCGAGCAGCCGGGTGATCGGGTGGGCGCCGCTCATCGTCAGCACGGGCATGAGCCCGGCGACGACGAACCACAGGGCGAGGCCGATCGCGGCGGTCTTGAGCAGCGCTTTCGCGCCCTCCCACAGTGCCTGCACGCCGAACAGCCGTTTGACGCCGTTCAGCACGTTGAACTGCTCGAAGCGCGCCGGCACCCCGCGCAGATGGATGCCGCCCTGGGCGACCGACCCGACGATCGCGACGATCGCGACGGCGAGCAGCGCCGTGCCCAGGATGGCCGGGATGCTGCCGAGCGCCGACGACAGGACGGCGACGGCGTGCTCGGGGTCGGGGTGGCGGATGACGGCGGCGATCTCGACGAACTGCGCGGCCCCGGCATCCGCACCCGCTCCGATCATGGCGGGGAGGACCAGCGCGACCGTGCCGATCGCGAGCCAGGCGGACAGGTCCTGGCTGCGCGACAGCTTGCCCTTGCGGTGTGCCTCGCGCAGCTGCCGGCGGCTGGCCTGCTCGGTGCGTTCCCCGCTGTCGCTGCTCATGACGCGCCGCCGTTCATCGGGTTCCGCCGATCAGCAGCCCGGTCGCCTGGTCGGTGAGCGCCCCGACGACGGCGGGCAGGGCGAGGATGACGCTTCCCGCGAGGAGGAAGGTCAGGATGATCTTCAGGGGGAAGCCGAGCGCGAACGCGTTGAGGGCGGGGGCGACGCGGCTGACGAGCCCGAGCGCGATGTCGGCGAGGAAGAGGACGAGCAGCAGGGGACCGGCGATCTGCAGCGCGGCGACGAGCAGCTGCGACGCGGTGTCGACCAGCAACTCGGCCGGGCGGGCGAGGTCGAGGACCCCATCGACGGGGATCGCCGTGAAGCTCCGGGCGAGCCCCGCGAGGATGAGCTGGTAGCCGTTGCTCGCGAAGAGCAGGGCGAGGGCGATCATCTGGAACAGGCGCGTGAACTGGGCGCCGTTGACGTTCATCTGCGGATCGAAGGCCTGCGCGAGCTGAAAGCCGCCGAAGACGTCGATCAGCCCGCCGGCCGACTGCACGACGGCGAAGCACGTCATCACGAGGAATCCGAGCAGCGCCCCCGTGACGACCTGAGCGGTCAGGGCGAGGAAGAACGGGCCGGTGCCAAGGCTCTGGTAGCCCGGCGCCACCGTGCCGCTGAGAGCGAGGGCGACGCCGATCGCGACCATCGCCTTGATGCGCGCGGGGAAGGCGCCGTACGAGAAGGGTGGGGCGGTGAAGACGAAGGCGGTCGTGCGGACCGCGGCGAGTCCGGTGGCCTCGATCCAGGCGAAGTCGAGCAGCAGCTGCATCTCAACCGCCCGAGAGCAGGTGCGGGATGCGGTCGAACATGGTGTGGGTGAAGGCGATCGCCTCGGCGATCATCCAGTGCCCGCACACGACGAGTGCGATCGCGACGGCGACGGCCTTCGGCACGAACGAGAGCGTGACCTCCTGGATCTGCGTGATCGACTGCAGGAGCGAGATGGCGAAGCCGACCACGAGTGCCGTGATGAGCAGCGGAGCGGCGAGCTTCGCGGCGAGCACGACGCCCTCCATGCCGATGTCGAGGACGGCCTCAGGGTTCACGCGTACCCCCGGTCATCCGCCCGCTCCGTAGCTCTCCATCAGGGTGCGGAGGATGAGTCCCCACCCGTCGACGAGCACGAACAGCAGGATCTTGAAGGGAAGCGAGATCATCACCGGCGGGAGCATCATCATGCCCATCGACATCAGCGCTGCGGCGACGACGAGGTCGATGACGAGGAACGGCACGAAGATGACGAAGCCGATGATGAAGGCCGCGCGCAGCTCCGAGATCATGAACGCCGGGATGAGGGTGATCATCGGGACGCTCGCCGGGTCCTCGGGGTTCTCGGCGCCCGCGAACCGGGTCATGAGCGCGAGATCCTCCTCGCGCGTGAACGACAGCATCCAGGTGCGCAGTGGGTCGGCGCCGACGCCCACGGCATCGGTGAACGTGATCGAGCCGTCGACGTAGGGCTGGACGGCGACCGTGTTGATCTCGGTCAGCACCGGCCACATCACGAAGAGGGTGAGGAACAGGGCGAGGCCGGCGAGCACCTGGTTGGGCGGGATCGTGGGCAGCGAGAGGGCGTTCCGGGTCATCGCCAGCACCACGAAGATCTTCGTGAACGACGACATCATGAGCAGCAGTGCCGGGGCCACCGACAGCAGCGTGATGCCGATGAGGGTCAGGACCGACGACGAGGGTGTGCCGTCGATGCCGTTGATGTCGACGGAGATGCCGCCGTTCGGCGGGGGCGTCGAGGCGGCGACGAGCACGAGCGCGCCGAGCGCGCCGCCGGAGATCACGCGCCCAGGGCCCGGCGCAGCACCTGTGCGGCATCACGCGCGGTCATGGTCGCCGGGCGGGTGGTGCGGGCAGTGCGTTCGGCGCGGGCCTGCGCACGGAGCAGGGGCACGGGCGGTGCGAGGGGCGCGTCGTCCGCGACATCCCGCAGGACCGGGCGCGCCGTGTCGTCGCCGTGCGCGGCATCCGCTGTCGCGTGGGGCCCCGTCGTGGTGCCCGGCGTCGAGTCGATGCGGTCGAGCATCGACACCCCGCCCTCGGTGATGCCGAGCACGTAACGGGCCCCATCGATCTCGACCACGGCGACCTGGGCCTTCGGCCCGATGCCGCGCTTGGCGACGACGGTGATGTCGGCGACGGCATCCGTACGTGTCGACTTGAGGCCTCGCGGGCGGTTCGCGCGTGCTCCGTTAGCGCTGCCGCGAGAGAAGCGACGCTGCAGCACCCACACGATCGCGAGCACGACGCCGAGGGAGACGACGACGCGCAGCGCGAGCAGCAGATCGTCGATCTCAGGCCTCCGCGTTCTCGATGATGCGCGTGATGCGCACCGCGTAGTCCTGGTCGACGACGACGATCTCGCCATGGGCGATCAGCCGCCCGTTGAGCTTGACGTCGGCGGGGGCGCCGGCCGAGCGGTCGAGCTCGATGATGCGCCCGGGCTCGAGATCGAGCACGTCGCGGACGGTCATGCGGGTGCGACCGACCTCGACGGTCAGCTCCATCTCGACGCCGGCGATGCGCTGCAGGCGGCGCGGCGAGGCCGCCGCGGGGTGCGACACGCGCACGGCGAGGCGTCCGATCACGCGGGCATCCTCGTCGACGAGGTCGAACACCTGCGCGGCGGGGTGCGCGAAGAGCGCCGAGGCGTCTCCGATCGTCGCCTCGCCGAGCACGCTCGGGCCGAAGGCGGTCGCCGCGGCGTCGAGCGCGTCGCGGAGTCGTTCGGGCAGCGGCAGGGCGGCGTCCGCGCCGAGGAGCGCCGACTCATCGAGGACCACGACCGCGAGCGCGGCGCTCGTGTCGCCGACCGACGAGACGATGACCGCGTCGCCGGTCTCGCCCGCGCTCGTCCCGGGGCGGGCGGTGATGCGCGAGGCGGTGGGCAGCCGGTCGGCGAACGCGGCTGCGGCTGCGGCCTCGTGGGTGGTGGTGCTGGTCATGGCGACTCCTCGGACAGTGCGGGGGAGAGATCGGATGCCGTCACGACGCACGCGAGCCGCGCGCCATGAGATCCCACGGCGGCGGAAGCGACGACCTGCTCGTCGACGGTGAGATCGAGGGGGCGGTCGGCGGCGTGCGCGAGCGAGATGACATCGCCGACGGCGAGGTCGAGCACCTCGGCGGGGCGGACGGCACGCGGCGCGAGCCGCAGCGTCACTTCGACGGGCGTCTGCTCGACGTGCCGGCGGACGAGGCCCGGGTCGTTCGTCGCCCGCGGCGCCGAGGCGCTGTCGGACAGGCGCTCGAGCAGCGTCGCGGCGGGGAGGGCGATCGTCGCGGTCTCGGTGCGGTCGGCCAGACGCATCGAGAAGCGGGCCACGACCACGAGGTCCTGACCGCCGACGACCTGAGCGAAGGCCGCGTTGTACTGCACCGCGCCGACGCTCAGCTCGCGAGGCAGGAGGGAGCCGAGGGCTGTGCGCAGGTGGCCGAGGGTCTCGTCCATCAGCGACCGGATGAGCGCCTGCTCGATCGCCGTGAGGGCGCGGGCCTCGGGGCGCTGCGAGCCGTCGCCGCCGAGCATCTTCACGATCCACGACAGGGCCGACGGCAGCGGGAACTCGATGACCGCACGATCGTCCGAGGTCGCATCCGAGCACAGCACGAGCGTCGTGGTCGGCGGGATCGTCGCGACGTACTCGTCGTAGGTCTCGAGGCTCACCCGTTCGAGGGCGATGTGCGCGCGCACGCGGGCCTTCGCGGCGAGGAGCATCGCCCACTGGCGCGCGAACGCGTCGAAGGCCCCCGCCAGAGCGCGCGTGTGCTCACGGGACAGTGCCGCGGGTCGCCCAAAGTCGTAGCGTTCCGGGGCCGCGGTCGCGGCATCCTCGGTTCGCACGCTCGGGGCGATCGGCACGGTCTGCACGCCACGGACTATCGGTCGCGTGTCGCCCGCGGTTAGGCCCGGGCCTCGCGGGTGGGTGTGGGCTCAGGTTGGGTTGGCAGTTTGTGCCCACTCAGGGCTGGGGATGGGGCGGGAACTGCCAGGTGGGTCCTGGCGGTGACGTGAGCTCAGGTTGGGTTGGCAGTTTGTGCCCACTCAGGGCTGGGGATGGGGCGAGTTCCGCCAGGTGAGACCCCGGGTGGGCGCGGGCTCAGGCTGGGTTGGCAGGTTGTGCCCACTCAGCGCACGGGATGGGGCGGGGGCTGCCAGGTGGGCCGAGCCCGGAGTCAGCCGTCGGCGGCGGCGAGAGCGGGGAGCTCGCCACGCACCTGGGCGTCGGCGTCCGAGAGCACGACGATGTCGACGCGACGGTTCTGCGCGAGGGCCTCGGCGCTCGAGCCCTCCGCGAGCGGTCGCGACGACCCGAACCCGACGGAGCTGATGCGCTCCCTCGCGACCCCGCGTGCCTCGACGAGGTAGCCGAGCACACCGTTGGCCCGCGCGGTCGAGAGCTCCCAGTTGTCGGCGAACGGCGCGATGGCGGGGCGGGCGTCGGCGTGGCCCTCGACCGAGATGAGGTGCGCGTCGGCGGCGAGGACGGACCCGGCGGCGTCGAGCACGGCCCGGGCACGGTCGCTCAGGTCGGTGCTGTTGGTGTCGAAGAACGTCTCGGCGCTCACGAGACCGATGGTGAGGCCCCGGTCGTCGATCGTGAAGGTCGCGGCGTCACCGAGGCCCTGCTCGGCGAGAGCGCCCTCGAGGCGTGAGCGCAGGTCGTCGAGCGAGCTGTACTCTTGCTCGGCCGGGGTCGGGGCGGTCGGGGTCTCGACGAATCCCTCGCCCTCCTCCTCGACCAGCTCGGGCGGCACGACGACGCCCTCCGAGACGTCGCGGGTCTCGGAGATCTCCGAACCGAACCCGGTCGCGAGCGAAGCGCGCAGCTGCTCGAACTTCTCCTGGTCGACGTTGGACATCGCGAACATGACGATGAACATGCACATCATCACGGTGATCATGTCGAGGTACGACGCCATCCAGCGCTCGTCGGGGCCCTCGTGCGAGGACTCCATGACCCGGCGGCGACGAGGCGCGCTCATACTCCGGCGTCCGCGGGCTCGTCGGCCGCCGCCTTCGCGCGGCCGCGCCCGGGCTTGGTCTCGGGGGCGAGCGCCCGCAGACGCTCGGCGACGAGCATCGGCGGGTTGCCCGCCTGGACGGCGAGCATCCCCTCGGTCACGAGCGTCATGCGGTCGACCTCGATCTCGGCGAGGCGCTGCAGCCGCGTGCCGATCGGCAGCCAGATGAAGTTCGCCGACAGGAGGCCCCACAGGGTCGCGACGAAGGCGGCGGCGATGAGGGGCCCGAGCTGGTCGGGCTTGTCGAGGTACTCGAGCACGTGGGTGAGCGAGACGACCGTGCCGACGATGCCGACCGTCGGGGCGTACCCGCCGAGGGCCGAGTAGAAGCGCGAGGCCGTGCGGCGCTCCGCGGCGACGGTGGCGACGCGGTCTTCGAGGACGACGCGCAGGTCTTCGGCATCCGTTCCATCGGCGATGCTCTGCAGGGCATGGCGCAGCAGCGGGTCCTTCTCGTCTGCCACGGCGCTCTCGAGCGCGAGCAGCCCCTGGGCGCGCGCCTTCTCGGCGTATCCCACGACGGTGTCGATGAGCGCCTCGGTCGATCCCTTGATACCGACGAAGGCCCGCGGCAGCGCGCGCACGGCGCCCGCGGCATCCCGCAGCGTGCCGCCGGCGATGCCGATCGCGATCGTCGCGCCGAAGACCAGCACCATCGGCGCGGGCAGGAGCAGGGCGTTGAGGCTGGCGCCCTCCAGCTGGATCATCGCCCACAGGCCGCCGAAGGCCAGCAGGATGCCGATGAGGAGTGACGGATCCATCAGCGCTCACCCTCCGGCGCGGCGGCGGCGGCCGTGGAGGCCGACTGGGATGCGGACCCGGATGCCGCGGCATGGCCGAGCGCCGTCGCCAGCACGCGGGCGCGGAACTCGACGATGCTCTGGATGACGACATCCATCGTCTCGGCGACGACGAACGTCGCCCCGTCGACCAGGGTGAGCGTCGTGTCAGGGCTCGCCTGGATGCGTTCGACGAGGTCGGGGTTCACGGCGAACCGGTGACGGTTCAATCGTGTGAGAACGATCATGTCGCCCTTCTCGTCGGTCAGCGCGCGGGGGAACGGGTCGTCGCGGGTACGGCGGCTCCGAGGAGACTGTCGGCAGCGGGCGGCGGTCGGTTAGCGTTGCGCTCGTGTCAGCGTCGTCATCGGAGCCGTCGTTCTTCCGCCCCGTCGAGCCGCGGGAGATCCCCGGCGACGACCATCCGCCGCTCGACATGCCGGCGTGGATGGGGCCGCCCTGGCATGTCGCTCCGGCGATCGTGGCGCTCGACCGCGAGGTGGGTCGCTCGTCCGACACGGTCGTGTCGCTGGAGCTCGCGCGCGTGTACCGCGAGGGCGTCGTGCTGCGGTTGGCGGTGCGCGTGGCCGAGACCGGCCGGGTCGCGCGGCAACGGATCTGGGGATACCTCGATCGTGCGCACGGCCGGGGGCAGCTCGATGACCGGTTCGATCCGACGGGCCTGCGCTGGGGCGTCCGCTTCGCCGATGGGCGGACGATCACGACGCAGGACGATTCGCCGTGGGCACGGGGAGACGTGACCGACGCGCAGGTCGAGGGGCCGGTGATCGAGGGGCTCGGCCGCCCGCAGGGTTATGCCGACAGCTGGGCGCGCGAGTTCTGGGTCTGGCCGACACCCCCGCTTCCGACGTTCGAGGTCGGGGTGGAGTGGAGCGCCCGCGGTATCCCCGAGACGGTGACCGAGTTCGACGCGGCTGCGCTCGGGGCGGCGTCTGCCCGAGCGCTCCCGCTGTGGCCCTGACCGGCCGCGCACAACTCCTCAGAAACCGTCGTGACCGGCGCCGCGCGCGGGCCGCGAGGCCGAACCAGCGGGGATTCTGAGGAGTTGCGGGCCGCGCCCGCGATCAGCGCTTGAGGTTGGTCAGCTCTTGCAGCACCTCGTCGCTCGTGGTGATGATGCGGGCGTTCGCCTGGAAGCCCCGCTGAGCGACGATCAGGTTCGTGAACTCCTGCGAGAGGTCGACGTTCGACATCTCCAGAGCCCCGCTGACGAGCCCGCCGCGGTCGTCGGTGCCCGCGGTGCCGACGGCGGCCGCGCCCGAGTTGGCGCCGGCGCGGTACTGCGACGACCCGGCCTTCTCGAGCCCCTCGGGGTTGTCGAACGATGCGAGGGCGATCTGCGCGAGCACCGATGTCGCTCCGTTGCTGAAGGCGCCGACGAGGCTGCCGTCGGCCGACAGCGTGTACGACACGAGGCTTCCGGGCGCGCGGCCGTCCTGACCGCCGAGCTTGACGGTGCTGAGGTCGGCGTAGCCGGTGATGGCCGAAAGGTCGACCGCGACACCGCCCGAGGCGATCGTCGCGGGCGTCGTCGTCAGGCGTCCGTCGGCGAAGGCGAGCTGCGTCGTCGTGGCGCCGTCGGTGACGTCCCAGCCGCCCGCGGTGCGGGTGAAGGTGAGTGCGAGCTGGCGGGACTCGCCCTGCGCGTCGTAGACGGTGACGTCGCGGACGAGCTTCTCGCCGACCGCGGCGCCCGAGGGCAGGTTGCCGGTCACCGCGGCGGACGTCGTCGCGCGCCCGGGCGAGGTCGCGCCCACCGGGAGCGCGATGTTGCCGACCGGCCCGCCCGTCGGCACGACACCGTCGACGGCGGTCCAGCCCTGCACGAGCGCGCCGTCCTTGGTGGTCAGGCGACCCGCGGAGTCGAAGCCGAACGAGCCGTTGCGCGTGTAGAGCGTCTCGGCGCCGTTGCGGACGACGAAGAAGCCGTCGCCCGCGATCATGAGGTCGGTGGGCACGCCGGTGGCCTGCTGCGATCCCTGCGTGAAGTTCGTGCGGACCGCCGCGACCTGGGTGCCCAGACCCACCTGCGCGGCGTTCGTGCCTCCGGCGTCCGCCTGAGCGGCGCGGGAGTTCTGGACGATCTGCGAGAGCGTGTCCTGGAACTGCACCGAGCCCGCCTTGAACCCGACGGTGTTGACGTTGGCGATGTTGTTGCCCGTGACGTCGAGCATGGTCTGGTGTGAGCGGAGACCGGAGATTCCGGCGTAGAGCGAACGAAGCATGGGGTGTCCTTCGGTGAGGGGCTGACGTGGTCGTGGGGTAGCCGGAGTGGCCGTGGCTCAGGATGCGGATGCCGCGGGCGGCGCCGTCGCGGCATCCGACACCGCGATGCCCGAGACGACGTCGAGGGGGACCGCGGTGCCGCCGATCGTCACGAGCGGCACGCCCTTCTCGAACGACACCTGGGTCACGCGACCGCTGCGGGTCGCGCCGTCGGCGTCGACGTACGAGGCCTGCTGGCCGACGAGCGCGGCGGCGGTCTGGCGCATCGTGAGGGCGAAGTGCTCCGACGAGGTGGTGGTGAGCGCGACGAGCTGCTCCATCATGGCGAGCTGCGTCGTCTGCGCCATCATCTCGTTGGTGTCGAGCGGCGAGCTCGGGTCCTGGTTCTTCATCTGCGCGACGAGCAGCTGCAGGAAGACCTCGGAATCGAGGGTCTGCTTCGGCGCGGGCGGCGGGGCGGCTGCGGTGGGCGTGGCACCCACGACGCCGACGGGCGGAATGCTGCTCATGGTGGTTCTCCGATTCAGGCGTAGAGGTCGATGCGACCGGCCTCGAGAGGCGCGGGATGGGCTGGGTCGTCCGTGCGGTCCGCGGGAGCGGCAGGCCAGGCGGGCCCGTGACCGGGGCGCCCGCCGCGGCCCGGATCGTCGGCGGTCTGCTGCGGCGTCCGGCCGGATGCGCCGCCGTCCGATGGGTGGCCGCCCGACCCGCCTGCTCCGCCCGCCGCGGCGTGCTGTGCCAGGGCGGGGAGCTGCGACGACGCCCGTGACGGATCGTCGCCCGGGGTCAGGCTCACGGACGAGAAGGGCGCGAGCGCGGCGAGCTCGCGGCGCAGGTCGCCGAGGACCGCCCGGACCGCGTCGTGCGCCGCCGCCGTGCCCGAGCTCAGCTCGACGGTGATGGAGGACCCGGAGATGTGCGCCGTGACGGTGATCGGTCCGAGGCTCTCGGGCGAGACCCGCAGCACCATGGTGTGGCGGCCGGGCTCGGCCGCGACGAGGGAGAGGACGGGGCCGCGCAGCTGAGGCGCGAGGGCCGGCGCGGATTGCGCATGAGCGCCTTGCGTGGGCGTGGGCGTGGGCGTGGGCGCAGGCGCGGACTGAGCCGGGCCGGGCTGAGCGGGCGCGGGCTGCGAACCGGGCGTCGGCGTCACGGATGCCGCTGCGGACACGTCCGCGGATCCCGGCACGGGCTCCGGTGCGGTCCGCGCCGTCGGCGCGGCCACGGCGGGGATCGTGCTCGCTGCGTCCGGCGGTGACGCGCTCATGGCTGCGGGTGTCGCCCCGGCGGACGTCGTCTCTCGTGCTGTCGTCTTCTCGGGCGCCGTCGTCGGGGCTGCGTCGGTCGCCGTCGCGGCTGCTGTTTCCGTCGCGGTTGCCGTCTCCGCCGTCGCTGCCGTCTCCGGCGCTGTCGGCGCCTCTGCCGTCGCCCCTGCCGCCGGCGCGCCCCTCGTTCCTACCAGCGCTCCTCCTGCCAGCGCTCCTCCGGCCATCGGTGTCGCGCGATCGGCGCCGACCGGCACAGTCCCGGTCGACGGCAGCGTCTCGGCGCCGAGTTCTCTGCTCGTCATCCCCGCAAGCGGACCCGCATCATCCGAGATCCCGATGCCCGACATTCCGCCCGTGGGCCCGGCGCCTGTGCCCGCACCCATGACGGCGAGCAGCGCTGCCGCATCGCCCGTTGCCGCGTCCGCGTCGTCGTCGAGAGCTGCCGCCTCCGCCGCGTCCGACGAGTCGATGCCGAATGCCCCGCCGAATGCCCCGCCGCCCGCTCCGACGCCGGCCCCGGCAGCGTCCACTCCGCCCACGGGCACCGCGACCGCGGCCTGCCCGGCGAGCACGAGCGCGAAGGCATCCGATGCCGTCGCGCCGTCGCCCCCGTCGTTCGAGGCTCCGCCGCCCCGCGGACGCACCGCAGCGCTCGTCGTTCCGAGTGCGAGACCCCACAGACTCATGACGCCCCCTCTGTCCGGTCCGGCGCGTCCGGTGCGCCCGACGTCCCGCTCGCCGAGCGCAGCGCGATCTCGTCGAGAACGGCCTGCTCGGCGGCATCCCGTCTCGCGCGTTCCCGTTCGTGGAAGGCATCGGCCAGCCGCTCGATGCCTCGCTCGGCCCGGCGGGCGTCGTCGAGGCCCGCGCGAGCCGCGTCGACTTCCGCGCGCTGCGCTCGCCGGAGCGTGTCGAGGTCGGTCAGCAGGCTGCGCGCGGCCACACGGCTGGCGGCGAGGGCCGCGAGCGTGCGGATGTCGCCGGGCGTCTCGGCCGACGTCGTCAGGGCCGCGCGCAGCTGCCGATCGCGCGCCTCGGTGCGCTGCTCCTCCATCGCGGCGCGCGAGAGGTGCGCTGCCGCGGCACGCTGCTGGATGCCGCGGATGCGCAGCAGCCCGGCCAGGGGGAAGCCCCGCTTCATGAGACGTCCCCGAACGATGCGACGAGCTCCCCGAGGCGGCGCCACGACTCGGCTGCGGGGGAGCGGTCGTCGAGGTCTTGCCGGAGGAAGGCGTCGATCGCCCGTGCCGAGGCGACCGCGGCGTCGACCCGCGGGTTCGCTCCCGCCTGGTAGGCGCCGACGCCGATGAGGTCCTGCGCCTCCTGGCGTGCCGCGAGCACCGAGCGCAGCGTCGTCGCGAGGCGTCGCTGATCACCGGTCGCGACCTTGCCCGCGAGCCGGGACACCGATCCGAGTACGTCGATCGCGGGGTGGTGCCCGGTGACGGCGAGCGTCCGGTCGAGCACGAGGTGTCCGTCGAGGATCGAGCGCACGGTGTCGGCGACGGGCTCGTTGTGGTCGTCTCCCTCGACGAGCACCGTGTAGATCCCCGTGATCGAGCCGTGCCGGTCGGTGCCGGCGCGCTCGAGCAGCCGCGCGAGCACGGGGAAGGTCGAGGGCGGGTAGCCGCGGGTCGCGGGCGGTTCGCCGGCGGCCAGTCCGATCTCGCGCTGCGCCATGGCAACGCGGGTCAGCGAGTCCATCATGAGCACGACGTGCTGACCGTCGTCGCGGAACGACTCGGCGATGCGCGTCGCGGTCGAGGCCGCCCGCAGGCGCGCCATGGCGGGCTGATCGGAAGTCGAGACGACGACGACCGAGCGTGCGAGCCCCTCCGGCCCGAGATCGTCCTCGAGGAACTCGCGCACCTCGCGGCCGCGCTCGCCGACGAGCGCGATGACGTTGGCCGAGGCCGACGACCCCCGCGCGATCATCGACAGCAGGGAGGACTTGCCGACGCCAGATCCGGCGAACAGCCCCACGCGCTGGCCGCGGCCGAGCGGCGTGAGGGTGTCGATCGCGCGCACGCCCGTGACGAGCGGCTCGGTGATGCGCTCGCGTCCCATCGCCGAGGGAGGCGCATGGTCGAGGTCGACGCGAGGCGCGACGAGAGGGCCGCGACCGTCGATGGGTCGGCCGAGCCCGTCGACCACGCGCCCGAGCACGGCGGCGCCGACCGGCACGCGGGCGCGGCCGGAAAGAGCGCGGGCCGTGTCGCCGACGCGCAGTCCGTCGGTGACGCCGAGCGGCATGCAGCGCAGGATGCCGCGGTCCGCGGCGACGACTTCCGCGGGGATGCCGGCGGCCCCGCGATCGGCCGTCCCGCCGAGTTCGACCAGGTCGCCGACGGCCCCGTGCACGCCGCGGATGTCGACACCGAGCCCGACGATGCGCGAGACCGTGCCGGTCCGCAGCGGACGCGCCGCCTCGATGACCGCCGGCCAGCCCCCGCTCACGCGCTCTCCTCGAGAGCCCGGCGGGCCCGCGCGAACGCGGCGGCGATCCGCAGGTCGATCGCGCCATCGGCGAGACGGATCGTCGCGTCGCCGGGCGCGAGTCCCGGGTCGACCTCGACCTCGACCGATCGCGGCAGCGTGGCGGTCCCGCTCTCGGCGGCATTCGCGGCGCCGGTGAGGATCGCCGCGTCCGCGGGGGAGAGCCGGACCACGGGCGCCTCCGCAGCCTCGAGATCCGAAACGGCGTTCCCCACGCGTGCCGCGGTCGTGAGCGCCGCGCGCACGGGGTCGGACAGCTCGCGCTCGACGATAGCCTGCGCCAGCTCGATCGCCATCGCGTGGAGCTCGGCGACGACGGGTGCCGTCAGTTCGGTTGCGCGGGCGTCGAACCTGGCGGACGCGCGCTCGAGCGCCGCGAGGGCGGCAGACGCGCGCGCCCGGGCGGCTGCGTCCGCCGCCTGCTCCCGTTCGGCACGTTCCGCTGCCTCGCGTTCGGCGTGGGCCGCGGCCTGTCGCATCCCCTCGGCGTACCCGGCGGCGTGACCGCGGGCGCGGGCCCGATCGCGTTCCTCGGTGAGAGCCGGGCCCGACAGTCGGGGGATCTCGAGGCGGGTGAAGGCGTCAGACGACATACTCCTCCTCGACCCGTTGCACCCGGATGTCGCCGGCGGCCTCGAGCTCGCGGATCGTCCGGACGATCGCCGCGCGCGCCTCCTCGACCTGCGAGACGCGCACGGTGCCGAGCAGACGCGACTCCTCCTGCAGCGCCTCGCGGTTGCGCTCGGTCATATTGCGGAGGATCACGTCGGCCACCGGGCCCGACGAGCCCTTCAGCGCCAGAGCGAGCACACGGACGTCGATGCCGCGCAGCACGCGCTGGGCGTCGCGATCGTCGAGCACGACGATGTCGGCGAAGGTGAACATGCGCGAGCGGATGTCTTCGGCCAGGGCGCTGTCGCGCGCCTCGATGCTCGCGAGCAGGGCCTTCTCGACGGTCGCATCCGACCGGTTGATGATGTCGACGAGGGGCTGCACGCCGCCGAGGGTCTCGCGGGCGTCGCGAGTGGTCAGCGCCCCCGAGCGAGCGCGCAGCGCGGTGGCGACGACGGCGACGGCATCCTGTGTCGCGGTTCCCATCGTCGCGATCGCCTGCGCGACATCGGTGCGGGCGGGGTCCGCGATCTCGGCCAGGACGGCCGCGGCGCGCTCCACCGGCAGGTGCGCGATGACGAGCGCGACGGTCTGGGGCAGCTCGCCGTCGAGGATGCTCGCCACCTGGGCCGGCTCGACGGCGGTGAGGAACTCGAACGACGAGCTCGTCATCGACGACGACACCTTCGTCAGCACACCGGCGGCGCGCTCGGGGCCGAGCGAAGCCTCCAGCAGTCCCGTCGCGAGGTCTCGCCCGCCGCGGACGGGCGGCAGGTGTCCCCGCACGACCCGCTGGAAGTCGGTCAGGGCATCGCGCGTGGTCTCGAGGTCGAGGTCGCGCAGCCGGATGATCTCCGCCGCGATCGCCTCGGCCTCGTCGTCGGAGAGGTGCTTGAGGACTTCGACGGCCTGCGCCCGGTCGAGGTTCATGATGACGACGGCAGCCGTCTGTGTCCCGGTGAGCTCGCTCATGCGTCGGTCGAGTCCCGGACGAGCCGGCGCAGCAGGTCGGCGGTGCGGGCGGGGTCGCGGCGGGCGAAGTCGCCGATCTCGGCGCGACGGCGGTCGAGGGCGACCTGCACGGGCTCCGGGTCGGGCTCCGGCTCGGGATCGACCGACATCGCGGGCAGGGGGACCGTCGGCGCCTCGTCGAGGAGCGGGGTCGCGAGGCCCCGGGTGAGCGCGTCGAAACGGTCGAGCGGCTCGTCGACCGGCGTGAGCGTCATGACCGGCTCTTCCGCCGCGGCGGCGCGTCGGCGGCGGACGATCACGACGCCCGCGATCGTCGCTCCGATGAGCCCGAGCACCACCACGACGGCGATGATCGCGGTGCGGAGCGTCTCGGCGGCGCGCTCGGCTTCCTCCGTCTCGCGCGCGGCGTCGAGTGCCGCCTGGGCGGCCGCGGCGCCCTGATCGCTGAAGGCGACGAGCTCGACGGTCACCTGGTCGCCGCGGGCGCGGTCGATGCCGGCGGCCGAGGTCACGAGGGCCTCGAGCTGCGCGACGTCGACGACATCGGTGCCGTCGGCGTTGACCGCGACGGCGACGGTCTGCCGCGCGACGGCCCCCGCCGGCGTCGAGGTGCTCTCGACGGTCTTGTTCACGACGTTCGAGCGGTTCGTCTGGGTCGATTCGTAGGTGCCCGCACCGCCGACGCCAGCCGGAAGCTCGGTGCCCAGCACGCCGGTCTGTCCGCCGGTGCCCGTGTAGGTCTCGGTGCTCGACTCCTCGGTGGCCGGCAGGGCACCTTCGACCGGCGTGTAGGTCTCGTCGACGCGCTCGGTCGCGGCCTGCTGCATCTCGGCGGCGACCGACACGGTCGCATTGCCGGTGCCGAGCACGGTGTCGAGCATCTGCTGCACGCTCGCCGTCATGCGAGTCTCGTACGCCCCCGCCTGCTGGTCGGCGTTGCGCGTGCCATCGCCGCCGATCGCCGACAGGGTGCGGCCTGCGGCATCCACGACCGCGACGTTCTCGGGCTTCATCCCGCTGACGGCCGCCGAGGTGAGGTGCACGATCGCCTCGACCTGCTCGGGCGGCAGCGCGACTCCGCGGGAGGTCTCGATGAAGACGGATGCCGTGGGCTCGACCTTCTGCGAGACGAACACGCTCTCCTCGGGCAGCGCGAGCTGCACCGAGGCCGTCGTCACGTTCTCGAGGGCGCCGATCGTGCGGGCGAGCTCGCCCTCGATCGCGCGCTTGTAGGTGACCGACTGCTGGAACTCCGAGCTGGTCACGCCCATCTTGTCGAAGAGCGAGTACCCCGACGACTCGGCGCTGGGAAGTCCGGCCGCGGCCGCGGCGAGGCGCTGCTCGTACACCGCGGTCTCGGGCACGAGCACGGTCGAGCCGCCGTCGGTCAGCTCGTAGGGGATCGAGCCCGAGCGCAGCTGCTCGACCACGGCGCTGGCGTCCGAGGCCGACAGACCCGAGAACAGCGGGGTGAGGGTCGGACGCGACATCCAGCTCGCCAGGGCGAACACGCCCATCGCGAGCACCGCGATGCCGATGATCGCGATCGTGCGCTGAGCCAGGGTGAACCCGGCGATGGTCGTGCGCAGGCGCGTCCAGAGCGACGTGACGGCGGCGGGCATCAGGCCTGCATCCGCATGATGTCGTTGAACGCCTCGATGCCCTTGTTGCGTACGGCGGCGACGAGCTCGAGGGTCACCGACGCGCGCGACGACGCGATCATCGCGGAGTGGATGTCGTCGAGGTCACCGGTGACGGCCGCGACGGCCAGCTCGTTCGACGTCGACTGCATCGCGCGGAGCTCGTCGACGGCGCCGGTGATGCTCGCGCCGAAGTCGGCGCCGTCGGTCTGCTGGGGCGGGCGGGTGCTCGACGTGAGGGCGGATGCGGCCGCGCCCAGGGCGTCGATGCCCGACAGCGGCGGCATCAGCGGCGTCCGATCTGGAGGGCGGCTTCGTAGGTGGTCTTCGCACGGTCGACGACCGCCGCGTTGGCCTGATAGCCGCGCTGCGCGAGGATCAGGTGGCTCATCTGCTCGCCGAGATCGATGTCGGGGTAGCGCACGTAGCCGTCGGCGTCGGCGAGCGGATTGTTGGGCTCGTGCACGAGCCGGCCCTCTGTGCCGCCCCAGACGGCGCCCGCGACGCGCACGCCGCCCGGGTCGCCGGCCGACTCGACCGCGATGTAGCGCTGGCGGAACGCGTCGTCGCCGGGCGCGACGGCGGTGTTGATGTTGGCGATGTTGTCGCTGAGCGCGTCGAGCCAGGTGCGGTGGGCCGTCAGGCCCGACCCGGCGATGCCGATGGCGTCGAAGGTCATGAGGTCCTCATCGCGGTCTGGAGCGAGCTGAAGGTGCCGCCCACGGCCTGCGCTGCGAACTGGTACCGCAGCACCGCCTCGATGTTGGCGAGCGTCTCGGTGTCGAGGTTGACGTTGTTGCCGTTGAGCCGGGTGGGGGCGGTCGACTCGCGGACGGTCGCCGTCACGGCGCCGTCGCCGCGCTCGACCGAGCGCGCCAGAGCGCTCTCGAAGCTGACGACCTTGGCCCGGTAGCCGGAGGTGTTGACGTTCGCGATGTTGTCCGCGATGGCGCGCTGGCGCTCGGCGAGGCCCGAGAGGGCGCTCGTGAGCGCGGTGGTGGTCACAGATTCGAGCACGAAGGCGTCTTCCGTCGAACGATGTGGCCGATCCCTGGCCGATGGATGAGCGATCCGTGCTCAGCATCCCCTATCGGCCGCCGCAGCGACGCCGTTAGACGGGCATCCGGCGATCCGCGCGCCCGGTCAGCCGTCGACGTCGAGGTAGACGGCGTCCGACTGTGACTGCGGGATGCGATCGAGAGCGTCGAGGTGTCGGCGCAGGGCGTCCCGTTCGGCGCGCAACGCCCGCGCGCGATCGGCCTGCGCGCGCAGGATCGCCCGGGCCCGGTCTTCGAGGTGCGCCGGGATCGGGCCGAGATTCGCGGGCGCATGCCACGGCTGAGCCGGGGAGGTGTCTGCAGCGAGCTCCGCCTCGAGCCCGTCGAGCAGGTCGGACCAGGTCACGCGGGCGCCGCTTCCGCCGCGCCGTGCCACGCCTCGCGCAGGGGAGCGATGAGATCGCGGCATTCGCGGGTGCGCTCGGGATCGCGGCCGATGTTGGCCCCGATGAGCGTGCGGGTGATGTAGTCGTAGACGGCCCGGAGCGCCGCCGATCCGCTCCAGCTGTCGTCGAGCGAGCCGGTCAGCTCGACGAGGATCCGCTGCGCGTGCTGCAGCTGCTCGTTGGCCGTCTGCCAGTCTCCCGACCGCTGCGCCGCCTCTCCGCGTTCGACGTCGAGGAGCAGCCGGTCGAACAGGAGCGTGACGAGGCGCGACGGGCTCGCCGAGAGGATCGTCTCTTCGCGGTAGCGCTGCTGCGCGCGGAGGGCGGCGTTCACTTCTTCGCCGTTCCCGACAGGGCCGACAGCTGCGACTCGAGGTACGACGACTGGGTCTGCAGCCGCGAGAGCATCGTCTCCATTGCGGCGTACGTGCGTTCGAGTGTCGCTCGCCGCTGCTCGAGCCGCAGGTCCCAGCGCGCCAGCTGCTCGCCGAGCATCTTCACCTCGGACTCCTGCCCCGTGATGCGGGCCGTGAGCAGGCCCTCGTACTTGTCGGAGTAGCGCTCGGCGACATCCTGAACCCGCGCCGCGACCCCCGCGAAGACCTGCTGCACGCCGGCGGGGTCGTCGGCGAGGGCTTTCGTGAACGCGTCCTGGTCGAAGGTCAGCGCGCCCCACCGGTCGACGCTCAGGCCCATCGTCGAGGGGGCGACCCCGTCGAGCGGCAGCTGCACGGCGCCGGTGAGCGCCTGGTGGAGCGCGCGCACGGTGCTGTCACCCGTGAACACGCCGAGGGTCGTCTGCTGGCCCGGGGTCGTGGCGGCCGTGGCGGTGGACCCGCGGGCGATGCCAGCCAGCAGCGTGCCGATCTGGGTGACGAACGCCTTCGCGGCGGCCGCGCTGCCATCGGCGTCCGCGGCCACGGTGACCGAGACCGGCGTGGCCGCGGCCCGGGTCACCGTCACGTCGACGCCGGCGAACAGGGACCTGAAGGTGTTGCTCGCCGAGGTCACGGTCTGCTCGGCGGCGGTTCCCGCCCACAGACGCACCTGCGCATCCGCGCCCACCGTCACGATCGCCGATCCGGGTTCCGTGGCGAGGTCGCTCGCCGTGCCTGCCGCGACCGCTGCCGCGTCGCCGCGGAACACCTGGAACGTGTTCTCGGCGCCCGTCTCGGTCGCGGTGATCTGCAGGCGCCACAGGGCCTGGCCGTCAGCATCGACGCCCGCCGACACCGCCGACGCGGTGATGCCGGTGCCGGTCGCGCTCAGCGCGTGGGCGATGTCGGCTGCGGCGCCCGACGTCGGGCGGACCTCGACGGGCTTGCCGTCGGCGCCGAGCACCGTGAAGACGAGCGGATCGTCCGTTGCCGAGCCGAAGGCCCCCGTGACGACGCTGTGGGCGGTGGCGACGCGGTCGACGACGACGTCGGCGCGCAGGACCGGGGCCCCCGCGGATGCCGTCACCGTGAGGCTGTCGTCGGAGCTGGTCGCCGTCCGCTGCAGGAGCGCCGTCGGGCCGGCGGCATCCTTCGCCTTCGCCGCCAACGACTGCAGCGACGCGTTGAGCGCCTGCAGCTGGGCGATGACGGCTTTGCGGTCGTCGGACTTGGCGCTGAGGATCGTCCGCGGCAGGCGCTCGACGTTCATGAGCGCGTCGATGATCGCCTTGGTGTCGAGTTTCGAGGCGAGGCCGTCGATCGAGATCGCCATGTGCCCGTCCTGTCGTTCGTCGGTGCGGCCGCGTGCGCGCCGTCCGTTGGCTCTATCGACCGTGCGGGCGGGATCGTTAGCCGGCGCGACGCGTCAGAGCGCGACGGATGCCGCCGGCGCCACGCCGCGGCCGCTGCGGGGCACCATCGCGGTGATGCGGGCGAAGTACGCCTCGCGCGTCTCGACCGAGACCCGTGAGATGGGTTCGGCCTGCTCCTCGGCCGCGAACCGCTCCAGGGCGTCGCGGAGCAGCCGGATGGCTTCGGCACGCTGCTGCGAGACGGCGGAGTGCGAGACGCCCAGCTCGGCCGCGATCTCCTTGACGGGGCGCTCGTCGATGTAGACAGCCTGGACGATGGTCCTCATGCGCTCGGGGAGAGCCGCCACGGCGCGCTCGAGCACGTCGCGCCGTTCGCGGAGCACGGCGGCCTCGTCGGGCAGGACCATCGGGCTCGGCACCTCGAGCGCAGTCGCGTCGTCGATGCTCGTGACCGTGCGCGCCGCGTCGTCGAGGGCTTCGACGACCGCGGCACGCGGCAGGCCCATCGTGGCCGCGATCTCGTCGACGCCGGCGACACGGCCGAGGCGAGCGGTCAGGGTGTCGCGGACGGCCGTGGTCTCCTTGATGCGCTTGCGGATGCCGCGCGAGGCCCAGTCCATCGATCGCATCTCATCGGCGAACGCGCCGAGGATGCGGCGCCGTGCGTACGCGCCGAAGGGGACACCGAGGGCGGGGTCGAACGCGTCGGCGGCCGTCACGAGGGCGAGGGCGCCGACCGACGCCAGCTCCTCCAGCGGCACGTGCGTGGCCCGCGAGTGCAGATCCCGCGCCAGATAGCCCACGAGGGGCAGGTTCTCTTCGATGAGTCGATTGCGTTCCGCGTGACCGAGGATGTGCAAGGGGGGCCTCTTTCGTGGCGTGCACCCGCTTCCGCGGCCCGAATTCGCGGAAGCCGTCACGCCGGCTGAGGCCATCATAAGCAAAATGAGAAACATCTCATACGGAATCCTGAGGAGATGTAACGGGATCGACTCATCGGCCGATAGACGAGGATGATCGCTTCAGAACGGTTCGTCGGAAGAGCGAGTCGTTCGATGCGGTCCATGGGGGGCTGCTCAGGTAAGGGGGACACCTTGGGAGCTAATGAACTGTCGATGCAGCTGTGGCGCGAACGCGAGCTGCTCGAGATGCTGATCTTCAAACTCGAGGAGCAGCGCCTGCTGCTCGAGGCCGGGAACACGCGCTGGATCCATCTCGCGTCGCGCGAGATCGAGCGCGTCCTGGAGGAGCTGCGCGAGTCGGGCCTCGGCCGCGACGTCGAGGTGGCCGCCGTCGCGCGCGAGTGGGGCGTGCCCGAAGCCGCCACGCTGTCGGAGCTGCTCGATTCGGCCCCGACCGGCACGTGGCGGGATGTCTTCGCCGAGCACCGCGCCGCGCTCACCGAACGCATGGCGGAGGTCTCGCAGCTGAAAGAGGCGAACGAGACGCACCTGCGCGCAGCCAGTCGCGCAGTGGACGAGACGCTCGCCGGACTCGAGTCCGGCACGGGCGAGTACACCACGGGCGGTGGGCGAGTCCGCGAGGACACCGCGCGCATCGTCGACCGGGAGATGTGAGGACGCAGATGTCGACATTCAGCGGGTTGGGGACGGCCGCGAGTGCGCTCGCCGCGGCGCGGCGCGGCATGGACCTCGCGGGACAGAACGTCGCCAACCAGCTGACGCCCGGATACACGCGGCAGCGGCTGGAGACGTCCGCGGTCGCGCCGCCGGCGGGCGCGACGCGCTTCGGACCGGTCGCCGGCCAGGGCGTCTCCGTCGACGGGATCGCGCGGCTGGGGGATGCGGTGCTCGATGCGCGGGTCCGCGACACCCTCGCGGCATCCGGCTACTGGTCCGCGCGTGCGCAGGCCGCGGTGCGCGCCGAGGCCTCGCTCGCCGAGCCGGGCAAGAACGGCCTGGCCGACCAGCTCTCGCAGCTGTGGACCGCATGGCAGGACCTGTCGAACGCTCCCGACTCCACGGCGGCTGCCGCCGCCGTCGTGACCCGGGGTGAGACGCTCGTCGCACGGATCGCCGACGGATACCGCTCCGTCGCCGAGCAGTGGTCGTCGGCGCGCGACGCCGCCGAGCTGACGGTCGATCAGATCAACGCCGCCGCGGCCGAGATCGCCGAGCTCAACGCTGGGATCCGCGAGGTCGGCGTGGCGGGCGGCTCCGCGAACGAGCTCATCGACCGGCGGAACCTGCTCGCGCAGACCGTCTCGCGGCTCTCGGGCGCCGTCGGCACGGTGGAGTCCGACGGCACCCTCACCCTGAGGGTCGACGGGAACGCCCTCGTCTCGGGCACGCGAGCCCGCGAGCTCGAGGTCATCGGTCCCCGCTCCATCGGCGCGGACGAGCCGGTCGTGCTCGCCTGGCGCGAGCCCGGTGCTCCGCCCGTCGGGGTCTCCAGCGGCGAGCTGGCCGGCACCCTGTCGGTGCTCGCCCCCGCCGAGTCCGGCGGAGTGCTGGCGGGGCTCGCGGCGTCGTACAACGACCTCGCGGCATCCCTCGCCACGACGGTGAACGCGCAGCACCGGCTCGGGTCGACCGCGTCGGGCGTGCCGGGCGGTGACTTCTTCGCCGTCGCGGCGGACACGCCCGCTGCGCTCGCGCTCAGCGTCGTACCCCGCGGCCGCGACGACTTGGCAATCGCCGCTCCCGGTGCGGGCGCTCTCGACGGCGGGAACGCCGACGCGCTGTCGGGCATCGGGAAGCGGTCCGACGGACCCGACGCGCGGTGGAGCGATGTCGTCTCGCGTCTCGCGGTCGCCACCGCCGCCGAATCGGGACGGGCCGCGCGCGCCGAGACGACGGCGGTGGCCGCGGCGGCCGCGCAGCAGTCGGTCGCCGGCGTCGACAACGACGAGGAGACCATGAGTCTGCTGACGTACCAGACCGCCTACCAGGCGGCGGCGCGTGTGCTCACTGCCGTCGACGAAGCCCTCGACATCCTCATCAACCGCACCGGCCTCGTCGGCCGCTGACACCCGGAGCGCCATGATCAGCCGAGTCACATCGCAGACGCTCGCGCAGTCCGCCCTGCGGAACCTGCAGTCGGGCCTGAACGACCTGTCCCGCCTCCAGAACCAGGCGACCTCGCAGCGGGCGTTCGCCGCCCCGTCCGACGACCCCGCCGCCGCGTCGGCCGCTCTCGACCTCCACGCGGCCCAGCACCGGAACGCCCAGTACGCGCGCAACATCGGCGACGGCCTCACCTGGGTGACGACCGTCGACAACGCCATCTCGGCCTCGACGTCACTGCTCGGGCGTGCGCGCGACCTCACCCTGCGCGGCGCGAACTCGGGGGCACTCGACGCCAACGCGCGCGAGGCGATCGCGCTCGAGCTCGAGACCATCGCCGATGAGCTCTTCGCCCAGGCGAACACGACGCTGCTCGGACGCTCCGTCTTCGCCGGCACCACCGAGGGCAGCGCCTTCGCAGCCGACTTCACGTTCGCGGGCGTGCCGGGCAGCGAGGTGCGCCGACGCGTCGCCGACGGCGAGACGGTGCGCGTCGACGCGAGCGGCGCGGAGGTGTTCGGCTCGGGCGAGGACTCGGTCTTCGCCCTGATCGGATCGATCGTCGCCGATCTGCGCGGCGGAGCCGACATGCGCGGCCGCATCGACCAGATCGACGACCGCATGAACGCGATGCTGGGGGTGCAGGGCACGGTGGGGGCGAGGCAGAATCAGATCATGCGAGCCAAAGACGCGGCGGCCGACGCGACGGTGTCCCTCGAGGCGCAGCGCGCGGCGGTCGAGGACATAGACACCGTCGAGGTGCTCGTCGCCCTGAAGTCGCAGGAGCTCGTCTACCAGTCCGCACTCGCCGTCACCGCGCGGGTGATGCAGCCGACGCTGATGGACTTCCTCCGATGACCGCGCTCCAGTTCGTGACACCGCCCCCCGGGCTGTCGCCGCACACGTCGTTCTCCCTCGACGAGGTCGACAGCGCTGGAGGCCTCTACGCGCTGACGGCCGCCGACGACCCGGGGGTGCGGCTGTTCGCCGTCGATCCGGGGGCCGTCATCGACGACTACGCGCCGACGCTCTCCGACGCGAACGTCGCCGACCTGGGACTGTCCGAGCCGGCGGATGCCCGGGTGCTCGTGGTGGCGCGGATGACGGACGAGGGCATCGGCGTGAATCTCCTCGCCCCCGTCGTGATCAACCGGCGCACCGGCGTCGCGGCGCAGGTCATCCTCGAGGGGCAGGACCTGCCCGTTCGGGCCCTGCTGGCCTGACCCCGGCCCGGCCCGTCTCAGGCCGCGGCGCGCGCCGCGGCCGTCCGCGGAAGCGATGACGCCGACCCGGCGGCATCCGCATCGATCGCCGCGAGATAGCGCGGCTTGTGTCCCGTGCGGATCCCGGTCGCGCTCGGCTTGTTCTCGTAGACGCCCGCCGCCCAGTTGCCCTCGACGAGCACGGGGCCGGTCGGGGAGACCGCGATGTCCCAGCCGACGTAGCGCACCTGGGGCACGACGCGCGCGAGTCGGTCGACGAAATCGAGCACCTCGTCGAACATCGGCAGGCGGAAATCGGCGATGCGGATGCCGCTGTCGGGATGTGTCGGGTACACGCGGTCGTTCGAGTCGTAGCCGTCTCCCGTGGCGCGGCCGGTCTCGTCGAGCATTGCGTAGAAGCCGCCGAAGGCGTTCTGGTCGCTCACCGCGCCGCGGCCGAACTTCTGGGCCATGGCGAGCACGTGCGTCCGCTCGCCGTCGAAGTAGGTCGTCACGCGCGTCGTGTTGACGGTGCCGGGGCAGAGGGCCGCGAGCTCGTCGTGCTGGCGGATGACCTCTTCGACGAGTGTCTCGCCCCGCTCCAGCAGTCCGCGGTGGAACAGCGTCCAGTCGGTGACGTCGTGGGCGACGTAGCGATGCACGCCGAGGCCTGCGCGTCCCATCGGCTCCTTCGTGACGATCGTGCCGTGCCGCAGTGCGAAGGCGCGCACGTCGTCGACATTGTCGGCAGTCACGACCAGCCACTCGCGCTGCAGGTGCGGGGCGAAGGTGTCGTTGAAGGCGATCTTGTCGTGGAAGAGGTGCCGGTAGGCCGGATCGTCGAACCGCACTGCGAGGCGGTGCGAGACGGGGCTCGTCATGTAGGTCGCGCGCTCAGCACGGGTGAGCATGGCGAAGTCGTAGTCGATGTAGTCCTGGAACCCGACGCCCCGCGCCCCGGCCTGCCAGAGCATGTCGAGGACGACGCCGAGCGTGCTGCGGCCGTGCCGCTGTCCGGCCCGCCGCGCGCGGGCGACGAGGCTGCTCGGGTTGACGCGTCGAGCCCGCTCCCACAGGAAGGGGAGACCGGGCGTCAGGGTTCGGGGGGATGTCATCGGGTTCCTCGTGTGGTTCTCAGGCGCGTTCCCGCGGTGCGCCCGCGACGGCGATGGGTCCTGCGTCGGGCGGCGCAGGACCCACCGTCGCGAGGCTTACCGGAGCAGCTGGAGCACGCCCTGGTTGGCCTGGTTCGCCTGCGCGAGCATGGCGGTGCCCGCCTGCGACAGGATGTTCGCCGCGGTGTACTTGACCATCTCGGCCGCCATGTCGGTGTCGCGGATGCGGCTGTTGGCCGCCGACAGGTTCTCCGCCGACACGTTCAGGCTGTTGATGGCCGACTCGAAGCGGTTCTGCGCAGCACCCAGACCGGCACGCTGCGACGACACCGCCGTGATCGCCTTGTCGATGGCGGTGATCGCCGACGCCGCGTTCTCGGCGGAATCGAACTTCACCTCGATGGCGGCAGCCGCGGCCACAGCGGCGACATCGTCGCCGCCACCGGCGACACCGTCGGGACCGTTGCTGGCGGTAACGCCGTAGGTGAGGTCGACCACGCCGGCCAGGGCCGACTTGAGGTCGCCGAGCGTCACGCTGATCTGCGACGACGAGTCTCCGTCGGCACCGATCTGGAACGACAACGCCTTGGTGCCGTCGCCCTTCAGCAGGCTGATGCCGTTGAAGTTCGTCGACTCCGCGATGCGGCCGAGCTCGGCGGTCAGCTTGGTCGCCTCGTCGGTGATCGCGTTGCGCGAGGCCGGGTTGTTCGAGTCGTTTCCGGCCTGAACAGCCAGGTCGCGCACTCGCTGGAGGATCGAGTGGACCTCCGTCAGGGCGCCTTCCGCGGTCTGGATGACCGAGATGCCGTCCTGAGCGTTGCGCGCGGCCACGTTGAGCCCGTTGACCTGAGACTTCAGGCCCTCCGAGATCGCGAGGCCGGCGGCGTCGTCCGCGGCGCGGTTGATGCGCAGACCGCTCGAGAGCTTCTCGAGCGACTTCGACACATCGTTCTGCGTGTTGGACAGGTTGCGGTAGGCGTTGAGCGCGCCCACGTTGGTGGCGATCTGCATTCCCATGGTTCATTCCTCCGTGATTGGGATGAGCGGGAGCCCGTCCTGGGCTCCCGGAGTCCGTCCGTGGACTCCTGGATGCCTCTATCGACCGCTCATCGTCATCGGTTAGGCGGGTACGCTGACCCGGTGAGCCTGCTCGATATCCGTGGTGCCGCGCTGCGGCGTTCGGGCCGCGAGCTGTGGAGCGGTCTCGACCTCACCGTCGAGCCGGGCGAGCTCATCGCGGTCCTCGGTCCGAGCGGTTCGGGCAAGACGACGCTGCTGCGCGCGATCCTCGGTCTCGAGCGTCTGAGCGAAGGGTCGATCACGGCGCTCGGCCGGCCCGTCAAGCACAAGGGCAACCGATCGATCGGCTACCTGCCGCAGGCGCGGCCCCTGCCGCGCGACACCGCGCTGCGCGCCCGCGACCTCGTCGCCCTCGGCGTCGACGGTCACCGCTTCGGTCTGCCGCTCCCGCGGAAGCGCGACCGCGAGCGCGTCGATCGCCTGCTCGACGGCGTCGGAGCGGCGTCCTTCGCCGATCGCCCCGTGGGGGTGCTGTCGGGCGGCGAGCAGCAGCGCCTGCGCGTCGGCCAGGCTCTCGCCGACGACCCGCAGCTCCTGCTGTGCGACGAGCCGCTGACGAGCCTCGATCTGGCGAACCAGCAGGCCGTCGTCGGGCTCATCGACCAGCATCGGCGCTCGGGCGCCGGGGTGCTGCTCGTGACCCACGACATCAACCCGGTGCTCGGCAAGGTCGACCGGATCCTCTACATCGCGAACGGCCGCTTCACGCTCGGCACCCCGAAGGAGGTGCTGACCTCGCCCGTGCTCACCGACCTGTACGGCGCGCCGGTCTTCGTGCTGCGGGCGGGCGACCGGCTGGTCGTCGTCGGGGCCCCCGACGCCGACGCGTCGCACCACCACCACGACCACGGAGACCACGCATGAACTGGGCCGACGTCTGGGACGCGATGTTCGGCGGCCTCCCCGTCTACGGCGACATCCTCGCGCTCGTGCAGAACTCGGTGTGGGCCGGAGCCGTCCTCGGGCTCGTCGGCGGGCTCATCGGGGTCTTCGTGCTGCAGCGCGACATGGCCTTCGCCGTCCACGGCATCAGCGAGCTCTCTTTCGCGGGAGCCGCCGCCGCGCTCCTCATCGGCGTCGATGTGGTGACGGGATCGATCGTCGGGTCGATGATCGCCGCCGCCCTCATCGGGTGGCTCGGGTCGCGCGCCCGCGATCGCAACTCGATCATCGGCGTGCTCATGCCGTTCGGTCTGGGGCTCGGCATCCTGTTCCTCTCGCTCTACGACGGCCGCAGCGCCAACCGGTTCAGCCTGCTGACCGGACAGATCGTGTCGGTGCAGTCCGGTCAGCTGGGGTGGCTCATCGGCATCGGCGCGTTCGTGCTCATCGCCCTGCTGCTGATCTGGCGTCCGCTGCGCTTCGACTCGCTCGACCCGCAGTCGGCCGCGGCGCGCGGTGTTCCGACGGTCGCCGTCTCGCTCGGGTTCATGCTGCTGCTCGGCCTCATCGTCGCCGTCGCGGTGCACATCATCGGCGCGCTCCTCGTGATGGCGCTGCTCGTCACGCCCGCCGCCGCGGCCGTGCGGGTCGCGACGGGGTCCCTCGCCGTTCCGCTGCTCGCCGCCCTGTTCGGCGTCGTCTCCGCCGTCGGCGGCATCCTGCTGGCGGTCGCGGGAACGCTGCCGGTCAGCCCCTACATCACGACCATCTCGTTCACGATCTACGTGGTGTGCCGCATCGTCGGCGCGCGCCGCGGGCGGGTGCTGCGCACCCAGCCGACCCTGAGGCGCGCCGAGTAGACTCGCCGCCATGGCTCAGCGGAACACCTGGCAGCGCGAGCGCGTGCGCACGGCGCTGTCCGACGCCCGCGGGTTCGTCTCGGCCCAGGATCTCCACGCGTCGCTGCGCGACGACAACACCGGCATCGGGTTGGCGACGGTCTACCGTGCCCTCGCGACCCTGGCCGCCTCGGGTGAGGCCGATCAGCTCCAGAGCCCCGATGGCGAGGCCATCTACCGCGCCTGCTCGAGCGACGGTCACCACCACCACCTCATCTGCCGGTCCTGCGGTCTGACCGTCGAGATCCAGGCGACGGATGTCGAGGAGTGGGCGCACCGCACCGCCGCCGCCAACGGTTTCACGCAGGCCGAGCACATCGTCGACATCTTCGGAGTCTGCGCCGCGTGCTCCGCGGCCCGAGCCGATGAGAAGCGTGGCGGGGCCTAAGACCGCACGGCTCGCGCCCTCTCCCGCGACGCGTTCCGCCGTCGCGCTCGGGATCGGTGCGGCCGTCGTCGTCGCCCTCGTCGCCCTGGCCGCGCTCACCCCCGGGCCCGCGCTGCCCACGCGTGCGCAAGACGGGGTCACCCTCGGGCTCAGCGTGCTCATCGAGTCGCTGCCGTTCGTCCTGCTCGGTGTCGCGCTATCGATCATCGTGCAGGTGTGGGTGCCGCCGGGAGTCATCGAGCGCTGGATGCCGCGCCGGGCGTGGGCTCGCCGCGCCGTGCTCTCGCTGCTGGGAATGCTCATCCCCGTCTGCGAGTGCGGCAACCTGCCGTTCGCGCGCGGCCTCATGATCCGCGGTTTCTCGGTGCCCGAGACGATGACCTTCCTCATCGCGGCGCCGATCGTGAACCCCATCGTCATCATCACGACCCACCAGGCGTTCGGATTCGACGACGGCATCCTCATCGCCCGGCTTCTCGGCGGGTACGCCGTCGCGAACCTCATCGGGTGGCTGTACTCGCGGCATCCCGATCCCGACGGCCTGCTGACCGATCGGTTCCTCGCGGCCTGCGAGCTCGCGGCCGAGGACCCGGGCGGGAAGGGCCGCCGGAGCCTCGCCCAGTTCGTGGTCGAACTGCGGGCCGTGATGCCGGCGCTGATCCTCGGCTCGGCGATCGCGGGCGCCGTCCAGGTGCTGGTGCCGCGCGACACGCTGCTCGCGATCGGGTCGAACCCGGCCCTGTCGATCCTCGCGATGATCCTGCTCGCGATGATCGTGTCGATCTGCTCGAACGTCGACTCGTTCTTCGCCCTGTCGTTCGCCTCGACCTTCACGCCCGGCTCGATCGTGGCGTTCCTCCTCGTCGGCCCGCTCGTCGACGTGAAGATGCTCGCGCTCATGCGCACGACGTTCCGCTCGCGGGTGCTCGTCGCGCTCGTCGTGATCGTCGTCCTCTTCGCGATCGCCGTCGGAGGGATGGTGAACCTCCTTGCCTAAGTCATCGGCCCTGCTGACCCGGCTCTTCGGCGTCGGGCTCGCCGCCGCGCTCGCCGCGATCACCGTCGCTCTCGCTGCCACGGGCCGTATCGGGCTCTACATCAACCCCGAGTCGGCCTGGTTCGCCGTCGGCATGTCGGTGCTCGGCCTCATCGGAGCCGTCGTGAGCTTCGCGCTGCCGCTCGGCGCCGAGGCCGATCACGGGCACGACCACGGCGAGCTGCACGGGCACGGACGCGAGCACTCGCACGAACACTCGCACGAGCACGAACACATGCCGTCGGATGCGGTGCCGACCTCCCGTCGCGCCGCCCGTGCCGCGTCGCTCGCCGACGCCGCTGCTCTCGCCGGTGACACCAGCGCGCCCGGCGCCGCGGTCGCACCGGTGCGTCCGCGCCCCGACTGGCGGCTCGTGCTGGGGTCCGCGGCTGCGGGAACCGGTGGGCTGTTCGCGACCGGCATCGTCGCGGTCGTCCTCGTGACGCCGCCGGCGACCCTGTCGGCCGAGCTCGCGATATCGCGCGACACGGGGACGCCGCCGCTGTTCCAGGGCGCCGACACGGTCGCGCTCGCAACGACCGGTGACACCTCGTCGTTCGGCGTCGGCGAGTGGGCGAGCGTCTTCGCGACGGCGACGAACCCGGAGGCCTTCGAAGGCGACGAGATCAGCCTGACCGGCTTCGTGACTCCGTCGAGCGCGGGAGGCTTCGGGCTGACGCGGCTCGTGATCACCCACTGCGTCATCGACGCGCAGCCCGCCAGCATCCCCGTCGGCGAGACAGCCGACATCCCCGCGACGGGGGAGTGGGTCACCGTCACCGGCGTGATCCGCGACCGTGACGGCGCGCTCGTCGTCGAGGCCACGGGCGTGCAGTCCGTCGGCGAGCCCGAGGACCCCTATGAGTACTGATCGACGGGCCGGGGTCTCGCGCCGCGCGCGCACGCAGGAGCGCCGATCGCGGCGCTTCGTCGTCGCGATGGCGGCGGTGATCGGCGCGCTCGCGCTCGTCGGCGGAGCGAGCGGCGTGCTGACGACCGTTCAGGGGCCGCGGGCGACGGCGACGAGCGTCGACCCCCGGGCCGGGATCGAATCGGCGGGGTCGCGGCTGATCGTCACGACGACTCAGTCGCTCGAGGAGATCGATCCGGCGCAGGTGCACATCGAGCCGGCCGCGGACTTCACCGTCGACACATCGGGCCGGCAGATCGGCATCCGATTCACCCTGCCGCTACGGGACGAGACCGACTACACCGTGCGGATCGACGGCGTGCAGGGCCTCGGCGGAGGGCCGGCGGCGACGATCGAGGAGTCGTTCTCGACGCCGGCGCTCGAGACCTACATCCTGCAGCGCGGCGGCGACGAAGACACCATCTTCCGCACCGGGATCGACGGTGAGAACGCGGTGCCGGTGTTCGCGGATCCGCATATCGAGGACTTCCGCGCCACGTCGACGCATCTCGCGATCGTGACCGCCGATGACGAGGGCGTCTCGACGCTGATCGTCACGGACCGCGACGGCGAGGGGGCGCGCGAGCTCGGCCTGCCGGGTCGCGGGTTCGTGACCAACCTGCAGACCGCCGACCGCGGCGACCTCATCGGTTACACCTACACCGACGCGGGCATCGGGTCGGCGGGCGGTCTCGAGAGCGCCCTGTTCACCGCGTCTCTCGCCGACGGCAGCGCCGACGATGAGCCCACGCAGCTGCAGTTCGCCGGCGGTGACGCGCGCGTCGACGACTGGCGCTTCGTGCCGGGGACGGATGCCGTGCTGCTGCTCGGCTTCGACGGGGCCCTGACGCTCGTTTCAGCTGCCGGAGGCGAGCCTGTCTCGCTCGGCAATGCGATCACGATCGACGGCATCGCCCGCGGCTCGACGGAAGCCATCGTGCAGCGGGCGACCGGCCTCGTCGCGATCGATCTCGCGACGGCGGAGGAGCGGCCGTTGAGCGCCGCGGATGCGGCAGCCGGCGAGACCCAGTCGGTCACGGCGTTGCCCGGCAACGCGGATGAGACGCTGCGCGTGCTCTCGCGGCTCGACGGGTTCACGGTGCTGTCGACGACGGCTGCCGTCGTCGGAGCCGACGGTGCGACCCGCGACGTGTTCACGGTCGCGCCGGATGACCTGCTGCTGCACACGTGCGTGTCGCCGAGCAGCCGGTACGCCGCGTTCCTCATCGCGCCCGACGCCGTCTCGAACTCGTATGACGCGTATGCGCTACCGCTGCCCGAGCGGGTTCAGACGCACATCGTCGACCTCGGCACCGGCGAGGAGGTGTCGGCGCTCACCGGTTTCGACATCTCGTGGTGCCAGAGCGCACCGCGGCCGTGAGCGCCGGGTTCCATCCCGCGACCCGTGAGGAGCTCGCAGCGCTGCCCGTGCAGGTCGCGCCGCGCCTGCTCGGCGGGCTGCTCGAGGTCGCGGTCGACGGCGCGCGCGTCGTCGCGCGGCTGACGGAGGTCGAGGCGTATCACGGTCGCGATACGGGAGACCTGCCCGACCCCGGGTCGCACGCGCGCATGGGTCAGACCGCGCGCAACGCCACGATGTGGGGCGAACCCGGCCACCTGTACGTCTATCTCAGTCACGGCATCCATTCGTGCGTCAACGTCGTCTGCGGGCCGGCCGGGGTTGCCGGCGGTGTGCTGCTGCGCGCCGCGGAGATCGTGGAGGGCGCGGATGTCGCCCAGCTGCGGCGGGCTGCGGCTCGGACCCACCGGGATCTCGCTCGGGGGCCCGGGAGGCTCGGCGAGGCGGTCGGTCTGCGGCATCCTGCGCACGACGGCATCGACGCTGTTTCCGGGCTCGAGCGCGCCGGCGCAGTCGCCCGGCTGCTGCTTCGGGACGAGCCGGAGCGCGACGTTCTGACGGGCCCGCGCGTCGGGGTGGCCGGTGTCGCGGGAACTGAGGCGTTCCCGTGGCGATTCTGGATCGCCGGTGACCCGACGGTCTCGCCGTTCCGCTGGGGTCGCGGCGCCGCCGAAGCAGCCGCAGAGGCCGGATCGTCCGCCCGCTGATCCCCGCGCTCTGGTGGCTCTCGTGGCTCCCGTGGCTCGCGTGGCTTTCGTGGCTCGCGTGGCTTTCGTGGCTCTCGTGGCGCGCTCGCGACTGATCGCGGACCACTGACGACCGCAGACGTAAGGGCAACGTGGGAACGCGGCTCGCGGTCGAGGCGTGACCTCGAGGGGTGCGTCGCTGCAGCACGGGGTGAGGGGCGAACCTCGTCAGAACGGCGGCGCAGATCCCGGAGGCGTATCGAGGCGACCCGGTGATCGCGGTGGTGGGGAGGGCGCGCCGGGCGGTTGTTGATCGTCCCGTCCATCGGGTGGACTCGCCGCGGTGAAGGCGACCGTGAATGCGACGAGGGGTGGTGGTGCGTCTTCGCGATAGATCCGTCCGGTGGGTGATGTCCAGATCAGCCTTCCGCCCGCGAGTTGTTGGACTCGCCATCGGGTGTGGTGTTTGACGTCGTGATGGCGTTTGCAGAGGTTGGCGAGGTTGCACACGTGCGTCGCGCCGCCGTCGGATGCGGCGATGGTGTGGTCGAGTTCGCAGCGGATGGCGGGTTGCCGGCATCCGGGGAACCGGCAGTGCCGGTCTCGGGCTCGCAGCAGCCGCACCATGGCCGCGGTGGGCCGGTAGCTGTCGCACTCGAGCACCGTCCCGGTGACCGGGTGGGTGAGAAGCCGGTCCCAGGAGGTCGCGTTGCCGGCGAGCTCGCGGGCGGTCGCGGCATCGATGGGGGAGCGCCCCGCGAGGTCGGCCGGCCCGTCGTCCTGTCCCATGAGCGTCAGTGCCGACACCGCGACCTGCACGTGCGCGCGGATCGCCCCGAGCGTTCCGTCGCCGTCACCGGTGCCAGTCGGGTCGAGCGCCGGCGTCCCCGCGAGGAGGAGGTCACTGAACACGTCGGCGCGGACTTGGTCGATGGTGCGGGCATCGTCGACGAACGACGACCCGTCGCGAATCGTCGTGTCGGCGCCGGGCGCGCCGCCGTTGGTGTCGGCTCGAACGCCAGGCGCCTCGGCTTGAGCGTCAGGGGCGTCGGCTCGAGCGTCAGCGCCGCCACCTGCCGCGTCAGCCTGGGCCCGCGCGTTGATGATCTCCCGCGCCTGCCGCGTCAGCCGGTCCACGATTCCGTCGGCGATCACGGTCGGCAGCGTCGCGATCAGGTCCGACATCCCATCCGCCCCGGCCTGCACCCACACACACCGCCCCGCCGCGGCCTCTTCATGGCGTTCGGTGAACGTCCGCGGATGCATCCGCTCGGCCAGCATCCGCAGCCCGTCCCGCACCCGATTCGGTGTTTCGCCCGCGCACCGCTCAATCGCGACCCGCTCGAACTCCGCCCGTCCCTCCGCGGGCACGATGCATCCGACCTCCTGGATCACCCGCACATGCCCGCGGACGATGCGCCCGTCCTCCCACGCGGCCATCGTCACGGGGTAGTTCTCGACGAGATCACGGGCTTCATCGATGCGTCGCTGCAACGTCCGGTCGGTCGCGATGAACACCCCGGCCAGCTCCGCGGCGATCCCGCGCAGCGCCATCTCGCGCGCCTTGACCTTCTCCGACGCACCCGCGGCCTGCCTCTCAGCCAGCACCCCGGCCGCGGCAAGCACCCGAACCTCACGGATCTGCGCCAACCGCGCAGCATCCGCCGCGCCCTCGGCATCCGCGACCAGCACCGCCAGGGCATCGACATCGCTGTCGCTGCCCATCCCGCTGCCGAGTTCGTCATTCGAATGCATGTTCTAATGTTGCCACGGGCCCCCGACATCGCGCCCCGACTCTCCACAGACGCGCGCGGGGCCCCGAACCCGCACGGTCAGCCCGACAATGCACCGTGCCCGAGCCCGCCACCGCGCCAAAACGTGCACCGCGTCAGAGTGCTCCACCGCGTCAGTCCCAGCGTTCGATGACGGCGAGATCGCCCGCCACCGCGCCCCCGCGACGAGCCTCTGCCAGGAGGGCGAGTGCTTCCGGGCTGTCGACGAAATGGAGCGTGCACGGACCGACGGTCCGCTGCCAATCCTCCGCGAAGGAGCGCAGACGCCCGCCGGCCATGCCGAACGACGCGGGCACGGCCAAGAACTGCGACCGGCCCTGCCCGCCACCCCCGCCGCGCGCACCGCTCCCAACACGGGCGCGCTTCAGCAGCCACCGTACGAGTGGCGACCGGCCGCCGGCATCCACCTGCAGCAGGAATCGCGGCGTGCGTATCGGTCCGAGCAGCTCCGACATCGCGCCGGCGAAGACGTGCTGCTCGGCGAGGGTGGCATGGGTCAGGCGCAGTTCGAGGTGCTGGAAGCCGCCGGCATCCGTCGGTCGCTCGACGTTCACCTCCGGCGTCGCCCGGTCGCCGATGCATCCCGCGCGCTGCAATGCGGCCACGACGGTGCGCGCGATGCGGCGATACAGCTCCGGCGCCTCAGCGTGGGCTCGACGGGAGCACCACCAGGCGCGAGCGACCGGCGCACCGGCGACCACGGCGCCGGTCAGCGCCACCGCCCCGGCCGCGACCCCGGCCACGCCGACCGCGCCGACCACGCCGGCGACCATGAGCGCGAGCGCCGCCGCGGCGACGATGCCCGCCGTTGCCGTGCCGGCCCCGAGCACGGCATCCGCTCGGCGCCGCGTTCGGAAGGTGGGGTCGGCGGCGCGCCGGACGATCACGGTCTCCGTCGACTCCCGGTCCAGGTAGTCCGTTCCGATCTGCCATGACGCCCGCGAGAGTTCTCGCGGCTCGACGACCGTCAGGGAATCGAGCTCGTCCGCCGACGGGAGAGAACCCGGCGCGAGCAGGCGTCGCTGCTCGGCCGTCAGTGCGCCGGCGAGGCCGCGGACGATGCGGCGGGGATCGTCGCGGTGCACGCCCCACAGGCGCGCCTGCTTGCGCCGCAGTCGCGAGAGATCGGGGGCCGCGTCGATCGGCGAGGACGGCGGGAGCAACGCGGTGACCGTCCAGATATGCGCGACCTTCTCGGACCAGTCCGGGTCGAGGCGCAACGCGCGTCCGCGCAGCTGCTGCGTCGCGGGGGCTGTCGCCACCGATGACAGATCGATGAGCGTGTTCACCGCGGGACAGTCCCACCCCTCGCCGAAGAGGCCGCGGGTGCCGACGACGACGTCGAGCTGGCCGCGGCTCAGCAGGGTCGCGGCGGCATGGACGAAGCCCGCGGCACCGACGCCGGGAGCGGAGATCTCGGTCACCGCCGGATTCTCGGCGACGGCCGCGGTCGCCACCTCGACCCCCAGGGCCGCCGTCCACGCTTCAGCCAACGAACCGGCGTGACGCGTCGCGATGCGCGTCGTCGATCCGGTGACCAGGGCACCGCGCAGGTCGGCGGTCGCGGCATCCGTCGCCAGGACGTCGAAGGTCCGCAACGCGCCCGCGCGGCTGACGAGTCCACCGTGGCGGTTGCCGTGCTCGCTGAAATCGGACACGACCAGTGCGCGCAAGCGCGTGCCCGTCCGGTCGCGTTCGAGGCGGAGGATGTCGCACACCGCGCGGTCCTTCGACAGCGATGACGCCAGCATCGTGTCGATGGGGTCGCGCGTGCGGCGCAGGCCACGGTCGGTCAGCGAGAAGCCGAAGTCGGCGAGTGCCGACCGGATCCGATCCCACCGGTCTCGGGCGGCCGGGTCGGGCAGCACGCGGTCGAGCGCGAAACGGCCCAGCAGTCGCAGCGACTCCTCCGTCGTCGGCTTTCGTCGCGCTGCGGTCGGCAGGCGTGCGACGAGTGGATGGTCAGGATGGACGGTCGCGAGCATCGCCGCCGCAGCCTCGGCGCCCGCGAAATCGTCGGCGAAGGCTCGTGCGAGGCGGATGTCGGCGTCGTTCGGCGCCGCGCGTGCCGATGAGGCCGGCGGCGGGGGAGCGAGCGCCGGCCCCGGCGTCTCGGCGTCGCCGTCCGCACCCGCGCCGGCCTTGCCCTCGACCGGAGGCTGGAGCATCCCGATGAGATGTGCGGCCCCGTCGCCGTGGGCGAAGGTCGAGCGGATGAGCACGGCGAGGCCGGTGGCGGCGCCCGACAGAAACGCGAGCTCGTCCGTCGTCGGCTCGACGAACCGCACGTACTCGCGGTACGGGGCGAGATTGCCCTCGCGGACGACCGCAGGGATCGGCACCTCGTAGTCGACCTCGCCGAGGAGCGAGGTGTAGTTGTCGTACGCGTTGCCGTCGTCGGGCGAGGGGAGCGTCGCGGTCAGGCCGACCACGAGCGGAGACCTGCCCGCGTCGCGCAGCCGTGCCACCAGAGCCGCGACGACGAGCGCCCAGTGGTCGAGCAGGTGATGGCACTCGTCGAGGACGACGGTGTCGACGCCGTGGTCGACGAGGCTCTCGATCAGCGCGCGAGCATTGGGGTGCAGTGCGCGCGACAGGGCGCCCGGGTCCTCCTGGGCGATGCGGCGTCGCAGCGTGCGCGAGCGCCGGGCTATCCCGGCGGCGTACGCGCGGTGGTTGCCCGAGCGCAGAGCGCCGAGCCAGGCGGATGCCGCATCCGTCGACCGCCCGTCCGCCTCGAGTTCGCGCAGCCAGCGCTCGTGGGCGAGCGCTGCGAGGGGATTCTCGCCGTCGAGCACGCTCAGCGACTGGTATGTCAGCGCCGTCAGTTCGCCCGGGGCTTCGCTCGTGGTCGAGACGGCGCCGGCCTCGGGGGCCAGCCGCCGCGCCTCGGCGGCCCACTGGTCGCGAATGGTGATCGTCGGGGCGAGGACGAGGGTCCGCGTCCCGCGCCGCATCGCGAGCAGGAGCCCGAGCAGGGTCTTGCCCGAACCGGGCGGAGCGACGATGTGCAGCGGACCGGGGCCGGAGGCGTCGACCCGTTCGAGCGCGTCGGCCTGATAGTGCCGCAACCGTCCGTCGAAGAGCCAGCGCCGAAGGGGAGCCTCGACCTCCGGCGACATAGCGGCAGTATGGCAGACCGTGCCGACGCGGCATCGGCGGGTCTCCTCCGGCCGCCCGCCCGGTCAAGGCGACACGCCGCCGCGTGCTAGACTGACTGTTTGTCTGCGCGCACTCCAGCACGCAGTACGTACCCACTCCCCATCACAGGCCCGAAACGGCCGGATGAGGCGCGGGTGCAGACAAGGGATCTTGGGTGGCACCGTCCGGTGTCACGGTACTAAGGAGAATCACTATGGCAGCAGTGTGCCAGGTGACCGGAGCAGTTCCCGGCTTCGGTCACAACATCTCGCACTCGCACCGCCGGACGAAGCGTCGCTTCGACCCGAACGTGCAGAAGAAGACCTACTACGTTCCTTCGCTCGGTCGCAAGATCACGCTGAACGTGTCGGCTAAGGGCATCAAGGTCATCGACGCCCGCGGCATCGAGTCGGTCGTCAAGGACCTCATCGCGAAGGGTGTGAAGCTCTAATGGCGAAGAAGGCTCAGGACGTACGTCCGATCATCAAGCTCCGTTCGACCGCCGGTACGGGGTACACCTACGTGACGCGTAAGAACCGTCGCAACAACCCCGACCGCATCGTGCTCAAGAAGTACGACCCGGTGATCCGCAAGCACGTCGAATTCCGAGAGGAGCGCTGATCTCATGGCTAAGAAGAGCAAGATCGCGCGCAACAACCAGCGTGAAGAGGTCGTCGCCCGCTACGCCGAGAAGCGTGCCGAGCTGAAGAAGACCCTCGTCGACCCGAACGCGACCGACGAGGCCCGCGAGGCTGCCCGCGTCGGCCTGCAGAAGCTCCCGCGCAACGCGTCGCCGGTCCGCATCCGCAAGCGTGACGCCATCGACGGTCGCCCCCGTGGCCACCTCTCGAAGTTCGGCATCTCGCGCGTTCGCTTCCGCGACATGGCGCACAAGGGCGAGCTGCCCGGTGTGACCAAGTCGAGCTGGTAAGCCAGCCCGCGTAAAGCACCTCGAGCTGGTAAGCCAACCCGCGTAGAGCACCGAAGCCCCCGTACCGATTCGTCGGGACGGGGGCTTCGTCGTTCCCGCGCGACGCCTCCTCGGGGAAGAGCCGTGCCGTCCACGGGAACGGGCGTCCGTGACAGCGGCTACGGTCGGAGGATGGACGTCAGCTCGATGATCATGGGTGGCGCGATCGCGTCGGTGATGTGGATCGTCTTCGTGCCGTGGTCGAAGCTCCGGCGGCTGCGCGAGCTCGACGAGCGCACCGGGCGAACGGACGGAGACTGACCATGCCGCTCGATCCGTTCTTCGCCGAGCGGCTGCGCACGCACCGGCGGTACCTCCTGCGTCAGGCCTGGCGGTCGGTCACGTCGGCGGTGGCCGAGCGGATGCCGCGGATGCCGCGGTCTCCCGCCGCCGAGGGCGTGCCGGGCACCGCGCCCGCGGCGACGTCCGCGCCCGCGCCGAGCCCGGCCCCCGCCAAGCCCCCCGCCAAGCCCGGCGGCAAGCGCCCGCTCACCCCGCGCGAGCGTCACCGCAAGGCGGCGCTCGCCTGGGACCGCCAGGAGCTCCGCACGGTCGGTACACCGGGACCCGGGATCGCCACGTCCGAGCACGTCGTCCCCGTGGCCGGATACCCCGACGTGCGCGTCCGGGTCTACCGTCCGAGCACCCTGGCCGAGGGAGAGCCTGCGCCGGCGTGCCTGGTCTTCGGCGGCGGGGCGTTCCGTATCGGCGGCATCGACTACCCGACGGCGGATGCCGCGTGCCGACGCCGTGCCGACGCATCCGGGGTCGTGCTGATCGCGGTCGACTACTCGCTCGCGCCCGAGCATCGCTATCCGACCCAGATCGAGCAGGCGTACGCCGCGTGGGAGTGGCTGCACGACGAGGCGGCGACGCTCGGCATCGACCCGGACCGCGTCGGCATCTCGGGGTCGTCCGCGGGCGGGAACATCGCCGCCGTAGTGACGCTCATGAACCGCGACCGTGCGCGGCTGCCGGTCGCCGTGCAGATCCTCGAGGTGCCGGTGACCGACCTCACCGGGCGGTTCATCGATCTGCGCGCGACCTACGCGCTCGGCATCCCGGCCTTCATCGCGCTGCGCGAGCTCGTCTCGGTCGCCCGCACGTACCTCGGCGACCGCTCGCGCGCGCGCGAGTCGTACGCGTCGCCGATGCGCGCCGATTCGCTCGCCGACCTGCCGCCGGCGGTCATCCTCACGGCCGAGTACGACCCGTTGCGCGGCGACGGTGCGGCCTATGCCGCGAAGCTTCGCCGCGCCGGCGTGGCGGCGAGTGCGACCCGGTACCTGGGCGTCACGCACGACACCCCGATCTTCGTCGGAGCACTTCCCGCCGCGCGTCGCTGGGAGGCGGAGGTCGTCGCCGCCCTCCGGCGGATCTGACCCCCGCGAACGTCACATCCGTCCCACGCGCCCCGAAAACGGGCGACACGCCGGGTGAAAGCGGCCCCCGAAGCCGGTAAATCCGCGAAATTCCGCGGAATCCGCGTATATTCGGGACCGGTCGAACGACCAACCGTGGGACGCGAGTCCCCCGGGAACCACCCACGCTGTCGGCGGCGCGTCCGTCGTCCGCCGTCTGGAGGACAACCCTATGGCTGACAAGTCCATCACCAAGACCGAGCTCGTCGCGAGCATCGCCAGCGCCACCGGTCAGAGCCAGGCCGCCGTCTCGGGCGTGCTCGACTCGCTCTTCACGACCGTCTCCGAGGCCGTCGCCAAGGGCAGCAAGGTCTCGATCCCGGGCTGGATCGCCTTCGAGCAGGTCGACACCGCCGCTCGCACCGGCCGCAACCCGCAGACCGGCGAGGAGATCAAGATCGCCGCGGGCAAGCGCGTCAAGGTGACCGCCGGCTCGAAGCTGAAGGCCGCCGTCAAGTAATCGACGACGATTCACCGGAGGGGGATGCCGACACGGCGTCCCCCTCCGTCGTTCCCGCCCCGCCCGCCGGGGACCTCGCGCCTGCGAGGCTCAGACCTCCCGGCCGCCGTAGGCTGGTGGGGTGGAATCCCGAGCGCAGCGTCTCGCCGGACCGGCGATCCTCGCTGTGTCGGCCCTCATCGTCGTCCTCATCGGCCTCGCGGCCGGCGGCGGCGCCGCACCGCTGCAGCTGCTCGACCCGGGACCGGTCGTGCGCTGGGGCCTGCCGATCATCAAGCTCGTCGTCAATCTGGCGGCAGCCGGCATGGTCGGTTCCCTCGTCGTGGCGCTGTTCGCCCTGCGCGCGGGCGAGCGCCCGTTCGACACGGCCCTCGACACCGCGTCGATCTCGGCGGCGGTCTTCACCGTCGCGAGCGCCGGCACCGCGTTCTTCACCTTCCTGAACCTCCTGGGCGCAGCTCCGAGCGCGAGCGCGGAGTTCGGCCAGCAGCTCGGCCGGTTCCTCGTCGACACCGAGGCCGGGCGCGCCTGGCTGCTGACGACGATCGCGGGCGCGGTGCTGACGGTGCTGACGTTCGCCGTCCGCGGCTGGACCTCGACGCTGATCGTCGGCATCCTCGCCGCCGCATCCCTCATCCCGATGGCGACGCAGGGGCACTCGGGCGAAGAGGCGAACCACAACATCGCGGTCACCGCGCTCGCCCTGCACATCGTCGCCGCCGCCGTCTGGCTCGGCGGTCTGCTGCTGCTCGTGATCATCCGGCCCGTCGTCGACCGTGCCGACATGGTCGCCGTCGTGTCCCGGTACTCCAGCATCGCCCTCGCGGCCTTCATCGTGGTCGCGGTCTCGGGAACGGTCCGCGCCGCCGTCGCGATCCTCTCGCCCGCCAACCTGTTCTCTCCCTACGGGGCGCTGCTGCTGCTCAAGGTCGTCGCGCTCATCGCCATGGGCGTGCTGGGCGCCTCGTACCGCGGGCGGCTCATCACCAAGCTCGCCTCGTCGGGCGCCGCCCGGGTGTTCTGGCTGCTCGTGACCGTCGAGATCGTCTTCATGGGCATCGCGAGCGGCGCGGCCGCGGCCCTCGCCCGCACCCCTCCGCCCGTCGACACGACCCTGCCCGAGCAGCAGACGCCCGCCCAGATCCTGACCGGCACCGTCCTGCCTCCCGAGCTGACGATCGACCGCTGGTTCACGATGTGGGATGTCGACCTGCTCTGGGTCTTCGCTGTCGGGTTCGGTCTCTTCTTCTACCTGGCCGGAGTGTGGCGCCTGCGCAAGCGCGGCGACCGCTGGCCGCTGTACCGCACCGTGCTGTGGGTGTTCGGATTGCTCCTGCTGGCATGGGTCACGAGCGGACCCATCAACGCCTACCAGGACTACCTGTTCAGCCTGCACATGATCGGGCACATGCTGCTCTCGATGGCCATCCCGCTGTGCCTCGTCGCGGGCGCTCCCGTGACCTTGGCCGCACGCGCGATCCGCAAGCGGGACGACGGGTCGCGCGGCGGTCGCGAGTGGATCCTCTGGGCCGTTCACACCCCGTTCTCGCGCGTCGTCACCCACCCGGCGTTCGCCGCGGTCATGTTCGTCGGCTCGCTCTGGGTCTTCTACTACACCGACCTGTTCCGCTGGACGCTGTACGACCACATCGGGCACGAGTGGATGGTCGCCCACTTCCTGATCTCGGGCTACCTGTTCGTGCTGTCGCTCATCGGCATCGACCCCGTGCCCTACCGTCTGCCGTACCCCTTCCGCCTCCTCACGCTCATCGCGGTCATGGCGACCCACGCCTTCTTCGGCATGGCGATCATGATGTCGTCCGGCCTGTTCGCCGCGGAGTGGTTCGGCTCGATGGGCCGCATGTGGGGGCCGACACCGCTCGAGGACCAGTACATCGGCGGTGGTGTCGCCTGGTCGGTCGGTGAGATCCCGACGCTGATCCTCGCGATCACGGTCGCGATCCAGTGGAGCCGCTCGGACGACCGGATGCAGCGCCGCCGTGACCGGCAGGTCGAGCGAGCCGGCGACACCGAGCTCGACGAGTACAACGAGCGCCTCGCCGAGCTGGCCCGCCGAGACGCCGCGCGCAGCCGCTGACGCCGATCAGCCCTGGTCGGCCGACACCTGGATGGATGCCGTGCCGTCGGGGAGGATCGTGATCTTGCCGGTCAGGAAGAACTCGACGTCCTCCGAGACCTCGTTGAGTCGTCCGTCGTAGATCGAGCGGATGTCGACGTCGATGTGGGCGACCGCGCGGGTGCTCGGGATCGCCCACTGCGCGCCGTCGGGCACGACCTCGATCTCGGGGTTCTGTGCGATCGACCACTGCGGGGCGCCCTCGACACGGTTGCGGACGAAGTAGCCGAACGGGCATCCCGTCGGCTGCAGCACCTGCTGGGTCGCGCAGGAGGCGAGGAACTCGTCGACGCGGTCTTGCACGACCTCGATGAACTCCGGCGTGGGCTCGGTCTGCAGATCGACCGGCACGGCTTTCTGCGGGGCATCCGAGAGCACGGCCACTCCGGGCGTCTGTGCCGTCGGGGTGTCGACCGAGATGGAGTAGGCGCCGGGAGAGAACACGAGCATCGACACGGGCACGAGCGGGTCGGCATCCACGCCCTCGGGCGCGACCTGCCGGGTATCGAGCTCGAAGCCGTTGACGGAGAACCGCGTGGCTCCTCGCACCGTGAGGTCGATCGCCGAGAGCGGGCTGTGCGCGAAGCGCCACGCCGGGGCGACGCCGATCCAGCCGTCCTGCTCGACGTCGAACTGGGTGCGGCCGCGATGACCGTTCGCGAGGTAGGTGACGGTGATCTCGGTCACGTCGCCGCGGACGCGCTCACCGATGACCGAGACCTCGGACAGCGGTGCGAGGGCAGCGCGGCGCAGCAGCACCTCGGATGTCGTCGACGGCAGGTCCGCCGCGGCGAGCTCGGCGGAGTCCATGGCGACGCCGGGCAGTCGCAGCGCATCGGCGGCGCTGCCGCTGCTCAGCAGCGACAGGTAGCGCTCGACGAAGGCCGCAGGGCTGTAGAGCGTGCGGTACACCGCGACACCGCCGACGCCGAGCGCGCCGAGGGCGAGCACCGAGAGGAGCCCGATCGCGGTGAGGTCGAAAGCAAGGCGTCGCCGGCCCCGTCGCCGGCCCTGTCCGGTTCGTCGCACGCTTTCGGGCGCGCTCGACTCATCGTCGCCGATCGCGGCGTCCGGAGTCGTCTGCCCCTCGTGCACAGCACAAGTCTAGGAAGGCTCACCTGTGGCTACCATGAATCGGTGACCTTGCCGCCTCTCTCCGCTGAGCAGGAGGCGCTGTTCCGACGCATCGAGACGACCCGAGACCACGTCTTCGTCACCGGACGCGCGGGCACCGGCAAGTCGACGCTGCTGCAGCACCTGGCGTGGAACACCGACAAGCAGATCGCGATCTGCGCGCCGACGGGGGTCGCCGCACTCAACGTCGAGGGTCAGACGATCCACTCCCTCTTCCGGCTGCCGATCGGTCTCGTCGCTGACAGCGAGCTGGAGCAGTCCGAGCCGACCCGCCGCATCCTGAACGCGATCGACACGCTCGTCATCGACGAGATCTCGATGGTCAACGCCGACGTGATGGATGCGATCGACCGGTCGCTCCGGCAGGCGCGCCGACGGCGCTCCGAGGCGTTCGGCGGTGTGCAGATCGTCATGTTCGGTGATCCGTATCAGCTGTCGCCGGTGCCGCCCCGCGGCGACGAGCTGAAATACATCCGCGACCACTACCGGTCGTTCTGGTTCTTCGACGCGCAGGTGTGGGCGGGGCCCAAGGCGGAGGCCGGCGCCATCCGCTCGGACGGACTGCTCGATCTCGGACGGGTCGGCGCCCCGCTGCACATCGCGGAGCTGGGGGAGATCCACCGTCAGGCCGACCCGGGCTTCAAGGAGATGCTGAACGCCGTGCGGTACGGCGTCGTCACGGCCGACATCGCCGCGGCGCTCAATGCGGCGGGAGCCCGCACGCCGCCGCCGCCCACCGGCGACGAGCCTCCCGTGATCACGCTCGCCACGCGCAACGACGCCGTCAACCGCATCAACCAGCGTCACCTCGACGCGCTCACCGGCCCGGTGCAGACGGCGAAGGCCGACGTGAGCGGCGACTTCGGCCGCGGCGAGACGTCGTACCCGGCCGACCCCGAGCTGCAGCTGAAGGTCGGTGCGCAGGTGATGTTCCTCCGCAACGACGTCGCGGGGTACGCCGGCGACGGCCCCCGCTGGGTGAACGGCTCGATCGGCACCGTCACCCGCATCGCGGGGTCGTCGGTGCGCGTCGAGCTCGACGGCGAGGAGCACGACGTCGAGCCCGCGGTGTGGGAGAGGTTCCGCTACGCCTACGATCCCGGCTCGCGCAAGCTGACGCGCGAGATCGTCGCGGAGTTCACGCAGTTCCCGCTGCGGCTGGCGTGGGCTGTGACGATCCACAAGTCTCAGGGCAAGACCTACGACCGCGCGATCGTCGACCTCGGATCGGGTGCCTTCGCGCCGGGGCAGACCTACGTGGCGCTCTCACGCCTGACCTCGCTCGACGGGCTCTACCTGTCGCGGCCGCTCCGGCCCAGCGACATCCTGGTCGATCACGACGTACGGCGGTTCATGGCCGCCGTCCGCGCGGCCGGCATGTGACCGGCAGGGTCACGCCACGACGGAGGCCCCGGATGCCGCTGCGGCCGCGTCCTTCGCCCGCGCGAGGTCGGTGAACAGGTCGGTGTTGAACTGGTAGGCGACGAGCACCTCGTCGATCACCCGCTGCTGCTCGGCCTCGTCCCACGGCGCGGCGTCGAGCTGCTCGCGATAGCGCTCTTTGAACGCGGCCGGATCGGCGATGTCGCCGAAGATGTAGAACCCGATGCCGTTGGTCTCGAACCCGAACTGGCGGGCCATGAGCTTGCCGATGAACAGCCCGCCCGACAGGTCGCCCAGGTACCGGGTGTAGTGATGCGCGACGAAGCCGCCGGCCCAGGTGGCCCCGACCTCGTCGATGCGGGCGACATACCGCTCGGTGGTCGGCAGCGGAGTGATCCGCTCGCGCCAGTCCGGGCCGATGAGGAACTCGAGGTCGGCCTCGAGGGCGGGAAGCCGGGTGAGCTTCTCGCTGATGAACGGAGCGGCGACCGGGTCGGCCGCCATGCGGGATGCCGCGCCCTCGAGCGCTGCGTAGATGAACCAGTGCTGCGCGACCAGGGCGACATAGTCGTCGCGCGTGCCCTTGCCGCGCATGAGGTCGGACATGAAGCCGGCGCCTTCGCTGCCGGAGTGCGCAGAGCTCGACCGCTCGCGCAGAGCGGTCGAGAACGGGATCGGTTCGAGCATGGCCCGACGATAGCACTTAGGTACAGCTAACCTGAAGGTTTTTCGTCGAGCTCTTAACGACTTCGTAACGCTCAGTCGTGCGGGCGCGGCTCCACACCGAGGCGCTCGCAGGCGGCGTCGTAGAGCGCGACGATCTCCCGGCGCACCTCGCGACGCTCCGTGATCGGGCCACCGGGCCAGGCCACTCGGAGCTCCCGGGGGCCGCCGTCGGCCCGAATCGCCTGCCAATCCCCGCCATCGCCGTCGAAGAACGTCATCGTCGCCGCCGCGGCATCCGGTTCGCCGAACGCGCGCACGATGAGGAGATTGTCGGCGCGGTGATCGTCGTTCATGTGACCGAGCACACCCGAGATGGCGTCGGCGTCGAAAGCGTGTGTCATGCGTCCACCCTAGGTTCGCGGGTTCCACAGGAGCGGTGTGCTTCACTGGAGGCATACATCTCGGGGGGTGGCTCAGGAATGCGTGCGACTCGACGCCGTCGAAGCGCAGGGATCGCCGTTGCGGTCGCGCTCGCGCTCGGTCTTTCGGCGTGCGCTCCGGCGAGCGTCAGCAGTGTCGAGATGCCCCCGCAGGTCGACGGCGAGATCGGTGGCGACACGCGGGCGCAGCTCACCGCCGCGGTCGAGCGCGCGATGGCGATGACCGGCTCGGCCGGCGCGATCGCCGGCGTCTGGGTGCCGTGGTCGGGCGAGTGGGTGGCCGGCTTCGGCACCAACCCCGACGGAACCGAGGTCACCGCAGACGACTCCTTCAAAGCCGGCCCGGTCACGCGCGCGATGACGTGCGACGTGCTCTACGGCATGGCCGCAGACGGCACCGTCGAGCTCGATGACCCCGTGACGGAGTGGATCGTCGGATTCCCCGCCACCCCGGTCGTGACCCTCGAGCAGCTCTGCGACAGCACATCGGGACTCGGGTCGTACCAGCCGCGTCTGCAGGCCCGGTGGGAAGCGAATCCCGCGCGTCCGTGGGCTCCGCATGAACTCCTCGCCTACGGGCTGGCCGCCTCGGGCCCGACGGGCGGCACGTCGTTCGCCAACTCGGACGCCGGATATGTCCTCCTCGGCATGGCTCTCGAGCGGGCCGCGAACAGCACCGCCGCGGAGCTGTTCCAGCGCTACGTCTTCGAGCCCCTCGGCATGGGCGGATCGTCGCTGCCGGATCGGCAGGCCGACGTCGGCCTGCACGGCACGCAGTCGGTGCTGACCCCCGAGGGTGCGCCCGATTGCGCGACGGCTGCCGACCTCACCGCGTGGTCTCCCTCGGCTGGATTCACGTCGTCGGGCGTCGTCACGACGGCCGCGGACCTGGGGCGGTACGCGCGCGCACTCGCAACCGGCCTGCGCTCGTTCGACGACGACCAGCGGTTCGGCTCGCCCATCCCGGTCGGAGAGGGCGTTCCGACCTGGTACACCGTCGACGGCGGCGCGTACCAGGCGGGCACCCTCATCGGCCAGTACGGCTCGATCCCCGGGTATCAGACCGCGGCTTTCGCCGACCGTGAGACGGGCCTGACCGTCGTCGCCGTGCTGAACAACTCCCGCGCCTCGGCCGAGGCGATCCGCGTGCTCGGATGGGAGCTCGCCGCGATCGCGTCGAAGGCGCCCGCCGCCTCGGGAGAGACCGCCCCACCGGCGGGTCTGCCTTGGACGCCCGAGCAGATGGACGGCGACCTCGCCTCGGTCGCGATCTGCCCGCTTCCCTGACCGCGGCCGCGCTGCCTCGCGAACGTCGGAGGATGTCGCCGGCGTCGGAGTGATGCCGCGAAGGCATCCGATATCGCCGTGATTCTCCGAGTCTCGCGCGCCGCGACCGACGCCCGTCGTGTTTCGGGCGTGTGAAAAGACGGCCGGATCTCGTGACGATCGTGTCACACCGCCCTCCCCGACCCGCTCGACTCGGTAGAACGGATGCAGCGTGATCGTGCAATTGCACATTACACCGTGATGTTGTTTTATGGACAGCACTCGACGCAATGGAGCAGAGAAAGGGAAGGTCCACCGATGACCACCACCAGGAGATTCGCCGGCATCCTCGCCGCGGGAACGGCCATGGCACTCGCCCTCACGGCGTGCGGCGCCGGCGGCGGCGGTTCGCCGCAGCAGACCGGCACCGACGGCACGCCGCAGGCCGGCGGAACCGTCCACATGCTCCAGAACGCCGACTTCTCGTACCTCGACCCGGCCCGCGGCTGGGACGGCGGCGTCAACGCGTTCTACCGTCTGCTCTACCGCGGCCTCACGATGCAGGCCGCCGGCGACTCGGATGACCCGAACGCCATCGTGCCCGACCTCGCGACAGGTCTCGGCGAGGTCTCCGACGACGGACTCACCTGGACCTACACGCTGAAGGACGACCTCTTCTTCGACAACGGCGACCCGATCACGTCCGCCGAGATGGAGTTCGGCATCTCTCGCGCGTGGGACCCGCAGATCGGCATCGGCTCGCCCTACCTGAAGTCCGTGATCGACGCGCCCGCGGACTACCAGGGCCCGTACGTCTCGGGCGACCTCCCGACGATCGAGACCCCGGATGAGAAGACGATCGTCTTCCACCTCAAGGCCCCGTTCCCCGAGTTCGACAACGTGCTCGCCCAGCCCAATGCCGTGCCCTTCCCGATCGGTTCCGGCGGCGGCGACGAGTTCATCAACGACGTCATCGCCTCGGGCCCCTACACGCTCGACGCTTACACCCCCGGCAGCACCATCAAGCTGGTGCGCAACGAGCACTGGGAGCCCGAGACCGACGACGTCCGCAAGGCGTACCCCGACCAGTGGCAGTTCGACATCGGCATCGACGGCGCGACGATCGACGAGCGCATGATCGCCGGTCAGGGCGCCGACCAGAACGCGATCGCGGGCAAGATCGCGGGCGCCACGCTGCCCCGCATCCAGACGCCGCAGCTGCAGGAGCGTGCCATCACCGCCCCCGCGTACTGCACGACCTACATGTCGCTCAACACGTCGAAGCCGCCGTTCGACGACGTCCGCGTGCGCCAGGCCGTGAACTGGGCGCTCGACCGTGCCAGCATCCAGAACGCCTCGGGCGGGAATCAGCTGGCGGATGTCGCGACGACGATCATTCCGCCCGCCGTCAGCGGTCACCTGGACTACGACCTGTACCCCTCCGACGACAACACCGGCGACGTCGACGAGGCCATGGCGCTGTTGGAGGAGGCCGGGCTCGGCGACGGGTTCGAGTTCACGCTCGACATCCGCTCGAACCCCGTCGCGCAGGCGCAGGCCGAGGCGGTGCAGCAGGGCCTCGAGCGCATCGGGGCGAACGTGAAGCTCAACGTCATCGACACCTCGATCTACTACGAGACGATCGCGACGCCGTCGCAGCAGAACAACGCTGCGATCACCGGGTGGTGCCCGGACTGGGCCTCGAGCGCCAGCACCTTCATCCCGCCGCTGTTCGACGGCGCGGGCATCACCGAGAAGGGCAACCAGAACCTCGCCCAGCTCAACGATGCGGCCGTCAACGACCGGATCGCCGAGATCCGCGCGATGACCGACGTGGACGCCGCCAACGAGGCGTGGGGCGAGCTCGACAAGCAGATCATGGAGCTCGCGCCGATCGCCCCGATGGTGTTCGAGAACGGCATCTTCCTGCCGGGGTCGAACATCGCCGGCTACATCCCCAACACCAACATGACCGACCTCACGATCGTCGGTCTGAAGGACCCCTCGAAGGGCTGACATGACCTTCAGTTCGGCCCCCCTCGAGGTCGAGGCCACGCCGGGCGGTGATCCCACTCTCGATGAGTCGGTGGAATCCCGTCCGGCGTCCGGCCGGAAACTCCTCCGAGGCTTCCTCACCGATGTGCCCGCGATGCTGTCGCTGGCCTACATCGTGCTCGTGCTGCTCATGGCGGTGTTCGCTCCCCTCATCGTCCAGATCAGCGGCTGGTCGCCCTACCAGTTCGACCAGAGCGCGATCGATCCCAACATGGGCGCGATCCCGATCGGGCCGCTCGGCGGCATCAGCGCCGAGCACTGGTTCGGCGTCGAGCCCGGCAACGGCCGCGACATCTTCGCCCGCATCGTCTACGGCGCCCAGGTCTCGATGACGGTCGCCCTCTCGGCGACGCTGCTGACGACGGTGCTCGGAGTCGTGTTCGGGATGCTGGCGGGTTACCTCGGCGGCTGGGTCGACACGGTCATCTCGCGGGTCATGGAGTTCCTCATGGCCTTCCCGGCGCTCATCTTCATGATCGCGATCCTCTCGGCGCTCCCCGCCGACAATCGCGTGCTGCTGCTCGTCGTCGTGATCTCGCTGTTCGGCTGGCCCTACCTCGCCCGCATCGTGCGCTCGCAGACGCTCTCGCTCAAGGAGCGCGAGTTCGTCGAGTCGGCTCGTGCGTCGGGTGCGTCGAGCGTGCAGATCATCTTCCGCGAGATCCTGCCGAACCTCTCGTCGACGATCATCGTCATGGCGACCCTCGCGGTGCCGGGCTACGTCGGCACCGAGGCGGGGCTCTCGTTCCTCGGCGTGGGCGTCGTGCCGCCGACCCCCAGCTGGGGTCAGATGATCGCTTCGGCGGCGCCCTGGTACGCCGTCGATCCCATGTACTTCCTCATCCCGGGCGCCTTCCTCTTCCTCCTGGTGCTCTCGTTCACGACCCTGGGCGACCGCATCCGCGCGCTCGTCGGCAGCGCGGAGGTGCGCGCGTGACCCGCTTCGTCCTCTCGCGCGCGACCGGCATGGTCGTGGTGCTGTTCCTCGTGACGCTGTTCACGTTCGTGATCTTCTTCGTGCTCTCGCCCGACCCGGCGGTGCAGATCTGCGGCAAGAACTGCACGCCCGAGCGCATCGACCAGATCCGGGCGAACCTCGGGCTCGACCAGCCCTTCCTCACGCAGTTCTTCACGTACCTCTCGGGCCTGTTCGTCGGCCGTGCGTACGAGATCGCGGGCGCGACGGTCGCGTGCGGCGCCCCGTGCCTCGGGTACTCGTTCCAGACCGGGCAGCTCGTGGGCGACATGATCGTGCAGCGCCTGCCGATCTCGGCGACGATCGCGATCGGGGCGGCGGTGCTCTGGCTCGTCGGCGGCGTCGTCGGGGGCGTCCTCAGCGCGGTGCGCGAGGGGAAGTTCACCGATCGGTTCATCGCCGGGCTGACGCTCGGGTCGATGTCGATCCCGAACTACGTGCTCGCTCTCGCGCTGCAGTTCGTCCTCGTCGTCTCGCTCGCCTGGCTGCCGTTTCCGCAGGCCGTTCCCTTCGCCGACGATCCGGTGCAGTGGTTCCTGAACTTCCTCATGCCGTGGATCGTGCTCGCGGTCGGATATGCCGCCGTCTACACGCGGCTCACGCGAGCGAACGTGATCGACACCCTGCAGGAGAACTTCGTGCGCACGGCGCACGCGAAGGGGCTGCGGCCGAGCCTGGTGTGGCGTCGCCACGCGCTGCGCCCGGCACTGACCCCCATCGTGACGATCTTCGGGATGGACGTCGCGGGCCTTCTCGGCGGCGCGGTGATCACCGAGACCGTGTTCGGCATCAACGGCGTGGGAAAGCTCACCGCCGACTCGATCTCGTCGAACGACCAGCCGGTCATCATGGCGGTGACGCTGCTCTCGGCGTTCTTCGTCATCGTCGGCAACCTCGTCGTCGACCTGCTCTACGCGGCGATCGATCCTCGCGTGCGAACGGCGGCGAAAGCATGAGCCGCGAAAGGATGCCGATGACGGATGACCTCCTGCGCGTCGATGACCTGACGGTGCAGTTCCGCACCGCCGGGGGCACCGCCCGCGTCGTCGACGGCCTGAGCTTCGCGATCCCGCGCGGCGGGGCGCTCGGCATCGTCGGCGAGTCGGGCTCGGGCAAGTCGATGACGAGCCTCGCGATCATGGGGCTGCTCCCGAAGGGAGGCAGCGCCACGGGCTCGGTCACCTTCGACGGACGCGATCTGCTCACCCTTCCCGGCCGGGAGATGCGTCAGGTCCGCGGTGACCGGATCGCGATGATCTTCCAGGACCCCCTGTCGTCGCTGAACCCCTATTACACCGTCGGCACGCAGATCGCCGAGGCGTACCGCTCGCACCGGTCGGGCGTCTCGCGTCGCGAGGCCCGGCGGGTCGCGATCGAGGCGATGGAGCGGGTGCACATCCGGGATGCCGCGAAGCGTGTCGACCACTACCCGCACCAGTTCTCGGGCGGGATGCGGCAGCGCATCATGATCGCGATGGCTCTCAGCATGGAGCCCGAGCTGATCATCGCCGACGAGCCGACCACGGCCCTCGACGTGACGGTGCAGGCGCAGATCCTCGACCTACTCGCGGAGATCCGTCGCGACACGGGCGCCGGTCTCATCCTCATCACCCACGACCTCGCGGTCGTCAGCGAGGTGACGGAGCAGATCGTCGTCATGCGAGCCGGTCGCATGGTCGAGAGGGGCAGCGTCGAAGAGGTCTTCAGCGACCCGCAGGAGGAGTACACGCGGCGACTGCTCGACGCCGTGCCGCGCATCGACGACGCGATCGGCGAGCTGCGCACGACCGACATCGCGATCGTGCCGGACAACGAGATCGAGGAGGAGACGGCATGACCGACCAGACCGCGCCGCTGTGCCGCGCGACGGGCCTCGTCAAGGAGTTCGCGAGCCCCGGCGCGACGATGTTCTCGCGCAGCAGTCGCTTCCGCGCTGTGGACGGCGTCGACCTCGACATCCGGCGGGGCGAGACCCTCGCGCTCGTCGGCGAGTCGGGCTCGGGCAAGTCGACCGCCGCGCGACTGATCGCCCGTCTCATGGACACCACGGCGGGGACGATCGAGTTCGAGGGACGGGATGTCACGCACCTGCAGGGGCGCGATCTTCTGGCGTTCCGCAGCGACGTGCAGGTGATCTTCCAGGACCCGTATTCGTCGCTCAACCCCAAGCACACCGTCGAGCGACTCGTGACGGCGCCGCTGCGGTATCAGAACCGGAAGATCCCGGGTGGGGCGCGCGCCTTCACGCGATCGCTCATGGACCGGGTGGGGCTCAATCCCGACCATTCCGACCGCTATCCGGCGCAGTTCTCGGGAGGTCAGGCGCAGCGCATCGGAATCGCCCGGGCGCTCGCGGTCGGCCCGAAGATGGTGATCTGCGATGAGGCCGTGTCGGCGCTCGACGTCTCGGTGCAGGCGCAGGTCATCAACCTGCTGACCGCGTTGCAGCGCGACGAGGGCTTCGCGTACCTCTTCATCGCGCACGACCTCGCCGTCGTGCGCCAGATCGCTACGCGCATCGCCGTGATGAGCCGCGGTTCCATCGTGGAGACGGGGGAGCGCGACCGCGTCTTCGAGAGCCCTCAGCACGAGTACACCCGTACGCTGCTCGCGGCGGTGCCCCGCATCAACCCCGAGTGGGACCGCCGCCGGCGCGCCGCCGAGAAGGCCCGCCGGGCCCGCGCGGCAGCCGCGGCATCCGATACCCAGACGGAGGCGTCATGACGAACGAGTACCACCTGCCCGGCATCCGCGTCGCGGAGCGTCGCATCGACGTCCCGCTCGACTGGAGCGGCGGCACAGCAGCGGCCGGCACGATCGAGCTGCTCGTCCGCGAGCTCGTCGATCCCGACCGCGCGCGCGACGACCTCCCGCTGCTCGCGTTCCTGCAGGGCGGGCCCGGCGGGGCGAACCCGCGGCCGCTGCGCCGAGACGGATGGATCGACGAGGCGCTGCGGGACTATCGCGTGGTGCTCGTCGACCAGCGCGGCACCGGGGGCAGCACGCCCCTCGAAGCCGTCGACGTGGCGGGGCTCGACGCCGCGGCCGGCGCTGACCTCCTCGCCCTCCACCGGGCCGACTCGATCGTCCGCGACCTCGAGCACGTGCGCGAGACGCTCTTCGGCGGTCGGCGATGGGCCACTCTCGGACAGAGCTACGGCGGCTTCCTGACCCTCACCTATCTGTCGCTCGCGCCCCAGGCGCTGACGGCCTGTTACGTCTGCGGCGGCATCCCCGGCACCCCGCCGCGCGCGGCCGAGGTCTATGCCCGCACTTTCGACCGCGTCGCGGCGAAGACGGCTGAGCTGTACCGGCGATTCCCCGAGGACGCCACGGCGATCGCGCGCATCGCCGACCGGCTCGCCGAGGGCGACGTGAGGCTCCCGGACGGTGACGTGCTGACCGTGCGCCGCTTCCAGTCGCTCGGGATCGACCTCGGGATGAAGCCCGGCCACGAGCGCCTGCACTGGCTCGTCGAGAAGGCGTTCGCCCGGCCGGGGCGGCTGTCGGAGGCGTTCCTCGCCGACGTGCAGTCGCTCAGCTCCAGCGCCGGCAACCCGCTGTTCTGGACCCTGCAGGAATCGATTTACGGCGACCCGGCCAGCGGGCCGACCGCGTGGGCGGCGCAGGCCGAGCGCGACCGTCGTCCCGAGTTCGACGAGGACCGGCGGCCGCTGCTGTTCACGGGCGAGATGGCCTTCCCCTGGATGTTCGACGAGGTGCGTCTGCTGCGCGGATTCCGGGATGCTGTCCACGCGCTGGCCGGCCGTGCCTCCTGGACGCCGCTGTACGACCTCGACCGGCTCGCCGCGAACGACGTGCCGCTCGCGGCGGCGGTGTACTTCGACGACATGTACGTCGATGCCGGGCTGCAGCTCGACACGCTGTCGCGCATCGGCAACGCCCAGTCGTGGGTGACGAACGAGTTCGAGCACGACGGCATCGGCTCCGGTCGCACGTTCACGCGACTGCGCGAGCTGGTCCGAGACCGCGGAGGAGAGAAGCGATGACCGCTGCCGACACCACCCGTCCCCCCTACGCCGGCACACGGTACCCGCGCCTCGCGCAGGTACCGGCGTTCACCGAGTTCGTCTCGCGCGACTGGGCCGACGTGCCGACCAGACCGCACCTGCCCGCGGGCGCCGCGGCCGCGGCATCCGCTCATCGCGATCGCCTCAGCGCCGCCCTTCCCGGGCACGTGATCGTCGCTGCGGCGGGGCACGCGCCTGTCCGCAACGACGACGCGCACTACGGCTTCCGCGCCGACAGCGGCTTCGTCTGGCTGACGGCGTGCCAGGTCGAGGGCGCCGTGATCGTGCTGTGGCCCGCCGCCGGCGGACACGACGCCGTGCTGTACCTGCCGCCGCCGTTCCGCCCCGGCGATGCCGGGTTCTTCTCGGATGCGAACCACGGCGAACTCTGGGTCGGCCCGTCTGCCGGTCTGCCGGAGTGGGCCGACGCGCTGGGGATGACCGTCGAGCCTCTCGCTGCGCTGGAGCGCCGCCACTCCGAGCTGCGGGGCGCCTCGGCCGCGCGTTCGGCCGCCGCGCTCGCCGCCGAGGTCGGCGCGGAGGTGTCGGCCGAGCTCGAACGTGCGCTCGCCCGCCTGCGCATGGTGAAGGACGAGTGGGAGATCGGGCAGCTCCGCGCGGCCGTCGACGCCACGGTCGCCGGGTTCGGTGCTGTCGTGGCCGAGGTGCCGCGAGCCATCGCCGACGGCCTCGGCGAGCGGTGGCTGCAGGGGACGTTCGACCGGCACGCCCGCACGTTCGGGAACGGGCCCGGCTACTCCACGATCGTCGGGTCGGGAGCGCACGCGCCGATCCTGCACTGGGTGCGATGCGACGGCGACGTCGTGCCGGATGCCGCGCTGCTGCTCGACATGGGCGTCGAGGCCCGGTCGCTCTACACCGCCGACGTGACCCGCACGGTTCCCGCGAGCGGTACGTTCTCGGAGACCCAGCGTGCGGTGCACGACCTGGTCGAGAAGGCGCACCGCGCGGGACTCGACCGCATCCGCCCGGGCGTGGCGTATCTCGATTTCCACTTCGCCGCGATGGAGGTCGTCGCGCAGGGCCTGCACGACTGGGGGCTGCTGCCGGTCTCGGTCGACGAGGCCCTGTCGCCCGAGGGCCAGCAGCACCGGCGATACTTCGCCTGCGGGATCGGCCATCACCTCGGTCTCGACGTGCACGACTGCAGTCAGGCGCACTACGAGGACTACATGGGCGCGGCGCTCGAGCCGGGCGTCGTCATGACCGTCGAGCCGGGCCTGTACTTCCACGCGCATGACCTCACGCTGCCGCCCGAGCTGCGCGGCATCGGCGTGCGCCTCGAAGACGACGTGCTCGTGACCGACTCGGGCTCGGAGGTGCTGTCGGCGGCGCTCCCGATCTCCGCCGCCGAGGTCGAGGCGTGGACGCGCGCGCAGTGGACGGGCGAGCGATGACGGATGCCGCACCCCGCGCGCTGCCGTTTCCCTACGGGGCGGTGCGACTGCAGCCGACGAGCGCGTTCGCGCCGGCCCGTGACCGCATGCTGCACCTCGCCCGGGTCTACCCGATCGACCGGCTCCTCGCGGTGTTCCGGGCGGGTGCCGGGCTCGACACCCGCGGCGCGGAGCCCCCGGGCGCGTGGGAGGGTTTCGGCCATCCGGCGGAGGAGCCGTGGGGCGAGTACGACTATCCCGGTCGTGAGACCGCGCAGACGGCGAACCTGCTGCGCGGCCATTACGCGGGCCATTTCCTCTCGATGCTCGCGCTGGCCGCCGCGGGCGAGGACGACGACGAGCTGCGCTCGCGGGTCGACGAGCTCGTGGGCGGTCTCGCCGAGGTGCAGCAGGCGCTCGCCGCCACCGGGCGATATTCGCACCCGGGGCTGCTCTTCGCCTCGGGGGAGTGGCAGTTCGCGCGGCTGGAGCACTTCGCCCCCTACGGCGAGATCTGGGCGCCGTACTACACCTGTCACAAGCTCATGGCGGGGCTGCTCGACGCGTACGAGCTCGCGGGCAACAAGCAGGCGCTCGAGGTCGTCACGGGCATGGCGCACTGGATCTCGGGGCGACTCGAGAAGCTCGATCACGACCACCGCCAGCGCATGTGGTCGCTCTACATCGCGGGCGAGTTCGGCGGCATGAACGAGACCCTCGCGCGGCTCAGCGCCATCGTCGACGAGCCGCGCTTCCTCGCGGCGGCGCGAGCGTTCGATCAGGGAGACCTGCTCGAGGCGGGGTCGTCGGGCCACGACATCCTCGACGGCATGCACGCCAACCAGCACCTGCCTCAGCTCGTCGGCTACGTGCGCGAGTACGAACTGACCGGCGAACGCCGATATCTCGCCGCCGCGATCGGCGTCTTCGACCAGGTCGTGCCGGGGCGGATGTACGCGCACGGCGGCACCGGGGAGAACGAGCTCTGGGGCCCGCCGCGCACGGTCGCCGGCGACATCGGCCGGCGCAACGCGGAGACGTGCGCGACCTACAACCTCGTCAAGCTCGCCGAGGCGCTGTTCACTCATACGCTCGCGCCGCGCTTCCTCGACTACGCCGAGCGGGCGCGGCAGAACCACATCCTCGGCTCGCGGCGCGCGGTCGACTCCGACGACAGCCCCGAGGTGACGTACATGTTCCCGGTGCACGCCGGGGCGCTGCCCGAGTACGACAACGTCGGCACGTGCTGCGGCGGAACCGGGCTCGAGAACCACGTGGGTCACCAGACCGGGATCTTCTTCCGCGACACCGGCGCGGAGCCCGCGCTGTGGGTCGCCCGTTACACGCCCGCCGAGCTTCGCTGGGACGAGCGCGGCGTGAGCGTCGAGGTCGACCAGGAGCATCCCTTCGCTGATCGCGTCACCCTCCGGGTGCAGACGACGGCCGGCCGTCCCGTGCGGCTCGCGGTGCATCTTCGTGTCCCGGACTGGGTGGCCGGCGGGGCCGAGGTCGCCGTCGACGGACATCGGGTCGACGTCGATGCCGCGCCGGGCGGCTTCGTCACCATCGACCGGACCTGGCGGGGCGATGAGCGCATCGAGCTGACCCTGCCCGCCGTGCTTCGGTCCGAGCCGGCGATCGACGACCCGGGGCTGCGCAGCCTGAGGTACGGGCCGCATGCGCTCGTCGCCCGCGACGAGTCGACGACCCCGATCGAGCGAGCGTGGGATGCGCGTCGGATGCCGGGAGGCGCGACCCGAGCCGACCTCGACGATGTCTCCGCGGCGCTCGCCGCGACCGGCGCGGTATCGATCGCCGGGCTTCGCCACGAACCGGTCTGGAACGGCTCCGACGAGCGGTACCACCTGTACTCGCGAGCCGACGACCGCACGATCGGATTCGCCGGCGTCGAGACGGGGGTCCCTGCTCGGCGGCGCGCCGACGGGACCACACTGATCGACGCCCTGTGGGCCGAGCCCGCGCCGCAGGACGACGCCGAGCTGCTCGACCGCCTCGTCGCGGTGTGCCGCATCGGGATGGCGGACTCGCTCGTGAGTGCTTCCGAGGCGCGGGCCGTCATCGGCGCGGGGCTCGACGCCGGCCTCGGGATCGGCGGCGCGTCGGCCGCGACCGCGGATGCCGCGCGCCGCGCCCGGGACTTCGTCGGGGCGCTCACCACGACGCCGGATGCCGTCATGCCGCCGACCGTCGACATCGTGGTCTCACCCGCGCCGGCGGCCTCGGGCTGGTTCACCGCCCCGCCGACCGTCGAGGTGCGGGCCGCCGGCGTGACCAGCGACCGGTTGCGCCTCGAACTGCGCATCGACGACGGCCCCTGGCGCGCGGTCGACGGTCCCGTCGTCGTCGATCGCGAGGGTGTGGTGCGCCTCGCGGCGCGCGCGGTCGATGCCGACGGGCGGTCGAGTGCCGTACGACGCGAACTCGCGATCGACACCGAGCCGCCGCGGAGCGAGGCTCGGGTGAAGCAGCTCGGCGCCGCCGTCGAGATCACCCTCATCGCGGCCGACGACGTCTCCGGCGTCGATGCCATCCGCTGGGAAGGCGAGGGCACCTTCTGGGCGACGTTCCAGGAGGCCTTCGTGCGAGCGCTCACCGACCACGAGCAGGTGATCGAGTTCGCCGCGACCGACCGCGCCGGGAATGAGGAGGCCCGTCGCCGGATCACGCTTCCGCCCGCCTCGAAAATGGATACCATTGCAATTGCACTGAAATCGGCGCCTGATATCGCCAGATCGGAGAACGACTCATGACCGACCGCAAGCCCTGGCACGGCGTCAACCTCGCGACCACGCTGCCGTTCCACGACGACCTGTCCGTCGATTACGACGCCTACGCCGAGCTCGTGCGCTTCACGACGCAGAACGGCGTGACCGGCATCATCCCCAACGGCTCGCTCGGCGAGTATCAGACGCTCACTGAGGAGGAGCGCAAGCGCGTCTTCCTCACCGCCGTCGAGGCCGCGCCCGACGCCGCCGTCATCCCGGGCGTCGGAGCCTACGGCGCGCTCGAGAGCGTGCGCTTCGCCGAGCACGCCGCCGAGAACGGCGCGCCGGCCGTCATGCTGCTGCCGCCCAACGCCTACCGGGCGAGCGACGACGAGGTTGTCGACCACTATCGCCGGGTCGCCGCGGTCGGCCTGCCGATCCTCGCGTACAACAACCCGATCGACACGAAGGTCGACCTGCGTCCCGACCTGCTCGCGCGGCTGTTCGCCGAGGGGCTCATCGTCTCGGTCAAGGAGTTCTCGGGCGACGTCCGTCACGCCTACGAGATCCGCGAGCTCGCGCCCGGCCTCGACATCTCGATCGGGTCGGATGACGTCGTGTTCGAGCTGGGCCTCAACGGCGCCGTGGGCTGGGTCGCCGGTTACCCCAACGCGATCCCCGCGTCGACGGTCGAGCTCTACACGCTCTCCACCTCCGACGATCCGCAGGACTGGGTGCGGGCGCGCGAGATCTACCGCGACCTGCACCCGCTACTGCGCTGGGACTCGAAGACCTGGTTCGTCCAGGCGATCAAGCTCTCGCAGCAGGTCGCCGGCGTGCTGACGAGCACGACGACGCGTCCGCCGCGGCTGGCTCTGCCCGACGAGGTGGCCGCGCGTATCATCGCCGACACCGAGGCCGTGCTGAGCAAGGGCTACCGCTGACCCGCGGCATCCGCGCCCGCTGAACCCGCCGCCGACGATCGAAAGGCTCCTTCATGCGCACGAAGCGCGTCTTCCACGCCGTGGACTCCCATACCGAGGGGATGCCGACACGGGTGATCGTCGGCGGCGTCGGCACCCTGCCCGGCGCCACGATGGAGGAGCGGCGGCAGCGGTTCATGGCCGAGAACGACGGGCTGCGACGCCTGCTCATGAACGAGCCGCGGGGCCACAGCGCGATGAGCGGTGCGATCCTGCAGCCGCCCACCCGGCCGGATGCCGACTTCGGCGTGCTCTACATCGAGGTGTCGGGATGCCTGCCGATGTGCGGCCACGGCACGATCGGGGTCGCCACCGTGCTGGTGGAGACCGGCATGGTGCCCGTCGTCGAGCCCGTCACGACGATCCGGCTCGACACCCCCGCGGGACTCGTCGTCGCCGAGGTGGCGGTGTCGGACGGCCATGCCGAGCGGGTCACCATCCGCAACGTGCCCTCGTTCGCCGTCGGGCTCGGCCGCACGGTCGACGTCCCGGGGTTCGGTGCGGTGACCTATGACCTCGCGTTCGGCGGCAACTTCTACGCGATCGTGCGCCTCGACGACCTCGGTCTGCCGTTCGACCGGTCGCGCAAGGACGACCTGCTGCGCGCGGGGCTGGCGATCATGGCGGCGGTCGACGAGGCCGACAGCCCCGTTCATCCGGTCGACGGCACCATCCGCGGCTGCCATCACGTCTATCTCGAAGCGCCCGGATCGACCGCGCGGCACTCGCGGCACGCGATGGCCATCCACCCGGGCTGGTTCGACCGGTCGCCCTGCGGAACCGGCACCAGCGCGCGCATGGCGCAGCTCCACGCCCGCGGCGAGCTTCCGCTGCACACCGACTTCGTCAACGAGTCGTACATCGGCACCGCCTTCACGGGTCGCCTCGTCGAGCAGACCGAGGTCGCCGGCATCCCGGCGGTGATCCCGACGATCACCGGCCGCGCGTGGGTCACCGGCACGGCGCAGTACATGCTCGACCCGAGCGATCCGTTCCCCGAGGGGTTCGTCCTGTGAGCGCGGGATCGGTCGGCGTGCCCGTCGTCTCGGCGGCCGACATCGAGCGCGCGATGACGCCGGCCGCGGCCGTCGAGGCGATCGATGCGGCGCTGCGATCGGGGCTCGACGTCGAGGCCGACCACGAACGGATCTTCGCGCCGCTGACGGCGGGCGACTTCCTGCTGATGCCGTCGGAGTCACCGGATGCCGTCGGCATCAAGGTGGCGACGATCGCGCCCGGCAACACCCGGCTCGGGCTGCCGAAGATCAGTGCCTGGTACCTGGTGTTCGATCGCGAGACCTTGCAGCCTGCGGCGATCGTCGACGGCACGCGGCTGACGACGCTGCGGACGCCCGCGGTCACCGCCGTCGCCGTCCGCGACCTGCTCGCCGCCGACCCGCGCGGTGCCCGGCGGCGGATCGACCGTCTCGCGGTGCTGGGGTCGGGTCCCCAGGCGATCGAGCACGCGACGACGCTCGCGGCGATCCTGCCGGTCGGCGACGTGACGATCATCGGGCGGACGCCCGAACGGGTGGAGGATGCCGTCGTGACCCTTCGCGAGCGGGGTATCGATGCCCACGCCGGGACGCTCGCGGCTGCACGGGACGCGGATGTCGTCGTCACCGCGACCTCCTCGAGCACGCCGGTCGTCGATCTGGGAGACATCGCGCCGAGCGCCGTCGTCGCCGCCGTCGGGGCGCACGGGCTCGATCACCGTGAGCTCGGCGCCGACCTCGTGCGGGCCGCCGATGTCGTCGTCGAGGCCCGTGCCTCGGCCCGGCGCGAGAGCGGCAACCTCGCGGGCGCGGCTGGCGGCGCGCCGCTCGCCGAGCCCGCCAACCTCGCCGAGCTGGTCTCGGGCCGCGTCTCACGCCGGCCCGGAGCGCCCGCCGTGTACACCGGCGTCGGCATGGCCTGGGAAGACCTCGCCGTCGTGCAGGGGATCATGGAGGTCATGCGGCGGGGGTCCGCATCGGAGGAGACGACATGAGCACGCCCGAGTTCCGCAACGTGGTCCGGCTGGACAAGCAGCCCAGCATCCGCTCGACCGTCACGCGTGCGCTCCGCGCCGCTGTCATCAGCGGCGAGCTGCAGCCCGGCCGGGTGTACTCGGCGCCGAGCCTCGGTGAGCAGTTCGGCGTCTCGGCCACGCCCATCCGCGAGGCGATGCTCGACCTCGCCCGCGAGGGTCTCGTCGTCACGATCCCCAATCGCGGCTTCCAGATCACCGAGGTGTCCGAGCGCGACCTCCGCGAGGTGACCGAACTGCGCCTCATGCTCGAGCCGCCCGCCATGGAGCGCGCGACCCCGCTCATCCCGGCCTCGGCGCTGCCGGACCTCCGGCGCAAGGCCGCCGACATCGTCGCGGGCGCCCAATCGGGTGACCTGGTGGAATACCTCGCCGCCGACAGCGACTTCCACCTCGCGCTGCTGCAGTACGCCGGTAATGCCCGGCTCGTCGACCTCGTCGCGGGGCTCCGCTCGCAGACGCGCCTGTTCGGTCTGGCGAACCTGCACGAGCAGGGGCGGCTCGTCGCCTCGGCCCACGAGCACGACCTGATGCTCGACGCGATCGAGGCGGGCGATGCCGCGGGCGCTCGCGACCTCGTCCACCGCCACATCGAGCACGTGCTGACCGACTGGTCGGGCGAAGCCCCCGCACGCTCGGATGTCGCGGACGGCGGTGTCGGCACGTGACGGAACGTCCCGGGAATCCCGACGTCCTCGTCATCGGCGCGGGCATCGTCGGCGCGGCGGTCGCCCGTGCGGCGGCGGAGGCCGGGTTCTCGGTGACCGTCGTCGAGCGAGGAACGATCGCGGCCGGCACGACGAGCCGGTGCGAGGGCAACCTCCTCGTCTCGGACAAGGAGGTCGGACCCGAGCTCGAACTCGCTCTCCACTCGCAGCGCATCTGGCGCGGTGAGCTCGCCGAACACGCGGCGCGGTGGGAGTTCGAGGCCAAAGGCGGACTCGTCGTCGCGGCGAGCGAGGGCGGCAAGACGGCCCTCGACGCGCTCGCCGAACATCAGCGCTCGCTCGGCATCCGGGCCGAAGACGTCCCCGACATCGCGGCACTGCACGACATCGAGCCGTACCTGAACCCCGCGATGGCCGGTGGCGTCTACTACCCCGACGACGCCCAGGTGCAGCCCGTGCTCGCCGCGCATCATCTGCTGCGGCTCGCCCGCGACCGCGGCGCCCGATTGCTGACCGGCGTCACGGTCACCGGCATCCGCACCCGCGCCGGACGTGCGATCGGCATCGATTCCTCCGCGGGCGCGATGGACGCGGGCGTCGTCGTCAACTGCGCCGGGCCATGGGCGGGCGAGATCGCCACGCTCGCCGGGCTCGAGCTGCCCGTCCTGCCCCGGCGCGGCTTCGTGCTCGTGACCGAGCCCGTCCCGGTGACCGTGCGGCACAAGGTGTACGCGGCCGAGTACGTGCAGAACGTCGCGTCGTCGGATGCGGGGCTCCAGGTCTCTTCGGTCGTCGAGGGGACGCCGAGCGGCACGATCCTCATGGGGGCGAGCCGCGAACGCGTCGGCTTCGACACGTCGTTCTCGGCCGAAGCCGTCGGACGCGTCGCGCGCGCGGGCGCCGAGCTGTTCCCGGTGCTCGCCGACGTGCAGATCCTTCGCACCTACTCGGGTTTCCGGCCGTACTGCCCCGACCACCTGCCGGTCATCGGTCCCGACGCCCGGCTTCCGGGTCTCTGGCACGCCGCGGGGCACGAGGGCGCGGGCATCGGACTCTCCGTTGGCACGGCCGCCCTCATCGTGCAGGCGCTCCGCGGCGAGCCGACCGACCTGCCGCTCGACGCCTTCCGGCCCGAGCGCTTCGCGGAGCGGGTCGCGGCATGAGCGCGGACATCACGAGCGGCGAGACCTTCCGCTTCGACGGGGCGCCGGTGCCGTTCCGCCCCGGCCAGACCGTGGGTGGCGCGCTCGCGGCATCCGGCGTCGTCTCGTGGCGGGCCACGCGGGGGAGCGGCGAGCCCCGCGGGCTCTTCTGCGGCATCGGCGTCTGCTACGACTGCCTGCTGAGCGTCGATGGACAGCGCTCGCAGCGCGCCTGCGTCACGCCCGCACGGGCCGGGCAGGACGTCCGCAGCGACAATCCGGACGCGCCCCTGCCGCTGCCCGCGCCGGAGGGGGCTGAGCCGTGAGCGTCGAGAATCGCGCCGACCTCGCCGTCGTCGGGGCCGGACCGGCGGGCCTGTCGGCGGCCGTCACTGCGGCCGAGGCCGGGTTGCGGGTCGTCCTCGTCGACGCGGGCACGCAAACGGGCGGCCAGTACTGGCGGCATCCCGACGAACGGCACCTCGGTGCTTTCGCCGATCCCGAGCACACGGGGCACCACCACTGGCAGCACTATCGCGGACTGCGCGATCGGCTGCGGCGTCAGATCGAGGCCGGAGGCGTCGTCCACCGCGCCGGCCGGCAGGTGTGGCGGATCGACCGCGAGGCGGCCGGCGGGTTCCTGCTGCGGACGACCGCCGTGACCGGGATGGATGCCGCGGCAGCGGTCGATCGCGCGATCCGCGCCGAGCGCGTGGTGCTCGCGCCCGGAGCCTACGACCGGCAGCTGCCCGTGCCGGGCTGGACGCTGCCCGGCGTCATGGCCGCCGGCGGCGTGCAGGCGATGCTGAAGGCGAACCAGGTCGCGGCCGGCCGTCGCGCCGTCGTCGCGGGAACCGGGCCGTTCCTCCTGTCGGTGGCGGCGGGACTCGCGCGAGCGGGCGTCGAGGTCGTGGCCGTCTGCGAGGCGAACGCGCTGTCGCGCTGGGCCGCGACGCCGCTGCGGGCGCTGCAGGAGCCGGGCAAGCTCATCGAAGGGGTCGGCTATGCGACGACCTTCGTCCGAGAACGCATCCCGCTCCGCACCCGCACGATCGTGACGTCCGTCGCGGGGGAGGGGCGAGTGACCGGCGCGACGATCGCCCGGGTGGATGCCGCCGGGCGCGTGCGTCCGGGGACGGAGCGCACCCTCGACATCGATCTCGTCGCCTTCGGCTGGGGCTTCACCCCGCAGATCGAGCTCGTGGTCGGTGCCGGGGCGGAGACCCGGATCGACGTCGACGGGTCGCTCGTCGCGGTCGTCGACGGCGACCAGCGCACGAGTGTTCCCGGTCTTTACGCAGCCGGCGAGGCGACCGGCATCGGCGGCGCCGTGCAGTCGTGCGCCGAGGGTGAGCTGGCAGCCCTCGCGGCGGCCGTCGACGCGGGTCTCGCGGTGCCGATGGCATCGGCCCGGCGTCTGCGGCGGCGGATCGCGCGCGGTCGGAGCTTCGCGGTCGGGATGCATCGGGCGAGCCCCGTGCCCGAGCAGTGGGCGACCTGGCTCCGCGACGACACCCTCGTCTGCCGGTGTGAGGAGGTGCCGGTCTCGGCCGTCCGCGACACGGTGACCGACCTCGCCGCCGACGACGCCCGGGATGTGCGCGTGACCGCGCGCCCCGGAATGGGGATGTGCCAGGGGCGCGTGTGCGGCTTCGCGCTCTCGTGCCTCGTCGGCCAGGAGACCGGACGTCCCCGGCGGGCCGCCGATGTCGAGCCCCTCGTGCGCCGGCCGATCGGTACGCCCCTCCGCGTCGCAGATCTCGCCGAGCTGGCCGAGCCCGCGGCGCAGGCCGAGCCCCCGGGTTCCGCCGACCTCGCGGGCTTCGCCGGTCCCGCCGGGTTCACCGCCGCCGCCGACCCCGCAGACGTCACCGACCCCGCAGACCTCCCCGACTCCGCAGACCTCTCTCCCCGGAAGGAACGCTCATGACCACCGCAGCATCCCCCGCCACGGCGACGCCCGTCGCCGACACCCCGATCGCCGAGGTCGACGCGTTCGTCGGGCTCGCCGCCGAGGCGTCATCGGCCTGGCGAGCGGCGTCGATCGCCGTCCGGGGCGAGGCGCTGCGCGCGGTGGCCGACGGGCTCGACGCGCGTGCCGACGACCTCGTGCTCCTCGCCGGCCGTGAGACGCATCTCGCCGAGGCGCGGCTGCGCGGCGAGCTGAAGCGCACGACGTTCCAGCTGCGCCTGTTCGCCGAGGTGCTCGCCGAGGGCTCCTGGCTCGATGCGCGCATCGACCACGCGGTCGCCGACTATCCGATGGGGGCACCGCGCCCCGACATCCGGCGTCAGCTCGAGGGCATCGGCACGGTGCTGGTGTTCGCGGCGAGCAACTTCCCCTTCGCGTTCTCCGTCGCCGGCGGCGACACCGCCAGCGCGCTCGCGGCGGGGAACGCCGTCGTGCTCAAGGCTCACCCGGGCCACCCGCACGTGTCGCAGCTGACCGGCGAGATCGTCACGGCGGCCCTCTCGGCGGCGGGCGCGCCCGCGGGTATCTTCACGGTCATCCACGGGACGGATGCCGGGGTGCACGCGCTGCGGCATCCCGAGGTCCGTGCCGCCGCCTTCACCGGGTCGATCGCCGGCGGCCGCGCGCTGTTCGACATCGCGATGTCGCGGCCCGAGCCGATCCCGTTCTACGGCGAGCTCGGCAGCGTGAACCCCGCGTTCGTCACGCGCGGTGCCGCCGAGTCGCGGCCGGCGGAGATCGCCGAGCAGTTCGTCGCCTCGGTCGTCGGCAGCGCGGGGCAGCTGTGTACGAAGCCCGGCCTGCTGCTCGTGCCCGCGGGGTCGGGAGTCGTCGACGCGCTCGCCTCGATCGTGCTGCCGGGGCCTGCGCCGCTGCTCAACGATTCGATCGCGTCGGGCTTCCGCCGGGCGTTCGACGGCGCCGCGCAGCACGACGGGGTCGACGTGCTCGTCGGGGCTCCCTCGTCGGACAGCGACACGCCGCCCGCGCCCGCCCTGCTGCGGACGACCGCCGCAGCGGTGATCGCCGACCCCGACGCCCTCGTGTCGGAGATGTTCGGGCCGGCGGCCCTCGTCGCCGAGTACGACGACGATGCCCAGCTCGTTGCGGTCGCGAAGCTGCTCGAGGGTCAGTTGACCGCGACGATCGTCGCCGAGGAGGGCGACGCGGTGGCGGCCGAGCTGCTGCCGGTGCTCGCGACGAAGGCCGGCCGCGTGCTGTGGAACCAGTGGCCGACCGGTGTCTCCGTGACGTGGGCGCAGCAGCACGGCGGCCCGTACCCCGCCACGACAGCGGTCGGGACGACGTCGGTCGGAACCGCCGCGATCACCCGCTTCCTGCGGCCGGTCGCGTATCAGAACGTGCCCGAGGCGCTGCTGCCCGCCGCCTTGCAGGAGGCCAACCCGCTCGGCATCCCCCGCCGCGTCGACGGCATCCTGCAGCCCTGAACCGCCCCTGCTCTTCCACGTCGAGTCGCCAGGGAATGCGGATGCTGGCATCCTCGCATCCGCACTCTTTGGCGACTCGACGGGGATGGGCCCGGGTCACCGGGTCAGGTGCTGGGTGCCGACGGCGGCGCGGGTGGCACTGAGGGCGGCGTCGAGGTCGGGGTAGCGCAGCTGGGCGACCCGGATGAAGACGAAGTCCGCGACGGCGAGCTGCGCCATCCGGCTCGCGAGCGCTGCAGCGCGCAGGGTCGCCTCTCGAGCGGGGGTGCGCAGGGTGGCGGATGCCGCAGCGGCGAGGGGCGAGTCGGTGTCGTTGGTGATCGCGACCGTGAACGCTCCGGCGTTCGAGGCGATCTCGACGGCGCGCAGTACATCGATCGTGCCGCCGCTGAACGAGAACGCGATCGCGGTGGTGCGTTCGTCGGCGAGCGCGGCGTGCACGAGCTGAACGTGCGTGTCGTGGGAGCTCAGGCACATGATGCCGATGCGCTGCAGCTTCTGCGCGAGGTCGGCCGCGGCGAGGCCCGACGCGCCGACGCCGAAGGTGACGACCCGCTCGCTGTCGGCGATCGCTCGGGCGATGCGTTCGAGGGCGTCGAGATCGAGCATCCGGCCGGTCTGCTCGATCGTCCGCGCCTCGTGGAACGCGACCTTCGCGACCATCTCGGCGGGGGAGTCCGACGGGTTCAGCTCGCCCTCAGCGATATTCGAGCGCTCGAGCTCGATCGCTCGCCGTGAGACCTCCTGGGCGAGCTCGACGCGGAACGAGGGGTACCCCGCGAATCCGAGGCTCTTCGCGAAGCGGACGACCGACGCCTGCGAGACCGACGCGCGCTCGGCGAGTGTCGTGACGGTCGCGGTCACGGCGAAAGCGGGGTCGTCGAGCACCGCGCGAGCCACCTGCACCTCGGCCGGGCGCAGACGGGGGATGATCGCGCGGGTCGCTTCGAGGACGTCGCCGTCCATGTGCCTCCTCGGGAAGTCGGTTCAGTCTTCCACAGATCTTGACAAAAGTTGCCGCCAAGAGCACTCTGTGTGAAACAAAGTGCCACGCGCCCATCGGCGTGCGCCGCACCCCGACGAGGAGCATCCGTGACCACCCCGCACCCGACCCCCGCCACCGAGACGCCCAACCCGCTGACGGGCGAGCTCGACGCGATGTCCGTCGATGAGATCCTCCGCGTCATGAACGACGAGGATGCCGGGGTGGCCGGGGCCGTCGCGGCCGCGATCCCCGCGATCGCCCGATCCGTCGATCTCGCCGTCACCGCGCTCTCGTCCGGCGGGCGCCTCGTCTACCAGGGGGCGGGCACGAGCGGCCGTCTCGGCGTCCTCGACGCGGCGGAGTGTCCGCCGACGTTCGGCACCGACCCCGCCCAGGTCGTCGGCCTGCTCGCCGGCGGTAACGAGGCGATGTTCCGCGCGATCGAAGGTGCGGAGGACTCCCGCGAGCTCGGCGCTGACGACCTGACCGGCATCGGACTCACCGAGCGCGACGTCGTCGTCGGCATCGCGGCATCCGGTCGCACGCCCTACGTCATCGGCGGACTCGACGAAGCCCGTCGAGTCGGCGCCGCGACCGTGGCGATCTCGTGCAGCCCGAACGCCGAGATCAGCGCACACGCCGACGTCGCGATCGAGGTCGACAACGGTCCCGAGGTGCTCACCGGCTCGACCCGGCTCAAGGCGGGCACGAGTCAGAAGCTCGTCCTCAACATGATCTCGACGGCGACGATGGTGCGTCTCGGCAAGGTCTACGGCAACCTCATGGTCGACGTGCGCCCGAGCAACGAGAAGCTTGTCGCCCGCGCCGTCCGCATCGTCCAGGCCGCGACCGATTGCGATACCGCCACCGCCCGCCGCGCGCTCGACGAGGCCGATGGTCACGCCAAGACGGCGATCGTCGCGATCCTCTGCGACGTCGACGCGGCGACCGCCCGTGAGCGGCTCAGCGCGGGCGCGGGCTTCGTCCGCGAAGCCGTGCGCGACCGCGCCTGACGCGCCGCCCGCCCGTACCCCCGAACCCAGCACCCGACACCCGAACCCCGTCCGCCGGAAGGAATCACCGTGGATTACCCCGAACTCAGCGAGGAGATCCTGCCGCTCGTCGGCGGCTCGCAGAACATCGCCTCGTACACGAACTGCATGACGCGCCTGCGGCTCAATCTTCATGACCCGTCGAAGGCGGATGTCGCGGCGCTCCGGCGCCTCGATGGCGTCATGGGCGTCGTCGACGGCCCGCAGCTGCAGGTCGTCGTCGGTCCCGGTCACGCGCAGCGCCTGCGCGACGCCTTCGCCGAGGTCGTCGACGCTCCCGCCGAGGCTCCTGTCGACGATCCCGAGGACGAGGTCGCCGACATCGCGGCGGCCGCGGCGGGGAGCCGGGCCGCGGGCGCGCGAGCAGCCGGCGGCGGCGAGCCCGTCGACGCGGCGACCGACCTGCGCACGCTGCAGCAGCAGAACACGCAGAAGGTGAAGTCGCGGCACACCTCGCGGGTGCACGGGCTGTTCCGCCACATCGCGAACATCTTCGTGCCGATAATCCCCGGGTTCATCGCCTGCGGACTCGTCGTGGCGATCGGCAACATCTGGAAGCTCATCGACCCGAGCGTCACCGCCAACCCGTGGTTCCTGGTGTTCGCGGCCCTCGGCACGATCGTCGTCACCTCGCTCAACCTCATCGTGGGGCTCAACACGGCGAAGGAGTTCGGCGGCACCCCCGTGCTCGGCCTCATCGCCGGCGCCATCTCATACCTCCCCGCGCTCGCCGGCGTCGCCGCGACGACGGCCGCCGACGGCACGGTCACTCCGGCGCAGCCGCTCGTGCTCCCGCTGTTCGGCGAGCTCAAGCCCGCGCTCGGCGGCATCATCGGCGTCATGGTCACGGCGTGGCTGTTCACGGTCATCGAGAAGTGGATCCGCAAGCGCGTTCCCGCCTGGGCCGACCTCTTCGTCGTGCCGGTCGTGACGCTTCTCATCGGTGCCGTCATCTGCATCTTCGTGATCATGCCGATCTCGGGTCTGCTCATGCAGGGCATCAACTGGTTGCTCATCGACTTCGCCCTCGAGCGCGGCGGCGTCATCGGCGGATACCTGCTGTCATCGCTGTTCCTCCCGCTCGTCATGCTCGGCATCCACCAGGGCCTGACGCCGATCCACGCGCAGCTCATCACCGACCACGGCTTCACGGAGCTGCTGCCGGTTCTGGCGATGGCGGGGGCGGGCGAGGTCGGCATGGCGATCGCGATCTTCCTGAAGACCAAGAGCACCCGGCTTAAGAACATCATCCGTGCGGCGCTGCCCATCGGCGTGCTCGGTGTCGGGGAACCGCTCATCTACGGCGTCTCGCTGCCCCTCTTCTACCCCCTCATCACGGCCTGCCTCGGCGGTGGCTTCGGCGGCGCGTTCGTGGCCTTCGGCATTCAGGCCAGCGGCGGGTTCGGCGCCGGTGCCCTCGGGCTCTCGGGCGTGCTCATGACCGCCGTCATCACCAACGGCGCGTGGCTCTGGTACGTCGGCGGCCTCGTGATCTCGTACATCATGGGCTTCGTGCTGACCTGGTTCTTCGGCTTCAAGGAGCACATGGTCGAGCGGCTCGGCTGAGACAGGAGCGCCCCGATGCTGTTCTCCATCTACCCCACGGATGCCGCCGAGACGCGGCGGACCGTCATCGATCAGGTGCTCGCGACGGCGCCGTCGTCCTCGCCGGCGCCCGGCGCGTCCGGCGACTCCGGCGATGAGCGGATGCTGTTCACCTCGCTGCACATGGTCGACACCGGCGAGCTCGCCGCGTTCGGCGAGGTGCTGCGCGCGGCGCACGACGATGACGGCGTGACCTTCTGCGCCGACGTCTCGCCCGTCGCGCTCGAGTACGTCGTGGCCGGCGACGAGGGGTGGGGCTGGCTCGCGCGCCGCGGCATCACGATGCTGCGACTCGACTACGGCTTCGACGCCGATGAGATCGGCCGGGTCGCCGAGGCGTCGGGATGCCGCATCGCCGTCAACGCCAGCACGGTCGACGTGGCGTTCCTCGACGAGCTGGCGGGGCTGCCCGTCGTGGGCTGGCACAACTTCTACCCGCGGCCCGAGACGGGCCTGACGGCGTCGTTCCTCGTGGCGCAGTCGCGGCTGTTCCTCGACCGGGGGATGCCGGTGCTCGCGTTCATCCCCGGCGAACGGGAGCTGCGTGCGCCGCTGCACCTCGGCCTGCCGACGCTCGAGGTGCAGCGGCACCACAACGCCTGGCGTTCGTACCTTCAGCTGCGGCGGCTCGTTCCCGAGGCGGTCGTCGTCTGCGCCGAGGGCGCTGTGGCCGATGACCACGCCGCCTGGATCGCGGAGTTCGAGGCGACCGGCACGGTCACGCTGCCGGTCGTGGGACTGGATGCCGCGGCATCCGTGCTGCTGGAGCGGCCCTGGCGGCTGCGGGTCGAGGAGGCGGCGGCATCCTTCCGGCTGGACGAGACGCGCGGCGGCATCCGCCCCTCCCGCATCCGCAACGCCGATGCGCGTGAGCGCGGCAGCCTGCAGGTCGACCTCGACGCCTACGGGCGGTATCGGGGCGAGGTGCACCTCATGCCGGCCGATCGCCCGCTCGATGCAGGCCAGGCGCGCATCGGCGAGGTCGCCGCGCCGTACCGCGGCATCGTCGACGACCTCCGCCCCGGGCAGACCGTCCGCCTGATCCCGCTGCCTTCCTGACCCCTGCGACGGGGGCGGCGAGAGGGACCGATTCTTGCTACGTACTACTAATACGTAGTATCAATCGCAGGAGGCCGTCCGTGGGGAAGGTCGGTAAAGTCACATGCCAAGAAAGGCAGTCATGGGGAAACGGCCCACGAGCCGCGACGTCGCCGCCCGCGCGGGGGTCTCGCAATCGACGGTCTCGCAGGTGTTCACGGGGCGCGCGGGTATCTCCGCGGCCACCCGGGAACGGGTCTTGGAGGCCGCGCGCGAGATCGATTACCGGCCGAACCTGGCCGCCCGCTCGATGCGCACGACGCGAACGGGCCGTCTCGCCGCGGTGCTGCCGATCACCGCGTTCCACTCGGCTCCGCTGATCGCCGGCACGATCGAACGGGCCCGTGCCGCCGGGTACGAGGTCGAGGTTCAGAGCATTCCCAACGCGCCGGACCAGCGTCGACCGCGACTGCTCGAGATGATCGATTCCCGTCAGTTCGAGGGAATCCTCTGTTACGCCCCCGTCCCCGGTGACGACCTCGCGCGGGTCGACCCGAACGTGCCGGTGCTGACGCTCGAGGAGTTCGACGACGACATGCGCGTCTCGGGCGAGATGCTCGACGTCCATCCGCTCGAGAGCATGGTGGAGCGGCTCGCCGAGCTCGGGCACCGGAGGTTCCTGCACATCACCGGCGCGCGCAGCTACCCATCGGCGGATGCGCGACGTCGTGCCTATGAAGCGACGGTCGCTCGCTTGGGCGTGCAGTCCGTCGGCGTCGTCGAGGGCGATTGGAGCGCGCAGTCGGGCCTCGACGCCATCCGTTCGCTCGATGGCGACTCACTGCCGCTCGCCGTCATCGCGGCGAACGACTTCATCGCGACGGGCGTCGTCCGGGGCGCGCTCGAGCGAGGCTGGACCGTGCCGGGGGATGTCAGCGTGACCGGGTGGGACGATTCGCCGACGAGTGCGTTCCAGGTGCCGTCGCTCACGAGCGTGTCGATGGACTACGTCGAGCTCGGCCGCCGCACCGCCGACCGGCTCATCGCCCTCATGCGGGGCGAGCAGGCGCCGTCTCCCACCGAGCCGCTGCAGCACGTGGTCTGGCGGGAGTCGACCGCCGCTCCCGCCTCCGCCTCCTGACGTCGAGTCGCCACGATCTGCGGGTCCCGGGCCCCGGCATCCGCGTTCCCTGGCGAGTCGACCGCCGGCTACTCCTGGCCGGTCGGGGTGGTATCCAGCTCCCAGGCGGTGACGGCCACGGTGGAGCCCTCGACGATGTCGAGGTCGATCGGCCACGAGCCGCGCGTCATGCCCGGGCTTGCAGCGGCGTAGACCCGCTTCGTGACGAGCGCTCCGTGAGTCGAGGCGCCGTCCCAGCCGAGGAACGCCACGGCGTACCCGCCCGCCGGCACCTCGATGCGTTCTGGCCCCGGATCCTGCGCCATGAAGGAACTGCCAGGGGTGAGCTCGACCGTCAGCAGATGCTCGTTCTGGTCGCCGAACGCGACGTCGGGGTATCCCTCGATCACGCACGATTCCTCTGAGAAGTTCATCAGCCGGATGGGCATCCCGCGGTGACCGGTGGCGGCATCCGGTTCGCCCTTCAGGACCATGGCCCGGTCTTCCGTGCACCATCGCGGATCGGTCGGCGCGGAGGTCCCGGATGTCTCGGGTACCGGCACCCCAGGCGCGGCGGGATCGGGCATCGCCCCGAACGTCACGGCGGCCTCCGCCTCTTGCTGAGCGGCGACGTCGTCGTTGACGGCGGCGGTTCGTGCAGCATCGCTTCCCGCGCCGAGGCCGGCCGCCGCAATGGTGGCGACCGCGGCGGCGGAGCCGATCCACAGCAGGGGCCGCGATCGCGGTGTTGCGACGTCTGCCGGCATGCGAGCGTCCCATGTGCGGACGCCCCGCGTGCGGGCGACGAGGCCGGGCAGCCACCCGACCGCGAGCCCCCACAGAGCGCCGGATGCCGCGGCCGCGCCGAACTCGCCCACGACGAGCCCCCGTGGGCCGAACATCGCGAGCGAGCTCCACGTGGCACCGAGGTCGAGCGCGAGTCCGACCAGCGCCCCTGCCGTGACCGCCGCGAACCACGCCGCGAGGAGCAGGCTGCTGCGCGTGTGCATGAGGGTCGTGACCCAGAGGAACACGAGCCCGACGGCGACCGCGCCGATGGCGACGCTCAGGACCAGCCACGGACCGCTGTCGCCCCACATCAGACCCGCGGGCACGACGGGGGGCACGAGGTTCGCGAGTTGCGCGGCTCCGCTCGGGATTCGCGAGAAGCCCCAGCGGGTCAGCGCGACGGCCGCCCAGAGCGCCGCGGCGAGCCCGCCGGCGGCGACGAGTCGCCGGGTCATCGGCGGTCGTGCAGGTGGTCGCGGTGCTTGGCGGCCTGGCGTGCACGCACGGGCAGGTCGATGGGGCCGGTGACGGTGAGCTCGTCTTCCCAGCACTCGATGCCGCGGACACCGGGCAGTCGCTCGCGCGTGAACACGGGGTCGAGACCGGCGCGCCGCTGCTCGGTGTAGTCCTTGAGCAGGCGGAAAGCGATGCCCGACAGCAACGCGATCGCGATGAGGTTCGTCAGCGCCATCAGCCCCATCACGCCGTCGGCGAAGTTCCACACGAGGTCGGCTCCGACGACCGATCCGCCGAGGACGGCGGCGACGACGAGCACGCGGTACCCCGTCAGCACGGCGCGGTTGGTCGAGATGAACTCGATGTTCGATTCGCCGTAGTAGTAGTTCCCGAGGATCGACGAGAACGCGAGCATGAAGATGATGATGCTCAGGGCGATGTTCGACCACTCACCGAGGGTGTCGACGAGGGCTCCCTGGGTCAGGTCGATTCCCCGTGTAGCTCCGGCCAGATCGGGGACGGAGACCAGGATGATGAACGCGGTCACCGAGCACACGAGGAATGTGTCGAAGTAGACGCCGAGGGTCTGCACGAGGCCCTGCTTCACCGGATGAGTCACGGCGGCGCTCGCGCCGGCGTTCGGAGCCGAGCCGAGCCCCGCCTCGTTCGAGAACATGCCGCGCTTGACGCCGGTGAGGACGATGTATCCGAACGCGGCCCCGACGACCTCGTTGAAGCCCCAGGCCGACGTGAAGATCTCGGCGAACACCGGCCCCATCCGATCGAGGTGCAGCGCGACGACGATCACGCCGAGCACGAGATAGGCGAGCGCCATGATCGGCACGAGCACCTGCGTCACCGAGGCGATGCGGCGCACCCCGCCGAACACGACGAGCCCGGTGAGGAGGGCGACTCCCGCGCCGATGACCCACGGCAGCCAGGGCAGGTCGCCGCCGACGCTCGAGCTGATGGTGGCCGAGATCGTGTTGGCCTGCAACGAGCTGAACGCGAAGGGGAAGCAGACGATCAGGATGACGGCGAAGAGGATGCCGAGCCAACGCGCACCCAGCCCGCGCTGCATGTAGTACGCCGGGCCACCGCGGAAACTGCCGCGGTCGCGCGTCTTGAACAGCTGCGCCAGCGACGACTCGATGAAGCTCGACGCTCCGCCGACGAACGCCATGACCCACATCCAGAACACCGCGCCCGGGCCGCCCACCGCGATGGCGGTGCCGACGCCGGCGATGTTCCCGACTCCCACGCGGGAGGCCGCGGAGATCGTGAAGGCCTGGAAGGCGGAGACCGACTGCGGCTTGCCGTCCGCGGTCTGCGGCGTCTTGTCGGTCAGCGTGCGGAACATCTCGGGGATCAGACGGAACTGCACGACGCCCGACCGAACGGTGAAGTAGAGCCCGAGGAGGACCACGACCGGGAGGACGATCCAGGTCCAGAGGTGGTCGCCCCACGTGAGCAGCCAGTCGTTCACGGCATCCATGCCCGTCGAATCCATGCTCGCCAGTATGACGACTCGACGACCCCGTGCGAGGCGGACGCGTCTGATCAGCTCGGAATGGCCGGTGAGAAATGACTCATGACCGCGTTGTCAAGCATCCGCGCGCACCTGATTTCCCCAGGTGGCCCCCGGTACGCTGTCAGCTGGTGAGCCGGGAAGTCTGGTCGGCACGTAGTCGTCGATCGAACCCGGAGAATCCGTGCTCACTGTCCTGCCTGCCCTCTATTGCCGCGCGCCCGCGAACGCCCTGACCGGGCGGCGGCGCGCGTGACCCTCCTCGTCGCGGTCGCCGCAGCCTGGTTGCTCGTGGCGCTCGCCCCCGCGTTCGTGCGGCTGACCGGACGGCACGCGGGGTGGCCTCTGGCCGCCGGCATGCTCGCGGTGCTCGGGCTCGTCATCTCGGCGTGGAATCCGCAGCAGGTCGTCCGCGAATCACTGCCGTGGATCCCGGCACTCGATGTCGCGCTACGCCTGCGGCTGAACGGGCTCGCGCTGCTGTTCGCCGTGGTGGTGCTCGCGATCGGCGCGGTGGTGCTCGTCTACTCGTCCTCGTACCTGCGTCAGCCTCGCTCGCCGGGCTTCTACGGCCTGATGACGGCGTTCGCGGCGGCGATGCTCACCCTCGTCCTCGCCGACGACCTCGTCGTGCTCTTCGTGGCGTGGGAGCTGACGACCCTGTGCTCGTACCTGCTGATCCTCCGTTCGGGCCCCGCGGCGAAAGAGCCCGCGACGCGCACGCTGCTCGTCACCGCCGCCGGCGGTCTCGCCCTGCTCGCCGCCGTCGTGACCCTGATCGCGCGCACCGGCACGACCGAGCTCACCGCCGCCCTCGCCCACCCGCTGTGGCGCGAGGACCCGGGATTCGCGACCGTCGTCGCGGTGCTCGTCGCCCTCGCGGCCATGACGAAATCGGCGCAGTTCCCGTTCCACTCCTGGCTTCCGGATGCCATGGTGGCGCCCGCCCCGGTGAGCGCTTATCTGCACGCGGCGGCGATGGTGAAGGCCGGGATCTTCCTGCTCATGCTCTTCGCGCCAGCCGCGTCCGCGGCGGCGATCTGGTCGCCGCTCCTCGTGGGCGTCGGGCTCTGGACAGCTCTCATGGGGGCGTTCTTCGCGGTTCGCCGCGCCGACATGAAGGAGCTGCTGGCGTACTCGACAGTCAGTCAGCTCGGCCTCCTGGTCGCGGTGATCGGCGTCGGCACGCCGACGGCGATGCTCGCGGCGAGCGCGCATGTGGTCGCTCACGCGCTGTTCAAGTCCGCCGGCTTCATGGGCGTAGGACTGGTCGAGAAGCGCACCGGGACCCGGATCCTGACCGAGCTCCGCGGATCGTGGGGGATGCTGCGCTGGGATGCCGCGATGCTGATCCTCGCGGCGGTCAGTATGGCCGGCATCCCTCCGATGCTCGGTTTCATCAGCAAGGAGCTGCTTCTCGACTCGTTCCTCACGGCGGCTTCGCCTGCGCTGTCATGGACGCTCGCGATCGTGGCCACCGCTGGAGCCGTGCTGACGGTGGCGTACAGCCTGCGACTGGTGCTTCCCCTGCTGCCCGGTCGCCTCGGTGCCGCTCAGCCCGGTGAGCACGGGCCGCAGGCACGCGCCTGGCGCGACACGCGAACGATGTCGGTCGCGGTATCCGTCCCGGCGATCCTGGGGTTGGCTCTCGGTGCGGGCGCACCGCTGCTCGACCCCCTCGTGCGACCCGCGGCAGCGGGGGCGGCGCGCGTCGACGCGGTATCCGTCTCGGGCATCTACCTCTGGCACGGTGTGAACGCGGCTCTGCTGCTGTCGGTGACGGCGATCGTGCTCGGAACGCTGGTCGGCCTCCGGCTGCGCGGTACGCCCGTGCCGCCGACACCGCAGCGGTGGTCAGGCGTCCTCGCCGTCCAGTATGCGCAGCGGGGCATCATCGCGCTCGGCCGTCGTGTCGGCGACCTGACGCGCTCCGACGCCCCCGCCGCGAACCTCGTGGTGCCGATCGTGCTGATCGGTGCCGCCGCCGCAGCGCTTCCCGCGATGTGGCGCGGCTGGCCGCGCTACGACGAGCCGTTCCTCGTGCTCGATCTGCTCCTGCTCCTCCTCGTCGCGGCCGGGGTGATCGCGGTCTCGGTCGCCACCCGCCGCCTGACCGCGATCATCAGCGTGGGTGTGGCCGGGTTCGCCGTCGTGCTGTGGTTCCTGGTTCTGGGGGCCTCGGATGTCGCGGTGACGCAGCTCCTCGTCGAGATCCTGACCGTCGTCGTGATGGTGCTTGTGCTGCGCCGGATGCCGCGCCGCCTGCGCCCGTCGCGCCCGCGGCGACGCGTGCTCGCGGTCATCGCCGCGCTCGCCGCCGGGGCGACCGCGACGCTCGCCGCGCTCGTGTTCACCGGACACCGCGAGATCTCGGATGTCGCCGCCTTCTTCCTCCGCGAGGCGAAGGAACTGACCGGCGGCACCAACATCGTGAACACGATCCTGGTCGACTTCCGAGCGCTCGACACGCTCGGCGAGCTCGTCGTCCTGGGGATCGCAGCGGTATCGATCACCGCGCTTCTCGAGGCACGTCGAGCCGTTGACCGCCCGGTGCGGGAGGGAACCTCCGCCGCGCTCTCCAACGCCCGCGCCAACGCGGTCTTCCTCACCACTGTGGGACGCATCGTCGCCCCGGTGATGGTGGTCGGGTCGGCCTACGCGCTGCTGCGCGGTCACAACGACCCGGGCGGCGGCTTCATCGCGGCGCTCATCGGCGCCGCGGCCATCGCGCTGATCTACCTCGCCGCCCCGAGCGACGAGATCCCGCGGATCGAGCGTTCGTACCTGGCGATCGCCGGAGCGGGCGTCGTCATCGCGGTCGGCACCGGTCTGCTGGGGCTTCTCGACGGCTCGTTCCTCCGGCCGCTGCACTTCGACATCGGCAGCCTGCACCTCACCACGGCCCTCGTCTTCGACCTGGGTGTGTATCTCGCGGTCTTCGGGGTCATCCTCGCCGCCATCAATCGCCTCGGTCTGTCTCCCGCCGAAGCGGTCCGAACCGACCGTTCGTCAGAAAGGAGCGTCCGGTGATCCTCGCCCTCACCATCGGTGTGCTCGTCGCCGGAGCGGTCTACCTGCTGCTGCAGGAAGACCGGCTGCGCGTCATCCTCGGCTTCGTGCTGCTCTCGCACGCGGCCAATCTGCTGCTGTTCAGCGCCGGCGGCATCGACTCGCGCGAGGAGCCGCTCGGCGAGGCGCTGGATCCGGCGACCACGGCCGATCCGCTGCCGCAGGCGTTCGTCCTGACCGCGATCGTCATCGCCTTCGCGATCACCATCTACCTGCTCGTCCTCGCCGTGACGGGCAACCCGTCCGAAGACGCCGGGCTCGAGGATGCGGGCGTCGACGATGCAGGGCCCGACGATGCGAAGGCCGCGGCCCCGGCCCCGACCCGAGGAGGACGCCGATGAACGACGCTCTGCTTCCGCTCATCGTCGCGGTGCCGCTCCTCGCGAGCGGTGTCGCCGCGTTCGCGCGCCGTCGTCATCGATGGGCGATCGTCCTGCTCCTGATCGTGCTGACGGCGAACCTCATCGCGGCGGCTGCGCTCGTGTGGGCGACAGCCGACGGATCAGTCGTCGCCCACGGGATCGGCGGATGGCCCAACGGCATCGCCATCCCGTTCGTCGCCGACGCCTTCTCCGCCCTCATGCTCACGGTCGCTGGGCTGCTCACCCTCGTCTGCGTGGTCTTCGCGATCGTCGCGGACACCGGTCGCAACCGGCTCTTCCCCGCACTCGTCCTCGTGCTGACGGCGGGAGTGAACGGTGCGCTCCTGACGGCCGACCTGTTCAACCTCTTCGTCTTCATCGAGGTCATGCTGCTGCCCTCGTACGGGCTTCTGGTGCTCTCGCGTCGTGGTCGCGGCACGGACGAGTCGGTGACCGGCTCGAGGCTCTACGTCACCTTCAACCTGTTCGTCTCCACGGTCTTCCTGGCCGGGGTGGCGCTCGTCTACGGCGTGGCGGGCACGGTGAACCTCGCCGAGCTCGCCGGTGCCGCTCAGGAGTCGCCTCTGGTGGCGGCAGCGCTCGGGGTCTGCCTCTTCGCGCTCGCGATGAAGGCCGCCGTGGTGCCCGTGCACGGGTGGCTCGCCCGTGCGTACCCGTCGACGTCGCCGGCCATCACCGCGATGTTCTCGGGTCTGCACACGAAGGTCGCGATCTACGCCATCTACCGCATCTACGCCGTCGGCTTCGAGGGTGACCAGACCTACCTCTGGATCGGCGTCGCCGTCTTCAGCGCCACGATGCTGATCGGTGTGCTCGGCGCGGTGGGGGAAGACCGGATGCGGTCGATCCTCGCCTTCCACATGGTCAGCCAGATCGGCTACATCCTGCTCGGCGTCGCGCTGTTCACGCCCCTGGGACTGGCCGCCGGCATCTTCTACCTGCTTCACCACATGATCGTGAAGGCATCGCTGTTCCTGTCTGCGGGCGCCATCGAGACCCGATTCGGGACGGATCGCCTCGACGACCTGCGCGGTCGTGTCGGCCGGGAACCCGTGCTGATGGTCGCCTTCGGTGTTGCGGCGCTGTCGCTCGCCGGCATCCCGCCGTTCTCGGGCTTCTTCGCGAAGCTCATGCTGCTCGTCGCGGCGATCGAGGACGGACAGGTCGCGGCGGCAGTGATCGCGATCGTGGTGAGCCTGATCACCCTGCTGTCGATGCTGAAGATCTTCAACGCCGTCTTCGCGCGCACGGTCACCGGTGGTGAGCCGGGTGAGCCGGGCGATCCGGTCGGGCGCGGGGGGCTCGCGGTGGCGCAGCGAACCACGACCCGCGCAGCGCTCGCGGCGCCTGCTGTCGTGCTCGCCGCGGCGACCCTGGCCCTCGGGCTCGGTGCGCAGGGGCTGTTCGCCCTCGCGGAGGTCGCCGCCGCCGGCCTGCTCGATACGACCGCCTACGTCGGGGCGGTGCTGCCGTGATCCTCAGCATCCTCACTCTGCCCTTCCGGTTCGCGGCCTTCGTCTGCTGGTTCGCCGCGCAGCTGACGCTGACATCGGTGAGGGTGCTCGGCGACATCCTCAGCCCGGGGCTGGCCGCAACGCCACGCGTCGTGCGGCTTCCGCTGGGGCCTGCGGGTGACCTGCACGTCACCGCGATCAGCGTCCTCATCACGCTGACTCCCGGCACGCTGGCCCTCGGCGCGGCACGCGATGAATCCGGCGCGCGCTTCGTCATCGTGCATTCGCTGTACCACCGCGACCCCGATTCGGCGCTGGCCGACTTCGCCGACATGGACCGCCGGATGACGCGCGCGGTCGCACTGGGAGGACCGAGATGAACCTGCTGGACCTCGCCGCGGCGGGATGCGCGATCGCGATGATCGCGTCCGTCGTGCACATCCTGCGCGGCCCGACCCCCGCCGACCGCGTCATCGCCGCCGACCTGCTCACCTTCAGCCTGGTCGGGCTCGTGGCGCTCGTCGGCGTACGCCTGGCGCGTGAGGGCACGTTCGACCTCGTGCTGGTCGCGACCCTCGTCGCCTTCCTCGCCGCGGTCTCGCTCGCGCGCGCGCTGACGGGAGGACGTCGATGACGATCCTCGAGCTCATCGGTCAGATCATCGCCCTGCTGGGCGCGCTCATCTTCGTCGTCGCCGCCGTCGGCCTGCGGCGCTTCCCCGACCCCTACGCGCGCATCTCGGCCGTCGCCACCGCCGCCGGCTTGGGCGTCGCGTTCATCACGGTCGGCGCGGTGCTGCAGGTTCCGACCGTGGACAACGTCGTCAAAGTCGTGCTCGCCGTGCTCCTGCAGCTGATCACCTCGGCGGTGGCGGCCATCGTCATCGCCCGCGCCGCGGTCAGCTCAGGGCATCGGTTCACCGAAGGCACCGATACCGCGGCTCTCGATGAGGACGGATGACACGCGCGGTGCGGCGGCCCGGGGTGCGGGCGCCGTGGCATATGGTGAGGGAGTTCGGCCGCGAGGCCGAGCAGGTGCGCCGGGAAGTCTGGTCGGCAAGACGATGACCGCTACCCGAAGGGCCCCCGTGAACCCCCGCATCGCTGTCGCCGGTGACCGACCAGAACCGATGGCGGCAGCTATCGCGTCCCTCGCCACGGAGGGGGAGCCCACCTGCCTGGTGTGGACGGTGGATCTGGAGGCGGAGCCGACGGTCCGCCGCTCGCGCGCTGAGCTCAAGCAGCGCTACGAATCCCTCCTCGCTCACGCGTCGGGTCTCGTCGCCCTGCGCAACCTGGTCGTCCTGCTGCGGCACGCCGACCGCATCCCCGAACGCAAGATGCATGCCGCTGCTGCCGCGCTCGCCACCCGGCTGCACGCCGACCTCGAACGGGCGCGCGGCCGCTACGTGGATGTCGCGGTCGTCGACATCAGCTTGTGCACCGACACCCGGCGTCTGCTCGACCGCGTCGAAGAGGTCGCGGGAACGGCGGCCGGCCCGGTCGGGAACGTCGCGCTCACCTGGCACGAGATCCGCGACCGCAGCATTCACGCCGCCGCTGCCGCGTCGCAGTTCTGAGCGCCGCCACCGTCCGTCGAGTCGCCACGATGTGCGGATCCGGCACCCCGCGCATCCGCAGCTTTTGGCGAGTCGACCGCTCGGCGGAGGGGTCAGCCGTCGGCGACGACGTCCATGCCCGGGCCGTCTGCCGGGCGCGGCGCGAAGCCGTGGCGCTCGTAGAACCCCGCGCGGCCGCGAGCGGCGAAGAGCTGGATGTCGTCGACGCCGCGCCGCCGTGATTCGTCGACCAGCATGCGCAGGATCTCGCTCCCGATGCCGCCGCCCCGCGCCGATTCCGCGACGATCATCTCGGTGACGAACGCGTGCAGCGCACCGTCGCTGATGAGGCGCCCGATGCCGACGAGCCTGCCGTCGTCGTCACGCGCCGAGCACACGACCCAGCTGCCCGCGAGGGCCCGTTCGAAGGTCTCGGGTGACCACTCGGCCCAGCCCGTCTCGGCGTAGAGCGCGGCGAACTCGGCGGCCGTGGGCGGCGTGAGCGAGTAGTGGAGGGTCACGCTGCACCTCCGAGGAGCGTGTGCCGCCAGGTCGTCCCGTCGGGTTCGTAGACGACGCGGGTGTGGCGACGGTCGAGCGATCCCTGCCAGAACTCCACGCGGGTCGCCTCGATGCGCCAGAGCGCCCAGTCGCCTTCCGCGACGTCCCGGCGTGCCGCCTCCGACCGTGCCGCGAGGTCGGCTGCGGTGTCGTCCGCGCTCGCCTCACAGACCGACCCGCGCACGCGCACCGCCCGCATGACCGGCTGCCACCAGAACGCGAGGGCTGCTGCGGGCTGCGCTGCGAGCTGCCCGCCCTTCGCGGACGATCGTGTGCTCGCGAACGCCCAGCCGCGGTCGTCGACGTCTTTGACGATCAGCGTCCGGGCATCGGGGATGCCGTCGGCGTCGACCGTCGCGAGGGTCGCGGAGTGGGGCTCGGCGACACCCGCGGCCGCCGCCTGGTGGATCCACTCCTCGAACAGCGTCACCGGCGATGCGGGGAGCCGGTCGGTGTCGAACACCGGAGGTGTGCCCGTCAGCGAGGGCTGCGAGCGTAGCCACTCCCGCAACGCGCTCATGCCGCGAGCCACGCGACGTCGGCGAAGAGCTCGCGCAGGTCGAAATGCCGCCGGCGCGGCCAGGTGTCGAGGTCGATGGGGATGGCGTCGTCCATGACCTCATCCTCCCAAAGTGGCCTGTCGCGGCGCAGATGCGGGAGAGTAGAGGCATCATGACCGACGCCACGCCCTCCGTCCTCTTCGTCTGCGTGCACAACGCGGGACGCTCGCAGATGGCCGCGGGGTTCCTCCGCGACATCGCGGGTGATCGCATCGAGGTCCGCTCGGCCGGGTCCATGCCCGCCGATCGGATCAACCCGGTCGCGGTCGAGGCGATGGCCGAGCTCGGCATCGACATCACCGCCGAGCAGCCGAAGGTCCTCACGACAGAAGCCGTGCAGGCGTCCGACGTCGTCATCACGATGGGATGCGGGGATGCCTGCCCGTTCTTCCCCGGCAAGCGCTACGAGGACTGGAAGCTCGACGACCCCGCGGGGCAGGGGATCGATGCCGTCCGCCCGATCCGAGACGACATCCGCGAGCGCATCCGCCAGCTGGTCGACGAGCTCATCTGACGGCGCCCTCCCGCCGGAAACGACGATCGCCCGCCGGGGACGGATGTCCACAGCGGGCGATCGCGCCGGCCGCTTCGAGGGCGGTGGCGGAAAGCGTCAGCGCGCGGCGCCGGCGAGGGTGTCGGTCACCTGGCCCTGCGGGTCGCCGATGAGGCAGAGGATCTCGCGGTCGCCGGCGTCCCAGCTGCCCTGGGTGGGGACGTAGTAGTTGTACCCGAGGACCGACTCCTCGTACGAGATGCCGACGAACGGCGCGAACGCGTCGTAGCAGACCTGCTCGGCTTCGGTCTGCGCCGCCTCGATGCCGGGGAACTCGTCGGCCTCGATGTCCTGCGCGTGGTAGGCCTCGAGGTCGTGGGCCTCGCCGCAGGGGACGGTCGGGGTCTCGGTGACCTCGGTGTCGGCCGTGCCCGAGTCGAGCATGCAGTCGCCCACGCGGATCGCGAAGACATCGGTGCTCTCGTTCGACTCGGCGATCGCGCCCGACTCGTCGCGGACGGGGGCGGCGGCTCCGCCACCGGTGAAGGCGTTGAGCGTGGAGCAACCGGTCGCGAGCAGAGCGACGGTCAGTGCGGCGGCGGGCAGGACGAGGAGTCGACGAGTAGCGTTCACGTCGAACGACTCTAGCCAGTTTCGGCTGTTTCTGGGAAACCCTGATGATTTTCCTGAGTGTTCATCCGGGGGATGCATGAAACGCTTCACGCCACGCCGGGCACATCGCGGAGGGCCGTGTAGACCGGGATGCCGCGCTCTCGGGCGATCGCGACATCCTGATCCGCGCCGCGCGACTCTCCGGGCAGGCGGAGAACCGCGTCGCAACGCTGCAGCAGGCGATGGGCGACCGGGTACATCACCTTCTCGGCGAGCGGGTCGGTGGGGCCCGAGGCTCCCGCGCTCGCGAGGACGGGCAGCGCGACCCACTCACCGATCATCGGGATGTGTCCGGCCTCGAAGAGCGGCCATGCCGCCTCTTCCAGGCGGTCGAGGTTGCGCCGCATCAGGGCGGGATCGCCGCCGGTGCCCGAGGCATAGGGTCCGGCGATGACGGCCGCATCGTCGCGAAGGAACTGGCAGCCGAACTAGGGGTGTCCGAAGACAGCATCCGCCGCGACCTTCGGGAGCTGGATGCTGCCGGCCTCGCCGTGCGCGTCTACGGGGGCGCAGTTCCGGCGTCGCCGGCCGTCGCCGACTACGCGTCTCGCCAGGCGGTCGCTACCGAGAGCAAGCAGCGCATCGCCCGCTTCGCCGCGAGCCTCATCGAACCGGGCAGCACGGTGATCGTCGATGGCGGCACGACCGCACTCGCCACGGTGCGGGCGGTCGACCCGGCGCTGGCCTGCACCATCGTCACCCACAGTCCGACCGTGGCAGCGGCGCTCCTCGATCACGCAGCCGACGTCATCATCATCGGCGGGCGGCTGTTCAAGCACTCCGCGGTCGCGAGCGGCGCCGCGGCTGTCGAGGCCGCACGCATGGTGCGGGCCGACCGCTTCCTCCTCGGTGTTACCGGCATCCACGCCGACGCGGGCCTGACGACCGGCGACGCGGACGAAGCGGCGATGAAGCGCGTGCTCGCCGAACGCGCTGCCGAGACCTACGTCCTCGGCAGCGAGGAGAAGATCGGTGCGGTGTCGCCGTTCGCGGTGCTGCCGTTCGACGAGGTCACGGGGGTCATCGTCGATCTCGCGGCTCCGGCCACCAGCCTGGAGGCCCTCGACCGCCGCGGCGTTCCGTTGCTCCGCGCCGGGTGACACGCGCCGAGTGACGCCGTCGCGGCTGCTCGCTAGGCTGAGCCGCATGCAATGCCGGTGAACCGCTTCCGATCCCCATCCACGCGTCGAGGACGACGCGATCGAAAGGTTCACCCATGCACGCTTCTTCTTCTGCACGCGCTCTTCCACTGAGCGGTAAGACCGCCCTGGTCACGGGCGTCTCTCGCCGTCGGGGCATCGGCTTCGCCGTCGCCACGACTCTCGCCGGGCTCGGCGCGAACGTGATCGCGCACCATCACCGGCCTCACGACCTCGACCTGCCGTGGGGTGGCGACGACCTCGACGCCGTGTGCGCCGGCATCCGTTCCCACCTCGTGGGCGATGCTCGCTTCGCCGACGTCGCCGCGGATCTGAGCGTCGCGACGGCGGCGACCGACCTGATCGATGAGGCCGCCGCCGTGACGGGCGCGCTCGACATCCTCGTCTGCAACCACGCCAAGAGCGGCGACGACGGCAGCATCCTCGATATGACGCCGGAGCGTCTCGACGCGTTCTGGGACGTCAACGCCCGCGCCACCCTCCTCCTCACCGCGGCATTCGCGCGCCGCTTCGCGGAGACGCCCGCGACGCCGCGCCGGCCGGGTGACCGGATCACGGGCGCGAAGCCCTACGACGCGCCGCAGGGGCACGTCGTGTGGATGACGTCCGGCCAGATCCACGGGCCGATGATCGGAGAGGTGGCGTACGCCACGAGCAAGGCAGCCCTCGCCGGCGTCACGAGAACGGTGGCCGCAGAGCTGCTCGAGCTCGGCATCATCCTGAACACCGTGAACCCCGGACCGGTGAATACCGGCTACCTCGATCCCGACACCACCGACCGCTCGCTCGGCGACTTCGACGCCTGGCTGAGCACGACGGCGTTCGGGCGCGTGGGCCGTCCGCAGGACCCCGCGGAGCTCATCGGGTGGCTGTGCAGCCCCGCAGGCGCGTGGATGGTCGGTCAGGTGCTCACGAGCGACGGCGGCTTCAGCCTGAGCTGACCGGCCACGGACGGCGGCGGTGTCCGCGGCCCCCTTTGTTGCTCCTCACGCGCCGGGATACCGTCGGCCTCGAGGGGACAGGCAACACGAAACGAGGGATTTCATGGCCGATTTGATCGTGATTGCATTCGACAGCGAAGCGGACGCCGAAGCCGCGTACAACGAAATCCAGGTGCTCCAGAATGACCTCGTGGTCGAGCTCGCCGGGCTGGCTCTGGTGAAGGTCGACGACGAGGGAAAGACGAAGGTCGAATACCCCGGCGTCGTCGGCAAGGTTGGCGCGGGCGCGGCGGGCGGAGCGCTGTTCGGCCCTCTGATCGGCATCCTCTTCTTCGTCCCGATCGCGGGGCTCGTCTTCGGCGGGTTGTTCGGGGCCCTGTTCGCCGGCCTCGACAAGACGAACCTGGATGCCGAATTCCGCGACCGCGTGAAATCGGCGGTGTCCGCCGGAAAATCGGCGGTCGTGCTCTATGCCACCAAGATCACGACGGACAAGTTCGCATCGGCGCTCGCCGGTTACCACGGCACCGTCGTGCAGACCTCGCTCTCGGAGAAGGACGAGCGGGAGCTGATCCACGACCTCAGCGGCACGCGGTAGTCCGTGGCGCGTCCGGGTCGGGGTGTCATTCGCCGCACCCCGACCCGGTTCGTCAGTCCGCGCGGACCAGCAGGTCGCCGATCTCGCAGTCGAGCGCCCGGCAGATCGCGGCGAGCGTCGAATAGCGGATGGCGCGGGCTCGGTCGTTCTTGAGCACCGAGAGGTTCACCACCGAGACTCCGACGATCTCGGAGAGGCGGGTCAGCGTCATCCCGCGCTCGGCGAGCAGCTCGTCGAGGCGGCAATGGACCCCGCTCGGTCCGTCATCGTCGGCCGCGCTCATACGAGTCCCTCGGTGTCGCGCTGCAGTCGTACGCCGCGGCGGAACGCGATCGCGATCAGGCCGACGGCCACGCCGATCGCCCAGGCCGGCGCGTAGGCCCAGAAGTCGAGGAAGTGCAGCGGCTCGACGTCATCGACCCCGAGAGCGGTGAGGATGCCGTTGCGCCCGATGTTCTCGAGGACCAGGATGACCAGCGCGCCCGAGACGATCGACCACCCGATGACGTCGAAGGCCCGTGCCGTGGCGGGAACGAAGAGCCGCCCGCGCAGGAAGCTCCGCGCGACGTACATCACCGCGGCGATCACGACGAGCGATGCGACGCCCCACGCGATGATCGAGCCGGCGAGCGCGACTGCCGTGCCGCCGTCGACCTCCGGTGCGATGACGAGCGCGTTCTCGACGATGCCGTCGACGTATCCCGCGCCCGACCCGACGGAGGCGGAGAACGGCTTGTCGTCGATGTCGATCCTCCAGGCGACGCCCGCTTCGCGGAAGACGTTCATAAAGCGCGCGATGACCGTGAGCACGACGGTGATCGCGGCGCCGAGGCCGAGCATCAGGACGGCGATGGCGTCGGCGGCATCCGAGCGGGGTCCGCGGGTGAGGGGCATCAGACCAGTCCTTCCGTGTCGCGCTCGAGACGTTCCATCCGTCGCAGCAGAAATCCCAGGCAGATCACGCTGACTCCCACGATGGGCAGCGCCATTCCCCAGGTCGAGGCGCTGAATCCCGGGAGGAGGAGGTCGTCGAAGGCCGGACCGAACTGGAACGCCGCCTCCATGGATGCGAAGCCGGCGAGCGACGTGCTCACGGCGGGGCCCAACAGCAGCGCGCACCCGGCGATCGTGCAGAAGCGGCGGAGGGCCGGGCGCAGTGGACGCTCGGCGCTGATCGAGAGGAGGAACCAGGAGAGCGCCGCCGCGACGAGGACCGCGGTGATCCCGAGGGCGATCGAACCCGCGGCGAAGAGGGCTCGCGTCGACGATGCGAGTTCGCTTGCCTGGAGTGTGACGCTTGTGATGTTCGCCGTCGCGACGCCTCGGCCGGCGACCACCGGGAGCTCCTGCTGGGCGAGGAGGGTCAGCGTGACGTCGGGCGACCAGGCGTACGTCACGGCCGCACCGATCTGACCCGCCGCGAGTGCGACACCCATCAATCCGGCCAGCACCGCCATCGTCCGCGTCGCCCACCGATCGCCGCGCGGCATGTCGTACATCGACGTGGTCGGCGGCATGTTCCTCTTCCCGATGGTGCCTGCCATCAGACCAGTCCCTCCGTGTCGCGCTGCAGTCGTGAGCCGTATCGGAACACCGCGGCCAGCGCGGCGAGGCCGAGGCCGGCAGCGATCGGCCAGAACGGCAGAGTGACGTTGAGCGTCGCTTCCGGCCACCAGGCGAACGGATCGTCGACTCCGGGGATCTCGGTCCACCGCGCGCTTTCCCGGGCGAAGAGCTCCTGCGAGGCCATGCTCCCGGCCATGTCCGAGAGCAGCTGTGCGGCCGTCCCGCCGGCAGCGACGATGACGGCGGTCGCCATCGTCATGCGAACGATGATCCGATCGAAGGTGCGCCCGGCGAGCAGCTGGAAGCAAGCCACGGCGATGAGCGCCGCGGTCGCCGCGGGGATCAACGACCACAGCGCCTGCCCGGTCGTCCACAGCGCTCGCGCCAGCGGACTGACCCCCGCCACGTCCACCTCGGCGAACATGAAGCCGCCGCCGACGACCTCGGCCGTCGGGCCGGTGTCGATCGTGACACCCGGAAGCAGGTCAGGCCAGAATGGCGCGACGGGAACGCTCATGCGCGGCGCGTCTGCGGCGAGATTCTGAATCACCGAGATGACGGCGCCGAGCAGGCTGAATGCAGCCCAGGCGGCAGACAGCGAGAGCGCGAGGCTCACGACCGGCGACGCGTCCCCGCGACTACGCGCGCGGCGCGTCGCCCTGATGAAGAGCACGGCGGCGACGACGAGCGCCACCGCAGCGATGATCACGATCTGACCGACCGCCCACGTGTTCGACATCCGCATCCTCTACTTATCGATAGTCGTTGTTATCGACAAACGTTATGGTCTGGCGTGGCAGGGCGCAACCCCGTGGAACGCTATGCCGACGGCGAACACGGGCATACCCGTATCCACGCCTGGTTACTCTCTTTCGTAAGCGCCCGGAGTCCCGGCGCTCAAAGGAGGCTGACGATGTTCGAGAGATTCACGGATCGTGCCCGTCGCGTGGTCGTGCTCGCCCAAGAAGAGGCGAAGATGCTCAACCACAACTACATCGGGACCGAGCACATCCTCCTGGGTCTGATCCACGAGGGTGAAGGCGTCGCGGCCAAGGCCCTCGAGAGCCTGGGCATCTCGCTCGACGCGGTGCGCGAGCAGGTGCAGGACATCATCGGTCAGGGGCAGCAGCAGCCGACCGGTCACATCCCGTTCACGCCGCGCGCGAAGAAGGTCCTCGAGCTGTCGCTGCGCGAAGCGCTGCAGCTCGGACACAACTACATCGGCACCGAGCACATCCTCCTCGGCCTCATCCGCGAGGGCGAGGGTGTGGCGGCTCAGGTGCTCGTCAAGCTCGGCGCCGACCTGAACAAGGTCCGCCAGCAGGTCATCCAGCTGCTCAGCGGCTACCAGGGCAAGGAGCCCGCCGGCGCGACCGTCGGCGCGGGCGAGCAGGCCCAGGCGCCGCAGGGCGGTTCGGCCGTGCTCGACCAGTTCGGGCGCAACCTCACGCAGGCCGCGCGCGACAACAAGCTCGACCCGGTGATCGGCCGCGAAAAGGAGATCGAGCGGGTCATGCAGATCCTCTCGCGTCGCTCCAAGAACAACCCGGTCCTGATCGGCGAGCCCGGCGTCGGCAAGACCGCCGTCGTCGAGGGTCTCGCCCAGGCGATCGTCAAGGGCGATGTGCCCGAGACGCTCAAGGACAAGCAGGTCTACTCGCTCGACCTCGGATCGCTCATCGCCGGTTCCCGCTACCGCGGTGACTTCGAGGAGCGCCTGAAGAAGGTCACGAAGGAGATCCGCACCCGCGGCGACATCATCGTCTTCATCGACGAGATCCACTCGCTCGTCGGTGCCGGTGCGGCCGAAGGCGCGATCGACGCGGCGTCGATCCTGAAGCCGCTGCTCGCCCGCGGCGAGCTCCAGACGATCGGTGCCACGACGCTCGACGAGTACCGCAAGCACTTCGAGAAGGATGCCGCCCTCGAGCGCCGGTTCCAGCCGATCCAGGTCGGCGAGCCCAGCATCCCTCACGCGATCAACATCCTGAAGGGTCTGCGCGACCGGTACGAGGCGCACCACAAGGTGCAGATCACCGACGGCGCGCTCGTCGCCGCGGCGAACCTCGCCGACCGGTACGTCAGCGACCGCTTCCTGCCCGACAAGGCCATCGACCTGATCGACGAGGCCGGCGCCCGCCTGCGCCTGTCGATCCTGTCGTCGCCGCCGGAGCTGCGCGAGTTCGACGAGAAGATCGCCAAGGTCCGCGAGGACAAGGAGCGCGCGAGCGAGGAGCAGGACTTCGAGAAGGCCGCGTCGCTCCGCGACGAGGAGAAGTCGCTGCTCGCCGAGCGCCTGCGTCTCGAGAAGCAGTGGCGCTCGGGCGACGTCGCGTCGCACGCGGTGGTCGACGAAGGCCTCATCGCCGAAGTGCTCGCCCAGGCCACCGGCATTCCGGTGTTCAAGCTCACCGAGGAGGAGACCAGCCGTCTCGTCTTCATGGAGAAGGCGCTGCACCAGCGCGTCGTCGGACAGGAAGAGGCCATCGCGGCGCTCTCTCGCACGATCCGTCGTCAGCGTGCCGGTCTGAAGGACCCCAAGCGCCCCTCGGGCTCGTTCATCTTCGCCGGGCCCACCGGTGTCGGAAAGACCGAGCTGGCCAAGGCGCTCGCCGAGTTCCTGTTCGACGACGAGGGCGCGCTGATCTCCCTCGACATGTCGGAGTTCGGTGAGAAGCACACCGTCTCGCGTCTGTTCGGTGCCCCTCCCGGATTCGTCGGATTCGAAGAGGGCGGCCAGCTCACCGAGAAGGTGCGCCGCAAGCCGTTCTCGGTCGTGCTCTTCGACGAGATCGAGAAGGCCCACCCCGACATCTTCAACTCGCTGCTGCAGATCCTCGAAGAGGGTCGCCTGACCGACGGTCAGGGCCGCATCGTCGACTTCAAGAACACCGTGATCATCATGACGACGAACCTCGGTTCGTCGGCGATCGCCGGTGGTCCGGTCGGCTTCCAGGTCGAGGGCAACGCGCAGACGAGCTACGAGCGGATGAAGGGCAAGGTCGACGAGGAGCTCAAGCGGCACTTCAAGCCCGAGTTCCTCAACCGCGTCGACGACGTCATCGTCTTCCCGCAGCTGAACAAGGCCGAGCTTCGCCAGATCGTCGACCTGTTCACGAAGCGGCTGAGCGACCGGCTGCTTGACCGCGACATGACGGTGGAGCTGTCGGATGCCGCCAAGGACCGCCTCATCGAGATCGGGTTCGACCCGACGCTCGGTGCCCGGCCACTGCGCCGTGCGATGCAGCGCGAGGTCGAGGACCAGCTCAGCGAGAAGATCCTGCATGGCGAGCTCAACGCGGGAGACCACGTGAAGGTCGACACCGAGGGCACGAAGTTCGTCTTCGAGACCGCTCCGCGTGAGGGCAAGGTCGCGGTCGGCGTCGGCGCTGCCGGCGAGATCGCCGCGACCCCCGACATCGCTGCGAGCGGCGACTGACCGGGATCGCGCGAGCGACGAGTCGTACGGAGGGGCGGATGCTGCGGCATCCGCCCCTCCGGCGTTTCCGGGGCCTGTCGGCGGGACACGCCGCACGACGCAGCCGGAGGGCTGTGGGCTGCTGCGGCGTGTGATCGGCGCGAAACACGACGGCTCTACGATCGGCGCGTGAGCAGCGAAGACGCGACGACGGCGCCCCGACCCGTCATCGGCTTGACGACCTACCTCGAGCGCGCGCAGCAGGGGGTGTGGGACGTGCGGGCGAGCTTCCTACCGCAGCAGTACTTCGACCGGGTCGCGTCCTCGGGCGGCGCGGCGGTGCTGCTGCCGCCGCAGCCCTCGCCCGGGCCCGCCGCCGACGTCGTGCTCGACCGGCTCGACGGGCTCGTGCTCACGGGCGGCCTCGACGTGCAGCCCGAGCTGTATGGGGCCGCGCGGCATCCTCTGACGGATCCGGCGCGGCCTGACCGCGACGACTGGGAGCTCGCTCTGCTGCGGGGTGCCCGCGAGCGCGGCATCCCGGTCCTCGGCATCTGCCGCGGATTGCAGCTCATCAACGTCGCCGCGGGGGGCACGCTCCATCAACACCTTCCGGACGTGCTGGGCACCGACCGGTACCAGCTCGGCGGCGGTGTCTTCGCGCGGAACGGGGTCTCGGTGTCGGCCGGCACGATGCTGTCCGAGCTCGTCGGCACGGGTTCGCTCACCGTGAGCAGCTACCACCACCAGGGCATCGACCGACTCGGCGAGGACCTCGTGGTCTCGGCACGCAGCGGCGAGGGGCTGCCGCAGGCGATCGAGTCGCCGGGTTCGGACTTCCTCGTCGCCGTGCAGTGGCATCCCGAGGAGGAAGCCGCCGACCGACGGCTCTTCCTCAGCCTCGTCGCCGCCGCGACGGAGTACGCCGCACGCCGCTGATCCCGCCGGCATCCGTGGTCGGTCGGCGTCCGCCGGCGTGCCGGGATGCAAGCGATCGTGGCCGACACCCCGGAGATGGATGCCTCGACCCGGGGTGTCGCCGCTGATCCCTCGCATCCGCGCACGGCGCGCGCAGCTCACCCGGCGGGTCAGGGCTCGAGCGGGGCGACGTCGACCGAGACGCGGAGGGTCGAGGTCTTCGCCTCGGTGAAGATGATGCCCTTGACGGGCGAGACGTCGCCGTAGTCGCGGCCCCACGCGACCGTGACGTAGCGGTCGTTGGCCCACTGGTCGTTCGTCGGATCGATCGCGAGCCACTGGTCGGTGCCCGGGAGCCAGACCGCGAGCCACGCGTGCGAGGCGTCGGCGCCGAAGACCCGCTCCTTGCCGGGCGGTGGCTGCGTCGCGAGGTAGCCCGAGACGTAACGGGCCGCGACGCCGTGCGAGCGCAGGCACGCGAGGGCGACGTGGGCGAAGTCCTGGCAGACGCCGGCCCGCTTCTCGAGCGCATCGGCGACGGTGCTGGTGACGGTGGTCGCGGTGCTGTCGTAGTCGAAGTCGGTGTAGATGCGGTGCATCAGGTCGGTCGCGGCTTCGCCGATCGGGCGCCCCGGGGTGAGCGAGATCGCGCCGTAGGCGGCGGTGGCCTCCGACTGCGCGACGCGGGGCGAGGGCATCGCGAACTCCGCCGCGCGCCACGCTCCCTCCTGGTCGGGATGCCGCAGCGGCCGCGCCGTCTCCCAGGGAAGCGCGAGCGCAGCGGCGTCGTACTCGGGAGCGGTGACCGCGACCTCGCTCGACGCCTCGATCGACAGCGCCTCATGCGCGTCGGTGACGTGGAAGTACGTCGACCAGTTGCCGAAGTAGTCGGAGTCGCGACGCATGTCACCCGGGGCGGGGGAGACGACGACCTCCGCCTCGCGCACCCGCTGCCCGGGCAGCTCGCGTGGGATCAGGTGGAACTGCCCGACGCTGTCTTCGACGGGATCGCTGTAGGTGTAGGCGGTGCGATGCCAGACGCGGTACTGCTTCATGCGCGAGCCTCCATCAGTTCCTCGATGAGGGCGAGCGACGACAGCGCGACCGGGGGCGGTCCGCTCTCGAAGTGCAGCTCGTCGATCGCGTCGCCCAGCTGTTCGAGCTGCGCCGTGAGGTCGTCGAGCAGCTCGGCGAGGGACGATCGGATGCCGTCGACGGCATCCCCCAGCGCGTCCGTGTCGATCGCATCGACGAGATTCTCGAGGTCGTCGACCAAGCGCTCGGGGCGTGTCGACCCCGTCGACGCGGGGGCTGCGGCGAGATGCGTGCGCAGCTCGGCGAGGCAGAACGCGAGCGAGCGGGGGTTGTCGGGGTCGCGCAGCAGCAGGTCGAGCACGTCGCCGAGGCGCACCGCGCCACGGAACCGGCGGCGGTGGGTGACGATGCTCTCCGACGCGGTGAGCAGCGCCTCGAGCACGGCCCGCTCGGTGCGTGCGTCGCGGCGGTCGACGACGACTCGCAGGATGTGGCACACCTGAAGCGCGCGCTCGAGGAAGCGTCCCGCCTCGATGAAGTGCCAGCCGGTGTCGCGCATCATGTTGGCGGTCACGCCCTGCAGCGACAGCACGACCGTGAGCATGCGTCCCGCCGACTCGGCCGTGCGGTGGGCGTGCGGCGACGCCCGCAGGGCGCGGGAGGCGCGTTCGATGCCGGCGAAGACGCGCCACGTGTCGCCGGACAGCTGGTCGCGGACACCGTCGAGCGCGTCGCGCAGTCGGCTGAGCGCGTGGGCGGTCGACCCGACCCGAGCCGCGTCGAGCAGCAGCGACCGGAAGTCGGCGTCAGCGGCATCCGGTCCGGGACCGGCGAGCCGGTGGATGGCGTCGCGCAGGACGCGGGCGCTCGTGTGGCTGGCGCGGCCGGCGCCGGCGAGGTCGAGCTGCTGCTGCGCCGTGAGCACGAGCCGCAGCAGGTCTTCGGCCCGTTCGGCGTATCGCCCCGACCAGAACATGTCGTCCAGGGCACGCGGTGCGATGCTCGGAGCACTGCGGCCGCCCGGGAGCGGACCGATCTCGACGAGGCCCTGGTCCGCGTCGCCCTCGGCGGCCTTCAGCACCCAGACGTCCTTCGTGGTCGGGGCTGCGTCGGGGCTCTCTCGCACCGTCGCGAGGCCGCCGAGAAGCGGGCGATAGGCCGAGCCGTGGCGCAGGGTGAACGCGCGGAAGATCAGAGCCCGGGCACGCGCGCCCTCGCCGGTCCAGACCGGGGCCTGCGAGAGGGGCAGCAGCTCCTGACCGACGTATCGGTGCGGGTTCGCCTCGATGCGGTCGGCGATGGCCGCGGCATCCAGCCCCGTGAGATCCCGGCGTGACCCGTCGAGCGTACGCACGAGCACGGAGTCATCGCCGGCGCGGACGCGTTCGAGCACGACGGAGCGCGCCGCCTCGTCGCCGCACCACCACGTCGGGACCGCCGAGAGGCGGAGCTGTTCCCCGAGCAGGGCTTCGCACGCGGCCGGGAGGTAGGGCAGGAGCGCCGGGTTCTCGAGGACGCCCGCCCCGAGCCCGTTGACCAGTCGCACGGTTCCGCGGCGCACCGCCTCGGTGAGGCCCGCGACACCCAGGCGCGAGTCGGACCGCAGCTCGAGGGGGTCGCACCATTCCGCGTCGACGCGGCGCAGGATGACATCGACCTGCTCGGTCGGTTCGCGGCGGGGCCAGCCGGTGGGCTTCATCCACACCCGCCCCCCGCGCACGACGAGGTCGCTGCCCTGCACGAGCGACAGGCCCAGGCCCCGGGCGAGGAAGGCCTGGTCGAAGGCGGTCTCGGAGTGTGGCCCCGGCGTCAGGACGACCACGCGCGGCTCGGTGACGCCCTCGGGCGCCGACGCGGCGAGCGTCGCGTGCAGCGCCGAGAAGTAGGGCTCCATGCGGTGCGGATCGCTCTGCTGGTATAGGTCGGGCAGCACCTGCGAGATGACGCGGCGGTTCTCCATCGCGAACCCGAGCCCAGACGGGGCCTGCACGCGGTCGGCGAGCACCCGCCATTCGCCGTCGGCGTCGCGTCCGAGGTCGGTGCCCGACAGCAGCAGCGGATGCCGGTCGGCCGCGGTCGCTCGCGCGAGGGGGCGGAGGAATCCCGCGTGACCGAGCACCGCGGCGGCGGGGACGATCCCCGACGAGAGCAGGGTCTGCGGTCCGTACAGGTCGGCGAGGACGGCGTTCAGCAGCTCGGCGCGCTGCGCGAGGCCCGTCTCGAGCGGGGCCCAGCTGGCCGCGTCGACGACGAGCGGAACGGGGTCGAGCTGCCAGGGCTGGGCGCCGCTGTCGGGCCGGACGTAGGTCACACCGTCGTCGGCGAGGAAGCGGGTGATCTCTCCCTCGACGCGCGAAAGTTCGGACGGCGTCAGGGCCAGCGCGAGGCCGGCGAGCGACTGCCACGCGGGGCGGAGGCCGCCGTCGGCATCGACCACCTCGTCGTACCGCGAGAGGTCGGCCGGGCCGTGGGGAAGCGACGACAGAGGCAGTGTCGGCTGGGACACTGCGGCGGCGTAATCACGGAGCACGCTCACGTCGGCACTCCAAGGCGGGAGGGATCTCGGGCTGAGGCAACCTTACCGGCGCGGACTATCGTTGAGGCGTGAGCTCAGACGACCCGGCCTTCGTCGTCCGCCCCGCGAAGGCAAGCGACGTCCGCGGCATCCGCGAGATGCTGGACCCCTGGGTGCAGCGACGAATCCTGCTCGGCAAAGACCTCGTGGTGCTCTACGAGTCGGTGCAGGAGTTCGTCGTCGCCGAGGCCGACGGGCAGCTGATCGGATGCGGCGCCCTTCACGTCATGTGGGAGGACCTCGGCGAGGTGCGCACCCTCATCGTCGTGGACGAGTGGCTGCACCGTGGGGTGGGCGGCGCCATCGTCGACCGGCTCGAGCAGGGCGCTCGCGAGCTCGGTCTCTCGCGCCTGTTCTGCCTCACCTTCGAGGTCGACTTCTTCGCGCGGCGCGGGTTCGAGGCGATCGGCGAGCAGATCGTCGACGCCGATGTGTACTCGCAGCTGCTGCGAAGCCCCGATGAGGGCATCGCCGAGTTCCTCGACCTCGCGCACGTCAAGCCGAACACCCTGGGCAACACCCGGATGCTCAAGCACCTGTAGGCGTGCCGCCCGGGCGGCATCCGACCTGCGGCCTACCCTGGCTTCATGACCGACACGCCGCCCCGACGCCGTCATTCGCCCGCGGTCTACCGCCGGCGACGTCTCGTGCTGCTGCTCGTCGTGCTGGTGCTCATCGCCGCTGTCGTGCTCGCGTTCTGGCGACCGTGGGAGGGATCGGCAGCGGACAGCACTCCCGCTCCGGCTGGGTCGTCGGATGCCGGTGAGGCACCGGCGTCACCGCCCGCGGATCAGCCCACGCCCGCGGCATCCCCCAGTGCGCCGCAGCCGTCGTCGGACGCGACGCCGGCCGAGGTCGAGGCGTGCTCCGCTCGTTCGGTCCAGGTCTCGGCGGTCACCGACAAGGAGTCCTACGGAGCCGGCGAACTGCCGCAGCTGTCCATCTCGCTCACGAACTCCGGCTCGGCTCCCTGCCTGCTCAATGTGGGCACGGCGACGCAGAAGCTCACGGTCGCGAGCGGACCCGACGTATGGTGGCGTTCGACGGACTGCCAGAGCGAGTCGAGCGATCAGGTCGTGCAGATCGACCCCGGCCAGACGGTGTCGAGCGTGACTCCGATCACCTGGGACCGCACCCGCTCGTCGGTCGACACGTGCGACGCGGAGCGTCCGGCAGCGCCCGCGGGCTACTTCAACCTGGCAGTTGAGATCGGCGGGCTGGCTGCGCAACAGGAACGTCAGTTCGTGCTGCGCTGACGCGTTCACCGACGTGAGACTTTTCTCACCGGAGAGAGGGCGACAGGCGGCGAGCCCGGCCGTAACCTGGATGCAGTTCCCCGAGGACCCCCGCTGTCCCCAGCAGCGAGTAGTCGCGAAACCCCCCAGAATCGCGACGACGGATCCCCACCTCGGGTGAGCGATGGGCCCTCTCGATTTCCTCAGTCCCCAATGAAGAGTTCGAGAGGGCCCCTTCTCTCTCTAGGCTGAGGTGATGGCTGGAAAGAAGCGCGGCGCGAAGAAGCCGCTGCCCGAGTTCCGCAACCCGCAGCTCGCAGACGCCCTGCAGACGCAAGACATGGCTGCCCTCGCATTCGCGTTGCGGCACGGTCCGACGGTGGTGCCGCTCATGCGACCCGGGAACCGTGACGATCCGCGCGACGTCGGTGAGATCTGGACGTATCGCGATCCGAACACCGGCGATGTCGCGCTGCTGCTGTTCAGCGATGCGGCGCACAAGCCGGCGGCGCTTCCCGCCCACGTGGCGTTGCAGTCGCCCGGGGGCCTGCGCGCCTTCCTCGGCGTGCACGAGGCCGAGATCAGCACCGTGTTCTTCGACATCGCCGGCCCGCACCCGATGCAGGCTGCCCTCCAGGACGTGATCGCCGCCCTCGACGCCTAACCTCGGGCTCGTGGTTTGGGCTGGGGCTGGGGCTGGGGCTGGGGCTCCGAGTTTGGGTTGGCAGTTGGTGCCCCCTCGGCGCGTGGGTGGGGGCGTGAGCTGCCAGGTGAGTCGGGGTGGGTTGGGGCTCCGAGTTTGGGTTGGCAGTTGGTGCCCCCTCGATGCGTGGGTGGGGGCGTGAGCTGCCAGGTGAGTCGGGGGGCCGGTCAGAAGCCGGCGTCGGCGGCGGATGCTACGGGCTGGCGCACCTGCAGGTCGCGCATCGCACCGCCGATCGTGCGGGATGAGGCATCCACCACGGCGGTGTAGCCCATGCGCTTCGCTTCGGACTGTCGCTGGCTCGACTGCGTGACCGGCCGGATCTCCCCGGCGAGGCTGAGCTCGCCGAAGGCCGCCACCTGTCGCGACACGGCCCTGCCGCCGACGGCGCCCGCGATGGCGATGGCGATGGCGAGGTCTGCGGCAGGCTCGACGAGGCGTACACCTCCCACGGTGGAGACGTAGACGTCCTGGTCGCTCGTGACGGCGACGCCGCGCTTCTCGAGCACGGCGAGGATCATCGCGACGCGGGCGCTGTCGACACCGCTGACGACACGGCGGGGGTTGGGTGCCCCGGTCTTGAGCGTCAGCGCCTGAACTTCTACCGGCAGGGCGCGACGCCCCTCGAGCGCGATCGTGACGCACGTGCCCGGCACGGGGTCGCCGTGCCCGAGGAACAGGGCACTCGGATCGGGCACCTCCGCGATGCCGTCGCCCGTCATGTCGAAGCATCCGACCTCATCCGTCGGCCCGAAGCGGTTCTTCAGCGCTCGGACGAACCGGAGCGAGGTCTGGCGGTCGCCTTCGAACTGGCAGACGACGTCGACGAGGTGCTCGAGCACCCGGGGGCCGGCGATCGACCCGTCCTTCGTGACGTGTCCGACGATGAGGACGGGGAGGTCACGCTCCTTCGCGACGCGGATGAGCGTCGACGCGACCTCTCGCACCTGGCTCGGCTGGCCCGCGACCCCGTCGGACAGCGACGACGACACCGTCTGCACCGAGTCGACGATGAGGAGGTCGGGGCGCACCTCGTCGACGTGACCCAGCACCGTGGCGAGGTCGGTCTCGCTCGCGAGGTAGAGGGCGTCGTGCAGCGCGCCGGTGCGCTCGGCCCGCAGGCGGACCTGGCCGAGCGATTCCTCCGCGCTGACGTACAGCACTCGCCGACCCGAGCGGGCGGACTGTGCGGCGACCTCGAGGAGCAGGGTCGACTTGCCGACGCCGGGCTCGCCCGACAGCAGGATCGCCGCGCCGGGGACGACGCCACCGCCGAGCACGCGGTCGAACTCGCCGACGCCGCTCGAACGTCGAGGCGCCTCGGTCGTGTCGATCTCGGTGATCGGACGAGCAGCGCGGGCAGCGCCGGGGCTCACCGCCGTCACGGTCGACGTGATGCCGGTCTGCGTCGCCGCCTCGACGACCGTGCCCCATTGCTGGCATTCACCGCAGCGGCCGACCCATTTGGCCGTCGTCCACCCGCATTCTGTGCACTTGAAGGCCGAGGTGGCGGCGGGACGTCGAGAGGCCATGCGTCCAGGGTAGGCGCGACCTCCGACATCCCTCGGTCACCGGCCCCTCGCGAGCCTCGCCCCGATACAACTGTCGGACCGGCGGTGCGGATGTCGTCTTCCCGGGGCTCCGGGACGACACCAGCACCGCCGGTCCGACGGATGTATCGGCGTACCGACTGATCAGCCGCGCAGGGAGGTCGCGACCTCGCTGAGCGCCGCTGCCGAGTGCTGGAACAGCTCGAGCTCGCGCTCGGAGAACTCGATCTCCCGCACGGGGAACGCGCCCCGGCGGTTGACGACCGACGGCACGGACAGCGCCATGCCGTCGACTCCGTGGAAGTCGCGCAGCACTGTGGAGACGGGCAGCACGGCATCCTCGTCACGCAGGATCGCCTCGACGATGCGCGCGCTCGAGAGGCCGATGGCGTAGTTCGTCGCGCCCTTGCCCTGGATCACCTTGTAAGCGGCGTCGCGGACGTCGATGGCGATCTGGTCGAGCTCCTCCTTCGTGAACTTGGGCTGACCGTCGAGCGGCACCCAGTCGAGGATCGGCACCGTGCCGATGGTGGCGTGCGACCACAGCGGGAACTCGGTGTCGCCGTGCTCGCCGACGATGTACGCGTGCACGCTCGAGATCGAGACGCCGGCGCGACGCGCGATCTTCCAGCGCAGGCGCGAGGTGTCGAGCACGGTGCCCGAGGCGAAGATGCGCTCGGGCGGCAGGTCGGTGGCCTCGTGCGCCAGGACGGTGAGCACGTCGCAGGGGTTGGTCACGATGACGAAGGTCGCGTTGGGGGCGACGTCGAGCAGCTGCGGCATCATCGAGGCGATGATGCCCGCGTTCACGCCCGCCAGCTCGGTGCGCGTCTGCCCGGGCTTCTGCTTCGCGCCCGCGGTGATGACGACGACGTGCGAGCCCTCGGCGACCGAGATGTCGGACCCGCCGATGATGTCGCTCGAACCCGTGAACTGTGCCCCGTGCGCGAGGTCGAGCACCTCTGCCTCGGTCTTCTCGGTCGCGATGTCGTAGAGGGCCACGTGACGGGCCGATCCCCGGATGAGGGCCGCGTAGGCCACGCTGGATCCGACGGCGCCCGCGCCGACGACGGTGAGTTTGGAGTTCTCGATCGCGCTCATGATCTCAGTCTGGCAGGGGCGAATGAGAGTCGCTACCGGCCCCCTCGCTGCCCCGCGTGCGGGTCGCTCGCGTTGAGTGCGCGCACGACGTCGGCGTAGTCGCCGCGTGCTTCGCCGTGGCGCAGGAACTCGACGCGCTCGACGAGCACCTCGCGCACGTCGGCATCCCGCTCGAGGATCGACATCACCTCGTCGACGAACTCGTCGAGCGGCTGCGCCTGCGGGTTCTCGGCGTGACCGGGCATGAGGTCGGTCTGCACGGCCGGCGGCACGAGCTCCACGATCGACACCGGCGATCCTGCGTACTGCAGGCGCAGTGATTCGCTCAGCATGTGGATCCCGGCCTTCGTCGCGTTGTAGCTGGGGGTGGCGGCGAGCGGAGCGAAGGCCAGGCCCGACGAGACGGTCATGATCGTGGCGGCGGGGCGTGTCAGCAGGTGCTCGATGAACGCGCCGATGAGCCGGATCGGTCCCAGCAGGTTCGTGGTGACGGTGCGTTCGGCGCTGTCGACGAAGCCCGCGGGAGAGGTCCAGTCCTCGGCGTTCATGATGCCCGCCATCGTGACGAGCACGTCGAGATCGGGATGCCGTTCCAGAACCTCGGCGGCGGCGCGTTCGATGGATGCGGCATCCGATGTGTCGATCTCGAGGCCGTCGATGCCCGGGTGCGACGAGCGTAGGTCGTTGATGAGCTCGCGACGGCGCCCGCCGACGATGACCGTGTTGCCGCGCTCGGCGAGGGCGATGGCGAGCGCCCGGCCGATGCCGCTCGTCGCGCCGGGGATGAAGATGGTGCGTCCGGTGATGTCCATGCCCCGACTCTCGTCGCGGCATCCTGATGCATCCAGGCACGCCCGAACGGGGGAGCGGCGGTCCCTGGCTCGGGCGGGTCGCCGCGTTCACAATGGATGCGTGGACCGTGCCGCTCTCGCCCGATTCCTCCGCGCGCGCCGCGAGCGACTGCGTCCGGAGGATGTCGGGCTGCCGTCCGGAGAGCGCCGCCGTGTGGCGGGGCTCCGACGCGAGGAGGTGGCGCAGCTCGCCCTGATGAGCGCCGACTACTACACGCGCCTCGAGCAGGAGCGCGGGCCGCAGCCGAGCCTGCAGATGCTCGCCTCGCTCACGCGGGCGCTGCGGCTTTCGCGTTCCGAGCGCGACCACCTGCACCGCCTCGCTGGGCACACGCCGCCCGAGCGTTCCGGAGCCGCCGATCACGTCGCGCCGGCGCTGCAGCGGGTGCTCGATCGGCTCGACGACATCCCGGCGCTCGTGATCACCGAGCTCGACGAGACTCTCGCGCAGAACGATCTCGCGCGGGCTCTGTTCGGCGCGCGTGAACGGCGCATCGGACCCGAACGCAGCGGTGCCTGGTGCTGGTTCGTGCATCCCATCAGCGAGCGGGCGGTGTACCCGGCATCCGATCACGACCGGCAGAGCCGGGCCATCGTGGCGAACCTGCGCGCCGTCGCGGGCCGGGGTGGCGCAGGGTCGCGGGCCGCGCGTCTGGTCGATGACCTGCGCGAGCGGAGCGCCGAGTTCGCGCGGCTCTGGGACCTCGAGGAGGTCGCCGAGCGCTTCGCCGATCACAAGGTCGTCGTGCATCCGGCCGTCGGCGAGATCGAGGTCGACTGCCAGGTGCTGTTCACGGAGGACCGCTCACAAGCCCTCCTCACCCTCACCCCGGAGCCCGGGTCGGAAGCGGCGGAGAAGCTGCGGATGCTGTCGGTGCTCGGGCCGCTCGCGGCGGAGCGCTCGCCGGCCTGAGCGTCAGTCAGCCGCGGACGGGGTTGCTGCAGCTGAGGGTGCGCTGTTCCGGATGCCGGTGAAGGCGATGAGTCCGCCCGCGGCCATGAGCGCGGCGGTGACGATCGCTGCTCGGTGGAATCCGTCGAGGTCGAGCGCGCCGCCCACGATGGGTGCGAGGAAGGCGATGACCACGAGGCCCGCGACCCGCGCGACGGCGTTGTTGACCGCCGAGGCGATGCCCGAGCGCTCGGAGTCGATCGCGCCGAGGATCGTCGAGGTCAGCGGCGAGACGGTCACGCCGAGCCCGAGCCCGAACACGACGAGGCCGGGCAGCACCTGCCACCAGTAGTCGAAGCGCTCGCCGACGAGCAGCAGCATCAGTGCGCCGCCGGCCATGACGAGCGGGCCGACGGTCATGAACAGGCGTCCGCCGAGGCGTTCCGCGAGCGAGCCGGCCCACGGGCTCAGAACGATGAGCAGCACCGTCGTCGGCAGGCTCGCGAGGCCGGCCAGCGTCGCGCTGAGGCCGGCGCCCTCTTGCAGGTAAACGCCGACGACGAAGCCGTTGAGCGAAAGGGCGGCGTAGACGAACAGCGTCGCGAGGTTGCCGGTCCAGTAGTTGCGCGCCCGGAAGAGCCCGAGGGGCAGGATCGGATGCCGCGACGTGCGCTGCCGCAGCAGGAAGGCCGCGAACATCACGGCGCCGCCGGCCAGCGGCATCCAGATCGCGGGGGAGGCCCAGCCGAGGTTCGGCTGCTCGATCAGTGCGAAGACCATGCCGCCCAAGCCCGCCGTGCACAGGACCGCGCCGAACCAGTCGATGCCCGCATCGGCTCGGCGTTCGTCGTGCACGGGGAGTCGTGCGACGAGCCACAGCGTGACGGCCACCGGCAGGACGTTGATGAGGAACGCGTAGCGCCAGGACAGCAGGTCGACGAAGAGACCGCCGAGCAGCGGCCCGACGAGCGAGGCACCGGTCGTGAAGGCCGTCCACAGGCCGATGGCGCGAGAGCGCTCGTGGCCCTGGAGGAGCGATGTGATGAGGGCGAGCGAGCTCGGCACGAGGAAGGCGCCCGCCGCGCCCTGGACGGCGCGCGCGGCGATCAGGAAGACCGGATCCTGCGCGAGTCCCACCGCGACCGAGGCGACACCGAAGCCGACCAGCCCGATGCGCAGCACGAGGAGGCGCCCGTAGGCGTCGCTCACGGAGCCCGCGAGCAGGATCAGCGACGACAGCGTCAGCAGGTACGCGTCGACCGCCCACTGCTGCGTCGCGAGACCGCCGCCGAGCTCGCGTTCGATCGCGGGGAGCGCGACGTTCACGATCGTGCTGTCGAGGAACGCGACGGATGACGCGAGCGACGCGATCGCGACGATGAGAGCTGTCTGCGGGGCCGATGATCGCGTCACAGACACACGCTACGCCCGGCCGGGGACGCCGTGGTTCGCAGCATCGCCTCGGATGTCGTAAGCTGGTCGGCGGTGACGTGTCCGAGCGGCCGAAGGTGCAACTCTCGAAAAGTTGTGTAGGGTAACCCCCTACCGTGGGTTCAAATCCCACCGTCACCGCCATGAAAACCCCCGGTTACCCGGGGGTTTTCTGCATGTGTGGGGCGTGTGTGGTGCGGTCTTGGTGCGGATCTGGGTCGTGCTGTCAGCCGCGGTTCTGCGGCGAGCCCGGCCATGGCTGCGGCGGGTATCGCTTGTAGTAACGCTTCCAGGCGAACACGTTCGCAGCACCTGCGAGAGCTACCCACAGCCCCAGGAGTACCCAGGGCAACGGGGCGCCGGGCTCGCCGAGCGCATGTAGCAGCAACAGTCCCGCCACGGGGTAGCAGAGAACGCCCGCGATCATGAGCTGGTGGTTTCGCCGACGAGCTGCAGGATCCGTCGGTGGCTGAGGTGTTTCCATAGTTCGATGCGCCTCCGAACCCATCATCGGGGTAGGGCCGCGACCGTGCATAGGCTCGGCGGCCAGCGCGGCACTGACTGTCGGAATGCTCGTCTCGTGGGCGTTCGCTGCCTTCGGGTCGCTGACGAGATCGACGACGAGCTCCGGCAGCGCGCTCGAGAGGGCCTGCTGTTGCAGCATCCCACTGTGGAGGCGCTCAACACGCTGGGAACCCTGGAGCTAGAGGATGAGGCGCGACGACTGCGACGCCTGAACTCGTCTGGCGGAGTCGATCCGTGCGGGCACGCGCGTCGAAACTGGGCAGGCGATTCCAACTCCTGATTGCGGCATTCCTGCTGGTCGTGGTCCTCGGACTTGTTCGTATGATCTGGGCGATTGCTCTGGGGCAGGAGTTCTGGTCAGGGCTGATCGGCGGCGTCGGTGGAGGGGCGGTTCTCTTCGTCATCCTTTCCTCCCTGCACCGACGCCAAACTCGCGACGAGCCGCCTGCGGGAGGCTGAACCGATCCGGCTAGGGTCAGGTACACCCGCAGCACCAGCTGCGACCGGGGCTTCTGCGTTCGCGCTGGCGAGCCTTGGCCGAGGAATTCTCATCCGTTTGGGCGATTCGCTTCTTCGACTGCGCTCATAGGCTGGCCATGCCTTGAGGAGGGTGGCATGACCGACGTTTCCGTGCATTTCGACACGCTTCGCTCGTCGGCAACCACGATCGGTGCGGCGGGCCGCGCTGTGAGGAACTCCGGCGAGCTCGGATACGTCAGCGAGAGCGTGATCGGGTCGAACGAGGTCGCGTCTGTTCTGCAGGATGTCGCTACCGAGCACAGCATTCGCGCGGCGGTCGCGAGCGAGACGTTGGTGACCGTTGGTCGGCGCCCGGAGGCATCGGCGAACGAGTTCACTCAGCTCGACGGAGTCATGGCGTACTGATGGTCGACCGGAATGACCCTGGCGCCGGCGACCCTTCCGCGATGGCTGCCATGGCCGACGACTGGGGAGAGCGGGCAGAGAGCATCCGTTCGTCGCAGACGAGCGTTCGTTCCGCAGCGGAGGCGGCATCCGGTTCGTGGTCGGGCGAAGCTCACGATGCTTTCCAGCGCCAGGTGGCGGCGGTGGAGCCCGATCTGCTGGTGCTGGCGACGGGCATGAGCGCCGCGGCCGGTGCGCTGAGGGGATATGCGGAGGTGGTTCGCGCGATCAAGGACGAGCAGGACTCGCTCGCCGGGCGCCGCGCTGTTGTCGCGGATGAGCGCGAGGAGCTCCGTGGCCAGCTGCGGGTTGCGCGGGCGGAGTCGTCGAACAATTACGTCTCGTTTCCCGAGCCTGTTGCTCGCGCTCGTGCGTTGGAGATCGAGCTCGGCGACGCCCGGGATGCTCTCGACGCCGTGGAGGCGGAATGGGATGCGCTGTGCGAGAGGCGTGCCGCGGCCGACGACGCGCTGATGTCCGCGCTGTCATCCCGAGACGTTCGAGGCGCGCTGGGAGTGTTCGCTCGCGGGGGTGCTGCGGCTATCCCACGCGGCGGGCTGCTGACGCTGGTCGCGTCGCTGTCGGAGGCGGACCTTCGGGCGCTCGTCGCCGTGCACCCGGAAGTCCTCGACCTGATCCGCAGTGTCCCTCCGGCGGAGGTCGCGACCTGGTGGGGCGCGCTCGTCGACGGAACCCGGACCCTGCTGGTGAACGGTATCCCCGAGTTGATCGGAACCCTCGGTGGCATCCCGGCTGTCGTTCGCGAAGCGGCGAATCGTCTCGTGGCCGCGGCGAATCTGGAGGGCCTCCTGCGGGAGCGAACCCTGCTCACCGGTGAGGGGCCGCCGATCCTTAGCCCTCTCTCCAGGCTGGCCGACCCGTGGTTGTTGAGGCAGATCATCCACCAGTTCAACGAGCAGCAGTACGTTGATCGCCTTGCCGCTCTTGACTCCGAGATCGCCTACCTCGAGCGCGTGGTGGCAGGAGACGTGTCGCTCTACCACTACGACCGGGACCGGCAGCAGATCATCGAGATGTTCGGTGACGTCGGGAAAGCGGATGTCATCATGAGTTTCATGCCCGGGACCAACACGACGATGGAGAGCTTCTACTCCTCCACTGGTGAGGAAGGGATCACCGCGCTCACCGAGCTGGTTGTTGACGAGGGGCCCATCGGGGTTGATGTCGCCGGATTCGTTCTGAAGCAGGGATTCTTCCCCCACCTCGCGCCCGAGACAATTGTCACGCAGGGACCACAGGTGAACTTCTGGGCGCTTCCTCTCGGCAGTCGGTACGCAGCTTTCGAGAACGAGCTCGACGTCGTCGTGGGCGACACGCCGTTGATGTCGCTAGAGCACTCCTTCGGGACCGCCATCGGCGGTGCGGCGGAATCTGCGGGCGCCGATTTTCAGGCACGCGTGCTGCTAGGTGGGATCGGGATGCTGGAGGGTTGGGAAGCCCGCGACGGCACTGAGTACTACGCCATTCAAGGCCCCCATGACGTCAACCGTTATCTCGACGGCGTGCAAGTCGGCCCGCTGGGGTATGCCATCGCCCCATCGCATGAGAATGGCATCACTGAGCTCGATTCCGGGATAACCGCGGGGGATCCCATCGAACAACATAACTGGCTATTGTCAACAGACGCGCAGCTCAATCCGCGCACGCGCCGTGAGGTCAACCGAATCTTGTACGAGCTAACACGATGAGCCGCCGTCGGGCCGTCGGAGTTGCCCTCGGGATCCTGACAGCGCTGCTCATAACGGGCTGTACATCAGGAGAGCAGATGACACTCGACGAGGCACGCGCAATGACCGAGACGGTGATGCAAACGATCGCTGATGAAGTTCCAGGCGGCACTATCGAGGATTTCTCCGCAGAATCGCCCTACCTGGCCTGCGGAGAAGGCGCATACATCTACAGCGCCCGGTGGGGGGTGACGCCAGACCGGCCCTTCGATGGTGCGGATTTCGTTCGCGACCTCCCCGACCGTCTGGGCGAAGATTTCGTCGTCGACGAGAAGGTCGTCGACATTTCGTTCCCGGCGGTCGCTCTGAACCATGCGAGCGGGATCATCCTGGATGTCATCGTCGCCGGCGTCGATGGGGCCGAGGTCGTTGACGTCTACGCGATCGCTCCATGTGCAAGAGGTGAGCTGCCGGGGTGAACCGCGGGCTTCCCGGTCCTCGCGGAAGCGGCGGGGCGTTGAGAGGGCTCAAGAATGTCGCGGCCACGGCGATCCTCATTTTGGCTGCAACGACGATGACGGGGTGCGTGATGGCAAGTGGGCCGACGATCGATGAGGTGCGTGCTGATACGGACGCGATGATGCAGCGCGTCGCGGATGAGGTTCCCGGCGGGGTTCCGGAGGTTCGGCCGTCCGACTCGCCCTATTGGAAGTGCGCCGAGAGCTCTTTCTACTACTCAACGCGCTGGACAGTTGCCCCCGAAGAAGGGTTCAACGGTCCGGCCTTTATCGAAGCGCTCCCGGCTCGTCTGGGCGACGGGTTCCGCAAGTTCGAGACGGTCGAGGTATCGGTGCCCGCCATCGCATTGAAGCACTCCAGCGGTATGCTCCTCGACGTCCAAGTGATCGATCTGGATGGCCGCACGGTCGTCTCCCTGCTGGGCGTCTCTGCGTGTGGTGAAGGGAAACCGCCGGCGGAGTAGCCGAAACCGCCTGTCGCGGCGGTTGTCCAGGTGGGACGCAATGCCTCGCATGGCTCCGACCGACAGATGACCCAGTGGGTATTGACCGGCATAACGATGGGGGGTGTGAGGGGATGCCGCCGATGAGCCTTCGCGCGACCTCACCTAGACGCGTCTTCTCGGCCATTGTTGTTCTGGTGCTGGCCGCTATGACGATGGTGGGGTGCGCGATGGCGGATCAACTGACGCTCGAGCAGGCGAAGGCTGAAACCGAGGTTGTCATGCAGCAGATCGCGGACGAGGTCCCGGGCGGCGTTGTGGAGGTCGCCACCCCTGACCCGACCCACCTCGCATGCGGCGACGAGACGTACTACGCCACTCTTCGTTGGGGCGTGACGCCGGGGCCTGAGTTTGACGGGGAGGCGTTTGTCGATGCCCTCCCCGGTCGCGTCGGCAAAGACTTCGTGGTCGCTGAGACCGTGGACATCACATCACCTGCTGTCGCTCTCGATCACGCCAGCGGCGCCCTGCTCGACGTGAAAGTTCTCGAGGTCGACGGAGGCATTGTCGTCGATCTGCTCGGTCTGACTCCCTGTGGGGTGGGGGAGCCTCCGGCGAGATGATCTCGACCTTTGCGACACGACCGGGCGGCGCAGACGCCGCTTCCGCGATGCCTCACTGGAGGCGGGCGAGAGGCGTCGCGCTTTCGGCACTCCTCACGTTGGCGGCGACGACGATGGCGGGGTGTGCGATGGCAGGACGACCGACGCTCGAGCGGGCGAAGGCTAAGACTCAGGCCGTGTTGCAGCAGATTGCGGACGAGGTTCCCGATGGTGTTGTCGAGGTTCGTACCCCTGATTCGGCTTACCTGGCCTGCGACGGTGGCGGGTATTACTCGATCAACCATTGGGTTGTCACGCCAGGGCCCGAGTTCGACGGTGAAGCGTTCGTCGACGCGTTGCCCGCGCGATTGGGTGATGGCTTCGTTGTTGCCGAGGTGGTGGACATCAAGTCCCCGGCCGTGGCCCTCAACCACGTCAGCGGCGCGGTCCTCGACGTCGTGGTTCTCGAGTCGGACGGCGGTGTTGTTGTCGACCTTCTTGGACTCACGCCATGCGGCGATGGCGAGCCGCCGACCGAATGAGCAGCGAATCGATGAGGCGGTCCCGTGCAGTGTCGGTCACTGCAGTTCTGACGCTGGCGGGCATGACGATGGTGGGGTGCGCGATGGCAGGAAGACCGACGCTCGAACAGGCGCGAGCGGATACTGAGGCAGCGATGCAACGAATCGCGGACGAGATCCCCGGAGGTGTCGTCGAGGTGCGAACTCCCGACTCGGCTTACCTGGCTTGCGATGGCGGCGGGTATTACTCCATCAACCGTTGGGCGGTCACTCCACAGCCTGGTTTCGACGGCGAAGCATTCGTTGATGCGCTGCCCGGCCGCCTTGGCTCTGATTTCGTGGTCGCCGAGACGGTGGACATCAGGTCCCCAGCCGTGGCCTTTGATCACGCCAGCGGGGCTGTCCTCGACGTCAAGGTACTGGGAGTTGAAGGAGACATTGTCGTGGATCTTCTCGGTCTCGCGCCATGCGGTGATGGCGATCCTGAGGGAGTGTGATGGGGTGTCACCTGCGAACGGATTTTCTTATGACAGCCACGCGCACCTCGTCGGCCGCCCTCATCGGCGCGCTGGCAGCCGTGGCCCTGTCGGGGTGTGCAGTGGCGGAGCGACCGACGCTCGAAGACGTGCGGGCTGAGACCGAGGCTGTCATGCAGCAGATCGCGGACGAGGTTCCGGGTGGGGTTGTGGAGGTCGCCACCCCTGACCCGTCTTACGTTGCGTGCGGCGACGACACGTACTGGGCCACTCTTCATTGGGGGGTCACGCCGGGCCCCGGGTTTGACGGGGAGGCGTTCGTGGAGGCTCTTCTTAGTCGCTTAGGCGAGGACTTCGTGGTCGCTGAGACGGTGGACATCACGTCGCCCGCCGTCGCTCTGGATCACGTCAGCGGTGCCCTGCTCGACGTGATAGTTCTCGACGTCGATGGAGGCCTCGTTGTCGACCTGCTCGGTCTGACTCCCTGCGGGGTAGGACAGCCTCCGGCGAGATGATCCCCACCCTGGAAAGACCACCGTACGGCGCAAACGCCGCTTCCGAGATGCCGCCCTCGAGGCGCGCGAAAGGCGTCGCGCTTTCAGCGATACTCGCGTTGGCAGCGACGACGATCACTGGTTGTGTCATGACAGGTCGGCCGACGATCGATGAGGTGCGTGCTGATACGGACGCGATGATGCAGCGCGTCGCGGATGAGGTTCCCGGCGGGGTCCCGGAGGTCCTGCCGTCCAACTCGCCCTACCTGGAGTGCGCCGAAAACTCCTTCTACTACTCGACGCGCTGGACCGTTGCCCCCGAAGCGGGGTTCAACGGATCGGCCTTCATCGAAGCGCTCCCGGATCGTCTGGGTGACGGGTTCCGCGAGTTCGAGACGGTCGAGGTATCGGTGCCTGCCATCGCATTGAAGCACTCCAGCGGCATGATCCTCGATGTCCAGGTGATCGATCTGGACGGCCGCACGGTCGTCTCCCTGCTGGGCGTCTCTGCGTGCGGTGAAGGGGAACCGCCGGCGGAGTAGCCGAGACCGCCCGTCGCCCATGGCCACCCCGCGCCCGTCCCGCTCAGATCGCGAACCGCTCGCCGATCATCTCGAGCGAGGCATCCCACAGACGCGGTCCGTCGGTGAGGTCGCGGAACGGCGCCCAGAACTCCTGGCGACGCGGTGCACCCGCGATGACGCGACGTGGGCCGTAGAACTCGTCGCCGCGGGAATCGGGGCCGGCTGCCGCGACCAGCGCGGGCTCCGCCGCGCCCGGCACGGTGCCGGCGAGCCCCACGCGCGAGAGCGCGACGATCAGCGCCCGGCCCGGAGACGCCTTCGCCCGGCCCATCCCGGGCTGCGCCGCGAGCAGATTCGTCGGGCTGACGCCGGGGTGTGCGATGTTGCTCGACACGCCCCATCCGCCGGCGCGGCTGCGCGCGTCGAGCTCGCGGGCGAAGAGGGCGACGGCGATCTTCGACTGCCGGTACGCGGCCATGTCGTCGTAGCCGCGCCGCCAGTCGAGGTCGTCCCAGTTCAGCCCGCCCGAGCGGGCCGCGACGCTCGTCTGGTGCGTCACGCGCGCTCCGCCGGCGCGCAGCAATGGCAGCAGTCCGAGGGTGAGCGCCACGTGGCCGAGGTGGTTCACGCCCCATTGCAGCTCGAAGCCTTCCGCGGTGGGTCGCCGTGAGCCGGGGTGCATCACACCGGCGTTGTTGACGAGCAGATCGACGGGTCGGCCCGCCGCCACGAGGTCGCGCGTGAACGCGGCGACCGAGTCGAGCGAGGCGAGATCGAGCGGACGCGTCGTGACCTCGGCGCCCGGCACGGCACGGCGGATGCCGTCGAGGGCTGCCTCGGCTTTGGCGGGGGACCGTGCCGGCAGGACGACGGTCGCTCCGGCGGCCGCCAGCCGTGTCGCGATCACCCGGCCGATGCCGTCGGTCGCGCCGGTGACGACGGCGAACCGTCCATGCAGGTCGGAGAGGGGAGCGGTGCCGCGGGTCATGGTTCCTCCATCGTTCGCGCGGACCGGGCGGTCCGCTCGTCCCATGCTGATCGCGGCGCGCGGCGGCATCCAGAGCCGGCTCATCCACTGATCGTCAGGTCGCCCCTGCGCCGGCGCCGATGACGGCCAGCAGCTGCAGCTTGTCGTGACTCTCGCTCCCGGGCGCCGCGGTGTAGACGAGCAGGCGGTGCGACTGATCGGGGTCGAGGAGGGTCTGACACTGCAGCTCGAGCGCGCCGACCTCCGGATGCCGGAACCGCTTGACCTCGGGCGGAGCGATGCCGACCTGCTGGGCATCCCAGAGAGAGCGGAACTCCGCGCTGCGTTCTCTGAGCGACGCCGCCAGCGCGGCCGCGCGCGACGACGGGCCGCGCCGTGCCACGATCTCGCGCAGACCTCCCGCGTACACCCGGGAGAGGACCTGATACTCCGCCGCGTCGTACGACTCTCGCGCCGACGGGTCGGTGAACCAGCGGTAGCCGAGGCTGCGGGCATCTCCCGTGTGCCGGGTCGCATCGCCGACGAGAGCGATGCTCAGCGGCGTCTGGCGCAGGGTCTCGCCGAGCTCTGTCACGATCTCCGCCGGAGTGTCGTGCAGCCGATCGAGGATGCGCAGCAGACCCGGGCTGACGTGATCGCTCGCGGGCCCGCGAGGGGGCGGCGCGTGTCCGGCAAGTCGGAAGAGGTGGTCGCGCTCGCCGAGCGTCAGATGCAGCCCCTGTGCGATCGCGGCGAGCATCTGCTCCGACGGGCGGGGCCCGTTGCCGCGCTCGAGACGGGCGTAGTAGTCCGTCGACATGTTGCAGAGGGCGGCGACCTCCTCGCGGCGCAGCCCCGGAGTCCGGCGGCGCTCGCCCCGCTGCAGCCCGACATCCGAGGGCTGCAGCGCCTCTCGCCGCATCCTCAGGAATGCGGCGAGCGTGTCTCGATCGATCATGTGTCCTTCGCCTTCCCGGTCACGCGGTGCGGCCTCTGTTCTACCGGTCGGGGGGCCTCGCAGCCAGGACCTGCTGCTCCACCCCTCGCCGCCCGTCGGCGGTGCTGCGTACGCCTTCGCTCAGGTGGTGCTCGCCGTCACCGACTGATCGCGGATCTCCTCCTCGGGAATGACATCCGCTGGCGCGGCTACATCGCAGTGGCGATGTGCCGAGGCTGAGAGATCGAGACGATCGGTGGGTGCCACGGTCGAGAAACATGACAGCAGCAGGTCCGGAGCGGAAGAGCCGCCGTCGTCGGCGGCGTCTGGTCGGCGCGACCGTCGCGGTGGGTGCGCTCGCGGCGGTGACAGTCGTCGGCGTCTTCGCACTCGACGTCTACGGCCCCCGGTTCGGCGTCTACCTGGTTCCTCCGTCGGTGCAGAAGTACGCGGAGATCGCCGTCGAGCGGCTCGACCGCGGCTATCACACCGACAGCGCCGAGTGGCCGCCGGTTCGCGCCGCGCTCCTCGAGGCCGCGGCGCATGCTTCAACGTACGCCGAGCTGTATCCCGCTCTCGGGGAGGCGGTCGCGGTCGCCGGCGGGCCGCACTCGCGCTTCATCCCCTCGGGCGAGGAGCGATCCGCCGAGGCGACCGCGTCCGTGCCGGCGCCGACGGTGAGTTCCGAGGGCGGCATCACCACGGTCGTGCTGCCGGAGATGCTCTCCACGGATGCGGACGACCAGGACGCGTACGCGATCACCGTCGCAGACGGGATCGACCGGGCTGCGGCGGGCACGTGCGGTTGGCTCGTGGACCTTCGCGGCAACGTCGGCGGCAACATGTATCCGATGCTCTCGGGGGTGACGGCGCTGCTTCCTGACGGGCCGGCGCTGTCGTTCCGCGACCGGCACGGCAGTGACGCCGTCGTGACGGTGCGGCCGAACGGGGTGGCACTGGGCGAGAACGTCTTCGTGGACGTCGGCGACCGAGCGAAGGCGACCGGAGTGCCCGTCGCGGTGCTGCAGGACGACAGAACGGCATCGAGCGGCGAGTCCGTGCTCGCATCCTTCCGCGGAGTCGACGGTGTCCGCACGTTCGGCACGCCCAGCGCAGGCTACACGTCGGCGAATGCGAGCACGACGCTCTACGACGGGGCCACGCTCGTGCTCACGGAGAGTGCTTACGTCGACCGGACCGGTCGCAACCACGACGAGCAGAGCATCGACCCGGACCAGCCGGCGACGGCATCCGCGTCAGAAGACGAAGCGCGCGCGTGGCTTCGCGAGCAAGGATGCGGTGGATGATCCGCGCCTTTCGCTGACGCTTACTGGCGCTGGCGCTGGCTCACCGGAAGCCACAGCATCGTCTGCTCGTGGATGATGAACCCGCCGGGAGGAGTGTCCGGCTCGTCAGCCTCCATCGCTCCGCCGCGTGAGCGGAGTTCGTCGATCGCGGCGCTGCGCCGCCTGACCAACTCGGCCACATCCGTGCGCCCGTCGAGATCGCGCATCAGCTCGGCCGTCATCCGATCGCGCTCGACGGCGATCTCGGCTGCCACGTCCAAGTGCGCCAACTCGACCCCGTTGTCGATGTCTGTGGTCATCGAGCCACCGCGTGCCCTCATGAGCCGGACGACGATCGCTGCGATCGCTGCGATCACAGCGCCCAGAAGATAGAGCATCCGGATGCCCCCGTCGGTTACCACCCAGGCCACGGCCGCGGCGGCGATCACGAGGACTGCGAGCAACGTGCTCTGCAGAGCGACCGGTCGCCCGAGCGGTCGGCCACCGGCAGCCGCCACGGCCGCCAGAGCCCCGATCCCCACGACGACGCTGACGATCCCGCCGGGAACCACCGTGTTCTCGATTCCGAGGCGGATGCCGTTGAGCATGCCGATCGGCAGCACCGAGAGCAGCAGCAAGACGAACACGACGCGCAGGATCACTCCGCTGTGCGGGTCACGTGCGCCGAAGCGCTCACGAAGATGTGCTGTGACGCTGCGCCGTGCGGCGTTGCTGGCCGCGGCACCCTCGTGCCAGAGCCGGTCGACCAGGTCGCCCAGGCCCGCCGAGCGCAGAACCGCGGCGTCGACGTCCGCCCGAGTGAGGCGCTGGTGGGGCCGTGCGCCGAAGTCCAGGCCGGCCAGGCCGTTGGGAGACGAATCGGGACGAGATTCAGGCATCTGCCACCTCGATGCTCGCGAGCAGCTCTTCGGCCAATGGCATCGCGAGAGCCGATGCAGCAGGCGGGAGGGGCGACATCTGCGCGACGGCGAGCCTCCCGCCGAGCGCGAAGATGTACATCGCCCGGACGGTCTGGATGACGCGTGGTGCGCCCTCGTTGGGTCCATCGTCGATGACAATCGTCAACCGCCAGGCAGGCATCCCATGGAGCTCGAAGGGAACCGCCACGGGCTCCCACGCCGAGGGGGTGGCGGCCAGAGCGATTCGAACCGCGTCGGACTCGTGCGTGACGGCGGGCAGTCCCGGGACCAGCAGGGTGAGCGCGGCGTAGAGGCCGGCATCGGGTTCGCACAGCAGCAGGACGGAGCCGGACTGGGCAGCCTCGCGAGTGAGGACGGCCAGCTCGGCCGCCGTGAGGATGTCGCGGATGACCGACTCGTCGCGCCCCTCGCACAGATCGTTGAGCCATGGCAGAGCATGCTCGCGATCAGGTACAGCCGACCAGATCCTGCTGTCGGCCGACAGCGACAGCTCAGGCACGTCGTTCCCAACGCACGGTCGAGACGATCGCATGACTCAAGGCCGTCATAGCGGAGATCCCCTCCTCGTCGACTGCAGCTGAATCTGCCGCCGCCAGCATCTCCGCACGCAGGAGCAGACCGTGCGCCGGCTGGTCGGGGACGGGTAGCAGGTAATTCAGGGCGGTCGTGGATATCTGACCGTTCGTCACCGTCACGTTCTCGTTACTACGCCAATGCAGGATTCCGGCGATGTCTCCGAGCGGGGCGGCCCCGCGAGCTGCGATCAGCTGTGCGCCGACCTCCATGATGGACCGGCCGAGCGGCGCGTCCATCCGTGACGCGGTGATCGATAGCGGCAGATAGTCATCGGGAGTGACGTCGACCTGCGCGAACACGCGGATGACGTTCCCCTTGGCCGCAGACGACGTCATGGTCTCGAACAGCTCCTCGAGCTGCGGCGCCAGCACGGCTCGCTGCGCCCCCGGGAGGGCCCGCAGTGAGCGCGTGGCCCGCTCGCGCAGCTCTTCCCCACTGGGCGCGAATGAGCCCCACCCGCCCGGGAGCACCAATGCGAAGCCCGGAACCTGTGGCGACGCGCCGACAAGTTCGGCTCGGAGCGACATCTATGACCTTTCTGGCGGAGGTACGCGGTCGAGCCTATCGAGCCTGCGGGGCCGGGCCCGCCAGCACCGACTTGGCATTCTGTCCGAGGCCAGCGAATTGCTGGATAGCCTGCATCGAGCCCCAGAAGCCCTCGGCAAGGGTCGACGGCATCGTCCCCGGCGCGAAACCCCCGAGATTGCGGAGGCTGTTACCCCAGTTGCCGGTCCACTCGATGGTCTGCCACGCCGCCTTCGGACCGAGAAACAGCCGGAACATGTTGCGGGTGTTCATGCCGTGGTTTGCGAATGCATCCGGCAAACGGGTGCGAAACAGGAGGTCGTCGATCTGTGCGAAGCCGGCGCGGGCATCGATGAACTCCGAGAACGTGAGGCGCATCGTCCGGGTGAACCGAGAGACGTCTCCGGCCGCATCGAACAGGGTCGTCACTTTCGCGAGCTTCCCGAACGGGAGGACCCCGAAGATCGCGAGCCCCACTTCACCCCACGAGCCGCGCCCGGTGTGCAGCCGCGCAAGCTCGCCGAGGAGCGAGATCACGCCGATGATGGCCGCCGCTGCTGCCGCGATCGCCGCCAACGGTCCCGTGACGACCAGTGCGACGACGAAGAGGATGACGCCGACGATCGCCAGGACGAACAGCATCCCCTCGATGAATGGCATGGCGTTGTCCCAGAACCCGTCGGAGACGCCGTCCTCGTTCACGCGCTCCAGACGATCGACGGCGCGGTCATACGCCGCTTCCCACGACTCGACGGGTGCGTCGTAACGCGACCAGTAGCTCTCGAAAGTATCGAGCGCGTTGTCGAAGGCAGCCTGCTCGCCTGCCGTGGACGGGCGCGGACCGAGTTGCTCGACGTCGTTGCGCTCGTCGCGTTCGTAGTCGCGAACCTCGCCTTCGGCGCTCTCCAGCGACCGCGAGGCGGCGTTGACCTCCGCCCATGCCGCGGCGGCGTTGTCGACCAGCGTGTCGGTGCTGGACTGCACCTCCTCGAGGGCGCCGGCGTACCAGACCAGCGCTTGCCCGCTGGGACGGTAGCGGGACGCCGCCGTGGAGAGATCTGCGTGCACCTCTTTCGCCTGATCGCGGATCGAGGTGAACGAGTCGCCGCGGCCAACCGTGCCGTCTGCGAACAGCTCGAGCGTGCGAGCGGCCGACGCCATCTTGTCGCCGAGCTCCTGGATCGCTTCGCCGCGTGTCTTGATGCTTCCCGGGGCGCCTGCGATTTTCTCGAGTCGGCGGCCTCCGGGAGTCGCCGGCATCGATTCGGACTGGTAGCGGTAGTCGTCGTGGCTCATCATTCGCTCGATTCCAGGGACGCCGCGAGCTCGAGGTCGACCTCAGCCCATGCCTCGCGGCTGTCGTCGATTCGCTTCTTCATCTCTTCCAGGTGACGACGCTGCGTCTCCCGCTTGTCGTTCCATTCGGACTCGAAGGCGCTGGCCGCCGCGGCGAGCGTGCCGTCCCCCCGCGGCCGGTCGATCGCCTGTTCGAGAAGGTTCGTCTCGGACCCGGCGTCCGCGTACTCGGCGATGATCAGCGCGAGTGCCGTGCTGAGCTCTTCCATCGATGCAAGCGGAATCTCTACCCCGTCGCCTGCCATGTCGTCCCCCTGTTGTCCGTGAACATCGTCCTGCGCGCCGCCTAGCGTATGCGTGGTCGTGGCTTCGGTGCCATGGGGAGTTCTCCCCATGACTCCGGCGATGCCGCGCGGGGAGGAGACTGATGGCATGGTCCGTCAGCTCAGCGCGCGTCGTCTCGCCGTCGCGGTCGCTCTCGCCTCGCTCGCGGGGTACCTCGACGGCTGCGGCTTCATCCTGCTGGGCGGCTACTTCGTCTCGTTCATGACCGGCAACACCACCCGCCTGGCGGTCGACCTCGCGCACGTCGATTGGTCGGCCGCGGGCCTCGCGGCTGCGCTCATCACAGCGTTCGTCATGGGCGTCATGGCGGGCACCGCGCTCACCTCGCCGGCATCCGACCGCACCGTGCACATCCTCGGCGTCATCACCGCCTCCGCGGCGCTCGCGGCCGCGCTGGCTCCCACGACCGCGCCCGCCGCCGCCGGGTCGCTGCTGGCGTTCGGGATGGGGGCGGCCAACACCGTGCTGGCGCAACGACAGGATGTCGCGTTCGGGGTCACCTACATGACTGGAGCGCTGGTCAAGGTCGGCCAGGGCGTCGTGCGGGCGCTGCGCGGCGGGGACCGCTGGGGCTGGTCCCGTCACCTGCTCATGTGGGCGGCCGTCGCCGCGGGGGCGGTGGCGGGAGGCCTCGCCTCGTCGCTTCTCGCGTCGAGCGCGTTGTGGATCGCCACGGGTGCTGCCGGCGTGCTCACGGCGGCTGCGGCCGTGTTCCGGATGCGGCGCGGTCGGGCGCGGACCCCATAATGCTTCGCCCGCTCGGGCACCAGCCCTTTCCGCCGGATCCGCGCCGCCCCTAGCGTTGAGGCATGGCGCGCGACGACGAACAGCCGGAGGACCTCTACACCGCCCCGATCACCCTCCCGGGTGCGGCAGGCGCCGACGGCGAAGACACTGATCTCGAAGTTCCCGAGATCAGCTACGACGAACAGCGCTACCCGGCACGCCCGCGACGACTGCGGCCGCGCGACCAGTTCCGCGGCGGCAGCGTCCGCCGCAACATGACCGACCCGCGGACCGCGAACGGAAGCAACCCCTCGTACGTCGAGTGGCTCGTGCGGCAGTCGATGCTCAAGGATGCCGACGTGCTGGCGCGTCAGCTGTCGGGGCAGCCCGCCATGTGGCGGAATCCGTACGCCCGCCCCGACGCACGGCGCGCGATCTCGACGACGGACGTGTGGTTCACCGCCTATCCGATCTCGCTCATCACCCGCCCGGGGCAGTCGTTCCTCGCCGCCCTCGGCGACGACGCGCTGTGGTCGGTGTTCGAGCGCATCGGCATCACCGCGATCCACACGGGCCCGGTGAAGCGGGCCGGCGGTATCACCGACTGGCGAGAGACGCCCAGCGTCGACGGTCACTTCGACCGCATCAGCACGTCGATCGATCCCACATTCGGCACCGAGGAGGAGTTCCGGACCCTCTGCGACGTCGCCGACGCGCACGGCGGCAGCGTGATCGACGACATCGTGCCGGGTCACACCGGCAAGGGTGCGGACTTCCGCCTAGCCGAGATGGGCTTCAAGGACTACCCCGGGATCTACCACATGGTCGAGATCCCGCCGGAGGACTGGCACCTGCTGCCCGACGTCCCCGAGGGATACGACAGCGTCAACCTCGACCCCGCGAACGAGCACGAGCTCGCCGAACGCGGTTACATCATCGGAGCGATGCAGCGGGTCATCTTCTACACCCCGGGGGTGAAGGAGACGAACTGGAGCGCCACGGCGCCCGTCATCGGCCCCGACGGCGCGACCCGGCGCTGGGTCTACCTGCACTACTTCAAGCAGGGTCAGCCGTCGATCAACTGGCTCGACCCGACCTTCGCCGGCATGCGGCTGGTCATCGGCGACGCGCTCCACTCGCTCGGAGAGCTCGGCACCAGCGCGCTGCGCCTCGACGCCAACGGCTTCCTCGGTGTCGAGAAGAGCGCGGAGGGCCTTCCCGCCTGGTCGGAGGGGCACCCCCTCTCGCACGCGGCGAACCACATCATCGCGGGCATGGTCCGCAAGGTCGGCGGCTTCACCTTCCAGGAGCTGAACCTGACGATCGAGGACATCCGCGACACCGGAGCGGTGGGCGCCGATCTCTCGTACGACTTCATCGGACGCCCGGGCTACCACCACGCCCTGGCGACCGGTCAGACGGAGTTCCTCCGTCTCGCGCTGACCTCGTCGCTCGAGCTCGGCGTCGCGCCGGTGCAGCTCGTGCACGGCATGCAGAACCACGACGAGCTCACCTACGAGCTCGTGCACTGGGCGACGCGGCACGGCGACGACGAGTACCGCTTCCGCGGACGCGACATCACGGGCGGCGAGCTCGCGGAGGAGATCCGCGCAGACCTCACCGAGCACCTCACGGGCACGGCCGACTACAACCGCGTGTTCACGCAGAACGGCATCGCGTGCACGACGACGTCGCTCATCGCGGCATCCCGCGGCATCGCGCGCCTCGACGACATCACCGACGCCGACGTTCCCGGCATCCGCGACGCCCACCTGCTGCTGTGCGCGTACAACGCCTGGCAGCCCGGGGTCTTCGCCCTGTCGGGCTGGGATCTCGTCGGCATGCTGACGGTGCCCGCCGACGAGGTCGCCGACCTGCTGGGCGCGGGGGACACCCGCTGGATCGAACGGGGCGCGCACGACCTGCTCGACGCCGACCCGACCGCCACGCGCTCGGCATCGGGGATGCCGCGCGGCCGCGCCCTCTACGGAGCGCTGCCCGCGCAGCTCGACGATCCGGACTCGTTCGCGTCGCGGCTGTCGGGCATCCTCGACCTGCGCCGCGAGCACGGCATCGCGACCGCGTCACAGGTCGACATCCCCGAGGTCGCCCATGCCGGGATGCTCGTGCTCGTGCACCGGCTCGACGAGGGCGATCCTTACGCGGACGCCGCGATGCAGGTGACGGTGCTGAACTTCTCGCCCGAGCCGACGGAGGGCACCGTGCGCTCCGAGCAGCTTGTACCCCGCAGCGAGGTCTACGACGCCGCGTCGGGCGAGACCATCGGGCGCGTCGACGACCTGCAGAGCTTCAGCGTCTCGCTGCCCGGCTACGGCGCGAAGTTCCTGGTGCTCCGCGCTCCCGAGCCCGTCGAGGACTGAGTCCGCGATACATCCGTCGGATCGGTGGTGCTGGTGTCGCCCCGGCGGGCCGTTCGGTAGACACGGGCACCGTCGGACCGACGAACGTATCGGCGCATCCGCCGGGGGCGGCGCCGCAGCCCGGCTCAGGCCAGGGCGGCGTCGATCCCGGCCAGCGGCACGGGCAGCCAGTCCGGTCGGTTCCGCGCCTCGTATATGGACTCGTACACGGCCTTGTCGAGCACGAGAGCGCGCAGCAGCACCGGGTCGAGGTCGATCGCGCCGGGTGCGGCGCCATAGGCCTCGATGAAGGCTGCGCGGCAGGCCGACGCCCATCCGATCGGGTCGGGGCCGTCGCCGACCGCGCCGGCGTAGTCGAACGACCGCAGCATCCCGGCGACATCTCGCGGCGGCAGATCAGGGATGGCGCGCTCGGCCATGGGCCGCAGCGGCTCGCCCTCGAAATCGACGATGCGCCAGCCCCCGGCCGGAACTGCCAGCACCTGCCCGAGGTGGAGGTCGCCGTGGATGCGCTGGAGCCGCGGCCACGGGCGTGCGAGAGCCGCGTCGTACACGGCTCCGATCGCGTCCACGCGATCGGCCACGGCCGGAACCTCGTTGGCGGCGATCGACAGCCGTCGGCGCCATGCGGCTCCGGTCGCCGTAACCTGCTCCGCCGCGGCCTCCGTCGAATCGAGGGCTGCGCCGAGCGCGCCGTGCACGCCGGCGACCGCGATGCCGAGATCACGGGCCGCGTCGGTGAAATCGCGATCCTCGCGGGCGGCCTCGAGAGCTACGGCCCAGCCGTCGCGGACGCCGCGGAGGAACTCCTGGGCGAACCCGAGCGTGCCGCGAGCTGCGCCCGAGTCGCGCCCGATGTCGGGCCATTCGGCGTCGAGGCTCCCGAAGAAACGCGGGACGAAGGGCGAGCCGGCGTCGCTCAGCACACGCTGCACGGTCACGTCGGGGTTCTCGCCGTGGTGGAGGGTCCGGAAGAGCTTGAGGATGATCGTCGGCTCGCCGTCGACGTCGTAGACGATCGAGGTGTTCGACTGCTCGCCCGTCAGCACGCGGGAGTCGGTCACGCGCGAGACGTCCACGCCCATCTCGGCCAGCGTCCCGATGGTGAACCCGGTGTGCTTCGCGGCGTCGACGAGGTAGTCGTCGCCGTCACGGGCGACCACGTCGTCGCCGTCCGCCGGAGCCGACACGCGGGCGAGCGGCACGTTGTAGAGCGTCGGCAGTGCGCCGGCGTCGTCCATGAGGAGGTAGCGCGTCGCCCCGCCGGGGGCGGGTTGCGCGTCGAGGATGCGGAATCGCGGTTCGTGACTCTTGCCGGCATACCACCGCTGTCGCGCCGCCCAGGCGCCGAGCTCGTCTGTCAATCGCACGGTCCCACACTGTCGGTTCGGAATCTCCGGGCAAAAGGGCTGGACGCGCGCGGGGGAGAGGCGTAATGCTCTGTTCCAACGCCGGCCCGCACATTCGCAGCGACGCGACCGATAGTGACCGGTGGAGCGGGGCACCCGAGAACCCCGCCCGCGGAGAGAGTATGTCCCTGCATGGCACGGTGAGCACGCGGATGCGGCGCGCCCGCCGCATCCGCGTCATGGTCGGTCTCGGGTTGATCGCCGTGATCGCGACCCTCGTCTTCGTTCAGGTGGCCACGGGGTGGCATCTGCGGCAGTTGCGGGTTCTCGCCTTCGCCGGGATCGTGGTGGTCGTCCTGCTCGCCGCGTTCGTCGCCGTGACGTTCGCGAACGGACGCCGCACGTCCGCACGCGCGGACGACGCCGACGGGATGCCGCACCCGCGTCTCGACGTCTAGGGGCGCGCCCCGGTCCCGAGGCCGGCCGGATCATCGATGAGGGGCGCGGGGCGGTTCGTCGCCGCATCGACGATGGGCGCGCGCATCACGGTGGCCGCGGCAATGGCCATGAGCACGGCGCCGAGAGCGTAGGGCGCCGCGTGTGCGACGACGGCGTAGAGCACGCCCGCGAGGATCGGGGCGATCGTGCCCATCGCCGCGGTGAGCGACTGGGTGACTCCGCCGAGCCAGCCCTGCTCGTGCGGACCGACCGCGTTCGACATGACACCGTCGAGCGCGGCCTGCGATGCCCCTTGCCCGGCGGCGAGCGCGAGGGCGCCGAGGACGAAGAGCCAGGGCTGCGCGATGAGTGAGGCGACGACGGCGAGGGCGACGAGCCCGGCTGCCTGGGCGGCGATGCCGGCGACGATGACGCCGCGTTCACCCATCCGGGGCAGCAGGAAGCCGAGAAGGACGCCCTGGACGACGATGTCGATCACACCGACGACGGCGATCAAGAGCCCGATGGCCGTCGGACCCCATCTGATCGAGTCGAGCGCGAGCACGCTGAAATTGTTGACGAAGAAGCCGAAGGGGAGGGCGAGGAGCGCGAACGCGATGAGCAGTCCGCGGAGCTCCGGGCGGACGAAGGCGCGGCGGAACACCGCGAACGGGTTGAGGTCCGATGCCGCGATCGCGGGGATGCGATTTCTGCGTTCGAGGCTCTCGGGCAGGAGGAAGACGCTGAGGGTCGCGATGAGGAACGAGATCCCGGCGGTCACGAAGACGGGCAGGGCGAGGTCGACCGCAGCGAGAAGACCGCCCAGGGCGGGGCCGACCATGGTGCCGATCCCGGAGAGGGCGCCCAGGAGGCCGAATCGCTGCGCGCGCTTCTCGGGTGGGGTGATGTCGGCGAGGTAGGCGAACAGCGCGGGCAGGTCTCCGGCCGTCGCCCCCTGGATGACGCGCGCGAGCAGCAGAACCCAGATCGCGCCGCCGATGCCGAAGAGAAGCATGCTCACCGCGGCCCCGAACGACGCGACGATGATCACCGGGCGGCGACCGAACCGATCGGACAGGCGACCGAGGAAGGGGGCCGCGATGAAGGCGCACAGCCCGTTGACGGCTTCGAGCGCGCCCACCCAGAGCGCGAGGTCTCCCTCGCCGGAGACGTAGCGCAGCACGACGAACGGGAGCACGGGGAGGACGACGGTCATGCCTGCCGTCGTGAGCGTCGTGAGCAGGATGAGCATCACCCATCGGCGGTCGGCGCCGGCGGGCTGCGGGCGCGAGAAAACTGAAGTCATACCGAAACTGTATCGATACCAGGTTTGGTGTCAATACAGTTTTTCGTGCTCGCCGCCTAGGATCGACCTCATGAACGACACTGCGCCGCCGGGACGCCGCGAGCGCAAGAAGGCGGCCACGCGCAAACGGATCTCGGACGTCGCGACGATGATGTTCCTCGAGCGGGGTTTCGACGACGTCAGCATCCGTGAGATCGCCGACGCGGCCGATGTCTCTCCGACGACCGTCTTCGCGCACTTCAGTCAGAAGGAGGCGCTGGTCTTCGACGAAGACGACGAACAGCGCGAGCGCCTCGTCGCGGCCGTCCGGGACCGCCCCCCGGGAACGTCGATCTCCCGATCGATCCGTGACTACTACGCCCGTGAGATCCGCGCCGGGGCCGCCGAGCACGGCGATGACGTGGCGCGCGTGTTCATGGACTTCCTCAACGCCACGCCCGCGCTGCGCGATTACGCCGCGCGCATGTGGCTGCGCCACGAGGAGGCGCTCGCCGAGGCGGTCGCCGCAGAGCTCGGCGAGGCGCAGCCCGACCCCTACATCCGTGCGTTCGCGCGGTTCGTGCTCCAGATCCAGACGATGGTGAACGAGAGCGACGATCCCGAGGCGACGCTCGATGCCGGGTTCGCTGTGCTCGAGAACGGCTGGGCGGGTTTCGAACGGCGAGGTGAGGGGCGGTGAGCCGTCGCAAGTCGCTCGTGAACACCGTCGCCGACGATCTGCTCGACCGGATCATCGGGGGACGCTTCGCCCCGGGCGATGCCCTGCCGACCGAGGCGGAGATCGGCGACGAGTTCGACGTCAGCCGCGTGACCGTGCGCGAAGCGCTCCGCACCCTGTCGGCGCGGGGCATCGTGCGGGTGGTGTCGGGGGTGGGGTCCCGCGTGGCTCCGGTCGAAGAGTGGAGCTCGGTGTCCGACGCTCTCCGGTTTCGGGCCGCACACGGTGATGACGCCCTGGTGGCGGAACAGCTCATCTCGACGCGCCGGATCATCGAATGCGAGGCAGCGGCTCTCGCTGCGCCGCTCATCGACGGCGCCGCCCTGGCGGAGTGCGCGGCGTGCATCGACGAGATGGTCGCGGGAGCGACCGCGGCCGATGTCGATCGCTTCGTGGACGCCGATCTGCGCTTCCACGCCGTGATCCTCCGCGCCTCGGGCAACCTGTTCCTCGCCGTGCTGCTCGCGCCCCTGACCGAAGTGCTCGCCGAGCGCCGGACGCAGACGTCGCGGGTGCCGGAGATCCAGCAGCACGCGATCGCTGAGCATCGCGGAGTCCTCGAGGCGTTGCGGACGGGCGACCCGGATGCCGCGAGGGCGGCGATGGGCCAGCACCTGCAGCAGACGCTCGACGACTTCCGCCGCTACGTCGCAGGGTGAGCGCGCCTCACTCCGATTCCGGTTCGTCGTCGTCCACCGGCACCTCGTGACGCTGCTCCCACACGTCGGCCGCGTCGGCCTCCGTGCTCGGGGCGGGAATCTCGGGGGCCGCGCTGTCGTCGGCCGTGGCCGGCAGCTGCTGTTCCTCGGCGTCGGCGACAGGAACCTCGGTGCCGTGCTTTCGCTCGATGTCGGGCATGTCTGACTCCTCGCGTTCGTGGTACCGGGTGACCAGTGATGCCAGCGTGCGATCCGCGAGGGGGTTGGCGCAAGCCCCGGGGCGATCTCGTCTCCGATGTTGACGGCGATGCCCGGCTGCTGCATGCTGTCATACAGCTGACAGCAGCCGTCATCGGCTGACCTCACTCGACGACGAGGAGAACACGTGGCCCCCACGGTGCCCCTGCCCGATCTGCCGGCCGTCTCGCGCCCCGACCTCGATCTCCTGGCGGAGCGCATGGCCGACGGTCGTCGTGTGTTCGTCGTCCTCGACGACGATCCGACCGGGACGCAGTCAGTCGCCGACCTGCCGGTGCTCGGCGCGTGGGACGTGGCCGATTTCGCGTGGGCGTTCTCGTCCGGCGCTCCCGCGGTGTACGTCCTGACCAACTCGCGCAGCCTCGCGCCGGCGGAGGCCGAGCGCATCAACCGTGAGGTCGTGCGGGCGGCACTCGCGGCCGCGGAGACAGCGCGCGTGCGCGTCGACTTCGTCAGCCGCAGCGATTCGACGCTCCGCGGGCATTTCCCGCTCGAGCCCGACACCATCGCCGACGAGATCGGTCGCTCCGGGGCGCTCGCTCCGACGAACGTCGTCGTCGTGCCCGCCTTCCCGGATGCTGGTCGCGTGACGGTCCGCGGCGTCCACGGCATCCTGTCGGACGAGGGCTTCACTCCCATCGGCGAGACGGAGTTCGCCCGCGACTCGACCTTCGGCTTCCGTGCATCGCGGCTGGCGGACTGGGTGGCGGAGAAGACGGGCGGCGCCATCCCGGCTGCGGACGTCGTCGAGGTCACGGTCGATGACCTCCGCGCGGGGACGGCAGCCGTGGCGGCGGTGCTGCGCGCCGCCCCGGCGGGGGCTCCCATCGTGGCCGATGCGGTCGTGGAGGAGGACCTCGTCGAGCTGGCGCTCGGTCTCGAGGCGGTGGAGGCCGAAGGCCGATCGTTCGTCTACCGGGTGGGACCGCCCTTCGTCCGAGCCCGCATCGGCCAGCGCCGCCAGCCGCCCGTCGACGCCGCCGAGCTGAGCGTCGACCATGCGACCCGCGGGGGACTGGTCGTCGTCGGCTCGCACGTCGGTCTCACCAGCCGCCAGCTCGCCGACCTCGTGCGTCGCCGCCCGCTCGAGGCGGTCGTGGAGCTCGACGTCCCGCGACTGCTCGATCCCTCCGAACGGCGAGCCGAACTCGACCGCGCCTGCGCGACCATCGCCACCGCGCTGCTGCGCGGCGATGTCGTGCTGCACACCAGCCGCACGCTCGTCCGCACCGACGACCCCGACGAGAGCCTCGACATCTCCCGTCAGGTCTCGGGAGCCGTCGTCGAGGTCGTCCGAACGGTCGTCGCACGGGTCACGCCCCGTTTCGTGATCGCGAAGGGCGGCATCACCTCGAGCGACGTCGCCACGCGCGGGCTCGAGATCCGGCGCGCGCGGGTCCGCGGTTCGCTCTTCCCCGGCATCGTGTCCGTCTGGGAAGCAGCCGACGGGCCAGCATCCGGAATCCCCTACATCGTGTTTGCCGGCAACGTCGGCGACGACGGGTCGCTCACCGCCGCTGTCGAGCGGCTCTCGCTGACGCTCGCACATTCCGCCTGAGACGAAGGAGCACGGTCGAAATGAACGACAACACCACGGTTGCGGTACTGGGGCTCGGCGCTATGGGCCTGCCGATGGCCGCCCGCCTGGCGGAGACTTTCCGTGTCCGCGGCTTCGACATCGCCCCCACCCGGCTCGCACTGGCCGCTGAAGCGAACGTGACCCCGGCTGCTTCCGCCGCGGAGGCTGCGGCGGGTGCGCAGGTCGTCCTGGTGGCGGTGCGCGACTCCGCTCAGCTCGCGGATGTCCTGTTCGGGGATGCCGGCATCGTCGACGCCCTCGCCGAGGGAGCGGTCGTCGTTCTCACGAGCACCGTCGGAACCGACGGGGTCGCCGACGTCGCGGCCTCGCTCGCGCAGCGGGGCATCGGCCTCGTCGACGCCCCGCTGAGCGGTGGCCCGGTCCGGGCGCGAGAGGGCGATCTGCTGATCGTCGTCGGGGCCGACCCCCGAGCCCTCGCGGTCGCGAGGCCCGTCCTGGAGGCGCTCGCGTCGACGCTCACCATCGTGGGCGAGCGCGCCGGCGACGGTCAGGCGCTGAAGACCGTCAACCAGCTGCTGTGCGGTGTGCACATCGCTGCAGCCGCCGAGGCGCTCGCGCTCGCCGACCGCCTGGGGCTCGACCTCGAACGCACACTCGAGGCGCTGCAGGTCGGGGCCGCCGCGTCGTTCATGCTCGGAAACCGCGGCCCGCGCATGCTGCAGGCCTGGGACGACGAGGGCGCCGAGGTGCTCAGTCGCCTCGACATCTTCGTCAAGGACATGGGCATCGTCGGCGCCGCCGCGCGGCGGGCGGGACTCCCGGCGCCGCTCGCCGCTGCGGCCGAGCAGAGCTACCTCCTCGCACAGGCTCAGGGCCTCGGTGAGGCGGACGATTCCGCCGTGATCCGGCTCTCCGCCCCTGCGCGCCGCGGCTGAGGCCGATCTTGCGGATTTCTTGCGGTTGCTCGGTGTGCGCGTTGCGTATTCCTTGCGGTCGATCGCCGAACATCGAAGAACACCCGGTCACGGGGACGTTGCCCGAACGACGTCCCCGGGCCGGGTTCTCTCGTTGAGTGCTTTTCGCGGAACGCGCAAGTGCCTCGGCTTCTGGGGCCCGTCGGCCTAGCGTCGAGGAATGAGCGATCAGAGCATCCCCACACCCGACGAGCCGACCTTCCCCGCCCCCGCCGAGCCGACCGTTCCCGTTCCCGCCGAGCCGACGGCGCCGGCGCCCGTCGAGCCGTCGGCCCCGACTCCGCCGGCGTCGCCGGAGCCCGCGGCCGAGACGCCGGGTGCGACCGACACGCTGGGCGGCACCGAGGGCGGCGGCGAGGGCTCGCCGGTCAAGGATCCCGACACGTGGGTCACCGGCGATGAGCCCATGACGGGCCCGCAGCGGAGTTACCTCGACACGCTGGCGCGCGAGGCGGGCGAAGAGTTGCCGGGCACCCTCACCAAGGCCGAGGCATCCGAGCAGATCGACCGCCTGCAGGACGCCACGGGGCGCGGCGCGTAACTACGACCCGGCGTCCGCGTTCCCCTGCGGACGAGCCGACCGCACACGGAACCACAGGCTCAGCTCCCGGGCGGCGCGCAGCGTCGCGCTCGGGTCGTCCGAGCCCTCGAGGTCGTCGAAGGTGTCGCGGAACCCCGTCGGGGCGTCGCCCGTCGTCTCGGCGATCGGCTGATAGCCCATCGTCCACTCGCGGAACTCGCGGTGGGCGATGGGCTGCTCGATGAGGACCCGCATGTCGGAGTGGCGGGAGTCCTGCCGGATGGTCGCGAGCAGATCGCGGACGGCGGGCTCGGGTCCCTCGAGCACCTGCACGAACCGGCCGCCGCGGTACAGCAGCATCCCGGTCAGGTCTCGCGCCGCGTTGGACGCCCGGCTCTGCGCGAGGAGCGCCGCCAGGTCGTCGTCGCCGAAGGGCGCGCGGGCGTTGCTCGTGTAGAGGATCGAGAGCAGGCCCTCGGAGGTCGAGGTCATCGGATCTCCCGGAGTTCGATGGGCGGTTCTTCGGCCGCGATGCCGGGCGTCGCTCGCAACGCGAGCGTGCGCATCGCCGCGGTCAGGTCGGAGAACGATCCGGCGCAGGCCGACCGTGAGTCGTAGGCGAGGTACCGGCCGTCGGGCTGCCGGTCGATGTAACCCACGAACTCGCCGGTGCGGCTTCCGACGTGGAACCCGTCCTCGACGCGAGCCCAGACGATCCCGGTTCCGGTCACCGGGCGGCCTCGGGCCGGGGCACCCACACGAGGGCTCCCGCTGCAATGAAGGTCGCCGCGCCGGCGACGTGCGCGGCCAGCCAGACCGGCTGGTCGAGCGAGAAGGGGTACACCGGGTTCCACAGCACCGCGATAGCCGCCATCGGCAGCGCCCACCACCACTGCCGCGCCTGGATCGCGAACCACGCGATGATGAGCGCGAGGATCGCGACGACGAACGTGATGACCATCGCGAACTCGCCACCGATGAGCGGGATTCCGGCCACGAGCGCAGCGGCCCCGAGGATGCCGGGGGCGAGCGCGTTGCGCTGGCGCAGCGGCGGGTCGGCGGGGCGGGCGGATCTCGAAGCCATGCGGACGTTTCTCTCGGGACGGATAACGCGAGGTCGCGCGTCTTCTCGATCGTACGAGTTCAGCGCGCGGGCCGACCGGCGCTTGACGCCACGCCGGAATCCGTCATGGCGGCGTCGGCGCCGGTCATGACGGGGACCGGATCCGACAGCAGCGCGGCGAACGCGGTCTCGGCGGCGCCGACGAGCAGGCGGTCGTCTCCCAGCTCGGCGGTGCGCACGAGCGGCGCCGAGCCGGAGATCGTCTGACGGGCGACCGCGTCGGCGAAGCCGTCGACGTCGGTCTCGACGAGCGGCGCGAGGAAGCCGCCGAGGACGACGACAGCGGGATCGAGGACGTTGACCGCGCTTGCCACGGCGGACGCGAGGATGCGGCGCTGCCGATGCACCTCGGCGCGCGCCGCCGGATTCGCGGCGCCGTGGACCGCTGCCCGCAGCTCGGCGTCGTCCGCGCCGGGCAGCCCGAGCGAGGCGATCAGGCGGTGCCGGCTCACTTCGTCTTCGAGGGCGGCGCGTTCACCGGATCGCCGGTCCGCGGCATCCTCGAAGATCGCCGGATTGTGCCCGAACTCCCCCGCGAGGCCTCGCGCGCCGCCGACGAGTCCGCCGCCGACGACGAGCCCGCCGCCGATGCCGCTCGCTCCGCCGTTGAGGTAGATCACGTCGGCGACGCCGCGCGCGGCGCCGAAGAGGTACTCGGCGTGCGCGCCGTACGAGGCATCGTTGCCCACGGTCGTCGGGGTGCCCGTCGCGGCGCTGACGAGATCGGCGAGCGGGGCGTCCGTCCACCGCAGGTGCGGCGCGTGCACGACCAGGCCGGCAGCCGGGTCGACGAGCCCGGGGACGGCGATACCGACCCCGATGACCCTGGTCGTGGCGAGCGGCCCGCTGCGCCATTCCTCGATCGTCGCGGCGATCAGCGACGCCAGCGCGTGCGGCGTGATGAGGGTCGTCGTGAGCGCGCGGCGGCGCGCGTGGATCCGGCGGTCGAGGCCGACGGCGGCGAGTGTCACCGCATCGACCTCGGGGTTCACGGCGACGGCGACCACATCGGGGCGGGCCGTGATGACGGGGGACGGGCGCCCGATGCGACCCTCGGCAGCGCCGGCGGTCTCGGTGACGAGGCCCAGGCGCGCGAGCTCGGCGGTCAGCGCTCCGATGGTCGAGCGGTTGAGGCCGAGGTCCGCGGTGAGCGCGGCCCGCGAGATCGGACCGTCGCGGTGCACGGTGACGAGCATCCGGGCGAGGTTCACTCGCCGGACGAGTTCGGCGGTTCCGGGCGCGACACTCACGGCATCAGCCTACGAGAACACAGTTTGTTGACGTAATAGACAAACCGACCTACGCTGAGGTCGCAGCAATCGAAGCGAAGGAGCACGCATGCGCACCCCGACCCCGGCCGACAAGTTCACGTTCGGCCTCTGGACCATCGGCTACAACGGAACCGACCCGTTCGGCGGACCGACCCGGCCGCCCCTCGACGTCGTCCACGCCGTCGAGAAGCTCGCCGAGCTCGGGGCCGCGGGGCTGACGTTCCACGACGACGACCTGTTCGCCTTCGGGTCGAGCGAGAGCGAGCGGCAGACGCAGATCGATCGCCTCAAGGGCGCGCTCGCCGACACCGGCCTGACCGTGCCCATGGTGACCACCAACCTCTTCAGCGCCCCGGTCTTCAAGGACGGCGGCTTCACCTCGAACGACCGCGCGGTGCGGCGCTTCGCGATCCGCAAGGTGCTGCGTCAGATCGACCTCGGCGCCGAACTCGGCGCCGAGACCTTCGTCATGTGGGGCGGCCGCGAGGGTGCCGAGTACGACTCGGCGAAGGATGTCCGACAGGCGCTGGAGCGCTACCGCGAGGCCGTGAACTTCCTCGGCGATTACGTCGTCGAGAAGGGCTACAACCTGCGTTTCGCGATCGAGCCCAAGCCGAACGAGCCGCGCGGCGACATCCTGCTTCCGACCGTGGGTCACGCCCTCGCCTTCATCGAGTCGCTCGAGCGTCCCGAGCTCGTCGGCCTGAACCCCGAGGTTGGACACGAGCAGATGGCGGGCCTGAACTTCGCGGCCGGCATCGCGCAGGCGCTGTACCACGGCAAGCTCTTCCACATCGACCTCAACGGTCAGCGCGGCATCAAGTACGACCAGGACCTCGTCTTCGGTCACGGCGACCTGCACAATGCGTTCGCGCTCGTCGACCTGCTCGAGAACGGCGGCCCGAACGGCGGCCCCGCGTACGACGGACCCCGCCACTTCGACTACAAGCCGAGCCGCACCGAGGACGAGACCGGCGTCTGGGACTCCGCCGCCGCGAACATGCGCACCTACCTGCTGCTCAAGGAGCGGGCTGCGGCGTTCCGCGCCGACCCGGAGGTGCAGGAGGCGCTCGAAGCGGCGCGCGTTCCGGAGCTCGCCCAGCCGACCTTCGGCGAGGGTGAGACCTACGACGACTTCGTCGGTGACCGCTCGGCCTACGAGGACTTCGACGCCGACGCGTACCTCGGCGGCAAGGGCTTCGGCTTCGTCCGCCTGCAGCAGCTCGCGACCGAGCACCTGCTCGGCGCACGCTGACGCCGGCGCCGCGAGAGTCCCCTAACCCGAGAGAAGAGGATGCCGGCATGACGCTGGTCATGGGTGTCGACTCGTCGACCCAATCGTGCAAGGTCGTGATCGTCGACGCCGAGACCGGTCGGGTCGTCCGGGAGGGGCGTGCGCCCCACCCGGACGGCACGAGCGTCGACCCCGAGTCGTGGTGGACCGCCCTGCAGGAGGCGATCGAGCTCGCGGGCGGGATGGCGGACGTTCAGGCCTGGTCGATCGGCGGCCAGCAGCACGGCCTCGTCGCGCTCGACCAGCGGGGCGCCGTCGTGCGCGACGCGCTGCTGTGGAACGACACCCGTTCGGCGCAGGCGGCATCCGATCTCGTGGCCGAATACGGCGCCGACCGGCTCGCCGAGCGCACCGGACTCGTTCCGGTCGCCTCGTTCACCATCAGCAAGCTGCGGTGGTTGCGCGAGCACGAGCCGGAGAACGCCGCGCGGACCGCGGCGGTGGCCCTTCCGCACGACTGGCTGACCTGGCGCCTGCGCGGCTTCGGCCCGGTTTCCGACGGCACGGGCGGGGCCGCCGCGCTGGCCGAGCTCGTCACGGATCGTTCCGACGCCTCGGGAACCGGCTACTGGAGTGCGGTCACGGGCGAGTACGACCGGGAGCTGCTCGTAGCCGCTCTCGGGCACGACGCCGTGGTTCCGCGGGTCCTCGCCGCGGACGAGTGGGTCGAGGATCAGGGCGGACGCCGGGTCGCCGCGGGCGCCGGCGACAACGCGGCATCCGCTCTCGGTGTCGGCGCGGGCGTCGGCGACGTCGTCGTCTCGATAGGCACGTCCGGCACGGTCTTCGCCGTGAGCGAGACGCCCGCGGTCGATGCCACCGGGACCGTCGCGGGCTTCGCCTCGGCGGACGGGCACCACCTGCCGCTCGTATGCACGCTCAACGCCGCTCGCGTGCTCGACGTCGTCGCCGCCCTGCTGGGGGTCGACCACGACGGCCTGTCGCGCCTCGCGCTGTCGGCCGAGCCCGGGGCGGGAGGGCTGACGCTCGTGCCGTACTTCGAGGGCGAGCGCACGCCGAATCTGCCGGATGCGACGGCCTCGCTGACCGGGATGACGCTCGCCTCGACCACGCGGGAGAACCTCGCCCGTGCAGCGGTCGAGGGGATGCTGGCAGGCCTCGGCGCCGGACTGGACGCGCTGCGCGACCAGGGCGTGCCGCTGCGGCGCGTGCTGCTGGTCGGCGGGGGAGCGCGGTCGGCAGCCGTGCAGCAGATCGCCCCCGCGGTCTTCGGACTCGACGTCGAGGTGCCCGCGCCAGGCGAGTACGTCGCGCTCGGCGCGGCCGAGCAGGCCCGCCGCGTCGCCGCGGCGGGTGCCCGTTAGATCGCCTCAGACATGGTCGCGCCAGGAGTGCTTCGGCTCGTAGCCCAGAAGCCGCCGGGCTTTCTCGGTCGAGAAGAGCGACTCGTTCGTTCCGAGGTCGCCGCGGATCTCGACGCCGGGGAACACCTCGGCCACGAGCTCCGCGTTCGGGCGTGACATGACGGTGTCGGCGGCGGCGATGAGGAACCGATCGAAGCCGGCCGGTGCGTTCTCGAGCGCGCGCAGCACGGCCTGGGCGCCGTCGCGCGCGTCGATGTAGCTCCACACGTTCCACTTGCGACGCATCGGGTCGGCGTCGAACGACGGGAACTCGGCGTAGTCCTCGGGCACCATGACGTTCGAGAAGCGCAGTGCGGTGATCGAGAGGCCCGGGTGCCAGCGCACGAGCTCGATCGCGAGCTGCTCCTCGAGGTGCTTCACGAGCGAGTACACCGACTCGGGGCGCGCGGGATACTCCTCGTCGACGGGGATGTACGGCGGCGGCACGTCGAACGGCAGCCCCTGCACCGTCTCGCTCGAGGCGTAGACGACGCGGTCGATGCCGAGTCGCGTCGCGGCGTGGAAGACGTTGAAGGTCGCCGCCATGTTGTTGTGGAACGTCGCGATGTCGGGACGGATCCCGGGAGCGGGCACCGCGCCGAGATGCACGATCGCGTCGACGCCGTCGTGGCGATCGCCGACCGAGCCGAAAGCGTCGACGACCTGGCCGTAGTCGGTCAGATCGATCTGCACGAACGCGGGCCCGCGTGTGCCGATCACGTCGAAGCCGATGACCTCGTGCCCCGCCGCCGTGAGTTCACGAGCGACGACCGTGCCGAGTTTTCCCGATGATCCCGTCAGTGCGATCCGCATGGGAACAGCGTCGCACACGGATGCCCACCCCGGGGCGGCTAGGCTCGATCCTCATGGCTGCCGGGGCGACGATCCACACGTTCGATGCGACGCTCGCCGACGTCGACCGAGGCGTGTACGAGTCGTTCGCGCTGCGCGTCGCGCGGCATCCTTCCGAGACCGACGCCTTCATGCTGACCCGGTTGCTGGCGTACTGCCTCGAGTACGAGGAGGGCATCGACTTCACCGAGGGGATCGCCGCGAAGGACGAACCCGCCGTGCTCGTGCGCGACCTGACCGGATCGATCGTCGCTTGGATCGAGGTGGGGGCGCCGGATGCCTCGCGGCTGCACCTCGGGAGCAAGCAGGCCGACCGCGTCGCGGTCTACACCCAGCGCAACCCCGGCCCCATCGTGGCCGCGTGGGCGGGGAAGAAGATCCACCGCGTCTCGGAGATCGCCCTTCACAGCTTCGAGCCGGGCTTCATCGACACGCTCGTCTCGGCGCTCGACCGCCGCAACACCGTGACGGTCTCGGTCACCGAGCGCCACCTCTACGTCGAACTCAACGGCGTCACCGCCGAGTCCGACGTCATCACTCAGCCCGCGGGCTGAATGCCTGCCTCACCGGGAGCCTCCGGCGCAGCGGAGGAGGTTGGGGCCTCGGACACGAAGACGTCGACTCCGGCATCGGTGAGGACGAACTGCAGCGCCGTGCCGACGGGATAGCGCTCGAGGAGCTCCTCGGGCTGATCGTCCCAGACGATGAAGGAGACGGCCGCGGGGAACGCGCCGGCCGAGCAGCCCTGATACGACGATCCGCTGACGGAGCCGTCGCCCTGGTCGTCGTCGATGCGCGCGACCGACAGGCAGATGTTGTCCCCTCCCCGCCAGATGTCCGTGGTGCGGAATACCGACAGGCCGAGAAACTTCTCGAACGACCCCGCATCGACCCCGTCGCCATACGGGCGCATGAAATCGGGGATCTCCTCGCCCGTCGGCAGCAGCGTCGTGACGTGCGAGACTCCCGCGTCCGGCGGCAGCGCGGTCGCGGTCGAGGCGCTGCGGGCCGTGGCGAACGCGGTGATCCCGACCGAGACGACCGCCACCGCGACGAGCGAACCGGCCCAGATGAGCAGCGGGCGCAGCCGTCGCGCGCGGGGAGCCGTCGGCCCCGCGTCGTCATCCCGGGACTCGTCGGTCTGCGACTCGTCAGCCCGCGGATCGTCGGATCGGGGCGTAGCCAGGTCGGGGATCCCGTCGATGATCGGCGGACGCACGGGCTCCGGATCGGGTTCAGGCGCGTGCGCGTGCGGCAGCCGGTCTTCGCGTTCGCGCGCCTCCAGCTCCGCCAGCCGAGCCAGGGCGGCGGGATCGTCGGCGATGTCGCCGCCCGGCGCGTAGGCGCGGACGCGGAGGGCCCGGAGCTCCGCGGCAACTCCCTCGTCCATCCCTGCATCGTGACATATTCCGCGGGTCGTGGGGGCGGCGAACCTCACCGGTTTCGTCGACTGACGCGCCGCGCTCCGTTAGCATTCCAGCCATGGCACCCCTGCGCGCCCCGGTGCGCCTGGATCGCCCACGTCTCCTCTCGGCGCTCGCATCGCCGGCGCCCCTGGTTGCCCTGCTCGGGCCGGACGGGGCGGGGGCGAGCACTCTGCTCCGGCAGTTCGCGGAGGGGCGTCGCGACGTCACGTGGGCCGGAGACGGGCGGATACCGGACGAGGTCTCACGCACGCTCATCATCGATGACGGCGACTCCCTCTCTCCCGGCGCATGGGAACGACTGCGACAGCTGCGAGCTACCAGGCCCGACCTGATCGTGCGTCTCGCCGTGAGGAGCGCCCGCGCTGTGCCCCTGGCCTGGGACGTGGAGTGGGTGCGCGATCTCGCGTTCACCCTCGACGAGACGATCGCCTACGTCGCCGCGCGCGGCTCCCACCTGGATCCTCGCGCGGTGCAGGCGGCGACGGGTGGGCTGCCGGCGGCCGTCGTCGCGGTCGTCGAGGCGAACGTCACCGACCCCGCGGCGGTCCAGCTCGTGCTGGCGCGGCTGGCGCCGCATCCGCTTCCTGCCACGTCGGCGGCGCTGGCCGTGCCCGAGTTCCTCACCCCCCGGCTGGCTGCACAGCTCGGCGGAGGCGACGACGTCATCGAACGGGCCGAACGGACGGGGCACGGCGAATGGCGCACCGACGACGGGACGCTGATCTTCGCCCTCACGGCGCCGATACGAGCCGCCACGCTCGCCGCCGCGCCCATCGCAGCGGAGGACCAGCGCGCCATCCGTCATCGGGCCGCCCGTGCGCTCCTTCAGGAGGGGGCGGGGCTGGGGGCGGTCGTCGAAGGCGCGGCGGCCGACGCGCTCGACATCGTCGATGCTGCGCTGCGCCGCGACGGGCTCAAGCTGCTCTGGGGAAACGGCGCGCGCATCGCAGCAGCCCTCCGTCCGATCCCGTTGCTGCAGCTGCGTCGCTGGCCCGTCATCGCCCTCGCCCAGGCACTCATCCTCAACGCCCGCCGGGAGCACCGGGTACGCGCGGCCGAGCTGCTCGGCGTCGCGCTGCTCGGTGTGCAGACGGGGCAGAGCGAACCGGCCGACCGTGCGCTGCTGCGGATCATCGAGTCGGTCGCCCGCCGCCTCACCGGGGTCGGAGACCGTGGTGTTCGAGCCGCACGTCTGGCCGCGCAGACCCTCGACGAACTGCCTCCCGACGACCTCGAGCAGCTGCGCGGACTGCGGGGCGACCTCCACGCGCACGCGGCGATCAGCCTGCTGTACGGGGGGGACGACCGAGCCGCGGGCGATCAGTTCGAGCAGGCGCTCGCCACGGCGACCCGGCCCAGCGTCGAACTCCTCGCTTACGGCGGGTTGGCCCTCATCCAGGCGAGCGCCGGTGAGCTCCCGGCCGCGCAGAGCTGGGTCGAGCAAACGCTCGCGCGCCCCTGGCCTGACGACATCCTCGACGAGTATCAGGGCAGTCTGCTGCGGATCGCCGAGAGCCGGCTGGCGCTCGAACGCGGCGATGCCGCCGCAGCAGAGGCCGCCGTCGCGACCATCTGGCCGATCATCGACACCATCGAGCACTGGCCGGCGCTCGGCGCCGCGCGCGCATGGGCCGACATCTCGGCGGGGCGCCCCGTCGAAGGCCTCGAGCGGCTGCGGTCGCTGCGGTCGCGACGTGGCAGGAGGATGTCGGCGAGCTCGCCGGCCGCACGCATGCTCGACGCCACCGAGAGCATGCTCGCTCTCGCCGCGGCGGATCTCGCGTCAGCGCGACGCCTCGCGTCACGCCCGTCGGACCGCGCCGAGGTCGTGCTCGCCGCGGCGCGGGTCGCGGTCTTCGATCGGCAGCACGAGCGCGCTCTCAAGCTTCTCAACGCTGTCATGACGCGCACACCTCGGCAGCGGACCGAGGCAGCCGCGCTGGAGGCGATCCTGCTCCACCGTCTCGGTCGCGTCGACGAGGCTCGAGCGCTCGCCGGCCGCGCGGGAGCCCTCGCCCGCACCTACGGGTTGCGCACCCCGTTCCTCATCCTTCCCGCCGCCGAGCACGACCTGTTCCAGGGTGACGTCGACGACCTGCCCGCTCCGGTCACGATCGCGGGCGTCGCCCCGCAGCTCACGACGCGAGAGAGCATCGTCGCTCGTCACCTCGTCGACACGGCGAACATGGAAGAGATCGCCGCGCGCCTTCACGTCTCCATCAACACCGTGAAGTCGCAGCGACGCTCCCTCTATCGCAAGCTCGGCGCCTCGTCGCGTGAGGAGGCCATCGCCGCCGCCCTCGCTTACGGCCTTCTGGCGGGGGCCGATCCGACCCGGGCGATGATCGCGGTCGATGACAGCGCGGCCAGCGCCGCGAGGACGAAGAGGACACCGTAGGAGCCCGAGCCGAGGATCAGCACGAGCCCGGCCAGGGCGGGGGCGAGCGTCTGCGGCACGATGGTCGCCAGACCCAGCAGACCGAGGTCTCGTCCCGAATCGTCCCGTGACGGCAGGACGTCGATCATCAGGGCCAGGTCAGCGGCCAGATACACGCCGCGTGCCGCACCGCCCACCACGGCGAACGCCACGAGCCCTGCGACGTTCGGGGCGGCGACGGGGATCAGCAGGGATGCCGCAAGGACGGCGCTCGCCGCCACGACCCAGGGGACCCGGCGCCGGATCCAGAGTGCCCCGGCGAGCGAGCCGCAGATCAGGCTGACGATGTGGAGACCGATGACGAGGCTCGCGGTCCGGCCGGCTTCCTCGACCGACGCGCCCGTGAAGTCCATCACGATATAGAGCAGATACCCCATCACCAGCTGGTGACCCAGCACCAGGGCGAATCGGGCTGAGAAGACGAGCCGGAGGTCGCGCGACGCCCAGGCCTCACGGGCCGGGACGCGTGTCGTGGTCCCTGCGCTGGACCGGTCGGGGTTGGCCACCACGAACCCGACCGACGCGACGAGCAGTCCGGCCGCCAGGGCCAGGTACACCGCGTGCGGCGCCGCGACTCCCAGCCCGGCACCCGCCGCGCCGGCAGCGAGTCCGCCGGCGGCCCCCATCCCGAAGAACGCCGCCGCTCGGGGCCGCCGCGAAGGCTCCACCCGATCCGCGAGCACAGCATCGAGCGGAGCCTCCACGACGTTGAGCAGCGGTTGCAGCACGAGCCACCCGAGCACCACGGCCCCTGCCGACTCGGCGTATCCCAGCGCCACCATGACGGCGGCGCTGCCCGCTGCCCCCGCGACGATCCACGGCGCTCGTCGGCCCCGCCATGAGCGTGTGCGGTCGGAGGCCGCTCCCGCCAGCGGATGGACGACGAGCGTGAGCAGCGACGACGCGGTGAGCGCGACGGCGAGGATGGCGTCCTTGTTCGCGGCATCCGCTCTCGCGATCTGGGCCGGGACGAGCACGCCCGCCACAGCTCCGTAGACGGCGTTCAGCGCGAGCGCGGCCAGGAGCAGCGACCAGAGGAGCCGGGTGTGCACCAGAGCATTCTGGTGCGCGACGGCGGGTCACGGCGAAGCGGGGATGAAATCCGAGGTGAAGTTCGCCGTCATCGCGCGTCGCCAGCGCGCCGGGGCCGCCAGGGTCGAGCGCGATGCGCGTTCGCTGCGCTCGCACAGTCGCTGCCCGAGCAGCTGTGCCCCCGACCCGAAGGATGACCGTGAAAGACCTGCGTCCAGATTCACCGCCGCCGCGACGACGTCGCGCCCGTCACGCTGCGAGAGGCCTGCTCGCCGCGGCCCTGTCGTCGGCCCTCGCTCTCGGCGGATCCGTCGCCGCTCAGGCCGTCGAGTCGGACGTGCCGCCGTCGACGAATCCGCCGCTGAGCGAACGCTGCGACATGAGCATCGCGATCAGCGTCGACCTGTCCAACTCCGTGATGGACGCGCAGCTCGCGCAGACCCGCTCCGAGCTCGCCGGGCTGGCGCAGGCCCTGGAGGGGTACCCGCTCGCGCTCGCCGTTCACAACTTCGCCTCGAACGCGCCGGCGACCACGGGCGCCGCGAACGCGCCGCTGCCCCTGACCTCGCTCGCCGATGAGGCCGGAGTCGCCGCCGTCAGCACGTACGTCAACGGCATCCAGCGTCCGGCCAGCGCTCAGGGCGGCACGAACTGGGACCGCGGATTCGCCGCCGTCACCGCGTCGCCGGAAGACTATGACGCGCTCATCTTCCTCACGGACGGCAACCCGACTCAGTACGGCAGCCCGGCGCGCGGACCCGGCAACAGCACCGACCGCGCCGTCATGGACGCCTCGGTCCGCAGCGCGAACGACCTGAAGGCGACGGGCACCCGGATCGTGCCGATCGGTGTGAGCGACAACCTCTCCGGCCAGGCGCTCGCCGACTTCCGCGAGCACATCCGCCAGGTCTCCGGGCCGGCGGAGGGCTCCGATTACTACATCGCCGGCTTCTCCGCGCTGCAGCGCACGCTGATCGACATCGTCAACGAGAACTGCGTCTCGATCGCGCTGGAGAAGACCGGTGTGCTCGCAGACGGCGATCGCGGAGTCGCCGGAGACACGGTCGACTACGCCTTCACAATCACGAACGACGGCGGCGTGACGCTGACCGATGTGACGCTCACCGACCCCAAGCCGGGCTTGTCGTCGATCCGCTTCGGCGCATGGCCGGGCGCCCCCGGCGTGCTCGACCCCGGCCAGTCGGTGCCGGCGACCGCGACGTACACGGTGACGGATGCCGATGTCGCCGCGGGCAGCATCGAGAACGTCGCGACCGCGACCGGGACGCCACCCGCCGGTGCCCCCGTGTCGGATGAGGCGCCCGCGCTGGTCGCACTGCCCGACCCGGTTCCCGCGATCTCGCTCGAGAAGACCGGTGCCCTGGTCGGCGACGCGATCGCATACACCTTCACCGCGACCAACACCGGCGACGTGACGCTGACGGACGTGTCGATCACCGACGCCCTGCCGGGCCTGTCCGGCATCTCGTACGGTGCGTGGCCGGGGGCCTCGGGCGTGCTTGCTCCGGGTCAGTCGGTCATCGCGACCGCGACGTACGCGCTGACGCAGGCCGACCGTGACGCGGGTCTCGTCGAGAACACGGCTACCGTGGTCGGCACGCCGCCGACGGGCGATGCCGTGACCGACGAGGACGAGTTCGACCTGCCTCTCCCGCCGAACGCCGGCATCTCGCTGGTGAAGACGGGAGTCCTCGACGGCGACGCGATTTCGTACGAGTTCCGTGCCACGAACACCGGCGACGTGACGCTCTCCGGTGTGTCGATCACCGACGCCCTGCCGGGCCTGTCCGGCATCTCGTACGGTGCGTGGCCGGGGGCCTCGGGCGTGCTGGCCCCGGGCCAGTCGGTCATCGCGACCGCGACGTACGCGCTGACGCAGGCCGACCGTGACGCGGGCATCGTCGAGAACACGGCCACCGTGGTCGGCACGCCGCCGACGGGCGGCCCCGTCACCGACGAGGACGAGTTCGATGCGCCCGTGCCGCAGGCACCCGGCATCCTGCTCGAGAAGACCGGCGCGCTCGAGGGCGACATCGCGACCTACACCTTCGTCGTCCGAAACGCCGGCGATGTCACCCTCCGCGACGTGTCCGTCACCGATGCCCTCCCGGGTCTGTCAGCCGTCGCCTACGGTTCCTGGCCGGACACCGCGGGCGTGCTGGCCCCGGGCCAGTCGGTCACCGCGACGGCGACGTACACGCTGACGCAGGCCGACCGTGACGCGGGGCTCGTCGACAACACCGCCACCGCGACGGGCACCCCGCCGACCGGTGACCCGGTCACCCACGAGGACGAGTTCGAGTTGCCGGTTCCGCAGGCTCCCGGCATCGCCCTCGTCAAGACGGGTGTCCTGGAGGGAGGCGAGCTGACCTACTCGTTCACCGCGACCAACACCGGCGACGTGACGCTGACGGACGTCGCGATCGTCGACGAGCTGCCGGGTCTCTCCGAGCTCTCGTACGGTGACTGGCCTGCTTCGGCCGGTGTGCTCGCCCCGGGCGAGTCGGTGACGGCGACAGCGACCTACACGCCGACGCAGGCCGACCGCGATGCCGGCCTCGTCGAGAACACCGCATCCGTCACCGGCACGCCGCCGGCCGGCGATCCGGTGACCGACGAGGACGAGTTCGACCAGCCGCTCCCGCAGGGGCCCGCCATCGAGCTGACGAAGAGCGGGGAGCTCGACGGCGACCGCATCCGCTACACCTTCACGGTGACGAACACCGGTGACGTGACGCTGCGCGACGTCGCGATCCAGGACGGGCTCCGCGGCCTGTCGGAGATCGCGTTCGGCGCCTGGCCCGGAGCGCAGTACGTGCTCGCGCCCGGAGAGTCGGTGACGGCGACCGCCGTGTACACGGTGACCGCGAGCGATCGCGTGGCCGGTGAAGTGATCAACACCGCCACCGTCACGGCGACCCCGCCGGCCGGCGACCCGGTGACCGATGACGACACCGTGCGCACCGCGGTGGGCGCGCTCGCCGCGACCGGTGCCGGGAGCGAGCAGCTGATGCGGCTCGCCCTCTTCGGCGGTCTGACGATCGCTCTCGGCGCGGCAGCCGTGATGCTGCGACGCCGGACGCGGGCCTGACAGCCGCCGAGGCCCCCGCGACGCACCCGACGTCGTGGGGGCCTCGGCCTGTGTCAAGCGTTCAGCGCATCCCGAGCGGATGCCGCTATTTTTATGCGATGACGCATCGAGCCTCGAAGGCCTCCGATTCCGACAGTCCCGGCGCCCGGGTGACCCCGGGCGCGCCACGTCCCGCGAGCGAGGCCCGCCGGTGAACGGCGACCTGCTCCTCAACATCGTCCTCGTCGTCGTCTTCGTGCTCATCGGTGGCGTGTTCGCCGCCACCGAGATGGCGCTCGTCACGCTGCGCGAGAGCCAGGTCAACGCGCTCGCCCTGCGCGGCAAGCGGGGTGAGAAGGTCGCCGCGCTGGCGCGGAACCCCAACACCTTCCTGTCGGCCGTCCAGATCGGTGTGACGGTCGCGGGCTTCGCTTCGGCGGCGTACGGCGCCTCGTCGATCGCGCCCTCGCTCGCTCCGCTGCTGGTCTCGTGGGGGCTGTCCGAGGCGGCTGCGATGACGGTGGCGACCATCGTCCTGACGCTGATCATCGCCTACCTCTCGCTCGTGCTGGGCGAGCTGGTGCCCAAGCGCCTCGCCATCCAGCGCAACGCCGCCTTCGCCTACGGCGTCGCGCCGGTGCTCAACGGATTCGCGAAGCTCATGCGCCCGGTGATCTGGCTGCTCTCGCTCTCGACCAACCTTCTCGTGCGGCTGTTGGGCGGTGACCCGAACAAGACCGGCGAGGAGCTGAGCGACGAGGAGCTCCGCGACATCGTGTCGAGCCACGAGGGGCTCCCCGAGGACGAGCGGCGCATCCTCGACGACGTGCTGTCGCTGCGCGACCGTCAGCTGAGCGAGGTGATGCGTCCGCGCCCTGAGGTGGTGTCATTGCCGGGCGGCGAGACCGTGGGTGCCGCGGCCGCGCTCGTGCGCGATCTGCCCTACTCGCGCTACCCGATCATCGATCAGACGATCGACGATGTTGCCGGGTTCGTGCACGTGCGCGACGTGCTGGATGCCGCGGGCACTGACGACGCGCAGCCGCTCCAGTCCATCGTGCGGCCGATCCGGTACTTCCCCTCGACCGCACGCCTCCTGCCGACACTCACCTCGATGCGGGCGGAGGGCAGCCAGATCGCGGTCGTCGTCGACGAGTACGGCGGCACCGACGGCATCGTGACGCTCGAGGATCTCGTCGAGGAGGTCGTCGGCGAGATCGTCGACGAGTACGACACCGAGGTCATGCCGCATCCGCTTTCGGGCGACGGCGGACCCGTCGACGGGCGGCTGAACCTGCAGGACTTCGAGGAGGCCACCGGCATCTCGATCCCGCGCGGGACGTCCGACACCGTCGCCGGGTTCGTGATCGAGCAGCTCGGGCGCCTCGCGAGGGTCGGCGACCGCATCGAGGTCGACGGCGCGACGATCGAGGTGACGCGGTTGGACCGTCGTCGCATCGCCGAGCTCCATGTTGCGCGCGCGTCGACGGAGGGTCCCGCGGTCGAACCTGCCGAAGGGTAAACTGGGGGTCGGTGCGTCGGGAAGTCTGGTCGACATGTCCGTCGGCGACTGCCGACGGAGGATCGAAAGGCTCCTCGCATGTACGACGCTCTTCCCCGCCGAGCCCGGCTGCGCCGCTGGCTGTCCCGTGAAACGACGGGCGGAGCACTTCTGCTCGGTGCTGCAGCGCTCGCCCTGATCTGGGCCAATTCGCCGCTCGCTGCCTCGTATGCGGCGCTGTCGGAGTTCACGATCGGGCCCGAGGTTCTGCACCTGAACCTCTCGCTGTCGACCTGGGCCGCGGACGGTCTGCTCGCGCTGTTCTTCTTCGTCGTCGGTGTCGAGCTGAAGCACGAGTTCGTCGCGGGCAGTCTGCGCCGCCCGCGCGAGGCCGCGGTGCCGGTGCTCGCGGCCGTCGGGGGGATGCTGCTCCCCGCGATCCTCTTCACCGTCGTGATCCTCGTCTCGGGCGACACCGACGCGCTGCGCGGGTGGGCGATCCCGACCGCGACCGACATCGCCTTCGCGCTGGCGGTGCTGGCGATCTTCGGCCGGGGGCTCCCGCCGGGGCTGCGCACGTTCCTGGTGACGCTCGCCGTCGTCGATGATCTGCTCGCGATCCTGATCATCGCGATCTTCTACACCGCGACGATCCACATCGTGGCACTCGTGGTGGCGCTCGCGACCGCGGCGGTGTTCGCCGTCGTCGTCCGGCAGCGGTGGGCCCGGTGGTGGGTACTGCTGCCGCTCGGACTCGTCGTGTGGGGCTTCCTCCACGCGTCCGGGGTCCACGCAACGATGGCCGGGGTGCTGCTCGGGTTCGCCGTCCCGGCCCGCCCGGTGCACGGCGAGAGCGTGGCGCGCACCGACACGTACGACGACCTGGTGCGCCCCTTCTCCTCGGGTATCGCGCTCCCGGTCTTCGCGTTCTTCGCCGCCGGGGTGAGCGTGGTCGGAACCAGCGACCCCCTGGCGGTCGTCGCGCAGCCCGTCGTCCTCGCCATCGTCGTCGGTCTGGTCTTTGGCAAGGCTGCGGGGGTGCTCGGGACGACCGCGCTCGTCACGCGCGTCACGCCGCTGCGCCTGCCCGGCGGTGTCGGGATGCGTGACCTCCTGCCCATCGGTCTGCTGTGCGGCATCGGGTTCACGGTGTCGCTGCTCATCACCGGCCTGTCGTTCGCCGACGGCGTCCACACCGACGGCGCTCGCCTCGGCGTGCTCCTCGGAACGCTGCTGTCGGCCGCGGGGGCCGCCGTGCTGCTCAGCAGGAGCGCTCGTCGGGCCCGGGCAGAGGCCGGCGCGCCCGCCGCGCACACGATCGACGGCGAAGGCCCCGCGCTCGGCTACGACCGGGACGAGTGAGCGGTGGCGGCCAGTGACCGGCCGCGTCGTGCGTGTTTCGGATCATCCCGTCTCACGGATGGGCCATCGAGTCAATCCCTGCGCGCGCCACGTGCACACACCCCTGAGCACGTTTTAGGATGCCGAAGTGCCCGAAGTCCCGACGCCCACGCATTACTGGTATCCGTCGGACTCTGATGATCCCGGCACTCCCCGCGAGCGCGGCATCGCCGTTCTGCAGGCTTTCCGCCTCTACCGCGCCGCCGAAGCCGCCATGCGGCGGCGGACCCGCGACTCGATGTCGATGGGTGAGAACGAGCTGCTCGTCCTCCGCTACCTCATCAAGGCGCAGGGCGAGGGCCGTCTCGTCGGGCCGACCGAACTCGCCCGCTACCTCGGTATCTCGACCGCTTCGACGACGGCCCTGATCGATCGGCTGCAGAAGTCGGGCCACGTCGTCCGCCAGGCGCATCCGAGCGATCGGCGCAGTGTCCACGTCGTGGCCACCGAGAAGTCGGACGACGAGGTGCGGGCGACGCTCGGGAGGATGCACGAGCGCATGATCGCCGCTGTCGACGGAATGACCGTCGACGAGGCGCGAGCCGTGATCGCGTGCCTCGGACGCCTCCAGCAGGCCGTCGACGAGGTCGACGCTCACGCCCATGACCCACGGGCAGAGCAGGCGCGCAGCGACCGCTCCTGACAGGTAGCTAGTCAGCGGAGAAAGCCCGCGAATTGACATTCGTCAGGCGGGGAACCGCATGACACGATGGGAACATGTGTTCCCTCCCGGTGACCCCGATCGAGGAGCGTTTCACCATCGAAGGGCAGGTGGTGACGTCGTTCTCGGGCGTCGTCTCGCGCCTGGCCGCCGCGCACCCGTCGCTCGCCGTCGTGGACGTCGAGCGCGTGGTCCTGCGGGAGTGGGAGGCCTTCAGCGCCAGCCGCCCCGTGGTCGTCCCCATCGGCGTCGAAGAGGGTGCGGCCGAGATGCTCGCGGTCGAGACCTCGGCTCAGATCGACGGTTAGCGGATCACGCGCCCGCGGTCCGTCGTTTATCGGACCGTCCGTTGCGCGTTAGGCTCACTGCGTGGGCCGATTCATCTACGACACGCTGGGGAACTCCGTCGAGATCGACGACCGTACTCTGGCACACCTGCGCATCGTCATCATGAACAAGCTGCGCCGTTCCGAGCCGTTCATGTTCGACATCGATCTGCCCCGCGGGGGTGAGCGTCGCAGCTACTGGATCCACCCGTCCGTGCCGCTGCAGTTCCATTTCTCGGGCAGCAGGCAGCCGCGGATCAACCGGCATTGGGTCGAGGAGCTCATGCAGGTGGCGAGCGGCCCGGCGGGACTCTCCATCGTTCCCGAGCCCGTGGACGACGGCGCACCCGAAGTCGGCTGACGTCGCCTGAGGCAGACCGCTCAGGCAGACCGCCGGCGGCACACAGCCCGTCAGGCAGTCGTGTCGCTTCCGGACGGTGCGACCGTGTCGGGGTCGTCCAGATGCTCGGCGACGATCATGATGCCGCCGGACGAGTTGGCCGAGTTCGCCATCTCCTCGACCCACTCGCGGCTGAGCGTCGTCGGCTCGGGGTCGTCGAAAGCGAATCGGAGCGGGATCGAGGGGTGCAGCCAGATCGTGCTTCGCCCGGTGGGCTCGCCGTCGGGGTGTCGCCACGAGAGCGTGAAGCTCTCTCCGCGCCGCAGCTTCGTGGCGATGACCACCTTGAGGTGCGCCAGCGTGCGGTCTTCGATGTGGATCGGCGATGCGCCGTCTCCGTAGTAGATGGTGCCCACGACACCACATTAAACCGCCGCGAGACGAACCCCAATCTTGTTGTCAAGGCCTCGACGCTCCGTGGATAGCGGAGAAAAGTTGAAGTCGATGACGATCGATCCCCGCCCCGATGACGAGCTCGAGCCGAGAGGTGCCGGCCCGCTCGACGACGATGTGTTCGCGGATCTCCCGGCCTTCGATGTCGTCGACGGCGAGCTGATGCCGCGCGCTCCGAAGCGCCGTCAGTGACAATGGCGGGATGACGGCGAACGGCGCGCGGACCGGCGGCAGCGGGGATGACGGGTTCGACGCGGTGGCCGCGGAGCTGCTCGTCGTGCCGCCGGGAGACTTCGTCGCGGCCCGTAACGCTCGTGCGGCCGAGGCTTCCGGGGCGCTCGGCTCCCGCATCCGGGGTCTGCGCAAGCCGACGGTGGCAGCGTGGGCGGTCAATCTGCTGGCCCACGACCCCTCGTTCCGTGAGGCGCTCGAACTGTCCACCGCGTTGCGCGAAGCTCAGGACGACCTCGACGCGGCGGAACTCGCCCGGCTCGGCAAACAACGGCGTGCCCTCGTCGCGGCGCTCGCGCGGCGGTCCGCCGACCTGGCTGACGACGCCGGGGTCTCGCTGTCAGCGGCGGCCCGTGACGAGGTGGAGCGGACCGTCAACTCGGCGATCGTCGATGCTGCGGCGGGGGCCGTGGTGGCGGCCGGCCGGCTGGTGCGTACGCTCGAACCGGGCGCGCTCGACTCGGACGCGCTGACGGACCGCGTCGCCGGTTCGATACCCGGCGTTCCCGACGCGCCCGACAGGCCGCGTGACGACCTCGCCGAGCGCCGCGCTCGACGCGAGGCCGAGAAGCGGAGGCGTGAGGCGCAGCGCGAGGCGAGCGAGGCCGGTCGCGTGCTGGCACGAGCGGAGGAGCGTCGCTCGAGCGCCCGGGAACGGGCTGACAGGCTGCACGAGCGGGCCGACGAGCTCCGGCGAGACCTCGCGCGGGTGTCCGAGGATGCCGAGCGGGCCGACGCCGCCGTCGACGAGCTCGACGACGTGGTCGCGTCGGCGCGGGAGGCGCTGGCGGCGGCGGAGCGCAAGGTGCGCGCGGCCGACGACGACGGTCAATAGCATCGAAGGATGCCGGATGCTGCGACCGAACTGATCTCCGACGCCCGCCGTCGGCTGGTCGGTGTTCCCCGCGAGCGTCTCGGCGTCCGGAGTGAGGGGCGCCGCCTGCTCGGTTTCGGCCGCGCCGCCCGCATCCTGCCGGTCGGGGATGCGTGGCATCTCGGTGTTCTGCTCATCACCGACGACGAGGTGTTCGCGACCGGCGAGCTGCTGCGAGCCCGGGCCGAGGCGATCCGCGGGTACACCGCCGAGGCGCAGCGTGCCCGCTCCGAGCGCGCAGCGGCGGCGTTCCGCGGTGGCTTCGCCGAAGGCGAGCCGGTGCATCTGGACTGGTCGCCGATCGATCTCGACGTCGTCGATGCGGGCGGGGCTTCGGGTCCGCTCGCGCGCAGCGACGACGGTGTCGTGACCGTCGCGTTCGCGGCGGGCGCCCGGATGCCGCTGGCCGCCTACCTCGACGACCGGATCGCGCTGCTGCCCTGAGGCGTTCTCGGGGCCCCCGGGCAGCAGCGCGGCACAGCCTCAGTCGTCCGACTTGCCTCCCGTCGCGCGCAGGCGCCGCGCTTCCGCGCGCTCCTCGGCCTCTTGCTTCGCGGTCTTCTCGATCCGGGTGGTGTCGCGCGGCGGCAGCTGAATCGTCTCCTCCGCCGGCATCCCGGCCTGCAGTTCGCGTCCGCGCTCGAGCTCGGCGTCGAACTCGGCGCCGAACAGCAGTGCGAGGTTCGTGATCCACAGCCACAGCAGGAAGATGATCACGCCCGCGAACGACCCGTAGGTGCGCTCGTAGTTGGAGAAGTTCGCGACGTAGATGCCGAAGCCCGCGGTCGCGATGGCGAGCACGACGATGGCGATGACGGCGCCCGCGCTGATCCAGCGGAAACGCGGCTGCTTGGCGTTGGGCCCGAAGTAGTAGAGCACGGCGACGAGCAGGATGACGATGAAGGCGAGCACGGGCCATTTGGCGATCTGCCAGATGAGCACGGCGGTGCTGCCCAGGCCGATCGCGTCGCCGATGGCCTCGGCCACGGGGCCGGAGACGACGAGAAGGACGAGCGCGACGACGACGAGCGCGACCGCGAGAAGCGTCACGCCGAGCTGCTGCGGCTTGAGCTTGAGGAACGGTCGGCCCTCGTCGATCTCCCAGATGCGGTTCATGGCGCGGCTGAACGCCCCGACGTAACCCGAGGCCGACCACAGCGCCAGAACGATGCCGGAGACGAGGGCGAAGCCCGCTGCAGGGGAGCCCGCGATCTCCTCGATCGGCCCGCGCAGAGTCTCGGCGGCGCCTCCGGGCGCGATCTGTCCGACGATGTCGAGCACCGCATCGGCGGCCTGCTGTCCCTGTCCGATGACGCCGAGGAGCGAGAACACGGCGAGGAGTGCGGGGAACGCCGAAAGCACGGCGTAGTAGGTCAGGCCGGCCGCGAGGTCGGGGCACTGGTCACGGCTGAACTCGCGGATAGTCCGCTTGAGCACGTGTTTCCACGAGGGCTTCTCGACATCGGTGATGGAGTCCGGCTTCGCGGGGTGCTCGGGGTCGGGTCCGTCGGTTCTCTGATTGCTCATGTCTCTCCTGGGGGATCGTGCACGCGGGGGTGATCGGCGCCGCGGGGGGAACGCGACCGTGCACCGGGCCGACGACGACGGCCGCCCCGGTGCACGGTTCGTGCAGCGCTCGCGCTGCGGGGGATGTCAGCTGCCGCTGACGTTGTCGCGAGCCTCCTGGGCGCGATCGGTGACGGTGCCGACCCCGTCCTGGGCGTCGCTCTTGACGTGGGAGACCGCCTCGGAAGCCGTCTCCTTCACCGCTGCCGCGGCATCCCGCACCGGCTCCTTCAGGTCGGAGCCGACCTGCTGGGCGACGCTCTTGGCTTCCTCGACGAGGGGCTGCGCCTGCTCCTTGACGTCGGCCGCGATGCCCTTCTCCTTGCTGGATGCGGGGATGAGCGAGGCGACGAGCAGACCGCCGGCGAAGGCCATCAGCCCGACGGCGAGAGGGTTGCCCTCCGCCTTCGCGCCTACCTTGTGGGCAGCTCCGGACACGCCACCGGCGACGGAGGACCCGGCGTCGTGCAGCGACGAGCCGGCGTCATCGGCCGCGCCCATCACCCGGTCACGGACGGATCCGAGAGCGCCTTTGATTTTGTCGGTCTGACGATGGGCGATCTTCGAGGGCGTCACCTTGTCGACGAGGGCGTCGGTGTCTTGGCTCAGCTCGCGACGCTTGCGCTCGATGTCGGCGCGGATCGCTTCCGGTGAATCGGTCATCGGTTCTCCTCATTTCTCTTCAATGCGTCGGGGATCTTGCCCAGGGTCTCGGCTGTCTGCGGGGCGCCCTGGACCTGCGCGAGCTGCTTGCGCCCGAGGGCGTAGAGCACGGCCGCGATGACGCCCCAGATGACGGCGACGATGACGGCCGACCAGCCGAGCCCGACCAGGTGGCCGAGGGCCCACCAGAGCGCGATCGACAGGAAGAAGATCGCCATGAGCGCCGCGTATCCCGCGCCGCCCAGCATTCCGGCGCCCTTGCCCGCGCGCGTTCCCGACTGCTTCAGCTCGGCTTTGGCCAGGTTGATCTCCTGGCGCATCAGCTCCGACAGGTCGCGCGTGACCTCGCCCAGCAGGTCGCCGAGCGACGTGTTCGCCGCCTGCTGCTCGGAGGGCGTGGGGTTATCGGTCATCTCGGCGCTCCCCGATGCCCTCGGTGTACGGCTCGTCGGCGGTCCGGCCGACGGAGCTGTCGTACAGCGGGGTGGGCTCGACAGCGTCCGGAGCGATCGGCTCGTCGAGCGGAGCTCCGACGGGAGCGTTCGACGGGGCCGACGGCGCTGCGGGGATGTCGGTGGCTGCGAATCCCGGCGTGCCGATCGGCGCGTCGAGCGGAGCGTTCACCGGCGCGGGGGACGGTGCCGACGGCGCCGAGGGCACTCCGCCGACAGTCGTTCCGGTCGCCCCGGAGGCGGGGGCGGAGTCATGCTCCTCCTTCGCGCTCTCGGTGAGGGCGCGGGTGAGGCGACCAGCGACGACGCCCGCGATCAACGCTCCCGCGATGAACACGCCAGGCTTGCGTCGGGCGAAGCTCTTCACTTCGCTCACTAGCGAGCCCGGGTCGCGCTGCGACAGCCAGTCCGACGCGCCGCTCACGCGGGTCGACACCTGGCGCACCAGGTCGGTGGCGATGCCGGGGTTCTCGGAGTTCTGCGCCAGAGAATCCAGTTCGTCGCCGATGGACCGCAGCCCGTCGGCGACACGCTGCTGCTGAGACGCCGCCTGCTCGGTGAGCTGCTGCTTCGTCTGCGCATAGACCTGCTTCGCCTGAGACTTCGCCTCCGACGCGACACCCGCTGCTTCCTGCTTGGCCGTCTCGACGACGTGCCCGGCCTCGGCCTTTGCGGCGCCCGCGACCTCTCCGGCTTCGTGCTTCGCCGTCTCCGCCGTTCCCGACCCTGATCCTGCCTGCGAGCCGGACGTCGGCTCACCATAGTTCTGCGACATCGGTTCTCCTCTCGGTACCGCTTGCGTTCGTGGGGTGCCGATGTAACGCCTCTTCCCCTCGTCTTGCCCCGGGGCTTGACGACGGCGAAGCGCTGTGGGATGGTCGCGCCTTCTGTACCGGCGCTGCGCGAAACGGATCCGAATCCGGGCCCCGGGGCAGGCTCGGGCGCACCTTCTGGCGCGCGGGCGCGCGTTTCGGCGCGCGCTGGATCAGAACGGTGGGCGCCCCGGATCGGGTGGGTCTGTGATCGTGGTGGCGACGGTGAAGGCGACGAGTGGTGGTGGTGCGTCTTCGCGGTAGATCCGTCCGGTCGGTGAGGTCCAGATCAGCCTTCCGCCGGGGAGTTGTCGTACTCGCCATCGGGTGTGGTGTTTGACGTCGTGGTGTCTCTTGCAGAGGTTGGCGAGGTTGCACACGTGCGTGGCGCCGCCGTCGGATGCGGCGATGGTGTGGTCGAGTTCGCAGCGGATGGCGGGTTGGCGGCATCCGGGGAACCGGCAGTGCCGATCGCGGGCTCGCAGCAGCCGCACCATCCCTGCGGTGGGCCGGTAGGTGTCGCACTCGAGGACGGTTCCGGTGACGGGGTGGGTGAGCAGCCGATCCCACGAGGTCGCGTTGCCGGCGAGTTCGCGTGCGGTGGCGGCGTCGATGGGCGAGCGTCCGGCCAGGTCAGCCGGCCCCTCGTCCTGACCCATCAGCGTGAGGGCCGATACGGCGACCTGCACGTGAGCGCGGATCGCTCCCAGAGTCCCGTTGCCGTCACCGGTGCCGGTGGGATCGAGGGCGGGCGTCCCCGCCAGCAAGAGGTCGGAGAACACATCGGCACGGACCTGATCGATCGTGCGGGCATCGTCGACGAACGACGACCCGTCGCCCTCCGCGCTCTCAGCTTCGCTATCCACCTCGGAGCCCGCCGCACTCTCGCCAGCCGCGTCAGCCTGGGCCCGGGCGTTGATAATCTCCCGGGCCTGCCGGGTCAGCCGGTCCACGATCCCGTCGGCGATCACGGTGGGCAGTGTCGCGATGAGATCCGACATTCCGTCTGGCCCGGCCTGCACCCACACGCACCGCCCCGCGGCGGCGTCTTCGTGCCGCTCGGTGAACGTCCGCGGGTGCATCCGCTCGGCGATCATCCGCAGCGCCTCGCGCACCCGGTTGGGCGTCTCGCCCTCGCACCGCTCGACCGCAACCCGCTCGAACTCCGCCCGCTCCGCCACGGGCACGATGCACCCGACCTCCTGAATGGCCCGCACATGCCCGCGCACGATGCGCCCCGCCTCCCACGCGGCCATCGTCACCGGGTAGTTCTCGACCAGATCGCGCGCCTCGTCGATGCGCCGCTGCAGGGTCCGGTCGGTCGCGACGAACACTCCGGCAAGTTCCGCGGCGATGCCCCGCAACGCCATCTCGCGCGCCTTGACCTTCTCCGATGCCCCAGCAGCCTGCTTCTCCGCGAGCACGCCAGCTGCCGCGAGCACCCGAACCTCACGGATCTGCGCCGCCCGCGCAGCATCCGCCGCCCCCTCCGCATCCGCGACGAGCTGAGCGAGGGTGTCGACATCGCCGTCGCTGCCCATCCCGCCGCCAAGCCCGTCATTCGAATACATGTTCTAATGTTGCCACGGACCCCCGACATCGGCCCGCGACTTTCCACAGGCGCCGCAACGCCGCAAGCGGCGCCTCCGCCACAAGACGCTGATGTGCGATCGGAGCAGGGTGGGGAGTTCTCCCCATCGACCTGGCGTGATCGGTGCCGATAGGTTTTGGGTGTCGGCTCCGGAGGGGGGTCGGGACATCTACTTTCAGGAGGGCCGTCATGGCTGATTTCGGTGCGTCTTATGGCGAGATGGAGCAGGTTGCGAGCTCGCTGGCGCAGGCTCGTGATGACATTCAGGGTCAGCTGGACACCCTGAAGACGCAGGTCGACACGCTTCTGGGCGATGACTTCAAGACGCAGCACGCGTCGGGCAAGTTCGGTGAGGGCTACTCGGAGCTGACGACGGGTCTGAAGAACGCGGTCGATGGCATCAACGACATGTCCGAGTCGCTGCTGGGCATGATGCGCGCGATCCAGGACCTCGACCAGCAGCTCGCCGGCAGCTGATCGGTTCGCGACATCGATTCGGTGCGGACCGGGCTGCATCCTGGTCCGCACCGAACTGAGGCGGTGTTGCGTTCGATGATCGTCGACGATGTGATCGAGCGGCGACGGGCACCAGGCTTCATCCCCGCAGACCTGATCACGGCGAACGCGAAGGAGCAACCCGGGTGGCGCGAGTGACGGCGGAGACGCCGCAGGAACTGGCGCAGCACGCGACCGGCTGGGATCGAGTGTCGTGGTGGAAGCTCGAGGCCACCGCGTTCCGCGCGCACCCCGAGGTGCAGTTGGCGCTGGCCCGGTTGGCGCCGCGTGAGGCCTGGAGCTCGCTCATGCCCGATCGTCCCGCTTTCGTGCAGCCGCTGCTCGCTTTCGCGCAGATCGCCTCCCTCGTGATCCCCGCCGTCGCCGCTTTCGCCTCGTTGCGAGCGGTGCTCATCGAGGGCGATCAACTGGATCTCGCGGTGGCGGGCACGGCGATGGGCGTCGCCGCCCTCATCGCGTTGTTCGGGGTGCTGTCGCAGCGAGGCCGCCCTGAGAGCGTGCACCCGCGCACCATGCGCACGATCGGCATCGTCCATCTGATCTCCGCGTTGGCGGTGGCGGTCGTCGCGGTGCAGGCACTCCTCGATGATCGACTCCTCGGTGCCTGGGGCATCGCCGGCGTGCTGGTCGACCTCGCGCTCGGCGCCTTTCTGACGATCCGCCACCGCCGGATGCCGACGGATGAGAACCGCGACAACATCGAGCGTGCCGGTGCAGGCTTGAACCGTCGGATCGACGCGCTGCCACCCGCAGCGGCGGCGGCGACCCTCACGACGATCGGGGAGGCCGTCGACATCCTCGCCTCGCGTGGGCTGATCAGTGCTACCGATGCTGCGCGCGCGCGCCGCGCACCGTTGGGTCTGCTCGCGGCCACGATGACCGCCGTGGCGGGCATCGTCCTGACGGGATGTGGAGCGACGGTGGCGCAACCGACGGGAGACGAGCTGTACCAGGAGGCGGAGAGCCTGTACCTCGACTTCCGCGAGACGACGAATGGCGTGCTGGCCGTCATCAACGAGGGGCCGTGGGAGGTGCGGACGTACGGGATGACCCCATCCGGTGTCGGGTGCGACGACGGCTGGAAGTTCGACCTGACACGCACGACCACGATCGATCCGGCAGAGGTGGCTGGCAGGCGCGACGCTGTCGCGCAGCACCTGGTGTCTGAAGGCTTCGATGTCGACGGCATGGATCTTGCGTCGGGCGAGGTCGCGTCTAGCGACGTGATCGTCCGTGAGCAGGGCGTCTACTCCCTGCTCACGGTGACGCTGGTCGACAACGGGAACGTCGTCGTCACCGCCACGTCGCCGTGCAAGCCCGGCGACAAGTTCGAGCTCAGCCGGATGCTGTTCGGCAAGGGCCCCCTGCCTGAGGGGTATCTCCCCGACCGGGAATCTCCCTCCGACCCCGTGTTCTTCGGCACCGACCGCGGCGAGCGCTGACTCTCATCGCGACGAGCCGACGAGATGTCGACGGTTCGTCGACGGCTGTCGAGTGCACCGGGTCGTACGGATCAGTCTGAGTGATGTGAAACTCACGAACAGGGGAGATCATGTCGAGCATGGCCGCCATCGGCAAGGGTCGTTCGGAGCAGGCGACATGACGTCGGGGCCCGCCGCGCGTTTCGCGGCATCGCGCCGCACGTGGGAGCCCATCGACTGGTGGCGTCTCGAAGCGCGTGCCTGGCAGGAAGCGCCCGAGGTGCGTCGGGTCATGGCCTTCTCAGCGCCCACCTCGGTGTTCCGGGAGTTGGCTGCCCACTCGGGTCGGCACCCCGTGATGACGATCCTGCTTCTGATCTGGAATCTCGTCGGGATGGCGGCGCCGGTGGTTGGTGCTGCGCTGCTTCTCGGGTGGGTGTTCGGCCGAGCGGATATCGCCGCGGTCGGCGCTGCTGGTGTCGTCTTCGCCGCGGGTGCCGTGGTCGCCGGTGCCGGGCTGCTCACGAGCGGGAGTGATGGGGGCCGCGTCGACGCGGGATCCGCTCACGCCGTCGGCTGGATACACGCTCCGGCAGCGGCCGTCGCGCTGGTCGTATCAATACTCGCAGCGACCCAGGATCAGGCCGAGGGCATGTGGGGCATCGCGCCGATCGCGGCAGATCTCATCGTGGGCGCGTTGTACTTCGTGGTCTTCCGGCGCAAGCCGACGGACGGCTCCGCACGCTGGAAGGGGACGGTGGATCGGCTCGCCGCGGCCATCGCCGCTCTCGATGAGGACACACGCGCCCGCATCCTGGCGGATGTCGGCGACGCCATCGATGAGCTCGAGACCGCGGGCCGCATCACGGAGTCCATCGCGACGGACGCGCGGCAGACGCCGCCCGGTATGCTCGGCGCGCGCTTCGCGCCCCGCCGCGCTCGACCGGGCGCTGACGCCCGCCCGAGCGACGAGCCTCATTGAGAACGGACTCCCGCCGCGCGCTTGTCAAGGGCACCGGGTCGCGTGATTCGGCCTGAGTAGTGTGAGCCTCACGAACAGGGGAGATCACATGCAGGCATGGCCGGGTTCCGCGTATCCGCTCGGAGCGACCTACGACGGCAACGGGACGAACTTCGCCCTCTTCAGCGAAGGCGCCGAGAAAGTCGAGCTCTGCCTCTTCGATGAGGACGGCACCGAGACGTGCGTCGAGTTGCGCGACGTCGACGCCTTCGTCTGGCACGCCTACCTGCCGAACGTGCAGCCGGGGCAGCGTTACGGCTACCGCGTGCACGGTCCGAACGACCCGGCCGACGGCAAGCGGTTCAACCCGAGCAAGCTGCTGCTCGACCCGTACGCCAAGGCCGTCGAGGGTCAGATCGACTGGGGACAGCCGGTGTTCGGCTACAACTTCGGCGAGCCGGACTCGTTCAACGACGAGGACTCGGCCGCTCACATGATGAAGGGTGTCGTCGTCAACCCGTTCTTCGACTGGGCGGGCGACCGTCAGCCGAAGATCCCGTACGCCGAGAGCGTCATCTACGAGGCTCACGTGAAGGGCCTGACGCAGCTGCACCCCGACATCCCCGAGGACATCCGCGGGACCTACGCCGGGCTCGCGCATCCCGCCGTGATCGACCACCTCAAGAAGATCGGCATCACGGCGATCGAGCTGATGCCGGTGCACCAGTTCGTCAACGACTCCACGCTGCAGGAGAAGGGCCTGTCGAACTACTGGGGCTACAACACGATCGCGTTCTTCGCGCCCCAGAACACCTACTCGGCCACGGGCGACCACGGCCAGCAGGTGCAGGAGTTCAAGGCGATGGTCAAGGCGCTGCACGCCGCCGGCATCGAGGTCATCCTCGACGTCGTCTATAACCACACCGCCGAGGGCAACCACATGGGCCCGACCCTCTCGATGCGCGGCATCGACAATGAGGCCTATTACCGGCTCGAGGACGACGACAAGCGCTACTACACCGACTACACCGGCACCGGGAACAGCCTCAACGTCGGCAACCCGCACGCACTGCAGCTGATCATGGACTCGCTGCGCTACTGGGTGACCGAGATGCACGTCGACGGCTTCCGCTTCGACCTCGCGGCGACGCTGGCGCGCGAGTTCTACGACGTCGACCGGCTGTCGGCGTTCTTCGAGCTCGTGCAGCAGGACCCGATCGTCTCGCAGGTCAAGCTCATCGCCGAGCCGTGGGACATCGGCCCCGGCGGTTACCAGGTCGGCAACTTCCCGCCGCAGTGGACCGAGTGGAACGGCAAGTACCGCGACACCGTCCGTGACTTCTGGCGCGGCGAGGCTTCGACGCTCGGCGAGTTCGCCTCTCGGCTCACCGGCTCGGCCGACCTCTACGAGCACGACGGCCGGTGGCCGGTGGCATCCATCAACTTCGTCACCGCGCACGACGGCTTCACGCTGCGCGACCTCGTGTCGTACAACGAGAAGCACAACGACGCCAACGGCGAGGACGGCAACGACGGCGAGTCGCACAACCGCTCATACAACATGGGCGTCGAGGGACCCACCGACGACCCGCACGTGCTGACCATGCGCGCCCGCCAGCAGCGGAACTTCCTCGCGACGCTGCTCCTCAGCCAGGGCGTGCCGATGATCTGCCACGGCGACGAGCTCGGCCGCACGCAGCAGGGCAACAACAACGGCTACGCGCAGGACAACGAGCTGACCTGGATCCACTGGGACCAGGTCGACCAGCCGCTCATCGAGTTCACCGCGGCCCTCGCGCGCCTGCGCCGCCTGCACCCGACGTTCCGGCGCAGCCGGTTCTTCGACGGGCGCCCGGTGCGTCGCGAAGAGGGCGCCCCGGTGCCCGACATCATGTGGCTGCGCCCTGACGGCACCGCTATGCAGCCCGAGGACTGGGACTCCGGGTTCGGGCGGGCGGTCGGCGTCTTCCTCAACGGCGACGGCATCCGCGAGCGCGACCGTCGCGGCGAGGACATCTCCGACGACCACTTCTTCGTGCTGTTCAACGCCGGTGACGACGAGGTGGAGTTCACCGTGCCCTCCGACCAGTACGCGGACCGATGGGAGGTGCTGATCGACACGAGCGGCGAGCTCGTCGGCACCGACCCGCTCGAGGGCGGCAACGCGCTGCAGGTCCGTGCCAAGTCGCTCGTCGTCCTGGGGGAGTACACCGAGCCCGAGCCCGAGACCGACCACTCGGTGGCGGCCTCGCTTGCGGGGTACACGACGCCCATCGACATCGTTCCCGCCGAGGCGCCGACCCCCGAGGTCACGGGCCGATGACGGCTCCGATCTCGACCTACCGGCTGCAGATCCGACCGGCGTTCGACCTCACGGCGGCCGCCGAGGTCACGGACTACCTCCGTGACCTCGGCGTGGACTGGGCCTACCTCTCTCCGCTGCTCGCGGCGGCGGAGGGGTCGGACCACGGCTACGACGTCGTCGACCCGACGATCGTCGACCCGCGCCGCGGCGGCGCCGAGGGGCTCGCGCGCTTCTCGGCCGCCGCCCGCGGTGCCGGACTCGGTGTGCTCGTCGACATCGTGCCCAACCATCAGGGCGTCGCGGTTCCGGCCGAGAACCCCTGGTGGTGGGACGTCCTCCGACACGGTCGCGCATCAGTCCACGCCGAGGCGTTCGACATCGACTGGGAGTACGGCGGGGGCAAGGTCGGCCTGCCGATCCTCGGCTCCACGCTCCGCGAAGCCGTCGCCGCCGGTGAGATCGAGGTCGCGCCGGTGACAGCCGACGAGGCGAACGGCGCCGAGGGTGTCGCCCGCTACTACGACCACGTGCTGCCGCTCGCCGACGGAACCGCACCCGCGGCGGCGACCACCGACCCCGCCACCGTGGATGCCGTGCTCGCCGCGCAGCACTGGCGTGCCGCGTTCTGGCGCGACGACGCGACCGAGCTGAACTACCGGCGCTTCTTCGCCGTGAACACGCTCGCGGGTGTGCGCGTCGACGTGCCGGCGGTCTTCGAGGCGAGCCATGTCGAGATCCTCCGCTGGCTGCGCGAGGGCTTGGCCGACGGCCTCCGCATCGACCACCCCGACGGCCTCGCCGACCCCGGCGGATATCTCGAGCAGCTCGCCGAGGCGACCGGCGGCGCGTATGTCGTGGTCGAGAAGATCCTCGAGCACGCCGCCACGGATCACGCCGAGCAGCTGCCGTCCTGGTGGCCGACCGCCGGTACGACCGGGTACGACGCGATGGCCGAGATCGACCGCGTGCTCATCGATCCCGCCGGCAAGGGTCGACTCGACGAGCTCGACGCCGCGCTCCGCTCGGCCGATGCCCCCGCGTCGTACGACGAGATCGTGCGCGAGGCCAAGCGTGCGGTCGCCGACACGCTGCAGGCCGCAGAGGTGGGGCGTCTCGTGCGCTGCCTGCCCGATGAGGTGCGCGAAGCGCTGGGAGCGGATGTCGCGCGCGACGCGTTCGCCGAACTCCTGACGAGCTTCTCTGTGTACCGCGTCTATCCGCCGGTGGGTGACGAGCTCGTCGCCGAGGCGGTGGCCGCGGCATCCGCATCCCGCCCCGATCTCGCCGACGCGATCGCGACCCTCGCCCCGCTGGTCACGGCGGGCGACACCGAGCTGAGTCGCCGCTTCGGTCAGACGACCGGGCCGGTCATGGCCAAGGGTGTCGAGGACAGCGCGTTCTACCGTTATCCGCGTCTCGGCACGCTCACCGAGGTGGGCGGCGACCCGGGCGTCTTCGCCCTCGACGTCGCGGGCTTCCACCTCGCGCAGGCGAACCGCCAGGCGATGTGGCCGCAGGCCCTCACGGCGCTGAGCACCCACGACACCAAGCGCAGCGAAGACGTCCGCGCCCGGCTGTCCGTCATCGCCGAGCTGCCCGGCCGCTGGTCCGACGCCCTCGGGCGCCTCCGGGCGATCGCCTCGACCGGCGACGGACGCCTCGACGACCTGCTCTGGCAGGCGATCGTCGGAGCGTGGCCCGCGTCGCCCGAGCGGCTGCGCGACTACGCCGAGAAGGCCTCGCGCGAGGGCGGGATCGTCACCTCGTGGACGGACCCCGACGAGGATGCCGAGGCTCGCATCGTCGCACTGGTGGATGCCGCGACCTCGGGTGACGCCCGTGCGGTGGTCGAGGAGGTCGTCGGTGAGCTGACGGCTCCCGGGCGCTCGAACTCCCTCGCCGCCAAGCTGCTGCAGCTGACCGCGCCCGGGGTGCCCGATGTCTATCAGGGCTCCGAGCTGTGGGACCTCTCGCTGGTCGACCCCGACAATCGTCGCGACGTCGACTTCGCCGAGCGCCGCGAGCTGCTCACGAAGCTCGACGGCGGATGGCATCCCGAGATCGACGACTCCGGTGCGGCGAAGCTCCTCGTCGTCTCGCGGGCGCTCCGCCTGCGTCGCGATCGTCCCGAACTGTTCACGCGCTACGCCCCGCTGCCGGTCGTCGGCTCCGCCGCCGACCACGCGATCGCCTTCGACCGCGGCGGCGCCGTCACCGTCGCGACGCGCCTGCCCGTCGGCCTCGCCGCGCGCGGCGGATGGGGCGGCACAGTCGTGATGGTTCCGCCGGGGCGCCACGTCGACCAGCTGACCGGCCATGCCTGGAACGGCGGCGCGGTGCGCTTGGCCGACCTGCTCGACACGTACCCGGTGGCGCTGCTCGCCGCCGAACGTCCGACCGCCGAAGGGAAGAACGCATGATCGAGGTATGGGCGCCGCGCCCCGAGCGGGTGCGGCTGCGACGGCCGGATGCCGCGGACGTCGAGCTCTCGCGCTCGGCGGACGGCTGGTGGTCGGCCGACGTCGACCTCGGCCCGGGCGATCGGTACGGCTTCGTCCTCGGCGACGGCGACGACGCGCGCCCCGACCCGCGCTCGCGGCGGCAGCCTGACGGCGTCCACGGTCTGTCGGCGATCGACGACCCGTCGTCGTTCGCGTGGACCGATCAGGCCTGGACGGGAAGGTCGCTCGCCGGCGGCATCATCTACGAGCTGCACATCGGCACCTTCACGAGCGCCGGCACGCTCGACGCCGCCATCGGGCGCCTCGACCATCTCGTCGAGCTCGGCGTGACCCACATCGAGCTCCTTCCGGTCAATGCCTTCAACGGCACCCACAACTGGGGCTACGACGGGGTGCTCTGGTACGCCGTCCAGGAGAGCTACGGCGGGCCGGACGCGTACCGCCGATTCGTCGATGCCGCGCACGGGGCCGGTCTCGCCGTCATCCAGGACGTCGTCTACAACCACCTCGGGCCTTCGGGAAACTACCTGCCCGAGTACGGTCCGTATCTTCGCGACGGTCGCCGCAACACGTGGGGCGACAGCGTGAATCTCGACGAGGATGCCGTTCGCGAGTACATCATCGGCAACGCCGAGATGTGGTTGCGCGACTTCCACGTCGACGGGCTGCGGCTGGACGCCGTGCACGCGCTGCACGACGACGACAGCCCCGTTCACATCCTCGGCGAGATCGCCGACCGCGTCGACGCGCTCGGCACGCACCTCGGGCGCCCGCTGACGCTCATCGCCGAGAGCGACATGAACGACCCCGTCATGATCCTGCCGCGCGAGGCGGGCGGGCACGGGATGACGGCGCAGTGGTCGGACGACTGGCACCACTCCGTGCACGTCGCGCTCACGGGCGAGACGGGCGGCTACTACGCCGACTTCGACGCGCTCGACGCCGTGCCGAAGACCTGGAACTCGGGCTTCTTCCACGACGGCACCTACTCGTCGTTCCGGGGCCGCGAGCACGGCCGTCCGATTCCGGCCGAGTCGCCGTCGTGGCGGCTGGTGACCTTCGCGCAGGACCACGACCAGATCGGCAACCGCGCGGCGGGCGATCGGCTGTCGGCGACGCTCGACGCCGACCGGCTCGCCGTCGCGGCCGTCCTGACGCTGACCGCGCCGGGAACCCCGATGCTGTTCATGGGCGAGGAGTGGGGCGCGTCCACGCCGTGGCAGTTCTTCACGTCGCACCCCGAGCCCGAGCTCGCCGAGGCGACCGCTGCCGGACGGAAGCAGGAGTTCGCCGAGATGGGCTGGGATGAGGACCTCGTTCCGGACCCCAACGATCCGGCGACCTTCCTGCGGTCGAAGCTCGACTGGACGGAGGTCGGCGAAGGCGACCACGCTCGCCTGCTCGCGCTGTACCGCGAGCTCGGACGGCTGCGCCGTTCGGTGCCCGACCTGACCGACCCGCGATTCACCGCGCGCGGTGCCGGTGCGGCGGAAGGTGAGGGCGGCCGGCTCTACGACCTCCAGCGAGGTCGTGCACGCGTGCTCGTGAACCTCTCCGAGGCGCCGTGGCGGGTCGAGCCGAACGGCGACGTGGTGTGGCTCGAGACGCTGCCGAGCCGGATCGTCGACGATCTGCTCGTCGTCGAGCCGAACTCGGCCGTCATCGTGGGGCCGGATCTGTCAAGCGGATGACCGGCCGCGGGGTCGGATCTACCGTGAAGGGATGAGCACCACAGCGCACCACGCCGCCCGCCCTCCGCAGAAGTCGTCGGACCTCGTCCGGCAGATCGCGGTCATCTCGGCCGTCGTCTTCATGATCATCGCCGCGATGGTCGGGACCGGGCTCTTCGGCGGGACGAACGTGCGCGATCTGCAGGGCGGCGCGCTCGACGCCGACTCGACGGTGCTCGCGCCGGGAACTCAGGCGTTCAGCATCTGGTCGGTCATCTACCTCTTCATGATCGGCTACACGATCTGGCAGGCGCTGCCCGCGCAGCGCTCCCGCGACCGGCAGCGGCTCGTGGGATGGTGGATCGCGCTGACCGCCGTGCTCAACGGGGGATGGCTGCTCGCGGCGCAGTTCACGACCTTGCCGCTGACGGTCGTCGCGATCGTGGCGCTCCTCGCCGCGCTCGGCTGGACGTTCCACCTGCTGGTGCGCTCGCGGCCGCAGTCGGTCGGCGACCGGCTGCTCATGGACGCCACGGTGGGCCTGCACCTCGGATGGGTCTCGCTGGCGACGGTCGCGAACGTCACGGCGTGGCTCAGCCGCACCGTCCCCCAGTCGTGGGGCATGCAGGCCGACGTGTGGGGTGTGGCCGTGCTCGTGCTCGTGGCCGCCGTCGGCGTGGGCATCGCAGCCTTCTCGCGCGGGCGCCCCTCGCCGATCATCGCGCTGTCGTGGGGCCTGGCGTGGGTGGCCATCGCCCGCACGACCGATCAGCCCCACTCGACGCCGGTGGCCATCGCCGCCATCGCCGTCATCGTCGTGGTCGTCGCCGCCGCAGCCGTGACGGCCTGGCGCTCGAACGGCCGCGAGCACCGCGGCATCCTGCGCCGCACCCGCACAGCCTGACCGGTCGCCTGACCGGCCGCGCCGATACATTCGTCGGACCCATGGTGCTGGTGTCGCCTCGAACGTCGTCGGAGGCGACATCCGCACCACCGATCCGACGGTTGTATCGCGCCCGGCGTCAGAACGTCGCGGCGAACGCGGCGAGGAAGCGGCTCGGCTCGGTCACGGGGGCCGCGAGCACGCGGGCCGCGACGCGGTCGTAGTCCGCCGCGTCGAAGTAGCCGTCGTTGCGGTAGATCGTCATGCGCTCGGTGAAGTCCTGCGGCGTCGGCTCGGGGTGGAACTGCGTCGCGTACAGGCGATCTCCCACGCGGTAGGCCTGCACGGGACAGGCGCTGTTCGTGGCGAGGAGCACCGCCCCGGCGGGAAGCGTCTGCGTCCCCTCCTTATGCGCGGTGAGCGCGGCGAAGGTCGGGGAGAGCGAGCCCAGCAGCGGGTCGACCCGGCCGGCCTCCGTCAGGGTCACGTCGGTCGGGCCGGTGTCCTCGGGGTAGTCGCGAGAGATCGTGCCGCCGAGGTAGGTCGTGGCCACGCCGATGCCGAAGCAGGTGAACAGCGCCGCCGTCCGAGCGGATGCCGCCGCCTCGACGATGCGCGCGAGGTCGGCCTCCAGGCGCAGCTGGCCTTCCGGCTTCGCGCCGGGATCGTCAGTGGCGTTGAAGGGGCTGCCGCCGACGACGAAGCCGCGCCAGCGCGTGAACGCGTCCGCGGGCAGGGCGTCGCGCGTCAGATCGATGCGCTCGAGCTGGGACTCGTCGAGGCCCATGGCGGTGCGGAAAGATGCGTACTCCGCGTCCGCGGCCGCCTGCTGCGGGCGCACGCAGACGTACACGAGCGGGGCCATGCCGAAAGTCTATGGTTCCCGCCGAGCCGACCCGGTGGGGATGACCTTCCGTGACGAGCGGAGGACAATGGCCGGATGACCGCCCGCGTGATCATCTCAGACCCCAGCGAGCTCATCGCGGTGCTCGACCGGCTCGACGTCGCCGCCGCGCGCCGGGGCTGGCGGGTGCGCCGCCCCGTCGACGCGGCCGGCATCGAGTCGCGGGCGCGGGACGCTCGCACGGCGATCCGGTTGCCCGCTCCCGTCGTGGTCGAGCTCGAGGCGGATCCGGATGCCGCCGCGCCGGACGACCCGATCGACGCCGCCGCCCTGCTGAGCCGCACTCCGGTTGCGGGTGCGATCCCCGACGGGGCGCGGCGGCTGCACGGGGCGTGATTCGGGCGACCGGCGCTGGCGGTGCGCGTCAGCGCGAGGAGTTCGCGGTACGGCCGCGCACGATCCCGATGAACGTCTCTACCAGCGGCGTGGTCGCCTCCGTCGGCCAGGCGAGCGCGACCGTCGACGTCGGAGCGTCGACCACGGGCCGGTACGTGGTGTCTTTGCGGTGATGCAGTCGCGCGAGCGACATCGGCACGAGCACGATGCCGACGCCGGTGGCCGCCGTCGCGACCGCGTCACCCGTCGTGGCAATGGCGGAAAAGGCGGGGGCGATGGCGCCGGGGACCTCGATACCCAGAGCGTCATCACCGGTCACCATGACGACCTCCCCGGCGAGGTCGGCGAGGGTCAGCTCATCGGCGACGGTGAGGGACGAGTCGGCGCTGCACACGGCGACCGTGATCTCGTCGTAGAGCGGGATGATGCTCAACCCAGCGCGTTCGATCGGAAGCCGCACGAGGGCGGCGTCGACCTCACCGCTCGCGAGGGCGGCGGCTTGGTCGACGAACTCGAGGGAGACGAGATCGACCGGGTTCGCCGGCATCCGCTGCTTCCACACGTCGATCCACTTGCCGGGCGTGGCACCGGGAGCGGCGCCGAGACGGAAGGCGCCGAGCGCGCTGAGATCCGGCGCAGCGGCATCCGACTCGCGACGGGTTCCCGAGTCGCGCTCCGTCCTCCGGGCTCCGGGCCGCTGTCCGGATGCCGCGGCGCCACGGCGCCCGGGGGCACCGCCGCCTCGGCCGCCGCTACGCGCGGGACGGCCCGAGGAACGTCCGGGTGTCATGCCTGAAGCGTATCCCGGGGCAGACGCGATCGGCGGGCCCGCGCAGTGCGGACCCGCCGATCGTCGACGGTGCGGCGGCCACCGCTGGTCGGTCAGGCGGCCAGCCGCAGTCCGCGCTGATCGGTCGCCACGTGCTCGCCGTCGGCGATGTTCTCGTCGTCGCCGATGAGAGAGCCGCCCGCCACGTGCGCGTGCGCTCCGATGAACGCGCGGATGCCGATCTTCGCCCGCGGACCGATGGCGGCGCCGGAGCCGACGTGCGCGTGCGGTGCGATCTCGACGTTCGGGCCGATGACGGCTTCGCGCTCGATCCACACGCCACGGCCGATGTGAACGCCCGCGGCGACCTGGACTCCGGGTTCGACGTAGGCGCCTGCTTCGACCAGTGCGGTCGGGTGCACCTTGGCCCCGTTCGCGATCAAGCCCCGACCGTTCGCGTGCTTGCGGTAACGCAGCGTCTCTCCGCGGTCGTTCTCGATGTCGATGTAGTTCTTGCCCACGATCCCCTCCGACAGTTCCGGGTCCGGTACTGAGTACTGGAAACAACCCCGCGACCCGCGTTTTCATTCCCACGAATCATTCGGAGCGGCAGGTCGACCGGTTTGCTGGAACAAGCGTGCGATGCGCAGCCGCCGAGGTCGAAGGGGTGTGCGAGCTGACCTTCGCGCGATAACATGCCGCCGCCGCGGGGCTTGCTTCCACTCGCGCCCCGGTTTGCGAGGATGGGCGGGTGGAGCCTTCTCGCGCACCGTCGACCGGACCTTCCCTCGTGTTCGAGGCGGCGCTCACGCGCCACACCCGCGCGGAGGATCTGCTCGGCATCGTGACCGGCACATTCGTGGCATCCCTCGGCCTCTACCTGTTGCAGTCGTCGGGCTCGGTGACCGGCGGCACCGCGGGCCTCGCGCTGCTTCTCGGTTACGCGACCGGATGGTCGTTCCCGGTGCTGTTCGCAGTCGTGAACGCGCCGTTCGCGGCGCTGGCCCTGTGGAAGAAGGGGGTGTCGTTCACGATCCGCACCTTCGTCTCGATCGGCCTGGTCTCGGCGTTCACCTTCGTGCACCAGCACCTGCTGCAGTTCGCGAGCATCGAACCCATCTACGGCACGCTGGGCGGCAACCTGCTCGCCGGCGTCGGGCTGCTGATTCTGTTCCGCCACCGTTCGAGCCTCGGCGGGGTCAACATCATCGCCCTGGTGCTGCAGGAGCGCATGGGCTTCAGTGCGGGATGGACCCAGATGATCTTCGATGTCGTGATCATCGCGTCCGCGCTGCTGGTGCTGCCGTGGCCGGCGGTGCTGCTCAGTGCTGCCGGAGCGGTCGTGCTGAGCGTCGTGCTCGTCCTGAACCACCGCCCCGGTCGGTACATCGGCCGCTGAGTGCAAGCGTCGGATCGCTCCAGGCCCGGCGGGGTTCAGCTCTGGCAGCGCGGGCACCAGAAGATGTTCCGCTCGCTCGTCGGCAGCGCTCCGATCTCGCCGGCGCGGATCAGCGTCCCGCACCGGCGGCAGGGCTTGTTCTCGCGGCCGTAAACCCACATCCGCTGCCCGGGCCGGTCGTTGCCGGTGAAGGTGCGCGCCGCGCGATCGCGATTGGCGTGGATCATCCGGTACCCGGTCTCGAGCACGGCGGCCGCGTCGATCTCGGTGGCGGGGGTCATGGGCAGGATGCCGCGCACGAAGAGCAGCTCGTTCGCGTAGACATTTCCGAAGCCGGCGACGTTCCGCTGGTCGAGCAGGGCGACGTGTGCGGCTCGGGAGTCGGCGCTCACGCGACGCACCGCTTCGGCCAGATCCCAATCGGGGCCGAGCAGGTCGGGCCCGAGGTGGCCGACGAGGCGATCCTCGTCGGCGGTGGGAAGGACCTCGACCATCGCGAGCTCGAAGCCGACGGCATCCCGATCGCGCGTTCCGACGATCGCGCGGGCCTGGAACGCGGGTGCCCGCCAGCGCTCGCCGTGGCGGTAGACGTGCCAGCGACCCTCCATCTTCAGGTGCGAGTGCAGGCTGAATGCGCCCATGCGCAGCAGCAGGTGCTTGCCGCGGGCGATCGACGACGAGACGGTCTCACCGCGCAGGTCGGCTGTCGCGCTGCCGGGAACACGGATGTCGAAGCGGGTGACCTCCTGTCCGACGAGCGCCTCACCCAGCTTCCGCGCGGCTCGGAAGACGGTGTCGCCCTCAGGCACGCTCGCTGCTTCCGGACATCGCCGCCCGTGAGCCCGCGGTCAGCCGGCGCAGCGTGAGGCCGCGCGACGACTCGACGAAACCGCCTGCGCGCAGCGCCCGCCCGGTCGGGGTGTTGTAGACGAACTCGCCGTTGACCTGCTCGACGGTGAGCGTGTCGAGACGGCGTGCCTGCGCCGTCCTCACGAGATCGGCTGCGGCCGCGGTCAGCACCTCCTCGTCGTCGGTGAAGGCGAGCGCCGAACGCCCGCCGCGCTCGAGGTAGAGCACGAGTGCGCCGTCGACGAGCACCACGACGCCGCCAGCCTTCCGGCCCGGTCGATGCGAGACGCCCTCGAGCGCCGGCCAGCCGAGGGCTGCACCGTAGGGATTCGCCGGGTCGGTCGCGGCCAGCGTGACCGCACGCCGCGGCGGCGGGTCGGGGAGCGCCGCGAACTCGCGCAGGCGGTCGACGGTGACGGATGCCGCGAACTGCGCGGCGCCGAGGGTCTCGATGACATAGCCGCGGCGGCAGTGGCCCGCCTCTTCGAAGCCCGCGAGAACGCGGTAGACCTGCGCGAAACCGCCGGGAACCCCCTCGGACTGGACGCTGCCCCGGGTGACGACGCCGTAGCGGTCGAGCAGGAGCCCCGCCGATGCCGTGACGCGGAGCGAGGGATCGGGCTCGACGGCCGGCAGGAGCGACCACCGGCCGCCGAGCGTCGACGGGCGCGGCGCCGCCGGCGTCGTGGGGCGCGCGAGCGGTGTGCCGCGATACAGGCGGGACCGCGGTGTGCGGCGGGCGCTGCGGTGTGCCTGCGAACCGCCCGAGAGGAGGGATCGGACCGGCGTGAACGTGTCGTTCGTCAGGCGGCCCGCCCACGCGAGACGCCAGAGTGCGTCGAGCACGCTCTGCTCGTTGGGGGCGCCGATCGCGGCGACGAGCTGCCCCGCGAACCAGCCGCCGCCGACGGCGAGAGCTTCGAGGATGCGCACGTCGAGGTCGCCCGACGTCGACGACTCGTCGGCCTCGGAGTCGGCGTCGGCCAGCGCCAGGGTGAGCGGCGCCATGTCGGCGGGATGGAGCGCGATCCAGCCGTCGCGCCCGGGCAGGGTGCCGTGCCCCGACCAGACCACCTCGCCCGTCGCGGTCAGCTCGTCGAGCATCCCGGGTGCGTAGTCGCGCACGCGCGAGGGCAGGACGAGCGACTCCCAGGCGCTCGCAGGAATCGGCACACCGGCGAGCTGCTCGATCACGGCGGCGACGCCGTCGACGCCCTCGAGCGGCCGGGTGACGTGCTGCCACACGGGCAGGAACCGCGCGAACGCCTCGGGCGATACCGGCTCGACGCTGCCCCGGATAGCCGCGAGCGACCGCATCCGCAGCCGGCGCAGCACCTCGGAATCGCACCACTCGAGGTCGTCGGCCTCGCTGCCGGAGGTCTCAGGCAGGAAGTAACCGCTCGCGATGCGCCCCTGCGACTCGAGCCGCTGCAGTGTCTGACGCGCGACGGCGGTGCCGATGCCGAGACGCGTCGCGACGTCCGCGGTGCGGAACGGCCCATGGGTGCGCGCGTGCCGTGCGACGAGGTCGGCGAGCGGGTCGACGACCGGCTCGAGGAACGCGGTGGGGATCCCGACGGGGAGCGCCGCGCCCAGCGCGTCGCGCAGGCGTCCGGCATCCTCGATCGCCGCCGTCCGCTGCGTGCCTGCGATCGTGACCGGGATCGCACGGCGGGCGGTCACGAGCTGTTGCAGCAGGTCGGCGGCCTCGGCGACCCGGTGCTCGGGAGGAGATTCGCCGTCCGGAGGAGCGGGCGCGGCGCTCGCGTCCTCCGCTGTGCCGATTTCCTTCGCTGTGCCGGTGCCGGTGCCGGTGGCGGCGGACTCTTCGAGGCGTGCTGCGACCTCGTCGGCGGCGAGCGGGCCCAGGATGCGGAGCAGATCGGCGACGCCCTCGACCCCGCGCGCGCGTCGGTCGGGGGCGAGACGCTGCGCCTCGCGCTCGAACTGCGCGATGACCTCGGGATCGAGCAGCTCGCGCATCTCGACCTTGCCGAGCAGCTCCGACAGCAGCGCGGGGTCGACGGACAGGGCCGCGGCGCGGCGTTCGGCGAGCGGGGAATCACCCTCGTACATGAAGGCGCCGACGTAGCCGAAGAGCAGATCGCGGGCATACGGCGACGGCTGCGATGTCGTCGTCTCGACGAGGCGGATGCGGCGGTCGGCGATGCTGCGGGTGATGCGCAGGAGTGCGGGAAGGTCGTAGACGTCCTGCAGCACCTCGCGAAGCGTCTCGAGGATGATCGGGAACGACGGATGCCGCCGCGCGACCTCGAGCAGCTGCGCCGAGCGCTGCCGCTGCTGCCAGAGCGGCGCGCGTTTGTTGGGGTTGAGCCTCGGCAGCAGCAGGGCCCGCGCCGCGCACTCGCGGAAGCGCGAGGCGAACAGGGCGGAGCCGCCGACCTCGTCCGTGACGATCTGTTCGAGCTCGTCGGCGTCGAAGACGAAGAGGTCGGCGCCGGGCGGCTCGGCAGCCGCGTCGGGGACCCGCGCGATGATGCCGTCGTCGCTCGCGACGGCTGCGCCTTCGACCCCGAGACGTTCGCGGATGCGTGCGTTGACGGCCAGCGCCCACGGAGCGTGCACGTGCATGCCGTACGGGGAATGCAGGATGACGCGCCAGTCGCCGACCTCGTCGCGGGAGCGCTCGACGGTCAGCGTCCGGTCGGTGGGTAGGCTGCCGGTCGCCTCGCGCTGCTCGGCGAGATGCGCCAGGAGGTTCTCGATCGCGTAGTCGTCGAGCCCCGATTCGCGCAACCGCTCGGACGCCTTCTCGGGACCGGCCGCCGACACCTCGCGGCTGAACTTCCCCAGCGCCTCGCCGAGCTCGGCGGGACGCCCCAGTCCGTCGCCGTGCCAGAACGGGAGCTTGCCCGGCTGGCCGAACGCGGGCACGACGTTGACCCGGTCATGAGTGATCTCGACGATGCGCCAGCTGGTCGTGCCGAGCGTGAAGACATCGTTGACGCGCGACTCGTAGACCATCTCCTCGTCGAGCTCGCCGACGCGCGCGTTACGGCTCTCGCCGGCGACGAAGACGCCGAACAGACCGCGGTCGGGGATCGTGCCACCGCTCGTGACCGCGATGCGCTGCGCTCCCGGGCGCCCCGTGAGCGTGCCCTGATCGCGGTCCCAGACCAGGCGTGGACGCAGCTCGGCGAACTCGTCGGAGGGGAAGCGGCCCGCGAGCAGATCGAGCGTCGCTTCGTACGCCGAGCGGGGGAGCGTGCGGAAGGGCGCGCTGCGCCGCACCGTCTCGAACCAGGCCTCGACCTCGATCGTGCCGGTCGCGCACGCGGCGATCGTCTGCTGGGCGAGGATGTCGAGGGGATTCTGCGGAACCGCGATCGCCTCGATCTTGCCCGCCAGCATCCGCTCGGTCACGACCGCGGTGTGCAGCACGTCGCCGCGGTGCTTGGGGAACAGTGCTGCCCGGCTGACCTCGCCGACCTGATGGCCGGCGCGTCCGACGCGCTGGAGTCCGGATGCCGCCGACGGCGGTGCTTCGACCTGGATGACGAGGTCGACGGCCCCCATGTCGATGCCGAGCTCGAGGCTCGAGGTCGCCACGACGCAGCGGAGCACACCCGACTTCAGCTCGTCTTCGACCTGGGCGCGCTGCTCCTTCGACACCGAGCCGTGATGCGCCTTCGCGAGTACCGGCTCGGCGCCGGCGGAGGCCCCGGCCTGCGCCATCATGCCCGCGGGGACCGCGGGCTCGGGAAGGTCGCCCCCGAGACGCTCGGTGTAGATCTCATTGAGTCGTCCGGTCAGGCGTTCGGCGAGCCTGCGCGAGTTCGAGAACACGATCGTCGAGCGGTGCTTCAGGATGCGGTCGACGATCGCCTCCTCGACGTGGGGCCAGACCGACCCCGTGACCTCCGTCGCCTGCGGGGCGCGGTACCAGGCGCCGTCGCCATCGTCGTCGTCCCCCTCGTCGTCTCCGTCATCGCGACCGCCCGGAGCGCCGGGGGCACCCGCATCCTCGGCGCCGGGTGGGGCCGGGGGATGCAGCATGTCGGGGATCGGCACGACGACGTTCAGGTCGAACGCCTTCGACGCCTTCGGTGCGACGATCTCGACGGGGGCCGCGCCGCCGAGGAAGCGCGCCACCTCGTCGATGGGACGGACCGTGGCCGAGAGACCGATGCGCTGAGCCGGCTTCTCGAGGATCGCGTCGAGGCGTTCGAGGCTCACGGCCAGGTGCGCACCGCGCTTCGTGGCCGCCACGGCGTGCACCTCGTCGACGATGACGGTGTGGACGCCGCGCAGTGTCTCGGATGCCTGCGAGGTGAGCATGAGGTAGAGCGACTCGGGCGTCGTGATGAGGATGTCGGGCGGTCGGGCGACCAGGGCGCGCCGGTCGGCTGAGGAGGTGTCGCCCGATCGCACTCCGACCGTCACGTCGGGGACGGGCTGACCGAGGCGGCGCGCCGACTGTCCGATGCCGACGAGGGGCGACCGCAGGTTTCGCTCGACGTCGACGCCCAGCGCCTTCAGCGGTGAGACGTACAGGACACGGGTGTCGGCCGGCGCGGCATCCGCCTTTCTGCGCTTCGCCGGTTTGTCGTCGACGGGGCCGGCCGCCACCTTGTCGCGGAAGATGCGGTCGATCGCCCAGAGGAACGCGGACAGAGTCTTGCCCGACCCGGTCGGCGCGACCACGAGGGCGTGCTTGCCGGCGGAGATCGCGTCCCACGCACCGGCCTGCGCCGACGTGGGCTTCGAGAACGCGCCGCGGAACCAGTCCGCGGTGGGCGCGGAGAATCGGGCGAGCACATCGGCCATGCCTTCATCTTCGCGCGGACCTCCGACATCGGCGCGGCCTTGCGCCCGCGGCATCCGCCGTGCCAGGTCCCGCCGTGCCCCGCTGCCCGCGCGCTACCCCGCGAGGTCCCACTTGAGCCGGGAATCGGGCGCAGATCCCCGGCCCAACTGGGACCTCGACGGTGACACCGGCCCAACGGGGACCTCGGTTCACGGGCCAGCCGGCGGGACCTCGCTCAGCCGGCCGTCGCGCAGCTCGAGCATCAGGGTGGGCGCGAGGCGGGCGAGGAAGCCATCGTCGTGGCTGACCACCAGCACGGCACCGCGGTAGGCGGCGAGAGCCTGCACGAGCTGCTCGACCGTGTCGAGGTCGAGGTTGTTCGTCGGCTCGTCGAGCACGAGCAGCTGCGGCGGGGGATCGGCCAGCAGCTCGCAGGCCAGGGCCAGCCGGAACCGCTCCCCGCCCGACAGTGCCGCGACCGGGCGCAGCACGGTGTCGCCGCGCAGCACGAATCGCGCGAGCCGGTTCCGCAGCTCGACGTCGGTGGCGGCGGGCGCGGCCGCGCGCACGCTGTCGAGCACCGTCGCCTCGTCCCGCAGCCCGTCGACCCGCTGCGACAGGTAGCCGACGCGGTCGGTATGCGCGACCGCCGTGCCATAACTCCTCAGATCGGGCGCGCCGGGGCCGCCCGAGCGACGATCGGATGCCGCAGCACCTGATTCTGAGGAGTTAGCGTCCGCCGACCGCACCAGCACCTCGAGCAGCGTCGTCTTCCCCGCGCCGTTCGGCCCGACGAGCGCGACACGCTCGGGCCCTTGCACGACCCACGAGCGTTCGCCGTCGCCGATCGTCGCGAGGCGCCGGCTCGCCGCGACGCCGGGATCGGGCAGGTCGATCCGCACGGCGTCGTCGTCGCGGACCCGCCGCCCTGCCGCATCGAGGGCCGCCCGAGCCGAGGCTTCCCGATCGGATGCCTCGCCGCGCGCGCGACCCGCCGACACCTGCGCGGCCGACGCGCGGTTGCCGGCGACGATCCCGGGCACGCGTTTCTCGCGCTGCGCCTTCGCTCCCATCGCGGCACGCCGCGCGAGCTTCGTCTCGGTCTCGGCCCGGTCGCGCCGCTCGCGCCGGAGGGCCGCCGCCGCGGCGGTCTCCGCGGCGCGCGCCGCCGCCTGCTCGTCGTCGCGCCAGGCTCGCCACTCGGAGTACGGCCCGCCGAACGTATCGAGCGCCCCGCCGTAGAGCTCGGCGGTGTCGTCCATCAGCTCGAGCAGCGCGGTGTCGTGGCTGACGACGATGAGCGCACCCCGCCACGCTCGCACGAGCTCGCCGACCCGCTCGCGCGCGTCGCGGTCGAGGTTGTTGGTCGGCTCGTCGAGCAGCGCGATCTCGGCTCCGCGCAGTCTCACGCCGACGAGTGCCGCGAGAACCGCCTCACCGCCGGAGAGCTCTCCGACGCGGCGGTCGAGCGCTCCCGGCGGCAGACCGGCCGCGGTCAGCGCGGCGACCGCTCGTGCCTCGGCATCCCAGTCGTCGCCGATCGTCTCGAAGTGGCGCGGGTGGACGTCTCCCGACTCGACGGCGCGCACGGCGTCGACGACGGGAGCGACGCCGAGCAGGTCGGCGACGCGCCGCCCGACGTCGAGGGTCAAGCGCTGCGGCAGCAGCTCGACCCGTCCGGACGTGGTGACCGAGCCGGAGGTCGGCGCGAGCTCGCCCGCGATCAGCCGCAGCAGCGTGGTCTTGCCCGAGCCGTTGCGGCCGACGAGGCCGGTTCGCCCGGTGTCGAAGGTTCCGGAGGTGTTCCGCACGGCGGGAGTGCCGTCGGGGTGGATGAGGGTGATGCGGTCGAGGACGACCGCGGGAGCGGGATGGGGCATGACTGCCTCCTCGGATGTCGTCGGGCGCGGGCACGACCGACACCGAGGACACCCCGACCGGGGGTGGAACGGTCCGGCGGCCAGCGCGGAAATCGGAGAATGCGCTGGCCAGGTCGGACGCCCGAAGGGTCGACGGATCAGCGCGGGATCACAGCGCGGTCGCGTCGAAACCGATCAACGGTCGTTCCTCACACTCGGGACAGGGGCCCGGGAAGTCTACGCCGACGGGAGCTGCTTGTGCAGGAACGTCGCGACGTCGCGCAGTTCCTCCGCCGAGACGGCGTGTCCGAGATCGGGGTAGACGCGGCCGCTCAGGTCGACCCGGCCGGGCAGCCACTGCGCCGTGTGTGCGACGAGTGCGGGCGGGATGACGTCGTCGAGCGCCCCGCGGCCCCAGAACACGGGCGGGCGGCGTTCGGCGAGCTCGGCGTCGGTGTCGAGATCGCCAGGATTGGCGTAGCCCGACAGGGTGACGGCGAACGCGTAGTCGTCCGGGCGCAGGCGAAGCGCCTCGATCGCTATGACCCCGCCCTGCGAGAAGCCGAGCAGCCCGACGGATGCCGCATCGCCCCGCTCCGCGTCGATCCACGCCGTCAGCGCGCGGGCGGATGCCGTCGCCGCGTGCGGATCGCGACCGTTCAGGCCCTCGATCGGGTACCACGACCACCCCGGCGTGGGGAAGCGCGGGGTGAGCGGGGCGCGGACCGCAGCCACGACGTACTCGGCCGGCAGGTGCGGCGCGAGGGCGAACAGATCGTTCTCATCCGAGCCGTAGCCGTGCACCATCACCAGTAACGGGCGGCGACCGCGGTCGGCGGGAGCGGCCGACCAGCGCACGGCCGCAGGATCGAGGACCGGATCGGGCGACATGCGACCATCCTGCCAGCCTCATCCGACACCGCCGGGGGTCATTGGTATACATGAGGCATGGCCGTGCGCACCCCCGATCCCGATCCCGACGAGCGCGGCGAGTCGTCGCTCCCGGCCGACCCGCTGCGCGGAGCCCCGGGCGGCGGAGCCACGAACCCGGCCTGGCTCAGCGATGTGGAGCTCACCGAAGCGCGCCGCCGGCTGCCGATGCTCTACGTCGAGGCGGTGCCGGTGCGCACCGACGGGCTCGGGGCCGTCACCCAGGTCGGCATCCTGCTCCGTGCCACGCCGGTCGGGGAGATGACGCGCACGATCGTCTCGGGCCGCGTGCGCTACGGCGAGACGATCCGCGACGCACTGTTCCGGCACGTCGAGAACGACCTCGGGCCCATGGCCTTCCCGCTCCTGCCCGCGTCGCCCACGCCCTTCACGGTCGCCGAGTACTTCCCGATCCCCGGGGTCAGCCCCTTCCACGACGACCGCCAGCACGCCGTGTCGCTCGCCTTCGTCGTGCCGGTCACGGGCACGTGCGAGCCCCGTCAGGATGCTCTCGAGGTCACATGGCTCGACCCCGTGGAAGCGGCATCCGACGCCCTCGCCGCCGAGATGGAGGGTGGCCGCGGCACGCTCATCCGCCTCGCGCTCGCCTCGGTGGGTGCTCTTCGCTGAGGCCCGCTCCTGCGTAGGCTCGGGTCATGACCGATCCGAAGCCCCTCGCCTTCCCCGCCGACACCGCCGGATGGCTCGCGTTCGCCGCCGAGCGCCCGGACGCCCGCATCGCCCGCGTCCGCGAGGTCGACTCGCAGCTGATCGCGGGGCGTGAGCTGTCGCCCCTGGCCCGTCTGCAGCTGTGGAACGAGGCGTCGATCGCGATCGCCGAGGCGGCGTCCGAGGCATCCCTGCTGAGCGAGTCGCACCCCGATGCCGACGTCCGCGTTGCCGCCGAGGCCCGGGTGCAGGCCATCGACGCCCTGCTTTCCGAGCGGGCGCTCGACCCCGCTCTCTTCGCCGTCTTCGACGGCCTCGCGACCGACGGGCTGGATGCCGCCGCCCGCCGCCTGCTCGCTCACATCCAGCGCGACTTCCGCCGCGGCGGCGTCGACCGCGACGAGGCGACACGCGAACGGCTGCGGGCGCTGGCCGAGCGTGACACCGAGCTCTCGCTGACCTTCTCGCGCAACATCCGCGACGGCCGGCGCGAGCTGAAGCTCCCCGCCGACGCGCTGGAGGGGCTGCCGCAGGACTTCATCGACGCTCACCCGGTCGACGACGAGGGCCTCATCACCCTCACGACCGAGTACACCGACCTCATGCCGGTGCGCGAGTTCGCGGTGCGCCGGTCGACGCGCACGGCACTGCTGTCGGTCTACAACGACCTCGCCTGGCCCGACAACGACCCCGTGCTCGCCGAACTGCTCGCCGTGCGCGCCGAGCGCGCGGAGCTGCTGGGCTACGGCGACTGGGCCGACTACGAGACCGAAACGCGCATGATCGGCTCGAGCGCGGCGATCCGGTCGTTCCTCGACGACATCGACGCGGCGACGCGCGAGGCCGCCGCCGCTGAGTACGACCGGCTGCTCGCGCGGCTGCGCGTCGACGAGCCGGATGCCGAGGCGGTCACCGCGGCCGACCTCTGGTACCTCCTCAGCGCGCTGAAGCGCGAGGACTACGCCGTCGACGCGCAGGCAGTGCGCGCCTACTTCGCGTTCGACAACGTCCTGGCGGGCGTGCTCGATGTCACGGCGCGACTGCTCGACGTCGCCTACGTCCCCGTCGACGCGGGTGCCTGGCACGACGACGTCCGCAGCTACGACGTCGTCCGCGGCGAGCGCCGGCTCGGTCGGATCCACCTCGATCTTCACCCGCGCGAGGGAAAGTACAACCACGCCGCGTGCTTCAACCTCGCGCCCGGCATCGCGGGCCGCTCGCTTCCCGAGGGCGTACTGCTCTGCAACTTCTCGCGGGGACTCCTCGAGCACGACCAGGTCGTGACGTTCTTCCACGAGTTCGGGCACCTCGTCCACGGCATCCTCGGCGGCGCCGACGCCGTCTGGGCCGACTTCAGCGGCATCGAGACGGAGTGGGACTTCGTCGAGGCGCCGAGCCAGCTGCTCGAGGAGTGGGCGTGGGATGCCGGCGTGCTGGCGACGTTCGCGCGCAACGCCGACGGCGAGCCGATCCCGGCCGACCTCGTCGAGCGGATGCGGGTGGCCGACGCTTTCGGTCGCGCCCTCGAGGTGACCCGCCAGCTCGGGCACGCCAACGTCTCGTACGGCCTGCACGTCGAGCGGCCGAGCGACCTGCAGGCGGCCGTCGAGGGCTGGTACCGCGCGTCGTCGCCGGTGCACCCGCTGCCGAACGGGCACACGTACGCGGGCTTCGGCCACCTCACCGGATACGGCGCCTGCTACTACACGTATCAGTGGAGCCTCGTCATCGCCCGCGACCTGCTCTCGGCGTTCGGCGACGAGCTCATGGACCCGGCCGTTGCGACCCGCTACCGCGAGCGCATCCTCGAGCCGGGTGGCAGCCGCGACGCGGCCGACCTCGTCGCCGACTTCCTCGGCCGCCCGTATTCGTTCGACGCCTACCGGGCCTGGCTCGCTGGCGCCTGAGCGGCGGCCTCCCCGGTGATCCGTCAGGTGGTGACAGCGCGGGCGTAGCGCGCGGCGAGGAACGCGAACGCGTCGGCGAGCTCGGGCGGACCGACGACCTCGAGCTCGGCGTCGAACCGCCCGAACGAGGCCGCGAGCGCGGTCCATGACCACGACCCGGCTTCGAGCCGACAGTGCCCGTCGTCGAGCGCGGTGACCGTGCCATCGCCCGCGAACGGCGCGACCGCGGATGCCGGCAGGTGCAGCACGACGGAGCCGCGGCAGGGCCATGCGGCCGAGTCCGACCCGCGGAAGCGTGCCGACACGAACGCGTCGACGTCGCCGCCGGGCACGCCGCGGCGCGTGAACGGGGCGCCGGCCGGAAGCCGCGGACGGACCCGGTCCGCCCGGTACAGGCGCCAGTCGTCGCGGTCGAGGTCCCACGCGACGAGATACCAGCGGCCGCCCGACGCCACGAGATGATGCGGCTCCGCGCGTCGGGTCGGCGCGGACCCCACGGCATCCGCATCGCCCGCCTCGCCGTAGTCGAACCGCACCGTGACACCGTCGCGGATCGCGTTCGCCAGCGTCGACAGAACCTCGAGCGAGACGTCCGCGGCGGCGGCATCCCCCGGGCGGCCCACGACGGTCGGAGCCAGGGCGTCGAGGCGATGCCGGAGTCGCGAGGGCATGACCTGCCGGATCGTGGCGAGCGCGCGTGCCGCGGCCTCTCCGATGCCCGCGCCCAGGGCGGGAGCGGTTCGCAGGGCGAGGGTCACCGCGACGGTCTGGTCCTCGTCGAACAGGAGGGGCGGCAGCTCGCTGCCGGCCTCGAGCCGGTACCCGCCGTCGAGGCCGGTCGTCGCCTGGATGCGGTATCCCATCTCGCGCAGTCGCTCGACGTCACGTCGCACCGTGCGATCGCTCACCCCCAGCCGCGAGGCGAGCACTCCGCCCGGCCAGTCGCGGCGGGCCTGCAGGAGCGACAGCAGGGTCAGCAACCGGGAGGTCGTCGTCATCGCCCCACCGTATCCGCCCTTGCGGACAGAAACTGACCGGAAGGGCTGTCAGGGTGAGGGCGTCGAGCCGATCGGGCCGGCCCTTTCCTCAGGAGCAGCGATGACCATCCACACCACCCCTCACCTCAACTTCCGCGGCGACGCCCGTCGGGCACTCGAGTTCTACGGCGCCGCCTTCGACGGACACGTCTCGATCACGACGTACGCCGAGGTCGGCATGCCCGCAGACCTCCCCGGCGCGGATGCCGTCGTCTTCGGACTCGTCGCCGGGAGCACCGGCTTCCGTGTGATGGCGTACGACATCCCGGGAAGCACAGAGGGATCGATCGCCGGCGGCGGTGCGACGCGCCGTCAGGACAACGCCACCATCACCGATCAGGCGTTCTTCGTCTCGGTCGGTTCCGAAAGCCTCGACGAGCTCCGCGGCCCGTGGGACGCGCTCGCCGCCGATGCCGTCATCGTCGAGCCCCTCGCCGCGTCGGCGTGGAGCGCGGGCTTCGGCATGCTCACCGACCGGTTCGGCGTCACGTGGAGCTTCAGCGTCACCGCCGCCTGAGCGCACGAGAGCCGCGGCCGGTTCGACCCCGCCGCGGCTCTTGTCGTGCGTCGCGTGGATGCCCGCCGACGCGGGAGGTGGTCAGTCGGTCGTCAGGCGCGCGAGCTCGGCGACGAACGCGTCGACGTCGGATGCCGAGGTGTCGAACGAGCACATCCACCGCACCTCGCGGCGTGCCTCATCCTCCCCACCGACACTCGAAGCATCGCTGGCGCGATCCTCCGAGCCTCCGTCGGCGGGGCCCCAATCGTAGAAACGGAACGACTCGCGCAGCCGGTCGGCGACGCCCTCGGGCAGCACCGCGAAGACACCGTTGGCCTGCGTCGGCTGCGTGAACTCCACGCCCCGCACCGAGCCGTCGGCGATGCCCGCCTCGACCGCCGAGCGCAGGCGCTGCGCCATCCCGTTCGCGTGCTCGGCGTTGCGGCGCCACAGGTCGTTCTCGAGCAGCGCGACGAGCTGGGCCGAGACGAAGCGCATCTTCGACGACAGCTGCATGTTGAGCTTGCGCAGGTAGGTGAGCCCATCGGATGCCGCGGGGTCGAGCACGACGATCGCCTCGCCGAGCATCGCGCCGTTCTTCGTGCCGCCGAAGCTCAGCACGTCGACACCGACATCGCGCGTGATGGCGCGCAGCGGCAGGCCGAGGGCAGCGGCGGCGTTGGCGATGCGCGCGCCGTCCATGTGCAGCCGCATCCCGCGCTCGTGCACGTGGTCGGCGATCGTGCGCAGCTCGTCGGGCGTGTAGAGCGTGCCGAGCTCGGTCGACTGGGTGATCGACACGACGAGCGGCTGCGCGCGGTGCTCGTCGCCCCAGCCCCAGGCCTCGCGGTCGATGAGCTCGGGGGTGAGCTTGCCGTCATCGGTGGGGACGTTGAGGATCTTGATGCCGCCGACTCGCTCGGGGGCACCGCCCTCGTCGACGTTGATGTGCGCGGTCGACGCGGCGATCACCGCGCCCCAGCGCGGCAGCATCGACTGCAGCGCCGTGACGTTGGCGCCCGTGCCGTTGAAGACCGGAAAGGCCTCGGCGCCCGCGCCGAAGTGCTCGCCGACGAGGTCCTGCAGCCGGGCGGTGTACACATCCGAGCCGTAGGCGGTCTGGTGGCCGTCGTTGGCGGCGGTGATCGCCGCGAGGACCTCCGGGTGGATGCCGGAGTAGTTGTCGGACGCGAAGCCGCGCACCGAGGTGTCGTGCAGGGAGGTCATGACCTCATCCTTTCAGCCTCGGGCGCGGCCTCGGGCCCGTGTGCGGGTCAGCCGCGGATGCCGCGCGTGGACGCGATCACGTCGCGCATCTTCTTCTCGAGCGCCTCGTAGAACATCGACAGCGGGAACTCGTCGTCCAGCACCGCATCGGTGTAGCCCTTCGGCGGACCCGCGAGGACGTCGTCGGGGAGGCCGCGCGCCCACACCGACGCCGGGTGCGGTTCGAGCACCGAGCGCACGAGGTCGTATGCCGCCAGCCAGTGCGCGGTCTTCGGGCGGTCGATCGATTCCCAGTACAGGCGGTCGATCGCGTCGCCGAGGGCGACCACGGCATCCGGCACCTCGCCCCATTCGAAGGCGAGCGCGGTGTCGGTCCAGTGCAGCACGCCCCGGCGGTGCAGCCACGCGAACAGCAGCTGGCCGCCGAGTCCGTCGTAGTTGCGCACGCGCGTGCCGGTGATCGCGAACCGGAAGATCCGGTCGAAGATCACGGCGTACTGCACGAGCCGCGAAAGACGCAGCAGCTCGGCATCGACCGGGTCGAGATCCGCCTCGGTGCTCAGCCGCCGGTCGAGCGCGACGCACTCGCGGAACGCCGTCAGATCGCACCGCAGCTCTTCGAGGGAGTACAGGAAGAACGGCATCCGCTGCTTGATCATGAACGGATCGAACGGCAGATCGCCGCGCATGTGCGTGCGGTCGTGGATGAGGTCCCACATCACGAACGCCCGCTCGGTGAGCGCCTGGTCGTCGAGCATCTCGGCCGCCTCGGCGGGCAGGTCGAGCTTCGTGATCTCCGATGCGGCGCGCACGACCCGGCGGTAGCGGGCTGCCTCGCGGTCCTGGAAGATCGCCCCCCACGTGAACGGCGGAATCTCGCGCATCGCGACGGTCTCGGGGAACAGCACCGCCGAGTCGGTGTCGTAGCCGGCCGTGAAGTCGAGCAGTCGCAGCGAGACGAAGAGCCGGTTCGGATACATCGTCTCGAGGCGCGCGATCTCCTCCGGCCAGATCGCCTCGACGAGCAGCGCCTCGACGTGCCGGTCGCGCGAGCCGTTCTGCGTGTACATCGGGAACACGACGAGGTGGCGGATGCCGTCGACGCGGTGGAGCTGCGGCTGGAACGCCACAAGCGAGTCGAGGAAATCGGGCACGCCGAATGCCCCCTCCGTCGAAGCGGCGCCGTCCGGTTGATCGGAGGCGGCCCATCTGTTGAAGTCCCGGATCGACGCGGTGAGATAGTCCGCGTCGTGCGGGAACCGCGGCGCGAGGCGGCCGATCGCGGCGGTGATCGCCGCGACGTGGCGCCGCGCCGTCTCATGGTCCCCGGGGTCGGGCACCGAGCCGTCGGCGGCCTGCAGCTGCTGCAGTGCCGTCGCAGCGTCGCGCAGCGAGATCCAGGCGGGGTCGTGCTCGACGCCGTCGGCGAGCGCGATGCTCAGGGCGTCGACCGCGCCGCCGTCCTCGACGACCTCGGGCTCGCCGATGATCGTCTTCGTGGCACCGGGGGTGGGGTGCGTCTGAGCGATGGACATGGGGAACCTCCGATCTACGAGGTACGGCTCCCGCGCGGGAGCGGTGGTCAGGTTGGCGTCAGCCTAACCGGGCGCCGGGTTTTCGGCGACGGTAGTGGCGGTGCACCGTGCCGATACACCCGTCGGGCGGGTGGGGCTGGTGTCGTCTCGGCGGCGCCGCGACGCGACAGCAGCCCCAGCCGTCCGACGAATGCATCGGTCACCGCGAGCTTGACCTCAACTGAGCTTGAGGTTTTACCGTTCGAACCATGACCATGACTGAACCCAACTCCTTCACCGAACGGCTGCCGACCGCTCTGCTCGACCGCCTCGCGCGGGTGACCGGCGACGAGAAGCACAGTGCCGCCGCGCATTCGACCCTCGATGCGCTGTGGGTGCTGCACGACCGCGTACTCCGCCCCGAGGGCGGTGACCGCTTTCTGCTGTCGAAGGGGCACGGCCCAGCCTCGTACTACGCCGTGCTGGCCACGCGCGGCCTGATGCCCGACGGCTGGCTCGACGATCTCGCGGGCGTCGATTCGCCCCTCGGTCACCACCCCGACCGTCTGCTCATCCCCGCCGTCGAGATCTCGTCCGGGTCGCTCGGGCACGGACTGCCGATCGCCGTGGGCCTCGCCCGCGGCCTCGACATCACCGGCACTCCCGGCCGCGTGTTCGTCCTGATCGGCGACGCCGAGCTCGACGAGGGCAGCAACCACGAGGCGATCGCCGTCGCAGGCCGCCTCGCCCTCGCCCGGCTGCACGCCATCGTCATCGACAACTCCTCCGCGTCGCTCGGATGGCCCGGCGGGATCGCACGCCGGTTCGCGCTGGAGGGATGGGATGCCGCCGAGGCCGACTCGCACGATCACGCTGCGCTCGCCGCAGCTCTCGAGACGCGCGGCGCGGCGCCCCGTGTCACCGTCGTCCGTACCGCTGCGAAGGGATCCTGATGCGCGCCCGCTTCTCCACCGTCATGTCAGATCTGTTGGCCACCGACGACCGCGCGACACTCGTGCTCGCCGACATCGGCCCGCTCGATCTGGCCGCGGGAACCCCGGCCGCCGACCGTGTCGTCAACGTCGGGATCCGCGAGCAGGCGATGATCGGGGTCGCCGCCGGTCTCGCGCTCGCCGGACTGCGTCCTTTCGTCCACACTTACGCGCCGTTCCTCGTCGAGCGGCCCTTCGAGCAGATCAAGCTCGACCTGTCGCACCAGGATCTCGGGGCGGTGCTCGTATCGATCGGCGCGAGCTATGACGCGGCCGCCGCGGGGCGCACGCACCAGTGCCCCGGCGACATCGCCCTGTTGAGCACCCTGCCCGGATGGCGGCTGCACGCGCCGGGGCACCCGGATGAGGTCGAGGCGCTCGTCCGGGATGCGGCGACGACCGACGACCGCCAGTACATCCGGCTCTCGACGCAGGCGAACCGGGCGGCATTCCCGACGGACGGACGCATCCACCTCGTGCGCGAGGGCGCGGGCACGCTGGTCCTGGCCATCGGCCCGCTCCTCGACACGGCGCTCGAGGCGACGGCGGGCGACGGGTTCGCGGTCGCATACACCGCGACGCCCGTGCCGCTCGATCGCGACGGTTTGCGCGCGCTGAGCTCCACCTTCGACCGGGTGGCCGTGCTCGAACCCTTCCTCGAGGGGACGACCGCCGCCGCGGTCGGTGCGGCGCTCGGCGGCAGCGGCATCCTCGTCGAGCACATCGGGGTCGGCGTCGGTGAACAGCGCCGATACGGCACCCCGGCCGACCATGCGCGGCTGCACGGCCTCGACGCGCCGGGGATCAGGCGACGCCTCGACCTGCTCTCATGACGGAGCGGCTGCGTCGTCGTCGAGCGCGTGCCGGAGCGCGGGCGCGACGCGGCGCGGTCCGCTGCCCTCGGCGCCGAGCGCGTCGCCGGGGTTGAGCAGGTCGCACGACCGCATCGAGAGGCAGCCGCAGCCGATGCATCCCACGAGTTCGCGCTCGAGCGATTCGATCGCCGCGCGCCGTTCCTCGAGACGCACCTTCCACGCCCGCGAGACCCGCTTCCAGTCCTCGCTGCTGGGCTCGGCCTCTGCGGGCAGCGACGCGAAAGCCTCGGCGACCTCGGCGAGCGGGATGCCGAGTCGCTTGGCCACGAGGATGAGCGAGATGCGGCGCAGCATGTGGCGACTGAACCGCCGCTGATTACCCGCAGAACGGGTCGACGTGATGAGTCCGTGCCGCTCGTAGAAGTGCAGCGCGGAGACGGACACACCGGTGCGCGCGCTCACCTCACCGATGGTCAGGAGATCGTTGGACCGCATCACGCCTGCGACTCTACGACGCACCGATACATCCGTCGGGTCGGTGGGGCTGCTGTGGCCTCGGGCCGTCTCGCACGCCTCATCAGCACCGCGGGTCCGACGGTTGTATCGCGGTCAGCCCTGACCGTCGGGGTCGGGCGGGACTGTCAAGCCGTCGCCGTCGCTGCCTCCGCGGCGTTAGCGTCACTCCATGCCCACTGATCGCCACGCCGAATCCGAATCCGCAGCCGGCGCGCCCGCAGCAGACGCCTCCACCTCCGACGGGCGCGGCGTGCTGGTGATCACGAACTCCCGAGCGGGCACGTCGGTGGTCCGGCCCGATCCGCTGCCCGAGATCCGGCGGCGGCTGTCCGAGGCGCGGATCGAGAGCCTGGGCGAGTCGTCGATGGACGACATCGTCGCGTCGGCCATGTCGGCCGCCGATGCGCCGACGGTGCTCGCGGTGCTCGGTGGTGACGGCTCGGTCTCGCGTGCCGCGCACCTCGCGCGTCGTCACGACCTGACGCTGCTCGTGCTGCCGGGCGGCACCTTCAACCACTTCGCGCGGGCCGCCGGCGTGGACACCGTCGAGGCGGCGCTCGATGCGTACGACGCGGGCTCGGTGCGCAGCGTCGTCGTCGCCGAGGCGGTCATCGACGACGGCGATCCCGTGACCGTGCTCAATGCCGTGTCGCTCGGCGCCTATCCCGAGATGCTCGCCGAGCGCGAGAAGCGCACGAGCCTCGGCAAATGGTGGGGTGGCGCGATCGCGGCGTGGCGCGAGATGCACGGAGCCCACCGCATCACGATCGTGCGCGACGGCCGCCGGGCCGTCGTCTGGTCGGTATTCGCGGGTATCGGACGGGGAGACCCCCGCCGCATCGCGATGATGCGTCGAGCGAGCCTCGACGAGCCTGAGCTCGACGTCCGTCTCCACCATGCCCGCGGCACGCGGCTGCGGGCGGTGACCTCCTTGGCCTTCGGCCGGCGCACGCTCGCGGTGATGCGCGCGCTGCGGCTCATGCCGCCGGCATCCGACCTCGAGCGAGCCGTCGTCTCCGAGATCGAGCTGACCGTCCGGCCCGGCGAGGCGACGCCGGTGCTCGCGCACGACGGCGAGCTGGCCGAGACTCCCACCGGCGACTACCGGCTGCGGCTCCGCGCGATCCCGGACGGCCTGCGCGTCTACGCGCGCTGAGCTCGTCGCGCTCGCCGCCGGATACATCGCGAGAGGGATGCCGCGCCTGTGGCGCTCGCGTACCGTCATAGCGTGCTCCGTCCGCTCCGCCGCTACCAGCTGTACGTCGACGTCGCCGTAGCGGTCGCCTTCGCGGCGATCATGCTGCTCGTGACCTGGGTCGCCGTCGTCGGCACGGGCATCCCCGACGATCCGCTCTCCTCGCTCGTCGCGATGCTCCTGGTCGTCCCGTTCGGTGCCGCGGTCGCGCTGCGCCGGCTCTCGCCGCCGATCGCGCTCGCGCTGGCCTGGGTGGGCGCGGTCCTCCAGATGCTGGCGCAGCTGCCACCGCTGCCGGTCGACATCGCCATCTTCGCGGTGCTCTACACGTGTGCGGCGTACGGCACGAACCGGGTCTTCTGGCTCGGGTTCGCCTCCTCGATCGGGGGCGCCCTGGCCATCACCGTGTACCTGCTCATCCCCTCGGCGAGATACTCCATCGCCGTGTCGGGGGGCGAGTTGATGTACTTCCTCGTCATGGGCACGATGCTGTTCGTCGCGGCGGTGTTCGGCTTGCTCCTGGCGTGGACCGTGGGCGCTCTGGTCCGCGTCGGTCTGCGCGCGCGCGACAACGCCGAGGCGCAGCGGAAGGCCGAGGAGCGGGCGACGGCCGAGTTCGAACGCAATCGCATCGCGCGAGACATGCACGACGTCGTCGCCCATTCGCTCGCGGTCGTCATCGCTCAGGCGGACGGCGCACGCTACGCCGCCGCGGCCGACCCCACGGCCGCGGCGGAATCGCTGAAGACGATCTCGTCGACGGCGCGCTCCGCCCTCGCCGACGTGCGGATGCTGCTCACCCAGCTCCGCCACAGCGAGGGCGAGGGGCCGCAGCCGACCGTCGCGGACCTCGAGGTGCTGTACGCGCAGGTGCGCGCCGCCGGTCTCGACCTGCGCGTCGACGTCGACCCCGCCCCTCCGGGCGAGCCGCCCGCGGCCGTGCAGATCGCGGTGTACCGCATCCTGCAGGAGGCCCTGACGAACGCGATGCGCCACGGCGCGGGCGGTACCGTGGACGTGTCCCTGTCCTGGCTGCCCGATCGCGTGGAGGTGCGTGTGAGCAATCCGCTCTCGCCGGTGAACGAGTCCACCGGCCCGGTGCGCACGGGCGGACACGGTCTCATCGGCATGCGCGAGCGCGCCCAGCTGATCGGCGGCAGCATCGAGGTGGGCCCGACGGGCGGCGCGTTCGTCGTCGCGGCGAGTCTGCCCATCGGCGGCCCCGCGTGAGCGCCATCCGGGTCGTCCTCGTCGACGACCAGGCGCTCTTCCGCGCCGGCATCCGCATGGTCGTCGCCTCGCAGCCCGACCTCGAGGTCGTCGGCGAGGCGTCCGACGGCGCCGAGGCCATCGGCGTCGTGCGGGCGACGCGCCCCGACGTCGTCCTGATGGACATCCGGATGCCGGTCATGGACGGGCTCACCGCCACGGCGCAGCTGCTCGACGACCCGGTCTTCGACGGCGCTCCGCCGCGCATCGTGATGCTGACGACCTTCGACCTCGACGAGGCAGCGGCGCGGGCGATCCGGCAGGGAGCGAGCGGCTTCCTGCTGAAGGATGCCGACCCCGAGTTCCTCCTCGCCGCGATCCGCACGGTGCACTCCGGCTCGTCGGTCATCGCGGCTTCCGCGACGCGCGAGCTGTTCGCGACGTTCGCGGCCCCCGAGCAGAAGCCCGTGCCGCCTGCGTTCGCGGAGCTGACCGATCGCGAGCGCGAGATCTTCGGTCTGGCCGCGCGCGGCCTCTCGAACGCCGAGATCGCCCAGCGGGAGTTCCTCTCGGAAGCCACGGTGAAGACCCACATCAGCCGCATCCTCGCCAAGCTCGCCCTGCGGGATCGCGTGCAGCTTGTCGTCTTCGCCTTCGAGCACGGGCTCGCCTGACGTCGCGCTGCGGATGAGGGATCATCCGCGAGATGTACAGGCCCGCGACGAGGGACCGATGCCGGGTGCCCGGCCCGGTTCGTAGCGTCGGAGACATGCAGATCTCGACCACCGACCTCGGCCTCGCCGCCCGGGTCCAGAACCTCTCCAAGACCTACGGAGCCGGCGAATCGGGCGTACGCGCCCTCGACGGCGTCTCGGTCGGCATCCGTCGTGGCGAGTTCACCGCCATCATGGGCCCCTCGGGCTCGGGGAAGTCGACCCTCATGCACATCATGGCCGGGCTCGACGCGCCGACCTCGGGTCGCGCGTGGATCGGCGACACCGAGATCTCGGGTCTGTCGGACCTCGACCTCACGATCCTGCGGCGCCGCCGCGTCGGCTTCGTCTTCCAGTCGTTCAACCTCGTTCCCACCCTCGATGTCATCGGCAACATCACCCTCCCGTTCGAGCTCGACGGGCGGTCGCCCTCGGCGCTCGAACGTTCGCGCATCGACGGACTGGTCGACTCGCTCGGCCTCGGGGCGCGGCTGCGGCACCGTCCGCACGAGCTGTCGGGCGGCCAGCAGCAGCGCGTCGCGATCGCCCGCGCTCTCGCGACGGCGCCCGACCTCGTCTTCGCCGACGAGCCGACGGGGAACCTCGATTCGCGATCGGGGCGCGAGGTGCTCGCCCTCCTCGCCACCGCGAGCCGCGAGCACGGTCAGTCCATTGCGATGGTCACCCACGACCCCGTGGCCGCCTCGCACGCCGACCGGGTGATCTTCCTCGGCGACGGCCGCATCGTCGCCGACAAGCCCCGCCAGAGCGCCGAGCAGATCTCGGCCCACATGCTCGCCGCAGAGGTGTCGGCATGACCGCCGTGACGGCGCCGTCCGCGGCATCCTCATCGGCGCGCACACGACCCGGGTCGGGCCCGTCCGCCGCGGCGTCCGGGCGCTGGGCGTGGTTGCGCGAGCGGGGGATGGGCGCCTCAGTGCTCGTCGCGGCGATCTCGGGCGGGTTCGGCGTGCTGCTGGTCGCGGTGACGGGACTGATCGGCGCGTGGCTCATGGCCGATCCCTTCCTCTCGGGCGGTGAGACCGTCGTGATCGTCGTCGCGATCCTCAGCGTGCTGCTGGTCGCCGTCGCGATGTACGTCGCCGCGATCGTGACGGCCAACACCTTCGCCACGATCGTGGCGGGGCGCACCCGCCAGATCGCCTTGATGCGCCTCATCGGCGCGTCGGCGCGATCGCAGCGGTCGCACATCGCGCGGCAGGGCCTCGTCGTCGGCGCGATCGGCGCCGTGATCGGGCTCGTCGGCGGAACCGCGGGCGCTCTGGGCCTCCAGGAGATCGCCGCGCGAGCGTGGGGCCTGAACGTCGACTACAACGTCGTGCAGCCCGTGCTGCTGGCGCCGGCTCTCATCGTGGCGCTGACGACGTGGATCGCCGCGTGGTCGGGGTCGCGTCGCGTGCTCGAGGTCACGCCGCTCGCCGCGCTGGCAGGATCCGCGCCGCGCACGGCCGAGGAGGCTGCCGGGCGCACGCGTCGTCGCGTCACCGCGGTGTCGCTGTTCGGCGTCGGGGCGGTGCTGCTCGCGCTCGGCATCCTCGCCGGCTTCGTCACCCCCCTCGGCGTGGTCGTCGCGTTCTTCGGCGGGCTCGCCTCGTTCACCGGGCTGAGCCTCGGCGCCACGCTCGTCATGCCGCCGCTGCTCCGCCTGACGGGCCGGCTCTTCGGCCGCTCGGCCTCGGCCCGGCTCGCGGCCGAGAACGCGCTGCGCTATCCCGAGCGGTCGAGCCGCATGGCGATCGGCGTCGTCATGGGCGTCACGCTCGTCACGATGTTCGCCGTCGCCAGCGAGTCGGTCAAGGGCGTCATGGCGGCGTCGGGCGGCGGCGAGGTGTCGGGCGACATGGCCCGTCTGCTCGACACGTTCAGCGCGGTCATGATGGCGCTCGTCGGGGTCTCTGCCGTGATCGCGGCCGTCGGCCTCGTCAACCTGCTCACGATCGGCGTCGTGCAGCGCACCCGCGAGCTCGGGTTGCTGCGCGCGCTCGGCCTGACCGGACGTCAGATCCGCTCGATGGTCCTGTTCGAGGCGGCGCACATCACGATCACCTCGGTCGTGTTCGGCCTGCTCCTCGGCATCGCCTACGGCTGGGCGGCCGCGCAGTCACTGCTGGGCTCGGTGCGGGTTCCGCCGCTGTGGCTCGCCCCGACCTTCGTGCTGCCGGGCATCCCGTGGCTCACCGTCGCCGGGGTCGTCGTCGCCACCGCCGTGCTGACGCTCGTCGCCGCCGTCGTCCCGACCCGCCTCGCGACCCGGGTCTCGCCGGTGGAGGCGCTCGCCGAGTGACGCGGCTGCGTCGTCGGCCGGTCCGGCTCGTCCCTCATTCGCGGACGAGCCGGACCTCGCTGATGCTCTCGCCCCAGCTGGTGTCGTCCTTCTCGGCGCCGTCGGGGCGGAACCCGTTCCGGGCGTAGAACGCGCGGGCGCGCGGGTTGTCGGCGAGGACCCACAGCGACGCGGACTCGTCGCCGAGCGCGGCGTCCAGCAGCGCCTGCCCCGCGCCGGTGCCGTGATGGGCGGCGAGCACGTAGATCGCGTACAGCTCGACAGGCGCGACTGGAGGGTCGTCGCGGGACGACCCGCTGACCGCGAAGCCCACGATCGACCCGCCCGTCACCGCGACCCACGTCCGGCCGAGGTCGTGCGTGCGCTCGGTGTGGTTCGGCCTCGCGGCACCCGACGACTCCCGCTCGTCGAGACGCTGCTCGTGCCCGAGCAGCTCGCGCCGCACGCGCGTGAGACGGTCGAGATCGAGCCGGTCGAGGATGCTCTGCGGCATCCGTCCGGTGTAGGCCTCATGCCAGCCGCGGACGTGCACGCGCGCGATCGCCGCGGCGTCTGCGGGCACCGCCCGCCGCACGGCGACCGCGGTCACGACGCGGTCACGATGCGGGCGCGGAATCGTCTTCAGGGTCGTAGGCCCAGGTCGGCGCAACCTGCCGCAGGCGCGTCGACCGCCACTGCCACGTCGCCCAGAGCATCGGCCACAGCGCCGGCGCGGCGAGGCCTCCGATGACCAGGCGCTCGCGCCAGAGCGTGCGGGTGGGGTCGCCGGGTGCGGGCGACACCGCCATCTGGTGGTCCCAGACGTCGAGCACCGAGAGGGGCCCGGTCAGCGGGATGCCGCTGTCGCGCAGGATCCGCACCGTCGACGCGTCCGTCGCGCCGGGCCGCCGCTCTTCGACCGCGCGGTCCGACACATGGATCAGCTGCCGGCCGACCGGCACGCCGAGAGCCGACAGCTGCACCGGTACGTCGGCGCCCGGCTCGAGCGAGGTCGGCATGCCCTCGGCGGCGAGAGGCGCGAGCCCCATGAGCGGTGCGTAGAGCTCCGCGAGTGCGCGGGGGGAGTGCAGGGCACGCCAGGCGGCGTCGGCGTCGCAGTCGAGCACGAGCTTCTGGAGGATGCGCATGAGCCCAGTCTGCCCCGTCGTAGGCTGATCGGATGCCGTCGCCCGCCGCATCCTCGCCGTTCGACCAGTCCCGGTATCAGGTTCGTTTCGACTGGGGGGTCGCCGGCCTTCGCCGGGTGGCGCCCGCCGATGTCGTCGTCGTGGTCGATGTGCTGCGCTTCTCGTCGACCGTCTCCGCCCGGGTGGCCGCGGGGGATACCGTCGCGCTGGATGAGGCCGCGCTTGCGGTCTCGCGCAACGGTGCGGCCATCGCCGGCGCGGCATCCGACTCGGTGGTTCTGCTCGGCTGCCTGCGCAACGCCGACGCCGTGGCCGCCGCCGTGCTCGCGGAGCAGCAGCGGCGCGGAGCCCGTACGAGCATCGCGGTGATCGCGGCCGGTGAGCTCGCCGGCCCGGAGGGCGAGACGGAGCTCCGGTTCGCGGTGGAGGATCTGCTCGGCGCGGGTGCCGTCGTCGACGCGCTCTCGCGGCTCGGGATCGACCACACCTCACCCGAGGCGGCTGCGGCGTGCGAGTCGTTCCGCGGGTTGGGCGGCGCGGTGCGTCACCTGCTGACGGCGAGCGGCTCGGGGCAAGAGCTGCTCGAGCGCGGGCTGCGCGACGACGCGCTCGCCGCCGCGCAGATCGGCGTCGACGAGGTCGCCCCGCTCCTCCGCGGCGGCGTCTTCACCGCCGCCTGACGCCAACTCCTCAGAATCCGCGAGGTTCGAGCCCGCAGCGGCCGGATCCGACGGCTCGGCGGCCGAGATTGAGGAGTTGGTGCAGCGGGTCAGCGCGGGGTCGCGGCGGCGCGACGGTCGGCCGAGGAGATCTCGCGGCGCACCCACCGGAAGAGGAAGCGCTCGTCGTACGACGACGCGCACATCCGGCACGACGCGGCGCGGGTCGGGCGCCGGTGACGGTAGGCCACGTGGCCGGCAGGGCAGTGGCCGACCCAGGGCGCCAGCTCGACGGCCGTCTCGCCGCGATGGGTCGTGCCGCCGACGTACCCGAGCTCGCGGGCCGTGCGCAGCCAGTCGCGACCGTGGCCGGCGGCCGGTCCGGCGATCGCATGGGCGACTTCGTGCAACAGGGTCTGGTGGTTCTCGTCGTCGTCGAACCGCGCCGCGAGGTATCGCGAGACGCTGATGCACCGGCGCGTGTAGTCGCACTGGCCCGCGCGGCGCTTGGCGTTGTCGAACCGGAACGTCCACGAGTCGTCGAGGTGCGCTGAGATCAGCGCCTCGGCCCAGACCCGGACCCGATCGAGATCACTCATACGGTCGACGCTACGCGCGGGGTGAGACAGCGGGACGCAGCGCTCAGCTGGCGACGATCGAACGCGAACGGCGCCGCTCGGCGGCATCGACGGCGAGCAGGGTCGACTCGAGCTGATCCTCGGGAGCGCCGCCCTCCTGGCGGAGGAAGAGCGCACGCTTGAAATCGGTGCGGGCGTCGGAGTACTCCTCGGCGTCGTACGACACCTTGCCGCGGTGCTGGTACGCGAACGCGGCGAGCAGCGGCCAGTTCTGGCCCTCCGCCTCTTCCGCGCACGTCGTCAGCTCCTGGATCGCCGCGGCGAAGGCACCGCGGTTCTGCAGGATCGTCGCGTGCAGCACCCGGGCGCGCAGCAGATCCTTGCGGGTTCCGGCCATGCGGGCCACCCGCACTGCCTGCTCCGCGACGACGAGTGCCTCATCGAGCCGGTCGAGCACCTTCAGCAGCCAGACGCGCTCCAGAAGCGCGGGCAGGCTGCGCTGCTCGCCGATCTCGGCGAGGCGCTCTGCGCACTGATCCGGGTCGACGATCTCCCGCAGCGTGTCCGGGTCGTACCCGAGGATGTAGCCCACCGTCATCCACCTCCGCGATTCGAGAACGGTGGATCCCAGTCTCGTCCAAAGCGGTGCAAGCACCCGCCCGCCGCGCCGGTCAGCGTTCGAACACGGATGCCGACGGCTTCGGCGACGGGGTCGCGTCGGCATCGGTCGCGACCCGCGCCCCGCGGGCGAACTCGTCGATCTCGGCGCCCTGCGCGACCTTGGCCGGGAACGGTCCGGCGGCCATCAGGCGCGGCAGCCACTCCGACGGCAGGGGCGAGGCCGATGCCGCGATCACGATGTTCCCGAATCGCCGTCCCTTCAGCAGCTGCACCTCGGCGAGCAGCAGCACCTCAGGGAGCACCTCGCGGACGGTGGCGACCTGTCGGCGGGCGAACGCGAGGCCGGCGCCGTCGGCGACGTTGACCAGGAGCACGCCTGTCGGGGCGAGCAGCCGCGCGAGCGAGCGGTAGTACTCCACCGTCGTCAGGTGAGCGGGCGTCTGCGCGCCCGCGAACACGTCGGAGACGACGAGGTCGGCGGCGCCGGTGAGGCCCGGGGGGAGCTTCTCGGCGACGGCGCGGGCATCGCCGATGCGTACGCGCACCTGCGCGCCCCGGGGGAGGGGAAGCGCCTCGCGCACGAGGTCGACGAGGGGCTGCTCGAGTTCGATCACCTGCTGACGCGATCCCGGCCGCGTGTGGGCGATGTACCGGGGGAGGGTCAGCGCGCCGGCGCCCAGATGGACGGCGGTGAGCGGCTGTCCCGGCATCCGCAGGCGGTCGATGACGGCCGCCATCCGGGCGATGTACTCGAAGTGCAGGTGCGTCGGATCGTCGAGGTCGACGTGCGACTGGGGGGTCCCGTCGACGTCGAGCTCGAAGCCGGACGTGAATGATGACGTCACGATGCGCGCGATCGTGCCGTCGGACAAGCGTGCCTGCGGACCGGACTCCTCGACGCGCGCTCGTGCCATTCCTCAACGCTATCGGCACGGGTCGGCATGCGCGCGAGCCGGTCTGCGCAGTCGAAACACGATCGAGACATCGATGTAATGACTTCGACCCTCCTGCCCGTATAGGTTCGGACCCAATTACCTCGGAGTGCGCCGCGGTGGGCCCGCTCCGGACCTCAGAAAGGGACACCCCCATGCTCTCCACTCCTCGCAAGCGCGCGCTCGCGGGACTGGCGGCGGTCGCCATCGGCGCCCTCGCCCTCTCGGCGTGCACCAGCCAGCGCGGAGGTGGCGGCGAGACGGATGCCGCGACCGACGTCGACGGCACCTTCGTCTTCGCCGCCTCCGCCGACCCCGCCAGCCTCGACCCGGCGTTCGCGCAGGACGGCGAGACCTTCCGCGTCTCCCGCCAGATCTTCGAAGGCCTCGTCGGCACCGAGCCCGGCACGGCCGACCCCGCGCCGCTGCTGGCCGAGAGCTGGGAGTCGTCCGACGACGGGCTGACGCACACCTTCCAGCTGAAGGAGGGCGTGACCTTCCACGACGGCACGCCCTTCAACGCCGAAGCGGTGTGCGCCAACTTCGACCGCTGGTACAACTGGACGGGCCTGGCGGCGAGCGAGGCGCTCTCGTACTACTACGGCAAGCTCTTCCGCGGCTACGTCGAGACCCCCGACACCGCCGTCTTCGAGTCGTGCAGCGCCGATTCCGACCTCGAGGCCACCATCCAGCTGAAGCAGCCCTTCGCCGGTTTCATCCCGGCGCTGTCGCTGCCCGCCTTCGCCATGCAGAGCCCCACGGCGCTCGAGGAGTACGGCGCCGACGAGATCGGCGGCACCGAAGAGGCCCCCTCGCTCTCGGAGTACGGCGCCGGGCACCCGACGGGCACCGGTCCGTACAAGTTCGACGAGTGGTCGCCGGGCGAGGAGCTCACGCTCTCGGCCTACGACGACTACTGGGGTGAGTCGGGCCAGGTGAACAAGATCATCTTCCGTGTCATCGACGACCCCACCGCCCGCCGCCAGGCCCTCGAGGCCGGATCGATCGACGGCTACGACCTCGTCGGCCCCGCCGACACCGCCGCGCTCGAAGAGGCCGGCTTCACGATGGTCTCGCGCCCGCCGTTCACGATCCTCTACCTCGCCTTCAACCAGGCGCAGCCCGAGCTGCAGGACGTGCGCGTCCGTGAGGCCCTGTCGCACGCGATCGACAAGGAGGCCCTGATCTCGCAGGTGCTCCCCGAGGGCACCGAGGTCGCGACGCAGTTCATGCCCGACACCGTCAACGGCTACAACCCCGACGTCACCACCTACGACTACGACCCCGAGAAGGCCAAGTCGCTCCTCGCCGAGGCCGGTTACACCGAGGCCAACCCGCTGACGCTGACCTTCAACTACCCGGTCAACGTCTCGCGCCCCTACATGCCGGACCCCGAGCAGATCGCGACGGTCATCTCGACGCAGCTGACCGACGTCGGCGTGCAGCTGACGCCGCAGACGGATGCCTGGAGCCCCGACTACCTCGACAAGATCACCGGCACCCCCGACCACGGCATCCACCTGCTGGGCTGGACGGGCGACTACAACGACACCGACAACTTCGTCGGCGTGTTCTTCGGTGCGCCCTCGGCCGAGTGGGGCTTCGACAACCCCGAGCTGTTCGCAGCGCTCAACTCCGCACGCGGCGTGCCGAACCTCGAGGAGCAGACCGCGCTCTACGAGCAGATCAACGAGCAGGTCGCCCAGTTCATCCCGGGCGTCCCGCTGGCCCACCCCGCCCCGACGCTCGCGTTCGATCCGCGCGTCGAGAGCTACCCGGCCAGCCCGGTCAACGACGAGGTGTTCACGGACATCGTCCTGACCGAGTGACGACGACCCGCTGATCCTCGCGGGGCGGGCCACCGCCTCGGGCGCGAGCCCGCCCCGCACTCCTCGACCGAAAGATTCCGCGTTGCTGCGAACCATCGGCCAACGGCTGCTTCTGCTGATCCCCACGCTCCTCGGGCTCAGCATCCTCCTCTTCCTCTGGGTCCGCGCCCTGCCCGGCGGCCCCGCCGTCGCCCTCCTCGGCGAGAAGGCGACCCCCGAGGCGATCGCCCGGATCAACGAGCTGTACGGCTTCAACCGGCCGATCCTCGAGCAGTACGCCACCTATATGGGGCGGCTGCTCACCGGCGACTTCGGGTCGTCGATCGAGACCGGGCGCCCCGTCGTCGAGGAGTTCCTCCGGCGCTTCCCGGCGACCGTCGAGCTCTCGATCGCCGCCCTGATCTTCGCCGTCGGAATCGGCATCCCGCTCGGGTACCTCGCCGCCCGCCACCACGGGAAGGTCAGCGATCACGTCGCTGTCGTGCTGAGCCTCGTCGGCGTCACGATCCCGGTGTTCTTCCTGGCGTTCATCCTCAAGTACGTCTTCGCCGTCCAGCTCGGCTGGCTGCCCTCGGACGGCCGCCAGGACCCGCGCATCGACGCGACCCACTACACGAACTTCTACGTGCTCGACGGTCTGCTCACCGGAGAGTTCGACGCCGCCTGGGATGCCGTCCTGCACCTCATCCTGCCGGCGCTCGCCCTCGGCACGATCCCGCTCGCGATCATCGTGCGCATCACCCGCGCCTCGGTGCTCGAGGTGCAGAACTCCGACTACGTGCGCACCGGCCGGGCCAAGGGCATCGCCCGCCGCACGCTCCGCGGCCGCTTCATCCTGCGCAACGCCATGCTGCCGGTCGCCACGACCGTCGGCCTGCAGGTCGGGCTGCTGCTGGCCGGGGCGATCCTGACCGAGACGGTGTTCGCGTTCCCCGGAATCGGCTCGTTCCTGGCCCGGGCCATCAGCGCCCGCGACTTCCCGGTGCTGCAGGGCTTCATCCTCTTCATCGCCGTCATCTACGCGCTCATCAACCTCATCGTCGATGTCTCGTACAGCCTGATCGATCCGAGAGTGAGGGTCTCATGAGCACCAACGCGCTCCCGCCCGCCCCCGGCGACGGACCCGCCACCGCCGTCGCCGAGCACGAGGTGCTCGAGGCCCGCACCGGCGGCGGGTTCTGGCACGACGTCTTCGCGCGCCTGCGCCGCAACCCGGTGGCCTGGATCGGCGCCGGCATCGTGCTGGTCTTCCTCCTCGTGGCGATCCTCGCACCCTGGCTCGCGCCCTACCCCGAGACGGCCCTCCCCGGCGCGCGCGAGGTCACCCCGACCCACATCCCCGGTCCCGGCGAGATCGCCGGCTTCCCGCTCGGCCTCGACCGCTTCGGCGGCGACGTGCTGTCGAAGCTCATCTGGGGTGCGCGGGCCTCGCTGCTCATCGGCGTCATCTCGACCGCGTTCGGTCTCGCCGGCGGCATGCTCCTGGGCCTGATCGCCGGCATGTTCGGGGGCTGGGTCGACACCGTCGTCATGCGGTTCGTCGACATCCTCCTGTCGGTCCCCAACCTGCTGCTCGCCGTCTCGATCGCGGCGATCCTCGGTCAGTCGCAGCTCGCGATCATGATCGCCATCGGAGCCTCGCAGGTGCCCATCTTCGCGCGCCTCCTGCGGGCGTCGATGCTGCAGCAGCGCAGTGCCGACTACATCCTGTCGGCGCAGACCCTCGGGCTCGGCCGCGGCAAGATCACGATGAGCCACGTGCTGCCCAACAGCCTCGGGCCCGTCATCGTCCAGGGGACGCTCACTCTCGCGACCGCCGTCATCGACGCCGCGGCGCTGTCGTTCCTCGGCCTCGGCGGCGGCGGAGCGGCGACCGCCGAGTGGGGCCGCATGCTCACCTACGCGCAGAACGAGCTCGCGATCGCCCCGTGGCTCGCGTTCCTCCCGGGCCTGTGCATCATGATCACCGCGCTCGGCTTCACGCTGCTCGGCGAATCGCTGCGCGAGGCCATGGACCCGCGCACCCGCGCCCGCTGACCCGGCCCGGGGTCGCGGCTCTGCGATACACCTGCAGGACCGGTGGGGCTGCTGTCGCCTCACCGGTCTTCGCTGGCTGCACCAGCCCCAGCGGTCCTACGGCTGTATCGCCGCCGGGCGCGACGGGGAGCCCTCGGGGTGGCAGGAGGCGCCGGGTCAGGAGGCGATGTCGAGCTCGTTGCCCGGGATAGAGGAGAGCAGCCGCCGCGTGTACGGGTCGCGCGGGTTGGTGAAGATCTCCTCGCTCGACGCCGCCTCGACGAGCGCTCCGTCCTTCATGACGCAGACGTAGTCCGAGATCAGGCGCACCACGGCCAGGTCGTGGGAGATGAAGAGGTAGCTCAGTCCGTACTCGCCCTGCAGGTCGCGCAGCAGCGTGAGGATCTGATCCTGCACGAGCACGTCGAGCGCCGACACCGGCTCGTCGCAGACGATCAGCTCGGGGTTCAGCGCGAGGGCACGCGCGATCGCGACGCGCTGACGCTGGCCGCCCGAGAGCTCGGACGGGTAACGGCGCAGCATCGTCTGCGGCAGGGCGACGTCGTCGAGCAGCTTCCGCACGCGACCGGCGCGGTCCTTCGCGGTGCCGCGCTTGTAGAACTCCAGTGGCTCGGCGATGATCCGCTCGATCGTGAACATCGGGTTCAGCGACGAGTACGGGTCCTGGAAGATGGGCTGCACCCTCTGCCGGAACTCGCGCAGCTGCGCACCCTTCAGCCCGGCGACATCCTGCCCCTCGAAGCGGATCGTCCCCGACGTCGGCTCGATCACCTTCAGCAGCATCCGGGCCGTCGTCGTCTTGCCCGATCCGGATTCGCCGACGATCGCGACCGTCTCGCCGCGCGGGATGGCGAGGGAGACGTCGCTCACGGCGGCGAAGTCGTCTTTGCGCCCGCGGATCTTGTACAGCTTCGTGAGGTTCTCGATCTCGACGATGTTGTCGCGCCGTGCCGCCGTCTCCGCAGGCGCGGCGGAGGCGGATGCCGCGCGGTCGGCCACCGCAGCCGGGGGCGGCGTCGCCCGGTAGGCCTCCGGGCGCAGGCGCACCGCCGCGACCGAGGGGGCCGCCTTGACCAGGGCCTGCGTGTAGGGCTGCTGCGGGTCCTCGAGGATCTGGCGGGCCGGACCTTGCTCGACGATCCGGCCGCGGTGCATGACGACGACGCGGGCGGCCCGCTCGGCGGCGAGGCCGAGGTCGTGGGTGATGAGCAGCACCGACGTGCCCAGCTCACCCGTCATCCGGCCGAGCTGATCGAGGATCGTCTTCTGCACCGTCACGTCGAGGGCGCTCGTGGGCTCGTCGGCGATGAGCAGCCGCGGGTTGCACGCCAGCCCGATCGCGATGAGCGCGCGCTGCCGCATCCCGCCCGAGAACTCGTGCGGGTACTGCTTGGCGCGCTCGGCGGCATCCGGGAGGCCCGCGGCGGCGAGGGTCTCGACGACCTTGGCGTCGACGTCCTTCGAGGTGGCGAGGCCGTGCGCGAGCAGGGTCTCGGCGACCTGGGTGCCGATCTTCGACACGGGGTTGAGGTTCGACATGGGGTCCTGCGGCACGAGTCCGATCGACCCGCCGCGGATGCGGCGCAGCGTGCTCTCCGGTGCGCCTACGAGTTCTTCGCCGTCGAGGCGGATGCTGCCGCGCACGACGCGCCCGTTGCCGGGGAGGAGCCCGATCACGGCCATCGCCGTCGTCGACTTGCCCGAGCCCGATTCGCCGACGATCGCGACCGTCTCGCCCGCTGAGATCTCGAGGTCGACGCCTTCGACCGCGTGCACCGGGCCCTCGAGCGTGCGGAAGTCGACGGCCATGTCGCTCACCCGCAGCAGGGGAGTGGAGGAGTCTGCCATTGGCCCATCCTGCCTGCCAGCGGCGCCGAGCGCACCGTGTCGGGCCCACCCGTTACATCGACGTAACGCCGGCCCGTCGTGTCGCGTCGTATCTCGGACCGGGTGTGCTCGCGCCGTGGACAGGCTGAGCCGCCCCGGGGTGCCGTTCGCGGGGCTGGTGAAGGTGTTCAGCCTGTCGACGGCACAGCCGGGTACGGCGGCGCGGGCTAGCGTTGGTCCATGGACCTCAACGCAGACCTGGGCGAGACGGTCGAGGGTGTCGCAACGGCGGACGACGCCGCGATGTTCGCCCTCGTGTCGAGCGCGTCGATCGCCTGCGGCGGGCATGCCGGCGACGCGGCGTCGATGCGGACAGCCGTGGCCGGAGCGGCTGCCGCCCGCGTCGCGGTCGGGGCCCACCCCTCCTATCTCGACCGGGCCGGGTTCGGGCGGGTGCGGGTCGCCGTCGAGCCTGACGTGCTGCGGCCGCAGGTCGTCGCGCAACTGCGTGCGCTCGCCGCGGCGGGCGGCGACATCCGCTACGTCAAGCCGCACGGGGCGCTGTATCACGCCGCGACCGAGGATGCCGCGACCGCGCGAGCCGTCGCCGCTGCGGTGGCAGACCTGTCGGCCGAGCTCGGCCGGCCGGTCCCGGTGCTGGGTCTCGGTGGTGCGATCGCGTCGGCCGCGTCGGATGCCGGCCTGCCGTTCCACCGCGAGGCCTTCCTCGACCGCGGCTATCGCGCCGACGGCTCGCTGGTCCCGCGCGGGGCTCCCGGCGCCCTGCTCGACGACCCGGGCCTCGTCGCCGAGCGTGCCCTGCGCCTCGCGTCCGAGGGGGTCGTGGTCGCGGTCTCGGGCGAGACGGTGCACACCGACGCGACATCGCTCTGCGTGCACGGCGATTCCCCCGGTGCCGTCGCGATGGCTCGCGCGGTGCGGTCGGCGCTCGATGCCGCGGGGATCGAGGTGCGCTCGCCGTGGTGACCGTCGGGCCCGCTTCGCCGGCAGGATCGCGCAGACGGGGTCGCCGTGGGCGTGCCGAACCCGGGACGCCGGCATGAGGATGCTGCCGATGGGGCCCGACGCGGTGCTCGTCGAGGTCTCGGACCTGGCGGAGGTGATGGCGCTGCACGCGCGACTGACCGCTGCGCCGCCGGCGGGCGTCATCGACGTCGTGCCCGCGGCGGCGACGGTCCTCGTCCGCGTCGATCCCGTCGTGCTGTCCCTCGCCGCGGCCCGCACCTGGGTCTCGACCGCTGCGTCTTCAGCGGCGCCGCCGGCATCCGCCCCCGCGCCCGTGACGCTGCCGATCCGGTACGACGGCGACGACCTCGGCGACCTCGCTGCGGCGCTCGGCGTCAGTCCCGAGGCGCTCGCGGCCCGCCATGCCGCGACGGACTGGACGGTCGCCTTCACGGGCTTCGCCCCCGGGTTCGGTTATCTCGTCGGTGCGGGCTGGGATCTCGACATCCCGCGCCGGACCTCGCCGCGGACGAGGGTGCCGGCGGGGTCTGTCGGTCTGGCCGGGGCCTTCTCGGGCGCGTACCCCCGCGAGACCCCGGGAGGGTGGCAGCTCATCGGCACGACGGACGCGCCGCTGTTCGATCCGGATGCCGCCCAGCCCGCGCTCCTCGTTCCCGGTGGCGCGGTGCGATTCGATCCCGCGCGCGCCCGCGCCGTCGGGTCAGATGGCGCCCTGCCCGGTCGCACCGCGTCGCCGACTGCGGGGGAGCCGGGCGCCCGCTCGGAGCCTGTCACCGCTCCCGGCGGCATCCGCGTCATCTCGCCGGGCCCGCAGGCGACGATTCAGGATGCCGGCCGCTCGGGTCGTGCCGCCGAGGGCGTTGGCGCGGCGGGCGCGGCCGACCCCGCCGCCTGGGCGCTCGCCAACCGTCTCGTCGGCAATCGTGACGGGGCGGCCGCGATCGAGATCGCCGTCGGCGGTTTCCGGGCCGTGGCGGAACGCGATCTGACGGTGGTCGTGACGGGCGCGTGGGCGCGGGTCGAGATCGACGGCCGGACCGGTGACCCGTACGTCGTGCATGCGTGGCCCGCCGGGACCGAGCTGCGCCTCGACGGATTCCTCGCGGGCACCCGCGCCTACCTGGCGGTGCGCGGCGGATGGGACATCGCCCCCGTTCTGGGCTCGCGGTCGACCGACACGCTCTCGGGGCTCGGCCCGCCGCCGCTTCGGCCGGGTGACGTCGTCGCCGCCGGACGCGAGACCGCCGGGCCGGTCCCCGCGCTGCCGCTGCATCCGTGGGGTCTGCCGCCGACGGGCACGGATGCCGTTCCCCTCGACATCCCGTTCACGACCGGCCCGCGCTCGGACTGGCTCACCTCTTCGTCCCGCCGCCTGCTCGCCGAGGCGACCTGGGTCGTGTCGGCGGCGGCCGACCGGGTCGGCATCCGCCTGGAAGGGCCACGCCTCGAACGCGCGCGCGGCGAGGAGCTGGCGAGCGAGGGGATGGTGCCGGGGGCGATCCAGGTTCCGCCGGCCGGCCAGCCCGTCGTGTTCGGAGTCGACGCGCCCGTGACGGGCGGGTACCCGGTCGTGGGTGTCGTGACATCGACGGGCCGGAGCCGGCTCGCGCAGGCCCGATCCGGCGATCGCGTGCGGTTGCGTCCGACGGTTCGAGGTGCGGGTACCGCTCAGCGAGGCTGATTCGTCAAGGGGGAGAACTCCCCGTGTCAAGACCCCGTGCGGATGCGGCGGGTCCCCTAGCGTCGAAGCCATGACTCGCACCAAGACCACCAACTCCGCCGCGCTGCTCGTCTCCGCGGCTCTTCTCCTCGCCGGATGCGGCGGGCAGTCGGGCGACACTGCGGCGTCGGGGGACGCCGGCGCGTCGTCCGCCCCGTCGTCGTCCTCCTCGTCCGCGCCGGCCGCGAGCGCGCCCGATGTCGCGCCGGCTTCCGGCGAGATGATCACGGGGACCGGCTACAGCTTCTCGGTTCCCGAGGGCTGGGCGATCCCCGAGCAGCAGCTCCCCGGCATGGAGAAGGTCGACGTCTTCGTCGCCGATCTCTCCGACCCCTCGGCGACGTTCGCCGACAACGTCAACGTCGTGCTCTCACCCGCGCCGCAGGCGATCTCCGCCGACGACGTCGAGAAGTACGGCGTCGAGGAGCTCGAGGGGCAGGCGGGCGCGACCGACGTCGCCGTCCAGGAGCGCACCTCGATCGCCGGCGGCGAGTCGGCCCACATCTCGGCATCCGTCACGCAGCAGGACGTCACCTACAACGTCGACCAGTTCTACCCGTCGCACGACGACCAGACCTACGTCGTGACCTTCTCGTTCAGCCCCGACGTCTCGGAGGCGGACCGCGCGGCGGTCTACGACGCCGTGCTCGCCTCGTGGGCGTGGGCCTGATCCGCACGTCCGCAACGCGCCGTCCGCTCTCGCAGCGGGCGGCGCGTTCTCGTGTCAAGGGGAGTCCCGGCGCGGCGGATTCGCCTAGCGTGTGATGCATGACGCGCTCCCGGATCGTTCCGATCGCCGCCGCGCTCATCTCGGCGGCGCTGCTGCTCGCGGCGTGCGACGCACGGCCGGGCGGGACCGGCGGATCCTCCGCCCCCGGCTCGGCATCGGCGACTCCGACGCCCACCGCGACCTCGTCGAGCGACGCCGCCCCCGGCGAGACCGTGCGAGGGACCGGATACAGCTTCGCCGTGCCGGCCGGCTGGGCGGTGCCCGCCGAGGACCCGACGGACGGGCAGGTCGACGTCTTCGTCTCGGAGTCCGCCGACCCCGACGGCCGCTACATCAGCGTCGTCGTCTCTCCCGGCGTCATCACGCCGGCCGATGTCGAGGCCGACGGGGCTGCGAGCCTCGAAGCGGTCGGGGCCACCAACGTGTCGCTGGAGGATCGTGTCGACATCGCGGGCAGCGAGTCGGCCCACCTCGTGGCGACCCTCGCGCAGGACGGCGCGGAGACGCTGATCGACCAGTACTACGCGACGCAGGACGAGCAGACCTTCGTCATCACCATCGCGTCTCCGGCCGACACGACCGACGACGATCGACGTCGCCTCGCGGACACGGTGCTCTCGAGCTGGGCCTGGGGGTGACCCACGACCTCGGGTGGCGCGCATTTATACCGCAGCATCCGGGGGTCGTCAAGGATTGCGCTGGACATGGCGCGTCGCGACGCCTATAGTTGGTAGTTGCGCTCCCGTCCCCCTTGCCCTCATATGGTGGTCGGCTTGTGCTCTGCGCGATTCCGCCCCGTCCGACGGCGTGAGACGCGAGAGCTCGGACCGGGAGCACTCCACCTGACGACAAGGAACCGGCCCCACCCGGGCCACGGAGGTAATCCCCTTGGCTGCTGCGAGCAACGCATCCACCACCACCCCCAAGAACGGTCGCGGCGCTTCCCGCCTCTCGTTCGCGAAGATCTCCGACAAGCTGACGGTCCCCGACCTGCTGGCGCTGCAGACGGAGTCTTTCGACTGGCTCGTCGGCAACGACGCCTGGAAGGCCCGCCTCGCCGAGGCGCAGGCCGCCGGCCGCACCGACGTCGCCCTCCAGAGCGGCCTCGAGGAGATCTTCGAGGAGATCTCGCCCATCGAGGACCTCGGCGAGACGATGCAGCTCTCGTTCACCAACCCGTACCTCGAGCCCGAGAAGTACTCCATCGAGGAGTGCAAGGAGCGCGGCAAGACCTACGCGGCCCCGCTCTACGTCGAGGCCGAGTTCATGAACCACCTCACCGGTGAGATCAAGACCCAGACGGTCTTCATGGGCGACTTCCCGCTCCAGACCGGCAAGGGCACCTTCATCATCAACGGCACCGAGCGCGTCGTCGTGTCGCAGCTCGTCCGTTCGCCCGGTGTCTACTTCGACAAGACGCCCGACAAGACCTCCGACAAGGACATCGTCTCGGCGCGCGTCATCCCCTCGCGCGGCGCATGGCTCGAGTTCGAGATCGACAAGCGCGATCAGGTCGGCGTCCGCATCGACCGCAAGCGCAAGCAGTCGGTCACCGTCTTCCTCAAGGCCCTGGGCCTGACCAGCGAAGACATCATGGCGGAGTTCGCCGGGTACGACTCGATCGAGGAGACCCTCGCGAAGGACACGATCCTCACCAAGGAGGACGCGCTCCGCGACATCTACCGCAAGCTGCGCCCGGGCGAGCAGGTCGCCGCCGAGGCAGCGCGCGCGCTCCTCGACAACTTCTACTTCAACGCCAAGCGCTACGACCTCGCCAAGGTCGGCCGTTACAAGATCAACCAGAAGCTGGGTCTCGACACCCCGATCGAGGAGTCGGTGCTCACCGTCGCCGACATCGTCGCGACCATCAAGTACCTGGTCCGTCTGCACCGCGGCGATGCCACGTTCGACGGCATCCGCGACGGCAAGCCCGCCGAGATCCGCCTCGACACCGACGACATCGACAACTTCGGCAACCGTCGTATCCGCGCCGTCGGCGAGCTCATCCAGAACCAGGTCCGCACCGGTCTCTCGCGCATGGAGCGCGTCGTCCGCGAGCGCATGACCACGCAGGACATCGAGGCCATCACGCCGCAGACCCTGATCAACGTGCGCCCCGTCGTCGCCGCGATCAAGGAGTTCTTCGGAACCTCGCAGCTGTCGCAGTTCATGGACCAGAACAACCCGCTCGCGGGTCTGACCCACAAGCGCCGCCTGTCGGCGCTGGGCCCTGGTGGTCTGTCGCGTGAGCGCGCCGGCGTCGAGGTCCGCGACGTCCACCCCTCGCACTACGGCCGCATGTGCCCGATCGAGACGCCGGAAGGCCCGAACATCGGTCTGATCGGCTCGCTCGCCTCGTTCGCGCGCATCAACGCGTTCGGCTTCATCGAGACCCCGTACCGTCGTGTCGTCGACGGCAGGGTCACCGACGAGATCGACTACCTCACCGCCAGCGAGGAGAACGACTACGTCGTCGCGCAGGCCGGTGTCGAGCTCAACAAGGACGGCTCGTTCGTGGCCGACCGCGTCCTCGCCCGCCGCGGTAAGGGCGGCGAGGTCGACCTCTTCCCGAACGAGGAGATCGGCTACATGGACGTCTCGCCGCGCCAGATGGTGTCGGTGGCGACCTCGCTCATCCCCTTCCTCGAGCACGACGACGCGAACCGCGCCCTCATGGGTGCGAACATGCAGCGTCAGGCCGTGCCGCTGCTGCGCAGCGACTCGCCGCTGGTCGGAACCGGTATGGAGGGCTACGCCGCGATCGACGCCGGTGACGTCATCACCGCGCAGAAGGCGGGTGTCGTCTCCGAGGTCTCGGCCGACGTCGTCACCGTGCAGCTCGACGAGGGCGGCACGCAGGACTACTTCCTTCGCAAGTTCGACCGCTCGAACCAGGGCACGTCGTACAACCAGCGCGTCGTGGTCTCGGCCGGTGAGCGCGTCGAGGTCGGCGAGGTCATCGCCGACGGCCCCGCGACCGAGAACGGCGAGCTCGCGCTCGGCAAGAACCTCCTCGTCGCGTTCATGACGTGGGAGGGCCACAACTTCGAGGACGCGATCATCCTCAGCCAGGAGCTCGTGAAGAACGACACGCTCTCCTCGATCCACATCGAGGAGTACGAGGTCGACGCCCGCGACACCAAGCTCGGCAAGGAGGAGATCACCCGTGACCTCCCCAACGTCGCGCCCGACCTGCTGAAGGACCTCGACGAGCGCGGCATCATCCGCATCGGCGCCGAGGTGCGCCCCGGCGACATCCTCGTCGGCAAGGTCACGCCCAAGGGTGAGACCGAGCTGTCGGCCGAGGAGCGTCTGCTCCGCGCGATCTTCAACGAGAAGAGCCGCGAGGTCCGCGACACGTCGCTGAAGGTCCCCCACGGTGAGCAGGGCACCATCATCGCCGTCAAGGAGTTCAACGCCGAGGACGGCGACGACGAGCTCGGCTCGGGCGTCAACCGCCGCGTCGTGGTCTACATCGCCCAGAAGCGCAAGATCACCGAGGGCGACAAGCTCGCCGGCCGCCACGGCAACAAGGGTGTCATCGCGAAGATCCTCCCCGTCGAGGACATGCCCTTCCTCGCCGACGGCACGCCGGTCGACGTCGTGCTCAACCCGCTCGGCATCCCGGGTCGAATGAACTTCGGCCAGGTCCTCGAGCTGCACCTCGGCTGGATCGCCGCGCAGGGCTGGAAGGTCGAGGGCAACCCCGAGTGGGCCGAGCGCCTGCCCGAGATCGCTCGCGAGGCCGCTCCCGGCACGAAGGTCGCCACCCCGGTGTTCGACGGCGCATTCGAGTCCGAGATCGCAGGGCTCCTCGACTCGACGAACCTCACCCGCGACGGTGAGCGTCTCATCGACTCCTCGGGCAAGACGAAGCTGTTCGACGGCCGCTCCGGCGAGCCGTTCCCGGCTCCGATCTCGGTCGGCTACATGTACATCCTGAAGCTCCACCACCTCGTCGACGACAAGATCCACGCGCGTTCGACGGGCCCGTACTCGATGATCACCCAGCAGCCGCTCGGTGGTAAGGCGCAGTTCGGTGGCCAGCGCTTCGGTGAGATGGAGGTGTGGGCCCTCGAGGCCTACGGCGCCGCGTACGCCCTCCAGGAGCTCCTGACGATCAAGTCCGACGACATCGTCGGTCGCGTGAAGGTCTACGAGGCCATCGTCAAGGGCGAGAACATCCAGGAGCCCGGCATCCCCGAGTCGTTCAAGGTGCTCATGAAGGAGATGCAGTCGCTCTGCCTGAACGTCGAGGTCCTCTCGGCCGACGGCACCGAGGTCAACCTCCGCGACACCGATGACGAAGCCTTCCGCGCAGCGGAGGAGCTCGGCATCAACATCTCCAGCCGCTTCGAGTCCTCGTCGATCGACGAGATCTGATCCGGCCAGGCAACGAACAGAATTCCGACACAGGAGAATCAGTGCTCGAGTCACACACCTTCGATCAGCTTCGCATCGGCCTGGCCACTGCTGACGACATCCGTCGTTGGTCCTTCGGCGAGGTCAAGAAGCCCGAAACCATCAACTACCGCACGCTCAAGCCCGAGAAGGACGGCCTCTTCGGCGAGCAGATCTTCGGCCCCTCCCGCGACTGGGAGTGCGCCTGCGGAAAGTACAAGCGCGTCCGCTTCAAGGGCATCGTCTGCGAGCGCTGCGGCGTCGAGGTCACCAAGTCCTCGGTCCGTCGTGAGCGCATGGGCCACATCGAGCTCGCCGCTCCCGTGACCCACATCTGGTACTTCAAGGGCGTGCCCTCGCGCCTCGGGTACCTGCTCGACATGGCGCCGAAGGACCTCGAGAAGGTCATCTACTTCGCCGCGTACATGGTCATCTCGGTCGATGAGGATGCGCGTCACCGCGACCTCCCGACGCACGAGAACAACCTCCGCCTCGAGATCAAGAACCTCGGTGACCGCCGTGACGCCCGCGTGGCGACGCGTCTGGCCAAGCTGGAGGAGGAGCTCGCGACCCTCGAGGCCGACGGCGCCAAGGCCGACCAGAAGAAGAAGGCCAAGGACTCCGCCGAGAAGGACATGGCGACGGTCCGCAAGAACTTCGACGAGCAGATCTCGCGCCTCGAGCGGGTGTGGGAGGAGTTCCGCTCCCTCGAGGTCGGCCAGCTCAAGCAGGAGGACGACGTCTTCCACGAGCTGCAGGACCGCTTCGGCCAGTACTTCGAGGCCTACATGGGCGCCGAGGGCATCCAGCGTCGCCTCGCGGCGTTCGACCTGGCCGCCGAGGCCGACTCGCTGCACCTGCAGATCTCCGAGGGCAAGGGCCAGCGCAAGATCCGTGCGATCAAGCGCCTCAAGGTCGTCAACTCGTTCCTGCAGACCGGCATGTCGCCGGCCTCGATGGTGCTCGACGTCGTCCCGGTGATCCCGCCGGAGCTGCGTCCGATGGTCCAGCTCGACGGTGGCCGCTTCGCGACCTCCGACCTCAACGACCTGTACCGCCGCGTGATCAACCGCAACAACCGTCTGCGTCGTCTGATCGACCTCGGGGCTCCCGAGATCATCGTCAACAACGAGAAGCGGATGCTGCAGGAGGCCGTCGACGCGCTGTTCGACAACGGCCGCCGTGGTCGCCCCGTCACCGGTACCGGCAACCGTGCGCTGAAGTCGCTGTCGGACATGCTCAAGGGCAAGCAGGGACGTTTCCGTCAGAACCTGCTCGGAAAGCGCGTCGACTACTCGGGTCGTTCGGTCATCATCGTCGGACCCCAGCTGAAGCTGCACCAGTGCGGTCTGCCCAAGCAGATGGCCCTCGAGCTCTTCAAGCCGTTCGTCATCAAGCGCCTGATCGACCTCGGTCACTCGCAGAACATCAAGGCGGCCAAGCGTGCCGTCGAGCGCACGCGTCCCGAGGTCTGGGACGTGCTCGAGGAGATCATCCGCGAGCGTCCCGTGCTGCTCAACCGTGCACCCACCCTGCACCGCCTGGGCATCCAGGCCTTCGAGCCCCAGCTCGTCGAGGGCAAGGCGATCCAGCTGCACCCGCTCGTCTGCGCCGCGTTCAACGCGGACTTCGACGGTGACCAGATGGCCGTCCACCTGCCGCTCTCGGTCGAGGCGCAGGCCGAGGCCCGCATCCTGATGCTCGCGTCGAACAACATCCTCAAGCCCTCGGACGGCCGTCCGGTCACCCTGCCCTCGCAGGACATGATCATCGGTCTGCACCACCTGACCACGGTCATCGAGGGTGCCAAGGGCGAGGGCCGCGTGTTCGGCTCGGTCGGCGAGGCGATCCTGGCGAAGGACGAGGGCACCCTCGACCTGCAGGCCAAGGTCCGCATCCGCATCCCGGGTCTCGCGTTCCTCGAGGGCGACGCCCCCGAGGGCTACGAGCGCCACGGTCTGGTCGACGCGTCGCTCGGACAGGCGATCTTCAACGACACCCTGCCCAAGGGCTACCCGTTCGTCCGCGAGCAGGCCGACAAGGGCAAGCTGTCGCAGATCGTCAACAAGCTGGCCGAGGAGTACCCCAAGACCGAGGTCGCGGCATCCCTCGACCGGATCAAGGACGCCGGCTTCCACTGGGCGACCCGCTCGGGCGTCACGGTGGCGCTCAGCGACGTCCTGACGCCGCCGAACAAGGCCGAGATCATCTCGAAGTACGAGAAGCTCGCCTCGAAGGTCCAGGGCCAGTTCGAGAAGGGTCTCGTGACCGACGCCGAGCGTCGTCAGGAGCAGATCAAGATCTGGACCGAGGCGACCGACGAGGTCCAGGCCGCCATGAAGGCGAACTTCCCCGCCGAGAACACCATCAACCGCATGGTCTCGTCGGGCGCCCGTGGTAACTGGCTGCAGATCCGTAACATCGCCGGTATCCGAGGCCTGGTCAACAACACCAAGGGTGAGATCATGCCGCGTCCGATCATCTCCTCGTACCGCGAGGGGCTGTCGGTGGCGGAGTACTTCACCGCGACGCACGGTGCCCGTAAGGGTCTGGCCGACACCGCTCTGCGTACCGCCGACTCGGGTTACCTGACCCGTCGTCTGGTGGACGTCTCGCAGGACGTCATCATCCGCGAGGACGACTGCGGCACGTCGAAGGGCCTCGAGCTCCCGATCGCCGCACCCGGTGCCGACGGCGCCCTCATCAAGGACGCCAACGTCGAGAACTCGGTGTTCGCCCGTACCCTCGCCGCAGACGCCGTCTCGCCCTCGGGCGAGGTGCTGGCCGCGGCCGGTGACGACGTGGGCGACGTGCTGATCAACAAGCTCGTCGAGGGCGGGGTGACCTCCATCAAGGTGCGCTCGGTCCTGACCTGCGACTCGGCCGTGGGTGTCTGCGCGAAGTGCTACGGCCGTTCGCTGGCCACCGGCAAGATCGTCGACATCGGCGAGGCGGTCGGCATCATCGCCGCCCAGTCGATCGGTGAGCCCGGTACCCAGCTGACGATGCGTACCTTCCACACCGGTGGTTCGGCCTCGGCCGACGACATCACGCAGGGTCTGCCCCGCGTGCAGGAGCTCTTCGAGGCCCGTACCCCCAAGGGTGCGTCGCCGATCGCGGAGGCCAGCGGCCGCATCACGATCGACGAGACCGAGAAGGCCAAGAAGGTCATCATCACGCCCGACAACGGCGACGAGCCCTTCGTCTACCCGGTGCTGAAGCGTGCGACGCTCCTCGTCGAGGACGGGCAGCACGTCGAGGTCGGCGACCCGCTGCAGGTGGGCACGCTCGACCCGAAGGACATCATGCGCGTGCAGGGTGCCCGCGAGGTGCAGAAGTACCTCGTCGGCGGCGTGCAGGGCGTCTACCGCTCGCAGGGTGTGCCGATCCACGACAAGCACATCGAGGTCATCGTCCGTCAGATGCTGCGGAAGGTCACCGTGGTCGACCACGCCGACACGACGCTGCTCCCGGGTGAGCTGGTGGACTTCAAGAAGTACCAGCAGATCAACCGCGAGGCCGTGGCCGAGGGCAAGCGTCCCGCGTCGGGCCGCCCCGAGCTGATGGGTATCACGAAGGCGTCGCTCGCGACCGAATCGTGGCTGTCGGCCGCGTCGTTCCAGGAGACCACCCGCGTCCTCACGCAGGCGGCCATGGAGGGCAAGAGCGACCCGCTCGTCGGCCTCAAGGAGAACGTCATCATCGGAAAGCTCATCCCCGCCGGAACGGGCCTTGCGAAGTACCGCAATGTGGCCGTCGAGGCGACGGAGGAGGCGAAGAGCGAGCGGTACCCCAACCGCATCTTCGCGTCGGACGGTGCGTACAGCGACGCCGACCTGAGCTACGTCGACTTCGACAGCTTCTCCACCGACGGCGACTTCACCAGCTACAACTGATCGATCGCTGATCTCGCGAAGGGCCCCGGGCATGTCCCGGGGCCCTTCGTCGTGTCGGTGGGCGAGAGCGCTGCCCGCCGGATTAGCGTGGAGACGTGGCACGGATCGGTGGTCGGAATGTCGTCTTCGCGTGGATCGTCGGGGTCCTCTGCGCGGGCGTCATTGGGGTGCTGGCAGTGCTGACCGTGCCGCTCGTGTCGACGGGCATGGGACTGCTCGGCGGCAGCGGAGCGGGCGCCGGCGGTGAGGCCGCTGCGGCGGACGGCCCGCAGGAGTGTCGGGATCTGTACCCCGAGGCGCTCTGGGTGACCCTCCAGTACGCCCCCGGCGCGAAGCTCGAGCAGTCGCAGGACGCCCCCGTGTCGACCGCCGTGGCCCTCGTCGAGGCGCTCGCGCCCGAGGTGCGCTTCACCTGCAGCTGGACCTCCGACGCGGGGTCGATCTCGACCACGGTCGGAGCGGTGGGGACGGATGCCGGTTCGATCGCGGCATCCGCGCTGCCCGCTCAGGGCTTCACGTGCGATGAGCGCGGCGCGCGCACGCTCTGCTCGCGCACCGCCGGCGACCTCGTCGAGACGATCGAGGCAGGGGGAGGGCGCTGGGTGTCGACGTCGCAGTCGGCGTGGCATCCCGAGCAGTACGCCAGCCGGGTCGGAAACGCGGTCTTCACGTCGGGCGATTGACCTCGTTGCGCGCCCGGTCGCCCCGGGTCGTGCGACCCCTCAGGGAGCGGGTGTGGCCGCCCCCGCCGGCCACACCGAGGCGATGATGCCGGTCGTGTACCCCTCGGGGGCGAGGTGCGAGAACTGGGTGTCGATGAGCACGCCGTCGCGGAAGAAGAGCGTCCGTCCGTCGGTGACGGGGTAGCGCGCGTTCTGCCAGGTCTTCTCGCAGCGCACGCCGCCCGCCGGCTCGTAGCAGGTGAACCCGATCTCGGTGAGCTCGTTGAAGAAGTCGATCACCGGGTTGCGCTCGGCGTAGGCGATCGTGGTCTCGATCTTCGCGGTGTCGGCGGCCGGGTCGGCCCAGACGCAGCGCAGCGACCCGTCCGGAAGCGACCCGCTCTCACCGAAGGCCGCGTCGTTCAGCGGCACCGACGCGAGCGCGGCGCGTGCGGGGGCGCCCAGGATGCCGGCGCAGTCGCGGGGGAGGACCGTCGTCGAGACGACAGAGCCGGATGCCGTCGGCGGCGGGCCGCCCGCTTCGGCGGAGACCGTCATGGCCGGGGTCGGGCTGGGGGCATCTGCGGACGCGCTCGTATCGGGTGCCGGCCCGGCGGCGGTCCCCGGTTCCGGGGCGCATCCCGCGAGCAGTGCGGCCGCGATGAGGAGAGCGGCCGGCGCGAGGCGGGGAAGGGCGCGCGAGGTCATGGCACGACGATACGTCCGCCCGCACGCACGGGTGCGCAGACACGTCGGCACGCCTGCGCGGCACGCCCGCATCGCCGGGATATCCTCGCCTCTGCGGCGGCACCGGCCACCGCGTGAGGAGCACATCGCATGAGCGACCCCAAGTACGGCGAGCCGGTCGAAGAGCCGAAGCCGGTGGACGACGTCGTGGGCAGCGCCCGGGCCGGGCTCGCCGACGCCGAGGCGTCGCGCGATGCGGTCTCGGCCGACGACTGGGATGCCGCCTACGCCGGTTCCGGAACTCTCCCCGAGCGGTCCGCGAGCGCCGACGCCTCGACCGACCGACCCGTCGCCGACGGAGCGACCTCCGACGCGGATGCCGCTCGGATCGATGCCGCCGCAGCGCGCGACGAGCGCACCGACACCGTCGGCTCGTCGTCGGACGATGCGTGGAACTCGCCGAGCGAGTGGGACACCCCGCGCGACGCCGAGGCGGATGCTGCGGCGACGACTGACCGGGATGCCGCCGCCGGCGGGGCAGCAGGCGCCGCCGCCGCTACGACCGCCGCGGGCGGAGCAGCCGCGAGCGACACCGCCACGCGCGCCTACCGTGCCGATGACACCGACGCCGGCGCCACGCGCACCGTGAGCGCGAGCGAGCCCGTCGCCGAGACGCCGGCGGCTGCGGCCCCGAGCCCGCAGCCGATCTTCGTCCAGGCCCCCGAGGCGCCGACTCCGCGGGGCAACCGTGGAGCGGCCGGCGCCATCGGCCTCCTGGCGGCCATCGCCTTCGCGCTGATCTACCTCGGCGCGGCCCTGGGCATCGACGCCGTACGCGGCGAGGTGACGACGGCCAACATCGGCGATCAGGCCCTCGCAGCCGCCACCTCGTGGTGGTTCTGGGTTCCCGTCGTGGTGTTCTTCCTCGCCTTCTGGATCCTGGGCGCGTTCATCAACCGCGGCCGCTGGGGCCTGTGGGTCCTCCTCGGACTCCTCGTGGGCCTCGCGTCATACGCGGGGCACATCGCCGGACAGCTCTTCCAGGCGCCGTTCTGGACGATCGCCCCGAGCCAGGCCCTGACCATCGTCGGAGAGCAGGCGTTCGCGCCGCTCGCACTCGTCGCTCTGGTCGCGGGTCGCGAGCTGACGATCTGGTTCGGCGCGTGGGTCGCCGCCCGCGGACGCCGAGTCACCGAGCTCAACGCCGAGGCGCAGCGCGAGTACGAGCGCACCCTCGAGGCGGGGCCTCAGCTGCACCGCTACTGATGTCCACCCCCTCCGGCGGGATGCGCCCCGGGCTCGCCACCGCATTCGCGGTCGTGGGCTTCGGGGCGCTCGCCATCTGCGGCCTCGGCATCCTGAGCCTGGTGACCGGCCAGGACGTCGTCGCCGTCCGCGGTCTCGGGCCGATCCCGGGCGCCGTCGGCTTCGGCGCCGCGGTCATCGCGATCGCTGCCACGCTGGCCACCGTGCTGCGGGTGCCGCGCCCCTCGTACGCGATCTCGGTTCCGGTGGGCATCGTCGCGCTGCTGTCGTACCTCGCCGGCCTGGTCGTGGCCGCGCTGCTCGTCGGGGTCGACGCGGCGCGAGCCCTGGCCGCGGCCGGCGGTTTCGCGGTCTCCTGGTTCGGCGTGCTCCTCGTCGCCGCGGCGGCGATCTCGGGCTGGACGGCCGTCGCGCTGGTCCGCACGCGCGCGACGCCGCCACGGTGGGCCTGGGAACGCGACGAGGACGAATGACGCGAAATCCCGGACCGACCGGCTCGGATCGGTCACAATAGGCCCGTGGAGCGGTCGCTCGAGACCCAGGTCAGCCAGGCGGTGGATGCCTGGCTGCGATGGCTGCCGCGCTGGCAGCCCGCGACGCACCGAGGGCGCATCGCTCCCTGCCGTCGCTGCATCGGTTCGCCGGTGCTCTCGGCGGTGGGTCTCGGGTCGGACGTCCCGCACGGCGTGCAGCACGGACTCTCCACACGCATGAAGGCGATCGTGGATGCCGCCGTCGCCGAGTACACCTCGCGCAACCTGCCGATGCTGCAGGCCGAGCTCGACCAGCAGGCCGCACGCAACCGCGCGCGTACGTACCGGCCCTCCGAAGGGCTCGAGCCCGAGTTCGACGGCCTGCCGCTCGATCCGGAACCGGTGGCCGGGGCGCCGTTCCTCTTCACCATCTCCGGCCTCGCGCAGGAGTCCGACGACGCCGTGCCCGAACTGCCGCCCCTCAGCAGCGAGGCGAAAGCCGCCCTGCGGCAGGAGGTCGGTCTCGCCGACGACTACGCCAACATGATCGGGCGCGAGGTCTGCGCGGTGCTGCTGCACCACCGGCTGCGCGTGCAGGCCGCCGTCGCCCAGCATGTCGAGCCCCAGATCGAGGCGATGCTCGCCGAGCTCACGCGGTCGCTCGATGCGCCCTTCGAGCCCGGCGCGGAGCGGGGTGGTGAACCGTGACGGCGGTGACGCGGCGTCGCGGGCCCTATCGTGGGATGCGATGACCACCTCCGGCAACGAATCGCTCCTCATCCTGCTCGTCGTCCTCTCGACGGTGCTGGGTGCGGTCCTCTATGTCTGGACGGCGCTGGCGCTGGCCGGGCTCTTCCGCAAGACCGACGAGGAGCCGTGGCAGGGGTGGGTGCCGCTGCTGAACATCGCGGTGGTGCTGCGCATCGGCGGCTTCAGCCCGTGGCTCGTCCTCATCGGCCTCGTCCCGGTGCTCGGGCCGCTCGCGGTGTACGTGCTGCTGGTGATGGCGGCGCACCGCATCGGCCGCGGCTTCGGCGCCGGTCCCGGCATGACGGTGCTCGCCGCACTGCTCTTCGTCGTGTGGGCCAGCATCCTCGGTCTCGGTCCCGCCCGCTGGCGGGGCGAGCAGGCCGCCGAGGTCACGGCGCCGCCGTGGGTCTTCACCCCGCCGCTGTCCGAGTCGGATCCGGAGCGCGACGCGCAGTTCCGCCCGGCCCGCTCTCCCGAGCCGGCGGCGCCGCCGACGCTGGCGAGCCCGACCCTGTCGGCACGTCACTTCAGCCCCGAGCCGCATGCCGCCAGCGGTGAGGCCGATGCGGCCGCCGTGCCCGAGCGCGAAGAGGCGCCGACCGACCTGCAGCCGTCGCCGTGGGCGCCGCCGTCGCCGTTCGCCCCCGCCGCGACCACCCCCGCCGCGTCCACCCCCGACGTTTCCGCGCCGGCACCCGATCGCAGCCGGTCGGCGACCGAGCCCGCCGCCGAGCCGGCCGCTCCGGACGTTCACCCGGTCGAGCCGGAACCCGCGGCCGAGCCCGCCGCGGCATCCTCTCCTGAGCAGCAGCCCGACGACGCCCCGGCGCAGCCCGAGGCCCGGCCCGCGTTCTCGGAGCCGGCCCCGAGGGAGGCGCGCGAGCCGATCCTGCGCGAACCCGCCCCGCAGGTCGAGACGCGGCCCGATGAGGATGCCGCCATCCGCGACGCGGACGCCGACGAAGACGGATCCGACGACGCGCGCTGGCCGTCCGAGATCGACGACGTCTCGGCGATCTCGCCGTCGCCGTTCCCGTCGCGGGCGGCATCCGATCGTCCCGGTGTGGTCCCGTCGTTCGCCGACCCCGACTCCGCGTCCGGCTTCGGGGCGGGTCGCCGCACCTGGGATGCCGTCTCGGCGACGCCGATCGCCCGCCGCGCCTTCGCGCGCACGCCCGACGAGTTCCCGGAGCTGTCCGACGAGGTCTCCGCGGTCGCGAGCGCTCCGGCGGCGGGGGCTCCGCGGACGGCCGAAGCGGCGGTCCCCGCCCAGCTGCGCCGCGCCGAGGTCTCCGACGACGGCGACATCGACCACACCGTCGTCGTCGCTCGGCGCCGGGTGTACTGGCAGTTGGTGCTGCCCGACGGGGAGATCGCACCGCTCACCGGTGACGTCGCCATCGTCGGGCGTCAGCCCGCGCCCGACCCCGCCTACCCGCGCGCCCAGCTCGTGGCCATCGAGGACCGCACGCGCACCGTCTCCAAGACGCACGCCCGTCTCGAACTGCGCTCGGGGCTGTGGCACATCACCGACCTGCACTCGACGAACGGCGTCGTGCTGACGAACTTCCTCGGCACCGAGATCGAGCTCGAGCCCGGGTCGGACGCGCCGGCGGGCGAGCGCTTCCTCCTCGGCGACGCCGAACTGCGCATCGAGCGGCCCGGAGCCTGACGCCGATACCACCGGCTCGCATCGGCGTTTGCCCGCCTCGCCGGAGAGGCGTATCATTGATCGGGTGTGCGCTCGTGCGCGCCCTGCGTCGTGCCTCGGTCCGATGATCAGGTCGAAGCGGAGCACGCGAATCGGGATCGTTCTGCGAACAGGACGCCCCCACGGCATATCCACCCTTCGAAAACGCAGCATTCGTGACGCGCCGGTGGATCTGTGGTGAAACCACGACGCTGTCACCGTGCAGCACTACAAGGAGAGAACGTGCCAACCATTCAGCAGTTGGTTCGCAAGGGTCGCTCGCCGAAGGTCACCAAGACCAAGGCGCCCGCTCTGAAGGCGAACCCCCAGCAGGCGGGTGTCTGCACCCGCGTGTACACGACCACGCCCAAGAAGCCGAACTCGGCCATGCGCAAGGTCGCCCGTGTCAAGCTCCGCAACGGCACCGAGGTCACCGCCTACATCCCCGGCGAGGGCCACAACCTGCAGGAGCACTCGCTCGTGCTCGTCCGCGGCGGTCGTGTGAAGGACCTCCCCGGTGTCCGCTACAAGATCGTCCGCGGTGCGCTCGACACCCAGGCCGTCAAGAACCGTAAGCAGGCTCGCAGCCGCTACGGCGCGAAGAAGGGTTGAGTTAGATGCCTCGTAAGGGACCCGCACCCCGCCGCGTCGTCGTCAACGACCCGGTCTACGGTGCTCCGATCGTCACGCAGCTCGTCAACAAGATCCTCGTCGACGGCAAGAAGTCGATCGCCGAGTCGATCGTCTACACCGCCCTCAAGGGTGTTGAGGCCAAGAACGGCCAGGACGCCGTCGCGACGCTGAAGAAGGCGCTCGACAACGTCCGTCCGACCCTCGAGGTCAAGAGCCGCCGCGTCGGTGGCTCGACCTACCAGGTGCCCGTCGAGGTCAAGCCGCACCGCGCGAACACGCTCGCGCTGCGCTGGCTCGTCTCGTACGCCAAGGGCCGTCGTGAGAAGACGATGACCGAGCGCCTGCAGAACGAGATCCTCGACGCCTCGAACGGCCTCGGTGCCGCGGTCAAGCGCCGCGAAGACACCCACAAGATGGCCGAGTCGAACCGCGCCTTCGCGCACTACCGCTGGTAAACAGCTTCTCGGCGCCGGCCGGGGAAACCTCCCCGGCCGGCGCTCCCGACCAAACGTAAGGAACAGCCCGTGGCACAAGAAGTGCTCACCGACCTCAACAAGGTCCGCAATATCGGCATCATGGCGCACATCGATGCCGGCAAGACGACGACGACCGAGCGCATCCTGTTCTACACGGGCGTCAACCACAAGCTCGGCGAGACGCACGACGGCGCCTCGACCACCGACTGGATGGAGCAGGAGAAGGAGCGCGGCATCACGATCACGTCCGCCGCCGTGACCTGCTTCTGGAACAAGAACCAGATCAACATCATCGACACCCCCGGCCACGTCGACTTCACGGTCGAGGTCGAGCGTTCGCTGCGCGTCCTCGACGGCGCGGTGGCGGTCTTCGACGGCAAGGAGGGCGTCGAGCCCCAGTCTGAGACCGTCTGGCGTCAGGCCGACAAGTACGACGTCCCGCGCATCTGCTTCGTCAACAAGATGGACAAGCTGGGCGCCGACTTCTACTTCACCGTCGACACCATCGTCAGCCGCCTGGGCGCCAAGCCGCTCGTGCTGCAGCTCCCGATCGGCGCCGAGAACGACTTCGTGGGTGTCATCGACCTCGTCGAGATGCGCGCGCTGGTCTGGCCCGGCGACGCCAAGGGTGACGTGACCATGGGCGCGAAGTACGAGATCCAGGAGATCCCGGCCGACCTCGCCGACAAGGCCGCCGAGTACCGTCAGCGCCTCCTCGAGACCGTCGCCGAGTCCGACGACGCGCTGCTGGAGAAGTTCTTCGGTGGCGAGGAGCTCAGCGTCGCCGAGATCAAGGGCGCCATCCGCAAGCTCACCGTCGCCGGCGAGCTGTACCCGGTGCTCTGCGGCTCCGCGTTCAAGAACCGCGGTGTGCAGCCCATGCTCGACGCGGTCGTCGACTTCCTCCCGTCGCCCCTCGACGTGCCCGCCATCGAGGCGCACGACCCGAAGGACGAAGAGAAGATCATCGAGCGTCACCCCGACGCCAACGACCCGTTCGCCGCGCTGGCCTTCAAGGTCGCGGTGCACCCGTTCTTCGGTCGCCTCACCTACGTCCGCGTCTACTCGGGTCACCTCGACTCGGGTGCGCAGGTCATCAACTCGACCAAGGGCAAGAAGGAGCGCATCGGAAAGATCTTCCAGATGCACGCCAACAAGGAGAACCCGGTCGACTCGCTCACCGCGGGCAACATCTACGCCGTCATCGGCCTGAAGGACACCACCACCGGTGACACCCTCGCCGACCCGGCCGAGCCCGTCGTCCTCGAGTCGATGACGTTCCCCGAGCCCGTCATCGAGGTCGCGATCGAGCCGAAGACCAAGGCCGACCAGGAGAAGCTGGGTGTCGCCATCCAGAAGCTCGCCGAAGAGGACCCGACGTTCCGCACCGAGCTCAACCCCGAGACGGGTCAGACCGTCATCAAGGGCATGGGCGAGCTGCACCTCGACATCCTCGTCGACCGCATGAAGCGCGAGTTCCGCGTCGAGGCGAACGTCGGCAAGCCGCAGGTCGCGTACCGCGAGACGATCAAGAAGGCCGTCGAGCGTCACGACTACACCCACAAGAAGCAGACCGGTGGTTCGGGTCAGTTCGCGAAGATCCAGTTCGCGATCGAGCCGCTCGAGGTCACGGCCGACAAGACGTACGAGTTCGAGAACAAGGTCACCGGTGGCCGCATCCCGCGCGAGTACATCGAGCCGACCAACCAGGGCTTCCAGGACGCGATGAACGTCGGCGTGCTCGCCGGCTACCCCATCGTGGGTGTCAAGGCGATCCTCATCGACGGCGCGTCGCACGACGTCGACTCGTCCGAGATGGCGTTCAAGATCGCCGGCTCGATGGGCTTCAAGGAGGCGCTGCGCAAGGCCAACCCGGTCATCCTCGAGCCCCTGATGGCTGTCGAGGTGCGTACGCCCGAGGAGTACATGGGCGACGTCATCGGCGACCTGAACTCGCGTCGTGGCCAGATCCAGTCGATGGAGGACGGCTCGGGCATCAAGATCGTCCGCGCTCTCGTCCCCCTGTCGGAGATGTTCGGCTACATCGGCGACCTGCGCTCGAAGACTTCGGGCCGCGCGGTCTACTCGATGGAGTTCGACAGCTACTCCGAGGTCCCGCGCGCGGTGGCCGACGAGATCGTCCAGAAGAACAAGGGCGAGTAAGCCCTCGGGATGCCGGGGGCGCTGGCTCCCGGCATCCACTCAAACTGAATATCGACCTCTCTACTAGAGTGAAAACATCCCCGTAGAGAACCGGTCGCAATCCAGCGCCCGGAGATCTACAACGACAGTCCTGAGGAGGACCCAGTGGCTAAGGCCAAGTTCGAGCGGACCAAGCCGCACGTCAACATCGGAACCATCGGTCACGTCGACCACGGCAAGACGACGCTCACCGCGGCGATCTCGAAGGTGCTCGCCGACAAGTACCCGTCGGCCACCAACGTGCAGCGTGACTTCGCGTCCATCGACTCGGCGCCCGAAGAGCGTCAGCGTGGTATCACGATCAACATCTCGCACGTCGAGTACGAGACCCCCAAGCGTCACTACGCTCACGTCGACGCCCCGGGTCACGCTGACTACATCAAGAACATGATCACCGGTGCCGCTCAGATGGACGGCGCGATCCTCGTGGTCGCCGCCACCGACGGCCCGATGGCTCAGACCCGCGAGCACGTCCTGCTCGCCAAGCAGGTCGGCGTTCCCTACCTGCTGGTCGCGCTCAACAAGTCGGACATGGTCGACGACGAGGAGATCCTGGAGCTCGTCGAGCTCGAGGTTCGCGAGCTCCTGTCGTCGCAGGACTTCGACGGCGACAACGCTCCTGTCGTCCGCGTCTCGGGCCTGAAGGCTCTCGAGGGCGACGAGAAGTGGGTCAACGCGATCGTCGAGCTCATGGACGCCGTCGACGAGTCGATCCCCGACCCGGTGCGTGACAAGGACAAGCCGTTCCTCATGCCCGTCGAGGACGTCTTCACGATCACCGGTCGTGGAACCGTCGTCACGGGCCGCGCCGAGCGCGGCACCCTCGCCATCAACTCCGAGGTCGAGATCGTCGGCATCCGCCCGACGCAGAAGACCACGGTCACCGGTATCGAGATGTTCCACAAGCAGCTCGACGAGGCCTGGGCCGGCGAGAACTGTGGTCTGCTCCTCCGCGGCACCAAGCGTGACGACGTCGAGCGTGGCCAGGTCGTCGTGAAGCCGGGTTCGGTTACCCCGCACACCAACTTCGAGGGCACTGCCTACATCCTCTCGAAGGAGGAGGGTGGCCGTCACAACCCCTTCTACACGAACTACCGCCCGCAGTTCTACTTCCGCACCACGGACGTCACCGGCGTCATCTCGCTGCCCGAGGGCACCGAGATGGTCATGCCCGGTGACACCACCGACATGTCGGTCGAGCTCATCCAGCCGATCGCCATGGAAGAGGGCCTCGGCTTCGCGATCCGTGAGGGTGGCCGCACCGTCGGCGCCGGCACGGTGACCAAGATCATCAAGTAAGTCTCGCGACTTCCTTCGCGGAACCCCTCGGACCTTCGGGTCCGGGGGGTTTCGTCGTTTCCGCAAGCTGTTGACGTGGCGTGGCGCCACGCGCTCTCATAGCGGGATACGACCCGACGAAAGGACGATCATGGGCGTCGACGACATCATCAACAAGGGCAAGCAGATGTTCGAACAGAACCGCGACAAGATCGAGGAAGCACTCAAGAGCGAGAAGGCCGAGGAGGTCAGCGACAAGTTCCTCAAGGGTGCGGCGGATGCCGTGAAGAAGGTCGTCCCGGAGCAGCACCATGGCAAGGTCGACGAGGTCCGCGAGAACGTCGACAAGAACATCGGCAACCAGTAGGCCGAGCGCCGAGAACGCACCGCCTCCGCGAGAGCGCACCGTGAACGGTGCGTGGTCGCGGGGTCGGTGCGTTCTCGCGTTCGGGGCGGTGGTTCCTCCCCAGGACGGGCGGGGGCGGGAGCGTGCACGGGGAGCAGGGGGCGCGGATGCGGGGGCGGCGCGGGCGGCATCGTGGGGGAGTGACCGAATGCGATGACCTCATCCTCCGGCGCGATGCGCGCCGTCGCGGCGAGACGTCCACGCTCGAACGGGCCGTCGGTGACGGAGAGCTCGTGCGCGTCCGGCGGGGCGTCTACGTCGCGGCGGCGCGCTGGGCGGCCGCGCGACCGGAGGCGCGGATGCGGCTGCGCGCGCACGCCCTCGCCGCTGTCGCGACCCGCGAGCCGGTCTTCTCGCACACGACGGCCGCCGCGCTGCACGGACTGCCGGTCCACCGAGGCGACGACTCCCGGGTGCATACGCTCGAGCTCGGTCCGGCGCCCGCGCCGAGTCGCAGCGACGTCGTGCGCCACCGGCACGAGGTCGCGGACGCCGACGTCTCGCGCATCGGTGCGTTGCAGGCGACGAACCTCGCCCGCACGGTGTTCGACGTGCTCTGCGCCGAGAAGGCCGAGACCGCGACGGCAGCGATGGACGCGGCGCTGCGAGCGGCGGCGTGGCGCGGCAACGGCGCCTACGACCCCGCCGCCGCCGCAGCGCTCGTCGCCGATGTGACTGCTCGCATCGAGCAGGCGCCCGGTGCCCGCGGCATCCGCAGTGCGCGATTCGTCGCCTCGATCGCCGACGGGCGGGCACAGCTGCCGGGCGAGAGCATCAGCCGGCTGTGGATGCTGCAGCTGGGCGCTGCGGAACCGGTGCTCCAGCATCCCGTCGCGATCGGCGATGGGCAGTGGGCGTTCCTCGACTTCGCGTGGCCTCGGCTGCGGAGGTTCGGCGAGTTCGACGGCGACGGCAAGTACCTCGACCCGGCGTTGACGGGCGGACGCTCGCCCCGCGACGTGTTGCGCGCCCAGCGCGAGCGCGAGAGTCGCGTCGTCGCGGCGACCGGCTGGACCCCGGTGCGCTGGGGCTGGGAGCGCCTGGCATCCCGCCCGACGTTCGCCGCGTTCCTCCGCGCCCACGGTCTCCTGCGTTGAGCGCGATCCGTCGCTCCGAGGACGCACCGTCGCCGCGAGGGTGCACCATAGAAGGTGCGTGTTCGCGGGGAGAGTGCGTGCCCGGCGGCCCGCCGCCACGGTGCGGGACGCGACGCGGATATCGCGACACGCCCGGGTTTGCGACACGCCCGGGCGGCACGTAGACTATTCAGGTTCCACATTCCGACGGGTGCCCAGCATCCCGGATCACTGTCACGACAGTGCATAGGCGGCGCGAAGCGCAGAGTCCTAGGCCGCGGGCAGATGAACATCGAACCCCACACCGACCTGGAGACAGGATGCGCGCGTGCGCGCACGGTGCGGAACCGCAGGGAGACCCGCGGGTTTGACATCAGAACAGTGGTGCAGCATCACCGCCCCGGCGGTGAGAAGTGCCCGGCGCAGACCGCGCCACCGGGCGTCCAATGCGCTCGCGACCAGCGAGACGTAAGACGCGATAAAGAGAGTGAGCAGACAAATGGCGGGACAGAAGATCCGCATTCGCCTGAAGTCGTACGACCACGAGGTCATCGACACCTCGGCACGCAAGATCGTCGACACCGTGACCCGTGCGGGCGCGACTGTCGTCGGACCCGTGCCGCTGCCGACCGAGAAGAACGTCGTGTGCGTCATCCGGTCGCCCCACAAGTACAAGGACAGCCGCGAGCACTTCGAGATGCGCACCCACAAGCGTCTGATCGACATCGTCGACCCGACGCCCAAGGCTGTCGACTCGCTCATGCGACTCGACCTCCCGGCCGACGTCAACATCGAGATCAAGCTCTGAGGTTCGACATGGCTGACATCAACTCCAAGGTTTCCAAGGGCCTCCTCGGCACCAAGCTCGGCATGACCCAGGTCTGGAACGAGCAGGGCAAGCTCGTCCCCGTCACGGTCATCGAGATCGCGCCGAACGTGGTCACCCAGGTCCGTACGCCCGAGAAGGACGGCTACTCGGCCGTCCAGATCGCTGCCGGCCAGATCGACCCCCGCAAGGTCAACAAGCCCCTCACGGCCCACTTCGAGGCCGCCGGCGTGACCCCCCGTCGCCACCTCACCGAGGTGCGCACGGCGGATGCCGCTGACTACTCACTCGGTCAGGAGCTCACCGCCGGTGACACGTTCGAGGCCGGCCAGCTGGTCGACGTCGTCGGCACCAGCAAGGGCAAGGGCACCGCGGGTGTCATGAAGCGCCACAACTTCAAGGGCGTCTCGGCCTCGCACGGTGCGCACCGCAACCACCGCAAGCCCGGTTCCATCGGTGCCTCGTCGACGCCCAGCCGCGTCTTCAAGGGCATGCGCATGGCCGGCCGCATGGGTGGCGAGCGCGTGACCGTCCTCAACCTCACGGTGCACGCCGTCGACGCCGAGAAGGGTCTGCTGCTCGTCAAGGGCGCCGTCCCCGGTGCACGCGGCCGCATCGTCTACGTCCGCAACGCTGTGAAGGGTGCCTGATCATGGCTGACTCGACTCTCGCGCTCGACGTCCGGAGCGCCTCCGGCAAGAAGGCCGGCTCCGTGGAGCTGCCCGCCGCGCTCTTCGACGTCAAGACCAACGTTCCCCTCATCCACCAGGTCGTCGTCGCGCAGCTCGCGGCGGCTCGCCAGGGCACCCACTCGACCAAGCGTCGCGGTGAGGTCTCGGGCGCCGGCCGCAAGCCCTTCAAGCAGAAGGGCACGGGTAACGCCCGTCAGGGCTCGATCCGCGCGCCGCACATGACCGGTGGTGGCATCGTGCACGGCCCCAAGCCGCGCAACTACTCGCAGCGCACCCCCAAGAAGATGGTCGCCGCCGCGCTCCTCGGAGCGCTCAGCGACCGTGCTCGCGGCCAGCGTCTGCACATCGTCGACTCGTTCGGTGTCGAGGGCACGCCCTCGACCAAGGCTGCTGCGGCGGTTCTGACCGGCCTCGGCGCCACGAAGAACGTCCTCGTGGTCATCGAGCGCGGTGACGAGATCACCGTCAAGAGCGTGCGCAACCTCGCGTACGTCCACGTGCTGACGTTCGACCAGCTCAACGCCTACGACGTGCTCGTCTCGGACGACCTCGTCTTCACCAAGGCCGCCTACGACGCGTTCGTCGCGTCCAAGGCCGGCGCCACCGAGGAGGTCTCGGCATGACCGCCGTCAACAAGGACCCGCGCGACATCATCCTGAAGCCGGTCGTCTCCGAGAAGAGCTACGGGCTCATCGACGAGGGCAAGTACACGTTCCTCGTGGACCCCCGTGCGTCGAAGACCGAGATCAAGCTCGCGATCGAGAAGATCTTCGGCGTCAAGGTCGCAGCGGTCAACACGCTCAACCGCGCGGGCAAGTCCCGTCGCACCCGCTTCGGCACCGGCAAGCGCAAGGACACCAAGCGCGCCATCGTCACCCTGAAGTCGGGCACCATCGACATCTTCACGGCAGTCGGCTGACGGTCGGGATAGAGGACAACGAACATGGCTATTCGCAAGTACAAGCCCACGACCCCGGGTCGCCGCGGTTCGTCGGTGGCCGACTTCGCCGAGATCACCCGATCGACGCCCGAGAAGTCGCTCCTCCGCCCGATCGCCAAGACCGGTGGCCGTAACAACCAGGGCCGCATCACGACGCGTCACATCGGTGGTGGCCACAAGCGCCAGTACCGCGTGATCGACTTCCGTCGCAACGACAAGGACGGCGTCAACGCCAAGGTCGCTCACATCGAGTACGACCCCAACCGCACCGCGCGCATTGCGCTGCTGCACTACTTCGACGGCGAGAAGCGCTACATCATCGCCCCGAACAAGCTCCAGCAGGGCGACATCGTCGAGTCGGGTGCCGGCGCCGACATCAAGCCCGGCAACAATCTGCCGCTGCGCAACATCCCGACCGGTACGGTCATCCACGCCATCGAGCTCCGTCCCGGCGGCGGCGCGAAGATGGCTCGCTCGGCCGGCGCCAGCGTGCGTCTGGTCGCGAAGGACGGCCCCTACGCCCAGCTGCGTCTGCCCTCGGGCGAGATCCGCAACGTCGATGCGCGCTGCCGCGCGACCATCGGCGAGGTCGGCAACGCCGAGCAGTCGAACATCAACTGGGGCAAGGCCGGCCGTAAGCGCTGGAAGGGCGTTCGCCCGACGGTTCGTGGTGTCGCCATGAACCCGGTCGACCACCCGCACGGTGGTGGTGAGGGCAAGACGTCCGGTGGACGTCACCCCGTCACTCCCTGGGGCCAGGCTGAGGGTCGCACCCGCCACCCCAACAAGGAGAGCGACAAGTACATCGTCCGCCGTCGCAACGCCGGCAAGAAGCGCAAGTAGGAGTAGAGGAAGATGCCTCGCAGCCTGAAGAAGGGCCCCTTCGTCGACGAGCACCTGCTTCGCAAGGTGGTCGCGCAGAACGAAGCCGGCTCCAAGAACGTCATCAAGACCTGGTCGCGCCGTTCGATGATCATCCCGGCCATGCTCGGCCACACGATCGCGGTGCATGACGGACGCAAGCACATCCCCGTGTTCGTGTCCGAGACCATGGTCGGCCACAAGCTGGGCGAATTCGCGCCCACCCGCACCTTCCGCGGCCACGTGAAGGACGACAAGAAGGGCCGCCGCCGCTGACGCGGGGGCAGTTCCAGAGAGGACAGAGGAGGAGAGACATGGTGGAATCCACCGCGCGCGTGAAGCACATCCGCGTGACCCCTCAGAAGGCTCGTCGTGTCGTCGCGCTCATCAAGGGAAAGCAGGCTCAGGAGGCACTCGCCATCCTGAAGTTCGCCCCGCAGAGCGCCAGCGAGCCGATTTACAAGCTCGTCGCCTCGGCCGTCGCGAACGCTCGCGTCAAGGCCGATAAGGACAACGAGTTCCTGGACGATGCAGACCTGTACGTGAAGAACGCGTACGTCGACGAGGGCACGACGCTCAAGCGTTTCCAGCCCCGCGCCCAGGGTCGTGCCTTCCAGATCAAGAAGCGCACGAGCCACATCACGGTCGTGCTGTCGACGCCGGAGAACGCGGATGCCGCGGCCGCCGGTACGAGCAAGAAGGCGAGCAAGTAATGGGACAGAAAGTCAACCCGTACGGCTTCCGCCTCGGCATCACCACGGACCACGTGTCGCGTTGGTTCTCGGACTCGACCAAGCCGGGCCAGCGTTACGCCGACTACGTCGCCGAGGACATCAAGATCCGTCGTCTGCTGACCACGTCGCTCGACCGCGCCGGCGTCAGCAACATCGAGATCGAGCGCACCCGTGACCGCGTCCGCGTCGACATCCACACCGCCCGCCCGGGCATCGTGATCGGTCGTCGCGGCGCCGAGGCCGAGCGCATCCGCGCCGACCTCGAGAAGCTCACCGGCAAGCAGATCCAGCTCAACATCCTCGAGGTCAAGAACCCCGAGGCCGACGCCCAGCTCGTCGCGCAGGGCATCGCCGAGCAGCTCTCCGCTCGTGTGGCTTTCCGCCGCGCGATGCGCAAGGGTCTGCAGGGCGCTCAGCGCGCCGGTGCCAAGGGCATCCGGATCCAGGTCTCGGGCCGCCTCGGCGGCGCGGAGATGAGCCGCTCGGAGTTCTACCGCGAGGGCCGCGTGCCCCTGCACACGCTCCGCGCGAACATCGACTACGGCTTCTACGAGGCCAAGACCACCTTCGGCCGCATCGGCGTGAAGGTCTGGATCTACAAGGGCGACCTGACGGCCAAGGAGCTCGCTCGCGAGCAGGCCAACGCGCCGAAGACCTCGCGCGGTCGCGACGACCGCGGTGACCGCCGTCGCGGTCCCCGCAACGAGGCCCCCGTGGCAGAAGGAGCGTCGGCCTGATGCTTATCCCCCGCAAGGTCAAGTACCGCAAGCAGCACCACCCCAAGCGCGATGGCCAGGCCACCGGCGGCACGAAGGTCTCCTTCGGCGAGTTCGGTATCCAGGCACTCACGCCCGCTTACGTGACCAACCGTCAGATCGAGTCCGCTCGTATCGCCATGACGCGTCACATCAAGCGTGGCGGCAAGGTGTGGATCAACGTCTACCCCGACCGTCCGCTCACCAAGAAGCCCGCCGAGACCCGCATGGGTTCGGGTAAGGGCTCGCCGGAGTGGTGGGTCGCCAACGTCAAGCCGGGTCGCGTCCTCTTCGAGGTCGCCGGAGTCAACGAGGAGCTCGCTCGCGAGGCCCTGACCCGTGCCATTCACAAGCTGCCGCTGAAGGCACGCATCATCAAGCGCGAGGAGGGCGACGCGTAATGGCTGTCGGCACCAAGACGCTCGCCCCGAGCGAGCTCGACACGTTCGAAGACCAGCGCCTCGTCGAGGAGCTGCGCAAGGCCAAGGAAGAGCTGTTCAACCTGCGCTTCCAGTCGGCCACCGGCCAGCTCGAGAGCCACGGCCGCATCCGTGCGGTCAAGCGCGACATCGCGCGGCTCTACACGGTGATCCGCGAGCGCGAGCTCGGCATTCGTGCCACGCCCGTCGCGGAGGCGCCGAAGGCGAAGAAGACCAAGGCCAAGAAGGCGGATGACGCCACCGAGGCCGCGAAGGAAGAGACCGAGTAATGGCTACCGACAAGAACGCCGCTGAGGCTGTCGCCGAGGGCCACGAGCACGGCGAGCACGACGTCCGCGACCCGCAGGCCCGCGGTTACCGCAAGGCTCGTCGCGGCTACGTCGTGAGCGACAAGATGGACAAGACGATCGTCGTCGAGGTCGAGGACCGCGTGAAGCACCCGCTCTACGGCAAGGTCATCCGCCGCACGTCGAAGGTCAAGGCCCACGACGAGGCCAACACCGCCGGCATCGGCGACCTCGTCCTCATCAACGAGACTCGCCCGCTGAGCGCCACCAAGCGCTGGCGTCTGGTCGAGGTCCTCGAGAAGGCGAAGTGATCTCATGATTCAGACCGAATCCCGCCTCAAGGTCGCCGACAACACCGGCGCCAAGGAGCTGCTCACCATCCGCGTGCTCGGCGGCTCCGCCCGCCGGTACGCCGGACTGGGCGACATCATCGTCGCCACCGTCAAGGACGCGATCCCCGGTGGCAACGTCAAGAAGGGTGATGTCGTCAAGGCCGTCATCGTCCGCACCGTCAAGCAGACGCGCCGTCCCGACGGCTCGTACATCAAGTTCGACGAGAACGCCGCCGTCATCCTGAAGAACGACGGGGAGCCCCGTGGCACCCGCATCTTCGGACCGGTCGGTCGTGAGCTTCGCGACAAGAAGTTCATGAAGATCGTCTCGCTCGCCCCGGAGGTCATCTGATCATGGCGAACATCAAGAAGGGTGACCTGGTTCAGGTCATCACGGGCGCCAAGCCCGAGCGCGGCGGCGACCGTGGCAAGCAGGGCAAGGTCCTCGAGGTCCTCGTCGAGCAGAACCGCGTCATCGTCGAGGGCGTGAACTACGTCACCAAGCACACCCGCGTCGGCCAGACGCAGCGTGGCACCAAGACGGGCGGCATCGAGACCTTCGAGGCCCCCATCCACATCTCGAACGTCCAGGTCGTCGACCCCGAGACGAAGAAGCCGACCCGCGTCGGCCACCGCGTCGAGGAGAAGACGAAGGACGGCGTGAAGCGCACCGTCCGCGTGCGTTACGCGAAGAAGAGCGGCAAGGACCTCTGAATATGAGCAGCACCACTGCCGCGGCGGCTGGCAAGATCCAGCCCCGCCTGAAGCAGAAGTACCAGAGCGAGATCAAGAAGGCTCTGCAGGAAGAGTTCGGCTACGCCAACGTCATGCAGATCCCCGGTCTCGTGAAGGTCGTCGTGAACACCGGTGTCGGCGAGGCAGCTCGCGACAGCAAGGTGATCGACGGCGCCGTGGACGACCTGACGAAGATCACGGGTCAGAAGCCGATCGTCACGAAGGCCCGCAAGTCCATCGCGCAGTTCAAGCTGCGCGAGGGCCAGGCCATCGGTGCGCACGTCACCCTCCGCGGTGACCGTGCGTGGGAGTTCATCGACCGTCTCGTGAACCTCGCGCTGCCCCGCATCCGCGACTTCCGCGGTCTGTCGCCCAAGCAGTTCGACGGTCACGGCAACTACACCTTCGGTCTGCAGGAGCAGGCGGTCTTCCACGAGATCAACCAGGACCGGATCGACCGCGTCCGTGGTTTCGACATCACGATCGTCACCACGGCGAAGTCGGATGACGAGGGACGCTCGCTGCTCCGCCAGCTCGGCTTCCCGTTCAAGTCGGACGACGCCCAGGCGTAATCCGGTACAATCGATCGTTCGGCCTCGGGGCATGCTCCGGGGCCGAACGACTGCACAACTGAATATGGACATTCATCGAAGGTCGCCTGTCGTGTAACGGCAGTCGAAACCTCATGATCGAAGGAACACACCTATGACGATGACAGACCCGGTCGCAGATATGCTGACCCGTCTGCGCAACGCGAACTCGGCGCACCACGACTCCGTGTCGCTGCCGAGCTCGAAGCTCAAGACCAACATCGCCGAGATCCTCAAGCAGGAGGGCTACATCTCCGGCTGGGAGGTCACCGATGCCCGCGTCGGCCAGACCCTCACCATGACGCTGAAGTACGGCCCCAACCGCGAGCGGTCGATCGCCGGCATCAAGCGCGTCTCCAAGCCCGGTCTCCGCGTGTACGCGAAGTCGACCGAGCTGCCCACGGTCCTCGGTGGCCTGGGCGTCGCGATTCTGTCCACCTCCTCTGGCCTCCTCACGGACCGCCAGGCCGACTCGAAGGGCGTCGGCGGGGAAGTCCTCGCCTACGTGTGGTGATCTGATGTCGCGTATTGGACGTCTCCCCATCGACATCCCTGCCGGTGTGACCGTCGAGGTCACCGGACAGGACGTCCTCGTCACGGGCCCCAAGGGCGAGCTGCGACTCACCGTCGCCAAGCCCATCGAGGCCAAGGTCGAGGAGAACCAGGTTCTCGTCACCCGTCCGGATGACGAGCGCGAGTCGCGTGCCCTGCACGGCCTGACCCGCACCCTGATCAACAACAACATCATCGGCGTGACCCAGGGCTACACCAAGGGTCTCGAGGTCGTCGGCACCGGTTACCGCGTCGCTCAGAAGGGCTCGTCCGTCGAGTTCGCTCTCGGCTTCTCGCACCCCGTCACCGTCGAGGCACCCGCCGGCATCACCCTGACCGTCGAGGGCAACAACAAGCTCACGGTCAGCGGCATCGACAAGCAGGCGGTCGGCGAGACCGCGGCCAACATCCGCAAGATCCGCAAGCCCGAGCCCTATAAGGGCAAGGGTGTGCGGTACGCGGGCGAGGTCGTCCGCCGCAAGGCCGGAAAGGCTGGTAAGTAAGCATGGCTGTGAAGAGCAAGTCCGACGCGCGCGCGCGTCGTCACGCCCGCCTTCGCAAGAAGATCGTGGGCACCGAGGCCCGGCCGCGCCTGGTCGTGACCCGCTCGGCCCGCCACGTCTTCGTGCAGCTCGTCGACGACGCCAAGGGTCACACCGTGGCTTCGGCGTCGACCCTCGAGGCCGACCTGCGCACGTTCGACGGTGACAAGACCGCCAAGGCCCGCAAGGTCGGCGAGCTCGTCGCCGAGCGCGCCAAGGCCGCCGGCGTCGAAGACGTCGTGTTCGACCGCGGTGGCAACCGCTACGCGGGCCGTGTCGCAGCGATCGCCGACGGCGCTCGCGAGGGAGGTCTGAACCTGTGAGCGATGCAGTGACCAACAACAACGGAGAGAACCCTGTGACCGAACAGGCTACGACCGAGCAGGCCGCAGGCACCGCTCCCGTCGAGCGCGAGGCCCGCGAGCCCCGCCGCGGCAGCCGCGAGCGCAGCAACAACCGCGATCGCGGTTCGCGCGACGCCGACAAGAGCCAGTTCCTGGAGCGCGTCGTCACCATCAACCGCGTGTCGAAGGTTGTCAAGGGTGGTCGTCGCTTCAGCTTCACCGCTCTCGTCGTCGTCGGCGACGGCAACGGGCTGGTCGGTGTCGGCTACGGCAAGGCGCGTGAGGTCCCCCTCGCCATCTCGAAGGGTGTCGAAGAGGCCAAGCGCAACTTCTTCCGCGTTCCCCGCACCGGCTCGACCATCCCGCACCCCGTGCAGGGTGAGGCAGCCGCCGGCGTGGTGCTCCTGCGCCCCGCCGCCGCCGGTACCGGTGTTATCGCCGGTGGTCCCGTCCGCGCCGTGCTCGAGTGCGCCGGTATCCACGACGTCCTGTCGAAGTCGCTCGGCTCGTCGAACACGATCAACATCGTGCACGCGACCGTCGAGGCACTGAAGCAGCTCGAGGAGCCCCGTGCGGTCGCCGCACGCCGTGGCCTGGACTTCGACCAGGTCGCACCGGCTCGCCTCGTGCGCGCTGAGGCCGAGGCGAACGCCGCACAGAAGGTAGGTGCCTGATGGCCGCTCGACTGAAGGTCACCCAGGTCAAGTCCAAGGTGAGCGAGAAGCAGAACCAGCGCGACACGCTGCGTTCGCTGGGTCTCAAGCGGATCGGCGACTCGGTCGTCCGTCCCGACGACGCGCAGACGCGCGGCTACGTCAAGACCGTCGCGCACCTCGTGAAGGTTGAGGAGATCGACTGATGGCTGAGAAGAAGGACGACAAGAAGGCGAAGGCCGAGACCACGGCCGCTCGCCCCGGTGTGCTGAAGGTCCACCACCTGCGTCCCGTGCCCGGATCCAACACGGCGAAGACCCGTGTCGGCCGCGGTGAGGGCTCGAAGGGTAAGACCGCGGGCCGCGGAACCAAGGGTCAGAAGGCCCGGTACCAGGTCAAGGCGGGCTTCGAGGGTGGCCAGATGCCGCTCCACATGCGCACCCCCAAGCTGCGCGGGTTCAAGAACCCGTTCCGCGTCGAGTACCAGGTCGTGAACCTGGACAAGCTCGCGGAGCTCTACCCGCAGGGCGGTGACGTCACCATCACCGACCTGGTCGCGAAGGGTGCCGTCCGCAAGAACGAGAAGGTCAAGGTGCTCGGCACCGGCGACATCTCGGTGGCGCTGAACGTGTCGGTCGACAAGGTCTCGGGCTCTGCCGAGCAGAAGATCGTCGCGGCCGGCGGGTCCATCAAGTAATTCGCCAGCGAGGGCCGGAGTTCGCTCCGGCCCTCGCTTCGTCGTATCCGAGGCGCGCCTGTGAACGGCCTGGGATACCCTGGTTGACGGTGTCTTCCCGAGACGCCGCCCATCCCTTGGGAGGAATCCACTTGTTCAGCGCCATAGCGCGGGTTTTCCGCACTCCGGATCTCCGGCGGAAGATCGGCTTCACCCTGGCGATCATCGCCATCTACCGCCTGGGCGCGCATGTGCCGACGCCGTTCGTGAACTTCCCGAACGTGCAGAGCTGTCTCGACCAGAGCGGCACCGCGCAGGGCCTGCTCTCGCTCGTGAACCTGTTCTCGGGCGGCGCCCTGCTGCAGCTGTCGATCTTCGCGCTCGGCGTCATGCCGTACATCACCGCGACGATCATCGTGCAGCTGCTGCGCGTGGTCATCCCGCACTTCGAGACCCTCTACAAGGAGGGTCAGTCCGGCCAGGCGAAGCTCACGCAGTACACCCGCTACCTGACCATCGCGCTGGCGCTGCTGCAGTCCACGACGCTCGTCACGGTCGCCCGCTCGGGTCAGCTGATCCCGGTGACCGGTGTTCCCGAGTGCGCTCAGCTCGTGACCTCGGAGGCCTGGTACGCCCAGCTCCTGATGATCATCACGATGACCGCCGGCACCGGCCTGATCATGTGGTTCGCCGAGCTCGTCACCGAGCGCGGTGTCGGCAACGGCATGTCGATCCTCATCTTCACCTCGATCGCCGCCACGTTCCCCGCGGCCCTCTGGTCGATCGCGATCGCCCGCGGCTTCGAGATCTTCCTGCTCGTGCTCGCGGTGGGCATCGCCGTCGTCGCCCTCGTCGTCTTCGTCGAGCAGTCGCAGCGGCGCATCCCGGTCCAGTACGCCAAGCGCATGGTCGGCCGGCGCACGTACGGCGGCACGAACACGTACATTCCCATCAAGGTCAACATGGCGGGTGTCGTCCCGGTCATCTTCGCGTCGTCGCTGCTGTACATCCCCGCGCTGATCGCGCAGTTCAACCAGAACCCGGATGCCGACGGCAACGTGCCCGGCTGGGTGGCCTGGATCCAGCAGTACTTCACGACCGGCGACAGCCCGCTGTACATGGCGGTCTACTTCCTGCTGATCATCGGCTTCACCTACTTCTACGTGGCCATCACGTTCAACCCGGTCGACGTCGCGGACAACATGAAGAAGTACGGCGGGTTCATCCCCGGCATCCGCGCCGGCCGGCCCACCGCGGAGTACCTCGACTACGTCCTCACCCGCATCACCGCTCCCGGCTCGATCTACCTGGGTCTCATCGCCCTGCTTCCGCTGATCGCGCTGGCGACGGTCGGTGCCAACCAGAACTTCCCGTTCGGCGGCGCCTCGATCCTCATCATCGTCGGTGTCGGACTCGAGACGGTGAAGCAGATCGACGCGCAGCTCCAGCAGCGCCACTACGAAGGGCTGCTGCGATGACGGCTGCACGTCTGCTGATCGTCGGGCCCCAGGGCTCGGGCAAGGGCACTCAGGGAGTGCGCATCGCCGAGGCGCTGGGCATCCCCGCCGTCTCGACGGGCGACGTCTTCCGGGCGAACGTCAAGGAGGGCACCGAGCTCGGCCAGCAGGTCAAGGCGATCATCGACGCCGGCGACCTGGTTCCCGACGAGCTGACGAGCGCGATCGTGCGCGACCGGCTGGAGCAGGCCGACGCTGCCGGCGGCTTCCTGCTCGACGGGTACCCGCGCAACCTGGCTCAGGTCCGCGATCTCGACGGTTTCCTCCAGGGTCGCGGCGAAGAGCTGACGGCCGTGATCGAGCTCGTCGTCCCCCGCGAGGAGTCCATCGCGCGACTCTCCAAGCGTGCGGCCGAGCAGGGTCGCGACGACGACAACGAGGAGTCGATCGCCAAGCGCCTCTCGATCTACGAGAACGAGACCGCCCCGATCCTCGACGTCTTCCGCGAGCGCGGGATCGTCGATCAGATCGACGGTGTCGGCTCGCTCGACGAGATCACCGAGCGGATCACCGCGGCTCTGACGGCCCGCGGCATCACGGCGTGATCGGTCGCCGCTCCATCTACAAGTCGCCTGCCCAGCTGCAGGCGATGGTCGAGCCCGGCCTGATCACGGCCGCGGCCCTGCAGGCGGTACGCGACCACGTGGCGCCCGGCGTGACGACGCTCGAGCTCGATGCCATCGCCGCGGACGTGATCCGCTCACGCGGTGCCGAGTCGAACTTCCAGCTCGTCCGGGGTTACCGCCATACGGTGTGCGCGTCGGTCAACGAGCAGGTCGTGCACGGCATCCCGAACTCGCGTCCGCTGGAGCCGGGCGACATCCTCTCGATCGACGCCGGCGCGCAGTTCCGCGGCTGGAACGGCGACTCCGCGTTCACGATCGTCATCCCCGATCCGGAGCGACCGGAGCTCGTCGCGCCGCGCGAACGGCTGTCGCAGGTCACCGAGGAATCGCTGTGGGCGGGCATCGCCGCGATGGCGAACGCCAAGCGCATCGGCGAGATCGGTGATGCGATCCAGACCTCGATCGAGGCGTCCGGCGAGCAGTACGGCATCCTCCGCGACTACGTCGGGCACGGCATCGGCCGCAAGATGCACGAAGCGCCCTCGGTCTTCAACTACCGCGTGGCCGACCTCGGCCCCGAGGTGAAGCCCGGTCTCGTGCTCGCGATCGAGCCGATGGTCGTGGCCGGCTCGGAGGAGACGTTCACCGAGGACGACGACTGGACGGTCTCGACCATCGACGGCTCGGACGGCTCCCATTGGGAACATAGCGTCGCGGTGCATGATGGGGGCATCTGGGTTCTCACGGCGCCCGACGGTGGCGCCGCGGGGCTCGCCCCGTATGGAATCGTGCCGACGGAAATCGGCTGAGGAGAGAAGTGATGGCTACTGCGGCGACGGGCAAGACCAACTGGTTCGCGATCTGGGTGTCGACGGCCGTGGTGGTCGTGGTGGCCCTCATTGTCGCGCTGGTCGTGTGGATGAACAACAGCGCGACCGACCCCGGCACCCCGCCCACGGGGTCGGGCATCGAGCAGGAGACCGGCGCCGTCGTCGTCGGAGACGGCTCGCAGACGCTCGACACGTATGTCGACTTCATGTGCCCGATCTGCGGTCAGTTCGAGACGACCTACGGACCCGAGATCCTCGATCTCGTGAACGACGGAACGATCACCCTCAAGATCCACCCGATCTCGATCCTCGACCGTGCGTCGCAGGGCACCGAGTACTCGACGCGTTCGGCCAATGCGATGTACTGCGTCGCCGAGGCCGACCCCGACGCCGCCGTCCCGTTCATGCAGGCCCTCTTCGAGCAGCAGCCCGCCGAGCAGTCGACGGGTCTCACCGACGAGCAGCTCCTGCAGATCGCATCCGATGCGGGGGTGACGGGCATCGACTCGTGCGTCACCGACCGCACCTACGAGTCCTACGTCGCCGCGAAGACCAAGGAGACGCCGCTCCAGCCCGGATCGGACCGCGTCGGAACGCCGACGATCGCCGTCAACGGCGAGACGATCTCGAACAGCACGATCCCGGCCCGCGGTTCGTTCGCGACGCTCTTCAACTGAGCGGAGCGGGGCGACGCGCCGTGCGAGATACGGCGAGTTGCTGGAGCGTGCGGTAGCGCGTATGCTTGCTCTTTGGTGCGTTGCGCCTCTCTTGGCGTGTCACCGAAAATCCCATCCAACGCAGACCGACCGGCCTGCACAACTGTAAGCGAGCGTATGGCGAAGAAAGACGGTGTCATCGAGATCGAGGGCGTGATCTCCGAGGCTCTGCCCAACGCGATGTTCCGCGTCGAGCTCAGCAACGGACACAAGGTCCTCGCAACGATCTCGGGCAAGATGCGGCAGAACTACATCCGCATCATCCCCGAAGACCGCGTGGTCGTGGAGCTCAGCCCCTACGACCTGACCCGCGGTCGCATCGTCTACCGCTACCGCTGAGCCCAGCGCACGCCGGTCGAGAAGTAACGCCCCGGAGCCCCTGCTCCGTCGGCGAAGACAGCGAATCAGGAACATCATGAAGGTCAACCCCTCCGTCAAGCCCATCTGCGACCACTGCAAGGTCATCCGTCGCCACGGTCGCGTCATGGTCATCTGCAAGTCGAACCCGCGTCACAAGCAGCGCCAGGGCTGATCGGATGCCGCGTCTACGCGGCACCCGGTACGACGACAACTCAATACACCTCAGGCAGATCAGAACCCGCGCGGCGCAGCCGGCGGGGGACACCTCGGGACGAAGGCCCGAGCACCGATCCTGCTCCACACCTTCGATTACTCCTAGGAGAACCGCATGGCACGTCTTGCCGGCGTTGACATCCCGCGCGACAAGCGCGTGGTGATCGCCCTCACGTACATCTACGGCGTGGGCCGTACCCGCTCGAACGAGATCCTCGCAGCGACGGAGATCGACGAGAACATCCGCGTCAAGGACCTCACCGACGACCAGCTCGTCGCGCTCCGCGACTACATCGAGGGCAACTACAAGGTGGAGGGTGACCTGCGCCGCGAGGTCGCCGCCGACATCCGCCGCAAGGTCGAGATCGGTTCCTACGAGGGTCTGCGCCACCGCCGTGGCCTGCCCGTGCGCGGTCAGCGCACCAAGACCAACGCGCGTACGCGCAAGGGTCCCAAGCGCACCGTCGCCGGCAAGAAGAAGGCGCGCTAAGGCGCGGCCCCCACAGGTTTAGGAGAACACGCACATGGCACAGGCCAAGTCCGCAGCGCGCAAGCCGCGCCGCAAGGAGAAGAAGAACATCGCGCTGGGCCACGCCCACATCAAGTCGACGTTCAACAACACGATCGTCTCGATCACCGACCCGTCGGGCGCCGTCATCAGCTGGGCCTCCTCGGGTGGCGTCGGCTTCAAGGGCTCGCGCAAGTCGACCCCCTACGCCGCCGGCATGGCCGCCGAGTCCGCTGCGCGCCAGGCGCAGGAGCACGGCGTCAAGAAGGTCGACGTCTTCGTCAAGGGCCCCGGTTCGGGCCGCGAGACCGCGATCCGCTCGCTGACGGCCGCCGGCCTCGAGGTGGGGTCCATCCAGGACGTCACGCCGCAGGCCCACAACGGCTGCCGTCCCCCCAAGCGCCGCCGCGTCTGAGCTGACACGGATCCGGATGCCGCATCGCGCGGCATCCGGACTTCCGTCGTTTCCTTGAAAACTCAACACCTCACTGAATTGCACGTGTCATATAGCGGTCACGTGATCGAAAGGAACACATAGTGCTCATCGCACAGCGTCCCACTCTGACCGAGGAGAAGATCGGCGAGTTCCGCAGCCGGTTCGTCGTCGAGCCGCTCGAGCCCGGCTTCGGCTACACCATCGGCAACGCGCTGCGCCGCAGCCTGCTGTCGTCCATCCCGGGTGCCGCCGTCACCAGCATCCGCTTCGACGGTGTGCTGCACGAGTTCAGCACAATTCCGGGTGTGAAGGAGGATGTCACCGAGATCATCCTCAACATCAAGCAGCTGGTCGTCTCGTCCGAGCGCGACGAGCCCATCACGGCGTACCTGCGCAAGACCGGTGCCGGTGAGGTCACGGCCGCCGACATCTCGGCTCCCGCCGGTGTCGAGGTGCACAACCCCGACCTGGTCATCGCGACGCTCAACGACAGCGCGAAGTTCGAGCTCGAGCTCGTCATCGAGCGCGGTCGCGGCTACGTCTCCGCGACCCAGAACCGCAACGAGTACGCCGAGGCCGGTCAGATCCCGATCGACTCGATCTACTCGCCCGTGCTCAAGGTCAGCTACCGCGTCGAGGCCACCCGTGCCGGTGAGCGCACCGACTTCGACAAGCTCGTCCTCGACGTCGAGTCGAAGGCGTCCATCTCGCCGCGCGACGCCGTCGCTTCGGCCGGTCGTACGCTCGTCGAGCTGTTCGGTCTCGCCCGCGAGCTGAACGTCGAGGCCGAGGGCATCGAGATCGGCCCCGCGCCGGTCGCCGAGGTTCTCACCAACGAGCTGTCGATGCCGATCGAGGACCTCGACCTGTCGGTCCGCTCGTACAACTGCCTCAAGCGCGAGGGCATCAACACGGTGTCCGAGCTGGTCGCCCTCTCGGAGACCCAGCTCATGAACATCCGCAACTTCGGTCAGAAGTCGGTCGATGAGGTGCGCGACAAGCTCGTCTCGCTCGGCCTGTCGCTGAAGGACTCGGTTCCCGGGTTCGACGGTGCGCACTTCTACGGCGGATACGACGACGAGAACCTCTGAGCCCCCCTTTCTTCCTGGAGTAATCAAAAATGCCTAAGCCCACCAAGGGTCCCCGCCTCGGAGGCGGCCCCGCACACGAGCGCCTGCTTCTCGCGAACCTCGCCGCGGCCCTGTTCACCCACAAGTCGATCACCACGACCGAGACCAAGGCCAAGCGCCTGCGTCCGTACGCCGAGCGTCTGGTGACTTTCGCGAAGCGCGGCGACCTGCACGCCCGCCGTCGCGTCGCGTCGGTCATCGGCGACAAGAGCGTCGTTCACGAGCTCTTCGCCGAGATCGCTCCGCTCGTCGCCGAGCGCGAGGGTGGCTACACGCGTATCACCAAGATCGGCAACCGCAAGGGCGACAACGCTCCCATGGCTGTCATCGAGCTCGTGCTCGAGCCGGTGAACCCGAAGCCGAAGTCGGCCAAGAAGTCGGCTGCTGCCGCTCCGGCCGCCGCCGAGGAGGCTCCGGTCGAGGAGGCTCCCGTCGAGGAGACCACCGAGGCTCCCGCCGACGACGCCGCGACCGACGCCGGCGCCGAGTCGCCGGAGGAGGGCGCAGCCGCTGAGGCTGCCGCCGAGGACGCCGCTGAGGCTCCCGCCGAGGACGACAAGAAGTAACAGCGCTTCGCGCTGACATCGGGCCCGCACTCTCTTCGGAGGGTGCGGGCCCGATGTGCAAGGGTGGAAGGGTGAGCACGCCGAACGCACCGACCTGCCCCGCCGTCGCGCACTGGCGCACGGCGACCCGCGACGACATCGACGTCATCCACGGCGTGCTGGTGGCCGCCGACCGGGTGGACCACCCGACATGGACGACTCCGCGCGAGGACGTCGCCGAGACGTTCGAGCTGTCGCACGTCGACCATGAACGCGACACGTTGATCGCGTTCGATGAGACCGGCGAGGCGCTCGCGGTCGGTACCGTCACCCTGCATCCCTCGCGCGAGGAGCACCTGCACATCTACCTCACCGGCGCGGTGCGGCCCGACCGGCGCGGCCGCGGGATCGGCACCGCGCTCTTCGGATGGCAGCACGAACGCGCCGAGGAGCAGCTGCGCGAGGCGGCGGCAGCGGATGCCGCGGCGGCGAGCCTGCCCGCCGAGATCCAGGTGTACGCGTCCGAGAAGGACACGGCTCTCGAGCGCATCGCCGAATCGCTCGGCTACCGCACCGAGCGCTGGTTCTCGACGATGCACCGCGACCTGTCCGAACCGATCGCCGAGGTGACGACGCCGGACGGCATCGAGCTGGTGCCGTTCTCGTCCGATCGTGCCGAGGACGCGCGGCTGGCGCGCAACGACGCGTTCCGCGACCACTGGGGCAGCCTGCCGAGCCCGCCGGAGCGTTGGCAGCAGTTCATCGGCGGTCCGTTCCTGCGGCCCGATCTGTGCACCCTGGCCCTCGACGGCGGCGAGATCGTCGCGTTCTGCCTGGCTTCCGTGAACGAGGGCGACTTCGCCGTCCTCGGCCCCAACGCGTACATCGACCTCGTCGGCGTGGTCCGGTCGCACCGCAGGCGCGGGCTGGCGCCGGCGGTGATCTCGCGGTCGCTCGCTGCAATGCGGGAAGCGGGCCTCGGCATGACGGTACTCGACGTCGACACCGAGAGCCCGACGGGCGCCAACGCGCTCTACGGCGGTCTCGGGTTCACGCCGTACGAGCGCGACCGGGTGCTCGTCCGCCGCTACTGATCCTCGGCGCGGCCGAACAGTTCGAGCAGGGTCGTGCGGGTCTGCTCGGCGGCCCACTGTGCCGCCGCGAGCTGGGTCGCGGCACCGTCAACCGCGCGCTTCACCGTGCGCGCGTAGATGTCGCCGCCGGCTGACTCGGGGTGGATCTGATCGCCGGCGAGCAGATCGTCGTGCCCGGAGATCGCCTGCGACCAGTCGGCGACGGCGACGCGAGGGTGCGACGCCGCGAACGCCGTGAGGTCGCTGTTGACGCCGGGAATCCAGTCCCGCGGCCCGTACGCACTCACCAGGATGACGTAGCGATCGGGGCCGGCGGCGTCGACGATGCTCTGCAGCGCCTCGGTCGAGACCGGGCCGTTCGTGCCGAGGCCGACCACGACATACTCGCGCAGTTCGCCCGAGGCGGCCAGACCGTCGATGATCCGCGCCCCGGCCCACAGCGATCGCGACACCTCGGCGTCGACCTCGATACCCGGCATCGCCTGGAGGAGCCCGGGGGCGGAGGCGAGCATGACCGAGTCGCCGACGGCACTCACGCGGGTGCCGTCGACCGTCTGCGCCCCCGGCGCGGGCGCCGGTGTCGGCAGCCGCCGCGCCTGCTCCAGGGCATCGCGACCGGCGTCCACCGCGCTCTGGCTCGTCGTGGTGCGCGGCGCCGCGGCCACCGCCGCCGTCGTGCCGCCGAGGGCGAGCGCGGCGACGAGGGCGACCGCCAGCGTCGCGGCGCGCCGCGACGGGCGCGCGCGCAGCCCGTGGCGGGCCAGGGCGAGCGCACCTCGGAATCCGTGGCGGCGGACGGGCTGCTCGAGCCAGCGGTACGACCCGGCCGCCAGCACGACCGAAGCCAGCGCCACGCCCGCGCCCGCCAGGACCGGGACGCCCGTCTCGGGGCCCGCGCCGGTGAGCTGGAACGACAGCAGCACGAGGAGGGGCCAGTGCCACAGGTACACCGCGTACGACCGTTCGCCGAGCCACCGCAGCGGGGCGATGTCGAGCGCGCGACCGAACCACGAGCCCGGCCACGCCGCGATCAGCAGCACGACGGCGGTGAGGAGCGACGCGGCGAGGCTCGAGGCCGGGAACGTGATCGCCTCGCCGCCGCCCACGGCTGCGGCGGCCACGATGCCCGCGGTCGCGAGCGCTCCGACGATCACGCCCCACACGGGTCCGACGCCGGCGACCGACGACCTCCTGACGACGAGGCCGTGGAGGGCGAACGCGACGGCGACGCCGGTCAGGAGCCCGAAGGCGTGCGTGTCGGTGCCGAAATAGACGCGAGTGAGGTCGGCGCCCGCGGTGACGCTCGTGAACGCCCACGCGGCCGACAGTGCCGCGAGCCCGAGCGCTGCCGCGGCGCGAGAGCGGCGGCCGGGAAGCAGGAGGAAGAGCGGCAGCAGGAGCGGCCAGAGCAGGTAGAACTGCTCCTCGACCGCGAGCGACCACAGGTTGCGGAAGATCTCGGGGTCGGCCGCGGAGAAGTAGGTGCCGCCGTCGGCCATCGACACCCAGTTGTACGAGAACGTGGCCGCCCCCAGCACCTGGAGGCCCATGTCGACGAGGACGTCGCCGCCGACCAGCCAGGCCAGCGAGGCGCTCACGGTGACGACGGCCGCGAGGGCGGGCAGCAGGCGCCGCGCGCGCCTCGCCCAGAAGCGTCGCAGCCGGATCCGCCCCTCGCGTGCACGTTCGCGCAGGAGGAGCGTCGTGATGAGGAAGCCGGAGATGACGAAGAACACGTCGACGCCGACGTAGCCGCTCCGCAGGAAGGCGTCGGGGAAGAGGTGGTACACGACGACGAGCACCACGGCGACGGCGCGCAGGCCGTCGAGTCCCGCGATGCGGGCGCGCGGAAGAGGCGGAGGAGTCATACGGCTGTGTCCGGGGTCGTCGGGGGGGGACGGGCGGCGGCAGCCTCCCAGTGTAGAGCGGGTGCCTGAGGGTGATGTGGTAGACCGGAGGAGAGGCGCGGATCCCGCGCGGACCGTGTCGTGAGAACAGGTGGAACATGGGCGCTCCCGAGGTGCTGGTGCTGGGTGAGGCATTGGTCGACATCGTCGAGACCGACGATGGTGTGACCGAGCACGTCGGCGGCAGCCCGGCGAACGTGGCGGTGGGCGTCGCCCGACTCGGCGTCCCCGCCCGGTTGGCGACGCGGCTCGGACGCGACGAGCGCGGTGAGCGGGTCGCCCGCCACGTGAGCGAGGCCGGCGCCGTGATCGCCGAGGCGTCGTGGACCGACGCCGCCACCGACACGGCGCGCGCCCGCATCCGCCCCGATGGCTCGGCGGAGTACACGTTCGAGGTCGCCGGCGTCGTCGAGCCCGCTCCCCGTGGCGATGCCGTCCTCGTGCACACCGGATCGATCGCGCTGTTCCTCGACCCGGGCGGAGAGACCTGTCTCGCGGCCCTCGAGTCGGCCCGTGGTCACGCCGTCGTCACGGTCGACCCGAACATCCGTCCGGCGCTCGTCGGCTCGCGCGAGAGCGCGCACGCGCGCTTCGCGCGTGCGGCCGCCGCGGCCGACCTCGTGAAGCTCAGCGACGAGGATGCCGCGTGGCTCTGGCCCGGCGCCGACTCGCGGACGGTGCTCGAGACCATCGCCGACCTCGGCGCCTCGGCGGTCGTCATGACCCGCGGGGGAGAGGGAGCGATCGGGCGGGCGCCCGACGGTGCGATCGTCGAGGTCGCCGGGGTCGCCGTGACCGTGGCCGACACGATCGGCGCGGGCGACTCGTTCATGGCGAGCCTCATCGTCACCCTCGTCGAAAGCGGCACGCCGGCCCACGGCGAAGCGCTCGCGCAGGCGATGCGGACCGCTGCGCGCGCCGCGGCGATCACGGTGTCGCGGCCGGGGGCGAACCCGCCCTCGCGCGCAGAGCTGGAAGACTGATCGGGTGCGCCTGAGACTGGACATCGCCTACGACGGATCGGGTTTCTCGGGGTGGGCGCGCCAGCCCGGTCTGCGCACCGTGCAGGGGTCGATCGAGGCCGCCGTCAGCCGGGTCCTCGGCGGCGATGCTCAGCTCGTCGTGGCCGGGCGCACCGATGCCGGTGTCCACGCGTCGGGCCAGGTGGCGCACCTCGACCTGAGCGAGGCGCAGGCCGCGAGACTGCAACGCGGACGCGACCCCGAACCGGCCGCCCTCGCCGGGCGGCTGAACGGCGTGCTCGGACGCTACGCAGACGTGCACGTGCGGGCGACGTCGGAAGCACCCGCCGGTTTCGATGCGCGGTTCTCGGCGGTCTGGCGACGGTACGCCTATCGGGTCGCCGACCGGACGACCGGATACGACCCGCTCGAGCGCTTCCGCACGACGTTCGTGCCCGTCGCTCTCGACAACGCGTCGATGGATGCCGCAGCCCGCAGCCTCACCGGGCTGCACGACTTCGCGTCCTACTGCAAGCCGCGCCCCGAGGCGACGACGATCCGCACGCTGCTCGAGTTCGACTGGCGGCGCGACGAGAGCGGCGTGCTGGTCGCGAACGTCAAGGCCGACGCGTTCTGCCACAGCATGGTCCGCGCGCTCGTCGGAGCCTGCGTCGCGGTCGGCGAGGGGCGGCTGGACATCGAGGATGTGGCGGCGCTGCGCGACGAGCGTCACCGCACCAGCGCCTTCGCGGTGCTCGCCGCTCGCGGGCTCACCCTCACCGAGGTCGGGTACCCCGCCGACGACCTCCTCGCGGCGCGGGCGGAGCAGACCCGCGCCCGCCGCGCAACAGACACCTGACCGAAAGGAAGCGGGCGTAGCCTGGCGGCACCATGAAGGTCATCTCGTACAACCTGCGCAAGCACCGCGCCGCATCCGAGCTCTCGGAGCTCGTCGAGCAGCACGGTGCCGACGTCCTGTGCCTGCAGGAGGCCGACACCAGCGGCATCCCGGATCGGATCGGCGGCCTGCGGCTGGCCGATGCGACGGCCCGCAACCGTCTCGGGCTCGCCGTCTACTACCGCGAGAACACCTACCGGGCAGTCGAGGTGCGTTCGCTCGCGCTGAAGAAGTCGCTGCACGACCGCGTGTTGAAGCCCGCGGAGGAGCGCATGCTCGGTGTTCGGCTCCGCGATATCGACGACGGGCGCGACCTGATCGTCGCGAGCTTCCACGCGGCGCCGCTGACGGCGCTCAACTCGCTGCGACGCAACCAGATCCAGGCGGCGCTCGGTGCGCTGTCCGAACTCGGCGCGGGCCTGCCGATCCTCATGGTCGGCGACTACAACTACCCCGTCTTCAAGGAGAACCTCGGACAGGTGGTGCGCAAGCAGGGGTACGAGCTGACGCTCAGCGATGCCCGCACCTACACGCGGTACAAGTTCTTCCGCGGCCACTACGACTTCGCCACGAGCGTCGGGTTCGACATCTCACGGGTGCAGACGCTGCCACAGGGGGCAAGCGACCACCTGCCGATCCTGGTCAGCGCTGAACCGGTCTGAGCTGAACCGGTCTGAGACGCCCGAAGCGCGCCGAGAACGACGGATGCCCCGGAGCCGAAGCTCCGGGGCATCCGATCATGCGTTGCGCCTGATCAGGCAGCGGCCTCGCCGTTGCGGTGACGGCGGACCGTGCTGGCCACGGCGATGCTGCCGCCGGCGAGGGCGAGAGCGCCACCGCCGATCCACAGGCCGAGGAGAGCGGCGTTGTCGCCACCGGTGGCGGGCAGCGTGCCCGATCCACCGGTGCCGCCCGTGCCGCCGGCGGCGGCCGGAACGGCGATGGTGACGCTGCTCGCGCCGGAGACGGCGCCGTCGGCGGTGAGCGTGTACTCGCCGCTCGCGTTCGCGGGGAGCGTCACCTGGAAGGCGACCTCACCGGCCGCGTTGGCAGCCTTGGTGGTGCTGGTCGAGGTGACCGCGAACTTGACGAACGCGACGCTGCCCGCAGCAGCGTTCTCGCCCGTCAGGGTGCCGGTGACGGTCTCGTTCGGGTCGAAGTTGTTGAAGGCGATCGTCGCGGTGCCGCCGGCGGTGACGGTGACGGACGAGCCGCCCACGGGTGCCGGGGTGTAAGCGTTGGCGATGGCGGGGGCTGCAAAGACAGCCGCTGCTGCGATGGCCGAGGCCGCCGCCGCCTTGATGAGACGGTTCTTCATGAGTCCTGCTTTCCTTGGGGTCATCCGGAGGCTCACACCCAACGGAGAAGTAATACTAAGGATTACGTCAGGAGTGGTCATAGCAAGTATTCAGGGTCTGGGGCCTCTGATGCAAGCTGGAACATTGCGATCGCGTTAACATTTCGCGATCCGGATGCCCGGCGGCGCGCCGTGCATGCGGAAAGACGCGGATTCGGGGTGCGGACGGCGCGTCGGGTGCGATCAGATGCGCGCGTCGCGTGCGCGGCGCACAGCGGAGGCGAGCGCGATCGTCGCGCCCGCGGCCACGAGCGCGCCGCCGCCGACCCACAGTCCGAGCGACGTGCGAGCGTCGCCGCCGGTGGCGGGAAGACCGGCCGCGTCGACGACCGAGGCGCTCGCGGTGCCGCCGGCCGACGATGCCGAGATCGCCTCGATGTTGTAGACGCCGACCGCGTCGGAGGGGAAGGTCAGGGCCACGGGGGCGAGCGCGCCCTCCGCGGACGATTCGCGCACCGTGCTGCCGGTGGAAACGGCGAAGGCGACGCGTGCGAACGTGACGCCGGCGCCGTTCTCGCCGCGGACCGTGATGGTCACGGCCTCTTCCGGACCGAACGTGCCCTCGGCGCAGGCGAACTCGACCGTGCCGCCGGCGACGAACGCGCTCGGCGTGGTCGTGCAGGAGTTCGTCGGCGGGTAGATGGTCGCGCCGGTGGCGGCGGACGCCGCGGCCGGCAGCGCGATGATCGCGGCGGCGAGAGTCGCGACGGCGACGAGGGAGACGGTGCGGCGCATGATCGGTGAGTCTATGCGTCGCCGCAACGAGCGACAACAACGGTAGGCCGGTCCGCGTCGACTGTCGGGGTGACGGCGGCTTTCGCCGTCGTCGGACCGCCCTGCGCGACCACGCTCACGGTGGCCGTGACCGACTCGCCGGGCGCGAGATCGGAGGAGAACACCATCACCTGGCGCCCGGCGTGCGAGCCGCCGCCGAAGCCCGCGCCGTCGGATCGGGCCGCAGACGACAGGGCGTAGCCCTCGGGCAGGTACAGGTAGGCGACGGTGCGGGCGACGCCGGCGGGAACGCCGAAGCTGCCGCCGCCGGTGACGTACGACGGGAGCGAGGTCGCGGCATCCGCCGGGGCGTTGTTCGCGATCGTGACCTCGAGCGTCACGGGCGACGAGGTGCGCCCGTCGCCACCCACCGCGCACGTGTCCCAGGCGAGACGGGTGTCGGCGGTGACGTAGTAGTCCATCTTCGAGCCGGTGCCGTCGTTGAGGAACACTCCGAACCCGGCGGTGTCGGCATCGGTGGTCGGCAGCGGACCCGCCAGCGTCGTGTCGGCCAGGACCGCCTGGTCCTCCGGGATCGCGCTCCACAGCAGCAGCCGTCGCTCGTCGCCGGCACGACCGAGCGCGGCGATCAGCTTGGCCGGGTCGGCGCCGCCGGCCGCGAGCCGCTCGAAGACGGCTGCCGACGCCGAGGCGAAGAACGCGTCCTGCTCGCGCGGGCTCTCGTAGCGCGCGTACACGTCGTTCAGGAGCAGTGAGACGGCGTTGTCGGCGGAGATCACATCGCCCGTCGGAAGCTCGATGGGGCCCGTGGCGTCGAGGATGTACGACAGGGCGACGGGGTCGGTCGCGATCACGCCGTCGACGCTCTGCCCGGTCTGGCGCAGCAGCATCTCTCGCGCGAGCGGGCCGCCGACGGAGAAGTCGGGGATCTGCGTGACGTTCTGGATGTAGCGGCCCGGACGGGTCTCGTAGATGCGCTCGACCTCGGCATCGAGGGGGAGCACCGGCTCGCCGAAGTTCGAGAAATCCGAGGACGAGGCCTGGCCCGCCAGCTCGATCCGGCCGTCGACGGTGCGCACGATCGCCATCGCGCCGACGATGCCGCCCGTCGAGCGCCACTCGGCGTTGTTCTGGAACGCCAAGAGATAGTTGCGTTCGCCGGAGGCGCCGAGCATCGCGGGCAGGAGCGTGGCGGCGCGGGCGAGAGCGTCCGTTGCCGTGGCGCCCGTGTCGAGGAGGTCGGTGACGTCGTCGACGGCGGCGCGCACCGGGCCGATGAGGGGGGTGTCGTCGAGAGCCCGCACGGATGCCGCCGCGGCGGCCACGGTGTCGGCGCCGGCGCGGGCGGGCTCGGCGATCTCGCGGAACACGGCGGTGTCGATGCGGCCGTCGACCGGTCGGAAGGAATCGGGCGAGAAGGCCGACGCGACATCGGCGAGCGGGAGGAGGCCATCACGCGCGATGTCATCGGCCGCCGCGGCGATCGTGCCGACGGCGTGGAGCTGAGGCCCGACCCAGGGGGTGCCCTCGACGAGCGACCAGACCGGGTCGGACGTGAGCTCGCGCGCCCGCTCGGCGTGGTCGGCGACGTCGTTGATGTGCGGTGCGGCCGCCGCGGGGTCGGCGATCAGATCGACGGCGGTGCGGGCGGATGCCTCGACCTCGCGGAGCTCGCCGTAGGCGAGGGCGCCGCGCACCCCGACCCACGCGGCGATCGCGACGAGGGCGATCAGGAGCGCCCCGGCGAAGGCTGCCAAGACGAGCTGCGTCCGGCGCAGAGGGCGGGGCTGGTCAGCGGTGCGCACCCGATCACTCTAAGGGGCGGGGGCGTGCGTACACTTTGCGAGAGGAAGCGGAGGACTCGATGAAGCGACGCTGGGGGACGGCCGCCGCGACAGCGGTGATGGCTGTGGCTCTCGTGGGATGCGGGCCCGCGCCGTGGAACCTCCCGTCCGGTGACGGCGGCGACGCGAGCAGTCCCGCGCCCTCTCCGAGCGTCTCGCGCACCGCCGTACCGCCACCGGTGCCGAACGACCTCTCGAGCGGGTCGACCGAGCGCCAGGTGACTGCCGGCGCCGTGACCGGGTCGCTCAACTACTGGTCGGACCTGTCGATGGATCGGTGGTCGGCGACCGCCCTCAAACCGGTCAGCCTGTCGCTCGTGACCACCGTCAGTCCCGACGACGGACAGAAGGTCTACCTGCAGAAGGCGACGATGATCGCCGTCCCCGGCAACGCCCAGGGCGACCTCAGCCCGCTCGCGCCGACGTCGGACCAGTCGGCCACGAACCCGGGCTACCTCGTGCTCTCGCCCTACAGCTACTCGCAGACCTTCTACGTCGGAGAGGTTCCGCCCGAGGCGACGTTCGTGACCATCCGGTTCACCTACGACTTCCTCGTGCAGACGACGCCGACCTCCGACGAGTTCGCGAAGCAGACCGCGACCGACAGCATCACCGTCGCGATCGCGGCGGCATCCGAGGCCGACGGCGGGTGAAACCTCAAGGTCGCCGCAAGGCAACCTGAAGAGATCGGAAAGCGGCCGGGATCGCGTCGGCCGGGGTGCTTGTATGGCGAGGCCCGCGGCATCCGACGCTGGTCCCGCCTTGAGAAATCCGGTCTGCCATGTCTCCGCGCCGCACACCCGCATCCCGCACTCGTGCCCTCCGCACCGCCGTGTCGGCGGGCGCCATCGCTCTCTCGCTCGTCGCCCTGTCGGGCTGCTCGCAGCTGACCGGGATGATCAACTCGGTCCAGGGCGAGCCGGTGTCGGCGGTTCCGGCCCCCGCGCCGTCGCAGTCGCCCGCCATGGCCTTCAACTCGCAGTTCACCTACGACGGGTCGGTCTCGCTCTCCTCCGACGTGGCGCAGGACCTCGAGCTTCGACTCGACGTGTGGGCTCAGGACCCCAAGCGGACGCAGGAGTGGACTCCCGGCGCCGAGAAGACGTTCGGCTTCGCCGTCAACGTCCACGACAACCGCGTGGACGAGAAGTCGGTCCTCTCGCAGAAGCGACGCGTGTTCATCTCGTCGATCTCGATCACCTCGCAGACCGCGCAGACCTCGGGCCAGGTGCAGAGCCCGTTCCAGTTCAGCGCCGACCCGCGCACGCTCGTTCCCAGTGACACGATCCGTTCCGACCGCGGGCTGCTGCTCAACAGCTTCCAGGGCGGGCTCTACGTGCCCGAGACGGTCATCCACGGGCTGCCGGCCGACACCTACGGCATGACGCTCGAGTTCGCGATGACCGTCTGGGTCGAGGGCAACGCCAACGACGACGCCAGCTTCACCCAGCAGACGGTGTACCAGTACCTGCCGGTCGCGATCTCCAGCGAGGAGCAGGCGGCGGATGCCGCTCCCGCGCCGGCTCCCACCGCGACTCCCTGACCGTCAGACGCCCCGAATTCCTTGCGCAGAAATTGCGGTTGACTTCGTCCTCTCTGAACACGGCGCGTTCCAGAATGGATCCCGGCGGGCAACAGCCGCCCATCACCTCGCACAGGATGTGACCGCATGACTCAGACGCCGTACACGCCGTACACGCCCAGCCCGGCGTTCGGCCAGCAGCAGCACCCCGCCCCGCAGGCGCCGGTGCAGCTGGCCGACCACTTCGAGACGGCGTTCCCCGACGACTTCGAGTCGGTCCTCGAGAACACGACGGTCCACCGTTCCACCATCGGCTGCGTCATCCCGGCGTACAACGAGGAGGAGTCGATCGCCGACGTGATCGAGGGCCTGCTCGCCCAGACGCGCGTGCCGGACGTCATCCACGTCATCGCGAACAACACCTCCGACAACACGGTGAAGATCGCGGCCGGGTACGCCGGGCCGCACGAGGTCACGACCGAGCTCGGCACGCAGTTCACCGAGGTCTTCGTCCACGACATCGGCAAGAACCCCGACAAGAAGGTCGGGGCGCTCAACTACGGCTACTCGCTCGTGGAGGGGTACGACTACCTGCTCGGCGTGGACGGCGACACGATCGCCGACCGGCGCGCGGTCGAGTACCTGGAGTCGGAGGCGGTCGGCGATTCGCGCATCGGCGGCATCTCGGCCATCTACTCGATCGACGACAAGCCCATCAAGGGAACGATCGCCAAGTTCCTCATCGCCGGTCAGCGCACGCAGTTCGCGGCCTTCAACATGCAGAACCTGCTGCGCGGACGCAACATGGCCGTCCTCGGCGGGCAGTTCTCGATCTTCTCGACGAACGCGCTGCGCGACGCGATGAAGCAGAACCACCAGTCGACGCCCTGGGTGAAGGACTCCGAGGTCGAGGACTCGCTGCTGTCGCTGCAGATCAAGAGCGCGGGCTACCTGACGAAGATCAGCCCGTATGCCCGCGCCAACGTCGGCGGCATGACGACCCTCAAGGGGTACGACGCGCAGCAGGTGAAGTGGACCTACGGCGCCATCGAGCTGATGTGGCCGGGCCAGCGCGGCGACACGAAGGGACAGCCCTTCCACCCGAACCTGCGACTGCGCTGGTTCGAGAACTTCGGGATGCTGACGAACCTGTTCGTGCGCGTCGCGTTCCTCATCCTGCTCGCCGGCTCGCTGTCGATCAGCGCGTTCGTCTTCTCGCCGCTGTGGCTGATCCCGCCGCTCGTCGCCGTGCTGCTGAACCTCCGCATGGCCCGCAGCATCAAGGACCACAACCAGCGCGACATCCTCTTCGCGATCCTCGTCTTCCCCGCGGAGGCGTTCATGTGGATCAGGCTCGGCCACTTCATGCGCTCGTGGTCGCGGTTCCTGTCGAAGAAGAAGGTCGACAACTGGGCGATGCAGGCCAAGGCCGAGAGCGGTGGCGGCAGCATCGGTCACTGGATGCCGATGGTCATCCTCGCCGCCGTGCTGCTGGCGATGGCCGTGGTCTGGAACCTCATCGGACCCGTCGCGCAGTCGTCGATCCTGTGGATCGGATGGCCGATCGTCGGCGTCGTGACCGTGCTGCAGACGCTGCTGATGTTCTCGAAGCTCGTCCGTCGTCAGAACGGCTACAAGGTCTGAACCGGATGCCGGTCTGAGCGATCAGACCGCTGCGTTCTCCGACGTCATGCGGTACCCGACGCCCCGAACCGTCTCGATGTAGCGCGGGGTCGTCGGGTTGTCGCCGAGCTTCCGGCGCAGGTTCGTCATGTGCGCCTCGATCGCCCGCTTGTCCGCCTCGCCGACGAAGTAGCTCGTGACGTAGGACTCACCGCGCAGGACGAGCGTCAGGTCGGCCTTCGACCGCACGCGGCGCTTCGAGGCCATCAGGGTCGAGAGTAGATCGAACTCGGTGCGCGTGAGGTCCAGCTCGCGTCCGGACACGTAGGCCAGCCGCGTGTCGGTGTCGACCTGCAGGTCGCGGTGCGCGAGCCAGTGCTCTCCCGCGGCCGGCACGAGGTCGCCGGCGGGCTGGTGGACGACGAGGTCGGCGCCGGCCGTCGGGACCGGGGCGGGCATCGGGGCGTCGCTCGGGTGGTGGACGATGACCTGCTGCGGTGGCACCTGCTGGGGCGGCACCTGCTGGGGCGGCGCGGGCTGCTGCGGCATCGGCTGTTGCGGGGCCGCGCCGGGGAAACGGGCGAGGTACTCCTCGTACGACATCGGCGCAGCCTCGGCGGGTGCCGGTGCCGGTGCCGGCGGTGGCGCCGGGGTGAAGGCCGCGGGGCGGGCACCCGGGAAGGAGGGGCCGACCGAATCCTGCTGCGGAGTCTGCTGGGGCGCGGCGGCGCGCGGGCGTCGCAGCAGCGCGTCCACGCGCGCACGGAACTCGCGCGGGCGGAACGGCTTGACGATGTACTCGTCGGCGCCGGAGCCCAGACCGAGGACGACATCCGCCTCTTCGGACAGGCCGGTGAGCATGATGATGTACGTGTCGCTCTGGGCGCGGATGCGGCGGGCGGCCTCGAAGCCGTCGATGCCGGGCATGTTGACGTCGAGGGTCGTCAGCAGCGGGCGGTACGACAGCACGGCCTGGATGCCGTCGATGCCGTTGCCCACCGAGACGGTGGAGAAGCCGGCCGCCTCGAGCACCTCGACGAGGAGATGGCGGATGTCGGGATCGTCCTCGACGATGACCGCCGTCTTCAGCTGCTCGGACATCATGCTCGACACTCGTCTCCCTCAGGTTCGGGTTATTTTGCCACACGCAAAGGACGAGGTAGTTCCCGGGCGCGGTCGGCGGGTCAGGGCGCGACGCCGCGGGTGAGCTCGACGGCCCCGGCGGGCCACCACACGCCGGCGTCCGGGCCGCCGTTGCACGGCCCGTCGCTCTCTCCCGGCGGCTTGATCCACAGGTTCGTGTCGACGACGTCGTCGCCGTAGGTGCCGCTCGGGTCGCCCACGGCGCGTCCCGGCGGATTGCACCACTCGTCGTCACCGGGAGCGCCTGCGCCGTTGCGCGAGGTGTCGACGAGGGCGTGCATGCCGCCGAGCCGATCAGACAGGGCGTGGGCGTAGGCGAACTCGTCGTACGTGTCGTTGAAGTTCGACACGTTCGTCACGAAGCCGCGGACGCCCGAGACCGCGACCCGCTCGACGAGCTCGGCCATCGCGTCGGCCCCGAGCCAGTTCGAGTGCCCGCCGTCGACGTACACCCAGGTGTCCGTGCCCGTGAGGCGCCCCAGGGCGCCGCGCAGCTGGTCGACGCGTTCGTCGACGTTGCCGCACTGGGGCGCGAGCGCGAGGCTGTCGGGCTCGACGATGACGACCTTCTTCACGTCCGGAACCGACCGCAGGGCCGTGCCGATCTGCGTCGTCCACGTCTCGTAGTCCGCCTCGTCGAGGCCGCCCGCGGAGTGATTGCCGCAGTCGCGTCCGGGGAGGCCGTAGACGACGACGGCCATCGCCGTATCCGTCTCGCGGGCCTCCTGTGCGATGTTGAGCACGCGCTCGCCGACCTCGCCGATGGGGTCCTGTTCGGGGGTGAGCCAGTACGCCGTCGGCTGGGCGGCGAGGTACCGGGCGGCGGCGACCTCGTCGGCCGAGCCGCCCTCGGCGACGGCGCGCGCGGCCTTCGACTCCGCGGGCGCGACGAAAGCGGTGCCCACGCCCGGGGGTCTCGCCGTGAGCGCCTGCACCCCGCCCATCACGAGGGAGACCGCCAGGGCGATCCCGGCGACGATGAGGGCGACGGCGGCGACGATGATCGCGATCCATGCCCAGCGAGGCAGCCGACGTCGCCGGCGAGGGGGCCGAGGCGGTGCGGGCCGTTCGGGACGCGGCGGCGCTTCGTAGTGGCCGCTCACGACATAGGGGCCGGCATCGCGACCGGCATCGGGATGCGATGCATCGGAGCCGGGTCGCTGTGCCACGGACTGACTCTAACCGCTGGCGACCGCGAGGCCCATCGTGCCGGTCCGCCGTGGCCGATACCCTGGGGCCATGGGCGACGTGATCCTGGGAGTGACCGACGCGACCGGCGCGGGGGCGCGCGAATGGGCGGTGCGCCGGGCCGAGGCGCTCGGCCTCGCGCTGCGTGAGCTGCTGATCGCCCCGACGCGCGACGATGTCGATCGGGTCGCCGCGGCCACGGCGGATGCCGAGATCCTCGTGCTCCCCGAAGAGCACGGTCATCCGTATCGCACGCTCATCGCGCACGCGCACTGCCCGATCGCGATCGTGCCCGACCACCGCAGCAGCGACGACGGGGCTCCCGCCGTGGCGAGGGAGGGCGTGCTCGTCGGCGTCGACGCGTCGGACGTCTCGGCCCGCGCTCTCGACTTCGCCGCTCGCGAGGCTCAGCGAACGGGGCAGCCGCTCGTGGCGCTCGCGGCATGGGAGCCGGTCTCGGTCGGCACGGAGCCGGGCCTCGACCTCTGGACGGGGCCGATGCCGGTCGACCTGACGGAAGCGACCGCCGGGATGCTCGACCGCATGCTCGAGCCGGTGCGCGCGGAACACCCGCAGCTCGAGGTGCGCACGCGCATCGACGTCGGCGACGCCTCGACGCTCATCGAGGACGCCTCCCGCGGCGCCACGCTGACGGTCGTCGGCTCGCACGGTCGTACCGGGCTGTCACGTCTGCTGCTCGGGTCGGTCAGCGAGCGCGTGGCCTCGCACGTCGGCTCTCCGACCGTCATCGTGCGGTGACGCGCGCCGCGCGAGTCCTGCTCGCCGGCTACGTCGTCGTCCTCGCGCTCATCGCGTTCTGGCCGACGCCCGTCGACCGCGACGCCGGCCCGATCCTCCGGGCGATCACCTCGGCCGTGCCGTGGCTGACCTATGCCCGCATCGAGTTCGCCGCCAACATCGCCCTGTTCGTCCCGTTCGGGTGGTGCGCGGCCCGGGGCTGGCCCCGCTGGCAGGCGTACGTCATTCCCGCCGGGCTCATCATCTCCGCCGTAATCGAGGTGGCGCAGGGCGTTCTGCTCGCACAGCGGACCGCGAGCGTGTGGGATGTCGTGGCCAACACCCTCGGCGCGACCGCCGGCTGGCTGCTCGCCCGCGGGCGGGTCGTCGGGCGGCGTCAGCCGGCCTCGGGCGACTGAGGCCCCTCCGACGACGAGGAGCCGCCGCGCGCACGGCGCCGCCGGACCTCGGCCTCGAGCTCGGCGATCTCGATCTCGCGTTCGAGGTCGGCGAGCTGCTGCGCGGTCGTGCGGTAGTCGCGGGGCTGCGGACGGCTCGCGGGCGCGGGCGGTGCCGGCTCGTCCCGCGACCACCGGCGCGGGTCGCCGAAGCTCATCGACTCCCGCGGGGCCCTGTCCCACTCGCGCCCGAGGGTGAACCAGAGCACGGAGCCCACGAACGGCAAGAAGATGATGAACAGCACCCAGGCGAACTTGGGCAGGTGCTTGACCTGGTCTTCGCGGCGGGTGATCGCGTCGACGAGGGCGGCGACCATCAGGACGAAGACGAGCAGGGGAAGCAGCAGATACACCCCGCCAGGGTGGCGCAGATCCGCGCGGTCACGCAAGGGAGCGGGGATCAGAACGCGTAGCGGATGCGGCACGACGGCAGCTCGCGCTCGATGAGAGCGCAGAGCGTCGCGACGGCCTCGCCCTTGAGCGGTGAGCGGTACCGGACGTTGATGGCGCCGTTCTGCGAGCGTTTGGTCTCCTGCATCCGCGGGGTCCACAGCAGGTCTTCGCCGCGCGGATGCCACCCGAGGTTGACCTCGTGCAGCCCCTCGTTGTGGGTGAGCATGATGATCTCGCACGCCAGCTGCGCCTTGGCGCGGTCGGAGAGCACGTCGTTCAGCTCGCGCAGCAGCGCGGTCCAGTCGGCCACCCAGGTCGGGGTGAGGATGACGGGCGAGAAGTTCAGGTGCACTTCGTAGCCGGCCTCGACGAAGTCGTTGATCGCGGCGATCCGCTCGGCGACCGGCGACGTCCGGATGTCGGTCACTTTCGCCGTGTCGTGCGGCATGAGCGAGAAGCGGATGCGGGTTCGCCCGAGCGGGTCCCAGTCGAGCAGGTCGCGATTGACGTACTTCGTCGCGAACGAGGCCTTGGCCGTCGGCGACATCCGGAACAGCTCGCACAGATCGCGGACGTTCTCGCTGATCATCGCGTCGACCGAGCAGTCGCTGTTCTCGCCGATGTCGTAGACCCACGCCTCGGGGTCGCACTGGTTCGGCTCGGTCTTGGGGCCCTGCCGGGAGATGTGCCGTGCGAGATGGCGCGAGATCTCGTCGATGTTCGCGAACACGGTCACGGGGTTGCTGTAGCCCTTGCGTCGCGGCACGTAGCAGTAGGAGCAGGCCATGGCGCAGCCGTTCGCCGTCGACGGCGCGATGAAGTCGGCCGAGCGGCCGTTGAGGCGGGTCGCGACCGACTTCTTCACACCGAGCACGAGCGCCTCGGTCTTGATCCGCACCCAGCGGCGCACGTTCGTCTCGTCGCCGTGGATCTCGGGAACGAGCCAGTGCGAGTCGATCGGCACGATCTCGGCATCGGGCCACCGCGCCACGATCTCCTGCCCGCGGGGCAGCGCGAGCGCGGCCTCCTCGGCGTAGATGCGGCTGATCTGCAGCAGCGGGGCCCGATCCCGGGACATCCGGCCGGTCAGCCGGCCTGCTCGAGCTCGATCTCGCCGGCGGCGAGGGCGTCGGCGTACGTGCGGACGTCGGGGCCGGGCTCCCAGTCGATGAACTTGTCCTTCATGTGGCTGACGAGCGCGGCGTAGGCCTTGTCGGCGTCGTTCGCGTCATCGGTCGCGGCGACGGCGGCGACGGCATCCTGCAGGACACGGTCGGCGTCGTCGAGCACCTTCTGGCGGGCTTCGTCGTTCCAGTGGATCTCGCTGATCTTCATAGCGGCACGCTAGCCAGCGGGAACGGATTCGGCGACGGACTTGCGCGAGGCCATCCGACGCCCGATGATCCCGTGTCTCGGGCTGAAGAGGTAGACCGCGGCGAACACGACGCCCTGCACGAGCACGACGAGTCCGCCCGACGAGGCGTCCACCCAGTAGCTCAGGTAGATGCCGACGATCGAGGATGCCGCCGAGAGCACCGGCGCGATGACGAGCATGCGGCCGAAGCGGTCGGTGAGCAGGTGCGCCGTGGCTCCCGGGATGATGAGCATCGCGACGACGAGCACGACGCCCACGACCTGGAGCGCGACGACCGCGGTCAGCGCGAGCACGCCCAAGAGCAGCCCCGAGAGGAGCCGGGGCGAGAGCCCGATCGCGAAGGTGTGGATCGGATCGAAGGCGAAGAGCGTGAGGTCGCGGCGCTTGACGAACAGGATCGCGAAGGCCACTGCGGCCAGGACCGCGATCTGCACGAGGTCGCCGGTGGAGACCCCGAGGACGTTGCCGAACAGGATGTGGTTGAGGTCGGTCTGGCTCGGCGTGACCGAGATGAGCACGAGGCCGAGCGCGAACAGCGTCGTGAACACGATGCCGATGGCGGCATCCTCCTTGACGCGGCTCGTGCCCCGGATGATGCCGATGAGGGCCACCGCGAGGAACCCGAACACGAGGGCACCGATCGCGAAGGGGGCACCGAGGACGTACGCGAGCACGACACCGGGCAGCACCGCGTGACTGACGGCGTCGCCCATGAGCGACCAGCCGATGAGGACGAGCCAGCACGACAGGACGGCGCAGACGATCGCGGCGATCGCCGTGGCCGACAGGGCGCGCAGCATGAACTCGTACCGGAGAGGTTCGAGCAGGATGTCGATGAGGTTCACGGACGCTCCTCGATGGTCAGGCCGAAGGCGCGCGCGAGCAGCTCGGGGCGGAGCGCCTCGTCGACGGCTCCCTGGAAGACGACGCGGCGCAGCAGCAGCACGGCTTCGTCGGCGAGCGAGGGGAGGGCGTGCAGGTCGTGGGTGGAGACCAGCACGGTGCGGCCGTCGGCCGCGATCTCGCGGAGCAGGCGCACGATCGTCGCCTCGGACTTCTTGTCGACTCCTGCGAAGGGCTCGTCGAGGAGCAGGACGCCGGCATCCTGGGCGATGCCGCGTGCGACGAACGCGCGTTTGCGCTGCCCGCCCGACAGCCGGCCGATCTGGCGGTCGGCGAGGTCGCCCAGTTCGACCCGCTCGAGGGCGGCGTCGACGGCGCGATGGTCCTCGGGGCGCGGGCGGCGGGTGAGGCCGAGGCGACCGTACCGGCCCATCATCACGACGTCTCGCACCGAGACCGGGAAGGTCCAGTCGACGTCCTCGCTCTGGGGCACGTACCCGATGACGCCGCGGCGGCGGGCGACCGCGGGGGTCTGACCGGCGATGCTCACCCGGCCGCTCGCGGGACGGACGAGACCCGTGATCGACTTGAACAGCGTCGACTTGCCCGATCCGTTCATGCCGATCAGCGCGGTCACGCGGCCGGGCGTGACGGTGAGGTTGACGTCGTCGAGTGCCACGATGTCGCGGTAGCGCACCGAGACTCCGGTGACCTCGATTCCCGGAGACGCGCCGGCCACGCCGCTCACGAGGCGCTCCCGGTCAGCGCCGCCGTGATGGTCTCGGCGTCGTGGCGGAGCAGGTCGAGGTAGGTCGGCACGGGGCCGTCCTGCTCGGAGAGCGAGTCGACGTAGAGGGTGCCGCCGAAGACGGCATCCGTCGCCTCGACGACCTGCTGCATCGGGCGGTCCGAGACCGTCGACTCGCAGAACACGGCGGGCACGTCATTGTCGTCGACGAACTCGATCGTCTGCCGGATCTGCTGGGGTGTCGCCTGCTGCTCGGCGTTGACGGGCCAGATGTAGGCCTCGGTGAGCCCGGCATCTCGAGCGAGGTACGAGAAGGCCCCTTCGCACGTCACGAGCGCGCGCTGCTCGACGGGCACCGTCTCGAGGTCGGCGACGAGATCGTCGTGGATGCGCTGCAGCTCGTCGTTGTAGGCGGCACCGTTCGCGGCGTAGGCGTCGGCTCCCGCGGGATCGAGCTCGCTGAACGCCGCGACGATGTTCTCGACGTACAGCTGCACGTTCAGGGGGCTCATCCAGGCGTGGGGGTTGGGCTTGCCGGCGTAGGCGTCTCCGGTGATGTCGATCGTCTCGACGCCCTCGGACACGACGGCGTGCGGTGCGTCGGCGGTCTCGACGAACCGCGCGAACCATGACTCGAGGCCCAGCCCGTTGTCGAGGATCAGGTCGGCGTCGGACGCCGCCGCGATATCGCGCGGGGTGGGCTCGTAGCCGTGGATCTCGGCCCCGGCCTTCGTGATCGATCGCACATCGAGTCGGTCTCCCGCGACGTTGCGGGCGATGTCGGCGAGCACCGTGAACGTCGTCAGCACGACGGGCCGGTCGCCCGACGGTTCGCCGGCGACGTCGGCGTTCGAGCCCGTCGCGCAGCCCGCGAGGAGCGCAGCCGTCGCCCCCAGGGCGACCAGCGCGGAAAGGCGGCGAGGTCGATTTTTCGGCATACCGAAAAATTACCCGCTGGCCTCCCGGGCGTGCAATTCCTCGTCGACGACATCGGCCCAGGGTTGACGCGTCGAACGCACGGTGTTACCGGACTCGGCCGCCTGCCGCATCAGCAGCGCGAGGTAGTGGTCCTGGCTGGCCTCGGCCAGCGAATAGACCGGCGCGTGCCCGTCGATGGCGCCCGGCATGCCGTCGAGCATCCGCGCGATCGCGATCTCGTCGTCGTTGAGGCGGGCCGGGAGGAAGGGGTTGCGGAAGACCCACTCGTCGCCGAGGAGGATGCCGCGCAGGAACATCCCCTCCAGGTTGCCGCCCTCGCCCGTCATGACCCGTCGCAGCGAGTCGAAGACGGGCTCGTCGAACCGGCGGAGGTGGCGCACCTCGCCGTTCTCGATCTCGCCGCGCTCGCCGCGGATCAGCAGGCGGTTGCCGCGGATCCACGAGAAGTACTGCTCGCCGGCGAAGTCGTACACGCCCAGGCGGTCGCCGAACGCGAACCGAGCCGTGGTCTGCGTCGCGGTGACGATCCGCTCCGCGGTGGGGTCGCCGTCGCGGCCCGGTCCCGCCACGAGCGGAGACCGGAAGACGGATGCCGTGATCTCGGTCTCGTCGGCGCCGATGCCGAGCGCTCGCCGCATGACGCTGACGCCGTGATAGTCGTGGCACTGCGCGACGAGCGCCTGTGACGGGGTGCCCAGCCGTCCGGAACGGGCCACCGCGAGCTGCGCCGACAGCAGCGGCGACAGGTGGTACTGCTCCGCGACCTGCACCGTCGGCATCCCCGGGCGGGCGAGGTGCTCCCACAGGTCGACGAGGTCGTCGATCCCGGCGGCGGGCGGTGTCTCGGTCAGGACCGGGATGCCGCGGCCGGCGAGGTCGACGATGATCCCGGGAGCCACGTCGCGCGGCACCGAGACGACGACGAAGTCGGGGGTGCCGTCGGCGAGCAGCGCGTCGAGGTCGCTGTAGCCGCGGACGCCCCACCGGTTCTCGATCTCGGCCGCGGTCGCCGCGCTGCGGGTGACGAGGCCGGAGACGCGGAACCGCTCGGGAAGGGCGGCGGCGATGCGCAGGAAGAAGTCACTGCGCCATCCGCTGCCGACGATGGCGAAGGTGAGGGTCATCGGCACAGTCTGCACGGGGCGGCGTGTGAGACGGTAGGGGCATGGTGGAGGGGCGCGCTCGCGGCGGTGAAGATGATATGGAGCCGGCCGACATCGACGTCGAGACGGTCGCGTTCGACGGGGTGCGCACTCGGGTCACGCGGGTGCAGACCGCGTCGTCGGCGGATGTGGGGCGGGCCTTCGTGCTGATCGCGGGCATCGGGGTGGCCGCGACCTACTTCGACCTGCTCGCCCCGACGCTCGCGCAGAACGCGCGGGTCTACGCTCTCGACCTTCCGGGCTTCGCCGGTCAGCGTGCGCCGCGCGACGAGCCGTCGGTGGCGTTCTTCGCCGACCAGGTGGAAGCGGTGCTCGATCGGTTCGAGCTCGATGATCCCGTATTGCTCGGGCACTCCTTCGGCACGCAGATCGTCACGGAGGTGCTCACGCGGCGCCCCGGCATCCGTCAGGCCGTCCTCATCGGTCCGGTCGTGAACGACCGCGAGCGCTCGGTGGTGCTGCAGGCGATCCGGTTCGGGCAGTCATCGCTGTTCGAGCCGTTCCGCCTCGTGATGCTGGCGGTCAGCGCCTACCTGCTCTGCGGCTTCGCCTACTTCATGCGGGTGCTGCCTCACATGATGCGGTATCCGCTGCGCGAGCGCCTGGCGGACGTCTCTGCGCAGGTGCTGCTGATCCGCGGCGCGCGCGACTTCTCGTCGCCGCGGTACTTCCACTCGGAGCTCCTGGCCGTCGCGCGCGACGCGTGGCGGTGGGAGATCCATGGCGCCGCGCACTCGGTCATCAACGGCAACGCGATCGGCGTAGCCAAGCTCATGGACGCCTTCGTCGCGGGCGACCTGCCGCGCCGCGGTCAGATGTCGCAGGAGGAGGCGCGCGTGCCCCGGCCTGCGTACGGCGGGATCGCCCTCATGTGGCGCGCGGCGCGCTACCGCGTGCAGGAGTGGTTCAGCGCGCGGGAGGGCGACGAGGTCGGCGTCGAGCATGCGAAGGAGTCGCACGCCGCCGTCATGTGGCGCGCGTTCACCGGCGGACGCAGCTGAGCCGGCGGGCTCGCGACGTCACTTCCTCGTCGTCACTCCCACACCGCGGTGTCGGGGTCGATGCCGTGCGCGCGGGCGCTCTCGTCGATGCTGCGGCGCAGCCACGAGGTGAGGCCGGGTCGGAGACGATCGTAGTGCGCGGTGAACGCGGCGTCCGCTTCGTACATCCGGCCGAGACAGACCTGCATCGACCGGCTCACCGGGAAGTACTCGCTGATCGCGGCACGATGGCGATCGACGAGCGCCTCGGCCTCCGGCGCGCCGGGCTCGATGCCCGCGTCGGCGGCCGCGGCGAGGTCGGCCTCGAGCGCGGTCATCGTCGCGGTGATCTCCCGCCACTGGTCGGGGGTGCGGGTGGCGGCGCGTTCGGCGTACTGCTGCCACTGCGGGGAGTCGCCGTAGCGGCGCCGGGCGAAGGTGGGCCAGTCGGGGTTCCAGTCGGGGCCGAAGATCGACAGCTGCTCCTCGGCGGTGAGCAGCACGCCGCGCTCGTGCGCCTCGATCATGCGGTCGAGACCGGCGCGGAGGCCCTCGAGCCGGGCGAGCGATCGCGACACCTCGTCGCGTTGCTCCCGGAGAGCCGCGGGGGTGTCGCGACCCGGCTCGTCGAGGATGGTGCGGGTCTGGTCGAGCCCCAGCCCGACCTCGCGGTACACGACGATGCGCTGCAGGCGAGCGATGTCGGCGGCCGTGTACAGCCGGTACCCGGCGTCGGTGCGCAGCGACGGCGAGGCGAGGCCGATCTCGTCCCAGTGGTGCAGGGTGCGCACCGTGACCCCGAGATCGGATGCCGCGCGCCCGACCGTCACCCCGTCCGTGCTGATGTCGCTCATGGGTGCTCCTGCGAGGGTGTGATGCCGATGGCGGCGAGGGAGCGTGCTGCGGCGCTGTCGGGCTCGTAGGGCTTCGCCGCCGTGACGACGATACGCGCGTTCTCCGGGGTGAGGATCTCGACCTCGCGACTGTTCCACGGGGTGTCGCGGGGCTCGCCGACCGCCCCCGGGTCCAGCGCGCGGCAGGCCTCGACGATGCCGTCGAGCTCGGCGAGGACGCAGGCGTAGCTGTAGGTCAGTGCGGGCGGTTCGGACGTCGGCGCCGAGGCCGGGTCGGCGGCGACGAGCAGGACATCCTGGAACGCCCAGCGGCGCAGGTGGATGAGCGTGCCGGGGATCGAGAAGAGCTCGAAGAACCCGAGGCCCGCGGTCCAGAACCGCGACGAGGTCGTCAGATCGTGCGTGGGGATCGTGACGAACGCCGGCATCCCGTAGATGCCGCGATAGGGCTCGGGCGCGACGGCATCCGGTCCGGGCGGGGGAACGGGGCTGATCTCGAAAGCGTCGTAATAGGGGGTCTCGGGGTCGGTCATGCGACCACTCTCGGCCCTCACGTCGCGTGAGGGTCAAGCGGGGGTGCCCCGGTCAGCGGTAGACGCCGCGCGGGAGCAGCATGGCCGCAGCGATGGCGAGCACGACCATCGCGACGCCGCCGACGATGACGCCGAGCATCGGGTTGAGGGTGAGGAGTCCCACCAGGAATCCGAGGGCGATGCCGACGAGAGCGCCGGTGGCGGTGTGGGCGAGTGCTTCGACGTCCATGCTCTCGACGCTACGGATCTCAGCGCCGGGGCGCGTCCCCCATACGGGTGATTTCGACTCGTCCTGCGGGACCATGCTCCCGGCTGTCGCGCAGTACCTGGGCACCGAGCAGACCGGGCAGGCCGCGGCCGCCCTGCGTCGTGAACGTGAGGATCGCGCAGGCCACGAGGAAGACGAAGGCGAGGAAGCCCCAGGGGCCGGGGAGCTGATCCAGCAGCGCGTAGCCGCCGATGCCGCCGAGGAACCGCGTGAGCCGGGTCGCCACGGCGGGGGCCGGGCCACCGGCGTAGCGGAGGCGCACGGTCAGGTCGCCGATCGTCCGGCCCGACACCAGGACGCATCCGCCGACGACCGCGAGCGCGGCGATCGAGCCGGCCTGACCCGCGAGGTCGGTCTCGACGGCGACGTCGCGGTTGCCCGTGAAGACGAGGGCCGCCTGGATGCCGACGCTCACGAAGATGCCGACGAGCGAATAGGCGAGCAGGTCGCACACCATCGCGAGGATGCGGCGGCCGCGCGTCACCGGTCGCGGTGCGTCCGGCTCCTCGGAGACCGGGCGGCGCGGCACGAGGAGCGCGAGGATCGAGCCGATGACCGCTCCGACGGTGTTGGTGAGCAGGTCGTCGACGTCGAAGACGCGGTAGGCGCACGGGTAGACGCCCCAGACTCCGGTCAGCTGTGTGAACTCGACGATGAGCGAGATGCCGAGGCCGGCCGCGAACGCGACGAGGATGCCGCGGCGGGCGAGAACCCGTACGAAGAAGCCGAGCGGGAGGAAGAGCAGGACGTTGAGGGCGAGCTGCAGGAAGGCCGAGTCGGAGAGGAAGGCCCGCGGGCTGCCTCCGGCGCGCTGCGCAGCGCCGCGGATGTCGTCGACGAGCTCGAAGAGGTTCAGGTTGGATCCGGCGCACCGCATGCTCGACGGGTCGGGGAGCGGCAGCAGCGTGTAGGTCCAGATCGCGAAGAAGTAGACGAGGGCCGCGCCCGACAGCACGAGCTGGCCCGCGGTGAGATGCCCCGCGCGCCGGTACTGGACCGCGACGAAGGGCACGAACAGCACGAGGCCGACGAGCGCGCCGATGCCGATCGCGACGGCGCCGAGGAAGACGTTGTCACCCATTCCGACAACTTTTCCAGACCAGGCGGGTTCTTCTGGACACTGTGAGTGTTACCGGTAACATGACGACCGCCGGTCCCGAAGGCGGAGCCGGCTGATTCCGAGAGGCGGAGGAGTCCGATGGAACACGAAGCGGTGGCGCGGGTTCGGGCCGAGGTGGCGTCGTTGCACGCGGAGCTGGTGCGTTACGGGCTGGTCGTGTGGACCGGTGGCAACGTGTCGGGGCGGGTTCCGGGGGCTGATCTGTTCGTGATCAAGCCGTCGGGGGTGTCGTATGACGAGTTGGCTCCGGAGAACATGATCGTGTGCGATCTGGACGGCAATGTGGTGCCGGGGACGCCGGGCAGTGACCGGTCGCCGTCCAGTGATACGGCGGCGCATGCGTATGTGTATCGGAACATGCCCGAGGTGGGTGGTGTGGTGCACACGCATTCGACGTATGCGGTGGCGTGGGCGGCGCGGGGTGAGGAGGTCCCGTGTGTGATCACGGCGATGGCTGATGAGTTCGGGGGGCCGATCCCGGTGGGTCCGTTCGCGATCATCGGTGATGACTCGATCGGCCGGGGGATCGTGGACACGCTTCGGGGGCATCGTTCCCGGGCGGTGTTGATGCAGAACCATGGGCCGTTCACGATCGGGTCGAGTGCGAAGGATGCGGTCAAGGCTGCGGTGATGGTGGAGGACGTGGCTCGCACGGTCCACATCGCCCGGCAGGCGGGGGAGTTGCTCCCGATTCCGCGGGACGCGATCGATGCGCTGTACGACCGGTATCAGAACGTTTACGGACAGACCACCGACGACCGCCGGTAGCCCCGCACCGGTCAGTCGGACTCGGTCGGCGCCTCGTCGGCGATACCGGCGAGGCGCTCGCGGGTCTCGCGTTCGGCGATGATGCCGATGAAGTCCGTGACGCGGGCGTCGGCGTGGCTCTCGACCGAGGCCGCCGCCTCGCGGTGGATGAGCTCGTCGTCGACGTCCGGCATCCGCTTCTTGACCCGGTCGGCGACCTCCTCCGTCACCTCGTGGGCGTCGAACTCTTTCGCAGGCTTGTCCATGGCGACATCATCCGACGTCGGAGCTGCCGGCGAAACCCGTCGACGCGACGCCCCGCGCGTGCGATCATGTGCGGGATTAGGCTGGATCAACGTGAGCGATCAGACGAGTTCCGAATGGCCCTGGTCGGAGGGCGGCATCAACTTCCACACCCGCAAGTGGGTGCGGCCGGAAGACCTGAACGCCAACGGCACGCTCTTCGGCGGCAGTCTGCTTCGCTGGATCGATGAGGAAGCCGCGATCTACGCGATCATCCAGCTCGGCAACTACCGCGTGGTGACCAAGCTCATCTCGGAGATCAACTTCGAGTCGTCGGCGCTGCAGGGCGACCTCATCGAGATGGGGCTGACGGCGACGCACTTCGGTCGCACCTCGCTGACGATGCGGGCCGTCGTGCGCAACATGATCACGCGCAAGCGCATCCTCTCGATCGAGCGTCTCGTGTTCGTGAGCGTCGACGAGGACGGGCAGCCGATCCCGCACGGCTACTCCGCCATCACGTACGACCGGGATCGGATGCCGCGCGAGCACCCCAAGACCGACTCGGTGCGCCTGCCCTGATCACCGGGACGCGGCCCTCGCGCGACGTCGCCACACGAGCAGCGCCAGGCCGAGGGCTGCGACGAGAGCCGCCAGTCCGGCGACCCCGCCGATCGTCCCTGCGTCGGCGCCGGTAGCGGCCAGAGCATCGCTCGACCCGGCATCCGGCCCCGACCCGCCGCCGGAACCGGGCATGCCCGGCCCGCTGTCGCCCGGTGCGCCCGGCCCGCTGTCGCCCGGTGCGCCCGGCCCGCTGTCACCCGGTGCGCCCGGCTCGCCGTCACCCGGTGTGCCCGGCTCGCCGTCACCCGGCGCCGCGACGACCGTGACCTCCACCGTGTCGGTCACCCCGTTCACGGTCACCGAGATCGAGGCATCGCCGGCCGACACGGCGGTCAGCTCACCGGAGGAGGGGTTCAGGCGCAGCGGGCCCGAGGCGGCTGCTTCGGTCTGCGCGCGCTCGGCGCGCCCCGATCGCGCCTCGGCGTCCGCCCGTGCATCCGACCCGACGACGTCGAGCCCGGCGCCGGCCCAGTCCGCGCTCACCGGCCAGGCGACGGGAACCGTGCGCCCGCCGTCCTGTGTCAGCGTCGCCGACACGGGCACCGTCTCGCCGACCTCGAGCACCGTCGGTGCCGCGAGATCGAGCGATTGCACGCGCGGCTTCGTCTCGGCCTGCATCCATCGGATGCGGTCCTCCACCACGGCGGGCCCCGTGCCCACGACACCGGCGCCGGGGTTCACGCCGAGCATGGTCCAGCCGGTGAAGCCGCCGGCATCCGGGGTTCCCGAGGGCCCCTTGCCCGAGTTGCCGTTCAGCACCCGCGAGACGCCGTCGTAGCTCGTCGCGTCGAAGACGCCGACGTGGCCGTTCACCATGGCGACCGACTTGCCGGTGTCGGCGCGGAAGGCCGCGAGCGTCGACACGAACTGCGCCGCCTCGTAGCGGTCGGAGAGCTGGCTCGCCTTCGACGGCAGCGGGTCGTCGGCCGGGTGGTGCGAGAAGACGAGCACGCCCGTCACCGACGAGTCCTCCGCCGCGGCGGCCAACTCGGAGTCCAGGAACTCCAGCTGCTCCATGCCCGACGCCCGGAACGAGCCGGCCGACGAGTTCAGGGTGATCATGCGCGTCGAGCCGAGGTCGACGGATCGGAACGCCGCGCCGAACGCCGAGGTGAAGTTCGAGATCGCGCCGCCCATGATCTCGTGGTTGCCGGGCACGTAGATGTAGGGCACACGGTCGCCGACCTCCTCGTCGAGGATGCGGGCAGCGAGCTCGAAGTCGGCGACGGATGCCTCGTCGACGAAGTCTCCGTTGATGACGAGGTAGTCGGGCTCGGCCGCGACGATCTCGCGCAGTGTCTCGCGTGCGGCGACGACGACCTCGGAATCGGGGTTGCGGGCGACGAACTGCGCGTCGCTCATGACCGCGATCCGCTGGGAGCGGCCGTCGACGCTGCCGTCGGTGACGATCACCGGGTCGAACACCTTCGGGGCCACCGGCTGGTCGACGTCGGGTGCGACGATCGACTCGAGGCCGGAGATGGCGATGTCGCCGTGGTAGGTGGCCGACGACCGGGTCTCCATAATGCGCACACGCTGGAATGTCAGCGGATACGCCGTGCCCGCCGGCACGGTGAAGCGTGCCTGGCGCCAGCCGGTCCAGTCGATCATGGGGCCGTCGAGGTTGATCGTCGTGTCGGTGCCGGTTCGCATCTGCAGGCGGGGCCAGGCGCCCGAGCCGTCGCCGTCGATCCACAGCGTGATCGCTTGCGGCTGGCCCTCGAGCACGCGGCCCGACGCGGCATCGACCTGCTCCGGAGCGATCGCGTAGTAGCCGCGCGTGCTGGTGGTGGTGGTGAAGTCGTAGGTCATGCGCAGCGCGGCTCGACCGTCGGGGCCGGTGGTCGGGGTGAGCTCACCGGTCGCACGCGCGACTCCGGCGGTCCACGACGCCGCGTCGGTGAAATCGGCCACCGAGATGGTGCGGTAGCCGATGGTCACCGCGACGTCGACGCTGCGTCCACCGGCGGTGAAGGTCACCGTCGCCGAGCCGCTGTCGGTGGTCGGGGTGATGAGGAACGCGTCCAGGCCGTTCCGCTCGACGGTCACGTCGGCCCCGTGCTCGACGCTGACGTCGGCGGTCTCGAGCGGCGCGGTGAAGCCGTCGGCGTCCAGACCCGTGAGGCGGACGGTCGCGGTCTGGCCGGGCTCGGGCAGGGCGACGACCGTCGACGACGGGCGCACCCGCTCGAGGTCGCCGAGCACCCGCACCTCGGTGGTCGCGGTCTTGCCCTCGGCCTCGAACGAGACGGTGGCGGTGCCCGGGGTCACGCCCGCGACGAGCGCCGTCGCGTCACCCGACGCAGACACCGTGACAGCGGCATCCGTCGCGGAGAAATCGCCGATGACGTCGACCCCCGTGAGGTTGGCGTCGAGGCCGGTGCCGGCCAGCGTGCGGTGGAGCCCGGGGAAGACGGCGTCGGAGCCGGCCGCGTCGAGGGCCGGTGCGACCTTCACGTCGTCGACGACGCCGGCCGGGGCCGACGAGAAGAAGGCGAGGCTGTTGGCGACGACGCGCTCGCCCCCGTCGGAGGGGCGGTTGTGGATGGACGCCTCGGCGTCACCGGGTTCGCGCACGGCGAGCATCGTCGAGCCGCCGCCGTCGAGGTTGACGGCGTTGTAGACGTCGAGGTCGAGCATGAGGTCGCCGAGCTCTCGGATGGTCATGCCGCGGCTGTCGCCGGCGCGTCCGTCGATGGTGACGACGGTGACCTCCGTGCCGTCGCGGTTGACGCCGATGGCGGTGCGGGCCGCCTCGACCTGGTCTTCGTCGGTCTGCACGCCGTCGACGATCATGCGCTGCGACCCGCTGACGGCGAGGTCGACGTCGGCGGACGCCTCGACCGTGACCTCGACCGTGTCGCCGACCTCGAAGGCGGCCAGCGTGGTGGCGCCGCCGTCACGGCCGATGAGCACGCCGGAGCCGTCGGCGATGGCCGTCGTGCCCGTGACGGATGCCGCGTCGGTGGTGACCTCGGTCACGACGCCGTCCTGCACCGTGACGCGGGCGATCGAGCCGGCGATCTCGGCGGGTCCGCCGAGCGGGCGGCTCAACGGGTGGGAGCCCCACGCGGGGGTGTACCACCCGATGCCGTCGACGCCGATGTCGGGGCTGTTGACGCCGGCCAGTCGGTGCACGGTGCCGTCGACGGCGACCGTGGCGTCCGAGGTCAGGGCCTGCACGGCGGCGAGTCCGTCGGAGATCGTGAACGCCTGGCGCATGCCGGGGGCCGCGGTACGCAGACCTTCGGTCGGTGACACGTTCGTGCCGACCGGTGCGGTCGAGTAGTTCATGTCGAAGTAGTCGCCGTTGATCGCCGCGACCGCACCGGTGCCGGCGATCTGGTCGCTGAGCATGGCACCACCCGACACCGTGCCGGCGTCGAGCACGTCGAGCGACAGGGTCGGTGTCGTGAGGTCGGCGCGCATCACGTGGCCGGTCACCCAGCCGGCGGGTTGCAGCCGGCGGAAGTCGGTGAGCTCCAGTCCGGGCGCGAGCGTCTGAGCGTCGGCGCTGAGCATCGACGAGTTCCCGCCGCCGAGGTCGAGTCCGCCCGTGTCGGGCGCGGCGACGGCGGATGCCGGGCTCAGGGCGCCGATGCTCGCAGCGGTCGCGGTGACGACGGCGAGCAGTGCGACTGCGCCGCGGCGCGTTCTCGGGGCCGGGCGGGAGAGACGTGAGGTGAGGGCGGGCACGCGGAGCACCCTACGGACGGGGGCGTCCGAGAGGATGATGGTCCGGTGGCGGGGGGATGACCCTCAGGTGAACCGTCGGTGCCGCGCCCGGTGACGATGCGCGCGGCCTGAGGACCTCAGTGCCTCAAGGTGACACCTGACCTGAGATGCGCTGGTGCGTCGCGTGGACGAAGGCCGCGTATCCCCCGGGAGTCCGGCCCTCGAACCGGCCCGAGGTCGTGACCTCGTTGACGTCGGTGGCCACGACCCGCGCACCGGCGGCGCGCGCGGCTCGGACCGTCTCGACATCCTCGTGCTCGTCGAGATCGGGGAATCCGCCCGCTGCGCGGTAGGCGGCGGCGCTCATCCCCAGGTTCGCGCCGTGCACGTTGCCGGCGGGTCGTCCCCGGGGGTGCGTGGCGAGCCAGTGCGCGGTGTGGGCCGACGTGAGGTCGGCGAAATCGGGGCGCACGGTTCCGAGGACGACCTCGGCGCCGGCGGCGCGGAGATCGAGCTGGTGGCTCAGCCAGGCGAGCGGCACGGTGGAATCACCGTCGGTCGTCGCGATCCAGGTGTCTTCGGGCGCGGGGTCGCCGAGCTCGGCGAGAGCCGCCTCGACCCCTCTCCGGCGTGCGGTGCCGACGCGGCGCGCGTCGATGCGGCGGATGCCGACGGGCCACGACCTCGCGATCTGCTCCGAGGCGTCGGTGCAGGCGTCAAGGACGACGACGGGTGCGACCCGGATGCCGGGATGGGTTCGACGCGCGTGAGCGACCGCGGCGGTCAGCGCAGCGAGGCAGGCATCGAGCAGCGCCGCTTCGTCGTGCACGGGGACGACGACGGCCACGGCGATCGGGCTCACGGAATGAGGCCCGTCTCGACCGCGACCGATCGTGCATGCGTTCGTCCGAACACCTCGAGGATGAAGTCCTCCTCCTCGTGCCGGGCCAGCCGGGTCAGGGCGTGCTCGGCATCGAGAGCCGCGTGGACCTCATCTCCCGAGAGCGGGTACTCCGCCACGGGGTGACGCCAATGGCAGGCGATGAGGTGGCCGTCGGGCGCGAGAGATGCGGCGATCCGCGTGATCGCCCGGGCCAGGTCAGCGGGGTCCCAGTAGTAGCCCACCTCGGACGCGACGATGAGGTCGAACTCGCCGGCGGGCCACTCGGCGGGCAGCTCGGCGCGAGCGAGATGAACCCCCGCGCGCTCGCCGAGGCGACGTCTGGCGACGGCGAGCGGAGCGTCGGCGATGTCGAGGGCGAGCACGGCCTCGCAGCGGTCGGCGAGGAGCGCGGTGAGCGCACCCGTCGAGCAGCCGAGCTCGAGGGCGGACCGGTAGCGTGCGCGGGGCATGGTCGCCATCGTGATCGTGCGCTTGCGCTGTTCGTACCACCGCGAGTCGAACCCCCAGGGGTCGTCACCGTTTCGGCGGTAGAAGGCGTCGAAGAAGTCGCGGGGGAGGCTGCCGGTGCGGCGCGGGGGACGCGCGAAGACCTCGAACCCGCGCTCGAAGTGCTGCTGCATTCCCCCGTGGAGCATCTCCTCGTCCCCCGCGGCCGCCGAGAGCGGCTCGACCTGTGTGCGGTGGAGGCGCATGGCGGCCCGCTTGCGCTCGAGCGCATCCCCGTCGAGGTCGACGAGGTCGACGTCGTCCCAGGGCGCGTCGTCGGGGGAACCCCAGTGCCAGAGCCAGATCGGGTAGGCCCGCCACGGGACGTCGCGGTCAGCGCATACCGCCGCGGCGACCTCGCCGACGACGCGGTGATCGCGATGGCCGTCACCTGTCCATGTCGAGACCACGAGCGTGCGTTCGGGGACCGGTTCGTCGCCGAGCGCGTCTGCGATCGCGCCGGCGATCTCGTCGCGGTGGTCGTCGGTCCGGCCGTCGGGGAGACCGAGGAAACGCCGTCGGATGGCGGGTGAGAGGTGCTCGAGTGCGCGCTCGGCCTCGTCTCGACGGAGCGTGGCCAGCTCGTCGGGCGTGTGCGTCGGTGAATCGGGATGCGATCCTTCACCGTCGGTCGCGATGATGACGGAGACCGTTGCTCCGCGCCGGGCGGTGCGCGTCATCAGGCCGGCGGCGCCGAGAGTCTCGTCGTCGGGATGGGCGGCGACGACGAGGAGGTGGTCGAAATCCTCGGGCAGCACCGGCAGCGACCGTTCGGCGAAGGCCGCGGCCCACGTCGCTTCGGGGGTGCCGGGATCGCGGTGGCTGAAGCTCACCATTGGCCGCGCCCTTCGCTCACGCTGCCGCCGAGGCGAGCGAGATCGCGTTCGCCGTGGTGCTGACGGATGTAGATCTGCAGATCGGCGACCCGGCGGGCATGGCTCTCGTCGGCCACGAGGGGCAAGGGGCCGAGCGCTCGCGCAGACTCCGTCAGCGCCGTCTCGACGGCATCCGACACGATCGCCCGGACCCGGCCGGCGATCATTGCCGGGTCCGGGTCGGCGTCGATGATCGTGGCCGCGGCTTTCAGCGCCAGTCGTGCGTTCCACAGTGCGGTGTCGACGCGGGCGAGGTGGACCCGTGACAGCTGGTCGGCGCCGGGACGTCGAGTCGCCTCGAGCAGCGCGTCTCGAAGGGGGAGGGCTCCGCCCCACCAGCAGGCGGCGACGCCGATCCCGCCGTGTGCGAAGCCCGGACGACGCAGATACCAGCCGGCTTCTCCGATGGGCACCGCGGGCGCGTCGGCGAAGTCGACCGGCGCACTCACCACCTGCGGGAGCCCGCGGGCGTGCCAGGGGCCGGTGTGCGGGACGACCTCGGGTGGTCGCAGCGCCACGGCGAACAGCCGGCGGTCGTCGCCCACCCAGGCGGTGACGAGTGCATGGGTGAGCTGACCCGCGAGCGAGCACCACGGCTTCGTTCCCGACAGCCGCCACCCGTCGGCGGCGCGGTGGGCATCGAGTCGCATGCCCGGTGCTTCGGCGGCGAACACACCCCAGGTCGAGTTCGCGCTCGCTCCGATGGACTCGAGGGCGACGTCGACGTTCACGTCGAGACGATGCGCCTGGTCGAGGATGTCGAGCGCGTCGAGGTGGGGTTCGAGGATGCGGGCAGCGGCGACGTCGACGCTCGCCACCGATGCCAGCAGTGACCAGTCGTCGACCACCGGGCGCTCGGCGGGCCGTGCGGCGCCGACCGCGACCGCCCAGTCGAGGGTGGCGGCGACATCCGTGCCGAAGCCGTCTATGATCTCAGCGGCGTCGAGTGCGCGGGTGATGCCGTGGTTCAGAGGCCGCTCCGCCAGGAGGGGACTGGTTCTCGGGTCGCGGTGTGCGGGCATCGCTTCATCATCGCCTGCGGGACGAGCGTGCAGGTTGCAGATGCTCGATCCGGCGCGGTGGTGTATGTCGGCGGTGGGTGGGTCAGGGGCGGCCCATGCCGCGGTAGTCCCAGCCGGCCGCGCGCCAGGCGTCGGCGTCGAGGCAGTTGCGGCCGTCGACGATGAGCCGGCCGGCGGTGAGCGTCGCGGCGTGCGCGGGGTCGAGCTCGCGGCGGTACTCGTCCCACTCGGTGACGACGATGACGGCGTCGGCGGCGCGGAGGGCCTCGTCGCGGTCCTCGACGTAGTTCAGCTGAGGGTGGATGCGGCGGGCGTTCTCGATCGCCTCGGGGTCGGTCACGGTGACCCAGGCACCGAGACCGTGCAGGCGTACGGCGACGTCGAGTGCGGGGGAATCGCGGGTGTCGTCGCTGTGCGGCTTGAACGCGGCGCCGAGCACCGTGATGTTCTTCTTGAACACCGATCCGCCGAAGGCGCTGACGACGAGGTCGACGGCGCGGTCGCGGCGGCGCATGTTGATGGCGTCGACCTCGCGCAGGAACGCGACCGACTCGCCGCGGCCGAGCTCCTCGGCGCGAGCCGAGAACGCGCGGATGTCCTTCGGCAGGCAGCCGCCGCCGAAGCCGATGCCGGCCCCGAGGAAGCGGCGGCCGATGCGGGCGTCGTGGCCGATCGCGTCGGCCAGGGTCGTGACGTCGGCGCCGGTGACCTCGGCGATCTCGGCCATCGCGTTGATGAAGCTGATCTTGGTCGCGAGGAATGCGTTCGCGGCGACCTTGACGAGCTCGGCGGTGGCGAGGTCGGTGATGATGAACGGCGTGTTCTTGGCGACCGAGGGGTGGTAGACCTCCCGCAGGATGTCGGCGGCGCGCTCGCCTTCCGGCCCGGCGGGGACGCCCGCGACGAGGCGGTCGGGGTCGACGGTGTCTTGCACCGCCCAGCCCTCGCGCAGGAACTCGGGGTTCCAGACGAGCGTGGCGCCGGTGGGGGTCACGCGCTCGGCGAGCGTGGCCGCGGTGCCGACGGGGACCGTCGACTTGCCCGCGACGATGTCGCCCTCGGCCAGGTGCGGGATGAGCGCGTCGACGGCGGCGTTGACGTAGGTCAGGTCGGCGGCGTAGCCGTCCTTCTGCTGCGGGGTGCCGACGCCGATGAAGTGGACGGTGGCGCCCGCGGCATCCGCCATGTCGGTCGAGAAGCGGAGTCGGCCCGACGCGAGACCCTCGCTCAGGATCTCCTGCAGACCGGGCTCGAAGAAGGGGGCTTCGCCGTTCGAGAGCGAGGCGATCTTGCGCTCGTCGACGTCGATTCCGACGACCTCGTGCCCGATGGATGCCATGGCGGCCGCGTGGACCGCCCCGAGGTAACCGCAACCGATGACCGACAGACGCATCATGCTCTCTCTCCGCGGCCCCGACGGCACCGACACTCTTTCATACCAACTTCCCGTGACGCGGGTGTAAACGACCCACCCGCGTCACGGGAACGATCAGCCTGCCGGAAGCGGGCCGTACAGCGCCGGCGTCGTCCGTGCGCCGGTCGCCTGCTCGAACGAGAACGCCAGGCCCAGCAGGGTGCCCTCGGCGAAATCGCGTCCCAGGAACTCGAGGTTCACGCCGGCGCCGGGGATCTGCTCGGTCGCGCTCGCCTGGCCCATCGGCACCGTCACGGCCGGAAGGCCCGTGTTCGGGCTCAACCGCATGTTGCTGCCGACCGTGCCGTAGGGGGTGCCGCTGGGATAGATGATCGCGTCGATGTCATTCGCGTCGAGGAACTCCGTGACGATCTGCTTTCCGCGGGCGAGTTGCAGCGTGTGCGATCCCGCCGGTCCCGCCCAGTCCTCGTACTGCTGCGGGGTGACGGTCGAGCGCGGCCCGTACGTCGATGGGCCGCGGTTCGGCGCGATGTTCGGCGACTGCGCGATGGCCGCGAGGCTCCGGGCGCCGACCGCCGGGTTCAGGTAGTCGTCGATGTAGGCCTGCAGGTCGTACCCGAACTCGACGGCGCTGCCGCTTCCCTCGCTCAGGATGCCGCTGAATCCCTCGGGCGCCGCGAGCTCGACGACCTCCGCGCCCTGCGCTTCGAGCGTCTCACGCGCAGCGCTGAACAGGCGCTGCGTCGTGGCGTTGCTGCCGACCATGTTCTGCGAGGTCGGCAGACCCGTGATCACGGCGATGCGCGCGCCGCGGAGGGCGTCGGCGTCGAGTGAAGCGGTGTAGCTGGCGGGGACGAGCCCCTCCTGGCGAGCTGTCACCGGATCCGCCGAATCGGCGCCCACGACGGCGTCGAGAGCGACCGCCGCGTCGGTGACCGAGCGCGCCATCGGGCCGCCGGTGTCCTGCGAGAGCGCGAGCGGCACGATGCCGTCGCGGCTCGCGAGTCCGACCGTCGGACGCACGCCCACGAGCTGGTTGTAGGTCGACGGGATGCGGATCGAGCCGCCCGTGTCGGTGCCGAAACCGATCGCGGCGAGGTTGCTCGCAATGGCGGCGCCCGTCCCTCCTGACGATCCGCCGGAGCTGCGGTTCGTCGCGTACGGGCTCGAGACGGTGAGGGCGGTGCCCGCCGGCTGGTAAGCCGACCACTGCGACGACAGGTTGATGGCGAACTCGTCCATGCTCGCCTTGGCGAGGATGACCGCGCCGTCGGCGCGCAGGCCCTCGACCATGTGCGCGTCCGAGGCGGTGCGGTTGTCGTTCCAGCATCCGCAGCCGGCCGTGGTGGGCATGTCGACGGTGTTGTAGTTGTCCTTCACCGCGATCGGCACACCGAGCAGCATGCTCGTCATGCCCTGCTCGGCGCGAACGGTGTCGGCCGATGCCGCGGCGGCGAGGGCGGCGGCGTCGCCGGTCGTGATGATCGAGTTGAGCGGCCGTCCGCCGGGCTCGATCACCGCGCGATCGTAGGCGGCGATGCGGTCGAGATACTGCTGGGTGAGCTCGACCGAAGTGACGACCCCGGCGTTCATCGCCGCCTGCATCGACACGACGTCGGCCTCGACGATCTCGAAGGGACCGTCGTCGTAGATGGCCCGCTCGGAGACGAGGGCGATGTCGGATGCCGTGATCGCCCCGTCCCCGTCGAGGTCGTACGCGCCTGCTTCCGCCCAATCGGCGTCGGTGTCGGTGCTCCCGATGAACGCCGCGACGACGGCGAGGTCATCCGTGGTGACCCTGTCATCGCCGGTGAGGTCGAGCTCGGTGTAGTAGGGCGCGAGGAACGCGGCCCCGACGGTGGGCGCGGCCGCTGCGGCCACGGCGGGCACCGCAGCGGCGGGGGCGGCGACACCGCAGGTCAGCAGCGCGCCGACGGCGGCGGCGGGGACGATCAGCCGGCGGTTCATGCGTTCACCGCCCGACGGCGCAGGACGATCACGGTGCCCGCGGCGAGGAGGGCGGCACCGAGCGCCGCGCTCAGCACGATGGGCGTCGCGTCGCCGCCGGTGGCCGAGAGCGATCCGCTCGCGGCTCCGCCGCCGGAGGCGGAACTTCCGGATCCGGCAGCCGGGGTGCCCACGACGGGCGCGCTCGCCGACGGTTCGGGTTCGGGTTCGGGTTCGGGTTCGGGCTCGGCGACGGGAAGGGCGGCGATCGTGATGTCGGTGGTCGCGGCATCCGTCGCCGTCGCCGTCTCGCCGGTGCCGCCGACGAGGCGGACGCTCGGGAGCGCGATCTCGGCGGCCCCGGCGCCCTCGGCGGTGAACGAGAGCGTTGCGAGCGTGAGGGGAGCGCCAGGGTCGGACGCGAGGCCGGGCGAGGTGCCGAGGCGGGAGTGGGTGACGGTGATCGTGCCGCTCGCGGTCTCGCGTGCAGCGGTGAAGCCGCCGTCGGGACCGGTGGCCGAGTCGTCGACGTAATCGAGCAGAGCGCCCGGCACGGAGACGTCGAGGTCGTAGGCGTAGAGGTCGACGACGTCGGTCGCCGTGAGGACGACGTCGATGCGGTCGCCTTCCGTGGCGGTGGCGGTGGCGGCGACGCCGATCGCGAAGGTCGCGGTGGGTGGTGCGGCCACCGCGGCCGGCGCCGCGGCGAGTGCCGCGGTCAGCGCGACGACGCCGGCGAGGGCGGGCGCGAGGGTGATCGATGGGCGAGCAGGCATGCGGAAGCAGCCCCTTTCCTGGGTCGGGTGCACTCAGGACGACAGGCTCTCGTGGGGCTCCGAGCCCACGGTCCTCGGGGGATGTGCCGAGCTTGGCAGGACAGCGTTTCCTGCCGGTGTCGGTGCGTTACGCGCCGGTTTCGCCAGCCTCGCCGCGGAGGCCGGCCGCGAGCCGGCCGTCGAACTCGCGTCGGCCCGCCTTCGTCAGCGAGGCGGAGGGTGCGGCATCCGCATGCGTGATGCTGACGAGCCCCTCGCGTTCCAGCGCGCTCAGGTGCCCCTGCACGCTCGGCTGCTCGCCGTTCCCGTGCCCGAGGCTCTCTGCCAGGACGTCGACGCGCGCCGACGTGACCGGGCGGAGGGCGGCGCTCAGCCGGAAGCGCTGGGCGTCGGCGAATGGGGCCGCAGAGCGCGGAGCGCGGGCGAACGGGCGGACGACGTCGGCGGCGAAGGTGCGGTCGTAGGCGGTCACACCCAGGAACGAGACGACGAGACCGGCACCGGCCGTCAGCGCGATCCAGCCGCCCTGCCCGATCACCGCGAGGGCCATCGAGGTGACGGCGAGCCCGAGGACGACGACCGCGAGAGCGAAGCCCACGGCCCAGCTGCGCCATCCCGCCGGCAGGTCGATCGCCATGCCGAGGCGGCGGCGGAAGAACATCTCGACACCGACGAGCGCGCCGACGACCACGACGAAGGCGACGATCGTCGGGATGCCGACGCCGAGGGCGGGTACGGCGATGATCAGGGCGAAGCAGACCGATTGCGCGAGCGAGGCGGCCGGCGAAGCTCTGCGGAAACGTTGGGCCAGGCGGCGGCGGTCTTCGGCCACCGTGCGGAACAGGTCGTGGATCGGGGCGGAGTGGTCGGTCGTTTCGATCGCCATCACTCCACTCTGTCAAACCTGCGGCCCCGGTGCGGCGCACCGCGCGTAGCCTCGATTCATGACTCCCGTCACGCTCTCGCTGTCGCACGACTTCGCTGACGCGCTGCCCGCGCTCGCGCGGCCGTGGTCGGCGGATCCGGCGCCCGCGCCGCGGCTGCTCGTGCTCAACGAGGCGCTCGCCGACGAGCTGGGGCTGGATGCCGGGTTCCTGCGCAGCCCCGAGGGGGTCGACCTTCTCGTGGGTGCCGCGCTGCCGGAGGGCGCGCAGCCGGTCGCCCAGGGTTACGCCGGTCACCAGTTCGGCGGTTTCTCGCCGCGGCTCGGCGATGGGCGGGCGCTGCTGCTGGGCGAGCTGACCGCGCCGGACGGATCGCTCCGCGACATCCATCTGAAAGGCTCCGGACCGACGCCCTTCGCGCGGGCCGGCGACGGGCTCGCGGCCGTCGGGCCGATGCTGCGCGAGTACGTGATGAGCGAGGCGATGCATGCGCTCGGCATCCCGACGACCCGGTCGCTCGCCGTCGTCGCGACGGGGCGCGAGGTGCTGCGTGAGGCGGCACTGCCGGGAGCGCTGCTCGTGCGGACGGCGTCGAGCCATCTGCGGGTGGGCAGCGTCGAGTTCGCGCGGGGGACGGGCGACATCGCCGTGCTGCGCGCGGTCGTCGACTACGCCATCGCGCGGCACCACCCCGAGGCGGCGGACGAGGATGTGCCCGCGCTCGGACTGTTCCGCGCGGTCGTGGCGGCGCAGGCCGACCTCGTCGCCCGCTGGATGCTGGTCGGCTTCATCCACGGCGTGATGAACACCGACAACATGACGGTGTCGGGCGAGACGATCGACTACGGTCCGTGCGCCTTCCTGGACGCGTACGACCCGGCGACCGTGTACAGCTCGATCGACACCGGCGGGCGTTACGCCTACGGCAATCAGCCGTACATCGCCGAGTGGAACCTCGCGCGGCTCGCCGAGGCGATGCTGCCGCTGTTCGACGACGACCTCGAACGCGCGGTCGAGCTGGCGCAGGGCGTCCTGGCGGAGTTCCGGCCCCGGTTCGCCGAGGCCCGGGCGGCGGGCATGCGGCGCAAGCTCGGGCTCGCCGATGCGCGAGTCTCCGATGAGCAGGTCGAGGCGCTCGCCGGTGACTTCCACGAGATGCTCGAGCGCAAGCGCGCGGACTACACCTCGACGTTCCGGTCGCTGTCTGCTGCCGGGCGGGGCGACGCGGCCGGTCTCGAGGCGTCGCTCGGCGCGGATCCGGCGCTGGCCGGCTGGCTCGATCGGTGGCGCGTACATGCGCCCGACGCCGAGGTGATGGATGCCGCGAACCCGATCTACGTGCCGCGCAACCATCTCGTCGAGGAAGCGCTCGCCGCGGCGACCGCCGGGAACCTCGAGCCGCTCGGCTGGCTGACGACCGTCCTGTCGACCCCGTTCACCGAGCGCGCGGGCGCGGAGCGGTACGCCCAGCCGGCGGGTCCGGACTTCGCGGCCGGCTACCAGACGTTCTGCGGCACCTGACCGGATCGGAACGCGCGCGGGCGGTCCGTATTGCGACGCTCGTACCGCGCGTGCGTGGCGCGGCGATGCGCGTCCCGCGATGATGACGGCGGGGCCGCGCGGGGGCGCGGCGATGGGGGAGAAGAGAACATGGCCGGATCGAGCCTGCGCGCCGATGGCAAGCCGTCGTTCCTGGCGCGTCCGATGTCGCGCAAGGCGGCGCTGATCACGTCCGGGTCGGCGCTCGTGGCCGGGTTGCTGCTCGGCGGTGGCGCCGGAGGCGCGGGTGCGCAGTCCGAGGTGACGTCGCTGAAGGACCAGGTGGCCTCGCTCGAGACGGATGTCGCCGACGCCGAGACGGTGGCTGTCGAGAACGACACGGCGCTGACCGACGCCCGCGCGGATCTGGATGAGGCGCTCGACGACCTCGCAACGGCGACCGCGGCGCTCGAGACCGCCACCGCTCAGGTGACCGAGATGCAGACCGCGGCGACGGCGTCGCAGACCGAGCTCGATGCTCGCGCGGCCCGGATCTCGGACCTCGAGGGCCAGCTGTCCGCCCGGACGGTGCAAGCCCCCGCTGCTCAGGCACCGGCTGCGCAGGCACCCGCGGCACCGGCATCCACGTACTACGACAACTGCACGGCGGCCCGGAACGCCGGCGCCGCCCCCGTCCGGACGGGGGATCCCGGTTACGGGCGTCACCTCGACCGGGACGGCGACGGCATCGGCTGCGAGTAGGTCTCCCGGGCTCAGGGCACCTTGTGCCCGGCGGCCTGGATCAGCCCGTACCACTCGCCTCGCGTCAGGGGGATGTCGCTGCCTTCGGCGGCATCCGCGACGCGCTGGGGGTTCGTGGTGCCGAGCACGACCTGCATTCCGGCGGGGTGGCGGGTGATCCACGCCGTCGCGATGGCGGTCGGGGTGACGCCGTACTTCGCGGCCAGCTCGTCGAGCTTGGCGTTGAGCTCCGGGTACTCCTCGGCACCGAAGATGACGCCGTCGAAGAAGCCCTTCTGGAACGGAGACCAGGCCTGGAGCGTGATGCCGTTGATGCGCGAGTAGTCGACGAGTCCGCCGCCGTCACGGGTGATCGAGTCGTCTTCGCCGGCCATGTTCGACGCGAGCCCCTGGGCGATGATCGTCGAGTGCGTGATCGACAGCTGCACCTGGTTGGCCACGAGCGGCTGAGTCACCGCCGTCTTCAGCAGGTCGATCTGGCGGGGCGTGTGGTTCGAGACGCCGAAGGCGCGGACCTTGCCCGATGACTCGAGGTGGTCGAACGCGCGGGCGACCTCGTCGGGCTCGACGAGAGCATCGGGGCGGTGGAGCAGCAGCACGTCGATGCGGTCGGTCCCGAGCGCTTCGAGCGACTCCTCGGCGGAGGCCACGATGTGCTCGTACGAGTGGTCGAAGTGCCAGTCGTCGGCGACGATGCCGGTCTTGGTCTGCAGCGTGATCTCGTCGCGCTCGGATGCCGTGAGCTTGAGCGCTTCGGTGAAGCGTCGCTCGCACGCGTGGCGCGACGAGCCGTAGAGGTCGGCGTGGTCGAAGAAGTCGACGCCGACCTCGCGGCAGCGGTCGTAGAGGGCGCGGATGTCGTCGTCGGAGAGCTCCTCGATCCGCATCATGCCCGCGACGACGTTGGGGACCTGGATGTTGCTCTGACCGAGGGGGACGCTGCGCATGATTCTTAGTATGCGCCGCGGGAGCAGGACGCGCGGCGGGGGCATGCCACGATGGGCGGATGCCGGTCGTCGAGTCGCGTTGCGTCGTTCCCGTGCCCGTCGACGTCGCGTTCGCGGTGTCGCAGACGCAGGGCGAGGTACGGAAGCGGTGGGATCCCTTCATCCGGCGACAGCACCTGATCGGCGCGGATCGGCCCGCGAAGGGCGTCCGCACGTACACGGTGCAGCGATTCGGGCTGGCGATGGAGAGCGAGTACGTCTCATACAAGCCGCCGTCGAACGTCGGGATGAAGATGACGAAAGGCTCGTGGTTCTTCGCTCGGATGGGCGGCGGATGGCGGTTCAGTCCGGTCGAGGGTGACCCCTCGCGCTCGCTCGCGGTGTGGCGCTACAACTTCGCCTGCCGTCCGGCGTGGCTCGCGCCGCTGGCGGAGCGCATCGGCGCGATCATCCTGCAGCGCGACATCGACCGGCGGATCGCGGGGTTCGCACGTGGATGCGAGGATCCGGTCGTGCTCGCCGAAGCGGAGCGCATCCGGGGCGTGTGACGGCGCCGGGCAGCGTCGGCCAGCGCCGGCCAGCTCAGAAGGGCGGTGGCTCGTCGTTGCCCACCACGGGTGGTGGCGCCCCGCCGGCGTCGGGAACGAAACACACCGACGGGATCGGAACGTCTTCGCGGTACACCCGGCCCAGCGGTGAGGTCCACTCCAAAACCCCGCCGCCGACCTGCCTGACCTCCCATTTCGTGAATTGCTTCATCGAATGGTGTCGTTGGCACAGGTGGGCGAGGTTGAAGATGTGGGTGTGCCCGCCGAGGGCGTAATCGATGGTGTGGTCGAGTTCGCATCGGATCGCGGCTCTGCGGCATCCGGGGAATCGGCAGTGCTGATCGCGCGCTTTGAGTAGGCGGCTCATCGCCGCGGTGGGCCGGTAGGTGTCGACTTCGACCGGGGTGCGGGTGATCGGGTCGATGAAGAGCCGGTTCCAGATTTTGGCGCGGCCGGCGAGCTTGCGGGCGGTGTCGGCGTCGATGAGCGCGGCGCCCACGAGCTCGGCGGGGGCGTCGTCGACGCCGGTCACCGTCTCGGATGTCAGCGTCACCTGGACCTGCGCCCGGATCGCACCCAGCGGCCCGGCGGCGTCGCTGCCGTACGTCGGGTCGACGACGGGGGCGCCGCCCAGCAGCAGGTCGCCGAGGATGTCGGCGCGCAGCTGATCCATCGTGCGGACATCAGGCGCGCCACCATCGGCCGGCGCCGCAGCATCCGCCGCCGCAGAACCCTCACCCGCCGCGGAGCCCTCACCCGCGGCAGCATCCCCAGCCGGACCATCCGCAGGCGCCTCCCCGGCGGCGGCACGAGCGTCTTTGACGGACTGCGCCATGGCGGTGAGGCGGTCGTGGATGCCCGCGGCGATCACGGTCGGCAGGGTGGCGCCGAGTTCGGACATGCCGTCGGTGCCGTGCGTCACCCAAACGCCTCGCTTTGCCGCGGCGGTGCGGTGTCGCTCGGCGAAGGACTCGGACCCCATGCGGGCGGCGAGGTTGCGGAGCGGCTCTCGCACGCGCGAGGCGATATCGCGCTCGCAGATCGAGATCGCCTCGCGCGCATAGTCGTCGCGGATGTCGTCGGCGAGGCCGCATCCCATCCGGACGACGACGTCGACGTGGTCGCGCGTGATGCGCTGCTGCTCCCACGCCTCGAACACAGCGGGGTAGTCGTCGACGATGGTCAGCGCGTGGTCGATCTCGCTCTGCGCGCGGCGGTCGTGCGACCGACGCACCCCGGCGATCTCGGCGGCGATCGAGCGCATCTCCATGTCGGAGCCCATGCCGCGCGGCCGCTCGCCCGAGCGCGCAGCGACGCGCAGAGCGCTGCGCCCCGCCTCGGCGAGCGCACGGGTCATCGCGATGTTCGCCGCGTGGAGCAGATCGTCTGCGTGAGAGACCCGATCGACGATGCCGGCGTACGGCGAGCTCGACGAGCCGGCATCCGGTTCGTGTGCGCTGTCGCCGTTCGTTGACATGTTCCCATTATTGCCAGGGGGTCAGACATTCGCCTCGAATATCCGTACATCTGGGGAGAACAATTTTGCGGCTCGGTTGGGGAGGAATGGGCGGCCCCGGCGCAGCCCGTTTCTCTACAGCGAGCTCCTGGATTTGTCGTCTCTCCATGACGAATCGAGGGATAGATCGAGAGACGGGCTGGTTGGCAGTGCCGACTCACGTGGTGGTTGCGGTGGAAATCGCGAGTGCCACGGCGGGGACGATCAGCACGAGGCTTGCAACGGCCCACGAGATCACCTCCGCGGCTCGCGCCCACCCTTCGCCGCGCTCTTCCGGCGGTGAGACCGTGGCGATCTGTTCGCGCGCTGCGGCGGCGAGTATCAGCCCGAGGGGGAACATGACGCTGACGAACGGACTGATGACAGCGAGCCGGTTCAACGGCAGCGTCGCAGGGCGCCTGCTCTCGTCCCGCAGGACACCGTCGTCGAGCCGGTTCGCCTTGCTTTCTGCGAGCTTGATTGCGATCGCTCGGAGAAGCCGGCTCTCGGCGGGACCATCGTCGGAGCGCGGCCGCCGTCGCCGGCCGGTGAGATAGAACGCCATGCCGGCGTTGCTGCAGGTGACGACGGCGAATCGAAGAAGAGCGTCGGCCGCAGCGCGGACCGGGTTCGTCCCGTCGGCCGATTCGATACTCGCGATGACGATCGTCCCCGAGACGCCGACCACGGCGAGGATGAACGGCAAGAACGCGGGTGTGAGCGGTGACCACCGGCGGCGAGCGGCCGCGACGAACGTGTCGTACACGGCAGCCGTGACGAAGACGGCGAAAGCCGTCAATGCGGCGGCGCGCGCCACGACCACCTCAATGTCGGCAGGTGTGACCGCGTTGAGCACGAGGAGCTGAGCAACCACAAGACCGACGATGCGCGCAATGTCGCCGATCACCCCACGCACGGATGACGGCCCCGCGCGGAGCTTGAGCGCGGAAAGGGCTGCGCGCTGTTCTTCCGCGGCAATCTTCCCGCGCGTGCGACGCACAGCTGGGTCGGTCGGTGGGAGGGGGACTGCCGCAGCGGCGTCTGCCGCGAATAGCGCTAGGAGGATTCCGATAGCTATCGGGCCGAAGCCGCGCACCAGGTCGATGCCGGTCGGCGCGGATTCGATCATGTAGGGGATGGCGATGTAGATGCCCAAGCCGAGCGAGGTGGGCACGAGCAGCGCGGCGATCAGTGTGAGTAGTTGCTGCCGTCCTGCCGATGCTGTGGGCTGTTGAAGCGCCCCGGGGTCTCGTACGGCGAGTTGCAGAGTGGTGACGAACAGGCCGACGACACCGAACGCGGCGAGTGCGTCGCCGCCGTCGAACCGTGGCAGGACGAGCCGGGGCGCGTCTGGGTTGAGCTGGGTGAGGGCGAAGAGTGAGACGAGCGCGAGGGCGGCGACTCCGCGACCCAGCGTTGCGCCCAGAGTCCGTGCGTACTGCGAGAAGTCCTCGTCATGGGCTCGCAGCAAGTCGGCGAGATCGTCCGCGACCGATTCCTCTTCGGCAACCGGATCGGTGTCGGCGGGTGCGCTCAGCGAGGCATTACGAGGCGGCCGTCGGCTACGCAAGAGCATTGTCGCGAGGACTCTCATAAGGCGATTCTGCCGGTGGGCGCCTCGCCGTCGTGACGGCGCCGGGCATGTGACTTCGCCCGTCAGGTTGCGCCGATGTCACTCGCGTGGACGCGCGAAAGGCACGCAGGTGACCGTGATCGCTAGAGTGGCGCCGCGGGGACATCCGGTCGCTTCGGCAGACGCGGCAGCGGCCGCTCGAGCCGGGCGGTGACCGATTGGACGTGATGCGACGGAGTGCGGCGCGAAGGCCGCGCCGCCTGTTCGTCGCGACCGTCGGGTGCGTCGCCCTCGTGCTCGCGATGGCCGCGTGTTCGCAGGGGCGCGTCGACCCGCAGGAGTACGACCCGTACACGGTGGCGCAGCGTGCGGATGCGGCGGCGGCGGCCGAAGCAGCGCTTTCGCGCGCGGCGGGCGGGGTCGTGCTGACCACGGAGACCACGGATGTCTGCTCGCCGGGGCAGAGGAACTGGTGGGTCCACGATCTCAGCGCGTGGACCTGCTCGCGTTCCTCTCGGTGGCTCATTGCGCCTGCGAGCGGCGACCCGGGGGAGGTGATCGCCGGATACCGGGCTCATCTGACCGCCGCCGGATGCACGGTCGATGAATCGTCATACGGGATGGTCGAACGCTACGGGGCTGACTGGGGAGTCGCGGGGATGTATGAGAACGGTGAGCCCTACACCGTCGACGACCTTCCCTCGGCGTCTGCGATGTGCGACAACCAGTCGGTGGGCGTCGCTTTTCGGACGCTCGCTGCGGTGCGGGCCCCTGCCCCCGCGCTGTCATCCTCACTAGTGATCGAATACGACGCGCTCGACCTCGAAGCGGTGACCGGCGCGGGAATACCTTTCGGCGTTGTGCTCCGCACGAGCCGGGGCTACCACTCTGTCGACTGGACAGGCGAGATCAGCGGGAAGAAAGAGGATGACGCGCAGTCGGACTTCCCGCCCGGCTGGTGCGCCTGCCATAGCGGCGGCGACTGCGACTCCCGGGCGGATGGGGGCGTCACGGGTGAGAGCCACGTGTGCGTTCGGTCAGCGACTGCGGCGTCGGCCGTAGGCGGCGGCCGTCGCGATCATAGCGACGGAGAGCAATGCGGAGATGAAGAAGACGGTGGTGTCCACGGTGGCTCCTCACGGTCGTCGGGTGCACGCCACGCTACGCGGAAGACGGATGCCGCGGGCGGCCCGTTTGTGGCGGAACCTCAGCGCCGGCGCAACCCGACCGGTAGTCGATACGGGTGGTAGCCCTGGGTTTGCTCAGGCCTCCTGTGCCCGCGGCGTAAGCGGCGTATCGTCGCGTCGTGTCGGGAGCGGGGTGCCGACGTGCATCGATCAGGGGCGGTCCGCGGAAGGGGAGTAACCATGCGCAAGTATCGAGTGACTCACATCTACGACGCAGCCGATGGCTGGCGCCAGGTGCAGCCCTTCGTCCTGACCGCTGACATCCGCGATGAGCTCGTGCGGGGCGGATGCAGCATGGTTCGAGTCCGCTCAGGGCTCACGCATCGCAAGCTCTCGCTCCTCCGGGTGCGCGACCTGCACTGAGGCGGACACTTAGACATCAGTGGGCGCTAGGCTCGGGTCCCGTGAGCGGGACCGGGGATAGCGCCGAGCGATGCCTTCTCCTCATCTGAAAGGGAAGCTGCTCACGCCTGAAATCGACGCCGGCGAGGCGGAGGTAGTCGTGGCGGGGGAGAACCGCGCCCACAGGCGCGCCGGAAGCTCACGATGTCGCCGGTTGCGCCCGTCGCCCCGATTGCCGAGCGCGCCGATGCCACCGGGTAAGCATGCCGCAAGGCGCCAAGAACGGAGTTCGACTGTATGGCAAGCGTGACCCCGATCGAGAAACCCTCCGGACGCGTAAACCTAGCGATGAACGCGGTTCGCTTCATCGCCGCGGTTCTCGTGGTCATCTTCCATCTGCGCACCCTGTTCATCGAGGACTACTCGCAAGTCGTCGACCCCAGCCCCGTTACAACCGGGATCTACGCCTTCGCTTCGCTGGGCCATCAAGCTGTCATCGTGTTTTTCGTTCTGAGCGGCTACTGGGTCGGAGGGTCTGTCATCCGTGCCCTGCAGCAGGAGAGATTCTCCGCTGGGGTGTATGCAAGCGCGCGGCTCGTCCGACTCTGGCTTGTCCTCGTTCCAGCGATCGCGCTAACGCTCATGCTTGATGCCATCGGTTTCGCGGCACGGCCACAGAGTGACATCTACTCCGGGTCCGTCGCATATCATTCGCTGCTCCCAGCCGAAGGCGTTGGATCCCGATCTGGCCCGGGCGAGGTGATCGGCAACGCCCTGTTCCTCCAGGACGTCTACGTGCAGCCGCTCGGAAGCAACAGCCCGCTGTGGTCGCTCGCTGCGGAGTTCTGGTACTACGTCAGCTTTCCCGCATTGCTGATTCTGGTGTGGCGTGGGGTGTCGATTCGAGCACGCGCTACAGCCGCCGCGGTCGTCTTCGTCGCCGTCGCTGCCATCGCGGCCGGCCCGCTTGAGGGTCACGCTCGTGTGGCCCTGCTCGCGCCGACCTGGGCGATTGGGGCTGCGGTCGCTGCCATGCGCGGGCCGGTATCGCGGAAGCTCTTGTCCATGTCGCGGCTGAGTTCGACCATTCTTCAGGTTGGACTCGGGATGCTCGTCCTCGGAGCCGCGGTCGTTGACAGCAGGGTGTGGAGCACCGGCACCACCTACTTCCTCGCTATAGCGACTGCTCTTTGGCTAGCGAGCCTCGTCGTCGATGCGCCATACCCAGTGGTTGGGCGAGCGCTCGCACCAATCTCGTGGTCGGCCGAGTGGTCCTACTCGCTCTACGCGATCCACATGCCCGTGCTGACGCTGATCGCCGCACTCCTCGTTCCGCGCGCGTCGGACCGGTGGGCGATCAGCCCCCTAACGGTGGGTCTCTGCGCGGTGTTGACGCTAAGCGTCATGGCGGTCGCCATGGCCTTCTACTTCTGCTTCGAGCGAAACACGAACGCGGTGCGAGGTTTCTTGCGCAGAATCCCTAACTCCGCGGTGGTCAGTTGATCGACGGTGTGCGCGTCGTGCGCGTTACACGGTCGCCGTGGCCCTCGTGCGGTGATCACCTGGCTCGTCTGGCTCGGCTCTCGCGATGCGGATGCGCAGTGGCTTCGGTTTGCTCACGCCGCCTGGGTCAGGCGTGCGCGCCATAGCCTCCGGTTACTCCCCGCGCCGAGGCAGAGCCCCGCGCACAGGTGGGCGCCAGCCCGTTTCGCTACAGGTAGTCGACCCGGTGGTGCTGCTGCGGATGGCTTGCCAGGCCGCTTTTCGTGTCGAATCACTGGGCGCCCGGGATCGCGGGTCTCGCGAGCGAGGTCGACTCCCATAGGCGCGCAACCGCAACTCCCGCGCTCGCGCGGTCGGATCGGACAGAGTCGCATGGGTTACGAAGGGGCAGCCTGTCCTGAACAGCCGAGGACGTCTGCGGGGTGATGCCCTACGGCTCGATCGCGGGGCTCGTCGCCCGAGGGATGTCGAGTTTCGACGCTCAGCACTCGACCTCGATACTGAGCCCGACCGGGCTGCCATCATCTACGTCGGGGATCCCACTGCGATACGAGGAGTTTTGCTGCTGTACGTTGGGAAAGTGTCCGTATGGCCGACGCTTACCGTAATCACGATCGACGTGGTAGCGCTGTTCTTCGTTGGCCTTCGGCTACGGGGTGTGGTCGGTTCGTTGCTGGTTGTTCAGGCTGTCTACTGGGGCCTCGGCTACATTGCCCGCCCCGTGGCTCTGTTGACCTTCAATCCAGCCCCCCAGCTCGGCGACCCGCTAGCTGACGTGAGGCTAGCTTCTGCCGGTTACGAGCGGACCATCGCCGCGGCGCTATCGCCGACAGTCTTCGGCATGACTCTGTATGTGGGGTTGATGACTCTCGTGGTGCTCGTCGTTCGCCGAAGGGCGGTCGCGGGAACGACGCGCTTCGAGCTCGCTCTGGCGCATGGGTTCGTGCTCTTCAGCCTTGGATGGACATTCCGAGTTGTCTACCTCGTTCTCCGGGACAATCTCACACTCACACTGAGCGCCATCGCCGCGATCGCAGCAGGGGGCATTATCCTCTTCGCCCGCAAGCCGTTCACTCCCGTTGTAATCGCCGCGCTTGGCGGGAGTGAGCTGATCTGGTCGGTGTTGACCCAGAGCAAGACCCCGTTCCTGGCGCTCGCGCTTTGGGTTCTCATCCGGCTGATCAGCCGAGGTGGGATCACCTGGAGGGTTGCGGGCATCGGCGCTGTAGCTCTTGGAGTCTTCTTCTTCATCCAGGATCTTCGTGTTGACGCGGGGCGTCTTCAGAACACCGAAAGCTATGCGAGCGCTTACCCGCTCTGGGTGCGGCCCATGCTCCCCCTCATCGCGCGCTTCGACGCGCTCCAGAGCTCGGCCGACGCCTGGTTCGCGGGACCGGCATCGTGGATGCCGCCGTTAGAAGCGACGGGCCAGTGGCTTACCTCTTTGCTGCCGCAGTTCCTTCTGCCTGACGCTAAGCCGCTCGCGGGAGCTCAGTGGGGCGAGGAGGTTCGTCGGATGTCGCTGAATGTAACCCCTGGTGCGGCCCTTGCGGAGGGACCGTTCGCGGAGGGCTGGGTCATAGCGGGGTGGCCCGGCGTGGCCTTCGGCGCCAGCTTCATGGCTCTCGCCGTGATCGTGATTGCCGCACTGCTGACTGCTCGCAACACGGCAGCCGCGTTACTGGGCTTGGCCATGACGAGCGCCCCTCTGCTTTTTGAGCGAGGGGTCCTCGCATTCGGCGAGGGCCTGGGGAAGGGGCTGCAGACGACCATCGTGGCAGGAGCAGTGCTATTTCTCTTACGAATGAAAACCTCTCGCGGAAAACCGCGCGGCATCGTTGCAACGCGCGGACGAGGTTCGCGGCCGTTGGGAGCGCCGGACGCTCGGCTGCCCGGTGTCAGTCGCCGCGATCGTGAGGAGTGAATCGTTATGCCGGTCAGCCGCCTCGAGCACCGTGGGGGTGCCCCCAGCACTTGGCGCCCCGAACGCCGCGAGACATCATTGGCTGCGCCTGCATCGTGGGCGCGTTGGCGGCGGGAACCCAGCTCCAGCGCGGGGCCAGTGAATGGTGCTCGACGAACAAGTCGTCACGCATCCGATCGCCGAAGTTACGAACCGTGATCGATCGATTGAAGCGTCTCTTTCATTCCCCGCAAGCGCGGCAGGCGGCGCTCGCAAGCCTCGTTTCGTACAGTGGAATGGGTTTGTCCCTCATCTCGGCGCCGATCATCGCACAGACGCTCGGTGCCGATGGCCGCGGCGTGCTCGCAGGAGCGTTCGTAGCTCTACAGGTGGTTGGTTGGGTAGCATTCCTCGGTCTCCCTGGCGGGCTCGCGTTGCAGGTGGAGAAGCGCGCGGAGGTATCTATCGCCGGGGTCGTTGTGGTGGGTGCGATTGGTGTGGTCGCGGCGCTGCTGACATTCTCGATCGCGCCGATCTTGGCGAACGGGGATCCGCGCGTGGAGTTCGGAATCAGGATCGGGGCGGGTCTACTCGCGTTCTGGGGCCTCGGAAACGTGGGGGATCAGCTGGCCGTCATCAGCGGCAAGGTGATCACCTACAACGTGATCCGCTCGGCAACTCTCGTTTTTCCTTCGCTCGCCATCATCGTTCTGTTTCTCATCGGACAACTCTCCTTGGTCTCGGCGTACATCTCGATGTTTCTCGGCCAGGTCTTATCGATAGTTCTTGGTTGCTCCGTTGCGGTCACCGGGCTACGTGCGCCGAATCGAGCTTCGATCCCGTGGCGGTTCAGCCTTCGAAGCTGGTTCGCCGTTGTATTCGACTCTGTCGGTGGTCGCGGTGATCAGTTGGCACTAACCGCGATGACTTCGCCCTCCGTTGTCGGTGTCTACGCCATTGCGGTGACGTGTGCCAACGCGGCCAGCGGGTTGGCTCAGGGAGTCGCGCAAGCGAGTCTCACCGCGTTCGTCCGCGCAGTGAAGAACGGCGCGCACGTCTCGCTTGGCCGGATTACAACCATTTCCATCGCGTGCACCGCCGTCGCGGGGGCCTTCATCCTGTGGGTCGTGACCGTCTTCGGGCAGAGCATCTTCGGGCCAGATTTCGGCGCCCTCCCGCCGATTGTTGCCGTACTCATATGCGCGAGCCTGCTCCAGGACGCCTGGAAGTTGCGGGTCGCGCGTGATTCTGCTCAGGAGACGGCTGGGAAACTGGCGATCGCGTCGGCCGCCGGCCTCGCGGTGATGATCGGCGTCATCATCGCCCTAGCATGGTTCGGCGTCGTCACGGGCTTGACCATGGCCGCCGCCTTTCTCACGATGTGCGGTGTCAGGCTGATCGTTCATGTAGCGCTGACGGCCCTGAGTAGAGGTGGCGGACGATGGTCTGCGCGGGGATGATGCGGTGGCACGTGGACGAGCGAGTAGCGTGCTACCCATAAGCGACGTCAACCAGCGTATTCACGGACGCCTGCGTCACCAGCCTGTCGACCGCGGTGCGGTTCGCTATCTTCTGATCTGCAGTGAGCTCGGCGCCCCGGATCATTCGAGCGCGTAGATCGTCGAAGAGCTGCTCAGGTGTCTGAGCAATATGCAGGCTGCCTCCCTGCCCGACCATCTGCGCCTGATAGAGCGAGCCGGGATTAGGTGATGCAATGACAGCCGTCCCCAGCGCGAGGCCCTCAAATATCGGAATTCCGAAGCCTTCATACTCAGAGGGGGAAAGCAGTGCCCACGAAGCAGATATGGCCTGCTGGACCTCTGCGTCGCTAGCTCCCGAACGGTGGTCAGTAGCGGCAGACCAGTTCCGTGCGTCATCCGCGGGACCGAAGACGATCAGCCGTATCTCGGTGCCGATCTCAGCAGATACACGTCTTACCGCCTCTTCCGCCAGACGCCCCCGTTTCCTGCCGCTGTAGGAACCGACGAACACGACAGTGGGTTCCCCGGTCTTCTTGGTCGCAGGCGTCTGTATGGGGACGACCGGAGGCATGATCACGTCGCAGCGGAAGGCATCACGGCTCTCGGGTCCGATCGCTATCCGGAAGTCCGCGCGGAACTGCGAGTACTTCTCGAGGGCAGCGAGCACATAGTGGTTCAGGCGGCGCAGACCCTTGGAAGATCTGGCTTCAGAGAGCGACAGACCGAGGAAGTGCCTGACGCGCTTCCACGGGCCTCGGCCGAGCGCCCAATCGTCGCCGAAAGCATGTACGACATCAGCATTCCGAAGGGCTTTCACCATGCGACGAGCACGGAGCGGTTGCACGTAGTAGCGATCGATCCTGGAGGACGACGCCGGGAGGTACCGCATGCGGGCGCCCGGCAGCGGCTCTCCGTCCGACTCTGTGATGATCGTGAGGTCTACGATCGGCGCCAGTTCCGCGGCGAGGCGATAGGCATATCTGGCGACGCCGCCGCGGTGGTTGGGGCCGGGCCATTCGAGGCACAGCCACACGACGCGCAACCGGCGCTGAGCGTCTTCCGACAAACTCACGCCCCGAGTTCCCGATACAGAGCGAGGTGTCGCTGCGCGACACTCTCCCACGAGAAGGTCTTCGCGTGAGCTACGCACTCTGCGGCGCTCGGCCGTTTTCCGAGCAGTGCTTCTGTGATCCGACGTGCGAGTTCTGTTTCGTCTCCTGGCGTAACGACCAGGGACGGATCCAACCCCTTCACGCCGTCGGGGAGGCCGCCGCAATCAGTCACCACGACGGGCTTGCCGGCGGCCAGCGATTCGAGCGCAATCAACCCGAAGCCTTCGAGTTGCGTCGTGGGAACTACAGAGATGGTGGCAGCGCTGTAGGCCGCCACGAGCGCCTCGTCGCTCAGCCGTCCAGCAAACGTGATGGAGCCGGGCTTGGCGGATCGCGTAGCGAGCTCTCGTAATTCGTCCTCCGCCGTGCCAGTCCCGACGATCCTCAACTCTGCGTCGGGCACGGAACGCGAGATGTCGTCCCAGGCGCGAATCAGGACGTCGATCCCCATCCGATGCTCGAGGCGACGCACGCAGAGCACGGTCGGTCGCTCCGCCGCCTGCGATGCGCCATCGCCACGAGCGGCGGCGAATCGGCCGGCGTCGACGCCAGGAGCCAGGATCGTGACCCGTTCGGGCGCGATTCCGTACTTCTCGACGAGGATCGCCTTGAAAGGCGCGGACAGCACGATTAGATGATCTGCGTCGTGATACCGGCGGCGCTCGACGACGCGCTTCATCGCGGTGCTCGCTCGACCGCCCCCAGCGACGCGGCTCTCGTCGGCCCAGGGGCCCTGGAAGTGGACGATCTGAAGCGCATCGGGATACCGGCGACGCGGCGGCCCGTACAGGGAGAAGTGGCGATCAACCACGCGCGGACGTACACCCGGGATCGGGCGTCTGGAAGCCAGGACGCGGGAGCGGGTATCGCCCCCCGCCTCCCAGGACAGCGCGCCGGGGATTTCGGGGGCGTCGCCGAACGCCGCCCCCGACGGGGAAGCGTCCTCTAGGCGCGCGGTGGCGCTGAACAGTTCGTAAAAATAGCGATTCAAGCCTCCGGGACGGGTGGCGAACCACTCGGACCCCGTCATGAGTATGGGGAGGGGCTGACTCATCGCTCTGTCCTTCTGGTCGCGGCTCGGTGAACGGCTTCGAAAACATCGCCGTGCGCATCGGTCACTTGGCGGTCGGTGAGGAGGTTCGGGGTGCGGGCCGCGTTGGCCGCAACATGCCGGCGGAGCTTCGGGTCCCGTGCTGCCGTCAGGGCATCGCTCAGGGCGTCCACGCTCCCCATCTCGAAAGTCCACCCGTTCCAGCCATCTCGGACCCATTCAGAAGGGCCCCCCTGGTCTGTGACGATTGCGGGCTTGCCGGCGGCGAGGTACTGCAGGACGTTCTGCCCTAGCGGCTCGGGCCTGATCGACGACTGCACGCAGAGGTCCCAGGAGGCGATCAGGCTCGGAACGTCGGTGACGTGGCCCAAGAAGTCGACCCGAGAGGCTATGTCCAACTGGGCCGCGAGCGACCGCAGGCTCTCGAGGTATGCGTCGTGCCCGAAATCGGCGCTGCCCGCCAGAACGAGACGGGTGGAACCGCTGGGAAAGGCGCGCGCGAACGCGCGCAGAAGCAGATCCTGACCTTTCCATGTGTCGATTCGAGCGACCATGCCCACAGTCTGGATCTCAGACGCGATGGATGACTGCGACGCGTCGCCCGAAGAGCCGAAGGCGCTATGAATCACCTTCACATGAGCGGCCGGTTTGACGAAGGGGCGTGCAGAGCGCAGCGAGGCTTGCGAGTTAGCGATGACTCCATCAGCCCGCGGCAAGACGAACCGTGTCGTCAGCCTGTACCCCAATCCGCCGAGGTTTTGCCGGTCGACGAGGTCCCTGAGATGGACGACGACCGGTTTATTGGTCCCAAGGCAAGCGATCGTGCAATAGAGCCCAGCGCGGGACGTGTTGGCGTGCACTACGTCTGCGGCACGAAAGGAGCGACTCGCTCGTAGTCGGAAGGCTTGATCGAGGACCTGCGTAGCGAACCGTCTCATGCGCGCGAGCCCGCTGCCCTTGCTCGCTCCGGCCGTGTGGGGGCCGCCTATGAACTCCATCACCGCCGCGTCACTCCGCGCTACCTGGCTCCAGACTCCGGGTGATGTCCCGTCACCCGGGACAGCTACGGTGGCCGACCACGGGTGGGGGTTGGACAGCATTCGGATGAGCGCATACTCCGCGCCACCGCGTGCCGTCGAGTGGTCGGCGTGCAGGACCCGTATCGAATGGCGTTCGTTCATGCCGACCCGCCGCTTTCGTCTATGGATTCGATCTCCGCGCGCAGGCGCCGCGCGAAGTGCTCCTCCGAGAAGATCTCGGTGTGGCTTCTGATCAGATCCGCGTCCCAGCTGACAGTGCGTGCAGCCTTTACTGCGGCCACTATCGCGGCCGGCTGTGGGTCGTCGAAATACACGCCGGTCTCATTTTCGCGGACCGTGTCGAGAAAGCCGCCCCAACGCAGAACTATCGAGGGCTTCCCGTACGCGGCCGCTTCGATCGGGGTCAGGCCGAAATCCTCAAAGCTGGCGGAGACCACTGCCTGCGTCCGCTGGTACAGCCATCGCATCTGAGCGTCGCTGAGATTCTTTCGCATCACCACGTTCGGCCCGGCAAGAGAGGCCAGGTGCTTCTCCTCCGGGCCGGTGCCGACGACGACGAGGGGGAGCCCGAGCTGGTTGAAAGCCTCGACGACCGCATGCACGTTCTTGTATGGCAACAAGCGTGAAATGCAGAGATAGAAGCCTGCCTCATGTTCTGAGCTCAAGTCGACGGGGTCTTGGGGTAGCGCGGTGTCGATGGAGTGGGGCGCAGGCAGCACCTCCGCCTCGATCCCGTAGGCATCTCTGATGCGTTGCTGCACGACGGTGGATATGGCGAAGTACTTTGTCGCAGTGGCAGCTTGTCTTCTATCCCACCGTTTGAGGAAGGGCGACAGAATTGTGAGAACCATACGCTGAGGGTTCAGTCCTCGAGAGCCGAGATACGCCTCCCGCTGGTACAACCACCGCGCCGGTGAGTAGCAGTAGACGATCTTGCTCCCGGTGGTACGGAAGCCATGAGCCCAACCGCTTGAGCTGACGATGGTGTGGTCCGCATCAACTGACATGCTGTTCGCTATTGGGGCGAGGAACGGTAGGGCGAGGCGGTGGGACCGTCTGAAGATACGGAAGGCGTTGAGCTTGGAGGGAACGACATCGACACCCTGGAACTCCGGGTACGTAAGGTCGGGCTCAAAGAGGGTCGTGTGTACTGGCGCCTCGGGGAACGCGCGATGCAGTGCTAGGACTACCTTCTCCGCGCCGCCGCGTTGGGTCAGGTAATCGTGGGCGATCGCTACGTTCGCCCGGGGTTCACGCTTTGGCGCCACTGGCAGAGCTCCCCGCTCGGTCTGTCAGGTAGTCGCGGATCGACTGTGTCCATGGAATCGCCGGCTTCCACCCGAATTCTGCGGTCAGGCGCCTGGCGTCGCCAACGATGCGCATCGGGTCGGAAGGGCGAAGCCGACCCGGGTCGATGCGGACCTCGGGGACAGGACGGTTGCTGGCATCACAAATCGTTGCGAGAACATCGAAGCCGTTGTGGGCGGCCCCCGAGGCGACGTTGTAGAGATCGTGGTCGTGACTGGGCGCCACGCTCAATGTGACATATGCACTCGCCACATCGCGCACGTCAGTGAAATCACGGGCCGCATGCAGGTTGCCGGCTTCCAGGGACTGCTCGGGCGGTAACGCATCGAGTGACTGTGCAAGGTCAGGCACAAGAAAACCGGATGCCTGACCCGGACCGATGTGATTGAACGGCCGGGCGACGATCGTGTCGAGGCCTCGACGAGCGTAGTACGCGGCCTGACTCTCGACGAGCATCTTGGCCACCGCGTACGGCGAACTGGCCGACACCGGTGCGGATTCGTCTAGCGCGGTGCTTTCGTCTCGTGGTGGCGCGTAAACCGACCCCGAGCTCACCACCACCATTCGCGGGCGCCGGTTCGCCGCCATGAGCGCTTCGCACATGTTGGTCATGATGCTGCTGTTGACCGAGATGTACTCCTGGGGGCGCTCGAACGACGGGCCTACGGCCGCGAGCCCCGCGAGGTGAACCACGAGGTCGACCTCCGCGGGGATCCGCCATTCCTTACTGAGGTCGCGCGAGAAGTACTCGTCGCAATGCGGAGCTAGCCGATCGGAAGGCTTGGCCTCGCGGCCGGTGGCCCAGACACGCAAGCCATGGCCCGCGGCGGTCGCCGCGACGTGGGGCCCGACGAAGCCGTTAGAGCCGGTGATGAGAAGCGTGCGGCCAGTCACAGCGCTGCGGAGGCGAGGCGCGCCTGGTCCTCAAGGTCGTGCGCCACCATGAGCTTCACCAAGCCGGGGAAGTCGACCTCGCGCTTCCACCCGAGAACTTCCTCCGCCCGGGTCGGGTCACCCAGAAGGATGTCAACCTCCGCTGGGCGCATGTAGGCCGGGTTCTGAACGACGTAGGGCCGCCAGTCCTCGATCCCCACCTCGCCGAACGCGAGGGTGAGGAACTCCTCGATGGAATGCGTCTCTCCAGATGCCAGGACGAAGTCCTCCGGGGCGCTGTGTTGCAGCATGCGCCACATCCCGTCGACGTAGTCACCCGCGTACCCCCAGTCGCGCTTCGGCCAAAGATCACCGAGTTCCAGGTGGGTTTGGAGGCCAAGCTTGATGCGCGCCACGGCGTGAGTGATCTTGCGGGTCACGAACTCGACACCTCGGCGCTCGCCCTCATGGTTGAAGAGGATGCCGCACGAGACGAACATGTCGTAGCTCTCGCGGTAGTTCTTCGCGATCCAGTGGCCGTACAGCTTTGCGACCCCGTAGGGGCTACGGGGGTGGAACAGCGACTGCTCGTTGTAGCCAGCCCCGGGGCGGTTGTAATCGAGGCCGCCGAACATCTCCGAGGTGGAGGCTTGATACACCCGCGTCTGAGCTGTGCGGTTCGTGACGCGCACAGCCTCGAGCACGTTGAGAACGCCCTTCGCCGTCACGTCTGCCGTCAGCGTGGGGTTCTTGAAGGAGTAGCCGACGTGGCTCACGGCGGCGAGGTTGTAGAGCTCATGGGGATCGGCGGCCTCCACGGCGCGCACTAGCGACGTCGGGTCCGTCAAGTCACCCTCGATGAGGCTGACGTACGGGAACTCCGCCTCCACGGCCGTGCGGCGAGGGTTGTTCTGGCCCCGGATGAGACCGAAAACCTCGTAACCCTTCTCGTGGAGCAACTTCGCAAGGTGCCCCCCGTCCTGTCCGGTGATTCCGGTGACGAGCGCGCGAGACTTCTCAGGCAAGTGTTTCTCCTCGGTTGGAAGGGGAGGGTCAATGGGCGGTCTCACCGGGCGATAGCGCGGCGCGGGCGGTGCGGGCGACGATGACGAGGTCGCTCACGAGCGACCAGTTCTCAACGTACGACAGGTCGAGGCGAACGGATTCCTCCCACGACAGGCTGGAGCGCCCGCTGACCTGCCAGAGGCCGGTGATGCCGGGCTTCACCAGAAAGCGGCGGTGCACGTGGTCGGCGTACTTCGCGACCTCTGAGGGCAGCGGCGGGCGGGGGCCGACGAGCGACATCGATCCGCCGATGACGTTGAAGAGCTGGGGCAGCTCGTCGAGGCTGAACTTGCGCATCACACGGCCGACGGGCGTCACGCGCGGGTCGTTCTTCATCTTGAAGAGCACCTCATTGCCCGAGTCGCGTTGCTGTTTGGCAAGCGCCTCGAGCATGTCCTCAGCGTTGACGATCATTGTGCGGAACTTCAGCATCGTGAACTCACGCCCGCGCAAGCCCACGCGCGTCTGCCGGAAGAAGACCGGTCCCTGGCTCGACAGTCGAACGCTGAGCGCCAGGAACAGCAGAACGGGGCTCAGGAAGATGACACCGATCACACTGGCGACAATGTCGACGGTGCGCTTGAGGAAGAGCTGACCGCGACTGAACTTCGGCGTCTCGACGTGCATGAGAGGCACGCCGGCGACGGGGCGCGTCTGCACGCGCGGCCCAGCGACGTCGACGATGCTCGGCGCGAGCACGAGGTGCTGGCGGCCGGCTTCGAGCCCCCACGAGATCTGCTTCACCTTGTCGGGTGGCAGCTCGTCGGTGCTGGTGACGGCGACGGTGTCGGCACCCGTTGCGGCCATGGCCTGGGCGACGGCATCCACGCTGCCCATGATCGGGATCTTGGTTCCCTTGACGGTGCCGGCGACGCGACCCGACGGAACGCACGCTCCGACCACGCGGTAACCCGAGCCGGGCATCCGCTTCAGCTCGCGCGCGAGATGGGTGACGGATGCCTCAGACCCCACCAGCAGCACGCGTGCCGAGTACTCTCCGACGGAGCGTTTCGCGACGAGCCACTGGCGCCAGAGCCAGCGCGAGAACAGCAGCATCCCGACGCCGACGGGCAGGCTGATGAGCAGGAACCCGCGCGCGACGTCGACCCGCGCGAGGAAGGCGATGATCGCGATGACGCCGAACAGCGACAGGCTCGATCGTGCGATGCGCGCGTACTCCTCGGCCCCGGCGCCGATGATGCGGTGGTCGCGGGTGTCGGCGAGGCTGAGCGTCCACATCCAGACGGCGACGAGGCCCCCGGAGAAGAGCCAGTAAGAGATGTCGGTGATGCGCGAGTCTTCGCGGATCGCGACCTGCGCGTTGCCGAAGCCGAACCAGGCGATCTGCGTGCCGTAGACGACCCAGACCAGCACCAGCAGATCGGTCACCCTCAGCAGCGAGGCATAGCGGCGGCGCCAGTCGCGCGGGCCGCGGTGTGCTGTTGCGGACGGTGGCTCGGGTGCGGCCGCCGTGGGCAAAGGCGCGGAAGCCTCGCGCGTTCGGGTGACGCCAGGCGCTGTGGCAGCGGAGAAGTCGTACGGCATGACATCCTCCTCGCGCTGTGTGATGTGGTGCTGAGGGGGAGATCGTATGCCTGAGATGTGTCGGGCATGTGAACCAGGATCGCCAAAATCGGCAAACTTCCCCCACGCCGATGGTACCGGTGCCACGCCTCGGCGTGATGTCGGCCATTCGGTGGACAAGGCTCGAAAAAGCCCGGTCAGGAGCCGGCTTGTCGCTGGGTGGCGGCCGGACCGACTCGTAATCCGTACTAGTGGTCACGCAAGCGGGACATCGCCTCGATCAGCTGCCCCGGACATGCGTCCGGCTCGTGCGGCGCAGGGACCGCACGAGCCGGACGAACATCACTCGACGGGCAGCCAGACCCGCATCGTCGAAGGGCCGCGGTTGGCCCAGTCGTGGTACGCCACGAGGGGGACCAGGTCGCCCTCGCCAGCCGGCGCGGTGCCGCTCGCAGTCCGATTGCCATATGGCCATCCGTCGCTTTCGTCAGGGCGCAGCCCGACCCGCAACCACACGCGACCGTCGCGCTCGACCGGCTCGGCGTCGCCCGCGATCGCCGCCCGGCCGACGTCGGCACCGCCGGGCAGGTCGGTCGATTCGAGCGCGAGCACCTCGGGGCCTCGCTCGACCGCGACGCAACCGCGCACGGCGTCGATACGCGCATCGGGGGCGACGAGGCGCGGCGCCATCGGCAGCTCGAGCTCGACGACCTCGCCGGTGCGGAAGTCGCGGCGCACCTCGACGCGGCCCGGAGCGGCGGCGTCATCGTCGATGACCGCGCCCGCGGCATCCCGAACGCGCAGGCGCGCACCCTCGGCCCACTCGGGCACGCGCAGCGACAGGGTCCACGCGCCGCCGGCATCCTCACTGACCACCACCCGCACGACGCCGTCGGCGGGGTAGGCCGTCTGCACGTCGAGCGACACCATGCGGCCGTCGGGGAGAACCGTGCGGATCTCTGCCGGCGCGTACTGGTGCAGCTGCACGCCCTCGTCATCGGCGGTCGCCACGTAGGCGTCGAGGCTCGCGAGCGTGCGCGCCACGTTGGGCGGGCAGCACGACACCTCGAACCACGGCGCGCGCAGCGACGACGACGCGCGCGGCGACGTGCCCTCGGGATCCGCTTCGACGCCGGGCACGCGCTGGTGCAGCGTGTTGGCGTAGAAGAAGCTGCGACCGTCGGCCGCGGGCGAGGTGGCTACAACGTTGTAAAGCGTGCGTTCGATGAGATCGGCATACGCGGCATCGCCCTCGGCGAGCAGCAGCCGCCACGAGAACATGATCGACGCGATACCGGCGCACGTCTCGGAGTAGGCGCGGTCCGGCGGCAACTCCCAGTCGTCGCCGAACGCCTCGTCCTGGTGGTGCGACCCCTGACCGCCGGTGATGTAGGTGCGGCGGCCGCGGGTGCGCTCCCACTGGCGGCGCAGGGCGGCGAGCAGCTCGTCGTCACCCGCGTCGACGGCGACGTCGACCGCTCCCGCGGCGAGATAGTTCGCGCGAACGGCGTGCCCCGCGAGGGCATCGGCGTCGCGGACCGGCACATCGTCCTGGAAGTAGGTGCGCCCGAACTCGATGTCGCGGAGCGTCTCGTTTCCGCGGCGCTCGACGAACAGCTCCGCCTGCGCGCGATAGCGCTCGTCACCGGTCACGCGGGCGAGCTCGGCCAGCGCGGTCTCGACCTCGGGATGCCCGCAGAAGGCCGGGATGCCCGTCGGCCCGAAGACCTCGCACACGAGGTCGGCGGCACGTCGGGCGACGCCGAGCAGGCCGTCATCCGCTCCCGGGCGCGTGCGCTCGCGGGCGACGGCCGCCTGGAACAGGTGACCGAGGCAGTACAGCTCGTGCCCCCACTCGAGGTCGGACCAGCGCGGCTCCTGGCCGGGACGGCCGAACTTCGTGTTGAGGTAGCCGTCGGGCTCCTGCGCTGCGGCGACCCGGGCGACGACCGAGCGCAGCGTCGCCTCGAGCTCGGGGTCGTCGCTGCGACCGATCTCCCAGGCCACGGCCTCGAGGTACTTGTAGACCTCCGAGTCGGAGAACTCGCGCCCGCGGCGTCCGGCGGGAAGCGTGCCCGCGGCGGCGCGATCGAAGTTGGGCAGCCAGCCCTCGGACTCGAGGCGGCCGAGCACATGGCCGAGGGTATGCGCCGCGTTGATGCGCTGGCGCTCACCCCAGAAGCCTCCGGTGATCCGCACCTCGTGCAGACCGAGCGGACGCAGCCGCGAACGCGCGGGCACGACGGGAGCGGCAGCGGCGGCGGATGCCGCAGAGCCGAGGGGGCGGGTGGGGAACGTAGTCGACATGGTCATCCCTTGAATGCGCCCGACATGAAGCCGCGCACGTAGTGACGTTGAAGGATCAGGAACAGAACGATGCAGGGCAGCGCGAGCACGACGACACCGGCTTCGGTGACCCCGTAGTCGATGACGCCCATCGTTTGGCCGCGCAGGTTCGCCACCGCGAGGGGCAGCGTGATGCGCGAGGTGTCGTTGATGAGGATGAGCGGTGCGATGAAGTCGTTCCACGCGGTGAGGAACGCGAACAGACCCACCGTGATGAGGCCCGGCTTGACCGCGGGGAGCAGCACGCGCCACAGGGCGGTGAGGCTCGTGCATCCGTCGACCAGCGCCGCCTCGTCGAGCTCGCGCGGCACCGATTCGAACGAGATGCGCATCATGAACATCGAGAACGGCAGCTGGAACATCGTGAGCACGAGCGCGACCCCGACGAGCGAGTTCTGCAGGCCGACGGCATTGAGGATGACGTACAGCGGGATGAGCAGCGTCGCGTACGGCACCATGAGGATCGCCAGCACGAGCAGGAACAGCGCGTTCTTGCCGGGGAAGTTGAACCGCGCGAACGCGTACCCGCCGAGGAAAGAGGTCAGCAGCGTCAGCGCTACCGTCAGCAGCGACACGAAGAGCGAGTTGCCGAGGTAGACCCAGATGCCCGACTGGAAGTTGGCGAGGGTGACGTAGTTGCCGAACCCCCACCCGTCCGACTGGCTCGTGCCGGCCTGCGGGCTCACCGAGGCGACACCGGTCCAGACGAGCGGGTACAGGAAGATGATCGCCAGCGCGCCCGTGAACACGGTCGACGGAATGCCCCACAGCAGGCGACCGGTCGGCCGGCGCCGCGTGCGCGGCCGGGACTTCGGGATGACGATCGTGCGCGTGGTGTCGGGGGCGGCGGGCGGGACGGAGCCCGCCGGGGCGTCGGTCAGAGCCATGTCAGGCCTCCTCGGGGCGACGGAACGCGCGCAGCTGCACGACGTTGATGACGACCAGGGCGAGCAGGATGATGACCGACAGCGCCGCGGCGACGCCGAGGTTGTTCTGCCCCTGGAACGCGATGTTGTAGATGAGCTGCACGACGGTCATCGTGCTGTTGTCGGGTCCGCCCTTGGTCAGGATGTAGAACTGGTCGAACGCCAGCAGCGACCCGGTCACGCACATGACGGTCGTCAGTGCGAAGGTCGGACGCAGGAGCGGCACCGTGATGTCGCGGAAGATCTGCCAGCGCGAGGCGCCGTCGATGCGGGCGGCCTCGTAGACGTCTTCGGGGATGCCCTGCAGGCCCACGAGCAGCAGCAGCATGTAGAAGCCCGCGTACCGCCAGACGATGAGGAACACCGTCGACCACAGGGCGCCTTCGGGCGTTCCCAGGAAGGTGATGCCCCACGATTCCATCAGCCCCGCGAACGGGCCGGCGATGGGGGAGTAGAGCACGTAGAAGAGGAGGGATGCCGACGCCAGGCCCAGAGCGCTCGGCAGCAGGAACGCCGTGCGGAGGAAGCCCTTCCAGGCGGTCGACTCCTGCACGAGCAGGGCGAGTCCGAGACCCAGGCCGATCAGCAGCACGGTCGTGATCGCGGTGTAGACCAGGGTGAATCGCACCGAGTCCCAGAACAGCCGGTGGTCGAGGGCCTCGGCGAAGTTCGTCGGGAAGTTCGGCCCCATGTTGCCGCGCAGCAGCGGCCAGTCGGAGCCCGACATCTGCAGCACCAGCACGAGCGGGATGAGGAACAGGGCGATGACGAAGAGGGCGGTCGGGGCGGCGTACAGCCAGCCCTGGACCGGTCCGCCGAGGGCGGTGCGCCGATATCGGGTGCGGCGCGGTGATGTGGTGAGTGCCACGTCATTCCTTTCGGAGGGTGGGGGCGCCGCCGCGCGGCGGCGACGCCCCCGGGTGTGTCACTGACCGAGGATCGCGGTGATCTCGTCGTTGTCGGCGTCGACCGTCGAGGTGCCTTCGAGCACGGCGTTGCGCACGAGGGTCAGCCAGGGGCTGCCCGGGGCGTTGAACGCCTGCTGGAAGTTCAGCGCGACGGGCGTCTGACCTTCGGCGGCGACCTGGTTGATCGTCACCTGGCGCGGGTCGGCCGAGGCGTAGGTGTTCTCAGCGAGGTCGCCGCGCGAGACGGCGTTGCCGTCCTTGGCGAGCACCTCGACCTGAGCGTCCTCCGACATCATCCACGAGAGGAAGTTCCACGCCTGCGCGGACTGCTTCGAGTCCTTCGAGATGCCGATGCCGTCGCCACCGACGAACGTCGAGGCGCCGCCGTCGACACCGGGGATGCCGGCGACCCCGGCCTCGAAGTCGAGGCCGGACAGCAGGGTGGCCGGGAACGGCATGACGCCGACCTTGCCTTCCTGGAAGCCCGCGACCCAGGTTGCACCGGTCTCGTCGGCCGAGCCGGGAGCGACAGCGCCGGCAGCCTCGAGGTCCTTCCAGGTGTTGTAGACCTCCTGCGCGGCGTCGCCGGCGAGAAGCGACTCGGTGCCGTCGTCGCTGAGAACCTGCTCACCGGATGCCCAGACCGAGGGGAACCACGTGAAGACGAGGCAGCCACCGCAGTTCAGGCCGGTCGAGGTGCCCGAGACGCCCGGCTTGCCGAGCTCCTGAACCGCCTTGGCCGCGTCGGCGAACTCCGACAGCGTCGCGGGAGCCTTCTCGGGGTCGAGGCCGGCTTCGGCGAAGAGCTCCTTGTTCCACATCAGCATCGACAGGTCGAGGACGAAGGGCAGTACGTGCTCCTTGCCGTCGACCGTGCCGGCCGACAGGTGGCCCTGGTTGATGTCGTCCTTGTAGTCGAGGCCGTCGACCTGCGCCGTGATGTCCTGGAACAGGCCCTGCTCGACCCAGTTCGGCACGTAGACGATGTCGGCGGCGAACAGGTCGGGGAGTCCTCCCGAACCGGCGGCGGCGCCGACCTTGGCGACGTAGTCGTCGTTGGGGACGACGGTCAGCTCGACCTGGTTCTCGTGGCTGGCGTTGTACGCCTCGACGAGCAGCTTCGCCTGACGCTCGAGCGGTGCGCGCGTCCACAGCGTCAGCGTCGTGCCGTCGTCGGTTCCTGCGGCGGGAATGTCGGCCGGGGCAGCGGTGTCGCCACCGCCGCTGGTCGAACACGCGGCGAGGCCGCCGACGAGGACGCCGGCGACGAGCGCGGCGGTCGCGGCCCGGAATGCCGGGCGGCGCCGGAATGGGGTCATTGCAGTCTCCTCTTGCTCTTCATTGAGCGGCTGCGCCGTTCGGGCGGGCACCGCGTGAGTCCGGGAATCCGAAAAAACCGAAATCCCTTTCGGGAAGGTAACCTAGGTTAGGACGGGCGTCAAGACGGCCGGATGTAACGATGAGGAAACGGATCAACATGGCACCGACCGATGGGCAACGCGCCACGACTCTCAGCGATGTGGCACGTCGCGCCGGTGTCTCGATCGCGACAGCATCCAAGGCTCTGAACGGTCGCGGCGACGTCGCCCCGGCCACCCGCAAGCGCGTGCTCGCCGCCGCCGACGAGCTGACCTTCACCCCGAACGCGGCGGCGCGCAGCCTCCTGGCGGGGCGCACCGGAACCGTGGGACTGCTCACGAGCGACCTCGAAGGCCGCTTCATGATTCCGATCCTCTCCGGCGCCGAAGACGCCTTCGGGGCCGGGCAGGTCAACGTCTTTCTGTGCGATGCGCGCGGTGACGCCATCCGCGAGCAGCACCATCTGCGGGCGCTCCTCAGCCGCCGCGTCGACGGGATCATCGTCGTCGGGCGGCAGACCGACCCGCGCCCCTCGCTCGGGCAGGAGATCCCGGTGCCCGTCGTCTACGCCTACTCGCCCTCGGACGACTCCCGCGATCTCTCGCTCACGCCCGACAACTACTCCGGCGGGCGCCTGGCGATCGAGCACCTGCTCTCGTGCGGCCGCACCCGGATCGCCCACATCACCGGCGATCCGACCTACGCCGCCGCGCAGGACCGCCTCGCCGGTGCGCGCGCCGCGCTCGGCGCCGCCGGCCTCGACTTCGTCGCCGAGCCGATGTTCGCCGCTTGGACCGAGCACTGGGGTCGTGACGCGGCCGCGATGCTGCTCGAGCGGCATCCCGACGTCGACGCGGTCTTCTGCGGCTCGGACCAGATCGCGCGCGGGGTGCTCGACACGGCGCGCGACCTCGGGCGCGACGTGCCGGGTGACCTCGCGGTCATCGGCTACGACAACTGGGAGCTGCTCGCGGGCAATGCGCGACCGCCGCTGACCACCATCGACGCGAACCTGCAGCAGCTCGGCCGGCAGGCGGCGCAGCGCATCTTCGACGCGATCGACGGTGCCGACATCGGATCGGGCACCCACCAGCTTCCTGTCAAGCTCGTCATCCGCGGCTCGACGATCGCCCACCGCTGACGCTACCGGGGTCACAGTTTTTCGGGCTGTTTCGAAATTCCCGAAAAGCGTTGCGGAACCCGGCATCCTCTCTGTAGCGTCCGAGCACGCACGCGTCGCTCATGGACGAACGGCGCCGAGAGGAATCAATCACCGTGGACTGCACTCCGACGACCTCCGGTCGGCTCGGGCGAACCGCGATCGCTACCGCAGCGGTCACGGCCGTGCTGGCGACGACCTTCGCGGTCGCGCCCGCCTACGCCGCCAACACAGACATCGGCTATCCGACCTTCACGGGCAGCCCCAACCCCGTGCCGGACACGGGGGTGACCTACACTCCCGGCAACCAGCTCATGCGGATCTTCGACGCCGACGTCGCCGCAGGCGCGGGTAGCAACGCCCAGAACGACTTCTGGATGGACGAGATGCTCGCCCGCACCGGCACCGCCGGCAGCTTCGGCGACAACAACCAGTGGCTCTTCACGCGCGGCCGCGCCGCGTTCATGAAGGAGCACAACCCCGCCGTCCTCGGCTTCGCGGGGCAGTTGGCGTACTGGGAGTCGATCGACGGCCGGAGCGCCTACACGATCACCGCTCGCGTCGGCGGCGCCGACATCGCCCTCACCGAGGACACGACCAAGCGTAAGCAGACCCCGAGCTACTGGCAGAGCGTGCACACCGACGCGGGCACCGGCATCGAGGTCGTGCAGACGAAGTTCATCACCGACGCGAACGTGCTCGTGACGAACCTCGACGTGCGCGCCACGGGCGGCGCCGTCGACGTCGAGCTCATCGTGAGCTCTCCCTACGCCGCGACGGCCGAGGGCGACGAGCTCGTCGGTCACGTCCAGGCGCTGAACGACCTGACGAAGCTCTCGCCGCGGCTGTCGGGTGACCAGTTCGCCCCCGCCGGCGCGACCCTCGTGCGCACCCTCGCGGTGCCCGCAGGAGGGACGGCGTCGACGAAGGTGCAGCTCGGCCTCGTCACCGACGAGATCGCCGACTCGCGCGCCGACTACGACGCGATCCGCGAGGCCACCTCGGCGGCGGCGTACACCGCTCACGTCACGCTCTACAACCGGTGGTGGGCCGAGAACGTGCCCTACCTCGACACCCCGGAAGACAACATCGACAAGACGCTCTACTACCGCTGGTGGCTGATGCGTTACAACTTCCTCGACGCCGACATGCCGGGCAACACCTACCAGTTCCCGACCTCGATGGAGGGCGTGCTCGGCTACAACAACGCGATCGTGCTCACGACGGGCATGTTCATCGACGACCTGAAGTACTTCCGCGACCCGATCTACTCGTACGGTCCGTGGGTCTCGGCAGGAGAGACGAGCAAGAGCTACAAGTTCGTCGACAACCCCGGCGACCCCGCGAACTGGTCCAACAGCTACACGCAGTACATCTCCGAGGCGGCCTGGCGCGCCTACGAGCTGCACGGCGGCCCGACCCCGATCGCGCAGAACCTCGCCGAGTACGCCGAGTACGACGTCAAGGGACTCGTCGACGCCTACGACCACAACGGCAACGGCCTCATCGAGTACGACTGGGGCGCGATGACCGGCAACGACGCGGATGCGGTGTCGTTCCACTGGAAGGGCGGGTTCCAGGACCGCGCCGAGAACGCCTACCTGTACTCCAACGCGCTCGCCGCGGCGGAGGCCTACCGCGTCGCGGGCAACACCGCCAAGGCGGACGAGATGGAAGCCTTCGCGCAGAACATCAAGACCCAGGTCATGGACGTGCTGTGGAACCCCGACCGCAAGCTCCTCGAGCACGCGATGGCGAACAACGGCGAGCACGTGCCCTGGAAGGAGATCAACAACTACTACCCCTTCACCGTCGGGCTCGTCCCCAAGCCCGGTGACGCCGACTACGACGACGACTACGTCGAGGCGCTCCGACTGTTCGCCGACGACAAGCAGTACCCGATCTTCCCGTTCTTCACCGCCAACCAGGCCGACCAGGCCGCGTACAACGCGACCGGCGGCCAGGGCAGCAACAACTTCTCGGTGATCAACTCCACGGTGACGTTCCGCATGCTCTCCACCGTGCTGCGCGACTACCCCACCGATGCCATCAACGCGGAGTGGTACAAGAAGCTCCTCTACTGGAACGCCTGGGCCCACTACCAGAACGGCGGCGACAACCGCCTGCCGGACCAGAACGAGTTCTGGGCGAACGGATCGGCCGACCCGCAGAAGATCGACTACCGTTCGTGGATCCACCACACGATCCTCGGTGCGACGAACTTCACGATGATCGAGGATGCGATGGGCGTGCGCACCCGCAGCGACGCCAAGATCGAGCTCGACCCGATCGCGATCGGCTGGGATCACTTCACGGCCAACAACATCCGCTACCGCGACCGCGACCTCACCGTCACGTGGGACCAGCCGGGCGGCGAGCGCCACTACGGCGACGACGTCCCCGAGGGCTACTCGATCTTCCTCGACGGCGAGCTCGCGTTCACGGTCGACGACCTCGCACACGTCGTCTACGACCCCGCCACCGGTGAGGTCGAGGTGCTGGGCGGCGACGCCGAGGTCGTGACGGCCACGGCATCCGCCGTGCAGACGCCGCAGGAGGTGCGATTCGCCGACGACGCCCGCATCGTCGACCTGTTCGCCAAGGCCGGTGCCGACATCCGCACCGCCAGCACGGGCAGCGCCAACCTCGCCGAGTCGGCGACCGCGACGTTCTCGGCTCCCGGGCGCGAGCCCGCGGGCGCCGTGAACGGCACGACGATCAACGAGCCATTCTGGGGCACGGCAGGCTCGCCCAACGAGAAGGACGCGCTGACCGTCGAGCTCGGCGGAGAGCAGACCTTCGACGACGCACGGGTGTACTTCTACGACAGCTCGTCGTCGGCGACGGCGGCCGGCTATGCCGAGCCGTCGGTGTACACGCTCGAGGTGCGCCGGAACGGTCAGTGGACGCCGATCCCGCAGCAGGCACGGATGCCCGCCTACCCGCGCGCGAACTACAACCACGTGCAGTTCGCCGAGGTCACCGGCGACGCCGTGCGACTGACGGTCACCCACGCTGCCGGCGCCAAGACCGGTGTCAAGGAGCTGCAGGTGTTCCGCACCGGTCTCGCAGCGCCGGAGTCGACCAACCAGGCGCCGCTCGTCACCGCGTGGGAGAACCCGCAGGCATCCGTCGGTGGAGCCGCCGCACTCGTCGGCTCGGTGAAGGACGACGGACTGCCCAGCGGTGAGCTCAGCTCGCAGTGGACGGTGCAGAGCGCGCCCGACGGCGCCACGGTGCTGTTCGACGACGCCGCCTCGGCATCGACGACGGCCCGGTTCTCGGACGCCGGCGAGTACGTGCTGCGCCTGACCGCCACCGACGGCGAGAAGACGTCGCAGGCCGATGTCACCGTGCAGGGCGAGCCGGCCACCGCCGGAGCCAACGTCGCACCCGACGCGGTGCCGACGGCCGAGTACACCGCGTCGTGGAACAACGTGCGCGCGGTCAACGACGGCAAGGTGCTCTTCACCGGTGGGGCCCAGAGCGACATCTGGGGAACCTGGTCGGGCAACCACCCGGCCACCCGCTGGCTGCAGTACGAATGGCAGTCGCCGCAGCGCATCGCCGGTGCCGAGATCAGCTTCTGGAGCGACCAGGCCGACCCGGCTTCGACGAGCGGCGTGAATGTTCCGAAGAGCTGGAAGGCGCAGTACTGGACCGGCTCGGCGTGGGCCGACGTGACCGGCGCCTCGGCGTACGGCGTCGACCGCACCTCTCCGAACAACGTCACCTTCGACGCCGTGACCACCACCCGCCTGCGGGTCGTGCTCGAGGCAGCCGGCACCGGTTCAGCGCGCGCCGCCGTGGCCGTCAGCGAGCTGGAGGTGTACGCCGACGCTCCGACGGCGATCGAGCCGATCGACGTCCGGACGGCGGTGGGCACCATCCCGCAGCTGCCGACGACGGTCGACGCGACCTACTCCGACGGCAGCCACGCCGACCTCCCGGTCTCGTGGGCTCCCGTCACCGAGGACCAGGTCGCGGGCGAGGGCAGCTTCCCGCTCTCGGGCATCGTCCCGGGATCGCCGCTGCCGGCGAAGGCGACGGTCTGGGTGCGTGCCACCGCCCCCGGCCAGATCAACCAGGTCGACACGGTCACCACGCGCACCCTCGTGGGTGTGGCTCCGGTGCTGCCGAAGAGCGTCGGCGTGCTGTTCAACGACGGCTCGCGGCAAGACCTCCCGGTGACCTGGAACGCCGTCGAGCCCGCTTCGTATGCTCAGGCCGGCGACTTCACCGTCGCCGGAACGGTGCAGAGCGACCTGCCGGGCACGAAGGCCGCCTCGGCCGCCGTGACCGTCGGGGGCGGGGGAGACGACGCCACGGCGCCGACCGTCGCCTTCGAGGTCTCGCCCGCCGCGCCCGACTCGGGCTGGCACACGCAGGCGGTCACCGTGGCCGTCACTGCGACCGACGACCAGGACTCCGCTCCCCGCACCGAGGTGCGCGTGGACGAGGGGGCCTGGACGGCCTACACCGCGGCCGTCTCGGTCGACGGTGACGGCAGCCACGTCGTGCAGGCACGGTCGACGGATGCCGCCGGCAACCAGTCGGCGGTGGCTGAACAGGTCGTGCGCATCGACACCACCGCCCCGGTGGTGGAGGTCACCGCCGACGCCGTCTCGCGGACCGTGAAGGCGACCGCCACAGATGCGGCATCCGGGGTCGTCTCGGTCGAGTACCGGCTGAACGACGACCAAGCCTGGACGCCGCTGACGGGCAGTGTGCTCGTCGGTCTCGACGAGACGCGGGTCGCGGTGCGGGCCACCGATACCGCGGGCAACGTCTCGCAGATCGTGGAGCGCACCGTTCCCCGGGCCGATGGTGAGCAGCGCCGCAACGTGGCGCTGCTGGCGACCCCGACCGCATCGGGGACGGCAGGCTGGAACACGGTCGACGGTCTGAACGACAACGTCCAGCCGACCTCATCGGGCGATGTCACCCCCAACGACAACGCCAACGTGTGGGGTGTGTGGCCCGAGGTCTCGCCGCAGTGGGTGCAGTACGAGTGGACCGAACCGGTGCGCGTCAGCTCGCTCGGAGTGTACTTCGTCTCGAACATCGACGCGCAGGGACTCGGCATCGACGTGCCGAAGGACTGGGCGGCGGAGTACTGGGATGCGGATGCCGAGGCCTGGGTCCCCGTCGAGGCGACCGGTGACTACGGCGTCGCGAAGGACGCCTACAACACGGTCGACTTCGCACCCGTCGAGACGACGCGTCTGCGCCTGAACCTCACTCCGGCGGGGACCGAGTCGGGCAAGGGCAGCGTCGGCATCAAGGAATGGCAGGTCTGGGAGCAGCCCGAGGTGGTCGTCCCCGACACGCAGGCCCCGGTGGTCGAGGCCGCCGTGTCGCCGGCGGCGCCGGCCAGCGGCTGGCACACCGGCACGGTGAGCGTCAGCGCGACGGCGATCGACGATCGCGACGACGCACCGGCGATCGAGGTCCGCGTCGGCGACGGTGCCTGGGCGGCGTACACCGCGCCCGTCGAGGTCGCCGCGGACGGAACCACGACCGTGTGGTTCCGTGCCACGGATGCCGCAGGCAACACCTCCGAGCCCGGCTCGGTCGAGGTGAAGCGCGACGCGGCGGCGCCCGAGGCGAGTGTCGGTTGGAATGCGGCATCCCGCACCATCACCCCCACGGGGACGGACACCCTCTCGGGAGTGGCGCTGGTCGAGTACCGGTTCGGCGAAGGCGCGTGGGCGACGGCGACGGGCGGGGCGATCCCGACCGGCGATGCCGCGACGACCGCGCAGGTGCGGGTGACGGATGTCGCCGGCAACGTCTCGGCCGTGGCCGAGGCAGCCGTCCCGGCCAAGACGACCGGCGGCACCGACCCGGGGACGGATCCCGGAACGGGTCCGGGCACCGACCCCGGGACGGGTCCGGGCACGGATCCCGGCGGCGAGCCGAGCGGTTCGCTGACGGGCGACGAGGTGCTGCGCCTCGGCGTCACGCAGGTCGCCCCCGGCGGTCAGCTGCCGGTGAGCGTCTCGGGCGCCAAGCCGGGCACGGTGTTCGCGGTGGAGTTCCGGTCGACCCCGGTCCGCCTGGGCACCCTGACCGTGGGCGCCGACGGGACGGCATCCGGTGTGTTCACCGTTCCCGCCTACGCCGAGGCCGGCGTGCACACCGTGGCACTGGTCGTGCCCGGCGGTGTGCTGACGGCGCAGGTGACGGTGGTCACGCCCGGCGCGACGTCTCCCACCGTGTCGGGTCTTCCCGCCACGGGTCAGGAGGCCGGCGTCGTCGCGAACACCATCGGAATCGGCGCGAGCGTGGTCCTGCTCGGACTCGCGCTGGTCGCCATCGGCATCATCCGCCGCCGCCGCGCGGCGTGACGCCGAGGGGCCGGGGGATCACACCCCCGGCCCCTTCCCCTCTCCTTCTTCCTCTCCCGAGAACTCCGACGGCGCGGTGAACCGGTTCACCGTTGAACCGGTTCACCCGAAAGGCATCATGGCCACTATCACCGACGTCGCCCTCGCGGCGGGCGTATCCCGGGCGACCGTCTCGTATGTGCTGTCGGGCAAACGAACGATCTCCGAGCCCGTCTGCCAGCGCGTCCGGGAGGCCGTCGAGTCGCTGGGCTACACCCCGAATGCCGGCGCACGCGCGCTGGCGACATCGCAGACCAAGGTGCTCGCCCTGATGGCGAGATTCCTCTCCGACGAGTTCGCGCCGGCCATGCTCGAGTTCATCAGAGCGGTGACCGACGGCGCTCGTGATCTGGGCTACGACACCCTGCTGGTGTCGGACGAAGACGGCGTCGCGGCGCTGCGGCGACTCGCGGCGTCTCGCATGGTCGACGGGATCGTGCTGCTCAACGTCGGCGAGAACGACGACCGGCTTCGCGTCCTGGTGGAGATCGATCAGCCCAGCGTCCTCATCGGGTCGCCGGGCGACCCCGCGGGCCTCATGGTCTTCGATCTCGACTTCCGCTCGACGGGGCGACTGATGGTGCGTCACCTCCACGCCTTCGATCACCGCGAGGTCGTCCTCGTGTCGCAACCCCGCCACGTCGTCGACCGGGGCGGGGCCTACGTCTGGCGTCTGGCCGCCGGGGCGAAGGAGATGGCGGATCGGCTGGGCGTGACCCTGCACCGTCACCACGCTGCCGCATCGCAGCCGGACGTCGGCCGCCAGCTGCACGACATCCTCGACATGCACCCCGATGCGACCGGCATCCTGCTGAACAACGAGGCCGCCGCGGCGGCGCTGCCGTTCGTCCTGCGGGAACGCGGCCTGCGCGCGCCCGACGACGTCTCGGTCATCGGGCGGTACTCGGACGACTTCGCCCGCGCGTTCTCGCTGCCGTTCACCGCGATCGACAGTGCCGCCGGAGAGCTCGGGCGCCGCGCCGTGGCGCAGCTCGTCGGCGCCATCGAGGACGCCGCGCCCCGCGACGCCCACCTCCTGCTTCCGCCGGTCGTCATCGACCGCGGCTCGGTCGCGCAACCGCCGCAGCCGTGACGACCCGCTCCTGTTCCCACCCCCCGCACGACCCGAACTCCACCGTTCCGAAGAGAGGCAACGACATGACCCATCCACGATCGCGCCACCTGCGCAGACGCGTCACCGCCGTGACCACCGCATTCGCGGTCGGCGGCGGCCTCGCGCTGACCGGCGCCGCCCTGCCCGCCGCGGCCGCGGCGCCCGAACCCGACCTGCACTATTCGATGGACGGCGTCGCCGACGGCGTGGTTCCCGACTCGTCGGGCAACGGCTGGAACGGTGCACTCTCGGGCGCGGCAACCACGATCGCGGGACCCGACGGCGCCGCGCTCGACCTGAGCGGCGGATCCATCCGCATCCCGCGCGACCCCATCGCCGGGGCGACGGACCTCAGCGTCACGACGCGGGTTCGCTGGGACGGCGGCGCGAACTGGCAGTGGCTCTTCGGGATCGGCACCGACAACCAGAAGTACCTCTTCTTCACGCCGCAATCGGGCGACGGCAACCTCCGCACGGCCATCACACGTGCCAGCGGCGGTGCCGCCGAGAAGCAGATTTTGGGCTCGAACCCCCTCCGCGTCGGCGACTGGGTAGACCTCGCCTTCACCCTCGACACCGACGCCGACGAGCTGACCGCGTACATCAACGGCACGGAACTGGCCACCACCACGACCGACATCACCCCCGGCGAACTCGTCACGGCGACGTCGGAGTTCGGCGGGTCGATCGGCCGGTCGTTCTACCCCGATCCGGCCTTCGACGGAGCCGTCGACGACTTCCGCATCTACCGGGCGGCGCTCACCGCGTCCGACGTGGCGGAGATCAGCCGAACCGCGCAGCCCACGCTGCAGTCGCTGACGCAGCAGGTCTTCACCGCATCCACGCGGATCGGCGAAGCTCCCGCGCTTGCACCGGCGGTTCGCGGAGCGTTCTCGGACGGCTACGCCCGAGACATCGCCATCGACTGGGAAGACGTCCCCGCCGAGCGCTACGCCGAACCCGGCACCTTCACCGTGTCGGGCGTCGCGGCAGGCCAGAGCGTCCGCACCGACGTGACCGTCGCCCGGGGCGAGCTCACGGTCGACCTGTCGGCGCGCACCGGCGAATTCCAGGGCGGCGCGTCGGGCCTGCTCTACGGCCTCTACGGCGACGGCATGCCGACCGACAACCTCATCGAGGGGATGAACGTCCGCTCGGTCGCGACCAAAGCGCAGGACGGCGGCCAGCACCCCGGGTCGGACGCACTGGAGATCCTGCCGAACCTCGCCCGCGCGGGCGGCGACGTCTACCTCCGCATCACCGACTACTACCGCGGCTTCCCTTATCAGGTGCCGGGCAGCACGCCCGAAGAGCGGCGCGCCGACTACACCCAGCGTCTAAACGACCAGCTCGAGATGATCGAGCAGTTCGCCGCGGTCGACGACACCCAGCGCGGCTACGTCGCCGATCACCTCGTCATCGAGCCGTTCAACGAGCCCGAGGGCAACATGTTCAGCAACCGCAACGTGCCGTGGTCGCTGTCGGGCAACGTGTCGTGGCTCGATGACCCCACCGTCTACTTCGCGATGTGGGACGACACCTACCGCACCATCCGCGACTGGTCGGAGCGCACCGGCATCCCGCTGCGCATCGCCGGCCCGGGAACCGAGCACCTCTTCGCACAGGTCGAGGGGTTCCTCCGCCACACGGTGCAGGCCGACACCGTGCCCGACATCGTCACCTGGCACGAACTGTCGCACCCGCAGGCCATCCGCGAGTCGGTGGCGCGCTACCGCGGCTGGGAGGCCGCGGCATTCGCCGGCACCGCCTGGGAGGGCGAGCCCCGTCCGATCAACATCAACGAGTACGCGTTCAACTACCACACCTCGGTCCCGGGCCAGATGGTGCAGTGGATGTCGGCGATCGAAGACACCAAGGTCGAGGCGATGATCGCCTTCTGGAACATCAACGGCAACCTGTCGGACTCGGCGGTGCAGCAGAACCGCGGCAACGGGCAGTGGTGGCTGTACAACGCCTACGCGCAGATGAGCGGTCAGTCCGCCACCGTCACCCCGCCCTCACCCGGGGTGAACTACACGCTCCAGGGCGTGGCCTCCATCGACGACGACAAGCGCGTCGCGCGAGCGCTCGTCGGCGGTGCCAACGGCAGCGCGCCCGTCGACGTCACCGGCATCTCGAGCGAGACCTTCGGAACGTCGGTGCGCGTCCAGGTGCGCGAGATCGGGTGGACCGGGCAGATCGGCGACTCGTCGGAGCCGCGGCTCCTGAGCGACCGGGTGGTCGCCGTCGAGAACGGGACGATCACCGTGCCGTTCGGCCGTGACGGGCTGCCGGCGATGACGGACTCCGATGCCTACGAGATCGTCGTCACCCCCGGCGAGAACGCGCAGCCGATCGACGTCGCCGCCACCTGGCGGGGCTCGTACGAGGCGGAGGATGCCGCCCTGACCGGCGACGTGACGCGCAACGGTCCCGAGGGATCGCCGAACGCCGTGGGCAACTACTTCACCTCGGGGGCCTACAACATCGGCGGGTTCCGCACGGGCGCCGATTCGACCGCGGTCTTCACCGTCGAGGTGCCCGAGGACGGCTCGTACGACCTGTCGGTCTTCTCGAGCAGCCTCAACACCGACCCCGAGATCGCCGACAACGGCCCGACGAACGTGTTCCTCACCGTCGACGGCGGCAGCGAACAGGAGATCCACCTGCCCCTCAGCTACCGCTGGGTCGTGTGGGACCACGCTGACACCCGGGTCGAGCTGAGCGCCGGACGTCACGAGATCGCTCTCTCGACCTCGAGCGTGGACGGATCGCGTTCGACCCAGGGTGACGCCATCATCGATCGCATCACGCTGGAGACGACCGAGGCGGCCCCGAGCACCGTGTACGAGGCCGAGCACTCCGACCACAACGGCGAGGTGTCGGTGCAGAACCCCGGTTCCGTCGTCCTCGACGCCGCGGACTCGGCGACCTTCTGGGTCTACAGCGACACCGACGGCGAGGCCTACCTCGAGGTCGCGGGCGCGGGCGGCGGAACGGTCAGCCTCAACGGTGACGACATCCTCGACCTCTCGCGCGCGGGAGCGGCCAACGTCCAGCTGCAGGGCGGCGTGAACAAGATCGTCGTGCGCGGTGCGGCATCCCTCGACAAGATCACCGTCTCGGGCTCACGCGACAAGATCGAGCACCGCACCTACCAGGCCGAGGACGGAGCACTCGCCGGGACGGCGACGGTCGTCGAAGCCGACCTCGCCGACGGCGGCGCGGCGGTCGACGGCATCGGCGGCGAGCCGGGTAACGACAACACGCTCACGTTCACGGTGGATGCCGCCGAGGCGGGTCCGCACGCGGTCGTCGTGCGGTTCTCGAACCCCGAGCAGGTTCCGGCCACGCACTACAACCCGAACCCGATGGCCCGTCACGCCGACATCTCGGTCAACGACGGCGCCGCGCAACGAGTGCTGTTCGTGCCGACCTTCCACCGCAACAACTTCTGGGAGCGCACCCTGGTGCTCGACCTCGCCCAGGGGCAGAACCAGATCCGGTTCGCATCGTCGGAGCAGCCGAACTTCGATGGCGAGACCTTCGCCGAGGACAACTTCCCCGGCATCCCGTTGCGGGCGGAGCTGTCTCCGATCATCGACCGGATCGTCGTGTCGGCGCTCACGGCGTCCGCCGGCTCGACCCCGGACCCGGACCCGGAGCCGGAGCCGGAGCCGACGCCCGGGCCCTCGACCCCGCCGACCCCCGGCCCCACGGCGGGACCGACGCCGAGTTCGACGACGCAGCCGACGACCTCGAAGGCTCCGACGTCAGCGGAGCTGACGGAAGCGACGCGCGACTCGGTGTCGGGTCCGACGACGCTCGTGCGCGGTGAGACGGTGAGAATCACCGTCGGAACCGCCGCGGCCGGCCGAGACGTGTCGGGCTGGCTGCTCTCGACGCCGAGCGCGCTCGGATCGGGAACCGTCGCCGCGGACGGAACCGTCTCGCTCCGCGTGGCCAGCGACGCGCCGCTCGGCGAGCACCGTCTCGCGATCACCGGCGCGGACGGCCGCGTCATCGGGTGGTACGGGGTGACCGTCGTCGAGCCGGGATCGCTGGCGGCCACGGGCGGCACGTTCGCCCTCGGTGCCTGGGTGCTCGGCGGCGCCGCGCTCGTCGGCGCGGGTGCCGCGCTGGCGCGGTCTCGCCGACGTCGCCTGAGCTGACCCGGTCGTCGTCAGGGGGTGCGCACGCAGACCGCGCGCCCCTGACGGCGCGCCTCGGCGCCGGCGCGCCGCGCCCCGATTTCGAGCTGTTTCGAAATCACCGAAAAGCATTGCGGTCGCATGGGCGGGCTGGATAGCGTGCCATCCACGCACGTCTCCGGTCCACCTTTTCGGCGGGCCGGCCGGCGCTGTTTGACCCCGCCGCACCCCGTTTCTCTCCGCGGCACCCGTCGCTCCGGTCGAAGGAGACCGTCATGCCCCGCTCGCTTCCCCGCCGCGCATCGGCCGCCCTCATCGCGGGTGCCGTCGTCGCCGGTCTCGCCGTCGCCGTGCCGGCCCCCGCGGCCACCGCGCTCGACAACCCGATCCTCGGCGACGGCTCGGTGTACTCGGCCGATCCCGCCACGCTCGTCGTCGACGACACCCTCTACGTCTACGCGGGGCGCGACGAGGCGGGGCCGACCACGAACGACTTCATCATGAACGAGTGGCAGGCCTTCTCGACCGCGGACGTCGGCGGCGGAGAGTGGGAGCGGCATCCCGCGCTCATGCGTCCCGAGCAGGTCTTCGACTGGGCGACACCCGGGCGCGCGTACGCCGGACAGGTCGTCGAGGGCGCCGACGGCCGCTTCTACTGGTACGTGCCCGTGCACGAAGCCGGCAGCGACTCGCCCGACCCCTTCGGCATCGGCGTCGCGGTGTCGGACACCCCCCTCGGCCCCTGGACCGACGCGGTCGGGGCGCCGATCGTGTCGCAGGAGATCCTCGGCAACGACGCCCACAACATCGACCCGACCGTGTACGTCGCGAGCGACGGGCGCGTGTGGATGTACTGGGGCAGCTTCGGCCGGCTGTTCGCGATCGAGCTCGGCGCCGACATGACCAGCCTCATCGGTGAGCCCACCGCCATCACGAGCGGCGTCGACGGGTTCTTCGAGGCGGCGTGGCTGTTCGAGCGCGCCGGCACCTACTACCTCGCCTACGCCGCGAACACGGCCGGCCCCGACAGCTGGTGCACGCCCGCGGTCTACCACGCGTGCATCGCGTACTCGACGGCGCCCGGACCGCTGGGGCCGTGGACATCGCAGGGCCGCATCCTCGCGCCGGTCTCGTCGACGACCAGTCACCCGGCGATCACCGAGTTCCAGGGGAAGTGGTACATGGCGTACCACACGGCCGACGCCGAGGGCGGCAACCACTTCCGCCGCTCGGTCGCCGTCGATGCCCTGCGCTGGGACGACTCCGTCACCCCCGCCCGCATCCTGCCGGTCGTCCCGACGCTCGGTGCCGAGCAGGTCGAGACCCCGAGCGCGAACGTCGCGCCGCAGGCGACGGCCTCGGCATCGAACGAGCCGATCCCTGCGCAGTACTGGATCGCCGCGCTGAACGACGGAATCGTCCGCCCGAACCCGCTGCCGCCGGACATGTGGGGCTCGTACGACGGCGACCGTGCCGCGGCGGAGTGGATCCAGTACGACTGGACCGAGCCGGTGCGCATCGACCGGTCGACGATCCAGTTCTGGAGCGACCGTGAACCCGGCAGTGGCGACGGTGTCTCGGCCCCCCGCGCCTGGAAGCTGCAGTACTGGCAGAACGGCGGGTGGCGGGATGTCGAGGGAGCGAGCGGATACCCCACGACGACGCGCACGCCGATCGAGGTGACCTTCGCCCCCGTGACGACGACGCGCCTACGGGCTGTGCTCGACGCCGCGCCGGGAACGGGCGCGACGCCGCGCTACTCGGCCCTGGCGGTGGAGGAGTGGTCGGTCGATGCCGTGGCCGCCGACGGCTACGGCCCGGCGTCTACCCGCACCGCCGTCGGCGAGGCGCCCGAGCTGCCCGAGACCGTCGAGCTGCGCTACGGCGACGAGCGCGTGCCTGCTCCGGTGCGCTGGGATGCCGTCGACCCGGCGGCATACGCGCAGCCGGGCACGTTCACGGTGAGCGGCGTGGCCACGGGCTATGCGGCTGCGCGCGTCGAGGTCACGGTGACCGTGATCGACCCGAGCGACGCCGGCGAGCCCGACGTGACCGCGCCGGTGCTGCAGCTGACGGCCCGCGGCGCGGAAGGTGCCGACGGCTGGTTCGTCGGTGCCGTGACGGTCCGTGCCGAGGCGACCGATGACCGCGACGTGCGCTCGAGCATCGCGGTGTCGGTCGACGGCGGCGACTGGACGACGACGTCGGACGTTCGACGCGTCGACACCACGATCGAGACCGACGGTATGCACACGGTCTCGGCGCGGGCAACGGATGCCGCGGGCAACGTCTCGGCCGAACAGGCCGTCTCGGTGCGCGTCGACCGCACCGCCCCCGTGGCGACGGGTGTCGTCGACGCGCAGGCGCGCACGGTCGCCGCCGCCGCGACGGACGCGGGTTCGGGGCTCGCGAGCCTCGAGTACGCGGTGGACGAGCCGACGGGTTGGCAGCCGTACGGCGCCCCGATCGCCGCCCCCGACCTCGAGCGCCACGTCGTCTACCTCCGCGCGACCGACGCCGCAGGCAACGTGTCGATGCCGGTGCCGGTGACGATCCCGCGCTCGCCCGACGCTCCGCTGACGGGCAACGTCGCGCCGTTCGCCGCGGTGACCGCGTCGTACGCATCGCCGTGGGCGCCCGTCGACGCCGTCGTGGACGGTGCCCTCGGTGGCGCGTCGTGGGGCACGTGGCCGCGTGTCGGCGAGCAGTGGCTGCAGCTGGCCTGGGACCGCCCCGTCACCCTCGACCGTGCGGCCGTGGTGTTCGCGCGGGATGCCGCCGACGACCAGAACGCCGGTCTCATCCCCCCGCGCTCGTGGGTGCTGCAGTACCGCGATGCCGCCGGCGCGTGGCACGACGTCGAGACCGACGACGTCTACGAGCGGTCGACGACCGATCGCAACGAGGTGCGCTTCGCTGCGGTCGAGACCACGGCGCTGCGCGCGCTGATGCAGTCGTGGGGCGCGGCCGAGGCGGGAGGCTCCGTTGCGGCGCACGAGTTCGAGGCCTGGACCGCCGAGGTCACGGAGCCCGTCGACACCACCGCCCCCACCCTGAGCTTCGACACCGCCGACGTGGTGCCGGCCTCGGGCTGGTTCCGGCAGCCGGTGCGTTTCGCCGGCGCCGCCGAAGACGACGCGGATGCGGCACCGGCGGTGCGCGTTCGCATCGACGGCCAGGCCTGGCAGCCGTTGTCGGATGACGTCGTGGTGGCCGATGACGGCATCCATCTCGTCGAGGCCGAAGCCGTCGACGCGGCGGGCAACGTCTCGGACCGCGTCGCGGTGACGGTGCGGATCGACACGGTCGCCCCGGAGGTGCGGGGCTCGGTGAGCGAGGACGAGGAAGGCTTCCTGGTCGACCTGCAGGCCACCGATGACGGTTCGGGGGTCGGCGTCGTCGAGGTGCGCTCGGGCGATGCCTGGGTGCCGGTGCGCGGCGGCGAGCTGCGCGTGGCGAGAGACGGCACGGCGCGCGCACCCCTCGACGGCGTGCTGCGGTTGCCGCGCGGCGGGGGCGCCGTCGACGTGGTGTTCCGCGCGACCGATGTCGCGGGCAACGTCTCGCCGGACCGCTCGCTGCGGGTCGAGACCGGTTCCACCGGGACCGATGAGCCGGGCGTGCCCGGAGTCCCGGGAGGGCCCGGCACCCCCGGCGTGCCGAACGTCCCGGGCGGCGCCGGGGGCGGAGCCGGGACCGGTGTCGCCGGTCCGGGAACCGTGCGCGCAGACGCGAAGCCGAGCGGTCGCCTCGCGAACACCGGTGCCGAGGTGCCGACGGGGCTGGCGGCGGGGGCGCTGCTGCTGCTCCTGGCCGGCGGCGGTGTTCTCCTCCCGCGCATGCTCCGCACCGCCGACGGCGTCGGAGCACGGCCGCGGACCCGCACCGGACGCGCGGGATCATGACGGTCGGCGCCCGCCGCGCGACGGCCGCGAGCCGTCGCACGGCCGCTGTCCTCAGCGCGGTCCTCGCCATCAACGCCGCGGTGCTCGCGGGGGCCTCGCCCGCTGTGGCCTCGCCCGTGCGGGCCGAGGCCGGGCCGGGGTTCGTCGATGTCGACGTCCCGGCACGCGCCGACATCCGTGATCACCGGGTGACGATCGCGCTCCTCGCGCCGCAGGGCTCGGAGCCGTCGTTCGCGGCGGACGAGGCGCGGCGCTCGCTCGAGCTCGTCGACGAGTTCTACGACCGTGAGACGAACGGCGCGATCCGCTTCGAGCTCGAGCAGCTCCTCGACTGGCAGAGCGTCGACCAGCCGATCGGATGCAGCGACACGGCCGGTCTGCATCAGTGGCTGCGCGAATTGATCGGCTGGCAGGGCGGAGCGGCCCGGCACCTCGTCATCATGGTCCCGCCCGGTGACCCGTGCCCCACGTGGGCCAACGGTGAGCAGCCCGGTGATCCCGACGACGGCGGCGGGACGTTCCAGCCCGGGCCCGACCCGTATCTGCTCGCGCACGAGCTCGGTCACAACCTCTCACTGGCTCACGCGTCCAGCATCCGCTGCGACACGGGCTGGGACTATCCCGCCGGCGTGGAGTGCCCGCGCGACGAGTACGGCAACCGGACCGACATGATGGGCGGCGCCTGGTCGTTCCTGCCGCTGTCGAGCCCGACCCTGGCTCGCCTGGGCGTGCTCCCGAACGTTCGCGAGCCGGTGTGCGGCGATGCCCGCACGGCGGTGCTCGACAGCCTGGGAGCCGGGACCCCCGCATCCCGGACGCTCACCTGGACCGACCCCGAGAACCCCGACGCGCGGTACTGGGTGCAGTACAGCGACGCGTCCGACCCGGTGAGCGGCGACGGTGCCTGGCCGAGCCCGTGGCAGGCCGAACGGACCGTGTCGGGCGTTCAGATCCTCCGCTCGAACCCCGCGCAGCCGTACGGCGGTGACCTGCTGGAACGGCCGGGCGACACGACCGAGGCGAACGAGTTCGTCACGGCGGGCGAGACGGTCGCGCTCAACTCCGGGATGACCGTCCGCGTCGACGAGATCGATGAGATCGCGCACCGGGCCACGGTGACCGTCACCGTGCCGTGCGCCGACCCGACGACGGTGCGCGACATTACCGGTTCGGCCGTGGCGACCGCGTCGTACGTGCCTGAGTGGTCGAGCGCGGCTGCCGCCGTGGACGGCGACCCGGGCAGTATGTGGAGCTCATGGCCGCGGGTGGGCGAGCAGTGGCTCGAGCTCACGTGGGGCGGCCCGGTCACCGTGGAGCGGGTGTCGGTCGCCCTCGCGCGGGATGCCGCAGACGACGAGGCGCGGGGGCTCATCCCGCCGCGTGCCTGGCGCGTCGAGCGGTGGGATGCGGCCACCGGCCGGTGGCTCGCGGTGGCGGGCGCCACGTTCACGCCGTCCCGCGACGAGTCGCCCGGCGAGGTGGCGTTCGAGCGTGTCACGACCTCGGCGATCCGGCTCGTCTTCGATGCCTGGGGTGAAGCCGAGTACACCGGATCGACGGGAGTCGCCGACATCGCCGTGTTCGGCGGGAAGGCCCCGCCCCTGGTCGACCCCGAGCCGCCGGTCGTGGTGGACCCGGAGCCGCCGGTCGTCGTCGACCCGGAGCCGCCCGTGGTGGTGGAGCCGGAGCCGCCGGTCGTCGTGCCGGGCGGGTCGGCGGTGCCGGGCGGATCGGCGGTGCCGGGCGGATCGAGCGCCGGCACGGCCCGCGGCGCGGCATCCGGGGTTCGCTCTCTCGCGGCGACCGGTGGCGCTGCGCCGTCGGCGGCGATCGCCGTCGCGGCGCTGCTTACGGTGCTCGCCGGCGGCGGCGCGATGCTCGCGCGACATCGCACACCGTCACGCCCGCGCGTGCAGACGACGAGCCCGCCGCACCTGGCAGACTGAACGCCGACAGAAGGGCGGCGGATGCCACGACACCCGCTTCTCGACGAGGCCCGCTCCGCGTGGCGACGCCGGGAGACCGAGACCGCGGTCCGCGCCGCACTCACCGCACATGCCGCCGGGGATGCCGACGGCCTCGCACTGGCCTGCTCGATCGGGATGCGCGGCTACCGCGCCGACCTGCTCGCCGCCCACCGGGACGACGTGGCTGCATTGCCGGAGGGGATTCTGCGCGAGGGCGTGCTCGCGATGCTGCAGATCGGCGACGGCGACCTCGACAGCGCTGTGGCCCGCATCGTCGCGCTCGCCGAGGTGCCGCTCGCGTCGGTGCCGGGGCCCGTCGCCGGGGATCCGCTCGAGGGCGAGGGGATGCTGCTGCCGCTGCTGCTGTCCTACGTCGCGACCGGCTGCGTCGCATCGGCGTCGTGGGTGCCGGCGCGACGGTGCATCGACGCGGCCCGGGCGGTCATGGCCGCGGCATCCGCTGTCGAGGGCCGGGTCGCGGCCCCGGAGCACGTGGCCTTCGACCTGCTCGGTCTCGACGCGATGGTCGAGCAGCACACGGCAGCGGGGGATGCCGCGCGGCGTGCCCTCATCGAGACCCTGGCGCCGCTGCGGATGCGCAACAGCCTGTCGCCCGCGCATGCGCTCGCCCTCGTGAGCCTCGGCAGCGTCGAGCACCTGTCGGGCCGGCTGGGGGAGGCGGCGCTCAACCTCGCGCGCGGTGCGCGCCTCGCACCCGCGTGGCGGCCCGGGGTGCGCCTGCACGCCGAGGTCGAGCTCGCGTTCGTCCGCGTACGCCAGGGGCGGTGGCGCGAGGCGGCCGAGGCGGTGCGCGCGACGGCTCCGCCGACCGGGTCGATCGAGCACGACTGGCTCGAGCCCCAGGCGCTCGCGGTGCACGGGCTCTTCCTCGCCCTCCGCGGCGACATGGACGCGAGCCGGCCCGTGCTCGACCGAGCCGCGCTGCTGTGCCGCGACACCCCGTCGTTCCTCGCGCAGATCGTGATCACGCACGCCCGCATCATGATGGCGATCTCGCTCAGCGACTGGCCGGCGCTGCGGCGCGCGCTCGAGGATGCCGCCGAGCCCGGGTACCGGCATCCGTACCGCGTCGACGAATGGCGGATGCTGAACCTGCTCGCCTCGTGGCACCTCGGCCGGGTCGACGAGGTACGACGCGGCGTGGCCCTGTGGACCGCCCAGCCCGGAGCCGACCAGAGTGCGTACGCCTGGGCCTTCGTGTCGATCCTGGCGGAGCACGACGAACGGTACGCCGAGGCGACGAAGGCGGTCGACCGGGCCCTCGCGCTGCTGACCCTCGACCACGACCCGCTCGGGCGGGCCTGGGTGCGCGTCGTCGCCGGCATCCACTACAGCCTCTTCGGTGCGCACGGCCGGCCGGATCCGCGGCGCGCGCTCGTCGTCTACGAAGACGCCAGTGCCGAGCTGCAGGAGCTCGGCGCGGGCGGGCTGGCGAGGCGGTACGACGAGGCGGTCGCCGCGACGACGACGGAGATGCAGCGCGGATCGAGCGGCGGCGAGCCCGCGGCGCGGCTGACCGAGCAGCAGCGGAAGGTCGCTGACGCCGTCGGACAGGGGTACACCAGCGGCGAGATCGCCGGCCTGCTGCACCTCTCGAAGCGGACCGTCGACTACCACGTGGCCAACATCATGCGCCGCCTGGGGGTGTCGAGCCGCCGCGAGATCGCCCGCGTGCTCGGCGGGCGGCGCTGAGGTCTGCGCGGTGCGCGGTGCGCGGTGCGCGGTGCGCGGTGCGCGGGTGCGCGGATGCAAGGGATCGTGTGCGAGGCGCCGGGGATGCGGCATCCGGGTCGGGGTGTCGGATCGGATGCCTTGCATCGCGGCACGGGCGGCTGGCTGACACGCAGGGGCTATCTCTAGGTATATAGAGATAGCATGCGGTCATGCAGCCGCTCACACGCATCACCCCGGCGACCGTCGATGTGCTCGAGGCTCTGATCAGCGAGTCCGAACCGGTGTGGGGGCTTCGCATCGTCAACCGCACCGGCCGGCCCGCGGGCAGCGTGTACCCGATCCTCGAGCGCCTCGAGTCGATGGAGTGGGCGACCTCCGAGTGGGAGGTCGACCCGAATCGCAGCGGGCCCCGGCGGCGGCTGTACCGCCTGACGCCGGAGGGTCTCGTCGCAGCCCGCGCCGCCGTCGATGCGCATGAGGTGCGGATGCAGCGCCGCCGAGCGCGTCGGCAAGAGCCCGAGCCCGGACGCGGCCGGGGCGACGCGAGGGGAGTGATCGCATGAACCTCGACCTTGTCCTTCGGGCGGTGAGCCGGACGATGCCGGTTGCGTCGCGGGCACGTCATCTCGAGCAGTGGCGGGCGGATGTCGCCGGGGCTCACGAAGCCGGGGTGCGCCGGGGGGATGTCGTGCGCGGCGCGATCGCGGTCGCCCTCAGCGCGGACCGTGACTCCCCGGTGCTGACCGGCGAGCCCCGAGGCACGGCTTCGCGCCGGCTGAGCCGGCGGGGTGTCACGCTGCTCGCCGCGGTCGGGGCGACGTCGGCCGCGCTGTGGATGACCGGGGATCTCACCTCCCCGGAGGTCGCCATACCGGCTGTGGTCGAGATCGCGCTCGCCGCCGGCCGTTCCGCGCTCAGCGTGCTCCTGTTCGGGGGAGTGCTGCTCGCCATCGCCCTCTTCATCGGCGCGGCCGCGCTGTCGCGGTCGGCGGTCGTGAGGTTCGCGTTCGCCGCCACCGCGCTCGGCATCCCCGTGCTCGCGCTCGCCGCGGTTCGCCCCGTGGCGGCTGGGGTGAGCGCGGCGGGCGTCGGCCTCACCGTCGGCGGTGCCGCGATCGGGCTGGCCGGCGCCTGGCGATCGATGCCGCTCGCCCTGGAGGACCGCTCCGCACCGCTGGCTCGACGGCGGCCGGTCGCGATCGCGGGGCTCGTGTCCGTCACGGCGTTGCTCGTGCTCGGCGCCCTCGATCTGCTGGTGTGGAATCCGCTCGCCAAGGTGCCCGGCTACGAGTTGGACGCCATCTACGCCGCGATGATCGCGGCCGACGGGTTCGACCCGGCGTTCGCTGCGGGGGCGGTGGCTGTGTGGGTCGGGGTGTGGCTGGTGGCGGCGGCCGGTGTGACTGTCGGCTCGCTGACGAGGGGCGGGGCGTGGCTGACGCCCCGCCGGCTCGGCATCCTGTACCTCTCGATCATCGGGGCCGCGCTGTTCCTGCGACTGTTCGCCGGATTCTCGATCGGGATGTCGATCGCCGACACCTTCGCCACCTCGGGCGGTGACGTCTCGGCGCTGTCGCAGGCCTTCCACCTGATCGGGCCGCTCAGTTTCGCCGCGGCGCTTCTCCTCTTCGGCTGGGCCCCGGCCGGGCGTCGGACGACGGGCGTGCCGGTCGCCGCGACCTGAGCCCGGGCGCCCCGGTGCGCGGTTGCACCCGGTGCGCGGTTGCAGGGGATCGCGGGCGACTCGCCGGGGCAGCGGCATCCGGACCGGGGCGTCGGATCGGATGCCTTGCATCGCGGCACGTCGCGGCACGCGGCACGGGCGCGGGGCGTCAGGCGGCTTCGGCGGCGATCCGCATGCGCGAGAGGAAGTCGACGAGCACGGCGGCGGAGCCGGCGGGCATGTCGGCGATGACGTCCTCGACGCGGTGCTGCACGTCCGTACCCGACTGGCGCAGGTTCTCGACCGGGCGATCACCGAGCGTCACGAAGACCTTGCGACGGTCGGACGGATGCGGCTGGCGCCGCAGATACCCGGAACGCTCGAGGCGATCGAGCATCGCGGTCGTGCTCGCGGACGAGATCCCGAGCTCCTGGGTGATGTTCGACGGGGTCAGCGCGACGTCGCGATCCTGCGCCTCGATGAGCTTCTCGAGCGCGATCAGGTCGTTCTCGCACACGAGCATCGAGTCGCGCAGCCGCAGCCGGATGGCGCCCTCCGCGGCCTCATACGCCCACAGCGCGTCGAGGACTGCCGATGCCGACGATGTCTCACCCTGCACTGCCATGACGACTCCCCGTGTTGATCGACCTAGCGGCTCAGTCTGTCCGAGCATCCGGCCGAAGGGGAGCCCTTCCCGTGGGAGCGCTCACCTGGTATGGGCGAAGGAAGGTGAGCCTCAGTGGACCGAGAAACCGCCGTCCACGGCGATCGACTGGCCGGTCACATAGGCCGAGCCCGGGCCGGCCAGGAAGATCGCCGCGGCGGCGAAGTCGTCCGGCACGCCGTTGCGCCCGACGAAGGTGCGAGCGGCCAGCGCGTCGACGACGTCGGGGTTGCTCGCGAGGCGCTCGTTGAGGCGAGTGAGGACGAAGCCCGGGACCAGCACGTTCGAGGTCACCCCGGATGCCGACCACGCCTCCGCCTGCGAGCGGGCGAGGCCCTCGAGGGCGGCCTTCGACGCGCCGTAGGCGCCGCTCGATGCGAAGGCGCGGCTCGCCTGCTGCGAGCTGATGGAGATGATGCGGCCGTACCCGCGCTCGATCATCCCGGGGGCGAATCGCTGGCCCAGGATGAAAGGGGCGTCGAGGTTGACCGCCATCGTGGCATCCCAGGCGGGCTCGTCGAGTTCGAGGAGGGGAGGGCGGATGTTGATGCCCGCCGAGTTCACGAGGATGTCGATGTCGCCGGCCTGATCGGCGAGCTCGTGGCAGCCGGCACGGGAGGACAGGTCGGCGACGATCCCCGACGCGAGCCCGCCCTCGGAGCGGATCTGCCCGACGGTCTCGTCGATCAGGTCACGACCGCGGGCCGCGACGATGACCTCTGCCCCCGCGGCGGCCAGCGCCTCGGCGATTCCCCGGCCGATGCCGGAGCTCCCGCCGGTCACGAGGGCGCGTCGGCCGGAGAGCCCGAAGAGGCTGTACAGATCCATGCGTCCAGCGTACGGAGCGAAGCTGTGTTCGTATAACGCCCTGGCTAGGATCGAAGATCTGTTCTATCCTCGGTTGTCATGACCGACACGACGAGCGCCCACGACGTCACCCTCTGGCTCGTCGACGACGTCCCGGCGCGGATGTTCTACGCGGGCAGGCGATGGAGCGTGAGCGACATCCCGACCCGCCTCCGCGACTCGGTCTGGTCCCTCGCCGCCGACGACGATCGGCGACGGGGGCTCTACGGATGGCGCTTCCAGGCGACGGATGCCGACGGCGAGGCGTTCGTGTTCGACGTCTACTGCGGCGAGGGAGGCTGGCGCGTGCACCGGGCCTACGCCTGAGGTCCGGGGCCGCTCCGCCGTCTCACATCGATCAGATGACGCTGAGCTGCTCGAGGAACTCGTCGGCCATCGCGACCTGCCGGGTCAGCTTCTCGCGCCGCTCGGTCGCGCCTGCCCGGATCGTCTCGAGGCGGGCGCGCAGCTCCTCGTCGGCGGGAGCGGCGGTGAGGGCGTCGACGACGTCGAGCAGTTCGCGCATCTCGTCGAGGCTGTAGCCGAGCGGCTTCATGCGGCGGATGAGCAGGATGCGGGCCACGTCGTCCTCCGTGTACAGCCGGAAGCCGCCGTCGGTGCGCGCGGACGGGGTGACGAGGCCGATCTCGTCGTAGTGGCGGAGCGTGCGGAATGACAGCTCGGTGCGCTCGGTCACCTCTCCGATGCGCATGGTCACCTCATCGCGATTCGACATCAAACCTCACGTTACGTTAGATTCTCGTCGGCGCCGATCTGCGCCGCCCCCTCATTCTTCCTGCGTCCGACAGCCGGCGCTGCGCGGGCTGCGCGACCACTCCGCCCGCGCGATCGCCCCGCCCGCGTCGTCGGGCGCCGACCGAAAGGCACCGAGTGACCGCCGTCACCCCCGCCCGCGACAGCGCCGCGCGCTATCGCATCGAACCGACCGTCCTGCAGGCTCTGCGCAGCCCTCGACTGCTGACCCGCGAGGTGCTGGCGGGGCTCGTCGTCGCCCTCGCGCTCATCCCCGAGGCGATCGCGTTCTCGATCATCGCCGGAGTGGATCCCCGCGTGGGGCTCTTCTCATCGTTCATCATGGCGGTCGCGATCGCCTTCCTCGGTGGCCGCCCGGCGATGATCACGGCTGCGACGGGGGCGATCGCGCTCGTCATCGCGCCCGTCGTGCGCGAGTACGGCATGGACTACTTCATCGCCACCGTGCTTCTCGGGGGCGTGATCCAGATCGTGCTGGCGGTGCTCGGCGTCGCGAAGCTCATGCGGTTCATCCCGCGGTCGGTGATGGTGGGATTCGTCAACGCGCTCGCGATCCTCATCTTCCTCGCGCAGATGCCGCAGCTCTTCGGTGACGGCATCCCGTGGCTCGTCTGGCCGCTCGTCGCCGCGGGGCTCATCATCCTCGTCGCGCTGCCGCGGCTGACGAAGGTGATCCCGGCCCCGCTCGTCACGATCGTGCTGCTCACGGCGGCGGTCGTGGCGTTCGGCTGGCAGGTGCCGACGGTCGGCGATCAGGGCGAGCTGCCCTCGAGCCTGCCCGAACTGTTCGTGCCCGACGTGCCGCTCACCCTCGAGACACTGCGCATCATCGCGCCGTACGCGCTCGCCATGGCGGTCGTGGGTCTGCTCGAATCGCTCATGACCGCCAAGCTCGTCGATGACATCACCGACACTCACTCGCGCAAGACGCGCGAGGCTCTCGGCCAGGGCGCAGCCAACATCCTGTCGGGCGCGTTCGGCGGCATGGGCGGGTGCGCCATGATCGGGCAGACCATGATCAACGTGAAGGCGTCGGGGGCGCGCACGCGCATTTCGACGTTCCTCGCCGGGGTCTTCCTGCTGATCCTCGTGCTCGCGCTCGGCGACGTCGTCGCGATCATTCCGATGGCGGCACTTGTGGCCGTCATGATCATGGTCACCGTGGCGACCTTCGACTGGCACAGCATCCGTCCGGCGACCCTCCGGCGGATGCCGAAGAGCGAGACGGCCGTCATGCTCATCACCGTCGTGGCGACGGTGTGGACCCACAACCTCGCGATCGGCGTCATCCTCGGAGTCATCGCCGCGATGGTGATGTTCGCTCGTCGCGTCGCCCATTTCGTCACCGTCACGCGAACCCTCGACGCCGTCGGTGACGAGCCGGTCGCCCGATACGAGGTCGTCGGCGAGCTCTTCTTCGCCTCGAGCAACGACCTCACCACGCAGTTCGCGTACGCCGACGATCCCGCCCGCGTCGTCATCGACATGACCCGCTCGCACGTCTGGGACGCCTCGACGGTGGCCGCGCTCGACGCCGTCGTGAACAAGTACGAGCGGCACGGCAAGACCGTCGCGATCGAGGGACTCAACGCGACCGCATCCGCTCTGCACGGCCGCCTGAGCGGCAACGTCGTCGGCGGGCACTGACCCGCGGCCGCGCGGTTGCGGGCGGTTCGGTCAGTACGCGGTGAACGACACGAAGGATGCCGGACCGAATCGTCCGGTGGTGGGGTCGAGGTAACGCAGCCCCAACGTCACCGGTCCGGCGGTCGGCACCGAGAACCGCGAGGTGTACCGGCCGTCGGCATCGAGCGCCATCGGCTGATCGCGCCACGGCACCGCCTCGCCCACGCGGGCACGCTGCATCTGGAGATTCGGCTGTCCCGTCGCGGCCAGATCGAAACCCGCTGCGGTCGCGGGAGGCGGCGTGGTAGTGGGGCTCGGAGCGGGCGTAGGTCGCATACGCCTCGTACGAGAAGCCGTCGCAGACGATGGTCGCCGTGACGGCCTCACCGTGCGACTTGTCGGTGACGAGGATGAGGCGGGCGGGCGCCCCCTCGCGGCTGGTCGTGCCCGACGAGCACACGAAGCCGACGTCGCCGCGCTGCCATGACCGCTTGCGGGCGTTCGGCCAGCCCCACGCGACCGTGAGAGTTGCGCCGTCGATCTCGATCCATGACGGACGGATGGCATCCCGAGCGGCCTGCTGACCTCGTGCCCGCGTGCGACCGAGCGGCCACCGCGCGGGAGCGGAACCTGATCGTGCCGACCCGGGTGGGCGGCTCGGCGGACGCGGGGGTGAGGCTCGCGGTCGCGGTCGCGGCTGCGGGTGCGGGCTCCGGCGCGCGGCCGGTCGCGCCGAAGGGAAGTGCGGGTCCGGGTGCCCGATTCCGAGGGGGCCGGACGGGCGTTCATCGCAGGGTGCATGTTGATGGGACGCTCGAGGCGACGGATCGTGACGCGGAAACCCGAAAAAGTTGCGGGGGGAGCCTCGTCGGATGAGATTCGGACCGAGACTGATGGCCTGGCTCGGGGATGCTGGATCGTGGTTTCGTCGATTCCTCCCCAATCGGTCGAGCGAACCGCGTTCTCGCATCGAAGATAAGTTCGACCCGAATGTCGTAACCCGCTGCGACAATGGGAACATGACATCGAACAGCGGTCGCAGGCTCGGAGGCGAAGGCGCCTCGGGTGGGTCGTCGCACGCCGCGGCTTTCGCGGGGTTCGCTGAGGCCCTCGACCTCTTTCATGTCGGGGATGTCGCGCGAATGCGGGCGTTGGCGGAGCTGGGCAGGTCGGCTCTGCGTGAGGCGCGTCGCGACGGGGTACGAGGTATGGCGTCGGACATGGAGCTGCGTTCGGTCGCAGCCGAAGCCGCCGGGATGGCGCGACTCACCGACCGGCGCCTGCAGGGTGAGATCGACCACGCGATGACCGTCATCGATGACTACCCGGCCGTGTTCGAGGCGTGGGCCCAGCGGCGGATCGAACGTGGCCACGTGGATGTGGTCGTGCGGGTCGGCGCGAGGGTGCCCGCCGAGGTGCGCGATTCGTTCGCGGAGGCGGCGATCGCGGTGTGTGAGCGGGATGTGCCCTCCCGGGTGCGGGCAGCGTTGGATGCATTGGCGGCCCGGTTGCATACACAGAACTTCACCGAGCGACACAAGGCCGCGGCGGCGGAGCGGTGCGTGCGGGTCTTCCACGGCACGGACGGGATGTCGAACCTCGTCGCCAACCTCCCGACGGTCATCGCCGCCGGGATGCTCGACCGACTCACCCAGATGGGACAGTCGGTGAAGGATGCCCGGGCGGAGAGTGATGCCGCCGACACGCGGACGATGGATCAGCTCCGCGCAGACATTCTGGGCGACCTCGTCCTCGGCGGGGCGCCGGTGGTGGACCCGACGTATGGGATCGATCGGGCCGGTGGGCTGGGGGCGATCCGGGCACGCGTGCAGGTCGCCGTCACCGCCGAGACGCTGATGGGGCGTGACGAGAACCCCGCCGAAGCGGTGGGCGCTGCGCCGATCGATGCCGATACGGCGCGCGAGCTCGCCGGGCAGGTCAGCGAGTGGGACCGGTTGTTCATCGACCCGGTCACCCGAACCCCGATGGAGATCGACACCTACCGACCCACGGCTTCGATGAAGAAGCTCCTGATGGCACGGGATCAGCACTGCCGATTCCCCGGATGCCGCCGGGCCGCGATCCGCTGCGAGATCGACCACACGATCGACTACGCCCTCGGCGGGCACACCCACATCTTCAACCTCGCCCACCTCTGCCAACGACACCACTCCATGAAGCAATTCACGAAATGGGAAGTCCGACAGGTCGGCGGAGGAGTTCTCGAATGGACCTCACCCCTCGGCCGGGTCTACCGCGAAGACGTCCCCATACCGGCGGTGTGCTTCACGATAGACACCGCGGATCCGCCACCGGATGCCGCACCCGGCGGACCGCCGCCGGACGAACCGCCACCGTTCTGAGCCTGCCCCCGGACTCCGCGCACGAATGTTGGGAAGTCGCGTCACGATTCGGGCTTCGGGCATCCCCTCCATGAGCGCATCGCGTGTGCTCGGGCTCGACTCGCTGGGGTCGCTGTTCGCTGCGGTGGCCGAGACCTACGCGGTGGCCGGACGTCCGCGTGACGCTGGGCTGTACTCCTCGAGGCCCTCGCCGTCGCCGACACCCTGCTGGGAGCCGGAACTCTCGACGCGACCGTACGCGCAGCATGCCGCAGCCACGGCGGAAGCGATCGCGCTCGTCCTCCGCGGCGACCCCGCCGAGGCGACCCTCGCGCAAGGATCGGCTCGGCGTCCGCCTGGCTCATCACGCCGGCGACGTCATCGCGCCATTCATCAGCGTGCCGCGAGAGAAACTGGCCCCGCTACGAGACCGCCTCCGCGAGCGCCGTCCCGACCTCGCCGCCGCGGTTGCCGACGCGACGGAGGAATTCCACCGGCGGGAACCACGCGCGTCACAGGCGCTGCCTGCCCTGACACCCCGCGAGCGATCCGTCGCCTCGGTGATGCGAGGCGGCAAGACCTATGGCGAGATCGCCGGGGAGTTCACGGTCTCCATCAACACGATCAAGTCGCAGATGCGGTCGCTGTTCGCCAAGCTCGGCGTATCGACGCGCGATGAGGCCGTCGTCGTGCTCGAGCGTCACGGCTTCTATCTGTGAGCGGATGATACGCCCCGGCCCCGCGTTGCCCGCAGCCGCCTAGGCTGTGCCGGTGGGCAGATTCTTCTACGACAACGCGGCCAACTTCGTCGAGATCGACGACCGTGCGCTCGCGCATCTCCGGCTGGTCCTGATGACGAAGCTGCGGCGCGGCGAACCGCTGATGTTCGAGACGACCTCGCCGCACGGCACGAGCCGTCGCGATTTCTGGCTGCACCCCACGATCTCGGTCCAGTTCCAGTTCGCCGGCAGCCGCCAGCCGCAGATCAACCCGAAATGGATCGACGCCCTCATGGAATCGGCCAACAGCGCCGACGGTCTGCGGATGGTGCCCGAGCCCCAGAGCTGACGTTCTCCGTCTTAAGCGGCGCTTACGTTACGGTGCCAATCTCAGGCTCCGACGTGTTCTTCCCGCGGGTGACCGCCCGTTCATGGAACTGTCGAGTCAGAGATCGATGGGGCGGTACATGCAAGACGCTGGGGAGGGTCGGAAACTCGACCCTGATTGGTGGGCGACGGGGGTCGCCGGGGGGAACGTACCCGGCGGTCGCCTGCGCGGCGACAGCCGCACCGTGCAAGCCGGCGACGTCTTCGTCGCGCTCGGCCGAGACGAACGGGTCCGCGAGCACATCACGCAGGCGCTCGAGCGCGACGCGGCTCTCGTCCTGACCGACGCGAGCGTCACGCACGTCGATGCGCGGGTGCGCGGCATCCCGAACCTGGCCGCCGTGATCGGGCGGCTGGCCGACCAGTACACCGGTCGTCCGTCGGCCGACATGACATTGGTGGGCGTGACCGGCACGAACGGCAAGACCTCGACGGTGCAGCTCCTCGCGCAGAGCTGGGAGCTCCTCGGACGCCGCGCCGCCACCATCGGCACACTCGGAGCCGGCCTGTTCGGCGCTCTGGCGAAGACGTCGCTCACAACCCCGTCGGTGGTCGACATGCACGAGCTCCTCGCCGACATCCGGCGGGCCGGCGCCGACGTGGTCGCGATCGAGCTGAGCTCGCACGCCCTCACGCAGGGAAGGGTCGAGGGATGCCACTTCGACATCGCCGCGTTCACGAACCTCACCCGCGACCACCTCGACTACCACGAGTCGATGGAAGCGTACGGCCAGGCGAAGCAGGGCGTCTTCCGCCTTCCGGGTGTGCGCGCCGCGGTGCGGAACATCGACGACCCCTATGTCGCGGGCATCGCGCTCCCCGCGGGACTCGACGACGTCACCGTCTCGACGTCCGGCGCAGCGGCGGCGACGGTCCGCGCCGACGACATCCGGATGCGCGCTGACGGCGCCGACTTCACTCTCGCGATCCAGGACGACCGCTTCGAGGTAGCATCACCCCTCATCGGCCGGTTCAACATCGACAACCTCGCGATGACGGCGGGCATCCTCCGCGCACAGGGCGTCGCCCCCGGCGCCATCGCGCGGGCAGTGGGGGAGATCCGCCGGGTACCCGGACGCATGCAGGTCGTGTCGCCCGGCGCCGGCCCGCAGGTCGTCGTCGACTACGCCCACACGCCCGACGCCCTGCGGCAGGCCCTCATCGCCCTGTCAGGCGGCGCCGGCCAGCTGACCGTCGTGTTCGGCTGCACCGGCGACCGCGACCGTGGCAAGCGACCCGAGATGGCCGTGATCGCCGAAGAGCTCGCACAGACGATCATCGTCACCGACGACGATCTGCATCACGAAGACGGCGACGCGATCGTGGCCGACATCCTGGCCGGTTTCCGCTCGGTCGAGAACGTCCGCGTCATCCGCGATCGAGCGGCCGCGATCACGATGGCCGTCGCCCCCGCCGGTCCCGACGACATCGTCCTCATCGCCGGCAAGGGCCACGAGTCGGTGCAGATCATCGGCGACGACGCCGTCGCCTCCGACGATGTGTCGATCGCCACGGCCGCCCTCCGGGAATGGCGCGAGAAGCACGCCGCCGGAAGCGGCGACTCTCAGTTGCCGAGGGTCGAGGGCTCGCCCGCGTCGTTCTCCGCGGTGCTCTCCGACGGCTCGAAATGACCGAGTGACTTCTCCTGCAGGAAGGCGCAGAGCTCTGCAGCGATCTGGAGCTCGTGAGTCAGTGCGTTGAGCTCGTGACTGGTCAGGACGAGAGTGTCGGGCGCGCCCTCGATGGAGACGCACCAGTCGAGGTCGTCGCCCGCCGGCCGCGGCTCGATGTACACGGCGTTCGGCGCGTTCGTGAGCGGGACGAGGACGAGGCCCGTGTCGGCCCCGTCGGAACCGTCCTGCACCGCCACGCGCACCTCTTCGCCGGCGCCGCGAGCGTCGATGAACTCAGCGACCCAGTGCTCGAGGGTCTGCTTGCTGTGAAAAGGCACGTTCTCTCCCGGCCGTCGGCGCTCGTCAAACCGCCCGAGCGTAACACCTCCTCGGCCGGGAGAATCCCGGGCAGACCCGGATGCGACGGGTAGTTCGATTCATCGTCGTATCCAACCCGAAATGACGGGCGATCTCGTTCGATATATGACAAAATCCCACGTGATGAGCGATGACATCCCGCGGGTCCCCGTGCGGACCAAGACCCTCCTGGAGGAATGGGTCGCCGAGTTCCTCGAACAGGGGAAAGTTCCCGGCGTCTCGGTCAAGGTCGCCATCCAGGACGGGTCGGACGGGCTCGACACCGGACTCGTCATCGTGCACCTCGAGAATGCGCCCGCCGACGTCTACATGCAGCCGCGGGCGATCGACGACCCCGAGTGGGAGGCGACCCTCACCGCGCGGTCCGACGACCTCACCCTGACGCCCTATCAGATGGCCGGTCTTGCCGCCGAGGTCGCCTTCGCCGGCAACCTGTGCACGTTCCTGCAGTTCAAGTCGATCGAGTGGGACCGGATGTCGGGCATGCGCTGATCGCGCACGCCGAGACCTTTCCCTAGACCATCGCACCCTGCCTGGCAACAGGTGCGTTCCCGCGCGCTCGCGTGCCGACAATGGTCGCGATCGCGAGCTTCCACCGTGGATGCCTCGGTGGAAGGAGATCGTCATGGCTGCAGCGAGCGGGCGCGGAGTCGCCGTCGTCACCGGGGGAAGCGCGGGCCTCGGTCGAGCCATCGTCCGTGAGCTCGCGCACCGCGGCTGGGACGTCGCGGTCCTCGCGCGCGGACGTGACGGCCTCGACGGCGCTGTCGCCGACATCGAGGCGGCGGGCCGGCGCGCGCACGCGGTGTCGGTCGACGTGGCCGATGCGGACGCCGTCGACCGGGCCGCCGCCGATGTCGAGGGCGCCCTCGGCCCGATCGACCTGTGGGTCAACAACGTCATGTCGGGGGCGATCGCGACCTTCCTCGACACCTCGGCCGACGACTTCGACCGCGCCACGGCTGTCACCTACCTCGGCACCGTCAACGGCACCCGCGCGGCGCTCCGGCGGATGCGCGACCGGGGCCACGGACACATCATCCAGATCGGGTCGGCGCTCGCCCACCGCGGCATCCCGCTGCAGGCGGCCTACTGCGGCGCGAAGCACGCGATCCACGGCTTCACCGATTCCGTCGTCTCCGAGCTCACACACGAGAAGAGCCGCGTGGCCGTCTCGATCGTCGACATGCCCGCCCTCAACACGACGCAGTTCGGATGGGTGAAGTCGAACTTCTCGCAGCATCCGCAGCCGGTGCCGCCCATCTTCCAGCCCGAGGTCGGTGCCCGAGCCGTCGCCGACGTCGCCGACAAGCCGCGCCGGCGCACGTGGGTGGGGGAATCGACCGTCGGCCTCATCCTCGGCACTCGCGTCGCCGGGCGCTTCCTCGACTGGTACCTCGCGAAGAACGCCTGGGAGGGTCAGTTCGCGCCGGGATCGGCTGCGTCCGGGACGGCTCCGAACCTGTACGAGCCGGTGCCGGGCGACCACGGCGCCCATGGTGCGTTCGACGACCGCGCGCGGGGCGGGAGCGTGCAGACCTGGGCCATCCGGCACCGGGCCCCGCTGTACACCGCGGCGTCGGCCGCGGCGTCGGCGGCGCTCGTCGGCCTGATCGCCGGCGCGAGGGCGGTGGCGCGGCGGCGCTGAGACGGGCGGGTGCGAGGATCGAGGGATGAGCGAATACAGCGGATCATCCCGCGCCCTGCCCCTCGACGAAGCCGCCGCGGCCGAGATGTGGGAGCAGTACCGGACGGCGCACCCCGAGGCCGTGCTCGCTGCACCCGAGTACACCGTCGAGCACTTCGGCGACAACGTGCGCCTGGCAGATGAGCTGCTCGGCATCGTTCTCGCCGGCGGCAAGCGTGCCACCGCCGAGCTCGTCGCCGATTTCGTCGCCCGCGGCGATCTGATCCCGCGGATCGGATCGCACTGGATCGCCTGCGACAGCACCGGCGCTCCGCGCATCATCATCCGCACGACCGAACTGCGCCTGGGGCCGTTCACGAGCGCGGATGCCGAGTTCGCCGCCGACGAGGGCGAGGACGACCTGTCGCTCGAGAGCTGGCAGCGCGAGCACCGGCGCTACTGGACGCGCGTCGCCGCCGCCCGCGGGGCGGAGTGGTCGGAGGACGAGGACATCGTCTTCGAGCGGTTCTCGGTCGTCTGGCCGCCCGAGCACGCCGACTGAGCCCGACCGCGTCGCGGCCGTCCCCGACCTGATGAAACCGCCGCGAAAACCGGACCGCGCGCGGGGTCGAGCACGCGGTCCGGTTTACGCTGTGGACGGGTCGGTGAGCCCGCCGCGCCATCCCGGCTCGACGCGACCCTCGGGAGGTCGATGTGAACTGGCTGCTCGACATCAACATCCTCTCCGGACCGGCCGTCGTGATCACGTGCATCCTCGCCGGCCTCGCGTTCGTGTCGCTCGTCGTGCTGCGACCCAGCCGGCGCTGGCAGCGTCGCCGGTGGACGCTGACCGCTGCGGCGGCGGCCGTCGCCGCGGGTCTGTTCGGGATGGCGCTGACGTGGCTGCTGGCGGATCACTACAACCTGTTCGGCGTCGTCCTCACCGCCGATTCACGGATGTGGGTCGCACTCGGATTCGCCGCCATCGGAGTCGCCCTCGCCTCGCTGTGGCGGCCGACCTGGCGACGTGCCGTCGCCGCGCCGATCGCGATCGTGCTCTTCGCAGCTACCGCGGCCATGGGCGTGAACATCGCGTTCGGCCAGTACCCGACCGTGCGCACCGCGCTCGGACTGCCCGCGTTCGGCGCCGCCGATCTGCCGTCGCTCGACGGCGGAGCCGACCGCCCGACGATCGCGGGCTGGACCGCCCCCGACGGGATGCCGTCGACGGGCGAGGTCGGCACGGTCACGATCCCCGCCACGGCCTCTGGGTTTCCTGCCCGCCCGGCCGTGGTCTATCGCCCGCCCGCAGCGCTCACCGACAACCCGCCGCTGCTGCCGGTGCTCATCGTGCTCTCGGGGCAGCCGGGGCAGCCCCAGGACCCGCTGATCGCGGCGCACCTGCAGCAATCGCTCGACGCCTACGCCGCGGCTCACGACGGCCTCGCGCCGATCGTCGTCTCGCCCGACCAGCTGGGCTCACCCGACGCCAACCCGATGTGCATCGACTCGCCGCTCGGGAAGTCCGCCACCTACCTCACCGTCGATGTGCCGACGTGGATCAAGGCCAACCTGCCGGTCCTCGACGCGCCCGACTTCTGGGGGATCGGCGGGCTCTCGCAGGGCGGTACGTGCTCGATCCAGCTCGGGTCCGCCCACCCCGAGCTCTTCAGCGCGATCCTCGACGCCTCGGGTGAGGAGTTCCCCTCGCTCGGCGACGAGGCGACGACGATCGCGCAGGGCTTCGGCGGCGACCGGGCCGCGTACGAGGCGGCCAAGCCCGCCGCGATCATGGCCGCTCACGCCCCTTATCGCGATATGACCGCGGTGTTCGGCGTGGGCAGCAATGACGCCGGCTTCCTCCCGGGTGTGCAGCGGATCTACCAGGCGGCGCAGGCCGCCGGAATGGATGCCACCTACGTCGAGGCCCAGGGGAGCGCCCACGACGCGACGTCATGGTCGTACATCTTCCAGCAGGGGCTGACCGTCATCGCGGACCACTGGGGTCTGGGCCGCTGAGCCGCCGCTAGCGCAGCGCGCCCGCCATGCGCACCGCCTGCGACAGGGTCAGCGTGGGCAGGTAGCAGCGGGTGAGCGCGACCCCCAGCGCGGGGAGCATCGCCGGGTCGGGGTACACGGCCCACAGCGGCACGAACTCGGGCTGGAACTTGCGCTTGAAGTTCAGCAGCGACCGGAACCCGTAGGCCGGCTCGAGCAGCCCGCCCAGCAGGTCGAGCAGTCGCGCGACATTGGTGCGGGCGGCGTCGTCACCGAGCTGCGTCGAGGCGAGCGGCGACCCCGACAGGCTGAGGAGCGTCAGCCCGTCGCCCTTCATCCGGTCGGCGGCGGCGCCGATCACGAACTCCATGATCCCGTTCATCGCATCGCCCCGCCGGCGCATGAAGTCGAGGGTGTATCCGGTCACCGTGCCGTGCTCGAACATCGGCAGCCAGCTCGTGACCGCTTCGATCCGGCCGCTCTCGTGGACCGCCATCATGATGCGCACCGCCGGGTCGTCGAGCTCGTCGACGCCGCCGAGGGTGAACTCCATCTCGGGCAGCGACCGGTCGGCGACCCAGCCCTCGGAGATCTCGCGGATCTGGGCGTGCTGGCCCGCGCTGAGCTCGCGCCATGAGGTCCACACCGCGGTGATGCCCGAGCGGGATGCGCGGTTGGTGGCGGTGCGGATGTCCTGGCGCTTCTTACCAGCCGTGTTCCAGTCGGGCAGGTGGAGCACGGCTTCCTCGGCCACCGGCATCCGCTGCCAGCCGAGATGATCGAAGATGCTGCCCTCGCGTGCGTCGACGCTGTAGAACACCGCCGTCCAGCCGTGGGCTCCGCAGAACTCCACGAAGTTCGACACGACGTCGGGGCGGTCGTGATCGGGGCCGAAGGGGCCGCCGAGGGTCACCGCGATGGTGCCGCGCACGCGGTAGGCGATCGCAGCGTCAGCGTCGGGAGCGAACCAGTACGAGTTGCCGCGCCAGGTCGACATGAACGACAGCGTGTCGCCCCCGCCCCGCTCGAGCACGCCCCGGGCGCGCAGGCGGTCGGGTGCGTCGAGCACGGTGCGCGGATTCAGGAGCACCCGAGCGACCGCCACGATCAGCAGCATCCAGAACACCAGCGACGGCAGGTACCACAGTGCCTGCGCGGCGGCCGATTCGGGCACGAACTCGACGATGTCGGAGGGGATGAGGGTCGGCGGCACGAGGCGCAGCGGGAGCGCCCGCAGCACCATCACGGCGTCGATCCCCGGACGGAAACCGTCGGCGAGGAGGAGCGTCCCGGCGAAGGAGGCAGCGAGCGTCAGGGCGGTGCCGATCGCCACGGTGAGGGCGAACGTGCGCTTGGCCGCCGCGGCCGTCGAGACGCGCGCCGCCCCGCGGAACGCGATCAGTACGACCGCCACGGCCAGCGGCACGATCGCCCCGACGATGACGCCCGTGAGCGTCTGCCAGACGAAGTCGGCGGTCTCGGGGTCGACGGCGGCGCCGATCGCGGCGACCGTGTCGGGCTCGATCACGAGGAAGGTGTAGACCATCCCCGCGAAGATCGCGAGATTGATGGCGACCGCGACCGCGAGCGCGATGCGCCGCCCGCCCCGGATGCCCCAGGCCGCGAGCAGCAGGACGATCAGCGGCAGCAGCGCCACGACACTCGACCAGCCCTGCAGATCGGCGATCGAGGAGAAGTCGTCGGGGCAGGGCGCGCCGGGCGAACCGAAGGCGCACACCTGACCGTCCACCACGCTCAGCGGATCGATGGAGAGGTACCCGTAGATCGACAGCAGCCCGGCGCCCGAGCCCGACGCGGTCGCCACGACCGGGCCGATCGCGGTGATCGCGACGATGGCGGCCAGCAGGACGCGCTTCTCGTAGTACGAGCTGCGCACCAGCCGGAAGCCGCGGACGCGGCCCCCCAGTGCGAAGCCGAGCGCGAAGCCGACGGGAACCGCGAGGAGCGAGAACAGATCGTTCGCGCCGCCGGAGTAGAGGTAGAGCGTGATGGCGGAGAAGAGCGCCAGCAGTCTCGTGCGGCGGCGCCAGATCGTCCCGAAGAAGGCGCTCGCCGCCATCGCCGTCGCCAGCAGCGGGGCGGTGGGGGAGAAGACGTCGACGGCGGGTGCGTTCAACGGGATGCCGGCGAGGTAGGTCTGCTCGAACAGATCGATCGCGAACCCGAGGAACGACGCCGCGACCCCGCCGACGACGTACGCGATCGCGGTCCGCAGGCTTCCCATCGCGCGCTCCGCCGCGCCGACGACGAGGATCACGAGGACGACGAACGCGACGAGCGCCGGCGCCGTCTCCACGACGAAGAGCGAGGTGAGCGAGCTCCACCAGTGACGCACCGCGGTGCCCGCCGGGTCGGCGTCGTCGACCGGGATGAAGCCCCAGTCGATCGGCTGGAAGATCATCCCCGCGACGCTGAGTCCGATCGTCAAGGCCGCGATCAGCAGCGTCACCGGTCGATGGCGCGACCACGAGCGCGCGCTCGTGGCGAAGGTACGCAGGTCGCGCAGGGGTGACGTCACCTGACGCACGATAGTGGCTCCGCCTGTGGGCGCAGACTCCACGCACAGCTCACGCTCATCCGGCTCGAGCAGAGCCGAACCACAGCGCGAAGTAGTAAGCGAAGTTGCGGTTGCCGTACGACGAGCACGGGCCGCCCGAGCCCCACCCCGCCGACATCGCCGCCGGGTCGGGCTGATAGGGCGTGTAGTTGTACAGCGCCGCCGTCGCGTCGTTCTCGATCGCGACATCCGTTCCCCCGCAGGCGGGGTCGGGGTGGAAGGCGATGAAGTGCGTGCCGGGCTGGCGCATGAAGCTTGATGCGCGGTACGAGGCCAGGTCGGTCGCCCCCGCGACGATCTGCGCGCCCACGCCTTCGTACTCCGGGTCGCAGGGAGCGGTGTCGGGACAACTCGCCCCCATCGCCGCCCGCAACCGTCCCTCCGTGGGCGCCCGGGCGGCGCGGCCCTCGACCAGCGACTGCTCCTTCTGCAGGGTGACGAGGATGACGCGGGCCGAGATCCCGCAGGCCTCCTGCACCCGGTGGATGATCTCCGCGACCGGCAGCTCGCCCCCCTCGATCGCGCGGCAGATGACGTCGCCGGTGCGTTGCGAGACCCGAGCCTCACGCGACGAGATCCCCGCGGTGGCGACGTTCAGGCACGCGTCATTGGCGCACTCTCCGATCCGATCGTCGAGGAACGCCTGGATCTCGGCGGCGGAGAGCGCGTCGCGGTCGAAGAAGAGCGCGTCGTCGATGAGGTTCCCGGGATCGATGTCACCGACGTTCGGCGGGAGCGCCCGCGGCTCCTCGGCCGGCTGCGGCTGCGCGCCGGGAAGCGCCGAGAGATTCGACGCCGTCACCCCGATCGCGACGATGACGGTGACGAGCAGCACGGGGACGAGAACGAGCACGGCCGCGATCCCGATCCGGCGACGGCGCCGCCGCATCCGGGATCGAGAGGCCATGGGAACGATCGTGCCGCACCGGGTCACGAGAACGCTGGGAGCGGCGCTCAGCCGTCCGACACCGACGACTGCCGGACGATGAGGCGGGTCGGCAGCGGGGTGGCCTCGGTGACGACATCGGGCTGCTCCACCACGAGCAGGACCTTCTGCATGATCAGGGCCCCCAGCGCCGGGAAGTCCTGCTCGACCGTCGTGAGCGCGGGATGGAGGAACGCCGCTTCGGGCACGTTGTCGAATCCGACGATGCCGACGTCCTCGGGCACCCGCAGACCGCGTTCGCGCAGCGCCGACAGTACTCCGATCGCCATGTGGTCGTTGCCCACGAAGATGCCGTCACCCGCGGCGATGTCGCTCTCGATCGCGATGCCGAACCCGCTCGCAGCCGACCAGTCGCCGTAGGTGAGCGGCGGGATGTCGAGCCGCCTCGCGACGAGCTCGTCGCGCCACCCGCGCACGCGCTCGGCGGCGTCGGGATTGCGGGCGGGGCCCGCGATGTGGTGGATGCGGCGGTGACCGCTCTCGGCGAGGTGGCGCACGGCGCTCCGCGCCCCCCGGTACTGGTCGATCGACACGAGCTGCGGATGCGGCCGGCTGGTGGCGGCGACGGCGACCAGCGGGATGTCGAGCTCGAGCCCCTGGATGGCCGCGAGCACGTCGAGGTCGACCACGATGAGGACGATCGCGTCGACACGCTGGCGCAGCAGGCCGTCGATCGCCGACCGCACGGCGGCGACGTCGCTCTCCGGTGAGCTGATCGCGTCGACGTTGTAGCGTTCCGAGCGCGCCGCGAAGTTGAAGTGGGTCGCGACCGAGGTCGGCCCGAACTGCACCGTCCCCGGCGTGATCAGACCGATGGTCCGGGTGCGGCGGGTCACGAGCGCCCGCGCCGCGGGGGAGGGGCTGTAGCGCAGCTGCGCGATCGCCTTCTCGACCCGCTCGCGTGTGGCGGGCCGGACGTTCGGCATGTCGTTGAGCACCCGCGACACCGTCTGGTGAGAGACGCCGGCGAGTCTCGCGACGTCGAAGATGTTCGCTGCCCGGGGCGTGCGCGCGTCAGTCATCGGCCTCTTCGGTCTTGTCGTCGGCGCGCGCCACGAGGGCGATCAGCAGGTCGGAGCTGAGATCCGCGGCCGGTACGACGTGGGCGATGCGGCCGTCGCGGACGACCGCGATGGTGTGCGAGACCCGCAGCACCTCGTCGAGCTCGGCCGAGATGTAGACCACCGAGACGCCGTTGTCGGCGAGCTCTCCGACCAGGCGCTGCACCTCGGCCTTCGCGCCCACGTCGATGCCCCGCGTAGGCTCGTCGAGCACGACCACGCGGGGAGACAGGGCCAGCAGCCGCGCGAGCAGGACCTTCTGCTGGTTGCCGCCGGAGAGCTCCCGGACCGGGCGGTCGATGTCGGCGGGTCGGATGTTGAGGGCCTCGATCCAGCTGCGGGCGAGCTCGCGCGCGCGGGCGGCGCCCACGGGGCGCAGGATGCCGCGCTGCGCCTGCAGGGCGAGCGTGATGTTCTCGAGCACGCTGAGGTCGCCCAGCACACCGTCGGTGCGGCGGTTCTCCGACGAGTAGACGACACCCCGCCCGATCGCCGACCGCGGGCCGTGGCCCCCGAGCGGGGTGCCGTCGAGGAGCACCGTGCCCTCGTCGAGGCCGTCCACGCCCGTCAGCGCGCGGGCGAACTCCGTGCGTCCGGAACCCAGCAGGCCGGCGAACCCGATGACTTCGCCCTCGGCGAGCTCGAGGTCGAACGCATGTCGCGTGCGGCTCGACCGTGCTCCCCGGACCGACAGCACGACCGGCCCGTCGCTCAGCGGCGCGATGTCGTCGTCGATCGCGGCGAGGCGGGCTGCGGAGTCGCCGAGCATCTTCTCGACGAGCTCGACGCGCAGGAGCTCGGTGGTGGAGTACTCGCCGACGAAGCGGCCGCCGCGCAGCACGGTGACCCGGTCGCACAACTCGTAGACCTGGTCGAGGAAGTGAGACACGAACAGCACCGCGATCCCGCGGGCGGTCAGCTCGCGGACGACGCGGAACAGCTCGGCGACCTCGTCGGCGTCGAGGCTCGAGGTCGGCTCGTCGAGCACGAGCACCCGCAGGTTCGATCCCGAGACCGCGCGCGCGATTGCCACCAGCTGCTGCACGGCGAGCGAGTGCGACGACAGCAGCGAACCCGGGTCGATCGAGACCCCGAGGGATTCGAGCGCCGAAGCGGCGCGGCGCCGCATCTCGGCATGGTCGATCAGCCCGAACCGACGGGGCTCGCGTCCGAGCGAGATGTTCTCGGCGACCGTGAGGTTCGGCAGCAGGTCGATCTCCTGGTAGACGGTCGAGATGCCCGCCGCGAGCGCGTCCGCGGGGCGAGCGAGGTGCACCGGTGCGCCGTCGAGCAGGATCTCGCCGGCGTCCAGGCGGAGCGCGCCGGTGATCGCCTTGATGAGCGTCGACTTCCCGGCGCCGTTCTCGCCCATCAGCGAGTGCACCTCGCCCGCGAACAGCCGCAGATCGACGTTCGCGAGCGCCTGCTCGGGGCCGAAGCGCACGTCGGCGCCGCGCACCTCGAGCGTCGGCGCCGCCTCGGGATCCATGCGCACCATCATGCCGCCCCGATGCCCCGCCGCGCTGCCGCGGCGCGGCGGGCCGTCACCGCCGCGTCGCGGATCGGCTGACGATCACCCGCTGCACCACGACGAACACGAGCAGCAGCGCGCCCACCGTGATCCGCGTCCACGACTGCTCGGCGCCCAGGAACGAGATGATCGTGCGGATGAGCCCGTAGACGAAGACGCCGATGAGCGACCCGACGACGAACCCGCTGCCTCCCGTGAGGAGGGTGCCGCCGATCACGACCGCGGCGATCGTGTCGAGCTCGGTGCCGACGCCGTTGAGGGGATAGCCCGCGCCGGAGTAGGCCGTGAGCACGATGCCCGCGATCCCCGCGCACACGCCGCTGATGACGTACACCAGCAGGCGGGTGCGCACGACCGGCAGGCCCATGAGGCGCGCCGACTGCTCGCTGCCGCCGATCGCGTACACGGTGCGACCGAAGCGCGTGTAGCGCAGCACGAGCGCGGCCAGCACGACCGTGAGCAGGGCCAGGATGCCGGTGGGGGTGATGTACCAGCCGCCGACCGAGAGGCGGGTCGACTGCAGCCACAGCAGGCCCTCGTCGGCGACCTTGATCGACTCCAGGCTGACCACGAAGGCGAGGCCGCGCGCGAGGAACATCCCGATGAGCGAGGCGATGAAGGGCTGGACGTCGAAGAACTGCACCAGCACGCCGATCAGCAGGCCGATCGCGCCGCCGATCACGATCATCGCCGGCACTGCGACGGCGACGGGCACTCCCTCCGACAGCAGCCTCGCGCACAGGATGCCGGTGAAAGCCATCACGGCGCCGACCGACAGATCGATGCCGCCGGTGAGGATCACGAAGGTCATGCCGACAGCGAGCACCAGGAGGTAGGCGTTGTCGAGCAGGATCGACGACAGGATGCGGGGCAGCTGGAAGTTCGGGAAGTTGATCATGGCGCCCGCGATCATCACGACGAGGATCACGGCGGCGGCGAACACCGGCACGAGGGCGATGTGGCGGCTGAGGAAGCGGCGCCACGGGGTCAGGGCGCGCTCGTGCGCGCGGGGGGCAGCGGTGAGCGATGTCATGACAGCACCTTCGCGTCGGAGCGGGCGGAGACGGCGCGGGCCGCGGGGCGGGCACCGGAGGTGAACCAGCCGCGCACACGGCGCGACTGCAGCAGGACGACCACCAGCACGGCGCCGGCCATGAACACCGGGCTCACGGCGGGCGGGACCCCGAGGAAGGTGATCGTGGTCTTGAGGGTCTGGATCGTGAAGACGCCGATGACGGTTCCGGCGATGCTGAACTTGCCGCCCGCGAGCGACGTGCCGCCGAGCACGACGGCGAGGATCGCGTCGAGCTCGATGTACATCCCCGCCGCGTTCGCATCGGCGGCCATGATGTTCGAGCTGTAGAGAATGCCCGCGATACCCGCGAGGGTGCCGCTGGCGATGTAGGTGCCCCAGATGATCCCGCGCGAGCGGACGCCCGCCAGGCGGCTCGCTTCGGGGTTGATGCCGACGGCCTCGGTCAGCATCCCGAGGGCGGTGCGCCGCTGGACGACGGCGACGACGATGATCGCGGCGACCGAGACGCACAGGGCGAAGGGCAGGCCGAACACGTATCCCTGCGCCATGAACTGGTACGGCTCGCTGTTGATCGTCGTGATGAATCCGCGCGTGATGAGCAGAGCGACACCGCGTCCGGCGAGCATGAGGACGAGCGTGGCGATGATCGGCTGGATGCCGAGCACCGCGACCAGGAAACCGTTCCACGCGCCCAGGACGAGAGAGGTGCCGACACCCGCCGCGATCGCGATCGCGACGACGCCGAGATTCCCCGGCTCGGGCGATGCCTCGATGATCGTGAGGGCGACGGCGCCCGACACGGCCATGATCGCGCCCACGGACAGGTCGATCCCGCGGGTGGCGATCACGAGCGTCATCCCGAGGGCGACGAGCATGAGCGGAGCGCTGTTGCGGAGGATGTCGATGAGCGAGCCGTACAGCTGACCGTTCTGCACCGTCACGCTGAGGAACGAGGGCCGTGACACGGTGTTCACCGCGATCAGGGCCACGAGGGCGAGCGCCGGCCAGACGAGCCGGTGCGTGATGAGCTTCTTCACGCGATCTTCTCCTTATCCGAGGGGTTCTCGGCGTCGCCTTCGGCGATGAAGGCGACCAGTGTGTCGACGTCCACATCCTGGGTCATGAGTTCGCCGATCTTGCGGCGATCGCGCAGAACGGCGACGCGTTGCGCGATGCGCAGCACCTCCTCGAGCTCCGACGAGATGAAGACGACGGCGAGGCCCTGAGCCGCGAGTTCGGCGACCTTGCGCTGGATGTCGGCCTTGGCGCCGACGTCGATCCCGCGGGTGGGCTCGTCGAGGATGAGCAGTTCGGGCGCGGTGGCCAGCCATCGCGCCAGCAGCACCTTCTGCTGGTTGCCTCCCGAGAGGTTGCGCACGAGGGCGTTCGGGTCGGCTGGGCGGACGCCGAGGGCCTCGAGGTACTCGGCCACGAGTGCGTCGCGTTCGCTCTGCGGGACCCGGCGCAGCGCACCGCGTCGCGCCTGCACGCCGAGCACGATGTTCTCGGCGACGGTGAGGTCCGCGATGATGCCCTCGGATCGGCGGTCCTCCGAGGAGAACGCGATGCCGTGATCGAGTGCGTGACGCGGGGTGGTCAGACGGGTCGGGACGCCGTCGACCTCGACGGAGCCGGCATCCGATCGATCTGCGCCGGCGAGCAGGCGCGCCAGTTCGGTGCGGCCCGAGCCGAGCAGGCCCGCGATCCCGACGACCTCTCCGCGGTGCACATCGAGATCGGACGCCTCGATGACGCCGCGGCGTCCGACGCCGCGGGCACGCAGAACCGGGACGGCGTCGCGGTCGATCTCGCGTTCAGCGGTCGACGACAGGGCGTCGAGGGCGCTCAGCTCGCGTCCGATCATGCGCGCCACGAGGGCCTCGCGTCCGAGCTCGGCGATGGGGTACTCCCCGACGAGCCCGCCGTTGCGGAGCACCGTGAGACGGTCGGAGATCTCGTAGATCTGGTCGAGGAAGTGCGAGACGAACAGGATGGCGACGCCGCGGTCGCGGAGGCGCCGCATGACGGCGAAAAGCTGCTCGACCTCGCCGCGGTCGAGGCTCGACGTGGGCTCGTCCAGGATGAGGACCCGCGTGTCGATGACCATCGACCGGCTGATCGCGACGAGCTGCTGCACCGCGATCGAGTGGCTGGCCAGCACGGAGTGGGTGTCGACGTCGAGACCGAGCTCCGCGAGATGTCCGGCGGCCGCCTCGTGCGTTGCGCGCCAGTCGATGCGTCCGGCGCGGCGCACCTCGTTGCCGAGCATCACGTTCTCGGCGACCGAGAGGTTGGCGCAGAGGTTCACCTCTTGATAGACCGTCGAGATCCCCGCGGCCTGCGCGTCGGCGGTGCTGCGGAACGAGCGCTCGCGTCCGTCGACGACGATGCTGCCGCTGTCGATCGCGTAGACGCCCGTGAGTGCCTTGATGAGCGTGGACTTGCCGGCGCCGTTCTCTCCCATGAGGGAGTGGATCTCGCCGCCGTAGAGCGTGAGATCGACGGCATCGAGTGCCTTCACGCCGGGGAACTGGATGGTGATTCCGCGCATGGCGACTGCGACGGGGCGTTCCGTGGTCATCATCGACCCGCTTTCTGGAAGGGGTGGCGGCCGGCCCCCGCCGGCCGCCACCCGGTGTCGGATCAGTAGGGGCGGCTGTCCAGGACTTCCTTCGCCTGCTCCTGCGTAAAGCTCTGGTCCTCGACGATGTAGGTCTTGTCGACCGACTCGCCCGCGACGACGGACTTCACGACCTCGGCCGTCTTCTCGCCGAGCAGCGGGTTGCACTCGACGATGAAGTTGAACTCGCCGTTCGCGAGAGCGGTCATGCCGTCCTTGACCGCATCGATCGTCACGATCTGGATGTCGGTGCCCGGCTTCATGCCGGCCGCCTTGATGGCGTCGAGGGCACCGAGACCCATGTCGTCGTTGTGAGCGAAGAGCACGTTGATCTCGGAGCCGAACTTCTGCAGGAAGCCCTCCATCACGGTCTTGCCCTCGGCGCGGGTGAAGTTGCCGGTCTGCGAGTCCAGCACCGTGATGTCGGTGCCGGCCACGGCGGCGTCGAAGCCGGTCTGCCGGTCGGTGGCGGCGGACGATCCGGTCGTCCCCTCCAGGATCACCATGTTCGTCGGCTTCGAGCCGAAGTTCTCGGCGACCCACTCGCCGGCGGTCTTGCCCTCCTGCTCGAAGTCGAGCCCGATCCAGCTGGCGTAGAGGTCCTCGGATGCCGAGACCGTGCGGTCTTCGAGGATGACGGGGATGCCGGCATCCTTCGCCTCCTTCAGCACGTCGTCCCAGCCGTCGCTGACGATGGGGGCCAGGACGATCGCGTCGACGCCCTGGTTGATGAAGCTGCGCACCGCGGCGATCTGCGCCTCGGGCTTGTTGTCGGCGGCGTTGAAGATCAGGTCGAAGCCGTTCTCAGCCGAGAACGCCTCCTTGATCGACTCGGTGTTGGCGCTGCGCCATCCGCTCTCGGAGCCGGTCTGGGCGAACCCGACCGTGATGACGTCGTCGCCGCCGGACGCACCGGGGGAGCTGGAGCTCGCGCACGCCGTGGCGCTGAGCGCAACGACGCCGAGCATGGCGATCGCGGTGACGACGGACTTCACCTGGGACATCGGAAACCTCCTCGTTTCGTCCGGCGGCGTCGCCGGATCTCTGATGCGTGTCACCTCTCGGGGACGCTCGAATGTTAGCGCTCACAACACGGGTGCTGTCAAGAGCGTCTCGGGTCACGAATGCGCAACGCCAGGGGTTCTTTGCCATAGGTCGCCTCGGTGATCCGTTTCATCGAGGTGAGCGCTCACAAGAGCGGTGGGCCATGACTGCACCGAGCGGCGATGCCGGTGTCAAGTGCCCTAGCGAGCGTCGCGCGGATCGGGATAGGGCTGGGCCAGGGCCGAGGGGCGGCCCGTCACGACAGGAGGCGGCACCGTGTGCACAGGAGTCAGTTGCACCACCCGCGATCACTACTTCGGCCGGAATCTCGACCTCGAGTTCTCGTATCACGAGGGAGTGGTCGTGACCCCGCGGAACTTCCCTTTCCGGTTCCGCCGGGTCGACCCGCTCGAGACGCATCACGCGATCATCGGCATCGCGACGATCGCGAGTTCATCCCCTGGGTGCTCGGACGATTCGAGACCGTCGACGAGGTCGAGGCCGCCCTGGCTGGCGTCACGATCGTCGACGTCTCGTTCAGCGAGGCCTTCCCCGCGTCGCCGCTGCACTGGATCATCGCCGACCGCTCGCGTTCGATCACGGTCGAGAGCGTTCGGGAGGGTCTGCGCGTCTCGCCGGAGCTGCCGCTGGATCGCTACAGCCGCGGCATGGGGACGATCGGGCTCCCCGGCGATCTCTCGTCGTCCTCGCGGTTCGTCAAGGCCGCCTTCACGCGTGTCGACATGCACCGGGAAGACCTCGACGCCGATGCTCTCGTGCACTACCCGCTGGTGACCGGCCAGCAGATCAACATGCAGAACTGACGGCGTTCATATCGCATTCGCGCCGTGAACGCGAGCGGGTGCGCGGGCGGAACCGGTCGACCTAACGTGTGATGACCGGGATGAACCGTCCCGGCATCCGGGGATCAGACCCGGACGCAGATCGACGGAAGGGGCCGATATGGGACTCGACGACAAGATCAAGAACGCAGCTCAGGACGTCGCCGGCAAGGCCAAGGAGGCCACCGGCAAGGCGACCGACAACGAGCGTCTCGAAGCCGAAGGTCACAAGGACCAGACCGCTGCCAACGTCAAGAAGGCCGGCGAGAACGTCAAGGACGCCTTCAAGTAAGACGCTCCCTCACGCGAGCGCCCCGGGTCCCCGCGACCCGGGGCGCTCTGCTGTGCGTGCGGCGCCGCGGATCCATTCATATGACTGGATCGGCCTACCACGGGCGGCCTCGAGACTCAAGCGCTTCCTGCCCGGTCCGCGGTGTCGGACGATTCCCTCATGACAGACCTGCTCGCGCCGGACACGGCCGCGGACGAGCCCGCGCGTCCTGGCACCGACGCCGAGCTCGGCGCGCTTCTCACCGCCGTCGCCGCCGGCGACCGGGGAGCGCTCGCCGACCTGTACGACGCGACGTCAGCCGCCGCCTTCGGGCTCGCGCTGCGGCTGACCGCGAACCGAGCGGCCGCCGAAGAGGTGGTGCGGGAAGCGTTCCTGAATGTCTGGCGCGACGCCCGCCGCTACGACCCCGGTGCGGCCCCGGTCCGCGCGTGGATCCTCGGGCACCTCCGGCGTTGCGTCCTCGATCGCGGTGGGCTGGCCGGGCTGCGCGAAGCGCTCACACGCGTCCACGAGACGGGCGGGCCCGCCTGAGCGCCGGCCTGTACCGCACCCGGCGGCATCGAGCAACCCGACGTCGTCGGGTGCGCGGGACCGAAAGACTGGGGCATGGCCTTCATCGGATATCACGCTTCGCACGAACAGCTCGCGCCCAGCGCGCTCCTGGAAGCCGTCATCGAAGCCGAACGCGTCGGCTTCGACGGGGCGTTCAGCGCTGACCATCTCGCCCCGTGGACGCCGCGTCAGGGGCATTCCGGGAACACGATCGCTTGGCTGGGCGCAGCGCTCGCGTCGACGCGGTTCCCCATCGGGTCCGTGTCGACTCCCGGGCAGCTGTATCACCCCGTCGTCAGCGCACAGGCGATCGCCACCCTCGCCGAGATGTTCCCCGGCCGGTACTTCGCGGCGCTCGGAAGCGGTGAGCTGCTCAACGAGCACGTCACGGGGGCGCCCTGGCCATCCAAGGACGAGCGCACAGCACGCCTGGGGGAGTGCGTCGACGTCATGCGGGGGCTGCTCGCGGGTGAGAAGGTCGATCACGACGGCCGCGTCCGCGTGCATGAGGCCCGGCTGTGGAGCCTGCCCACCGGACCGGCGACGCTCATGGCCACCGCGGCCTCGCCGGAGACGGCGCGCTGGGCCGCCGGGTGGGCCGATGGGCTCGTCACGGTCGGGACGATCCGCGAGCAGGTCGCCGAGATCGTCAGCGCCTACCTGGATGCCGGCGGCCTCGGTCCCACGTGCCTGCAGGTCCACATCGCCCTCGCCGAATCGTCGGACGAAGCCGCCGCGCTCGTGCGCGACCAGTGGCTCCACGGCGTCGTGACGCCCCCGGAGGCGTGGGACATCGCTCAGCCTGAGGACTTCGCGGCCCGCGCGGGCGACCCCACAGACGCCGAACTCGCCGAGCACGTCATCATCGGCGTCGACTCGCCGAGCGGCATCGCCGAGCTGGCGGACCGCCTCGCCGGCCTCGTCTCCACCGGTTTCGACCGGCTCTACATCCACGAGATCTCCCAGGACCAACGCGCCTTCCTCGGCGAGCGGGCGGGGGCGCTCCTGCACGCGTTGCGCGAACGGCTCGGCGCGAGAACCGACCTCCCCGGGGGCGCACGATGAGGATCTCCGACACGAGCGACCTCTGGTGGAAGAACGCGGTGCTGTACTGCGTGGACGTCGAGAAGTACCTCGATGACGACGGCGACGGCGACGGCGATCTGCAGGGCCTCGCTCGGCGGCTGCCCTACCTCGCCGACCTCGGTGTCACCTGCCTGTGGCTCATGCCCTTCTACCCGACGCCCGGACGCGACAACGGCTACGACGTGTCGGACTACTACGGGGTCGATCCTCGGGTGGGGTCCCACGGCGACTTCGTCGAGCTCATCCGTACCGCTGAGGACCGCGGTATCCGGGTCATCGTCGATCTCGTCATGAACCACACCTCCGACCGGCATCCCTGGTTCCTCTCGGCGCGCGAGAGCCGCGACTCGCCCTACCGCGACTTCTACGTGTGGCGGGACGACATCCCCGATGACCCCCGTGAGACGCAGTTCCCCGGCGAGGAGGACGGCGTCTGGGAGTGGGACGAGAAGACCGGGCAGTACTACCTCCACAGCTTCTACGCCCACCAGCCCGATCTGAACGCCGAGAACCCGGCCGTCCAGCGCGAACTGGCGAAGGTCATGGGCTTCTGGCTGCAGCTGGGAGTCTCCGGCTTCCGGGTGGACGCGGTGCCCTCGTTCGTCTCCTCGCCCGAGCGCCGCGAGCCGCAGCGTGATCACGATGTCCTGCGCGCGCTGCGGCGCTTCGCCCAGCGGCGCTCGAGCGCGGCGATGCTCGTGGGCGAGGTCAACGTCCCGCACGATGAGCAGGCCGCGTACTTCGGGGCCGACGGCGACGGCGAGCTGCACATGCAGTTCGACTTCGCGAGCAACCAGGCGCTGTATCTCGCGCTCGCGCGAGAAGACCCGCAGCCGCTGCGCTCCGCGCTCGAGAGCCGGCCCGACATCTCGACGATCTCGCAGTGGGCGAACTTCGTCCGCAACCACGATGAGCTCACCCTCGATCAGCTGTCGGACGCCGAGCGCGAAGAGGTCTTCGCCGCCTTCGCCCCCGAGGAGTCGATGCAGGTCTTCGGGCGCGGCATTCGGCGACGCCTGCCTGCGATGCTGGGCGGCGATCCGCGCCGCATCCGCCTCGTCTACAGCCTGCTCTTCTCGCTCCCCGGAACACCGGTGCTGCTGTACGGCGAGGAGATCGGGATGGGTGAGAACCTCGACATCGACGAGCGGGACGCCGTCCGCGTGCCGATGCAGTGGCGTCCCGACGGCGGATTCTCCACCGCCGCCGCGAGCGCGCATCCGCTGCCGTCGCCCGAGGGGCCGTATGGGCCCCAGCACGTGAACGTCGAGGCGCAGCTCATGGCCCCCGACTCGCTGTTCGCGTTCGTCCGCGGGCTCGCGCGGAGCTACCGGCAGTCCCCGGAGATCGGCTGGGGCGACCTCGAGCTCGTACCCGCCACCGCGCCGTCCGTACTCGCGCATGGCGCCCGCACGAGCGAGAGCCGATTCGTCGCCGTGCACAACTTCGCGGGGGAGCCGGTCGCCTTCGAGATCGACCTCGGCGAGGAGCCCGACGGCACCGAGCTCGTCTGCCTCGCCTCGGGCGAGAGCTGGGCGCTCGAGGGGGCCACGGTCTCGATGGAGCTCGACGGCTACGGTGCGCGCCGCCTGCGCGTCACGCGCCCGGGTGACGGGCGCCTGCGCTGAGGGGGTTAATCCGCGGGTGAAGCCTCGGGTGAAATCCTCCCCGGGGGCGGTGTGGGCGTCCGGTTCGCGAGCAGGATGGGGACGGGAGCCCGGGAGACGGGGAACGGAAGGCCGGGGGGATCGTCCATTCCCCGCCTCCGGGCCCGGTCGGCGCTAGCGGGCGATGGTCGTCACGGCGTCGCCCGACCACACGATGACCTCGTCGTCGAAAGCGGCGATCGCCGCCGGCGCGGCCGGATCGCTGTCGGGGATGCACTCCGGGGTCGAGGCTGTTCCCGCCGCGTCGACCCACGTCAGGGCCAAGGTTCCCGCGCAGGCATCCGTCCCGGCGCTCACGAGCGCGGTCTCGCGGCCCAGGACATCGAGAGCGACGACATCCGCGAGCGGCAGAGGAGCGAACGCACCGCTGCCGACGCGGGTGTGGGCGACCCCGTCGCATACCAGCGCGGTCTGCTGCGCCCCCACTCGCACGCTGGCGGGGGTGGCGCAGGGGAGCGCGACCTCGCCCGAGGGCGACGCCAGCACCGTGGGTGCGGAGCCCGAGGGATAGGTCGCTCGCGCCAGGAGATCGGGGTACGGGTCCCAGAACCGGCCCTGCGTGTACGTCCGCAGCAGCTGGGGAGAGCAGTCCGCCGCATCGGCGATCAGCTCGGCCTCGGTGCCGGACAGACCCGACAGCGCGCGGACCTGAGCGATGCCGCGGGAACGCGGGGTGACGTCGACCCAGGTGGTGCCGCCGTCGTCTGATCGCTCGACGACCGGTTCGCCGGCGCCGCAGGCTCCCGCCGTCGCGCGCCACAGCATGCCCTCGGCTGAGCGAGCGAGGAAGCGCTCCTCGGCACCGCCCGTGGCGGGGGTCGCGCTCGACGACGGTGAAGCGCTCGCGTCCGGCCCCGGCCCCCGGAACGAGAAGGTCGGCACGGGGCCCGCGGTCGGCGCGCCCGACGGCTGCGGACTGCGGTCGTGCTGCAGCGCCAGCGCCGTGAGCGCGACCACGACGAGCGCGAGCGCGCCGACGCCGGCCACCGACAACGCGCGGGCGATGGGCGGTGCGGTCAGGTCACGTCGCGCCATGCGCCATCAGCTCGCAGAAGGACCGGAGCGGCGGGACTCGTCGGAGGAGCGAGCGCGGAAGCCGAGGTCATCGAGCGTCGGAGCCGGACCGGTCTCGACCGGCTCGGCGCGGCGTCCCCGACGACCGCGCGGCTGCTTCGCCGGGGCGGCGGGCTTGCCGCGGCGAGCCTCGCGGGCCGCGTTCTCCTCCTGCGTGTAGCCGTAGCCGTAGCCGTAGCCGCCGTAGTACGCGTCGGGCCCGCGGGTGGGCACCATCGTCAGCACCACGCCGGCGACCTTGGCGTCGACGGTCTGAAGAGCGTCGATGGCGCCGGTGAGCTGGTGGCGGGTCGTCCGGCCCGCCGCGACACCGACGATCGCTCCGCTGGTCGCACGGGCGAGGATGGCCGCGTCCGTCACGGGCAGGAGCGGCGGGGCGTCGCACAGCACCACGTCGAAGTCGCGCTCCAGGACCTCGAGCAGCTGACGCATCTGGGGCGATGCGAGCAGCTCGCTCGGGTTCGGCGGGATCTTGCCCGACGGCAGCACATACAGGCTGCGACCGCCCCAGGGCAGCATGACGTCGCCCAGGCGTGCTCGGCCGATCAGCACATCGGTGAGGCCCGCTCCGCCCTCGAGGCCGAGATACTCGTCGACCTTCGGCTTGCGCAGGTCGGTGTCGAGCAGGGCGACCTTCTTGCCGGCGTCGGCGAGGGCGATCGCGAGGTTGATGGTCGTGGTCGACTTGCCTTCGCTCGGCACCGAGCTCGTGACGACGAAGCTGGAGCGGCCACCCATGTCGAGGAACTGCAGGTTGGTGCGCAGCGCGCGGAACGATTCCGCGCGGGGGCTCAACGGATCGGCGTGCACGATGAGCGGCCGGTCCTTCGCCTTCGGGTCGAAGGCGATGGCGCCGATGAGGGGCGACTCGGTGACCTGCTCCACATCGCGCGAGCTGCGGATGCGGGTGTCGAGCACGGTGCGCAGGACCGCGATCCCGATGCCGAGCGCCAGGCCGACGAGGAGGCCGAGCGCGAGGTTGAGGGGAACGTTCGGGCTCGACGGGCTGAGGGCCGGCTGGGCGTCGCGGACGCGCGACAGCTGAATGGGGCTCGCGCCCGACTCGCTCGCGGGGACCGCCGCCGACAGGCTCGCAGCCAGGGCGTTGGCGATGTCCGCCGCCGCGACCGGATCGGTGTCGACCACGGTGATCGTGATGAGCGTCGTGTTCAGGGCAGCGCTCGCGTTCACCTTCTCGGCGAGCTGGCCCGCCGTCGTCCCGAGGCCGAGCTCGGCGATCACCGGGTTCATCACGATCGGCGTCGAGACGAGGCCGACGTACGTGTTGATCCGCGCCTGCGCGAACGTCGACCCCTGCTGCAGCTCGGCGACGCTGCCGGAGGTCTGCGTCGAGACGAAGACCGTGCTGGACGATTCGTAGGTGGGCGTGCGCGTCAGCGAGTACGCGGCCGCGGCGCCCACACCGACGAGGGTGACCACGAGGATCACGATCCAGTTCTTGCGGAGGATGCGAATGTAGTCGGAGAGCTCCATGCTGCCCTTCGGTGCGCGCCACGAGGGCATCGGCGGAAACTCGGATCAGTCTGCCACAGCCATGTTTCCGGCCGGGGTCGGATCGCGCACCTCGGATCAGGAGGTCGTCGCGACCGCCACGACGCGCACCACCTGGTCGATCGCGGGATCGAGCTGCGCCGCCGACGTCTCATATGTCGACCACGACCGGCGGTAGGGGTCGACGACGTCATCGTCCGTCGGATCGGCGGGCGGGAGGACGAGGCCGCGCTGGCCCGCGACCGCTGCGACCGCCGCCCGCAGTCTGCCCGCGGCATCCTGGTCGGCCGCCGTCGCGACGGCCCCCTGCAGCGCGGCGTCCGACAGCGACGAGGCCAGGCGCGCGAACTCGCGCACGGTGAACGCCACGCGTGTCCGCGCGGGGACGAGCTCCGCCACGGCGCGCCGGTGCTCGCGGGCCATCGCCAGGACGAGGTCGGCCGAGACGAGGTGCTGCTCGGTCAGGAAACGAGCCCGGTGCGCCTCGGCATCCGAGGCCGAGATTCCGCGCGCCAGCGCCAGGCGCTGCGCCTCGGGCGTCATCCCGTGATCGGCCAGGCCTCGCGTCCCGGCGCTCGTGACGCGCACGCCCCGGCCGGCCAGACGGGTCTGGAGCATCAGAGCCGCCAGGGGCGAACGGCAGATGTTCCCCGTGCAGATGGTCGCGATCTCGATCATGGGACCTCCGCTAACGTGGGCGCGTGCACACCCACCCTAGCGAGCCGGTCGCGACGACGTCGCGGCGCCCACGTCACCGTCGCGTCGACTGGCGCCAGGGCGGATCGAGCGTGCGCCGGTGGCGCGAGATGATGCTCGCCTGGGCGCTCGTGAGCCTGGGCGCGGGAATCCTGCTGGGGTATCTCGTGCTGTGGCTCCAGCCCGCGGCGTCGTGGTCGGGCCTCGCCGCGACGGCGGCGCTCTGGCTCGGGATGCTGATCCCCGTCGTCCTCGCGCTTCGCGTCTCGCGACCCGCTGGTCTCCTCCGGTTCCGAGCCGCCGACCTCCTCATCGGGCTCGGCTTCGGCATCGTGCTCCGTCTGGTGCAGGGGCTCATCCAGCAGGGGGTCGAGGGGCAGGCCCGCTTCCCCGGGCTCCTGCTCGTCGACGGGCGGCTTCCCGCGAGCTGGTGGCTGACGGATGCCGCCGCCGCGGGGCTGGTCGCCCCGGTCCTCGAGGAGTTCTTCTTCCGCGGGGTCGTGCTCGTCGCGGTCTACACGCTGCTGCGCCGGGCCGCGGGGCCGGCCACGGCCGGCGTGGCGGCACTGCTGGTGTCGACGGCCGTCTTCCTCGTGAGTCATCTCGTCGGCGGGGCCCTCGGTGTCGACGGCGTCCTCTCGATCGCGCTGGTCGGGGTCGTGTGCGCCGGCCTCGTCCTCCTGACCGGGCGCATCTGGACCGGCGTCGTCGCACACGTCGTGTTCAACCTCTCGGGCGTGGGCCTCGCCCTCGTCGGGGCGTTCGCGGGCTGAGAACGCCGGAGAGCGCGGAGCCGGCATGACGACCTGGTGGAACGCAGTCTCCGGAGGCGCCTTCTACACGCGGTGGAGCGCGGCGGTGTCGCTGCTGGTGGCCGGCTTGTTCTCGGTGCCGTCCGTCGGCGGCGCCGGAATCGAGGCGTATCTGCGCGGTGCCACGGTGGCCGTCCTGGGCTGGTCGGTGCTCGCGGCGATGGTCGTCCCGGTCGCCGCGGCCGAACGGCGGCTCGCGTCGCGTCCCGCGCGCGGCGTCGTCGTGCTGGCGTCGCTCGTCGTCGTCGCGACGATCCGTCCCGCCGTCAACGACGCCATCAGCTCCGCCCTGTTCGGCATCGTCCCGAGCGGGCCGGCGTCGTCGCGGATCGCGACCAACCTCGTCACCGCGCTCGCGCTGCTGTCCATCGTCGCCGTCATCACGTCGCGTCACGCCGCCGCACGGGCAGCCGCCGAGCGGTTGCGCGCGGCGCTCGTGCGGGTCGAGCGCGCGGAGGCGCACCGGCAGCATGTCGCGGCCGAGGCCCGCGCCGCGCTCGTGGCGGGCATCGCGGCCCTGCGCCGCTCACGCGAGCGCATGCTCGCCGGACCGATCGATTTCGACGTCGTCCGCACCTTCTCGGAGGATGTCCGCGGGCTCAGCCACCGCATCGACCGCCTGTTGCGCGAGCGCGACGACGAGATGAGCGAGGCCGGCCCCGCGTCGCACGGGAGAGGCCCGGGCCTGTCGATGCGGCTGGTCGCGCCGCCGTGGTTCAGCGTCGCGCCGCTCTACGCGCTGGCGTGCTTCCCCTACGCCGTCGCCGCCGGCGGCGTCGGAGTGGGCCTCGCCGGCATCGCGGGGGGAGTCGTCGTCGATGTCATCGCCGGCGGTGCGGTGCGTCGGTGGGCCCGGCCGCCGCGTCCGGTCGTCTTCCTGCTGGTGTGGATCGCCGCCGGGTGCGCGATGAGCGTCGTCACCTACCTCTTCCTCCCGCGCATCGGTGTGCTCGGCCTCGTCCCCGTGCTCGCCGTCCCGGTCGTCGCGGTGCTGGTCGGCCTCTGCCGCGACGCGCTGTCGCGCGCCCGTACCGATGAGCGCCGGGCGGCGGCCGGGCTCGCCGAGGTCGCACGCGAGGCCGCCGAGATCGATGAGAGCGCGGGCCCGCGGCGCGCCATCGACGTGCTGCACGGGCGCGCGCAGGGCGCCTGCGTCGTCTTCGCGGCCCGCGTCGACGAGCGCGCCCCGACCCCCGACGAGGTGGACGACTTCCGGTGCCGTACCGAGGCCGCGTTCGAGGAGATCCTCGAGTCCGGTGACCCCGAGCGGATGCCGGCGAGCGAGTCGCTGGATCGCCTGATCGAGGCGTGGGCGCCCGCCGTCGCGGTCACGCAGCGCATCGACGACGCGGTCCGGCTGCGGTTGAGCGACCCCGACGCGGCCGAGCGCGTCGTCTCCGTCGTCACCGAGGCGCTCGTCAACGCCGTCAAGCACTCCGGGGCGCGGCGTGCCCGGGTCGTGGCGCGGGTCACCGGATCGGGTTCGCTGCTGCTGCGGGTGTCGTCGCCCGGGCGGCTCGGGCCCGTTTCCGGACGCGGTCTCGGGACCGTCGGGCGACGCGTGTACCAGGACGGCGACGACGTCGTCCTGGAGACGGTCATCACGCTGCCGTCACTGTGAGGGCGGCAGGCGCAGGGTGACGGTCGTCCCGGTTCCCCTGATGCTCTCGATGGATGCCTCTCCGCCGAGTCGTCGCGCGATGTCGCGGACGCTCGCGAGGCCGACGCCCGTGCCGCCGTCGCCCGGATCGGAGAGGCGGCCGCGGTGATAGGGCTCGAAGATCGAGGCGAGGTCGTCGGAGTCGATGCCCCGGCCGCTGTCGGCGACCGTCACCACGGCGGCATCCGGCTCCTCCGACACCGACACGACGATGGTGTCCTCGCTGTACTTGGCAGCGTTGTCGATGACGTTCGCGAGAGCGCGTCGCAAGAGCGCGCGATCGGTCGAGACGTGGGCGCGGCCGGCGCCGCGGACATCCACGCGCTCGTTGACGTCGCCCGGCAGCACGAGTTCCGCCGCCTCACGGGCGAGGGTCAGCAGGTCGGTCTCCTCGCTCTCATCGCCGTCGGTTCCCCGCACATGCGCCGAGAGCTCTGCGGCCATGGCGATGATGTGGTCGGTCACGCGTGAGACGTGTTGCAGCAGACCCGACTGCGCCTCCGGGATCTCGTCCTCGAGCAGGTCGACGTAGCCGCGCAGAGCGGTGATCGGCGAGAGAAGGTCGTGGGCGAAGGCCCGCAGGAAGCCGTCCTTCTCGTCGTCCAGGCGCTTGGCCTCGCTCAGGTCGCGCACGATCTTGACGAAGCCCGCGGGTTCGCCGTCGTCGTCGCGGACCGCGGTGATCAGCACGTGCGCCCAGAACAGCGTGCCGTCGCCGCGCACCCGCCAGCCGGTGTCCTCGACCGACCCGTCGGTGCGTGCGGCGGCGAGCAGTCGCGCCGGCCGACCGCGCTCGCGGTCCTCGCGGCGGTAGAAGCGCGAGAACGACGTGCCGATGACCTCATCCGCGGGGTAGCGCTTCAGACGCTCGGCCCCGGGGTTCCATGACCGCACCACGCCGGCGTCGTCGAGCTCGACGATCGCGACCGACGTCACCTGCGCGGCCCAGTCGGTGGCCGTGCCCGCGAGGACGGCACCCGTCGCGCGGGCGTGGTCATAGGGGGAAGCGCTCATCGTCGTCGTCACCTCGAACGGGCCGAGTTGTCGAGAATCTCAGCGTCGAGGTCATTCTTCCGTCGTGACGAATGTGCCGCCCGCGCTTGACACGGGGTGGTCGAGTGCACGATCGTCGTGCGCCGCACCGGGCAGCACGATCGCCATCGCCGTGCCGCCCGATGCCGAAGCGCCCACGCGAACACGGCCGCCGTGCGCGACGACGGCGTTGCGGACGACCGAGAGGCCGATGCCGAAGCCCTGGATCGCGTTCTCCCGGGCATAGGGGGTCCGGTAGAACGGATCGAACACGCGCGTCCGCTCGATCGAGGTGAGCCCGGGGCCGTTGTCGCTGACGACGACGTGCACACCCGACTCGTCGACGCGCTGGCCGATGACGACCGCGGACGAGGGCGGGCTGAACTTCACGGCGTTGATCAGCAGCTCCTCGAGCGACTGGCGGATGCGCACCGGGTCGAGCACGACCCGGTCGTGCGTCGCACCGATCTGCTGGATCGAGCTGCCGCGACGCTCGGCGCGCGGCGAGACGGCGCGCACGGCCGAGGCGATCAGGTCGCTGAGTGTCACCGGACGCGGCGAGACCTCGGTGTCGGTCGACGCGGCGGCGAGCAGTTCGTTGATGCGGTCGGTGAGCACCAGCACGTTGCGCTCGACCAGCGAGAGGTAGCGCGTCGCTGCGGCGTCGTCGGGCCGGACGTGGTCGGTCAGAAGATCGAGGTAGCCGGTCACGCTCGTCAGCGGCGTCCGCAGCTCGTGCGACACCGTGCGGAGGAAGTCGTGTCGCAGCTGCGCGGCATCGGCCATCTCGGTCACGTCGTGGGCGACCACCAACGTGCCCAGGAGAGTCCCGTCGGCGCGGCGCACGCGGTCGGCGTCGGCGAGGATGGCCCGTTGCGCCGCCGGCGGACCGACCCACTCGACGGCGTCGCTCACCCTGTCGCCGCGCAGGGCGCGGGGGATGAGCTGCTGATGATGGGGTACCGGCGTCGTGCGGTCCGCCGCCAGCACGGCGTCACCCGCGTAGGGAGCCTCGCTGAGCGAGAACCCCATCGCTCGGGAGAGGTCCTCGGCGGTGCGGTTCGCGAGCATGAGCCGCCCCGCGTCGTCGTAGAGGGCGACACCGCTGCGGACGGTGTCGAGCACCGTGCGCAGGACGAGTTCGTTGTCGCGGGCCCGGGCGAGCGCGCGCTCCCGTTCCTCGTGGGATGCGCGCAGGCGGCGGCCGCTGCGCCGCAGATGCTGGGCGGCGATGTTGACGACGACGGCGACGGCGAGGATGAGGCCCGGGAGGGTGAAGACGTTCGCCCACTCGAGCGGCGTGACCGGCCAGCTGCCGCGGACGAAGAAGGGGAGCGAGGTCATGAGCGCCGCCCCGCCCACGGCGGCGGTGAAGGCGATGGGCGGGAAGCCGTAGGCGATCCAGAGGATGGGGAAGATCGCCAGCATGCTGACACCGGGCAGGAGCCACACCACCTCGGTGCGCACGAGCGCGACGGCGACGATGTCCGTCACGGCGAGGGTGACCAGCCAGGAGGGCGAGAACCGCTCCCACGGGAGGAGGGCGCCGGCCATCGACGCGAGGATGACGATCACGACCGCGGCGCACATGAACGGCGACGAGAGTGACTCTGGTGCTCCGAAGGCGAGCGCGACGATCACGACGAACGTGCCGACCACGAACGGCAGCTGCGCCCGGGTGAAGACGCGGATGCGACCGAGGCGAGAGCGCCGCAGTTCGAACAGGGGCATCCGGGGTCTCCGATCGGGGTGCATGAGAGATCGAGGACGGCCCGGGGGGACAGGCGCGGCTTTGATAACGTCGACAGATAGCGTACGCTGTCTCTTTGGTGCGCGTGCCACGCAGGCGTGCCGCTACGAACGTGAGCCCTCCACTGGCGTGTTCGTCCGATTTCGGACCAACCACCCCGGAGCGGGATTCACGAACTCCTCCGTTCGATTCAAGAAAGCAGCACTACTGTGACGCGCACTTTCACCCCCAAGGCTGGCGAGATCCAGCGCGAGTGGCTGGTCATCGACGCAACCGACGTCGTCCTCGGCCGCCTCGCCTCGCACGCCGCCGTCCTCCTCCGCGGCAAGCACAAGGCTTCGTTCGCTCCTCACGTCGACACCGGTGACTTCGTCATCGTCGTCAACGCCGACAAGGTGGCCCTGACGGGTCAGAAGCTCCAGAAGAAGATGGCCTACCGCCACTCGGGCTACCCGGGCGGCCTCAAGTCGGTCTCCTACGAGGAGCTCCTCGAGAAGAACCCCGTCCGCGCGGTCGAGAAGGCCATCCGCGGCATGCTCCCGAAGAACAGCCTGGGCCGCCAGCAGCTCTCGAAGCTCAAGGTCTACGCCGGTGCCGAGCACCCGCACGCTGCGCAGCAGCCCACCACCTACACCTTCGACCAGGTCGCCCAGTAAGCGCCGCGAAAACACTCAAGGAAACACTGATGGCGAAGATCGCTGACTCCCTCGAGGAGACCCCCCAGAACTACTCGACCGAGACGCCCGCCTCGGAGGCTGCTGCAGCCGCCGCGCCCCGTCCGGTCCTCTCGGTCCCCGGTGCCGCCGTGGGTCGCCGCAAGCAGGCCATCGCCCGCGTGCGCCTCATCCCCGGTTCGGGCACCATCACGGTCAACGGGCGCACGCTCGAGGACTACTTCCCGAACAAGCTCCACCAGCAGCTCATCAACGACCCGTTCACGGTGCTCGAGCTCGCCGGCTCGTACGACGTCATCGCCCGCATCTCCGGTGGCGGCCCCTCAGGCCAGGCCGGCGCGCTGCGCCTCGGCATCGCCCGTGCGCTCAACGAGATCGACGCCGAGAACAATCGCCCGACCCTGAAGAAGGCCGGCTTCCTCTCGCGCGACGCTCGCGTCAAGGAGCGCAAGAAGGCTGGTCTCAAGAAGGCCCGTAAGGCTCCTCAGTACTCGAAGCGTTAAGCTCCGTGGCGCTGTTCGGTACGGACGGTGTTCGGGGGCTGGCCAACGGCCCCCTCACCGCCGAACTCGCACTCACCCTGGCCCAGGCGACTGCCGTCGTCCTGGGCCAGGGCCGTATCGCGGAGGCGCGCAAGGCAGCCGGCAAGAGGCTGACCGCCGTTGTGGCGCGCGACCCGCGCGTCTCGGGGGAGTTCCTCTCCGCCGCGGTCGCCGCCGGGCTGGCGTCTTCGGGAGTCGACGTTCTCGACGCCGGGGTGCTGCCGACGCCCGCTGCGGCGTTCCTCGTCAGCGACATCGACGCCGACTTCGGCGTCATGGTCTCCGCGTCCCACAATCCCGCGCCCGACAACGGCATCAAGATCTTCGCCCGCGGCGGGGTCAAGCTCCCCGACGAGGTCGAGCGCCGTATCGAGGAGGCCCTCGCCGGGCCCAAACTCCAGCCCACCGGCGCCGACGTCGGCCGCATCCGCGTTTTCGCCGATGCCGAGGACCGCTACGTCGTCCACCTGCTGGGCTCGCTGCCGCATACCCTCGACGGGCTGCACGTCGTGCTCGACTGCGCGCACGGAGCGGCATCCGGGGTGTCTCCGCAGACGTTCCGCGACGCGGGTGCGAAGGTCACCGTCATCGGTGCCGACCCGGACGGTCTCAACATCAACGACGGGGTCGGCTCGACCCACCTCGACCGCGTCGCAGCGGAGGTGATCCGGACCGGAGCCGACATCGGCATCGCCCACGACGGCGACGCCGATCGCTGCCTCGCCGTCGACGCCGACGGTCGTGTCATCGACGGCGACCAGATCATGGCGATCCTCGCCGTGGCGATGAAGCAGCGGGGGCGGCTGCCGTTCAGCACCCTCGTCGCGACCGTCATGAGCAACCTCGGTCTGCACCGGGCCATGGCCGAGCACGGCATCACCGTCGAGCAGACCGCGGTCGGCGACCGCTACGTGCTGGAGCGGATGAACCAGGGCCGCTTCGGGCTCGGTGGAGAGCAGAGCGGGCACGTCATCATGAGCCGCTACGCGACGACCGGCGACGGCCTGCTGACCGGGCTGCACCTCGCCGCCGAGATGGCTCGGCAGGGCAAGACCGCGGCCGAGCTCGCGGCCGTCATGACGGTGTATCCCCAGGTCCTCGTGAACGTCCGCGGCGTCGATCGCGACCGGGTCGAGAGCGACGCCGGCGTGCAGGATGCCGTCGCCTCGGCGTCCGCGCGCCTCGGCGACTCCGGCCGTGTGCTGCTGCGCGCCTCGGGTACCGAGCCGCTCGTGCGGGTGATGGTTGAGGCGACCACCGAGGCCGAGGCCCAGGCGATCGCCGACGAGCTCGCGGCCGTCGTGGCCGACCGCCTCGCGCTCTGAGTCGCCCTGACAGCCGAGCGGCCCCCTCCTCCTCACGGGGGAGAGGGCCGCTCGTGCCGTCGGGCTCAGGGCTCAGGCGAGCCGGCGTCGCGCGATCATCAGCGCCCCGCCGAGCATGAGCAGCAGCGCCGTCATCGCGAGCGCGCCTGCCCCGTCGCCGTCTCCACCGGTGGCAGCGAGAGAGCTGCTGCCGTTGCCGCTCGATCCGGACGCGGACCCGGCCGAACCTGCCGCGTAGGTGAACGCGCCCGGTTCGACGGCCGTGCCGCACTCGCCCGCGCCCACGACCGTGACCGGCACCGTTCCTGTCGTCGCAGCCGACGGTGAGATCGCGCGGATCACGCCGTCGTTGATCACCTCGAACTGTGCGGGCACCTCGCCGAACAGCACCGCGGTCGCCCCGGTGAAGCACTGCCCGGTGATGGTGACCACCGTTCCGCCCGAGATCGGGCCGGTGCCCGGCGCGACCCCGCCGATGTCGGCGACCGGGTAGAAGGTGAACGCACCCGCGTCGCTCGACCCCGCCGGGGTGGTCACGACCACCGCGGCGTCACCGGCTGCGTGGGCCGGAGTGGTCACGCGCAGCTCGGTGTCCGACACGACGGTCAGAGCCGACCCCGCGACGCCGTCGAAGGTGACCGATGTCGTCCCCGTGAAGTTCGTGCCCGTGATGGTCACGACGGTTCCGCCGGTCTCGGGTCCGCGATCCGGGGCGATCGTGCCGATGACCGGCTCATCGGTGTACTCGTAGCCGTCCGGCAGCGTCTCGCTGCCGCACGCGGCAGCCCCCACGACCTCGACGTCGACGACGCCCGTGCCGGCCGGGACGACCGCGGTGATGCGCGTGTCGCTGTCGACGGTGAAGCTCGTCGCCGGCACGCCGCCGAAGAGGACCGCCGTCGCGCCCGTGAAGCACGAGCCCGTGATCACGACGGTGTTCCCGCCCTCCTCCGGTCCGCCCGGAGGAGTGACACCGTCGATCTCCGTTCCCGCGACGTAGGTGAAGTCGAACGGTGCGCTGTCGCCGTTCGGGTGGACCACCACGACGTCGACGAGTGCCGGCGCGTGCGCGGGTGTCGTCACTCGGATCTCGGTGTCGCTGACGACCTCGAGGTCGGTGCCCGCGATCCCGTCGAACGTGACCGCGGTGGCTCCGAGCAAGCCTTCGCCGATGATCGTCACGACCGTGCCACCGTCCTCGGGTCCGGTCGCCGGGTCGATCGACGTCACGGCGGGCACGTCCAGGTACTCGAAGTCGCCCGCGACGACGTCACCGCCGGGGTGGCTGATCACCACGGGAACCGTCCCGGGTGCGCCCGGAGGCGTCGTCACCCGGATCTCGGTGTCGCTGACCACCTCGAGGTCCGTGCCGGCCGTCTCGCCGAAGCTGACGCCGGTGGTGCCCGTGAAGCCCTCGCCGTCGATCGTCACGACGGTCCCGCCCGTCTCGGGGCCGGATGCCGGCTCGAGGTCGGTCACGACCGGCGGCGCCACGTACTCGTAGCCGTCGGGGATCTCCGCGGTGCCGCAGTCGCCCGTACCCACCACGACGACATCGACGGCGCCGGCCGTCCCCGCGGGGACGACCGCCGTGATCTGGGTCGGCCCGTCGACGGTGAAGCTCGTCGCGGGGATTCCGCCGAAGGTGACTCCGGTGGCACCGGTGAAGCAGTCTCCCGTGATCACGACGGTGTTGCCGCCGGCCTCGGGCCCGCTGCCGGGGGTGACGTCATCGATCTCGGCGACGTCGACGTACTCGAAGTCCAGCGGTGCCGACGCGCCCGCCTCGTTCGTGACCACGACGTCCACGACACCGGGCGCGTGGGCCGGCGTCGTGGCCTCGATGACGGTGTCGCTGACGACCTCGAAGTCGGTGGCGTCGATGCCGTCGAAGGTGACCGCGGTGGTCCCGGTGAAGTCCTCACCCGTGATCGTCACGACCGTGCCGCCCAGCTCGGTGCCGCGCTCCGGAGTGATCGTGGCGAGAGTCGGTGCGCCGGGCTCGACGTAGACGAACCCGTCGTCGACGACGGTGCCGCCGCAGTCGGTGGGGTTGACGATCTCGACGTCGACCACGCCCGCGGTTCCGGCCGGTGTCGTCACGGTCAGCTGCGTGTCGCTGACGACGGTGAGGCCGGTTCCGGCGACGCCGTCGAACAGGACGGCGGTCGTCCCGGTCAGACACGTTCCGGTGATCGTGACGGTGTCGCCGCCGAGCGTCGAGCCCGACGGCGGCGCGATCGCATCCACGGCGGTGACGTCGAAGTACTCGAACGCGAGCGAGTCATCGGCGCCGTCGACGTTCGTGACGGTCACCGCAACGACTCCCGCCACGGCCTGCGGCGGGGTGACGGCGGTGATCGTCCCGTCCGGGTTGATCGTGAACGAATCGGCCGGAACGCCCCCGAAGTCGACGGCGGTCACGGAGTCGAGTCCCGTTCCCGAGATGGTGGTGGTGGTTCCGCCGGTCACCGGGCCGCGAGCCGGGTCGATCGTCAGGTCCGCCGGAACAGCGAGCGGCACGGCCCGCACGGTCGCGGACGCGAGGTTCAGCTCCACGCCCAGGAGCGCGGGTGCGACGGCGACGACGAGCGCGCGCTGCGTGAAGGAGCCGTCGTCGAAGCCGCGCGGGTCGCGGAAGTCGCCCGGGGTCTCCTGGACGTTCGCGGTGAGCGACACGACATCCTGGAGCACGTCCACCAGCGGCGCGAGTGTCGTCACGGTGCCGGTCGCCGCCGTCGTGACCAGGTCCTCGACCGCGTCGGTGCTGAGCACGGTCTCGATGAGGTCGCCGACGGCCGGGAGGATCGAGTCGACCACGACATCGACGATCGGGTCGGCGAGCGGCCCGAGCGGCAGTCCGAGCAGGGTCCCGTCAGCGGTCACGACCGGTGCGGCCGAGCCCGGCGTGCCGAGCAGCCCGCCGACGGTGCCGTCGACCCTGATGGTGAGGTCGCCGACGCTCGGGGGCAGCAGCGGCAGCGCGACCGCGACACCGGTGTCGATCACGATGGTGGCCGCCGTCCCGTTGAGCGTCGCGGTCAGCGCCGTTCCGACGCGTGCGGGCAGCTGAGCGGTGAGGATGTCGCTGAGCGCAGCCGTCACCTCGCCGTTCAGGGTCGCCGCGTCGATGAGCTCGGTCCCGGGCGCCAGCGCGTTCAGGTCGTACACCTCGTCGAGATCGATGACGATCTCGCCCGTGCTGAGAGTCACGGTCAGCGGGCCGGAGACGAAGGGAGTCGCCGTCGCCGTGTCCAGGACCCCGCTGAGGTCGAGAGCGAGTCCCGTGGTCACGGTGGGGTCCTCGAGGTCGACGAGGCCGCCGAGGGCGGTCTCGAGCACGGTGTCGATGCCGCCGAGCAGCCCGCCCACCGTCGTGTCGATGGGGCCGCCGGTCGCACCGAGCGCCGTGACGGACTCGCCGATCGCCGCGAGGTCGGCATCCAGCGCGGCGGTGAGGTCTGTCAGGGCGGGCGCGTTCGCGGAGACGAGACCGCTGGCGATCTGATAGTCGCCGGTGGTCGTCACGCCGCCCGCCGCGCGGGTCGCGAGAGCGGATGCCGAAACCGCGCCCAGCTCCACCGACAGCTCGCTGATGAGCCCGTCGGCCCCCACGGCGCCGAGGACGGGCGTGAGGTTGAGCGTCGTGTTCTGGCCGGGGCTGCCGTCCCCGACGGCGATGGCGCCGTCGGCTGCCAGCAGGCCGGTCGCGGCGTACGCCTCGGCAGCGGTGCTCCGCTGATACTGCTCGGTCGCGCCCAGCGCGACGATGCTGTTCGGTCCGAACAGCTGCAGCCCGAGGCCGATGTCGATCGCGCTCAGCAGCGAGAGGTCCAGCGAGCTGGAGGACTCGGATGCCGGCGGGAAGGCGCCGTAGGCGCCCGCGAGGGCCGCCACGCTGTCCAGGTCGAGCGCTCCACTGCTCGACAGGAAGACCGCCTCCGATTCCGCGCGGTCCGTGGGCGCCGCGATCGCCGCGCCGGCGCCCAGCGAGCCCGCCGTCAGGCCGAGCGCTGTTCCCGCCGCCAGGAACGGGAGCCAGCGTCGTGGCGGCCGGTCGGGTGCGCGTCCTCCCCTCCGGGTCGTGGTCCGCTTCCTCGTTCCCGTGCTCGCATCGACCACCGGGTCCCCCTCATCATCGAACGGAGCCGCGTGACCATCGTCACGCGGGCGACCGCCGCCCCGCGGGGGCGCGCGTCTGCCCGAGAAGCTAGGGAGTGTCGACGGAGGCGAGGAAACGGCTTGACACCGCCTGAGTGAACCATCAGAATCCGCTCAGTATTCACTGAGGAGCGCTCAGGTGATCCGTCCTCGCAGCTCCGCCTCATCGGTGGGCGCGTCGGCGAGGACGAGGCGCGCAGCATCCGTGGCGTCGGCGACGTTCCAGAGCAGCACGCCGACCGGCGCGCCCGTCTCGTCGCGGTAGTACACCACTGTCCGCGGTCCGGATTCGTCGTCGCCGGTCTCCACGACGAGGGTGTCGAGATCGGGGTCGAGGGTGCCGACCGCCTCCCACCGGACGTCGAACACCTGCGAGTAGAAGTACGGGGTGTGGCGGTAGGCCTCGCCGCCGCCCGCCATCGATCGCCCGGCCGCCCGGCCCATCTCCTGGGCGTTGTCCACGTGCTCGACGCGGGTGCGACCGAGCAGCCGGTCAGGGTACGAGGCGATGTCGCCGGCCGCCCAGATCGCGTCGTCGGTCGTGGCGAGGAACGCGTCGACCACGACCCCGTCATCGACGGCGAGCCCGGACTGCTCGGCGAGGTCGGTCACCGGCGAGACGCCGAGGCCGAGCACGACCGCGTCGCCGCGCAGCCGCGATCCGTCGTCGAGCACGACCTCGAGGCCGTCGGCCGACGCGTCCGTGACCACCTCCTCGACCCGGCGGTCGGGCACCAGGCGCACACCAGCGTCTCGGAACAGCCGCTGGTACCGCTCGGCGAGCGGAGGCGGGAACGTGCCGTCGCCGAGTGTGGTGCTCGGGAAGACCAGATCGACCCCCACGCCGTTCTGCACGAGGGCGGCGGCGAGCTCCGCGCCGATGTAGCCCCCGCCGACCACGACGATCCGCTCGCCCTCGGCGGCGAGCTCGCGCAGCCGCCGGTAGTCGTCGGCGGAGCGGAAGAAGAGCACCCGGTCGCTGTCGGGCGCATCGACCTCGTGCGGGCGTGAACCGGTCGCGAGGAGCAGCCGACGGTAGCCGAAGCGCTCGCCGGATTCGTCCTCGACCGTGCGCCCGTCGCGGTCGATCGCGGTCACGGTGGTCCGCAGTCGGATCTCGGCGCCCGTGTCGTCGGCCGTGCCGAGCGGCACCTGATCCCAGGTGAAATCCGGGTGGGCGCCACCCGATCCCAGCGCGTGCCGCCGACTCCAGCCGAGCGTATGATGCGCGCGTTAACGGCGACGTCGCTCGGATTCGCTAGGATTTCGGCCGGTGCGGCAGCGGCCCGCCGAAGTCGAGGGGGCGGATGTGAACCGGGGGCGAACATCGCGACATCGAGCGCGGGTTCGTCCGGGCGTCGCGATCTGGTGGGATGCCGTGTCGAGCGGGCGGTTCTTCACACCCTGGAGCGCCCTCGTCGCCGTTCCCGTCTCCGCCATCGTCCTCGCCCCCTACGCGACCGTCGACACGCCCCTGGAGCTGCTGTCGGCGCAGTTCTCCGGTTTGCTCGTCGCGGGGATCCTGGCTGTGGCCCTGCTGCCGGTCGTGCTCGCGGAACGACGGATACCGTCATCGACGGCACGCGGGGTGCTCGTGCTGGCGGCTCTCGTCGCCGCGGCCGTCGCGCGGCCCTTCCTCAACGACGCTCTGGCGGTCGGTGCGTTCGGACTCGGAACCGACCCCGCGTGGAGCGAGCGCATCGTGACCAACGTCGTCGCGTGGGTGAGCGTGCTGTCACTCGTGGCCGTGACCGAACAGCTCTACGTCAGCTCGCGGACCGCGAGGACGCGCCTCGCCGACGCGCTGCGGACGGTGACCGACGAGCAGCGCCGCGCCGGTCGCTACGAACGGGACACGCGCGAGTTCCTCACGTCCGAGATCAGCGCCCTGCGCACCGCGCTGGCCGCTCTCGTCGCTTCCCCGCTCGACTTCGAGCGCGTGCGAGGTTTCTCCGACGGCGTCCGCTCGGTGAGCCACCGGGCCCGAGATCGCGCGGGGCTCGAGCTCGCCGACATCTCTCCCGACGACGCGGGGCCGTCGGCGATCGAGACGGCACGCACCGTGTTCGAGCGATTGCGTCCGCCGGCGCCGGGCCTCGTCGGCGTCATCTTCGCCGCGGGGAGCGCGCCGTTCGCGCTGCGCACCGAGGGCCCCGTCTTCGCGGCGGTCCTCATCGTCGGGGTGCTCGCCCTGTGCCTCGCGGTCGACCGGCTCACCCGCGGCATCGCCTGCCGCTCGTCCGCGCTGCGACGGGGGAGACGCCTCGTCGGGCTGTGGCTCGGCGCGGGGATCGTGGTGGCCGCGGCGGCGGCGGTGCTCGTGGGGGAGCCCAGCTTCATCCCCGTCATCCCTGCGATCGCACTGCCCGGCATCGCGATCGTGGCGGCGCTGTGTGCCGAGGCGATCCACCGGGGCCGGGTCGAGACCCGTCGGCTGGGCCGTGCGCTGCAGGCGCTCGTCCGCTCCGCCGCGGACCAGACCTCGAGCACGAGGCAGAACCTGGCGCATGCCTCCGACGTCCTTCACAGCCGGGTCCAGAGCACGTGCGTGATCCTCGCGGCCCGCGTGGACGACGAGATCGCGACGCCCGGCGACATCCGCGACTTCGAGCTCGCGATCAGCGCGGGGCTGACCGACGCCCTCGGGGCCCGTCGGCCCGGGGCGGCGCGAGCGGCGGACCTCGCCGAGACCGTGGCGATCTGGCGACCCGTGCTGACGGTGTCTTCCGCGGTGGATCCTGCTGCGACGGTCGCCATGTCGGACGCCCTCGTGACGACGCGCGTCGTCGCGGTCGTGGCCGAAGGGCTCGTGAACGCGGTCAAGCATGCCGCGGCCCGCTCGGCCGACATCGAGGTGCGAGGCGCCGCCGACGGGGCATCCCTGTCGGTCCGCGTCCGCACCCCCGGGCGGTTGCGCAGCGACGCCGGTGCGGCGACGGGCCTGGGCCTCGCCGGGCTCGGACCGTCGGCGCGGGTGTTCCAGAACGGCCGCGACGTCGTTCTCGAAGCCTCCGTGCCGGTCGGCGCGGACGTCGGGTGATCGACGGTCAGGGACGCGGAGCGCTCCATGACAGCGACTCGATGTAGCGGAGAAGCACTCCCTCGCGCAGCGCCCAGGGCGAGACCTCGAGCTCGTCGACGTCGAACGCGCGCATCGCCTCGTGGAGGACGACGGCGCCCGCGACGATCTGGAAGGTGCGGTCGGCGGTGATCCCCGGGAGCTCCTGCCGGGCGGATGCCGGGATGCGGGCGAGCCGCGGGATCCACGAGTTCAGCGCCGAGCGGGGCAGGGTCATCCGCTCGATCCCCGACCAGCCCGGCACCGGGTCGCCCGCGAGCTTCGCCAGCGAACGGATGGTCTTGGAGGAGCCGACGACGTGGTCGGGTCGAGGGCTGTCCGCCATCGACGCGACGATCGGCTTCAGGGTCGCGCGCGCGTGCTCCCGCAGGACGTCGACGGCATCCTCGCCCGGCGGGTCGGCGGGCAGGAACTGCACCGTCATCCGGCCTGCGCCGAGCGGCACCGAGGCGGCCGTGTCGGGCAGCTCGTCACTGCCGGCCGCGATCTCGAGAGAACCGCCGCCGATGTCGAACAGCAGGATCTCGCCCGCGGACCAGCCGAACCAGCGGCGCACCGCCAGGAAGGTGAAGCGCGCCTCCGACTCGCCGCCGAGCACCTGCAGGTCCTGCCCCAGGGCTTCCTCGATCGCGGCGATGACCTGCGGTCCGTTCGCGGCGTCGCGCACGGCGCTCGTGGCGGTGGCGAGGAGCTCAGCGACGTTCTCCGTGCGCGACACCGCGACCGCCTCGGTCACGGCGGCTACGAGGGCGCGGACGCCGTCGTCGCTGATCGAGCCGTCGGGCTCGAGATAGCGCATCAGTCGCAGCACCGTCCGCTTGCTCGTCCGGGCGAGGGGGCGCCCTCCGGGGCGGACATCGGCGACGAGCAGGTGGACGGTGTTCGAACCGATGTCGAGGACTCCCAGACGCACAGGTTCACAGTAGTGGCAGGCCGCCAGCGCCGCCGGGCCTCCGGCCGGGGGTTACGATGAGCGCGATGTCCCCTGAAGATGTGCAGGCGCTGGCGCCGCTCGCTCCCGCCCTGTACCGCGAGATCGACCGCTCCGACTGGTCCCGGCTCGCGGCGGGTGTGACCCAGCCGCTGACCGAGACCGAGATCGTCCAGCTCCGCGGACTCGGGGACCGGATGGACCTCGGTGAAGTGTCGCAGGTCTACCTCCCGCTCAGTCGGCTGCTCTCGCTGTACGCCAGCGCGACCCGGCGCCTCGGGGCCGACACCGACGCGTTCCTCGGCGAGCAGGACAGCACGACGCCCTTCGTCGTCGGCGTGGCCGGATCGGTCGCCGTCGGGAAGTCGACCGTCGCGCGTCTGCTTCGCGAGCTGATGAGTCGCTGGCCCGGGACGCCCCGGGTGGAGCTCGTCACGACCGACGGCTTCCTGTATCCCAACGCCGAGCTCGAGCGTCGCGGGCTGATGGCTCGGAAGGGCTTCCCCGAGAGCTACGATCGCCGCGCGCTGATCGAGTTCCTCACGGAGGTGAAGTCCGGCGCCCCCGAGGTGCACGCCCCGTTCTACTCGCATATGCGGTACGACATCGTCCCGGACGCGCAGATCACCGTCCGCCGCCCCGACGTCGTGATCGTCGAGGGGCTGAACGTCCTGGCACCGCCGCCCGCGCCGCACGAGGTCGCCGTCAGCGACATGTTCGACTTCTCGATCTACGTCGATGCGGATGCCGAGCACATCAGTCAGTGGTACGTCGAGCGCTTCATGGCGCTCAAGGCGGGCGCATTCAACAACCCCTCGTCGTACTTCAACACCTTCGCCGACCTGGACGACGACGAAGCGGTGGCGATGGCGCGCGGCTTCTGGAACGACATCAACCTCCCGAACCTCGTCGAGAACGTCCTGCCGACGAAGCACCGGGCGACACTGATCCTGCACAAGGGCGCTTCGCACGCCGTCGAGCGCGTGCTCCTGCGGAAGGTCTGACTGCCTCGACCCGGCGTTCTGTCAGCGAGTGCTCGCTAAGCTCCGGTGTCTTCTGTTACGCACCCGTCACCGCAACCTGCTAGGTATGGATCCATGGAACTGGGGCGGCGTTCGCGCGCGCTCGTGCGCGGTGCGTTACGCGCGCGCTCGCGGCTGCGCCGCCGGCGGTCCCGGTGGCGGTCCCTCGTCGCGCTGAGCACGGTCGTCGTGCTCGCGGCGACTGCGACCCTCGCTCCCGCGGCGGCGTCGTCCGCGTTCGCGCCTCCGGCAGTGGCCGGCCCGGCCGTGGCGCTCGGCGACCGTGTCGTGCGGCTGAGCGAGCAGGCGGAACCGGACTCGCGGGCGGTGCTGCTCGTCCACGGGTGGCTGAGCACCGTCCTCCCCGACGCCGACGGCCAGCGCTCCTACGCCCGGTCGCCGTTCGCTCGCCCGGTGCAGTGGCGCGACGGCTCCGGTGCGCCGGTGGCGCGGGGGATGACGGCGTCGCTGCAGCAGCGGCTCGAAGCGCGGCCGGGGGTCGCCGTGTACGCGTTCGACTACTCCGCGAACTCCGCCGGGTGGGTCGGCTCGACCGGTTCGGCCGACAATCTCGCCGCCGCGATCCGTTCGATAGCCGACGCCGTCCACGGCCCGGTCGACGTCGTGACCCATTCGATGGGCGGGCTGGCCCTGCGGTACGCCCTGCGCGACGCCCCGGACATCGCCGCGCTCATCGGCGAGGTCGTCACGGTCGCCGCTCCCACGCAAGGCTCGGACATCGCCAATGTCGCGGTCGACATCGCCGGGGCGATCCGCGCCACGATGTCGACGGTGCCGGTGCTGCAGAACCTCGTGCTGCCCTGGATCGGCGCGGTCTGCAACAAGCAGCTCGCGGAAGACGCGCGCGGCGGCTGCGATCTGCCACCCGTCATCCGGACGGGTATCGCCGCCCTCGGCCCGGCAGGTACGTCCCTGCGCGCCGGGTCGGCGGAGCTCGCCGATCTGCCCGACTGGCCGGCGGGTCTGCACGTGCACGCGATCGCGGCGTCCGCCGTCGTCGCGATGCCGCTCCCATCGGGGAAGACCGGGGAGGCCCGCCTCGGCGACGGTCTGGTCGCCGAGACGTCCGCCCTCGCCGGAGCGGCGGACACGACGGTGGTCACATGCCGCAGAGACCTCCCGCCCGGCGTCGGCGGAGTCGGGATGATCCTGTCGGGCCAGGTCGCCGCACCGCCGTTCGGCGGCGCGTGCGGGCACGACGCGGTCTTCTCCAATCTCGAGGTGGTCGACGCCGTGCTGGCAGCGTTGCGCGGGCCCGCGTCCGGCTGAGCTCGAGCGCCCGGGCTCCCGATCTAGGATGGACCCCATGTGCGGAATCATCGGCTATGTGGGTCCTCGTCCCTCGCAGGACATCCTCATCTCGGGCCTGGCCCGCCTCGAATACCGCGGCTACGACTCCGCCGGCATCGCCGTCATCGACGGTGAAGGAGGTCTGGGAACGCGCAAGCGCGCGGGCAAGCTGCAGATCCTGCGCGACGACCTGGCGGCGCACCCCCTGGCCGACGGCACGACCGGGATCGGCCACACCCGGTGGGCGACGCACGGCGGCCCGACCGACGCGAACGCGCACCCCCACCTGGCCGACGACGACAAGCTCGCGGTCATCCACAACGGCATCATCGAGAACTTCTCCGAGCTGAAGTCCGAGCTCGTCGCCGAGGGATACACCTTCCGCAGCGAGACCGACACCGAGGTCGCCGCTGTGCTGCTGGGCCGCGAGTACCAGGCATCCGGCGATCTGGTCGAGGCGTTCCGCGCGACGGTGTCGCGCCTGGAGGGGGCATTCACGCTCCTGGCCCTGCACCGCGACCAGCCCGGTCTCGTCGTGGGCGCCCGCCGCAATTCGCCGCTGGTGATCGGCCTCGGCGACGGCGAGAACTTCCTCGGCTCCGACGTCGCCGCCTTCGTCGAGCACACCCGCCACGCGCTCGCGATCGGCCAGGACGAGATCGTCGCGATCACCCCTCAGGAGGTCACGGTCACCGACTTCTCCGGTGCCGCCGTCGACGTCGAGCCGTTCGAGGTCGTATGGGATGCCGCCGCCGCGGACAAGGGCGGCTGGTCGTCGTTCATGGCCAAGGAGGTCTCGGAGGAGCCCGAGGCCGTCGCGAACACCATCCGCGGGCGCGTGCACGACGGTCTCGTGCAGATCCCCGAGCTCGATGGCCTCGACGAGCTGTTCACCGGCATCGATCGCGTCATCGTCATCGCGTGCGGCACCGCCGCTTACGCCGGCATGGTCGGCAAGTACGCCCTCGAGCAGTGGGCGCGCGTTCCCGTCGACGTCGAGCTCGCCCACGAGTTCCGCTATCGGGATCCCGTCATCGGCCCGCGCACGCTCGTCGTCTCGATCAGCCAGTCCGGCGAGACGATGGACACGCTCATGGCGGTCAAGTACGCCCGCGAGGCCGGCGCGAAGACGCTGTCGATCTGCAACACCCAGGGCGCGACGATCCCGCGCGAGTCCGATGCCATCGTCTACACCCACGCCGGTCCCGAGGTCGCCGTCGCGTCCACGAAGGCGTTCGTCGCGCAGATCACCGCGCTGTACCTGCTGGCCCTGCACGTTGGCCGTGTGCGCGGTGCGCTGAGCGCTGAGGCGATCGCCGAGCAGGTCGCTCAGCTCGAAGCGGTGCCCGAGAAGATCGCCCGGGTGCTCGCGAGCGAGCAGGAGCACATCGAGCAGTTCGCCCACTGGATGGCCGACACCCGCTCGGTGATCTTCCTCGGCCGTCACGTCGGCTACCCGATCGCGCTCGAGGGCGCGCTCAAGCTCAAGGAGATCTCCTACATCCACGCCGAGGGCTTCGCCGCCGGAGAGCTCAAACACGGCCCGATCGCGCTCATCGAGCCCGGTCAGCCGGTGTTCGTCATGGTGCCCTCGCCGACGAGCTCGCCGCTCCTGCACGCGAAGGTCGTGTCCAACATCCAGGAGATCCGTGCCCGCGGCGCGCGCATCATCGCGGTCGCCGAAGAGGGGGATGCCGCCGTCCTCCCGTTCGCCGACGAGGTGCTGCGCATCCCGCTCGCCGAGCCGCTGTTCGAGCCGCTCCTCGCGGTCGTTCCGCTGCACATCTTCGCCATGGGCCTGGCCACCGCCAAGGGCCTCGACGTCGACCAGCCGCGCAACCTCGCCAAGTCGGTCACCGTCGAGTGAGTCCGTCGGGCTGGAAGGGGATGCCGTGATCGTCGGCATCGGCGTCGACCTGGTCGACGTCCCGCGCTTCGAGCGTTCGCTCGAACGCACCCCTCGCCTGCTCGACAGGCTCTTCTCGCCCGCCGAGCGCGCCCTCAAGCCCCGGTCTCTCGCTGCCCGGTACGCCGCGAAGGAGGCGCTCATCAAGGCCCTCGGCGGCTCGGAGGGCGTGCACTGGGTCGACATCGAGGTGGCGTCGGAGTCTTCGGGGCGTCCGGTCTTCGCCCTCACCGGTGAGACGGCCGCCACGGTGGCCGCACGGGGCGTGACGGCGGTGCACCTGTCGCTCTCGCACGATGCGAACCTCGCCACCGCCTACGTGATCGCCGAGGCCGCATCGTGACCGTACGCCCGCTGCGCGAAGCCCTCATCGACGTCGAGGCGATCGAGCACAACGTCCGTCATCTGCGGCGTCTCGTCCAGACCGAGATCATCGCCGTCGTGAAAGCCGACGGTTACGGGCACGGCGCCGTGCGTGCGGCGACCGCGGCCCTGTCGGGTGGCGCGACGCGACTCGGCGTGGCGGACATCGCCGAGGCCGTCGCCCTGCGCCGAGCGGGAATCACCGCCCCCATCGTCGCGTGGCTGCACGCGCCCGGCGCGGATTTCCGCGAGGCGGCCGAGCACGGCGTCGAGCTCGGGATCTCGAGCTTCGCGCAGCTGCAGGCCGCCGCGGCGGCAGCATCCGTCGGGCGCTCCGTCGGTGTGCACCTCAAGGTGGAGACCGGGCTCGGGCGCAACGGCGTCGAGCCGCGCGAGTGGCAGCGCGTCTGCGCGGAGGCGGCGAGACTCGAGCGCATCGGCCAGCTGCGCGTCATCGGCGTCTTCAGTCACCTCTCCAACACGAGCATCGAGGACGACCGCGCCGCGCTCGCCCGATTCCACGACGCTCTCGCTGAGGCGAGCGCGGCGGGGGTGCATCCGCCGCTGCGCCACATCGCCGCGTCGAACGCGGCGATCGCGCTGCCCGAGACGCGGCTGAACTGCGTCCGCCTGGGGCTCGCGATCTACGGACTCTCTCCGCTTCCGGGTCGCTCCTCGGCAGACCTCGGGCTGCGGCCGGCGATGACCCTGCGCACCTCGGTCGCCGCGGTGCGACGCGTGCCGGCCGGCCAAGGCGTGTCGTACGGCTACACGCACCGCACCGCGTCCGAGACGACGCTCGCCCTGGTCCCGCTCGGCTATGCCGACGGCGTGCCCCGGCAGGCCTCCGGCCGCGGGCCGGTGGTCATCGGCGGCCGGCGGTTCACGGTCTCGGGCCGGATCGCGATGGACCAGTTCGTCGTCGACGTCGGTGACGCCGAGGTCTCGATCGGCGACGAGGTCGTGCTCTTCGGCGACCCCACGCTGAGTTTTCCCGCCGCCGCCGACTGGGGTGATGCCGCGGACACGATCGATTACGAGATCGTCACCCGTATCGGCCCGCGGGTGCACCGCACGGCGGTATCGTCCGAGATGACGGGAGGCCGGCGATGAGCGGAATGGACGACTACCTCGGCGAACGCGAGGTGACTTCAGCCGACGAGATGGAGGCCTGGGGGAGGGAGATCGGATCGCGGCTCCGCGCCGGCGATCTCGTCGTCCTCACCGGGCCTCTCGGCGCCGGCAAGACGACGCTGACCCGGGGGATCGGCGCCGGCCTCGGCGTCCGCGGACCGATCCAGAGTCCGACCTTCGTCATCGCACGCACCCACCCCTCGCTCGTCGACGGTCCGCCGCTGATCCATGTCGACGCCTACCGCCTGGGGTCCCCGGCGGAGCTGTCGGACCTCGATCTCGACCTGGACGCCAGTGTCACGATCGTCGAGTGGGGACACGGCATGGTCGACGGTCTTCGCGACAGCTGGTGGGAGATCGAGCTCGAGCGGGGCTGGAGCGGCACCGGGCTCGACAACGCCTGCGGCACGAGCGGCCCGGCGGCAGCGGAGATGGCCGACGCGGCCCCGCGCCTCGTGACGGTCACGCGGCGCCCCTGAGCGCGAGGCCGCACGGCCCGGGCTACCCTGGGTGACGTGATTCTGGGCATCGACACCTCGATCGGCACGGCCGTCGCGATCGTCGACCCCGCGGGCCGTGTCCGCGCCGAGGTCGTCAGCCGCGACCCCCGCGGTCACGCCGAGGTCATCGGCGATCTGCTCGTGCGCGTCTTCCACGAAGCGGGGGTCGACCCCGTCGAGATCACGGCCGTCGCCGCGGGCATGGGGCCGGGTCCGTTCACGGGACTGCGGGTCGGGATCGCGGCCGCACGGGCGTTCGCCCTCGGGCGCGGCGTCCCCCTGATCGCGGTCGCGAGCCACGATGCGGCGGCGCGCGCACACGTCGATCCCGCGTACGCCACCGCCGGCGCGGCTCCCGTCGAGGGCGAGCCGGTCGCGATCGTGACCGATGCCCGCCGTCGCGAGGTCGCCGTCTCGATCTATCGCGTCGAACGGGGGATGCCGGTGCGCCTCACCGACGCGCATCTCGTGCCGCGCGCGTCGACCGAGCCCCTCGCCCTGTTCGGAGCTCCCGCCTCGGAGCTGCCGGAGACGACATCCATCAGTGCCGCAGCCCTCGCCCGGATCGCGGCCGAACGGCTGTCGGCGGGCGCCGCCGACGCGTCGGCCGCCGAGCCCCTGTACCTCCGCGCCCCGGACGTGACGGTGCCGGCCGGACCGAAGAAGGTGGGCACGTGAGCCTGCGGACCGCGACCGGTGACGACCTCGACGCGATCATGGCGCTCGAGCAGGCGTCGTTCCCCACCGATGCGTGGAGCCGCACCGCCATGTCCGCAGAGCTCGCCTCGCCGCACGGGCGCTACCTCGTCGACGTCGAGGACGATCGCGTCGTCGGTTACGGCGGTGTCCGGTCGGTGCGGGGCGCGGATGACGCCGACATCCAGACCATCGCCCTCGAACCGTCTCGGCGCGGCACCGGTCGCGGCCGAACCCTGCTGCGGGCGCTCGTCGCCGAAGCCCGCGACCGCGGCGCTCGCGAGCTCTTCCTCGAGGTGCGCGCCGACAACCCCGTCGCCCAGGCCCTCTACGTCTCGGAGGGGTTCGTCGAGATCGCCCGCCGTCCGCGGTACTACCAGCCCGACGACGTCGACGCGATCATCATGCAGCTGAACCTCCGCGGTGAGGGAGGGACCGACCGATGACCACCGACCTGACCCGCTCCGAACCCCTCGTGCTGGGGATCGAGACCAGCTGCGACGAGACCGGCATCGGCATCGTCCGCGGGCGCACGCTGCTGTCGAACACGATCGCGAGCTCGATGGCCGAGCATGCCCGTTACGGCGGCGTCGTGCCCGAGGTCGCCGCGCGCGCCCACCTCGAGGCGCTCCAGCCGGCGATCGAGGCCGCCGTGGCCGAAGCGGGCGTCTCGCTGCAGGAGCTCGACGCGGTCGCCGTCACGAGCGGCCCAGGGCTGGCCGGCGCGCTCATGGTCGGCGTCGGGGCTGCGAAGGCCCTCGCCGTGTCGCTCGGGAAGCCGCTCTACGCGGTCAACCATCTGGTCGGTCACATCGCGGCCGACATCCTGACCGGTGACGACGTCGAGTACCCGACCGTCGCCCTCCTGGTCAGCGGCGGACACACCTCGCTCCTCCTCGTCCGCGATCTGGTCTCCGACGTCGAGATGCTCGGCGAGACGATGGATGACGCCGCCGGCGAGGCCTTCGACAAGATCGCCCGCATCCTCGGTCTGCCCTACCCCGGAGGCCCCGAGATCGACCGCGCCGCAGCCAGCGGCGACCCCGACGCCATCCGATTCCCGCGCGGACTCTCCCGAGCGTCCGACCTGGCCGCGCACCGGTACGACTTCTCCTTCTCCGGGCTGAAGACCGCCGTAGCGCGCTGGATCGAGCAGCGCGAGGCGGCGGGCGAGACCGTGCCCGTCGCCGACGTCGCGGCATCCTTCCGCGAAGCAGTCGTCGACGTCCTCGTGACCAAGGCGCTCGACGCGTGCGCGCAGCACGGCGTGCCACGGCTGCTCCTCGGCGGCGGCGTGATCGCCAATCGCCGGCTGCGCGAGGTCGCGCTCGAACGAGCCGCCGCCGCGGGCGTCGCGGTGCGCATCCCGCCGCTGAGCCTGTGCACCGACAACGGGGCGATGATCGCTGCGCTCGCCGCCGAGCTCATCTCCTCGGGCGCCGACCCGTCGACCCTCTCGTTCGGCGCCGACTCGACGCTTCCGGTCACCGAGATTCAGGTACGCGGGTGAGCGATGACCGTCGGCGCAGTCGGCGCCCCGCCGTGGCAGCGCCGACGGATGACGTCGCGTCGGCTCCCGAGGCCGCGAGGCTGCCGGGCGAGCACCGCGGTGGGTTCCAGCGCGAGTTCACGCAGCCGACACCGCTGCTGAGCAGCCCCGAGGTCGGCCCGCGCGCCGAGCCCGCTGCGTCGCAGCCGCGCGTCGAGTGGGCCCCGGCGCCCGAGATCCTGCCGCGGTCGGGGGCGTGGGCGCTGGCCCTGGCGATCGTGGCGCTCCTACTGTCGCTGTTCGTCGGGTGGGCGTTCCCGCTGGGTATCGCAGCGGTCGTCATGGCGGTGCTGGCGCTGCGCCGACCGTGGGAGCGTCGCGGGGTCGCGGTGTGGGCGCTCGGCCTCGCCGCGTTGTCGATCCTCTACAGCGCGGGCTGGCTCGTCTGGGCGGCGGCTCAGGCCGGGCTGCTGGACTGAGCCCCGTCGCCGGGGCGGCCCTCACCGTCCTCGACGCGGTCGGCGAGGACGGCCACCCGGCGGTCTCCGACGCGCGTGAGGAGGAGGGTCGCCGACGCGCTCCCCGACAGGCTCAGCTTCTTGCGGAACTGCGCAGGATCGATGTCGACCCCGCGTTTCTTGATCTCCAGGATGCCGATCCCTGCGCGCTTGAGCGCGGCGTCGATCTCGCGGGTCTTCAGCGGCAGGACCTCGCGCACCCGGAACGTCGTCGCGAACGCGCTGGTACGCCCCGTGTCGGAGGTCATGTACGCCGTGCCGCCGGCGAGCATCCCCGCGTCGAGTGAGCGGGCCACGTCGCCGATCAGCCGAGCGCGGATGACGGCGCCGTCTGGCTCGTGCAGGTAGGCGCCCAGATCGCGCGGATCGACGTCCGAAGCATCATCGGCGGCGGTGAGCTCGGCGGCACGATCGCCGCGGATCACGAGGGCGGACCGCCGGACGCCCGGGCGAGCGAGAGCGCCCGACCAGAGGACGAGCTCGATCGTCGAGCCGTCCGCGCTGATCCACTGCGCCTCGCCGTCGGTGGGAAGGTCGTCGCGGTCGAACGCAGGGCCGAGCTTGATGCCCGTCGGCATCCGACCTGCGAGGTCGAAGGCCCACTCGAGCGACGGCGTGTAGTCGGATGCCGCGATGCGCCGCGTCTCGCTGTGGCCCGAGGTGCGGCGAGCGGGGTCGAGCCAGACGGCATCGACGCCGTCGAGATCGGTCTCCTCCGCCCGCCCGTGGCGCACGCGAGCGGCTGCACCGAACGGGGCGAGGTTGTAGGCGGCCAGGGCGGCCGTGATCTCGTCTGCGTCGACGGCCAGGACCTCGAGTCCGATGCCGGCGAACCCCAGGGCGTCGCCGCCGATGCCGCAGCCGAGGTCGGCGACGCGGGCGATGCCGGCATCGCGGAACCTGCCGGCGTGGCGGGCGGCGACAACGAGACGCGTAGCCTGCTCGAGGCCGGCCCGGGTGAACAGCATCCGATCGGCGAACGGACCGAACTTCGCCCGCGCGCGCTCGCGCAGCCGGGCTTGCCCGACGACGGCCGACACGAGGTCGGGGGAAAGGCCCTCGCGTCGCAGCCGCGACACGGCCGACGCGGCATCCGCCGTAGACGAGATCCGGAGGGCGTCGACCAGACGGAGTCCCTCGGGGGTCAGCAACGCGGAGAGCTCGGCGTGATCCACCACGACAGCCTACGCGGGGCGGTGCGGCCGGTTCAGGGGTGTTGGCACTCGCGTTGCGTGAGTGCCAACGTCCCCCTAGACTCGGAGTTGGCACTCTCAGGGTGAGATTGCCAACAAGTCTTGTCGAAGAAAGAGGTAGACCGTGTCGGTTTCCATCAAGCCGCTCGAGGACCGCATCGTCATCAAGCAGGTCGAGGCCGAGCAGACCACTGCGAGTGGTCTGGTCATCCCCGACACCGCCAAGGAGAAGCCCCAGGAGGGCGAGGTCGTGGCGGTCGGCCCCGGCCGCATCGATGACAACGGCAACCGTGTTCCGCTCGACGTCGCCGTCGGCGACCGCGTGATCTACAGCAAGTACGGCGGAACCGAGGTCAAGTTCGGCGCTGACGAGTTCCTCGTGCTCTCGGCCCGCGACGTCCTCGCCGTCGTCGTCCGCTGACGCAGAGCTCTTCCACGAAGGCCCGGGTGCATCGCATCCGGGCCTTCGTCATGGCAGGCGTGCGGCGGCGGATGGCAGTCCGTCGTGACCTCGCCGTGTCATGACCGTCCTATGCTTGGCTCGTGACACCCCTCGATCCCGCCCGTGAACGCTCGCTCGGCGGGATCTACGCTTTCTCGGCCTACGTGCTCTGGGGCTTCATGCCCCTCTACTTCCTCACGCTCGCCCCGATGGGGCCGTTCGAGGTCGTGTCGTGGCGCATCCTGTTCTCGCTGGTGTTCTGCGCGATCCTCCTCACGGTGCTCCGGGCCTGGGGCAAGCTGATCGCGATCCTGCGCACGCCGCGCCTGGTGCTGTGGACCATCGTGGCGGGGCTGCTCATCTACGTGAACTGGCAGGTCTTCCTCATCAGCACCCTCACGGGGCACGTGATCGAGGGGAGCCTCGGGTACTTCATCAACCCGATCGTCACGGTGCTCCTCGGCGTCCTCGTCCTGAAGGAGCGGCTGCGAGTGGCCCAGTGGGTCGCGATCGGCATCGCCGCCGTCGCGGTCGGCGTCATCGTCATCGGCTACGGGGCCTTCCCGTGGATCGCCCTGACCCTCGCCGCGAGCTTCGGCACCTACGGACTGGTCAAGAAGCAGATCGGGCCCTCGGTCGACGCCGTGAGCGGCCTGACCCTCGAGTCGCTCTGGCTGGCGCCCGTCGCGATCGTGCAGGCGATCATCGTTGCGGTCACCGGCGGGCTCGTTTTCGGCTCGGTCAGCCCCGGCCACACCGCGCTGGTGACCCTCGCCGGGATCGTCACCGCCGTGCCCCTGCTGTTCTTCGCCGCCGGCGCCCGTCGCAGCAGCCTCACGGTGATTGGCCTGCTGCAGTTCGTCGCGCCGATCCTTCAGTTCATCACGGGGGCCTGGATCCTCGGCGAGCCGATGCCTCTCGAGCGCTGGATCGGCTTCGGGCTCGTCTGGCTCGCCCTCGTCGTGCTCAGCGTCGACTCGCTGCGCGCCGCTCGTCGTCCGAAACGCGTCGACGAGGCATCCGACGTCGCCCCCGTCGTCTGACGTGGCACCGGTCCCACCCGCGTCATCGCGCGGGACGCCGCGGGCCGGAAGTAACGATCAGGTCGCGTAACAGACCGTTAACACATCGCAACATCCCTGATGCAGCGGCACCACTAGGTTTGACCCAACCTCGCGGGGCTTCGGTGCCGCGTTCCCACTCATCAAGGAGCACAATGGGCGTTCTCACCCGTTCCCGCACCGCGAAGGTCCTCGGCGGTATCGCCGTGATCGGCGCGAGTGCCCTCGTCCTCGCAGGCTGTGCCGGAGGCAGCGAACCGGCTGCATCGGGTGACGCCGAAGGGAACTCCTCGGCCGATTTCCCCATCGACTGCGAAGCGGCCGAGCCCGCGTCGTACACCCCCGAGTACACCTCGACCTCCACCGGTCCCGGCACCGACCTCACCTACACGATCGGCACGGCTCTGCCCGTGACCGGCAACCTCGCCTTCCTCGGCCCGCCCGAGATCTCGGCGACCGAGTTCGCCGCATCGGAGATCAACGCCGCGGGCAAGGGCATCACGATCGACCTCAAGCAGGGCGACTCGGGTGACACCGACAACAAGGCGTACGAGACGGAGATCCCGCGACTGCTGGGCGAAGGCGCCACGGCGATCATCGGCGCGGCGTCCTCGGGCACGTCGCTGCAGTTCATCGACCAGGTCATCGCCGCCAACGCCATCCAGTTCTCGCCGGCGAACACCTCGGCCGCCTTCACCGGCTACGAGGACAAGGGGCTCTACTGGCGCACCGCTCCCTCGGACGTCCTGCAGGGCGAGGTGCTCGGCAACCTGATCGGCGCCGACGGCAACGAGACGCTCGGCATGATCGTCCTCAACGACGCCTACGGCACCGGCCTCGCGTGCTTCACCAAGGCCGCCTTCGAGGCTGCCGGCGGCGAGGTCGTCGCGACCTCGCTCTACAACACCGGTGACACGAACTTCTCGGCCCAGGTCGAGGACGTGCTCGCAGCCGGCCCGGACGCGATCGCCCTGATCACGTTCGAAGAGGTCAAGACGATCATCCCCGAGCTGATCGGTGCCGAGGTGGCCCCCGAGCAGCTGTACCTCGTCGACGGGAACCTGGCGAACTTCGGCGACGACTTCGAAGCCGGCACCATGGCCGGCGCGAAGGGCACCTACCCCGCCGTCGACCCCGCGTCGATCGCAACCTTCCGCGACAACCTGCAGGCGTTCTGGACCGGTGCCGGCAACGCCGAGCTGCAGGACTTCACCTACGGGCCGGAGTCGTATGACGCCGTCGTGCTGCTGGCCCTCGCGGCGCTGCAGGCCGGATCGACGGCCGGCCCCGACGTCGCCGCGAACCTGCAGGCGGTCTCCGGCGGCTCGGGCGAAGGCACGAAGTGCACGACCTTCGCGGAGTGCGCCGACCTGATCATCGCCGGTGAGGCCGCGGACTACGACGGTGTCTCGGGCCCGATCACCTTCAACGAGGTGGGCGACCCGACGGAGGCATCCATCGGCGTCTTCGAGTACGGCGACGACAACAACTACGAGTTCGTCCGCGTCGGCTGATCCCCGCGCACGAGGGCCCCGGTCTCCTGGCCGGGGCCCTTCGTCGTGCGCGCCGTGGGGCGGGCTCGGGGTGTGGGTTGGCAGTTGGTGCCCGCTCCTGGCGCCAGTGTGGGCGCGAGCTGCCAGGTGAGCGCTGGGTGGGCTCGCGCTCGCGCGTGGGTTGGCAGTTGGTGCCCGCTCCTGGCGCGTGTGTGGGCGCGAGCTGCCAGGTGAGCCCTGGGTGGGCTCGCGCTCGCGCGTGGGTTGGCAGTTGGTGCCCACTCCTGGCGCGTGTGTGGGCGTGAGCTGCCAGGTGAAGCGCGGGGTCAGTTCGGGGGAGACCACCCGCGGCGCCGAAGGGCACCGCGCACGAGCGCCACCGCCGCGGAGCCGGTGGGGCGGATGTGCGCGGACGTGAGCCTCACGACCTCGAAGCCGAGAGCGACGTAGGCGGTGTGCTTCTCGATGTCGCGCGCCCACTGGCTCCGCGATGTGCGATGGTGGTCGCCCTCGACCTCGGCGATGACGCGGTACTCGGGCCAGACGGCATCCGCGATCCCCGCCAGCCGCCCCGAGCCATCGCGGATCTCCCGGTCGAGCAGCGGCTCGGGCAGCCCCGCCCCGACGACGGCGAGCCGGAAGTCGGTCTCCAGCGGAGACATCGCCCCCTCGCGGACCAGGCTCAACGCTTTGACGAGCTTCGCGGAACCGACGCGCCTCCCGGAGGCGACCACCTCGGCGAGCTCATCCACCGTGCACAGCCGCGCCTCGGGGCGGCGCCGGCCACGATCGCCGCGCGGCACCCGCACGAGCGCGTCGCCGATCCGCACCAGCTCGCGGACGCCGGCGTCCCGCCCGAGCATTGCCCACGTCGACGCCGGTGACGACAGCCGCAGGCCCCCGAGAGTCCTCACCTCGACGTGCGTCGGCGCGAGCTGACGTCCGCGGATGCCGCGCCGCCGCGGCGCGCGTTCCGGCGCGACGACCCCGACCTCGAGCTCACCGGAGGGCAGAGCACCCGTTCCCCACAGCACCGCGGCTGTGCGCCCGCAGTAGAAGGCGTGTCCGCTCATGATCTGGGCATACGCCCGCGCGCGGTCGAGCACCCGCTGCCGCGCAGCGTGATCCTCGGCGAGCGGGCCGGTCGCCGCGGCCTCCCCGGCTCCCGCTCTCCGGCGCACCCCGCGGAACGGGATGTCGAGATCCAGGGCACGCAGACGCTTGAGCGATACGCCCGCGGCCGACGCATCGGCGCACGAGAACGCTTCGCCGAGGGCGTCAGGCAGAGGTTCCGGGAGTCGCGGCATCCCCCCGATTCTCCCGGTGTAGTCCGCCCCGCGGGGCTCAACGCCCACGCCTTGTGCGTCGCCCGCGCGCATCTCTCGCGGGGGAGGAATCGCCCCCAATCAGGCGAGGCGGGCTCAGGTCCCCAGCGTGCCGAGGTACAGGCCGATGACCTTGGGGTCGTTGAGCAGCTCACGGCCGGTGCCCGTGTAGGCGTCGCGGCCCTGGTCGAGGACGTAGCCCCGGTCGCAGATCTGCAGACAGCGTCGGGCGTTCTGCTCGACCATGATCGTCGTCACGCCGGCCTTGTTGATCTCCGACACCCGCAGGAAAGCCTCGTCCTGGCGCGACGGCGACAGGCCCGCGGAGGGCTCGTCGAGCAGCAGCACGTAGGGATCCATCATCAGCGCGCGCCCCATCGCGACCATCTGGCGCTCGCCGCCCGACAGCGATCCGGCCCGCTGCTGCAGGCGCTTGGCGAGGTCGGGGAAGATGGATGTCACGAAGTCGGTGCGCTCCGCGACGACCTTCGGTCGCTGATACGCCCCCATCTGCAGGTTCTCCGCGATCGTCAGGCTCGGGAAGACGTTGTTCGTCTGCGGCACGAAGCCGACGCCCTTCGACACGAGCTTGTTGGCACGCAGCCCGGTGATCTCCTCGCCGTTCAGCTTCACCGAGCCGGAGCGCACCTTCACCTGCCCGAAGATGGCCTTGAGCATCGTGGACTTGCCGGCGCCGTTGGGGCCGATGATCCCGACGAGCTCGCCGGGAGCCGCGGTGAGGTTCGCGCCGTTGAGGATGTTCACCCCGGGCAGATAGCCAGCGTGCACATCCGACAGCTCGACGACGTTCTCGGTCACTTGCGGTCCCCATCCTTCTCGGCATCCACGGCGCCTGCCGCATCCGTCGTGCCCGCGGCATCCGTCGTCGGCGCCTCGTCGATCGCCTGGTCGAGCTCGTGAACCGTCTCGACGAGCTCTTCCGCCTCGGGCGGCAGTTCGCCGGCGTGCCGGCCCGTCACGACGCCGAGGTCGACGTCCTGGTGTGCGCCGAGGTAGGCGTCGATCACCGCGGGGTTCTGCATCACGGTGTCGGGCGGGCCCTCGGCGACGACGCGTCCTTCGGCCATCACGACGACCCAGTCGGCGATGTGACGCACCATGTGCATGTCGTGCTCGACGAACACGACGGTCATGCCGAGGTCCTTCAGGTCGAGGATGTGGTCGAGCAGCGACTGCGTCAACGCGGGGTTCACGCCGGCCATCGGCTCATCCAGCATGACGAGCACGGGGTCGCTCATGAGAGCGCGGGCCATCTCGAGGAGCTTGCGCTGTCCGCCCGAGAGCGACGCGGCGAAGTCCTTCTCCTTGGCGTCGAGCTTGAAGCGGGCGAGCAGGCCGCGCGCCTTCTCCTCGATCTCGGCCTCCTGCTTGCGCCAGAGGAAGGGCAGGATGCCGGCGAGGATCCCCTCGCCCTTCTGCTTCGGAGCGCCGAGCTTCATGTTCTCGAGCACCGTGAGCAGGCCGAGCGACTTCGTCAGCTGGAACGTGCGCACCTGACCCATGCGAGCGGCCTTGAAGGCGGGGATGCCGGCGAGGTTGGTCCCATCGAACGACCACGACCCCGCGTTGGGCTTGTCGAAGCCGGTCAGCAGGTTGAACAGGGTCGTCTTGCCGGCGCCGTTCGGGCCGATGAGGGCCGTGATCGCGCCGCGCGGGATCTCGAGGTGCTCGACGTCGACGGCGGTCAGGCCGCCGAAGACGCGCTTGACGCCGTCGGCGACGATGATCGGGTCGTTCTTCGCGACGCCGGGGCGGACCTCGCCGCTGCCATCGTCTTTGTGCAGGCCGGTCGCCTTGGGGCGCGGCGTCGGGGGTACGACATCAGCGGACAAAGGTCAGCTCCTTCTTGCTTCCGAGGATGCCCTGCGGGCGGAAGATCACCAGCAGCATGAGCGCGACGCCGACCAGCACGAACACGAGCATCTGGCTCTGCTCGGTGGTCAGGAACGGCAGCCAGCCGATGTTGACGAGGGCCGGCAGCAGGTTCGACAGGAACGCGCGCACCACCCAGAACAGCACGGCGCCGAGCACGGGGCCGAAGATGGTGGCCGCGCCGCCGAGCAGCAGCGCCGTCCAGACGTAGAACGTCTGCGAGGTGACGTAGACGTTCGGGTTGACGTTGGTGCCCATGGCGGTGACGATGCCGCCGGCCGCGATGATGACACCGCCGACGATGAGCGCCTGCATCTTGAAGGCGAAGACGTTCTTGCCGAGCGAGCGCACGGCGTCCTCGTCCTCGCGGATGCCGCGGATGACGCGCCCCCAGGGGCTGCTCATGAGCAGCCAGACGAGGGCGACGACGATCGCGATCGTGATCAATCCGACGATGATGACCCACCACTGGTCGGACTGGTACGTCCACGGCCCGAAGCCCCACCGTCCGGGCGGAAGCGGGTTGCTGGCGCGGAACCCGGCCTGGAAGCCCGAGAGGCCGTCGGCCGATCCCGTCTGGTTGCGGAACGCCGACGTGAGGAAGAGCAGGCGCAGCACCTCGGCGGCCGCGATCGTCACGATGGCGAGGTAATCGCCGCGCAGCCGCAGGGTCGGGATGCCCATCACGAGCGCGAAGACCACGGCGGCGATGAGACCGATGAGCGCCGCCACCGGCCAGGCGAGCCCGAAGGTGAGGATCGAGATCGCGAACCCGTAGGCGCCGATCGCCATGAAGCCCGCGACGCCCATGTTGAGCAGGCCCGCGAAGCCGAAGTGAACCGACAGGCCGATGGCGGCGAGGATGTACCCGAGGGTCGCCGGGGCGAGGATCTGCGCCGCGGTGTTGCTGAGGATCTGAAGGAAGTTCACGATGCCTATCCGATTCGCTCTCGGCGCCCGAGGAGACCCTGCGGGCGGAACAGCAGGATGACGATCAGCACGACCAGCGCGCCGACGTACTTGAGGTCGGAGGGGATCCACAGCGTCGAGACCTCGACGAGGAGCCCCACGATGATGGCGCCCACGAGCGCACCGAACGCGGTTCCGAGGCCGCCGAGCGTGACGGCGGCGAAGATGAGCAGCAGGATGCTGGTGCCCATGTCCCACTTGATGCCCGGACGGAAGTAGGCCCACAGCACACCCGACAGGCCGGCGAGCGCCGCGGCGACGACCCACACGACCCGGACCACCGCATCGACGTCGATGCCGCTGGCGGCGGCGAGCGAGGGGTTGTCCGACACGGCCCGCGTGGCGCGGCCGATGCGCGTGCGCATGAGCCACCACGCGAAGCCGGCGATGACCACGAGCGAGACGCCCATGCTGATCACGTCGGTGAGGGTGAGGCGGATGGGGCCGAGCCCGGGGATGACCGAGGTCGAGCCGCCGGGGAGCTGGGCCGTCCCGCCGCCGACGAACATCTGGAAGATGTAGCGCAGCGCGAGCGAGAGACCGATCGAGACGATCATGAGCTGCACGGTGCCGAGGCCGCGGCGTCGCAGCGGCCGCCAGAGGCCGGCATCCATCGTCAGGCCGAACAGCGCCGAGACGGCGACCGCCAACGGGATCGCGATCCAGATCGGCAGGCTGAACCCGGCCGAGAAGAGCAGCGCGGCGAGCGCTCCGAAGGTGACCATCTCGCCGTGCGCGAAGTTCGACAGGCCCGTCGTGCCGAACACGAGCGAGAGGCCGATCGCGGCGAGGGCCAGCATGAGGCCGAAGTTCAGGCCGTTGACGGCGCGGGAGAGCAGCTGGTCGACGAAGCTCGTCGTCTGCCGCTCGGCCGCCTCGAGCGTGAAGTTGCGCGTGATCGTGCTGGTCGCGCCGAACTCCACCTCGAGCGTCGACTCGAAGCCCTCCGGGACGGTCACCCCCGAGGGGAGGCTGTCCTCGACGAGTTCGACGGTGTACGCGACATCCTTCGTCGGAACGCCGATCGAGAAGCTGCCTCTCTCGTTCGTCTCGCCTTCGGCTTCGAAGTCGCCGCCGGTCACGACGATGGTGGCACCCTCGACGGGTTCACCACCGGTGCGGACGTTGCCCGCGATCGTGAAGGGCAACGACTCGACGTCGTCTCCTGCGGCCATGGCGGGGGAGGCGATGCCCAGGAACGCCACGACGGCCAGGAGGCCGGCGATCAACGTCGAGAACATGCGCCTCGGGCGACGAGCAGCGCGCGTCATCGAAGTGATCGCCACTGGCACCTCCTGAGATAAGTGGACGAACGCCGAGAGGTACCGGTTCTGCTGGTGGCTTCGGCGACACCTGAACGTATGCGCTGATTGTTGCTTGCGTGTTTCCGGTGCGCAACAACGAATGCGGTGTGTCGTTTCGCGGATCTCGGGCGAGGGAATGCCGCGCGGCGCCGGGCGCTTAGAATCGTTGAGACTTCCAAGGAGTGCGCATGAGCGACTACAACGACCCGTTCGGATTCGTCGGCCTCACCTACGACGATGTCCTGCTCCTGCCGGGGCACACCGACGTCATCCCGTCCGAGGCCGATACGTCGTCGCGCGTGACGCGGCGCATCACCGTGGCCACCCCGCTGCTGTCGGCCGCGATGGACACCGTCACCGAGGCGCGCCTCGCGATCGCGATCGCGCGTGAGGGCGGCATCGGCATCATCCACCGCAACCTCTCCATCGAGGAGCAGGCGGCGATGGTCGACCGGGTCAAGCGCAGCGAGTCGGGCATGATCACCGACCCGATCACGACGACCCCCGACGCGACGATCGAAGAGGTCGACGCGCTCTGCGGGCAGTACCGCATCTCGGGCCTGCCGGTCGTCGACGACGAGGGGCACCTGCTCGGCATCGTCACGAACCGCGACATGCGCTTCGTCTCGGGCTTCGAGCGGCAGACCACCAAGGTGCGCGACGTCATGACGAGCGAGAACCTCGTCACCGGTCGCGTCGGCATCGGGGCCAACGAGGTCATCGCACTCTTCGCCCACCACCGCGTCGAGAAGCTCCCCCTCCTCGACGAGGAGGGCAAGCTCGCCGGTCTCATCACGATCAAGGACTTCGACAAGAGCGAGAAGTACCCCCTCGCGACGAAGGACGACCAGGGGCGCCTGCGCGTCGGCGCGGCCATCGGCTTCTTCGGCGACGCGTGGCAGCGGGCCGAGGCTCTCCGCGACGCCGGCGTCGACGTGATCGTCGTCGACACCGCGAACGGGCAGTCCGCGGGCGTCATCGACATGGTCAAGCGCCTGAAGGCGGATGCATCCTTCGAGCACATCGACGTCATCGGCGGCAACGTCGCGACCCGCGAGGGTGCGCAGGCGCTCATCGACGCGGGTGTGGATGCCGTCAAGGTCGGCGTCGGTCCGGGCTCGATCTGCACCACGCGCGTCGTCGCGGGTGTCGGCGTGCCCCAGGTCACCGCGATCTACGAAGCGTCGCTGGCCGCGCGCGAAGCCGGCATCCCGATCATCGCCGACGGCGGTCTGCAGTACTCGGGTGACATCGCCAAGGCCCTCGTCGCCGGCGCCGACTCGGTCATGCTCGGGTCGCTGCTCGCCGGAACCGACGAGTCGCCGGGCGAGATCGTCTTCCAGGGCGGCAAGCAGTTCAAGCAGTACCGCGGCATGGGGTCGCTCGGCGCGCTGCAGACCCGCGGCAAGAAGACCTCGTACTCGAAGGACCGGTACTTCCAGGCCGACGTCCCGAGCGACGACAAGCTCATCCCCGAGGGCATCGAGGGTCAGGTCGCCTACCGCGGCCCCGTGTCGGCCGTGGCCTACCAGCTCATCGGCGGCCTGCGTCAGTCGATGTTCTACGTGGGCGCGCGCACCGTCGAAGAGCTGAAGGCTCGCGGCAAGTTCGTGCGCATCACCTCGGCCGGGCTCAAGGAGTCGCACCCCCACGACGTCCAGATCGTGGTGGAGGCCCCGAACTACAAGCGCTGATCCGCGCGCGCCCGCGCGCGAAGCTCGGAGATTCTGACGAAGGTCGGATCGATCGCTCCAGATCGTCCGACCTTCGTCGCATTCTCCGAAGCGCGACCGGTATGGGTCCTCCTCCCCAGGGCGAGAGGGCTGAGGGGTTTCCCCAGAACCGGGGAGGGATGCCGCGGGGCCGCGGCGCCGCACAAGGATGACGGGATGCCTCGCCGTTCCACAGCATCCGATGTCACCCGGTGGGTCGAGGGCGCCGGTGGCATCGCGCACCGCAGTGAGGTGCTCGCCGCGGGGTTCTCCGTGCGGTTGATCCGCGACGCGGTCGCTTCGGGCGGCTTGCGGATGGTTCGCCGCGCCTGGTGCGTTTCTGCAGGGGTACCGGGAGACCTCCGTGCGGCGTCCGCCGGCGGAAGACTGACCTGCGTCTCGCTCGCGCGGCGGCGCGGGTGGTGGCTGCCCGACGATATCTCGTCGAAGCATCACGTGCACCTCTTGCCGCACGCGTCGTCCACGGGGATCGACGCCGACATCATGGTGCATTGGACCCGCCCGCTCTGCCCGGTGGCGCGGACTGATCTGCAAGCCGGCATCGAGGATGCGCTTGGCCACATCGCCCAGTGCCTGCCGCGGGAGGACGCGCTCGTGGTGTGGGAATCGGCCGCCCGCACCGAGGCCCTCGCGCCCGAGACCCTCCGGGCTGTGCCGTGGCCGGCGGTCGCGGCGCGCGATCTCGCCGGCGCGGTCACGGGGCTGTCTGACTCCGGCCTCGAAACCTTGGTCTTCGCGCCGCTGCGTGCACGCGGGATCTCTGTCGTGCAGCAGGCGAAGGTCGCCGGTCGATTCGTCGACGGCCTCATTGGCGAGGCGCTGGTCGTTCAGGTCGACGGATTCGCGTTCCACGCCTCGAGTGCGCAGCGCACCGCAGACGTCGCCCACGACACCGAGCTGCGGCTGCGCGGCTACACGGTGCTGCGCTTCACCTACCGGCAGGCCGTGCATGAGCGGGCCGCCGTCCAGCGCACCCTCCAGCGTGCCCTCGCCCAACGGCTCCACCTGCGGCAGTAAGTGGGCTTGCGCAGGGACCGCCCGTGAACTTCGGACAGTTTCGTCGGTATCGGAGCGATCGAGCCGATCGGTCCGAGTTTCGCGTCATTCTCCGAACTTCGCGCAGCCCGCCGGACCCGGACTCACCCCGCCGGCAGCCGGAAGGGCGCGGCTGCGCGCGCCGTCGCATCCAGCGCGAGGTCGGCCAGAGTGGCGCCGACACCGGGCGCGAACTTGAAGCCGTGGCCCGAGAATCCCGCGCCCACCACCACCGAGCCGACGCGATCCAGCACGAAGGCGCTGTCGTCGGTCGAGGTGTAGGTGCACGACAGGTGCACGGCGGATTCGGGGTCGAGCCCCGGCATCCATTCCCGCACGTACTCGACGAGCGTCTCGTGGTGCGTCACCCGGTGCGGGCGCGCATCGGGATCGACGACGTCCCCGACGCGGTGGAACCCGACCTTGACCCCTTCGTCCGGCGTCGGCATCCCGTACACCGGCGCCGGGTAGCGCGCGGGGTCGAGCCGATGGTTGAACGAGGGCCAGGGACCGGTCGTCGAAGCGAAATGCGCCGGGGTCTCCTCCGTGACCGTGAGGCGGGGCAAGCGGATGCCGGGCAGCAGGCCCTCGGTCCAAGCGCCGACCGTCGCGACGACGACATCCGCGTCGACCTCGCCGCCGCTCGCCAGCCGCACCCGCGCGCCGCGCTCGCCGAGATCCTCGATGCCGGCGACAGGCGCGCCCCAGCGCACTTCGCCGCCGCCGCCCTGCACGCGGCGCTCCAGCTCGAGCATCGCCGCCGACGCCCGCGCCACGCCGGCGTCCGACGAGTACAGGACGTCGGTCTCGAATCGCATCCCCGGCCACCGCGCGCCCGCCTCCACAGCAGACAGCATCTCCGCGGGGATGCCGCGCGCGCCGAGGCTCCGCGCGATCGTCTCAAGCCCGTCGCCGTCGTCGGCGCCGCCGCCGAGGTCGCTGCCGACGCCGTGCGTCACCAGCCCGTGCCGTCGCAGCAGCGGCTCCCCGTCGACCTCGCCGAGAGCGTCCCACCCGTCGCGGGCCCGCTGCAGCAGATCGAGGTAGTGCGCGTCGGCGTAGGCGTTGTTGAAGTTGCGGGTCGCGCCGTGCGACGCGCCGTGGGTGTGCCCCCGCCCGAAGCGCTCGAGGACGAGGGGGCGCTCACCCCGGCGGACGAGGGCCCACGCGGTGGCGAGGCCCATGATGCCCGCGCCGACGATCACGATGCGTGTCATGCCGCCAGCATCCCACTCGCCGCGGTCCGGGCGCGCGCACGAGCGCGCCCCGGCGTGCGATAGCCTGGTCGGCTCCGCAGTGGAGCGGAAAGGCCCGGTCCACGATGGGATCGCTCGACATACAGGGTGTCTCGTACACCCTCCCCGACGGCAGGCCGCTGCTCGACGAGGTCACGTTCCGCGTCGGCGCGGGTTCGACGACCGCGCTGATCGGGCAGAACGGCGCGGGAAAGACGACGCTGCTGCGCATCATCCGAGGGGATGCCGCGGCCCACGGCGGTGTCGTCCAGATCGACGGCGGCCTCGGGGTCATGGACCAGTTCGTGGGGCACGGCGGCGCCGGTGAGACCGTCCACGACCTGCTGATCTCGGTCGCGCCCGATCGTGTCCGTCGTGCGGCCCGTGAGCTGGACGACGCCGAGAACGCCGTCATCGCGTCCGACGAGCTCGACACCCAGATGCGCTACGCCGCCGCGATCGCCGACTACGCCGACGCGGGCGGCTACGAGTACGAGACGGTGTGGGACACCTGCACGACGGCGGCCCTCGGTGTGCCGTTCGAGCGGGCGCGCTACCGCGAGCTGACGACGCTCTCGGGCGGCGAGCAGAAGCGGCTCGCTCTCGAGGCACTGCTCCGCGGGCCCGACGAGGTGCTGCTCCTCGACGAGCCCGACAACTATCTCGACGTCCCGGGCAAGCGCTGGCTCGAGGACCGCCTGCGCGAGACGGCGAAGACGGTTCTGCTCGTTTCGCACGACCGCGAGCTGCTCGCCCGTGCCGCCGACCGCATCGTCACTCTCGAGGCCGGGGGAGCGGGCAGCACCGCCTGGGTCCACGGCGGGAGCTTCGAGACCTATCACCGCGCCCGCGACGACCGGATGGCCCGGCTCGACGAGCTGCGCCGCCGGTGGGACGAGGAGCACGCGAAGCTGAAGAGATTCGTCGCCGATATGAAGGCGAAGGCCGCGGCCAGCGACGAGTTCGCGTCGCGATACCGCGCGGCGCAGACGCGGCTGCGCCGGTTCGAGGAGGCCGGGCCGCCCGAGGAGCGGCCGGCCGAGCAGAACCTCGAGCTGCGCCTGCGCGGCTCGCGCACCGGCAAGCGCGCGGTCGTCGCCGACGGGCTGGAACTCGTCGGCCTCATGCGGCCGTTCGACCTGGAGGTCTGGTTCGGCGACCGTGTCGCGGTGCTGGGCTCCAACGGCTCGGGCAAGTCGCACTTCCTGCGTCTCCTCGCCGCGGGCGGCACGGAGCCCGACGCCCTGCTCGGACACGTCACCGCCGTCGGCTCCGCCCTCGAGCCGGTCGAGCACGCGGGGACCGTGACGCTCGGCGCGCGGGTCGTCCCGGGCTGGTTCGCCCAGACCCACCGGCATCCGGAGTTCACCGGCCGCACGCTGCTCGAGATCCTGCATCGGGGCGACGATCGCCGAGCCGGGATGCCGCGGGATGCCGCGAGCTCGGCGCTCGACCGCTATGGGCTCGTCCGCCAGGCGGAGCAGAGCTTCGACAGCCTGTCGGGTGGTCAGCAGGCGCGGTTCCAGGTGCTGCTGCTCGAGCTGTCGGGTGCGACGCTGCTGCTGCTCGACGAGCCCACCGACAACCTCGACCTCACGTCGGCCGAGGCGCTCGAGCTCGCGCTCACCGCTTTCGAGGGCACGGTGCTCGCGGTGACCCACGACCGTTGGTTCGCTCGTTCGTTCGACCGCTTCGTCGTCTTCGGCGGCGACGGACGCGTCTACGAGTCGAATGAGCCCGTCTGGGACGAGCAGCGGGTCGCGCGCGCCCGTTGAGCGGACGGCCGGTCCGGCGGTCGTGTCCGGACCGGCCGGTAGGCTGGAGGAGTGACCATGGAGATCGAGCTCGGCCGCGCCAAGCGCGCCCGTCGGGCCTACGCGTTCGACGACATCGCTGTGGTGCCCTCGCGGCGCACCCGCAACACCGAGGACGTGTCGACCGCGTGGTCGATCGACGCCTTCCAGTTCTCGATCCCGGTGCTCGGCGCCCCGATGGACTCGGTCATGAGCCCTCGGACGGCCATCATGCTCGGTCAGCTCGGCGGACTCGGCGTGCTCGATCTCGAAGGGCTCTGGACGCGGTACGACGACCCCGAGCCGCTGCTCGCCGAGATCGCGGGGCTGCCCGACGCGTCGGCGACCCGACGCATGCAAGAGCTCTACGCCGAGCCGATCAAGCCCGAGCTCGTGCGCGACCGTCTGGCCGAGATCCGCGCGGCCGGCGTCACCGTCGCCGGCTCGCTGACCCCGCAGCGCACGCAAGAGCTGTACGAGACCGTCGTCGCCGCCGGCGTCGACCTGTTCGTCATCCGCGGCACCACGGTGTCGGCCGAGCACGTCTCGAGCGTCGACGAGCCGCTGAACCTCAAGAAGTTCATCTACGACCTCGACGTCCCGGTGATCGTCGGCGGCGCCGCGACCTACACCGCGGCCCTGCACCTCATGCGCACCGGTGCCGCGGGCGTGCTCGTGGGCTTCGGCGGCGGTGCCGCCTCGACCACGCGCGCGACGCTGGGCCTCCACGCTCCCATGGCCACGGCGGTCGCCGATGTCGCCGGGGCCCGCCGTGACTACCTCGACGAGTCGGGCGGACGGTACGTCCACGTCATCGCCGACGGCGGCGTCGGCACGTCCGGCGACATCGTGAAGGCGCTCGCCATGGGCGCCGACGCGGTCATGCTCGGCGTCGCCCTGGCGCGCGCGACGGATGCCCCCGGCCAGGGGTTCCACTGGGGACCCGAGGCCCACCACGCTCAGCTCCCGCGCGGCCGCCGCGTCGCCGTCGAGCAGGTCGGCTCGCTCGAAGAGGTGCTCTACGGCCCGGCACCGGTGGCCGACGGCACCGCGAACCTCATCGGCGCGCTGAAGAAGTCGATGGCGACGACCGGCTACTCCGATCTGAAGGAGTTCCAGCGCGTGGAGGTCGTGGTGGCGCCGTACAGCGTGCGGTGACATGAGCTCGACCGACTCGGTTCCGCCACAGGCGTCGACGGCGGCCTTCGCGCCGACGTTGCGCGAGGTCATGCTGCGCCCGTGGTGGCTGGGCATGCTCGCGTTCGCCCTGCTCGTGGCGGCGGTCTTCGCGTGGCTCGGCCAATGGCAGCTCTCGCGCGCCGTCGACACGTCGCCCCCGCCGCCGGGTCAGACCGAGCAGGTGCGCCCGCTCGCCGACGTCGCCGAACCCGGGGAGTATCTCCCCGAGCCCCTCGTCGGTCAGCGGGTAGAGGTGAGCGGCTCGTTCGTCGCCGACGACTTCGACGTCGTGTCGTCGCGATTCGACCGAGGCGAAGAGGGGTACTGGGTCACGGGGCAGTTGCGGGTCGATCCCGAGTCCGCGCGATCGTCGGAGCCGACCTCGCTCGCCGTCGCGGTGGGATGGACCTCGGATCGGACCGAGGCGGATGCCGTTGCGGCAGCCCTCGACGCCGATCCGCCGCAGGATGTCGTGCTCACGGGGCGAATCATCTCCGACGAGGGGCCTGCTCTGCCCGGACGCGGAGCCGGTCCGCAGGAGATGACGCGGATGTCGCCGGCGGCTCTCCTCAGCCGCTGGCACGACACCGCCGGGCTCGACGTCTACCGCGGCTACCTCACCTCCGCGGAATCCTTCGGGGGACTCACCGCGATCCACTCGCCGGCACCCGAAGAGCGGTCGAACGTCAACTGGCTCAACATCTTCTACGCCGTGGAGTGGGCGGTCTTCGCGGGCTTCGCGTTCTACATGTGGTACCGCCTCGCCAAGGACGCGTGGGAGAAGGAGCTCGAGGACCTCGAGGACGAGCACGAGGGCGCCGACGTCCCCGCAGCGGGAAGCGCGCCGTCGGGCCGCGACTAGACTGGACGCCATGCCTCGCGCCCCGAAACTCGCCACGTTCCCGGCGATCCGGAACGCTCTGCGCTTCTACCAGATCTGTTCGGTGATCACGGGTGTCGGCCTGCTGCTCCTGCTCGCGGAGATGATCCTGAAGTACACCCCGATCCACACCGAGCTCTTCGCCGGCGGCTCGGGTGGGTTGCTCTGGTTCGCGCCGGTGATCGCGGGCGCCGACTGCGAGTGGTGGTCGCTGTTCCTGCCGCAGACGAACTCGTGCGAGATGCTCTCGACGGGCGACGGGTTCAACATCTCGCTCGCGATCCTCGTGGTGCACGGTTGGTTCTACGTCGTGTACCTGTTCTCGTGCTTCCGCGTGTGGAGTCTCATGCGCTGGTCGTTCCCCCGCTTCATCCTGCTCGCGCTCGGCGGCGTCGTGCCCGCCCTGTCGTTCTTCATGGAGGCCCGCGTCGCACGCGAGGTGAGGACGTACCTCGCCGAGCGCGAAGCCGCTGAGGCATCCGCATCCATCCCCGCCACGGAAGGCACCCGATGACCACACAGACCGAAACGTCGCAGCGTCCTGTCCTCGTCGTCGACTTCGGCGCGCAGTACGCCCAGCTCATCGCCCGCCGCGTGCGTGAGGCGGGGGTGTACAGCGAGCTCGTCCCGCACACCGCGACGGCCGAGGAGATCGCAGCGAAGGAGCCGGTGGGCATCATCCTCTCCGGTGGCCCCTCATCGGTGTACGAGCCCGGTGCCCCGGCTCTCGATCCGGGCGTGTTCGATCTCGGCGTCCCGACGCTCGGCATCTGCTACGGCTTCCAGGTGATGGCCCAGACGCTCGGCGGCGAGGTCGCCAACACCGGACTCCGCGAGTACGGCGCGACCGACGCGACCATCGTGACGGAGGGCACGCTGCTCGAGGGGCAGCCCCCCGAGCAGAACGTGTGGATGAGCCACGGCGACCAGGTCTCGCGTGCGCCGGAGGGCTTCGAGGTGCTCGCCCGGACTGCGGCGACCCCGGTGGCAGCGTTCGCCAACGACGTGCGCAAGTTCTACGGCGTGCAGTGGCACCCCGAGGTGAAGCACTCCGACCACGGCCAGAACGTGCTCGAGAACTTCCTGCACAAGGCCGCGGGACTCCCGGCGGACTGGAACAGCGGCAACGTCATCGCCGAGCAGGTCGAGCGCATCCGCCAGCAGGTGGGCTCGGGCCGGGTGATCTCGGCGCTGTCGGGCGGTGTCGACTCAGCGGTGTCGACCGCGCTCGTGCACAAGGCGGTCGGCGACAAGCTGACCGCGATCTTCGTCGACCACGGGCTGCTCCGGAAGGGTGAGCGGGAACAGGTCGAGAACGACTACGTCGCGTCGACGGGAGTCCGGCTCATCACGGTCGATGCGCGCGAGCGTTTCCTCGAGGCCCTCGCCGGCGTCAGCGATCCGGAGCAGAAGCGCAAGATCATCGGCCGCGAGTTCATCCGCGCGTTCGAACAGGCCGAGCGCGACCTGATGGCCGAGGCGGCCGCCGACGGGGAGCCGATCCGCTTCCTCGTGCAGGGGACGCTGTACCCGGATGTCGTGGAGTCCGGCGGCGGTGCCGGCACGGCGAACATCAAGAGTCACCACAACGTCGGCGGATTGCCCGAAGACCTGCAGTTCGAGCTGATCGAGCCGCTGCGAACCCTGTTCAAGGACGAGGTCCGTGCCATCGGGCGCGAGCTGGGTCTGCCGGAGGCCATCGTCGGGCGCCAGCCGTTTCCGGGGCCCGGCCTCGGAATCCGCATCGTGGGCGAGGTCACCGCTGATCGTCTCGAGATCCTGCGTGACGCCGACGCCATCGCGCGCGCCGAGCTGACGAAGGCGGGGCTCGATGCCGAGATCTGGCAGTGCCCCGTCGTGCTGCTCGCCGATGTCCGATCGGTGGGCGTCCAGGGGGATGGCCGCACCTACGGTCACCCGATCGTCCTCCGTCCCGTCTCGAGCGAAGACGCCATGACCGCCGACTGGACGCGGCTGCCCTACGACGTGCTGTCGAAGATCTCGAACCGCATCACGAACGAGGTCCGCGAGGTCAACCGCGTGGTGCTCGATGTCACGTCGAAGCCCCCGGGGACGATCGAGTGGGAGTGAGCGCGCGAGCGACGCTCCACAGCGAGACGGCGGATGCCGCGGCCGAACAAGCCGCGGCATCCGCCGTTTTCCGCGTCATGGCGCGGATCGCGGGCCTCCCGAGGCCGCGCGACACGCCCGGGATGTCACGCCGCTTTGCCACGATGCCGGGAGCCGCGTAACTTATTACTTGTTCGCCCCACAGGGAAGAGCGAGAAGGCCGGAAGGCCTACGCCCCCTCAAGCGGAGAACAAATCCCATCCCAAACCTCTTGCGAGAACAAGGCGCTTGCGTCTAGGATGGAACTTCCACCCCGAACAGCAGTCCTCGACTGGCGCGGAACCTCGTTCCGACGGCAGATTGAAGCGCGTCGTCGGTGGGGTATGGTTGTGAAGTTGCCCTCTGGGCTGGCTGTGAGGTCAGTTGGGGGAGCGTCCGATCCTTGAGAACTCAACAGCGTGCACTTGTCAAATGCCAAATAACCTCGACTCCACTTCGGTGGGGTGAGATTCCTTTGGATCAAAGACCTTCCCTTCGGGGGAGGCAACGGATAGTCAGCAATGATTTATCTCTTTGGTCAGCATCAAACTCGCTGCTCCAGTCTTTTTCCGGCTGGTCGCAGCAAATTTTCTTTACGGAGAGTTTGATCCTGGCTCAGGATGAACGCTGGCGGCGTGCTTAACACATGCAAGTCGAACGGTGAAGCAGAGCTTGCTCTGTGGATCAGTGGCGAACGGGTGAGTAACACGTGAGCAATCTGCCCCTGACTCTGGGATAAGCGCTGGAAACGGCGTCTAATACCGGATACGAGCTGCGACCGCATGGTCAGTAGCTGGAAAGAATTTCGGTCAGGGATGAGCTCGCGGCCTATCAGCTTGTTGGTGAGGTAATGGCTCACCAAGGCGTCGACGGGTAGCCGGCCTGAGAGGGTGACCGGCCACACTGGGACTGAGACACGGCCCAGACTCCTACGGGAGGCAGCAGTGGGGAATATTGCACAATGGGCGAAAGCCTGATGCAGCAACGCCGCGTGAGGGATGACGGCCTTCGGGTTGTAAACCTCTTTTAGCAGGGAAGAAGCGAAAGTGACGGTACCTGCAGAAAAAGCGCCGGCTAACTACGTGCCAGCAGCCGCGGTAATACGTAGGGCGCAAGCGTTATCCGGAATTATTGGGCGTAAAGAGCTCGTAGGCGGTCTGTCGCGTCTGCTGTGAAAACCCGAGGCTCAACCTCGGGCCTGCAGTGGGTACGGGCAGACTAGAGTGCGGTAGGGGAGATTGGAATTCCTGGTGTAGCGGTGGAATGCGCAGATATCAGGAGGAACACCGATGGCGAAGGCAGATCTCTGGGCCGTAACTGACGCTGAGGAGCGAAAGGGTGGGGAGCAAACAGGCTTAGATACCCTGGTAGTCCACCCCGTAAACGTTGGGAACTAGTTGTGGGGTCCATTCCACGGATTCCGTGACGCAGCTAACGCATTAAGTTCCCCGCCTGGGGAGTACGGCCGCAAGGCTAAAACTCAAAGGAATTGACGGGGACCCGCACAAGCGGCGGAGCATGCGGATTAATTCGATGCAACGCGAAGAACCTTACCAAGGCTTGACATATAGAGGAAACGTCTGGAAACAGTCGCCCCGCAAGGTCTCTATACAGGTGGTGCATGGTTGTCGTCAGCTCGTGTCGTGAGATGTTGGGTTAAGTCCCGCAACGAGCGCAACCCTCGTTCTATGTTGCCAGCACGTAATGGTGGGAACTCATGGGATACTGCCGGGGTCAACTCGGAGGAAGGTGGGGATGACGTCAAATCATCATGCCCCTTATGTCTTGGGCTTCACGCATGCTACAATGGCCGGTACAAAGGGCTGCAATACCGTGAGGTGGAGCGAATCCCAAAAAGCCGGTCCCAGTTCGGATTGAGGTCTGCAACTCGACCTCATGAAGTCGGAGTCGCTAGTAATCGCAGATCAGCAACGCTGCGGTGAATACGTTCCCGGGTCTTGTACACACCGCCCGTCAAGTCATGAAAGTCGGTAACACCTGAAGCCGGTGGCCCAACCCTTGTGGAGGGAGCCGTCGAAGGTGGGATCGGTAATTAGGACTAAGTCGTAACAAGGTAGCCGTACCGGAAGGTGCGGCTGGATCACCTCCTTTCTAAGGAGCATCTGACTCTTCGGAGTCCAGAACCCAGATCGAAGGCACATGTTCTTCGCTGGGAGCTCATGGGTGGAACATTTGACATGGTGCGAAAGATGAGGTTCTTCTCTAGTACGCCGCTTGCGGTGGGAACGGGGAGGGTTTCGGAGGTCGCACCTGCACGCTGTTGGGTCCTGAGGGACCGGATGAGAGTCCGCAACCTCTGGGCCTTTTCTTCATGCTGCTTGGGTGGCATGTGGGAGGGTACCGCCCGTACTTTGAGAACTACACAGTGGACGCGAGCATCTTCGATGCGACACCTTCGGGTGTTGTGTCGTGAAGATGATCTTAAAGATCATTAGTCAATTTTTTGACGATTCAACTCATGTGATTTCAAGTCTTTAAGAGCAAACGGTGGATGCCTTGGCATCTGGAGCCGAAGAAGGACGTAGCAATCTGCGATAAGCCTCGGGGAGTGGATAAGCACACTGTGATCCGAGGGTGTCCGAATGGGGAAACCCCGCTGGGCGGCGTGCCGACCTAGTGACTCCCGCCTGAATATATAGGGCGGGTAGAGGGAACGTGGGGAAGTGAAACATCTCAGTACCCACAGGAAGAGAAAGCAACAGCGATTCCGTTAGTAGTGGCGAGCGAAACCGGATCAGGCTAAACCTTGCGTGTGTGATAGCCGGCAGGCGTTGCACGTTGGGGGTTGTGGGACTTTTCTGATCATTCTGCCGAGTGGTCGACGTTACAAGAAGGTATAGACGAACAGGTTTGAATGCCTGGTCATAGAGGGTGCGAACCCCGTAGTCGAAATGCTTCTCTTGGCGTGAAGAGTATCCCAAGTAGCACGGGGCCCGAGAAATCCCGTGTGAATCTGTCAGGACCACCTGATAAGCCTAAATACTCCCAGATGACCGATAGCGGACAAGTACCGTGAGGGAAAGGTGAAAAGTACCCCGGGAGGGGAGTGAAATAGTACCTGAAACCGTTTGCTTACAAACCGTTGGAGCCTCCTTAGTAGGGGTGACAGCGTGCCTTTTGAAGAATGAGCCTGCGAGTTAGCGATACGTGGCGAGGTTAACCCGTGTGGGGTAGCCGTAGCGAAAGCGAGTCTGAATAGGGCGATTCAGTCGCGTGTCCTAGACCCGAAGCGAAGTGATCTATCCATGGCCAGGTTGAAGCGACGGTAAGACGTCGTGGAGGACCGAACCCACTTAGGTTGAAAACTGAGGGGATGAGCTGTGGATAGGGGTGAAAGGCCAATCAAACTTCGTGATAGCTGGTTCTCTCCGAAATGCATTTAGGTGCAGCGTTGCGTGTTTCTTGCCGGAGGTAGAGCTACTGGATGGCCGATGGGCCCTACAAGGTTACTGACGTCAGCCAAACTCCGAATGCCGGTAAGTGAGAGCGCAGCAGTGAGACTGTGGGGGATAAGCTTCATAGTCGAGAGGGAAACAACCCAGACCACCAACTAAGGTCCCAAAGCGCGTGCTAAGTGGGAAAGGATGTGGAGTTGCTCTGACAACCAGGAGGTTGGCTTAGAAGCAGCCACCCTTGAAAGAGTGCGTAATAGCTCACTGGTCAAGTGATTCCGCGCCGACAATGTAACGGGGCTCAAGCACGCCACCGAAGTTGTGGCATTGACATTATTGGTAGGCCTTCGTGGTCCAGCCGTGTTGATGGGTAGGAGAGCGTCGTGTGCCGGGTGAAGCGGCGGGGTGACCCAGCCGTGGACGGCACACGAGTGAGAATGCAGGCATGAGTAGCGAAAGACGTGTGAGAAACACGTCCTCCGAAAGACCAAGGGTTCCAGGGTCAAGCTAATCTTCCCTGGGTAAGTCGGGACCTAAGGCGAGGCCGACAGGCGTAGTCGATGGACAACGGGTTGATATTCCCGTACCGGCGAAGAACCGCCCAAGCTAATCCAGTGGTGCTAAGAGTCCTAACCCGGGCTTAGTTGATCCCTTCGGGGTGAGACGGTCCGGTCTAACGCTCGACCCCATGCTGGTGCGGCTAGCGTATTAACAGGTGTGACGCAGGAAGGTAGCCCAACCCGGGCGATGGTTGTCCCGGGGCAAGTGCGTAGGCCGAGTCATAGGCAAATCCGTGACTCATCAAGGCTGAGACACGATGCGGATAAAAAGTGGGTGATCCTATGCTGCCGAGAAAAGCATCGACGCGAGGTTCTAGCTGCCCGTACCCCAAACCGACTCAGGTGGTCAGGTAGAGAATACCAAGGAGATCGAGAGAATCGTGGTTAAGGAACTCGGCAAAATGCCCCCGTAACTTCGGGAGAAGGGGGGCCTTCCACTTATTAGGATTTACTCCGAAAGGGTGTGGAGGCCGCAGAGACTAGTGGGTAGCGACTGTTTACTAAAAACACAGGTCCGTGCCAAGTCGCAAGACGATGTATACGGACTGACGCCTGCCCGGTGCTGGAAGGTTAAGAGGACCGGTTAGCCGCAAGGCGAAGCTGAGAATTTAAGCCCCAGTAAACGGCGGTGGTAACTATAACCATCCTAAGGTAGCGAAATTCCTTGTCGGGTAAGTTCCGACCTGCACGAATGGCGTAACGACTTCCCAACTGTCTCAACCGCGAACTCGGCGAAATTGCACTACGAGTAAAGATGCTCGTTACGCGCAGCAGGACGGAAAGACCCCGTGACCTTTACTACAGCTTGGTATTGGTGTTCGGCGTGGCTTGTGTAGGATAGGTGGGAGACTTTGAAGCGGTGACGCCAGTTACCGTGGAGTCATTGTTGAAATACCACTCTGGTCACTCTGGATATCTAACTTCGAACCGTAATCCGGTTCAGGGACAGTGCCTGGTGGGTAGTTTAACTGGGGCGGTTGCCTCCCAAAAAGTAACGGAGGCGCCCAAAGGTTCCCTCAACCTGGTTGGCAATCAGGTGGCGAGTGTAAGTGCACAAGGGAGCTTGACTGTGAGACTGACAGGTCGAGCAGGGACGAAAGTCGGGACTAGTGATCCGGCAGTGGCTTGTGGAAGCGCTGTCGCTCAACGGATAAAAGGTACCTCGGGGATAACAGGCTGATCTTGCCCAAGAGTCCATATCGACGGCATGGTTTGGCACCTCGATGTCGGCTCGTCGCATCCTGGGGCTGGAGTAGGTCCCAAGGGTTGGGCTGTTCGCCCATTAAAGCGGTACGCGAGCTGGGTTTAGAACGTCGTGAGACAGTTCGGTCCCTATCCGCTGCGCGCGTAGGAAATTTGAGAGGATCTGACCCTAGTACGAGAGGACCGGGTTGGACGAACCTCTGGTGTGCCAGTTGTTCCGCCAGGAGCACCGCTGGTTAGCTACGTTCGGGATGGATAACCGCTGAAAGCATCTAAGCGGGAAGCCGGCCTCAAGATGAGATTTCCATGCCTTCGGGCGAGAGGCTCCCAGCCAGACTACTGGGTTGATAGGCCGGATGTGGAAGCGTGGTAACACGTGAAGCTGACCGGTACTAATAAGCCGATGACTTGATAACACACCGTTTTTGGTGCTTGCGTCCACTGAGTGGTTCTCGATGTACGGTCGAGAACCGCATAACGAATTGATCGTTGTGCAGACTGAAACATCAATAGTGTTTCGGCGGCCATAGCGTGAGGGAAACGCCCGGTTACATTCCGAACCCGGAAGCTAAGCCTCACAGCGCCGATGGTACTGCAGGGGGGACCCTGTGGGAGAGTAGGACACCGCCGGACTTCTTTCGTGAAATGGCCACCCAATGTTGGGTGGCCTTTTCTCGTTTCCGGGACGAAAGGAACGTCGTGACTGAAGAAGACCGCCCGCGATCGGAGCGCAAGCCCCGTTACTCTGCTGCGGATTCCGGCGCACGGCGTCCGCGTCGCGACGGCGATGCTCGTCCGCCGCGTTCCAATGACGAGCGCCCGCGCCGGGAAGGCGATTCCCGTCCGCGTCGTGACGGCGATTCCCGCCCGCGTCGTGACGGTGACCGCCCGTCGTACCCGCGTCGCGATGGCGCGGGGGATGGTCGTCCGCGTCGTGACGGTGATTCGCGCCCCCGTCGTGATGGTGATTCGCGTCCGCGTCGTGACGGTGATTCCCGCCCGCGCCGCGACGGCGACCGTCCGTCGTACCCGCGTCGCGATGGTGATTCCCGCCCGCGCCGCGACGGCGACCGTCCGTCGTACCCGCGCCGTGACGGTGACGCGCGCCCGCGGCGCGACGACCGCGACGGGGCACGTTCATCGCGTCCGCCGCAGGGGTCCGAGCGTCGCGACGTCCCGCGCGGCCCCGAGATCCCCGAGACCGTCACGGCTCGCGATCTGCCGGGCGCTGCGCGCAACGAACTGAAGACTCTGAGCAAAGAGAACGCGGAGCAGGTGGCCCGCCACCTCGCCATGGTCGCCCAGCTGATCGACGACGACCCCGCGCTCGCGCACGAGCACGCGCTCGCGGCTTCACGTCGCGCCGGACGCGTCGGGGTCGTGCGCGAGACCGTCGCCATCACCGCCTATGCGACGGGGGACTACGCCCTCGCCCTGCGGGAGCTCCGCACGTACCGACGGATCTCCGGCAGTGACGACCAGATCGCGATGATGGTCGACAGTGAGCGCGGTGTCGGTCGCCCCGACCGGGCGCTCGAGGTCGGTCGAGCGGTCGACCGGTCGACGCTTCCGATCGAGGTTCGCGTCGAGCTCGCGATCGCGATGTCGGGGGCACGGCTCGACCTCGGTGAGACCGAGCGCGCGCTGCAAGAGCTCGACATCCCCGAGCTCGACCCCGACCGTGCGTTCTCGTGGAGCCCCGCCCTGTTCGCCGCCCGGGCTGCCGTGCTCGAGGACCTCGGTCGCTCCGAGGAGGCCGCGCTCTGGCAGCGGCGCGCCCTCGTCGCCGAGGAAGCCCTCGGCGCGACTGATGCGGACCGTGAACTGATCGTGGTCGACGACATCGACGAGGACGCCGCGCTCGAAAGCGAGGCGCCGGCGGAAGGCAAGACCGAGGAGCGCGGCTGATGGGCCTGTTCTCCCGGGCACCGTCGACACCGCTCGACGGTGTGGATGCCGTCCTGGCCGATCTCGACGGTGTCGTCTATGCCGGTCCCGGCGCCCTGCCGCACGCGATCGAGAGCCTCAACCGCGCGGGGGAGACCCGCCGGCTCGGGTACATCACCAACAACGCGTCCCGGCGCGACTCGGTGGTCGCCGACCATCTGCGGGAACTCGGCCTGACGGCGACGCGCCCCGAGGACGTCATCACGAGCCCGCAGGCAGCGATGCGCCTCCTTCGCGAACGTGTTCCCGCCGGGGCGACGATCCTCGTCGTGGGCGGCGATGGACTGGTCCACGAACTCGAGAAGGCGGGCTACGTCCCCACCCGATCGGCCGACGACGATCCGGCCGCCGTCGTGCAGGGATTCGCACCCGAGGTCGGCTGGGCGCAGCTTGCCGAAGCCGCCTATGCGCTGGCGACTCCGGAAGACGAGGGCGGCATCCCCTGGATCGCCACGAACACCGACTGGACCATTCCGCAGGCGCGGGGGATCGCGCCGGGGAACGGCACGCTGGTGTCCGCCGTGCACACGGCGGTCGGACGTCTCGCGACCGTCGCCGGCAAGCCCGAGCGACCCATCTTCGATGAGGCCGTCGCGCGTTTCGGCGCCTCCCAGCCGCTCTTCATCGGTGACCGACTCGACACCGACATCGCCGGGGCCCAGGCGGCCGGCATCCGGTCGGTGCTGGTGCTGACGGGTATCGATCGGCCCAAGCACGTGCTGGCGGCGCCCGCCAACTCGCGCCCGACTTACATCGTGAGCGACCTGCGCGAGCTCCACGAGCCCTACCCCGAGGTCAGGACGAAGGGCGACGTGACGACCGTCGGCAACGCGTCGGTGCGCATCGACGGCGCCGACATCGTCATCGTCTCGGCAGGCGACCGGCCGATCGATCTGGTCCGGGCGGGCGCGGCCGCGATCTGGGCGACGGGTCGCGCGATCTACGGATTCCGGGTTCCCGAGGCTCTCTACGCGGATCCCTTCCACCGTCCCTGACCCCGCGTATCGTGGGAGCCATGTCGATGGATGGTGCCGACCCGGGCGAGCACGAGCCCACCGCCGCGGACAGCGCGACGCCGAGCATCGCCGAGCAATGGCGCGACGACCTGCTGTCTTCGCTCGACGTCATCGAAGACCAGCCCCTGAGCGAGCGTGCCGCGTCGTACGCGGCGCTGCACGACGAGCTCGCGCGCCGCCTCGACTCCGGTCCGACCGGCGCCGCGTGAGCACCCGACTCGATGCGGCCGTCGCCGCCCGGGGTCTGGCGCGCTCACGCAGCCACGCCGCAACACTGATCGCTGAGGGACTCGTCTCCGTCGACGGGCGCACCGTCGTGAAGGCGTCACATCCGGTGGCCGACACCGCGACCCTCGTCGTCGCCGGCGCCGACCACTACGTCAGCCGCGCCGCCCACAAGCTGATCGCCGGACTCGATGCGTTCGATATAGCCGTCGCCTCGCGGAGCGCACTCGACATGGGCGCCTCGACCGGCGGCTTCACCCAGGTGCTCCGCGAGCGCGGCGCTCGGCCGGTCGTCGCCGTCGACGTCGGTCACGGTCAACTCGCGCCGAGCATCGCCGCGGACGACGACGTCATCGCGGTCGAGGGCTTCAACGTCCGCGACCTCTCGCCCGAGACGCTCGCCGGGCTCGTCGGCGCCCCGTTCGAGCCGCAGGTCATCACCGGCGACCTCTCCTTCATCTCCCTCGAGCACGTCCTGCCCGCCGTCGTCTCGGTCTGCTCACCGGGAACGGATGTCGTCCTGCTCGTGAAGCCGCAGTTCGAGGTCGGGCGGACCGCCGTCAAGGGCGGGCTGGTCACCGATCCGGCGCTGCGGGCGGATGCCGTGATGAGTGTGCTGTGGTCGGCGTGGGACGCCGGACTCGCCACCCACGGGGTGATCGCCTCGCCGCTAGTCGGCACCCACGGCAATCAGGAGTACGTCGTCCACCTGTGCATCCGCGCTGGTGAGGCGGGCAATCCGACACAATGGATACACACGGTGGACGAACTGGCGGGAGCCCGATGATCGACGCGATGCGCAACATCCTCGTCGTCGCCCACGCGCGCCGTCCCGACACCGTCGCCGCGGCGCAACGCGTCCTGAACGCGCTGTCCGACGCGGGGGCGCGTCCCGTGCTGGCGGCCGACGACCGCGCCGAGCTCGTCGAGGCGCTGGGCGAGCTTCCCGGTGTCGTGACGCTCGACCTCGACGTGAGCGTCGCCGAGCTCGAACTGGCGATCGTCCTGGGCGGCGACGGCACGATCCTGCGCGCCGTCGACCTCGTCCGGGGCGGCACCGCTCCCGTCCTGGGGATCAACATGGGCCACGTCGGGTTTCTCGCCGAGATCGAGGCCGACGACATGGACGATGCCGTCCGGCGGGTCATCGATCGCGACTACGACGTGGAGGAGCGCATGGCGCTCTCGGTGCGGGTCAAGGACGGCTCCGGCGACGTCGTCTACGAGACGTGGGCGCTGAACGAGGCGACCGTCGAGAAGGCCAGCCGCGAACGGATGCTCGAGGTCGTCCTCGAGGTCGACCGGCGTCCGCTCTCGGCCTTCGGCTGCGACGGAGTGGTGATCGCGACTCCGACCGGGTCGACGGCGTACAACTTCTCCGCCGGCGGTCCCGTGATTTGGCCGGACGTCGAGGCGGTCGCGGTGGTGCCGCTCTCCGCGCACGCGCTGTTCGCACGCCCGCTCGTGATCAGCCCGGAGGCATCCGTCGCGATCGAGGTCGGCGCGGGTACGAACGGCACCGGCATCCTCTGGGCCGACGGACGCCGCTCGCAGGAGCTGCCTCCCGGAGCACGCGTCGTCGTGCGCCGTTCGAAGACCCCGGTTCGCCTGGCCCGGCTGCATCCGGCCGCCTTCACCGACCGGCTCGTCCGGAAGTTCCGGTTGCCGGTGGTCGGGTGGCGTGGTCCCAGTCTCGAGCAGCGGGAGGGCGCCTCGTGATCGAAGAGATGCGCCTGCGCGGCCTCGGTGTCATCGCCGAGGCGACGCTGCCGATGGGTCCCGGGTTCACCGCGATCACGGGCGAGACGGGCGCGGGCAAGACGATGGTCGTCACCGGACTCGGGCTGCTGCTCGGCCAGCGGGCCGACTCGGGCGCCGTGCGTGCGGGCGCGCCGCAGGCATCGGTCGACGGCGTCTGGATCATCGACGAGGGCGGACCCGTCGCCGAACGCGTCCGCGAAGCCGGGGGAGACGTCGAGCCGATCGGCGGAGGCCGCTCCGAGCTGTATCTGGGACGCGTGCTGTCGAGCGAAGGTCGTAGTCGCGCCAGCGTGGGCGGGCGTCCCGCGCCGGCGGCCGTACTCGCCGAGCTCGCCGAACAGCTCATCGTCGTCCATGGGCAGTCCGACCAGCTGCGGCTGAAGTCGGCCACCGCCCAGCGCGACGCACTCGACCGCTTCGGCGGCCCCGAGATCACCACGGCGCGCGACCGCTACCGCGCGGCGTTCGACGCCTGGCGTGCCGTCGACGCAGAACTGACGCAGCTCGACGCCGATCGCGACGCGCGCCGCCGCGAGGCCGACGACCTGCGCGCGCGCATCGCCGACATCGAGGCCGTCGCCCCGCAGCCGGGGGAGGACGCGGCGCTCGCCGAGCGGGCCGAGAAGCTCGCCAACGTCGAAGAGCTGCGTGCCGCCGCTGCGACGGCGCACGACGCGCTCTCGAACGACGACGAGCTGCCCGACGCGGTGTCTCTGCTCGCCGAGGCCCGGCGCGCGATCGAGCGCTCGGCGGCGAGCGACACGGCCCTCGCCGCTTTCGTCGAGCCGCTGGCCGACCTCGGCTACCGCGCCGCCGACCTCGTGACAGGGCTGAGCGCGTACCTCGCCGATCTCGATGAGAGCGGGCCGCAGGAACTCGCGGCCGTCGAGGAGCGGCGCGCCGCGCTCGGCGGTCTGCTGCGCGTGCACGGCACCCTCGACGAAGCACTCGCGCTGCTCGAGAGCGGATCCGCACGGCTCATGGAGCTCGACGACGACGGCGACCGCATCGAGCGCCTGCGCGCTCAGCGCGACGAGCTCGCCGAGGCGCTGGATGCCGCCGCCGCCGAGCTGACCGCGGCCCGCACTGCCGCCGCGGAGCGACTCGGTGCCGCGGTCACGGCGGAGCTCCGCGAACTCGCCCTGCCCGACGCGCGCCTGGTCGTCACGGTCGAGCCCGGCACGCCATCGGTCTCGGGGCGCGACGACGTCACGATCCTGCTCGCGCCTCACCCCGGCGCCGAGCCCCGTCCGGTCGCCAAGGGCGCCTCGGGCGGTGAGCTCAGCCGGGTCATGCTCGCGATCGAGGTCGTGATCGCGGGAACCGACCCCGTGCCGACGTTCGTGTTCGACGAAGTGGATGCCGGAATCGGCGGCGCCGCGGCGATCGAGGTCGGGCGCCGGCTCGCCCGGCTCGCCGAGACGAGCCAGGTGATCGTCGTGACCCACCTCGCCCAGGTCGCCGCTTTCGCGACGAACCACCTGACCGTCGTGAAGTCGAACGACGGCTCGGTGACCGCGTCGAGCGTCCGGCGGCTGGAGGGCGGCGACCGCGAGGCCGAGATGGCGCGTCTGCTGTCGGGCCTGCCGGATTCGGGCGCCGCGATCGAGCACGCCCGAGAACTGCTGAACCTCTCGCGTTCCTGACTGATAGAATAGAAGCCCGTGACGGACACTCATCGCGCGGCCTCTTCCCAGAACACCACCAAGCAGATCTTCGTGACCGGTGGTGTGGTCTCTTCTCTCGGTAAGGGACTGACCGCCGCGAGTCTCGGCAACCTCCTCACCGCACGCGGTCTTCGCGTCGTGATGCAGAAGCTCGACCCGTATCTGAACGTCGACCCGGGCACGATGAACCCGTTCCAGCACGGTGAGGTCTTCGTGACCGATGACGGCGCCGAGACCGATCTCGACATCGGACACTACGAGCGGTTCCTCGACATCGAGCTGAGCCAGGCGGCGAACGTCACGACGGGCCAGATCTACTCGCAGGTCATCGCCAAGGAGCGCCGCGGCGAGTACCTCGGCGACACCGTCCAGGTCATCCCGCACATCACCGACGAGATCAAGCGCCGGATGCGGCTGCAGGCGACCGAGGAGCCCCGCCCCGACGTCATCATCACCGAGGTCGGCGGCACCGTCGGCGACATCGAGTCGCAGCCGTTCCTCGAAGCGGCCCGTCAGCTGCGCCACGAGCTCGGCCGCGACAACGTGTTCTTCGTGCACGTCTCGCTCGTGCCGTTCATGGGCGCCTCGGGCGAGCAGAAGACGAAGCCGACGCAGCACTCCGTCGCGGCCCTCCGCCAGGTCGGCATCCAGCCCGACGCCCTCGTGCTGCGCAGCGACCGCCCCGTCAGCGAGAGCAACCGCAACAAGATCGCGCTCATGTGCGATGTCGACGTCGAGGGCGTCGTGAACACCGTCGACCTGCCGAGCATCTACGACATCCCCTCGACCCTGAACGATCAGGGTCTCGACGCGTACATCACGCGCCGGCTCGGGCTGGCCGAGAAGGCCGACGACGTCGACTGGACGCGGTGGAGCAAGGTGCTCGACGCCGTCCACAACCCCAAGCACGAGGTCACGATCGGTCTCGTCGGCAAGTACATCGATCTTCCCGACGCGTACCTCTCGGTCACCGAGGCGCTGAAGGCCGGCGGCTTCGCGCAGGAGACCAAGGTCAACGTCACCTGGATCCCCTCCGATCTGTGCGAGACCCCCGAGGGCGCCGAGAAGGCGCTCGCGAGCGTCGACGGCATCGTCGTGCCCGGCGGCTTCGGCATCCGCGGCATCGAGGGCAAGCTCGGCGCGCTGAAGTTCGCGCGCGAGCAGGGCATCCCGACCCTCGGCATCTGCCTGGGGCTGCAGTGCATGGTGATCGAGTACGCCCGCAACATGGCGGGCCTCGCCGGTGCGTCGTCGAGCGAGTTCGACCCGGAGACCGAGTTCCCCGTCATCGCGACGATGGCCGAGCAGGTCGACATCATCGCCGGCGGCGACCTCGGCGGCACGATGCGCCTGGGCCTGTACGAGGCCGACCTCGCCGAGGGCTCGCTCGCGGCCGAGGTGTACGGGGCGACGAAGGCCTCCGAGCGCCACCGCCACCGCTACGAGGTGAACAACCGGTACCGCGACCAGATCGCCGAGGCCGGCCTGGTCTTCTCGGGCCTGTCACCCGACCGCAACCTCGTCGAGTACGTCGAGCTGCCGCGCGACGTGCACCCGTACTACATCGCGACGCAGGCCCACCCCGAGCTCCGGTCGCGTCCGACCGAGGCGAACCCGCTGTTCCGTGGGCTGGTCGCCGCCGCCCTCGACCGGCACCGCGCGAGCGAGCTGTTCGAGGTCGAGGATGCCTGAGCTGCGCGACGAGCCCGTCGAGCCCGAGGTCATCTCGAGCGAGCTGGTGTACTCGGGGCACGTCTGGGACGTGCGGAGCGAGACGGTGCGTTTCGGTGACGGGGAGATCACGCGCCAGTTCGTGGACCACCCCGGGGCGGCCGCGGTCGTCGCGATCGACGACGAAGAGCGCGTCGTGCTGATCCAGCAGTACCGGCATCCGATCCGTCATCGCGACTGGGAGATCCCCGCGGGGCTGCTCGACGTCGCCGGCGAGCCCCCGATCGAGACCGCGCGGCGGGAACTCGCCGAAGAGGTCGACCTGGTGGCGGCGTCGCTCGAGCCGCTCGTCAGCATCTTCACGACGCCCGGGGGCAACGACGAGGTCATCCACGTCTTCCTCGCGCGCGGCCTCAGTCCGGCGCCGAGCGCGTACGAGCGCGAGGACGAGGAAGCCGACATGCGCGTCGAGCGCGTACCGCTCACGGAGGTCGTCGACGGCGTGCTCGCGGGACGGTTCCGCAACGGCATCCTGGCGACGGGCGTGCTGGCGGCAGCCGAACGGCTGCGCCGGGGCTGACGGACGTGCGGCTCGACCGCGCCGTCGCGGCGTACCTGCGCCACATCTCGGTCGAGCGGGGGCTGTCGGCGCACACGGTCGCGGCCTACCGGCGCGATCTCGACGCGTACACCGCGTGGCTCGCCGAGCAGGGGATCGGTGACACGTCCGAGATCACGGCTGAGGTCGTGACCCGGTTCGCCGAGGAGGCGGCATCCGCCGACCCGCCGCCGGCGGCCACGTCGCTGGCGCGGCTGCAGTCGTCGCTGCGCGGGTGGCACCGCTTCCTCGCCCGTGAAGGCATCGTCGATGCCGATCCCACGCAGCGGCTGCGCCCGCCCAAGACGCCGCGGCGCCTGCCGAAAGCTCTGACGATCGACCAGGTCGAGAGTCTGCTCGACGCGGCGGGTCCCGCTCCGGGCGATGTCGCCGCGACCGACATCGCCGCGCTGCGGGATCGAGCGCTGCTCGAGCTGCTCTATGCGACGGGCGCGCGCGTGTCCGAGATCGTGCAGCTGGATGTCGACGACCTCGCCCTCGGCGACGTGCTGCGCGTTCGCGGTAAGGGCGCGAAGGAGCGGATCGTCCCGGTCGGCTCGTACGCGCGCGCTGCCGTCGAGGCCTATCTGGCGCGGGGCCGGCCGGAGCTCTCCCGGCGCGGACGCGCGACGCCCCGGCTCTTCCTCGGCGTCCGCGGTGCTCCGCTGTCGCGGCAGAGCGCGTGGCTGATCATCCAGCAGGCGGCCGAGCGCGCGGAACTGACGGCGCATGTGTCGCCGCACACCCTGCGGCATTCGTTCGCGACGCACCTGCTGCAGGGCGGGGCCGACGTCCGCGTCGTGCAGGAGCTGCTCGGGCACGCGTCGGTCGCCACCACCCAGATCTACACGCACGTCACGGTCGACGCGTTGCGGGAGATCTACGCCACGTCGCATCCTCGCGCGCGCTGAGACGGGGTACAAGCGGACGGCGTCGCAGCCCCGGCACGGCAGGATAGGGGCATGAGCAGCGGCGCACCCCGGGACGACGCCGGCGCCACCCCGTTCGGCACCGAGGCGCTCACGACCCCGCTCCCCGAGCCTGGCGAAGAGGGGCTCCGTGGCGAAGCGGGCCGGCGCGCCTCATGGCTGGTCGCCGTGCGAGCGGTGTTCGTCTCGGCGGTGCTGGTGCTCGGGGTGGGCGTGCTCGCGTTGCTCTTCGTCCTCTTCATCCAATCGATGGCAGGCGGCTCGGGCCTGTCGTGGTCGAACATCGTGATCGCGGCGGTGATGGTGCTGCCACTCGCGGTGAGTCGCTTCGGCGGGATGCGTCGCGCCCGGCAGGAGGCCGACGCCGCGTTGTACCGTCTGGAAGGGTTCGCGACCGCGAACCGGCTCGGTCTGCGCCACCGCGAGGACGACCCGCAGGAGAGTGCGACCGTCTTCGGCCTCGGCAAGCGCCGGATGGCGACCGCTGTCGTGACGGGGAGCGAGCCGCGCCCGTTCCGGTCGGCGGACTATTCGTTCGACACCTGGATCGGCCGCTATCGGATGCCGCACTCGCTGACGTATCTCCGCGTAGGCCTCGCCGCCGAGCTGCCGCGGGCGAGCCTGGTCGCGGTGCACGCGCCGGGCGCGCCCTCCTGGCGTCCGCCCCTCGGGCAGGAGCGGATCGAGATCGGTGGCGGGTTCGACGAGCACTTCGGCGTCTGGTGCGCGCCCGCCGACGGCGACCGTGTTCGCCGGATGCTCACGCCGTCCGTGCGCTCCGGCCTGGCGGCGGTCGCGCCCGACGTCGACGTCGAGACCGTCGGCCGACACGTGTACTTCCTCTCCCGTGGCGCGCTGGCGCGCTGGACCGCCCCGTTCTGGCGCTGGACCGAGGACCTGCTCGCGATCGCCGCGCGTATGGAGGATGCCGCGACCGCTCACCCGGAGCCGTCGCCGGGCGGCGCGCTGCGCAGCACCGACGCGGAACGGGCCGAGACGCGAGCGCTCCTGTTCACCCGGCCCGCGGTCGGTCGCCCCGTCGCCATCGGCTGCCTGCTGCCCCTCGTCTTCGGGGTCGTCGCAGGTCTCCTCACCGCCACCTGGCGCTGAAGCTCGGGCGGGGCTCGCGGCATCCGGTCGAACCCGGTTTTTCCCGGCACGGGGCGGCCGCGGGCGCGGTACCGGCGCCGCAGGATGACAGCATGCCCACCGCAGCATCCGCCGCCGTTTCGGAGAACAGGCGCGGCATCCGTCCCGGCCCCGCGCTCGCCGTCGTCTGGATCGTGGCGGGCGTCGCGGGCTGGATCGTGTCGTTCCTGCTCTACCACGAGTACGTCGGCCAGCTCACCGGTGCCGAAGCCCTCATCTCGTGCGACATCAGCCCGATCGTCACGTGCGGCCCCAACCTGCTGAGCCCCGGCGGGAACCTGCTCGGGTTCAGCAACTCGATCATCGGGATCGTGCTCTTCCCGGGCGCCATCTACGCGGGAGCCTCCGGGCTCGCGGCGCCGGGCGGGCTGCGTCCCTGGTACTGGCGGGTGTACGCGGGGTTCGTCGCGGCGGCGTTCGCGCTCGTCCATGTCTTCGCCTACCGCAGCGTGTTCGAGTACGGCTCGCTCTGCCCGTGGTGCATGGTCGTGTGGCTCGTGACGATCCCGCTGTTCTGGACGACTCTCGGCTGGACGCTGCGCGAGGGTGTCTGGGGCCGCGCGCCGCAGCGCGTCGGCGCGCTGCTGCTGGCGTGGACGCCCCTCGTCGTGGTCGTCGACTACCTGCTGATCGCCGTCGCCGCCCAGCTGCGGCTCGACGTGCTCGGGAGCCTATGACCCGGAGGCGTTGCGGCGATACGTTCGTCGGATCGGCGGTGCTGGTGTCGCCTCGGGCGTCGGCCCAGGCCACTTCTGCCCCGCGCGTCCGACGAACGTATCGGCTCACGCCGGGTGCCTGTGCGAGAATCGATCGCACGCTACGGAAAGCAGGAGTCTCGGTGACGGACAAGTCGCGGAAGGCCGGGAAGGCCCCCACGGAGGACACCCCGATCGGACCCACCGGTCGGCCATACCGAGGTTTCCCGACCCCGCCGAAGCTCGATGGTCACGGCCCGGCCCGCATCATCGCCCTCTGCAACCAGAAGGGCGGCGTCGGCAAGACCACGACGACGATCAACCTCGCCGCCGCGCTCGCCGAGTACGGTCGCAAGGTGCTCGCCGTCGACTTCGACCCGCAGGGGGCGCTGTCGGCGGGCCTCGGAATCGCGACGCACGACGTGCCGACGATCTACGACCTGCTGCTCGACACCAAGCGCGACCCTCACGAGGTCATCGTCGAGACGTCTGTGCCCGGGCTCGACGTCATCCCCGCGAACATCGACCTCTCGGCGGCCGAGGTGCACCTCGTCAACGAGGTCGCCCGCGAGACGATCCTGGCGCGCGTGCTGCGCGGGGTCTCGTCCGAGTACGACGTCATCCTCGTCGACTGCCAGCCCTCGCTCGGGCTGCTCACGGTCAACGCGCTGACGGCGAGCCACGGCGTGCTCATCCCGCTCGAGTGCGAGTTCTTCGCGCTGCGCGGCGTCGCGCTGCTGATCGAGACGATCGACAAGGTGCGCGACCGGCTGAACCCGTCCATCGAGCTCGACGGCGTCCTCGCCACGATGTACGACCCGCGCACCCTCCACTCGCGCGAGGTGCTCGAACGCGTCGTGGAGGCCTTCGGCGACGACGTACTCGAGACGGTCATCGGGCGCACCGTGAAGTTCCCCGATGCGTCGGTCGCGGGGGTCCCGATCATCACCTTCGCGCCGGAGCATCAGGCCGCGCAGGCCTACCTGCGTCTCGCGCGGGAGCTCGTCGCCCGTGGCGCCGTCGCCTGACGGGATCGTCGATGCGGCCGGGCCGGCCGAACCCGACGCGGGCGATCCGAACGGTCCGGGCTTCCGGGTCTCGCTGACGAACTTCGACGGCCCCTTCGACCTGCTGCTGAACCTCATCGGCAAGCACGAGCTCGACATCACCGAGGTGTCGCTCAGCAAGGTCACCGATGAGTTCATCGGCTACCTGCGCGGGCTCGAGCCCGCAGAGCTCGACGCCGCCTCGGAGTTCCTCGTCGTCGCCGCGACGCTGCTGGACATGAAGGTCGCCGGGCTCCTGCCGCAGGGCGAGCTCATCGACGCCGAGTCGGTGGCGCTGCTCGAAGCGCGCGACCTGCTGTTCGCCCGTCTGCTGCAGTACCGCGCGTTCAAGCAGGTCGCCGGCTGGTTCGCCGAGCGGGTCGTCGCCGAGGACCGTCGTCACACCCGGTCGGTTCGCCTCGACGAGAAGTACCGCGCGGCCGCGCCGGAGCTCGTGTGGACGCTGACCCCCGACGACTTCGCGGCACTGGCGATGCTCGCGTTCGCTCCGAAGGAGATCCCCGTCGTGGGGCTCGACCACCTGCACGCTCCGCTCGTGTCGATCCGCGCGCAGGCGGCCATCGTCGTGACGCTGCTGCGCGGCGCGGGTACCCTGAACTTCCGTGAACTCGTCGCCGGGGTCGCGCAGCCCGGCGTCGTCGTGGCCCGTTTCCTCGCCGTGCTCGAGCTCTACCGTCACGCGGCGCTGTCGTTCGAGCAGCTCGAGCCGCTCGGCGAGCTGACGCTGCGCTGGACCGCGGAGCGCTGGTCCGAGGAGAACCTCGCCACCCTGGGAGCCGACTATGACCGATGACCCGACACCGACCGTGGCCAACCCGATCGCGGACGTCGCGCGGCGGCTCGAGGCGGTTCTGCTGATCGTCGACGAGCCGCAGAGCCTCGTCTCCCTTGCCGCCGCCGTCGGGGCGCCCGTCGCAGCCGTGCGGCAGGCGGTCGCCGGGCTCGTCGCCGATTACGACGGCGAGACGGGCGGGCCGCGTCGCGGCTTCGAGCTGCGCGAAGTGGGCGGCGGGTGGCGGATGTACGTGCGAGCGGAGCACGACGCCCTCGTGAGCGAGTTCGTCAACACGCAGGCGCCGTCGCGGCTCTCGCAGGCAGCCCTCGAGACCCTCGCGGTCATCGCGTACAAGCAGCCGGTGTCGCGCAGTCAGGTGGCGTCGATCCGCGCCGTCAACGTCGATTCGGTCGTGCGCACCCTGCTCTCGCGCGGGTTGGTGACGGAAGTCGGTCACGACCCCGAGACCGGTGCCATCCTGTACGGCACGACCGACGCGCTGCTGGTCAACCTCGGCATCAACTCGCTCGACGAGCTGCCGCCCATTTCGCCGTTGCTCGACGACGGCGCCGACGGTTTCGAAGGAGAGGCGACGCGATGACGGATGCCGAAGGGGTACGCCTGCAGAAGGTCCTGGCCAATGCCGGGGTGGCGTCGCGCCGCGTGTGCGAGCAGCTGATCGTCGAGGGACGCGTCCGGGTCAACGGCGTCGTCGTGACCGAGCTCGGCAGCCGCATCGACCCGGCTGCCGACAGGGTCGACGTCGACGGCACGGCCGTGCAGCTCGACACGACGAAGCGCTACGTCATGCTCAACAAGCCGACGGGTGTCGTCAGCTCGATGAAGGACGAGAAGGGCCGCGCCGACCTGCGCCGGTTCACGAAGGACTGGGACGAGCGCCTGTACAACGTCGGCCGCCTGGATGCCGAGACCAGCGGTCTGCTCGTGCTCACGAACGACGGCGAGCTCGCCCACGTCCTGGCCCACCCCTCGTTCGGGGTGACGAAGGTGTACATCGCGAAGGTGCGCGGGCGCGTGACCCCGCAGACGATCGCACGGCTGACGAAAGGCGTCGAGCTCGACGACGGCCCGATCGCGGCCGACAAGGCGCGGCTGCTCGACACGTCGGGTGAGACGAGCCTCGTCGAGCTGACGCTCCACTCGGGCCGCAATCGCATCGTGCGGCGCATGATGGCCGAGGTCGGGCATCCGGTTCTCGAGCTCGTGCGGCGACAGTTCGGGCCGCTTCACCTGGGAACCCTCCCGGCGGGACGCGCCCGGGAGTTGACTACAGTGGAACGCGGTGCGCTGCTGACGCTCTCGCGCAGCGCCGACGGTGCCCCCGAGCACCCGACTTCTCCGGAGAACCCGTGACCGATTCCTCGCTCGATCCCGTGCGCCCCGGCCGTGCCGCGCGCACGGCCGGCACCGTGCGCATCGTCGGCGCGGGCCTGCTCGGCTCGAGCATCGGTCACGCCCTGCGTCTGCTCGGCGTCGACGTCGTCCTCGACGACGCTTCGCCCGCTCAGCTGCGGCTCGCCGTCGACTACGGCGCGGGCCGGCTCGCGGCCCCGGACGACCGCCCCGTCCTCATCGTGGTCGCGGTGCCGCCCGACGTCACGGCGGATGTGATCGAGCGCGAGCTGCGCGCCCACCCCGGCGTCGTCGTGACGGACGTCGCGAGCGTCAAGCTCGAGCCCTACCTCGAGCTGCGCAAGCGCGGGGTCGACCTCACCCACTACATCGGCTCGCACCCGCTCGCCGGCCGCGAGCGGGGCGGTGCGATCTCGGCGCGCGCGGACATCTTCGTCGGTCGCCCGTGGGTCGTGTGCCGTGACGATGAGACGCGCGCCTCCGATCTCGCGGTCGTCGAAGGGCTCGCGCTCGACCTCGGCGCGATGCCGCTCGAGATGACACCGCAGGAGCACGACGAAGCGGTTGCCCTCACCTCGCACGTCCCGCAGCTGGTGGCGAGCCTCCTCGCCGGACGCTTCGTCGCCGCTCCCGAGGGATCCCTGCGCCTGACCGGTCAGGGCGTGCGCGACACGACGCGCATCGCGGCATCCGCTCCCGAACTGTGGGTGCAGATCCTCGGCGCGAATGCGGCTCCCGTCGTCGCCGTGCTCGATGAGCTGGCGGGCGACCTGCGGGCGGTGGCCGACGCGCTGCGCGACCCGGCGGCTCCCGGTGCCCGCCGCGCGCTCGCCGACACCATCCGTCGTGGCAATGAGGGCGTCGAGCGCCTGCCCGGTAAGCACGGCCAGAACCGCCGGTTCGAGCAGATCGTCGTGCGCGTCGACGACACCGCGGGTCAGCTCGGGCGCCTGTTCGGCGACCTCGGCGAGCTCGGGGTGAACATCGAGGACCTCCGCCTCGAGCACTCCCCAGGCGCGCAGTTCGGGCTGGCCGAGCTGAGCGTCGTCCCCAGCGCCGTCCATGAAGCCGTCGCCGGGCTCGAGAAGCGCGGCTGGAAGATCGCGAGTGTTCCCCATGCCTGAATCGTCTCCGGTGCCTGAATCGTTCCCGGTGACCGTCGCGATCGACGGTCCCGCCGGCAGCGGCAAGTCGAGCGTGTCGAAGCAGGCCGCCCGCGTGCTCGGCTACGGCTTCCTCGACACCGGCGCCGCCTACCGTGCGCTGGCGTGGCGCGTGCTCGAGCGCGATGACGACACCGCCGACGCGGACGCCGTGGTGCGCGCCCTCGACGGTTTCGACTACGCGATCTCGCTCGACCCCGATGACCACTGGGTCCGCGTCGGCGACGTCTTCGTCACCGATGAGATCCGCGAGCCCCGCGTCTCGGCGGCCGTCAGCGGCGTCGCACGCGTGCCCGAAGTGCGCGAGCGCGTGAACGTCCTGTTCCGGGCGCTCGTCGCGGCATCCGGATCGGCCGGTGTCATCGTCGAGGGGCGGGACATCACCACCGTGGTCTTCCCCGATGCGCCCGTGCGCATCCTGCTGACCGCCAGCCCCGAGGTGCGCGCCGCGCGCCGCAGCGCCGAGCTCACGGGGGAGGATGCCGCGGCTGTCGCCGAGGCGCTCCACCGGCGTGACGCGTCGGACTCGAAGGTCGTCGACTTCCTCACCGCGGCGCCCGGCGTCGTGGTGGTCGACTCGACCGAATTGGACTTCGATCGGACCGTGGACGCCGTCATCGACGTCGTTCGCACCGCGACAGGAGAGAACTGATGGCTACGACCGAAGACGAGTACCAGGGCGGTCCCGACCAGCTCGAGGAGAAGCTCGCGAACCTCGACGAGGAGCTCGCCGACCAGCGGGCCGCCGCGCTGCGGGCGACCCTCGCCGACTACGAGCTCGATGATGAGGATGCCGACCTGCTCGCGGGCCTGACCGCGGGTGGCGAGGTCGTCGAGGTGCTCCCGGCGCTGCCGGTGGTCGCCATCGTCGGGCGTCCGAACGTCGGGAAGTCGGCGCTGGTCAACCGCATCCTGGGTCGGCGCGAAGCCGTCGTCGAGGACACCCCGGGTGTCACGCGTGACCGCGTCAGCTACAAGGCCGAGTGGATGGACCGCCGTTTCACCCTCGTCGACACCGGCGGGTGGGAGCCCGACGCCCGCGGCATCGACCGTTCGGTGGCCGCGCAGGCCGAGGTCGCGATCGACCTCGCGGATGTCGTGCTGTTCGTCGTCGACGCGATGGTCGGGGCCACCGCCACCGACGAGGCCGTCGTCCGTCTGCTGCGCAAGAGCGACAAGCCGGTCTTCCTCATCGCGAACAAGATCGATGACGCGCGCCAGGAGCCCGAGGCTGCGGCGCTGTGGAACCTCGGCTTGGGCGAGCCGCACCCCGTTTCGGCCATCCACGGGCGTGGAGTCGCGGATCTTCTCGACGAGATCATGAAGGTGCTCCCCGAGGTCTCGGCCGTCGCGAAGAACGAGCTGGGCGGACCCCGTCGCGTCGCGATCCTGGGGCGCCCGAACGTCGGCAAGTCGTCGCTGCTCAACAAGGCCGCGGGCGAGGAGCGCGTCGTCGTGAACGACCTCGCGGGCACGACCCGCGACCCCGTCGACGAGGTCGTCGAACTCGGCGGCAAGCTGTGGCGACTCGTCGACACGGCCGGCATCCGTCGACGGGTGCACCTGCAGCAGGGTGCGGACTTCTACGCGTCGCTGCGCACGTCAGCGGCCCTCGAGAAGGCCGAGGTCGCCGTCGTCGTGCTCGACGTGACCGAGTCGATCAGCGTGCAGGACCTCAACATCATCGACCTCGTGCTCGAGTCCGGTCGAGCGCTCGTGCTCGCGTTCAACAAGTGGGACCGCCTCAACGACGCCGACATGGACAACGCCGACCGTCGCCGCTACCTCGAGCGCGAGATCGAGCAGGACCTCGCGCACGTCACGTGGGCGCCGCGCGTCAACCTCTCGGCCCGTACCGGTCGTCACCTCGACAAGCTGGTTCCCGCTCTCGAGACCGCGCTGCAGTCGTGGGACCAGCGCATCCCGACGGGCAAGTTCAACGCGTTCCTCGCCGAGCTCGTCGCGGAGCACCCGCACCCGCTGCGCGGCGGCAAGCAGCCCCGCATCCTGTTCGGGACCCAGGCGTCGACGCGTCCGCCGACATTCGTGCTGTTCACGACCGGGTTCCTCGACCCGGGCTACCGCCGGTTCATCCAGCGACGGCTGCGCGAGATCTTCGGCTTCGAGGGCACGCCGATCGTGACGAACATGCGGGTGCGCGAGAAGCGCCAGCGCTGACCGTTCGAGTACCGTTCACCTGGCAGTCCGCGCCCCCTCGCACGAGTCTTGGGGGCGCGAATTGCCAGGTGAAGCGCTTGGCGGGGCTGCTGCCTCAGCGCTTGGCGGGTGACGCGCGACGCACCATCGCGGTCTCGTCGGGGGTCTCGAAGCCGAATTCGGCGTAGAGACTGTGCGCGTCGCGCGTGAACAGCGTCCAGCGGAAGTCGTGCCCGGGGCCCTCGTCGATCATGCGCCGGAGGATGCGGTGCGCGACGCCCGCGCCCTGATGCTCAGCGGCGACGAAGACGTCGGCGAGATAGGCGAAGCTCGCACCATCGGATGCCGCGCGGGCGAAGCCGATCTGTTCTCCGGTGTCGGCGCGATAGGCCCCGACGACCCGCCAGGCCGCGTCGAGCTGCGCCTCGAGCACGGAGCGCTCGCGCCAGCGGCCCCAGTAGGCCTCGGACGAGAGCCAGCGCCATACGACGTCGCGCTGGATGCGGGCGGGTGAGTCATCGATCTCGTACTCCACGTCCCCATTGTGCGCCGCAGCACCGGGGAGACCCGGCTGGTAACACGATGCCAATCACGGGCCCGCGGACCGCGGCTGTGTCAGGCTGTGAGGATGACCGACGATCCCGCCGCCGCCCCGCGCCCGCCGCACGGCCCGCGCGATCCCGGCGACGCGTGGGTCGTGGCGCCGTCGGGCGAGCGGTACTGGGGGCGCTTCGGTGCCGCGGGCCTGCTGGCCATCGATCCGGAGCGGGGCGTGCTGCTGCAGCATCGGGTGTCGTGGAGCCACTTCGGCGACACCTGGGGTCTTCCCGGCGGCGCGCGTCACGCGGGGGAGTCCGCGCGCGACGGAGCGTTGCGCGAGTCGGCCGAAGAGGCCGGCGTTCCCGCGGACGCCGTTGCTCCGCGGTTCCTGTCCGTGCTGGATGTCGGGGTGTGGACCTACGGCACCCTCGTGGCCGACGTCACGACGCCCTTCCACCCAGTCATCAGCGATCCCGAGAGTCGCGAGCTCGCGTGGGTTCCCATCGACGAGGTCGAGTCCTTCCCGCTGCATCCCGGGTTCGCGGCATCCTGGCCCCGGCTGCGCGGCCTGCTCTCGCTACGCCCGACCGTCATCGTCGACGTCGCGAACGTGGTCGGCTCGGTCCCCGACGGCTGGTGGCGCGATCGGGCCGGCGCCGCCGAGCGGCTGCTCGCCCAGGTGGCCGCGCTGTCCGACCGGGGGATGGATGCCGCGGGCCTGGAGCTCCCCGAGGACATCTGGTTCCCGCGCGTGGTCGCCGTGGTCGAGGGGCAGGCCCGCGAGGTCACCGCCCCCGCGGGGGTCGAGCTCACTCGCGCACTGGCTGCCGGTGACGATGCGATCGTCGACGCGACCACCGCCGCCGTGGCCGCGGGTGAGCGGGTCAGCGTCGTGACGTCGGATCGCGAGCTGCGCGCTCGCGCCGAGGCGGCGGGGGCCCGGGCGGTCTCGACGTCGTGGCTCCGCGACCGGCTGTGACCGCCGGCCGCGCAGCCCGGCGCTGGGGCGCGGTCGCGCTGGCCGTCGCTGTCGTCGCGGCAGGGCTCGTCGTTCACGGCATCCTGCCCGACACCGCGGCGACCGACATCGCCGGTGACGCGCTCTACGCCGTGTTGATCTACGCTCTCGTCGTCGCCGTCGCACCCCGTGCCGGAACCGTCGTCGTCGCGGCGATCGCCGGCGGCTGGTGCATCGCCGTCGAGCTGCTGCAGCTGACCGATCTGCCCGCGCGGGCGGCCGCCGTCTTCCCGCCGGCGGTCCTGGTGCTCGGGACGGTGTTCGACGCGCGCGACCTGCTCGTCTACGTCGTGACGATCGTCATCACCGGGGCGCTGGATGCTGTGTGGCGCCGCCGGCGAGCACCGTCGTCACCCCCGCGATGATCAGGTCGAGCGCCGCGGTGAAGCCGTCATCGTCGCTGGCGGCGATGCGTTCGGGCGACGCAGCGACGTCGCCCGAGGCCGCGCCCCACGCGTCGGCGCTGCGGCGCTGCTGCTGGTGGAAGGTGAAGCCGACGACGAAATGGGTGACGGTGTCGGCGATCGTGTCGGCGAGAGAAGCCGACTCGCCGCGCTCGAGTGCGACGGCCCGGAGCCGCGCGTGCGCGGGTGGCTCGACGAGCCCGAGCGCGAGCGAGCTGGAGACGACCTCGGCCCCGTCGCGGTAGGCGAGCAGGCTGTCGTGCAGGCGCACGGCGACCTCTCGGGCGGCGACGTCGAGGCTCGTGCCGGCCTCGTCAGCTGCGCTGACCGGACGGAGGATGCGCGCGCTCACGGCCGCGAGCAGCTGCTGCTTGTTCTCGACGTGCCAGTACAGGGCACTCGGCTGCACGCCGAGATGCTCGGCGAGGCGCCGCATCGACAGATCGGGCAGGCCGACCCGGTCGAGCAGCTCGAGGGCGGCGTCGACCACGTCGTCCCTCGAGCGTCGGGGCGCGCGACCTCCGCGGTTTGAATCGTCGGCGATCATGGCGCTACTCTACCTGAACGCCGTTCACGTGAACGGTGTTCAGGAGGAACAATGACCCCGTCGATCCCCGCGTCGCGCGCCGCGCTCGATGCGACCGACCTCGCCCGCGCCGCGGTGTTCGCGGCCCTGATCGCCGTGCTCGGGCTGCCCGGCTCGTTCCCGCTGTTCGGGGGTGTGCCGATCACGGCGCAGACCCTCGGCGTGATGCTCGCCGGCGCCGTTCTCGGGCCCGTCGTCGGCGCGGCCTCGGTGGGCACCTTCCTCGCTCTCGTCGCCGTGGGGCTTCCGCTCCTCGCGGGCGGTCGCGGCGGGCTCGCGGTCTTCGCCGGCCCGACGGCGGGCTACCTCGTCGGCTGGCTCGTCGGCGCCGTGGTGGTGGGGCTGATCGTCCACGCCGGCGGGCGGCGACCCGTGTGGTGGCGCACCGTGGCCGGGCTCCTCATCGGCGGGGTGCTCGTCGTGTATGCGTGCGGCATCCCGGTCCAGAGCCTCGTCCTGCGCCTGCCGCTCGAGCAGGCGGCGCTGGCGAACCTCGCCTTCGTCCCGGGCGACATCGTCAAGGTCGTCGTCGCGACGCTCGTGATCGGAGCACTCGTGCGCGGCTACCCTCGCGCCTTCCGGCGTACGTGGGCGCCGCGTGCGAGCACCCGGGCCGGCGATGATGCGCCGACCCGGACCGCCGCCCCGGCATGACGGTCGGCATCCGTCTCGAGGCCGCGGCCGTCCGCCTCGGGGACGTGCAGGTGCTGGCACCCCTCACCCTCGGCCTCGACGCGCGCACGATCGCGGTGGTCGGCGACAACGGTTCGGGCAAGTCGACGCTCGCCCGACTCATCGGCGGACTCGTGCGGCCGACGTCGGGAGCCGTCCGGGTGCTCGGCTGCGACCCGGTCCGGGATGCGGCCGAGCTGCGGCGCCGCGTCGCGATCGTCTTCAGCAACCCGGACGCGCAGATCGTCATGCCCACGGTCGCCGAGGATGTCGCCTTCTCGCTTCGCGGCGATCGCGGCTCGCGCGCCGACCGCGCTGCACGGGTCGACCGGGCGCTCGATCGGTTCGACCTGACCGACCTCCGCGATCACCCCGCGCACGAGCTGTCGGGCGGGCAGAAGCAGCTGCTCGCCCTGTGCGGAGCCTTCGTCCGCGACCCCGAGCTCGTCGTCGCGGATGAGCCGACCGCGTTCCTCGACGGGCGGAACGCCGCCCGTATCGCCGGGCATCTTCTCGGCGACACCGGCCACCGAATGCTGCTCGTGACCCACGACCTCGCTCTCGCGCGGCGGTGCGAGGTCGGCGTGCACGTCGCCGCGGGACGCATCGTCGCCGTGGGAGACGCGGCCGAGGTCGTCGATTCATACGCGAGGACCTGGCGATGACGTCGGCCGAGGCGGATGCGGCGCGATGCTGACCCTCTACCGTCCGGATGCGCGTGGGTGGCACCGGCTCCCGGCGGGACCGAAAACCCTGCTCCTCCTCGGCCTGGTGATGACGGTGTCGCTGCTCCCGGCTGCACCGGCGACTGCGGCCGGTGCGGCCGTCCTGTGCCTCGCCTGCTACGCCGTCCCCGGAACGGGCTGGCGCGAGCTGATCCGACAGATCCGGGCGCTGCGGTGGCTCGTGATCATCGCGCTCGCCGGCCAGCTCATCTTCCTGGGGCTCGAGCCCGCCGTGGTCGGAACCGTGCGCATCCTGGCCGCGATCCTGCTCGCCGCCCTGCTGGCGCTGACGACGCCGGTTGCCGCGCTGCTCGACCTCTTCGAGCGTGCCCTCCGTCCCGCCCGGGCGATCGGCGCCGACCCCGAGCGCATCTCCCTCCTCCTCGTCGTCGCGCTCGGCTCCGTGCCGACGCTCGCGCGCCTGGCAGGCGAGGTGCGAGACGCGCACCGCGCGCGGGGCGCGGGAGGCGGCATCCGTTCCTCCGCGCTGGCGTTCATCGTCCTGGCACTGAAACACGCCGACGACCTCGGCGACGCTCTCACCGCGCGGGGCGTGCGCTGACTCGTGCCGAGTTCGCGCAACCGCGGCGCCTCATCTCACGTCGACGCGCTCGAACCGTTCTCGCGGCACGCGGTCGAGCCGCAGCGGGGCGGCGACCGGCGTGCCGCACCGGCTGCCCGCCGCACGGAATCGCTGGATCGCCCACCGCCGCACCCCGCGGTCGGCCAGCAGCTCGCCGAGATCGCCGAGCCGGGCGTCGTCGATGAGGTCGGGATGCACGGTCGTGCGGACCTCGACATCGAGCGGATGCGGCGAGTCGGCGCGCTCGCGCTGAGCGGCGACCACGAGGTCGAGCGAGCGCAGTGCGGCGCGTCCGCTCGGACCCCGGCCCGTCACGCCGGCGTAGTCGTCGGCCCCCGCTTTCATATCGAGGCCGATCCACGACAGGGCCGGCAGCACGGCTTCGAGCAGGTCCGGGTAGGCGCCGCCCGTATGCAGTCCGACGTCGAACCCGAGTTCGCGGGTCCGTGCGATCGCGTCGGGGAGGGCGCGTTGCATCGTCGGCTCACCGCCCGAGAAGACCACCCCGTCGAGCAGGCCGCGGCGCTCGCCGAGGAAGGCGGCGACGTCCGCCCACGGCATCACCCCGCTTGTCCGCGGATCGATCAGATCGGGGTTGTGGCAGTAGGTGCAGTCCCATGGGCACCCCTGCAGGAACACCGTCGCCACGAGGTGCCCCGGCCAATCGACCGTCGAGAACCGCGAGAGTCCCGCGATGCGCAGCTCGGAAGCGCTGCGACCCGCCACAGCGGACACGTCACACGACCGCCGCGGCGCGTTCGTACGAGAACGCCACACGCTCGGCGGCCTCGCCTCTCTTGCCGATGTTGAACGACGAGACCGGGCGGAAGTAGCCCATCACCCGCGTCCAGACCTCGCACTCGGCGAGGCACTGAGGGCACGTCGCGTGGTCGCCCGAGAGGTACCCGTGCTGGGGGCAGATTGAGAACGTGGGGGTGATCGTGATGTACGGGATGCGGAACCGCTCGAGCGAACGGCGGACGAGGGTCTTGCACGCCGCCGCCGTCGGTGCGGCCTCGCCCATGTAGAGGTGCAGGACGGTGCCGCCGGTGTACCTCTGCTGCAGCCCCTCCTGGAGCTCCATCGCGAGGAATGGGTCGTCGGTGAACGCGACCGGCAGCTGCGACGAGTTCGTGTAGTACGGATTGGCGGTCGTGCCGGCGTGACGGATGCCCGCGAAGCGCGCGATATCGGCGCGGGCGAAGCGGTAGGTCGCCGACTCGGCCGGGGTGGCCTCGAGGTTGTAGAGGTGCCCGGTCTGCTCCTGGAACTCCACCATGCGTACGCGCACGTGATCGAGCAGGTCTGCGGCGAACCGCATCCCCTCCTCGGTCGTGATGTCATCCGTGTCGCCCGAGAAGTTGCGCACCGCCTCGTTCAGCCCGTTCACGCCGATCGTCGAGAAGTGGTTGTCCAGGGTGCCGAGGTAGCGCCGGCTGTAGGGGAACAGGCCCCCGTCGAGGTGGCGTCCGATGACGGTGCGCTTGGCCTCGAGGCTGTCGCGCGCGATCTCCAGCAGCCGGTCGAGCTGCGCGTACAGGCCCGCGCGGTCGCCGGCGTGCACGAATCCGAGCCGCGCGCAGTTGATCGTGACGACCCCGACCGACCCGGTCTGCTCGGCCGAGCCGAACAGCCCGTTGCCGCGCTTGAGGAGCTCCGTGAGGTCGAGCTGCAGGCGGCAGCACATCGAGCGGATCATTCCGGGGTCGAGGTCGGAGTTCACGAAGTTCTGGAAGTAGGGCAGGCCGTACTTCGCCGTCATCCGGAACAGCGCGTCGGCCTCGGGAGAGTCCCAGTCGAAGTCCTTCGTGATGTTGTAGGTCGGGATGGGGAAGGTGAACGCCCGGCCGTCGGCGTCGCCCTCGGTCATCACCGACAGGAACGCGCGGTTGATCATCGCCATCTCGGGCGCGAGATCGCCGTACGTGAAGTCGGCGAGGCGCCCGCCGACGAGCGGGCGCTGGTCGGCGAGGTCGTCGGGGCAGGTCCAGTCGAAGGTCAGGTTGGTGAACGGGGTTTGGGTGCCCCATCGCGAGGGGACGTTGAGGTTGAAGACGAGCTCCTGGATGCCCTGGCGCACGGCTCGCTCGTCGAGCCCGTCGAGCCGCACGAAGGGTGCGAGATAGGTGTCGAACGAGCTGAACGCCTGCGCTCCGGCCCACTCGTTCTGAAGGGTGCCGAGGAAGTTGACGATCTGGCCGAGGGCGCTCGAGAAGTGCTTCGGCGGGGCCGACGAGATCGCGCCCGGAACCCCGTTGAACCCCTGCTCGAGGAGCTGGCGCAGCGACCACCCGGCGCAGTAGCCGGCGAACACGTCGAGATCGTGGATGTGGATGTCGCCGTCGCGGTGCGCGGCTCCGGCCTCGGGCGCGTAGACCTCGTCGAGCCAGTAGTTGGCGATCAGCTTGCCAGACGCGTTGAGGATGAGCCCGCCGAGGCTGTAGCCCTGATTCGCGTTCGCGTTGACGCGCCAGTCGCGTCTCTCGAGGTACTCCTCCACGGTGCTTCGGACGGGGATGGTGCGCGTGGTCATGGAGGTCCCTTCGCGAGATGCCCCAGATGTGGGGGTCGAATCTCGATTCAGCCACCACATGCTGTGTCGGCCCCGCGTGGCGCGCCGGAACAAATCCGCGCACGGCTCGCGCACGAACAGCGGAGAATGTCGCGGACTTCGGACATATCGCGCGAATAGGTCCGAAGTACGCGGCATCCTCCGAGTTCCGCGACCCGCGGAGGCAGGGCTCAGCGGGCGAAGCGGAGGGTCACGATCTCGAACGGGCGGAGGGAGAGGGGAACGGCATCGTCGACGAGGGCGGAGGCCGCGACCTCGCGCTCGAGCAGATCGGTCCGAACCGCCCCGAGCGCGTCGAAACCGGGGTGCACGACGGTGTCGACACGGCGGCCGAGCGCCTCGTACAGACGCACGACCACGTCGCCCGAGCCGTCCTCGGCGAGCTTGACCGCCTCGACGACGACCCCCGGATCCGCCACCGTCACGATCGGCTCGATCGCGGAGGCGGTCCCCGTCACCACCCGTTCGGGCAGATTCAGCCGATAGCCCTCGACGACGGCATCCTCGACGTCCGCGCCGACGACCAGGCCGACCCGCAGTGCATACGCGCCCTGATCCTGCGTGGGATCGGGGAACAGCGCCGACCGGATGAGCGACAGCCGGACGACCGAGACCGTGCCGCCGCCGACCGAGCGCTCGGCTCGCGTGATGTCGTGACCGTAGGTGGAGTCGTTCACGACCGCGACGCCGAAGCCGGGTTCGCCCACGCGCACCCACCGCTGCGCGACGGTCTCGAAGCGCGCGGCATCCCACGACGTATTGGTGTGGGTCTTCCGCTCGATGTGGCCGAACTGCACCTCCGAGGTCGCGCTGTCGGTGTGCACGTCGACGGGGAACGCGAGCTTGAGCAGTTTCTGCGTCTCGTGCCAGTCGAGTTCGAACCCGAGCGACAGGGTGCGCGACCCGGCATCGAGTCCGATGCGCTCGACCACGCGCGACGAGCCGAACGATCGGGTGACGACGACCTCGTCGCCGTCGAGCTCGAGGCCGTCGATGTCGGTGAGGTCGGTGACGGTGTTCCGATAGTGCACGTCGACATCCCAGGCATCCCACTGCGTCGGGGTGTCGCGGTGCAGTTGCAGAAGAGCGGATGCCGCGCCCGGCGGCACACTCTCGCGACCACTCGCCACATCGACCGCCGAGACGATCAGGCCGCGATCGTCGATCACCACGCGCACGATGCCGTTGTCGAGCACCCAGCCCTCGGGCGAGCGTTCGGGGCGCACGCGGGATGCCGGGGCAACGGGTACGGCTCCGAGCGCCGGAACCCCGCCGCGCGCATGCGGCGCGGCGTTGACCCTGAGCTCGGATGTCGCCTCGCCCGGCTCGGGCGATCCCGCGAGAGCGGTCAACGCGTCGCCGATGATCTCCTCGAGCTCGCGGGCGACCGCGGCGTAGTTGCGCTCGGCGTCCTGATAGACCCAGGCGATCGACGATCCCGGCAGGATGTCGTGGAACTGCTGCAGAAGCACCGTCTCCCACGCCCGCGCGAGCCTCTCGGCGGGATACGTTGCGCCGGTGCGTACGGCCGCGGTCGTCGCCCACAGCTCGGCCTCGCGCAGCAGGTGCTCGCTGCGGCGGTTGCCCTGCTTCGTGGCGAGCTGGCTCGTGTAGGTGCCGCGGTGGAACTCGAGATAGAGCTCGCCGACCCAGACCTCGGGCTCGGGGTACTCCGCTTCGGCGGTCTCGAAGAACCGCTGCGGCGTCGAGTGAACGACACGGGGTGAGCCCTCCAGCGAGGTCGTCCGCGCGATCGCCGCCGTCATCTCGCGAGTGGGGCCGCCCCCGCCGTCACCGAATCCATAGGGGAGCAACGACACCGTGCCGCGCCCCTTGTCGGCGTAGTTGCGTTCGGCGTGCGCGAGCTCGGCTGCCGACACGATCGAGTTGTACGAGTCGACCGGCGGGAAGTGGGTGAACAGGCGGGTGCCGTCGATGCCTTCCCACCGGAAGGTGTGGTGCGGCATCCGGTTCGTCTCGTTCCACGAGATCTTCTGCGTGAGGAACCAGCGGGCGCCCGCGGCCTTCGCGATCTGCGGAAGAGCTCCGCTGTAACCGAACGAATCGGGAAGCCACACCTCGGGGGTGTCGATGCCGAACTCGCGCTCGAAGAAGCCTTTGCCCGCGATGAACTGCCGCGCCAGGGCCTCCGCGCCGGGCAGGTTCGTGTCGGATTCGACCCACATGCTGCCGACCGGCACGAACCGGCCCTCCGCCACACGCGCGCGGATGCGCTCGAACAGGTCAGGGTAGTACTCCTTCACCCATGCGTACTGCTGCGCCGACGACGCGGCGAAGACGAAGTCGGGGTCTTCGTCCATGAGCGAGAGGACGTTCGAGAACGTGCGAGCGACCTTCCGCACCGTCTCGCGCACCGGCCACAGCCACGCCGAGTCGATATGGGCGTGCCCGACGGCATGCAAGGTGTGTGCGCTCGCCGAGGCCGGCGCGGCCAGCACGGGAGCGAGGACGGCGCGGCCCGCGGCGGCGGTACCGGCGACGTCGTGCGGGTCGACGACGTCGATCATCCGCTCCAAGGCGAGAAGGAGGTCGGCACAGCGGGCCGACGCCGGGTCGAGCTGCGCCGCAAGTCCCCGAAGCGCCGAGGTGTCGTCCAGGAGAGCGGTGACCTCGAGGTCGCGCAGTCGCACATCGACCGTCCGCAGCACGTAGACGGGATCGTCCCCGGCGGTCGCCCGGTCGCCGACCGGTGTGGGCGCGAAGGTGAAGATGCTCCCGACGTCGGGGTTGGAGGCGCCCTCCACGAAGACGTCGATCTCACCGCCCGGCGACACCGCCTCGGTCACCGCGTTGTTGAACGGCGCGATGCCGCGCAGCGGCCGGCCGTCGACCGACCACACCATCGCCTCGCATTGGAAGCCCGCCTGTCCGGTCGTGAATCCGAGGTCGACGACGAGCTCGGGTCGCGTCCCGGCGATCGGCTCGCCCCCGTCGAACCACTCGTCCGGCGCCTCGCCCGTGACGCGGAACCAGGTCGTCCCCCACGGGCGTCCCCACGGGTCACCGACAGTGATCGGACGGTAGGCGCCGTCGCGGGCCTCGTCGAAGGCGACCGGCTCGGCCGGCGCCTCCCAGCAGCTGACCGCGAGCGGGCGGGAGTCGCGGTGGATCGCCGGGGCCAGACGTTCGCGGACGAATCGGTCGATGCGCAGCAGCGCGAGAGTGGAGCGGTCGTGCATGGAGGAGCCTTTCGAGGAGGAAGCGGGTCAGCCCTTGACGGAGCCGGCGAGGGCGAACGAGCCGCCCGAAAATCGCTGGACGAGGACGTACAGCACCACCATCGGTGCGGCGTAGAGCACCGAGTAGGCGGCGAGCTGCCCGTAGGCGATCGAGCCGTACTGACCGAAGAAGTTGAAGATCGACACCGCCGCCGGGAACTTCGACGACGTGAAGAGCAGCACGAAGGGGACGAAGAAGTTCCCCCAGGCGGTCGTGAAGACGAAGATGAACACGACGCCGATGCCCGAGCGCATGAGCGGGATGACGATGCGCGCGAGAGCCTGCATCGACCCGGCCCCGTCGACCCAGGCAGCCTCTTCGAGAGAGATCGGCACCGAGTCCATGAAGTTCTTCAGCATCCAGATCGCCATCGGCAGAGATGTCGCGGCCATGAAGACGATGACGCCCCACACCGAGTCGAGCAGCCCGAACGAGACGAACAGCGCGTAGACCGGCACCATCATCGCGGTGATCGGCAGCCCGGTGCCGAAGAGGATCGCGTACATGAAGGTCTTCTGGAACCGCATCGCGTAGCGCGACAGCGGGTAGGCCGCGAGCACACCGACGACGACGGTGATGACGGCGGTGCCCAGCGAGACGAGGATCGAGTTCAGGAGAGGCTGGAACGTGAGCTCCCACGTCATCACCTGCGTGTAGTTCTCGAGGGTCCAGGTCTCGGGGACCTTCATCGTGACCTTCGCGTCGCCGTCGAAGGAAGCGAAGACGATCCACAGCAGCGGCACGAGGAAGAGCACGCCGATCGCCGCGAGGATGATCGACGACAGCACGGTCTGAGCCCGCTTCCGCGGTGCCGAGACCGAGGTGGCGATGGTGGCCATGTCAGTCGACCTCCGGCTTGAGGATGCGGATGTAGACGGCGGAGAAGACGGCGCCGATCAGGAGCGTCACGACGGCGATCGCGGTGCCGTATCCGACCTGGGCGAACTTGAACGCCTCCTGGAACGCCAGCACGGGGAGCGTCGACGACTGCGTTCCCGGACCGCCCCCGGTCATCACCCAGATGAGCGTGAACACGCCGAGCGTCTGCAGTGTCGTCAGCAGCAGATTGGTGGAGATCGACCGCCGGATGACGGGGAGGGTGACGCGGATGAAGCGCTGCCAGGCGCCTGCGCCGTCGATCGTCGCGGCCTCGATCAGCTCCGGCGGCACCTCGGAGAGCGCCGCGTTGTAGACCATCATCGAGAAGGCCGTGCCGCGCCAGATGTTCGCCAGGATCACCGCCAGCATCGGGAAGTAGTACAGCCAGCTCGTCCCCTCCAGCCCGAACCAGCCGAGGAAGGTGTTGAGGGTGCCGTCGGTCTGGAAGAAGGCGTAGAGGGCGAAGGCGGCGACGATCTCGGGCAGCACCCACGCCAGCACCACGAGTCCGCCGACGAGCGAACGCAGCGGCTTCACCGAGTTGCGGATGAGGACGGCGAGCAGCATCCCGAGGACGTTCTGGCCGATCACGGCCGAGGCCAGCACGAACACGACGGTGAGTCCGAGCGAGAGCCAGAACTCTCCCGAGGCGAACAGGGCCGTGTAGTTGTCGAGTCCGATGAACTGCGGGTTCGCGGCGCGGGGCCCGGTCATGGCGCGGTCGGTCAGTGACCCGTAGAGCGCGTAGACGATCGGTCCGAGCATGAACGCCAGCAGCAGGAGCACCGCGGGCAGGAGCGGGAGAAGTCGTGCGGCGGCACGGCCGGCCGACCGGCCGGACCGGGAGGTGATCTCCCGGCCCGGGCGGTGCCGACCGCCGGTGGTGACGGTGGCGGTGGCGGTCATCGCTGGATCAGCCCGCCTGCGTGTTCTCCTCGCCGACGATGCCGACGAGAGCGGAGTCGTACGCGGCCTGTGCATCCTGCGGGGTCGCCTGACCGGTGAAGATCGACTCCGTCGCGCGCGGGATGTTCGCCGAGATCTGCGAGTAGTCGGGCGTCGCCGGCCGGAAGTGGGTGTACGGCACGAGCGATGAGAAGAACTCGAACGACGGGTTGTAGTCGAGGTACTCCTGGCTGGCGGCGACGTCCTTGCGCACAGCGATCTGTCCGGCCTCCTGGTGGTACATCAGCGCGTTCTCGAACGTCAGCGCCTGGGCGATGAAGTCGAAGGCAGCCTGCGGGTTCTTCGCGTTGGCGCCCATCGCGAGCGTCCAGCCGCCCGACATCGAGGTGAAGCCGTCACCGCCGCCGTCCTGCGTCGGCATCGCGGCGAAGCCCATCGTCTGCTCCCACTCCGGCCAGGCGTTCTCGCCGTCGATCCAGTTGCTCGGCAGCCACGAACCGTCGAGCGCGATGGCGATCCCGCCCTGGGGAAGGAGTTCCGTGCTGACCTTGGTTCCCCAGCCGGCGTCGAGAGCCAGCGCGGGGTCGGGGCCGAGCTTCTCCTCCGCGACCGTCTGATAGAACTCGAGTGCGTCGAGGAACCCCGCCGAGCCGGTGACCCACTTGTTCGTGTCGGTGTCGAGGAGCTCATCCTCGGTGCCGTAGAGCAGCATCTCGAAGCCCTGCATCGACGTCGCCTCGCCCAGGGCCTGCGACGCGTAGATGTTGAACGGGATGACGTCGGGGTTGCTCTCCTTGATGGTGCGCGCAGCCTCGAGCACGTCGTCCCAGCTCTCCGGCGCCCAGTCCTCGGGAAGCCCCGCCGCCGCGAACAGCTGCTTGTTGAAGTAGAGGCCCCGGGTGTCGGTGCCGAGCGAGACGCCGTACGTCTTGCCGTCGTCGCCGAGCCCGGCCTGCTTGGCGCCGTCGTCGTACTGCTCCCACTGGTCCCAGTCGGCGAGATAGTCGTCGATCGGCTGCAGGTATCCGGCGGCGGCATCCGATCGGATCTGGAAGGTGTCCTCGTAGATCACATCGGGCGCCGTCCCCGCCGACCCGTTCATGAGGGCGAGCTTGGTGAAGTACTGGTCCTGCTCCGCCTCGATCGGCACGAGCTCGACCGTCATCCCCTCGTGCGCGGCCTCGTACTCCTCCTTCGTCTTCTTCATGAGCTCGTCCATCGCGGTGAACGACGTCGTCTTCTGATAGGCGACGCGGATCGTGTCGGACGACGCTTCGTCTCCGCCCCCACCGCCGCTGCCGCAGCTCGTGAGAGCGAGCGAGAACGCTGCGATGCCGACGACGGCCACGGTCGTGATGGGTCTCTTCATGGTCGAAGCTCCTTTGCTTTGACGAGGGGCGCTGGTGCGTGCGCACGTCTTTTATAAAACAAATGGAATAAAAGAACAAGGCTTCGCCTCGACCCGTCCCGGCGGGTTCAGTTCGGGGCGCCCGCAATCATGAGGTCGGTCGGGCGGGCGGTCATCGCGGCATCGAGCACGAGGCACGCGGCGCCCACGGCGGCGGCATCCGTGGCCAGTCCGCTTTCGAGCACGCGGATGCCGCGCACCGTGGCGGTCTCGGTGCTCGCCGCCACGGCGTCGGAGAGGGCGGGCCCGGCCGTCGTCGAGAGGAGCTTCCACAGCGGCCCCCCGACCACGACGACATCCGCGTCGAGGAGGTTGTTGATCTGCACGACGGCGCGGGCGAGGCTCGACCCGGCTCGCCGCACCGCCGACGCGGCGCGCTCGTCGCCGGCGCGCGCCCGGGCGGCGAGTTCGCGGAGGCGTTCCCGGAGCGCGGGTGCGGCCACGGGCTCACTGCCGTCGATCACGCCCCCGTCGACGAGCAGCCGTTCGGGGGCGATGGCGGCGCCGAGGCATCCGCGCTGACCGCATCCGCATGCCGGCCCGCCCGGTTCGACGACGAGGTGGGCGACGTCTCCGGCGTTTCCCGTGCGGCCCCGGATCGGTGCGCCGTCGACGGCGAGGCCCGCGCCGACGCCCGCTCCGTAGTAAACGAAGATGGAGTCCTGCAGCTCTTGCGCGGCATCCCGCCAGAGCTCGCCGACCATCGCCGCGACGACATCCTTCTCGACCGTGGTCGGCAGTCCCGTCGCCTCGCGCAGCAACGGCCCGAGGGCGAGGTCGTGCCAGACCGGCGGCAGGAGCGGCGGCTCGAACAGGACCCCCGCGTCCGCGTCGAGGGGGCCAGGAGCGGCGACGCCGATGCCGAGCACGGATGCCCGGGAACGGCCGCCCTCCGCGAGCAGCGACTCGACGGTGCCGACGAGGTCGTCGAGGATCTGCTCGCGGGTCGCGTCGGGTCGCGGGGTGCGCTCGGTCTGAGCGACGACCTTGCCCAGAAGGTCGACCACGACGACCGTCTCGACTGCCGGATCGAGATGGATGCCGACGGCGCACCGGGCCGTCGGGTCGAGCTGGAGCGGGGTCCGGGGCTTGCCGGGGCCGGTGACGATCGGGGTTCCCTCGCGCACCCAGCCCTCGGCGACGAGACGGCGGGCGACGTTGCTGAGCGTCTGGGCGGACAGCCCCGTGCGGGCGGCGAGCTCGATGCGGCTGATGCCGTCGGGGGAGCGCCGGATCAGGTCGAGCACGAGCGTCTGGTTGTACGTGCCGACGGCCGGCAGGTTCGAGCCGCGTCTCATGGTTCCTCCCGTCGAACCATACTGCGCACGCGCATGACGAAGGCCCGCCCGGCGAACCGGACGGGCCTTCGGGGATCGCGGGGGAGCGTCAGTTGTTGCCGCGCAGGATCGCGATGATGCGGAGGATCTCGACGTACAGCCAGACGACCGTCACCATGATGCCGAATGCGCCGACCCAGCCGTACTGACGGGGTGCGCCGTTGCGGACGCCCCGCTGGATGTTGTCGAAGTCGAGCACGAGCGAGTACGCCGCCATGATGACCACGAGCACGCCGATGATGAGGCCGAGCGGGATGCCGGCGATCTTCATGCTGTGGAGGCCGAACATCATGCCGCCCGGGATTACCCCGAAGAGCATCAGGCCGACGTTCAGCAGCGAGAAGACGAGGTAGCCGAGCATCGCGATCATGAAGATCTTCGTCGCCTTGGCCGACGCGCGGACCTTGCCGCTGGCGAAGAGGGCGAGGGTCACGCCGACGACCGCGAGGGTCGCGAGGGTCGCCTGCATGACGATGCCCGGGAAGATGAACTCGAGGTAGGCGGAGATACCGCCGACGAAGAGGCCCTCGAACGCGGCATACCCGAAGATCAGGCCGGGCCGGACCTTCTTGCGCGAGGTGAAGGTGACGACCATCGCCAGGACGAAGCCGCCGAGCGCACCGATGATCCAGGGCATCATCGTGGGGGCGGGGTTGTCGCGCGTCACCGGCGAGAGCGTCCAGACCCAACCGACGACCGCCGTGGCCAGCAGGATCGCGAAGAGCCCGAGCGTCTTGACGACGGTGTCTTCGACCGTCATGCGGGAGGTCTCGCGGGCACCGGCGGCGGGTGCCGCGTACATGCCTTCGAGGTGGGCCTGCGTAGCGGCGTTCACGCCGGCGTGCTGCGCCGAGGCGGTCTGCATGCCGGGGGCGGCGGGCGGCGTCAGACCCGGCCGCTGCTCCTTGAACGCGGGATTGTCGAATGCGGGGTTATTGAGGGCCACTGCTCTCACACTCCAAGTCGAGGGTCGACACAGCTGGATGCCGTGTATACCCAGCCTACGGGAACCGGTTCCTCCCGGATATGCGCGGCGCTGTGAGCAGGCCATGAAGCCGATCGCCCTGAGCGAAATCACGCGTCATCGGCCCGTACGCTGGGGTCGTGTCCCGCCCGCTCGTGATCGGCCACCGCGGTGCGCCCGGGTATCGTCCCGAGCACACCCGCTCCTCCTATCACCTCGCGCTCGAGAGCGGGGTCGATGCCGTCGAGCCGGACGTGGTCTTCAGTCGGGACGGGGTCGCCGTGATCCGGCATGAGAACGAGATCGGCTCGACCACCGACGTTGCCGACCATCCCGAGTTCGCTTCGCGCCGCACCACGAAGACCGTCGACGGCGCGTCGCTCACCGGCTGGTTCGCGGAGGACTTCACCTGGGACGAGCTGTCACGGCTGCGCTGCCGCGAGCGGCTCCCGGCGCTGCGGCCCGACAGCGCTCGTCATGACGGCGCGGAGCCGATGCTGCGGCTGCGCGATCTCCTCGACCTCGTCACGGATGCCGCGAAGACCTCCGGGCGGCGGCCCGGCGTCGTGCTCGAGATCAAGCACGCCACCTTCCTGGAGGCCGCCGGCTTCGACGTGGCCGGGCTCATCGCGGCAGAGCTCGACGCGGCTGGCTGGACCGACGGCGACCTGCCGCTGTGGATCGAGTCGTTCGAGCTCACGATCCTCGACCGCCTGGCAGACGCCGGCGTCCGGGGCGCGCGGATCTTCCTCCTCGAGGCCGACGGTGAGCCGTACGACCTGGTCGCGACCGAGGGCGCGGGGGCACGCAGCTACCGGGAGTGGTCGTCGCCCGCGGGGCTCGACGACCTCCGCGGGCGGGTCGCCGGTGTGAGCCTGGACAAGCGGATGATCCTCGACCCCGCGCGGGGCACGGACGGCGGTCGGGTGCTCGTTGCCGCAGCGCACGAGCGCGACCTGGCCGTCTTCACGTGGACGGCGCGTCCCGAGAACGCCTTCCTCGTCCGGCGGCACCGACGCGGTGGCGGTCGATCCGCCTGGGGAGACTACGCGGGCGAGTGGGCCGAGCTCGTGGCATCCGGCGTCGACGGCGTCTTCGTCGACCACCCGGATCTCGGCGTCGACGTGTTCGGGCGCTGATCCCCGATGCTCAGCAGACCCCGGATCCAGCCCTACGCCCAGTATCTGATGGGGGCGTCGACGGTGATGATCTCCACGACCGTCGCGGTCGTCGCTCCCGAGCGCATCACCGTGGCTTACGTCGTCGGCGTGAGCGTCATCGTCGCGGCCTGTGTCGCGATGGGGTTCGTCTGGCGCGACAAGCCGACTCGCGGAACCGTCTGGGTGTGCATCGTCCCGCTCGTCTCGATTCTCGCCTGCGCCCCGCTGCGCAACGGTGCCATCGATCTGCTGCCGGTGACCGGAATGCTCGTCATCTTCCCGATCGCCTGGCTCGCCTTCGCGTTCCCACCGCCCGTTGCGGCGCTGGGAGTCCTCCTCGCGGGGCTGCTGCCTCTCGCGGCGGCGACCGAGCCGCCCGCCGGGCTCGCGGAGTGGCTGGCGCTCGCGACGGTGCCGGCGCTGCTCGGCATGTTTGCGATGGGAAGTCGTTTCGTCTCCACCGACCTCGGCCGCCACCGCACCAGGGCCCGACGCGCCACGCATCGATTGGCCGAGGCGCTCGACTCCTCGAACCGGGCCGACGCCGCGCTGCGCCAGCTGCTCGACACGAGCCCGGACGCGATCGTGCTCTTCGGCGATGACGGCGCGGTGCTGGTCGCGAACGCCCCCGCGCATGCGCTGGCCCAGCGTGCGGGGATCGCGATCTCGCTCGACCAGGACGGGCGCACGTCCGTCTACGAGGAAGACCGGATCACCCCGGTCGTGGTGGGGGCGGACCTGCGCGACATCATCCTTTCGGGTGAACTCGCCGAGGCGCGTCGCGTGTGGGTCGGTGAGCCGGGCGATCAGGTAGCGCTGCGCTTCGTCGCCCGCCCCATCGCGCTCGACGGCGAGCCCATCGGCGTGCTCGTGGTCGCCCAGGACGTGACCGAGCTCGTCGAAGCCGTCGACGTCCGCGATCGATTCCTCGACACGGTGGGCCATGAACTTCGGACGCCGCTCACGGTCATCCTCGGCAATGCCGAGCTCGCGCTCGCCGGAGCGATGCCGGAGCATCGCGACCGCTGGGAGACCATCCACCGCGCCGCCGAGAGACTGGAGCACACCGTCGAACTGATCCTCGCGACGGGTCGAGCGGACGCGACGCCCGGGACAGCGGCGTGCGAGGCTCGTGCCGTCGTCGACAGGGTCGTCGCCGAATCGGCCGACGGCGACTCCGGCGTGGCCGTGACCGTGACTGGAGCCACGGTGCACGCGCGCATCGCAGCCCGCGACCTTCAGGCGATCATGACCGAGCTGCTGCACAATGCCCGGCAGGTGTCGCCTTCCGCCGGTGTCGTCGAGATCTCGATCGCGATGAGACCGGACGAGGTCGAGATCTCGGTGACCGACGAGGGCCCCGGCATGACCCCTGCCGAGCGCCGTCAGGCGTTCGAGCGGTTCTATCGCACCACGCGCTCGCGTCGGAGCGCTGCGCAGGGGCTCGGGCTCGGGCTCGCCCTCGCGCGCGGGCTGGCGCGCGCCCACGGGGGCGAGGTGCGGCTGACGCCCGGGCGGGTGGGCGGTACCGTCGCCGTCGTGAGGCTGCCGCGGGCCAGCCCGCCGGACGCCCCTCCCCCTCTCGATCACGTCTCCGCCGTCCCCTAGGGTGTCGGACATGCTCACCGCCGGGATCACCGTCCGCGATGTCCGTCGATCGTTCGGGCGCGTCGAAGCCGTTCGCGGAGTGGATCTCGACGCTCGCGCGGGAGCGGTGACCGGACTCGTCGGCCCCAACGGCGCCGGTAAGACGACGCTGCTCCTGATGCTCGCGTCGCTTCTGCAGCCGGACGCGGGCAGCATCCGGATCGCCGGCGTCGACCCGGTGACCGATCCCGCCCAAGCCCGCGCACGGCTCGGATGGATGCCCGACGCGCTGGGCGCGTGGGGCTCGCTCACCGTGCGGGAGACGCTGGAGATGACCGCCCGGCTCTACGACCTCGACAGAGCCGCAGCGGCCCGCCGCGCGCGGGAGCTTCTCGATCAGGTCGGTCTGGTCGATCTCGCCGAGTCGCCCGCCCGTGTGCTCTCGCGCGGGCAGAAGCAGCGCCTCGGTCTCGCCCGAGCTCTCGTGCACGACCCGTCCGTCCTCCTCCTCGACGAGCCTGCCTCGGGCCTCGACCCCCAGGCGCGGGTGGACCTGCGCGGACTCCTGCGCGCGTTCGCCGCTGCAGGGAAGACCGTGCTGATCTCCAGCCACATCCTCTCCGAGCTCGAGGAGGTCGTCGACGACGCGGTGTTCCTGCTCGATGGCGCGACCGTGAGTCCCGACCGGGTCGCGGCGGCGGCTCGCCGCACCCGCACCTGGCGCGTCCGCGTCGCCGATCTCGATGCGCAGGCTGCCGTGCTCCCGATCGCGACGGCCCTCGGACTCGACGTCGCGCGCGTGCCGACAGACCGCCGCGATGTCCTGATCCCGTTCTCGTCCGAGATCGAGGCTGCCGCCGGTCTGCGGGCGCTGCTGAGCGCGGGCATTGCGGTCGCCGAGTTCTCGGCCGCGACCGGGATGCTCGAGCACACCTTCCTCGATCTCGGCACCGGCCGGGATCTGGGCACCGAGGGGAAGGAGGCGTCATGAGCGTCGCCCGGCTGTGGACCGTCGCTCGGCTCGAGCTGCTCCAACGGGTGCGCACGGTGTCGTGGTACGTCCTGCTCGGCATCTTCGCCGTGCTGCTGATCGGTGTGACCGCGCTGTCGTTCCTGGCCTTCGGCGGGGGCATCGCGGAGGGCGACCAGCGCGGCGCCGGCATCTACTCGACGATCGTCATCATCACGTTGCTGCTCGTCGTCCTCGTCTCGCCCACACTCAGCGGCAACTCCGTCAACGGCGACCGGGATGCCGCGACCCTCGCACCGGTCCAGGTGACGCTCGCGCGAACCTCCGAGATCCTGCTCGGCAAAGTGCTCGCGGCATGGGTCACGGGTCTCGCGTTCGCCGCGGTGGCCGCCCCGTTCCTCGTCATCGCGACCCTGGCCGGGGGAGTGGACCCTGTCGTCGTCGTGGTGTCGCTGGTCGTCCTCGTGATCGAGATCGGCATCATCGCTGCGATCGGCGTCGGGCTGAGCGGCCTCATCGCCCGGCCTCTCTTCTCGGTCGCCGCGACGTACCTCGTCGTCTCTGCGCTCGTCTTCGGAACGCTCATCGCCTTCGGCCTCGGCGCGACGGCGTTCTCGAGCGAGGCGACCGCGACCTACCGGCCGGCGCAGTACAACGCCGACGGGTCGCCGCAGTGCATCGACGGGGCGGACGACTGCTGGAACGATCCCGCTCGCATGGTCTGCGGCGAGCCGGAGACATCGACCTACACCGTGCCGCGGTTCGATCGTGTGTGGTGGGTGCTCGCGGCCAACCCCTTCGTCATCCTCGCCGACGCGACGCCTGCCGAGTACGACCGGTTCGGCTACCCCGTCGACCTGTTCGGTCAGATCGCATCCGGTGTCCGGCAGGCACAGGTCGCACCTGATCTCGAGACGGGGTACGACGAGTGCCGGCCGGCCGCAGACGGCGCCGTGCCGACCGCGGCGGAGATCCGGGAACGAACGGCGCCGAGCTGGTTCGTCGGACTGGCCGGGCAGATCGTGGTCGCGGGTCTGCTCGTGGCGGGAGCGTGGTCGCGGACGAGGACGCCGGCCCGAGCCCTGCCGCCCGGAACGCGGATAGCGTAAGAGTGCCATGGTCACCGAACTCGACATCACCCGCCGCGAGGCGATCGACGCCTATCACGTGATCGGCGAGGCCCCCGCGCCCGACCTGCAGGGGATCGTCCGCCTCGCAGCCACCGTTTGCGGCGTCAACACGGCCGTCATCAACATCATCGACGACCGCTCGCAGCATCAGATCGCCGCGGTCGGTTTCGAACCCGCGGTCTGCTCACGCGAAGACTCGATGTGCGCCGCCGTCATCGCGCGTCCCGGTCGGGTCATCGTGCCCGACGCGCGGCTCGACGAGCGGTTCGCACACAACCCCTTCGTCACCGGTGAGATCGCCCACGTGCGCTTCTACGCATCGAGTCCGCTCGTCACGCCGGCGGGCGTCGCCATCGGCACCCTCTGCGTCTTCAACGACTCCGTGGGCGACCTCGACGAATCGGCTCGCGAGGCGCTCGATCTGCTGGCTCATCAGGTGGTCGACCTGCTCGAGCTGCGCCGGATCAGCCGCGCTTTGAGCGAGTCGAACGATCAGCTCTCGCGTTTCGCGGGGCAGATCAGTCACGACCTCCGCAATCCGCTGACGGCCCTCACCGGCTTCCTCGAGCTCGCGATCGACAGCCCCGACATGGACAACGCGCCCGAGGCGGCGCGCGTGCTCGCCCGTGCGGAGTCGGCGGCCGACCGCATGAACGCCATGATCTCCGACATCCTCGCCTACGCCCGCATCGGCGGTGCGAGCCCCCAACGGGCGCGCGTCGATCTCGGTGCCGTGATGCACGCCGTCGTCGAGGATCTCGACGCGTCCATCTCGGCCTCCGGCGCCGACATCCGTCAGGACATCGCGGTCGAGCCCGCCGGTGATCCCACGCTCCTGCGCGCGGTGCTCCAGAATGTCGTGGCGAACGCGGTGAAGTTCACCGCGGCCGCGGGGAAGGTCCCGCAGGTGCGCGTCGAGGCGCACGCGGTGCACGGCGGCTGGCGCATCACGGTCGACGACAACGGTCCCGGGGTGCCCCCGGCGGACCGCGAACGCGTCTTCGCGCTGATGGAGCGGGGGGACTCCGAGGCCGAGGGCCTCGGCATCGGCCTGTCGACCTGTCGACGGGTGATCCAGGCGCACGGTGGGCGCATCGGTCTCGACGACTCACCGCTCGGCGGCACCCGCGTCTGGATCCTCCTGCCGGACCCGGCGGCGACCGCCGCCTGAGTCGCGCGCCTCAGCGGCGCAGCGTGTGCGAGGGGTGCTCGCCGTACATCGCGGCGTAGAGCTGCGCGAAGCGTCCCGTGTGCGCGAACCCCCAGCGCAGAGCGACATCCCGCACGGTCGTCGACCCGGGAGGCGCAGCGCGGAGCTCGCGGTGGGCGCCCTCGATGCGCAGGCGGCGAAGGTAGGTGCTCGGCGGGATCTCGAACGCCTTGTGGAAGGCGCTCTGGAGTGCGCGGACCGATGTTCCGGAGGCCACCGCGATGTCGCTGATGCTGATGGGGTTGCTGACGTTCTCCTCCATGAACGCCACAGCGCGGCGCACGGCTCGCGCGGTCGGGCGTCGGCGTTCCCCCTCTTCGGGGTCGATGACGGGGAACGCCGTCACGAGCGATGCGACTGCCTGGTGCATGAGCTGAGTGCGCATGAGAGGCGAGGCGGCGACCTTCTCGTCGGCCAGCATGGTCGCCTCGAGAAAGCGCAGGGTCTCGGCGACGAGCCGTGGATTCTCAGCCCGGCGGTTCAGTCCGGAGAACTGCAGATGGTGAGGGTCGTCGCCGATCATGCCGCGCAGCACGTGGTCGAGCGTCTCCGTGGTGACGCTGAACGTGCGCAGGTGCAGCTGACCGAACTCGGCGGTGAACTCGGTGTCCGGCGGCACGATGAAGGGGGTCCGGCCGTCGCCGGACTCGCCTCCGACCTGCCACCGGTGGCTGCCATGCGCCGCGTGCGCCACGATGAGACGCGGAAAAGCTCGCGTCGTGGTGCGCATCGTCCCCGTGAACCGCACAGCGGCGGCGGCTGCGGCCGGGTGGGCGAGCGCCGCCATCTCGTATCGGAATGGCGCGGACCCGTCGACCGCGAGCGCCACCGGCGTCTCGTACAGCGAGCTGACCGATTCCTGTGCCCGACCGGGGTCGTCGGTCTGCAACCCCCGCCGAACGGGCTCGCTATTCAACAACGAGCTTGTCGGATGCGGACTCTGCCGGTTCGGGGACGACGTAAAGTCCGCTGGGGGAGTTGGCCGTGTACATCAGCGCCTCGAGCCAGGCACGGTTGATCGCGGGGGTCCGGCTGCCGTGGAACGTGAAGACGAGAGAGGCTCCGGCGTGCATCCAGACGGTCGTCCGCCCCTTGCCGACGCTGACGTCGTCCTTCCAAGTGAAGAAGAACGCCTCACCGCGACGAAGCTTCGCACCGATGGTCATCTGGAGGTGTGCGAGCGTGCGGTCCTCGATCTCGACGCGATTGTTGCCGTCGTAAACAAACCTGCCCAATATTCCTCCTCGCGCGCCATTCGGCGCGATCATCAGCTTCCGCGATCGGGTCACGACGCCGCGCGGAAGAGTCCGTTCCGCGCGCGCTCTGTCCGCGACGCGCACAGCCGTGCTGTGCCACCGCAGATTTCAGGCAGTTGTCAGGGAGCGGGAGGGGGTTGACTTTTACGGACGATTACGTAACACGTTAATCACCGGGGATGGCGGCGAGTGTGACGTCCACCCCGGAGGTGATGAGCAGATCGGTGGTCTGCGCCACGCCTTCGCCATCGTTCACGGTCAGCCAGCCGTGACCGAGCGCGAGTGCCGCCGCGATCTCGGCGCGGACGTCTTCGATGTCGCGACCGCCGATGCTGTACGGGCGACCGCCATAGAACACATCGACTCTCTTCGACACGCTTTCGCCCTTCGCTCCACCGGCGTCGAGTCCGCCGTGTCAGGCGAGACTACCGAGCAGCTGAGGAATCACAAGGGGATGCGGCAGGACCGCGCTGATCACTATTGTCAGGTCGAGCACGGGAAGGAAGTGCGATGGGCAGATTCATCTACGAGAACCAGATCCGCGCAGATTTCGAGGATCGGACGCTCGCGCACCTCCAGGCCGTGATCACGACGAAGCTCCGCCGGGGCGAAGCCTTCACGCTCACCTGGAAGGACGACGTGAGCATCGGCGACGGCCGCACGACGGTATGGCTGCACCCGGGCTGCGGCCTCGTCTTCAAGTACTACGGCAGCCGGACGCCGTCGCTGAATCGCGCATGGCTCGAGGCGCTGACGTACACGGCGAACTCGCCGACGGGCCTGTACGTCGTTCCCGAGCCGCCGGAATCGCCCCGTAACGGCGCATTCCTCGACGGCGCGGAGTAGCGGGGCGCCGAGCGTCCCGCCTGTGCGACCGCCGTGCATCGCCGGTGAGACCGGGGCATATACCGCTCCGGCGATCCAGCGCTCCGTAGTGTGAGCCACAGCCGTCGGCATCCGCCTTCTGCTCCCGACCTTCCCGGTCACGAACGAGTCAGCAGGTGCTCTCATCGCTTCATCCGTCGTCGAGTCGCGTCTCGGCCCCATCCGCACCACTTACGCCGGAACCGCCGATTTCCCGCCGATGGCCAAGGCCTTCACCGATGTCTCCCGCGTCGTTCGGGAATCGGGTCTGCTGCGGCGCACGCCCTGGTTCTACGGCCTCGTCGGCCTCGCCCTGATCCTCGCGATCGGCGGCTGCGTGACCGGATTCGTCCTGCTCGGCGACAGCTGGTTCCAGCTGCTCATCGCGGCAGCCCTCGGCATCGTCTTCACCCAGGTGGCTTTCCTCGCACACGAGGCCGACCACCGGCAGGTTCTCGCCTCCGGCCCCGCGAACGACCGCCTGGCCCGCTTCCTCGCCGTCGGCGTCGTCGGCATGAGCCTGTCGTGGTGGACGTCCAAGCACGCCCGGCACCACTCGAACCCGAACAAGGTGGGCAAGGATCCCGACATCGAGATCGACACGATCTCGTTCATCGAAGAGGACGCGGCCACTGCGCGCGGCATCCGCCGATTCATCACGCAGCGCCAGGGCTGGTTCTTCTTCCCGCTGCTGCTGCTCGAAGGCCTGAACCTCCACGCGCTGTCGATGCGCCACCTCTTCAGCCGAGGCCCGGTGAAGAAGCGTGCGGTCGAGATCACGCTGATCATCGCGCGGTTCGCGGTCTTCGTCGCTCCGATCTTCATCTTCCTGCCGATCGGTATGGCCTTCGCCTTCTTCGGCGTGCAGGTCGCCGTCTTCGGGCTGTACATGGGCGCCTCCTTCGCGCCGAACCACAAGGGCATGGCGATCATCGCGCCCGACGCGAAGCTCGACTTCTTCAGCAAGCAGGTGCGCACCTCGCGCAACATCGGCGGCGGCTGGTGGGCGACGTGGCTCATGGGCGGCCTCAACTACCAGATCGAGCACCACCTCTTCCCGAACATGCCGCGGCCGGCACTCGCCCGCGCTCGCGAGATCGTGAAGGACCAGTGCGACGCCCTGAACGTGCCGTACACCGAGACCACACTCTGGCGCTCCTACGCCATCGTCATCGACTACCTCAACCGCGTCGGACTCGCCGCCCGCGACCCGTTCGACTGCCCCATGCGCGCGGAGTTCCGTCGCGCCTGAGGCGCAGCATCCCTCGACGTCGGCCACGGCTCATACTGAGTCCGTGGCCGAAGTCGATTCCGAACGCTGGCTCGTCATCGACGGGAGACGCTGGCGGCGCACCGACCCCTCGCTGCCCGATGATCTCGTCGCTGCGCTGAAGTCCCACCTCGGACGCGGCCGATCGGCGGTGGGAGCCGCGAAGCGGCGCGGAGACGACGAGGCGGTCGCCGCAGCACGCGAGCGCGTGGGCCTGGCCAAGCATGGCCTGGGAGAGCGCGGACCGTACTGGTGGGACGAGCCCGAGGGCGATCGCCTCGCGCGGGCGCGGGACGCGCTGCGGCGACTCGATGCGCTCGATGAGGGCTGAGACCCGAATGGACGCGACGGCGGGAGTCGAACCCGCAACGCGATCGGTTATGAGCCGATGCCCGGGACCACCCGGATCGCCGCGATGCCTTCACGCTACGTGGGCGCCCGCCGGGTCGCCAGGGGTGTGAAGGCCGGAGACGCCGTGCTACGTCGTGTGACGCTCCGGCGTCTCGGTGGTCTCGGTGACGTGGTCCGTGCTGGGCGCAGCAGCGTGGCGGGGCGCCAGCGAGCGCTGAGCGTGCCTGAGCATGCCGACGATTCCCGTGACGAGGACCGCGGCGCCCACGGTCAACAGGCCCGTGGCGACGAGCGTCGGAATCGAGATCGCCGCCACCCACTCGAGCAGTCCGCCGTAGGCGTCGGGTGACCGGGTGAGCACGACGCCCGCGACAGCGAGGGCCGCGAAGGCGAGGCCCCACACGATGCCGGCCCACCGCACGCGGGGACGAGGAGGAGGCGAGGGGAGCGCCGTGTCTTCGGTGGAGGTCAGGTCGGTCATCGGTCGGTCTCCTTCGGGTCGAGGATGCGGATCTCGATGTAGCCGCTCTCCTGGTCGAGGGTGAGCGACTGACGCGTCGTCGTCTCCCCTCGAGAGGGGATCGTCGTGTCGACCGCGGTCCGGTTCGCGCTGAGATCTCGCGCGTCGGGGCCGTCAGTGAGTACGGTCCATTCGTCGCCCTCCGAGAGGATGAGTGACGCTTCGTCGCCGACAGATGCGTGCAGCGTCACTTCGACACCGGGTGCGACCGTCACGTAGGTCGAGCCTGACCCCTTCTCGATGGTCAGCGGCGCCGCATCGGACGCGTCGACGAGCGCGACGCGGAGTTCGCCGAACGTCTGCCGATAGGTCTCCGTCCGGGCCTCGGATGAGACGTTCGAGATCCCGTAGACGCCGATGTGCAGTTCCTCGACGACGGAGACAGCGACCGCGACGCCCCCGCCCATGAGCAGGCATGCGGTTGCGAAGGCGAGGAAGCCGCTGCGGCGGCGGATGGCTCCGGCGACGATCATGGCGAGAGCCGTGACGGCGGCCGCGGCGAACAGCCCGAGCGCCGTCTGCAAATCACCCGACGCACTGAGCGCGGCGATCGTGCCCGTGACGACGGCAGCACCGGCGGTCACCGCGACGAACGCGACGCTGGTGCGCGGCCGTTCCGACCGCCGGATGCGCCGGCGTTCTGCCGCCTCGCGCGCGAAAGCGGCCGCCGACGCGCGACGCTCTTCCCGCGCGGCGGAGCGAGCCGCGCGATCGGCGTCATCCTGTTCCCGTCGCCACGCTCGATCGCGCTCTTTCCAAGCCGCGTGCTGAGCGCGCCAGGCCGTCAGGTCGGCCGGGTCGGCGTCGTTGTTCAGAGGCGCGGGCGGGGTGGGCGCAGGCTCGCGCTCCGCTCCCCCCGCGCCGGCATCCCCGACAGAGCGGTCGGCGGATGCAGCCGGCGCCGTCTCGGACGCTGCGGAAGCCCGACGCGCTGCTCGGACCAGCAGCGCGATCATGCCGGCCGCCACCACCACCCCGCCCATGAGGGCGAGTGCCCCGAGGACGGCCGTGACCGCTGCAGCGCTCGAATTCGTCGCGAGGCCGGCGAGAGTGATCAGGAGACCGAGGATCTGCACGACGCCGGTGATCGCGACGGCGAGGATCGCACCCTGAGCGTATGAGAACCGGCCGCGCTCGAGGTCGGCGGCGTGCGACCGCCCCGAGGTATCGGGCAGGATCGCCCAGGCGGTGGCGTAGGCGACGATGGCGGGGAGGCCGATCACGGTCGCGACGACGGCGAGCCCGCGCACGATGACCGGGTCGACACCCCAGCGCGCGGCCACTCCCGCACACACGCCGCCGATCCACCCGTCTCGGCGGGCGGCGCCGAGGGCGTCGACCCAGCGGAAGAACCGGCCCTCCGTCGGTGACACGGGATCGGGTCGCGGTGGGGCGGCGAGAGGCGGTGCGGAAGTCATGATCCGATCCTCCGCGGTGCGCGGCAGCGGGCGATATGGGGGATCGCCCTGAGGCTTCCCTGATCCTGCGCCGGCGCTGGTGTGCGGCCGCGTCCGGAGTGATTGGATGTGGCCATGTCCTCCGCTCTCGCGACTCCCGCCGCGCACCCGGGACCTCCGCCTCCGCGACCGGTCATCGGCCCGGGCACGCGACCGCCGCTCGATCGCGCTCGCGACAGCGTGGTCTCGGGCGTCAGCGCGGGGCTCGCCCAGCACCTCGGCGTCGGGGTGGGCAGCATCCGTGCGCTGTTCGTCGTCCTGACGCTCGTCGCGGGAGTCGGTCCGCTCCTGTACCTCTGGTTCTGGGCCCTCGTGCCCCGCCGGCCCGGGCCTGCGGCGCCGACCCGGCAGGCGCCGGTCGCCTGGATCCTCGCCGCAGCCGCGACCGCCGCGCTGCCGATCCTGTTCGCGGTCCTCGCCATCGAGGCCCGTGATGCCTGGATGTCGCGATCCTTCTCGCCCACTCTCCTGGCGGTCGTCGCGTTCGTGACCGTCCTCGCGACGACCGCGGGGTGTTGGGCCGAGCTCGTCGACCGCCGAGACATCGATCGCGGGGGCCGGCATACCGTCACCGTTCGGACGGTCGCGGCCGGCATCCTGATCGTGGTGCTCCTCGCGATGCTGCCGCGCGTCGACTCCGACGGTCTCGTGGCGCTTCCTGACCTGGCCCTTCCCGTCGCGGGGGTGCTCGCGCTCGGCGGGGCATTCCTCGCCGGTCGGTGGCGCGACCTGTCGGGGGAACGCGTCCGGCGCATCCGCGAGGAGCAGCGAAGCGCGATGGCAGCGCATCTGCACGATTCGGTGCTGCAGACTCTCGCGCTCATCCAGAACACGGCGGGCGCCTCGAGCGAGGCCGCGCGCATCGCTCGGGCACAGGAGCGCGAGCTTCGCGCCTGGCTCTTCGACGGCGAGGCGCACCCCGACAGCGACCTCGTCAGCGACCTGCGCGACTACGCCGCCGCGCTCGAGCTCGATTATGCGGTGCGGATCGACGTGGTCTCCGCCGGGCTGTCGGCCGAGCAGGCCAGCGGTGAACTGGCGGCGGCGGCGCGCGAGGCGATGCTCAACGCCGCCCGGCACGCCGGCGGCGACGTCTCGGTCTACATCGAAGGTGGAGCCCACGGGGTCGACGTCTATGTGCGCGACCGAGGGCCCGGGTTCGACGTGACCGCGATCCCGGATGACCGGCTGGGCGTCCGGGAGTCGGTCATCGGCCGGATGCGGCGCGCCGGGGGATCGGCATCGGTCCGCACGGCGGCCTCGGGCGGCACCGAGGTCCACCTCCATGTCGGCGGCCCCGGGGACGCACGTGGCTGACGCGCTGCGCGTCGTCATCGTCGACGACCACTCCATCTTCCGGTCGGGGCTCCGGGCTGATCTGGGCACGGGGATCGCCGTCGTCGGGGAGGCCGCGGACGTCGAATCCGCCGTCGAGGTCATCGCGCGAACGGAGCCCGACGTCGTGCTGCTGGACGTGCACCTGCCCGGCGGAGCGGGCGAGGACCGTGCCGGGGGAGCGGAGGTGATCGCCCGGACCGCCCCGACACCGGCGCGGTTCCTCGCGCTGAGCGTCTCGGATGCCGCCGACGACGTCGTGCGGGTCATCCGCGCTGGCGCACGCGGATACATCACCAAGGGCTCATCGGGCGACGAGGTGAGCCGCGCCGTCGCTGCGGTGGCGGGCGGAGACGCCGTCTTCTCGCCGAGGCTCGCGGGATTCGTCCTCGACGCGTTCGGGGCCGTGGCCGGTGAGACGGCGACGGCGGTGGAGGAGCTCGACCGGCTGTCTTCGCGCGAGCAGGAGGTCATGCGGCTCATCGCCCGCGGCTACGCATACAAGGAGGTCGCGGCCGACCTGTTCATCTCCGTGAAGACGGTCGAGACGCACGTCTCGGCGGTGCTGCGCAAACTGCAGCTGTCGTCGCGGCACGAGCTGACCGCCTGGGCGACGGCCCGACGCCTGCTCTGAGTCGCCGGGCGGGTGTCGGTGGCCGAACGTAGAATCGAGTGGTCATGCCAGAGCCCATCAAGCCCGTCATCGTCGGGTCCGCCGCATCCGTGCGCCCCGGCGCCTCCTCGGGCGAGCGTCCCGACGCCGACCTCCTCGAGGGACTCAACCCGCCCCAGCGCGAGGCGGTGACCTATCGCGGTCCGGCGCTGCTGATCGTCGCGGGCGCCGGCTCGGGCAAGACCCGGGTGCTCACACATCGCATCGCGTCGCTGCTCCGAGGCCGCGAGGCGTGGCCGAGCCAGATCCTCGCCATCACCTTCACCAACAAGGCCGCCGGCGAGATGCGCGAGCGCGTGCAGCAGCTGATCGGCGACAGCGCACAGGGCATGTGGATCTCGACGTTCCACTCGGCGTGCGTGCGGATCCTCCGGCGCGAGGCGCAGCAGTTCGGCTTCACCAAGAACTTCACGATCTACGACTCGGGCGATTCGCGCGCGCTCATCAAGCGTCTCGTGAAAGAGCACGAGGCCGACGCCTTCGGACTCACGCCGGCGGCTGTCCAGAGCCGCATCTCGAAGCTCAAGAACGAGCTCGCCGACGCCGACTCGTACGCGCGCCAGGCGAACATGTCCGATCCCGCCGAGCGCGTCTTCGTCGAGCTCTTCGGCGCCTACCAGTCCGCCCTGCAGCGGGCCAACGCCTTCGACTTCGACGACCTCATCGCCCAGACGGTCTACCTGTTCCGGGCGTTCCCGCATGTGGCCGACGTGTACCGCAAGCGGTTCCGGCACATCCTCGTCGACGAGTACCAGGACACCAACCACGCCCAGTACGCGCTGATCCACGAGCTCACGCGCCCCGTCCAGGGGCAGGGCGGCGACGCGTTCTCGTCGGGCGGCATGATGATCTTCGAGCCCGAGTCGGCCCCCGAGGTCGAGGCTGCGTCGCTGACCGTCGTCGGCGACTCCGACCAGTCCATCTACGCGTTCCGCGGCGCCGACATCCGCAACATCACCGAGTTCGAGCGCGACTATCCCGGCGCGAAGGTCGTGCTGCTCGAACAGAACTACCGCTCGACGCAGAACATCCTCTCTGCCGCCAACGCCGTCATCTCCCATAACTTCGACCGCAAAGACAAGAAGCTCTGGACGGATGTCGGCGCGGGCGACGCGATCGTCGGCTTCACCGGCTACTCGCAGCACGACGAGGCGCAGTTCGTCGCCGACGAGATCGAAGCGCTGCACCGCTCGTCGGTGCCTTACTCGCAGATGGCGGTCTTCTATCGCACGAACTCGCAGTCGCGAGCGCTGGAGGAGATCTTCATCCGCGCGGCGATCCCGTACAAGATCATGGGCGGCACGAAGTTCTACGACCGTGCCGAGATCAAGGATGCGCTGGCCTACGTCGTCGCGGTGGCGAACCCCGCCGACGAGCTCGCGGTGCGCCGCATCCTGAACCGCCCGCGCCGCGGCATCGGCGACGTCACCGAGACGTCCATCGCCCGGTACGCGGCCGACCACCAGATCACCTTCCGCGATGCGCTCGCCAACGCCTCGGCGCTCGGCGTGGGTCCGAAGATCCAGGCCGCGATCGCGCAGCTCGATGCCGTTCTCGCCGAGGCATCGGAGATCATGCTGCCGAGCTCGGGCGAGATCGCCCCGCCGACGTCCGTGACCGAGGGCCTGACGGTGCTGCTGAACAAGTCGGGGTACATGGACGCCCTCCGGGCGAGCCGCGACCCGCAAGACGAAGCGCGCCTCGAGAACCTCGACGAGCTCATCGCGGTGACTCGCGAGTTCGCCCGTAACAACCCCGAGGGAACCATCCTCGACTTCCTCACCGAGGTCGCCCTCGTCGCCGATGCCGACGACCTCGACGACGCATCCGGCACGGTGTCGCTCATGACCATGCACACGGCGAAGGGTCTCGAGTACGACGCCGTGTTCGTCACGGGCGTGGAAGAGGACCTCATCCCGCACCGCATCTCGGCGAACGAGCCCGGCGGCCCGCAGGAAGAGCGGCGGCTCTTCTACGTCGCGCTCACCCGTGCCCGCAAGCGCCTGCATCTCTCGCTCGCCATGACGCGTGCGCAGTTCGGCGAGGTGTCCGCCGCGATGCCGAGCCGGTTCCTGCAGGAGATCCCGCACGACCTGATCGACTGGCGGCAGTCGCCCGGTGACGTCAACTCGCGCGGGGGCATGCAGTCACGAGCCCTCAATGGTCGGCGTTCCGGCGGATCCGGCGGCGGCTTCGGCGGATCGGGCAAGCGATACGGCGACGACCTCGTGCCGCTTCCGCGCAAGGAGAAGAGCGGCGATATCGCGAAGTTCGCCAACCGCATCCCGGCCAAGGTCCGTGACAACGGCGACCTCGAGCTCGGCCCCGGCGACCGCATCAAACACGACGACTTCGGCGAGGGTCGGGTCGACGCGGTCACGGGCGAGGGGGCGAAGCGCGTCGCGCACGTCCGCTTCGATTCGGCCGGCCCGAAGAAGCTGCTCATCAAGATCGCACCGATCGTCAAGCTGTGACGCAACCCCCCGCGCGGCGCGGGGGCGCGGGTTAGGCTCGGGGACATGGCGATCTTCAAGCGCTCCGCGCGAGACACCACGAGCCAGCCCGCGAACGCCGACGAGGTCGCTGCCGACGTCGACGGCGACTCCGCCGTCACCCCCGACGCCGAGACACCTGCCGAGGTGGTGCCCCACGTGGGCATCTCGGTGTCGACTTTCGGTGCTCCCGCTCAGGCCGCAGCCCCGGCGCAGCCCGAGCGGACGGTCACGCGCCCGCCGGCTGAGGCCCCCGCCCGCACCGAGACGGTGACGGGCATGCCCGACAACACCCTCGTGCAGGCGGCCCTGGCGTCGCTGCCGGAGAAGCCCGGCAACGTCGACGTCATGAACGTCATGCGTCAGAGCATGCAGGGCACGATGTACGTTCGCGTGCGCGGCGACGCGCGGGCCCTGACGGCCGAAGGCAAGCCGATCACGCTCGCGGTCTCGCAGATCGACGGTGCCCGCTTCCTCCTCGCCTTCACCGGCGGCGCATCGCTGCGGGCGAGCGTCGAGGCCGACGGCGACCGCGACACCTCGGCGCTGGGGCTTCCCGTCGCGAACGTGTTCCGCAACGCGATCGAGGGTCCGTACGAGGGCCTCATCATCGATCACGCGGTCGCCGGATCGCGCATCGTCCTGCCCGTGCAGCTCATCACGAAGGCGTTCGAAGAGGGCGATCCCGCCTTCACGATCAAGAACCTGCTCGCCGGACCGCGCAGCGCCGAGACGGCGGCTGCGGTCGGCGAGGCTCTCGCGCAGGCACCGTTGTGGGTGGCCGCGGGTCCCGCGGGCGACAGCGGCCAGCTCGGTCTCGCCGAGTCGCGCACCGTATCGGGCGAGCGGCGCCTCGAGGTCTACTCGCACCCGCTCGAGGTGCTCGTGCTCCAGCGCGGCGACCGCCCCGTGCCGGTGACCGCGCCCCAGCTGGCGCGTGCCCTCCAGTCCAACCCCGCGCTCAACGGCGTCATCGTCGACCCGGGTGGGCCTTGGATCCATGTCGACCGTGCCGACCTCGGTCCCGTCCTCGCGCGGGCCGACGAGCCCGACCCCGAGCCCGCTCCGGCCGCACCGGCTGAGCCGGCCTCCGAGCCGCCGGCGTCCTGACGACGTCCTCGCGCTGATACATCCGTCGGGCCGCCGGTGCAGGTGAGCCCACACGCCGCGTGCGAGGGCTCACCAGCACCGCCGGTCCGGCAGGTGTATCAATCCGCTCGCTCCGTCGCCGAGCATTTCGCCGACGGGATTGTCCAGGGGCTACGTCATCCGTTCCCGACGCCCTAGGGTCGGGCCATGGCGAGCGAGCGCATCACCCTGACCGTGCCCGGCCCCGAGGGCGACCGTGAGGTCGGCCTCTCGAGCCCCAATCGCGTGCTGTGGCCCGAGCTCGGCATCACCAAGCACGAGTACGCCGAGTATGCGATCGCCGTCTCCGAGCCGTTCCTGCGGGCCAACGGCCATCGGCCCGTCTCGCTCGAGCGCTTCCCCGACTCGATCGACGGCGAGCGATTCTTCTCGAAGAATCCGCCGAAAGGCGCCCCGGGCTACGTCGATCAGGTCGTGTGCACCTACAACAGTGGGCGGCGGCATCCGCAGGTCGTGCTGAACGAGACCGCCGCCGTCGTGTGGGCGGTGCAGATGAACACGGTCGTCTTCCATCCGTGGGCCTCGCTCGCCGCCGACACGGACAACCCGGTCGAGCTGCGGATCGACCTCGACCCGCAGCCGGGCACGGACTTCGCGGATGCCGCATCCGTCGCGCCGGCTCTGCGTGAAGTCCTCGCCGAGGCCGGCCTGACGGCGTTCCTCAAAACGAGCGGCAATCGCGGCCTGCACGTCTTCTGTCCGATCGAGCCGACGCACGAGTTCCTCGATGTGCGGCACGCGGTCATCGCCGCCGGGCGCGAGCTCGAACGCCGGATGACCGACCGGGTGACCACCAACTGGTGGAAGGAGGAGCGAGGCGAGCGCGTCTTCGTCGACTTCAACCAGGCGAACCGCGACCGCACGATGGCGGGCGCCTACAGCGCACGGGCGCTGCCGGCGGCGACGGTGGCGACCCCGATCACCTGGGAGGAGCTCGAGGCCGGAGTCGAACCGTCCTCGTTCACGGTCCGCACCGTGCCGCAGCGGCTGGCGGACATCGGCGATCCCTGGGCCGAGCTGCAGGCCGGCCCCGGCCGCATCGACACCCTGCTGGAGTGGTGGCAGCGCGACCTCGACGCCGGTCTCGGCGAGCTGCCCTTCCCGCCGGAGTTCCCCAAGATGCCGGGAGAGCCGCCGCGCGTGCAGCCGAGCCGTGCTCGACAGCCCGGCGCCGACTAGCCGGGATCGCGCCGTTCACCGTGCGGAGGGTCGCTGCCATTCGCGCTCGGTGACCACGCGCGCAACGGTGAGGCCCACCGCCAGAGCGACGACGACGAACACCGCCGTCACCCCGTACTGCACCGCGCTGATGGTGTCGCTCTCGATGGTCCCGACGATGGCCCGGTAGGCGGAGGCCCCCGGCACCATGATCAGCACGGCGGGCACGGTGAGGGTGATGCGCGGCGCCCGGACGAAGCGCGACACGGCGAACGCTCCGAATCCGACCGCGACACCGGCTGCGGCGGCCGCGACCGGCTGCATCGTGCCGTGGTCGATCATGAGGAGGCGGCCCACGTTGGCGACGGTGCCGATCGCCGCGGCCGCGAGGGCGATGCGCCAGGGCGTCGAGAACAGCAGCGCGAAGCCCATCACGCCGACGAACCCCGCGATGAGGCGACCGAGGGAGAGCAGCGGCTCCGCCAGCTCGGGGGCCGCGACGGCGACGGCACTCGTCTGGAACACGGCGGCCACGGCCCACACGGCGCACCCTGTCGAGAGCAGCACGAGGCAGGCGTACACGACGCGGTTCACTCCGGCGTTGAGATCGAGGCGGGCGAGATCGAGGGCACCCGTGACGAGGGGGAATCCGGGCACCAGGTAGAGCACGGCGCTCGTCAGCGCGGCGCCGTACTGCGGCGAGGGCGCACCGAGCAGCTCGATCAGATGCGAGACGCCCAGGAAGGTGAGCAGCGCGGCCGAAGCCGACAGGAACACCAGCAAGAACTCGTTGACCTGCAGCCGGGCTCCGCGAACGCGCACGTACTGGCCGAGCGCGACGGCCAGCGCCACGCTCAGGCACTCGGCCCATCCGCCGTTGTTGAGGAACGCGAAGGCCGTGCAGGCCGCCGCGGCGGCCAGCACCCGCACCGCGGTCGGGTAACGCGGCGGCATCCGTTCGATCCGGTCGAGCTCGCGCTGCAGGTCGTCCGCGGTGACGCCGCCGGCGACGCGATGGGAGAGATGCATGACCTCGGCGATCCGCTCGGAGTTGACGACCGGATGCCGCACGTCGGCCACCCTCGTGCGGAAGAGCTGTCCCCGCTGCGCGGTGATGACGATGTCGGTCATCCCGACGCGCGACTCGAGGCGATCGAGGCCGAGTCCATGAGCGGTGCGGTCCATCGTGTCGCGCACACGGGCCGAGGAAGCGCCCGCGCCGAGCATCAGCGTGCCGAGGCGGAGGACCGCATCCGTCCGCGCGATGAACCGCAGGGGCTCGAGGTGCAGTTCGGCGGTGCCGTCGGGGACGTCGTCGCGCTGGTCATCCCGCATGGTTCGATCCTCCCACCCGAGGAGGCTGCTCGGGTGGGAGGATCGGCCGGACCAATCGGGTCGATCGGGTCGCCGCGCTGTCAGCGGCGCGCGAGGCGACGGAGCCGCGAGAGCAGCACGACGCCTCCGGCGGAGACCAGGAGGACTCCGCCGATCAGGAGACCGATCGGCGAGCCCTCGCCGCCGGTCCGCGCGATGCGGTCGGTGGTGGGCCGCGCCGCGCTCGTTCCGATGGCCGCAGCGGAGTCGCCTCCGGCAGCGGTGTCGGAAGCTCCGGGCATCGGAACGCCGGGCGCCGGGATGCCGGGCGCCGGGGCGCCGGGCGCCGGGGTGCCGGGCGTCTCCCCGGGCGTCTCCCCGGGCGCGGTGACGTCGACGAGGTACACCCCGTCGGCGCGGTACTCGAGGGCGCCGTCGAAGCCCGCGCCGGCGCCGGTGAGCTCCACCGCGTCGAACGTCGTGTCGGCGGCACGCGCGACGTACGCGATCAGCCGCAGGGGAGAGGTCGGAGCCTCCGCGGGAAGGTCGACGCGCAGGGTGCCTCCGAGCGTGGCGGTGCCCGCGATCGAGAGGGCCGGCGCTGCGTTCTCGACCGACAGCTCGAGCGCGGCATCCTTCGCCTGCGTGAAGTCGCCGCCCACGGCGAGCCCGGAGGTCGCCTCGACGAGCGATCCGCCGGTGACCGAGAGGTCGCCCGTGCCGAGGGCCGTCGGGGAGGTCGCCTGCACGATGCCGTCGTCGATGATGGTGCCGCCGGTGTAGGTGTTCTCGCCCGACAGGACGAGGGTGCCGGAGCCGTCCTTCGTCAGCGCCCCGGAACCGTCGATGTCGTTGCGCCACTCGTCGGCTGCGGCGAAGCCGCCGGAGCCGGCATCCATCGTCACCGTGACATCGGTGTCGAAGGCGCCGTAGCCGTTCGACGCCTCGAACAGGTTGAGTCGTCCCCAGCCCTCGGGGTCGTCGAGCACGGCGTGGCCGGAGTCGATGGCGGTGGAGTGGAGCACCCAGCGGCGCTGCTCGGCGTCGAGGTAGGGCAGCCGGTGCTCGAGCAGCACTTCGGCGCCGGCCGGGACGCGTGCGGGCAGGCCGGCGATGCCCGTGCTCGGCAGCCCGTAGGTCATGCGATCGCGGTACTGCTGCGCGAGCGCGTCGTAGTCGGCATCGTCGAGCGTGGATGTGGATGCCGGGGCGGGCAGCGTGTCGATCAGACCCTGGGCCTCGGCCGACGCGGCGGCGCGCAGCTCGGCGTTCGCGGGATCGTTCAGGCTTGCGGCGGCGAGGGCGGTCGCCAGCACGCGACCGCCGATGACGTCGAGCGACGAGTGCATCCCGGCGACGATGCGGCTGTCGCCGATCTCGGCGGCGTTCGCGATGAGGAGGTCCTGGTACTGCGGCGCCGCGTCGGCGAGGGCGAACGAGGCGAGGTAGGCGGCGTTGGTGTGACCGCTCGGAAAGCCGCCGTCGCTCGCCGCCTCGCTGTCGGGCTTTCGCACCGGCATCAGCGCGGGGACGATGATCGAGTCGTCCACCCAGCGGAAGGGTCGCTTGTAGCTGAAGAAGTTCTTCGACGGGTTCGACGAGGCCGAGGGACCGCGCACCGTGTCGACGAGCGCGACGACCGAGCCGAGCTCGGAGTTCGGGTCTGCCCAGCGGCCCGACGCGTTGCCGGCGTCGTCGTAGCGCACCGTCGTGGCGTCGGCGGGGATGGCGTCGGGGATCGTGGTGCCGGCATTCATCGCCTGGCGGAACGCGGAGGCTGCCGGGCCGAGTCCGTCGATGGCGCTGTAGCTCTGATGACGGCGGTCGAAGATCCACGCGGCGGTCTCGTCCGCTGCGGTACGGGTGCGCGCGACCTCCACGTTGCGCGCGATGTTGGCGTCGAGCACCGCCGCGCCGGCATCCGTCGCCCGGCCGGTGTCCCAGGTGGCTCCCGGCTGCCAGAGGTCGAGCATTCCCGAGAGCACCCCGATCGCGGGGTTCGTCTCGGGCGTGGTGTTGGCGGAGCTGTTCGCGGTGTAGACGTCGACGAACGTGCCGTAGGGAGCGGCGTGCGGTGCGATCGCGTTCTCGTCGAGCAGATCGCCGGCGGCCGCGTTCGCGGGCGCGGCGACGCCGAGAGCGAGGGTCGTGACGGCGAGCGCCGCCACAGCCAGGGGGATGCCCGTGCGGCGCCGGGATGGATCGGAAGCAGAGGGAGCGAGGTGCATGCAGCGTCCTTCGGATGCGGGGGGAGAATCGCGCCCCCAGCCCGGGCGGGCGGGGGTTGCGGGCGACTCTCGCACGCTAGGAAGCGGCGCGCAACGATCGGTGGCCGCGGCGTGAACGGCCGGTGTCGCCCCCTCGCCCGCCGTCAGTCCAGAACGTCGGCCAGGTCGTAGGCGGCGACGGTCTCGAGCTGGTCGAACGTGCACGAGCGCGCGTCCCGGTCGTGGCGCCAGCGCTCGAACTGGACCGTGTGCCGGAACCGCCGACCCTCGAGCTGGTCGTAGCGCACCTCGAGCACGAGCTCGGGTCGCAGCCTCACGAATGAGACATCCTTCGACGATGCGAAGCGCGAGCGGTCGGATTCGCCGGTGACCGCCGCCCCGGCGGCATCCCGCTCGACCAGCGGCTCGAGCTCGTCGATCAGCTCACGGCGCCGCTTGTCGCTCCACGCGGACACCCCGCCGACCCCGTGCAGCTCGCCGTCATCGCCGTACAGCCCGACGAGCAGTGAGCCGACCCCGGTGCCGGACTTGTGGATGCGGTATCCGATCGCGACGACGTCCGCCGTGCGGGCATGCTTGATCTTGAGCATCGTGCGCTTGCCCGGGGCGTAGGGCTGATCCACGGGCTTGGCGACGACGCCGTCGAGGCCGGCGCCTTCGAACTCCGCGAGCCAGCGACGCGCGGTGCGCACGTCGTCGGTCGCGCGCGTCACGTGGATCGGATCGGGCACGTCGCGCAGCAGCTCGACGAGTTCCTCACGCCGCCGCGAGAAGGGCTCGGCCTGCAGGTCTCGCTCGCCGCGGGCCAGGAGATCGAACGCGATGAACATGGCAGGTGTCTGCTCGCTCAGCAGCGCCACTCGCGAGGCCGCGGGGTGGATCCGCTGCGAGAGAGCCTCCCACTGCAGCCGCCGGCCGGCACCGGTGTCGGTGGCCACGACGATCTCACCGTCGATGAGGCACGGCTCGGGGAGCAGCCTCGAGAAGGCGTCGACGAGCTCGGGGAAGTACCGGGTGAGCGGCTTCGAACCGCGGCTTCCGATCTCGACCCTCTCGCCGTCCCAGGAGACGATCGCGCGGAACCCGTCCCACTTCGGCTCGAACGACAGCCCCGCGCCGCGGGGCCCGGCATCCGGAATGGCGGGCACCGCTTTGGCCAGCATCGGGGCGGGGATGTCGTACGTCATCGCGGTCCCTCAGGCGCGCAGCTGCTCGCGCGGCTTCGGTCGGGCCCAGCGGGCGGGCAGGTTCGGCCCGTCCCACACCTGCACGATGCCCCACACGACGGCGGTGGTCGGGACGGCGAGCAGGGTGCCCAGGATGCCGCCGATCGCGGTGCCGGCGGTCAGTGCGACGAGCACGACGAACGAGTGCAGCTTCATCGTGCGGCCCATGAGGACCGGCTGCAGGAAGTTGCCCTCGAGCTGGTTGACGAGCACGACGGCACCGACGACGAGGACCGCGTTGAGCGGGCCGTTCGCGACGAGTGCGACGAGCGCGGCCAGGATGCCGGCGAGCGTCGCACCGACGATCGGGATGAAGGCCAGGAGGAAGACGAGCACGGCCAGGGGGATGGCGAGCGGAACCTGGAGGGCGAGCAGCGCGATGAAGATGCCGACCGCGTCGACGAAGGCGACGGCGGCGGTGCCGCGGATGTAGGAGCCGAGCACCACGACCGTCTTGTCGCCGATACGGCGAGCCCGCTGCTCGTTCGCCCCGCGGAACGGGCGCAGCAGGAACTCCCACATGCGCGGGCCGTCCTTGAGGAAGAAGAACAGGATCACCACCATCAGCACCGCGCCGGTGATGAAGGTCGCGACCGCGCTCACGCCGGCGATGGCGCCCGAGCCGAACTGAGCGCTGGTGACGAAGTCGCCGAGGGCGCCCAGCCACTCGTCGATCTGCTTCTGATCGATCGAGAAGGGAAGGGTCTGCGCCCACGCGACGAGCTGCTGGAATCCTTCCTCGGCCTGGGAGTACAGGTCGTCCCACTGGTCGCGGACGGCCCACACGATGAGCCACGAGAGGCCGCTGAGCAGCAGCACGATCGTGAGCAGGGTGATGATCGTCGCCAGCAGCGACGGCACCCCGTGACGACGCATCCAGCTCATGGCCGGCGCGAACGCGCACGCGAAGATGAGCGCGAGGATCAGGGGGATCGCGACGACCGACACCTGGCGCAGCACGTAGACGACGCCGATCGCGAGGATCACCAGGACGATGATCTGCACTCCGCGGATGGCCAGCCGCCCGAAGCCGTCGGCCCACAGGCCTGCGGGAGGTCGCTCGGCGTCGCGGTCGATGGCATCCGCCAGCACGATCTCGGGCCGCGGTCTCCGTCGGAACAGGCTCATGACGACGACGCTAGCGGACCGCGACGCCCCTGACGCGGGGTTGCGCTCGAGGCGCTCGCGGGGCAGGGCAGCGGCGACGGCGGTCACGTCCGCGGCTCCTCCCGTTCACCGACCCGTCGCTCAGGTGTCGGCGGGTGGACACCTGCGCCGACCACCGTTGAAGGGCCGCCCGCACGCGGCGGCTTTCGCACCTCCCCCCAGATACGAAAGAGGATCTCCATGCAACGGAGAGCGCACACGCGCGCCTGCACATTGACGGCGACGAGCATCGTCACCGGCCTCGCCCTCGCGTCGGCACCCGCCATCGCCGCGGGCGCGACCGAGGCCGACCCGGCATCCCTTCCGAAGAACGTCATCCTGATGATCTCGGACGGCGCGGGCTACAACCAGTTCGACGCCGCGAGCCTCTACGAGCACGGAACGAGCGCGCACCAGGTCACCGTCGATCCCGAGACCGGCGCGATCGCGCACGAGGCGGCCACGCCCGGTCAGGCCTACGAGACCTGGCCCGTTCAGGTCGCCCAGTCGCACTACTCGGCCTCGGGTCGGGCGGAGTACGTCACCGAGAAGGCGTGGGGAGACTTCGACTGGGTCGCTTCGGGCGCCACCGACTCCGCGGCAGCGGGCACGGCGCTCGGAACCGGTGTGAAGACGAACAACGGGACCCTCGGCTTCGAGCCGGGCGGGGACCGCCTGCTCACCGTCGGCGAGCAGGCGCAGGAGGTCGGTAAGAAGGTCGGGCTCGTCACCTCCGTGCCCTTCAACCACGCCACCCCCGCGGGCTTCATCGCCCATAACGCCGACCGCAACGACTACCAGGGCCTGGCGGCGGAGATGATCGACAGCGGCGTGGACGTCCTCATGGGCGGCGGACACCCGATGTACACCGACGGACACCAGTCGCGTGCGGCCGACTGGACCTGGATCGCGCAGAACGACTACGAGCGGGTGTCGACGGGCGCCACGCCCTACAGCTTCATCGACGACAGAGCCGACTTCGAAGCTCTCGCCGCAGGCACCGCCGTCCCCGAGAAGGTGTTCGGCCTCGCGCAGGTGGCCGAGACGCTGCAGTACAACCGTCCCGGTCTCGCCAACGATGCCGTGCTGCCGTACACCGATCCCGCGAACGACGTCCCCGACCTGGACACGCTCGCTCGCGGCGCGCTCAACGTGCTCGACACGGGCGACGAGGGCTTCTTCCTCATGGTCGAGGGCGGGGCGGTCGACTGGGCCGGCCACGCGAACCAGACCACGCGCCTGATCGAGGAGCAGATCGCCTTCAACGACGCCGTCGAGGCCGTCGAGGCGTGGGTCGAGGAGAACAGCAGCTGGGACGAGACGCTCGTCGTCGTCACCGCAGACCACGAGACCGGCTACCTCGCGGGTGCGGGCGCCGGTCCCGAGGCCGGATGGACGCCGATGACGGGAACGGCGGGTCAGCTGCCGGACCTCACCTGGCACTCGGGTGGACACACCAACGCGCTCGTTCCGCTCTTCGCCAAGGGTGCCGGGGCCGAAGTGCTCGAGGCGCGCGCCGATCAGTGGGACGTCGTCCGCGGCGCCTATCTCGACAACACCGCGATCGGCGAGACGATCTTCGACTTCCTCGGACACGGCGAGCGCAGCTCGGCGGATGCGGTGGCGCTCGAGGCCACGGTCGCGGGACATCAGGCGGAGGGGGCCCTGAGCCTGAGCGTCGCCGGCCACGGCGAGCGGGTGTCGTTCAGCGGTTCGGGGGAGGGGCTCGACGCCACTCTGCCGCTCGTGACGGTCGCCGATACGCGCAATGAGGTCCGCGCCCAGGGACGCGGTTGGACGCTCGCGGGCTCCGCGACCGATTTCGTCGCGGGCAACCGCACGCTCGCGGCGGAGAACCTCGCCTGGACGCCGCGCGTGATCCGGTCGGAGTCGGGCGCCGCCGCGGGCGGGCGCGCGACCCTCGAGGCTCCCGCGACTCTGGCGGCTGCGGACCGCACCTCGCGCCTGGGCGCGACGGTCGTGGGCGCTGATCTCGACCTGTCGATCCCCGCCGAGGCAGCGGGCGGTCGGTACGGCAGCGAGATCACGCTCACCCTGTTCGCGCAGGACTGAGCGTCCCGCGCAGCACACCCCCATCGGCGGGGGCGGGCTCCCGCCCGTCCCCGCCCACGCTCACCGGAGACACCATGCCCCGCATCCCTCTCGTCCGTGCCGTGCTGCTGGCGACCGGCGTCCTCGTCGCGCTCACGGCGTCCGCTTCGCTCACCGTCGTCCCGGCATCGGCTGCCGCGCCGGAGTCCCCCGCGATCGAGTGGGGGGTCGTCCCCGCCGACGCTGCGGGACCCGACGGCCGGGTGTCGCTGCGGCACACCATCGACCCGGGCGCCGCGATCACCGACGCCGTCGCGGTCACCAACCACTCCGCCGAACCCGCCGTCTTCGCCGTCTCCGCCGGTGACGGGCTCGTCGGCACCGACGGTGCTTACGACGTCCGCACCGATGAGCCGGAGGCGGGCGGCGCGTGGATCGATGTCGGCGGGCTCGACGGCGGGTCGCTGGCCCTGGCGGCGGGCGAGACTCGGGTGCTGCCGGTGACGATCACCGTTCCGGCGGACGCGACGCCGGGCGATCATCCCGCGGGGATCGTCGTCGGACTCAGCACCGACGAGACGGGTGTGACGGTGACGCACCGCGTCGGCGTGCGCGTGCACCTGCAGGTTGCCGGCGAGATCGCCCCCGCGCTGCGGATCGACGCCGCCACGGCGAGCTTCAGACCGTCGTGGATTCCGTTCGCGCCCGGGACCCTGACGGTCGAGTATCAGGTGACCAATACCGGCAACGTCCGGTTCGGGGCGAGCGCCGCCGCCGATGCCGCGGGGCCGCTGGGGCTCATGCCGGGCAGGGGTGCCGGTGAAGCGCTCGAGGTGCTGCCCGGCGGATCGGCGACGCAGCGCATCGAGCTGCCGATTACGCCGCTGTTCTTCGCCGCCGGCGAGGTCGCGGTGACCCCGATCTCGCTCGGCGACGATCGCGTGCCGCTGCCCGAAGCGGCATCCTCGGGGTTCTCGACGCCGGCCGTGCCCTGGTCGTCGATCGCCGTCGTCGTGCTGGGCGCGGGGATCATCGCGCTCGTCGTGACCGTCATCGCGCGGCGGCGCGCCCGCTGAGCCGCCGCCCACCGCGGATCAGGTGAACGCGCCGACGCCGGTGATGTCGCGGCCGAGCAACAGCGCTTGCACGCTCTCGGTCCCCTCGTAGGTGTGGATCGCCTCGATGTCGGCCATGTGCTGCATGACCCCGTTCTCGAGCAGGATGCCGTTGCCGCCGAGCAGGTCGCGCGCGACCTGGGCGATCCGCCGTGCGGCGCGGGTGTTGTGGTACTTCGCCAGGGAGGCCTGGGTCGGGCGCAGGCCGCCGGCGGTCTCGAGGTCGGCGAGGCGGCGGCAGTAGAGCTGCATCGCGGTGAGCTCGTCGAGCATCTGCGCGAGGCGCTCCTGCACCATCTGCGAGCGGGCGAGCGGCCGCCCGAACTGGATGCGCTCCCCGGCATAGGTGACCGCAGCCTCGTAGCAGGCGGTCGCGTGGCCGAGCGCCGACCACGCGACCCCCGAACGGGTGGCGTAGAGGACGGTCGAGGCATCCCGGAACGACCTCGTGCCCTCCAGCACCGCGTCGGCCGGAACCCGCACGTCGCGCAGGGCCACGTGAGCCTGGTGGATGCCGCGCAGTGAAGCCTTGCCCGCGATGACGGTGCCGGTGTAGCCCGGGCGGTCCTGCTCGACCAGGAAGCAGCGCACCGAGCCGTGCAGATCATCGCCCTCATCGTCGACGCGTGCCCACACGAACGTGATGCCGCCCGAGGCGCCGTTGCCGATCCACTTCTTGGCGCCGCGGAGCACCCACTCGTCGCCCTCGCGGCGGGCGACGGTCTCGAGCGAGACCGAGTCGGAGCCGTGGTCGGGCTCGGTGAGGGCGAAGCTGCCCAGCACCTCGCCCGTCGCGAGGGGGCGCAGCCAGCGTTCCTGCTGGGCGGGCGAGCCGAACAGCGCGAGGGTGCGCAGCGCGAGCCCGCCCTGCACCGCGTGCGCCGTGCCGAGCGAGCCGTCGCCGCGTGAGATCTCCATCGTCACCAGGCCCGCCCCGAGCGGTGTGATGCGCGTCAGGTCCGCATGCTCGATGCCGTCGACGAAGAGATCGAGCTCGCCCATCCGCCGGACGAGGTCGAGCGGGTAGATCGCGGAGTCCCAGGCCTGCTGCATCCGGTCGCCCACCTCGTCGACGAAGGCGCGGGCGCGGTTCCAGGCGGCCCGGTCCTCGTCGTCGACGTCGGCGAAGACGCCGTAGTAGTCGGTGTCGCGGCGTCCCGTCAGGACATACGAGGCGACGCGCTCGCCGGGGAGCGCGTCGAGATCACGGTCGGCTTCATCGCTCATGACATCCAGTATCGCCCCTAGTGGCACTGAGTGTCACCGGTTGCACTCAGGAGAGATCGGCGCGGAGACGGCGGGTGACCTCGGCGAGCGGCATGCGGCGGGGGAAGACGGCCACCACGACGTCGTCGGCGGCGGGCGCCTGACCGTCGGGGTGCACGCCGAAGCGATGCAGCAGGTCGTCCAGCGCGGCTTCCACCGTGGCTCGCGTGACCGCGTCGTCGCCGCGCAGGAGGCGGCGCAGGACATGGTTGTGCACCGCGGTCACCGCCGCGCTGAAGGCGACGGCCTCGGCGGGATCCAGGTCGGGCAGGCGTTCGCGCAGGTGGTCGCCGAAGAGCCGCTCGTAACGGAAGACCATGACGATCTCGCGCTCGCGCAGCGCCGGGACACCCCGCACCACGCGATACCGGCGTCGCGCCAGCTCGACATCGGCGGCGAAATGGTCGAAGGCCGCGAGGGCGGCGTCGCACACGGCCCGCCAGGGGCTCTCGTGCGGCGTCTCGAGCAGCTCGCGCAGCGTCGCGATCGCCACGTCGTGGTCGGCGAAGACCACATCGTCCTTGCCGCCGTACTGCCGGAAGAACGTCGACCGCGACAGACCCGCCGCCCGCGCGATGTCGTCGACCGAGGTGCGCTCGTACCCCTGCTCGTCGAACATCGCGACGGCCGCGGCCACCAGAGGGTCGCCGGGGGTGCGGGAGGCCTCGGTCATGGGCACCGAGCCTAGTGTCAAGTCGCTTGCCGCCGTCCGGCGCTCGGCGTTGACTGCGAAGATGACCGCGCTCTGGAAGTCCGACGTCACCGTGCCCGCCGGAACGCCGTTCGAACCCGGTCGACGCCACGACGTGATCATCGTGGGCGCGGGGCTGACCGGCCTCGCCACCGCCCTCGAGCTGGTCCGGAGCGGCATGGATGTCGCGATCGTCGAGCGCGGCGGCATCGGCGAGCTCGCCTCGGGCTCGAACACCGGCAAGATCTCGCTTCTGCAGGGCGCGACGCTGTCATCGCTCCGCCGGCACCACCCGGCATCCCTCGTCCGGGCCTACGTCGACGCGAACCGCGACGGCTTCGAGTGGATCACCCGCGCCGCGGACGAGCTCGGGGTCTCGACCACGACCCGAACCGCGTACACGCATGCGCAGGGGGCCGAAGGCGTGGCGGCCGTGACCGAGGAGTACCGGGCGGCCCGGGAGGCGGGCCTCGACGTGCGGCTCGCGGGCGCCGACGAGCTCGCCGCCAGTCCCGTCCACATGGCCGGCGCCGTCGCTCTGGATGATCAGCGCGCGATCGACCCCATGAGCCTGTTGGCGGCACTGGCGACCGCGTTCGTCGCGGCCGGAGGTCGGCTCCACCTGGGCACGGCGGTGAGCCGGGTGCGGGTCGTGCCGAGGCCGCGGGTCGACACCGAGGCGGGCCCGCTGTTCGCCGGGAAGATCGTGCTCGCCACGGGTGCCCCCATCACCGATCGGGGGCTCTACTTCGCCAAGGTGAGCGGGATGCGGTCGGCGTGCGTGTCGTTCGACCTCGAGGGCGAGGTGCCCGACGGCATGTACCTGTCGGCCGACAGTCCCACCCGGTCGGTGCGCACCGCGACGGCCGCCGACGGTGCCGGCCCGGAGCGGTCACCGCAGCTCATCGTCGGCGGCGCCGGACACCCGGTCGGCCGGACCGACAGCGAGCTCGCGAAACTCGACGAGCTCATCGCGTGGGCCCGGGACACGTTCCCGGTGGGCGCGGAGACCCACCGCTGGTCGGCGCAGGACTACACCTCGCACAACCTCGTGCCGTTCATCGGCTCGATGCCGCGCTCGCTCGGACGCGTGCGCTTCGCGACCGGCTACGCCAAGTGGGGGCTCACGAACGCGCCGGCAGCGGCCCTGCGGATCGCCAGCGAACTGCGCGGCGAGAAGATGCGCGAGCGGCCGACCTGGATGACGGTCATCGGAACGCGATTGACGGTGCCCGCAGACCTGGCGCGCGGGGTCTCCGAGAACGCGAAGGTCGGAGCCGTCGCCGCGCAGGGCTGGACCGCGGCGCTGGCCCGGTCCACCCCGGTCGCGCAGCCTGCGGAAGGCGAAGGGACCGTCGCGCAGCACCACGCCCGGCCGGTGGGCGTCTCGACGGTCGACGGTCAGACACGGGCGGTCAGCGCGATCTGCCCGCACATGGGCGGTGTGCTCGAGTGGAACGACCTCGAGTGCACGTGGGACTGCCCGCTGCACGCGTCGCGCTTCACCCCCGACGGCGAGCGCATCGAGGGTCCCGCCTCGACGGGCCTGCGACGTCTGCGCTGACCCGAGAGGTCAGTCCCGCGCGAGCAGCTGTTCGCGCACCTGACGTCGCAGCACCTTGCCGATGAGCGACCGGGGCAGGTCGTCGACCGCGACGATGCGGCGCGGGACCTTGTACGCGGCTAGACGCGTCCGGCAGAAGTCGCGGAGCCCCTCGACGTCCAGCGAAGCGCCCTCGCGCAACACGACCGCGGCGACGACCTCCTCGCCACCGGATGAGCGGGGAGCCGCGACGACGGCCGCCGCCTCCACGTCGGGGTGCGCGTGCAGGGTGTCTTCGACCTCGCTGGGCGAGACGTTGAACCCGCCGGTGATGATCAGCTCCTTGAGCCGGTCGACGATCGTGACGAAACCGTCGGGCGAGACGACGGCGATGTCTCCGGTGCGCAGCCAGCCGCCGGGCAGCAGCGCGTCGGCGGTCTCGGCGGGGCGGCGCCAGTAGCCCGAGAACACCTGGGGACCGCGCAGGAGCAGCTCGCCCTCCTCGCCCGGTTCGCGGTCGACCGACGGGTCGTCGGGGTCGACGATGCGGATGTCCGTGCTCGGGAACGGCACCCCCACCGTGCCGGGGCGGCGCGAGGGACCCATGGGATTGCCGAGCGCGACGGGGGAGGACTCGGTCATGCCGTAGCCCTCGACGAGGAGCCCGCCCGTGGTGTCCTCCCAGCGGCGGACGGTGGCGACCGGCAGGCTCATCGCTCCCGAGATCGCGAACCGCACGCGCGAGAGGTCGATGGTGCCGCGGGATGCTGCGCGGGCGAGCTGGTCGTAGATCGGCGGCACGGCGGGAAGGAACGTCGGCGGGCTCTTCTTCGCGGCATCCGCCATGAGGCCGACGTCGAACTTCGGAAAGAGCACGAGCTTCGCTCCGATGCTCATCGCGAAGGTCAGGCAGAGCGTCATGCCGTAGGCGTGGAAGAGCGGCAGGACGCCGTAGAACGTCTCCTCGCCCTCGACGAGCCCAGGAACCCACGCGCGCCCCTGCATCGCGTTGGCCCGCAGGTTGCGGTGGCTCAGGATGGCGCCCTTGGGGATGCCGGTCGTGCCGCTGGTGTACTGCAGCAACGCCGTGTCGTCGAGGGTCGGCCCCGCCACACGACGCGACAGGGGGCGGTGGTCGACGAGCTTCGACCAGGGCAGTGCATCCTTGGTCCGCGGCTTCGCGGTCAGCTGGGCGCGCGACTCCCGTGCTTTCGCGATCGGCAGCCGGAGCAGCATCCGCTTGCCGCGGGGGAGCGCCTCGGTGACGTCGACGCTGATGATGCGCTCGACGCGCAGATCGGTCGGGAAGTCGGCGATGGTGTCGACGGTCTTGTCCCACACGATGGCGAAGCGCGCGCCGTGGTCCTCGAACTGGTGGCGCAGCTCGCGGGCCGTGTAGAGCGGGTTGTGCTCGACGACGATCGCGCCGAGGCGCAGCGTCGCGTAGAACGCGACGACGTGCTGCGGGCAGTTGGGCAGCACGATCGCCACCCGGTCGCCCGCGGTCACCCCGAGCCGGCGCAGCCCCTCGGCGGCCCGGTCGACGTTCGCGCCGAGCTCGCGATACGTCATGGTGGCGCCGAAGAACTCCAGAGCGGTCCGGTTGCCGTGCCGTTCGACGGTCGCGGCGAGCATCTCCGGCAGGGTCTGCGTCACCTCGTCGATCTCGGCGGGGACGCCGTCGGCGTAGGCCGACAGCCACGGGCGGGACTCGAGGGCGGTCATGTCCCCATCCTGCATTCCGCGGCATGCCCGCCGCTGAATACGGCCTGGGGGTTGCGTGCGCGTCAGGTGGCGACGTAGAGCACTCCGGTGATGAACAGCGTGATGATCGTCGTCCACATCACGATCGCCGCTCCCTGCCAGAGCAGGACGGTGCGCGGGGGCACTCCGGTGGCGGTCAGGGCGGCGGCGGTGAACTGCGTGGGCAGCAGAAGCGGACCGAGCAGGCTCACGCCCGGGGTGCCGTAGCGGTGGTACGCCTTCTGGAACTTCTCGCTTCGGGCGGACTTCGGCTTCTCGGGTGCCCCGCCGCGCGTCGTCACGGCCGTGCGGACACGAGCGGCCACGAGCACGACGACCGCGACGCAGACGAAGTTGCCGATGGCGCCGGCCAGCGCGGCGACGACGGGGTGGATGCCGCCGATGATGCCGATGCCCGCGGCGCCCTCGCCCTCGATGAAAGGCACAGCGCCGGCGAGGGCGACGATGACGGGCTGAAGGATGTCGGGCATCCGGGCCACGAGGTCCTGGAAGCCGAGGATGAGGTCTGCGAAGGGATTGGTCATGGATCCATCCCAGCGGCGGCCCGACGCTCACGGGAGTGCCGGGGCGTCACCGGAGTCCGGGAGGTTCTGCGACCCGGACCGTGACAAACGTCATGGCCGTACTGTGGGCCTCGTGAACGACCGCGACCCTCGCCCGGCAGCCGCGCCGCGCAGCACGACGCTCGCCCGCGAGGTCGTGGCCACCTCGTGGTACATCGCCGTGTCCATCGTCTTCTTCATGATCTCGGCGCTCGGCATCTGGAGCCTGTGGGCACTGCTGGTCCGCACCCGCCTGGAGGATCCGGCAGTGATCGTCGGATACGCGGTCGGATCGATCGCCGTCCTGGTGTCGACGGTCGTGCTGCTCGTTCGATACCGAGCCGACGGCGATGTGGGGGAAGCGGATCGCCCGCCTCGCCTGCGCCGCTTCCTGTCGTGGCCGGTTCTGCTGGGGACGGGCGGATCGGTGCTGCTCGGCGCGGCGACCGTGTCGGTGCTGTTCGGGGCCTCGGTCCTGGCGACCATCCTGTGCCAGGTGCGCTGGGGGCCCGGCATCCGATGGCGTGGAGTGATCCTGGTGGAGGCGGCGCTCGTGGCGCTCTGGTTCGCCGAGCGTGCCCGTCTCGAGGGTGCGGGCTCGCTGACATTCGCTCTCCTCGTCTTCGGTGTCGCTCTGCCGGCATCCATCGCTCTGTCGCTGTGGTCCTGGGACGTGGTGCTCGAGCTCGATCGTGCGCGTGCGACCGAGTCGCGCCTCGCCGCGACGCAGGAGCGGCTGCGCCTGGCGGGGGAGCTGCACGACCTGCAGGGGCACCACCTGCAGGTGATCGCGCTGCAGCTGGAGCTCGCCGAGCGGATGCTCGCCCGGGATCCGGATGCCGCGGGGGAACAGATCCGCCTGGCCCGCGCCTCCGTCGACGCGGCGCGAACGGGCACCCGAGAACTCGCCGGACGCTTCCGCGGCGTGCCCCTGCCCGATGAGTTGGCCAACGCCGCCGATCTGCTGCGCGCGGCCGGACTCGCGGTGCGGTCGGACGTGGCCGCCGACGCCGTCCTCGCCCCCGCTGACCTCCTGGGGCCGGTGGTCCGGGAGTGCACGACGAACGTGCTCAAGCACGGCGGTGGGCGATGGGCGGAGGTGCGGCTCGATCGCGACGGCGGATTCTGGCGTGTCGTCTTCGCCAACGACCCGGGCCCGACGTCGTCGCTCGGCGCTGGTTCGGGCCTCGCGGGCATCTCGCACCGGGTCGGGGTGGCCGGCGGCGATCTGCGGACCCGCCGCGAGCACGACCGGTTCGAGGTCGTCGTCTCGGTACCCGCGGAAGCCCCCGCGGCCGCCGCGAGGCGGGAGCAAGCGGGCGAGGGGATGCCGCGGTGATCCGGGTGCTCATCGCCGACGACGAGGACATGATCCGTTCGGCCCTCGCCGCGCTGCTCCGGCTCGAGGACGACCTCGAGGTGATCGCCGAATGCCGCGACGGCGAGAGCGCGGTCGAACAGGCGCTCGAGCTGCGTCCCGACGTCTGCCTGCTCGACCTCGAGATGCCCGGCATCGACGGGGTCGAGGCGGCGGCCCGCATCCGGCAGCGGGTTCCGGCGCGCTGCGTCGTCGTCACCCGGCACGCGCGGCCGGGTGTGCTGCGGCGCGCGCTGAGCGCCGGCGTCGACGGCTTCGTGCCGAAATCCCGCCGCGCCGACGACGTCGCCGCCGTCATCCGCGAGGTCGCTGCGGGGCGACGCTACGTCGACCCCGAGATCGCCGCCGACGCCCTCAGTGACGAGCGGAGCCCCCTCACCGATCGGGAACTCGACGTGCTGCGGGCAGGCGCCCGAGGCGAGACGATCGCCGAGATCGCGGCGACGCTGCATCTGTCGGCGGGCACGGTCCGCAACCACGTCTCGTCGGTGCTGGGCAAGCTCCATCTCGCCACCCGGCAGCAGGCGGCGATCATGGCGCGCGAGCGCGGCTGGATCTGACACAGCCCCCTCCGTTCGGCGGGGAGCGGACACGGGGCCGTCAGGCGCGGGTAGTAGGCTTTCCGATCGGGCGATCTCTCGACATCGAGATTCTTCACGCCCATCACCCACCGTCGCCCAGCGAAGGATTGCAGTGGACCTTTACGAGTACCAGGCCCGAGACCTGTTCGAGAAGTACGAGGTGCCGGTGCTCGCCGGCATCATCGCCGACACCCCTGAGGAGGCGAAGGCGGCGGCCGAGAAGATCGGCGGTGTCGTCGTCGTCAAGGCTCAGGTCAAGACCGGAGGTCGCGGCAAGGCCGGCGGCGTCAAGGTTGCCAAGACCCCCGACGAGGCATACGCCGCAGCCGAGGCCATCCTGGGCCTCGACATCAAGGGCCACGTGGTCCAGCGCGTCATGATCGCGCAGGGCGCCGACATCGCCGAGGAGTTCTACTTCTCGGTGCTGCTCGACCGCGCCAACCGCTCGTACCTGAGCCTGTGCTCGGTCGAGGGCGGCATGGAGATCGAGGAGCTCGCCGTCGAGCGTCCCGAGGCGCTCGCGCGCATCGAGGTCGACCCGCTGCAGGGCATCGATAAGGACAAGGCGGTCGAGATCGCCCGGGCCGCGAACTTCCCCGACGACCTCGTCGAGAAGGTCTCGGACGTGTTCGTCAAGCTCTACGACGTCTACAAGGGCGAGGGCGCGACCCTCGTCGAGGTGAACCCGCTCGTCCGCACGGGCGCCGGTGACATCGTCGCCCTCGACGGCAAGGTCTCGCTCGACGAGAACGCCAGCGAGGTGCGCCACCCCGAGCACGAGGAGCTCGAGGACAAGGGCGCCGCAGACCCGCTCGAGGCCAAGGCCAAGGAATCGGGCCTGAACTACGTCAAGCTCGACGGTCAGGTCGGGGTCATCGGCAACGGTGCGGGTCTGGTCATGTCGACCCTCGACGTCGTCGCCTACGCCGGTGAGAAGCACGGCGGCGTCAAGCCCGCCAACTTCCTCGACATCGGCGGCGGCGCGAACGCCCAGGTCATGGCCTCGGGTCTCGACGTCATCCTCGGCGACGAGCAGGTCAAGAGCGTCTTCGTCAACGTCTTCGGCGGCATCACGTCGTGCGTCGCCGTCGCGGAGGGCATCGTCAAGGCCCTCGAGATCCTGGGCGACTCGGCGACCAAGCCGCTCGTCGTGCGTCTCGACGGCAACCAGGTCGACGAGGGCCGCGCGATCCTCGCCGACGCGAACCACCCGCTCGTGACCCTCGCCGCCGGTATGGACGAGGGCGCCGACAAGGCCGCCGAGCTGGCGAACGCCTGAGCTCCGGACGCGAAAAGGACCAACGACATGTCTATCTACCTCAACAAGGACTCCAAGGTCATCGTCCAGGGCATCACGGGCGGTGAGGGCACCAAGCACACCGCGCTGATGCTCAAGGCGGGCACCAACATCGTCGGCGGCGTCAACGCCCGCAAGGCCGGCACCACCGTCTCGCACACCGATGCCGACGGAAACGCCGTCGAGCTGCCCGTGTTCGGATCGGTCGCCGAGGCGATCGAGAAGACCGGCGCCGACGTCTCGGTCGCGTTCGTGCCGCCCGCGTTCACCAAGGACGCCATGGTCGAGGCCATCGACGCCGAGATCCCCCTCCTCGTCGTCATCACCGAGGGCGTGCCCGTCGGCGAGTCGGCCGAGGCCTGGGCCTACGCGAAGTCGAAGGGCAACAAGACCCGCATCATCGGGCCGAACTGCCCCGGCATCATCACGCCCGGCGAGGCTCTCGCGGGCATCACGCCGGCGAACATCACGGGCAAGGGCCCGATCGGCCTCGTGTCGAAGTCGGGCACCCTGACCTACCAGATGATGTTCGAGCTGCGCGACCTCGGCTTCTCGACCGCCATCGGCATCGGCGGCGACCCGATCATCGGCACCACGCACATCGACGCCCTCGCGGCGTTCGAGGCCGACCCCGAGACGAAGGCCATCGTCATGATCGGCGAGATCGGCGGCGACGCCGAAGAGCGCGCGGCCGAGTACATCAAGGCGCACGTCTCCAAGCCGGTCGTCGGCTATGTCGCGGGCTTCACCGCCCCCGAGGGCAAGACCATGGGCCACGCCGGCGCCATCGTCTCCGGCTCCGCGGGCACGGCGCAGGCGAAGAAGGAGGCCCTCGAGGCCGCCGGAGTCAAGGTCGGCAAGACGCCTTCCGAGACCGCCGCGCTCATGCGGGAGATCATCGAGAAGCTCTGACGCTTCGGGATACGACGAAGGGGCGGATGCTGCGGCATCCGCCCCTTCGCTGTTCTCCGGAGCTGCGCCCGGCGGCGGCGTGCCGCGGTCGGGTCAGACTCCGAGGAGCGCCTCGAGGGGCCCGCGGGCGAAGAAGATCACGAATCCGCCGGCGACGACCCACAGCAGCGGGCTGATCTGCTTGACGCGGCCCGAGAGAGCGTTGACGAGCACCCACGAGATGAAGCCCGCACCGATGCCGTTGGCGATCGAGTAGGTGAGCGGCATGACGGTCGCCGTGAGGAACACCGGCAGCAGGACGCGGAAGTCGGTCAGGTCGATGTGCGCGATCTGCGACAGCATCATGGCTCCGACGATGACCAGTGCCGCCGCGGCGACCTCGGTGGGCACGATCGAGGTCAGCGGCGTGAAGAACATCGCCAGCAGGAAGACGAGGCCCGTCACGACGTTGGCGAGGCCTGTGCGCGCGCCCTCGCCGATGCCCGAGCCGGACTCGACGAAGACCGTGGCCGACGACGAGCTCGTCGCGCCACCCGCGATCGCACCGACGCCCTCGACGATCAGCGCCGACTTGATGCGCGGGAAGTCGCCCTTCGCGTCGGCGAGGTTCGCCTCCTTCGCGAGTCCGGTCATGGTGCCCATCGCGTCGAAGAAGTTGGAGAAGACGAGGGTGAAGACGAGCATGACGAGGGTCACGATGCTCACCTTGCCGAGGTCGAACCCGAAGTCGACTGCGCCGATGAGGCTCAGGTCGGGGACGCTGACGGGCGAGCCGGAGAGGGCCGGGACGGTCAGTCCCCACCCGCCGGGGTTCTCGGTGGCCGCGCCGAGATGCCAGATCGCCTCGACGACGATCGACAGGACCGTGCCCGTGACGATGCCGATGAGCATGCCGCCCTTGACCTTGCGAGCGACGAGGATGCCGGTCAGCAGGAGGGTGATGACGAACATCAGGGTCGGCACCGACGCGACGGACCCGCCGACGCCGAGACCGACCGGGGGAGAGGCCTGTCCGGTCGAGGTCACGAAACCGGAGTTGACGAAGCCGATGAACGCGATGAATAGGCCGATGGCCACCGTGATCGCGAGCTTCAGCTGCACGGGCACCGCATCGAAGATGAGCTTGCGCAGGCCGGTGGCGGCCAGCAGCACGATGATGACGCCGTTGATCATGACGAGCGCCATCGCCTCTGCCCACGTGACCTCGCCGACGACCCCGAACGCGACGAAGGCGTTGATGCCCAGGCCGGCGGCGAAGGCGAAGGGCAGACGCGTGATGAGACCGAACAGGATGGTCATGACACCCGCGGTCAGAGCGGTCGCGGCACTGACCGCCGCGAAGTCGAGGGTGGTCCCCGCGACATCCGGCTTGCCCGACAGGATGATCGGGTTCAGGATCACGATGTAGGCCATCGTGACGAAGGTCACGAGGCCGCCGCGGACCTCCGTGCCGATCGTCGAGCCGCGTCGGCTGATGTCGAAGAAGCGGTCGATGGCACCCTGGGGCGCGCGCGATTGCGTAGTGTTCACAAAATCCTCCGAGAAGACGGTAGCGCCCCGCGCGCGTCCGCCCGACACGCACAGGCTCGCTGGGTAGGGTCGATCAGGCATGAATCGCCTGCTCGTCGCCCTCCTCTCCGCCTTCGACGCCCTCGTCGCGGTGGCCGTCGGCGTTGCCGCGGCCCTGGCGCCGCTGACCGTCCTCTGGGCCGTCGCCTTCGGTGGTGGAGCCGACTGGTCGTCGCTCTGGCCCGCGTCGGTGCGCCTCTGGCAGTTCGGGAACCTGGTGCCGCTGGAGGTGACGCTGCCGCAGGAGTACACGGTGGGAACCGGCATCGGCGCCGACGCGATGTCGTTCTCGCTCTCGCTCGCGCCCCTCGCCGTGGCGCTGCTCATCGCGCTTTTCGCCGCGCGGTCGGGATCGCGCGCTGCCGGCGCGGGAGCCGGGTTCACGGGCGTGCTCGCGGGGGCATCGACCGTCGCCGTCGTTTCGGCCATCCTCGCCGCGACAGCCTCGACTCCGTACGCCGTCGTCGAGACCTGGCAGGCCGTCCTGCTGCCCACCGCCGTCTTCGCGGTGCCGGCCCTGGTCGGCTCCGTGACCCGCGCGTGGCGCGACGGCGACGACGGCCCCGTCGATTCGCTCTTCGTGCGGCTCGACCGCAGCGGTCATGCCGCCGCGGTATCGGCGGGGGCTCGCGGCCTCGCGATCGCCGTTCTCGGCTTCGTCGCGGTCGGTGCCCTCCTCGTCGGCATCGCCATGCTCGTCCGCGGCGGCGACATCGTGGCGCTCTTCCAGGCGGCCAACGTCGACGCGATCGGCGCGACGGTCATCACCATCGGCCAGGCGGCGTACCTGCCGACCTTCTTCGTGTGGGGCGGCGCGTTCGCGGCCGGCCCCGGGTTCTCGCTCGGCGCCGGCTCGACGGTCGCCGCCTCCGGCACGCAGCTGGGTGTGATCCCCGGTATCCCCGTGCTGGGAGCCGTCCCGCCGGCGACGCCGCCGATGCTGCTGCTCGCGGCGCTGCTGTTCGTCGCGGTGGGATTCGTCGCCGGGGCGGCGGCACGGCGCAGGCTTCCGGCGCCGGCATCCGCTCTCGCCGCCGAGCCCGTCGCGCCCCGGCTCATCGCCGCCGCGATTCTGGCGGTCGGAGGCGGTCTCGCCGTCGCGGTGCTGTCGATGTCGGCATCCGGCGCGTTCGGTCCTGACCGGCTCGACCAGATCGGCCCGTCCGCGGGCGCCGTCGGCCTCGCCTTCGCGGTCGAGGTCGGCATCGGTGCCGCGATCGCCCTCCTCGGCCCGCGGTCGTCGCATCGCGAACCCGGGCGCGACGCCCCCTCGGCAGCCGATGCCGAACACCCGGCTCAGACCGCCGGAAAGGCGTGGGTAGAGTAGGACGGTGCTGACGGTCGCGGTCCTCATCTCCGGTGGCGGGTCGAACCTGCGGGCCCTCCTGGACGCCGCGGCCGAGCCCGACTTCCCCGCCCGCGTGGTGGTCGTCGGAGCCGACCGGCCCGCCGACGGTCTCGCTCATGCCGACGCGTACAATATCCCGACCTTCGCGGTCCCGTTCCGCGAGTACGCGACGCGTGAGGAGTGGGGTGACGAGCTCGCTCGCCAGCTGGCGGCCTGGGCCCCCGACCTCATCGTGCTCAGCGGGCTGATGCGACTGCTGCCCGCCGCGGTCGTCGACGCGTGGTCGCCCCGCATCATCAACACCCACCCGGCGTATCTGCCCGAGTTCCCGGGCGCTCACGGCGTGCGCGATGCGCTCGTAGCCGGTGCCGAGCTGACGGGGGCAAGCGTCATCGTCGTGGATGCGGGCGTCGACACCGGGCCGATCCTGGCCCAGGAGCGCGTGCCCGTGCTCCCCTCCGACGACGAGGCGTCGCTGCACGAGCGCATCAAGCCCGTCGAACGCCGACTGCTCATCGACGTCGTGCGGCGCATCGCCACCGGCGAGATCGACCTCGCCGCGCCCGCATCCCCGAACCCGACCGCTCCGACCGCCTGACGCACCGCAGGCCCCACACCGCACCCGAGGAGAACCGCCATGGCCGGACCGAGCCACGACCCCGCCCTCTACCGCGCGCGCGACCTCGTCGCCGTCCGCCGAGCGCTCATCTCGGTGAGCGACAAGACCGATCTTCTGCCGCTCGCACAGGCTCTCGCCGATGCCGGTGTCGAGATCGTCTCAACCGGTGGATCGGCCGCGCTGCTCCGCGATGCGGGCCTGACCGTGACCGATGTCGCCGAGGTCACCGGGTTCCCGGAGTCGCTCGACGGGCGAGTGAAGACGCTGCACCCGGGCGTTCACGCCGGTCTTCTCGCCGACCTGCGACTCGAGAGCCACGAGGCCCAGCTCGGAGAGCTCGGCATCTCGGCGTTCGACCTCGTCGTCGTGAACCTGTACCCCTTCGTCGAGACGGTGGCCTCGGGCGCTGCGCCCGACGACGTCGTCGAGCAGATCGACATCGGCGGGCCCGCGATGGTGCGCGCGTCGGCGAAGAACTTCGCCAACGTCGCGATCGTCGTCTCGCCCTCGTCGTACCCGGCCATCATCGAGTCGGTCTCCGCCGGCGGGACGAGCCTCGCGCAGCGCCGCGACCTGGCTGCCCGCGCTTTCGCGCACACGGCGGAGTACGACCGGGCCGTCGCGACGTGGTTCGCCGAGTCGACCCTCGAGGGCGACGAGCTGCCGCAGCACCTCACGATCCGCGCCGAGCGTCTGGCCACGTTGCGCTACGGAGAGAACTCGCATCAGCGCGCCGCCATCTACACGCGCGCGGGCGGCCACGGCATCGCTCAGGCCGAGCAGCTGCAGGGCAAGGAGATGTCGTACAACAACTACGTCGACGCGGATGCCGCACTGCGCGCCGCGTTCGACATGGTCAAGCCCGCCGTCGCGATCATCAAGCACGCGAACCCGTGCGGCATCGCCGTCACCGCACCGCAGGCGCTCGACCCCATCGCATCCGCGCACCTGCGCGCGCACGAGTGCGACCCCGTGTCCGCATTCGGCGGGGTGATCGCCGCCAACCGGACCGTCACGCTCAAGATGGCCGAGAACCTGCGCGACATCTTCACCGAGGTGATCGTCGCTCCCGACTTCGAGCCCGCCGCGCTCGAGGTGTTCAAGCTGAAGAAGAATCTCCGCGTGCTGCGGCTCCCCGCCGACTGGCGTCAGGAGCGCATGGACGTCCGGCTCGTCTCGGGCGGGCTGCTGCTGCAGGACGCCGACCGCTTCCCCGATGACATCGAGTCGGTCGCCACGGACTGGCAGCTGGTGTCGGGGGAGCGTCCCGACCCCTCCGAGCTCGAGGGGATGATCTTCGCGTGGAAGGCGTGCCGTGCCGTCAAGTCGAACGCCATCGTGCTCGCTCAGGGGTCTGCGACGGTCGGCATCGGCATGGGACAGGTCAACCGCGTGGACTCGTGCCGCCTCGCCGTCGAGCGCGCCGGAGAGCGGGCGGCCGGCTCGGTCGCGGCATCCGATGCCTTCTTCCCCTTCGCCGACGGCCCGCAGGTCCTCATCGACGCGGGGATCAAGACGATCATCCAGCCCGGCGGTTCGGTGCGCGACCAGGAGGTCATCGATGCGGCCCAGGCCGCGGGCGTGACGATGTTCTTCACGGGCGAGCGCCACTTCTTCCACTGACGCCGAGCGGGGTCGGCCGAGTCAAGAGGTGATCGGCGGGCCCGGAACGGGCGATAGGGTCGCTTCGGGTGTGGATCGTTTCGAGGAGGAACGAGTGATCTGGGAGATCGATGAGCGCGCTCGGACGATCGAGGGGCTCGATGCGGACGGCCGACCGAGGCCGGAGTACGCCGCGTCTCTCGGACTGCGCCGAGCACCGTTCGGCCGGCGCGTGCTGGCCACGGCCATCGAAGCGCTGGTCCTGCTCCTGATCCAGTCGCCGCTGCTCGTCTTCGTGGTTCCGGCGCTGAGCGGCATCGCTCTGGCGGCCGAGCCCGTCGAGGCGCTCGGCGCCCGTGACGATCTGCTGCTGCTGATCATCCTCGCGGCCGTGAGCTCGGGTCTGTCGACGGCTTTCGTCCTCACCCAGCTCATCCTGCTCGGCCGCCGTGGAGTCACTCTGGGCAAGGCGCTGACGGGCTTGCGCGCCGTGAACGTCCGCACGCTGGAGCGTCCCGGCTTCTGGCGAGGCGCTGTCGTGCGCTACCTCGTCCTCTGCGCGAGCATGATCGTCCCGATTCTCGGCCCCCTGCTCGTCATCGCGCTCTCGCCCTTGTTCGACCCCAACCGGCGAGGCCGCAGCTGGCCCGATCTCGCGGCCGCCGTCTGGCTCGTCGACATCAAGCGCGGGCTCAACCCGTACGACGACAAGCGCATGCGCATCGCGAGGAAGACGGTCGCGACGGACCTGCTCGATGTGAAGACGGAGCTGCCGTCGCTCGCGACACCCGTCGCCTCGGCGGGCACCGGGTCGTACGTTCCGCTCGCGCGAAACAAGGGCGGTGTGCTCGGAGCCGTTCGCTCCGCACCCGGCAGCGGAATCATCGGCGAGACGGATGCCGTCGAGGAGGAGGAACGCCCGGGCATCCCCACCACGGTCGCGCCGGCGCCGTTCGTTGCACCCGCACCGGGCATGCCCGCGGCGTCGCCGCCGCCCGCAGCGCCGGGAGTGCCTGCCGGCGCACCCACGCCCGGTGCTATTGCTCCGGGGGCGATCGTCGCTCCCGCCGCCGGCGCGGCGCCGTGGACGCCGCCGTCGCTGCTCGAAGAGCCCGTTGCGCCGCCTGCCCCGGCTTCGCCTGCCCCGGCCGCCCCCGCCCCGGCTGCGCCCGCTGTGTCGGCGCCGGCACCCGTTCCCGCCGCCGAGCAGGTGGCCGCGCCGTCCGCGGTCGTCGAGCTCACGCTCGACTCGGGCGACACGATCGCGGTGCCGGGCGGGGGCGTCGTTCTGGGCCGGGCCCCGGCAACCGGTCCCGACGATGTGGACGTCTCACCCGTTCCGGTCGTGGACCACACGCGTTCGATCTCGAAGACCCATTGGGCGCTCCTTCGCTCCGGCGGCCGAGTCGTGGCTGTCGAACGCGGCTCGACCAACGGAAGCGTTCTCGTGCGCGGTGCCCGAGAGCAGGTCCTCGTCCCCGGCCAGCCCGTCGAGCTGCGCGACGGCGACACCATCCGCTTCGGCGACCGCTCCGCGGTCGTCGCGATCCGCTGACTCCCCGCCGACCGACGTCGCACGGCTGACAGGAAACCTCGATGAGACTCAAGCTGACTCTGCAGCGCCGCGATCACACCGGGACGGACATCGTCGTCACGTCCGACTCGACCGCCACCGTGCACGACGTCGCGCGTCGGATCGTCGACAGCGACCCGCGACGTGAAGTCGCCGCGGGCGACTCGGATGTCCTGACGTTGACGGTGGCGCCGCCGACGTCGCCCGATTTCGTCATGCTCGACCCGAACATGCTCGTCAGCGATGCTCCGATCGGCTCGGGGTTCGTTGCCACCGTGACGAACCTCGGAGCGGACTACGTCGCCACCCGCGGTGCCGGCGGCCCCGTCGCCGCGATCCTCCACGTGGTCGGCGGGCCGCTTGCGGGACGCGAGTTCTCGCTCCCGCAGGGCCACTTCACGATCGGCCGCTCGCAGGGCAACGACATCGTGCTCGATGACCGGCTGGTGTCCAAGCGTCACGCGCGCATCGAGATCGGGGCATCCGTCGAGCTCGTCGATCTGAACTCCGCCAATGGAATCGTCATCGACGGCGGTCTCGTGCAGCGCCTGCGCGTGATCCCCGGCCAGCGGTTCCAGCTCGGCGACACCGAGCTCGTCATCTCGATGGTCGAGAGCTTCGCCCCCGTCGAACAGGATCCTGTGCTCGAGCGGGGCGGCAGTCTCCTGTTCAACCGCAGCCCGCGGGTCGAGGCGCGCTACGTCGGCGAAGAGCTCGAAGAGCCGCGGATGCCGAAAGATCCGGTGTCGCGCCTCTTCCCATGGCCGATGCTCATCGCGCCCCTCATCCTGGGCATCGCGATGTTCTCGATCACCAACCAGCCGCGCACGCTGCTCATCGTCTTCATGACGCCGATGATGCTGCTCGGAAACTTCATCTCGCAGCGGACGCAGCTGGGCCAGCGTCAGCGCAAAGAGGTCGAAATCTTCGAGCGCACCTTCGAGGAGCTCGAGGAGAAGCTGTACCGGCTGCGGCCGCGTGAGCGCGAGGTGCGCAACGCCGAGGTCCCGCCCGTCGCCGTGGTCTTCGAGCAGTCGATGCAGCTCGGCCCGATGCTGTGGACGCGGCGCCCCGAGCACTGGAACTTCCTCTCGGTGCGGATGGGCACCTCCGAGGCTCCTTCACGCACGAGCGTCAAGCGTGCTGAGAACCCCGATGCGCTGCAGGAGTACGTCGAGCGCGTCGACCGGCTGCGCGAGCGCTACCGGATGATCGACGGCGTCCCCGTCCTTGAGTCGCTGCAGAGCGTCGGCGTGCTCGGCGTCGCCGGCGGCGCACGCGAGGCCGCGGATGCCCTCCGCGGGCTGGCCGTGCAGCTGTTCGGGCTGCACTCCCCGAACGATCTCGCCGCCGTCGCGCTGACCGAGCCCGAGTGGGCGAAGGAGCTCGAGTGGCTCAAGTGGCTGCCGCACACCTCGAGCGAGCGCAGCCCGTTCCGCGACATGCCGCTGTCGGATTCCGCCTCCACCGGCGCCGCACTGCTGTCCGGGCTCGAGGAGCTCGTGATGCGGCGATCGAAGGCGGCAGCCGCGCCCCGTCTGCCGTTCGACGACGACTGGGACCCGATGCGTTACGGCACCGATGTCCGTCGCGCCGCCGAAGAGGCGACCTTCCCGGGGCAGACCGCGGTGCTCGTCATCGTCACCTCCGACGCGCCGGTCGATCGTGCCCGTCTCACGCAGGTGCTGGAGCGCGGCGCCGACGTCGGTGTCTACGGCATCTTCGTCGCGCCCGTCGTCGACGCACTGCCCGCCGTGTGCCGCACGTTCGTCGACGTGTCGGCGGGACTCGGCGCGGCGCGTGTGGGAACCGTCCGCAGCGGCGTCGAGTACCCCGTCACAGAGGTCGAGGGCGTCTCGAACGAGCTCATGACGGTGCTCGCGAAGCGACTCGCTCCGGTGGCCGATGCCAGCACGATCATCGAGGACTCCTCCGACATCCCGAACTCGGTGATGTTCCTCTCGCTCGTCGGTTCCGAGCTCGCCTCCGACCCGACATTCGCTGTCGAGCGCTGGCGCGAGAACAACACGATCCTCGACCGCAGCGGGGGAGCGCTGCCGCGGCTGAAGAAGGCCGGCAACCTGCGCGCCATCGTGGGCCAGGGTGCGACCGACGCCATGACGCTCGACCTGCGGACGCAGGGGCCGCACGCCCTCGTCGGCGGTACGACGGGCGCCGGCAAGTCGGAGTTCCTGCAGGCGTGGGTGCTCGGCATGGCCGCGGCCCACAGCCCCGACCGCGTCACCTTCCTCTTCGTCGACTACAAGGGCGGATCGGCCTTCGCCGACTGCGTCGAGCTGCCGCACACCGTCGGCCTCGTCACCGACCTGAGCCCGCACCTGGTCCGTCGCGCCCTGACGAGCCTCCGGGCCGAGCTGCACCACCGCGAGCACCTGTTCAACCGCAAGAAGGCGAAGGACCTGCTCGAGCTCGAGAAGCGTCGCGACCCCGAGACGCCGCCCGCACTCGTGCTCGTGATCGACGAGTTCGCCGCGCTCGCGGGCGAGGTGCCGGAGTTCGTCGACGGCGTCGTCGACATCGCCCAGCGCGGTCGCTCGCTCGGCATCCACCTCATCATGGCGACGCAGCGTCCCGCCGGCGTCATCAAGGACAACCTCCGCGCCAACACGAACCTCCGCGTCGCCCTGCGCATGGCCGACGAGTCGGATTCCAAGGACGTCGTCGACGACCCCGTGGCGGCCCGATTCGACCCCAGCATCCCCGGCCGCGGTATCGCCAAGACCGGCCCCGGCCGTCTCGTTCCCTTCCAGTCGGCCTATGCCGGTGGCTGGAGCACCGATGAGGTCGTCGCCGCCGACGTCAGCGTCGCGGAGCTCCGCTTCGGGTCGGTGCAGCGCTGGGAGGTCGACGAGAAGCCCGAAGACCCGGCCGCCGAGGTCGATCCCGGACCCAACGACCAGAAGCGCATCGTCGCCACCCTCGTCGCCGCCGCGAACCGAGCGGCGATCCCGGCACCCCGTCGGCCCTGGCTCGACGACCTCGAGACCACCGTCGACATCCGTTCGCTGCCCGCGGGTCGCGCCGGGTCGATCCTCATCGGCAAGAGCGACATCCCCGAACGCCAGCTGCAAGAGGCGGTGTACTTCGATCCCGACCGCGACGGCTCGATGCTCGTGTACGGCACCAGCGGCTCGGGCAAGTCGACGGTCCTCCGCACGATCGCCATCGCCGCCGCGACGACGGGCCGCCGTGCCGAGAACATCGAGGTCTACGGTCTCGACTTCGGCTCGGGATCGCTCAAGAGCCTCGAGATTCTGCCCCATGTCGGGTCGGTGATCCCCGGCGACGACGCCGAGCGTGTGCAGCGCATCATGCGCTCGCTCGGGAAGGTGCTCGACGATCGCGGCAAGCGGTTCAGCGCCGCCAACGCGTCGACGATCGCCGAATACCGCGATCTCACCGGCCGTGACGAGGCGCGCATCGTGCTGCTCCTCGACGGGTTGCCGCAGTTCCGGGCCGAGTGGGAATCCACCACGGCGCGGATGCCGTTCTACCAGGCGTTCATGCGGATCCTCGGCGAGGGACGTCCGCTCGGCGTCCACGTCGTGGCCACCGCCGACCGTTCCGGCTCGGTGCCGACGGCGGTCAGCTCGAACATCTCGCGCCGCGTCGTGCTGCGCCTCTCGGACGAGAACGCCTACGCGCTGCTGAACGCGCCGAAGGACGTCCTCGACGAGCGCTCCGCGCCCGGGCGCGCGATCGTCGACGGGTTCGAGACGCAGATCGCCGTCCTCGGCGGAACGCCGAACGTCGCGGAGCAGACGAAGCTGCTCGGTCAGCTCGCCGACGAGCTGCGATCGCGCGGCGTGCGCGAGGTCGCGGAGATCGGTTCGCTGCCGACGCGTCTCGCGCCCGCGGACCTTCCCGACCGCATCGGCGAGTTCCCGGTGCTCGGCGTCGCGGAAGACACCCTGGCTGCGCGCGAGTTCGACCCCGTGGGAACGTTCGTCGTGGCGGGCCCGCCGATGGCCGGCAAGACCACCGCGATGAAGGCCCTCATCACGTCGATGACGCGCCTCGACCCCGAGGTGACGCTGTTCCACTTCGGCGGGCGCCGGTCGCAGCTGCGCGATTTCGCGCCGTGGGTGCGCAGTGCCACCACGCCCGACGATGCGAAGGAACTCGCCACTGAGCTCGCCGAACTCGTCGCCGACGAGACGCTGGGGCGCCGCATCCTCATCGTCGTCGAAGACGTGCCGCAGTTCGCCGACTCGCCGGCGGAGCGCCCGCTGAAGGCCCTGTTCCAGGCGGTCAACCGCAGCGACCACCTGCTCATCGGCGACGCCGACGTCACGCAGGTGACCAGCGGATTCGGCCTCGTCGGCGACTTCAAGGGCGGGCGCAAGGGCATCATCCTCAAACCGGATGCCTTCGACGGCGACGCCGTGTTCAAGGTGCCGTTCCCGAAGGTCAAGCGCAGCGACTTCCCCGAGGGCCGCGGCATCTTCGTGCAGGCCGGTCGTGCCGTCACGGTGCAGATGCCGCTGGTGGAGTCCGAGACCGTCGCGGCGTCTCGTCCGGTCGCGGCGGGCGCGGGGGAGGCCGTGTCGACCGACACCGTCACCGAGACCATCCGCTGAGTCGGATGTCGTCGGGGCGGGTCCGCGCGTCGCCAGCCACTGCGGGCGGGCGGTGGTGGGCGTGGATCGCGGGCGCCGGGATGACGTCCGCGGTCGTCTCGGCTGCCGTGATGTATCCACCGCTCCGGCGTATCCGGCTCGACCCCGGCCTCGCCCTTCCGATCATGGTGACGGCATCCGTCGTCGCGGTTCTCGCTCTCGGCGCGGCGGCCGTCGTCCGGCCTGCGGCAAGGCGAACGGATGCCGCGATCATCGCCACGATCGTCGCGGTGGCAATGGTCGCGGCGATCGGATACCGCGCTGTGGTGGGAACGTCTGCGGGCACGTCGTTCTCGGAAGCGCAACTGCGGCTGTGGTTCGCACTCGCCGTGGCGCAGGTCGTGCTCCTCGTCATCATCGCGGTGCGATCGCCCCGCACCCGGCGCGCCGATGAGGTGCGGCGTTGAGCATGCGAGCGACGATGCGGCGGTCATCGCCTACGTCCAGGCCGACCTCGAGCAGCTGTTCGCGTCGGTCGTCACGGTGACGCACTGAGCGTCTCTGTCGCTCCGGGCGCCGTGCCGCAGCGACCGCCTCACCACGACGAGCGCACTCCGCGAGCCGAACGCTCCATGTGGTGATCACCGTCGTCTCACCGATCGGGTGGCCAAGTGAGCGCACCGATGGACACGAAGTGGGACCCCGTCATCCCCTATCCGCTCTTCCTCGCGCCGACGGCGATCCTGGTCGGCCTCGCTGCCCTCTCCGGGGTTCTCGCGCTGGTGGTCGCCCTCAGTGCGCGAGCCGGCGACGAGTCAGGGCAGCGGGGTCCACTGGGCCCCACGGCGCCGGCCATGGTCAGTGCTTTCGCTTTCTCCTCCTCGTCCCCGACGGGGCACCCGGTGGGGTGACACCGTCTTCGGTGAGCAATGGGTGGCAGCAGCCGTTCGCGCCGGCGCGTTCGTCGTGCTGCTCTTCGGCGTGGCTGCCTCGTCCGCGAAGAGTCGTCGTCGCCGAGGCGCAGACGCATGAGCCCGTCCGCCGCGCACCTGGACGATGACCGCCCGCAGAGCGTGAACGTGGGATGACGTTCTTCAACGACAGTGCCACCGACTGGGCCGACGATCATTCCTTGAGCGCGGAGACGCGGTTCAGTCGCCTCGAAACGGTCGCTTTCCAGCGGCATTCCGAGTTCTTTCATACCCTGGCGCTGCGCGTCGGAACGGCGGAGATGCGCGCCAGAACGGTGGTGGTACGTCGGGTGGTGGCTCAGCCGTGCCGTGTGGTTCTGGGATCGTGAAGGTGACCAGTGGTGGTGGTGCGTCTTCGCGATAGACCCGCCCGGTCGGTGAGGTCCAGACGAGGGTTCCACCCGCGAGTTGTACCACGTGCCATCTGGTGTGGTGTTTGACGTCGTGGTGGCGCTTGCAGAGGTCGGCGAGGTTGCACACGTGTGTCTTGCCGCCGTCGGATGCGGCGATGGTGTGGTCGAGTTCGCATCGGATGGCGGGTTGTCGGCATCCGGGGAACCGGCAGTGCCGGTCCCGGGCTCGCAGCAACCGGATCATCGCCGCGGTGGGCCGGTACGCGTCGCATTCCAGCACGGTTCCGGTGACGGGGTGGGTGAGCAGCCGGTCCCACGAGGTGGCGTTGCCCGCGAGCTCGCGGGCGGTGGCGGCGTCGATGGGGGAGCGCCCGGCTAGATCGGCCGGCCCCTCGTCCTGACCCATCAGCGTCAGCGCGGATACCGCGACCTGCACGTGTGCGCGGATCGCGCCGAGGGTTCCGTTGCCGTCACCGGTCGCGGTGGGATCGAGGGTCGGTGTTCCGGCCAGCAGGAGGTCGGAGAACACGTCGGCTCGAACCTGGTCGATGCTCCGGCCGTCGTCGATGAACGACGACCCGACATCAAGCGTCGTTTCGGCGTCGGGTGCGCGGCCATTCGCGTCGGCTCGCTCGTCAGGAACGCCCGCGGCGTCGCGCGCAGGTCGTGCGTTGATGATCTCCCGCGCCTGTCGCGTAAGTCGGTCGACGATTCCGTCGGCGATCACGGTCGGCAGCGTCGCGATCAAATCCGACATCCCGTCCGGGCCGGGCTTGACCGAGACGCACCTCCCCGCCGCGACCTCCTCGTGGCGTTCCGTGAACGATCGCGGGTGCACCCGTTCGGCGACCATTTGGAGCGCGTCGCGCACCCGGTTCGGGGCGTCGCGTTCGCACTTCTCGATCGCGAGGCGTTCGAACTCCGCACGGTCACCCGCCGGGATGACGCATCCGACGTCCTGGATGACCCGCACGTGCCCGCGGACGATCCGCCCGGCCTCCCATGCCGCCATCGTCAACGGGTAGTTGTCGACGAGGTCTCGGGCTTCGTCGATGCGACGCTGCAACGTCCGGTCGGTCGCGACGAACACCCCGGCAAGCTCGGCGGCGATCAGTGCCATCTCCCGCGCCTTCACCCGCTCGGACGCGCCCGCCGACTGCTGCTCAGCCAGCACCCCCGCCGCCACCAGAACCCGCACCTCCCGGACCTGCCCGGCCCGCACCACATCCGCAGCCGCCTCGGCATCCGCGACCAGCGCCGCGAGCGCGGCGACGTCGGCGTCGCTGCCCATCCCGCTGTCGGATGCGTGGTTCGAATGCATGTTCTAATCATGGCACCGACGTCCGACATTCACCCGAACTGTCCACAGGCTGCGGCATCCGCGCGATCGACCGTGGGAACATGCCGCAGCACAGCCGTCCGAACCTGACGCGTCACGCACGTTCGGACCGCGGTGGAGCCTCCCGAACGCCTGGGTTCCGCTCATCATCATCGCCGTCGTCAACATCGTTCCCGCCGCGATCGTTCTGGCTGGCCGCGGCCGCGGCTCACATCGCCCTGCACGTCTTCCTCTCGCGCGTCGTCCGATTCCGCGGGGATGGTCCGATGTCGAGAAGCTCGAGATGACGATGGCGCCGGAGGCCATGTCGCCTCGCACGAAGGCCGCGCTCGCGGGTGTCGGCCACCTCACCTGAGCCCACCGACGGGCGGGATGGAAAAGACCGCGGTATCACGGCGCGTCCTCTCGGCATGAAGGGCGGAACTGCGCCACGGGCTGCCAGAGGAAAGCGATTGCCTAGCACATTCCGAGATGGGGAGTTCTCCCCATCGACCTGATGTGATCGGTGCCGATAGGTTTTCTGTGTCGGCTCCGGAGGGGGGTCGGGACATCTACTTTCAGGAGGGCCGTCATGGCTGATTTCGGTGCATCTTATGGCGAGATGGAGCAGGTTGCGAGCTCGCTGGCGCAGGCTCGTGATGACATTCAGGGTCAGCTGGACACCCTGAAGTCGCAGGTCGACACGCTTCTGGGCGACGACTTCAAGACGCAGCACGCGTCGGGCAAGTTCGGTGAGGGCTACTCCGAGCTCACCACCGGTCTGAAGAACGCGGTCGATGGCATCAACGACATGTCCGAGTCGCTGCTGGGCATGATGCGCGCGATCCAGGACCTCGACCAGCAGCTCGCCGGCAGCTGATCTCGTCTTCTCGGAGCCGAGGCGTCCTGGGCGCCTCGGCTCCGCTCGATTCTCGGAGGTGACCATGGTCGACGTGCGGATCGACTACGGCGCGATGCGCGCCAGCCGCAACGCTTACGCGAACATGCGGGATGTTCTCGACGGGGCGACACGAGCGATGTCGAACGTGTCGGGCGCGGCCGTGCCCCAAGACGTGCTGCGGCGGCGTCTCGAGGATCTCCACGACTCGTGGGGTGGCGGTATCGACAAACTCGCCCGCTATGCGGAAGACGCGGGCACGGGACTCGAGGGCATTCTCGAGGCATTCCAGCAGCTCGACACCGAGCTCGGCAACAGCATGGTTCCGCAGGAAGGATCGGCGTCGTGACCGACTTCTCCGCTCTCGGCTTCGACCCCGCCCCTGGCGATGTCGCGACGCTCTCCGGATATGTGGATGCGCTCACCACCAGCTGCGACGGCGTCGATGACGCGCTGTCGATGATGGACGGCTCCGACGACGCCGCCTGGATCGGGAAGTCGGCGACGGCGTTCCGCGCCGCACTCAGCGAGGACTTCCGACCGCACCTCAGTGACACCGGCGAGGCGTTGCGCACATCGCGGACGGCCCTCGCGACCTGGACCGATCAGCTCACCAACTACCAGCGGCGTGCCGCAGCGCTCGCGGAGGAGGCCTCAGCGGCATCCGCGAGCGTCGCCTCATCGGAATCGGCCCATGCGCAGGCGCAGGCGAACAAGGACGCCGAGGACGCCGACCCGGATGCCGTGTCGAACGCGTCGACGGCGCTGGCGAACGCGCAGGGCGAGCTGGAGTCGATCCGCGCGCGCGCTCGTCAGCTCAAGGACGAGGTCGATGCCGACGCCGCCGCCGCGGCCGGAGCACTGCTTTCCGCGAGCGACACGCTGAACTCCTACGCCGGCAACCCGGTCATGAACTTCCTGGGCTCGGCCGGCGACTGGCTCGCCGACGCAGGCAACTGGCTCATGGACAACGTGGTGCCGATCCTGGAGGACATCCTCCGGGCGGCGCTGCCGATCATCGCGATCCTCTCGCTCTTCATCCCCGTCCTCGGCACGGTGGCGCTCATCATGTCCATCGCGCTCGTCGCGATCGACGGCCTGCAATGGGCGACCGGTCGCGGAACGTTCGCCGAGTTCGCCACCGGCGCCCTCGGACTGCTGGCGGGTGGCGCGCTCGGGCAGGCTGCAAAGGCGCTGATCGGCCCCGGTGGACAGGTGCTCATCCCGTCGATCCAGGGCATGACGCCGGCGATCGCCGGCGGTGGGGCCGCGGCGGGAAGCGTCGCCGTGGCGCTCAACGTCAATCTGCCCAACATGGTCGCGAACACCTACTGGACCGTGAACAGTGCGATGGACGCCCACAGCAAGGGGACGGACTTCGTCGACAGTCTGACCGGGCCGTGGCAGAACCTCTCCGAGCGGTTCAACAACACCCTGCGCGGCAACGGTCCGCGCACCGACGAGGAGGTCTGATGACCGAGCAGGAGGCGACGCTCGACCCGATCGCGGCTGAGGGGGCGCCGCTGCGGGTCTGGCAGCGCGTGCCCCAGGGGTGGATCGAGTTCCGCTCGTTCGGCGATCGTTCGCCGCAGGAGTGGCTCGACTGGTACCTCGTGAGTGCCGAGGGCTGGCTCCCGGATGCTGCGCGCGACGCGATCGTCGACGGATTCCGCGCCGGCGTCGAGCTGTTCGCCGACACAGCTTTCGCGTTCGCCGGTGTCTCGCTGACGTTGGGCGAGCGCCCGGCGGCGTTCTTCCTCTGCACGAACGTGGTGCCGGGGGCGGCCGAGACCGACGCCGCCGCGACGGCGTTCCACCGGCTGCTCCCGCTCGCGCGGTTCGGCGAGGGCGGGCGCAGCGAGAGCTTCACCACCCCGGACGGCCGCGTCGGCACCATCACCCTCGGTGCGTCGATGGACGGCGGGATGCCGCATCTCACGGCGGTCGGCGAGATCCGTCTTCCCGGCGGCGCGGGCACCGCCGTCGTCATGGGGTTGTGCTCCGACCCGCAGCAGTCGGCCGAGCTGGCGCTGCACGTCGCGTTCGCGCTCACGACCACTCAGGCTCTGCCCGAGGGTGTCGAGCCCGCGGAGCCCGAGCCCGCCGCCACGTAGCATTCTGTCCATGGCGTTCGCTTTCATCCAGGCAGCATCCCGCCCGCTCCTCGAGACAGGCGAGGCGGGGGAGCCTGCGGCATCCGCGGGGCCGTCCGACGCCGATCGTGCTGTCACCGTCCTGCGTGCCGACTACGAGCGATGGTCGCGCTGGGCGCTCGGAATCGTCGGATTCGTCGCTGCCGCGGGCGGCGTGTTCTTCGCGGGCGGGCTGGTCGCGACCGTCGTGGCGATGGGCGTCGTGACACCGGACACCGTCATCGTCATCGTCATCGCAGCGGCGATCGCGCTCGGAGGCGTCGCGCTGCTCGTGGTGTTGTGGCGCACGGGTCGCGCTTTGACTCGCGCCGCGTCGTTCTGGCTGCGCGCACCGTACGTCGCGGGCCAGCGCGCGCCGCGCGCCGCCGGATGGGTACAGGCGCGTACCGTCAACCTCGAGCCGCGCATCCTGGTCCGTCTGAGCACGGCGACCTTGGCGCTGCTCGTCGCCATCGGCGGTGTCGCGGTCTTCGTGCGTGACCTCGGCGCCGGCGTCTCGGTTTTCACGGTGCCGGTCCTGCTGGTCGGCATCTGCGGCGCCCTCAGCGGCATCGGTCAGATCAGCGGCGTATTGCGTATCGTCAACGGCCTGAGTGCGGGCGACCCGCTGTGGGCGTGGCTGACGCGCTCGGTGCGCGCTCGCTGACACGCGCTCCATCTGCCGCATACGCTGACACCGTGGTCCTGCCGTCGTCGCCGCCGAGCCGCGTGCACGCGTTCGCCACACGAGCCTTTGCGATCGTTGCCGTGATTCCGTCCGTTGCGCTGATCGTATTCCTCGTGGGGTCGCTGATCCTCTCGGGCGGGCAGGTCAGCGAGTCCACAAGGGCCAAGTGGGCCGTCGCGGCGCCGTATCCGCTCTTCGTCATGCCCGCCGGAGTCCTGATCGCGCTAGCCGGTGCATTCGTGGTCTTGGCCGTCGTCTCGGTGGCGACCGCGCGTCGCGACGATGTGCCGGGTCTGCGCGGACTTATCGGGCCTGGCATTGCCGCCGCGATCGCTGCGGTCCTGTTCGCCGGTATGACGCCGGAGCGCGGCGTGCGTGCGGGGGACATGGTGTGGGGTGCCCAATGGACCGCGGCCCCGATCTCGGCTCTCGCGGTCGTCATCCTGGTCGTGGGCATCGCCGTGCTCTCCCGACGTTCCTCGATTGGTGAGCGATGACGGCGGGCCGGCTGAGGCACTCGCGGAGCAGCTCATACCGCCACCGCGCGACAGGGCGAGCGCGACGCACGTTTGCCATGGCCCTGGCCACGGGAATGGTAGTGATCATGACGGGATGCAGTTCCGCAGCCGAAGCACCGACGGGAGATGCGCTCTACCGCGACGGCGAGGATCGATACCTCTCGTACGCGACGACCATGCATTCGGTGATCATGGCGATCCACGATGGTGAGTGGAAGGTGGATCAGGGGTCGTGGGGCGCCTCGCCTATCCCGTGCCGGACAGAGGGCGGCTCCGACGGGTATGCCTTCTCGTGGGCCCGACTGCTGGAGCAGGATGCCCCGGATGTCGACGCGATCGTGGCGGCATCATCCGCTGCCTTCGAGGCCGCAGACATGTCGGCGACCACCACGACCTACGGCGAGGGAGACCGCCAGGAAGTCAACGTGATCGCGACGGGTGGTCCCGTCGTTCGTGGCGTCGTGACCATCCGCCCTGCCCTGGGTACGATCCGAGTGACCGCGGAACCCGGGTGCTTCCCCGGTGACGCCGCGAAGCTGTATGACATGGTTTTCGCCGGCATCTCCTACCCCGGACTCGCCCTGCGCGTGCCGGCCTTCGAGGGGCCCGATTGGCAACCCCGGTTCTATTTCCCCGAGGACGGCAGCCCGGTGTACTGGAACGAGGACGGAACGCCGATCGAACCTCCGCCCGCGTCCACCGACTTTCCCGTCGCCCCGTACGGTGGTGACTCATAGGCTTCCTCCACACCACGGCTCGCGGCTGGGCAGAAGGCCACTCGCTCGCCGCTGACGTCCGATTCGCGCAACTCGAGGCTGTGGCCTACCAGCGGCATCCGGAGATCTTCCAGCACTTCGGCGCCGACGGCGCCGCGATGGCGCACCGCCTGCACGCGAACGCGAAGAGGTCATCGTTACATCGCATCCTCGACGTCGTGCTGTGGGCCCTCGTGATCGGCGCGTTCTTCGCACCGATCGCGGGCCTCGCCGTGCTCATGGGCGACCGCTTCGACTTCCACCGCATCGAGGCCCAGCGGGCGATGCCGATCGCGGGCGCGATGTTCACCGTCGCGGCGGTCAGCCAGGCCACCCTCCTGGTCATCTGGCTGGTCCGGGGCGCCCGGTTCTCGTGGCCGGAGTTCTCCATCCACCTCGTGGCGGCGGCGATGGCACTTCTCGCGCTGGGCACGATGCCCGGCGTCGCCGAGCTCGACGACTACACGGGGTGGCAGCAGTGGCGGGTTCCGGTCCTCATCGCGCTCGGCGTCGCCGGGCTGGCAGCCCTCGTGATGCTGGTGCGCTTCCGCGTCCGCGAGCCCGATGGCGACGGCGAGGGCGCGCCCGAGACAGGCCTCAGCGTCGGCGACATCCGCGCCCGCATCGCGGCGCTGCCGGCGGGTGAGCGTCAGGCCATCGTCGACGACCGGAACGCCGCGCTCGCCGTGCTGCACGAGCGTGGCCTGATCGATGCCGAAACCCTCGAGCGGGCCCTCGGGTGCGAGCCGGGAACGCTGTTCCTCCTCGACGCCGAGCGGCCCGCGTGAGCCGGTGGCTGCGGCGGGCCGACCGGGTCAGATGTTCGGGCGACCGTAGGTCTCGAGGAAGCGCAGCCACACCTCGCTGAGCGTCGGGTACGCCGGCACGGCGTGCCACAATCGCGCGAGCGGAACCTCGCCGACGACCGCGATCGTCGCAGCCTGCAGCAGCTCGCCGACATCCGCCCCGACGAACGTCGCTCCGATGAGAACGCCGCGGTCCTCGTCGACGATCGCCCGTGCCTGACCGGAGTAGGCGTCAGACCGCGTCGACGCGCCCGCGATCCACGAGAGGTCGTAGTCCAGCACACGGATGTTGCGTCCCGCAGCACGCGCGGATGCCTCGGTCTCGCCGATCGATGCCACCTCGGGGTCGGTGAACGTCACCTGCGGCACGGCGCCGTGGTCGGCGGTCGCGACGTGCGCGCCCCATGGGGCGTCGTCGATGGTGCCCCCGGTCGCCCGCGCGACGATCCCGTCGCCCGCGGCGCGGGCCTGGTACTTGCCCTGGTGGGTGAGGAGGGCGCGGTGGTTGACGTCGCCGACCGCGTAGAGCCAGTCGGATCCGCGGACGAGCATCGTGTCGTCGACCTCCAGCCACGAGCCGGGCTGGAGGTCGACGGCATCCAGCCCGAGATCGTCGGTACGCGGGACGCGACCGGTCGCGACGAGCACCTCAGCGGCGCGGACGCGCGTGCCGTTCGACAGCTCGAGCTCGACCTGACCGTCGTCGACGCGCTGGGCGGAGACGAGGTCGGTGTGCAGCAGCACCCGCGCGCCGCGGTCGGTCAGCGACTGCGCGACGAGGTCGCCCGCGAAGGGCTCCATCGGTCCGAGCAGCCGGCTGCGCGCGATGAGCGTCACCTCGCTGCCGAGGTCGACGAACGCCGTGGCCATCTCCGCGGCGACGACACCGCCGCCGACGATCGCGAGCGAGCCCGGGATCTCCTGCACGGCGGTCGCTTCGCGACTCGTCCACGGAGACACATCGGCCAGGCCGGGGATATCGGGGAGGAGAGCCGCCGAACCGGTGCACACCGCGACGGCGTGACGTGCGATGAGGGTGGTGAGCGAGCCGTCGGGTCCGGTGACCTCGACGCGCTTCTCGCCGGAGAGGCGGCCGTGCCCGCGGACGAGGTCGACGCCGGCCCCCTGGAGCCACTCGACCTGCGACGCGTCGTTCCAGTCGGAGGTCAGCGAGTCGCGGCGGCGAAGTACCCCGGCGACGTCGATCTCGCCCGTCACAGCCTGCTTCGCACCGTCGACCGCGCGCGCCGCGCGGAGGGCGGCGCCGGCTCGCAGCAGACCTTTCGACGGCATGCACGCCCAGTACGAGCACTCGCCGCCGACGAGTTCGCTCTCGACGATGGCAACGCTCAGGCCGCCCTGCACGGCGCGGTCGGCGACGTTCTCTCCGACGGGACCGGCTCCGATGACGACGAGGTCGTAGGTGCGTTCGCTCATGTCGCGACGCTAACCCCGGTTGCGGGCTGTGCGCCAGCACTTGCGCTCAGCGGGGTCGCGCGTGCCGCCAACGGGCTGAGCGGCTCGATCCGACCCGTGAGCGGGGATGGCAGGGGGTTGAGCCTGTGCGCGGTCCGGTCTGGCGGCGATTCGTCGGCCGGCGACGCAGGGGAGTTCTCCCCATCGACGCGGCGTCCAGGCCCCCGATAGCGTGTGAGCGTCGGCCGGACCGAGCCGGCGGAGGGGGCCCGATGTCAGACGTCGAGATCTACTATCACGCGCTCACGAGCGCCGCGGATGCGATCCAGACGCGGGTCTCGAGCGCGGTGATGGACAACGCCGACATCCAAGGCGACGACACCGGTGTCGAGCACCCCGCGCACCGGGTCGCGCTCCGTCTCGAGATGAACCGGCGGCTGAGCGGACTGAATCGCGCCGTGCTCGAGCGCACGACCGCGGCATCCGAGGTCGGCGCGTTGCTGACCGCGATCGCGACGCGCTACTCCGACCTCGACGTCGAGCTCACCGGGCAGGAGCAGCCGTGACCCTCACCTCTCCGAACCGCGGCTACCCGCTCGAACGCCTCGAGGGCAATCCCGGGTCGATGAGCTGGTGGAGCAGCGCGTTCAGCCGTGTCGCCGGCTCGCTCGGTGAACTCCGTACGACCGTCCAGTCCGCGACCGATCTCGACGGTGTCGGTGCATCGATCCGGTCGGCTCGCTCCAAAGCGCAGGAGGTCGCCAGCGCCTTGGCCGCGGAGATCGCCGAGGCGGAGCTTCTCGCGGGGGTGCTGCAGCGGTACGCGGACGCGTTCTCGTCGTCGGCGGAGGCGGCGAACCGGCTCATCGACGACATCGAGTCCGCCCACGCTTCGTTGGCATCGGCATCAGCCGCAGCCGATGAAGCGGGGCTGAACGCGCTGTGGACCTCGCGCTCCGGCGAGCCGGCCGACGTCCGGCGCGCGAACGATGCGGCGCAGGATGCCGTCGCCGCCCGGGATGCCGCGGCGCGCGATCTGGCCGATCTTTGGGAGCAGTTCGAGAGCCACTACTCCGCCTGGGATGCGGCCTACGACGCGGCGCTCGCCGAGCTCGCCGGCGGTGCGGGGCCGGCGATGACGTCGCAGGCGCAGAACCTGCTCGACCAGCTGCTCGCGGCGGACACCCCGCAGGCGGTGCTCGAGCTGTGGCTCGCACACCCCGAGCTGCAGGACGAGATCGCCCGAGCGCATCCCGACATCATCGGCAACCTCGACGGCATCCCCTACGACGTCCGCGGGCGGGTCAACCGAGAGCGCCTGGAGGCGTTGTACAACTCCAACCTGACCGGAGAGTTCGGCGACCAGATCGACGCGCTCTGGAACACCCTCGTGCAAGGTGCACCGCCGCCACTTCTGGTTTCGTTCGATCCGGACGGGTCGGCTCAGGTGACGGCCGCTCTCGCGTACGGCGACCTCGCGACCGCGACCGACATCAACGTGCTCGTGCCCGGGATGCTGTCGAACGTGACGGGGATGGGCGAATGGGGCGATTCTGCGCGTGCGCTCAACGCCGCCGGGTCGAACATCGCGAGTGTCGTGTGGTTCGGGTACGACTCGCCCACCGTCGCAGAGGAGCCGTCCATGCAGCGCGCGAACGACGGCGCTCCGGCTCTTCGTGCCTTTCTGCTCGGTCTTGACGCAGTGCACCCCGCGGCAGAGAAGGCCGTCATCGCGCACTCTTATGGCAGCACCACCGCCGCCCTCGCGATCGGGTCACGCCCGGACGCTCTCGGCGTCGACCAGTTCATCGCCGTGGGATCGGCCGGATTCCCGAGCGACCCGCAGATCTTGTCGAACCTTCAGAACGCCGAGGGCCTGAGGATGTACGCGACGCTGTCCGAGAACGACGCCTGGGCGCGGATCGGCCGCGACACGAGCTGGGGTGGCGCGCACGGCACCGTACCGGAGACTCTTCCGGGAATGACGGAGTTCGGCAGCGACGGTGGCCGCGCCGACGGCGAGGACCTCGCCCCGACACCTGGGCATGCCGCGCATTCGGGTGGGAACGGGCCGCTTCCCTCCGGGGACGGCGAGGGATACCTCGTGGAAGGATCGGAGTCGTTCTACAACATCCAGCAGATCATCCTGACCGGTGAGCCCGGGACGGAGATGGACGGCGAAGGCAGCGAGAGCGGCTTCTGGGATCTGCCCGACTGGCTGGAGTGGCTGCCCGTTGACCCTTACCGGACGTGACTGATGAGATCGACCTCGCGGATGACGATGACGGCGCTCGCCGTCGGATTGGTGTTGACGATGACCGGATGCGGTGGGCAGGGCGATCCCGGATCGACCGGAGGCGCCGGTGGCGGCGAGTCCGGTGAGACGTACGCCCAGGCCGAGCAGCGGTTCACGGCGCTGGCGACCGGCGTGCACTCGGTCATCATGGCCATCGAGCCGGCCGAGTGGAGTGTGGTCGACGGCGCGTATGGTGCTCATCCGACCGGGTGCCAGTCGGGCCTCAGCGAAGAGGGCGGGTATCGTCTCGTGGCGGTCCGCGGGATCGAGCTTCCCGGCCGTGACCCGCTGGAGGTCGCTCAGGCGGCCACGGGCGCTTTCGATGCTCTCGGTATCGACAGCGACACCGCCGACCGTGGGCAGGGAGATGCGCGCGAGGTGACCGTCGTCGCGACAGGCGGCATCGCCGAGCGGACTGTGGTCACTATTCGCCCGGCAACGGGCCAGGTGAGGGTGTCGGCCGAGACGGAGTGCGCGCCCGGATCAGCGCACGACCTCGCGACGCAGGTCTTCGGCGAAGAACGGCTGCCCGCGGATGTCTGGCGCCGGCTCCCGGCCTTCGACGGTCCGACATCCGAGCCGTCGTTCTCGTTCCCGCCCGACGGGCCGCTGTACTACGACGAGTCCGGCAACCCCGTGCAGCCGCAGCCCAGCGGCGACTGATCGCGTGCGCGCTCGTCAGCGTCTCGCCGTCGTCGCGACGATCGTCGCCGCTGCGGGCCTGACCGGTGCGTGCGCCGGTACGCCCGACGCGGATCCGTACCCCCGGGCGCGCGAGCAGTTCACGGCGATGGCCGACGAGCTGCATACGGTGATCATGGCCATCGAGCCGACCGATTGGCGAGTCGACCAGGGACAGTACGGAGCCCGCCCGAGCGGATGTCAGCTGGGCGTCAGCTCGGACACGGGATATTCGTTCACGGCGGTGCGCGCGCTCGATCTGCCGGGCCGGGAAGCCGCGGAGATCGCGGCGGCGGCATCCGAGGGCTTCGCCGAGCTCGGTGTCAACGCGGAGACCGTCGAGCGGGGTTCAGGGGATGCGCGGGAAGTGACGGTGGTGGGCGAGAGCGATGCCGCGCGCACCGTGGTGGTGATCCGTCCGGTCGATGGCCGTGTGCTCGTCTCCAGCGAGACCGCCTGCACGCCCGGGTCGAGCTCGGAGATCCTCACTGCGATCTTCGGGGAGGAGCAGTATCCCGACGACGTCTGGCGTCGGCTTCCCGCGACGGAGGGGCCGTCATCGGTGCCGCAGTTCTCCTTCCCGCCCGGCAGCCCCCTCCACTACGACGCCACCGGCGCGCCCATCCTGCCCCCGCCCCGCTGACTTCCCCGTCGACTCGCCAAAAAGTGCGCCGGAACGGTCGTGTCCGATTTCCGCGAGCCGGTGTCGGTGGAGCGTGTCAGGCTGGGGGCATGACCAGTGACGGGATGACCTTCGACGAGCGGTATCGCGCCATCGACGCGCGCGACCGCCGCTTCGACGGCCAGTTCGTCACGGCGGTGCGCTCGACGGGCATCTACTGCCGCCCGAGCTGCCCCGCGCGCACACCTCAGCCCGCCAACGTGACCTTCTACCCGACGAGCGCCGCCGCTCACGAGGCCGGATACCGCGCATGCAAACGCTGCCTGCCCGAGGCCACGCCCGGGTCGCCGCAGTGGAACCTCCGCGGCGACCTCGCCGCGCGAGCGATGCGTCTCATCGCCGACGGGGTCGTCGATCGCGAGGGCGTTCCGGGGCTCGCATCGCGCCTCGGCTACTCGTCGCGTCACCTCACCCGACTGCTCACCGCGGAGCTGGGGGCCGGACCCCTCGCGCTGGCCCGCGCGCACCGTGCCCACACCGCGCGCACCCTGCTCGTCGACACCGATCTCCCCATCGCCGATGTCGCCTTCGCCGCGGGGTTCGCGAGCGTACGACAGTTCAACGAGACGGTCGGTGAGGTCTTCGCGATGCCTCCCGGTCAGCTGCGCGCGCGCCGCCAGGCGGGGGAGCGGATGCCGGGCCGCATCGACCTCGTCCTCCCGGTGCGCGAGCCGTTCGACGCCGCGGGCCTCTTCGGATGGATGCGGGCCCACGCCATCCCCGGGGTCGAGTCGGGCGACGAACGCTCGTTCGCCCGCGTGATCCGTCTTGCCGGGGGACCGGCGTGGTTCGAGGTGCGCCAGGATGACGCGGGGCGCGTGCGCCTGCGCGCCGAGCTGGCCTCGCTGGCCGACCTGTCCACCCTCATCGCGCGGGTCCGGCGGCTGTTCGACCTCGACGCCGATCCGACGGCGATCGACGAGGCCCTCGCGCGGCATCCCGCACTCGCGCCTCTCGTGGCGAGGATCCCGGGCGTCCGCCTGCCCGCGGCGATGGACCCCGACGAGATGCTCATCCGCGCGATGATCGGCCAGCAGATCAGCGTCGCCTCCGCCCGCACCGTGCAGGGGCGCCTGACCGCCGAGCTCGGCGAGCCCGTCCAGACCGCCGCCGGCCCCGCGACACTCTTCCCGACGATGGCGGCGATCGCCGAGCGCGGCGCTGAGGTGCTGCGCGGGCCCGGGGCGCGCATCCGGGCGATCGTCGGCGCCGCCACCGCGCTCGCCGACGGCTCGCTGCGGCTGTCTCCCGGTGACGACACGCACGAGCAGCGCGCGGCGCTCCTCGCCTTGCCCGGCATCGGCCCCTGGACCGCCGACTATGTGCGGATGCGGGTGCTCGGCGACCCCGACATCCTGCTGCCCGGCGACGTCGCGGCACGCGCGGGGGCGGCCGCCGCCGGTATCCCCGCCGGCCCGTCCGAGCTGGTCGCCTGGGCCGAACGCGCCGCCCCCTGGCGCAGCTACCTCATGGCCCACCTCTGGTACGCCGCCCCCGTCACGCAGGCGTGGCGCGAAAGCGCGACCGAGCCGACCCTCCCGCCGTCCCGAAAGGCCCGAGCATGACCGCCGTCTCCCACGCCCCCGCCCCGATCGACGCCACCCGGGTCGAGACCGCTTCGATCCAGACGGTCGAGACGCCCGACGGTCCCTTCACGATCCTCGAGGCGCGCGGCGAGGTGCTCGCGTCGGGGTGGACGGCCGACCCGGTCGCGATCGTCGATCGGCTCCGGCCCGCCGCCCGCCCCATGCGGGTCGTCGAGGCCCGCACGGATGCCGCCGCCGCGGTCGCCGCGTACTACGCCGGCGACCTCGCGGCGATCGACGCGGTGCCGGTGCGCCAGTCGGGCACGGCGATGCAAAGCGCCGGCTGGCAGGCGCTCCGGCGGATCACGCCGGGCGAGCCGCTGACCTACACCGGCTTCGCGGCGGCGCTCGGTTCTCCCGGAGCCGTGCGTGCCGCGGCATCCGTCTGCGCGCGCAACGCCGCGGCCCTCTTCGTGCCGTGCCACCGCGTACTCCGCACCGGTGGGGCGCTCGGCGGGTTCGCCTGGGGCGTCGAGGTCAAGCAGAGTCTCCTGACGCGCGAGGCGCGGCTGAGCGGCTGAGCCGGCGCCAGTTTTTCCTTGCACTCAGCGAATACTCAGGTATAGCCTGGAGGGCTCCCGTGTGTGCAGCGGGTGCTCTGTCCGCTCGACCTCAGGAGGAAGCCATGTCCCCGGCCATCGTCATCACGAAGTCCGTCGCTCTCCTCATCATGGTTGACGGACGCCCCGCACGCGAAGGAATCGCCCGGTAGCTCCGGGAAGCGCTTCGCCGCTTCCGACGTTTCCTCCCGCGGGGCCCCGGTCCCGCTTCGCCGCGCTCGCGCGCGCCCCTCGCCGTCTTCGGCATCCGCTCGACACACCTCAGGATCATGACTTCCTCGACGCCCCCTCGTCTGTCCACGCCGCGCGCGCTCGCGCGTCTGCTCCCCTTCGCCAAACCGGTGCTGCCCCGGCTGAGCCTCGGCTTCGCCAGCGCGCTCATCGCGAGCCTGCTGGCTCTCGGCATCCCGCTCGTCCTCGAGGTGATCGTCGGCCCTGACGGCCCGATCAACTCGGGCGACCCGTGGCTCATCGTCCTCGGCGCCGGCGCCGTGCTCGCCCTCGGTCTGCTCGAGGCCCTCATGGTCTGGGCGCGCCGCTGGTTCGTCCTCGCCCCGGCGACCAAGGTCGAGTACGAACTGCGCACCGACTTCTTCGCGCGCCTGCAGCGGCTGCCGGTCGCCTTCCACGACCGCTGGCAGTCGGGTCAGCTGCTCAGCCGGATGATGCAGGACATCAGCCTCATCCGTCGCTGGCTCGCCTTCGGCATCGTCCTGCTCGTCGTCAACATGCTCACGATCGTCGTCGGCTCGATCATCCTGTTCCGGTGGCACTGGCTGCTCGGCACGATCTTCGTCGTGGTCTCGGCGCCGCTGTGGATCGCGGGATTCATCTTCGAGAACCGCTACGGCCTGCTCTCTCGGCAGAGCCAGGACCAGGCGGGCGACCTCGCCACGGCCGTCGAGGAGTCGGTCCACGGCATCCGCGTGCTGAAGGCGTTCGGCCGCGGCGGACACGCCTTGCAGAAGTTCACGCGTCAGGCCGAGACCCTGCGCGAGACCGAGGTGAAGAAGGCCAAGGCGGTCGGCTGGATCTGGTTCTGGCTCGTGCTGCTGCCCGACATCGCCTTCGCGCTGTGCCTCGGGGCGGGCATCTACCTCGTCCAGGCCGGTGAGCTCGGTGTCGACTCGCTCATCGCCTTCTTCGCGATGGCGACGATCCTGCGCTGGCCCGTCGAGTCGATCGGCTTCCTGTTCTCGTTCCTCGTCGACGCGCGGACGGCGACCGACCGTATCTTCGAGGTCTTCGACGAGCAGAACACGATCGTCGACCCCGAGGTCCCGACGACCATCGCGCAGCCGCGGGGCGAGCTCGTCTTCGAAGGCGCTCACTTCCGGTACCAGGACGCCCCCGAGAGCGAGCGCGACCTGCTCGACGGCATCGACCTGGCGCTGCGACCTGGCGAGACGATGGCCCTCGTCGGCCTCACGGGCTCGGGCAAGACGACGCTGACGACCCTGCCCGGGCGCCTGTACGACGTCACGGGAGGCCGCGTGCTGCTCGACGGCGTCGACGTGCGCGACCTGCGGCTCGACGAGCTGCGCCGTCACGTCGGCATGGCGTTCGAGGACGCGACGCTGTTCTCGCAGACCGTCCGAGAGAACGTGCTGCTCGGTCGCGAGGACCTCGAACGCGGCAGCGAGGAGGCCGAGCGCGTCATGCGCGAGGCTCTCTCGGTCGCGCAGGCGAACTTCGTCGACTCCCTTCCGAACGGCGTCGACACGGTCATCGGCGAAGAGGGGCTGAGCCTGTCGGGCGGACAGCGGCAGCGCCTGGCGCTCGCCCGAGCCGTGGCCGCGCGCCCGGCCGTGCTCGTGCTCGACGACCCGCTGTCGGCGCTCGACGTCGACACCGAGGCGCTCGTCGAAGATGCGCTGCGCGAGGTGCTGGCCGACACGACGGCACTCATCGTCGCGCACCGCCCCTCGACCGTGACCCTTGCCGATCGTGTGGCGCTGCTCGAGGAGGGGCGGGTGACCGCGGTCGGCACCCACTCCGAGCTGCTGCGCACGAGCGAGCACTACCGGCACGTGATCTCGAGCCTCGAGGACGAGCAGGACCGACACGACCAGGAACGACAGGATGAAACGGAGGTGACCCTGTGAGCACCGTCACCGGGACGAGCGGCGAGGACCGCTCCGATTACACCCGCGAGGAGAGCCGAGAGATCCGGCGACGCTCGCTGCGTCTGCTCGGGTCGCTGGTCTCCCCGCTGCGCATGCAGCTGGCGCTGGCGGCGGTCGTGCTCGTCGTCTCGACGGCGCTGCGCGTCGCGGGCCCCGCACTCGTCGGCTGGGGCATCGCCAACGCGCTGCCGGCCGTGCAGGAGCAGGCCGACTGGATGCCGACCATCGCGGTCGTCGTCGTCTTCCTCATCACCGCTGTCGGCGGTGCCGCGCTCATCGGCTGGTACGCCGTTGTCGCGGCGCGTCTGACCCAGGCGGTCATGATCGACCTCCGCAAGCGCATCTTCCGCCACACGCAGCGCCTCAGTCTCGAGTTCCACGAGTCGTACACGTCGGGACGCATCATCTCGCGCCAGACGAGCGACCTCGACACCATCCGCGAGCTGCTCGACGGCGGCCTGAACGAGCTCGTCTCGGGTCTGCTCTACGGCGGATTCACGCTCATCGCGCTGCTGCTGCTCGACTGGCAGTCGGGCGTCATCCTCGCGGTCATGGGCATCCCGCTGTTCCTGCTCATGCGCTGGTTCTACCTGCGGTCGCAGGTCGTCTACCGCGAGTCGCGCGTCATCAGCGCGAAGGTGATCGTGAAGTTCGTCGAGTCGATGACCGGCATCCGTGCGGTCAAGGCGTTCCGCAAAGAACCCGCGAACGACACCGAGTTCGGTGGGCTGTCGAGCGACTACCGCGATGTGAACATGCGCTCGATCCGCCTGTTCGGAACCTTCGAGCCGGCGCTCATGGCCGTGGCATCCGTCTCGCTCGCCCTCGTGCTCGCCTGGGGAGGATTCCGGGTCGTCGACGGCACGCTGAGTCTCGGGTTCCTGCTGTCGGCCGTGCTGTACGTGCGGAACTTCTTCGCGCCCATGCAGGAGGTCGCCTTCTTCCTCAACTCGTACCAGTCGGCGACGGCGGCGCTCGAGAAGGTCTCGGGTGTGCTCGAGGAGGACCCGACGGTCCCCGACCCGACCGATCCCGTCGAGCTGCGGGAGGCCCGCGGGCACCTGCGGTTCGAGGACGTGACGTTCGGCTACTCGGATGCCGTGACGATCCTGCCCGACTTCGCGCTCGACATGCCCGCGGGGCAGACGATCGCGCTCGTCGGCACGACCGGTGCGGGCAAGTCGACGCTCGCCAAGCTCGTCGCGCGGTTCTACGACCCCACGAAGGGGCGGGTCACGCTCGACGGCGTCGACCTGCGCCGGCTGCATCCGAAAGATCTGCGCCGCGCGATCGTCATGGTCACGCAGGAGGCCTACCTGTTCAGCGGGACGGTCGCCGACAACATCGCGCTCGGCAAGCCCGACGCGACGATGGATGAGATCCAGGCGGCGGCGAAGGCCGTCGGGGCGCACGAGTTCATCGAGCGGCTGCCCGACGGATACGCAACCGACGTCAACAAGCGCGGCGGGCGCGTGTCGGCCGGGCAGCGTCAGCTGATCTCGTTCGCGCGAGCCTTCCTCGCCGACCCGGCGGTGCTGATCCTCGACGAGGCGACGGCGTCGCTCGACATCCCGAGCGAGCGGCAGATCCAGGAGGCCCTGGGCACGCTGCTGGCCGACCGTACGGCGATCATCATCGCGCACCGCCTGTCGACGGTGGCCATCGCCGACCGGGTGCTCGTGATGGAGCACGGCCGCATCATCGAGGACGACACCCCCGCCGCGCTCATCGCCGGCACGGGCAAGTTCGCCCAGCTGCACAGCGCGTGGCGCGAGTCGCTCGTCTGAGCTCACGCCGAGAACGCACCGCCCCCGCGAGAACGTACCGGGGGCGGTGCGTTCTCGGCGTAACGGTGCGTTCTCGGTGCCGGTCAGCGGATGTCGCCAGCGCGGTGGGTGACCGCGGCGAGGGGGTGAGAGGTGTCGAGATCGGCGAGGGCCATCACGCCGTCGATGCCGACACCGACGGGCGCCACCAGGCGCACCGATGCGTCGCCCGTGTGCAGGTCGGCGGTGAAGGCCTCGAGCAGCGGGATGGAACCGAAGACGCCGCCGATCGCGCACACCGGGAAGGTCTCCTCGTCGGTGCGCACCTGGGCGATCGCCGCGCGCACGCTCTGCGCGAGCTCGTGCGCGGCGCGGACCGAGATGTCCTGCGCGACGGTGTCGCCGGCGACGGCGGCGCGCGCGACGACGGCGGCGAAGCTCGCGACGACGCGGACCCGATCGGGATCGGCCTGCAGGCTCATGTACGCCTGCGACAGGTCAGGCCACCGGTCCGACACCGTCGCCGTCAGCTCGGTCGTCGGCCCCCGGCCGTCGTAGGCGCGCATCACGGCATCCAGGGCCTGGCGGCCGATCCAGTAGCCGCTGCCGGCGTCGCCCATGATCCACCCCCACCCGTCGACGCGCGCAGTGGTTTCCGCGCCGACGGCGAGCGTGACGACTCCGGTTCCGGCCGCGACGACGGCTCCGCGTCGGTCACCGAGCGCGCCGAGGAACGAGGTCGTCGAGTCGTGGGCGAGCACGACGCCGCGCACGCCCTGCGCCGCCGTGAGCGCGAGCATCGCGTCGGCGTCGGCGTTCGCGTCGGTCAGCCCCGAGATACCCGCGACCACGATGTCAGCGGGCGAGCCTGTGCGCGCCGCGGTCTCGGCGACGACGGCGGCGAGCTGGGGGAGCAGCGGCTCACCGGTCCGGATGCCGGGGAAGAGCAGGTCTTCACCGGATGCCGCAGTCGCGCGCACCTTGATGCCGCTCTGCCCCGCGTCGATCGCGAGCACGCGTCGTTCGCTCACGGGGTGCCCCCGAGCACGCGGCGCAGGAAGCCCGCCTGCGCCTCCCACTGGTATCCCTGGCCGCCCTCGTGCTCGTTGAAGGGGAAGACCGACATCTCCTTGTGCGCGCCGCCGTAGGCGTTGAACGCGGCGTAGACCGTCGAGGGCGGGCACACCGGATCGAGCAGTCCGACCGAGAACAGGGTCGCCGCGTCGGCGCGGCGGGCGAAGTTCACGCCGTCGAAGTACGACAGCGTCTCGAAGACCCGCGCCTCGGCGCCGCGGTGCACGGCGAGCCAGCGCACGACCTCCTGGTAGGGGTCGCTGCCGGTGAAACCGATGGCGCGCTCGAAGTGGCAGAGGAAGGGAACGTCGGGCATCGCCGCGACGAGTCCGTCGCTCAGGCCGGCGGCCGCGATGGCGATGCCGCCGCCCTGGCTGCCGCCCGTGACCGACACCCGTGAGGCGTCGACCTCCGGCAGCGACCGCACCGCGTCGACCGCGCGCACGGCGTCGGTGAACACGCGCCGGTAGTAGTAGGTCTCGGGCGACTCGATGCCGCGCGTCATGAAGCCGGGCACGGCGGGGCCGGAGCCGTGGGGGTCGGGAGTCTCGCCGCCGCTGCCCCACACACTGCCCTGTCCGCGGGTGTCCATGACGAACGAGGCGTACCCGGCAGTGGCCCAGGCGAGCCGCTCGGTCGGCAGGCCGCGTCCGCCGCCGTAGCCGACGAACTCCACGACCGCCGGCAGCGGGCCCTCGCGATGCGCGGGGAGGATCAACCAGGCCTTCACGGGATCACCGCCGTACCCGGGGAAGGTCATGTCGTGCACGTCGACCGTCGCGTACAGCTCGGATGCCGCGGACACGGTCACCTCACCGCCGGCCTCACGCGATCCCGCGAGCGTCGCCGACCAGAAATCGTCGAAATCGCTGGGCTCGCTCACCTCCGGGCGGTAGTCCTGAAGTTCGGCGAGCGAGAGATCGAAGCGCGGCACGCGCTCACCCTAGCGCGAAGCCCGGAACCGTGAGAGATATCTCGACATCGAGAGAACCACCCCCGTGCGATACGCTGAGGAACGACCCTCGACGCGCTTTTTGGAGAGACGACACGTGCCCGACTCGACCATCATCTACACGTACACCGACGAGGCGCCGGCACTGGCCACCGCCTCCTTCCTGCCCATCGTCGAGGCCTTCGCCGGTGCGGCCGGCGTGGCTATCGAAACCCGCGACATCTCGCTCGCGGGTCGCATCCTCGCCGCCTTCCCGCAGAACCTCACGCCCGAGCAGCAGGTCGGCGACGCCCTCGCCGAGCTCGGCGGCCTGGCGACGCTGCCCGAGGCCAACATCATCAAGCTGCCGAACATCTCGGCCTCGATCCCGCAGCTGAAGGCGGCCATCGCCGAGCTTCAGGCCGCGGGATACGACATCCCGAACTACCCGGACGAGCCGCAGAACGTCGACGAGAAGGACGTGCGCGCGCGCTACGACCGCATCAAGGGCTCCGCCGTGAACCCCGTGCTGCGCGAGGGCAACAGCGACCGCCGGGCCCCGCTCTCGGTCAAGAACTACGCCCGCAAGCACCCGCACCGCAACAAGCCGTTCGCCGACGGGTCGAAGACTCGCGTCGCGACGCTGGGCCACGACGACTTCAAGTCGAACGAGACCTCGACGGTCATCGAAGGCGACGACGTCCTCGCCATCCGCTTCACGGCTCAGGACGGCACCGTCACCGAGCTGAAGTCGGGCCTGAAGGTGCTGCCGGGCGAGGTCGTCGACGCGACCTTCCTTTCGGCCGCAGCCCTCGACGCCTTCCTCGCCGACACGGTCGCGCAGGCCGCGTCGGACGACGTGCTGTACTCGGTGCACCTGAAGGCGACGATGATGAAGGTCAGCGACCCGATCATCTTCGGCCACGTCGTCCGCGCCTTCTTCGCCGACGTGTTCGCTCGCTACGGCGATGACCTCGCCGCCGCCGGCCTCACCCCCAACGACGGCCTCGGCGCCATCCTCGCGGGCCTCTCGCAGCTCGCGAACGGCGACGAGATCCGTGCCGCCTTCGAGGCCGCCATCGCCTCCGGGCCCCGTCTGTCGTACGTCAACTCCGACAAGGGCATCACGAACCTGCACGTGCCCTCCGACGTGATCGTCGACGCCTCGATGCCGGCCCTCATCCGCAACGGCGGCAAGCTCTGGGGCGCCGACGGCGGCGAGGACGACACGATCGCCGTCATCCCCGACTCCTCCTACGCCGGCGTCTACCAGGCGACGATCGAGGACGTCATCGAACACGGCCCGCTCGACCCGGCCACGATCGGCTCGGTGCCCAACGTCGGCCTGATGGCGCAGGCGGCCGAAGAGTACGGCTCGCACGACAAGACCTTCGAGATCCCGGCCGCCGGAACCGTCGAGGTCGTCGACTCGTCCGGGTCGGTCCTGCTGTCGCACGAGGTTCAGGCGGGCGACATCTGGCGCGCGACGCAGACGAAGGATGTCGCGGTGCGCGACTGGGTCAAGCTCGCCGTCACCCGCGCGCGTGCGACGGGCGTGCCCGCCGTGTTCTGGCTCGACGAGAACCGTGCCCACGACGCGAACCTCATCGCGAAGGTGAAGACCTACCTCGCCGAGCACGACACGGACGGGCTCACGATCGAGATCCTCGCTCCCGCCGACGCGACGCGCTACTCGCTCGAACGCATCCGCCGCGGCGAGGACACCATCTCGGTCACCGGCAATGTGCTCCGCGACTACCTGACCGACCTCTTCCCGATCCTCGAGGTGGGCACGAGCGCCAAGATGCTCTCGATCGTCCCGCTGCTGGCCGGCGGTGGTCTGTTCGAGACCGGCGCGGGCGGTTCGGCTCCGAAGCACGTGCAGCAGCTCGTCGCCGAGAACTACCTCCGGTGGGACTCGCTGGGTGAGTTCTTCGCCCTCGCGGCGTCGTTCGAGCACCTCGCCGAGTACACCGGCAACGCTCACGCGAAGGTGCTCGCCGACACGCTGGATGCCGCCACCGGCACGTTCCTCGAGCAGGACAAGTCGCCGGGTCGCGCACTCGGCACGATCGACAACCGCGGCAGCCACTTCTACCTCGCGCTGTACTGGGCGCAGGAGCTGGCGGCTCAGACGGTCGACGCCGAACTCGCCGCCGCCTTCGCGCCGGTCGCCGAGACCCTCGCCGCGAACGAAACGGCGATCGTGGAGGAGCTGATCGCGGTGCAGGGTTCGCCGGCCGAGATCGGTGGCTACTACCGTCCCGACGCCGAGCTGGTCGCGGCCGTCATGCGGCCTTCGGCGACGCTGAACGGCATCATCGACGGGCTTTGACTCCGCTCTGACACAGCGAAACGCCCCGGCCGCTTCGGCGCCCGGGGCGTTTCGCGTCGTGCGTGGGGGAGTCCGTCAGAAGCGGATCTCGGCGACGACCTCGCCGTACTCGGTCTCGTTGACCGGCGTGAAGCCGACACGGGTGAAGAACGCTTCGGGCCCGCCCTCTCCGGCCTCGTAGATCACGTTGAGGCAGTCGAAGCCTCGCTTGCGCGCCTCGTCGACGAGCTGTTCGACGGCGAACCGTCCGACACCGCGGCCCTGGTCGTCGGCGTCGACGTTGATGCGCCACAGCACCGAGCGGAAGTGCTCGTGCGGCGCGTCGGGGTCGAAGCCCGCGCTGACGAAGCCGACGACCTCGTCACCGTCCAGGATCACGCGCTGCCACGAGGTCGCCGGGTCGACCACGGTCGCCGCGATCGCGTAGCTCTCGGGCACGACGAATCGCTCCTGCCCGGGCTTCAGCGACAGGTTGTTCACCGCGACGATCGTCGACGCCGACAGTTCTTCCACTCGGAGGTCAGCCATGGTCACAGGCTAACGGTGATCGATCGACCGCGCATCGGTCGATCGGGGGATGGGCCCGGATGCGTCGATCAGGCGTGGACGTAGACGTCGGTTCCGGCGACAGCCCACTCGTAGATCTGGGCGGCGCGCGAGTCGGGCATCCCGACGCAGCCGGCGCTCATCCGGTTGCCCCAGTTGCTGTGCCAGTAGACGCCGTGGAACGCCTGGTCGCCGTTGAAGTACATCGCCCACTTCACATCGGGCTGGACGTAGCTCACGCCCGAGTCGGCCGCGGTGCCGCGCATGTCCTGGCGCGGAGTCTTCCACCCGATCGTGTAGTAGCCGGTCTGGGTGTCAGCGCCGGGGCGGCCGGTGGAGACGAGCCACGAGTCGACCACGGCGCCGTTCTCCTTGAGGTAGAGGCGCTGTTCGCTCAGGTCGACCTCGAGCAGCCGTGTGATGGTCTCCGTCGTGACGGGGACGACCTCGACGGGCAGGCGGTAGGCGGCATCACCCGTCGCGAGCTGCTCCGCGAATCCGGCGGCGATGCCGTCCGTCGAGCTCAGCGTGCGACCGTCGAGGCCGGCGTCGGAGTCGTCGATGACCTCACCCGCGGCGTTGGCGAACACCACGCCGTTGACGGGCGCCCGATCGACGAGCCCCGGAAGGGTGTCGACCACGGGCTGGATGGCGGCGGGGTCGGCCGTGATCTCGAACGAGCCGTCGTCTTTCGTGCTGACCGTGAGCCAGCTCGCGGCGAGCGCGCGGTCGACGGGGACCGTGCGCTCGTCGCCGACGTAGAAGCCGACGCCGTCGAGCATGCTGTTCAGCGAAGCGGCGGCCTCCTCCGCCGCGGCGGTGGTGGTCAGCGCCGTCACGGGCGTGAGCTCGGGGTCGATGACCGCGTCGGTCGTGCCGGAGTCGAAGGCGCTCTGCAGGCCCGCACGGGCCGCCTCGGGGTCGACGCCCGCACCGGGGACGTCGGGACTGACGACATACGACGAGCCGTCGAAGGAGACGGATGCCGCCGTAGGCTCGACGTACAGGTCGCCCGCGGCGCCTCGCAGGGCGGTGGTGGCCGTCGCTTCATCGAGGGCCACGGGAGCAGCGATGGGCTCGCCGAACCACTGGGTGATGTTCCAGGCGGGCCGCGCGTCGAAGGCGGAGGAAGCGAGCTGCGTGCCGTCGACCTGTGCTCCGAGATCCGCACCGGAGACGCTGTCTCCGCCCTCGCCGAGCGTGACAGTGGTCTGATCGAGGCGGTCCTGTACGGCGGCCGCAGCGGCGCCCGGCGTCATGAAACCGACGGGAACACCGCCGATCGAGGTGCCGGGGGCGATCAAGAAGAGCGATGCGGCGGCGCCGCCGAGCGCGACGACGCCGACGGGAATGCCGATCCACAAGCCGAGGTGCCGCTTCTTGGGCGCCGGCTCCACGGGCGCCCATTCGACGCGCTGCCCGGCATCGTCCGAGGGCGTGCCTCGCTCGGCCGTGCTCTCGTGATCATGCTTCGACGCGACATCCGTCACCGCTGTACCCCCGTCTGCGCGTGAAAGCGCACTCGGTTCTTATGGTACGCGAAGGCACTCGGAGAGCGGCCTGAGTGAAACCAGAGCGTTATCTGGCGGCGCGATCCGGATCGCGCCGATGCGTCATTCCGTGCCGCAGAGCTCGGTGTAGGTGTCGATGCTGCCCTGCACGTCGCTCAGCGCCGTGGTGAGCTCCGTCGCACGATCGGTGTCACCGGCGGCCACAGCCTCCATCGATTCGGCGGCCGAGGAGAACGCCGTCTGCAGGTCGGGCAGGATGCCGGACACCTCTTCGTTCGTCACTTGGGCGGCGGCGTCGCCCATGCCGTCCGAGATCGTGCGCAGCGCGCCGGCGGCGGCGGCGGGATCGGAGGGGTCGATCTCCTGGATTCCCTGCGTCGCCTCGGTCATGACGTCGTTGACCTGGGTGCACGCCTCCTCGACCGACTGGGTGCTTGCGGGGGTCGAGCCCCCAGCAGCGGAGCCGTCTCCGCCGGTGCACCCGGTCAGGGCGACGAGCGCCAGCGCGGTGACGGTGAGGGCGGTCAGGCGACGGTTCATGGGGTTCTCCTCGATGCAGCGATCTCTCCACCCTACGGAGGCGCGACGATCGAACGTTCCCCTTGACATCTGCAGGGGAGGCAATGTGCAGATGTAACGGGTTTGTAAACATCGCTAGCAAACCTGGACGCAACTCTTGTGTCCGCCACATTCGTAAGGTCTACTAACAAACATGGCGAGCACCGATACCGAGGCCCCGCGGCGCACGACGCGCACCCGGCGCCCGGGCGCGAAGATCCTGCCCGAGCACGCTCGGGCGCATAACCGCGCGCTCGTGCTCGAACGGCTCTTCCACGGCGGAGCGATGAGCCGTGCTGACCTCGCTCGCCAGACCGGCTTGACCCGGGTGACGATCTCCGACCTCGTCGCCGAGCTCATCGGCGACGGCTTCGTCAGTGAGCGAGGCACCCGCGAGGCCGCCGGACCGGGCAAGCCCGCGATCCTCGTCGACCTCGCTCGCGACGGCCACCGCATCGTCGGCCTCGACCTCTCGGGGAGCGACCGTTTCCTCGGTGCGGTGATGACCCTCGACGGCGAGATCGTCGCTCGTCACGAGGTCGCCGTGCCCCGAGGCCGCGACGACATCCTGCCGGCGGTCGTGCACCTCGCGCGAACACTGGTGGACGACGCGCACGCGCCGGTGCTCGGCGTCGGCGTCGGCACCCCCGGTGTCGTCGATGACACCGGAGTCGTCCTCGCGGCACCCGGCCTCGGCTGGGATCGCCTCGACCTCACCGGCATCCTGAGCGAGGCGGTCGGCGCCCCGGTGCTCGTTGCCAACGACGCCAACGCCGCAGTGCTCGCCGAGCACACGTTCGGCGGTGCCGGCGACGACATCATCCTCGTGAAGGTCGGCCGCGGTGTCGGTGCGGGCCTGCTCACGGGTGGCGAACCGCTGCGCGGCGCGCGCTCGGCCGCCGGCGAGATCGGCCACGTGACGGTGGGCACCGACGGCGGCCCCGATTGCGCGTGCGGGAAGGTGGGATGTCTCGAGGCCTGGATCTCGGTTCCGTCGCTCTCCGCGCGTATCGCTGCCGGCGCCGCGAGCGACCGCGACGGTCTGCTGCGAGACGCGGGCGAACGTCTCGGCATCGCCCTGGCCCCCATCGTGGGTGCTCTCGACCTGTCGGAGATCGTCCTCTCCGGCCCCGCGGAACTTCTCGACGGCACGCTTGCGAGCGCCGCCGCCGAGACGGTGCGCACACGCACGCTCGCCACGTTCCACGACGAGCTGCAGGTGCGGATGACGGAGCAGGGCCAGGACATCGTCCTGCGCGGTGCTGCCGTCATGGTCCTGTCAGGGCGTCTCGGCGTCTCCTGACTTCGCTCCACAGCTCCATAGCCCCACCTGCACCACCAGCTCCACACCCGGGCGAGCCATCCGACTCGTCGACACCAGAGAAGAAGGAATCACCATGAAGAAGAGCCTCGGAGCACTGTCGCTCCTCGGTGTCTCCGCCCTGCTGCTCGCCGGTTGCGCGAGCGGCGACGCGGGACAGAGCGCCGAGACCGGCGACCTGACCGTATGGCTGGTCGGCACCGACACGCCTCAGGACGCCCGCGACTACCTCAAGAAGACGTTCGAAGCAGAGAACGAGGGCTGGACGCTGACGATCGAGGAGAAGACCTGGGCCGACACCGCGGACAACTACGTCGCCGCGCTGTCGTCGAACGACGCGCCCGATCTCGTCGAGGTCGGCAACACGCAGTCGCCCGGCTTCATCGATCAGGGTCTGTTCCTCGACATCTCCGACCTCCAGGCGGACCTCGGCGGCGACGAACTGCTGCAGAGCTTCGTCGAGCTCGGGTCGGCGGACGGCAGCCTGTACGCCGCTCCCTACTACGCGGGGTCGCGCATCGTCTTCTACTCGCCCTCTTCGTACAGCGGCGAGGTGCCGACGACGCTCGAGGAGTACGTCGCCGACGGCATCGCTGCGACGACCGCCACCAAGTCGGGCATCTACGCCCCCGGCAAGGACTGGTACAACGCGCTGCCCTACGTCTGGGCGAACGGCGGCGAGATCGCGACGCAGGACGGCGACACCTGGAAGGGCGGCTTCTCCAGCTCGGGCGGCATCGCCGGTCTGACGATGCTCCAGGACGTCTACCAGAACGCGACGACCGCGCCGGCTGACGCGGACGAGACCGATCCGCAGGTTCCGTTCTGCGCCGGCGAGATCGGCTTCCTCTCGGCTCCGGCGTGGGTGAAGTGGTCGATCCTCGCGCCCGCCGACGACGCGAAGGCCCCGGGCTGCCCCGAGACGGTCGGCGCCGATCTGAAGGCGTTCGCTCTTCCGGGCATGACCGCCGGTGAGGTCGCTCCGGTCTTCGCCGGAGGCTCGAACATCGCTATCGCGGCGAAGTCGGACGCTCCCGACAAGGCCGAGGCCGCACTCAAGATCATCCTCTCGGAGGGGTACCAGAAGATCCTCGCCGAGAACGGGCTCATCCCCGCGCTGACCTCGTTCGCCGACTTCCTGCCCGATGACGAGATCACGGTCGAGGCGGCGAAGGCCGTCGCATCGTCGAAGGCCGTTCCGGCGAGCCCCAACTGGTCCGAGGTCGAGTCTTCCGGTGTGATCAAGGACGCTCTCGTCAAGATCGCGCAGGGCGGCGACGTCACGGCGATCGCGACCGAGCTCGACGGTCAGATCGAAGCCATCCTCAACAAGTAGTCGTGAGTCGTGGGGCGCGGGAGTCCGCGCCCCACGAACACCGCAGAGAGGACAGCACGATGACTAACGTGCTCACCCGAACGCCGCGACGGCCCGAGCCGCGGGCGAAGCACGGGCCGCCGCCTACCGCGCGGCAACGGTCTCGGCGTCGCCGCGACAACGTCGGCGCGCTGACGCTCCTCGGCCCCTCGCTCATCATCCTCGGGGTGATGGTCGGGTACCCCGCCGTACTGATGCTCGTGCAGTCGTTCACCGACTACGCCATCCGCAACAAGGTGCAGGGCACGCTTCCCGACTTCATCGGGTTCGAGAACTACCTCGAGGTCTTCACGCAGTCCGACTTCCCGGCCGTCCTCGTCCGCAGTCTCGGGCTGATGGTGGCCATGACCGTGCTGATCGTGGGGCTCGGCGCCCTCGTGGCGGTGCTCATGACGCGCCTGCGGCGCGGGTGGCGCATCCTCGTCTCGCTCGGTCTCCTCCTCGCCTGGGCGATGCCGCCGCTGGCGGCGACCACGGTCTGGGGATGGATCTTCGACTCGCAGTACGGCATCGTCAACTGGGCGCTGAACACGATGACCGGCTCGACCGACTGGACCAACCACTCGTGGCTGGCGAACCCGTGGTCGTTCTTCTTCGTCCTGACGGTGATCGTGGTCTGGCAGGGCGTGCCCTTCGCGGCCTTCACCCTGTACGCGGCGCTGGGGCAGGTCCCCGCCGAGGTGCTCGAGGCGGCATCCCTCGACGGCGCGGTCGGGTGGCAGCGCTTCCGACTCGTCGTGTTCCCGTATCTGCGCAACGTCGTGACGGTCGTCGTGGTGCTGCAGGTCATCTGGAACCTCCGTATCTTCACGCAGGTCTACGCGCTGCAGCAGCGTGGCGGCCTCATCTCCGAGACCAACGTGCTCGGCACCTACATCTTCCGGCAGGGCCCGGGGGAGTTCGGCGTCACGAGCGCGATCGGCGTGCTCATGGTCGTGCTGCTCCTCACCCTCTCGTGGGGATACATCCGCACCACGCTCAAGGAGGAGGAGCTGTGAGCACCCAGGTCACCCCGGCGACCCAGCTCGGCACGATCGGGGTCGATGAGGTCGTCGGCGAGGTGGGCCGGGCGAAGCGCCCCCGGCCGCGCTCGCTCGCCGTGCGACGACCGCCGCGCCGCCGCATCCTCTCGCGCGCAGGACTGAACCTCGCCGCGCTCGTCGTGTTCGTGTGCTCGGTGTTCCCCGTCTACTGGATGCTGAACATGTCGTTCACGCGCGGCGAGAGCATCATCAGCCGCACCCCGAGCTTCCTCCCCTTCGACTTCACGCTCGGCAACTACGCCACGGCATGGACGCGCGAGGCGGCCCCGGGGCAGACCGACTTCGTGCACGGGCTCCTCTCGTCGACCCTGGTGACGGTCGGCGTGCTCGTCATCACGCTGGTGCTGGCCTTCCTCGCCTCGATCGCCGTGGCCCGCATCCGCTTCCGTGGGCGGCGCTCGTTCATCGTCGCCGTCCTCATCGTGCAGATGATCCCGGGCGAGGCGATGATGTTCACGATCTACGGCATGATCGACGACTGGCGCCTGATGAACACCCTCGTCGGCCTCGGCATCGTCTACGTCGCCGCCGTCATCCCCTTCACGATCTGGACACTGCGCGGATTCGTCGCGGGTGTTCCGGCCGATCTCGAAGAGGCGGCCATGATCGACGGGTGCACCCGCACCCAGGCGTTCTGGAAGGTGACGTTCCCCCTGCTGGCGCCCGGACTCGTCGCCACGGGCATCTTCGCCTTCATCCAGTCGTGGAACGAGTTCACCATGGCGTTGCTGCTCATGAAGGGCTACAACCTGACGCTCCCGCCGTGGCTGCTGTCGTTCCAGTCGGCGACGGCAGCGACCAACTGGGGCGCCGTGATGGCGGCATCCACCCTCATCTCGATCCCCGTCGTGATTTTCTTCCTCATCGTGCAGGGGCGGATGTCGGGCGGGCTCGTGTCGGGGGCCGTGAAGGGATGACGCTGCGCATCGGTGTCGACGTGGGCGGCACGAAGATCCTCGCCGTGTCCGTGGATGGCGACGGCAACGAGATCGCCCGGCTGCGTCGGCCGACCGGGTGGGGCGGCGATGTCGTCGCCGACGGCGTCGCGGCGGTCGTCGCCGACCTCGCGGGGGCTGAATCGGTCGTCGCGGTCGGCGTGGGCGTGCCCGGGCAGATCCTGCCGGGCAGCGGCGTCGTCGAGCATGCCCTGAACCTCGGAATCGACCGGTACGACCTCGCGGGAGCCGTCGCGGCGCGGATCGGCATTCGACCGGTGATCGACAACGACGTGCGGTACGCGGCGGTGGGTGCCCGGGCACTCCGTGCCGGGGGAGGATCGCTCGCTTTCCTGAACCTCGGAACCGGCATCGCCGCGGGCATCGTCGACGAGACGGGCCCGCGCCGCGGCGGGCGCGGCGCGGCCGGTGAGGTCGGGCACATCCCCATCGACCCGAATGGGCCCCGTTGCCGCTGCGGACAGCGCGGATGCATCGAGGCGTTCGCCGGCGGGGGAGCCGTCGCCGAGCGCTGGGGCGGTTCCTCGCCGCTGCCCGTGCTCGCGGTCTTCGATGCTGCGGATGCGGGAGACGAGCGCGCCGACGGCATCAGAGCGGACGTGGTGCGCGGCGTCGAGGCGGCGGTCCGGCTGCTGGTGCTCACGACCGACGTCGACGTGGTCGTCTTGGGCGGGGGCGTCGCCGCGCTCTCCGATCGGCTGCTCGTCCCGGTGCGGGCCGCTCTCGCCGCATCCGCCGGCGCGTCGCCGTTCCTGCGGTCGCTGCGGTTGGACGAGCGGGTCGAGCTCGCGCCCCGGGACGTGCCCGTGGGGGCGCTGGGTGCCGCCGTTCAGGCCCAGGCGAGCGGAAGCAGGTGCTCGGTGCTGAGCGGTGCGAGCGGCAACGCCGCGGCTTCGGGAGCGGTGAGCCAGCGCGCCTCCGCGATCTCGGCGGCGGCGCTGACCGACGCGGGGTCGAGCGTGATCGCGAACGCCTCGGCGACGACGCGGAAGCCCGGCTCGTTCGCGGCATCCGACTCGAACCGGCCGAGGTAGACGAGGTCGGGCTCGGCCACGACGACGCCGAGCTCCTCGTGCAGCTCGCGGACGAGGGCCGCGCCGGCGGACTCGCCCGGCTCGGGCTTGCCACCGGGCGCCATGAACCGCTCGGTGCCGCGCTTCCGGACGAGCAGGGTACGCCCGTCGCCGTCGGTCACGACCGCCGCACTCACGTGGACCTCCCCGGCCGGGACGGAGTCGCTCACGGCGCGAACACCTTTCCGGGGTTCAGGATGCCGGCGGGGTCGAAGACCCGCGCGATGCGCCGCTGGAGCTCCCACTGGTCGTCGCCGAGCTCGTCCGCGAGCCAGCGCCGCTTGAGGACGCCGACGCCGTGCTCGCCGGTGAGCGTTCCGCCGAGGCGCAGCGCCGACTGGAAGAGGTCTTCCGCCGCCTCCCAGATGACCTCCGGGACCTCGTCGCCGTCGAAGATGAAGTTCGGGTGCAGGTTGCCGTCGCCCGCGTGGCACACGGTCGGGATCGTCAGACCGAAGCGCTCCTCGATGCGGGCGATCTCGTCGAACATCGCGGGCAGGGCGCTGCGCGGCACCGAGACGTCCTCGATGAGCGCGGTTCCGAGGGTCTCCATCGCGGGATGCATCGACCGCCGCACCGTCCACAGTTGCTGGGCCTCGGCGTCATCGGCGGCAAGGCGCACGGTGCCGCCGGCGGCCGCGAGCACCGCGACGACGGCCTCCGCCTCGGCCGTCGCGCCCGGGCCGTCGGTCTGGACCGTCAGCTGCGAGGCACCGGGCGTGGGGGCGGGAAGCCCGAGCAGGCGGTGCGAGGCGGCGAGGGAGGTCGCGTCCATCAGCTCCATGATCGCCGGCTGGATCCCGGCCGCCGTGACCGCCGATGCCGCGACCGCGGCGGAACGCACATCGGAGAACGTCGCGGCGATCGTCCGGGCCTGGCCGGGGACGAGGCGGCGGAGCTTCAGCGTCGCCGCGACGACGACGCCCAGGATGCCCTCCGACCCGATGACGAGCGAGGTCAGGTCGAGGCCGGTCACGCCTTTGACGGTGCGATGTCCGAGACGCATCAGGCGACCGTCTGCCAGCACGAGATCGAGGCCGAGGACCGCGTCTCGCACCACCCCGTACTTCGCGCAGAGCAGGCCGCCCGCGCCGGTGGCGATGTTGCCGCCGACGGTCGAGATGTCGCGGCTCGCGGGATCGGGCGCCCACCAGAGGCCGTGCTCCGCGAGCGCCGTGTTCAGCTGCCCGTTGAGGATGCCGGGCTCGACGACGGCGATGAGGTCGTCGGGGCGGACCTCGAGGATGCGGTCCATCGAACGCAGCGAGAGCCCGATCTCACCCGCGCCCGTGTTGGCGCCGCCCGCGAGGCCGGTGCCGGCGCCCCGCGGCACGACCGGGGTGCCGGTCGCGGAGGCGATGCGCATCGTCGCCTGGACGTCCTCGACGGTGCGGGCGTGAACGACGGCGAGGGGCGATCCGGATGCCGCCTGGCCCGACTTGTCCGCCCGAGCGGCGGCCCGACCGGCATCCGAGACGTCGACGCGGTCGCCGAGCTCGGCGACGAGCCGGGCGACGACGTCGGGAGCGGTCATGACAGGCGCCGGCGACCGGCGATCACACCGCAGGTCACCGCGATGACCCCGAAGACGAGACCGACCCAGGCCTGGTCCATGCTCCACCACGCGATGGTGGCCGAGGCGTAGACGAACAGCTCGACGAGGGCGCGCACGAACGGGTGCACCATGAGCACGGCACGCGGCGAGACGAACAGGGCCCACAGGAGGATCGCGGCGACCGGAGCGCCGATGCCGAAGACCAGGTTGAGGGGGAAGTCCCACGCCGCGAAGCCCCAGATCGCGAAGGTGACGAAGGCGAAGAGCTGGCAGGCGAAGGCGAGGAGGTCGATCGCCGAGAGAGCCCGTCGCGTGCCGGCCGCCTGCTGCGGCGCCTCGGGGGTGGCGGGACGGACGTTCGGCAGTTCGGACATGCCTCCGATTCTAGGCGCCGGCCTCACGTCGCCGACCTCGGGAGGGACCTCGGGCGAACGGGTCACGCGCGCCCGGTCCAGACGCGGCGGACGCGCAGGTCGGCGTCGAGCAGGACGGCATCGGCCGGGCTCCCGATCTCGAGCCTGCCGAGGTCGGGACGTCCGATCGCGCGGGCCGGAGTAGCCGTCAGCGCCGTCACAGCTGTCGGCAGCGCCACGCCCGCGGCGACGGCCGTCCGCAGCGCGGCATCCTGCGTCAGGGTGGATCCGGCGATCGTGTCGTCGGCGAGCCGCGCCACGGAGTTCTCGACGCGCACCGCGAGCGCCCCGAGCACGTAGTCTCCGTCGGCCGATCCGGCGGCCGCCATCGCGTCGGTGACGAGCGCGATGCGCCCCGGTGCGGCGGCGAAGGCGATCCGCACCACCTCGGGGGCGAGGTGCACGCCGTCGGCGATGACCTCGAGCGTGACGCGTGGGTCGGCGGTGGCCGCGCCGATCGGACCGGGCTCACGGTGGTGGAGGCCCGGCATGGCGTTGAAGGCGTGGGTGAGGATCGTGGCGCCGGCGTCGAAGGCCCGTCGAGCGGTCTCGGCGTCGGCGTCGGTGTGACCGACGGCGGCGGCCGCGCCCGCGGCGACGATGCGCTCGATCGCGGTGAGGGCGCCCGGCAGCTCCGGAGCGATCGTGACCTGGCGGACGGTGCCGCGGCCGGCCTCGAGCAGCCGCGCCACGGCGTCGGCGGCGGGTCCGATCAGCAGATCCGGATCGTGGGCGCCGTGGTGTCCGGGATCGAGGAACGGCCCCTCGAGGTGCGAGCCGAGCACCGTGGCATCCGTCTCGGCGAGGTCGGCGATGGCGGCGACCCGTCGGACGAGGTCGTCGACGGATGCCGTGACGAGCGAGATGACCGCTCGGGTCGTGCCGTGCGCCCGGTGCAGCGCGCGCGCGGTGCGGATCGCCTCGGCACCGTCGTCGTATGCCGCGCCGCCGCCGCCGTGGCCGTGGATGTCGATGAAGCCGGGAGTGAGGATCGCGCCGGGGCCGGCGGCATCGGTGGCATCGACGACCTCGTCGACCGGTTCTTCGGCGACGGCATCGCGCCACGCGCCGCCGGTGCCCTGCGCGGCGACCCGCCCGTCGCGCACGACGAGCCAGGAGTCGGGCATCTCGCGGCCCCCGTCGACGAGCCGAACGGAATGGATGACGCGGTTCAGACCGTCCATGCGACCTCCGGGGAAGCGGGGAAGCGGATGCCGAGGGTCGTCCACAGCGGTCCGAGCGCGCCGACGCGTTCGCGGAAGGACTCCCACGTGCGGTTGTCTGCGCTGCCGGTCGCAGCCGACCAGGCGGCTTCAGCGGCCGCCGCGATGCGAGGGAAGGTGAGTGCATCGATGTCGTCCAGGTCGCGGACGGTCTCGGTCCACAGCGGCGCTTCGACCCCGAGGATGTCGTCTTCCGAGATGCCGGACACGACCTCGCCGGGCTCCCACGAGTAGGCCCGTTCGAGGCTCGTCGGACCGTTCGCCCAGGTCAGGCCGAGGGGAGCATCGGCCGTCGGTTTCATGTCGAGGTACACGGCGTCGGCGGGCGAGAGGATGACGCGGCCGCCGCGCGCGACGAAGGCCCGCGCACGTTCGTCGGCACCGTCGGTCGGCGAGACGAGGCCCCAGTACTGGCCGATCGTGCCGGGCGCGAGATCCGCGGCGGCGCCGGCCTCGTGCCAGGCGATCGGCGTCTTGCCGAGGTCGGCGATGACCCGCGAGGTGCGGGCCACGAAGGCCGCGAAGTCCTCCGCCGGGGTGCCGTGCGCCTCGTCACCGCCGAAGTGCAGGTAGGGGCCGGGGGTCAGCTCCGCCAGCTCCGTCAGGACGTCGTCGACGAAGGCATCGGTCTCGGGTGCGCCGATGCGCAGCGACGAGAAGCCGACGCCCATGCCCGTGTACGCCTCGCCGGCGACGGGAGCGGGGCCGCCCGCGGCATCCCACCCGGCCAGCGCCGGTGGCGCGGCGACCTCGAGGTAGGCGAGCCCGACGGCGTGGGTGTGGCCGGGCATGTCGAACTCGGGCACGACGGTCATGTGGTTCGCCGCGGCATGGGCGATGATCGCGCGGTAGTCGTCGGCCGTGAAGAAGCCGCCGGCACCGCCGCCCACCGCGCTCGCCGCCGCACGGGCGGTGAGCTCCGGGCGGCGGGTCAGCGCGAGCCGCCATCCCTGGTCGTCGCTGAGGTGCAGGTGCAGGACGTTGAACTTGAGGCTCGCCGCCCGCTCGAGGTAGGCGGTGACGGTCGCAACGTCGTGGAAGTGGCGGGCGACATCGAGCATCACGCCGCGATACCCGAAGCGGGGGGCGTCGTCGATGTCGACCCCCGGAATCACCCAGCCGTCGGAGGAGCGGGTGATCAGCTGGCCGAGAGTCTGCACGCCGTAGAAGAGGCCCGCGGAGTCGGCGCCCCGGATCGAGATGCGGCGGTGGTCGACCGACAGCCGGTACGACTCGGGCGGCCCGTCCCCGTCGACGGTGACGTCGATGGCGGCGCCGTCGAGCTCCGCGGCGCTGTCGGGCTCCGCGGCGCTGTCAGGCTCCGCGGTGCTGTCGGGCTCCGCGGTGCCGGCGGCCGCGGTGAGGTGCACGCCGGTCCGGGTCAGGACGAGCCGGTGCAGGACGCCCGCGGCATCCGGGTCTCCCGTCACCGCGACGGTGTCCGTCAGGGTGAACGCCACCCCCTTCGCGGGCGTGACCGAGGCGGGCAACGGGACCAGCGGCAGCGACATCAGCGCGCCCCTATCTGTAAGGGTGCCTAACAAACTTTGAGCCAGCGTATCAGTGCGGCATCCGTTATGCTCGGACGCGTCGCGACTGGCGTTGAGGTGGGCCACCACCGGGGAGCGACCGACACGGCATTCGACCGCACGCCTGGGCCGATGTGGAACTTCTCTGCTCGTGAAAGCCGTCGTCAGGAGATCGTCATGACCGATTCGTACTTCAACGCCCCGCTCGCGGAGGTCGACCCCGAGATCGCGCAGGTGCTCGAGCGCGAGCTCGACCGCCAGCGCGGCTACCTCGAGATGATCGCTTCCGAGAACTTCGTGCCCGTCTCGGTGCTGCAGTCGCAGGGCTCGGTGCTCACCAACAAGTACGCCGAGGGCTACCCCGGACGCCGCTACTACGGCGGCTGCGAAGAGGTCGACGTCGCCGAAGAGCTGGCGATCTCGCGCGCGAAGTCGCTCTTCGGCGCCGAGTTCGCCAACGTCCAGCCCCACTCGGGCGCGACGGCCAACGCCGCCGTCCTGCACGCGATCGCGCGCCCCGGTGACACGCTCCTCGGCCTCTCGCTCGACCACGGCGGCCACCTCACGCACGGCATGAAGATCAACTTCTCGGGCCGGCTCTACGACATCGTCGCCTACGGCGTGAACCCCGACACCTCGCTGATCGACATGGACGAGGTCCGTCGCCTCGCCCTCGAGCACAAGCCGAAGGTGATCATCGCCGGCTGGTCGGCCTACCCCCGCCAGCTCGACTTCGCCGCCTTCCGTGCGATCGCGGACGAGGTCGGCGCGTACCTCTGGGTCGACATGGCGCACTTCGCCGGTCTCGTCGCCGCCGGTGTGCACCCGTCGCCGGTGCCGCACGCCCACGTCGTCTCGTCGACGGTGCACAAGACCATCGGCGGCCCCCGCTCGGGCATCATCCTCACCAACGACGTCGACCTGGCGAAGAAGATCAACACCGCCGTCTTCCCGGGCCAGCAGGGCGGCCCGCTCATGCACGTCATCGCGGCGAAGGCGACGGCGTTCAAGCTCGCAGCGACGCCGGAGTTCAAGGAGCGCCAGGAGCGCACCGTGCGCGGCGCGGCGATCATAGCCGACCGTCTGACGCAGCAGGATGTCGCGGATGCCGGCATCGCCGTCCGCTCGGGCGGCACCGACGTGCACCTCGTGCTCGTCGACCTGCGCGACGCCGCGATCGACGGCAAGCAGGCCGAAGACCTGCTGCACGAGATCCACATCACCGTCAACCGCAACGCGGTGCCCAACGACCCGCGCCCGCCGATGGTCACCTCGGGCCTGCGCATCGGAACGCCGGCTCTCGCGACCCGCGGCTTCGGCGACGCCGAGTTCACCGAGGTCGCCGACATCATCGCGCTCGCGCTGCAGCCCGGCGCTGAACTCGAGGCCCTGCGTGCTCGCGTGGCGACGCTCGCCGACGCCTTCCCGCTGTACCCCGGCCTGCAGCAGTAACCCGGCGTCGCCGGTCGCCGGCCGGTCGCCGAGAACGCACCCTCCCCGCGAGAACGCACCCCGCACGGTACGTTCTCGCCCGGAGCGTATGTTCTCGGCGACCGCGCCCCGGCGACCGCGACCCTCTCGAACGGAGAACGACATGACCGCGCAGAAGCTCGACGGGCGGGCCACCGCCGCTGCCATCAAGACCGAACTGGCCGACCGCGTCGCCGCGCTGAAGGCCCGCGGAGTCACCCCGGGCATCGCGACGGTGCTCGTCGGGGCCGACCCGGCATCCCAGCTGTACGTCGGGATGAAGCACCGCGAGTCCGAGGCGATCGGCATGAACTCGATCCAGATCGAGCTGCCGGCCGAGTCGACGCAGGCGGAGGTCGAGGAGGTTATCGACCGCCTCAACGCCGACCCGACGTGCCACGGCTACATCGTGCAGCTGCCGCTGCCCAAGCACCTCGACACCGACCGGGTTCTCGAGCGCATCGATCCCGCGAAGGATGCCGATGGCCTGCACCCCGTCAACCTCGGGCGTCTCGTGCTCAATGTCAACGACCCCATCACGACGCCGCTGCCGTGCACGCCGCGTGCCGTCATCGAGCTGCTGCAGCGCAACGGATACGACCTCGCGGGCAAGAACGTCGTCGTCGTCGGGCGCGGTGTCACGATCGGCCGGTCCATCGGTCTGCTGCTGACCCGCCGCGAGATCAACGCCACGGTGACCCTGACTCACACCGGCACCGCCGACCTCGGCGCGCACCTGCGCGAGGCCGACGTCATCGTGGGTGCCGCGGGCGTGAAGCACCTCGTCACCGCCGCGGACGTCAAGCCAGGCGCCGCCGTCCTCGACGTGGGCGTGACCCGCGAGAACGATCCCGAGACCGGCAAGTCGAAGGTCTACGGAGACATCGCGCCGGATGTCGCCGAGGTCGCGGGCTTCCTCTCGCCCAACCCGGGCGGCGTCGGCCCGATGACGGTCGCCCTGCTGATGACCAACGTCGTCGAGGCCGCCGAGCGCGCGACCGCCTGACCCTGCTTCCTCCACCCGTCGACTCGCCAGAAAGTGCGGATGCCGGCCCGCCCGGATCCGCGTTCTCTGGCGAGTCGACGGGAGCTCAGAGGAAGCGGGAGAGGAAGGCGCGGGTCCGGGGCTCGCGGGGAGCGCCGAACACCTCCGACGGCGCGCCCTCCTCGACGATGACGCCCTGGTCGAGGAAGACGACGCGGTCGGCGACATCCCGCGCGAACGCCATCTCGTGCGTCGCCATGAGGATCGTCGAGCCGGACACCGCGAGGTCGCGGACGAGCTCGAGCACCTCGCCGACGAGCTCGGGGTCGAGCGCCGAGGTGATCTCGTCGAGCAGCAGCACCTCGGGATCGGTGGCGATCGCGCGGATGATCGCCGCCCGCTGCTGCTGACCGCCCGAGAGCCGGTCGGGGTGCTCCCCGGCCTTGTCGGCGAGCCCGATGCGCGCGAGCAGGTCCCGCGCACGCGCCTCCGCCTCGCGCCGGGGCACGCGGTGCACGACCCGCGAGGCGAGGGTCACGTTGTCGAGCACGGACAGGTGGGGGAAGAGGTTGTAGCTCTGGAACACCGCTCCCAGCCGCGCGCGCACCGCGTTCGCGTCGACCCGGGGGTCGGAGATGTCCGCGCCGGCGAGGAGGATCTGCCCGTCGTCGATCGGCTCCAGCAGCCCGAGGCAGCGCAGCAGCGTCGACTTGCCCGAACCGCTTGCGCCGATGAGGGCGACGACCTCGTTCCGGGCGAGCGACACATCGACGCCGCGCAGCACCTCTTTGTCGCCGAACGACTTGCGGATGCCGCGGGCGTGCAGCACGTCGGCAACGCTGCCGGGCTCGGTGTCGGGCGCGGTGCCGGGTCGGTTCCAGCTCACAGGATCGATCCCGTCTGCTCGCGGCGTCGGAGCCTCGCGGTGTACCAGTCCGTCAGTCGGATCGTCGGGATCGCGAGCAGCACGAACAGCACGCCTGCCACGACGTACGGGGTGAAGTTGTAGGTCGTCGCGACCACGCCCCGCGCCTCGGCGATCGCGTCGAACGCCGCGAGGATCGAGATCAGTCCGACATCCTTCTGCATGGAGATGAAATCGTTCATGAGCGGCGGGGTCATCTTGCGCAGCGCCTGCGGCAGCACGACCCGCACGAGGGTCTGCGGGTAGCTGAGCCCGAGCGCGCGGGCGGCGAGACGCTGCGACGGATGCACCGACTCGATGCCCGCCCGCACGACCTCCGCGACGTAGGCGGAGTACGTCAGCGTGATGGCGAGGACTCCCAGAAGCACCGGATCGATGCGGGTGTTCAGGATCGTCGGCAGCCCGAATCCGATCAGATAGAGCACGATGACGAAGGGCAGACCGCGGAAGAGGTCGGTGTAGGCCGCGGCGATCAGCCGGAGCGGGAAGAACACCGGTCCGCGCAGGGTCCGCAGCAGCGCCAGTACCAGCGCCACCGCGGCGACCGTGAAGACCGAGATGGCGAGCACCTGCAGGTTCACGAGGAAGCCCTGCCACACCTCGGGGAGGGCCTGCAGCGCGACGGCGGGGTCGAAGAAGCTCCGCTGGACGGTCGCCCAGCCCTCCGTGTTGATCACGGTCACCCAGACGACCGCGGCGAAGGCGAGTGTCGAAGCGACGGCGATCAGGACCGACCGGCGCTCGCGGCCGCGCCGATACGCTCGGCGCTCGAGTTCGAGCGCGCTCGGGACGGAGGTGGTCACGGATAGACGCTAGCGCGCCCTCACTGGAGGAGCGTCACGCCCTCCGTGAGTCCCGAGAGCCACTTCTGCTCGAGCTCGGCGAGGGTGCCGTCCTCGCGCAGCTCGTCGACGGCGGCCGTCACGGCGGGGGTGAGCGGCGAGTTCTTCGCGAGCAGCAGGCCCCATTCGTCCTCGATGCCCGCCTTCGGCAGCTCGCCGACGAAGAACGAGTTCTCGATGTAGAAGTTGACCGCGAGGTAGGCGGTGGGGGTGTCGAGCACGATCGCATCGATCTGTCCCGCGCCGAGCGCGGCCACGGCATCCTCGTTCGAGTTGTACAGGCGAGCCTCGGCGTCGGGCGCGACCTCTGCGAGGGTCTGCGCGCTCGTGGAGTTGGCCATCGCGCCGATCGTGAGGTCGGTCAGCCCTGCGATGTCGGAGACGCCGTCGGCCGCGCCGCCCCGGATCGCGACGATCGACTGGCTCGCGGAGTAGTAGGGCGAGGAGAAGTCGACGCCCTGCTTGCGCTCGTCGGTGATCGTGTACTGCTGGACGTTGATGTCGAAGCTCTTCGGACCCGGCGCGATCGCGGCCTCGAAGCTCGTGCGCACCCACACGACGTCGTCCGGTGCGAACCCGAGCTTGTCGGCGACGGCGTAGGCGACGGCGGCCTCGAACCCCTCGCCCGACTCGGGGTCGTCGTCGACGAAGTACGGCTCGTAGGCCGTCTCGCCCGTGGCGAAGGTGAGCTTGCCGGGGGTGACGTAGTCCTCGGCAGCGGGTCCCGACGGGGCATCGCCCGATGCGGCGGGCGCGGGCGAGGACGAGCAGCCGGCGAGGACGATCGCGAGAGCGGCGACGCCGATCGAGGCGGCGCGGACGAGAGAGCGGGACATCGGGGAACCTCCGGGTGCGGATGCCGCGCATCGGCGTGCTGTCACCGGCGGCTGCATCCATTCTCACCCGGCCGGGATGCCGCGGCGCGCGCGGGTCGTCGTGTTACGCGGCCTCCCTGCAGGCCCGGCTGCGGGCCCGAACCCCGCGAGGTCCCACTTGGGCCGGGTAAGCGCGGCTCACACCCGGCCCAAGTGGGACCTCGCAGGGGTGGACCCGCGGGGGTGGGGTCGGGCAGGATCGGCGGCGTGCGAGACGACGGCGGTGGGGGAGGGTGCAGGGGAGCGGGGGTGATCACGACGCAGCGGCTGCGCTCGCACCAGCTGAGCGAACCCGCGTCGTCACTCGGCGAGGCCGGGGCTCACATGCTCGCCGTGCAGGCGCAGGAGTTCTGGTCGGGTCGATGGGCGCTGGCCCTCCGTACTGCCGGCGACCCTTCGTTGAGCGAGGTGGATGCCGCGTTCGAGGACGGCACGCTCGTGCGCTCATGGACCCAACGCGGCACCCTGCACATCGTGCGCTCGGTCGACCTCGCCGGGATGCTTGCGGTGACCGCCGACCGGCAACAGCGTGCCGCGGCGGGCATCCTGCGCGGGCTCGCGATCGACGAGGCGGTGCTGGCGACGGCTGAGCGTGCCGCCCGACAGGCACTGCGCGGCGGGAACCGGCTCACGCGCGACGAGTTCGCCGACCTCCTGCGCGGTGCCGGCATCGGGACCGAGCGCTCGCGCGGCAACCACATCCTCTCGGCGCTCGCCGTCCGCGGTGTGCTCGCTTTCGGCCCGGTGGTGCCGCGCGAGGGTGGACCGACCCGCGACCAGTTCTTGGTCGCCGTGGACGAGTTGCCGTCCGGACGGGTGCCCGATGATCCGCTGGCCGAGATGTTCGCCGGCTACATCCGCTCGCACGGACCGGCCCGCGTCGAGGACTTCCGCTGGTGGGCGGGGCTGCCGATCGGAATGGCACGACGTGCGGCCGAGGCGGCCGGCGACCGCGTGGTCGAGATCGAGGCCGGTCTGTTCGCGGCACCGGGCGCGGGGCCCGGCGTGCCGGCATCCGTTGCCGGGGTAGACCCGGAGCGCGACAGCGGGGATGTCGTCGCCCTCCCCGCCTTCGACGAGTACTTCCTCTCCTACGCCGACCGGACGACCGTCTGCGCCCCCGACCTCGCGGCTCGGATCGGCCCCACCCTGAACGGTCAAGTCGCGCCGATCCTGGTCTCCCGGGGACAGGTGATCGGCACGTGGCGCCACTCCGTCGCCGCCGGGCGGCACCATCTGCCACCTGAGCCCGCGCTCGTGACAGACCCGGCGGTCGCAGCATCCGCCATCGAGGCGTCGCTCGCCCGGGTCTCACGCTTCCTCGCCGGCTGAGCTCCCGCGTGGCGGTGCGCTAACTCCTCACACCCGCGGCGGCCATACGTCCGCACCCGCGCGAGCTCGTGATTCCGGCCTGCCGACGGCGTGAATCTGAGGAGTTATGGCGCGCCGGCCGCGAGTCAGCCGGCGGCGTGGCGGTCGAGGAAGGCGTAGACCTCGCCGTCGTCGACACCGGGGAAGTTGCCGCGCGGCAGCGGCGAGAACATCTGCATGTGCACGCGGGCGCTCGGCCAGGCCTTGCCCTCCCATCGCAACGTCAGGTCGGGGTCGGGCCGCCGGCAGCATGACTCGTCGGGGCACGTGGATGTCGCCCGCTTCTGCGTCTCGCGGCCGCGGAACCAGCGGGCGTCGTCGAACGGCACGCCGACGGTGATCGAGAACTCGCCCTCGGCGGTGGTCCCGGTCTGGCTCGAGCACCAGAACGTCCCGCCCGGGGTGTCGGTGTACTGGTAGTGCTCGACCGTGCGGTTCTGCTCCTCGAACGCCGACCGCGCCGAGAAGGCCCGGCACACGACCTGGCCCTCCACGCTGCCGGTGACGTCCATCGGCAGCGGCAGGCCGTCGTTCTCGTAGACCCGCGTGATGGCCCCCGCGCCATCCACGCGCAGGAAGTGCAGCGGGATGCCGAGATGCCGGGTCATGAGGTTCGTCATGCGCATCCCGGCTGCCTCGTGCGTCACCCCGAACGCGTCGCGGAAGTCCTCGACCGCGAGGTTGCGGTCCTTCTTCGCCTGCGACAGGAACGCGACCGAGGCCGTCTCGGGCATGAGGCAGCACGCGGCGTAGTAGTTGATCTCGAGGCGCTGCTGCAGGAAGTCGGCGTAGTCGCTCGGGGGAGTGTGGCCGAGCAAGCGGTGCGCCATCGCCTGCAGCGCCATCGACCGCAGGCCGTGACCGCCCGGGATCGAGGCCGGCGGAAGGTAGATGCGCCCGTTCTCGAGGTCGGTGACCGAGCGGGCGGAGTGCGGGAGGTCGGCGACGTAGAGCAGCTCGAACCCCAGCTGCTCGGCCATGATGCTCACGGTGCGGTGCGTCAGCGCACCCGAGGTGTGTCCGGCCGCCTTGAGCTGCTTCTCGGCGAGGCGCTCGATGTCAGGGAGGTAGTTCGCGACCTCGCGCATCCGCAGGCGCAGCTCCGTGTTCGCGCGCCGGGCTTCCTCTGGGGTCGCGATCGCCTCGCGCTCGCGGCGCTGCAGTTCGCGATGCAGTCCGAGGATCGACTCGAGCGTGTCGTCGCTCATCGTCTTGCCCGCGCGCACCGGTGCGATGCCGAGTCGCCGGAAGACGGAACTGGCCTGCGCCCGCTCCAGCTCGAGCTCGAGGGCGGCCCGGCGGTTCGGGGGCTCCGGGGAGAGGAGGTCGGTCACGTCGGTGCCGGTCGCCGACGCGATCGCCTGCAGCAGCGAGAGCTTCGGCTCGCGTCGTCCGTTCTCGATCAGACTCAGCTGGCTGCCGGCGACGCCGACCTGAGCGCCGAGCTCGTCGAGTGTCAGCCCGCGGGCGACGCGGTGGTGGCGGATGCGGTGCCCGAGGGTCGCGAGTTCGATTCCGGATGCGGCCATTCCTTGATCATAGGGAAAGAATCGGGTTTCTTGAAGGCATTGAACGCAGCAAGACGGGGTATTCATGCGTTGGAATCGTCAGGTATCACCGATCTCGCCGCCGACGTAGGAGACCGACATGGCCATCGCCGACCTCTTCACCCGCCCCGCCGTCACCGGCACAACCGCAGCGGGCGCCGCTCCCCGCCGCGCGCGGCCCGACCTCGGCGCCCGGCCGTCGGCGGCATCCGGTCCTCTCGGCGATCTCGTCGCCTGGGTCGACGAGATCGCCGCGCTCACGCAGCCCGATCGGGTCCACTGGGTCGACGGGTCGGCGGCCGAGAACGACGCGCTGCTGCGCGAGATGGTCGACGAGGGCAAGCTCATCAAGCTCAACCCCGAGTGGCGGCCCGGGTCGTACCTCGCGCGCTCGCACCCCAGCGACGTCGCCCGCACCGAGGCGCGGACCTTCATCGCGTCCGAGCGCGAGGAGGATGCCGGCCCCACCAACAACTGGGTCGCACCCGACGACATCCGGGCGACCATCACGCCCCTGTTCGCGGGTTCGATGCGCGGGCGCACGATGTACGTCGTGCCGTTCTCGATGGGAGCGGTCGGCGGCCCGCTCTCGCACATCGGCGTGCAGGTCACCGACAGCGCCTACGCGGTGGCGTCGATCGGCATCATGACCCGCGTCGGGGCGGCCGTGCTCGACGAGATCGCCGCCGGCAAGCCCTGGGTCAAGACCGTCCACTCGGTCGGCGCGCCGCTGGCGCCCGGCGAGGCGGATGTCGCGTGGCCGTGCAACGACGAGAAGTACATCGTCCACTTCCCCGACACCCTTGAGGTCTGGTCGTTCGGGTCGGGCTACGGCGGCAACGCCATCCTCGCCAAGAAGTGCTTCGCGCTGCGCATCGCGTCGGTGATCGGCCGTGACGAGGGCTGGCTCGCCGAGCACATGCTGCTCATCCGGGTCATCGACCCGGCCGGCAAGGCGTACCACGTGGCCGCGGCGTTCCCCTCGGCCTGCGGCAAGACGAACCTCGCCATGCTGCGCCCGACCATCCCGGGCTGGCGCGTCGAGACCCTCGGCGACGACATCGCGTGGCTGCGTCCGGGATCCGACGGGCGGCTGTGGGCGATCAACCCCGAGGCCGGGTTCTTCGGCGTCGCGCCGGGCACCGGCGAGTCGACCAACGTCACGGCGGTCGAGACGCTGTGGGGCAACACGATCTTCACGAACGTGGCGCTGCGTCCCGACGGCGACGTCTGGTGGGAGGGCCTCACGGATGAGGCGCCCGCCGAGCTCATCGACTGGGAGGGCAAGCCCTGGACCCCCGACTCGGGTCGGCCGGCCGCGCACCCCAACTCGCGCTTCACCGTCAGCGCCGCTCAGTGCCCGCAGATCGCGTCGGATTGGGATGCCGCCGAGGGCGTGCCACTCGACGCCATCCTCTTCGGTGGTCGCCGGGCGACGAACGTCCCCCTCGTCGTCGAGGCGACCGACTGGACGCACGGCGTCTTCATCGGCTCGAACATCTCGTCGGAGCGCACGGCGGCGGCCGAGGGGACGCTCGGGGAACTGCGCCGCGACCCCTTCGCCATGCTGCCGTTCTGCGGCTACAACATGGGCGACTACTTCGCCCACTGGCTGAAGGTCGGGCAGAAGCTGCGGTTCGACCGGGCCCCCCGCGTCTTCCAGGTGAACTGGTTCCGCAAGGGCAGCGACGGGCGCTTCCTGTGGCCCGGGTTCGGCGACAACTCGCGCGTCATCGACTGGATCGTGCGGCGCCTGAATGGCGAGGTCGACGCGGTCGACAGCCCGATCGGACGACTCCCGCGCGCCGAGGACCTCAACCTCGACGGCATCGAGGTGTCGCAGCGCGATCTCGATGAGCTGTTCGCGGTCGACACGGACTCGTGGCTGCGCGAGGCCGACCTCACCGAGGAGTTCTACGACACCTTCGGTGACCGGCTGCCCGCGGCCCTGCGTGCCGAGCTCGAGGCCCTGCGCTACCGCCTCGGCCACCGGGCCTGACCCCGGCCCGCCACGAGAACACACCGTCGCCGCGAGAACGCACCGGAAAGGGTGCGCGTTCGCGGCGATGGTGCGTTCTCGGCGTCAGACCAAGAGCTGGTGCTTCGCGAGGTCGCGGTACAGCGGGACCGTGGCGACGAGCTCGGAGTGCGTGCCCTGGCCGACGACCCGGCCGTGGTCGAGCACCACGATGACGTCGCTGTCGACGACGGTCGAGAGCCGGTGCGCGATGACCACGAGGGTGCGGCCCGTCGCGACGGCGTCGATCGCCTCGCGCATCCGCTGTTCGTTGAGTCCGTCGAGCGAGGACGTCGACTCGTCCAGCAGCAGGATCGGGGGCGCAGCGAGCAGCGCGCGGGCGATCGCGAGGCGCTGACGCTCGCCGCCCGAGAGCATGACGCCCGCCTCGCCGACGGGCGCCTGAAGACCGAGCTCGCTGCGCTCGAGCACATCGCCGAGGTTGACGGCGCGCAGCACACGCTCGCACTCCGCGTCCGTAGCCCCGGGCGAGGCGAGGCGCAGGTTGTCGGCGATCGTGCCGGCGAGGGTGGGGGCGTCCTGCTCGACGTAGCCGAGCTGCGCGCGCAGCTCGGCCCGGGGGAGGGACCGGATGTCGTCACCCCCGACGAGCACCGCTCCGCCGGTGACGTCGTAGAACCGCTCGATCAGGGCGAGGGTCGTCGACTTGCCCGCACCCGAGGGACCGACGAGGGCCACGCGCGCACCGCGGGGAACGCGGAAGCTCACGCCGCGGAGCACCTCGCCCTCGGGGACGGCGGTCGCTCCGGCTGTCGCTGCGGACGAGGCGGCGGCGTCTGCGCCGTTCGCCGGCGAACCCGTCTCATCGGCCGTGACCGCAGCGACCGCCGAGGTGTCGACGCGTGCGTCCGCGAGGGTGCGCAACGCTTCGTCGGATGCCGAGCGCCGGGCGGCGACGACGGCCTCGGGGTATCGGAAGTGCACGTCTCGGAACTCGATCGCGACATCGCTGTCGCCCGAGACGGCTACGGTGGCTGCAGCATCCGGATCGGCCGATTCCTCCGTGGGCAGGTCGAGCACCTCCTGGATGCGGCCGAGCGCGCCGAGCGCCTGATTGACGGAGGTGATCGCCCCGAGGAACGACGCGAGCGGCTGCACGAGGAAGAACAGGAACATCACGAACGTCACGAGGCTCGCGATCGAGATGGCGCCCGAGGCGACGCGGTATCCGCCGACGCCGAGCACGACGAGCAGTGACAGCTGCAGCGCGACGCCCGCGACGGGCACGACGAGGGCCGACGCCTTCGCGACGCGCACGCCCGCGTCATAAGCCTGGCGTGCGGCCCCCGTGACGGCGGCCTCCTCGCGCTCGGTCGCTCCGGCGGCGCGGATCGTGCGGATCGATCCGATCGCCCGCTCGACACCCGAGGCCAGCTCGCCGACCCGTTCCTGCTGTTCGCGCGTGGCGCGACGGATGCGGGTGCTGAGACCCACGACGACGGCGACCGAGGCTCCGATCACGATGACGATGAGCAGCAGCAGCAGCGGGTCGATGAAGAGCATCGCGACGATCGCGCCGACGAAGATGAGCGCGTTGCCGACCGAGTCGGCCAGCCCCTGGGTGAGCACGGCGTAGAGCAGGGTCGTGTCGGTGCCCACGCGCGAGACCAGGTCGCCGGTGCGTCGGGCGTCGAACTCCGAGATCGGCAGTCGGAGCAGGCGTGCGATGAGCCGGCGGCGGCTGGAGAACACCACCGCCGTGCCGGTGCGCTGGAGCAGATAGTGCTGGAAAGCGCCGATGGCCGACGAGACGACGACGAGGATCACGAGCGCCCACACGAGGATGCCGAGGGTGTCACCCACCTGCACACGCTCGATGACCTGCCCGACGACGAGCGGCTGGCCGAGCGTGGCCACCGCCTCGACGATGCTGAGTACCGCGACCGCCACCAGCACGCCCTTGTGCTCGAACAGGTACGGGAGCAGCTGCGACAGGCGGGCCCGCGGGCCCTCGTCGGTGCGGCGGCGGCCGCCGCGCAGGCGGCTGCGGGTGTCGGACATGCGGTTCCCTCGGTTCGGCGAAGCTCTCTCCTTCGACCGTACTTCTTTCATCGAGGGTGGTTGTCCGTCCGCGGTATCGATGGAAGAGTGCCCGGATGCGTTCGATCACGAAACGTCAGGCGGCACCGCTCGCCGCGGCCGCGTTCGTCGTGCTCACGCTCGCCGGCTGTACCGGCCCGGTGGCGGACGGCGAAGCGGCAGAGCCGTCGGCATCCGTCGGTTCCACGCCATCTCCCACCCCGACATCCGACGCGCGCACCGACGAGCAGCAGTTGCCCCTGCCGGTCGATGAGATCGCGGACTGGGCCAAGACAGCGGTGCCCCGGTCTTCGGACACCACCGGCATGGGGACGCTGTCGGGGTGGCTGAGCCAGCACACGTCCGCACACCAGACGTCGCAGTTCTCGTCGCTCCCCGCCGGGACGTACCAGGCGCAGGTCGCGTGCCGCGGTGCCGGCACGATCACGGTGACCGCGGGCCCGATCGACAGCGCGTCATCGGGCGATCCCGTGACGTGCGACAACAGCACGATCGCCTTCGACGTGACCGTCGAGCAGCCGGGCGTGAGCGTCACCATGGACCTCGCCGGCGACCCCACCATCTACGCGCTCTCGCTGGAGCGGACTGCTTAGCCCCTCAGCGCTCGACGAGAACGCCGTCGGCGTCGGCCCAGACGTGTCGGCCCGGCGTGAAGACCACGCCGCCGATGGTGACCGGAACGTCGACCTCGCCGCGGCCGTCCTTCGCGCTCTTGCGGGGGTTCGAGCCGAGCGCCTTGACGCCGAGGTCGAGCGACGCGATCGCGACACGATCGCGGATCACCCCGTTCACGATGATGCCCGCCCAGCCGTTCTCGACCGCCGACGCGGCGATCAGGTCGCCCACGAGAGCCGACTCGAGCGATCCGCCGCCGTCGACGACGAGCACGGCGCCGCCGCCCGGCGTCGCGAGCACGCGCTTCACGAGCGCGTTGTCGCGATGACAGCGCACGGTGCGGATCGGTCCCGCGAAGGAGGTCCGGCCGCCGAGGTCGAGGAACTGGACGCCGAGCGAGTCGAGCTCGTCGCCGCGTTCGTCATAGAGGTCTGCGGTGGCGGTCGTCATGTCGACAGGGTAGCGGCGACCGCCGAGTCCAAGCCGTCAGGCGCCCGTCGCGATGGGTCGATCGGGATGCTGCGACCACTGGCTCCACGAGCCGGGGTAGAGCACCGGCCGGTATCCCGCGAGGCTGAGGGCGATGGCCTCGTGCGCGGCGCTGACGCCCGAGCCGCAGTAGACGCCGACCGTCGCGCCGGGTTCTGCGCCCAGCGCTGCGAACCGTTCGCGCAGCTCATCCGAGCACCGGAACCGCCCCGACTCATCGTTGTTCTGCGTCGTCGGCGCGGACACCGCGCCCGGGATGTGGCCGGCGCGCGGGTCCATCGGCTCGACCTCGCCGCGGAACCGTTCGCCGGCGCGGGCGTCGAGCAGCAGGCCGGTGCGGGCCTGATCGAGGACGTCGTCGATCCCGAGCACCGGTAACTCGCCGGGCGAGACGACCGCGGTACCCGGACGCACGTCTGCCGCGTCGCCCTCCTCGAGGTCGAACCCCGCGTCGATCCAGGCGGCGAGGGCGCCGTCGAGCACCCGGACGTCGGCGATACCGGCATCCCGCAGCACCCACCAGGCGCGGCCGCTCGCCAGGTTGGCGACATCGTCGTAGACCACGACGGTGTCGCCCTCGTCGATGCCCCAGTCGCGCACGGCGGCCTGCAGCGTCTCGGGGGAGGGCAGCGGATGCCGGCCCTCCGTCGGCTCGCCGTGCTCGGCGAGCTGGGTGTCGAGGTCGGCGTAGCGCGCGCCGGGGATGTGGCCCGCGCGGAACGCCGGGCGTCCGTCGGGGCGGTCGAGCCACCACCTTACGTCGAGCACCCGCACGGGGCCGCCGTCGGGGTAGCGGCCCGCCCCGATGGCGGTCCGGAGTTCAGCGGCAGTGGTGAGGATGCGGTCCATGCGTGCGATTCTCGCGCACCGCGGCCCCGGTCGTCGTCGGACGTCGTCGCTAGTGTTGTCGCGTGCCAGAATCCGTCATCTCCGCCCGTGGGCTGCGCAAGACCTATGCCGTGAAGAGCAAGCCCGACTTCGTCGCCGTCGACGACCTGTCGTTCGAGGTGGCGCCCGGAGAGTCCTTCGGGCTGCTCGGCCCGAACGGCGCGGGAAAGTCGACCACGATGAAGATGATCGGCGCGGTGTCCACCCGCAGCGGCGGCGACCTGCAGATCCTCGGGCTCGATCCCGATCGCTACGGCCCCGAGATCCGATCCCGGCTCGGGGTGGTGCCCCAGCAGGACAACCTCGACGGCGAGCTGAACGCCCGCGAGAACCTCTACATCTACGGGCGGTACTTCGGTCTTCCGGGCAAGGTCTGCCACGAGAAGGCCGACGAGCTGCTCGCGTTCGCGCAGCTCGAAGACAAGGCGAAGAACAAGGTCGATCAGCTGTCGGGCGGCATGAAGCGGCGCCTCACGATCGCGCGCGGCCTCATCAACGACCCGCGCATCCTGCTGCTCGACGAACCGACGACGGGCCTCGACCCCCAGGCCCGCCACGTGCTGTGGGACCGGCTGTTCCGTCTGAAGGAGCGCGGCACGACGCTCGTGCTCACGACGCATTACATGGACGAGGCCGAGCAGCTGTGCGACCGGCTCATCGTGGTCGACAAGGGCCGGATCATGGCCGAGGGCACGCCGGCCTCGCTCATCCGCGAGCACTCGAGCCGTGAAGTCCTCGAGGTGCGCTTCGGGTCCGACCGCAACGAGTCCGCGGCCGCTCAGCTGCGGGGCATCGGCGACCGCGTCGAGGTGCTGCCCGACCGCATCCTCGTCTACGCCCACGACGGTGAGGCGGCTCTCGAGCGTGTCTCGGCGGTGGGGCTCACGCCGTTGACGAGCCTTGTGCGCCGATCGAGCCTCGAAGACGTCTTCCTGCGCCTGACCGGACGGTCGCTGATCGAATGAGCACCCAGACCGCGCACCCCACGCTCGACGATCTCCGGGCCGAGGCGATGGCCGGTGGGCGCAAGCCCCGGCGCTACGGCACCTGGTACGTCGCCGAGCACATGGTCCGTGCGATGCGCGCCTACGGCTGGACGATCGTCGTCGGCGCGGTCGGGCAGCCGATCATGTATCTGCTCGGGCTGGCCGTCGGGCTCGCGGCGCTCATCACCGCGCCGATCTCCTCCCACGGCCAGGAGGTCGGCTATCTCCCGTTCGTCGCGCCGGCGCTGCTCGTCACCGCCGCGATCGCCGTGGCCTCCGAGGAGATGACCTATCCGGTGATGGCGGGCTTCAAGTGGCGCCGCTACTTCTACGGATTCAACGCGTCGGCGCTGTCGAGCCCGCAGATCGCGAACGGTGTCATCATCGGTGCGACGGCGCGGATGATCGTCGCCGTCGGTGCTTACTACCTCTTCATCTGGCTGCTGCCGTTCGGCGCTGTCCCGAACCCCGCGACGGGCTGGCTGTCGATCCTCGCCGGTGTCGCGGCCGGTATCGCCTTCGGCATCCCGCTCATGGCGTATGCGGGCTCCATCCAAGACGACAAGGGGCAGTTCGCCCTCGTGCAGCGCTTCATCTTCATGCCGATGTTCCTCTTCTCGGGCACCTTCTACCCCGTGGAGACACTTCCGGTCGGCCTGCAGTGGATCGCGTGGATCTCGCCCCTGTGGCACGGCGCCGAGCTGGGGCGCGCGGCGACCTACGGGGCCGACATCGGCGTCGGGATGATCGCCGTGCACGTGCTCTACCTGCTCGCACTCGCCGCCGTCGGCTACCTCTGGGGCCGCCGTGTCTTCATCGAGAGGCTCGCGAAATGAGCGCCGTGATCGCGCCGGAGACGCCGACGGGCCGCCGCGGGGGCGTACGCGCACTGTGGGCCGGCAACCCGGGCGCGGTCGTGCAGCGCGGTCTCATCGCGGCTCGTTCGTCGAGCTGGATCGTCGTGCTCTCGGGCTTCTTCGAGCCCGTGTTCTATCTCGCGTCTCTCGGCATCGGGCTCGGCGCCCTCATCGGCGAGGTCGAGACCTCGTCGGGAGCCGAGGTCCCGTACGCGGCGTACATCGCTCCCGCGCTGCTCGCGGTCTCGGCGATGAACGGTGCCGTGTACGACTCGACGTGGAACGTCTTCTTCAAGCTCAACTACGGCAAGCTCTACGAGGGGATGCTGTCGACCTCGCTCGGGCCGCTCGACGTCGCCCTCGGTGAGATCCTGTACGCGCTGCTTCGCGGTCTCGTCTACGCCACCGGCTTCATGATCATCATGCAGGTGCTGGGGCTGAACCTCGCATGGACCGCCGTGCTCGCCCTCCCGGCGGTGCTGCTCATCGCCTTCGGGTTCGCGAGCATCGGCATGGCCGTCACGAGCTACATGAAGACCTTCCAGCACATGGACTGGATCAACTTCGTGCTGCTGCCGATGTTCCTGTTCTCGGCGACCTTCTACCCGATCACGGTCTATCCCGAGTGGGTGCAGGTGATCGTGCAGGCGCTGCCGCTGTGGCACGGCGTCGAGCTGATCCGCGGGCTGACAACCGGCATCCTCTCCGCCGGAATGCTGTGGCACGTGCTCTACTTCGTCGTGATGATCGCGCTCGGTCTCGTATTCACGACCAAGCGGCTGCGCGCCCTGTTCCTCGACTGACGCGCCGCGACCGCGCAGAGACGACGGATGCCGCGAGCCCGAGGGCCCGCGGCATCCGTCGTCCGAGGCGGGGATCAGCGTGTGGCTGCCGCCTCGCCGATGTTCGCGTCGTACTCGGAGTCCTTGGTCTCCTTCGACAGCCACAGGGCGATGAAGGTGAGCACGGCGGAGGCCGTGAGGTACACGCCGACGAGCCAGGTCGAGCCGCCAGCGAGCGCCCACAGGGTCGTCGCGATGCTGGGCGCGACGGCGGCACCGAGGATCGACGCCACGTTGTAAGAGATGGCCGAGCCGGTGTAGCGAACGTTGGTCGGGAACAGCTCGGGGAGCAGCGCGCCCATCGGGCCGAACGTCGCGCCCATGAGCATGAAGCCGAGCACGAGGAACGCCTGGACGAGCGCCCCGGTGAACTTCGGGTCGAGCTGCGGTGCGAGGAAGACCGCGAACAGCAGGCCGAACACCGCGATGACGCCGGTGACCCACAGCAGCAGCTTGCGGCGGCCGATCGAGTCGGCGACGGGGCCCGACAGCAGCGTGAAGATGCCGAAGAAGATCACGCCGACGATCTGCATGATGACGAAGTCGGTGAACCCGAACCCGAGGCCCGGAACGTAGGCCGCCGCGTCGAAGGCCGCGCCCGATGCCTCGGCGGTCGCCTGCGCGGTCTCGAGGGTCGGCTTGGTGCCGTACGCGAGGGTGAAGCTCGTCATCAGGTAGAAGAGCACGTAGGTCGCGAGCATGATGAAGGTGCCGAGGATCAGCGCGCGCCAGTGTCCGCGGATGACGGATCCGAGCGGGAACTTGCGGATGGCGCCGGTCTTCTCCGCCTTCGAGAACGTCTCGCTCTCGACGAGCTTGAGGCGCACCCACAGGCCGACGATGACCATGACGGCGGAGAACAGGAACGGCACGCGCCAGCCCCAGGCGAGGAACTCTTCGGAACGCTGGGCCGGGCCGTCGGGGTGCGGCAGCGCGAAGTAGATCACGAGGAAGACCGAGTTCGCGATGATGAAACCGATCGGCGCGCCCAGTTGGGGGAAGGTGCCGTACCAGGCGCGCTTGCCCTTCGGGGCGTTCTCGGTGGCGACGAGCGCCGCTCCCGACCATTCGCCGCCGAGGGCGAAGCCCTGCGCGAGACGCAGCACGAGGAGCAGCAGCGCCGCCCACCAGCCGATGTCGTTGAAGGTGGGGAGGCATCCGATGAGGATCGTCGCGATGCCCATCGTGAGGAGCGAGGCGACGAGGGTCGCCTTGCGGCCGAACTTGTCGCCGAAGTGGCCGAAGACGACGGCGCCGATGGGACGCGCGATCATCGCGGCGCCGAAGACCGCGAACGAGGCGAGGAGCGACGCGGTGTCGTCGTCGCTCGGGAAGAAGAGGATCGGGAAGACCAGGACCGCCGCGGTCGCGTAGACGTAGAAGTCGTAGAACTCGATCGTGGTGCCGACGAGGCTGGCGGTGATGACGCGGGAACGGGGGTTCGCGGGCGCGGTGGGAGCCGCGGTGGCGGATGACATGTGCGGTGTGATGCCTGTCTGGGAGAACGGGTGAGCGCCCTCGTGGGAGCGTGCCGGTGGGCGGACGTCCGAGGCGGGGTGGTGCGGCGGACGTTCGACGCGGGGATCACCGGCGGCGTCGACGGTGTCGGCGACGCACGATCGTCCATTCTACGGCGGATGCCGCGACCCGGTGTTCCGAGACGCGGCATCCGCGCGTGGTGGACCGCAGTCCGGGGGTGTCAGCGCCAGAGCACCGCGATCGCGACGTTGGCCACCGTGCCGATTCCGATCAGCCAGAAGATGGCGGCGGGAACCGCCTGGGTGCGCTTCTGGCGGGCCGAGCCGATGCCCAGCAGCGCACCGATCACGAGCAGGATGACGAGCTTGACGGTGATCTTGACGTAGTTGAACTCGTGGTCGGTTCCCCACGGTGCTGCCAGGGCGAGCCCGGCGACACCGGCGACGAGGAGGCCGTAGCTCATGACCCGCGTGATGCGGCGGGCGCCGAGGGCTTCGACGAGCCAGGCGCCGAAGAGCGTGGCGAAACCGATGAGGTGGACGACGAGGACGATTCCGCGGAGGGTTTCCATACCCTCAGCCTAGCTGAAGGTATGGGGTGCCGACACAGTGTCAGCCGCGAAGCGAGCGCAGCGTCAGCGCCGTGCGCAGTGCAGCATCCGCCGCCTCCGCGCCCTTGTCCTCCTTCGAGCCGGGCAGACCCGCCCGGTCGATGCCCTGCTGCTCGTCGTCGAGGGTGAGCACGCCGAAACCGACCGGCTTGCCCGTGTCGATCGCGACGCGCGTCAGCCCGTCGGTGGCCGCCGACGACACGAAGTCGAAGTGGGGCGTTCCGCCGCGGATGATGACGCCGAGGGCGACGACGGCATCCGCTCCGGAATCGAGCGCGGCCTTCGCCACGACCGGGAGCTCGAACGATCCCGGCACGCGCACGAGCCGCCAGGCCGCACCCGACTCCTCGAGCACGCGCTCGGCGCCGGCGATGAGTCCGTCGGTGATGACGTCGTGCCACTGGCCGGCGACGACGACGACCTTCAGGTCGCCCGCGTCGATGTTCTGGCGTTCGGGAGCGCCGTGTCCGCTCATGCGATGTTCTCCGAGTTCTGTCGAGGGTCGGTGGTCTCGTCCGCGGGGGCCGCCACGGTGCCGCGGGCGAGCGCCGCGCTCAGCTCGGCGTCGTCGATGATGTGGCCCATGCGGTCGCGCTTCGTGGCGAGGTACTGGTGGTTGTTGGCGCCCACGCCGACGAGCAGCGGAACCTGCTCGGCGATGTCGAGGCCGAGCGCGCGCAGCTGCGACACCTTGTCGGAGTTGTTCGTCAGCAGGCGGATGCTGCCCACGCCGAGATCGGCGAGGATGCCGGCCGCCGCGGCGTAGTCGCGGGCGTCGGCGGGAAGCCCGAGCGCGAGATTCGCGTCGAGGGTGTCGAGCCCGCGCTCCTGCAGCTGGTAGGCGCGGAGCTTGTTGATCAGCCCGATGCCGCGACCCTCATGACCGCGCATGTAGATGACGATCCCGCCGTCGCGGTCGATCGCGTCGAGGGCGGCATCGAGTTGCGGGCCGCACTCGCACTTGAGCGAGCCGAACGCCTCGCCCGTGAGGCACTCCGAGTGCACACGCACGAGTGGGGCGGCATCTGCGAGGTCGCCCGAGACGACGGCGATGTGGTCGGTGCCGGTGACGCGGTCCTTGTACGCGAGGAAGCGGAACGTGCCGTGCGACGTCGGCACCTGCGCCTCGGCACGCAGGCTCACGCGGCGCCGGTTCGAAGCGGCGCCGCCGGCGGGACGCGGGTCGGTCTCGTCGAGGTGCGCGATGAGCTGCTCGATCGTGATGACCGGGATGCCGTCGCGCTCGCCGAGCTCGAGCAGGCCCGGCATCCGCATCATCGAGCCGTCGTCCGCGACGATCTCGGCGATCGCGCCGACCGGCTCGAGACCGGCGAGCTGCATCAGCTCGACCGCCGCTTCGGTGTGACCGCTGCGCTCGCGCACACCGCCCTCGACGGCGCGCAAAGGCAGGATGTGGCCCGGACGGATGACGCTGCCCGGCGTCGACGCGGGATCGGCGAGCACCGTGAGGGTGCGGGCGCGATCGGCCGCGCTGATGCCGGTGGTCACGCCGTCGGCGGCGTCGACCGAGACGGTGTAGGCGGTGCCGCGGGCATCCTCGTTCGTCTCGACCATCGGCGGGAGATCCAGCCGGTCGGCCCACTCGGCGGGCATCGGCGCGCAGATGAAACCGCTCGAGTGACGGACCGTCCACGCGATCCACTCGGGTGTGGCGAGCGCGGCCGACAGGATGACGTCGCCTTCGTTCTCGCGGTTCTCATCGTCGGCGACGATGATCGGCTTTCCGGCCCGCAGCGCGTCGAGCGCCTCGGAGAGGGGAGAAAGGCTCATCGGGAGCCTCCTTCGTTCGAGAGGGTGGTGAATGCCAGCAACCGCTGGACGTGTCGGGCGAGGATGTCGGTCTCGAGGTTGACCGCGTCGCCGGCGATCCGGTCGCCGAGGGTCGTCGCGGCGAGCGTCTCGGGGATGAGGGAGACCTCGAGCCAGGCCTCCGCGACGTGGGCGGCGCTCACGGCGCTGACGGTCAGGGAGACGCCGTCGACCGTGATCGACCCCTTGTCCACGACGAGCGGGGCGAGGTCGGCGGGCACGGAGATGCGCAGGACGCGCCACTGCTCGCCGGGGCGCACCTCCAGGACGTGGCCGAGTCCATCGACGTGTCCCTGCACGATGTGCCCGCCCAGCCGGGTGTGCGCCGCGAGCGCGCGTTCGAGGTTGACGGCCCGGCCCGGCTCGATCCCGGTGAGGCTCGACACGTCGAGGGTCTGGCGCATGACGTCTGCCGTGAACCAGTCGTCGCCCTGGTCGACCACCGTGAGGCAGACACCGCTGACGGCGATCGAGTCGCCGTGGCCGGCATCCGACACCGCCTTCGGCGCGCGCACGGTGATCCGCACGCCGTCGCCCGACGGCTCGACGGCGACGACCTCGCCGATCTCTTCGATGATTCCGGTGAACATCAGGCGTCTCCTTCGGACGGGGATGTCGGGGGCGCGGGGGAGGCGACGATCAGCAGGTCGTCGCCCAGGGTCTCGACCGAGCGCACGCGCAGACGTCGCTGGTCGGTGATCGTCTCGACGTCGAGCGAACGCAGCGCCGGGCGGTCGTCGCCGACCGTGCCGGAGCCGATGAGGGTCGGGGCGATGTAGGCGAGGATCTCGTCGGCGAGTCCTGCCCGAATGAAGGCGCTGGCAATGGTCGGGCCGCCCTCGACGAAGACGCGCTGCACCCCGAGCTCACGCAACTGCGTCATCAGCGAGGGCTCGTTCGCGCTCTCGCCGCCGAGGTTCTCGCCGTCGCGGTGCAGGAGGGGCAGCGGGTGTCGACGCACGAGCGCGTCGTCGGGCACGGCACGCTGACCGAGGACGACGGGCATCGGCTGCCGCTCGTAGAGAGTGCCGTCGGGACGCCGCGCCGTCAGGGCGGGATCGTCGGAGAGCAGGGTGCCCGTGCCCACGACGATGGCGTCGGCCTCGCTGCGCCGGCGGTGGACGTCTGCTCGTGCGGCGGGGCCGGTGATCCACTGGCTCGTGCCGTCGGGTGCCGCGGCGCGACCGTCGAGCGACTGCGCCCACTTCACGGTGACGTGCGGCCGGCCGAGGCGCTGCACGGTGAGCCAGTCGTGGATGAGCGCGTGACCGTCGTCGGCGAGCACCCCGCCGACGACGTCGACCCCGGCATCACGCAGGCGCTGCGCGCCGCCGGCCGATGCGTCGCCCGGGTCGGACGCGGAGTAGACCACCCGCGCCACGCCGGCCTCGATGAGCGCGAGCGCGCACGGGCCGGTGCGGCCGGTGTGGTTGCAGGGCTCGAGGCTCACCACGGCGGTGGCGCCGCGGGCCGCGCCGGCGGAGAGCTGAGTGAGAGCGTCGACCTCGGCGTGGGGAGTGCCCGCGCCACGGTGCCAGCCCTCGGCGAGCACGGACCCGTCGGGTGCCAGGAGCACGGCGCCGACCTGCGGGTTCAGCCCGCGCGGACCGTTGCCGGCGAGCTCGAAAGCGCGACGCATCGCGGCGATCTCGCGGTCGGTGGTGCCCGGCATCCTTCGTCCTTCGGTCAGTCTCCGGGGACGCGGGCGGGCGCGCGCAGCGCGAACGCTGCCGTGCTTCCTCTCATCCGGACTAGCGACTCGCGTCGCATCACCGTCGGTCCCGGAATTCCACCGGATCAACCTCTCGGCCCGAGGGCCTTGAGGGTCGCGGACTCTCACCGCCGGTTCGGATTCTCACCGACCCCGGAGCACGTTCAATACTCCGATCGTACTCAACGCGGCGCTGCCTGCGGCATTCCCGACTTCCGCCGTCACTTGAGCAGGCGGGAGAGTCGGCGATCCGCGAGCAGCTTGCCGCCGGTCTGGCACGTCGGGCAGTACTCCAGGCTGTTGTCGGCGAAGAAGACGCTGCGCACCTCATCGCCGCAGACCGGGCACGCCTCGCCGCGGCGCCCATGCACCCGCATCCCGCGGCGTTTGGCGTCCTTCAGGTCGGCAGGAGGCTTGCCCGATGCCGCGGCGACGGCCTCGGCCAGCGTCGCGCTGAGTGCGGTGTAGAGCCGGTCGACCTCCGCGTCGTCCAGATTCGCGGCCAGCGCGTAGGGCGACATCTTCGCCGCGTGGAGGATCTCGTCGGAGTACGCGTTGCCGATCCCCGCGACGATGGACTGATCGCGCAGCACACCCTTGATCTGGGTGCGGCGGCCCGCCAGCAGGCCCGCCAGGGTGTCGCGGTCGAACGAGGGATCCAGCGGGTCGGGACCGAGCCGGGCGATGCCCGGCACCTCGGCCGGATCACGGACGACGTAGACCGCGAGCGACTTCTTCGTGCCGGCCTCGGTCAGATCGAACCCCGAGTCGTCGTCGAAGCCGACGCGGAGCGCGATCGGGGTCTTGCCGGGGCGGATGACGGTCGACGGCAGCGCGTCGTACCAGCGCAGCCACCCCGCCTTGGCGAGGTGGAAGACCAGGTGCGTGCCGCCGTCGGTGGCCAGGTCGACGAACTTGCCGTGACGGGATGCAGCGGTCACCGTCGCGCCCTCGAGCGTCTCGATCGGCGGGTCGTACGTCTTCAGCGCGGAGATCGCGCTGACCCGGGCTTTCGTGATGCGGCGTCCGGCGAGGCGACCGCCGAGGTAGTCGACGAGTCCCTGCACTTCCGGCATCTCGGGCATGGCGTCATCCTGGCACGCACCACCCCCACGCGGCACGGGCTTGCGCCCGGACCGCGGCCTGGTTCAGGCGTGGTTCAGTCGGCGAGGATCGGCCAGGGCTGCGGCGCGCGGTCGTCGTCGGGCAGGATGCCGGCGATCCAGCCGTCGTGGCGGGCGTCGCGGTGCGGGAGCCCGCGCCGCAGCATCCCTTCGTACCGGAAGCCGAGGCTGCGCGCGGTGCGCGCCGATGCGACGTTGCCGACGATCGCCCGCCATTCGATGCGCGCGAGCGACAGCGGCTCGGCGAAGCCGAAGTCGATGACCGCGCGGGCTGCCTCGCTCAGGTAGCCGTGCCCGCGCGCCGATACGCTCATCCAGAACCCGATCTCCGCGGCACCTTCCGGGCTCACGCGGTGCAGGCCGATCATGCCGATCCACTGGCCGTCCCGGCGGATGCCCCACGTCAGCTCGGACTGCTCGTCCCACCAGGCCGCAGCCTTCGCGATGAACTCCTCGGCGTGCTCGCGCGTGTAGGGAGAGGGCACGGTGGTCCAGCGCGGGACCTCGGGATCCTGCGCCGCCGCGGTGATCGCGTCGACGTCGTCGAGAGTGGGCATCGACAGCTCGAGCCGCGCGGTTCGGAGGGTCACCGGTTCCATCCCCCGACCCTACCGAGGCGGGCCGGCCGGTTCGGGTCGTGCCCAGCCTTCGTCGCGGTGCCGCGAACAGGCTCAGCCCGGTGTCGCCGTGCCTCGCGCCCCCGGGGCCCGCTCTCAGCCTGTTGACGGCACGCGTTTCAGCTGTTCCGGGGATCGAGCTCCGGTCAGCCGACATCCCGCGCCGGGACGGAGGACTCCTCGTCGTGTGCGTGCCAGGCGGCGTCCAGCCGTGCCGTCAACAGGCTGGCGGCGCCATGGCGCCTCTCATCGCGCGGAACGCGGCGCCTGAGCCTGTCGGTGGCACGGATCAGCGACTTCCGCACAGGCAGCGGGCGAGTCTGGCTGTTCACAATTTCCTCCTGCGCAGGCCATGCACGGGACCACGGACGACACCGTGTCGGCATGGACCCTCACGCCTCGTCAGCCTGGCTTCCCGCAGAGATCATGGAGTTGCGTCGTTGGTCGACATCCGATCTGCGCGCGGGTGGTCTCCGCAAGCGCGACATCGCGGATGCCGTCTCCGCCGGGCGACTTGTGAGGCCCCTGCGGGGCTCGTACCTCGTCGCGGATGCGCCACCAACCGTCGTCGTCGCGGTCTCGCTCGGCGGTCGTCTCACCTGTGTGAGCCTGTTGCGCCTTCTCGGGGTGTTCGTCCTCGAGCCGGCCGGGCCGCATGTGCAGCTACCGCGGACGGCCTCGCGCGTGCCGACGCGCGAGACCCTCGCGGGGTCGAAGTCGGTGCTGCATTGGACACCTCCCATCGCTCCGCGCCCCAGATGGTTCGCGTGCTCGAGCATCATCGACGCGCTGGTCCGCGCGGTGCAGTGCCAGTCACCCCGAGCTGCCGTCGCGACGCTCGACAGCGCGCTTCATCTCGGGCTTCTCCAGGCCGCGGATCTCGACAGCGTCTTTGCGGCCCTGCCTCTCCGATACCGCCCGATCCGGCGTCTGATTGACGGGCGGGCCGAATCCGGACCAGAGACGCTCATGCGGCTCCTCCTGCGCGGAATCGCCAAGACGGTCGAGGTGCAGGTGCGCATACCTGGAGTCGGACGAGTCGATCTGCTCGTCGATGGTTGGTTGATCGTGGAGTGCGACAGCGATGCTCATCATTCCGGGCTCGACGCGCGCCGACGAGACAGCGCGCGCGACCTCGCGGCCGCAGCCCTCGGCTACCTGACGCTACGACCGATGGCGGCGGACATCATGTGGCGACCCGATCGGGTCCTCGAAGCCGTGCGCGGCGTTCTCGCATCCGGTGTGCGGCCGGCTCGCGTGCGCTGACGCTTCTACCAGCGGATGCCTGCTGCTCTGCGTGCCGTGCGCAGGCTGAAACGGCTCGCGGTGGGGCGTAGGGGCTTGGGTGGGGCGCTGAGCCTGTTGACGGGGAGATGACGCGAAGACAGGGCTGTTCTCCGGCCCGCCCGGCCCGTGGGGCGGTTCTCGCTCGGTGGGTCGACAGGTCTCGCTCGACGCGCCGACCGGGCGACCGGAGTGCGGATGCCTGCTGTTCCGCGTGCCGTGCGCAGGCTGAAACGGCTCGCGGTCGGGCGTAGGGGCTCGGGTGGGGCGCTGAGCCTGTTGACGGGACGGGGACGGCTCGAAGATGGGGCGCCGACGCGACGGCTACCCCGCAGGACGGGGACGGCTGCCCCGCAGGACGGTGCCGGTAGGCCCGTCGGTGGCGACGGGGGTTCCGGCAGCCCCGCCGGTCGGGACGGGGCCGCCCGCAGCGGACGGGCCCCCCAGCGGCGAGGACGGGGCCGTCCCGGGATCAGGCAGAGGGGTTCTGCGAGATGTAGACCGCCATCGCGGCGAGGTTCGTCAGGGGAGCCATCGCACCGTTGCCGGGTGCGTCGAAGACCATCGCTTCGACGCCGGCCTCGGCGTAGGACGCGACCCACGCCGCGGCCGACGGGAGCGGCACGGCGAGGAGGCGCGATGCCTCCTCTTCGGGCAGGCCGAAACCGAGGGCGGCTTCATGGGCGCGGTCGGCGGTGGAGAACGCGAAGATCACGGCGCCCTCGTCCGAGCGCAGCGCGAACGGGGTGGGCTCGTCGTCGGAGCCGCGGGCGATGAAGAGCCAGCGGTCGAGCGCGAAGGCGGCGCGCCAGAGTCGCTCCTGCACGGCGGCGTCGGCGGGGGAGGCCTTCGATGCGGCCGCCGCCTCGTCGAGCGCCTCGATCAGCTCGGGCGCGGGCTCGACCGGCATCTCCGGTGCGGTGGTCGCCGGCGCCGCGTTCTGGTTGCCGTCGGTCGCAGCGGACAGTCCGGCGTCGGGCGCGGTCGATTCGTTGTCAGACACGACGCAGCAGTCCCAACTTGTCGTAGACGTCAGCGAGCGTGCGGTCGGCGACCTCGTCGGCGCGCGCGGCGTTCGACGCGAGCACCCGGTCGAGCTCGGCCGGGTCGTCGAGCAGCTCGAGGGCACGCTCGCGGACCGGTCCGAACTCGGAGACGACGACCTCGGCCAGTCCCTTCTTGAAGTCGCCGTAGCCGCGACCGGCGTACTCGTCCTCGATCGAGGGGATCTGGCGGCCCGTCAGCGCGGCGTAGATGACGAGCAGGTTCGAGACGCCGGGCTTGTTCTCGCGGTCGTAGCGAACCGAGCCCTCGGAGTCGGTGACGGCCCGCATGACCTTCTTCGCCGACACCTTCGGGTCGTCGAGCAGCCACAGCACGCCGGCATCCGACTCGGCGGACTTCGACATCTTCGAGGTCGGGTTCTGCAGGTCGTAGATGCGCGCGGTGTCCTGCTGGATGACCGGCATCGGCACGCGGAACGTCTCGCCGTAGCGCGAGTTGAACCGCTCGGCCAGGGTGCGCGTCAGCTCGACGTGCTGCTTCTGGTCGTCGCCGACGGGCACGATGTCGGTCTGGTAGAGCAGGATGTCGGCGGCCATGAGCACCGGGTAGGTGAAGAGCCCCACGTTGGTGGCGTCGGCGCCGTAGCGCTGCGACTTGTCTTTGAACTGCGTCATCCGGCCGGCTTCGCCGAACCCGGTGATGGTCGAGAGCACCCAGGCGAGCTCGGCGTGCGCGCGGACGTGCGACTGCACGTACAGCGTCGAGCGCGAGGGTTCGATGCCCGCCGCGATGTACTGCGCCGCGGTGCGCCGGGTCTTCGCCCGCAGCTCGGCGGGGTCATTCGGCTGAGTGAGGGCGTGCAGGTCGACGACGGAGAAGAACGCGTCGTAGGTCTCCTGCAGGTCGCGCCACTGCATGAGAGCCCCGATGTAGTTGCCGATCTGGAGCGAATCGGCGGACGGCTGCATTCCGGAGTACAGGCGGGGCTTGGTCACCAGAAGAGTCTACGGGCGTCGCCCCGCGGGCCGTCGCCCCGTCGCCTCGATCAGCCCGGGAAGACGTAGTCGGCGACGACGGGGGCGTGGTCGCTCCACCGGGTGTTCCACGACGGCGCGCGCACGACACGGTAGTCGGTGACGCGCTCCGCGAGCTGCGGCGTGGCGAGGTGGTAGTCGATTCGCCACCCGGTGTCGGTGTCGAACGCCTTTCCGCGGTTGGACCACCACGTGTAGGGACCGTCGACCTCGCCGGCGAACCGACGTCCCACGTCGACCCACCCGAGGCCGGTGCCCCGCTCGCCGTCGACGGTGTCGATCTCGACGCCGGCGGGCGCGGTGAACCGGTCGAAATAGGCCCGCTCGCGCGGGAGGAAGCCGGCCTTCTTGCGATTGCCGCGCCAGTTGCGGATGTCGAACTCACGGTGGCCGACGTTCAGGTCGCCGGTGATGACAGCGAGTTCGCCGAGCTGCGGCATCCGCTTCTCCATCGCATCGAGGAAGGCGTACTTCGCGACCTGCTTCTCGGTGTCGGCCTCGCCGGTGAAGACGTACGCGCTGACGACCGTGAGATGCTCGCCCGCGACCTCGATGTCGGCCTCGACCCAGCGTCCCTTCGAGTCGAGATCGTCGTCGCCGAGCTCGATGCGCCAGACGTCGAGGGGCTCGCGGGCGGCGATAGCGACACCTGCGCGCCCCTTCGCGAGCGCCTCGTCGGAGACGAAGTGCCAGTTCGGCAGGGCAGCGGCGAGGTCGGAGGCCTGGGCGCGGACCTCTTGGAGGGTCAGGATGTCGACGTCGGCGGTCTCGAGCCACTCGTGCATTCCCTTGCGGGCGGCGGCGCGGATGCCGTTGACGTTGACGGAGGCGATGCGAAGACGACGTGACACGTCTGCCAGCGTAACCGCGGCCTCCGACAGGGCTCACCGCGCGGCGCGCTGCTCCGCGTCGAGACGTCGCAGCAGCTCGCGCGCCCGCTTCACATCCCGGCGGGCGGGAACTCGCCGCCACCACCCGGCTTCGGCGAGGGCGTGCTCGGCGTCGCGCAGCTGTGCCTCGGCGACCACACGCAGGGCGCGCCGCTCGTCCTCGCGCCTCTCTTCCTCGGTCCTCACCTCGAGCGGGATGCCGTCATCCGCCGCCGACACGGCCACCCACGACGCCGCGACGAGGATGACGATGCCCGCGAGGCGCAGCCAGAGGAGGAATCCGATGAGCACCGAGAACGTCGCGAGGAGCGGGTTGGTGGGGGAGTAGACGGCGAGGAAGCCGGCGCCGAGCTGCAGCACGCTCAGCGCGACGCCGCCGAAGATCGATCCGGGGATGATCTTGCGCCAGGGCAGCGCGGTCCCGGTCAGGAACCGGATGAGCGCGGTGAGGGCGGCCGCGTTGATCACGATCGCGACCAGCACAGACGCGAGTCGGCTGAGCACGTCGATCGTGGTCGACTCGTACGGGATCTCGAAGAGGTCGAACACCTGCCGAACGACGCCGCCCGCCACCAGACCCAGTGCGGCGCCGAGCACGAGCGCGAGGCCGAAAAGCAGGGCGGCGCCGAAGTCGCGCAGCTTCAGGAGCAGGTAGTTGCGCGTGTCGAAGGGGAGGCCGAAGATATCCCGCACCGCGCGGCGCGTGAACGTCACGAACCCGATGGCCGTCCAGATCGCGACCGCGAGGGCGACGGCACCCGTCACCGCCAGGACGCTGCCGCTGTTGCGGGCGATGTCGGCGACGTCGGTGGGGGAGACCGGACCGCTGCCGGAGATCAGCCCCGGGATGTAGCTGTTGACGACGTCGATGAGGGCGTCGATCGCCATGCGCGATCCCCCGAGCCACAGCCCGACGACGGCGAACGCCGTGTAGATGGTGGCGAAGAGGGCGAAGAGCGACTGGTAACTGATGCTCGCGGCGAGGAGGAAGCCGTTGTGCCGCAGAAAGTGGCGCCATACCCGGATCGGGAACCAGCCGAGCGTGCGACGCGTGATCGTCGTCGCACGCTCGATGGGCTGGTCGAGCCGCTCGCGCAGCCGAGACGCATCCCACCGTTCGCGCAGCGCATCTGTCGCGGAAGGGTCGGGATCCACGTCGTCGAATCTATCGGCAGCGGCGGCGCGAGCTGATCGGGCGCGAGCCCGGCCGGCTCAACGCCCGCGGAGAACCGCCTGCTTGACCTCGGCGATCGCCTTGGTGACCTCGATGCCGCGCGGGCAGGCCTCGGTGCAGTTGAAGGTCGTGCGGCAGCGCCACACGCCTTCCTTGTCGTTGAGGATGTCGAGGCGCACGTCGCCCGCGTCGTCGCGCGAGTCGAAGATGAAGCGGTGCGCGTTGACGATCGCGGCGGGGCCGAAGTACTGGCCGTCGGTCCAGAACACGGGGCACGACGAGGTGCACGCGGCGCAGAGGATGCACTTGGTGGTGTCGTCGAAGATCTCGCGGTCGGCGATCGACTGGATGCGCTCCTTGCCGGCCTCGGGCTTCGAGTTGGCGATGAGGAAGGGCTGCACGTCGCGGTAGGAGGCGAAGAACGGCTCCATGTCGACGACGAGGTCCTTCTCCAGCGGCAGGCCCTTGATCGCCTCGACGTAGATCGGCTGCGAGATGTCGAGGTCCTTGATCAGCGTCTTGCAGGCCAGGCGGTTGCGCCCGTTGATGCGCATCGCGTCGGACCCGCAGATGCCGTGCGCGCACGAGCGGCGGAAGGTCAGCGACCCGTCGACATCCCACTTGATCTTGTGCAGGGCGTCGAGGACCCGGTCGGTCGAATAGAGCTCGACGTCGTAGTCGACCCACCTCGGCTCGCTGTCGACCTCGGGGTCGAAGCGCCGGATGATGAAGGTGACCAGGAACGACTGGATGCCGGTGTCGTTCGCCGCCTCGGCAGGGGCCGCGGCATCGGTTTCGACGATCGTCATCAGTACTTCCTCTCCAGCGGCGGGTACCGCAGTTCGCCGTTCTCGTTCTTGGTGAACACGACGGGCTTCCAGTCGAGCCGGATGTGGTCCTCGGCGTGCGACGAGTGGGGGTCGCCCGACAGATAGGCCATCGTGTGCTTCATGTAGTTCTCGTCGTCACGCGTCGGGAAGTCATCGCGCATGTGTCCGCCGCGACTCTCCTTGCGGTTGCGAGCGGCGACCACGACGACCTCGGCGATGTCGAGCAGGAAGCCCAGCTCGACCGCCTCGAGCAGATCGGTGTTGAACCGCTTGCCCTTGTCGTCGACGTGGATGTTCTTGAACCGCTCGCGCAGGTCGGCGATAACGTCCATGACGTGCAGGAGCGACTCCTCGGTGCGGAACACCTGGGCGCCCTTGTCCATCTCGTCCTGGAGCGTCTTGCGCAGGACCGCGATGCGCTCGGTGCCGGGGTTGTTGCGCACGCCTTCGATGAGTTCGCGCACGTCCTTGGCGGGGTCCGCGGGCAGCGGCACGAAGTCGGCGGTCTTGACGTACTCGACGGCGTTGCGGCCGGCGCGCTTGCCGAAGACGTTGATGTCGAGCAGCGAGTTGGTGCCGAGGCGGTTCGAGCCGTGCACCGAGACGCACGCGCACTCGCCGGCGGCGTAGAGGCCCGGCACGACGGTGGTGTTGTCGGCGAGCACCTCGGCCTCGACGTTCGTGGGGATGCCGCCCATCGCGTAGTGCGCCGTGGGCATGACGGGCACCGGCTCGACGACGGGGTCGACGCCGAGGTAGGTGCGGGCGAACTCCGTGATGTCGGGGAGCTTGGTCTCAAGGACTTCGGCGCCCAGGTGCGTGCAGTCGAGCAGCACGTAGTCGCGGTGGGGACCGGCGCCGCGGCCTTCGGCGACTTCCTGCTGCATGCATCGCGAGACGATGTCGCGGGGAGCGAGGTCCTTGATGGTGGGCGCGTAGCGCTCCATGAACCGCTCGCCCGACGCGTTGCGGAGGATCGCGCCCTCGCCGCGTGCGCCTTCCGTGAGCAGGATGCCGAGACCGGCGAGGCCGGTCGGGTGGAACTGGAAGAACTCCATGTCCTCGAGCGGCAGGCCCTTGCGCCAGACGATGCCGACGCCGTCGCCCGTGAGGGTGTGGGCGTTCGAGGTCGTCTTGTAGATCTTGCCGAAGCCGCCGGTGGCGAAGATGACGGCCTTCGAGTGGAAGACGTGCAGGTCACCGGTCGCCAGGTCGTAGGCGACGACGCCCGCCGTCTGGGTCGAGCCGTCGGGCGCGGTCACCGTGATGAGGTCGAGCACGTAGTACTCGTTGAAGAAGTTGATGCCGAGCTTGACGCAGTTCTGGAACAGCGTCTGCAGGATCATGTGGCCCGTGCGGTCGGCGGCGTAGCAGGCGCGGCGCACCGGCGACTTGCCGTGGTCGGCGGTGTGGCCGCCGAAGCGGCGCTGGTCGATCTTGCCCTCGGGGGTGCGGTTGAAGGGCAGGCCCATGTTCTCGAGGTCGATGACCGCGTCGATGGCCTCCTTGGCGAGGATCTCCGCCGCGTCCTGGTCGACGAGGTAGTCGCCGCCCTTGACGGTGTCGAAGGTGTGCCACTCCCACGAGTCCTCTTCGACGTTGGCGAGCGCCGCCGCCATGCCGCCCTGCGCCGCACCGGTGTGCGAGCGGGTCGGGTACAGCTTCGAGATCACCGCGGTGCGGGCACCCGGACCGGCTTCGATCGCCGCCCGCATGCCGGCTCCGCCGGCGCCGACGATGACGATGTCGAACTGGTGGTAGTGGATGCCGTCCTTGACGACGACCTCTTCGGTCTGGGTGCTCACGGGGCGAGCCTTTCGTTGCTGTGATTCACGTCGTCGGAGCGCAGGGTCAGCCCTGGCAGGTCTCCCAGAGCATGCTGTCCGCGGTCACTCCGAGGCAGGGGTCGAAGGTGAACACGACCAGGGTGCCGAGCAGGATCAGCAGACCTGCCGAGAGCCAGATGGCCCACACGAGGACCTTCCGCGCCGTCGCACCCGTGACGTAGTCGTTCACGATCGTGCGCATGCCGTTCGCGCCGTGGATCAAGGCGAGCCAGAGCATCAGCACGTCCCACCACTGCCAGAACGGGCTGGCGAACTTTCCGGCCACGAAAGCGAAGTCGATGCCCTTGATGCCCTCGCCGAGCATGAGGTTGACGAAGAGGTGGCCGAAGATCAGGACGACCAGCAGCACGCCGGAGGCGCGCATGTAGACCCAACCCCACTTCTCGAGGTTGGCGCCCTTCTTGCGGACCTGCGGGCTGCGGGGAGCGGCAAGGGTGTCGGCGGTCATCAGTGACCCCCTCCAATCTCGGAGAGAACGATGGGCACGTGACGCGCCGCGAAACCGATGATGGTGACGGCCCAGACCGCGAGGACACCCCACCACAGCTGACGCTGGTGGCGCGTCGCCCACGGCCACAGGTCGACGGCGATGATGCGCAGACCGTTGAAGGCGTGGTAGACGATCGCGGCGACGAGGGCGACCTCGCCGAGACCCATGATCGGGTTCTTGTAGGTGCCGATAACGGCGTCGTAGGCCTCGGGCGACACGCGGATCAGCGCGGTGTCGAGCACGTGGACCAAGAGGAAGAAGAAGATGGCCACGCCGGTGATGCGGTGAAGCACCCACGACCACATGCCCTCGTTGCCGCGGTACAGCGTGCCGCGCGGGGTCTTGGATGTGGTCTGGGCTACCGACGGTGTGACGCGTGCTGGTGCAGACACGGTCGTCCTCCCTGGATCGAACACGGTTCGTGGGGGCGATCGATGCCCCGGTGGGGCGATTGACCCCCGGCGTCACATGGGCGCACATCGATTCTAGGCCGGGAAAATGACGCGGGGCGACGAAGGGCACCCTAAAGAAAGCGGGTTCTTGCGCCGGGGGCTGCGGCCGCGTCCCGGTACGCTCGGAGCATGATCGACGAGATCCCGGACTTCTACGCCGTCATCCCTGCAGGAGGCGTGGGCAGCAGGCTGTGGCCGCTGTCGCGTGCCGACGCGCCGAAGTTCCTGCACGACCTCACCGGATCGGGCCACTCGCTGCTGCGCGACACCTGGGACCGGCTTGCGCCGCTCGCAGGGCCCGACCGCATCGCCGTCGTCACCGGTCGCGCCCACCGTGCGGCCGTCGAGTCTCAGCTCCCCGGCATCCCCGACAAGAACGTGTTCCTCGAATCGGAGCCGCGCGACTCGGCGGCCGCGATCGGTCTGGCGGCCGCGATCCTCCACCGACGGCATCCCGACGTCATCATCGGCTCGTTCGCGGCCGATCACGTGATCCGCGGCAGCCGGGTCTTCGAGTTCGCGGTCCGAGACGCGGTCGAGGTCGCGCGCGAGGGCTACATCTGCACGATCGGCATCACCCCCTCCGAGCCCGCTGTCGGCTTCGGCTACATCAAGCGCGGCGGCGAACTGATCGTCGAGGGCGCTCGCGACGCCTCTCTCGTCGAGCGTTTCGTCGAGAAGCCCGACCTCGAGACGGCGCGAGCCTATGTCTCCGACCGGTCGTACCTCTGGAATGCGGGCATGTTCATCTCGCGGGCCGATGTCCTCCTGGCCGAGATCGAGGCGAACAGCCCCGAACTGCACGCGGGCCTGCTCGAGCTCGCCGAGGCCTGGGACGATCGCGACCGGCGCGGTCCCGCCGTCGACCGCATCTGGCCGCAGCTGAAGAAGATCGCGATCGACTACGTCGTCGCCGAGCCCGCCGCCGAGAAGGGCAAGCTCGCCGTCGTGCCGGGGCACTTCGACTGGGACGACGTCGGCGACTTCGCGAGCCTCGCGAAGCTCAACTCCAACGGACGCAAGAACGACCTGGCCATCCTCGGCGAGAACGCCCGCATCCTCTCGGACGCGGCCAGCGGCATCGTGGTCAGCCACACCTCGCGGGTCATCAGCCTGATCGGCGTGAAGGACATCGTCGTCGTCGACACTCCCGACGCGCTTCTGGTGACCACGAGCGAGAACGCGCAGCGCGTCAAGCACGTGGTCGACGCCCTCAAGCTGACGGGACGCGGCGACGTTCTGTGACGCGCACATTGCGTCTTTGTAACCATTCGCGGGGCGGGGTGCGTCCGGGGTGCAACCCGGACGAAACAGTAGGTAACTTCTTTCCAGCCGCCGCGAAGTCCGCGGCGCCTTCAATGTGGAGGCTGCATTGACACTCTCGACCCCCCAGAAGCTCGTCGGCATCACAGCTGCCGCGGGCCTTCTCGTCGCCCTCGCCGGTTGCGGAGCCGCACCCGATGAGGCTGGCGGATCCGCCGCACCCGAGGCGGGCTCGGACTTCACCCCCTGCCTGGTCTCCGACGAGGGCGGCTGGAACGACCGTTCGTTCAACCAGTCGGCGAAGGAGGGCATGGACCGCGCGGCGAAGGAGCTCGGCGTCGAATCGATCGAGGTCGAGTCCACCACCGAGAACGACTACGCGCCGAACCTCGAGACGCTCGTCTCGGAGGGCTGCGACCTGATCGTCGCCGTCGGCTACAAGCTCGCCCCGGCCACCGTCGCGTCGGCCACCGCGAACCCCGACATCGACTACGCCATCATCGACGACTACGCCGACACCGATTTCGACGGCAAGACCGACGCCCCCAACATCAAGCCGCTGGTGTTCAACACCGCGGAGGCCGCCTACCTCGGTGGCTACGCGGCGGCCTCGTGGTCGGCTGAGGCCGGCGTGAACAAGGTCGGCACCTTCGGTGGCGACAAGTTCAACTCGGTCACCGTCTTCATGGACGGCTTCCAGCTCGGTGTCGAGAAGTACAACGAGGACAAGGGCGCGAACGTCGGCGTCGTCGGCTGGGACATCACCGCTCAGGACGGCAACTTCACCGGTGGCTTCACCGCCAACGACACCGCGAAGCAGGTCGCTCAGGGCATCCTCGACCAGGGTGTCGACGTGATCCTGCCCGTCGGCGGCCCGATCTACCAGAGCGCCGCGCAGGCCATCCGCGAGGGCAACCGCGACGTCGTCATGCTCGGCGTCGACAGCGACCTCGCCGTCTCGGACGACACGGTCGCCGACCTGACGCTCGTGTCGATCCAGAAGGCGATCGACGTCTCCGTCTACGACGCCACCGTCGCGGCGCAGGGCGGCGACTTCACGACCGACCCGTACGTCGGCACGCTGAAGAACGAGGGTGTCAAGCTGTCGAGCTTCCACGACTTCGAGTCGCGTCTGCCGGCCGGTCTCGCCGACGAGCTGACCGCCCTGCAGGAGGCGATCGTCGCCGGTGACATCACCGTGGACTCGCCGAACTCTCCGTGAGCTCATGAGTCGTCGGGGCCGGGGGACGGAAGTTCCCCGGCCCCGACCGCTGTCCACCCACCATCCGTCGCATAGATTGGCCGACATGAAGCTCGAACTCCGGGGCATCACCAAGCGCTTCGGCACCCTGGTCGCCAACGACCACATCGACCTCGTCGTCAGGCCGGGCGAGATCCACGCTCTCCTCGGGGAGAACGGCGCCGGCAAGTCGACGCTCATGAACGTCCTCTACGGCCTCTATCAGGCCGATGAGGGCCACATCCTCCTCGACGACGTCGTCCAGGACTTCCGCGGACCCGGCGACGCCATGAGCGCGGGCATCGGCATGGTGCACCAGCACTTCATGCTCGTCCCGGTCTTCACCGTCGCCGAGAACGTCATGCTCGGTCACGAGAACACCAAGGGCCTCGGCGTCCTCGACCTCGCCGCGGCCCGCGCACACGTGCGTGCCGTGGCCGACCGCTTCGGCTTTCAGATCGACCCCGACGCCGTCGTCGGAGATCTGCCCGTCGGCGTGCAGCAGCGCGTCGAGATCATCAAGGCGCTCTCGCGCGAGGCCAAGGTGCTCGTCTTCGACGAGCCCACCGCGGTGCTCACGCCGCAGGAGACCGACGAGCTCATGGCGATCATGCGCCAGCTGCGCGACGAGGGCACCTCGATCGTCTTCATCACCCACAAGCTGCGCGAGGTCCGCGAGGTCGCGGACCGCATCACCGTCATCCGGCTGGGCAAGGTCGTCGGCGAGGCATCGCCGACGGCGAGCAACGCCGAACTGGCGGCGCTCATGGTCGGCCGCCCCGTCGAGATGGTCGTCGCCAAGGGGGCCCCGAACGTGGGGGAGGGCGGCCTCGTGCTCGACGGCATCCGCGTCGTCACGCCCTCGGGGATCGTCGTCGTCGACGACGTCGACCTGCAGGTGCAGTCGGGCGAGGTCGTCGCGATCGCGGGCGTCCAGGGCAACGGCCAGACCGAGATCGTCGAAGCGATCCTCGGGCTGCTGCCGATCGACCACGGCTCGATCCGCCTCGACGGCGACGAGCTGGGCGGGCGCAGCGTGCGCGCGATCCTCGACCGCGGTGTCGGCTTCGTGCCCGAGGATCGCAAGGAGGACGGTCTCGTCGGGGCGTTCTCCGTGCAGGAGAACCTCATCCTCGACCGCTCCGACGACCGCGCCTTCACTCGTGCGGGCACGATCGACCGCCGCGCCCTCGAGGCGTTCGCGCGTGAGCGCATCGCCGAGTACGACATCCGCACGCAGGGCCCCGACACGGCGGTCGGCACCCTGTCGGGCGGCAACCAGCAGAAGGTCGTCATCGCACGCGAGATGGCCCGCCCGCTGCGTCTGCTCGTCGCGGCGCAGCCCACGCGCGGCGTCGACGTGGGCAGCATCGAATTCATCCACAAGCGCATCATCGAGGCCCGTGACTCCGGCGTCGCCGTCCTCGTCGTCTCGACCGAGCTCGACGAGGTGGTCGCCCTGGCCGACCGCATCGCGGTGATGTACCGCGGTCGCATCGTCGGCGTCGTCCCGGCGACGACGCCGCGCGACGTGCTCGGCCTGATGATGGCCGGCGAGGTCCCCGAGGAGTCAGCAGCATGACCACCCCCACCCCCGGTCCCGGCCCCGACCTCCCCGTCGAGCCCGCGGACTCGCAACTGCCCCCCGTCGGCGGACCCCTGACCGGCAAGCCCGAGGTGGCCCCGCCGCCGACGACGAACCGCATCATCAGCGAGGTGATGCGCAGCAGCGGCGTCATCACCGTGCTCGCCATCATGCTCGCGCTCATCGTCGGCGGCATCATGATGGCCGTCACGGACGAGCGCGTGGCCGCGGCATCCGGCTACTTCTTCGCCCGCCCGGGCGACACGCTGGTCGCGATCTGGCAGTCGGTGTCGGGCGGATACGACGCCCTGTTCCGCGGCGCCGTGTTCAACACGCGCGTCGACGGCTTCGCGACGCAGATCCGTCCGCTCACGAACACGCTCGGCTTCGCAGCGCCGCTGATCGCGGCGGGTCTCGGTGTCGCGCTGGCCTTCCGAGCCGGTCTGTTCAACATCGGCGGCCGCGGCCAGATCCTCATCGGCGCTGCGTTCGCGGCCCTCGTGACGTTCAACCTCGACCTGCCGATGTTCATCCACCTGCCGCTGACCCTGATCGCCGGCATCGTGGGCGGGGCCCTGTGGGGCGGGCTCGTGGGACTGCTGAAGGCGCGCACCGGCGCGCACGAGGTGATCCTCACGATCATGCTCAACTACATCGCCTACTACCTCGTCAGCTGGATGGTGCGCACCCCCTCGCTGCTGCAGCAGACCGGCACGACGCAGTCGATCTCGCTGCGTACCCCGGACTCCGCGCAGTTCCCCGAGCTGCTCGGCCCGCAGTATCCGCTGCTGGACTGGGGCTTCATCGTCGTCATCATCGCGACGATCGTCGTGTGGTGGGTCATCGAGCGCTCCAGCCTCGGGCTGCGCCTGCGCGCCGTGGGCGAGAACCCGCACGCGGCACGCGCCGCGGGCATCTCGGTCGAGCGCATGTACATCTACGCGATGCTCTTCGCCGGCGGGCTCGCGGGCCTCGCGGCCATGAACCAGGTGCAGGGCCAGGTCACCACCGGCTTCACCGGCTCGATCGACGCGGGCATCGGATTCGACGCGATCACGGTCGCCCTGCTCGGGCGTTCGCGTCCGTGGGGCGTCTTCGCCGCCGGCATCCTGCTCGGCGCGCTCAAGGCGGGCAGCTTCACGATGCAGGGCTCCGAGGGCATCCCCGTCGAGATCGTGCTCGTGGTGCAGGCGCTCATCGTCCTGTTCATCGCAGCCCCGCCGCTCGTCCGGACGATCTTCTTCCTTCCCAAGACCGAAGCTGAGAAGCGCGCGTCGGGCCGCACGAAGAACTCGTCGCGCCGCGCCGCTGTGAAGGCGGGTGCCTGATGGCAACGACCGATCTGACCTCCGCCGCCGCGGCCCCCGCCGCGGTGAAGGTCCGCCACCTCAAGCCGGCCATCGCCCTCGGCGTCGCCACCGTGCTGCTGGCACTGCTGTTCGCCCTGGTCCCGCGCGGCGGCACGAGCACGTTCCGTCTCGCCGACGGCGGGTCGACGATCCCGATCCCGGACGTCGCCCTCCCGACGGGGCCGACCAGCTGGGCGCTGCTCGCCCTGATGGCCGTCATCACGGGCGTCGCGGCGTGGGACGCCCTCGCCTATCGCCGCCCTCGCACCTGGCTGATCGCGGTGGCCGGTTTCGTGGGGGTGTTCGCCTTCCTCGTCTGGGCCGCGGCCGAGGGGCTCGTGCCCGTCATCGGTCTGCTGTTCGGTGCGGTGTCGCTGTCTGTCCCGCTCATCTTCGGCGCCCTCGGCGGCGTCATCGGTGAACGGGTCGGTGTCGTGAACGTCGCCATCGAGGGCCAGTTCCTGCTCGGCGCCTTCGGCGCGGTGCTCGTCGGCAGCATCACCGGCAACCCGTTCATCGGACTGATCGCCGCCATGGTCGGCGGCGTCCTGGTGAGCCTCGTCCTCGCGGTCTTCTCGATCCGTTACCTCGTCGATCAGGTCATCGTCGGCGTCGTGCTGAACGTGCTGGTGACCGGCCTCACCGGCTTCCTCTTCGGAGCGCTCCTCGCGCCGAACGAGGCGACGCTCAACCGCGCGACGACCTTCCAGCGCCTGCCGATCCCGCTGCTCAGCGACATCCCCGTCATCGGACCCGTGCTGTTCAACCAGACGTTCATCGTCTACCTGATGTACGTCACGGTCGGTCTCGTCGCGTGGGGTCTGTACCGCACCCGCTGGGGTCTGCGTCTGCGCGCCGTCGGCGAGCACCCGCAGGCGGCGGACACCGTCGGCATCAAGGTGAACCCGACCCGGTTCTGGAACGTCAGCCTCGCCGGTGCGATCGCCGGCGCCGGTGGTGCGTACTTCACGCTGGTGTCGGTGCCGACCTTCACCAAGGAGATGACCGCGGGCCTGGGCTTCATCGCCCTCGCCGCCGTGATCTTCGGACGCTGGGACCCGATCCGCGCCACCCTCGCGGCGCTGCTGTTCGGGTTCGCGACGAACCTGCAGAACCTTCTGACGGTGCTGCGGACGCCGATCCCCAGCGAGTTCATGCTCATGCTGCCCTACCTCGTGACGATCCTCGCGGTCGCCGGGTTCGCGGGGCACATCCGTGGGCCGGCCGCCGCCGGCAAGCCGTACATCAAGGGGTGACACCGCTGTGACAGACATCGATTGGGACGAGCTGCGCGCCGTCGCGACGGAAGCCATGACGCGCGCCTACGCGCCGTACTCGCGCTACCGGGTGGGCGCGGCAGCGCTCGTCAGCGACGGACGCATCGTCTCGGGATGCAACGTCGAGAACGCGTCGTACGGCGTCGGGCTGTGCGCCGAGTGCGCCCTCGTCGGCGACCTGCACATGTCGGGCGGCGGACAGCTCGTCGCCTTCGTGTGCGTCAACAACGACGGGCAGACGATCATGCCGTGCGGTCGGTGCCGCCAGCTGCTGAACGAGTTCGCCCTGCCCGGAATGCTGCTCGAGACCGTCTCGGGCATCCGCACGATCGACGAGGTGCTGCCCGATGCGTTCGGGCCCCGCGACCTCGAGGAGGCCGCCCGATGAGCGCCGAGTCCACCGCATCCGCTGTCGAGGCGTTCGACGCCGTCGACGTCATCCGCACCAAGCGTGACGGGGGTGCCGTCCCTGAGGACGCGCTCCGCTGGATGATCGACGCGTACACGCGCGAGTACGTCGCCGACTCGCAGATGGCGGCTTTCGCGATGGCGGTGCTGCTCAATGGGATGCAGCGCGACGAGATCCGCGTCATGACCGACGCGATGATCGCTTCGGGCGAGCGCATGAGCTTCGCCGGTCTCGGCAAGCGCACGGTCGACAAGCACTCCACCGGCGGTGTCGGCGACAAGATCACTCTGCCGCTCGCGCCGCTCGTCGCCGCGTTCGGCGTCGCCGTGCCGCAGCTGTCGGGACGCGGCCTCGGCCATACCGGCGGCACGCTCGACAAGCTCGAGTCCATCCCCGGCTGGCGTGCCGCGCTGTCGAACGACGAGATGTTCGCGCAGCTTCGCGACGTCGGCGCCGTGATCTGCGCCGCGGGATCGGGCCTCGCGCCCGCCGACAAGCGGCTGTACGCGCTCCGCGACGTCACCGGCACGGTCGAGGCGATCCCGCTGATCGCCTCGAGCATCATGTCGAAGAAGATCGCCGAGGGCACCGAGTCGCTCGTGCTCGATGTGAAGTTCGGCTCCGGCGCCTTCATGAAGGACGTCGACAAGGCTCGCGAGCTCGCCCGCACGATGGTCGCGCTCGGCGCAGACTCGGGGGTCGCGACGACCGCGCTCCTCACCGACATGAACGCCCCGCTCGGTCTCGCGATCGGAAACGCGAACGAGGTCCGCGAATCGGTGGAGGTGCTCGCCGGCGGCGGCCCCGCCGACGTCGTCGAACTGACCGTCGCGCTCGCGCGCGAGATGCTCGCGCTCGCGGGTCAGCCCGACGCCGACGTGGAGGCCGCCCTCGCCGACGGCCGGGCCATGGACGTCTGGCGCCGCATGATCCAGGCACAGGGCGGCGACCCGGATGCCGCACTCCCGACGCCCCGCGAGACGCACACGATCACCGCGCCGACGGCCGGCGTCGTCTCTCGCCTTGAGGCGCTGCCCTTCGGCATCGCCGCCTGGCGTCTCGGTGCCGGCCGTGCGCGTGCCCAGGACCCCGTCATCCACGCCGCGGGCATCGACCTGCACGTCAAGCCGGGCGACGAGGTGGCAGCCGGTCAGCCGCTTTTCACCCTGCTGGCCGATGATGGTGCGCGGTTCGACCGCGCTCTCGACGCGCTGCACGGCGCGTGGGAGATCGACGACGACGCCCCGCCTGCGGGGCCGCTCGTCCTCGAGCGCATCACAGCCTGAGCCCGCCGGCACACCCCGTCCGTCCACCCGCCCGTTTCTTCCGGAGGAGCCCGTCATGCCGATCGAACAGCACGCCGACGTCAAACTGCAGGGCGTTTCCGTCCGGTCGCTGCCGAAGGTGTCGCTGCACGACCACCTCGACGGCGGTGTCCGCCCCGCGACCATCGTCGAACTGGCGGACGAACTCGGGCTCGACGTTCCCGAGACCGACGCCGACGACCTCGCCGACTGGTTCGAGGAGCAGAGCGACTCGGGTTCGCTCGTCGACTACATCAAGACCTTCGAGGTCACGCTCGGGGTCATGCAGACCGGCGAGGGACTGCGCCGCATCGCGCGCGAGTTCGTCACCGACCTCGCCGCCGACGGCGTGGTCTACGGCGAGGTGCGGTGGGCGCCCGAACAGCACCTGCGCGGCGGACTGTCGCTCCAGGAGGCCGTCGACGCCGTGCAGGAGGGCATCGAGGAGGGCGAGGATGCCGCCGAGGCGAAGGGTCACGACATCCGCGTCGGTCAGATCCTCTCGGCGATGCGTCAGGCCGACCGCTCGCTCGAGATCGCGCGTCTGGCGGTCGACAACCGCGGTCGCGGAGTCGTCGGCTTCGACATCGCGGGACCCGAGGACGGCTTCCTCCCCGCACAGCACCGCGAGGCGTTCGACTACCTCGCCTCGGAGTTCTTCCCGGTGACGGTGCACGCGGGCGAGGCTGCGGGACTCGACTCGATCCGATCGGCGCTCATCGACGGCCGGGCGCTGCGCCTCGGTCACGGCGTGCGCATCGCGTCGGACCTCAACGTCGTCTCGCGTGAGGGCGAAGAGGTGCTCGTCCAGTTCGGCGACCTCGCCCGGTGGGTGCGCGACCGCGAGATCCCGCTCGAGCTGTCGCCCTCGTCCAACCTGCAGACCGGAGCCATCGCCGGATGGGGCACGCAGTGGGAGGACCACCCCTTCGACCTGCTGTACCAGCTGGGCTTCTCGGTCACCGTGAACGTCGACAACCGCACGCAGAGCCGCACCTCGCTCACGCGAGAACTCGCGACTCTGGCGCAGACCTTCGACTACGACCTCGACGACCTCCAGGCCTTCCAGCTGAACGCCGCCGCCGGTGCTTTCCTCTCGGTCGAGGAGCGCGAGGAGCTGATCGAGGTCATCGCCGAGGGCTTCGGAGCCTGACCCCGAACTGGGACCCAACTCCTCAGATCTGTGCCGATTGCGCGGAGTTTGCGCGTTCCACCGAGGCCCTGAAGCTGGATCTGAGGAGTTAGCGCGCCGGACGGTTCGACACCACAGCTCGGAGCTGGTGCGCCAGCCGGTCGCGGTGGTGGAAGATGTCCTCGGCGAGCGGACGAATGGTCATGTACCCCTGGGTCGCGGCTGCGAGATCTCGTCGCTTGTCGCGCTTCTGGGCATCCCAGCCCGAGTGGTGGGCCTCGCTGTCGCATTCGATGATCAGCCACCCCTCGACGAGGAAGTCGACGCGGCCTACCCCGGGGATGACGACCTGGCTCTCGAAGCGGCACCCGATCGACCGGAGAATGAGGCGGAGGAGCGACTCGGAACCAGATTCTGCTGAGGGGTCGAGCAGTGGACGGAGGCGTCGGTAGCGGCGCGGCAATCTCTGAAAGACATCCTCGATGTCCTCCGCGTCGATCATGCGCTGGTGCCAGGCGTTGTCGAGAGTGGCGACCGCTGCGCGCGGATCTTGGCAGCGGCAGGCCTGCGCAAGGGCCGACACGAGATCGGCGGCAACCGAAGTCGGCGGGTCGTCATCGATTCGCCAGTGCCGGATGACGCCGTCGGGCGCCGCCGGAAGCCTGCTGGACCCGACGCGGGCGTTCACATGCAAAGAGTGTCGATCCAGGACGAACACGCCGACAGCTTTCAGCAGCGACACGCAGTCGAGACGGCAGCCCAGACGCGCCGCCGCCAGGAGATCGTGATGAGTCGAGGCGGGAAGGTAACGGCCGCGGCGGACACGGACCAGCGTTCCCTCCGCGAGCGCGCGGTCGATCTCTGAACGGCGGAGACCGAGGTCTGTCGCGCTCTTCCAATCCGTCGGCAGCACTCCGGCAGTATGCGAACTCCGTGCCTCCTGCGGGGGGCGTAGTGCGCTGCTGTGGACAGCAGGCCCCGGAATCAGCTCGGGGGAGGATCCGCTGCCCCGGCATCAACTCCTCAGTTTTTCAACCTCCGCAGGACCCGCTGCAGTCTCGGGCGTCTTCGGCGCCCACATCTGAGGAGTTATGCCGCCCGGGCCACCGGGTCAGCGGGGGAGAGAGGCCACGAGGTCCGACAGAGCCGCAGTAACCTCGGCGCGCATGTCGGGATCGGAGATGGTGGGGGTGCCGTCGCCGGCCTGCGGGCCGTAATCGCCGAAGGATGCGTGGCTGGCGCCGTCGATCTCGACGAAGGTCGTATCCGCGGGGAGGAGGTGGCGGTTGTCGTCGACCTTCTGAGGGGTCGTCAGGCCGTCCTCCGAGCCGGACAGGCTGAGCACCGGCAGCCCCGACGCCGACAGATCGGTCGCGCAGTACGACGCGAACAGGACGAGCCCGTCGGCATCCGCGGCCAGCTGACAGGCCCGTACGCCACCGAGCGAATGCCCACCGACCAGCCAGGCGTCCACACCGGGGACGAGGTCGGTGAACGACGAGAGCGAGCGAGGGTCGAAGAAGGCGAGGTTCAGCCACGGCCGGGTGATCACCACGCTGACGTCCTCGTCGGCGACGACATCGGCCAGGATCGCGGCGTATGCCTCGGCCTGCACCTTCGCACCCGGCACGAAGACGAGTCCGACCTCTGCCGGTCCCGCAGCCGGTTCGAGCACGAGACTGCCGCCTGCCTCCGACATGACGATGCGCTCGTCGGCGCGGACGGCGTCGAGCGGCCCGGCCTCGGCGTCCATGACTCCGACCTGGCTCCAGACCAGCATGCCGATCACCGCGGCCACGACGATCCCGACGACCGACAGAACGACGACGAGGACGATCCGACGCCGTCGCGAGCGACGATGCGGGCGAGCGGGCTCGTCACCCGTCGCCCGCACCGCTGCCGCGTCGCTCATCGAGCGTCGGAGCCGATCGCCGCCTGACGTTCGGAGACGGCGCGCTCGACCCGCGGGTACAGCGGGTGCGAGGGCTCGAGTCCGGTAACGGATGCCGTGAAGGATGCCGCGTCCTCGGCACGCAGGCGCTGCTGCAGCTCGACGGACTGCGGGTCCTCCGGGTCGTCGAACGCGAGGGCGGCACCGATCGCCGCGACCAGCGCATCGACCGACAGGCCGGCCTCGGCTGCTTCCGCGGCCGGGCCGACGAAGCGCTCGTGCCGGGAGAGCTTGCGCAGTGGCTGACGCCCCACACGTCCGACGGTGTCGGGCAGCTCGGGGTTGGCGAAGCGCCGCAGGATCGTGGCGCGGTAGTCCGCGAGCTCGCCGGCGTCGAGACCGTGCTTGTGGACGAGGAGCGCCGAGGTCTCTTCGAGCGCGGCCGAGACGCTCGCGGCGATCTCCGGCACGGCGAGGGCTTCGGCCACGGTCGGGGTGCCGGCCTGCGCGCCGAAGTACGCGGTCGTGGCATGACCGGTGTTGACCGTGAAGAGCTTGCGCTCGATGTACGGCTCGAGGTCCTCGACGAAGTGCGCGCCGGGGATGTTCGGCAGTTCGCCGCCGAACGGGCCGGACTCGATCGCCCACTCGTAGAACGGCTCGACCGTGACGTCGACTCCGGCGCCGGCGGGCTGCGCGGGCACGATGCGGTCGACGGCGGTGTTGGCGAAGATCGCTCGGCCCGAGAGGGTCTCCCACGCGTCACCGGCCTGGGCGCGGATCTCGTCGCGCAGCAGGTCGGTGGCGCCGATCGCGTTCTCGCAGGCCATCACGGCCAGCGGTGCCGCGGCCGGGTCGCGCAGAGCGAGGCCGGCGAGGATGTGGGGCGCGATGAACTTCAGAACGGTGGGACCCACCGCGGTCGTGACGACGTCCGCGTTCGCGACGGCATCCGCGACGGCCTGCGGGTCCTCCGCGCTGTTGAGTGCGCGGAAACCGGTGACGGTGCGGTCGACACCGCCCTCGCCGACCTCGTGGACGGTGTACTCGGAGGCAGCGTTGATGGCGTCGACAAGGGGAGCGGCGACGTCGGAGAAGACGAGCTCGTAGCCGCCTTCGTTCAGGAGGAGGCCGACGAAGCCGCGGCCGATGTTGCCGGCTCCGAAGTGGACCGCGGTGCTCACTGGTTCACCGAAGCGAGCAGGGCGTAGAGCTCGTCGGGGGTCTGCGCGGCCTTCAGGCGAGCGACGTCGTCCTCCTCGGAGAAGAGGAGGGCGATCTGAGACAGGATGTCGAGGTGCTCGTCGCCCTTGCCGGCGATGCCGACGACGAACGACACCGGCTCCCCGCCCCAGTCGACACCGCCGTCGTAGCGGACGAACGACAGCGCCGAGTCGAGGATCGCGTCCTTGGTCTCGTTGGTGCCGTGGGGGATGGCGAGCTCGTTGCCCATGTACGTCGACACGGTCTGCTCGCGCTGCTGCATGGCGTCGAAGTACGCGGAGGTCACGGCACCTGCGGACTCGAGCAGGTCAGCGGCCTCCTTCATCGCCTCTTCGCGGGTGGCGCTTCCGGAGTGGATGCGGATCTGACCGATGTTCAGGACCTCACGTGCCATGTCTGTCTCCTTCGAATGATGTTGCTGGGGGATGACGCGGGGCCGGGGCGGATGGACCGCCCCGGCCCCGGGTCTGGGTTTCGAGCCTACGCGTCGGCGTCGTGCTGCTTGCGGACCATCTCCACGACCTCGTCGTACTTCGGCGAGTTCATGAAGTTGTCCACCGACACGTGAACCGCGTCGGGGTTCTGCGCCTTGGCGCGGTCGGTCAGCTGCTGCTGCGTGATGACCAGGTCGGCGGTGCCGTCGAGGTTCGCGATCGCCTTGTTGACGACCGTGACGTCCTCGATGCCGGCCTTCTTGAACTTGTTGCGCAGGACGCTCGCGCCCATCGCGGACGAGCCCATGCCGGCGTCGCAGGCGAACACGACCGACTGGATTGGCTTCGTCGCCGTCGCGGTGGCGGCGCCGGTCTCGGCTGCTGCACCGGTGGCGGCGGCAGCACCCGATGCGCGCAGACCCGACAGGGCCTCCGAGCTCTTGCCCTTGTTGGCCTCGGTGCGTGCGATCGCGTCCTCGAAGGTGCCCTCACCAGCCTGCTCGCGAGCGAGGTCGCGCTTGCGGCTCGCCAGCAGGATCGCCGCCGAGACCGCGAACGTCACACCGGCCGAGATGATCACCGAGAGGATGACGCCGAGGTGGCTGCCCGGGGCGGTCTGGATGAGCACCGCGAAGATGGATCCCGGCGAGGCCGCGGCGACCAGGCCGGAGTTGAAGATGGCGTTCGTGGCAACACCACTGGCGCCGCCGGCGATGAGCGCGACGATCAGGAGGGGCTTCGCCAGCACGTACGGGAAGTACACCTCGTGGATGCCGCCGAAGAACTGGATGATGAACGCACCCGGTGCGGTACCGCGCGCGATGCCGACCCCGAAGACGGAGATCGCGAGCAGGAGGCCGGCACCCGGGCCGGGGTTCGCCTCGACGAGGAAGAGCAGGCTCTTCCCGGTCTCGAGCGACTCCTGGGTTCCGAGCGGGGTGAACACGCCGTGGTTGATGGCGTTGTTGAGGAACAGAACCTTCGCGGGCTCGACGATGATGCTCGCCAGCGGGATCAGGCCGCGGTCGACGAGGAAGCCGACGGCGCCACCGAGCACGTCGGTGACGAACTTCATCACCGGGGCGAGCCAGAAGAAGGCTGCGAGCGCGGCGAAGAATGCGACGAAGCCGGCGCTGAAGTTGTCGACGAGCATCTCGAATCCGGCGCGGACCTTGCCCGCCCACAGCTTCTCGATCCACTTGAGTGCCAGGGCGGTCAGGGGACCGGCGACCATTGCGCCGAGGAACATGATGGTCCCCGAGGCGCCCACGATGACGCCCATCGCAGCGACGGCGCCGACGACACCGCCGCGGACACCGAAGACCATGCGGCCACCGGTGTAGGCGATCAGGGTGGGCAGCAGGTAGGTGATGATGGGACCGACCAGGCCGGTCCACTCGGTGCCGTCAGGGGTGACCCCGCCGCCGAGCATGCGGGAGTCGGCCCACTGCCAGGCCTCGATCGGCCCGTCCTGTCCGACCCATCCCGTGTCGATGAACAGAGCGGTGATCAGACCCCATGCGATGAAGGCCGCGATGTTGGGCATGACCATTCCCGAGAGGAAGGTTCCGAAGCGCTGGACGCGGACCCGGACCCCACCTCCCGCGGGTGGTGTTGACGTCGTTGTCATTTCTGGTTCTCCTTCTGGTGCAGTGTGTGGTGCGGGTGCTGGTGCTGATCAGATGCCGGCGGCGGTCTGGGCGGCGGCACGTGCCGAGGCCGCGTCGGTCGCGGTCAGGGCGGCCTCGGCGATGCGGCGGGCGTCGTCGAGGGTGTGGTTGAGCAGGGTGGCGCGAACGTCGGCGAGCGCGGTGGGCGCCATCGACAGGCTCGTGGCGCCGAGGCCCACGAGCACGACGGCCAGCAGCGGGTCAGCTGCGGCCTCGCCGCAGATGCCCACGGGCTTGCCGTTGGCCTGGCCCGCCTTGCCGGTCTCATGGATGAGACGCAGCACAGCCGGGTGCCAGGGGTCCTGGAACGACGACACCGAACCGAGCAGGCGGTCGGCGGCGAGCGTGTACTGGGTGAGGTCGTTGGTGCCGATCGAGGCGAAGTCGGCGACCTTGAGGACGTGGTCAGCGAGCAGCGCCGACGACGGCACCTCGACCATGACACCCGCGGTCTTGATGCCGTACTCGCGGGCGATGCCGACGAAGTACTCGGTCTCCTCGACGGTCGAGACCATCGGCGCCATGACCCACAGGTCGGCCTCGGTCGCGGCATCCGCCTCGGCGAGCGCGGTGAGCTGTTCGCGCAGGATGTCCTCGCTGGCGCGCAGGGCGCGGAGACCGCGGAGGCCGAGCGCCGGGTTCTCCTCGTGCGCGTCGTTGAGGAACGCGAGCGGCTTGTCGGCGCCGGCATCCAGCGCGCGGACGACGACCTTCTGGCCCGGGAACGCCTGCAGCAGCTTCGTGTAGGCCTCGCGCTGCTGGGCGACGGTGGGCGCCTGCGACGAACTGAGGAAGAGGAACTCGGTGCGGAAGAGGCCGACGCCCTCGGCGCCCAGCTCGACGGCCTGTGCCGCGCCCTCGGGCTTGCCGAGGTTCGCCAGCAGCGGGATGGCGGTGCCGTCGGCGAGCGCGCCGGGGGTGATCGGGGCGGATGCCGCCGACTTGCGCTCGTCGGCACGGTTCTGCGCCTGTGCGAGCTCGTCCTCGCTCGGGTCGGTCGTGACGACGCCCTTCGCGGCGTCGACGATGACCGTCTCGCCCTCGGAGAGGCTGGCGGCGTCCGTGACGCCGACGACGGCGACGATCGACTTCTCGCGGGCGAGGATCGCGGTGTGCGAGGTGGGCCCGCCCTCGGAGGTCACCAGCGCCAGGACCATGTCGAGGTCGAGCAGCGCGGTGTCGGCGGGGGCGAGGTCCTTGGCGACCAGCACGAAGGGGTGGCCCGGCTCGGGGACACCCGGTGCGGGGACGCCGCGGAGGTGAGCGATGACGCGCTGCGCGACGTCGTCGAGGTCGGCGGCGCGCTCGCCGAGATAGCCGCCCATCGCGGACAGCTGGTCGCGGAACGAGGCGAAGGCGTCGTACACGGCGAACTCGCCGGTCTTGCCGGCCTGCAGGCGGGTCGAGACCTCGGCCTCGAGGCTCGGGTCCTCGGCCATCATGGCCTGCGCTTCGAGCACGTCGCGGGCGGCGCCGCCCGCCTGTGCGCCACGCTGTTCGAGCTCGCGCGCGACAGCGGCGACGGCATCCTTCACGCGCGCCGTCTCCTCGTCGAGCGACAGCTCCGACTTCTCGTCCTTCGGCGCGGGAAGCGGCTCCGCCATCCGTGCGATCGGTCCCTGCGCGACTCCCAGGCCGATGCCCACTCCGCGAAGCTCACTCATTGCTCGATCTCCTTCGTATCGTCCGTGTTCGTATCGATGGTCGTTCGTGGTCACTCGTCGTGATCGGTGGCGAGCAGGTCGGCGAGTTCGTCCAGGACGCTCTCGGCGCTGTCGCCGTCGGCCGTGAGGGTGACGTAATCGCCGTACTCGACGCCGAGCGCGATGACTCCGAGGATGCTCGCGGCGTTCACGGGAGAGCCCGAGCCCTTCGCGATCGTGACGTTGGCACCCGACTGCTTGACCGCCTGGGCGAACAGCTTCGCGGGACGGGCGTGGAGCCCGTTGGACGATCCGATGCGGACGGTACGCGATGCCTCGCTCATGAGGGGGTCCTCTCCGTTGAAGGGATGTCGGTGCTGGAACGTGTCGTGGTGGTGGCCGGAGCGGTGATCAGCGCGAGCGTCCGGCTCCCGTCGAGATCTCGGAAGATGTCGGCGGGCATCAGGATGACGCGCGTTCCGCGGGCAGCCGCGGCCTCGGTGATCCGGTCCAGCTTCGGGATGAGCTGGGGGCCGACGAGGACGATGTCCGCCGCGTCGAGATCGATCGGCAGTGACTGCTCGGTTCCGGCGGTGGCGGTGATGTCCAGGCCACGCGTCTGCGCCGCATGGCGCACCCGCTGTGCGACGAAAGTACTCGACGCGCCCGCGCCGCATACGACCAGGATCCTCATCGACCCGCCTCCTCCTCTCCCCATTGTTGTGAGACCCCTGAGAGGCGACAAGGTCTTCCTGCTTCCGCAGGGGCGGAAGGTCGGCCGGGCCATGATGGAATGGGAGCGTGACCAGGAGCCGGCAGGACCGCGTCCTCGCGATTCTCGCGCGCGACGGCGACTGGGTGACCGCAGCCGCGCTCGCGGATGCGATCGGGGTCACTCCGCGCTCGATCCGCAGCTACGTCACGGCCCTGAACGCCCGGGTGCCGGATGGCGTCGTGGTCGAGTCCGGACCGCAGGGCTACCGCGCGGGGCCGGAGAGCGCCGCGGCGGTGCATGTGGGCGACGCCGGCACTCCGCGCGACCGGCTGCACCGTCTGGTGCGCGCGCTGCTCGATTCCCCGGACGGAATCGACGTCTTCGAGACGGCCGAGGCCTTCTTCGTCAGCCCCGCCACGATCGATGCCGATCTCAGCCGGGTGCGCGGGCTGCTCGGCGGCACCGAGCTCAGCCTGGAACGCACGTCGTCGCGGGCACGGCTGCGCGGCACCGAGATGGCCCAGCGACGGCTGCTCAGCAGGCTCGCCCACGAGGAGACCGATGACGGCTCCTTCGACCTCGACAGCCTCCGTCGCACTCTCGGCGAACGGTCCGTCGGGGCGGTCGCCTTCGGCCCCTTCAAGGACGACCTGGTCACCGAGCTGACCGAGCTCGGCTACTTCGTCAACGAGTTCGGCATCGGGGATGTCGTCATGCACATCGCCATCGCCGCCGACCGGATCACGCGGGGTCGGGCTCTCGAAGTGGCGGAGGCCGACGACGCCGCGTTCCGCGCGGAGGTCGGCGACATCCTCGACCGCCTCACGCGCCGGCACCTCGGCGTCGTGCTGGGGTCGGGCGACCGTCAGCATCTCGCCGCCCTCGTGCTCACGCGCGTCGTGGCGCCCGGTGCGACCGAGCCGGCGGCGCTCATCCGCGAGCGCATCGACCCGGACGTCGCGACCGCCGTCCGGGACGTCGTGCGGCGGGCGGCCGCGGAGTTCCTCGTCGACATCGACCAGGAGGACTTCGTGCTGCGCCTGTCGCTGCACGTGCAGAACCTCAAGCACCGGGCACGCGAGCAGGCGTGGTCGCGCAACCCGCTCACACGATCGCTGAAGACGACGTATCCGATGATCTTCGAGGTCGCCGTGTACATCGCCGACGCGCTGCGGGGTCTGCTCGGCATCCCGCTCCTCGACGACGAGATCGCCTACATCGCGATGCACGTCGGCGGGCGCCTCGAACGCAGCCGGCTCTCGGCGCAGGCGCTGACGGCGACGATCGTGTGCCCCGGGTACTACGAGCTGCACGAGCTGTTGCGCTCGAGCGTCGACCGTTCGCTGGGACAGGCACTCGACGTGGTGGGCGTCGAGACGCGCGTCGACCCGGACTGGGCCTCCATCGACACCGACCTCATCCTGTCGACCATCGCGCCTCCGGTCATGAGCGACCGGATCGTCCACATCCAGCCCTTCCTCACCGACGCCGACATCGATCGGGTGCAGACCGCCGCCGCGCGGCTCCGCCGGGCCCGGCGCCTGACGCGCTTGCGCGCCGAGCTGGAGCGCTACTTCGACCCGTCCGCGTTCATCCGCGGGCTCGACGGCGACGGGGGAGAAGAGGCCGCGATCCGCCGGCTGGGCTCACTGCTGGTCGATCAAGGCGTCATCGACGACGACTACATCGAGCGCACGATCGAGCGCGAGCGGCTCTCGTCCACAGCCTTCACCGACGCGCTCGCCGTCCCGCACGCCATCGGGATGACCGCGACGCGTACGGCCATCTCGCTCGGGATCGCCGACCCTTCGATCGCATGGGGTGACGGCCGGGTGCAGGTCGTCGCGATGGTCGCCTTCTCGGAGTCGGACCGCGCCGCGTTCCAGACGGTCTTCGAGCAGCTGGTCGAGGTGTTCAGCGAGCGCGAGAGCGTGCAGCGCATCGTGCGACGGGGGACCACCTTCAGCGCCTTCCTCGACGAGCTCGTCGCGGTCGTCGACGGCTGATCGCTCGCGCTCAGCGGGCGAGTCGTGCTTCGAGCCCCAGCTTCACCGCAGGCCACTCGTGCGGGAGCACGGAGTACACGACCGTGTCGCGGAGCGTCCCCTGCGGGCCCAGCCGGTGGTTGCGGAGCACACCGTCCTGCTTCGCGCCGAGACGCTCGATCGCCGCGCGCGACTGGCGGTTGTGCCACGACGTGCGGAACTCCACCGCGATGGCGTCGCAGCTCTCGAACGCGTGGCCGAGCAGCAGACGCTTCGCGGCCGTGTTGACCGCCGTCCGCTGCGCCGACGGCGACAGCCAGGTGTGCCCGATCTCGACGCGGCGGTTGGGCTGGTCGATGTTGCAGAACGTCGTCATCCCCACCGCGACATCGTCGCGCAGCACGGCGAAAGGGTTCATGTGGCCCTCGTCGCGCCAGGCGAGACGCTGCGCGATGTCAGCGGGAACGGACGCGGGAACCGAGGTGTACCAGGCGTACTCGAGGCCGGCCGTGGCTCGCGCGAGGTCGTCGGCGTGGTCGAGGTCGAGCGGGACGAGTCTCACGTGGTCGTCAGCGAGCTCCACAGGTTGCGTCAGCAGCACTCCCGAAGCCTAGCGGCGCGGATACGCGATACAGACGTCGGACGGGTGGTGCTGGTGGGGTGTGCGGGGTCGCTCGAGGCGACATCAGCCCCGCGCGTCCGACGAATGTATCGCCAGAAGCGCGGGACCGTGCAGGCCGGAGGGCGGGGATCAGCCGATGGCCGCGAGCAGCTCGCGCACGCCGGCCTCGAGCGCGGCGAGCCGGGATGCCGCGTCGGCGGCCGAGTCTCCGCGAACATCGAGGTACAGCTTGAGCTTCGGCTCGGTGCCGCTCGGGCGCACGAGGATACGGGCGTCGCCCTCGAGCCAGAGGCGCAGGATGTCGCCGAGCGGCGGACCCGATACCGGAGCGGCGAGATCCTCGAACGACACGACTGCCGCGTCGCCGATGCGGGTCGGCGGTGCCGCGCGGAGCGCTGCGGTGATGCGTCCGATGACCGCGAGATCGTCGACCCGGACCGATACCTGCCCGCTCGCGAAGCTGCCGAACTCGGCGTCGAACTCGGCGAGCAGGTCACCCAGCGTCCGACCCTGTTCGCGCGCCTCGGCGGCGAGGCCGAGGATCGCGATGGCGGCGGAGATGCCGTCCTTGTCCTTCACGGTCTCGGGGTTCACCAGATAGCCGAGTGCCTCTTCGAAGCCGAAGACGAGTCCGGGGGCGCGCGAGATCCACTTGAAGCCGGTGAGGGTGGCGTGGAAGGCGAGGCCGTGGCGCTCGGCGACGACCTGGAGCGCCGGCGAGGATACGAGCGAGCAGGCCAGCGACGCGCCCTCGGCGACGCCGCCCTCCGCGGCTCGACGTGCCGCGCGCCAGCCGAGCAGCAGGCCGATCTGGTTGCCGGTCAGTCGCCGCCAGCCGCCCTCGACGGCGGTATCCGGAATGGCGACGGCGAGGCGATCGGCGTCGGGGTCGTTCGCGAGGATGAACTCCGCGTCGTTCGCGCGGGCGGTCTCGAGTGCCAGATCCATCGCGCCCGGTTCCTCGGGATTCGGGAACGCGACGGTCGGGAATCGGCCGTCCGGCTCGGCCTGCTCGGCGACCGGGACGGGGTGCGGGTAGCCCGCAGCGTCGAGGATGCGCAGCATGGTCTCGGTTCCGACACCGTGCATGGCGGTGTAGACCCAACGCATCCCGTTCGCGCCCGCGGGCGCCGGGGCGACGGTCGCCGTCGCGGCGACGTACGCCTCGACGACGGTGTCGTCGGCGGTCTCGTACTGCTCGGAGCGGGGGAGGACCGAGATGTCGCCGGCGTCCGCCACCCGCTGGATGTGCGCGGCGATCTCGCCGTCGGCGGGCGGGACGATCTGCGAGCCGTCGTCGGCCCCGCCGAGGTACACCTTGTAGCCGTTGTCGTCGGGCGGGTTGTGGCTCGCCGTGACCATCACACCGGCGTCGGCGCCCAGGTGCCGCACCGCGAACGCGAGAACCGGCGTCGGGAGCAGCCGCGGCAGCAGGATGGCGCGCAGCCCCGCCCCCGCGAAGATCTCGGCCGAGTCTCGCGCGAACCGCGCTGAGCCCCGGCGGCCGTCGTAGCCGATGACGACGACGGGGGGAGCATCCGGTCCGGCCTTCTCGAGCAGATACGCCGCGAGCCCCGCGGCTGCTTGCGTGACGAGCACGCGGTTCATGCGGTTGCTGCCGGCGCCGAGGCGGCCGCGGAGTCCCGCGGTGCCGAAGGCCAGGCGCGTGCTGAAGCGGTCGACGAGGTCGGCCGCGGCCGCTTCGTCGCCTGACTCGGCTGCGGCGATGACTGCGGCCAGCTCATCGCGGGTGTCGGAGTCGGGGTCCTGGGCCATCCAGGCGCGCGCAGCGTCCCAGGGAACCGCCGGCGTCGTCGCGTCGACATTCACGCCCGTGACCGGCTCGTCCGCGCCGGTCACAGCGCCTCGATCACGCGGGCGAGGAGCGCCGAGATCACCGGCTCGGCCTCGCGCCCGGCCTCGATCACCTCGGCGTGGCTGAGCGGGGTCTCCTGGATGCCGGCGGCGAGGTTCGTGATGAGCGAGAACCCGAGGATCTCCATGCCGGCCTCGCGGGCCGCGATGGCCTCGAGCGCCGTCGACATGCCCACGATGTCGCCGCCGAGCGTGCGAGCCATGCGCACCTCGGCCGGCGTCTCGTAGTGCGGGCCGCGGAACTGCGTGTACACGCCCTCGTCGAGCGTGGGATCGATCGAGCGCGCGATGTCGCGCAGTCGCGAGGAGTACAGGTCGGTCAGGTCGACGAACGTCGCGCCCTCGAGGGGCGAGTCGGCGGTGAGGTTCAGGTGGTCGCTGATGAGCACCGGCTGGCCGGGCCGCCACGTCGGCTTGATGCCGCCCGCGCCGTTGGTCAGCACCATGATCTTCGCGCCGGTGGCGGCGGCGGTGCGCACGCTGTGCACGACCCGGCGAACGCCGTGCCCCTCGTAGTAGTGGGTGCGGGCGCCGATGACGAGGATGCGCTTGCCCTCGGGGGTCAGGATGCTGCGCAGCGTCCCGACGTGCCCCTCGAGTGCGGGTTTGCTGAAGCCGGTGACGTCGGTGGCGGGGATGGTCGCCGTGGTCTCGCCGATGAGCTCGGCTGCGCGACCCCAGCCGCTGCCGAGGGTGAGCGCGATGTCGTGGCGCTCGACGCCGCTGATACGGGCGATGTCGGCCGCAGCCTCGCGGGCCACATCGAGCGGGTCGACAGCGGGATCGTCGAGCGGGTGCGCGGAGGAGTCAGGCATCCCCCCACTCTAAGACTCGCGACCCTCCAGACGCAGGCGTGCGCGACCGACTCCGCGGCTGAGGAAGAATGGAGACCATGTCGCCTCTCAGCTTCGAGCGCACCCAAAGCGTCGCCGTCCTCGGCGGCGGCCCCGGCGGATACGAGGCGGCCCTGGCCGCCGCCCAGCAGGGTGCGGAGGTGACGCTGGTCGAACGCGCCGGCGTGGGCGGCTCGGCCGTCATCACCGACGTCGTCCCCTCGAAGTCGCTGATCGCCACGGCTGATGCGGCCGTCGCCATCAGCGAGGCATCCGATTTGGGCGTGCAGCTGTTCGCGCGGTCCGACTCCGGCACTCCGCTCAAGCCGGAGGTCGCCATCAATCTCGCGGCCGTCAACCGCCGGCTGCTCTCTCTCGCTCGCCAGCAGTCCGACGACATGCGCGCGCAGCTCGTCGAAGCGGGCGTGCGCATCATCTCCGGCCACGGGCGCCTCGACGGCACGCACGCCCTGATCGCGGCGACAGGCCCCGGTGGCACCGACTTCGACCGCGTGGAAGCCGACACCCTCGTCGTCTCCGTGGGGGCGTCGCCGCGCGAACTGCCCAGTGCGAAGCCCGACGGGGAGCGCATCCTCACCTGGACGCAGCTCTACGACATGAAGTCGCTGCCCGAGCACCTCATCGTCGTGGGATCCGGTGTGACGGGAGCGGAGTTCGCCTCGGCCTACATGAACCTCGGGGCGAAGGTGACGCTGATCTCCAGCCGCGACCAGGTGCTCCCGGGCGAGGACGTCGACGCGGCCGCCGTCATCGAGAAGGTGTTCAAGCGCGGCGGGATGACGGTGCTGTCGAAGTCTCGCGCCGAGAAGGTCGAGCGCACCGAGAACGGCGTCGTGGCGACCCTCTCGGACGGGCGCACGGTCGAGGGGAGCCACTGCCTCATGGCGGTCGGCTCGATCCCCAACACCGCCGGCATCGGTCTCGAAGAGGCGGGCGTCCAGCTGACGGATTCGGGCCACATCCAGGTCAACCGCGTCGCGCGCACATCCGTGCCGAACATCTACGCCGCGGGTGACTGCACCACGTTCGTGCCGCTCGCCTCGGTCGCCGCCATGCAGGGGCGCCAGGCCGTGTTCCACGCGCTCGGCGACACCGTCATCCCGCTCGAGCGTCGCCGCATCACCGCGAACATCTTCACCGCGCCCGAGATCGCGACGGTGGGCCAGCAGCAGAAGGACATCGAGTCGGGCCTGGTCAACGGGTACGTGCACAAGCTCCCGCTCGCCGCGAACCCGCGCGCCAAGATGATGGGCGTCAAGGACGGCTTCGTGAAGATCATCGCGCGCGAGGGCTCGGGAACCGTCATCGGCGGTGTCATCGTGGCGCCCCGCGCCTCGGAGCTCATCTACCCGATCGCGATCGCCGTCGAGCGCCGTCTCACGGTCGACCAGGTCTCGCGGGTCTTCGCGGTGTACCCCTCGCTCACGGGCAGCATCACGGACGCCGCTCGCGCGATGCACCTCGTCCAGCGCGACGAGGATCCGCTCTCCTGAGCCGAGCCGAGCCCACGAGCGTCGGAGAATCGCGCGAAAGTCGGAGTGATCCTGGCGATCGCTCCGATGTACGCGCCTCTCTCCGACGCTCACGCGCGGTCATGCGGCGCCGTGTCACCTCACATCGGCGTAGTAGCGCGTCTCCGGCTCGGCGCGGACGGCAATCCTGACGGCGGTCGTGCGGGTGGCATCAACGAGCTCGAGAGCGTGCGGCTTCTCGTCGCAGTCGACGCTCGTCTCCACGCCACGCGAGCCGGACGTCGTCGAAGCCTCGACGAACACCGTCGCGGTGTGACCGCCGAAACACCGCACCTCGACCACACTCGCCGGCGCCGGCTCGGCGAGCGTCAGGATGACACCTGCGCTCCGGTCGCCGGAGTTCTCCAACGGCATCGTATGGCCGCTCGTCGTGCCGATGCCGACATCCGCGCCGGCTTGTTCGGCCGCGACCGAGGCGAGCCACGCGTCCGCCGCCGCGAGGTCGACCGTGTCGGAAGCGCAGCCGCTCAGCCCGAAAGCGAGCCCCAGCAGGCAGACGATGGGAATGACACGTGCAGGGCGGCGCATGCCCCCACCCTAGGGGTCAGGAGATGGTGAGCAGGGGGTGACCCGCGCCCACGGTGGTGCCCGGCGTCGCGTCGATGGAGCCGACGACGCCGTCCTTGTGGGCCTGGATGGGCTGCTCCATCTTCATCGCCTCGAGCACCACGACGAGGTCGCCCTTGACGACCTGCTGGCCGGCTTCGACCGCGACCTTGACGATCGTCGCCTGCATCGGCGACTTCACGGCGTCTCCGGATGCCGCGGCGCTGGCGTTGGCCGCGTGCGAGCGCCGCGACGGCGGCACCTGCGCGGGGCGGCCCACCGCGACCGGCGGGGAGGCGACCCGGTCGGGGAGGCTCACCTCGAGGCGCTTGCCGGCGACCTCGACGACCACCGTGTGCCGGCCGCTGGGTTCGGCGGGAGCCTCGAGCTCGCCGTCCCATGCCGGGATGTCGTTGACGAACTCGGTCTCGATCCACCGGGTGAACACGCCGAACGTGCCGTCCTCCGCCGTGAAGGCGGGCTCTCGCACCACGCGGCGGTGGAACGGCAGCACGGTGGGCATACCGGCGACCTCGAACTCGTCGAGCGCGCGGCGCGAGCGCTCGAGTGCCTCCTCGCGGGTGCGACCCGTGACGATGATCTTTCCGAGCATCGAGTCGAACGCGCCGGAGACCGAGTCGCCGGCCGTGACACCGGAATCGAGACGGATGCCGGGACCGCCGAACGTCTTGAAGACGTGGATGCGGCCGGGCTGCGGGAGGAAGTTGCGTCCCGGGTCTTCGCCGTTGATGCGGAACTCGATCGAGTGTCCGACCGGTGCAGGATCGTCGTAGTCCAGCGTGCCGCCCTCGGCGATGCGGAACTGCTCGCGGACGAGGTCGATCCCGGTCACCTCTTCGGATACGGGGTGCTCGACCTGGAGGCGCGTGTTGACCTCGAGGAACGAGATCGTGCCGTCTGCGCCGATGAGGAACTCGCAGGTTCCCGCCCCGACATAGCCGACCTCGCGCAGGATGGCCTTCGAGGCGGAGTAGAGGATGTCGTTCTGCTCGTCCGTGAGGAAGGGCGCGGGCGCCTCTTCGACGAGCTTCTGGTGGCGTCGCTGCAGCGAGCAGTCGCGCGTGGAGACGACGACCACGTTGCCGGCTGCGTCGGCGAGGCACTGCGTCTCGACATGGCGCGGCTTGTCGAGGTACTTCTCGACGAAGCACTCGCCTCGGCCGAACGCGGCGATCGCCTCACGAGTGGCCGACTCGAACAGCTCGGCGACCTCGTCGAGCTCGCGCGCGACCTTCAGACCACGCCCGCCGCCGCCGTAGGCGGCTTTGATGGCGATCGGCAGGCCGTACTCGTTCGCGAAGGCGATGACCTCGTCGGCACCGTCGACGGGCCCGGGGGTGCCGGGCGCGAGCGGAGCGCCGACCTTCTCGGCGACGTGCCGCGCGGTGACCTTGTCGCCGAGAGCCTCGATGGCTTCGGGGGAGGGGCCGATCCAGGTGAGTCCCGCGCCGATGACGGCGCGGGCGAACTCGGCGTTCTCCGCGAGGAAGCCGTAGCCGGGGTGCACGGCGTCGGCGCCGGAACGTCGCGCGACGGAGAGGATCTTCTCGATGGAGAGGTAGGTCTCGGCGCTCGTGGACCCCTCGAGGGCGTACGCCTCGTCGGCGAGGCGGGCGTGGAGCGCGTCGCGGTCCTGGTCGGCGTAGACGGCGACGGACGCCTTCCCGCTGTCACGGGCGGCGCGCACGATACGGACGGCGATCTCGCCGCGGTTCGCGATCAGGACCTTGGCGATCTCAGGCATGAATGCCAGCCTAGCGAGCACGCGGCCCCGTCTTTTGGATCACTCGCACAAAGTGACCGGCCGAACGTGAGTGGATGCCTACGAAGCGGGCCCGCCGCTCATGATGTCAGCCCCGTGGTCCAGAGGTCGGGCCAGGCCACGCCGAGCTCACGGACGAGGCGGCGCAACGTCGACAAGGACATCCCGACGACCGTGGAGGGATCGCCGTCGACCCGCGTGATGAAGGGGCCGCCGAGGCTGTCGACAGTGAAGGCTCCCGCCACCTGCAGAGGTTCGCCGGTGCCGACGTACGCCGCGATCTCGTCGGCGGTGATGTCGTCGGCGAAGGTCACCGCGGCGTCCGCGACGGCGTACGCCTCCTGCGCAACGGTCCCCGGGCGCACGCGGAACACCGAGTGCCCCGAGTGGAGGATGCCGGTGCCCCCGCGCATCCTCTCCCACCTCGCGGTCGCCACGTCGGGCCGGAGCGGCTTGCCGAGAACCTCGCCGTCGAAGGCGAACATCGAGTCGCCGCCGATGACGATGCCGTCGAAGTCGGGTTCGAGTCGCGCGAGCGTCGCGACCACGTCGGCCGCCTTGCGTCGCGCCAGCAGCAGGACGTGCTCGTCGGGCGGCAGCACGCGACCCTCCTCGGCTTCGAGGGCGGCGACGACGGCCTCCTCGTCGACCTCGGGGGCACGGGTCGCGGGTTCGATGCCCGCCTGACGCAGCAGCATGAGGCGGGCGGGGGAGGTCGAGGCGAGGCACACGCGCATGCCGTTCACGCTACCTGCGGGCGCGCGTGTGCGAGCATCGAGGGATGCAGTCCGGCGACCTCCTCGATCTCGACGTCACCGACGTCGCCCACGGCGGCGTCTTCGTCGCACGACACGAAGGCCGCGTCGTCTTCGTCCCCGACGCGATCCCCGGTGAGAGGGTGCGCGCGCGGCTGACCGACACCGCGAAGTCGTCGTTCTGGCGTGCCGAGGCGCTCGACGTGCTCGAGGCGTCGCGGCATCGGCGACCGCACGTCTGGTCGCCCGCCGACATCGGCACCGCGCCGGAGAACCGCCCGGGCGGGGCCGACTTCGGGCACATCGACCTCGAACACCAGCGCGAGCTCAAGCAGCGCGTCCTCCGCGACGCTCTGAAGCGCTTCGGCGGTGTCGACAGCGACGTCGTCGTCGCGGCAGCCGGCGCCGACGAGACGCCGGACGGCACGGGATGGCGCACGCGCGTGAGCCTCCACGTCGACGGGGATGGACGCATCGGGCCCTTCGCCGCGCGCTCGCACCGCGTCGTCGAGGTCGACGACCTGCCGCTCGCCACCCCGGCGATCGCCGAATCGGTAGCCCGCGGCCGGTCGGCCGCTCCCGGGCGCCTCGACCTCGTGCAGCCCTCCGACGGGCGCGTGCGAGCCCTGGCCCGCCCGGAGACGCCCCGCCGTCGACGTCGGGGCGGTCCGCGTCCGGCGGCCGACCCGGCGCTGCGCGAAACCGTGATCGAGAGGGTCGGCGACCGGGAGTTCCGCGTCGACGCCGGAGGGTTCTGGCAGGTCCACCGGCTCGCGCCGGTCGCGCTGCGCGATGCGGTCCACAGCGGCCTGCGATCCGCCGGCCGCACCGTCGATCCCGACGCATGGCACCTCGACCTGTACGGCGGGGTCGGTCTCCTCGCGGCCGCCGTCGCCGAGCTGGGAGGCACGGCCACCCGCATCACGAGCGTCGAGTCCGACACCCGCGCCACCGACCACGCCGGGGAGAACCTGGCCGAGTGGGTGGGCGCCCGCGCCGAGACCGGCCGGGTCGACCGCTGGCTGGCGCAGGTCGAGGAGACCGCATCGGCTGCCGAACGCGCCCGGCTGCGCGCCGGGGTGACGGTTCTCGACCCGCCGCGGTCGGGAGCGGGACGAGACGTCGTCGATTCGCTGCTGCGGCTTCGGCCTGCGACCCTCGTCTACGTCGCGTGCGATCCGGTCGCGCTCGCGCGCGATCTCGGCATGCTGCGCGCGGGCGGCTACGCGCCGGTGTCGTTGCAGGGCCTGGACCTGTTCCCCCATTCGCACCACATGGAGGCGGTTGCGGTACTCACCGACGAGGGCCCCCTGTCCTAGGCTGAGCCCATGACACGGGTGGCACTCATCGACGATCACGAGTCGGTCCGGCTCGGGCTCGCCGCCGCCTGCTCCCGAGCGGGAGTCGGGGAGGTCGTCTTCACCGGCAGCACCGTCGCCGAGTATCTGCGATGGCGGAAGGACACGGGGGAGTCGCCGGCGGATGTCGTTGTGCTCGACCTCATGCTCGGCGACGGCGCCACCGTGGCGGAGAACGTCGCCCAGCTCGTCTGGGACGGCTCGCAGGTCATCATCCACAGCGTCGCCGACCGGCCGGCGGCGGTGCGTGAAGCCCTCTCTGCGGGCGCGTTGGGCGTCATCAGCAAGTCCGCGCGCACCGACGACGTCGTCGCGGCGGTTCGGACGGTGGCGCGGGGTGAACACCTGGACAACGTCGAGTGGGCCAGCGCGGTCGACGGCGACCGGGCGTTCGCCGATGCCCAGCTCTCCGCACGCGAGCGCGACGTGCTCCGCCTGTACGCCGCCGGACTGCCCCTCAAAGCGGTGGCCGAGCGGCTCGGGATCGCCTACTCCACCGCGAAAGAGAACATCACCCGGGTGCGCGTGAAGTACGTCGAGGTCGGCCGTCCCGCACCCACCAAGGTCGACCTCCTCCGCCGTGCGATGGAAGACGGTCTCGTCGGCGAAGCCTCCGATGCCCGCTGAGACCCCGGGCACCGGCACGACCCGCCCGCGTCGTCCCGCGGAGTTCCGCGAGGCCCTGGCCCAGACTCAGCGCTTCACCCAGTCGCGCATCGACCGCATCCTGGGCATCGTCGTCGGCACCGGAAGCGCCGTCATCGGCATCCAGGCGCTCGTGGGAGCGCTCAGCACCCCCGCCGGACATTCCGCCTGGCACACGATCCTGCTGATCGTGGTCCTGGGCACGCTGCTGATGATGTGCGTCGCGTTGATCACCTCGCGGGCCGTCCGCGTGTTCGCCGCGATCTTCGCCGGCGTCTTCCCGATCGCGACCGTCCTCTGGCCGCTGGCGGCCGACCGGTCGACCACCGTCGACGAGCAGCCCTGGTTGTGGTTCCTCATCAACGTGGGGACCGTCGCGGCCGTCTTCTGCATGCCGCTCGCCGGACAGATCGTCTGGGCGTTCCTTCTGCCGTTGCTGTACGGCGCGATGCGGCTCACACTCCTGCCTCTCACGCCGGCCACCGTGCTCGACGTCGCGCTCGACTCGGCGTTCGCGATCATCCTCGCGAGCGTCCTGATCGTCGTCGGCTGGATCCTCCGGTCCCTTGCGGCGAGCATCGACAGCGGACGGGAGGGCGCGGTCCGCTCCTTCGCGCAGGCGGCCGCAGCAGACGCGGTCGAGAAGGAGCGGGTCGCCGTCGCGGCACTCATGCACGACAGCGTGCTGGCAGCACTGATCGCGGCCGAACGCGCCGAGACCGACCGGGAGCGGACCCTCGCGGTCGCCATGGCCCGCGAAGCGCTCACGCGACTGGCGAACGTCGACCAGGAGGTGGGCGAGGGTCCCGACGCCCCCATCCCGGCAGGCGTCGTCGGTGCCGAGCTCGAAGCGACGGTCCACCGACTGTCTCCGGACGCCGGGGTCTCTCAGCGGATCGAACCCGATGCCCGGTCTGTGCCGGGCCGTGTCGCCCGAGCGCTGCACCTCGCGGCGGCGCAGGCGGTGACGAACTCGGTCGAGCATGCTGGCGCTGCGAATCTGCGCGTGTCATTCCACGCCGACAGGGCTGGGCTTGCGATCACCGTCACCGACGACGGACCCGGTTTCGAGGCGACGCGCGTCGCCGAGGATCGCCTCGGGATCCGTGCCTCGATCATCGCGCGGGTCGCCGCTGTGGCCGGGGCCGCCACGGTCGACTCCGACGCCTCAGGGACGACCGTGTCCATCAGCTGGCAGGAGAGCTCATGAACCGCTCGGTCCGCTGGGTGTTGTCGGCACTCGGGGTCGCCTTCACGGCGTACTTGGCGGTCGGCGGCATGTTCTGGACGCGCCCCGTCGACGTCCCCGTCGTGCTGATCCTGAATCTCGTCGTCTACCTCGCCGTCACGGGCCTGTGCATCTTCTGGCCCACGCGGCCGATGGATGCGGCGGCGAAGCCGGCCGCGGAGGTTCCGGCGATGAGCGCCGTGACGGCGGGCATGAGCCGTCCGGCGCCGCTGCCCCTGTGGATCGCGCTCCTCGCCCTCGCGGTCACCGTCGTGATCCCGTCAGCCACCTGGTGGGCCGCGGGCGAAGAGGGGCGGCTGCAGCCGTTCGCGACCTGGAGCCTCGGCGGGCTCGGTGCCTTGATGGCCGTCCTCGTCGTGCGCCGGCGCTCGATCGTGGCCTGGTCGGGCATCGTCGTCCTGTTCCTGCAGTCGGTCTTGTGGATCGGCCCGGAGCCGACGCTCTCGCTGGGAGCCGTCGGTTCGGCGATCTGGGTGGGCGGAGCGCAGATCATCGTCCTGCTGATCGACCGCGCGGCCGTCGAGACCGCGCAGCTCACGGCGCTTCAACGCGAGGCGTCCGAATGGCTCGCCACACAGGAGGGCCGCCGTCGCGAGCGCCGGGTCCGCGTGCAGCGCGCGCTCGCCGTCGCGGGGCCGGTGCTCTCGCGCACCATCAACGCGGGCGGCGACCTCGACGACGACGAGCGCCTGCAGGCGCGGCTCGCGGAGGGGCGTCTGCGCGATGAGCTGCGCGGTCCGCGGCTGCTCGACGACGCGGTGCGCCGCGTGCTCGAAGACGTCCGGCGAGCCGGATCCCACGTCACCTTCCTCGACGAGGGCGGCCTCGACGGCCTCGACGAGCGCGAACTCGCCGCCATCCGCGCCGAGCTCGCCGACGTGCTCGACGGGGCACGGTCGGAGCGGCTCTACATCCGCACCTCGACGCATCCCGACACGGCGGTCACGGTCGTCGGTCGCTCGCGCCATGACGACGACGCCGATGAGACGGTCGATCTCTGGCGCGAGATCGCGCGGCCCCGCCCGCGTCTCTGACCGGACGGAGGTACTGGGGGCGAGGGGCGGCGAAGCCGCCCGCCCCTCGCCATGCGAGTGGTTACCCGAAGACCGACTCGCAGCAGTCACCGGCTAAAAGCTCGGGTGACCGAACGCAGTAGCGTTCCAGCACATTCAGTCTGCGGCAGCGTGCCAGATCTGTCTGTAGGTATTTCGGGGGACAAAATCAGCGTCGCCCGTCAACCGGTGAAACGCCCCCAGCCGAAGCCGCGCCGCAGCGGCGTCCGCAGCGCGCGTGCCGACCGCCGCCAGGCGGACTCGGGGGCCGGCTCGGGGGCGATCGCCTCCGCGGCTTCCTGGGCGTACGACTCGCTCACGACGGCGATGACGGCGGCCAGCTCCTCCGGGGTCGGATCGCCGCGCCGCACCTCGATGCGCAGGGGTCGCTCGTCGTGGCCCGCCTCGTCCCGGGAATCCTCTCGACCGCTCACAGCGGGATGTTCCCGTGCTTCTTCGCGGGCAGCTCGGCCCGCTTCCCCCGGAGCGCGCGCAGCGACTTCGCGATGTAGACGCGCGTCTGCGCCGGCTCGATGATGCCATCGAGCTCGCCCCGCTCGGCGGCCAGGAAGGGGGAGGCCACGTTGTAGGTGTACTCGGAGGCCAGGCGCGACCGCACCGCGGCGACATCCTCGCCTGCCTCTTCGGCGCGCTTGATCTCACCGCGGTAGAGGATGTTGACCGCGCCCTGGCCGCCCATCACAGCGATCTCCGCCGTCGGCCAGGCGACGTTCACGTCGGCGCCCAGCTGCTTGGAGCCCATCACGATGTAGGCGCCGCCGTAGGCCTTCCGGAGGATGACCGTCACGAGCGGAACCGTCGCCTCGGCGTAGGCATAGAGCAGCTTGGCCCCGCGGCGGATGACGCCGGTCCATTCCTGATCCGTGCCGGGAAGATAGCCCGGAACGTCGACGAGGGTGACGATCGGCACCGAGAAGGCGTCGCAGAAACGAACGAACCGGCTCGCCTTCTCGCCGGCATCGATGTTCAGAGTGCCCGCCATCTGCGAGGGCTGGTTGGCGATGATGCCGACCGTCCGTCCCTCGACCCGGCCGAAGCCGACGACGATGTTCGGTGCGAACAGCGGCTGCACCTCGAGGAAGTCGCCCTCGTCGACGATCCCCGAGATGACCTGGTGGATGTCGTAGGGCTGGTTGGGTGAATCGGGGATGACGACGTTCAGGGCACGGTCGTCGTCAGTGGTCTCCCACTCGAAGCCGGTCTCGTACACCGGGGCGTCCGACATGTTGTTGTCGGGCAGGAAGCTCAGGAGCGACCGGGCGTAGTCGATCGCGTCGTCCTCGTCCTGGGCCAGGTAGTGCGCGACACCCGAACGCGTGTTGTGGGTGTGGGCGCCGCCGAGCTCCTCCATGCCGACGTCCTCGCCGGTGACGGTCTTGATGACATCGGGGCCGGTGACGAACATCTGGCTCGTCTTGTCGACCATGATGACGAAGTCCGTGAGGGCGGGGGAGTAGACCGCGCCGCCCGCGGCGGGCCCCATGATCAGCGAGATCTGGGGGATCACTCCCGACGCCGCGGTGTTCAGGCGGAAGATCTCGCCGTACTTGCCGAGCGCCACGACGCCCTCCTGGATTCGGGCGCCACCCGAGTCGAGGATGCCGATGATCGGCATCCCGCCGCGCAGCGCGAGCTCCATGACCTTGATGATCTTCTCGCCAGCGGACTCGCCGAGCGAGCCGCCGAACGTCGTGAAGTCCTGCGAGTAGACCGCGACGGTGCGGCCGTGGATCGTGCCGACGCCCGAGACGACGGAGTCGCCGTAGGGGCGGGATCGGTCCATGCCGAACGCGGTGGTGCGATGGCGCACGTACTCGTCGAGCTCCACGAACGACCCCGGGTCCACGAGCATCTCGATGCGCTCGCGGGCGGTGAGCTTGCCCTTCTTGTGCTGCTTCTCGCGTGCCGCGGTCTCGGCGTCGACGACGGCCGTCTGGTAGCGGGCGCGGAGGTCGGCGATCTTGCCGGCGGTCGTGGACAGGTCGGGCTGGTCGGTCACGCGTTCCACCCTATCCAGCGCGGCCCCGCAGCCGTTGGAGCACACCCACAACGACGACGGCGATCGCCTGTGGAAACCCTCGGGCGCAACCCCTCGCCGAGCCGCGATCCGGCATCGTAGGGTGACGCCATGACGATCCCCGAGAACGGCTATCCCCGCGCGGCCGCGGTCTCGCCCCGCGTGCACGTCGTCGAGCACACCGATTCGACCAACGCCCACCTGCGTCGCGACGTCGAGGCCGACCCCGATGCCCACCCGCACCTCTCGGTGCTCCTGACGACCGACCAGCGCGCCGGTCGCGGCCGGCTCGATCGCAGCTGGACGGCTCCCGCGGGCACCGCGCTCGCGATCTCGGTGCTCCTGCGCGTGGGCGCTGTGCCGGTGCACTCGCGCGGCTGGATCCCCCTGGTCGCCGGTCTCGCGATGAGCGACGCCGTCTCCGCGCAGCTGCACGACCGGCAGGTCGGTGTGAAATGGCCCAACGACGTCCTCGTCGACGGGCGGAAGATTAGCGGCATCCTCGCCGAGGTCCTGCCGGGCGAGACCGGCGACGTGATCCTGGGTGCCGGGGTCAACACCACGATGGCCGAGGTCGACCTGCCGGTCGCCACGGCGACCTCGTTCGCCGTGCTGGGGGTGGAGGTCGACGAGGACCGACTGCTCGCGGACTACCTCACGGGCCTGCGCGACCACATCGCCCACCTCGCGGTGAGCGGCGCCGACGACGCCCTCCGGGAGCGGGTCGCCGCGGCGTGCGTCACGATCGGCGAGGACGTCGTCGTCTCGCTGCCCGGCGGCGAGACGCTGACGGGGACGGCGGAGCGCCTCGATGAGGACGGGCGCCTGGTCGTGCGGACGGGCGCTGTCGAGAGCGTCGTCGGAGCCGGCGACGTCGTGCATGTCCGCGGAGTCGGCTGAGGCCTCGCGGCATCCGGGCGTGCCGCCGAGGCGTTGTCGCACCCGCGGGCCATGATGGTGCTGTGACACAGCCAGCAGCCTCGTTCGGTCGCCCCGTCGCGCCAGCGCTCGGTGCCGCGGCCCCCGAGCTTCGTGTCGCGCGGTTGCGCCCGCACGCCGGGCCGCTCCTCTTGCCGGCGCTGCTGCTCATCGTCATCGCGGGTGTCACGGGGTACTTCACCGGGAACGTGCCCGACCCCTTCACCAACGTGATGCTGTGGTCGGCCGCGGGGCTGGTGGTCGTGCTCCTCGTCGTGCTGCCGTACCTGCGCTGGCTCGCGCATTCGTACACGATCACGACCCGTCGGGTCATCGAGACCTCGGGACTCATCGTCCGTCGCCGGTCGGAGCTCAGCCATATCCGTGGCTACGGCATCGACGAGTCGCGCGGCCCGATCCAGCGCCTGAACGGGACGGGAACGCTGACGCTCTCGAACGGCGTCGACCCCGCCATGCGGCTGCGGAGCATCCCGGCCGTCGCCCTCGTCCACGAGGTGCTGGCAGACCAGGTCGAGGTGAGCCAGATTCTGGCGCATCGCGACTCGCACAGCATGCCGATCATCGGCTCCGACGCCTGAGCATGATCGCGCCCGCTCACGCGTGCGACCCCGTCTTCGTGTGCGGGATGATGGATGCGAACCCGGAGGAGGCGCCATGTCGTTGCGAGTAGGAATCGTCGGCGGAGGGCAGCTGGCCCGCATGATGATTGCGCCGGCCGTCGAGCTGGGACTCGATGTGCGCGTCCTGGCCGAGGAGCCGGGCATGTCTGCAGCCATCGCGGCGACCGCGACGGGCGACTACCGCGACCTCGAAACGGTCCGGGCCTTCGCTCGCGACGTCGATGTCATCACCTTCGATCACGAGCACGTTCCGCAGGAGGTGCTCCGGGCGCTCGTCGATGACGGCGTCGCCGTGCACCCCGGTCCCGACGCTCTCTTCTATGCACAGGACAAGCTGCGCATGCGCGCGAGGCTCGCCGAGCTCGGGATGCCGCAGCCCGAGTGGGCCGCGATCTCCGATGCCGCCGGCCTGCAAGCCTTCCTCGACGACAACGGCGGGCGCGCGGTCGTGAAGACGCCGCGCGGTGGATACGACGGCAAAGGCGTTCGTGTCGTCCGTTCCGCAGACGACGCCGCTGACTGGCTTGACGCCCTCCAGCCGGGGGGACAGCTGCTCGTCGAGGAGCTCGTCGAGTTCACGCGCGAACTCGCGCAGCAGGTGGCGCGGCGGCCCTCCGGGGCGTGGCGTTCGTACCCCGTGGTCGAGACCGTGCAGCGCGACGGGGTGTGCGCGGAGGTCATCGCCCCGGCTCCGCGGGCGGGTCAGCGCCTGATCGAGGTCGCCGAGAACATCGGGGTCGCGATCGCGGAAGGGCTGGGTGTCACCGGCATGCTCGCGGTGGAACTCTTCGAGACGGCCGATGACCGGCTCCTCGTGAACGAGCTCGCGATGCGCCCGCACAACAGCGGTCACTGGAGTCAGGACGGCGCCGTGACCGGACAGTTCGAGCAGCATCTCCGCGCGGTGCTCGATCTGCCCCTCGGCGACACGGCTCCGCGAGCGCCGTGGTCGGTCATGATCAACATCCTGGGCGGTCCCGTCTCCGACTCGCTCGCCGCGCGCATCCCCGCCGCTCTCGAAGCCCACCCGGGTGCGAAGGTCCACACCTACGGCAAGGCCCCGCGTCCCGGGCGCAAGGTCGGACACGTCAACCTGTCGGGCGACGACCTCGACGCCGTCGTCGGCGACGCCCGCGTGGTGGCGGCGAACTTCGACGACTGAGCCCTCGGGGGTACCGCGCCGCTCCGGGGATTCCACAGGTGGCCCGCCTAACCTGGGTCGGTGACATCCTCGCCGCTGCATTCGTCGGACGCTCCGCTCGTCGGAGTCGTCATGGGTTCGGACTCCGATTGGCGCGTCATGAGCGACGCATCGCAGGCGCTCACCGACCTCGGTGTCGCGCACGAGGTCGAAGTCGTCTCGGCCCACCGCACCCCCGACAAGCTGCTCCGCTACGGTCGTGAGGCACGCGCGCGAGGGCTGCGCGTCATCGTCGCCGGCGCGGGGGGAGCGGCGCACCTCCCGGGCATGCTCGCGTCGCTGACGCCGCTGCCGGTCGTCGGCGTGCCGGTGCAGCTCGCGACCCTCGACGGACTCGACTCGCTGCTGAGCATCGTCCAGATGCCCGGCGGCATCCCCGTGGCCACCGTGTCGATCAACGGCGCGAAGAACGCCGGCCTCCTCGCTGCGCGCATCATCGGCGCGGGCGACGCCGAGCTCGCCGATCGGCTGGAGGAGTACGCCCGCAGCCTCGAGCAGCAGGTCGAGGAGAAGAACCTCCGACTCAAGGAATCCCTGTGACCGTCACCGCTCCGCCGCGCAACTCCGCACGGCCGCGACGCGGAAGCCTTATCGAGGAGCGGCCGCTGCGGCATCCCGACACTACCTCGCCCGAGGTCATGGGTCGTCGCGGGTGGTGGCTCGTCGTGCTCAACTTCCTCCTGCCCGGCTCTGCCCAGGTGCTCGCCGGGAATCGCCGACTGGGGCGTTTCGGTCTCGCCGCAACGATCACGATGTGGGTCATCGCGCTCCTGACCGTGCTGACCGGTCTGCTGTGGCGCCCGCTGCTGCTCTCGCTCGCCACCAACTGGTTCGTCCTGCTGATCGTCCAGGTGGTGATCGCGTTCTACGCAGTGCTGTGGATCGTGCTGACGGTCGACACGTTGCGTTTGGTGAAGCTCGTGCGCGCGGGCACGGTGGCCCGCATCGGCGTCCCGCTCCTGGCCATTCTGCTCGCCGTCGCGTCGACGTCGGCCGCCGCGTGGACGTTCGACCGCGTGAACTCCGTTCGCGAGACGCTCAGCACCGTCTTCGGTGCGAGTGGGCCGAGCGTTCCGCCGTCGGACGGCTACTACAACGTCCTCCTGCTCGGTGCCGACAGCGGTGAAGGCCGCGACTCCATGCGCTTCGACTCGATCTCCGTCGTGTCCGTGAACGCGGAGACCGGGGCGACCACGATCACCGGTGTCCCGCGCGACATGGGGCACTTCCCGTTCGCTCCGGGGCCGATGAAGGATCTGTATCCCGACGTCCACGAGGGACGCGTCGACCCGAACTGCGGGTGGAGCAGCGGCATCAACCAGCTGCAGACCGAGGTGGAGATCTGTCGCGACGGCAACGCCCTCTATCCGGACGCACATGACGACGGATCGTCGCCGGGGGTGGAGGCGACGAAGGACGCCGTCGAAGGCATCCTCGGAATCACGATTCCCTACTACGTCTTCATCGACATGAAGGGCTTCGCCGACCTCGTCGACGCGCTCGGCGGTGTCGACATCAACGTCGTCGAGCGCCTACCCAAGGGCGGCGGGCCCCAGTACGAGGGGCAGCCGGCCGACGACTGGGCCGAGGGATGGATCGAGGCGGGCCAGCAGCACATGGACGGTGACACCGCCCAGTGGTATGCCCGGTCGCGCTACACGACGAGCGACTTCGACCGGATGCGTCGCCAGCGCGAGCTGCAGCAGGCGATCCTCGCGCAGATGACACCGCAGAACGTGCTCGACCGGTTCACCGAGATCGCGGATGCCGGGCAGGTGCTCGTCCAGACCGACATCCCCGCCGATCTGCTGCCGTTCCTCGCCGATATCGCGATGAAGGCCAAGGAACAGCCGGTCACCACGATCGAGCTCACGCCCGAGAACGGAATCGAGGAGCGTGACCCCGACTTCGCGCTGGCGCAGGAGATGGTGCGCAACGCGCTGCACCCGCCGACACCGGAAGCGGAGACCGAGGGATGACCACCGTCCTCAAGCTCGTGCTCGACCAGCTCGCCGACGTCGTCGACGCCGACACGGCGGAGGCATCGCTCGAGGTGGCGCGCGCGCTCATCGCCACCGCCCCGGCCCGCTGCGAAGTCGCCGGGTTAGTCGCCTCGGATGCGGGCAATGCCGCCGCCGCGATCGCCGGTCTGGCGCAGACCGTCCGCGCACCGTTCCCGCGCACCGGGCTGCTGGCCTCGTGGCCCATGGGCATCACGGGGGGAGTGGCCGGGGGACTGCTGCACGCCCCCACGCTCCTCGCCCCGCTGGTCAAGCACGACCGTGCCCACGACCTCGAGCAGACCGTCGTGACGGTCTGGGACCTCGCCGCGTGGGAGACTCCCGCCCTGCTGCCCAGGGCGACGGTGCTGGCTCAGCGCGCGCTGCTCAAGCGCGCCGAGAAGCACGCGGATGCCGTGGTCGTCCCGACCCACGCCCTCGCCGAACGCCTCGCCGAGATCGCCCCGCGGCTCGGAGCGCGGGTCCGCGTCATCCCCGGGGCTGCGCCGGATGGGTTCCGCGTGCCCACGGACGCGATCGGGCGCCGCCGCGAGCTCGGGGTTCCCGACCGGGTCGCGATCGTCGCCGGCGGCACCGAGGACCAGCTGCGCGCCGTGCTGTCGTCGATCGCCGGCGAAGAGACCGTCAGCGTCGTGATCTTCGACGAGCCGGCTGATATCGCCGGCGTGATCGAGAACGCCGGCATCGCCCGCGACCGGGTGATCATCCCCGGCCGACTGGATGCCGCCGACCGTGCGGCCGTCCTCGACGCCGCGGTGCTGCTGATCGCGCTGTCGGAGCAGTCCGCGTTCCCGTGGCGCGCCATCGAGGCGATGGTGCTGGGCGTACCGGTCGTGGCCGCTGATTCGCCCGTGCACCGCGAAGTGCTGCTCGACGGGGCGCGCATCGCTCCGTTCGCCGAGCTGCGCGACGCCGCCGGCGAGGTGCTGGCCACCCCCGACGAGCTGCACCGATGGGCGGTGCGGGCCGGCGATCGCGGACGAGCCTTCTCGTGGCGGGATCACGCGGAGCGGGTCTGGGCGCTGCACGCCGAGCTGTGACGGGGTCGTGATGCACGGCCGATCGATTTCTGTTTCGCAGACTGGAACAACATCGGTCACACTGTTCACATGAGTCGAAGGTGGAACACCCTGTCGCGGCGACTGCTTTCGCCTCTCGTCGCCGTCGCGGTGACCGCAGGACTGCTCGTGAGCATGTCCGCCACGGCTCCGGCAGCGGCCCAGCCGAACCAGGCTGTGCAGGGCGCCGCGTCTGCAGCCACGCTCGGACGGTCCGCGCCGACGGCCGTTGACATGTCGCAGTTCCGCGCCGGCAACATCATCTCGGACGCCATCTTCTACAACGGCGCCGCGATGAACGAGGGCCAGGTTCAGGACTTCCTCAACTCACAAGTGACCACGTGCCGGTCAGGCTACGTCTGCTTGAAGGACAAGACGGACCAGACGCGGTGGATCGCAGCCGATCCGATGTGCCGCACCTACGAGGGCGGGGGCGTCGAGAGCGCGGCACGCATCATCACGAAGGTCGCCCAGGCATGCGGCCTCAATCCGCAGGTGCTCATCGTGATGTTGCAGAAGGAGCAGGGCCTCGTCACCGACACGTACCCGTACGACTCCCAGTACCGCATCGCGATGGGGCAGGGTTGCCCCGACACGGCGGGCTGCGATTCGGCGTACTACGGATTCTTCAACCAGGTGTACGGAGCGGCACGTCAACTTCGCCGCTACGAGAACCCGCCGGGGACCAGCAACTTCTTCACCTGGTACGCGCCGGGTCGGACGTGGAACATCCTGTATCACCCGCCGGCGCTGGTGAACGGCCAGTGGGTCGATCAGTGCGGCTCGTCACCGGTCTACATCGAGAACAAGGCGACTTCGGCGCTGTACTACTACACGCCGTATCAGCCCAACGCCGCGTCCTTGCTGGCGGTCACGGGGGAGGGGGACGGATGCTCCTCCTACGGCAATCGCAACTTCTTCCGGTTCTTCCACCAGTGGTTCGGCAGCGCACAGCCCGACTACTGCGCGGCGCCGCGTGAAGAAGAGGTCGCGGCGGTCTCGGGCATCTACGTCGTGACGGCGGACGCGCTCAACGCTCGCCGCGCTCCCGATGAGCGGTGCGGAACCGGAGTCATCACCCTGTCCGGCGGAGAGATGGTCGTGCGCCGGGCGACCTACGGTGAGTGGGTGCGGGTCGACGCGCACGGGCGTGTCGCCTGGGTTCACTCCCGCTATATCGCGCCAGTCAACTCGCAGCCAACGCCGACTCTCGACCTCGACGGCGCGTCCCATCTGTTCGCGGCGGGTTCGGACGGAACTATTTGGGCGTACCCCTACGCCGCTCCCGCTCGCTGGGGTTCGGCCGTCGCGCTCGCTCGCAACACCGGAATGCGTTCCATCCTCGGCATCGGAGACTTCGACCGTGACGGTCACCGTGATCTCATCGGGGTCGACGCCAGTGGTGATCTCTGGCTGTTCCGAGGCGACGGGTCCTCGCTGGGAACCCCGACGAAGATCGACGGCGACTGGCGGTCGGTCCGGCTGATGTCAGCGGCCGGCGACGTCGACGGAGACGGCATCCCGGATCTCGTCGGCATTCAGGGCTCGTCCCTCATGCTGTGGCGCGGTGACGGCAAGGGCGGTTTCCAGGCCGGTGAGCGTGCGGGCCGCGGGTGGGGTAGCATGACTGCGCTCGTCGGCGGGTCGGATTTCACGGGTGACGGCAACACCGACATCATCGCCCGCGATGACGCTGGTGTGCTGCGCCTGTATCCGGGCACGGGAAGCGGGGGGTTCGGGGCGGCGATCAACCTGGGCCGGGGTTGGACATCCATGGCCGCGTTCGCCGCGATCGGTGATTTCACCGGAGACGGGAAACCGGACCTCGTCGCTCGTCATAACGATGGAGCCCTCCACCTGTACCGCGGTACGGGCGGTGGACTCGCCCACGTCGCGCCGGTCGGGAGCGGTTGGGGCGGGATGGTCTCGCTCGCAGGGCCAGGCGCGCCGGTCGTGAGCCCGCCGTTCGTGCGCGATATCGACGGTGATGGCGGTGCAGACGTACTCGCGGTCGCCCCGCCGGGCCTGACTCTGTACCGGGGCGACGGGCGGGGCGGCTGGGCGGGAACGCTCTCGCTGGCAACCGACTGGCCCGCCGGTGCGAAGCTGGTGAGCCTCGGAGACTTCTCGGGCACCGGTCATGTCGACGTCGCCCGCATCGAGCCCAACGGGCGCTTCGTGCTGCTCCCCGGAGCGGGTGACGGACGCGTCGGACCGCCCCGATCGATCGGGAACGGCTGGGGGACGTTCACATCCGTCATCGGCGGCATCGATTTCGACGGCGATGGCCACGTCGATGTCATCGCGCGCGACTCGGCCGGGCGGCTGCTGCTCTACCGCGGCGACGGCGCGGGGGGCTGGCTCGGAGGCGGGCAGCAGATCGGTCGCGGCTGGGGAGGGTTCGTCGATCTCACCGTCGTCGGCGATTTCGCCGGTGACGGCACCGCTGACATCCTCGCTCGCAGCACCGACGGTCGCCTCTGGCTCTACTCCGCGCAGGGCGACGGAACCTGGACGCCCGGACGAGTGGTCGGTCGTGGTTGGTCCGGGATGACGAGCCTCGTCGGCACCGGCGATTTCGACGGCGATGGTCGCCCCGACGTGATCGCGCGGACCGCGGCCGGCGCGCTGCTCCTGTATCGCGGGAACGGCGCCGGGGGCTTCTCCGGCTCCGTACAAATCGGGCGTGGTTGGGCCGGCTTCGAGCAGGTCGGCTGAGGCCTGGCCTCGGCAGGCCCCCAGCCCGATCCGGCTATGATGAACCGGTTGCGGACGCCTCCGCGCATCGACCCGAATAGCGAAACGTGACCGATACATCTCCTCTGTTCGCCGCCGTGCCACGCAGCGAATTCGCCCGTCCCGGCTCGGGGCGGGGCCTGCTCGACGTGGTGCGTTGGCGCTACCTGCTGCGGCTGCTGATCCGGACGGGCGTCACCACGCGCTACCGGAACTCCGTGCTGGGCTGGACCTGGTCGTACGTCCGCCCCGCTGCGCAGTTCCTCGTGTTCTGGGTCGTGCTCGGCCTCTTCCTCAGCCTCGAGCGGGGCATTCCCAACTACGCGGTGTACCTGTTCTCGGGGATCATCGTCATCAACCTGTTCTCGGAGGCGTACAAGAACGCGACGACCTCGATCGTGGGAAACGCGCCCCTCGTGCGCAAGGTCTACCTGCCTCGGCAGCTGTTCGCGATCTCCGCCGCCGCCGTAGCATTCGTGCACTTCCTGCCGCAGCTCGCTCTGCTGCTGATCGTGTGCGGTTTCCTCGGTCTTTTCGCCCAAGCATCGCTGCTGTCGGTCCTGGCCGTCCTGGCGGCCGTCGCCATCATCCTCATCTTCGCGCTGGGGCTCGGGCTGCTCTTCGGCGCGATCAACGTCCGCTTCCGTGACGCCGAGAACGTCGTCGAGCTGCTCTTGCTGCTCGCCACCTGGGCATCGCCGGTCCTGTACTTCTGGACGATGGTCCGCGATGCACTCACAACACTCGGGCTGCCGTCGTGGCTGCTCGAGGTGTACCTGCTGAACCCCATCACCCAGGCCGTCGAGCTCTTCCATTACGCGTTCTGGTTCCCCATCAGCGACAGCGCGCTCGAGATGCCGCCCGCCCTCGGGATCAACACGATCTGGGCGTTCGTGATCTCCTTCGCGTTCCTCTTCCTCGGACAGAGCGTGTTCCGTCGCCTCGAGGGAAGGTTTGCGCAAGACCTATGACAACCACAGCCACTCGGCGGCCGAGCATCATCATCGACGGCGTCGAGAAGACCTTCCTGCTCAATCACGCCTTCTCCCTGAAGGACAGCGTGGTGTCGTGGCTGCGCGGTCGGAAGACGACGAGCGTGTTCCATGCGCTGCGCGGAGTCGACATCGTCATCGAAGAGGGTGAGTCGGTCGCGATCCTCGGTTACAACGGGTCGGGCAAATCGACGCTTCTCAAACTCATCTCCGGCGTCATGCAGCCGGATGGCGGCGAAGTCCTCACCCGAGGGCGCGTCGCAGGACTGATCGAGGTCGGTGCGGGTTTCCATCCCGAGCTCTCCGGGCGGGAGAACGTGTTTCTCAACGCGGCGATCCTCGGCATGAGCCGGAAGGAGATCGAGGCGCGATACGACGACATCGTCGCCTTCAGCGAGATCGGTGAGTTCATCGATCAGGAGGTCAAGCACTACTCGTCGGGCATGTTCATGCGCCTCGCTTTCTCGGTCGCGATCCACGTCGAGCTCGATGTCCTGCTCGTTGACGAGATCCTTTCCGTCGGCGATGCCCCGTTCCGCGAGAAGTGCCGGCTGAAGTTCGCCGAACTGATCGAGCAACGCAAGACGTTGGTGGTCGTGTCGCATGACATGGAGATGGTGCGCGAGCTGTGCAGCCGCGGCATCGTCATCCAGAAGGGCGAGGTCGTGTTCGACGGGCCGGTCGAGGAAGCGATCGCGCAGATCGGCGACTAGCGTGACCGAATGGTTCGCGAGCAGCCCGGCGTATATCGTCGCGGCCATCGTCGTCCTCGTGCCCGGGCTGGGGATGGGATCGATCCTGCGGCTCCGGTCGCTGGCTCTGTGGGCGCTCGCTCCCGCCTTCACGGTGGTCATGGCCGTGGGCTCGGCTCTTGTGCTCGGTCTGCTCGGCCTGCCCTGGTCACCCGTCAGCGCGCTCATCGCGTTCGCCGGCCTCTTGCTGCTGGTCTGGGGTATCCGCTGGGCTCTGCCCTGGCCGGGTCTCGGCGGCGTCGACCCCCGCCGTGGGACGGACACCACCATCGTCTTGATCGGGCTTCTGCTGGGCGTTGTGCTGCTCGGCATCCGGTTCGTCGCCGAGTTCGGCACGCCCGACGCCATCTCGCAGACGAATGATGCGGCCTTCCACCTGAGCGCGGTGCGGTTCGCGACCGAGACGGGTATCGCCTCACCGCTCGCGATCACCGAGGTCATCGGCGCCCGGGGCTTCTACCCGTCCGCCTGGCACACTCTCGCGGCCCTGATCCCGCCGCTGACCGGCGCGTCGATCCCCCTCGCGGCGAATGCCGTGACGTTCGTCATCGGCGTCGTGGTCTGGCCCCTCGGGCTGGCCTTCCTCGCCTTCCGCGTGGCCGGCCCCGTCGCAGCCGGCGCTTCAGCCACGGTCGCGGGTGCCGTCATGGCATTCCCTCTCGGCCTCGTGCAGTGGGGCGTCCTGTACCCGCAGCTGCTCGCCGGCGCGCTCCTCCCCGCCGCCGTCGCCACGACCATCCCCGCACGCGTCTCCGAGCATGTCGCCGGCGGCGCGAACGCGCTCGAGCGGCGTGTTGCCATCGGCGCAGTGGTACGCGGGCTCGCGGTCGTCCTGCTCCCGCTCGGTGCCGTCATGGTGGCGCAGCCCTCCACCGCGCTCGCCTGGGGAGTCGCCGCTCTGGCGTTGCTGCTGTGGTCGCTGCCGGAGCGCTTCGCGCGCAGGAAGCGCGCGGGGCTGACCGGCCTGATCGCAGCCGTTGCAGCGGCCGGCGCGCTGATCTGGGTGTGGTGGTACTTCGGAGCCAGCGTCTCCGCCACCTGGGAGCCGCACACCCGCATCCGTTCGGCGGCCATCGAGGTCGGCGTCAACGGCTTCCTGGGCTATGCGCCGGCTCTGTCCGTCAGCATCGCGATGCTCCTGGGCCTGCTGGCCGGTCTGGCCGCGGGCGGGTGGCGCATCCGAGCGATCGCCTCCGCATGGGCGGTGAGCGCCGGTCTGTACGTCGTCGCCGCGGCGGTGGGGTCGGATCAGGTGCGGGCGGCGCTCGTGGGGCCGTGGTACGAGGACCCGTACCGGCTCGCTGCCATCGTTCCCGTCTTCGGGCTCGTGCTCGCCGGTGCGGCAGTCGCCGCCGTGGCGGACCGCATCTCGGCGCTCGCGCGGCGGCGCACCGACGGCTATTCCTCGCGCGCACTCGTGGCCGGCGCAGTGGGGTTGCTGTTGTGCGTTCCCGTGATCGTCCAGACGGTTGCGACGCCGCGTGTCGAGCGACGAGACGTCTTCGCCAGCGAAACGGATCCGCATGCCTACGAGGTGTCGGCGACCTCCTTCGTCTCGGAGGACGAGCTCGCACTGCTCGAACGTCTCGACGATGTCCTGCCCGAGGATGCCGTCGTGATCGCCAACCCGAGCACCGGCGCGTCTTTCGGCTATGCGCTGAGCGGGCGCGACGTGATCCCGCGCACGTGGGCGCCGCCGTCGGCCGACCCGTATTGGCTCCTCGCCGAGAACCTGCGCAATGTCAGCGACGACCCGGCCGTCTGCGACGCGCTCGCCGTCTTCGGCGCGGATTACCTGCTCGACTTCGGACCGGGTGAGTGGTACCCCGGACGCTGGATGATGCCGGGGTTTGCCGACATCGATGAGCGGCCGGGCTTCCAACTGGTCGACCGCGAGGGCGACGCATCGCTCTGGCGCGTCACCTCCTGCTAGACGCTGGGCTCATCACCGCTACCGTCATCGACAGCGGCTCGGTGCTGCGGCGAGGGAGCGGTCGCGTGCCCGTCCGAGGGCGATGCGGGTGTCCCTTCGGCGTCCGTGCGAAGCTGCCGGGCTTCGGCGAGGAGCGCCTCCTGAATCGCGAATCTTCGCGCCAGCCGGGTGAGCTGGCGTTGCAGACCGGCGTTCGCTCGGTACTGCGCGTAGACGAACGCGAGGAAGACGACGACGAGCGCGTACAGCAGAAGATCCGTGCCGCGTCCGACGCCCATCAGCTGCGCGAGCCACGTCAGCCACTGCGGGAACAGCACGGACAGGATCGCAACGAGGGCGAACGCGGCGAAGAGCATGCGGCGCAGCGCCTGGTGGGTGTCGCTCCCCGGCTTGCGCAGCAGAAGGAACCCCAGGACGAGGATGGACCCGATCAGCAGGATCTGAATGCCCACGATCACTTCACCACCAGGTCCACGAGGATGTTGACGGCATTGAGCAGGCTCTGCCCCTTCGCCTTCGAATAGTCGGTGTAACGCAGCTCCACCGGGTGTTCGGCGTGCGGGAGACCGGTGCGGTTGAGCTGTAGGACGATCTCCGTCGCGTGCGCCATGCGGTCCTGTTGCAGATCGACCCGCGCGGCCGCGTCGCGCCGCAGCACGCGCAATCCGTTGTGGGCATCGGTGAGGCGGGTGCCCGTCGTCATGTTCGTGACCCAGACCGCGGTCTTCAGCACGATCTTCTTGGCCCATCCCGGCCGCGTGCGGTCATCGAGGAAGCGCGAACCGAAGACGATGGCCAGGTTCTCGTCGTGCGCTCGGCGGACCATGGCTACGGCGTCCTCGACGCGATGCTGCCCGTCGGCGTCGAACGTGACGAGGTACTCCGCCTGCGGGTGTGAGAGAGCGAACTCGATTCCCGTCTGCAGCGCCGCGCCCTGCCCCAGATTGACCGGATGCCGCACGACCGTGGCTCCGGCCGCGACGGCAGCAGCGACCGAGTCGTCGCGAGAGCCGTCGTCGACGCAGACGACGTGATGGAAGTGAGCGGCGAGTTCGCGAACCACGTCCCCAATGACCGTCATCTCGTTGTAGAGGGGAACCACCACCCAGGTGATGGCGCCGACGCGATCGACGGGAGGGATGGCGGGGGACACGGTCTCATTGTCGCAGACGCGGACGAGAAGCCCGGGGTGGTTAGGATCGAGGGGTCATGCGCATCCAGGTCGTCTCGCGAATCTATGCGCCGGAACCGGCGGCGGCGAGTCTGCGGCTCTCGCTCCTCGTCCGAGAGCTCGACGAGCGCGGACACCATGTCGAGGTTCTCACCAGCCGTGCACCGCGGTCAGCGACGTCGGTGCGTCTGGCCGGACGGGTTCGCCGCTGGCCGGTGCTCCGAGATCGATCCGGGCAGGTGCGGGGTTACCTGCCTTACCTCAGCTTCGACATCCCGGCGTTCTTCCGCGTGCTGTTCGGCCCGCGAGCGGATGTCGTGGTCGTGGAGCCCCCGCCGACGACCGGAACCGTCGTGCGCATCGCCAGCGCCATCCGGCGGGTCCCATACGTCTACTACGCAGCCGACCTCGTCTCCGTCGCGGCCGAGTCAACGAGCGCACCGCGGATGGTCGTGCGGCTCGTGCGCGCCCTCGAGACGTGGTCGCTCGGCGGAGCGCGCGCGGTGCTCGCGGTGACCGCGGGAGTCGAGGCGACGGTGCGCGCCCTGGCCCCCGGCGCGCACGTGACCGCCGTGGGGCACGGCGTCGACGACGAGACCTTCCACCCGGCGGTGACGCCCGACGCGGCCGCTCACGTCGTCTACATCGGCACCGCCAGCCAGTGGCACGGTGCGGGAGTCTTCGTGGACGCGCTGGCGGTCGCGCGTTCTCGGGGACACGCGATCACCGCCTTGTTCGTCGGTCAGGGTGGCGAATGGGATCAGCTGAAAGCGCGCACGAGGCAGCTCGGCCTCGATGACCTCGTGCGCTTCCGCGAGCAGGTGCCGGCTCCTGAGGCTGCTCGATTGATCCGGGGAGCGCGTGCGGCGCTGGCGTCGATCCGCGAGGGCGGGGGGTACGAGTTCGCCGTTCCGACGAAGGCATACGCCGCACTCGCCGTGGGCACTCCGGTCGTCTACGCGGGGCCGGACCCCGTGCGCTCGCTCGTGGTCGACAACGATCTGGGTGCCGGCACCGCGTGGGATGTCGAACCGGTCGCCGCCGCGCTGATCGAGACGGCCTCGGCCGAGCCGTCTGCGGAGCGTCGGGCCGCGGTGGCGGCCTGGGCGGCGCGGAATCTCTCCGGGCGCGCCGTCGCTCGCCGCGCAGCCGACGTGACGCTCGCCGCCGCTGACGACCCGGGGTTTACACGGGGTCGTCGCAGACGGGCTCGTTAGGATGAATACGGTGTGCGCCTTCTCGCGGTGCGCACGGGAAGTTTGAGATGACCCATTCACATGACACCCGCGTGGTGGACTCAGCCGACGTCGCCGCTGATGTCTCCCTGGGGGCGGGCACCGCGGTGTGGCACTTGGCCCAGATCCGAGAGGGTGCGCGCATCGGACGCCGTTGCGTCATCGGCCGCGGAGCGTACATCGGCTCCGGGGTGACGGTCGGCGACAACTGCAAGATCCAGAACCTCGCGCTCGTCTACGAGCCGGCGCGCCTAGCCGACGGTGTGTTCATCGGTCCGGCCGCGGTCCTGACGAACGACACCTACCCGCGCGCGATCACCCCCGAGGGTGAATTGAAGAGCGCGGACGACTGGACGCCCGTCGGGGTCGAAATCGAGCACGGGGCGTCCATCGGTGCGCGCGCGACCTGCGTCGCCCCCGTGCGCATCGGCCGCTGGGCCATGGTTGCAGCCGGCGCGGTCGTCGTGCGCGACGTGCCCGACCACGCGCTGGTCGCGGGAGTGCCGGCCAAGCGCATCGGTTGGGTGGGGAAAGCCGGGGTACGCCTCGAACAAGCGGAGGACGGCGTGTGGGTCTGCCCGAGCACGGGCGAGCGCTACACCGAATCCGCCGGAATGCTGAAGGAGTCGCGATGACTGAAATGATCCCGCCCGCTCGTCCGATCGTGGGCGATGAGGAACGCGCCGCCGTCGACCGCGTGCTCCGGTCCGGCATGATCGCCCAGGGCCCCGAGGTGGCCGCGTTCGAGCAGGAGTTCGCGGCGCACTTCGTCGAGTCGCGGCCCGTGGTCGCGGTGAACTCCGGTACGTCCGGCCTGCACCTCGGCCTTCTGGCGGCCGGGATCGGACCGGGCGACGAAGTGATCGTCCCGTCCTTCACTTTCGCGGCCACGGCGAACTCGGTGGCCCTCACCGGCGCGACGCCCGTCTTCGTCGACATCGAGCCCGACACGTTCTCCCTCGATCCCGCGGCCGTCGAGCAGGCGATCACCTCGCGGACCCGCGGCGTCCTCCCCGTTCACCTGTACGGTCACCCGGCTCGGATGGACGAACTCGCCGACATCGCGACGCGACGCGGTGTCGCCCTCTTCGAGGACGCTGCACAGGCTCACGGTGCGGCGCTCGGTGGCCGCCCTGTCGGCACCTTCGGCGCGTTCGCGATGTTCTCGCTCTATCCGACCAAGAACATGACGAGCGGCGAGGGCGGCATGGTTTCGGCCGTCGACGAGGAGTTCGCCCGCCGCGTGCGTCTTCTGCGCAATCAGGGGATGGAGCGTCAGTACGAGAACGAGGTCGTCGGTTTCAACGCTCGGATGACCGACATCCATGCCGCCATCGGACGGGTGCAGCTGACGAAGGTCGAAGCGTGGACCGAGAAGCGCCGGGCGAACGCCCGGTTCCTCGACGACAACCTCCGCGGGGTCGTCGTTCCCCCGGTCGTCGAGGGCGCACGCCACGTGTACCACCAGTACACGATCCGAGTCCCCGAGGACCGTGACGGCTTCGTCCGCGCGCTGCGGGATGAATACCAGGTCGGATCGGGCGTCTACTACCCGATCCCGAATCATCGTCTGCCCTCGCTCGCCTCGTTCGCACCCGGCCTGGAGCTTCCCGAGACCGAGCGTGCTGCGGCCGAGGTCATCTCGCTGCCGGTGCACCCCTCGCTGAGCGACGGCGATCTGGAGCGCGTCGTCGCGGCGGTCAATGCGCTGGCATCGGCGGGTGCCGAATGACGCTGCGTGCGGGACTCCTCGGCGTCGGCATGATGGGACGCCACCACGCCCGCGTCCTCCGTGAGGTCGACGGGGTCGAGCTGGTCGCGATCGCGGATCCCGCGGGCGATCCCTTCGGCGTCGCCGGCTCGCTGCCTGTGCTCGACGACGTGGACGCGCTGATCGCCGCGGGGATCGATATGGCCGTGGTGGCGGTTCCGACCCGATTCCACGAGGACGCCGCGTTGCGGCTCAGTGCGGCCGGCGTGCACACCCTCGTCGAGAAGCCCATTGCCGACACGGTCGAGGCCGGGGCGCGCATGGTCGAGGCATTCGACGCCGCCGGCCTCGTGGGAGCCGTCGGTCACATCGAGCGATTCAATCCTGCGCTGCAGGAGATGCGGCGTCGCCTCCGCGAGGGCGAACTCGGCCAGGTCTATCAGATCCAGACGCGCCGTCAGGGCCCGTTCCCGGCCCGCATCGCCGATGTCGGGGTGACCAAAGATCTGGCGTCGCATGACATCGACCTGACCGCGTGGGTCGGCGACAGTACCTACGAACGCGTATTCGCCCAGACCGCTCACCGCAGCGGCCGCGAGCACGAGGACATGATCGCGATCACTGGACGGCTGGCGTCGGGCGTCATCGTGAATCACCTGGTGAACTGGCTGTCGCCGATGAAGGAGCGGGTCACGGTCGTCACGGGGGAGCGGGGAGCCTTCGTCGCCGACACCGCGACCGGTGATCTCACCTTCTACGCGAACGGGACTATCCCGCTCGAATGGGAATCGGTGTCGAGTTTCCGCGGCGTGTCCGAGGGGGATGTGATCCGGTTCGCCTTCCCGAAGCGCGAGCCTCTCCGTGTCGAGCACGAGGCCTTCCGTGACGCGGTGCTCGGACGACCCAGCGACGTCGTGACCATGGCCGATGGGCTGCGAACGTTGTCCGTCGTCGAGACGGCGCTGAGCGCCGCCAAGACCGCGAAGGCGGCGACGCTCTGATCGCGCAACCGTCATCGCGCGCCGGGGGACCGCAGTGAAAGAACTCTGGCTGTCGTTGCGGGAGCTCCTCCGGCTGCTTCCGCCGAACGCTCGAGGTTTTCTGACCCGCTACGCGATCAGTTCCTCGGCGCTCGCGCTGATCGACATCGTGGCGCTCGGCCTCCTGGCGCTGGTGCTGGGCTCGTTCGCCGTCGGCCGACCGGTGACGCTGCCGGTGTTCGGCGAGGTGTCCTCCGCTGCCGTCATCTGGCTGCTGGTCGGCGCCTGCGCTCTCATGGTCGTCAAGTCGATGATCGCCCTCGCGCAGCAGTGGTACGTGACGCGCCGCATGGCCGAGTTCGAGCTGACCATCGGCAACCGGCTGTTCGAGGCGTACATCCGCGCTCCGTGGCTCGAGCGGCTCAAGCGCAACTCGTCCGAGCTCGTCCGGATGGCGGATGTCGGCATCGCCAACACGACGTCCGGTCTGCTGCTCCCCGCGGCCTCCCTGCCCTCGCAGGTCGTCACCTTCCTGTCCGTGCTGCTGGTGCTCGTCGTTTCGCAGCCGCTGATCGCCGCCGTCACGCTGCTCTACCTCGGGCTGGTCGCCGCGCTGCTCTACGGTTGGGTCTCGCGTCGTGCTGTCCGCAACGGACGCATCAACCGTGACTATTCCTTCAAGACCGCTCAGCTCATGACGGAGATGGTGCAGGCGCTGAAGGAGATCACGCTGCGCGACAAAGCGCAGGAGGTCGCCTCTCTCGTCAGCGCCAATCGCGAGCAGGCGGTGCGCGCGCGCGCCACCATCGGCTTCCTCGGCGCCATCCCGCGATTCGTCGTCGACTCCGCCATCATTCTCGGCTTCCTCCTCATCGGCGGCGTCGGTTATGCGACCGGCGGCGTCGAGACGGCGTTCACGTCGATCGCCCTGTTCGGTCTCGCCAGCTTCCGGATGGTGCCCTCGATGCTGCAGTTCCAGGGTGTGATGACCTCGACGGCGTCGACCATGCCGCATGCCCGCGCCGTGATGCGCGATATCCGAGCGGCGGACGAGTACGTTCGCGATGCGGAGTCCGTCGGCTATGGTGCGCTCGACCCGCAGCCGGAACGCCTCGTCCTGAGCGGTGTGTCGTTCACCTACCCCGGCAGCGCGGTTCCCGCACTCGCCGACGTCGATCTCGAGATTCCCTTCGGCGGGCACGTCGCTTTCGTCGGAGCCTCGGGCGCAGGCAAGTCGACGATGGTTGATCTGCTTCTCGGCCTCATCACGCCCTCCGCCGGATCGATCCGCGTGGACGGCCAGGATCTCCGGGGAGTCCTCGGCACCTGGCGCTCACGCGTGGGATACGTGCCGCAGGATGTCGCCCTGTTCGATGGGACCATCGGTCAGAACGTCGCGCTCACCTGGAGCACGGACTACGACCGAGACGCGGCGGCATCCGCGATCGACCGCGCGCAGCTGGGCACCTTCCTGCAGGCCCGCGAAGGCGGGCTCGACGCGCGGATCGGCGAGCGCGGTCTCGCCCTTTCCGGAGGTCAGCGCCAACGACTCGGTATCGCACGTGCCCTCTATCCCCAGCCGGTCGTCCTCGTCCTCGACGAAGCGACGTCCGCCCTCGACACGACGACCGAGGACGCCGTCACCGCTGCGATGGAACGGCTGCGCGGTGCCGTGACCGTCATCACGGTGGCGCATCGCCTGTCGACGGTGCGCCGTGCCGACCTCGTGTGCTTCTTCGCAGACGGACGCATCGTCGCCAAGGGAACGTTCGACGAGGTCGTCCGTCAGGCACCCGACTTCGCCGCCCAGGCGCGCTTGGCGGGCCTGACCTGATCAGTGATGCCGGATGATGCGCCGGTAGGTCTCGTCGAGCTGGGGCAGGTAGCGTGCCGCGGTATGCCAGGTGCGCGCCCAGTCATCGGCCGCGAGCTCGGCGGACGCCGCGCGCGGGTCGGACAGGTCGCGGAGCACCTGCTCGGTCACGGCTGCGGGGGTGCCCTCGCGGATGGGCAGACGCCCGCCGTCGGGCCCGGGAAGGTGATCGCCGACGGCCGCCAATGGCACCCCGATCGCGAGGGCCTCGAGCTCGGAAACGCCAAGCACCGAGTTCGACTGCCCGACGGCGACCGACGCATGCGAGAGGAAGTCGAGATAGTCCGGGTGCGACATCCGCGGCTCGAGCTTCACGCCGAGCGCGGCCGCTTCGGGGGCACCGGGACCCCAGTCGAGGCCGCGGACTTCGACCCCAGCCGCGATCAGCCCGCGAGCGACCGTCAACATGTCGCGCTGGCCCTTCACGTCCTCCCAGCGCGAGGAGAAGGCCACGTAGGGCTGCGGGCGCCACAGGGGCAGCTGCCGCGGATCGATGAAGATCGGCAGGTACTCGGCGTCGCTTCGTGCCTGGGTGGCGTTACCGGCGAGATCAGGCGTCGAGTAGAAGACATGCGCTGCCTGGTCGATATACGACTGGATCTTGGCGTGTTCGCTCGACGCCCAGCGGGTGCGGATGTCGGTGCCATGCAGGTGCAGGACGTAGGGACGTGACGGGACGAACCAGGGGAGGACCCGGCTCGCCGTCGTGGCGAAGTGCACGTGCATCGCCTGCGACCATGCGGCCCCCGCTGCGATGCGCGCGAAGGTTCGGGCGAGCGCGGGCTTGGAGGGCTTGGTGCGACCGGGCCGCACCGCGGGCCACGACTTCTCCGGCGGGATGATGCGCCACGGACGGCCGCTGTCGCGTGCCGCTGTCACGATGTGTCGTCCGACGAAGGCGCAGTCGTTGAGGTGCAGAACGCGCGGGGAACGAGGCATCCCTCCATGCTAAGCGGCCCGGCCGAACGCACCCGCGCTGTTATTCTCGGTGAGTGCGCGTGCGAGTGGTGACGTCCTGGTACCCCACGCGCCAGAACCCGGGCGCAGGGTCGTTCATCGCACGGGATGTGCAGGCGCTCACACGGGACCACGACGTCGAGGTGCTGCACCTCGTCGGACGCCGCCTCGACGACGGACGGCGGGCGTTCGTGGACGGAGGGGCGCGTGTGCGACGGATCCCGGTCGATGTGCGCTCGCCGCGCGGCTGGGTCTCGGTGCAGCGACACTTGGACAATGTCGACAGGGGCGTCGACATCGTGCACACGATGGCCGCGCCCGCCGCTATGCCGTTCGCGCTGCGTCGTCCCCGACGCCCCTGGGTCCACACCGAGCACTGGGGCGCCATCCCGCGACTCGTCGACGAGGGCCCCGTCGGCAGTGGAGCAGCCCTCGGCATGCTCCTTCACGGCCCCGACGAGGTCGTGGCCGTCGGCGAGCATCTCGCCGACCGTATCCGGGCTGTGCGGAAGCGCCCGGTGTCGGTGGTGGGGAACATCGTCGATGAGTTACCGGTCCCCTCGACCGTCCGGCACGAGCGAGGCGGGGTTCTGCGGGTCGTCGTCGTCGCGTCCCTCGTCGAGTGGAAGGGGTGGCGCATCGCGCTCGAGGCGATCCGACGCCTGCGCGATCGCGGCGTCGCGATCGAGCTCGACTGGATCGGTGACGGAGCGGACCGAGCGGAGTTCCTCGCGCAGGGAGCGGATGTGATCCGAAGCGCGCCGGGGCATCGGGACCGTGCCGGAGTCGCGCAAGCGCTCGCGGACGCCGACGTGTTCCTGCTTCCTACCAACGGCGAGACCTTCTCGCTCGCGACGGTGGAAGCGCTCTCGATGGGGACGCCCGTCGTGGTGACCGGTGCCGGAGAGCACAACACCTTCGTCGCGCCCGCTGTCGGCGAAGCCGTCAGCCGTGACGCGGCAGCGATCGCGCCGGCCATCCTCCGGGCGGCCGAGCTCGACCGTGAGGCGGTGCGCGAGCACGGACGGGACCTGTGCGCGCGGTTCAGCGAGACCGCCTTCCGCGAGGCCTATCGCTCGATCTACGAGAGGCATACCGGTGAGTGACAGAACCGTAGACATCATCATCGCCGTGCACGACGTCCGGCGGAACATCCGTCGCGCCGTCGGATCGGTGCTCAGCGACGGCGATCCGTCAATCCGCGCCCTGGTCGTCTGCCACAACCTGCCCGCCGCTGTTGTGACGGCCGAACTGGCCGACGTCATCGAACGGTCTCCCGGGCGCGTGCGGTTCATTCAGCTCGACGACGGCGTCCCGAGCCCCTCGGGTCCGTTCAATCTCGGTCTCGCCGTCTCGGATGCGGACTACGTGGGGATCATGGGCTCCGACGACGAGCTCGATCCGGGTGCTGTCGCGCAGTGGCGTGCTGTCGCCGAGCGTCACCGCGCAGACGCCGTCATCGCGAAGGTCGTGCGGGGCGACCGGCGCGCTGTCGTCCGCTCACCGGCCAAGCGCGTGTGGAAGACGGGCGTCCTCGACTTCGCGAAGGATCGGTTGCCTTACCGCAGCGCGCCGCTGGGACTCATGCGGCGGGATGCCGTGGAGCGCCTGCGACTGCGCCTCATGGACGGTGCCCGCAGCGGCGGCGACCTCCCGTTCGTCACCCGGTTGTGGGCGCTCGGACGCGTCGTGCCGGCGGCCGGAGTCGCGGCGTACATCGAGCACGCCGACGCTCCGGTACGCGTCACGTGGGATCCCAAGCCGGTGCGGCAGGAGCTCTCCGCCATCCGCGAGGTGCTGGGCAGCGCGTTCGTCCGCTCTCTGGCTCCCGGCTACCGCGACGCGCTCGCCACCAAGCTACTGCGCCGCAACCTCATGGACACCGTCCGCATCCGAGACGGCGGGCGCGGATTCACCCGCGATGATGTGCGGGCCTTCCGCGAGGTCGTCGACATGATCGAGTCGATCTCGCCCCGCAGCCTCGGCTACATCGCGCTGATTCATCGGCTCACCGTCGACGAGCTGCGCCGCGGCGAGCCCGATCTCGAGGTCGTGCACCGGTTGAGCGAACAAATGGCGAATCCTCGGCACTGGGCGATGGTCCGGCCGGCGAAGTTCACGGCGTTCTTCCATGCTCAGGCGCAGCCGCGCTATGTCGCGGCATCCGCTCTGATCAAGGTTGGGGCTTCTCGGTTCCTGCCGCTGGCGAGGAACACAGCTGTCGGTGTCGCCGGGCTCGTGCTCGCGACGCTCGTCGCGCTGCTCCTGCGTCGGAGATAGCCGCGGAGCTCCGCTTATAGACTGGGGTGTATGCGCATCGCCGTGATCGCCCTTGGAAAAATCGGGCTTCCTCTCGCCGTTCAGTTCGCCGAGTCGGGCCACGAGGTCATCGGGGTCGACGTCAACGCGAGCACTGTCGCGTCCATCAACGCGGGCGTCGAGCCGTTCCCCGGTGAAGCCCACCTGCAGGAAAAGCTGGCGCGCTTGGTCGCGGACGGGCGCCTGCGCGCCACCGTCGACTACGCCGAAGCCGTCCCCTCGGCGGACGCCGTCGTCCTCGTCGTGCCGCTGTTCGTGGACGACAGTACGTGGGAGCCGGACTTTGCGTGGATGGACGCCGCCACTCGGTCCCTTGCGCAGCATCTCACTCCCGGCACCCTCGTCTCCTACGAGACGACCCTCCCGGTGGGGACGACCCGGAATCGGTGGAAGCCGCTTCTCGAAGAAGGCTCCGGGCTCACCGAGGGCGACGACTTCCACCTGGTGTTCTCGCCTGAGCGTGTGCTCACCGGTCGCGTCTTCGCGGACCTGCGCCGCTACCCCAAGCTCATCGGTGGACTGTCGGGGGCCGGCGCACAACGGGCCCGCGAGTTCTACAAAGCGGTGCTGCAGTTCGACGAGCGCCCCGATCTGCCCCGACCCAACGGCGTGTGGGACCTCGGAAGTGCCGAGGCGGCGGAAATGGCCAAGCTCGCCGAGACGACCTACCGCGACGTGAACATCGGGCTGGCGAATCAGTTCGCGCTGTTCGCCGGCGACCACGGTATCGACGTGTACCAAGTCATCGAGGCGTGCAATTCGCAGCCCTACAGCCACATCCACCGGCCCGGCATCGCCGTCGGGGGACACTGCATCCCCGTCTATCCGCGGCTCTACCTCTCGACCGACCCGGATGCCGACATCGTTCGTACAGCCCGCCTGCTCAACGCTTCGATGCCCGAGCGCCTCGTCGCCCGGGCGGAGGAGCTGCTCGGATCCCTGGAAGGGCTGCGCGTGGTCGTGCTGGGTGCCGCGTACCGCGGGGGAGTGAAGGAGACCGCCTTCTCGGGCGTGTTCCCGACCGTCGAGGCGCTCCGCCAGCGCGGAGCCGTCGTGACGGTGCACGACCCGCTGTATGACGACGATGAGCTCGGTCGATTGGGGCTCGCCGCGCACAGCGCCGGTGCGACCGTCGACATGGCGATCCTGCAGACCGACCACGACGAGTATCGGGAGCTGACTCCGGCGGACCTGCCCGGCATCCGGCTTCTCGTGGACGGACGCAACGCGACCGACGAGAGCCGCTGGGCGGGCACGCCCCGCATCGTCGTGGGTGCGGCGTCGGGATCGACCATGGCATGACCGGGCTCGGGCCGGCGTCGGCCCGACCAAGACAGGACTGGGTCGACATCGCGAAGGCTCTCGCGATCCTCCTCATCGTCGTCTACCACGTCACGACGTGGTTCGCCGGGTACGTCGCGCCGTGGGTGTTCGAGCATCGGTCGTTCATCGTCTGGCGCGAACTCAGCCGCGTACTCGTCCCGGTGCGAATCCCGCTGTTCTTCCTCGTTTCGGGACTCTTGGCGCAACGGGCGATCACCCGGCCCTGGGGGGACCTCTGGCGCTCGCGGTTTGCAACACCGCTGTGGGTCTTCGCTATCTGGACCTGTCTGATCGCGGCGCCATGGTCATTCCGGGCTGCTCCTGGCGACCCCGCGGGCCACCTCCCGATGGTGGTTCAGTCACTATTGCTCGCCGGGACGCACTTCTGGTATCTCCCTGCGCTCGTCGTGTACATCGCCGTCGCCAAGGTCGCGGTCGGGCGACCCCGCTGGGCCCTGGGCGCGAGCGCCCTGGCGACCTTCGTGGTCGGACCGTTGCTGGTGGGGCATCTGGATGTCCTCGGCCCTGTCCTCGGCCCGAATGTCGAGCGACTATTCCTATTCGCCGTGTGGTTCTGCCTCGGGTGTTTTGCGCCTTCGCTCGTCCAGCGGGTCAGCACCCTGCGGTACCGGTGGCTGATCGTCGCGGGGGCGGTCTTCGCCTTCGCGTGGACACTCGTCCCCCTCGGGTGGCTGGCGCAGCGGGTCGTCGTCCCAACGATCACCATCGCGGGCATTGTCGCGCTCGTCCTCATCAGCCGCATCCTGGAGCGCGCCGCCGTCGTGCGCACCTGGGGCAGATACCTCGCGCGGCGCACATTACCGATATACGTCGTCCACGCCTTCCTGCTCGAGGTGCTGGCGCTCGTGATGACGCGGTTGCCGATCGGCGCCAGCCCAGGGCTGGCGCTGCCGGTCGGGTCCTGGACGGCGGCGCTCTTCGTGCCCGTGACCTTCGCTCTGGTCGTCGCGGCGTCCCTGGCGCTCGACGCCGTCGCGCCGCGCATCGGGGCGAGATGGCTATTCACGGCGCCTCGGCTCGTCGCGGGTTCCGTCGCCGTGAAGATGTGAGCGGCGGTGGCGCAGCGGCGTGAGGGAGGCAGCGCTGCGGGTGAGCTATTGGCCGCGCTGCGCGTAGAAGGCCTCGGCGGCGTCCTTGGCCGGTGCCCACCATTCCTCGTGCTCGCGATACCAGTCGATAGTCGCTGAGAGTCCGGCTTCGAAGTCCTGGTAGCGCGGAGCCCAGCCCAACTCGGCACGGAGCTTCGTCGAGTCGATCGCGTAACGCTGGTCGTGTCCCGCGCGATCAGTCACGTGGTCGTACGCGTCGGCGGAGTGCCCCGTCAGGCTGAGGATCAGCTCGACGACCGACCTGTTGTCCCTCTCCCCGTCTGCACCGATGAGGTAGGTCTCGCCGATGTCGCCCTTCTCGAGGATCGTCAGGACCGCGGACGAGTGATCATCGGCGTGGATCCAGTCGCGCACGTTCGCGCCCGCGCCGAAAAGTTTTGGACGGACGCCGCGCAACACGTTCGTGATCTGCCGGGGGATGAACTTTTCGACGTGCTGAAACGGCCCGTAGTTGTTCGAGCAGTTGCTGATGGTCGCACGTATGCCGAACGAACGGATCCAGGCCCGCACGAGCATGTCCGAGCCCGCTTTGGTGGACGAGTACGGTGACGAGGGGTTGTACGGCGTGCTCTCGGTGAAGCGCTCCGGAGCATCGAGCTCGAGGTCGCCGAACACCTCGTCCGTGGAGATGTGGTGGAACCGTATGTCGTGCTTGCGCGCAGCTTCGAGCAGCGTGAAGGTGCCGACGATGTTCGTGTCGACGAACGTTCGCGGCTCGTGCAGCGATCGGTCGTTGTGCGATTCGGCGGCGAAGTGCACGACCGCGTCCACTCGCGAGAACAGCGTATTCACGAGCGCTGCGTCCGCGATGTCTCCCCGAACGAGACGCACTCGGTTCTCGGGGAGGTCCGCCAACGATGCCGGATTCCCGGCGTAAGTGAGCTTGTCCAGGACGATGACCGCGTGGTCGGTGCGGGCCATGACGTGATGGACGAAATTCGCGCCCACGAATCCGGCACCGCCGGTCACGAGCAGGGTCTTCATGAGGGTGAGCTTACGAACATCGACGATGCCTCGGTGCTACCGCGACACGGCCTTCAGGGTCGGATCGGCACCGATGATTCGGCCTCGCACGCCCTCGAGGCGGCCGATGAACGCAGTCCATCCCGCGCTGAGGGTGTATTCGGAGCCGCGCCGAACGCCGATAAGCAGCCCCGCAACGACGAATGCGTAACGCTGCCATCGCGGGAAGGGGTGCCGGCGGTACACGTAACCGACCCCACGCCCGTATGCCCGAAGTTTGCGCATCGACTCCGCGCGGGTCAGGCCCGAGACCTCCGCGATGCCGTTCACGTGCGCACCTGCGTCGTGCACCCAGACGAATGTCGACCGAAGCGCGGGGTGCTGGTTCAGCACCCTGAGGAGAAGGTCGGTCACCTCGCCCGCCTGCCACGGGGTCGCCGCCCCGGTTCCGATCGACTCGTCGAAACCACCCGCGGTGCGGAACACATCGAGGTCGATCACGAGGCCCATCTCGATGACGGACCAGACGTTGCGGGCATCGACGGGTGTGCCGGAGGGCGGGAGCGCGAATCGCGCTCCCGAGGGCGTCTCCACCCGGACCGCACCGGCGGTCGCCCCCGTCATCGCGCGCCGAATCGCGGCGACGCTTCCCGGCGGGAACGTCGTGGTGTCGTTCGGGAACATCACGTGGGCGTCGCGCAACCCGTCCGACCCCAGACGGACGCCGGCGTTCCGTCCTCGGGACGCGCCGCGATCGGATGTCGCGACGTGAAGGCCGGCCGCAAAGCGGGGACGCCAGCGCGCGACGAGTCGCTCGACGTCCGCGACATGGGACTGCGCGATGATCGTGAGCCGATCATGCGGCTGGAGTTGATCCGCGAGACTCTGCAGCAACAGGTCGAGGGCACTCACCCGTCCGAGCGTGGAGACGACGAGGAGCAGCGGCTTCTCGGTCATGAAACACCCTCCTGTACCAACCGGCGGAACCCATGCGCCGTCTGCCGCGCCAGAAGGACGGTCGAGACTGATTCCGTCACGGCGAAACCGACCGCGACGCCGAGCGGGCCCACAAGCCATGCGCCTGCGAGCATGGCCGGCACGCCCACGATCGTTGCAGTCACCGTCGCCCACATGACGCTCTTCTCGGCTCCCGCCGGGAAGAGGACGTGACGGGTCATGGAAGTCCGGAGCGAGTACATCGCGAACCCGATGCCCAGCGCAAAGCACACGCCCATCGCCGCCCCGGCTTGCGGTCCGAAGAAGAGGGCGGTGACGGGCGGGCCGGCGAGGCCCAGCACGACGGCTCCGAGGGCGCCGAAGCCGCCGTGCATCAGCAGCGCCGTGCGCAGCCGCTTACCGCGCTCGGCGCCGGTCACCTCCGCCGTCCACGACTGAAGGGCGTTGGCGAGGGTCAGGGGTAGGAACTGCCCGAGTTTGGCGAGCTTGTCGGCGGACGCGAAGCCGGCGGCGGCCGAGCCGGACGCGATCGTGTTGACCAGCGGCATGGGCACCGAAGAATACGCGCCGAGCGCGCCGTCGTTCAGGGCTACGGGCGCTCCCACGCGGAACAGTCCCGGAATCTCCCGCAACGGCGGCCACGGCGACGGGTAGCGTCGGAGGAGTCGCAGGGTGTACACCGTCGTTCCGATCAGCGTGACGAGGATGCCGACGGTCGGGTACACCTCGACCGGCACACCGCCGACTATCGCGATCATCGCGGCGACGGCGACGAACAAGCGCGGGATCACGTCATAGAACAGAATCGAGCGCGGGTCGCCGACACCTACGGCGAACCACGTGAAAGACAGGCCGATGAGGGCGCCTTGCAGCCCCATAAGCGACGCGAGAAGAGCATGACCCGGCGCCGCTACCGCCGCACACAGCACGACGAGCAGCGGCAGGGCCACCACGGACATGGCCAGTCGCACCACCACGGCATCCCGGTACAGGCGCCCCCGTCTGACGGGGTCGGTGGTGCCGGCGATGAGCGCCGGGCCGACGGTGGTCCAGCCGTACGCGACGGCGATGGCCGCGAACGTGCCCACCGATTCGCCGGCGATGGCGCTGGCCCAGCCGTCGTCGCCCGCGGAGCGGGACACCGCAGGCAGGACGACGAGGGGTGACACCGCGGCGATGGCCGGGATGAGAGTGAAGCCGAAGAGACGCGCCCGCAGCGAGCTGCTCTCAGACACGCGGGCGCCTCGCTTCAGCGGCCGCACGCAGCACGTCCGCCACGCCGAGCGCGGAGGCGTCCCAGGTGAAGCGCTCCGCCCAGGCTCGCCCGGCGGCGCGGCGCTCCTCCCGCTCGCCGGCATCGAGCTCAAGCACGCGCGAGATCTGCCGGCCGAATTGCTGCGGGTTCCGAGCATCGGCGTAGAAGGCGTGCTCGCCTCCGACTTCCCGCAGGACGGGCACATCGTTGGCGACGACCAGGCAGCCGGCGCGGAGCGCATCCACGACGGGCAGCCCGAAGCCTTCGGTGAGCGACGGACAGGCATAGACCGTCGCCGCAGCGTAGAGCGCTCCGAGCTGATCGTCGCTCACCCAGCCCGGGAGAACGACGTCGGACTGGAGACCGAGAGCCGCGACGGTCTCGGCGAGGGGGTCGTGCTCGCCGCCGCCGACCACGACCGTCCGGGGGCGGAGCGCCGGCTCGATCGTCGCGATGGCGGCGAGCAGTCCCGCGAAGTTCTTATGGGGCATGCGGTTACCGGCACTCAGCAGAAGGGGGCGTTCCGCGGAGACGCCGAGGGAACGCAAGGCCGGCAGGGGGTCGGCGCTGCGCCGTGACGGCGCGCTGCCGTTGTGCACGACCGTGATGCGGCTGCCCGCGAGGCCGAGGTGATGCGAGATGGCGGCGCCCGCGGCATCCGAGACCGTCAGGACCCGGTCGGCCGTCCGTGCGGCCCGAGCCATCAGCCACGCAGTGACGGCGCGGGGGAAGCGCGCGATTCCGGTGCCGCGCACCTCGTGATAGATCACGTCGTGGATCGAGACGACGCGCGGGACCGCGCCGCGCGTGACGGGTCCGAAGTTCGCGGGCGACCAGACGAGGTCGGCGCGTGCACGGCGAGCCCGCCGACTGACGGCGAGGATCTCACCGAGGGCCCACGTGGCCCGGTCCGCGCCGACCCACGGCACCGTCTCGACCCGGCCGGGGAAGAACCCCGAGACGGCTGCGGCCCCAGAGCGGCCGGTCACGGCCACGAAATCGGCGTCCGGCAGGATGCCGGCGAGCCGGGGGAGGAGCTCCCGGACATACGTCTCGGTGCCGCCGCGGCCGCCGGTGTATCCCAGAAGGTCGACGAGGATCCGCATCCGCGGTCAGCTCTCGATGACGACTTCGGGCTTCTGCTCTCGGCGCGGGGTGGTGAGCACGCCCGAGAAGAAGCTCATCATCACCGTCTGGAATCCGAGGATGATGCCGAGCGCGCTCGGGATGGCGATGCGCACGGCCTGCGCGGCATCCTGCGTGCCAAAGTCGATGCTCCCCCACCGTGCGACCTGGACGATCCCGATGACCACGCCGAGGAGGAAGATCGCAACGCCCACGAGGAGCCCGCGTTCGGCAGACCACTTCGCGACGATCCGGCGATATCGAGCACTGGTGGGGAGGAATCCTTCTTGCGTCGCGTACAACTTGGTGAGCCAGAAAAACAGCAGCGCCTGATAGCCCAGCACGCACAACGCGCTCGCGTAAACCATCGTCGTCACGTCGAACCCGATCCCGGCGACCTCGACGCCACCGAAGGCGAGCACGGCGACCGTGACGGCGCCGAGGAAGAAGGCGACGAGACCGGGGAAGACGAAGAGCCAGCGCGGGGCGAAGAGCAGGAGGAACCGCAGGTGGCGCCAACCGTCGTGCCAGCTGCGCAGGTGCGGCGGCCGCGAGCGCCCGTCCTTCTTCAGGGTCGTCGGGACCTCCTCGATGCGGTACTTCGCGAGAGAGGACTTCACCACCATCTCCGAGGCGAACTCCATTCCGGTCGTCTGCAGATCGAGCTCGCGCATCCGCTCGCGATTGAATCCGCGCAGGCCGCAATGGAAGTCTCTAACGTTCGGGCGGAAGAACAGCTGGCCGATGGCCGAGAGGACGGGATTGCCGAGGTACTTGTGCAGGGGCGGCATGGCGCCCGGCTCGATGCCACCGGCGAAGCGGTTGCCCATCACCAGATCCGCACCCCCGCGCAGCCTCTCGACGAATGGCTCGAGGTTCTCGAAGTCGTAGCTGTCGTCCGCGTCGCCCATGATGATGTAGCGACCACGGGCGTTCTCGATGCCGTTGATGAGCGCGGCACCGTAGCCGCGACGGCTGGCCGCCGAGACGCGGGCACCGAGGCGGAGAGCGATCTCCTGGGAACCGTCCGTGCTGCCGTTGTCGGAGATGAGCACCTCGCCGTTGATGCCGGTGCGGTCGAGGAATCCCTGCGCCTTCCGGATGCAGACCTCCAGCGTCTCGGCCTCATTGAGGCACGGCATGAGGATCGTCAGCTCGATCGTCGTGTTCGGTGCGGGAGAGGTCACGCAGGGCCTTCTTTCTGTTTCCGTGCTGCGGAATGCGAGCGGGACAGCGCCGTGAGGATCTTCTCGACGGTGCTGCGGATCGTACGCGTCTGGACGGCCGTGTCGTACCATTCGCGGGACGTGCGGCGCATGCGGTCACCGCCGGAGGCGACCGTGATGATCGCATGAGCGATGTCGGCGGCATCAGCGGATCGTGCGACGACACCGTTGATGCCGTCGTCGATGAGCTCGGTCGACGCGTTTCCCTCGTCGGCGACGAGGACAGCGGGGGTTCCGTGCGCGTTAGCCTCGACGACCACCAGACCGTATCCCTCGCGGCGCGAGGGGTTCACGAGGCAGAGCGCTCCGTGCATCAGCGCGTCGAGCTCGTCTTCGCTGACGAAACCGGGGAAATCGATCCAGTCGTCGCCCCCCGCAACCGTGGCGGCGCGGCGGACGTCGGCCGTGCTCGGGCCGCTGCCCAGGATGACGAGACGCAGGTCCGGGATGTCGACACGGGCGGCGGCGACCGCAGCGGGGAGGGTCTCGACGCGCTTGTCGGGAATGTGACGGCCGGCGTAGAGCACATACGGGGGCGTCGCTGCGGGCTGGACAGGCCCGGCATCGACCGCGTTGTCGATGAGCCCGGGGCTCACAAGGGGCTCGTTGCGCAGCCCCTCGGCGCGCAGTCGGCGCGCGCTGAGCTGCGAGTGGCAGGTCGCGAGGGGGGTGGCGGCGATCGCCAGGCGCTGCAGTGCCCACGCCACGAATCCGGTGACCCCGCCGGAGTACTCCTGCCACTGTGAGCGCGGCCACACCTCGAGGTAGTCGACGGCGACGCGGGTGCCGGAACCGAGGAGCGCGAGACGGGCGGCGAACACGTTGAACACCGGGAGCCCGCTGACGAGGATCGCTTCGTAGCGGCCACGCCGCCGGACGAGCGTCATGAACAGGCCCGCTGCGAACCGCAGGGCAGCGGGGATCCGCCGCGTGCCATCGGAGTTGTAGAGCGTCAGGCGCGGCGTCACAGTGATGACGTCGAACCGTTCGAGCGGCGGCGCGGACGCGTCCCATTGGCGCGCGGTCAAGTACTCGACTTCGTGGCCGGCGTCGATCATGGCCTCGGCGAACGCGCGGTACTGGCGCTCGCCGCCGCCGGTGGAGAAGGGGAACAGGCAGTCGTAGGCGACGGCGATCCTCGGGTTTCTGATCACGTCGTCAACATCCCTCGATGCGGAACAGGCGCGCGTCGGTACCCTCGGAGTCCACGAGCACCAGGTGCTCGCCGGGGTCGAGATCCTGGACGCCGTCGTACGCCGGGGCGAGGGACTGGTCCATGACGTCATGCCGACCGAAGTCGAGGACGTAGTCGATTCCCAGCCTGTCGACCACCGAGCACACCTGCGGGTCTTCGTCGATGTCCCGCAGGTGTCGGTTCAAGAACAGCAGGTCCTCGGACGGGGATCCGAATACGTGGCGTTCCGTCACTTCTCGCTCAGCGAACGCGAGAGCCAGGGACGCGCCGGTTCGAGGGCTTCCGATGATGAGGGCATCCGGGGGAGTCGTCTCATCCAGGCGTTCGAGCAGAGCCTGCTCCTCCTCGGTGAGGATGGGTGCTTCCTCGGTGTAGGCGTATGCCTCGCGGACCTCTGCGAGCGCGATGCGGGCATTCGGGCCGAGCGCGACCGTCGCCAGCAGGGCGAGCGCGACCGCTCCCGCGAGCTGGCGTGACCAGCGGGGCAGACCCAGCCGTGCTGCGAGGCGGCGCGACGCATCGACGATGACGACGGCGCCCAGCGTCGCTGCGGGGACGGCGGCCAGGGGGATCAGCGCCGCGAGGCGATTCGAATCGTTGTACCAGGGATTGGTCAGGATCTCTCGCACCGGGTGATCGATGCGCAGACCCGAGGCGACGACGAAGAGGAGCACGGCCACGGCGAACGGGAGCACCGAAGGGAGCAGTCGGGGGCGACGGGCGACCGCCACGGCCGCCGCGATCAGAAGCACGGCGATCGTCACCGTGGGTGTGAAACCTCGGGGAGCGACGAGGAGACCCTGCCCGAAGGCCTGCGCCGGGTCCTGCCACGGAGACCACCACGAGTGCTCCGGCGAGGTGCGGAACACGGTCCATACGGCGACCGAGACGAGAGCAAGGCCGGCTGTCACCGACGCCAGCAATACCCAATCCACGCGTGTCGGGTTCGAGACCGCCCGCGCCGTGAGCGAACTCACGACGAAGACGGTGGCGAACGCCAACAAGGCGAGGAACGCGTTCGGGTGGCCGAGGAAGACCCCGCCACCGATCAGCGCCGCCAGAAGCAACGCGCGGACCAGCCCGCCGCGCCGCTCCTCCATGCTCAGCACGACGGCCGCGAGCCCGGCGGGCACCATCGCGTACCCCATGAGGTTCGGGTAGAGGACTCCCCAGTTGAAGAAGAGCGCGGGGAAGGCTCCGAAGCCGGTGGACAACGCCGCGGAAGCGATGAACACCAGGCGTCGCTGACGGAACAGAGCAGCCGAGAGCGCCATCGCGGACGCGGGCCACAGGATGGCGACGATCGCGAGATTCGCGACGTTGACCCCCACGGGAACCGAGCTGCCGGTCAGCTCGACGACGAGCGCCGTGAACGCGTGCCATCCGTTGGGATAGGCCGAGATGTCCGAGGTCGCACCGATCTGGAACGGAGACGCATCGCCGACCTGGGTTGCCAGACCGATGGCGTTGAGGTGAACGATGTTGTCGAAGCGCTGCGCGATGTTGGCGGGTGCGCCGAAGGCGCGGGCGAACAGCACGGTGTTGACGACCGCCGCGAAGGCGAGCGACAGCAGAGCGGTCACGTCGGCGCGGCGCGGCGCGGTCAGCGGATCAGGGCCGGCCAGCCGCCGGAGCAGAACGGCTATGCCCGTGATGACGACCGTCATGACCAGCATGGGCCACACGCCCCACGGAAGTCCCACGAGAGGGGCGACCGTCGCGGCGCCCGCTGCGATCGTCACCGATACGGCCGGTGCGAGCAGCCACCGCGTCGGAGTACGCAGCCCCCATCCCGCGGCTATGACGACGAGGCCCGGGACGATGAGGATCACGACGGCGATGAGCAGTGACGGAAGCACGCTGAACCAGCTACCCATTCGATCCCGTCTCCGTTACTGCGTTAAATTCGACATGTCATCGTAGCCGACGCCCCCTTGGCGCTTACTCAACGCCCGCTGTCTCTCAGGGTCGGTCGCTTAGGCTTGATGATGCCACGCACGGGCTGCGCCCGTCCTGACACGAAAGACGCCCTTTCATGGATCTCCTCATCGTCGGTTCCGGATTCTTCGGCCTCACCATCGCCGAGCGCGCTGCGGCCGCCGGCCGGAAGGTGACGGTCATCGACCGCCGGCATCACATCGGTGGCAACGCATACACCGAGAACGAGCCGACGACCGGTATCGAGGTCCACAAGTACGGCGCGCACCTCTTCCACACGTCGAATGCGACCGTGTGGGAGTACGTCAACCGGTTCACGGCCTTCACCGACTACGTCCACCGTGTGTACACGACCCATAAGGGCGTCGTGTACCCGCTGCCGATCAATCTCGGCACGATCAACCAGTTCTTCCAGGCCGCCTACACGCCGGGTGAAGCTCGCGATCTCATCCACGAGCTCGCGGGTGAGTTCGACCCGAAGAGCGCCCAGAACCTCGAGGAGCGCGCCATCGGGCTCATCGGGCGCCCCCTGTACGAAGCGTTCATCCGCGACTACACCGCGAAGCAGTGGCAGACCGACCCCAAGGAGCTGCCGGCGGAGATCATCTCGCGGCTTCCGGTTCGGTACACCTACGACAACCGCTACTTCAACGACACGTGGGAGGGCCTGCCGGTCGACGGCTACACCGCCTGGCTCGAGCGGATGGCGGACCACCCGAACATCGACGTACAGCTGAACACCGACTTCTTCGACGAGTCCCAGCCGCTGAACAAGGCGGCGACGGTCGGCCAGGTCCCGATCGTCTACACCGGGCCCGTCGATCGCTACTTCGACTACACCGCGGGCGAGCTGTCGTGGCGCACGCTCGACTTCGAGCAGGACGTGCTCGACATCCCCGATTTCCAGGGCACGAGCGTCATGAACTACGCCGACGCCGACGCGCCGTACACGCGCATCCACGAGTTCAAGCACTTCCACCCCGAACGCGCGGACCGCTACCCGACCGATAAGACCGTCGTCGTGCGGGAGTACTCGCGGTTCGCTACGCGCGAGGACGAGCCCTACTACCCGGTCAACACGGCCGACGACCGCAACGGTCTCCTCGCTTATCGCGATCTCGCCAAGGGAGAACCGGACGTCCATTTCGGTGGGCGCCTGGGCACCTACCAGTACCTCGACATGCACATGGCGATCGGCTCTGCGCTGTCGATGTGGAACAACCAGCTGGCGTGAGGGCGCGTACCCATGGTGCGCACGCCCGCAGTAGCAGCGGACGCGATCGGAAGTCGCCGGCGATACGCGGAGCTGCGAGCGTATCGCGCTGACATCGACGGGCTGCGGGCGGTGGCCATCCTCCTCGTCGTCACCTACCACATCTGGTTCGGCCGCGTCTCGGGAGGCATCGACGTCTTCCTCATGCTGTCGGCGTTCTTCCTGACAACATCTTTTTTGCGGCGCGTCGACACGGGACGGGCCGGCGGCACGGCGGCTCGTCTCGCGGCGACTTTCCGCCGGCTCCTGCCCGCGGCGGCGGTGACGCTGCTCGCCGTCCTTCTCGTGGTGCGTGCGGTGTACCCCGCGACGATGTGGCGCGACATCTGGGCGCAGACGTGGGCGTCTCTCGCGTACGTCCAGAACTGGTGGTTGGCTGCGGATGCGGTCGACTACTACGCACGGTCCGAAGCGGTCAGTCCGCTCCAGCACTTCTGGTCGCTCTCCGTTCAGGGGCAAGCCTTCGTGCTCTGGGCTCTGCTCTTCGCCGTCTGCGCTGTGGTGATCCGCCGGACGCGGCGCTCGTCCACGCTCGTCCTCGGCGGCGTGTTCGGCGCGGTCTTCGTCGTTTCGCTGACCTATTCGATCGTCCGCACGGCCACGGCGCAGCAGCCCGCCTATTTCGACACCGGGGCCCGCCTGTGGGAATTCGCTGCTGGATCGCTGCTCGTCGTGGCGCTCCCACACGTGCGGCTAGCGCCGGCGGCCGCCGCTGTCCTCGGATGGGGTGGCCTGAGCGGGTTGATCGCGACGGGTGTGATCTTCGACGTGCAAGGGGGGTTCCCCGGCTATCTCGCGCTGTGGCCGATCCTCTGCGCGGCAGCGGTCGTCGTCTCGGGGGCGACTCCGACGGCCTGGGGGCCAGCGCGCGTCCTCGCCTCGCGGCCGTTCCGCTTCGTCGGTCGCGACGCCTATGCGCTCTACCTGGTGCATTGGCCGATCCTCGTGACGTGGATGGTGCTCCGCGACCGTACGGAGATCGGTCTGTTCGGCGGAGCCTTCCTCCTCGTTCTCTCGCTCGCCTGCGCGCGGGTGCTGACGGCCACCGTCGATGAGCCCATGCGCGCGTGGCGGCGGGGCGCACCGGGGCTGCGGGCACCTTTGACAGTCCTCGCGGTCGCCTCGGCGGCGGTCATCGCGCCGCTGACGGCGTGGCAGGCGATCACGACGCACCAGGTGCGCGTCGCTACCGAAGCGGCCGTGGCCGCCAACCCTGGAGCCCGAGCCCTGCTCACGCAAGACGTCGTGCTCCGCACCACCGACGCCCCGCTGATTCCGCTGCCCACCCAACTCGACGCCGAGTGGGTGCAGCTCGAACGGGAGTGCGCGGGGCCGTTCGCGGCGGAGGACCCGCTCCTCACCGGCACCTGCTTCCAGACGGCGGACGCGGCGCGGTCGTCCGATGTGATCGTCGTGATCGGTGACTCCCATGCTCAGCAGATGACCGGCGCTCTGCTGCCGGTTGCCGAGGAGCATGGCTGGGGCGTCATCACCCTGATTTCGCGGCGGGTGCGCCATGGGGCTGGCCGAGCCCGGGTTCGATCCCGAGATGTGCGGGCGGTGGCGTGAGGCGGCGATCCGGCACGTCGAGTCGATCCGCCCCGACGCGGTCATGACCATCGTGACTCGAGCGGACCCCGGCGAGGAGGACGAACAGCTGCGGCCGGGCATCGTGGAGTTCATCGAACGGATCGACGCGGCCGGCATCCCGCTCGTCGCTGTGCGCGACAACCCCCGCTTCGAGCACGATATGTTCTCGTGTCTTCTGACGGCGGACGAACCGAGCGACTGCGCCGTTCCGCGTTCTCAGTCTCTCGCGGCTAGTAATCCCGCGCTGGAGCTCCCGCACGAGCACCTCGTCCACGTGGACCTCACCGACTGGATCTGCCCCGATGATCTGTGCGAACCGGCGATCGGCAACATCGCGGTCTTCCGCGACGACAACCATCTCAGCCCTCCTACGCGCGCAGCTTGGCGCCCGTCCTCTCACAGCAGCTGGGGAGCGGCCGCTGAAGCGGCTACGGCCGGACAGCGCCCGTAGGATCGAATCTGTGAGTCCTGCCGTCGTCGGCGCCCCCGGATCGCCGCGGCGCTATTTCCACTCGTTGTGGCTGCTGTCGGCGCGCGACCTGCGGGTGCGGTATTCGACGAGCGCGCTCGGATACCTCTGGTCGGTGCTCGATCCACTCGTCATGAGCGGTATCTACTGGTTCGTCTTCACACAGGTCTTCCAGCGCGACGTCGGCGAGACGCCGTACATCGTCTTCCTCATCACGGCGCTGCTGCCCTGGGTATGGTTCAACGCCGCCGTCACCGACTTCACTCGCGCGTTCAACAAGGATGCGCGGCTCGTGCGCTCGACATCGATCCCTCGGTCGATCTGGGTGGGCCGTATCGTGCTCAGCAAAGGCGTCGAGTTCCTCTTCTCGCTGCCCGTGCTCGCGCTCTTCGCGATCTTCGGAGGTGCCTCCGTCACCTGGGGACTCCTGCTGTTCCCTGTCGCCGTGCTGCTCCAGGTGGCGCTGCTGGTCGGGCTCGGTCTGATCGTTGCGCCGCTCTGCGTCCTCTGGGGCGACCTCGAGCGAACGACCCGCCTCGTCCTGCGAGCGCTCTTCTATGCGTCCCCCATCATCTACGGCGTCGCCGACCTGCCCGGCGTCTTCAGGGAGCTCGGAGCGTTCAACCCGTTGGCCGGCATCCTCACGCTCTACCGCGTCGGTTTCTTCCCCGACCAGTGGGACACACTCTCGGTCGTCGTCGGCGCCGTCTCCAGCATCCTCGTGCTCGTCCTCGGGGTGTTCGTCTTCCGCCGGCTCGAACGCCCGGTCCTGAAGGAGCTGTGATGAAGCCGCTCGCCATCGACGTGCGCGACCTCGGCGTGCGTTTCCGGCGCAACCGCCGGGGACGGCGCAACCTCAAGGACCTCTTCGGTGGCTCGTCGCGTCGTAGCCGCCCCGGCGAGTTCTGGGCGCTGCGGGGCGTGACGTTCTCGGTAACCCCCGGGGAATCGATCGGCGTCGTCGGTCGTAACGGGCAAGGCAAGTCGACGCTGCTCAAGCTGGTCGCCGGCGTGCTGCTGGCCGACGAGGGCTCGGTCGACGTCAACGGCGGCGTGGCTCCGCTTATCGAGATCACCGGTGGCTTCGTCGGTGATCTGACCGTTCGTGAGAACGTCCGGCTGACGGCAGGCCTGCACGGGATGTCGAAGGCCGAGGTGAACCGCCGGTTCGACGACATCATCGACTTCGCGGAGATCGGCGACTTTGTCGACACTCCGTACAAGCACCTCTCGAACGGCATGAAGGTCCGACTGGCCTTCTCGGTCGTGTCGCAGCTGGACGAACCGATCCTGCTGGTCGACGAAGTGCTCGCCGTCGGCGACCGCGCTTTCCGCGCGAAGTGCTACAAGCGCATCGACGAGCTGCTGGCCGAGGGGCGCACGCTCTTCTTCGTCAGCCACAACGAGAAGGATCTGCGCCGATTCTGCACCCGCGGTCTATACCTGGACAAGGGTGCACTGGTCTTCGATGGGCCGATCGGCGATGTGCTCGACCGATACAACGAGGATCACAACGCCGGCTAACCGCGCGGATCGGTGCCAAAGATCCGCGCCCAGCTCTCGGTCGAGGTGATCTCGGGCAGCGCGCGTCGGTACTCCGCGGCCAGGCGCGGCCAGTTGCGCCGAAGGCTGGCGTGCAAACGGATGCTGTCGACGAAGAGCGCCCGGAACTTCCTCCGGTCGCGCGTGTAGATGTTCTTGCCCGAGCCGTCGGCCGCGCTCACGAGGGCGCTGTCGTAGCGGGGGATGCGCCACCAGTTCGCATCTCCCTTGCCGAACTCGGCCTCAGGCTGGGCGACGTTCTCTGCAGCGGGTTCGTGGAACCAGTGTGCGACGACGGTGCTGAGGGTGAACCAGCGCAGCGAGAAGCCGGTCGGGCTGTCGAACACGTTCCGACGGTAACGTCGGAACACCTGACGCCCGCGCCGCGAGCGCAGCGGAATCCCCGAGTCGCGGTGGATGACGGTCTCCGGGAACCGTGCTGAGAGAGCGCGAGCCGCAGGCATGGCGGTGGCGATGTTCTCGGCCATGTGGCCGGGACCGCGCAAGACGTCACGCAGCGCACGGTTGCGCAGTGCTACCGGGTAGTACTGCATCATCATCAGGTGCTTGAGGTCGACACGGCGGCTGTGACGGATGAGCGTGCCCCCGCGCTCCGAACGGGAGTGCAGCAGCGCGGCGACGATCCGGTTGCGGGCGTGGAAGTAGGCCTGCCAGTCGATGGAGTCGTCCTTGCCGGCCCAGGAGACGTGCCAGAGCGCGACGCCCGGTAGCGACACCGTCGGGTAGCCGGCGTCGCGAGCCCGCACGCAGTACTCCGCGTCATCCCACTTGATGAATGCGGGCAGCGACAGGCCGATCTCGCGCAGAATCTCCGTCGGGATGAGGCACATCCACCAGCCGTTGTAATCGGCGTCGAGGCGCATGTGGAGAATCGGCGACTGCCGCAGGTTCGTGATCGAGAAGTCGTGTGGCATCTTCTCCTGGAAGAGGTTGCGCCACATGAACGCCTTATCGTCGACCACCTCGGCCCACGCGTGCAGCTTGGGACGGTCGAGGAGGTCGAACATATGAGCACCGACGATGGTCGGTGTTGTCGAGAACCGTCCGAAGACGATCGATCGACGCAGCGATTCCGGCTCGAGCCGGACATCGTCGTCCAGCAGCTGCACGAAGTCGCTCTCGGGGCGCGCGAGGGTCTCGACCATCGCTCGGGCGAATCCGCCCGAGCCCCCCAGATTGGGTTGCCGGATGACATGCAGGGTGTCGCCGAGCGAGTCGGCGGCCTCGGCATAGCCCGTCTCATCGGCGACGAGCTGCGTCCCCTGGTCGATGAGGAAGATGCGGTCGATGAGTTCGAGCACATCCGGGGCGGCGGCGAGCGCCCCGAGCGTCTGAACGCAGTAGTCCGGCTTGTTGTACGTCGTGATGCCGAGGGAAGCCTTGCCGGTTCGTACCGGCTCGTCCGTGGTGGTCCACTCCGCGCCCTCGAAGCGGGCGGCCTCTTCGTCTGCGACTATGTCGAACCAGATCCAGCCGCCGTCGCTGTACTGGTTGAGGACGAGGTCGAAGTGCGACTCCACCGTGCCGACCACCTCGCGCGTCTCGAGGCGCTGGCGCACTCCGCCGCCGTTCGAACGGTAGACCAGGATGGTCGCCGGACCGGAGGTGCGCACCGTGAGCGTGATGTTGCGCACGGACGTCCAGTGCTGCCAGTACGAGGCGGGGAAGGCATTGAAGTAGGTGCCGAACGACACGCGCCGGCCGGGGACGATGCGTGCGCTGTGCCGGTCGATGATGTTCGCGAGCTGCGCGCGTGACGAGACGCGCACGGCCTCCTCGTCGATCTCTGTCCAGGTCTCGGGGTCGACGTAGAGCGGAATCAGATCGGGGTCCCGTTCGAGCGGAAGCACGACATTCTGCAGAACGTGAGGCAAGACAACTCCGAACGACGAAGGGGGGACACGACCTCGTGAGCTTACCGTGCCCGGCTCGGAGGCATCTTCCGGCGGCTCCGATAGGATCGTCCGATGCGGCTCGATGCTCCGAAGGTGTTGATCACGGGTGGGGCCGGTTACATCGGCGCCACCGTCGCGAGCGCCTGCCTCGACGGCGGACTCATCCCGATCGTGGTCGACGATCTGTCGACGGGCCTCGAACGCCACGTCCTGAATCGTCACTTCTACCGCGGCGACATCGCGGATGACGGCGTCATCGACCGTGTGCTCGATGAGCACGGGGACCTGTATGCGGTCATACACTGCGCCGCCCGTGTCGTCGTCCCCGAGTCGGTCGCCGATCCATTGGCCTATTACGCCTCGAACGTGGCGGCGAGCGTCGCGCTGCTGCGGCGGCTGAGCGACCGCGGTATGAGCCGTTTCATCTTCAGCTCCTCCGCGTCCGTGTACGCGGAGGTCGAGGGCGGGGTGACAGAGGACGCCCCGCTGCATCCCGCGAGCCCCTACGCCCGAACGAAGGCCATGACGGAGCAGATCCTGGCGGATGCCGCTGTGGCCGGCCAGATACGCGCGATCAATCTGCGCTACTTCAACCCGGTAGGCGTCGACCCGCAGCTGCGCACCGGCCCCACCTCGCGGCACCCTTCGCACGTGCTCGGTCGCATCATGGCGGCCGCCGAGGAGGGATCCGCCTTCACGATCACCGGCAGCGACTGGCCGACGCGGGACGGTTCCGGGCTACGCGACTTCGTCCATGTCTGGGACCTCGCGCGTGCACATGTTCAGGCCGTCCGCCGGTTCGACGCAATCGTGGACGACGAATCACCCATCGTCACGCTCAACGTCGGCACCGGTACCGGCACCACCGTGCGCGAACTCGTCGACGCCTTCGTACGGGTCACCGGCGTCGAGGTAGACGTCCGCATGGGTGAGCGAAGGCCTGGTGATTCCGCCGGCGCATACGCTGTCGTGGATCGCGCACGCCGGCTGCTCGAATGGCGAGCGGAGCGCACCGTCGACGAGGCGATCGCCGACGCGTGGGCATGGACCCGCGCGCAGGAGGACTAGGGGACTACGCGGCCGGCTGATCCACCAGCGGCTGCATCGGCCGCCACGTGCGGTCACGGGCGATGCGCCGGCCGTCGCGGAGGCCGCGGAAGAGATTCGAGGTGCCTCGCACGGTGCGCTCGACGAGGAAGAGCCGGATGAGCTCCTTGCCGAAGGTCAGCGTCGTCCCGAGGCCGAACAGCACCGGGTTGTAGACGCCCTTCGTCCGGTAGTACTGCTTGATGTGCGCCCGGTTGCGCATGATGTAGTACCGGTAGGCGTCGCTCGAGGCGTTCATGTGGCGGATGCCCATGTCCCACTGGCGGATCTCGCGCGTGCGGCGCAGGACGAATTCGTCGACGATGACCGACGTCGTGATTCGCGAGGCGAGCCAGCCGTAGAGCTGGTCGTCCCAGTAGATGAAGAAGCGCGGGTCGGGCAGTCCGATGCGGGCGACGATGTCGCGGTGGATGAACATGCCCTCGAAGCAGCCGGAGTTCATCTCCTTGTACCCGGACTCGCCGAAACCGGCGGGCGCGAAGGGGATGGGGATGCCCATGCGTTCGGCGATGCGGTACTGCCAGTAGAACTCGCTGCCGTCGTAGTCGTACCGGCGACCCTGAATGCTGCGGAACCGCGGCGCCCAGCGTCCCATCTTGGCGAGCCCGTCGGGCAGCACCTCGACGTCGTCGTCCATGAGCCAGATCCACTCGGACCCGAGCTCATAGGCCACGCGCACGCCTTCGCTGAATCCGCCGGATCCGCCGGTGTTCGTCTCGAGGCGCCGGTACACGAGCTCGGTGCCCAGTCGATCGCGGAACGACTCGACGACCGCGGTCGTGTCGTCGGTCGAGGCGTTGTCGATGATCACCACGCGACCGGGCTTCGGGTCCATCCGGACGACGCTCTCGAGCAGCCGCGACAGAAGCGCGGAGCGGTTGAAAGTGACGACGGCGATGGTCGCCGATGTCGGGTCGAAAACCTGCGCGCTCACCGGCCCGATCCTACCGTGCGATGCCGTGCGTTCCCGTCGAGGTGTCGTCGGGCAGCCCGGCGGCGGGCGATCCCGGCCGCGCGGCGTCCCGGATGTTCTCGCGCCACGACTTCGATTGCCCGGCTCGCAGCGCGCAGAGGACGAGCATCAGCCAGCCGTACCCGTGGAGGGGGAAGCTCTCGAAGAGGGCGTCGACGAGGACCGTCACGAGGATGAGGGGAGTCCAGGCGTAGAGGATCGACCGGCGTTCACTCGCGACGAGCCACGCCCGTCCCAGGGCCAGTCCGGCGAAGGCGATGAAGATGAGCAGACCGACCCACCCGAGCTGGAGCACGACGTCGACGTACGCGTTCAGCGCCGAGTTGTGGCGGTCCCCGAGCGCGAAGTTGATCGCGTTGAAAGGGAAGTCGGTACGCGACCACGGCCCGAACCAGCCCCATCCGCGCACCGGCTCGACGCGAACGAACGAGGCGACCTGGTCCCACAGCTCGGCCCGGATCGAGAAGTCCGTCCCGGCTCCGATCCACGCGATGATGCGCTCGCGCAGCAGATAGCCGACCATCGCGCTGACGATCACGGTGGCACCGAGCACGGACTGGACGGTGCGTCGGAGTGCGTGTCGGGTGCGACGCACGAGGCCGAGTGCCGCCGTCGCGACGGCCGTGGCGACGGCGAGGACGAGGACGGTGGGGGAGTCGGAGAGTGCGGCGAGGAGCGCGGCCAGCACGGCCGAGAACAGCGAGACACCGGTTCGCACCGACACCGTGCGCCACTCGATGTAGAACGTGATCAGTGCCAGGACCGCGATGAAGCCGAGGGAGTTGCGCGTGCCGAAGATGCCCTGAACCGGCCCGAGAGCGGCGATGTCCCCTTCGATGCCGAGGAAGGTGAACGGCATGTCGAAAAAGACACCCGAGAGCAGCTCGAGCAGGAGCGACAGCACCAGCAGCACCCGGAAGACGTCGGCCAGCGCGCGGACCGTCTGCAGGGTGTCGCGCGTGTTCGCTATGACGACGGCGAGGAACGCGATCGCCGCGAGCGCGAGCCAGCCGCTGACGGTCCCGGAGGTGTCTGTCGTCCACGTGACGCTCGCGAGGGCCCAGCCGAGGAACAGCACGAGGGTCGATGGGATGAGGCGCACGAGGGTGAACTCGCGACGGCGGACCAGCAGCACGGCCGCGCCGACCGCGCACAACCCCGCGATCACGGTGAACCAGGTGACCCGGCCCGCGGTGCGGTCGACGAGGTGCTGAGCGAACACCGCGGCGATCGCCGTGTGTGCGAACGCCTGCGCGAACGCCGCGGAGTCGAGGGTGCGGACGACCCAGGAGGCGGACAGCCCGGGCGGGGTCGTCACGCCACGCCTTCGACGGGCGCGCCGCGCTCGATCGGGGCACCGCCCTCGAGGGGCCACGCGGCAGCGAGTGTCGAACGACGCCGGACGGGTGTGCCGCGAACGGAGGCGGGGGCCTGCTTGATGGCGAAGGCGAGCATCACGAGCAGGAACCATCCCCAGTTCAGCAGAGGCGACGACTCGGTGATGCTCTGGACGAGAAGGATCGTCGCCACGAGCGCGGGGATCAGCAGGAGGCGCGACCGCGGTTCCCGCTGGGCGCCGGGGCGGGGGATGCGGCCGAGCGCCAGGAACCATGCGCGCCAGGTGAAGGCGCCGAGGGCGACGGCGAACAGCACCACGCCCACCACCCCGAGCTGCATGGCGACGTCGAACCAGGTGCTGTGCGCTTGCATCACCGTGACGCCGCGGTCGACGATCCAGCCGTCGAAGAAGGGATCCGTGGGCACCCACGGCACCGAGTAGCCCCAGCCGATGATCGGGCTCTCGGCGAATCGCTCGCCCACCGTCGCCCAGATCTCCTTCCGACCGCTGAGGTCGGAGGAGCGTCCGAGCATCTCGAACAGGGCTTCGCGGACGAGCCACAGGGTCGTGATGAGGGCGACGCCCGTGACGGTGAAGACGATGTAGAGGATGCGGCGGGTGCGCGCTGTGCGCGCGCGTCGCATGAGCAGGACGACCACGATGACGATCGCGATGGCGATCGCGCACATCGCGGCAGTGGCCGACGAGCCGCGCCAGAAGCAGAAGGCTGCCAGCAGCGTCCACACCACCAGCGGGCCCCGGCGGCCGGCGCGGGTGTTGATCTGCAACCCGAAGACGACGAGTCCGAGCAGCGCGATGTAGGCGAGCGAGTTCGCGTTGCCGAAGATCCCCTGGATGCGGTCATCCGTGAAGAGCTTGTCGCGAGACCAGAACATGATCGGGTCGCCCGTGAAATCGGGCCCCGGGCGGACGAAGCCCGGGAGGATCGGCCCGCGCCAGATGAGCGAGACCCACAGCTCGAAGGCCAGGGAGAGCGCCAGCATCCACTTCACCGCCGCAGCGATCGCCTCGATGATCTGACGTCCCGTGAGGACGGACGCGACGAAGATGGCCTGCGCGGTGGTCGCGAGCAGCAGCGCCAGCGTCATGGCGGTCGCGCGCGGCCATTCCGTCCACAGCAGCGAGACCACCGCCCACCCGACGTAGGCCAGGGCGAACCACGGCAGGCGGCGCCAGCGGCGGCGGGGTCGCTGAATCAGCCAGATCGCCGCTGACACCGTCGTCGTGACGGCGACCACGACGGCCGAGCCGCCGACCCCGATCGCCATGAGCCAGGCCGTGCCCGCCATCGAGGAGGCGATGATCAGGGTGCACCAGGCTCGCACGAGCCGGAGCGGGAGGCGCCGCGGCGATGAGGTCGTCGCCGCATCCGTTCCGGATTCCCCGCGCGTATGACTGGCCATGATGCTCTCAGATTAGCCGCAGGGGCTGAGAGCCATCACGTACCCCGGAGCGCCTCCGGCTGCTCGGGAAGGCGGTCGCCCTGCTCCGCGTCGAGACGTTGCTCGGCCGGACCGCGCCCGACGAGCGGGGCCTGCTTGATCTTGAACGCGAACAGGATGATGAGGAACCATCCCCAGTTCAGCAGCGGTGCCGACTCGGCGAGCCCCTGGACGAGCAGGATGGTCGCGACGAGGGAGGGAACGAGCGTCAGAGCCGTATACGGGCGATCGGCCACGAGGTCCCACCGGGGCCGATCGACGGCGAAGAACCAGGACCGCCAGACGAACGCCAGCAGGGCGAGCGCGATGAGAGCGACGCCGATGAAGCCGAGCTGGAGCGCGACGTCGAGCCACATGTTGTGCGCCTGCATGACGCTGACGCCGTGGTCGACGATCCAGCCGTCGAACGCCGGGTCCGACGGAACCCAGGGGGTCGAGTAGCCCCACCCGATCAGCGGCCGCTCGGCGATGCGCTCGCCGACGGCGTCCCAGATCCGCTGACGTCCCGTCAGATCGGACGAGCGGCCGAGCAGATCGAACACCGTGTCGCGCGCGAGCCCCACGACGGCGCCGCCGAGGCCGGCGACGACGAGGTACATGACGTAGAAACGCGTGCGCTCGCCGGGGCGGCGCGCGGTGCGCATCAGCAGGATCGTCACGAGCACGACCGCCACAGCGATGGCGCACAGGAGCGCGGTGGCCGAGGCCGCCCGCCAGAAGAGGGAGACAGCGAGCGCCGTCCAGAGCCCGAGCAGGAACCTGCGCGGCGCGCCCGATGCCATTCGCACGATGAAGACGATGATCGCCAGGAGGGCGATGTAGGCGAGGGGGTTGGCGTTGCCGAAGATCCCCTGCAGGCGGCCGCCGTTGAAGAGGTTGTCGCGTGACCAGAGGGTGATGGGGTGGCCGGCGTAGTCGGCATCCGGTCGGACGAAGCCCGGGAGGATGTCACCCCGCCAGATGAGGGCGACCCACAGTTCGAACATGATCGACAGGGCCAGCATCCACTTGAGCGCCGCCGCGACCGCGCGCAGGATCTCGCGCCAGGTCAGCACCGCGCCGACGAACATCGCCTGCACGGTCGTCGATACGAGCAGCAGCAGCGTGAGCTCGGTGGCACCCAGCCACGCGGACCACAGCATCGACATCACGGCCCACGCGACGTAGGCCAGCGCGAACCACGGCAGGCGGCGCCACTGCACCCGCGGCCGCAGAGAGACCCAGAGGACCGTCGACACGAGTCCGGTCGCGACGACGACGACGCCTGCGACCGCCGGGCCGAACGCCATCAGCCAGCTCGTGCCGGCCATCGACGCGGCGATGACGAAGACGCACCACGCCCGCAGGAGGAGATGCCCGGTGGTCTCTCGCGCGGGCGCCGCGGGAGGCGCCGAGACGGGGTGGCGTGAGTAGACGGCCATGGTGCAGACAGGCTATCGCGGCGGCGCGTCCGGCACCCGATCCGACGGTGCCCGCGCTCTAGGCTGGGCTCGTGCTGATTCCGATCTCGAACATCGCCAGAGACTACGCATGGGGCTCCCAGACGCTCATCGCCGAGCTGCAGGGTCGCGAGCCGTCGGGGGAGCCCGAAGCGGAGATCTGGTTCGGTGATCATCCGGGCAGCCCGTCGCGCGTCGACGACGGCACGGGACGCCCGCTTGACCTCGCCCTGTCCGAGGCTGGGCTCGAGCCGCTTCCCTACCTGCTGAAGATCCTCGCGGCGGCGACATCGCTGTCGATCCAAGCGCACCCTTCCCGAGAGCAGGCAGCCGTGGGATTCGCGCGCGAAGAGGCGGCGGGCATCCCGCGGGATGCCGGGGACCGCCTCTACCGCGACGAGAATCACAAGCCCGAGATCATCGTCGCCCTCTCGGAATCGTTCCGCGCGCTGGTCGGATTGCGGCCGATCGCCGACACCCAGCGCCTGCTCGCCGCTCTGGGTGAACGTGCGGGCGTCGTCGCGTTGGCCGCTGCGCTCACGCCGACCGACGCCGAGGACGAGTCTGCGGCGCTCCGCCGCGTCATCGGATGGGCGCTCTCCGGCGAGGCATCGGATGTCGTGACCGACCTCGCCGCTGCGCTCGATCGATCCGTGGGGGCGGGCCGCTCGGACTCGGACTTCGCCGCCGAGACGGCCGTGCTCAGCGAGATCGCGGGTGCATTCCCTGGCGACCCGGGGCTCATCGTGGCGACCCTCATGAATCTCGTCGAGCTGCGACGAGGCGAGGCGCTCTTCGCGCCGGCGGGTGTGCTCCACGCTTATCAGGAGGGCCTCGGAGTCGAACTGATGGCCGCCAGCGACAACGTGCTCCGCGGTGGCCTCACGCCCAAGCACGTCGACGTGACGGAGCTGCTGCAGATCGTCAGCACCGACAGCGGTCCCGCGCCGATCGTCGAGCCCATCGAGGTCGCTCCCGGGGTGTTCGGCTATGACGTCGGCGTGCCGGACTTCCGTCTCGCGCGCGTCGAGACGACCTTCGAGGCGGTCACCGAGATCGCGCTCGCCGGCACGGCGATCGTCCTCGCGACCCGCGGCGACGTCGTCGTCGAAGCGGACGGTAAGCGCGTGGAGCTCGTGCCCGGCACGGCGGCCGTCGTCGCGGCGGCGTCCGTCGCGATCGGCGGCGCGGGGGAGGCATTCGTCGCGCAGCCCGGCGCCTAGCGAGTCGCGACACGCCGATGGAGCGTCGCGAAGCTTAAACATGGGCTTGAGGGTTTACGATCCGCGACTTGACCCAGAGGAATCACACGGGTGTAATTAATGCGAGACACGCGGCTCGCGTGCCGGCCGGCGAGGAGGGGACACGATATGACGGCATACCGTTCGGGCGTTCCCGACAACTGGTTCGTCGATCCGGTCAACCTGGGCGTGCCCGGTGTTCGCCGCGTCGACACCGACGGTGACGACAATGCGCTCGCCTGGCAGACCGACGCGCTCTGCGCGCAGACCGACCCCGAGGCGTTCTTCCCCGAGAAGGGCGGCTCGACCCGCGACGCCAAGCGCATCTGCACGTCGTGCGACGTCCGCGGGGAATGCCTCGAGTACGCCCTGCAGAACGACGAGCGCTTCGGCATCTGGGGCGGCCTCAGCGAGCGCGAGCGCCGCAAGCTGAAGCGTCGCGCAGTCTGACGAGCTCCGGCGGCCGGGGTCGCTGATATCGGCGAACCGCCTCGCCGCTGTCGAGCTCGCTCAGAATCGCCACCTAGGCTTGCTCCGTCATGCCCGCCCGTGTTCATGCGCTCCTGGTCGTGCGTCCCGATGGACGCGCACCGGCGGCCTTCCATCTCACGCGCACGCTCGCCGCGCTGCGCGATCAGACGCGCGCCGTCGACGCATTGACGATCGTGCTGTGCGGCGGCGACGACCGTCTGCGCGCTCTCGCGGAGGAGTCGGGTGCCGAGGTGGTGATCGCCGCGCCGTCCCGAACGGGCTTCGCTGCCGCGCTCCGGCTGGCGTCACGACGTCTCGACGGTGACGCGGTGTGGCTGCTGGCGCAGGACGTCGCGCCCGAGCCGCAGGCGCTGCAGCGGCTGGCCGCCGCCCTCGAGACGGCGCCGTCCGTCGCGATCGCCATTCCGAAGCTCGTCGAGTGGGATGACAACACGCGCATCGTCTCGCTGGGACGCTCGATGACGAGGTTCGGCGCTGCGGTCGGTCTCGCTGACGGTGAGCACGACCAGGGCCAACACGACGGTACGGACGACGTCCTCGGCGGTGATGTGCGCGGCATCCTCGTCCACACCGCGGCGTGGCGGGAGCTCGACGGGCTCGACGATGCCCTCGCCGGTGCCGACGAGGGGCTCGATCTCGGCGTGCGTGTGCGTCTGGCCGGCGGCCGCGTGGTCCTCGCGCCCGGGGCGCGCATCGCCGTCGCGCACGACGGCGTGGCCGGCCCCCCAGCACCGCGGACCACGGGCGCCCGCGCCCGCGTCACGCATGCCGCACGCGTCGCGCAGCTGCATCGGCGATTGGTTTACGCCCCGCCGCCCGTCGTCGTACTGCACTGGCTCACGCTCCTGCCACTGGCGCTCTGGCGCAGCGTCGTCGACCTCGTCGGCAAACGTCCCGCGCGGATCGGCCCGGAATGGTCGGCCGCCGTGACCGTGCTGGTCCGGTTGCGTGCCGTCGCCCGCGCCCGACGTCGGATCGCTCGTCACCGGCGCGCATCCTGGTCGCAACTGGCGTCGCTGCGAGTCAGCTCACGGGTCATGCGGCAGCGTCTCATCGAGGATCAGCCCGCCGGCGACGGTCCGCGTCGGACCGAGCTCGGCTTCTTCTCCGGCGGTGGTGCGTGGGCAGTCCTCGCAGCCCTCGTCGTCTCGATCGCGGCGATGCCCGCGGCATTGAGCTGGCCCTCCATCGGCGGCGGAGCCCTCGCTCCGCTCGCCGCCAACGCGGCCCGCGCCTGGTCCGAGGCGACGGGTGCGCAACGACCGCTCGGGTGGGAAGCGGTCGGCCCCGCTGACCCGTTCAGCGCCGTTCTCGCTGTGCTCGCATCGTTCTCGCCGACGGACCCGTCGCGCGCGCTCGTGGTGCTGTGGCTCCTCGCCCTCCCGCTCGCGGTGCTCGGCGGATGGTTCGCTGCCACGCGCGTCACCGAGCGTGCGGCGCTGCGCATTGTCGGTGCCGCGATCTGGGCACTGGCGCCGATGTTCCTCGTGGCACTGGTCGACGGGCGCCCGGCATCCGTCATCGTCCACCTCGTGCTGCCGTGGCTGGCGTTCACCGCTGCCGGCGCTCACCGTTCGTGGGGCAATGCAGGTACGGCTTCGATCCTCCTCGCCGTCGTCTTGGCCTGCTCCCCGGTTCTGTCCGCTCCCGTCGTGATCATCTGGGTCTTCGCCGTCGTGCTGTCGATGGTGCTCCGGGGCCGGCGCGCGGCGTTCCGGTGGCTGTGGATCATCCTCCCGTCGCTCGCGCTGTCGGCACCGCTCGTTCTCGCGCGGCTCCGCGCCGGAGACCCGTGGTCGCTGCTGGCCGACCCGGGGGTGCCGTGGAGCGGCCCGCGATTCGCCGATGATGTCGTCGGGAGATTCCTGTTCGCCGCCGGGTTCCCTGCGGATGCGGGGTGGGCGGCCTTCACGGGAGCCTCCGGCCCGGTGTGGTGGTTGCTGCTGTTCACCGCGCCTCTGCTCGCGCTCGCGCTCGCCGCTGCCGCGTCGACGCGTCGCTTCGTCGGAATCGTGCTCCTGACCGTCGCGGGTCTCGGAGTCGCGACCGCCTTCGCCGCGGCAGGCCTGGCAGTCGCCATCGACGGGACGACCGCGATCCCGCTCTGGCCGGGCGCCGCCCTCAGCCTCGCGTGGATCGGAGTCGTCGGCGCGGCGCTGTTGACGCTCGACAGCGTGGTGCCGGTTCGAGCGGTCCGGACGGTCGCCGCCGCGATCGCCGTCGCCGGTCTGGTCGTCGCAGCCGTCCCGACGCTGACCGCTCACGCGCGGGATGCCGCGGCCGTCGGTCGCGGCGAGACGAGCACCCTTCCCGCATTCGTGGCGGCCGAGGGGGCGAACACGCCGGGACTCGGAACCATCGTGCTGACTCCCACCGACGACGGTGTCGCGGTCGATGTCGTCTGGGGCGGCAGCGCGACCCTCGGCGGCCAGTCCTCACTCGTCACCGCGCGCACGGAGCTGACCGATGCCGATCGGGAAGCGGCGCAGGTCGCCGCCGACCTCGTCGCCGATACCGCGAACGACGTCGTAGGCGAGCTGCGCGACCACGGTGTCGCGTTCATCCTGCTCGCGTCGAACGGCGACGACGAATCCGCGGCGGCCCGCAGCACACGCCTCGCGGCGGCGACGGCGCTGGGCAGCCGCGACGGCTTGGACGCCGTCGGCTCGACGGACAAGGGCGAGCTGTGGCGCCTGTCCGGTGAGGTGGCTCCCCGGGCGGACGCGCCGGCATCCGCGCGCGCATTCGCCGCCGCAGCGTGGAGCGGCATCGCCGCGGTGTTCGCCATCGCCCTGCTGCTGGCCCTGCCCACGCGGGGCAGCCGATCGGCATCTCGGGCCGCTCCGCGTCTCGTGGGGATACGCGCGCTCCGCAGGAGGGACCGATGACCACGCGAACTGCACTCGTGACCCGTCTCGCGGCGGGAGCCGTGACCGCTGTCGTCATCGGCGGCGGCGTGATCGCTGCCGCTGCCGCGCCGTGGCCGACCCTCACGCGCGAGCCGATGTCGCTCGACGTTGTGCCCGAGGCGGCGCGCTCGGTCGCGGCGTGCGACGGGCCCCTGCTCGCGCTCGGCCGTGACGCGACGGCCGCGAGCGCGATCACCAGCGCCGCGTCGTCGACCGTCGTCGCGGCTGCCGACGGGGCCGAACCCACCGAGTACACCCTCGCTGCTCCCGACCGCGCCGACGACGGCGCGCCGCCGGCGGCCTTCTCGGCAGAGCCGACGGGAGGTCGTCCGACGGATCTCGGCGCGGCGTCGGCCGCATCGCTCGACGAGGCCGACCTGCGCGGACTCGCCGTCTCGGCATGCACGCGTCCCGCGATGGAGTCGTGGCTGGTCGGCGGATCGGCGGCGACGGGCGCCAGCGACCTGGTCCTCCTGACGAACCCGGGCGATGTCGCCGCGACCGTCGACCTCCGCGTGTTCGGCGCCGACGGTATGCAGGAACCCGTCGCGGGCCAAGGCATCGTCGTCGGGGCTCGCTCGCAGCGGGCCATCCCCCTCGCGGCTCTCCGTCGCGGCGAGCAGAGCCCGGTCGTGCAGGTCACGGCCCAAGGCGCCCCCGTCCGGGCCTCGCTGCAGTCGACACTGACCCGCACGCTCATCGCGGGCGGAGTGGACCAGATCGGTGCGAGCGCGCTCCCCGCTCCCCAGCAGGTGATCCCGGCCGTGAACGTGACGGTCGCACCCGACTCCGGCGCTTCGGCCGGAGGGCTCTCGGTGCGCCTGATGGCCACAGCGGCCGACGCAGGCGCGAGCGTCACGGTGCGTTCCGTCGCGGACGGCGGTGTGGTGTCCCAGCAGGATGACATCGCCCTCACGGCTGGCCGACCGGTCGAGCTCGAGGTGACGGGGATGCCCGTCGGCGACTACACGGTGACCGCGACCGCGGATGCGCCTCTCGTGGCGGCGGCATGGACATCGACCGACCTGGCGGCCCCTGCCGACTTCGCCTGGGCGGTGGCAGCGCCGCTCGTCGAGGCCCCCACTCTCGTCGCCGTCGCGCCGGCCCCCGGGCCGACGCTCACGCTGACGGCCGACCGCGAGACCATCGCCACGGTGACGCCGGTGAGCGGCGGAACGCCCCGGACGGTCGAACTCGCCGCCGGGCAGTCGCGGACGATCGAGGTCGAAGCCGGAACGATCTACCGGATCGATCCCGGGGCCGGCGGCATCCGCGGTTCCATCGGCTTCTCGGGCGACGGACAGCTCGGAACCTACCCGGTGGCCGGTTCCGCCGCAGCGGCGGCCGAACTCACCGTCTATCCCTAGGCGTCGGTCAGAGGAAGCGGAAGCGATCGGGCCCGAGATCCCACGGGTCGCGATCGAGGTACTCGGCCGCAGCGCGGAAGACGCAGCTCTCGACCATCATCCGGCGGTGCAGGTCGTCGTTCCGGTGCAGTCGGTTCAAGCGCTCTATCGGCAGGCGGTACAGCACGATCCGTTTCTCGGCGGCGAAGACCTGCCAGCGAGGGATGCCGTCTTCGTCGCTCGCCGCGGGCATCCCGGCGACCTCGAAGCGGACCTCCCGCAGCTCGGGCCAGGCGCTGCGCAGGAACTCAGCAGCGGTGCCCACCGACAGATCGAATCGCTCGGAGCGCGTCTCGAGGGGAGGGAGTGGCGGCCGCACGACGGGGCTCCGGTCATCGCGGCCATGACGGCCGTGCCGCGACGGCCGGTTCCGCCGCGGCGGGACGGGTCGGGAACGACGCCGGATCATGAGGCCATCCTATGCCGCGAGGGGCGGAGGCTCGGCGCGGCATCCGGACGTACGGGGTACACGGCGTTACCGTGGATGCGATGCGCGAGAGACTGTGTTCGAAGGTGGGCTGCGCCCGCGAGGCCGTGACGACCCTCACCTTCGACTACGGCGACCAGATGGCCGCCCTGGGTCCGCTCGGCGGCGGAACGGACCCGCACGCGCACGACCTCTGCGCCATCCACACCGAGCGCCTGTCGGTGCCCAAGGGCTGGGTCGTCATCCGGCACGAGACCCTGCGGGTCTGACCGGGAATCCGCGCGGCGTCCCCTGGGCCGCGCCGACGAGCGCCGCTGCGCGCTCGTCGGTTCGCATGATCGCGGCGTACTCGCGGTCGCGTCGCACCGCCACGACCGCTCGCACGAGCGTCTCCGGGTCCGAGTGCGGCAGGGGTGAGACGAAAGGTGCGATCTCGGCGGCGATCATCGCCGCCGAGCGCGAGCGCGCCCCCGGTTCCATGCCCTCGGCCGAGCGTGCGAACTGAGTCGCCCGTCGGGCGATGCGGTCGGGCAGTCTTCCCACATCGGCCACCTCCGCCCATTCCTGCAGCTGACCGGGGACGGGCCCGGCGGGGGTCGGGAGGCGGGGCGCGCGCGTGCGTTCGCAGTACGTTCCCGCGACCATGTCGCCGAGGCGGGTCGATCGCGGGGTGAACGTCGCGACGATCCCCGCGAGTGCGCCGAAGGTGAACCAGATCTCCAGCACACCGACGAGGGCGCGGATGAAGGCCTGTCGGAATCCGGTGGCGCCACCGTCGGTGCGGACGATGCGACCGCCGACCGCCAGCTTCCCGAGGCTGCGGCCGCGCGTGAGCGTCTCGATCGCCGTCGGGATGACGACGAGCACGAGGACGAGCGCCGAGACGACGAGGATTCCGGACAGGTTCTCGAGGCCGAGGCCCCCGACAACGAAGCCTCCGACGAAGTAGGACAGCAGCAGCAGCGCGACGCCGCAGAGGACGTCGATGAGAGCTCCGAGCGCGCGGAGGAAGAAGCCGAGGGGCTGAACGTCGAGTGCGACCGCCTCGCCGGTGAGGATCTCGTCCTGGGCGATCTGCACCGGGGGAGCGGGCGTGGTCATGGGTACAGTTAAGCAAATGGACCTCGACGCCCTCGTCGCCGCGCGTCGCGCCGAATGGGATCGGCTCGACGCGCTCGGCCGCGCCCGCCGCTTGTCGAGCGACGAGGTCGACGAACTGGTCACCCGCTATCGCGCGGCGTCGGCCGATCTCGCCGACATCAAGACCTCGGCGGGTCGCAGCGTCGAGGGCGATCGGCTCTCGATGATCCTGTCGCGCGCACGTCTGCGGCTGACCGGAGCCCCCGAGAACGTGCTCCGGCAGCTGCCCCGCTTCTTCCTGCAGCAGCTGCCGGCCGCGCTGTACCGCGTGCGCTGGACCACGCTGGCGGTCGCCGTCGGCTTCGTCGTGATCAGTGCCCTCGTCGCCTTCTGGGTCTCGGGCGATCCGGCCGCGGTCGCCGCCCTCGGCTCGCAGGCGCAGCTCGAGCAGTATGCCGAGAACGACTTCACCGCCTATTACAGCGAGAACCCCGCCGCGGTGTTCGCGGGAACCGTGTGGACGAACAATGCGTGGATCGCCGCCCAATGCGTGCTGTTCGGGATCACCGGCCTGTGGCCGGTCATGGTGCTCATGCAGAACGCCGTCAGCATCGGTCAGGCAGCGGCGATCCTCATCTCGTTCGACCGCGGCGACGTCTTCCTGCTGCACATCGCACCGCACGGCCTGCTCGAGCTCACCTGCATCTTCGTGGCCGGGGCGACGGGTCTGCACATCTTCTGGGCGTGGGTCGCGCCCGGGCGGCGCAGCCGCGGCGAGGCGCTCGCAGCCGCCGGCAGATCCCTCGCGACGGTGGCGATCGGACTGATCCTCGCCCTCGCGCTCTCCGGGCTCGTCGAGGGCTTCGTGACGCGTCAGCCCTGGCCGTGGCCGATCAAGATCGGCATCGGTGCACTGGCCCTCGCCGTGTTCCTCGCATACATGCTGGGCCTGGGCCGCATCGCGGCGCGGCGGGGCGAGACCGGTGACCTCACCGAATACGAGGCCGGCACCCCGCGTCTCGTCGCGGGCTGACGAGCGCGTTCACCGCGGCTTAATTTGATCTGATCAAAAATGCCGGATACGATCGGGGCATGACGATCGCGACCGCTCCCGAGGCCATCCGCGCCTTCGGTCTGCGTGTGACCGAGTCCCGCTCCGCCGTCTACGACGCTCTGCATGCGAGCCCCCACGCCAGTGCCGACGAGGTCTATGCGGCCGTCGTCCAGCGGATGCCGCAGACCAGTCGGCAGTCGGTGTACAACGCCCTCAACGACTTCGCCGACGCCGGTCTCGCTCGGCGCATCGAGCCCGCCGGCCGCTCCATGCTGTTCGAGCTGCGCGTCGGCGACAACCACCACCACCTCGTGTGCACCGAGTGCGGCCGGGTCGAAGACGTCGACTGCGCCGTCGGGCACACGCCGTGCCTGCACCCGTCCGACGACCACGGGTTCGAGGTCGCCTCGGCCGAGGTGACCTACTGGGGTCGGTGTGCGGCGTGCGCCGCATCCGCGCCCCCGGCAGCATCCTGATCTTCTCTCTCTCCCGAAAACCCCCAACGGAAGGATCCCCATGAGCGATCGCGACCAGCAGTCCGCGCCCATCGGCGAGGACGTGACCGACACCGACCAGGCGGTCACCCCCATCGACACACCCGAAGACGAGCGCGCCGACGGCGAGACCCGGCCGCGTTCCAACGACGCCGGCGGCTGCCCCGTCATCCACGGCGGCGAGCAGGGACAGGGGCACGGCCACGGATCGCACGGCGGACAGCCTCACCCGACGGTCGGCAACGCCAACCACGTCTGGTGGCCGAACCAGCTCAACCTGCGCATCCTGAAGAAGAACCCCGCCGTGGCCAACCCCGTCGGTGAGGACTTCGACTACAAGGCCGCGTTCGAGTCGCTCGACCTCGCCGCCGTGAAGAAGGACATCGAAGAGGTCCTGACCACGTCGCAGGACTGGTGGCCGGCCGACTTCGGTCACTACGGCCCGCTCATGATCCGTATGGCCTGGCACTCGGCCGGCACGTACCGCGTCACCGACGGCCGCGGCGGCGGTGGGGCCGGCCAGCAGCGCTTCGCCCCCCTGAACAGCTGGCCCGACAACGTCAACCTCGACAAGGCTCGGCGCCTGCTGTGGCCCGTCAAGAAGAAGTACGGCCAGTCGATCTCGTGGGCTGACCTCATGATCCTCGCCGGCAACGTCGCGCTGGAGTCCATGGGCTTCTCGACCTTCGGCTACGCCGGCGGCCGTCCCGACGTCTGGGAGCCGGACGACGACGTGTACTGGGGCCCCGAGACGACGTGGCTCGCCGACGAGCGCTACTCCGGCGACCGTGACCTCGAGAAGCCCCTCGCCGCCGTGCAGATGGGCCTCATCTACGTCAACCCCGAGGGTCCGAACGGCGAGCCCGACCCGCTGAAGTCGGCCCGCGACATCCGTGAGACGTTCGGCCGCATGGGCATGAACGACGAGGAGACCGTCGCCCTCATCGCCGGTGGCCACACCTTCGGCAAGACCCACGGCGCGGCCCCCGACTCGAACCTCGAGGACAACCCCGAGGCCGCGGGCGTCGAGATGCAGGGCCTGGGCTGGAAGAACAACTTCGGCACCGGCCACGGCGACGACACGATCACGTCGGGCCTCGAGGTCACCTGGACGTATCACCCCACCCGCTGGGACAACGAGTTCTTCCACATCCTCTACGCCTACGACTGGGAGCTCATGCGCAGCCCCGGCGGCGGACACCAGTGGCGTCCCGTCAACGGTGCCGGTGCCGACATGGTGCCGCTCGCGCACTCCGACGGCCGCCGCGAGCCGCGCATGCTCACGAGCGACCTCGCGCTGCGCATGGACCCCGCCTACGACGAGGTCTCGCGTCGCTTCAAGGACGACCCGGTGGCCTTCGGCGACGCGTTCGCCCGCGCCTGGTTCAAGCTCACGCACCGCGACATGGGCCCCATCGCCCGCTACCTCGGACCCGAGGTGCCGCAGGAGGAGCTCATCTGGCAGGACCCGCTGCCCGCCGTCGACCACGAGCTGATCGATGACGCGGATGCCGCCGACCTCAAGGCGCGCATCCTCGCGACCGACCTGACCGTGAGCGAGCTCGTCTCGACGACGTGGGCCGCGGCCTCGACGTTCCGAGGCAGCGACAAGCGCGGCGGCGTCAACGGCGCCCGCATCCGTCTCGCCCCGCAGAAGGACTGGGAGGCCAACAACCCGGCCCAGCTGCAGCGCGTGCTCGGCGTGCTCGAGAGCGTGCAGGCGTCGTTCAACGACGGCCGTGCCGACGGCAAGAAGGTCTCGCTGGCCGACCTCCTCGTGCTGGCGGGCAACGCCGGTGTCGAGAAGGCCGCCCGCGACGGCGGCGTCGAGGTGACGGTTCCCTTCCGTCCCGGACGCACCGACGCCACCGCGGAGCAGACCGACGAGCTGTCGTTCAGCCACCTCGAGCCGGTCGCCGACGGGTTCCGCAACTACTACGGCCCGAACGCGTTCCTGCCGGCGGAGCACCACCTGATCGACAAGGCGAACCTGCTGACGCTGAGCGCTCCCGAGATGACCGTGCTCGTCGGTGGCCTTCGCGCCCTGGGAGCGAACTACGACGGATCGTCGTTCGGCGTGTTCACCGAGCGTCCGGGCGTGCTGACGAACGACGTGTTCGTGAAGCTGCTCGACCTCGGCGCCACCTGGAAGCCGCTCGACCCCGGCTCGCACGCCTTCCGCGGCGTGAACGCCGACGGTTCGGAGATCGGCATCGGCACGCGCGTCGACCTGCTGTTCAGCTCCAACTCGGAGTTGCGCGCCATCGCCGAGGTGTACGCCTCGGATGACGCGAGCGAGAAGTTCGTGCGCGACTTCGTCGCCGCCTGGACCAAGGTCACCGAGCTCGACCGCTTCGACCTGCGCTGACCCGCAGCATCCCTGCGAAGGCCCGTCCCGATTCCCCGGGGCGGGCCTTCGTCGTCGCTGCTCGCGCTGGTTCGGGTTCGGGTTCGGGTTGGCAGTTGGGGCCCCAACCTGGGTCTCGTAGGGGCGCGAGCTGCCAGGTGAGCAGGGGCTGCGGGTTTGGGTTGGCAGTTGGTGCCCAAACTTGAGGCTCGAGAGGGCGCGAGCTGCCAGGTGAAGGGGATGCTGCAACGCGGGGCCCGGGGTGGGGCGGGGCTGCGGGTTTGGGTTGGCAGTTGGTGCCCAAACCCGGCTCGGAAGGGGGCGCGAGTTGCCACGTGAGCAGGGGCTGCGGGTTTGGGTTGGCAGTTGGGGCCCCGACCTGGGGCGTGTAGGGGCGCGAGCTGCCAGGTGAAAGGGATGCCGCAACGCGGGGCCCGGGGTGGGGCGGGGCTGCGGGTTTGGGTTGGCAGTTGGTGCCCAAACTTGAGGCGCGAGAGGGCGCGAGCTGCCAGGTGAAAGGGACGCTGCAACGCGGGCACGGGTAGAGCACGGCTGCGGGTTGGGTCAGAGGCGGCCGGCGGCCTTCAGTGCGAGGTAGTGGTCGGCGATCGCGGGGGGCAGCACGTCGGGCGTCGCGCTGAGGGCGGCGCCGCCGGCGCGACGGATCGCCGCCGCGACCGACTCCGAATCACGCGTGGCGTGCGCGATCGCGGCTTCGCGGTAGACGTCCTCGGCGGTACGCTCAGCCGGCGCAGCCTCGGGTGCATCCTGTGCCGACCCGACGAGAACGGTGGCGCGCTCCGTCAACGATGGCAGGGCTCCGAGGAAACCCCGGGCGGCATCGGGGGCGTCCTGCGCGGTCAGCAGCACCACGAGAGAGGGCCGCGACGTCAGCGCACGCACCTCCGTGAGGACGGCGTTCCAGTCGGTGTCGATGAGCGTCGGCTCGACCGGTGCCATCGCGTCCACGAGGGCAGGCAGCAACCGCGGGCCGTCGATGCCGGTGACCCGCGCGCGCCGAGCACGGTCGAACATGAGCAGATGGACATGGTCGCCGGCACGTTGGGCGAGGGCGCTGAGCAGCAGCGCCGACTCCATCGCGGCATCCAGACGGACACCGTCACCCACGCGCGATGCGCTGGTGCGGCCCGTGTCGATGACGATCACGACGTGTCGATCGCGTTCCGGACGCCAGGTGCGCAGCATCGTCGTCCCGGCGCGGGCGGTCGCACGCCAGTCGATGGAGCGGACGTCGTCACCCCGCACGTATTCGCGCAGGCTGTCGAACTCCGTGCCGCGCCCGCGCACCTGGACGCTCGTGTTGCCGTCGAGCTCGCGCAGCCGGGCGAGCCGCGACGGCAGATGCCGACGCGAGGCGAACGGGGGCAGCACGCGCAGCGCACCCGGTGCCGCGATCACCCGCTGCCGCCCCGCGAGCCCCAGCGGGCCGCGGCTGCGCAGCGCGACGAACGCCGAGCGCAGCTCGCCCCGGCGCCGGGGGAGGAGCGGCATGGCGACAGCTCTCCGCTCACCCGCAGGAAGGTCGACGGCGGCGCGCGCGTCGCCGGCACCGGCGGTCGGCTGCCAGCCGTCGCGAAGGAGACCACGGATGCCGCGGGCTCCAGGATTGCGCAACAGGATGCTCGTCTCGACGGGCTCGCCCGCCCGCGCGCGTGAGGGGATGCGACGCTCGATCTCAACGGTGCGCAGCGGTCCGGCGGCTATGACGTCGACGGTGGCGAGGACGAGGCACAGCCCGATCCACGCGAGCGCCGCCCACGCCGCATCGAGCCCCGCCGCGGGGGCGAGCACGACGGGCACGACGCCGGCGGCGACGAGCAGCACGAACAGGCCGGAGAGGTACACGACGCCTCAGATCGGTACGCGGGTCTGCTGCAGCACGGAGCTGAGGATCGTGTCCGCGGAGACGCCCTCGATCTCGGCGTCCGGGCGCAGCTGCAGCCGGTGGCGCCACGCGGGAACGAGCATCGTCTGCACGTGGTCCGGCGTGATCGCCGGGTAGCCGCCCAGCCAGGCCCACGCCTTGGCGGCGGCGAGCAGCGCGGTCGCGGCACGCGGGCTCGCGCCCAGCTGGACCGAGGGGGACTGCCGGGTCGCCCGGGCGAGATCCACGACGTAGCCGAGGACGTCGTCGGAAACCGCCACAGCGGCCGCGGCCTGCTGGGCGGCGCGGATCTCGGCGGCGGTGACGACCGCCGACACGCCCGCGCTCTCGAGGGATCCGGGTCGGAAGCCGTCGGCGTGGCGGCGCAGCACGGCGATCTCGTCGTCGCGCGCGGGCAGGTCGATCACGAGCTTGAGGAGGAAGCGGTCGAGCTGGGCCTCGGGCAGGGTGTAGGTGCCCTCGTGCTCGACCGGGTTCTGCGTCGCGGCGACGAGGAACGGATCGGGCAGCGGACGCGAGACGCCGTCGGCCGAGACCTGGCGCTCCTCCATGGCCTCGAGCAACGCGGCCTGCGTCTTCGGCGGCGTGCGGTTGATCTCGTCGGCGAGCAGCACATTGGTGAAGACGGGTCCGGAACGGAACTCGAACTCCCCGGCGCGGGCGTCGTAGACGAGCGATCCGGTGACATCGCCCGGCATGAGGTCGGGGGTGAACTGGATGCGGGCGGTGTCGAGGCCGACCGCTCGGCTGAAGGTGCGCACGAGCAGCGTCTTGGCGACGCCGGGCACGCCCTCGAGCAGCACGTGTCCGCGGCCGAGAAGCGCGATCAGGAGGCCCGTGACGGCCCCGTCCTGTCCGACGACGGCCTTGCCGACCTCGAGCCGGACGCGGTTCATCGCCTCGCGCAGGTCGCCGGGTGCGGTCTCGCTCATGGGGTGTTCCTTTCGGGACGGACGGATCGGAGGACTGCTGCTTCCACCTCGCGCAGACGGTCGGCGGCGTCGACGAGGTCGCGATCGTTACGGGGGAGGTCATCGAGCAGGATGCCGCGGACGCGCGCGCGATCGTCTCCGATGCGGCTCGCCGCGGCATCGGCGATCGCGCCGGCGTCTGCGGCGCCGAGTCCCAGCAGTCGCGCGATGCGGCGCAACGTCTCGCGGCGGAGCTGGTCGAGCGCGTGCACGGGGTCGGCTGACGCGGCGTACAGGCGTGCCCGCCCCTCGGTGGTCTCGGACGCGCGGACGGTGACGGGCAGATTCTCCGCCACGAGCGGGCCGAAGCGCCGGCCCCGCCAGATGGCGGCCGCGACGGCCGAGGCGACGAGCAGGAGAATCGACGGCGTCACCCAGGGAGGCGTGAGCTCACCCAGCGACGGCGCGGCGGTGAGGGAACCGTCACCGATGGACGGCAGGTACCACACGACAGTGCCGGTGCCGCCCAGCAGATTCAGGCCGAGCGCGGCGTTGCCCTCTTCGGCGAGCCGTTGGTTGACCAGCAGCGCGGTCGCGTCCAGAGCGACGACGGTGTCGGCGCCGCGGTCCGAGACGATGAGGCCGTAGCCGTCGCCGGCCGCGTAACAGGTGCGGTCTGCCCCCTCTCCGCTGAACACCTCGCCCGGCCGGACCGGTCCGCTGACGGCGGCGGCGGGCAGGTCGCACGAGGGTGCGGCGGCTGAGCCGTCGCCGAAGCCGGCACTGCGCGGGTCTCCGAGGAGCACACGCAGATCGCGCGTGCGTGGCTCGAGCAGGACGACGCCGGAGGCGGCATCCCGCAACTCCCGGAGGTCGTCGTCGTCGAGGGGTGCGGTGTCGGCTATCGCGAGCGTCGCGTCGCCGCCCTCGAGCGCCTGGAGGGCTGCCGTGCGGTCGCGGGCGATCTCGACCTCGACGCCGCGATCGCGCAGCAGTTCGGCCAGTGCGCGCGAGCCCTCCGGCCCCGCGGCCTCCGGATCGAGGAGGCCCTGTGCCGGCATGGTGTTGATGCCGGCGATGGCGGCGACGGCGATGCCGGCGACGAGAAGGCCGGCGGTCACCGCCGCCCAGCCGAGCACCGAGCGCGATCGACGGGCGACGGGCGGCGTCGCGACCCCCGCGCTCATACGGGCACCTCGACCCGCGCGCCGGCCAGTCGCTCATCGAGGGCGCGCACGGCGGCGTAGCCCTCGGCTGTTCCCGGGCGTCGAAGGTAGCGAACGTCGTCGAAGGTCCGCGCCACCGCTTCGAGCTCCACGCTCTCTGCCGGGAAGGCGCGCCCCGCCTCAGCAGCGAAGCGATGCACGGTCGTGCCCGGGGCCGGGTCGACGATCGTCCGCTCGGCGAGTCCACGGGCGAGCGCACGCATCCGCAGCACGATGGCTTCGTCCCACGCGCTGCGGCGCGCGGCATCCTCGGCGTCCGAGCGCAGCTGAGCGGCGCTTCTCGTCTCGTCGTCACCGAAGAGCGGCACGCTCGCGCGCGAGCGGACGACCGCGCGGGGACGCCCCCAGATGAGGATCGCCACGGCGACCAGCACCAGCAGCACCACGATCGCGCCGACCGCGAGCCACGGGCCGAGCGTCGCGGGTACCTGCCCGCTGAAGAGAGCCGCGAAGAAGTCGACGACGCCGCGCGCGAAGCGGTCGATCGGGGTGGGCTCGGCTTCCTGGTACGCGGTCTTCGACAGTTCCTCTTCCGCCCATCGACGGGCTTCGTCCGGGTCGGGCGCGATCGGGGTGGCGAAGAGCCTCATGCGCGGTCAGCGCCCGGAGCGGTCCAGTCGGTCGACGACGGGCGGTCCGCCGGTGCGACGGGGGGCTCGGCTGCCGCGGCGGGCTGTTGCGGCGCGGGCGATCCGGCGGGCGGGGACTGAACGGGCTGATAGCCGGGGTACTGTGTGGGCGGCGGCGGGTAGCCCGGCTGCGTGCCGGCATAGGCCCCGGGTGGCTGCCAGCGTCCGTCCATCGCGCGTCCCACGTTTCGCCGATACGGATCGGGCGCGGGCGTGCCGGCATCGCGCTGATCGATGTACGCCGACAGATCGAGGTCGAGTCCCTCGCGGCGCATCCGGCAGTCGATGTAGACGAGCGCGCCGGCGGTCGACTGGACGATGACCGCGATGGTCTGGATGAGGGTGACGAACGCCTGGGCGAACAGCGTGCCGACGAGCAGGGCGATGATCTGGCCGGGTTCGGGGTCGCCGGTCGGAGTGATGACCGATGTCAGCCCCATCGTGACGAACGAGAAGGGCACGCTGATGACCTGCGCGAGGATGCCGAAGCTCATCGAGATGATGACGATGATCCCGAGCGTCGGCCAGAACCGGCCGCGGGTGAGCCGCCAGGATCGCCCGATCGCCCCGAAGACGCTCGCCTGCTCGAGGACGATGACCGAGGGCACCAGCAGCAGCTTCGTGCTCAGCCACAGGCTGAGCGGTATCGCCGACAGGGCCAGGAGGATGGCGAGGACGATCGCCGCCGGCCCCACGCTCACGGCGAGCCCGATGACGCCCGCGGCGAGGACGCCGATGACGACGGCCACGATGAGGAAGACCAGAGCGGAGTATGCGATCAGTCGCCACGCCACCGGCTTCACCCGCCGCCACAGCGCGCCGAGCGTGTGCTTCTCGGCGACGACGGCATGGGCCACCTCGCTGACCACGACGCCTTGCACGAGTACGCCGAGCGCGCCGGAGGCCAGCGACAGCACCAGCGCCGTCGCCCCGCTGATCGCGATGGACCCGGCCAGGACCGTCTCGAACTCGTCGGTGCCGGGGCGCAGCGACGCGAGTCGGCCGAAGGTCGCGAAGCCCACCGCGACGATGCCCGCGGTGGCGACGAGGATCGCGACCGTCTGCACGACCAGCGCGAAGCCCAGCAGCACCTTGGGGTTCTGCCGTAGGGCGGAGAACGAACGGCCCAGGATCACCCCGAACGAGAGTGGATGAAGCGGGATGATGCCGGGACGCGGCGCCGGCGTCCACGCGGGGTATGACGTCACGATGCACTCCTGGAACAGTCGGCTCGGTCGAACCCATCGTGTCACACGAGGGCGCGGCATCCGGAGTCGCGGGTCCGTGGGTCGGGTACGGTGAATACGCGCACGTCGCGCGCGAGCCCGAGCCGAAAGACGAACGCCGCCCATGACTTCTCGCATCCTGGTGGTCGATGACGACACCGCACTGGCGGAGATGATCGGCATCGTGCTGCGCACCGAGGGGTTCGACACCGTCTTCTGCGCCGACGGCGCGGCGGCTGTCGAGACCTGGCGCACCGAGAAACCCGACCTCATCCTCCTCGACCTCATGCTCCCCGGCGTGGACGGCATCGAGATCTGCACGCAGGTGCGTGCGGAGTCGGGCGTGCCGATCATCATGCTGACCGCGCGCACCGACACGGCCGACGTCGTGCGCGGGCTCGAGTCGGGCGCCGATGACTACATCGTCAAGCCGTTCAATCCCAAGGAGCTCGTCGCCCGCATCCGCACGCGCCTGCGCCCCGCGGTCGCGTCGGCCTCCGAGTCGCTGCGCATCGGCGATCTCGTCGTCGACGTCGAGGGCCACGAGGTCCGGCGCGGCAGCGACGCCATCGCGCTGACGCCGCTGGAGTTCGAGCTGCTCGTCGCGCTCGCCTCGAAGCCGCAGCAGGTCTTCTCGCGCGAGATGCTCCTCGAGCAGGTGTGGGGCTACCACTACAAGGCCGACACGCGGCTCGTGAACGTGCATGTGCAGCGGCTGCGGGCGAAGGTCGAGATCGACCCCGACAACCCGCGCATCGTGACGACCGTCCGCGGCGTCGGCTATCGCGCCGGCGCCGTCATCTGACGCTCCGATGCCCATCCGCACCGTCACGACGGCGACGGTCGCGACGCACGGCTGGCGGTCCTGGGGGCGGCGGCTCGCCCGGACCTGGCGACGATCGCTGCGGTTCCGCACCGTCGCGATCACGCTGGGTGCCACGGCGCTGACGATCACCGTGGCGCTGGTGTGGATGTCGCTGGCGATTCAGAACGACCTCTTCGAGTCGCGCACCTCGCAACTCCTCGGAGAGGCTCAGCGCGCGACCCAGTCGGCGCAGGCGACCCTGGATGCCGCCGAGGTCGGGGGCGATGTCGTCGCGGTCGACAACCTGATGGAGAGCGTGCGCACGTCCATCCAGCGGCAGTCCTCGACCGATCGCATCGCCGCCTTCCGGATCTCCTCGGAACCGTCCGCCATCGCGCCGCAGGACTTCGACTCGGCGGGTCTCCCGGCCGACCGCATCAGCGACGCGCTTCGCGCACAGGTGCAGAGCGACGACGAGCTGCAGTGGTGGCAGCCCGTCGGCTTCGCCGTCTCCGGCGGCGGGCAGGTGCCCGGCATCGTCGTCGGGCAGCAGATCGTGCTGCCGGAGGTAGGCGCCTACGAGCTGTATCTCGGGTACGACCTCGCCAGCGAGGCCCAGACGCTCGGCTTCGTCCAGATCACGCTGTGGATCGTCGGCGTGGGGCTGGTCGTCCTCATCGGCGCGATCTCGTGGATCGTGCTGCGCTCGGTCACCGAGCCGATCGCCCAGGCCGCCGAGAGCAGCTCGCGACTGGCGGCGGGAGACCTCGCGGTGCGGCTGCAGGTGCGCGGCGAGGACGAGTTCGCGACCCTCGGACGGTCCTTCAACGCGATGGCCGACAGCATCGAGTCCCAGATCAAGGAGCTGGCGGAGCTCTCGCAGGTTCAGCAGCGCTTCGTATCGGATGTCTCGCACGAGTTGCGCACGCCGCTGACGACGATCCGGCTGGCCTCCGACATGCTGAACGATCGGCGCGAGGAGTTCGATCCGGTGGCGGCGCGCGCCGCGGAGCTGCTGCACGACCAGGTGCACCGGTTCGAGGTGCTGCTGACCGATCTGCTCGAGATCAGCCGTTACGACGCGGGCTCGGTGCAGCTCGAGAGCGAGCCGACGAGCATGACGCAGCTCGCGGAGGATGTCATCGCATCGATGGAGCAGCTCGCGGAGCAGCACGGCAGCGACGTGCGCCTCGTGGCACCCGGGGGCTACTCGCCCGTGGAGATGGACCCGCGACGCGTGCGCAGGATCGTCCGCAACCTGCTGGGCAACGCGATCGAGCACGGCGAAGGCCGACCGATCGTCGTCAGCGTCGACAGCGATGCCCGAGCGGTCGCGATCGGCGTGCGCGACTACGGCCTCGGGATGCGCCCGGCCGACGCCGAGCGCGTCTTCGACCGTTTCTGGCGCGCCGATCCGTCACGCAAGCGCACCATCGGGGGCACCGGCCTGGGGCTCTCGATCGCCCTCGGCGACGCGCGGCTCCACGGCGGCACCCTGGCGGTGTGGTCCGAGCTCGGGCGCGGAACGAATTTCGTCCTCACCATCCCTCGACGCAGCGAGCCGCTCGACGGGCACTCCCCGCTCCCGGTCGATCCCGGTGAGGATGGCGTACCCTTCGACGACCTGGGCCTGACCCAGCCGATCTCCCTTCCTCGTTCCGCGAAAGGCTCGTCGTGATGCGTCTGCGCCCGGTCGCCGCCGTCCTGGGGATGCTGTTCGTGCTGCTGCTCGCGGGCTGCACGGGGCTGCCGACCTCCGGTCCGGTCGTCGCGGGCGCCCCGATCGATCAGGAAGCCGGCTCGGTCGACTTCTCGTTCCTGCCCGACGATCCGCCCCCGGGAGCAACGCCGCAGCAGATCGTCGCGGGCTTCCTCGCGGCCGGGTCGGGGCCTCGGGACGACTGGGGGACCGCCCGGCAGTTCCTCGCACCGGACTTCCGATCGTCGTGGCAGCCGACCGCGCGCGCCACGATCGACCTTCCCGGCGAACGGGTGTACACCGTCGCCGGCGACGGGACCGTCACGGTCTCCATCACCCCTGAGGCCGCGGTCGACGCGTCCGGCGCACTGTCGGTGACCGACGGCGGATCCATGCCGCTCGACTTCGCTCTCGTCGAGGTGGACGGCGAGTGGCGCATCTCGGACGCCCCCGACGGCGTCGTGCTCGACCGTGCCCGGTTCCAAGCGGTCTTCCGCGAATACTCCGTGATGTACTTCGATCGCTCGTGGACGTATCTCGTGCCCGATCGTCGCTGGTTTCCGGCGACCAACGCGGCCACCCACATCACCGAGGCCCTCATCGACGGCGACCCGAGCCCGTGGCTGTCCGGCGCGGTGTACTCGGCGTTCCCCGAGAGCCTCGAGCTCGCGACCCGCGCGGTTCCGCTCGAGGGGGGCGTTGCACAGGTGCCGCTGTCGCAGTCTGCGCTCGCGATCGTGCCCGAGACCCGCAACCGGATGCAGGCGCAGCTCGACGCGAGCCTCCAGTCCGCCGGCATCCGCGGCGCCCAGATGTCGGTCGACGGTGAGCCCGTCGCTGCGCAGGCGGTGGACGTCCGTCCTATCCGCGTCGACGTCCGACCCGCCGTGCTCACCGAAGACGCTTTCGGGTTCCTCTCCGGCTCCGAGATCGAGCCGCTGCCCGGGCTGTCGACCGTCATCCCCGAGCTCGACCCCGAGTCGATCCAGGTGGGGACCGACCGGAGTGCGGCCGCTGTGCGCACGGCCGCCGGTGCCGTCGTGCGCGCGCGCGATGACGCCACCTTCGAGATCGTCGACGAGCGGGCGGGCCTGATCGACCCCACGATCGATCCGCAGGGATTCATCTGGAGCGTTCCCGCCAGTGCGCCGTCGGGACTGACGGCGACCGGGGCGGACGGAACGGTCGTCTCCATCGCGAACGCCTGGCCGGGCGCATCGCAGATCTCGAGCATCGAGGTGTCACGGGACGGAACGCGCATCGCCGCCCTGGTTCGCGACGGCTCGCGCCCGGCGCTGTGGATCGCCGGCATCCTCCGCGACGACGACGGCTCGCCCGTCGGGCTCGGCGATCGTGAGACCGTGACCCAGCTGCCGGGTACGGGCATCGACGCGAGCTGGGTCGACGGTTCGACCATCGCGGTCCTCGCCGAGGACGGCGACGCCGATGTCGTCATCTCGCAGTCGGTGGGCGGGTTCGGCGAGCGGATCACGGCGCCGGCGGGGCCGGTCGCCATCGCAGCGACGAATCAGTTGCGCGCCGTGCGGCTGCTCGACGGCGAGGGCGTGCTCTACGCGCAGAAGGGCCAGGCCTGGCCGACGGTCGCGGGCGGCATCCGGGTGCTCGCCAGCCAACAGGGTTCGCCGCGCTGACTCCTCCCCACCGACCGTGTCGGCGCTCTCTTCCACAACGGGGAGGTTCGGTGCCAGGGGCGACGCGAGCGCCTCGACAGCATGGAAGCGTGCAGCCGATCGCCTCCCGTTCCGAGTCCTGGCGAGAACACCTCGCGGACGCGCTCGACCTCCTGATGCCCGTCTGGTGCGCCGGATGCGACGCACCGGGACGCGCGCTCTGCGCGACGTGCGTCGCGGAGCTCCCGCGACCGCGCCGGCGCGATGCCGACGGTCTCGACGTCCGGAGCCTCGCGCGGTACGAGGGCGCTGCGGCACGCATCATCCGAGCGCTCAAGGAAGACGGCCGCACCGGATTGTGCCGCCCCCTCGGCCGTCTGGTGGCAGGCCTCGTCCGCGATGCGGGGTGGGAGGACGCCGTGCTCGTTCCCGTTCCGCCGTCTCGGGCGGCCCTGCGACGACGGGGGTACGCCGTGCCCGAGATGATCGCACGGCACGGCGACGTCCGCACGGCACGTCGGCTCCGCGTGCGCGGCCGCGTCCTCGATCAGCGCCGCCTCGACCGCGCCGAGCGGCAGCGGAATGTCGCGGGCTCGTTCGTGGCACGGCCCGGGACGACGGCCGCTGTCATCGTCGACGACGTCATGACCACCGGGGCGACGCTGCGCGAGGCGCAGCGTGCGCTCCGCGAGGCCGGCTCACGCGTCGTCGGCGCCGTCGTGCTCGCGGACACGCCCTTGCGGATGACGGTCGGAGATATTCCTGGCGGTTCATGAGTGACATTGCTCGCTCGCCGCACTAGCGTGGGGGAGACCAAGGCGAACGAAGGTCCGCCCTTGAACCGGGCGGACCGGAGCAAGGAGGTCAGGATGGAAACCAGCATCGTCGGCGTGGGAGTCGGGATCACGGATCGCTTCCGCACGGTGGCTGAAGAGAAGTCCAGTCGCATCGAGACGCTCGCACCCCGTGCGCAGCGCCTCGACATCAAGGTCACGCATCACGCCTACCGCAACGGGCGCATGGATGATGAGACCGTCGAACTGACCCTCACCGGAAAGGGACCGATCGTTCGGGCCGAGGCCACGGACGGCGACAAGTTCGTCGCCCTCGACCTCGCGGTCGACAAGCTCGTAGAGCAGGTGCGTCGCGCCAAGGACAAGCGGGTCGACGCGCGGAACCACCCCCGCGGGGCCAAGCTCGACAAGGGAACCGGAGCCCTGGAAGGCATCGACGTCGAACCGGCGTCGGTCGACGTCCTGCGCGCCGTGGCGACGGGCGAGGTGCCCGTCATCGGCGACTCGGCGGAGGAAGAGGACTACACGCCCGTCGTCATCCGCACGAAGGAGTTCGGTGCTGAATGGATGACCGTCGAGGAAGCCGTCGACCGGATGGAGCTCGTGGGCCACGACTTCTTCCTGTTCATCAACGCGCGCACCGACCACCCGAGCGTCGTGTATCGCCGCAAGGGCTGGGACTACGGTGTCATCTCGCTGACCGCAGCCGCCCCGCCGGAGGCCGAGCTGGCGTCCTGACCTGAGGACGACGACGGGGGCGGGTGCCATCACGGCATCCGCCCCCGTCGTGTGCCGGTCGAAACCGGGCCGTCAGTCGAACATGCCGTCGAGCATGCTGCCGATCACGAGACCGCCCAGGATGCCGCCGACCATGTTGCCGCCGCTGCCGCGACCGCCCCAGCCGCCGCCGTATCCTCCGGGGCCGCCCCAGCCGTCGTTCGGGCGCGAGCCGTCGATGTCGCGCTGGGCGAGCTGCAGGGCTTCGCCGGCGAGAGCGGCGCAGCGCCGCGCGTCGGCCAGCGCCTTCTCGCGATCGTCCTCGGAGATCGGACCGACCGGGGCGAGCCCGAGTCGCAGGCTCTCGGCCTCGGCCAGTCGCGTGCGCGCGTCCGCACCGATCCAGCCGCGGTGTCCGGCGATGACGCTGCGCGCGACGGACAACTGTCGGTCGGCGTCGTCGATGGCGTGTCGCACGTGGCTCTCGGGCGGGATCGGGCGGGCCGCCCGCTCGCGGGCGGTGTCGACGGCGACGTCCAGCGCGGCGTTCTTCTCGCGGAGCATCGACAGCTCGGCGAACGGGTCGCCCTTCGAACCGGCGGGGCTGACGCGGGTCAGCGCCTGCTGGAGCTCCGCCATCGCGGTGGTGACCGCCGGGGTCTGCGGTGCCGTCCGCGCGGCGACGAGGTCGTCACGCGAGTCGGCCACGACATCGGCGAGCGTCGACTGCGCTCGCAGCGCTTCGACCTCGAAGTCGTCGACCGCGTCGAGCAGCGTGCGCGCGCGGCGCACCGCTTCGGTCGCCGTCTCCAGCGCGATGTTGGCCGGCCCGCGCTCGCCGGCAGCACGCCGGCGCTCGGCGACATCCGCCCCGTGCTCGGCGAACTCGAGGAGTCCGGCGGCCTCGTCCGCGTTCCCGCTGACCCGGTTGAGCGCGTCGGGGTGATAGCGGCTCGAGACCCGGTCGATGACGGCGCGTGCGGGGTCGATGCGCTCGCGCAGAGTGGCGACGTCGGCGCGGATGCCGGCGAGGATCTCGGGCGCCCGCCGCGCGCGCTCGATCGCCTCCGACAGGGCCGATACACGGTCGTCGAGCAGATCCTGAGCCCACTCGCACAGCTGGACGATGCGCGCGTTGCGCGTGCGCACCTCTTCCGGCGTGTCGGGGATCTCGTCGTGGTTGAGCTGCTTGAGGTGGAACGCCTCACCGAGGTGGTGGCGCACGGCGGCGATGGCCTCGCGCAGAGGAGCCGTGGCCTCCTCGCCGAGCTCGGCCTCGGCGAAGACCATCTCGTCGCTCGTGACGCGCAGGCGCTCGTCCGCCCCGACGAGGGCGATGTCGGCCTCGCGTGCCAGGTTCGCGTCCGCGTCCGCGACGTCCTGCTGTTCCCGCTTGCGTCTGCCCCAGAATCCAGCCATGTTCCGATCCTAGGTCTCGGCGGTCGGCGGAGGAGGGGATGTCGTCGTCTCTCGCAGGCGACGCCAAGGTCACGGGCCGATAACATGGCTCCATATGCCCGTGCGTACGCGCGGGCGCGGCCGACGTGGCGTCGGCGCACCCGACAGATGGAGATCCGCTGTGGCCAACCCTCTCGAGAAACTGCTCCGCGCCGGTGAGGGCCGTGTGCTGCGCCGCCTGCAGCAGATCGTCAAGGCCGTGGGCGCGCTCGAAGAGGACTACGCCCGCCTCACCGACGACGAGCTGCGGAACGAGACCGCCGAGCTCCGCACGCGTCACGAGGCCGGCGAGACGCTCGACCGGCTGATGCCGGAGGCGTTCGCCGCGGTCCGCGAGGCCGCCAAGCGCACGCTGGGTCAGCGCCCCTACGACGTGCAGGTCATGGGCGGTGCGGCCCTCCACCTCGGGAACATCGCCGAGATGAAGACCGGTGAGGGCAAGACGCTGACGGCCACCTTCGCGGCCTACCTGAACGCCATCGCGGGCAAGGGCGTCCACGTCATCACCGTCAACGACTTCCTCGCCTCGTACCAGTCCGAGCTCATGGGTCGCGTCTATCGCGCGCTCGGCATGACGACGGGGACGATCGTCTCGGGTCAGACCCCCGAGGTCCGACGTGAGCAGTACGCGGCCGACATCACGTACGGCACCAACAATGAGTTCGGGTTCGACTACCTGCGCGACAACATGGCGTGGCGCCGCGAAGACCTCGTGCAGCGCGGCCACTTCTTCGCGGTCGTCGACGAGGTCGACTCCATCCTCATCGACGAGGCCCGGACCCCGCTCATCATCTCGGGGCCGTCGTCGGGGGAGGCGAACCGCTGGTTCGTGGAGTTCGCGCGCGTCGCCCTCACCCTCGAACCGGGTGTCGACTACGAGGTCGACGAGAAGAAGCGCACCGTCGGAGTGCTCGAGCCCGGTATCGAGAAGGTCGAGGACTACCTCGGCATCGACAACCTCTACGAGTCGGCGAACACCCCGCTCATCTCGTTCCTGAACAACTCGATCAAGGCGCGTGCCCTGTTCAAGCGCGACACCGATTACGTCGTGATGAACGGCGAGGTCATGATCGTCGACGAGCACACGGGTCGTATCCTCGTCGGCCGCCGCTACAACGAGGGCATCCACCAGGCCATCGAGGCGAAGGAAGGCGTTCCGGTCAAGGCCGAGAACCAGACGCTGGCCACCGTCACGCTGCAGAACTACTTCCGCCTCTACGACAAGCTCTCGGGCATGACCGGTACCGCCGAGACCGAGGCGGCCGAGTTCATGTCGACCTACAAGCTCGGCGTCGTCCCGATCCCGACGAACAAGCCGATGATCCGCAAGGACCAGCCCGATCTCGTCTATAAGAACGAGACCGCGAAGTTCGCGCAGGTAGTCGAGGACATCGTCGAGCGTCACGCGACGGGTCAGCCGGTGCTCGTGGGCACGACGAGCGTCGAGAAGAGCGAGTACCTCTCGCGCCTGCTCGCGAAGAAGGGCGTCAAGCACGAGGTCCTCAACGCCAAGAACCACGCCCGTGAGGCCGAGGTCGTCGCCCGCGCCGGCCGCCTGGGCGCCGTCACGGTCGCGACCAACATGGCCGGTCGCGGTACCGACGTCATGCTGGGCGGCAACGCGGAGTTCCTCGCCGTCCAGGAGATGAAGTCGCGCGGGCTCGACCCCCTCGAGACCCCGGAGGAGTACGAGGCCGCGTGGGACGAGGTCTTCGCGTCGGTCCGCGAGACCGTCGCCGAAGAGGCCGAGAAGGTCGTCGCAGCCGGTGGTCTGTACGTCCTCGGCACGGAGCGTCACGAGTCGCGCCGCATCGACAACCAGCTGCGCGGTCGTTCGGGCCGTCAGGGCGACCCCGGTGAGAGCCGGTTCTACCTGTCGCTGACGGACGACCTGATGCGTCTGTTCCAGTCGGGCGCGGCCGAGGCGATCCTCGCGCGGACGAACTTCCCCGAGGACGTCGCGATCGAGTCGTCGATGGTCTCGCGGGCGATCAAGAGCGCGCAGGCGCAGGTCGAGGCGCGCAACGCCGAGATCCGCAAGAACGTCCTCAAGTACGACGACGTGCTCAACCGTCAGCGTGAGGCGATCTACGCCGACCGCCGCCAGGTGCTCCACGGCGACGACCTGTCGGAGCGCGTGCAGCACTTCATCGAAGACGCCATCAGTGCCGTCATCGACGACCACACGTCGTCGGGCCACACCGAGAGCTGGGACTTCGACGCTTTGTGGACCGAGCTGAAGACGCTCTACCCCGTGGGTGTCACGATCGACGAGGTCGTCGCGGAAGCGGGGAACAAGGGGCGGATCACCGCCGAGGTGCTCAAGCGCGAGCTGCTCTCCGACGCGAAGATCGCCTACCAGAACCGCGAGGAGGCGCTCGGCGAACCCGCTATGCGTGAGCTCGAGCGGCGCGTCGTGCTGCAGGTGCTCGACCGCCGCTGGCGCGACCACCTCTACGAGATGGACTACCTCAAGGACGGGATCGGCCTGCGGGCCATGGCTCAGCGCGACCCGCTCATCGAGTATCAGCGCGAAGGCTACGAGATGTTCCAGTCGATGATGAGCCAGATCAAGGAGGAGTCGGTCGGCTTCCTCTACAACCTCGAGGTCGAGGTGCGCTCCGCCGAGAGCGGCGAGGTCGACGCCAAGGGGCTCACCCCGACGCCCGTCGAGACGCAGAAGCTCGAATACTCCGCCCCGAGCGACACCGGATCGGGCGAGGTCGAGGTACGCAACGACCGCGGTCAGGTGCAGAAGAGCGCCACGGCGAAGGCCCGTCAGCACGCCGCGGAGCAGGAGGCGCCCGCCGACGCACCGCGCGGCGCGTTCGGCCAGAAGACAGGCACGGCCGAGGACGCCGGCGACGCGGGCAACCGCGCCGCACGACGCGCCGCAGGCAAGAAGAAGTGATCCGGCGAGCGGGCCACGCATCGTCGATCGGCCCGCTCGAGCCCCGGATATCCTGATCGGATGAACCGCCGAATCCTCGATCAGTCATCGAAGCTCAAGGACGTCCTGTACGAGATTCGCGGCAGCGCCCTGGCCGAGGCCGACCGACTGGAGGCCGACGGCCACAGGGTGCTCAAGCTCAACACCGGTAACCCCGCCATCTTCGGGTTCGAGGCCCCCTTCCAGATCGTCCGCGACATGATCGAGTCGGTGCCCAACGCGCACGGCTACAGCGACAGCCGCGGCATCCTCTCCGCGCGGCGCGCCGTCGTCTCGCGGTACGAGGAGGTTCCCGGGTTCCCGCACGTCGATCCCGACGATGTCTACCTCGGGAACGGTGTCTCCGAGCTCATCACGATGACGATGCAGGCTCTCCTCGACGAGGGCGACGAGGTGCTGATCCCAGCGCCCGACTATCCGCTGTGGACCGCCATGACGAGCCTCGGCGGCGGCAAGCCCGTGCACTACCTGTGCGACGCGACACAGGGCTGGGAGCCCGACCTCGACGACATCCGCTCGAAGGTGACCCCGCAGACGAAGGCGATCGTCGTCATCAACCCGAACAACCCCACGGGTGCGGTCTACAGCCGCGAGGTACTCGAAGGCATCGTGCAGATCGCCCGTGAGAACTCGCTCCTTCTGCTCTCGGACGAGATCTACGACCGGATCCTCTACGACGAGGCGACCCACATCCCGCTGGCGACGCTCGCTCCCGATCTCCTCTGCCTGACCTTCAACGGCCTCTCCAAGACGTACCGCGTCGCCGGATACCGGTCGGGCTGGCTCGTCATCACCGGGCCCAAGGCGCACGCGAAGGGCTTCCTCGAGGGCATCCAGCTGCTCGCATCCACGCGGCTGTGCCCGAACGTGCCGGCGCAGTTCGCGGTTCAGGCGGCGCTGTCGGGCGTGCAGTCGATCGAGGCGCTCATCGCCCCGTCGGGGCGGTTGCACGAGCAGCGGGATGCCGCATGGCAGGGTCTCGAGAGCATCCCCGGCGTGACCTGTCACAAGCCCGAGGGCGCGCTGTACGCCTTCCCGCGCCTCGACCCCGAGGTCTACGACATCCATGACGACGGCAAGCTCGTCTACGACTTCCTCGTCGCAGAACACGTGCTGCTGGTGCAGGGAACCGGCTTCAACTGGCCCGATCCGGATCACCTGCGCATCGTCACGCTGCCCGAGGCGCGCGTGCTGACCGAGGCGATCGAGCGGCTGGGCAACTTCCTCTCGTCGTACAAGCAGTAGCCCGTCACAGCAGGGCGAGCGACGTCGCGCGCCACCGCCCGTCGAGGCCTTCGAGCCGGAGCGCGACGGCCCGCGTCCGATGCGGAGTGGTGACGACCACCGTGCCCTCGACGACGCCGTCCGCCGGCTCGCACGTGCGGACCGAGACGATCGAGTGGACAGGCCGCGCCGGCGTCACCTGTCGGGCACTGCGTGCACGCGCCGCGAGATTCGCGCGCGTGACGAGAACGCGGAAAGCGTCCTCGCTCAGCCACCGAGCGAGCTGCTCGACCTCGCGCACTCCCGCCAGCACCTCGAGGACCCCGCGGGTCAGGTTGCGGATCAGCGGCTCGGGATCGGGCAGATCTGCCGTCGACGTCGGCTGCGCTGCGAAGTACTCGGCGACGTCGAGCGAGGACCCGATGCGGGGGTACCGGCGGGGCTGGTTCGCGCTCATCGACGTCATCGCACGCTCCTCCTTCCATCGGCTGTGTCAACGCCGACGAGTACAGCACACCGCCGAATCTGGCCGGATGAGAATCCTCCAACCTGTGGAAAGCGCCCTCGGGGTGCGCCGCGTCACCGCTAGCCTCACGGGGTGCGATGGCAGCGGTTCTTCGAGGATCTCGAACACCAGCTCGACTCCGAGTGGGAGGCCGAGCGAGCGGCGCTCGACACCGAGGCCGAGCGGTTGCGACTCTCGCGGCTGACTCTGCGCGAGCGGCTTCAGGAATCGATCGGCGCAGAGGTGACCGTCGATGTGGCCGCCGGTGATCCGATCCGCGGCCGCCTGACGGGGGTGGGAGCCGACTGGGTGGGCCTGGACCGCGCGGACGGCCCCGGTGCCGCCGTCGTGCCCTTCGCCGCTGCGTCGTCGGTCGTCCTCGCGGAACCTGATCTGCTCCGCAGCGCGCGCCCCGCGGGACGCGGCTCGGCGCTGTCGGAACGGATGACGCTCGGGTTCGTGCTGCGTGACCTGGCGCGCCGTCGCGTCCCCGTGCACATCGTGGTCGCGGGCGGAAAGACCTGGGCGGGGACGATCGATCGCGCGGGCGCCGACCACCTCGATCTCGCGCTGCACGACGCAGCTGAGCCGCGGCGACCGAGCGCTGTCACGGGGCACCGGATGATCGCCTACTCGGCTCTGCGGGTCCTGCACCTGCAGAGCGGCCACGGCTGAGAAGTCAGTCGCTGCGGTTCCGCCGCCCCCACAGCTCGGGGAAGCTGGCGACCTGCGACTGCTGCCACAGGGCGGCGCGGCGGGCGTCCTCGACTTGCGCGTCGAGGTAATCCTCGACGCTGGACGACTCGATCCGCCAGCGGGGCGGTGTTCCGACCTTCGCTCCGACGAGACGCCCCTCGACGGCGAGCGCGACCACTTCGTCGACCTCGATCTGCAGCATCTCCGCGACCTGGGAAGGCGTCAGGAAGCGCGCGCTGTCGGGCGTGGCGGGCATGGTCCCATTATCCGCGGGCGAATGTTCGCCCGCTCGGCTCTTGACAGCCCTGTGGACAACCAGCACGGCCGTGGCACCGCCTCGCCCACGATGGTGGCATGGTCGCACGTACCTCGTTCCGTAACCGCATCCGTCGCGCCGACGCACGCGTCATCATCGGCGTCGTCCTCGTGTCGATCTCCGTCGCGGGGGTCTGGGCCGTGGTGTCAGCGGCGCGGCAGACGTCGGCGGTCCTGACCGCGGCGCGGACCATCGTCGTCGGCGAGACCGTCGAGGCTGCCGATCTGCGCGTCGTGGAGGTGGCGCTCGGATCGGCTGACGACATCTATGCCGCACCGGGTGCGCTCGAGCCGGGCGGTGTCGCGACGCGGACGATCCCCGCCGGCGAGTTCGTGCCGCGCGCCGCAGTCGCATCACCGGACGACGTCGAGGTGACGACCGTCGTCGTGCAGACAGCCGGTGCCGTGCCCGGCTCCGTGTCGCCGGGGACCCGGGTCGAGGTGTGGAGTGCGCCGCAGCGCGAGCGAGGGGTCTTCGGTGAGCCGCGCATCCTCGTCCGAGAAGCCACGGTGCGCGCCGTGCAGGCCGGCGACGGGCTCATGGCACAGCAACGATCCGCCGCTGTCGAGCTGGTGGTGGCGCGCACGGACGTCTCGGCCGCGCTCGCCGCTGTCGCGGCCGGTGACGCGGTGTCGGTGATCCCGGCCGCGGGCGGGACGCGCTGATGCGTATCGTCGTGGCGATTCCCGATGCCGCGCCGTTCACGGAGCGACTGCGCGCCGGAGGTTTCACCGAGGTCACCGCGCTCGCGCCCGAGGATGTGGCCGCGGCAGCGCACGACGCGACCTCCGCATGGTCCGCTCCACAGGCGCGCGAGCTATCCGGTACCGCTGCCGTGATCGCAGGCGCGGACGTGCTCCTTCTCGCAGCATCCCGTTCGTGGCTCACGCGCGACGTCGTCGAGTTGTGCGACCGCACCGCGACCAGGATCGTCGCGTGGAGCCGGGGCGCGGCCGAGCATCGAGCGGCCGAGATCCTCGGGGTCGCGGTCGTCGATTCGACCACTGATGCCTTGGACGCCGTCACCGCCGTTCCCGCATCGACTCCGCCCGTTCGGTCGCGCGGGAGGGTGATCGTCGTGTGGGGCGCCTCGGGCGCGCCCGGTCGCACGACGATGTCGATCGAGATCGCTCGCGAGACGGCGCGCGATGGGCGCAGCGTCGCGCTCGCGGACGCGGACGCACACGCGCCCGCCGTCGCCGTCGCGCTGGGCGTTCCCGACGAGGGGCCGGGCCTGGCCGGCGCGTGCCGACGTGCGTCGCGCGGCGAACTGACACCGGCGGAACTGGCTCGCATCGCGGAGCCTGCGGGCGCCGTCGATGTCCTCGTCGGCATCAACCGGCCGGCGCGCTGGCCGGAACTCGGGTTCGAGCGTGTCATGCGCGTCCTCGAGACCTGTCGTGACTGGGTCGACGATGTCGTCGTCGACGTCTCGGCATCGCTCGAACGGGATGAGGCGATCGTCAGCGATCTCGACGGGCCCCGGCGCAATGCCGCGACCCTCGCCGCGCTCGAGTCGGCCGACCTGGTCGTCGCGGTCGCTGCCGCCGACCCCGTGGGGCTCTCGCGGTTCCTGCGGGCTTACCCCGAGCTGCGCGCGACCGTCGGGGCCGTGCCCGTCCACGTCGTCGTCAACAAGCTCCGGGGCGGGCCGCTCGGGATCGATCCACGAGGCCAGATCCGCCGCAGCTTCGAGCGGTACGCTGGGATCGAGCGATGCTGGTTCGTCCCGTGGGACCCGCGCGCCACCGATGCGGCTCTGCTGGCGGCCCGGCCCGTCGGCGAGGGGAACGGCCGAGGCCCCATCCCGGCAGCCGTCCGCCGACTCGTCGGTGAGGCGATCTCGCCCCCGATGCGCGCGGTCGCGGCGTCGCGCCGCCATCGTGTGACGGCGCACGCCGCGTCGGCGGGATCGGCCCCCTAGTCTGGGATGGTGTCGACCCTCAGCGATCTCGTCCATGCTCAAGGACTGTCCACCGACGCCGACGTCGAGTGGCTCCACCGCCTCGCCGGTGACGGTCAGCTGCTGGCCGATCTCGCCTTCGCCGACATCGTCATCTGGGTGCCTACCGCGGACGACTCGTTCATCGCCGTCGCGCACACCCGGCCCGGGGGAGCCGCGACCCTCTTCTACCGCGACATCGTCGGCGATCGCGTGCGCCCGCAGTGGCGCACGCAGGTGAAGGATGCCTTCACCCAGGCGCGCATCGTCGATTCGGCCTCGCCCGACTGGTTCGAGGAGACGCCGACCCGCGTACGCGCGGTGCCGATCGTCCGGGAACGGGCGACCGAGGGGCGCGCCGCGCACGTGGTCGGTGTCCTCACACGACACACGAACCTCGGCGAGGCACGGACTCCCTCGCGTCAGCAGATCACGTTCAACGACTGCGCCGACGACCTGTTCGGGATGGTCGCCTCGTCCGACTTCCCCGATCTGAACGCCCCGACGGCTCCGCGTCGCGGCGCTCCGCGCGCATCCGACGGGCTCATCCGGCTCGACGTCGACGGCATGACCACCTTCGCCAGCCCGAACGCTCTCTCGGCCTTCAACCGGTTGGGCTTCGAGGACGAGCTCGAGGGCGAGCCTCTGATCGAGGTGGCAACGGCGATCCTTCCCAGCAAGCGCGAGTTCGACGAGTCGCTGCCGATCGTGATGGCCGGCCGTGCACCCTGGCGCGCCGACATCGAGGCCCGCGGCGTCACGGTGTCGCTGCGCACCATCCCGCTGCGCGACCACGGCACCCGCATCGGCGCGATCGTCCTATGCCGCGACGTGAGTGAGATCCGGCACCAGGAGCAGGAGCTCATCACGAAGGACGCGACGATCCGTGAGATCCACCATCGCGTGAAGAACAACCTGCAGACCGTCGCCTCGCTGCTGCGTATCCAGGCCCGCCGGACGCACTCCGAGGAGGCGCGTGACGCTCTCACCCAGGCGATGCGCCGGGTGTCGGCGATCGCGGTGGTGCACGACACCCTGTCGGAGGGGCTGGCACAGAACGTCGACTTCGACGAGGTGTTCGCGCGCGTCCTCAAGCTCGTCGCCGAGGTGGCGGCCGCGCCGAACACCCGCGCTCGCACGCGGTCGTCGGGGCGCTTCGGCACCTTGCCGAGCGAGTACGCGACGCCGCTCGCGCTCGCGCTCACCGAACTCGTCACGAATGCCGTCGAGCACGGGCTGGCGGGCACGGAGGGCGATGTCGAGATCGTCGCGGAGCGTTCCGCGGAGCGCCTCGAGGTGAAGGTGCGCGATTCCGGCAGCGGCTTGCCGGAGGGGCAGGTCGGGCGCGGCCTCGGCACGCAGATCGTCCGCACTCTGATCCAGGGCGAGCTCAGCGGCACGATCGACTGGCACACGCTCGTCGGCAGCGGAACCGAGGTGACCATCGAGATCCCGCTGCGCTACATCGAGCGCGACGCGGGCTGAGCGCGTCGCGGGGTCCCCGTCAACGCGCGGACCCCGCGCCGACGTGTCGGCAGCGGGGTCGGGGAGCGGGTCAGGACGCGCGGCGAGCGCGTGCAGCGCGGCGCTTCAGTGCGCGACGCTCGTCCTCGGACAGGCCGCCCCAGACGCCCGAGTCCTGGCCGGTCTCGAGGGCGTACTGCAGGCAGATCTCCGTCACGGTGCAGCGGGCGCAGACGGCCTTCGCCTTCTCGATCTGGTCGACGGCGGGACCCGTGTTGCCCACGGGGAAGAAGAGTTCGGGGTCGACGGTCAGGCAGGCAGACTTGTCGCGCCAATCCATGTGGTGCTCCTTGGGGTGGTGATTCTGTCGGGCCGGACTCGGGTAGTCCGGTACCCTGGTTAAGTGTGCGAGCGGATGCTCGCCCCACTTCGCTGTGGGAGCACACGGCTTGATCTATCGTCCCATAGCCCGGACAGATGAATCAAGGGTGAACTGCGGATTTGCTCGCCGCCGGGCCGTGAATACCGGTATCGCGCGGCTCTGATCGAAGGTCGGATGCCATGGCCCCCACTGCTGTCGAACGTCTCGCGGGAGCCGTGCTCGCCGCAGAAGCCATCGCGTTGCTCGCGGTCGTCGGCTGGGAGATCGTCGCGCTGGTCGGCGGCGACACCATCGACGTTCCCAGCTCCGTCGCCCTCATCGTGTTGACCGCCATCGGTGCCGTGGCCCTCGCAGCATTCGCCGTGTCGGTCTGGCGCCGGGTGTCGTGGGGCCGTTCGGGCGGCATCGTCGCGCAGCTTCTGATCCTGGCGGTCGCCCTTGGCGCTGCCACGGGTCAGTACGCCGACGCCGGCACCGCTGTGCTCATCGCGGTGCCGGGCGTGGTCGGCTTCGTGCTGCTGGTGGCCGCGACCCGGCGTGCAGCACGCGGCCGCGGCGACGCCTGAGTCGTCGAGGCCCTCAGTCGAGACCGAGCAGCGCGCGGACTCGCGCGACGTGACCCGTCGCCTTGACGTTGTAGAGCGCGTGCTCGATCCGGCCGTCGGCGTCGATGACGAAGGTGGATCGGATGACGCCTTCGACGGTCTTGCCGTAGTTCATCTTCTCGCCCCATGCGCCGTACGTCTCGTGCACGGCGTGGTCGGGATCGCTGAGAAGCGGATAGGTGAGCTGCTCCTGCTCGCGGAAACGGCGCAGCTTCGCCTCGTCATCGCGCGAGATTCCGATGACCTCGATGCCCGCTGCGCGCAGCGACTCGACGCTGTCGCGGAAATCGCAGGCTTCCCGCGTGCAGCCGGGAGTCATGGCCGCCGGGTAGAAGAACACGACCGTGCGCCGTCCGCGCAGGTCCGACAGCGAGAGCGTCGAGCCGTCCTGGTCGTCGAGGGAGAATTCGGGGGCGAGGTCACCCGGTTGCAGACGCGTCATGATTCCAGCCTAGAACGGCGAACCGCCGGGTCGACCCCGGCCGAGAAGGTGCCGAGCAGGCGCTGAAGCGAGTCGAGTCGCGCCGGGCCACGTTCTCCCAGCCGGCCCTGCGCGACGGCCTCGACGATCGCGCAGTCGGGCGCATCGGGAAGATGCGTGCAGCCCCGCGGGCACTCCTCGGCGACAGCGGCGAGGTCGGTGAACGCGGCGAGGATGTTGGCGGGGTCGACGTGCCCGAGGCCGAACGAGCGGACCCCGGGCGTGTCGATGACCCAACCGCGCCCCTCGGGGCCGAGATAACGAAGCGATACCGTCGAGCTCGACGTGTGGCGACCTCGACCGGTGACTTCGTTGACGTGTCCGGTCGCCCGCGCGGCTGTCGGCACCAGGGCGTTCACGAGGGTGGACTTGCCGACGCCGGAGTGACCGACGAACACCGTGGCGTGGCCCACGAGCTTCGCGCCGAGCTCGTCGACCGGCATCCGTCCCCGCCCGCTCGTGAGCACTTCGAGGTCGTCGACCCCCTCGAAATGCGCGAGGAACGCGGCCGGGTCGGCGAGATCGGTCTTGGTCACCACGAGCAGGGGATGGATGCCGGCGTCGAGCGCCGCGATGAGGTAGCGGTCGACCAGGCGCGGGCGGGGCTCAGGGTCGGCTGCGGCGACGACGATGACCATCTGATCGGCGTTGGCCACGACGATCCGCTCCACCTGGTCGGTGTCGTCGGCGCTGCGGCGAAGCAGCGTCGTGCGTGGTTCGATGCCGACGATGCGTCCGAGAGTGCCTTCGTCTCCCGACACGTCGCCGACCACGCGTGCCCGGTCGCCGCTGACGATGGGCTGCTTCCGCAGCTCGCGAGCGCGCACCGCGAGCGTGGTGTGCTCGTCGTCGCCGTCCTCGTCGATGAGCACGGTGTAGCGGCCGCGGTCGACACCCACCACGCGCGCCACCTGGGCGTCGCTGTGGGCGGGTCGTCGCTTGGTGCGCGGCCGATTCGCCTTCGGGTTCGGACGCATCGGGATGTCGGACTCGTCGTACTCCTCGTCGAGGTCGTCGTCGCCGCCGAGCCAGCTCACCCGGCGACCTGCGCGTCGGATCCGAGCATCTCTGCCCACAACTGGGGGAACTCGGGCATCGTCTTCGCGGTCGTGCCGATGTCGTCGACCTCGACGCCCGGGACGCGCAGGCCGATGATCGCCCCCGCCGTGGCCATCCGGTGGTCGTGGTGCGCCCGCCAGAGCCCGCCGCGCAGCGGCGTGGGCGTGATGCGGATGCCGTCCTCGAGCTCTTCGGCCGAGCCGCCGAGCGCTCGGAGGTTGCCCACGAGAGCGGCGATGCGGTCGGTCTCATGGCCGCGGATGTGGCCGATGCCGTGCAGTGTGCTCGGCGAGTCGGCGAACGCCGCGAGCGCGAAGAGCGACGGGGTCAGCTCGCTCGCCGCCGACAGGTCGAGGTCGACGCCGCGCAGCTCGCCGGTGCCGGAGACCGCGAGAACACCGCTGCGTCGCGTCACGCGGGCGCCCATCTCGGTCAGGATGTCGACGAGCAGCGCACCCGGCTGGGTCGAGTGCACGGGCCAGTGCGGGATCGTCACCCGCCCGCCCGTCAGCGCGGCCGCGGCCAGGAAGGGGGCCGCGTTGGACAGGTCGGGCTCGATCGTGAGCTCTTTGCCGCGGAGCGGACCGGCGGGGACGAGCCACTCGCGGTCGCTCGGACGCTCGACGTTCACGCCACGGTGGCCGAGGGCCTCGACCGTCATGTCGATGTGCGGCAGGCTCGGCAGGCGGTGACCGTCGTGCACGAGGCGGAGCCCGACATCGAACCGGGGCGCCGCCAGCAGGAGCCCCGACACGAACTGGCTCGAGGCGCTCGCGTCGATCGTGACCTCGCCGCCGCGAACGTGGCCGTGCCCGTGCACGAGGAACGGCAGCGTCCACCGGCCGCCGTCGTCGATGTCGACGCCGAGCTCGCGGAGGCTCCGGATCATCTCCGCCATGGGCCGGTGCAGGGCGCTCTCGTGGGCCGTGACGGTGACCTCGCCGCGCGCGAGTCCGGCGAGGGGAGTGACGAAGCGCATGACGGTGCCGGCTTGCCCGCAGTCGACCACGGCATCGGCCGGTTCCGCCCCGAGCGGCGTCACGACGAGGTCGGGGCCGAAACGGCCCTCGCCGGGCACGGCTTCGATCTGGGCGCCGAGAGCTCGCAGCGCGTCGATCATGCGCGCGGAGTCGTCCGAATGCAGCGGCGCGATCAGGCGCGAGGGAGTCTCGGCGAGGGCCGACAGCACGAGCTCGCGGTTGGTGAGCGACTTGGAGCCGGGCACGGCGACCTCGGCCCGGACGGGGCTCTCAGCGACGGGCGCGCGCCACGGCGCGCCGACGTCGGCGGTGCGGGGGGAATACGCGGCGGTGGTCATGGGTTTCACAGTATCGAACGCCCTCGTGCTGTCGAGGTCGTTGGTCCCACCGAGTGAGAGGAGCCCATGATCGCACTCGCCGATCCTGCGGTCGCGCCGTGGGACGCCCACGTAGACTGGCCGCTGATGGAAGAGCAAGCGGTCACCGATCCGAGCGCCCAGTTCGAGGAGCAGGCGCTCCCGTTCATGGACCAGCTTTACGCCGCCGCCATGCGGATGACCCGCAATCCCGCTGACGCAGCGGACCTCGTGCAGGAGACGTTCGTCAAGGCGTTCGCCTCGTGGTCGTCCTTCACGCAGGGGACCAACCTCAAGGCGTGGCTGTACCGGATCCTGACCAACACCTACATCAACACCTACCGCAAGAAGCAGCGGGAGCCCTACCAGGGCACCATTGACGACCTCGAGGACTGGCAGCTGGGAGGAGCGGAATCCACCACCGCATCCCGGAGCCGCTCCGCCGAGGCTGAAGCGATCGACCACATGCCGGCGTCCGCGGTCAAGGACGCGCTGCAGTCGATCCCCGAGGATTTCCGGTTGGCGGTGTACCTCGCGGACGTCGAGGGCTTCGCCTACCAGGAAATCGCCGACATCATGAAAACCCCGATCGGCACGGTCATGAGCCGTCTGCACCGTGGCAGACGCCTGTTGCGTGACCTGCTGGCCGACTATGCGAAGGAGCGGGGCATCGAGATGCCCCCCACGAGGAGCAAGAAATGAGTGACTGCGGCTGCGAGAAGGCGCGACGCGATCTGGAAGAGTACCTGCGCAACGAGGTCTGCAAGACCGAGCACGCCGACATCCGGGAGCACCTCGAGTCATGCCCGGCTTGTCGCGACGAGGCCCTGGTGTCGCGCACGCTCACCGAGGTTGTCGCCCGAGCGTGCCGGGAATCGGCACCCGAGGAGCTGCGCGACCAGGTTCTGGCGCGTCTGCGGGAGGTCCAGGAGGCCGCTCACGCGTGAGCGCGCTCCGCGCCCGAGCCCGATGACGGCCTGAGCTCGGCCGTGAGAGCAGAAAGGGGCGGACGTTCGCACGTCCGCCCCTTTCGCTACCGCTGCCTCAAAGCGTGAGCGCCTGCTCGATGAGCTTCGCCTGCTCCACGGCGTGCACCTTCGGCGAACCGGTCGCCGTCGACGCCGCCGCAGGCCGGGTGATGCCGCGCACCGAGCGGCCATCGAGCTTGGCGGCGGCTTCGAGGGCGATGAACGGCCAAGCGCCCTGGTTCTCGGGCTCGTCCTGGACCCACACGACCTCGGCGTTCGCGTAGCCCGCGAGGACCGCCTTCAGCTCGTCGATCGGTGCCGGATAGAACTGCTCGAGACGCACGAGCGCGATGGCCGGGTTCGGCTTCTTGTCGAGCTCGGACTTCAGGTCCCAGTGGATCTTGCCCGAGTGCAGCAGCACACGCTTGACCGCGCTCTTGTCGGTGATCGCGCTGTCGTCGATCACGGGCTCGAACTTGCCGCGCTGGAAGTCCTCGACCGGGCTCGTCGCACCGCGCAGGCGCAGCATCGCCTTCGGCGTGAACACGACGAGGGGGCGGCGCGGACGTGCGTAGGCCTGGCGGCGCAGCAGGTGGAAGTACGACGCGGGGGTGGAGGGCCGAGCGACCGTCATGTTGTCCTGAGCGCACATCTGCAGGTAGCGCTCGATGCGAGCCGACGAGTGATCCGGCCCCTGGCCCTCGTAGCCGTGGGGGAGCAGCAGGACGACGCCCGACTGCTGGGCCCACTTCTGCTCGGCCGACGAGATGAACTCGTCGATGACCGACTGCGCGCCGTTGGCGAAGTCGCCGAACTGGGCCTCCCAGAGCACGAGCGAGTCCGCGCGCTCTACCGAATAGCCGTACTCGAACGCCATGGCCGCGTACTCGCTCAGCAGCGAGTCGTAGACGTAGAAGCGGCCCTGGTTCTCGGACAGGTTCGCGAGCGGCAGCCACTCCTGGCCGTTCGAGCGGTCGTGGAGGACGGCGTGACGCTGCACGAACGTTCCGCGACGCGCATCCTGACCGGCGAGGCGGACGTTCGTGCCCTCCATGAGCAGCGAGCCGAACGCGAAGAGCTCGCCCATCGCCCAGTCGATGTTGCCGTTGCGGCTCATATCGTGGCGCTTGTCGAGCAGCTGCTTGAGCTTGCCGTGCACCGTGAAGTTCTCGGGGGCGTTGACGAACGCGTCGCCGATCTGATGGATGACGTCTTCACCGACACCCGTCGTCTCCGGGGCGCCGACGGCCTGATCGATCGGTCCCGACAGGCCCACCGGGCCGGACGCGCCGGTCTCGGCGGCGTGCGTCTCGGCGAACGCGACCTCGAGGCGGTCCTGGAAGTCGCGCTTGGCCTGCTCGTACTCTTCCTCGGTGATGTCGCCGCGTCCGACCAGCGACTCGGTGTAGAGCCGGCGGACCGAGCGCTTGGCCTCGATGAGGTTCGTCATGAGGGGCTGGGTCATCGACGGGTCGTCGCCCTCGTTGTGACCGCGACGGCGGTAGCAGACGAGGTCGATCACGACGTCGCGCTTGAACTCCTGGCGGTAGCGGAACGCGAGCTGCGCGACGTGGACGACGGCCTCGGGGTCGTCGCCGTTGACGTGGAAGATCGGCGCCTGGATCGTCTTGGCCACGTCCGTCGCGTAGACCGAGCTGCGGGCGTCGAGGGGGAGCGTCGTGAAGCCGACCTGGTTGTTGACCACGACGTGGACCGTGCCGCCGGTCCGATACCCGCGCAGCTGCGACATCTGCAGCGTCTCGACGACGACGCCCTGACCGGCGAACGCGGCGTCGCCGTGGACGAGGATCGGCAGCCACGAGAACGAGCCGATCGGGCCGCGGTCCTGCTTGGCGCGCACGATGCCCTCGAGAACGCCGTCGACGGTCTCGAGGTGCGACGGGTTCGCGGCGAGGTACACCGGCAGTTCGTCGCCCTCATCACCGACGAAGGTGCCCTCGGTGCCGAGGTGGTACTTCACGTCGCCCGAGCCGCTCTTCGAACCGATCGCGACGGAGCCCTCGAACTCGCGGAAGACCTGGCCGTAGGTCTTGCCGGCGATGTTCGTCAGGACGTTGAGACGGCCGCGGTGGGCCATGCCGATCGCGGCGCCCTCGAGGCCCGTGCGCGCCGCGCCCTGGAGGACCTCGTCGAGCAGCGGGATCAGCGACTCGCCGCCCTCGAGGCTGAAGCGCTTCTGGCCGACGTACTTGGTCTGCAGGAAGGTCTCGAACGCCTCGGCCTGGTTGAGCTTGCCGAGGATGCGCAGCTGCTCGTCGTGACCGGGCTTCTGGTACTTGACCTCGACGTTGTCCTGGAACCACTTGCGCTGCTCGGGATCCTGGATGTGCATGTACTCGATGCCGATCGTGCGGCAGTACGAGTCGCGCAGAACGCCGAGGATCTCGCGGAGCTTCATGACGCGCTTGCTGCCGAACCCGCCGGTGACGAACTCGCGGTCGAGGTCCCAGAAGGTCAGACCGTGCTGCTCGATCTCGAGGTCGGGGTGCGTGCGCTGGCGGTACTCGAGCGGGTCGATGTCGGCCATGAGGTGGCCGCGCACCCGGTAGGAGTTGATGAGCTCCTGCACGCGGGCCGTCTTGTCGACGCGCTCGGCGAGGTCGACGTTGATGTCGGTCGACCACTGGATGGGCGCATAGGGGATGCGCAGGGCGGCGAAGATCTCGTCGTAGAAGCCGTTCTTGCCGATCAGCAGTTCGTGAACGGTCTTGAGGAACTCGCCCGAGCCGGCACCCTGGATGACGCGGTGGTCGTAGGTGCTGGTGAGAGTGATGGTCTTGCCGATGCCGAGGTTGACGAGCGTCTTCTCGCTCGAGCCCTGGAACTCGGCCGGGTAGTCGAGCGCGCCGGCGCCGATGATGCTGCCCTGGCCGCGCATGAGCCGCGGAACCGAGTGCACCGTGCCGATGCCGCCGGGGTTGGTCAGCGAGATCGTCGTGCCCTGGAAGTCGGCAGCGGTGAGCTTGTTCTTGCGAGCACGGCTGACCAGGTCTTCGTAGGCGGCCAGGTACTCGCCGAAGCTGAGCGACTCGGCGCGCTTGATGCTCGGCACCATGAGCGCGCGCGTGCCGTCGGGCTTGGGGAGGTCGATCGCGATGCCGAGGCCGACGTGCGCGTGCGCGATCACCGACGGCTTGCCGTCGACCTCTGCGTACGAGACGTTCTGGCTCGGGAAGGCCTTGAGCGCCTGGATGAGCGCCCAGCCGATGAGGTGGGTGAAGCTGATCTTGCCGCCGCGCGTGCGCGACATGTGGTTGTTGATGACGATGCGGTTGTCGATCATCAGCTTGGCGGGGATGGTGCGCACACTCGTCGCGGTCGGCACCGTGAGCGAGTCGTCCATGTTCGCCGCGAGGGTCTTCGGCATGCCGCGCAGCGGGGTGACGACATCCTCGCGCTGCTCGACCTCGGCGGCGGGGGTCGTCGGGGCCTGCGCGGGCACCGGCTGCGCGGCGGCGGGCCGAGCCGTCGTGCGCGCGACCGGCTGCGAGCCGACCGTCGGCACCGGGGCCGTCACGGGGTGCGCCGCCGCCGCGGGCTGTGCGGGGGCGGGTTGCGCGGGAGCGGTGCCGGCGGGCTGCGCCGGGGCGGACCCGGCGGGCTGGGAAGCGCCGCCGTTCACGTGAGCGGCGTAGGCCTCGAGCGTCGGCCACCACTCCTTGTCCACCGAGTTCTTGTCTTCGCGGAACTGTTCGTACAGTTCCGCGACGAGCCATTCGTTCGCCCCGAACTCGCCGTCGTTCGAGGTTCCGATTCCGGTCGCCTGGCTGGACACGGCAGATCGCCTGCTTTCATCGGTGAAGATCGGTTCTCACGGCGGTCGTCCGCCGCCGCGCACAGTCTCCTAGGGTAGCCCAGATCAACCGACCGGATGCCGCGGCGACACCCGTGGTATCGCATCGTGATGGAGCCCGCCCGGCCCTCTCGCCGCACGCCCGGCTGTCTGTCGGGTCCGCGGCGTAGCGTATGGAGCATGCGTTTCTCCGGTGCTGAGCCCACGGTCGACCTGACGTACTCCGACGTCTTCCTCGTGCCCCGCCGATCGGCGATCACGAGTCGGCTCGATGTCGACCTCGCCCCCGGCGACGGCACGGCGGCCACGCTGCCGATCGTCTCGGCGAACATGAACTCCGTCACCGGCCCGCGTCTGGCCGCCACGCTCGCCCGCCGCGGCGGACTCGGCGTGCTGCCGCAGGACATGCCGCTGCAGGACCTCGACGCCGCCATCCGGTGGGTCAAGGACCAGCCGGTCGCATGGGACACCCCCATCGTGCTCTCACCGGACGCCACGGTCGCCGAGGTATCCCGCATCCTTCCCGCGCTGGATGGGCACGGCATCGTGGTCGCGGACCCGTCGGCGCCGACGCTGCGTATCGACGACATCACCGGGATCGTTCCCGCGGCCCGCCTGGCCACCGCACTGCCGGACGCCCGCCTGGGCGACCTGGTACGCGACCGTGCGACCGCGATCGACGCCGATGACGTCTCCGGTCCTCGCGCCGCCTTCGACCTCATCGACGCGGCCGATGTACCGGTCGTCGCAATGCTCCATCAGGGTGCGCTCGTCGGCACGCTGTCGCGTCGCAGTGCGCTGCGCACCGCGATCTACCGCCCCGCCGTCGACGGCGACGGGCGTCTCATCGTCGCGGCAGCGATCGGGATCAACGGCGACGCGGCAGCCAAGGCGCGGGCGCTCGCGGCCGCGGGCGTCGATGTGCTCGTCGTCGACACCGCCCACGGGCACCAGGAGGGGATGCTGCGCGCACTGCGCGAGGTCGCGGCGCTCGACCTCGGTCTGCCGATCGTCGCGGGGAACATCGTCACGGCCGACGGCGTCGCAGACCTCGTCGAGGCGGGTGCCACGATCCTCAAGGTCGGCGTCGGCCCCGGGGCGATGTGCACGACCCGCATGATGACGGCCGTCGGACGGCCGCAGTTCTCCGCCGTGCTCGAGACCGCGCAGGCGGCGGCGGAGCGCGGGGCGCACGTCTGGGCCGATGGGGGAGTCCGCTATCCCCGGGATGTGGCGCTGGCGCTCGCCGCGGGCGCGGCATCCGTCATGATCGGCTCCTGGTTCGCCGGCACGATCGAGTCGCCCGGCGAGGTCCAGCTCGACGACGAGGGGCGTGCGTTCAAGGAGTCGTGGGGCATGGCTTCGACGAAGGCCGTCGTCGGCCGGTTCGGGCGCCTCGACGCCTACGAGCGAGCCCGCAAGGAGCTGTTCGCCGAGGGCATCTCGTCGTCGCGGATCTACCTCGACCCGCTGCGCCCGGGCGTCGAGGATCTGCTCGACATGATCACCTCGGGTGTGCGCTCGTCCTTCACCTACGCAGGAGCCGCGACGGTGGCAGAGTTCCACGAGCGCGCGACGGTCGGTCTCCAGTCGGCCGCCGGCTACGAAGAGGGCAAGGCGCTTCCCGTCAGCTGGTAGAGCTCGCCGCCTGCGCCGGCCTCTGGCCAGACGACTCCCATTCGTCGCGCAGTACACCCATGACGACCGAGTCGTACCGTCGGCCGCGTACCTCGCGCGCATCGCGGAAGCGCGCCTCCTCGACGAAACCGAGACGGTGGCCGACAGCGAGCATCCGCTCGTTCCCCGACCAGGTCGCGAAGTCGAGCCGGACGACGGAGGTCGTGCGGAAGAGGTACTCGGTCCAGAGGCGCAGGGCCTCGGTGCCGACCCCGCGGCCGCGCTGGGTCGGGTCGTGGACCGTCAGGCCCATCCGCCGCCAGTCCGAGACCTCCGACTCCCAGTGCCACGAGACCGTGCCGAGCATCGTCGCCGGATCGTCCGCCGTGACGATGACCGCCCGCGTCAGCGGGGCGTGTGCGCCGTACGAGCCGTCGGCGATGCTGGATGCGAGTCGTGCGCACGCGGCATCCACCCCCGCGACGTCGAGCTTCGGGAAGTAGGGGCCGTCCCAGCGATGCCAGTCCTGATGGGGCTGGAGCCACCTCCGGTAGGGCTCTACATCGGCCGGCACGAACGGACGAACCCGGATGCCACGGCTCTCGCCGATGGCCGTGGTGCGGTCTTCCGTTCTCCCCGGCGCGCTCGTCGAATCTGTCATGAGTCGATTGTCGCGGCTGCGCCCGGCGCGCGCCTCGGACAGGCGTAAGATCGGGCGCACGATGGACGACCCTCCTAGTTGCCGACCCTCGCCCCGCCGACCCCGACCGATCGGGGGTGACGCCTGATGGATTTCATCATGCTGGGCGTGGGGCTCCTGCTGACCGTCGGCACCGGTCTGTTCGTCGCGAGTGAGTTTGCGCTCGTCAACCTCGATCGCGCGGACCTCGAGGCCCGCCAGGCGGCGGGCGAATCGCGCCTCTCGATGACGATCGCGGCGCTGCGGATCACCTCGACGCATCTGTCGAGCGCGCAGCTCGGCATCACGCTGACGACGCTGCTCACCGGTTACACGATGGAGCCGGCGATCTCGAACCTGCTGTCGCCGGTCTTCGAGGCGTGGGGCTGGGCCGAGACCGTGTCGCGGCCCGTCGCCGCCGTCGTGGGCGTGTCGATCGCGACGATCTTCTCGATGATCCTCGGCGAGCTCGTCCCGAAGAACTTCGCTCTGGCGATCCCTCGTCAGACGGCGAAGCTCGTCATCCCGTTCCAGACCCTCTTCACGACCGTGTTCCGGCCGGCCGTCACGGTGCTCAACGGCAGCGCGAACGGAGTGCTCCGCTCGATGGGCGTCGAGCCCAAGGAGGAGCTGTCGGGGGCCCGTTCGGCGGAGGAGCTGTCGAGCCTCGTGCGCCGGTCCGCGAGCGCGGGCGTGCTCGAGAAGGACACCGCATCGCTGCTGGACCGTTCGCTCACCTTCGCTCGGCTGACCACGGCCGACGTCATGACGCCGCGCCCGAGCCTGCACGCGGTCGCTGCGGGCGACAGCGTCGAGGACGTCATCCAGCTCGCGCGGCGCACGGGCCACAGCCGGTTCCCGGTCTTCGGTGACTCGATGGACGACATCACCGGAATCGTCCACGTCAAGCAGGCGGTCAGCGTCCCGCGCGAGCGCCGCGCAGACGTTCCCGCCGCCGCCATCGCGGAGGATCCGCTGCGGGTGCCCGAGGCCGTGCATCTCGACGCCGTGCTCAGCGAACTGCGCGCCCGGGGGTATCAGATGGCCATCGTCGTGGACGAGTACGGCGGCACGGCCGGTGTCGTGACGCTCGAGGATCTCGTGGAGGAGATCGTCGGCGAGGTGCTCGACGAGCACGATCGCAACCGCGCCGGGGTGCTGAGGGTCGCCGGCGGCATCGTCTTCCCCGCCGAGCTGCGTCCCGACGAGGTGCTCGACCGCACCGGCATCCGGGTTCCCGAGGGCGACGTCTACGACACCGTCGGAGGGTTCGTGATGAGTGTGCTGGAGCGCATCCCGGTCGTCGGCGACACCGTCGAGATCGAGGACGGCACGCTCACCGTGCAGCGGATGGACGGCAGGCGGGTCGACCGCGTGCGTTTCGAGCCCACCCCGGTGCCCGAGGAGGCACCGACCGCGTCCGCGGTCGAGCCGATGCGACCGGCGCCGCGCCGCGAGGACGGTGATCGTCGATGAACGACTGGGCGGGACTGGCCTGGCTCGTCGTGCTGCTGGCCTTCAACGCGTTCTTCGTCGCGAGCGAGTTCGCCGTCATCTCCGCGCGCCGATCGCAGATCGAGCCCCTCGCCGACAAGGGGTCGCGCTCGGCGAAGACCGCGCTGTGGGCGATGGAGCACGCGACCCTCATGCTCGCGACGTGCCAGCTGGGCATCACGATCTGCTCGCTGGTGATCCTGAACGTCTCCGAACCGGCGATCCACCACCTGCTGGCCGTGCCGCTCGGGCTCACCGGGTGGGGCGAGGCGGTGGTCGATGTCGTCGCCTTCGCCGTGGCGCTCATCGTCGTGTCGTACCTGCACGTCGTGTTCGGCGAGATGGTTCCGAAGAACCTGGCCTTCTCGCTGCCCGACCGAGCCGTGCTGCTGCTGGCGACGCCGCTGCGGTGGGTCTCGCGGCTCTTCTACCCGATCATCGTGGCCCTGAACTGGATCGCCAACCACGCGGTGCGTCTGTTCCGGGTCGAACCGAAGGACGAGGCGACCTCGACCTACACGCTCGACGAGGTCGCGACCATCGTTGCGACGTCCCGTATCGAGGGCGTGCTCGACGATGCGTCCGGAACGGTCGCGGCCGTCGTGGAGTTCACCGACAAGAAGGCGGCGGATGTCGCCGTGCCGTTCGGCGAGTTGGTGACCCTGCCCGAGACCGCGACGCCCGAAGACGTCGAGCGCGCCGTCGCGCGGCACGGCTTCTCGCGCTACGTCATCGTCGATGACACCGAGCAGCCGGTCGGGTACGTGCACCTGAAGGACGTGCTGCGAGAGGCGGAGGATGCCGACGGCGCGGCATCGCGGCCGATCAAGTCCAAGCGCATCCATCTCATGGTGCCGGTCGCCGAGACGACCGACCTCGAGGACGCGCTTGCTCTGATGCGCCGATCGAGCCGTCACCTCGCTCAGGTTCGGGATGCTGAGGGGCGGACCACCGCGGTGCTCTTCCTCGAGGACATCATCGAGGAGCTCATCGGCGAGGTGCACGACGCCACGCGCCGCGCACCTCGCTGGGCCTGAGCCTGGCCGGGTGACGACGCTCGCTCAGCGGCGCCGCGCGCGGACGTACTGGGGCGGCCAGACCGAGGCGTCCTCGCCCAGCTCGTCGGCCGCACGGAGCCCGAAGTGGGGGTCGCGCAGCCACTCGCGGCCGGCCATGATCGCGTCGGCGTCTCCGGCGGCGAGGATCTCCTCGGCCTGCGTGCCGGTCGTGATCTCGCCGACCGCGCTGACGGGCAGCCCGGTGGTCGCGCGGATCTGGCTCGCGAAGGGCACCTGGTAACCCGGTCCCGTGGTGATTCGCTGGTGTGCGACGAGGCCGCCGCTCGAGACGTCGATGAGGTCGGCGCCGCGCTCGTGCGCCCAGGCCGAGACCGTCGCCGTCTCGGCGACATCCCAGCCGCCCTCGGCCCAGTCGGTCGCCGAGAAGCGCACGAACAGCGGGGCGTCGGGAGCGGCGGCGCGAACCGCCTCGACGATGAGCAGCAGGAGCCGGGCGCGGTTCTCGAGCGACCCGCCGTACTCATCGGTGCGCTGGTTCGACAACGGCGACAGGAACTCGTGCAGCAGATAGCCGTGGGCCGCGTGGATCTCGAGCACGTCGAAGCCGGCTTCGCGTGAACGGCGTGCCCCATCGGCGAACGCGGTCACGAGGGCGTCGATCTCAGCGCGCTCGAGCTCGTCGGGCCGGGCGTAGCCGTCGAAGGCGACGGCCGAGGGGGCGAGTGCCTGCCAGCCGCCCTCCGCCTCCGGCACGGTCCCGCGCTCGGCGGCGAACGGCGAATACGTCGACGCCTTGCGGCCCGCGTGCGCGAGCTGGATCGCGGCCACGGCGCCGCGGTCGTGGATCGCCGTCACGATCGGGCGCCAGGCGTCGCGCTGCTCGTCGTTCCAGATGCCGGTGTCTTCGGGGGTGATGCGACCCTCGGGCACGACCGCGGTCGCCTCGGCCATGACGAGTCCGGCGTCGCCCGAGGCGAACTGCGCGAGGTGGACGTGATGCCAGTCGTTCGGCATGCCGTCCTGCGCCGAGTACTGGCACATGGGGGCGACCCAGAGGCGGTTGCGCACCTCGACGGTTCGGATGGTCAGGGGGCTGAACAACTGGCTCACGCCGGGCTCCTTCGGGGCGCCGATAGGGTGGCGCCATGGTCGAGATCCACGAATGGGATGCGCGCGACACGGTCGCGCTCCTGCGCAAGCCAACTGCCGACGACCACAAGTATTCCCGCGGGGTGCTCGGTGTGCGAACCGGATCGCAGGAGTATCCCGGTGCCGCCGTGCTCGGTGTCGAGGCCGCCTGGCGGACGGGCATCGGGATGGTCCGCTACCTCGGCCCCGAGCGTCCCGCCGACCTCGTGCTCCAGCGCCGGCCCGAGACGGTCACGGCGCCCGGCCGCGTGCAGGCGTGGCTGATCGGATCGGGGACGGATGCCGCGACCCGGCCCGCCGCCGAGACCGCACGGCTGGGAGAGCTGCTGCAGGGCGACCTCCCCGTCGTCGTCGACGCCGGGGCCCTCGACCTGGTCCCCGGCGCGACCGCCCCGCTCGTCGTCACGCCGCACCAGAGCGAGCACGCGCGCCTGCGCGGGCTGCTCGGCCTCGACGACGTGACACCGACGTCACTGACCGACCGCATCGAGGCCGCCCGCGAGACCGCGGCCGCGGCCGGGATCACCGTGCTGCTCAAGGGCGCCGAGACCGTCGTCGCGGCCCCCGACGGATGGACCGCCGTCGTCCGGGCCGGCACCGGGTGGCTCGCCACCGCGGGCACCGGTGACGTGCTCGGCGGCATCCTGGGTGCTGTCGTGGCGGCCCGGGGCGCGCAGCACGATCTGGATGCCGCGGCCCTGGCACCGCTGGCCGTCGCGGCGGCGTACATCCACGGACATGCCGGTCGCGGTGCCGGTCCCGGCCCGATCACGGCGCTGGACGTCGCCGAGGCCGTACCCGCCGTGATCCACGTGCTGCTCGCCGGCGGCGACCCGGCCGCCCGCTGACACCACCGGTGGGCCCCAATGGCCTCACCGTAGGATGTGACGGTGTCGAGACGGGGAACGCTGTGGGTCGCGTTCGCGCTCGTCCACGTCGTGGTCTCGGTGCTCGGATTCGTGCTCCCGAATCAGCCGATGGGGGATGTCTACCTCGTCTACGAACCCTGGTCGCAGCGAGCGCTCGCCGGTGAGGGCATCGTCGGGATCGACGACGACTGGGTGTACCCGCAGCTCGCCCTCGTCCCGCTCGTCCTCGCCCACGGGTTCGCGTGGATCGCCGGATACACGGTGGGCTGGGCCATCTTCGTCACGGCTCTGGACGCCGTCGCCTTCGCGGTCCTCGTGGGCCGCGCGCGGTCGCGCGGACGCGTGACGGCGGCGTGGTTCTGGCTCGCGGCGATCCTGCTCCTCGGCCCGGTCGGCCTCTACCGGCTCGACGCCGTCACCGTCGCGCTCGCCGTCATGGGTGGCCTGTGGCTTCGCGGACGGCCCTGGCTGGCCGGCATCCTGCTCGCCGTGGCGACATGGATCAAGGTCTGGCCCGCGGCGATCATCGCCGCCGCGGTCATCGCGCTCCGGCGGCGGTGGGCGCTCGTCGGTGCCGGGCTCGTCGTCTCGGTCGCGACGCTCGCGGCCGTCGTCGCCGCCGGTGGCCTCGACCATGCGCTCGGGTTCATCGGAGATCAGACGGGGCGCGGTCTTCAGGTCGAGGCGCCCGTGAGCATGTTCTACCTGTGGGGGCAGATGCTCGGCATCCCGGGGTTCTTCGTCTACTACTCGACCGAGATCCTGACGTTCCAGGTGACCGGCACCGAGATCGATCCGGTCATCGCGTCGATGACTCCGATCCTCATGATCGGGGTGGGGGCCGTGGCGGTCGTCGCCGCCCTCAAGGTGCGCCGTGGCGCTGCGGTGCGCGACCTTCTGCCCGTCGCGGCGCTCGCGATCGTCACCGTCTTCATCGTGCTCAACAAGGTCGGTTCGCCGCAGTACCTGTGCTGGCTCGTCCCGCCCGTCGTGCTCGGACTGGTCGTCGCGCGCCGCGCCTGGGTGCGACCGGCGATCCTCGTCCTCGTGCTCAGCGCGCTCACCCAGCTCGTGTACCCGGTGTTCTACGGCGAGGTCCTCGCGGCGCATCCCCTCGGCGTCGGCATCCTCACCGTGCGCAACGCCCTGCTCGTCGTCCTCGGCGTCTGGATGGTGGTGCGCCTGGTCCGGGTGCCGGTCCCGACGCCGTCATCCATCCCCGTCTGATCCGGAGGTCCATCATGCTCATCGCCTTCTCCGTCGCTCCCAGCGGCACCGGCAGCAATCCCGACGGCTCGGTGCACGATGCCGTCGCCGCAGCCGTGGCCGTCGTGCGGGCATCCGGCCTGCCGCACCGCACCACGTCGATGTTCACCGAGGTCGAGGGGGAGTGGGACGAGGTGATGGCCGTCGTCAAGCACGCGACCGAGGCGGTCATGCCGTTCGGGTCGCGCGTATCGCTCGTGCTCAAGGCCGACATCCGGCCGGGCTACAGCGGCGAGCTCGACGGCAAGATCGAGCGCCTCGAGGGCGCGCTCGAATCGATTCGACACGAGGGGGAGCGCGGCGCTACGCTCCCGGAGTGACGACGCCCGCCATTCCTCGCCCGACCGCCCGCCGGGCCCTGCTCTCGCTCGCGATCGGCAGCTTCGGCATCGGGATGACGGAGTTCGTCGTCATGGGCCTTCTGCCGGAGATCGCCGGCGAGCTGCTGCCCTCCGTCTACGCGAGCGATCCGGAAGCCGCGATCGCCCAGGCGGGGTGGCTCATCACGCTCTACGCCGCCGGCGTCGTCGTGGGGGCGCCGACCATCGCAGGAGTCGTGGCGAAGTATCCGCGGCACCGGGTCATGGTCTTCCTCGCGCTCGCCCTCACCCTCGGCAACGCGCTGACGCTCGTGCTGCCGACGTTCGAGCTCGTCGCGGCATCCCGGTTCCTCGCGGCCCTGCCACACGGTGCCTACTTCGGCATCGGCGCTCTCGTCGCCGCCGACGTCCTGGGTCCGGGCAAGCGTGCGCAGGGCGTCGCGTTCGTGCTGACCGGCCTCACGATCGCCAACGTCGTGGGTGTTCCGCTCGGCACCTTCCTCGGGCAGCAGTTCGGTTGGCGGGCCGCGTTCCTCGTCGTCGCGGCGATCTTCGCGCTGGCCACCGTGGCGATCGCACTGACCGTCCCGCATCACGCAGGGGAGCCGTCGCGCACCCTGCGCGCCGAACTGCGGGTCTTCGGCATCGGCCAGGTGTGGTTCGCGCTCGGCATCGGGGCGATCGGCTTCGGCGGCTTCTTCGCGGTCTACAGCTACGTCGCGACCCTCGTCACCGAGGCGGCCGGCTCGCCGCAGTGGGCGGTGCCGATCGTGCTCGTCGTCGCGGGTCTCGGCATGACCGTCGGGAACCTCGTCGGAGGCAGGCTCGCCGACAACGATCTGCGGCGCAGCCTTCTGGGCGGCCTGCTCGCTCTTGCGGCGGTTCAAGCGCTGCTCGCACTGACGGCCGGCTGGATCGTGGCGGTCGGCCTGTTCGTCTTCCTGGTCGGGTTCTTCTCGTCGGCGTTGAGCCCGACCATCCAGACGAGGCTGATGGATGTCGCGGGCGACAACCAGTCGATCGCGGCGGCGCTGAACCACTCGGCGCTCAACATGGGCAACGCGTTGGGTGCGGCACTCGGCGGGGTCGTCATCGCCGCCGGGCTCGGGTTCGTCGCGCCGGTCTGGGTGGGGGTCGTCCTCGCCCTCGCCGGGTTCGGGGTCGCGTGCGCGAGCTTCGCCGTCGAGGCTCGTGCGCGGCGGCGCTCGCCTTCGCTGATCGACCGATCCGACGCGCCTGCGCCGACACGCTGAGACGTCAGCTTTCCAGCAGCCGTCGCAGGTGAGCGCCGACGATCGGCGTCTCGATCAGGAAGGCGTCGTGCCCGAAATCGCTCGAGATCACCACCGCCGCCTCGTCGATCGTCGATCGGATGCCGCGGGCGATGCGGTGCTGGCCCTCGACGGGGAACAGCCGGTCGGAGTCGATGCCCAGCACGAGGGTGCGCGCGGTGACGCGTGCCAGGGCGTCGTCGATCCCGCCGCGGTCACGGCCGACGTCGTGCGAGTTCATCGCCTCGACGAGCGTGATGTAGCTGTTCGCGTCGAAGCGTCGCGTGAACTTGTTGCCGTGGAAGTCGAGATAGCTCTCCACCGCGAAGCGTCCGCCGAGACCGAGCGGGCTCTTGCCTGACTGCCACGTGCGCTGGAAGCGCAGGTTCAGCTCGGTCGGGCTGCGGTAGTTGAGCAGAGCCATGCGGCGCGCGAGCGCGAGACCGCGGTGCGGCCCGTCGCCGTCTGCCGCGTCGTAGTACTCGCCGTCCTGGAACCTGGGGTCGATGCGGATGGCTTCGAGCTGGACCGAGTTCAGCGCGATTTGGTCGGCGGTGTTCACGGGCGGGGCGGCGAGGATCGCGAGTCGCTCCAGGCGGTCTGGGTGTCCGATACCCCACTCGAGCGCGTGCATGCCGCCCATCGATCCGCCCACGACCGCGGCCCACACCTCGATCCCGAGGGCGTCGGCCAGCCGGACCTGCGCGGCGACCTGATCGCGGATCGTGAGGTACGGGAACCGAGCCGCCCATTCGTAGCCGTCGGACGAGATCGACGAGGGGCCCGTCGACCCCTGGCAGCCGCCCAGCATGTTCGGGGCGACCACGAACCAGCGGTCGGTGTCGATCGCCAGGCCGGGACCGACGATGTCCTCCCACCAGCCGGCCGTCGGGTGCCCCGGGCCTGCCTCGCCGCGCAGGTGGCTGTCGCCGGTGAGGGCGTGCAGCACGAGCACCGCGTTGTCGCGTTCGGGTGAGAGCTCGCCCCACGTCTCGTAGGCGAGGCGGAAGCTCGGCAGCTGCTCGCCGCTCTCGGTGATGAGCGGACCGAACGCGCCGAAGCTCCGGTGGCCGACGGGGTCGCCGTCGCGCCAGGCGCCCGTGGCGGGCGGGCGTCCGCGCAGCAGGCGCGCATCGGCCTCCGTGATCGGCGCGCTCGGCACCGTGTCCTCGGAGGTCTGCCAGTCCATGTCGCCATTCTCCCGGGTCGTGGCGCACGCTGCTCGCGTGTTACGTCACGACCGGAACGGAGACACCTCGTAGGTCGCGCCGTGCTGGCCCGCGAGTGCGACGGGCATCCCGTCGATCGTCTGGACGAAGCTGCCGGTACGGTCGACGCCGTGCGGCATCCGTCGGTCGATCTCCGGCAGGGTGCCTACCGTCTCGTTCGAGATCCAGACGACGCGGCGGTTCACCCGTTTCCCGAGGGTGCTCACGAGGTCGGCGAAGCGGCGACGTTCGTCGGCATCGAGGTAGAGGAGCACCGCGCTGTGGAAGACCACGAGCGTCGCCTCGGGCGGGCTCTCGGCTGCGACCTCGGGAAGGAGTTCGAGGATGTCGCCGGCGACGATGTGCGGTGGGTCGGCCCGCGCCACCTCGACGGCAGCGCGGAGTCGCCCGATGCGCTCGTCATGGACGGGGCCGGGCCAGATGAGCGTCTCGAGCCAGGCGATCGCATCGGCGTCGCGCACGTCGATCGGGGCGAGGTCGATGCCGGCGCGCCAGACGATGTCGGGAAGGGACTCGGGCACGGCGCCGGGGTTGTCGATGCGGCAGCGCAATAGCGGGCGCGGAGCGGCATCGGGTCCCGCGGGCACGATGGTCCGGGGGTGCTCGCAGCCGGGAGACGAGTACTCGTACGCGTACCGATCGGGATAGAGGCAGAGGCCGGCGGCGGTGCCGGTCTCGAGCAGGGCGATCGGGCCGTCGATGCGCGAAAGGGGAGGTAGGAGGGTGGCGCAGCGTCCGACCTCGTTGGTCTGCGTGCGGCGCTCCGCGGTGATGGCGGCGACCCGGTCCCACTCCGAGATCAGCCGCTCGCGCCAAGCGGCGAACGGCCCGAGTCCGCAGCCGGCCCATCGCGCCGCGGCGAAGACGAGATTCGGCTGGCCGCGCCGCTCGCCCAGGAGCGCGATCCGCTCGGTGAGATCGTCGTCGCCGGCGATGCCCTCGGCCCATTCGGCGTAGAGCGGCGAGCTGCCCCGGGCCCAGTCGGCGAACGCATGGTAGCGGCGGGAGGTGTCGGCGTCCATCGCTTCAGGGTAGATGCGCTGAGCGTCACGATCGTCGCGTAAGATACCGCGAAGCAAGGGGAGTACTTCCGCCTGCGGCGCTCTCGTCATTACGGATCCGACGTCGGATTCCGGGACGCCGGTCCCTCCGGGGATGAAGGAGACCTGGCCGTTCGCTACTGTCGACCCCTTGGAGCCTTCGTGGACATCACTCCGCTCGTGTGGATCATCACCATCGCGGTGACCATCGCCTTCTTCGTGTACGAGTTCTTCGCGCACGTGCGCACTCCGCACGAGCCGACGATCGCCGAATCGGCGCGCTGGTCGGCGTTCTACATCGGCCTCGCGCTCATCTTCGGCGTGGTCATCGGCTTCGTGCCGGGCTGGGGCTGGGTGTTCGCGGGCGAGTACTTCGCCGGTTACTTGACCGAGAAGGCCCTGTCGATCGACAACCTCTTCGTCTTCCTGATCATCATGACCGGCTTCGCGGTGCCGAAGAAGTACCAGCAGAAGGTGCTGATGATCGGCATCGTGATCGCGCTCATCATGCGCGGCGCGTTCATCGCCATCGGCGCGGCGCTCATCGACAACTTCTCATGGATTTTCTACATCTTCGGTGCGCTGCTGCTCTTCCTCGCCTACCGTCAGGCCTTCTCGCACGGTGACTCCGACCCGGCCAACGGCAAGTTCATGACGTTCGTCCGCCGCCACCTTCCCGTGACCGACGAGTACAACAGCGACAAGCTGACGGTGCAGAAGGACGGCAAGCGCTTCGTCACGCCGATGCTCCTCGTCATCATCGCGATCGGCTTCATCGACCTCGTCTTCGCGGTCGACTCGATCCCGGCGATCTACGGTCTGACCAACGAGGCCTACATCGTCTTCACGGCGAACGCCTTCGCCCTGATGGGCCTGCGGCAGCTGTTCTTCCTCATCGGCGGTCTGCTGGAGCGTCTGGTCTACCTCGCGCAGGGCCTGGCGGTCATCCTCGCCTTCATCGGCGTGAAGCTCGTGTTCCACGCGCTCCACGTCAACGAGCTGCCCTTCATCAACGGCGGCGAGCCGCTGTTGTGGGTTCCCGAGATCCCGATCTGGTTCTCGCTGCTGTTCATCGCCGCTACCGTCGCGGTCGCCACCGTCGCGAGCCTCGCCAAGACGCGCGGGGACAAGGCGAAGAACGATCGCGAGCAGGTTCAGGGCGAGCAGATCACGACGGCCACCGACGCCGACTGACGGCGCCGCGAACGACGGATGGCCCCGGCCCCACCGCTCACGGTGGTCCGGGGCATCCGGTCGTTCTGAGGAGGAACGATCAGGCGCGCGCCGCCTCGGCGACGTTGCGCGCGGCCGCGAGGGCCTGCTCGAGGTCGGCCTTGAGGTCGTCGATGTTCTCCAGCCCCACCGACAGGCGGACGAGGCCGGGGGTGACGCCCGTCGTGAGCTGCTGCTCCGGGGTCAGCTGCGAGTGCGTCGTCGACGCGGGGTGGATGACGAGCGACCGCACGTCACCGATGTTCGCGAGGTGGCTGAACAGCTGCAGCGAGTCCACGAACGCGCGGCCGGCGGCGACGCCGCCCTTCAGCTCGAACGACAGCACCGCCCCGACGCCCTTCGGCGCGTAGCGGTTGGCCGCGGCGTACCAGGGCGAGGTCGGCAGGCCCGAGTAGTTGACCGAGGCGATGTCCTCATGGTTCTCGAGCCACTCGGCGATCTCCTGTGCGTTCTGCACGTGGCGCTCGATGCGCAGGGAGAGCGTCTCGATGCCCTGGATGAGCAGCCACGCGCTCTGGGGTGAGATCGCCGCGCCGAGGTCGCGCAGCAGCTGGACGCGGGCCTTGATGACGTAGGCGAGGCCGTCGCCGACAGCCTGCGTGTAGACGGCGCCGTGGTACGAGGGGTCGGGCGTCGTGAGCCCCGGGAAGCGCTCGGAGTGCTCCGTCCAGGGGAAGCTGCCGCCGTCGACGATGACGCCGCCGATGACCGTGCCGTGGCCGCCGAGGAACTTCGTGGCGGAGTGCACGACGATGTCGGCGCCGTGCTCGAAGGGACGGATGAGGTAGGGCGTGGCGATCGTGTTGTCGACGATGAGCGGCACGCCGGCCTCGTGGGCGACGTCGGAGACACCGCGGATGTCGAGGACGTTGATCTGCGGGTTGCCGATCGTCTCGGCGAAGAAGAGCTTGGTGTTGGGCCGCACTGCGCGGCGCCACTCCCCGAGATCGTCCTGGTTCTCGACGAACGTGACCTCGATGCCGAGCTTGGCGAGCGTGTACTTGAACAGGTTGTAGGTGCCGCCGTAGATCGAGCTCGAGGCGACGAAGTGGTCTCCGGCTTCGGCGATGTTGAGGATCGCGAACGTCTCGGCGGCCTGACCCGACGCGACGAGGAGGGCCCCGGTGCCACCCTCGAGTGCGGCGAGGCGCTGCTCGACGACATCCTGCGTGGGGTTCTGGATGCGCGTGTAGATGTTGCCGAACTCCGCGAGCGAGAACAGGTTCGCGGCGTGGTCGGAGTTGTCGAACACGTACGAGGTCGTCTGGTAGATCGGCGTCGCCCGTGCCTTGGTGACCGGGTCCGGTGCGGCTCCGGTGTGGATCTGCTTCGTCTCGAAGCGCCAGTTCTCGGATGCGGACATGCGTGGCTCCATCGGGTCGGGAAGCGGCGACGGTCGCCGGCCTGGGTCGAGCGTACGGAAACCGGGTGTGCCCGACAATGCGCGGGACACGCTGCGTAACCTGACGGCTACGGTGGGAGCATGACGCGACGTGCAGTGGTCACCGGTGCGAGTTCGGGAATCGGCGAGGCGGTCGTCCGCGCGCTGCGGGCGTCGGGGTGGGAGGTCGTCGGCGTCGCCCGGCGGGCGGAGCGCCTCGAGGCGCTCGACGCCGAGGTCGGCTCCGCCTCATTCGCCGCGGATCTGACCCGCGAGGGGGATGTCGCCGCCCTCACCGAGCACCTCGCCGCCTCCGGCGATGTCCACGCCCTCGTCCACGTCGCCGGCGGTGCCCGCGGCACCGACCGCGTCGAAGACGGCGCGGCCGAGGACTGGCAGTGGATGTTCGAGGCGAACGTCCTGTCGGCGCAGCGGCTGACCGCGGCTCTCCTCCCGCTGCTGCGACGCGCCGTCGCGGCGGGCTCCGGCCATGCCGACACCGTCTACGTCACCTCGACCGCCGCTCAGACGGCCTACCCGGGAGGCGCCGGCTACAACGCGGCGAAGGCGGGGGAGTCGATGCTCGTCCACGCGCTGCGGCTGGAGCTGAACGGCGAGCCGATCCGTGTGGTCGAGATCGCGCCCGGCATGGTGCGCACCGAGGAGTTCACGCTGAACCGTCTCGGCGGCGACCAGGAAGCGGCGGACCGCCTGTACGAGGGCGTCGAGCAGCCTCTCGTCGCCGAAGACGTGGCGGATGTCGTCGCGTACGCCCTGAACGCGCCGGGGCACGTCAACCTCGACCTCGTGACGATGCGTCCCGTCGCGCAGTCCGCGCAGCACCTGCTGGCGCGCGGTCCGCTGCGTCCGCGGTCGACCGGAGCCTGACCGCCGGGCGATCAGCCTCCTCAGCCGCGGGGCTGGGCGATGGTCCCGTCCGTGCCGCCCGCGGGCTGCGGAGCGGCATCCTCAGCGTCGGCGAACGCCACGCGCGGCACGACGAACAGCAGGACCGCTGCGACGAAGCCGCCGGCGGCGCAGATGGCCCACACCGTGAGGTAACCGCCGAGGGAGGCGGCGGTCTCGCTCGCGACGACACCCGCGCCGGCAGCCAGCACCACACCGAAGATCGCCGACGAGAACGTTCCGCCGACGGTCTTGGTCGTGTTGGTCATGGCCGACGCCACACCGGTCTGCCCGCGCGGGGCGGCCGCTGCCGCCGCAGCCGGCATCGCGCCGACGAGCGCGCCACAGCCCAGGCCCGCGATGCAGAGGTTGAGCAGAACCTGCCAGAGCTCCCGGTGGAACGGCAGGAAGAGCGCGTACCCGATGCCGACGAGCAGCGCTGCGCCGATGAGGACGACCCGGGGACTCGCTCGGCGAGACGTGACCGCGAACAGTACGGCGCCCACGATGAGCGACACGAGGTAGACCCCGATGATGTTCGACCGGTCGGTGGCGTCGAGCCCGAGACCGTAACCGAGCGCAGGGTCCGTGCCCGCATAGGTCGACAACGGGCCCTGGGCTCCGAGCAGACTGATGCCGACGAGGAACGCGGTGGCCTGCACCGGCCACATCTCCGGGCGGGCGAGCATCCGAATATCGACCGCGGGGTCGGGCTGGCGCAGTTCGAACCGTCCGAAGACGACGAAACCTACGATTCCCGCGAGGAGCAGCGCCCACACCCAGAAGGCCGCGGGGCCGTTCAAGCGGAGGAACGTTAGGGCGCTGGTGACGAACAGCAACGAGACCGCGAGGAGCACGAAGCCACGTGAGTCCAGCTGCCGCCGGCCCGGCTCCGGCTTCGACTCGGGCACCCAGAGCCAGATGACGATCGCGACGAGGGTCACCGCCACCGCCGGCACGATCAGCGTCAACGTCATGTCGCCGGCTGTGGCGGCGTAGATCCGGCCCGCGGCCAATGCGCCCATGATCGCGCCGGCCTGAAGCCCGACGACCAGGAGCCCCGCCGCGCGCCGGGTGAGCGAGACGCCCCGGCTCTGCCGCCTGCCCCGTTCGAAGATGAGCGCGATCTCGAGGGGGAGCCAGACGACGTAGAAGCCCTGCAGCGCCCAGGCGATGAGGAAGGTCCAGAAGGATGCCGCAAACGCGAGCCACCAGGTCGCCGCGGCGGTCAGGACAGCTGCGACCAGCAGGATCCGCTTGTGCCCGTACATGTCGCCGAGCTTGGCCAGCACCGGTACGACGAGCGCCGACAGCAGCAGTTGCGCGGCCTCGAACCAGTTCACGTCCGAGTCGTGGATCCCGAGCTCGGCGACGATGTCACTGAAGAGCGGAACGTAATAGCCCTGCAGGATGCCGCTGACGATCTCGACCAGGATGAACCACCCGATCAGACCCGCGGTGACGCCCAGAGCGGAGGTGCGCAGCGTCGTCGACACGGGGCGAGCATACCGGCACGACCGGCCTACCCTGAGAGGGTGACGCCCCATTCCCTGCCCGAGCTCGCCGCCGCCGGTCTGATGGCCCCCGAGTGGGCCGAGGCGCTGCAACCCGTCGCCGGTGACATCGCGTCGCTGGGTGACCGGCTGCGCGCCGAGACCGCCGCCGGTCGCGGGTACCTGCCGGCGGGCGACCGCGTGCTGCGCGCCTTCCAACGGCCGATGGCCGACGTCCGCGTCCTGATCGTCGGTCAGGATCCCTACCCGACCCCGGGGCATCCGATCGGACTCTCCTTCGCGGTCGACGCCCACGTGCGGCCATTGCCCCGGAGCCTCGGGAACATCTATCGGGAGCTCGAATCGGACCTCGGCATCGCCCCCGCGCCGCACGGCGACCTCTCCGCCTGGAGTGATCAGGGCGTGCTGCTGCTGAACCGAGTGCTGACGGTCGCCCCCGGGGCACCGGCATCCCACCGGGGGTGGGGCTGGGAACGCGTGACGGAGCACGCCATCCGCGCGCTGGTAGCGCGGGAGCGCCCCCTCGTGGCGGTTCTCTGGGGGAAGGATGCCGCGACCCTGCGGCCGCTGCTCGGCGACGCGGCGATCGTGGCGTCGCCGCATCCCTCACCGCTCTCGGCGAACCGTGGCTTCTTCGGGTCGCGCCCCTTCTCGCGCGTGAACGAACTGCTCGTCGCGCGGGGTGGCGAGCCTATCGACTGGCGCATTCCGGAGGCCTGAACCGCCGTCGTCATCGGCGCGAAACGTCTGCGCCGTAGAGTTGCTGCATGCTCGAGGAGGACTCCAACCGCGACCGCCGACGCCTGCCGCGGCACCTGCGCCGTCCGGCCGAAGCCGAACGGCCCTTCTCGTACGAGATCCGGCCGGCGCGCCCGGATGACCTCCCCGACATCCGCGAGATCTACAACTACTACGTGACCAACTCCGTCGTGACCTTCGACGAGAAGAAGTGGTCGCTCGCGCAGTGGCGCGAGAAGTACGACTATCTGACGAAGCTCAAGCTGCCGTTCCTCGTCGCGGTGTCGCCGACGGGGCAGATCCTGGGATACGCACTCGCGTCGCCGTGGAACGGCAAGACCGGATTCCGCTACACCGCCGAAACGTCCATCTACCTCGGTCAGGCGGCCACCGGGAAGGGCCTCGGGCGTGCGCTGCTCGAGGCACTCATCGACGCATGCCAGCAGCTGGGACTGCGCGAGATCGTCGCGGTCGTGAGCGACAAGGGCGCCGAGGCGTCGATCGCCCTGCACGAGCGTTTCGGGTTCGTCGAGGTCGGCCGGATGGGGCGCGTGGGCCACAAGTTCGGCCGGTGGCTGGGCACGATCTACCTGCAGAAGTCGCTGGAGCAGCCGAAGAAGGGGCTGCGCGGGCTTTTCACTCAGAAGTCCGGCTGAGGCCTCACCCCGCGTCGTCGGCATTCGGGTCGGGTTCGGCCGGGTGACCGGTTCGCACCGCCTCGACGAGCGATCGCCACGGTTCGTCGAGGTCGTCGTTCAACTCGGCCTGACGCGTCGTCTCGCTGTCGGTGACGGCGATCCGCCAAAGGAAGCGGTCGGCCCCGCCCGATCCGGTCTTGCCTGCCGGTGCCGACGCGTCGATCTCCTGCCAGGGGCACCGCCCTATCAGCTCGCGCCACCCGTCGCGGTCAGCCGGCGTCGGCTCGACGCGCCACGCCCGGGTCAGGCCGGCGAAACCGCCGGTGCGCTCCACGACGATCCGCAGCTGCGCCGCGGAACCGTCGTCACGGGTGTCAGGCATCCTCCAGCACGCCGACGCCCTGCCATCCGGCACGCACGGCGGCGACCTCCTCCGTCTCCTCACCGTACTCGTCGACGGCCTGGGCGATGGTGGCGGCGGCGAAGGCAGCGAAGTCGGAATCGGGGGAGAGCGCTCCCGAGGTGAGTGTGCGATACCAGATGAGTCCCGCGCGTTCCCAGGCGTAGCCGCCCAGCCGCGCTGCGACGAGGTGGAACGCTCTGTTGGGAATGCCCGAGTTGATGTGAACCCCGCCGTTGTCGCTGGTCGTCACGACGTAGTCGCGCATGTGCCCGGGCTGCGGGTCGCGTCCGAGAACATCGTCGTCGTAGGCCGACCCGGGTTCGGCCAGCGACCGGAGGGCGCGCCCCTGGACGGCATCCGTGAATATGCCCGCGCCGATGAGCCACGACGCCTGCTCGGCGCTCTGGCCGAGTCGGTGCTGCTCGGTGAGCGCGCCGAACACATCGGACAGCGACTCGTTGAGAGCGCCGGACTGACCCGCGTACGTCAGGCCTCCCGAGAACTCGGTGATGCCGTGGGCCAGCTCGTGGGCGATGACGGTCAGCGACCCGGTGAACCCGGTGAACACCTCGCCGTCGCCGTCGCCGAAGACCATGCGCTCGCCGTTCCAGAACGCGTTGTCGTACGCCTCGCCGTAGTGGACGGTGGCCGCGAGCACACCGCCTCGCCCGTCGAGCGAATCGCGGCCGTAGGCGTCGCGGAAGAACGAGAACGTCGCGCCGAGCCCGTCGAAGGCCTCGTCGACCGCGCGATCGCCGGTGGGCGGGTCGTCTTCGCGGCGGACGAGGACGCCCGGAAGCTCTTCGCGGCCCTGCGCGTCGGATACGGCCCGGTCGGCTGCGGCGATGCGCTCGGCGACGAGAGTGCCGCCCGGCTCGACGGAGAGACGCAGCTGCGAACGTCCGGCCAGATCGGACGGACGCGCGGCGAGGGTGGTCCGCGCGGCGACCGCGGCCCGCGCGAGGTGGGGCTCGCGAGCGGAGGCGACGCGGGCGAGGAGGTATGGGGGGATGATCGCGCGCATGGCCTCACGGTAGCGGCGGTCACCGACATCGAGTGCGGAAGGGGACGTCTAGTCCTGCGTGCGATGCGGGTCGATCACGGGCACCGAGGCGAGGAGGCGACGCGTGTAGGCCGCCTGCGGCTGGAGCAGCACCTTCTCGGTGGGGCCCTCCTCGACGATGCGCCCCTCGGTCATCACGATGACCTCGTCGCAGAGGTTCTGGACCACGCCGATGTCATGCGAGACCAGCAGCAGCGTCATCCCCTGTTCCGCACGCAGACGGCGCAAGACCTCGAGGATCTGCGCCCGCACCGTCACATCGAGCGCCGACAGCGGCTCGTCGCCGACGAGGATCGCCGGGCGGTGCGCGATCGCGCGGGCGAGCGCGATGCGTTGGCGCTGACCCCCCGAGAACTCGTGCGGGTAGCGCTCCGCCGCGTCGGCATCCAGTCCGACGTCCGACAGCACCTCGTGGACGCGCGCGCGGCGGTCGCCGGGAATGTCGAGCGCCCACAGGGGCTCAGCGATGATGCGGCCGACGCTCATGCGGGGATCGAGCGAGGCGTACGGGTCCTGGAAGACGATGCCGGTCCGTCGGCGGAGCCAGTGCAGGCTGCGAGCCGACGCGCGGGCGTCCACGGGACGCCCGTCGATCGTCACCGTTCCCGTCGAGGGCGTGTCGAGGCCCAGGAGGAGCCGCACGAGGGTCGACTTGCCCGACCCCGATTCGCCGATGATCCCCAGCGCCGAGCCCGAGCGGACATCGACGTCCACGTCGTCGAGCGCGACGGTCTCGCGTCGTGGCGCACCCGCACCGCCGGCGCGCACCCGATAGCGCTTGCTCAGGCCGCGCGCCGAGATGAGCACCTCGCCTGTCATGCGTCTCCCTCCGGCCGCCAGACCGTGGCCGTCGCGTCGCGGAGCAGGCCACGGGTGACCTCCGACTGCGGAGCGGTGAGCAGGTCGGCGACCGTGCCGTCCTCGACGACGCGACCATGCTCGAGCACGACCGCCTCCGACGCGACCTGAGACAGCACGGCGAGGTCGTGGGTGATGAACAGCAGCGACATCCCGTCGTTCTCGACCAGCTCTCCCAGGAGCGCCAGGATCTCGGCCTGGATCGTCACGTCGAGCGCGGTCGTCGGCTCGTCGGCGATGAGCAGGCGCGGCCGAGCGGCCAGGGCCATGGCGATCGCCACCCGCTGGCGCTGGCCGCCCGAGAGCTGATGCGGGTAGCGGCGCAGCGCGCCCTCGGGGAGCCTCACCCGATCAGCATCGGCCTGAGCCCGTGCGAGAGCCTCACGCCGGCCGGCGCGGCCGTGGATGCGCAGGGGCTCCGCGACCTGCCGGCCCACCGTCCGCAGCGGGTTCAGGGCGGTCTGAGGCTCCTGGAAGACGATGCCGATCTGCTCGCCGCGGAGAGCGGCCAGCTCGCGGTCCGGCAGGCCGATCAGCTCCCGCCCGTTCCACCGGATGCTGCCCTCGACCTCGGCGCCGTCGGGAAGCAGCCCGAGCACAGCCAGGGCGGTCAGCGACTTGCCCGACCCCGATTCCCCGATGAGCCCGACCCGCGCGCCGTCGGCGACGCCGAACGACACGTCGTCGACCACGCGGCGCCCGTCGAGCACGACCGACAGGCCCTCGACCTCGAGACTCATGCGACCACCGCCGGAGTATGCGATGCGGCGGGGGAGCGCCGCCGGGCGAGCGTCGGGTCGGTCGCCTCGCGCAGACCGTCGCCGAGGAGGTTGAGTCCCAGCACGGTGATCGTGATCGCGAGCCCCGGCCACACGACGCTCAGCGGATGCGCCGTCAGGTACGTCTGCAGCTCGCTCAGCAGCAGCCCCCACGAGGGCTGCGTGGGGGGAGCGCCGAAACCGAGGTAGCTCAGGCCCGCCTCGGCGAGGACCGCGACCGCCATGCCCCACGACAGCTGCACGATGAAGACGGGCGCGACGTTCGGGAGCAGGTGGCGCAGGGCGATCTGCGACGGCGTGAGGCCGTTGGCGCGCGCCGCGAGCACGAAATCGCTGTGCAGCGTGCGGCGCAGCTCCGGCCGGGTGACGCGCGCGATGTTGACGCCGAATCCGATGCCGACGGAGATGACGACCACCCACAGTGAGCCACCCCACACCGCCGAGATCATCATCGCGATCAGCAGCACGGGAAAAGCGATCAGGATGTCGACGAGCACGGCGACGACCTCGCGGGTCCAGCGGCGGGTGAGCGCGCCGAGGCAGGCGAGTGCGATACCGATCAGCGTGGCGACGACGCCCGCGCCTGCGGCGACGAGGACCGTCGTGCGCGCCCCCGCGATCAGCAGCGAGAGGATGTCGCGACCCGACGCGTCGGTGCCGAGCAGATGCGGCCAGCTCGGCGGGCTCCACCGCGCCGGGATGTCCACCCGCTGCGGGTCGAACGGGGTCCAGACGAGCGAGACCGCGGCCACGACCCCGATGGTGACGACCACGATGAGCCCGAAACGGCCGGCAGGAAGCGACCACAGTCGCCGCAGCCACGGCAGCCGGTCGTTCATGAGGCCTCCCGCTGTCTCGGATCCAGACCGCGATGCACGAGGTCGACGATGAAACCGACGACGAGAACGACCGCCGTGAGCGCGAGGAGCTCGCCCTGGACCTTCGGCAGATCGCGCAGGCCGACATCCGAGACCAGCATCCGGCCGATACCCGGCAGGGTGAACAGCTGCTCGATCACGACCGCTCCCACGACGATGCCCGCGACCTGCAAGCCCAGGACGCTGATGATCGACAGGCCGACCGTCGGCAGGCCGTGGCGAAGCAGCGCGGCACGGCGCGTGAGTCCCTTGGCAGCTGCGGTGCGGACGAAATCCTGCCCCATCGCCGAGAGCGTGGCGCTGCGGACGAACCGCATCAGCATCGCGCCCTCGACGACGCCGATGGTGACCGCGGGAAGGATCAGTGCGGCGAAGGCCCGCGCCGGGTCGCCCCACCCGCCGCGCGGGAAGCCCTGCGCGGGCAGCCAGCCAAGCCAGATCGCGAACACGACGACCAGCATCATGCCCGCCCAGACCACGGGTACGGCGGCGATCGCCTGCGCGCCGAACGAGAGCGCCGTGCCGTCGGCGCGGCCGCGACGGATGGCCGCGATCACGCCGAAGGGAAGCGCGATGATCAGTGCGACGAACATCGACATGAGCCCGAGGGGAACGGTGACCTGGGCCTTGGCCGCGAGTTCGGCCGCGACCGGCGAGCCCGTCACCAGCGACGTGCCGAGGTCGCCGCGCAGCAGCCCCGACACCCATTCGAGGTACTGCGTAGGCAACGGCACGTCGAGACCGAGGCGTTCACGCAGCGCCGCGACCTGCTCCGGCGTGGAGTTGGTTCCGGCGATCTGCTGCGCGACATCGCCGGGCAGAACCCGCAACGTCACGAAGATCAGCACGCTGGCGACGACCAGACCCAGCAACAGCAGGGCCAGTCGCGTCAGCGCGTAACGGATCACCCGTCGCTCTTGGCGATCTCGGCGAGGTTGATGCGCGCGTTCACGTTGTCGACGGGCATACCCGAGACGTTCGTGGCGACCGCGACCACTGAAGCCCAGTTGTAGAGCCAATCGGCGGCGTGGTCCTCGGACACGATCCGCGCGGCCTTCTTCAGGAGGTCATCGGCGGACTGCTCGTCCGTCGCGAGCAGCGACTGCGCGTAGAGATCCTGCACCTCGGCGTTGTCGTAGGTGAAGTAGTAGTCGGGATTCGCCCAGTTCTCGAAGTCGCGCGGCTCGGCGTGGTTGACGACGCTGAGCTCGTAGTCCTTATTGGTGTACACGTCGCTGAGCCAGGTGCCGAAGTCGACGGGGTTGACCTTGAGGTCGATCCCGACGTCGTTGAAGTTGGAGACCAGGATCTGCGGGAGCGTCGTGCCGTAGGCCGACGGGATGGTCAGGGTCAGCGCGAGATCGCTGACGCCGGCCTCACTCAGCAGCGCCCGGGCTGCCTCAGGGTCGTAGGAGACGACATCCGAGAGGTCCTCGTATCCGGGGTCGGCCTCGGGGATCGGACCATAGAGCGTCTGCCCTGCACCGACGGCCTCGACGATCGCGTCGTGGTCGATGGCGGTTCGGATCGCCTCGCGCACCCGGACATCAGCCAGGGGCCCCGACGTGGAGTTCATCGCGAGCACGCTCTTATCGGTCGCGCTGCCGGTCTCGACGACGAAGTCGCCGCCGCCCTCGACCTGATCGGCGAGGTTCGCGTCGAAGCCGACGACGACGTCGATCTCGCCGGCGAGAGCGGCGTTGATGGCTGCTTGGTTGTCGGGGATGAAGTCGAACGTGACGTCGGCTACCTGAGCCGCATCCCCCCAGTACGCCTCGTTCCGCTCGAGCGTCAGGCTGGCGCCCTGGCGCCAGTTGGCCAGGCGGAACGGGCCGGTGCCGTTGGCGGCGGTGTTGTAGTCGACGGTGTCGCCCTCTTTGAGGATGATGCCCGCGCGGCCCGTGAGGTTCCACAGCAGCGACGAGTCGGGCTGCGACAGCGTCAGCACGATCTTCTGCCCGTCGGCGGTGACCGACGTGACGTTGGCGAGTCGTTCGCTGTCCGCCCATTCGGCGGTGGCCTGCCGGGTGGTCAGCGACGACACGACATCCTGAGGCGTGAGGGGTTGGCCGTCGTGGAAGGTGACTCCCTCACGCAACGTGAACGTGTAGGTCAAGCCGTCTGCGGAAACCTCGTGGGCGCTGGCGAGCGCGTCGACGATCTCGCCCTCCGCGGTGCGGGCGACGAGGCCCTGATAGACGTTGTCGATGAGCGTCTGATCGAGCGAGATGCCCGCGGTCTGCCGGATGTCGAGGTTCGAGGGCTCGAGCACCAGGCGGATGTTGACGCTGGCGTCCGGGTCAGGGGCGCCCATGGTGGCGGACGGCCCGGGCTCGGTCGACCCGGTGCAGCCGGCGAGGAGGAGGGTGCCTGCAGCCAGCAGTGCGGCGGCGGTCACGGTGGTGCGGCGGAGCATGTGGAGGAGGGTTCCTTTCGCAAGGGCGGTGGCATCGTTGCTGTCCGATGCGCGTCCGCGAACTCAGTGCGGCATACAGCCTAGGGTCCGCCACGACCGCGAGACGCATTCACCGACGTCCAGCGTCGCACGGCGACTCCCTATTTCATCGAGAGCGGGCCGTGCGCAGGCTGAGCGCGGGCTGCGGGGCGGGTGAGACGGCCGCAGGCCGGTTGAGCCTGTCGGCGGTACGGCTTGGCCGGTGGAGCTCGCCGCAGTAGCGCAGACCGGGCCGATCTCCGCCGACCAGACGCGCCCTCCAACCCGGCGATGCCCGCTGTTCGCGGGGGTTCCGTCGCCAGGATGAACAGCTGAATCGCGCGACGCAGCTGGGCCACGCGCGCGTTGAGCCTGTCGGCGGCACCGCAGCACGGCTTCGCCGCGGCGCCGCGGCCGTTGACAGGCTGAACAACCCTCCTGCGGCGCCCGGGTGCCCGTGACGTCGGCTCCGCCTGTTGACGGCACAAAGCCCGCAGTATGCGGGGGAGTCAGGCGGTGGCGGCGTCGCGGATGATGCGGGCGAGCTCGGTCGGGAGCTCCTCCTGCACGTTGTGGCCCGATTCCACCGTGACGATGCGCGCTGCGGGAAGGCGCTCGCCGAACCGATCGACGTCGGCGTCGGTCAGATAGCCCCGTGTGCCCCGTACGAGCGTGATGGGCGCCGCCACGGCGGCGAAGTCATCCCAGCCCGATGCCGCGAGGGCCGGAGCCAGCGCATCCTGCCGCTCGGATGCCGCGGCCGCGGCGCCGGGGTCGCCGGCGAGCCCGTTGGCGATGCGTGCGAAGTGGTGCTTCCACTCCACGCGGCCGTCGTCGCGCACGCGCGAGTTGAGGAAGACGCCGCGCTCGGCCGCGGTGCGGTCTCCGCCGAGCCCGAACGACAGTGCACGCTCGACCATCTCCGCGCGAGAGGCCCAGCTTGTCGGTCCGGCGAAGAACCGCCGGATCTGCGACGCGGCTCCGGCGGGGTCGAGCCCGGGCGCGATGTCGACGATCACGAGGGCACGCACGAGCTCGGGGTGCGCTGCGGCGAGGGCCGCGGCCGTGAGGCCGCCGAGCGACTGCCCGACCACGACCTGCGGAGTCGTCGTCCACTGCGCGAGCGCCGGTGCGATGTCGGCCGCGAGCGTCCGTCCCGTGTAGTCGGCGTCGTCGCGCCACGCGGAGTCACCGTGTCCCGGCAGGTCGATCGCCAGCGCCGGCCGCCCGAGCGCGAGGACGGTGCGATCCCACGTATGGGCGTTGAGGCCGGCCCCGTGAAGAAGGGTGACCTCGGGCTCGCCGTCGCCGAGTCGGAGCGCGCTGACCGGTCGCCCGTCAGGGGCGAAGGTGAACAGCCGCTCGGCCGCGGGTGTCGGAACGCCGGCCTCAGCGGCCTGGACGGGCAGGAACGAGAACTCGTCGAACGTGTCGTCGTGCACGGTGATCCTTCGCATCGGGGAGGGACCATTCTCCCGCGACGGGGGAGGGCGGTGGATAGGGTTGACGCATGAATCCGGAGCGGCGCATCCATCTCGCCAAGGCGGCTCGTCCGGCCTACGACGCGCTCGACGCGTTCGCCCGCACGGTCGGGACCATCGCGCAGGATGCCGGCATCGACGAGCGTCTGAAAGAGCTCGCGCTCGTCCACAGCTCGCAGCTCAACGGCTGCGCCTACTGCGTGCGTGTGCATGTGGGTCGGGCGGTGGCTGCCGGTGTGACGGCCGACGAGATCGCCCAGCTCGCCACCTGGCGCGAGTCGGGGGTCTTCGACGAACGCGAGCGTACGGCTCTCGAGCTCGCCGAGGCGTATGTGCACATCGCCGACGAGGGCGTCTCGGACGAGCTGTACGACCGCGTGGGCGGGGTCTTCTCCGAGGCGGAGTACGTCGCGCTGAGCTGGCTCTTCATCTCGATCAACGCGTTCAATCGCCTGACGATCGCGGGCCGGTACCCCGTGCCGCCGCTCCCGCGTCCCGGCGGATGAGCGGCGCGGCATCGCTGTCGGTGCCGGGAGCCCTGAACTTCCGCGACACCGGCGGCCTGCGGGCGGGAAACACCTCGACACGATCGGGCGTGCTCTACCGTTCGGGCAACCTCTTCCGCGTCGACGACGCCGGGCGCCGCGCTCTCGGCGCGCTCGGGCTGCGTCGCATCATCGACCTGCGCGACGACGACGAGGTGCGCTCCGAGCCCACGGTCCTCGGAGATCTCTCCATCGAGACCCAGCGGGTGCCGCTGTTCCTGGGGTCGGTCGCCTCGCTGTTCCGCGCCGACATGTCGCTCGAGTCGATGTATCGTTCGCTCATCGACGACTCGGCTCCGCGCGTGCTCGAGGTCGTCCGCGGGGTCATCGCCGATCAGCCGGTGCTCGTGCACTGCACGATCGGCAAGGACCGCACCGGAGTGACGATCGCGATGATCCTCGCGGCAGCGGGAGTGGACGAGGATGCCGTCGTCGACGACTACGCCCGCACGGAGACGTTGCTGCCGGCCGAGCGCAACGCGCCGATCCTCGCGTATCTCCGCGCGCACCACCCCGACGCCCCGCAGCTGGTCGACCTGGCCACGCGGTCGCCGGCGCCGGTGATGCGCGCGCTCCTGGCCGACCTGCGCGAGCGATTCGGTTCCCCGGCCGACTACCTCCGGTCGCATGGACTCGCCGACGACGAGCTCGCCGAGCTGCGCCGCATCATCCTGATGTGAGACCTCGGGGGGCCGTCCGGTTTCGGCTACGTAGGTAAGGCATGCCTACACCGCGGGTATAGTGGAGTCATCATGACCGAGCTCCACAGCGCCGCCGCCTGCCGCGCCTCGAAGCACGTCCGGGTGCAGCACCTGGTGACGGCCGACGAGCACTCGCTCGCCGAGCTCGAGGCGCTCCTCGCCACCCTGCCGCTGTGCTCGATCGGCCGGGTCTTCATCGAGGTGCCCGACGCCGCTTGGATCGGCACCGTGTCGGCGCCGGCCCGCATGGTCGTGACCTGGCTCGACCGTTCACGCCGAACCGGTGCTCCGGGTTCGGGCCGGGGCTGCGGGTCGGGCGAGGCGCTCTCTCGCGCGGTCACCGCGTGGGCCGACGAGATGCTGTGCACGGATGCCGCGAAGGCGACGCGCGTGCACCTGCTGGGCGGGTTCCTCGGCACGGTCGACATCGTCGATCACCTCACCGCGCGCTGCGGAATGACCGCCGCGTCGATTCACACGCCCGAGCGCTTCGGGCTCGCGACCGCCCGCTGAGGTCCGTCAGCGGCTCTCGGCGCGCCGGGGGATGTAGTTGCCGTCGGCCAGTCCCGCGTCGATCTCGAATCGGTTGCGCAGGGGATCGCGGCCCGCGATCAGGTAGAGCAACGGCATGAGGAGCCCGTATCGCCGCCACTGCCGAGCGTGCACGGCCTCGTGCGTGAGGATCCGCTCGCTCGGTTCACGGTCGCCGGTCAGGAAGCACGACCCGACGCAGACGCCCCCGCGGCCGAACGTCCATTCCGGCATCCCGCGGAAGACCCACAGCCCCTGACGTCGCTCGACGCGGCCGGTCGACCACAGCGTGCCCCAGACGAACCCGAAGGCGGTGCCCGCCCGGGCGCCGAACTCGCTGACGGGGGAGTCCAGCAGCATCCGGGGGATGAGCCGGTCCACCGCCGCGCCTCGCGCGACCGCCGCGTCGGCTCGCTGCCGCCATCCGGCGGGCGGCATCCGGACGCTGCTCACGCCAGAGCCCCGACGACCCGCAGCACGGAGCCCATGTCGTCCACGACGGCCTCGGGATGCGGCGGAGCGAATCCGGAGACGGACGCTCCGGCGAACGAGAACCGCCCGCGCAGGATGCCGATCGCGTTGGTGAGGGTTGGGATGTCGATTCCGAACGGCACGGCCGTGCTCACACCCGTGATCGCCGCGGGGTCGAGGACGTCGAGATCGACGTGAACGTAGACCGAGCCGGCGCCGGTGGCAGCGACCGCGTCCGCCAGACGGGCGGGATCGGCCAGATCGTCGACGCCGAGATGCGTCAGACCCGCGATCTTCGCCGCATCGGTCTCTGCGTCGTCGAACTCGCGGGCGCCCGCAAGGACGATGCGATCGGCGGGCACCGCGGCATCCGGTGACAACGGGGTCGTCTCGAACACCGCGCGCAGGGCCATCCCCGCGAACGCACCCGAGGAGGACGATTCGGGGGTATGCAGGTCGGCGTGCGCGTCGAACCAGACGACGGCCATGTCGGGATGCAGCGCGGCCGCATGCGCGATCGCCGGCACGGCCACTCCGCAGTCGCCGCCGACGACCAGCACGTGGCCGCTCGGGCTCGCGCCGTCCGCGGCACCGTCGGCCTCGGTGAGGGCGGCCGTGACCAGGTCGCGGGTGCGCTGGAGCGAGCTGAACCGCCGGATGCCGCTGCCGAGCGCCTCGCCGGCCTCGATCGGCACGTCGACCCGGACGGTCGCGCTGCGCGGGAGGTCGCCCGCGATCGCGTCAGCGCCGTCGATCAGCGTCATCGATCGAGTTGAGGGCGAGCCCTGCCATTGCGGGACCACGATGAATCGGGTCATTCCTTCGTCCTTCGTCGGGCGTTCTCAGCGGTTCGAGCGTCGACGCCCGGGCGGCAGAGCCGGCCCGGGCGTCGACATCGGCACTCAGCGCTCGATGGCGCCGGCGGCTCCGCCCGTCTTCAGCGCGGCGAGTCGCGCCTCCACCTCGGTGAGCTGGCCCACGTCCTCGAGGCTCTCGAACTGCGCGTCGAGGCTCGAGGCGGCGAGTTCCTGCTTGCCGGCGGCGAGCGCCTCCTGGCGGCGGACCTTGTCTTCGAAGCGTCCGAGCTCGCTCGTCGGGTCGAGTACGTCGATCGACTTGACGGCGTCGTGGACGCGGTTCTGCGCCTCGGCAGTCTTCGCGCGCGCGAGCAGCTCGGAGCGCTTCGCGCGGAGCTGGTCGAGCTTGACCTTCATGCCGTTGAGGCCGTCCTTGAGCTTCTCGACGACCTCGGTCTGGGTCGCGATCGTCGGCGCGATGGTCCGGGCCTCGTTCTCCTCGCTGATCTGACGCTGCAGCGCGACCTTCGCGAGGTTGTCGAACTTGTCGGCGTCGGCGGTGTTGCCCACCGCGCGCAGCTCGTCGGCCTTCCGGCTCGCGGCGAGGGCCTTGTTGCCCCACTCTGCCGCGGCCTGGACATCCTCCTGGTGGTCGCGCTCGAGCAGGCGCAGGTTGCCGATCGTCTCGGCGATCGCCGACTCCGCGTCGGCGATCGAGTTGGTGTAGTCCCGCACGAGCTGGTCGAGCATCTTCTGCGGGTCCTCGGCCTGGTCGAGGAGGGCGTTGATGTTCGCCTTCACGAGCGTCGAGATGCGACCGAAGATGGACTGCTTTGCCATCGGGGTTCCTTTCGTGGGTGGTCGGGAAGAGGGAGAAGTCGTCAGAATCGGCCGCCGCCGCGCCGAGAGCGGCCGCCACCGAACCCGCCGCCGCCGCTGCGACCGCGTGAACCGCCGCCGAACCCGCCGCGCGAGCCGTTGAAGCCGCCGCCGAAGCCGCTGCCGCCGAAGCCCGACGAGCGGCGTCCGGACGACCCGCCCCCGAGGAGCGAGTTCAGCACCATGCCGCCGATCATGGCACCCATCATGCCGTTCGAGTTCGATCCGGGGGAGCCGGTTGCGAAGCCGCCGACATCGGTGCGTGCCGCGTCGATCGCGAGTCCGCTCAGCTGCGTCGCACGTGTTGCGTCGGCCAGCGCGCGCTCGGGGTCGATCTGCGCGGTCGCCTCCGCCCGGTCGAGCGACGCGCGAGCTTCGGCGACTCGCGTGCGGGCCGTCGCCCCGACGGCTCCGCGTCGCGTGCCGATGTAATCCTCGGCGGCCGATACTTGCGCCCGGGCCTGCTGCAGCTGCTGTTCGAGCGTCTGTCGCGCGCGGGCGGCTCGCTGCGCGGCATCCCGGGCTCCGGCCAGCGCGGCGTCGATCGCCGAGTTCGCGCCCAGCAGCGTGGACAACGCGGCCTGCGGGCGACGGTGCTCGCCGGTCAGCTGGGAACGGGCGGCGTCGATGTGCTGCCGGGTGGCGGAGGCGACCGCGGCGAGCGTGCCGTCGGGGTCGGGTACGCCGACCGCTGCCGCAACGTCCTGTTCGAGGTCCGTGATGAGCGCCGCAGCGTCGCGCTCGGCGGTGGCGAGATCCGCGGCGACCTTCTCGACCGCGGCCTCCAGCTGAGCGGCCTGCGCGACGGCTCCTTCGGCGGCACGCAATGACACGGCCGCCGCAGCGCCGTCGCCCGCGGCGATCGCACGCTGCGCCGTCGCGAGCTGCTCGTCGGCGTAGTCGAGGCGGCTGCGCGCCTGCTCGGGGTTGTCGCCGATGGTGGCGAGTTCCTCGGGGGCGTACGCCGATCGAAGCCGCTCGAGAGAGGCGACCGCTCCGTCGAGCCCGGTTCCGGCGGCGCCGCGTTCCTGCTGGATGCGAACGAGCGCTTCGGGGGCGTTCTGCTCGAGGTCGCGCAGACGGTCGAACTCCTCGGCGCGCGCGTCGAGCTCGGAGTCGGCGTGCGCGCACAGCTCGAGGATGCGGGTGTGGACCGCGCGGACGTCCGCCTCGGTGTCGGGCTGATCGTCGTCGAGGCGCTGCTGCAGCGTGAACGCCTCGTCGAGGTCTCGGCGTGCCTGCGCCAGGGTCTCGGCGAAAGCGGTTGCCGCCTCGTCGCCGAACTGCGCCGTCGCGAAGCCGAGCTCCTGCTCGCTCGTCCGGATGGCGTCGTCGGCTGCCACGAGCGCGCTGGCGGAGCGCCGGGCGAGCTCCTCGATCGGCTCGGCGGCCGCGCCACGGGCGGAGCCGGGGCCGGCGCCCGCCCGACGACGGCGCACCAGGACGACGATGACGGCGATGACGGCACCGACCGCGAGAATTCCGAGGACGATCGTCAGGCCCGACATGCCCGAGCCGCCCGTCGCGCCGCCGGATCCGCCGCCGGATCCACCGACCGCCGCCGCGAGTCCGCCGGCGGCGGCGAACGCGGCGCCGCCCCAATCCTCCGACCGGAGCTCTGGAAGGATGTCGCGCGTCTCGATGTCGCCGAGCGTCTCGCCGTCGACGGGGCCGTTGGTGTCGCCCGACAGGTAGAAGTTTCGCTGCTCGGTCGCGATCGCCAGTACGTACTGGTCCACGCCGAGGCCGCCGCGCTGGGCGACCGCGTTGGCCCAGCCCTCGGCGTCGGACGGGCTGGTGAACGCGTCGACGTACACGACCCACAGGTCGATGCCCGCCTCCGAGCTCAACGCGGTGAGCCTCTCGTCGACGGCACGCTCTTCGCCTGGAGTCAGCGCGTCGGCGTGATCCACGACGCGTCCCGAGCCGAGGTCGACCGGGTCGGTCGCCCAGGCCGCGGCGGAGCCGCCCGCGACGAACATCAGGCTCGCCAGGATCGAGAGCGTCACCGCTCGGAGCACGCGCATCCGTTCCCCTTCCGAGGTCGGAGGACCGGCCTCGTCTCCACTCTATTGAGGGCGTCGTGCCTGAGCCTATGCCGGGACTGTGAATCAGCGGCCAGCGGAATCGCGGCGCGGATACCCGGCGACGGGAACGGCCGCGGTTACGCTGACCCGCGGCCCGACGGGGCGCGAGGCGGGAGGAACCATGGACGACAGATACGGCACCGATGTGCTCGCAGCCGGATGGCGCGATGCCGGACGCAAGGTGGTGCCGGAGGTGCCCGCCGATCCCGATCTCGTCGTCGAGGTGGCGGCCGACGGCTACTGCGGAGCGGTCGTGGCCGTCCGCGGCGGGAACGTGGAACTCGAGGACCGCCTCGGCAAGGTGCGTCTGTTCCCGCTCGGGGGCGGCTTCCTCGTCGACGGCGAGCCCGTCAAGCTCGTCGCTCCGAAGGCCGCACAGCCCGCGGGTCGGCTGCGTACCGCTTCGGGGTCGTTCGTCGCGCCGCAGCAACGGGCGCGCGTGGCACGCGCGTCGCGCATCCTGGTCGAGGGACGACACGACGCCGAACTCGTCGAGAAGGTCTGGGGCGCCGACCTCCGCGTCGAGGGCGTCGTGGTCGAGTACCTGCAGGGGATCGACCTGCTGGAGGACCTCCTCCGAGACGAGCCGCCCTCTGCCGAGCGTCGCTACGGGGTGCTCGTGGACCATCTGGTCGCGGGCTCGAAGGAGACCCGCATCGCGGAGCAGATCCTGCGTGGTCCGCACGGTGCCCACCTCAGGATCGTCGGGCACCCCCACATCGACGTCTGGCAGTGCGTGCGCCCCGAGGCCGTCGGCATCCGCGCGTGGCCGCAGGTGCCGCGGGGCATCGAGTGGAAGACCGGCGTCTGCCGGGCGCTCGGCTGGCCCGCCGAGGACCAGGCCGACATCGCGCATGCCTGGCAGCGCATTCTCGGATCGGTTCGGACGTACCGCGACCTGGATCCTGCGCTGCTGGGCCGGGTCGAGGAGCTCATCGATTTCGTCACGGCCTGACGCCCCGGGTCCGCTCGGCGCACCTCCCGTCGCTCGATACCCTGGACTCATGCCGCAGACCGACGCGCCCGACACCGGTGACGAACCCCGCTACCGCGAGCGGCCCGTGTCGTTCGCCCGCCGCAGCGGGCGGATGAGCGACGGACAGGAGCGCGCCTGGAACCAGCTCGGCGGCTTCTACAACGTCCCCGTCGAACGGGATCAGGCTGTGCTGAGCGTCCGGCCGGGCTCGGAGGTCGACCCCGCCGCGCTGTTCGGTCGCAGTGCGCCGCTCGTGGTCGAGATCGGCTCCGGCCAGGGGCACGCGATCGTCGCGGCTGCACAGGCCGCGCCGGAGACGGATTTCCTCGCCGTGGAGGTGTTCCGGGCGGGGCTCGCCCGCACCATGCTCGACGCCGATCGTGCGGGCGTGCGGAACCTCCGCCTCGTCGAAGCGAACGCGCCCGAGGTACTCGAGCACCTGCTGCCCGCGGCATCCGTCGACGAGCTCTGGATCTTCTTCTCCGACCCGTGGCACAAGACGCGTCACACGAAGCGGCGCCTCATCTCGCCCGACTTCACGCCGCTGGCGGCGCGGGCGCTCAAGCCCGGGGGCGTGCTCCGACTCGCGACCGACTGGGAGGACTACGCGCGCCAGATGCGCGAGGTGATGGGGGATGCCGCGGGCTTCGTCCCCGACTTCGAGGATGACTGGGCGCCGCGTTTCGAGGGCCGCGTGATGACGGCCTTCGAGCGGAAGGGCATCGCCAAGGGGCGCGACATCCGCGACCTCGCCTATCGCCGTACCGACGCGGTCTGACGGAGGGCGGACGCCGTGAAGACGCACCCGGGACTGGCCGCCCGCCCCGTCGTCTCGGCGAGCACCGTGCCCGCCCTTCTGGTCTGCCTGGCGGCGCCGGCGTTCTTCGTGCTGCTGCAGCCCTGGCTCGGGTGGACGCTGCTGGTCCTGGGGCTCGTCTCGGCTCTCGGCGTCGACCGCTGGCGGGTGGGTGAGGAGACGCGGCCCTCGCTGGCGCGCGATCTCTCCCTGATCGCCCTCGGTCTCGTCGTCGTGAGCCTCATCGACCTGAAGGCCGAGCTCGACAACCTCGCGATGCTGCGCTTCACCCTCGCGCTGGGCGGGGCGGTGCTGCTGCCGTACCTCGTCTCGCGCTTCGTGTATCGCGATCACGCCATCCGCTTCCCCTGGCGCGGCGGAGGGCGCTGGACCACCTTCCAGTGGGTCTGGCTCGCCGCGGTCCTCGTGCTCGGCTGGCTGATCCTGCCGTTCTACTTCATCACGTCGGGCGTTTACACCAACTGGCCCGTCGTCGACACCCCCGACCTCATCGCGCGCCTCTTCGTCGGCGTCGGCGCCGTAGGCATCTGGGACGAACTGTTCTTCATCTGCACCTGCTTCGCGCTGCTCCGGCGGCACTTCGCCGATGTCTCGGCCAACGTCCTGCAGACGATCGTGTTCGTCTCATTCCTCTGGGAGCTCGGCTACCGCGCCTGGGGACCGGTGCTGACCATCCCGTTCGCGCTCCTGCAGGGCTACATCTTCCTGCGCACGCGGTCGCTCACCTACGTCGTGACGGTGCACCTTCTCTTCGACGCGGTCGTCTTCGGCGTGCTCGTCCACGCGCACAATCCGGGTCTCCTCGACGCGCTGTTCCTCGTCCCGGCGCCCTGACCCGCGGCTACGCTGGGTCGCGGGGCCCCGACGCGGGGCCCGCGGACGAGGGAGCAGTACCCGCAACGGACAAGACTGACTCGGACAGGTCTGTCATGGCATGGGTGATCCTGATCGCAGCCGGCGTCCTCGAGGCGGTATGGGCTGCCGCGCTCGCGGCATCCGAGGGATTCCGCCGCAAACGGCCCGCGTCGCTCTTCGTCGTCGCGCTCGCCGCGAGCATGGCGGGCCTCGCATACGCGATGACCGAGCTGCCGACCGGCACCGCCTACGCCGTCTGGGTCGGGGTCGGAGCGACGCTCACTGTCGTGTGGGCGATGGTGACCCGTCGCGAGCGCGCGTCGACCGCGCGCATCCTCCTGCTTCTGCTCCTGGTCGCCTGCGTCGTCGGCCTCAAGGTGGTGAGCTGACATGACGCGTGCATGGACGATCCTGCTCGCCAGCGCGGTCTGCGAGGCTGTCTGGGCGACGGCCCTGGGCGAATCGGACGGGCTACGCCACCCCGTGCCGAGTGTCGTGTTCGCCATCGGTCTGCTGCTCAGCATGCTCGGGCTCGGACGCGCTATGAAGCACATTCCGATCGGTACGGCCTACGCGGTCTGGGTGGGGGTGGGCGCGGCGCTGACCGTGACCTGGTCGATCGCGACGGGCGCTGAGGCGTTCGCTCCGGGCAAGGTGGTCTTCATCGCCGGCATCGTGGTCGCTGTCATCGGCTTGAAGCTCGTTCCGGCCACGAGCAGGACTGCGGCGCGAGGGTCACAGCCGAGCGAGGAGCGCGGGACCGAAGACGAGAGCGGCGGCGATCGGCACGACGAGCGCCGCTAGGGCGATGATGCCGAGGATGGCGATGTTGCCCAGGATCGAGCCGAGCAGGGCGCGACCGCGGCCGGCGGCGAGGTGGATGCGGTCGAGGGGAGAGAGGGGAGCGGCGGTCACAGTTCGACGCTACGAAGCGGTGGCCCTGCGACGCGTCGGTCGATCGGCTGAGAAGCATCCCCCTGCGGGATGATCCGTGCCTCACGTGTGTCAATACCCTCGGTCCGCGCCGGCTCGGTGCGTAGCGTCGCGGTCACGCAACGACGAGAGGACGAACACATGAGTGACCGAGAGCGTCCCGACATCCCCGGCGACGACATCGAGACCGGAACCGCCACCGGCGGGGCATCGGCCTTTCCGGGGGCTCCGAGCGCGGCGCCCGACGAGCCCGCACCGGAGGGCCATGGTGGAGATGCCGACACGACGACCGATGGCGACGGTCAGCCGCTCGAGAACCCCTCGGGCGGTTGAGGGGTCGCGCGACTGTCGCGCATCGAGTCGGCTGTCAAGACGGCGACCGAGGGCTGGTCCCGGTGCGAGCCTGGACCCACGGATGACGACCACGCCAGATCGGATGACGACCACGCCAGATCGAAGGAGAAACGATGAGTGACAACGAAGACCCCCGCGCGATCCTGGCGGAGCTGCTGCCCGAGTTCCGGTTCGCCATGGTGACGACGGTCGACGAATCGGGGAAGCTCACAGCGCGCCCGCTGACGGTGCAGGAGGCCGAGTTCGACGGAGACCTCTGGTTCGTCGTCGACCGCGGATCGTCCGTCGCGACGCACGTGGCCTCGCGGCCCGCCGTCGGCGTCGCCCTCAGCAAGGACGACGCGTGGGTCTCGCTCGCCGGTGAGGCGACTGTCGTCGACGACCGCGCTCGCCTCGAACACTACTGGTCGAGCACTCTCGAGGCCTGGTTCCCCGACGGCCCGGACGACCCCAGCATCACGCTGCTGCGGGTCGACGCGATCTCGGGGGAGTACTGGAGCAGTGCCGGCGGACGCATCGCGACCGCCATCGGCCTGATCAAGTCGAAGATCACCGGTGAGACCTATGAGGGCCGCAACGAGAAGCTGGACCTCTGAGTCTTCGGGCCTCTACGCCACGATGGGCCGTCGCCGCTGCTGCGGGACGGCCCATCGTCGTCGAGCGGAGCAGGCCTACTTCGCGAGGAAGGCGAGCAGGGCGTCGTTGAACTCGCGGGCGTGGCTCACGTTGAGGCCATGAGGTGCGTCTTCGATGAGCGCCAGCTCACTGCCCGGAAGCTGCTCGTGGGTCCGCTTGCCCGAGCCTTCGAAGGGGACGGTGCCGTCGCCGTCGCCGTGGATGATCAGCGCGGGCACGGTCACCGCGGCCAGATCGCGGCGGAAGTCGGTCGTCGCCCACGCCTCCATCGACTTCAGTGCCGCGTGGTGGTCGGCCTGGCGCGCGAGCGCGAGGGCCTCCTGGCGCTGCTCCTCCGTGACCTTGAGCTCGCTGTCGACGGAGAAGAAGGCGGTCGTGAAGCCGTCGTAGAAGGTCGCTTCATCCGCGCGGAGGCCGTTCTCCATTTCGTCGGCGGCCTCCTGTGTGAGCGCGCCCTCCGGGTTATCGGGCGTCTGCGCGAGGTACGGCGGCACCGCGGCGGCGAACACGACGCTCCGCAGCCGATCCTGGCCGTGATTGGCGACATAACGGGCGACTTCGCCGCCTCCCATCGAGAAGCCGACCAGGGTCACGTCGCGCAGGTCGAGGGTGTCGAGGACGGATGCCAGGTCCTGAGCGAACGTGTTGTAGTCGTAGCCCGAGCGAGGCTTGTCGCTGCGCCCGAAGCCGCGGCGGTCGTAGGCGACGACGCGGTACCCGGCGGCGGTGAGCGCGGGAATCTGCTCGGACCACGATTCCGCCGACAGCGGCCAGCCGTGGATCAGCACGACCGGGCGACCCGATCCGCCGGTGTCGTCGACGTGCAGCTCGATGTCGTTGAAGAGGCCCTTGTGGGCGGTGATCTCAGTCATGCCCACATCGTCATCGCTTCCGAAGCGTTTTTCGAGCAGTTGACGGTTCTCGGAGCCGAGGCTAGGCGCCCGCGGCAGACTGGAGGAATGAGGTCGGCGTGATGTCCGGGGGAGCCCGTGCCGGAAGGTGACAGCGTCTTCCGCATGGCAGCCCGGCTCCGGCCTCAGGTCGTGGATCGGACGATCTCGTCCGGAGAACTGCGCTCTGGCCCGGCGGCCGGGACATCCCTCGCCGGTTGGCGGATCGCGGGGCTCGAGACCCGGGGCAAACATCTGATCACCTGGCTGGATCCCGATTTCGCACTCCACACGCATCTTCTGATGCAGGGGTCGTGGACGGTCACCCGTTCGGGGCGCGTCGTTCCCGTGCGCGTGCAGCCGGCCGTGCGTGTGCGAGCCGAGTTGGACGACGGCGCGACGCTGTGGGGCATCGACATGCCCGTCGTCGAACTGCTGCGCGCGAACGGCGTCGCGACTGCGCTCGGTCACCTGGGGCCGGACCCGCTGCGCGACGACTGGGATGCCGTCGAGGCCCTTCGGCGGCTCGATGCTCGTCCGGATCGGACGTTCGCCGGCGCTCTGCTCGATCAGCGCAACATCGCGGGTCTGGGAAACCTCTGGGTGAACGAACTCGCGTTCCTCTCGGGTGTCCACCCGTTCGACCCCATTGCGACCGCTGACCTCGAGTCGCTCGTCGCCCGTGCCGCGCGCGCTCTGCGCTTCTCCGCGACAGTGCCCGGTATGTATCAGGTGACCACCGGCACCGCGCGTCGGGGGAGCGCGCACTGGGTGGCCGGCCGCGCCGGCAAACCGTGCCTCAGGTGCGGGACGCGCATCCTCGTGCGCGCCGAGGTCGCGGGCGATTCGGAACAGCGGCGCACGTGGTGGTGTCCCGCCTGCCAGCCGCGTCGAAGCTGACGGATCAGCCGGCCGGCGCTGCTCCGCGCTGGCGCTGCAGACTAGGGGCCGGTTCGACGGAGTCGACCGCATCTTGCATCCGCGAGAGGAAGTCGATCACGGCCGCGGTCGCCTCGGGCGTGGTCTCGTCGGCCACCTGATGCATACGGTCGTGCATGGCCGACAGTGTGGAACGGACCTCGTCGTCTGCGCGTTCCGTCGGTTCGAGATAGACGCTGCGCCGGTCGCTCGGATGCGGCACGCGACGGAGGTAGCCGGCGGACTCGAGGCGGTCGAGAAGGCTCGTCGTGCTGGCCGTGGAGATGCCGAGGTACTTAGCGACGTCCCCCGGCTTCACGGGAACGTTGCGCGACTGCGCGCGCAGAAGCTGACGGATGACCAGCAGCTCGTTCTCTCCCATCGACATCGACTCGCGCGTGCGGCGTCGCATCGCCGCCTCGGCCGCTTGGTAGAGACGCAACGCCTCGAGCGCGCTGGTCGCGCGCTGACGATCGTCGTTGTAGAAGAAGCCGCTCATCTGCACACCTCCGCGGTCCTGGCTGATGCGTTTTACCTTACCAGATATCTAACTTGACGAGATACTTTCCCAACTAGTAGCGTTCCCAACAAGTCATCCAGCATCTGTGAGGAGCAACAATGGGCCAGCTGTTCTACGGCAACGCGTCCGAGTCGATCGAGATCCCGGACCGCCTGCTCGCGCACCTCAAGGTGCTGACCGCGACCAAGCTCCGCCGCTCCGAGAGCTTCACGCTCACCTGGCGTCACGGCGCCGACATCGCGGCGGGGCGTCAGACCATCTGGCTGCAGCCCGCGATCCCGCTCCGCTTCGTCTTCGGCGGGGCGGAGATGGAAAAGCTCGACTCGGCGCTGCTCACCGAGATGGCACGGGCGGCAACTTCCTCCACCGGCCTCGTCGTCGACTTCGCGGACTTCGACGCGGCTCCTGCTGCCCCGATCGCCGCTGCTCCCGCCGCTGCCGAGAGCATCGCAACCGCTCCGAGCGCGCTGGCGACGGCAGCATGACCCTGCTCGAGCGCGCCCCCGAAGCGCCGCGCATCCTCACCGCCCGAACGATCACCTGGTCGACGGTCGCCCCCGGTTTCTACGTCGCCTCCACCGACGGGGAGTTCGTCGGATCCGTCGACACCTCTTCTGACGGGCACTTCATCGCGTTCGACGGTCAGGCCACCCCCATCGGCCGCTTCGCAACGCTGAAGGAAGCGCAGCACTCGCTTCTGACGACCGAGGCGCCCGGAAACCGGGCTCGGAAGTCCCGCGCACGTCGTCATCTGCGGATGACGGCCACCGCCTCGGGCGCTGTCGCGGGCGCACTCGCCCTGACCGCCGGAGCACTGGCTCCGTTCATCTGAGACCGGACGGCATCGGCCGTCGCCGAAGAGAAGGAGAACGCCATGAGCAACGATGACACCCGTCGCGAGACCGACGAGAACGCTTACGAGGGACCCGACGTCGAGGTCTCCACGGCCGACACCGACGGCGACGGTACGCGCGAGCCGGGAGGTCTCGGCAAGGACGGCACCATCCCGAGCAACCCGGACGGCGTCGCGGCCGGACACACCGGAACCGCCTCGACTTTCGAACCGGAAGAAGACGAGAAGTCCTGACCCGATCGATGTGCCCGGAGACCTGCTCTCCGGGCATTTTCGCGTTTTCGGGCGGCTCCACCGGACCTGGCGGATTCTGATCGCGAAAGATCCCGCCGATAGGGTCGGATGGTGCTCCGCCTGATCTTCTTCGCAGCTGTCGGCGCGCTCCTCGGTGGCGCGGTGGTCGAGTACGTCGGGCCGCCGGACGCCGGCTGGGCGATCATCAGCATCGCGCTTCCGGTCGCGATCATCAGCGGGACGTTCATCCTCATCGGCCGATCGATGGCCGGGGGAGTGGCGGTATCGAAGGACGATCTCCGTCGCGCTCTCGATTCGCGGCGGCTCGGCCTCGCCCGCGTCGATGCGATCCGGCAGACCGGTACCCAGATCAACGATCAGCCGTTGTGCGAGATCGACCTGACCGTGCGGCCGATCCAGGGGGAGGCGTACGCGACCACTCTGCGCACCGTCGTCGTCCTGACGGAGCTTCCCGCGTTCCAGCCCGGAGTTCAGCGCCAGGTCGCCATCCTTCTCGACGGCGGACCCGAGGTCGCCTTCGTCGACGGTGAGCTCTCACCGTCTGAGGTCGGCAACCTCACGGTCCCCGATCGGTCGTCGGTTGGGTTCGTCCCCATCGCGAGCCACACCCGGATCTCCGGCGGGCGCCGCAAGGGGCCGCTGATCGGCGTGGGCAGACGCGGCCGGCCGCTGCGCCTGCTCGTGTTCACGGCTGTCGCCGTCGCGGTGGCCGTCGCTGTCGTCGCGCCCTATCGGGAGGCGGTGGCACAGACCGTCGAGGCGGTGCTCGACGGCAGGGCGCACGTCGACATGCGTCAGCCCGGGCCGCTCGCCCAGGCCCAGGCCGCCCTCGAACGCGAGATCGGCCACGACCGCGTGAGCTCGATCTACGTCACCCCGGATTTCGTCATCGTCGAGGCTCCCGTCACCGCCGGCACCACGCATACCGACAGGTGGATGTACCGCGGTGGTCAGGTGGAGCATTCCGGCGCCGTGTCGATTCAACCGAAGTCGGCCACGGAAGCGTTCTCATGGGAAGACGTCGATCTTGCAGGCATTCTTCCGGCCATGGAAGAGGCTGCGTCCCAGAGCGGGCTCCCCGTCGATGACGCGGGGGCGACGGTCATGCGCACGTGGGGTGGCGCCGAAGCGGTGTCATCCGGAGAGAAGTCGGGGCCCATCGAGATCAACTTCTCACTCGAGGACGACTACGAGACCGCGTCGTTCCGGATGTCGGCTGACGGCAGCGGGCTCACCCGCGACTGACCCCCAGGCCGGCGCGACTCACGGGCGGGCGAGGTCGTCCGACCCGAGCCGAGTGAGCGCGGAACGAACGCTGCTCTCGGCGAGAGCGTCGTCGGGCGGGGCGTACGGCGGCAAGAACATGCGTGTGATGAGGGGGCCCATCAGCATGTCGTAGACCTGATCGGCATCCACGTGCGGGGGCTCGGTCTCTCGTCGCGCAAAAGCGGCATCGATCACCTGCTTCACGCGGGCGCGGCGCGGGCGGATGAACTCCGCGTCGAGCAGCGCCGAGAGATCTTCGTCCGTCCTTGCGACCCCCACGAGGTCGACCACGCTGTTTCGAGCGACCGGGTCGGAGAGCACAGCGATCCCCTCCCGCTGGACCGCCCGAAGGTCGCCGGCAAGCGAGCCGGTATCGGGCAGCGGCCCCGGTTCGAATCGGCGAGACAAGACGGCGACGGCGAGGTGGGCCGTGCTTCGAAACCGCCGATAGAAGGTGGGGCGCGTCGACCCGGCCCGGCTCACGAGGCCGTCGACCGTGAGAGCGCAGAAGCCCTCCTCGGCGAGGACCCGCTCGCCTTCCCGGAGAAGTTCCTCGGTGATGTCCTCGACGCGCGGGCGACCGACCCTTTTCCCGGACATGCCCGTCACTGTAGCTGTGGTCTCTTCGCGCATGTCCGCGACGCTTCGTGGTGCGGATCGTTCGGCGCGGGTTCCGGTGCCCCGTGCCGCGCAGGCCTTGGCCCGGTCTCGCCGACGGCCCGCTATCCTGTGAGTGCCCACCCGTGCCCTATCGAGAAAGAACACCCGTGAGCAATCGCCATTCCTCCACCGACCAGGAGGGTCGATCTTCGTACCCCCTCGCTGAGAGAGGGGGTGAATCCGAATGATCGAAGCAGTCCTGACGCTGCTGTTGGGAATCCTGCTGACACTGGCGATCATCGCCGCCTGCGGCTTCTTCGTCGCGCAGGAGTTCGCGTACATGTCCGTCGACCGGTCGCGCATGGCCGCCCGTGCCGAGAAGGGCGATGCCCAGGCGGCACGTGTGCTCGCGATCACCAAGCGCACGTCGTTCATGCTCTCGGGTGCGCAGCTCGGCATCACGGTCACCGGCCTGCTGATCGGTTACGTGGCGGAGCCCCTCATCGGCGAGTCCATCGGCACGCTGCTGGGCGGCGTCGGCATCGATCCGGCTGTCTCGGTGCTCATCGGAACGGTGGGCGCGCTGCTGCTGGCCACCATCGTGACGATGATCTTCGGCGAGCTGTATCCCAAGAACCTCGCCATCGCCAGCCCGGAGCCCCTGGCCCGCGCCCTCGCGGTTCCGACCCGCATCTACCTGATGCTCTTCGGCTGGCTCATCACGGTGTTCGATGTCGCCGCGAACGCCCTGCTGCGGCTGCTGCGCATCGAGCCGCTCGAAGATGTCGACGAGAGCGCGACCGCGCGCGACCTCGAAGCGATCATCGAGGAGTCCCGCGCGAGCGGCGATCTGCCCGACGATCTGTCGATGATCATCGACCGCATCCTCGACTTCCCGCAGCGCGACGTCGAGCACGCGATGGTCCCGCGCTCGCGCATCGACTCGATCTCGCCCGACACGACCGTCGGAGAGGTGCGCGTGCTCATGGCGACCGGCCACACCCGCTATCCCGTCATCGGCGAGGAGGACGACCCGGTCGGTGTCGTCGAGCTCATCGACCTGCTCCGCGGCCGCCACGACGACGACGCGCCCGTCTCGACGATGATGCGCGAGGCGGTGGTGCTGCCGACGACGATGCAGCTGCCGGTCGCCCTCGACCGCATGCGGCAGACGCGCAACGAGCTCGCCTGCGTCGTCGACGAGTACGGCAACTTCGACGGCATCCTCACCATCGAGGATCTGACCGAGGAGGTCATCGGCGAGATCTCCGACGAACACGACCTCGAGGTCCACGAGATCGTGAACGTCGGCGAGGACCATTGGCGTCTGCCCGGCGACGTCCATCTCGACGAGGTCGAGCGCCTGATCGGCTTCGACCTGCCGCGCGACGACGCCGAGACCATCGCAGGTCTCATCATCAGCGAGCACGGTGACCTGCCGCCCGAGGGCGCGGTCGTGCGCATCGACCTGCCCGAGCGGGCGTCCGAGACGGTGCAGGGGCTGCGGATGCAGCGCTGGCTGGATGTCGAGGTCGCCGAGGTCGCCCGTCTCGTGCCCTCCGAGCTCGTCGTGCGTCTGCACGAGGTGGATCTGGATGCCGTTGAAGCCGGCCCCGAGGTCGGCGTCGATGCCGTCGTCGCGGCTGGCGCGACCGAGGAGGTCACCCGATGAGCTGGTGGGTCGTCACGATCATCACGATCGCGCTCATCCTGGCGAGCGCGTTCTTCGTCATCGTCGAGTTCGCGCTGCTCGCGGCTCGGCGCCACCGCCTGGAAGAGGAGGCCGACCGCAGCGCGTCGGCGCGTGCCGCTCTCCGCGGCGTCAACGAGCTGACCGTCATGCTCGCGTTCGCCCAGCTCGGCATCACGGCGTGCACGTTCCTGCTCGGTGCCATCACGAAGCCCGCGATCGACTACGCGCTCGCTCCGGTGTTCGAGCAGTGGGGACTTCCTTACGTGCTCGCCGACATCATCGCGTTCATGCTGGCGCTCATCGTGGTGACGTTCCTGCACCTCGTCATCGGCGAGATGGCGCCCAAGTCGTGGGCGATCGCCCACCCCGAGGTGGCCGCGAAGGCGACGGGCATCACCGCCCGTGCGCTGACCTGGCCGCTGCGTCCCTTCCTGCTGTGGATCAATCACATCGCCAACCGGCTCGTGAAGGCCTCGGGTGTCGAGCCCGTCGAGAAGGCTGCCGCGGGCGGTCAGGACGCCGACACCATCCGCGAGATCGTCGCGCACTCGCGCGCCGCGGGAACGCTCGAGGAGCAGTACTCCGAGCCGATCGCACGCGCCATCGCCCTCGGGTCGCTGACGGTCGGCGACATCGTCCGTACCGACCGAGTGCCCACCGCGGTGCCGGCGACGGCCAGTGCCGCCGATGTGCAGGCGGCCGCCGCATCCTCCGCGCACCTGCGCATCCTCGTGGGGGAGGGGCCTTCGAGCCGCGTCGCGCACGTTCGCGACACGCTCGCGGTGGCTCCCGAGACGCCGGCGCTCGAGATCGCCCGTGACGCGCTCGTGCTCGCGCCCGATGCGTCGGCGTACGACGCGCTCGCGCGTATGCGCCGGGGTCATGTGCAGCTCGCGACGGTCGTCGACGGTGACCGTCTGCTCGGCGTCGTCACACTGGACGACCTGCTGCGCGAGGTGCTGCCCGGCGCCGCTGAGGCGGAGTTGGTGGCGCCCGCGAGTTGACCCGACGGCGCGAGCTCGTTCAGTTGGCAGGTCCCGCCCCATCCCGCTCGATGTGGCGGCGGGAACTGCCAGGTGAGCGCCCATCGTGCCGAGACCCCCACTAAGCTACTGGTAGTAACTTAGCGGGAGGCGTGATGAGCGACGGTGCGCGACAGCGGCGGATGCCGCGGCGCGAGCGGCGCGCGCAGCTGCTGGCGGTCGCTCGCGAGCTGATCCGCGAGCGCGGGACCGACGAGTTCACGCTGGGTCGGCTCGCCGAGCGCGCGGGGGTGACCAAGCCCGTCGTGTACGACCACTTCGGCGATCGCGCGGGCGCCCTGGCCGAGCTCTACCGGGAGTTCGAGGAGCAGCAGCGGGCGGCTCTCACCGCGGCGCTCGCCGACGAGCCGCTCGCGCTCGATGCCGTGTGTCGCGCCGTCGCGGGAGCCTACATCGACTGCTCGCTGGCCGAGGGGCGCGAGCTGGCGGACGTCGTCTCGGCGCTCGATGGATCCGCGATGCTCGTCGAGGTGCGGCGCGAGGCGCAAGGCGCCTACCTCGCGTTGTGCGATGACGTGCTCGCCTCGTGCGGCGTTCGTCTCGATGACGCCGGCGCGCAGGCTCTCGTCGGGGCCGGCGACGCACTCTCGCGGGCGGCGCTGGACGAACGCGTGAGTCCCGCGGCCGCGCGCTCCACCCTCACGCGCGTCCTGCGCGCCCTCGTGACATCAGCCACCGAACCGGAGGAATCATGACCATCTCGCACGAGCCCGCGCCGGGCGTCGCCCACTGGGTGCTCGCCCATCCGCGATCGACCTCTTTCAACGCCCGGCTCTTCCGTGACGGGGTCGCCGAGCTGTCGCGAACGCGCAGTGTCGAGACATCCGATCTGTACGCGCAGCGGTTCAATCCGGTGTTCCCCGACAGTGAGCTCGACGTCACGCTTGGGCGGGCGGCGGGCCCTGCGGGGGGCGAGTACGGCGGCGTCCCCTTCCCGGACGACGTGCTCGAGGAACAGCGCAAGCTCGCTGCCGCGGAACTGCTCGTGCTGCAGTTCCCGCTGTGGTGGTACGGGCCGCCCGCGATCCTCAAGGGGTGGATCGACCGCGTGCTCACCAACGGCTTCGCCTACGGCGACATGGATCCGGAGCTCGGTGTCCCGCGGCGCTACGGTGACGGCGGGCTGGCCGGCCGGCGTGCGCTCGTCGTCGTGACGGTGGGAGAGGACGAGCGCTCGATCGGGGAGCGCGGAATCAGCGGCGACCTCGACTCGCTCCTGTTCCCGCTGACGCACGGCGCGCTCTGGTACGTCGGGATCGAAACCCTCGACCTTCACGTCGTCTACGACGCCGACGGGTTGGATGCCGCGGGCGTCGACCGCGAGGCCGAGCGCCTGCGTGCCCGCATCGCCGGGCTCGACAGCGAGACGCCGCGTCGCTACCGGGCGCTCCGCGACGGTGATTACCGCGGCACCCGGTCGCTGCGCAGCGACATCCATCCGGGGCGGACCGATTTCGGCATCCACCTCGCCGACTGAGCCGGACCGTGCCCACGATGGATACACCTCTGGGTACGCAGAAGGGCAGTCGAACCCTCGACTGCCCTTCTGCTCACTGGTGCCCCCGACAGGAATCGAACCTGCGACCTTTGGTACCGGAAACCAACGCTCTATCCCCTGAGCTACGGAGGCGTGCCGATCGAGACTATCACCGCGGAGGCGACCGGAACGACCGTGGGAGAGGTGGCAGCATTGGCTTTACAACTGTTAAAGTCGTTGCATGACGCAAAACAGCTTCGCTTACGATGACGCAGCCCGCATGGTCGCCATCGGGACGAAGGCCGAGAGGGATGCGCGTCGCGCGACGCGCTGGTTCCGGATCTTCGTCGTGGCGCAGGCCGCGTACGCGCTCGCGTTCACCCTGTCGATCGACGTCGCCGGCGTCGGCTACTGGAAGGCCTTCGCACCCTTCCTCCTCGCCACGCTCTGCATCTGGACCATCGCGTTCCGCTACCAGCGGTCGGTGCCCCGCAACGGACTGCGGAACATGGGGATCGCGGTCGCGACCTGGTTCGCGCTCTACACGCTGATGCTCGACCCGGCGCTCCAACTGCTCCAGCTCTCGTCGCCGTGGTGGTGGGTTCTCGCGGGAGTCGTGTCAATCTCTCCGATCTTCGCCTGCCTCTTCCCGAGCTCACGCCGATGAGTCACCCGCGCAAGGACATCGACGCCCTCATCCATTCGCCCGTGCGCTTCTCGCTGCTAGCTGCCCTCCGCAATCTCGAGGACGTCGACTTCCGCTTCCTCGCCGACCTGCTCGAGGTGAGCGACTCGACCCTGTCGCAGACGCTCACCGTGCTGGCCGACGCGGGGCTCCTCGAGGTGCGGAAAGAAGCCGTCGGCCGGCGGACGCGGACGTGGGTCGGCATCACGGATGCCGGTCGCGAGGCGTTCGCCCGCCACCTGGCGACGCTGCAGGCGATCGTCGAATCCGGTTCCGCGACGCCGACAGCACCGGCATCCGACCGCAAGCAACCCAAGGACGCACCCGCATGACACCTCGCACTCGTCTTGCCGCCGAGAACGAACTGGATGCCGCCGCCGACGCTCTCGCGGAGGCGTTCGAGCATTACGCGTGGACACGCCATGTCATCCCCGACGATGACTACGCGTGGCGGCTCCGTGAGCTGCAGCTCGTCTACCTGCGGCACGCGCACGCCCACGGCTTCGTCGGGGTCGCGGGGCCCGCTGACGGAGTGATCGCCGTGCTCCCGCCGGATGCGCCCGACCCGGCACCGGCCGTCGTCGACCGCATCGTTCAGCTGCACGGCGACCGACTCGGACGACTCGGCGACGCCGCTGACACGCCGTCCGAGCCGGACTCGTGGCGGATCGAGACGGTCGGCGTCGTGCCCGCCCGTCAGGGGCAGGGCCTCGCATCCGACCTCATCCGGTTCGCGCTCGCGGAGGGCGGGCGACGGGGTGCCGACCGCTTCGCGCTCGACACGTCGGACGAGCGCAACGTCCGGCTCTACGAACGACACGGCTTCTCGGTCGTCTCGCGGGTCGAACCGCGGGACGCGCCACCGGTGTGGAGCATGAGCGCCGTCGTCGGCGCCGCCGCTCCGATGAACGAAAGGACCAAGACATGACCGCATCCGAGACGCTCGCCCGCTACATCGCCGCGACCAACACGCATGACTTCGACGAGGTTGCACAGGTGCTCGACGCGAGCGCGGTGTACTACTTCGGCGATGCCACCTGCGTCGGCCTCGCTTCCGTCCGCGCCTACTTCGAGCGGACGTGGACGCTGATCCCCGATGAGGTCTACGGGGCGGAGGACGTCGAGTGGGTCGTGGATGCCGCCGACGCGGCGGTGGCCGTCTACACGTATCGCTGGAGCGGACACATCGACGGACAGGCCCGAAGCGGTCGCGGTCGGGCGACCAACGTCTTCCACCGCACCGGCTCGGGCTGGCGCCTCGTGCACGAGCACCTCAGCACGGGCCCTTCGCCCCACAGCGGCGCTTAGGCGGCGAGACCAGCGGGTCAGGGGACGAGCGGCTCGGGAACGGGCTCGGCGGCGACGGCCGGTGCATCCGTGATCGCCGCGACGTCGGCTGCGAGGCGATCGGCGAGATACGCGTGCCCCGCTGTCGATGGGTGGTCGCGCCCCGTGGCACTGGTGTCGATGACGTCGCTGTAGTTGGCGTCGGTGATCCAACCCTCGGCGATGGGGGAGAGGTACCACCAGCCGCGGGCGCCGGCGAGCTCGGCGAGATCCCGGTCGATGCGGGCCGTCTCACTCTCGACCGGGAGCACCTGCGGTGCGGGGCCCAGCACGACGATGCGCGCTTCGGGGTAGGTCGCCGCGAGATCGTCCCACGCCGCGTTCACGGCGTCGCGGTACCCGGCGGCACCTTGCTTGCGGTCGTTGATCGACCCCTGGATGATCACGAGGTCGGGATGGAGTGCGGGGTCGAGCGCGGCGATTCGGTCGCCGAACGCGGGACCGTCGATGCCCGGCTTGAGGTAGCCGCTGCCGCGGACGCCGTCGACGATCGTCGTCCACCCGGTTCGCTGGGCGACGACATAGGCGTATCCGAGGGTCGGATCGGATGCCGCGGAGCCGTAGGTCCACGAGTCGCCGAAGATCAGAACGCGAGCCCCCGTGGGAAGCGCGAGAGGCGGCGCCTCGATCCTCGCGACCGCGCCGGGTCCCGCCGCCACCGGTGCCGCCGTGGGAGCCGCCCAGGGCCGCAGGAACGCCGTCAGCGCCAGCGCGACGACGGCGGCCGAGATCGCCGAGACGGCCCACACGCTTCTGCGGCGGGGACGGGCGTTTCGGGTTCGCACACGCTGAGGGTACGTCATCGGACGGGGTGCCGGGACGCCTGCGTGGCAAGACCGCGCGGCCCGAGGCTCGACCCCTCAGTCGCGGACGGCGGCGACGGCTTCGATCTCGACGAGCTGATCGTCGTAGCCGAGCACCGTCACGCCCATCAGCGTGCTGGGCACGTCGTGGTCTCCGAAGGCGTCGCGCACCACCTCCCAGGCGGTGACGAGGTCGGCCTGCGAGCTCGACGCGACGAGCACACGCGTGCTGATGACGTTCTCGATCCCCGCGCCGGCGGCAGCCAGGGCGACCTTCATGTTCTCGATGCAGGATGCCGCCTGGGCGGCGTAGTCGCCGACGCCGACCGTCGACCCGTCGGCGGCGAGCGGGCACGAACCGGCCAGGAAGATGAGGCGCGCGTCGGCGGGCGCGGTGGCCGCGTACGCGTATTCGGCGGCATCCGACAGGGATGACGCGCGGATGAGGGTGACGGTCTTCGACATGAGGGCTCCTCGTTTCATGGCCGACCACCAGCCTCTCATCGCGGCCGATCCGATCACCGCCGGGAGCGGCCCGACGGCGCTTCGCTGCGTGCGAGGATTACCCGGTGCAGCGCATCCTGACGGCCGAACTCGACCTCCAGCTGACCGGTCCCGTCGACGTCATCCTGCAGATCGCCGCGTCGCGCGCGGCGTCTTTCCGCAACGAAGAACTGAGCGTCACGCTCGCCGGCCGCTCGCTGTCCGTCTCCGAGATCGTCGACCCGCCCGCGTCTCCCGCGGGCACGCGCATCCATCGCCTCGCGGGAGAAGCGGGCACGATCTCGGTTCGGTACCGCGCTGTCGTCGACGGCTCCGCCGCCCCGGCGCCGACGAGCGAGCTCGAGACCATCGCGTACCTGCGGCCGAGTCGCTACGCGCAGTCCGACGAGGTGTTCGCGCACGCGCGTCGGCAGTTCCGGGGCCTGCAGGGCCGCGAACTCGTCTCGGCCATCAGCGACTTCGTGGCCTCGAACACGACCTACGCGCCGGGTCTCAGCCTCGGCACCGACTCCGCGGTCACGACCCTCGCGACCGGACAGGGGGTGTGCCGCGACTACGCCCACCTCGTCATCGCGCTGCTGCGCGCGATGGACGTTCCCGCGCGCTATGCCGCCTGCTACGCGCCGGGGCTTCGCCCGATGGATTTCCACGCCGTCGCCGAGGCGTACGTCGACGGCGCCTGGCACGTCATCGACGCGACTCGGCTGTCGAACCGCCGCGGGCTCGTCCGGATCGCGACCGGCCGGGATGCCGCCGACTGCGCGTTCCTCAGCTACTACGGCGGCAACGTCGCGCTCACGCATCTGCGGGTCGATGCCGAGGTCGCCGGGGGAGACGCCGCCGTCGACGATCCCGCCCGAGACGATCACGAGGCTTTCATCACCCTCGCGTGATGCCGTCCGCGAGACGTTCAGCATCGGGCCCGTGGCCGCCCGCCTAGAATCGGAGGGCTATGAATCCCGATGCTCTTGCCGAAGCCCTCCTGTCCGTCGTCGCCCCGCTCGCCGAGGCGCGACGCCCCGGCTCGAGCGATGGTCTCACCGCCGCCGACTTCGTGTTCGAGCGCCCCAAGAACCGGGACCACGGCGACTGGGCGTCCAACGCGGCGATGAAGCTGGCCAAGCGTGTCGGTGCGAACCCGCGTGAGTTCGCCGCCGAGATCGCCGCGGCGCTCGCCGAGACGCCGGGGGTGGCATCCGTCGAGGTCGCCGGCCCCGGGTTCATCAACATTCGCCTGGATGCCGCCGCCGCCGGCGCGCTCGCCCGCGAGATCGTCGAGGCGGGGGCCGCGTTCGGCCGCAACGACAGCCAGGCCGGCAACTCGATCAATCTCGAGTTCGTGAGCGCGAACCCCACCGGTCCGATGCACATCGGGCACACGCGCTGGGCGGCGCTCGGCGACGCGATCGCCCGTCTCCTGCTCGCCAGTGGGGCCGAGCTCGTCCGCGAGTTCTACATCAACGACGCGGGAGCGCAGATGCAGCGGTTCGGCCGCTCCGTGCTCGCGAGCGCCAAGGGAGAGCCCACGCCCGAGGACGGCTACCCCGGCGCGTACATCGACGACCTCGCCCAGCGGGTGCTGTCGGCGCGCCCGGATCTGCTGACCCTCGCCCTCGAGGAGCAGGAGCAGGTCGCTCTCGACCTCGGCTACGAGCTCCAGATGGCCGACCTCAAGGACTCGCTCGAGAAGTTCAACGTGCACTTCGACGTGTTCTTCAGCGAGCGGCTGCTGCACGCGACCCCCGCCGACGGTGGACCGAGTCTCGTCGACCAGGCCGTGGACCGGCTGCGTGCGCAGGGACACGTCTTCGATCAGGACGACGCCGTCTGGGTGCGGACGACCGACTTCGGTGACGACAAGGACCGCGTCATCCGTCGTTCCAACGGCGAGTACACCTACTTCGCCGCCGATGCCGCCTACTACCTGAACAAGGGCGACCGCGGTTTCGCGCACAAGATCTACCTGCTGGGCGCTGATCACCACGGCTACGTCCACCGTTTGAAGGCCCTCGCAGGCGCGGCCGGTGACGACCCCGAGAAGGACATCGAGGTGCTGATCGGCCAGCTCGTCTCGGTCAACGGTGCGCGTCTGTCCAAGCGTGCGGGCAACATCATCGAGCTCGACGACCTGCGCGACTGGCTCGGCACCGACGCGCTGCGCTACTCGCTCGCGCGTTACCCCGCCGACTCGCCGCTGACCCTCGATCCCGAGATCCTGCAGAAGCGCACGAACGACAACCCCGTGTTCTACGTGCAGTACGCGCACGCCCGCACGCACAACGTCGCGCGCAACGCCGCCGACTCCGGGGTCACCCGCGATGCGTTCGCCCCGGAGCTGCTCGACCACGAGACCGAGTCGGCTCTCCTCGGCGCGCTCCAGGAGTTCCCGCGCATCGTGGCGTTCGCTGCCGAGCTGCGCGAGCCGCACCGGGTCGCCCGGTACCTCGAGGAGCTCGCGAGCCTCTACCACCGCTGGTACGACACCTGCCGTGTCACGCCGCTCGGAGACGAAGAGGTCACCGACCTCCACCGCACTCGCCTCTGGCTCAACGACGCCACCGGGCAGGTGCTGCGCAACGGGCTCGACCTCTTGGGTGTCAGCGCCCCCGAACGGATGTGACCGACGTGAGCGGTGCCACTCAGCCCACCCTTCCGCTGCCCGAGGCTGTCGCCGTGCCGCCGAAGCGACGGCGGCGGGCGCTGCCGTGGATCATCGCTCTCGTCGTGGTCGTCGGCCTTGCGATCGCCGCGTGGTTCGTCGCTGAGAGCATCACGCGCAGCATCCTCACGAATACCGTGCGCGAGCAGGTGATCACCCGGCTCGCACTGCCCGAGGACCAGCAGATCGACGTCGGCTTCGACGAGCCGGTGCTGCCCCAGGTCATCGGGGGCCGGCTCGACCGTCTCGATGTGGCGAGCGACGGGATCCCGCTCGGCGACGTCGTGGCCGACGTGTCGGTGCGCGCGACCGATGTTCCCATTCGAGCCGACGGAGGCGACATCGGATCGGCGGGGGCGACGGTGGTCTTCGCGGAGGACCAGCTCGAGACCCTGCTATCGCAGGTCTCCGGCGTCTCAGGTGCGGGGGTCACGCTGGATCCGCCGAACGTGACGGTCGACGTCGAGATGCCGCTGTTCGCCCTCTCGGTTCCGCTCGGGCTCGACCTGACGCCGAGCGCTGCAGACGGTGACATCGTCCTGACGCCCACTGCTGTCCGGCTCGGTGGCGCGGCGCTGACCGGCGACGATCTCCGCCAGCGATTCGGCTCGGCCGCCGACGGCGTGCTGCGCGACTACCCGATCTGCATCCGCGATCGCCTTCCCGCCGGGCTGACGCTGCGCGAGGTGCGCGTGGAACCCGGCGCGCTGGTGGCCGAGGTCGATGTCGACGGAGCGATCATCCGCGATCCGGCGCTTCAGGCCGACGGCACCTGCGCCTGAGCCGGCCGCCCCACCCGGACGCCTGCCCCGGCTCAGTGGCCGTGAGCGAGGAGAAGCGCGACGGCGACCGCCGCGACCAGCCCGAGCAGCAGCGCGGATGCGACCAGGCGCTGCAGCGCGGTCAGGCCCGTGCGCGCACTGGCGAGCAGCACGACACCGACCAGCACCGCCGCGTCGGCGATGATCCCGATGATCAGCGCCGTGTCGAGGTCGATGAGGTCGAGCAGGGCGAGCAGCAGCGCGAGCAGGGGGAGCGACGCGGTTCCGAGGGCGACCACGGCCGTGCGCGCCATGACCGCCAGCTCTCGTCCGCTCGGGAACTGGCGATGCCCGATCTGATGGGCGATGACTTCGGCGACGAAGCCGGCGGCCGCGATCGCGAAGATGCCGACCGCGAGGGCGAAGATCGACTCGGTGACCGTGACGTGCTCGGCCGTGAGGAGTCCCGCCAGGATCGCCAGCCCGGTCACCGTCGCATAGATGCGTTCCTTCAGCGCACCGATACGCTCGTCGAGTCCGGCCGGTTCGCGCGTTCCATTGCCCATCATCGCCTCCTGCGCCAGGCTACAAGCGTGGAGTGCTCATGACAGCGGACGACGGAGGCCCGGCTCTCCTCGTCGTCTCGGATGCGGCCGCGTGGCGAGCCTGGCTCGACGCGCACGAGTCCGACTCCGACGGCGTGCGGCTGGTGCTCGCGAAGAAGAACGTGACGGAGCCGACGTCGCTGACGTACGCCGAGGCGCTCGACGAGGCGCTCTGCAGCGGCTGGATCGACGGGCGGCGCAACTCCCGCGATGAGGCCACCTTCCTGCAGCTCTTCACGCCGCGCCGCGCCCGTTCGATCTGGTCGCTCCGCAATGTGGGGATCATCGAGCGGCTGGTCGCGGAGGGGCGCATGCGTCCCCGCGGCCGGATGGAGGTCGAGCGTGCGCAGGCCGACGGGCGCTGGGAACGCGCTTACGCAGGCCAGGCCGGGGCCGCGGTGCCGGCGGACCTCGAGGCTGCGCTCGCGGCGTCGCCCGCGGCATCCCGCCGGTTCGCCGCGCTCCGCGCCGCCGAGCGGTACTCCGTCCTGCATCCTGTCCTGAGCGCGCCGTCGGATGCTGCGCGGGCGGCGCGGATCCGCCGGGCCGTCGCCCGGCTCGCGGAAGAGGACGCGCCCTCGTCGCTCTCGTGAGCGGGCTCACGGCCGCGTCTGTCGCGGGCGGTCACACCGGCGGAGCCCGCGCGGCGGGTGTCCTAGACTGGCGGCACCGTCGCGGCCCCGTCTGCCGGACGGTCAGCGTCTCTCCCGATTGGTGTTCCCGTGTCCGCGTCCGACGTCCGCCCTGCCGTACCGGAATGGCTGCTCCCTCCCGCTGACGTCAACGAGCTGGTCGAAGCCGTCTGGCCGCCCCGCGCCGAGCGCGACGACCTCGGTGCGCTGTCCATCGGCGGCATCGCGACGACCGACCTCGCCGCTCAGTTCGGCACGCCGCTCTACGTGCTCGACCAGGATGCCGTCGTGGCGCAGGCGCGTCGCGTCCGTCAGGCATTCGACGCCGCCGCCGCACGCCACGGCACGAGCGCTCGGGTGTACTACGCCGGCAAGGCGTTCTTGAGCACCGAGATCGTGCGATGGGTGACGGCGGAAGGGCTCGCGGTCGACGTCGCGACCGGCGGTGAGCTCGCCGTCACCCTGGCTGCGGGAGCGGATCCGGCGCGCATCGGACTGCACGGCAACAACAAGTCGCGCCTCGAGCTCGCGCGCGCCGTCGAACTCGGAGTCGGTTCCGTCATCGTCGACAGCCTCGTCGAGATCGACCGGCTCGCCGAGATCGCCGCCGCACGCGGGGCGGTCCAGCCCGTGCTGGTCCGGGTCAACAGCGGCGTGCACGCCGAGACCCACGACTTCCTCGCGACGGCCCACGAGGACCAGAAGTTCGGCTTCGCGCTCACGGATGCCGAGGCCGTGGTCGCTCGCATCCGCGAGCTGCCCTCGCTGCGTTTCCTCGGGCTCCACTGCCACATCGGATCGCAGATCTTCGGTACGGCGGGCTTCGCCGAGTCGGCGTCACGGCTCGTGGCCGTCCACGCCCGCCTTCTCGGCGGCGGCGAGGTTCCGGTGCTCAATCTCGGCGGCGGCTTCGGCATCGCCTATACGAGCGTCGACGACCCGACCCCGATCGAAGAGCTGGCCGACGGCATCGTCGCGGCCGTCGCTCGCGAGTGCGAGGCCCACGGCATCCCGCTGCCGATGCTCGCCTTCGAGCCCGGTCGGGCCATCGTCGGCCGCGCCGGGGTGACCCTGTACGAGGTCGGCACCACCAAGCCGGTCCGCGTCAGCGACGAGCTCGAGCGCCTGTACGTCAGCGTCGACGGCGGCATGAGCGACAACGCACGGCCCGCCCTATACGGCGCGGCCTATTCGGCACGAGTCGCGAACCGTCGCAGCGACGCGCCCGCCGCGCTCTCGCGTGTCGTGGGTCGGCACTGCGAATCGGGCGACATCGTCGTCGACGCCGAATACCTGCCCGCCGACGTCACTCCGGGCGATCTGCTGGCTGTCCCGGCGACGGGTGCCTACTGCTACTCGCTCGCCAGCAACTACAACTACGTCCCGCGCCCGCCCGTCGTCGCCGTCTCGAACGGCGTAGCCCGGGTGATCGTCCGCGGCGAGACGATCGACGACCTGCTCGCCCGCGACGCGGGCATCCCCACAGAAGGAGCCGAATGACGGACTACCGCCGCCTGCGCGTGGCCCTGCTCGGAGCCGGCGCCGTCGGCTCGCAGGTCGCCGCCCTGTTGCTCAAGCACGGAGACGAACTGGCCGATCGCGCCGGAGCCGCCCTCGACCTCGTCGGCATCTCGGTGCGCGACATCGACGCGCCGCGCGACGTCGAGCTGCCGCGCGAGCTGCTGACCACCGATCCCGAGCCGCTCCTCGTCGGCTCCGACATCGTCATCGAGCTGATGGGCGGGATCGAGCCCGCGCGCACGAGCATCCTGAAGGCCATCGGCGCCGGAGCCGACATCGTCACGGCGAACAAGGCGCTGCTCGCCACGCACGGACCCGAGCTGTTCGAAGCGGCCGACCAGGTGGGCGCGTCGATCTACTACGAGGCTGCGGCCGCCGGCGCCATCCCGATCATCCGCCCGCTGCGCGACTCGCTCGCCGGCGACCGGGTGCAGCGCATCATGGGCATCGTCAACGGAACGACGAACTACATCCTCGATCGCATGGACCGCGAGGGATCGGACTTCGCCGACGTCTTGGCCGACGCGCAGGCGCTCGGGTACGCCGAGGCCGACCCGACCGCCGACGTCGAGGGGTACGACGCTGCTCAGAAGGCCGCGATCCTCGCGTCGCTCGCCTTCCACACCGCCGTGCCGCTGAATGCGGTGCACCGCGAGGGCATCACCCAGATCGACGCCGACATGATGGATGCCGCGCGCAAGGCCGGCTTCGTCATCAAGCTCCTCGCCGTGTGCGAGCGCCTCGCCGATGCCGAGGTGTCGCCGTCGGGCGAGACGATCTCGGTGCGCGTCTACCCCGCGCTCGTGCCGCGCGAGCACCCGCTCGCGAGCGTGCACGGAGCCAACAACGCCGTGTTCGTCCAGGCGGAGGCCGCGGGCGACCTCATGTTCTACGGCGCGGGCGCGGGCGGGGTGCAGACCGCGTCGGCTGTGCTGGGCGACGTTGTATCGGCGGCCCGCCGCCACATCGCCGGCGGTGTGGGCGTGGGGGAGTCGACGCGGGCGAACCTGCCGGTCGTCCCGATCGGTCACGTCACCACGCGCTACCAGATCACCCTCGAGGTCGACGACCGCTCGGGCGTCCTCGCCGCGGTGGCGGGACTGCTCAGCGACGGCAACGTCTCGGTGGCGACGCTCGAGCAGACGATCGTCGCCGACGGCGACGTGCAGACGGCCCGCCTGGTCATCGGCACGCACACCGCCCGCGAGCAGGACCTCAGCGACGCTGTCGCCTCGCTCGGCGAGAGCGGCGTCGTCAAGCGCGTCGTCTCGGTGCTCCGGGTCGAGGGAGACTGACATGGCACACGTGTGGCAGGGGGTCCTGCGCGAGTTCGCCGACCGTCTCGACGTCACCGAATCGTCGACGATCGTGACGCTCGGCGAGGGCGGTACGCCGCTGGTGCCCGCTCGCGAGCTCTCGCGGCGCACCGGCGCCGACGTCTGGGTGAAGTTCGAGGGCATGAACCCGACGGGGTCGTTCAAGGACCGCGGGATGACGGTCGCGCTCTCGCGCGCCGTCGAGCACGGGGCGAAGGCCGTCATCTGCGCCTCGACGGGCAACACGTCGGCCTCTGCTGCGGCCTACGCCGCCCACGCCGGAATCGCAGCTGCCGTCCTCGTCCCCGAGGGCAGGATCGCGATGGGCAAGCTGAGTCAGGCGGTCGCGCACGGCGGCCGTCTCATCCAGATCCGCGGCAACTTCGACGATTGTCTCGAGATCGCGCGCGAACTGGCCGACCACTATCCGGTGCACCTGGTCAACTCCGTCAATCCCGATCGCATCGACGGGCAGAAGACCGCGGCGTACGAGATCGTGTCGCAGCTGGGCGACGCGCCGGACTTCCACTTCGTGCCCGTCGGCAACGCCGGCAACTACACGGCCCATGCTCGCGGCTACCGCGAGGAGGCGGCCCGCGGGGCGGCGACGCGCGTTCCGCGGATGTTCGGCTTCCAGGCCGCCGGATCGGCGCCGCTCGTCCGCGGCGAGGTCGTGAGAGACCCCGACACCATCGCGACCGCGATCCGCATCGGCAACCCGGCCTCGTGGCACCTCGCCCTCGAGGCCCGTGACGCGACGCAGGGCTGGTTCGGCGCCATCGACGACGACCGCATCCTCGCGGCGCAGAAGCTCCTCGCGAGCACGGCCGGCGTGTTCGTCGAACCCGCGTCCGCGATCACCGTCGCCGGCCTGCTCGACCGGGCCGAGGCGGGCGTCATCCCCGCGGGCTCGACCGTCGTGCTGACCGTCACCGGTCACGGCCTGAAGGACCCGCAGTGGGCCCTCCGCAACGCGGACGGCACTCAGGCCGAGCCGATCGTCGTCGACGCGGCGACGTCGGAAGTGGCATCCGTGCTCGATCTCGCGCCGGAGGCGACGGCATGACCCGCTCGGTTCAGGTGCGTGTTCCCGCGACCAGCGCCAACCTCGGTCCCGGCTTCGACACCCTGGGTCTCGCGCTCAGCGTCTACGACGAACTGATCGTCACGGAGCTGCCGGCACCCGGCCTCGAGATCACCGTTTCCGGCGAGGGAGCCGCCGACGTCCCGACGGACGCCTCGCACCTCGTCGTGCGGGCGATGGCCTACGCGTACGAGGCGTTCGGGCGGACGATGCCCGGCGTGCGCCTCGAAGCGGTCAACGCGATCCCGCACGGGCGGGGGATGGGCTCGTCGGGCGCCGCAGTCGTATCGGGACTCCTCGCGGCGAAGGGCCTCCTCGCGGGCGACGTGGAGATCGGTGCCGACGCGCTGCTGCGCCTCGCGACAGAGCTCGAGGGCCACCCGGACAACGTCGCGCCGGCCCTGTTCGGCGGCCTCACGATCGCCTGGGTCGACGAGCACGGCCCGCAGCACAAGAAGCTGCTCGTGCACCGCGGCGTCGCGCCGCTGGTGTTCGTGCCCGACTTCACGATGTCGACCTCGGTGGCGCGGGGGTTCGACCCTCTGCAGGTCACGCGCGAAGACGCGATCTTCAATCTCTCGCGTTCGGCGCTGCTCGTCGCGGCTCTCACGCAGAGCCCTGACCTGCTGTTCGCGGCCACCGAGGACAAGCTCCACCAGTCGTACCGCGCCCAGGCGATGGTCGAGACCGACAAGCTCGTCCGGGCTCTGCGTGCCGAGGGGTTCGCGGCGGTCGTGTCGGGTGCCGGCCCCAGCGTCCTGGTGCTCGCCGACGGGCCGGGGCAACGTCTTGCGGCCGCCGAGGTGGCCGCGCATACCACAGACACCCCGTGGGACGCGCGGATGCTGGCGGTCGATGTGCGCGGTGGTATGGTGAGGGACCATACGGAGGGTTCCACACCTTTGTGATCTGAGCCTCCGTCGCAATTCTGCGAATCACCGCGAACACCCCTGATCCATACCCCGTGCCGTCGGCCGGACGCGTGTGGCAGGTGGATGGCGCCCGCCGTGGACGGCGCTGGACGCGGTTCTGTCATATCCACCGTTTAAGAGGAGCACTCGTGGAGTCCAACTCCGAGAACCCGACGATCGACGAGACCGTCGACGCCCCAGCCGAAGAGGCGACCGAGCAGCAGGATGCCGTCGTCGAGACGCCCGCTGAGGAGGCCGCCCCCGTCGAGGACGCTGCCCCCGCTGAGGAGGCCGCCCCCGTCGAAGAGGCGCCCGTCGAGCAGGCGCCCGCCGAGGTGGCCGCCCCCGCCGAGGTGGCCGAGCCCGCTGAGGCGGCTGAGCCCGCCGAGAAGCCGGCGAAGGCGCCGCGCAAGCGAGCACCCCGTCGCGCGAAGAGCACGGATGCCGCGCCTGCGGCGGCCGCTGACGAGACCCCGGCCGCCGCCTCCGAGGCAGCAGCGGAGGAGCTCTCCGCCGCCACCGATGCGCCGGCCACCGCCGATGCTCCCGCAGCCGACGCCGTCGCCGCCGACGCGCAGCCGGCCGCGGATGAGAGCGCGTCTGACGCCACGGCCGAGGCCGTCGAGGCGGAGCCCGCGGAGGCGCCGAAGAAGCCGGCGCGAGGCCGTGGCCGCGGACGCAATGCCAAGAAGGAGGCCGAGGCCGAGGCTGAAGCCGCCCCCGCGGGCGATGCGGCCACCGAATCCGCTGACGCTCCGTCTGCGGAGGGTGCCGTCGACGCTCCCGCCGAGCAGGCGCGGGACGCCGACGCCTCCTCCGACGACTCGTCGAAGTCCGACTCCGGCGAGGGCGAAGGCGAGTCGACCGGCCGTTCGCGCAGCCGTTCGCGCAGCCGCAACCGCAACCGCAACAAGGACAACGCGCAGGGCAGCCAGGGCCAGGCCGGCCAGAACCAGGGCGGCAACCAGAACCAGGGTGGCAACGGCCAGGGCGGCAACAACAACGCCGCCGATGATGACGACGCCTCGGGACAGAACGGTCGGGGACGTCAGCGCAACAAGCGCCGCGGCCAGGGCAGCGGCGACGAGTTCGAGACCGAGATCAACGAGGACGACGTCCTCATCCCGATCGCCGGCGTGCTCGACGTTCTCGACAACTACGCCTTCGTGCGCACGACCGGCTACCTCCCCGGTACGCAGGATGTCTACGTCTCGCTCGGACAGGTGAAGAAGTACAACCTGCGCAAGGGTGACGCGGTCGTCGGCGCGATCAAGCAGCCGCGCGAGGGCGAGCAGTCGAGCCGTCAGAAGTACAACGCGCTGGTCAAGGTCGACTCGATCAACGGCCTGTCCGTCGAGGACGCCGCCGACCGGGTCGAGTTCGGCAAGCTGACGCCGCTGTACCCGCAGGAGCGTCTGCGCCTCGAGACCGGCCCCGAGAAGCTGACGCAGCGCATCATCGACCTCGTCGCTCCCATCGGCAAGGGCCAGCGCGGTCTCATCGTCGCACCGCCCAAGGCCGGCAAGACGATCGTGCTGCAGCAGATCGCCGGCGCGATCGCGCAGAACAACCCCGAGGTCCACCTCATGGTCGTGCTGGTCGACGAGCGGCCCGAAGAGGTCACCGACATGCAGCGCACGGTGAAGGGCGAGGTCATCGCCTCGACCTTCGACCGTCCCGCCGAGGACCACACGACCGTCGCCGAGCTCGCGATCGAGCGCGCCAAGCGTCTCGTCGAGCTCGGCCGCGACGTGGTCGTGCTGCTCGACTCGATCACGCGCCTCGGTCGCGCCTACAACCTGTCGGCCCCGACGTCGGGCCGCGTCCTGACCGGTGGTGTCGACGCTTCGGCGCTGTACCCGCCGAAGCGCTTCTTCGGTGCAGCGCGCAACATCGAGAACGGCGGCTCGCTCACGATTCTCGCGACGGCGCTGGTGGAGACCGGCTCCAAGATGGACGAGGTCATCTTCGAAGAGTTCAAGGGCACGGGCAACAGCGAGCTGCGCCTGTCGCGTCAGCTGGCCGACAAGCGCATCTTCCCCGCCGTCGACGTCAACGCCTCCTCGACGCGACGTGAAGAGATGCTGCTCTCCTCCGACGAGGTCAAGATCACGTGGAAGCTGCGCCGTGCCCTCGCGGGTCTCGACCAGCAGCACGCGCTGGGCGTCATCCTCGACAAGCTCAAGGAGACGCAGTCCAACGTCGAGTTCCTCGTGCAGATGCAGAAGTCGATCCCGGCGCCGACCACGCACTCCGGCGGGCACGACAACAGCATCCGCTGATCGTGTTCGAGTCGGTCCGGGGGCTGCTCGACGAGCACCGCGCGGTTCAGGAGGAGCTCTCCGACCCCGCGGTGCACGCCGACGCTGCGCGCGCGAAGCGCGTGAACCGGCGGTACGCCGAGCTGTCGCGGATCGTCGCGGCCCACGACGCGTGGGTCGCGGCATCCGACGATCTCGCGGCGGCTCGCGAGCTCGCCCGCGAGGACGAGGCCTTCGCCGCGGAAGTGCCCGCGCTCGAGGAGGGGCTGCGCGAGGCGCAGGAGCGGCTTCGCCGTCTGCTCATCCCGCGCGATCCCGACGACGCCCGTGACGTCATCATGGAGATCAAGCAGGGCGAAGGGGGAGCGGAGTCCGCTCTCTTCGCCGCCGACCTGCTGCGGATGTACATGCAGTACGCCGCCTCGCGCGGATGGAAGACCGAGCTGCTCGAGCGCAACGAGTCCGACCTCGGCGGGTACAAGGACGTCCAGGTCGCCATCAAGGGCTCGTCGTCCGACCCGTCGCAGGGGGTGTGGGCCCACCTGAAGTACGAGGGCGGGGTGCACCGCGTGCAGCGTGTGCCGGCCACCGAGTCGCAGGGGCGCATCCACACCTCGACGACCGGCGTGCTCGTGTTCCCCGAGGTCGATGAGCCCGAAGAGATCACCATCGACCCGAACGACCTGAAGATCGACGTCTTCCGTTCGTCCGGCCCGGGCGGGCAGTCGGTCAACACGACCGACTCGGCCGTCCGCATCACCCACGTGCCGACGGGCATCGTCGTCTCGATGCAGAACGAGAAGAGCCAGCTGCAGAACCGCGAGGCCGGCATGCGCGTACTGCGCGCCCGGCTGCTCGCGAAGCAGCAGGAGGAGCGGGATGCCGCGGCATCCGACGCCCGCCGCTCGCAGATCCGCGGGATGGACCGCTCCGAGCGCATCCGCACGTACAACTTCCCCGAGAACCGCATCGCCGATCATCGGACCGGGTACAAGGCCTACAACCTCGATCAGGTGATGGACGGCGCCCTCGCGCCGGTCATCGACAGCTGCATCGCCGCCGACGAAGAGGCCCGCCTCGCGGCTCTTGCCGACGACTGAGCCCCGCTCCCCCTCCCGCCAACAGGGCGGACAGGGGAGGGGGGAGTCAGATGTGGTACTCGGGGGCGGTCAGGACGGCGCGGGTGTCCTCGCCCTCGCGGCGGACACGCGGCCGGGCGGGGACGCCGACGAGCACCGAGTCGGCCGGGGCATCCTTCGTGACGACCGCATTGGCGCCGACGACGCTTCGGGCGCCGATCGTGATCGGACCGAGGATCTTCGCGCCGGCGCCGACGGCGACGCCGTCCTGGAGGGTGGGATGCCGCTTGCCGGCATGACGGGTGCGGCCGCCGAGGGTGACCCCGTGGTAGAGCATGACGTCGTCACCGATGACGGCGGTCTCGCCGATCACGACGCCCATGCCGTGGTCGATGAAGAACCGGCGGCCGATGCGCGCCCCCGGGTGGATCTCGATCCCCGTGAGCCAGCGGGTCAGCTGCGACCCGGCGCGCGCGAGGAAACGCGCGCGCCGGAGCCACAGCCGATGCGTGATGCGGTACGACCAGACCGCGTGCAGCCCCGGGTACAGCAGCGCGATCTCGACGCCGCTGCGAGCCGCGGGATCGCGGAGCTTCGCGGCGGCCAGGTCTTCGCGGATGCGTGCTCGGAGCGTTCCCATCAGTCTTCGCGCAGGTCCTCGAACAGCGGGGTTGAGAGGTAGCGCTCACCGAACGAGGGGATGATCACGACGATGTTCTTGCCCTCGGACTCGGGACGTGCCGCGACCTGGAGCGCGGCCCAGACGGCGGCTCCCGACGAGATGCCGACGAGGATGCCCTCCTTCTGCGCCACCTCGCGCGCGACGCGGACAGCGTCGTCGAAGGTGACGTCCTGCACCTCGTCGATGACGCCCTGGTCGAGGATCGGCGGGATGAAGTTGGGCCCGATGCCCTGGATCTTGTGGGGGCCGGGCTTTCCCTCCGTCAGGAGGGGCGAGTCCTTCGGCTCGACCGCGACGACCTTCACATCGGCGACGCGCTCCTTGAGCACCTGGCCGACGCCGGTGATGGTGCCGCCCGTGCCGATGCCGGCGACGAAGTAGCCCACCTGGCCATCGGTGTCGCGAAGGATCTCCTCCGCGGTCGTGCGGCGGTGGATGTCGGGGTTGGCCTCGTTGGCGAACTGCTTCGCGAGGACGGCGCCCGGCGTCTCGGCGGCGATCTTCTCCGCCTCCGACACGGCGCCCTTCATGCCCAGCGACGGGTCGGTGAGCACGAGCTCGGCGCCGTAGGCCTTGAGCAGGAGGCGACGCTCCATCGACATGGAGGAAGGCATCGTGAGGATGACGCGGTAGCCCCGCGCCGCGCCGACCATCGCCAGGGCGATGCCGGTGTTGCCGCTCGTGCCCTCGACGATCGTGCCGCCGGGCTGCAGAGCACCGGCCTTCTCGGCCGCATCGACGATGGCGATGCCGAGACGGTCCTTGACGGATGACGCGGGGTTGTAGAACTCGAGCTTCGCGAGCACCGTGCCCGGCAGGCCCTCGCTGACGCGGTTCAACCGCACGAGAGGCGTGTTGCCGTACGCGGTGGTGATGTCGGGGTGGATGCCGTGAGTGACCGGGTCGGACATGTCTGCCTTTCGGGTTTTCGAGCGGATGCCGCGTCGCGGCGGGATCGTCGCCCCAGCCTATTGTCGCCCTTCGCCACGGGAGCCGAATGTGACGAATACGCACTCGTGATTAGGCTTGTCGGCGCCATGAGCACCGCGCCCCGTCCCGCACCGACCCTGACCGAGGTCCTGCGTGCCGCGACCGCCGAGCTCGAGGCCGCCTTCGTCCCGACCCCGCAGGTCGACGCCGAGCTCCTCGCCGCACACGTCCTGGGAGTCGGCCGCGGCGAGCTGTCGGCCGCCGTCTTCCGCGGCGATGCGATCGGCGCCGAGGATGCCGCGCGACTGGCTGAACTGGTCGCGCGTCGCGCGTCGCGCGAGCCCCTGCAGCATCTGACCGGCGTCGCGCCGTTCCGCCACCTCGAGCTCCGCGTCGGCCCCGGTGTGTTCGTGCCGCGCCCCGAGACGGAGTCGGTCGCTCAGATCGCGATCGACCTGCTGCGCGCGGCGGCCGGCCCCGAGCCCGTCGCGGTCGACCTGGGCACCGGTTCGGGAGCGATCGCCCTCGCTCTGGCGACAGAGGTGCCGCACGCACGCGTCTACGCCGCCGAGAATTCCGTCGACGCGTTCATCTGGACGAAGGAGAACTTCGCCCTCGTCGGGGCTCCGAACGCCCGCCTCGCCTTCATCGACCTCGAGCGCGCGTTCCCGGAGCTCGACGGCACCGTCTCGGTGCTCGTGTCGAACCCGCCGTACGTGCCCGACGACGCGATCCCGCGCGATCCCGAAGTGCGGCTGTGGGACCCGCCGGCGGCGCTCTACGGCGGCGCGGACGGCCTGGACGTCGTGCGGACCCTGTCGCGCGTCGGGCTCCGCCTGGTGCACCCCGGGGGCAGCATCGTCATCGAGCATGGCGAGCTGCAGGGGGCCGCGATCCGCGGCATCCTGGCCTCCGACGGGTGGTCGGCGACCGCGACGCATCCCGACCTCACGATGCGCGACCGCACCACGACGGCCGTCCGCTCCTGAGTGCGGCCGGGGTCCGCCGTACACTGGAGCGGTCATGTCTCCCGTTTTCGACTGCCGCGACGAGACCCAGGTCCTCCCCGGCATGCGCCAGGCGCGCCAGGCCATCGGTCGCGGCGATCTCATCGTCCTGCCCACCGACACCGTCTACGGTGTCGCCGCCGACGCCTTCAGCGCCTCGGCCGTCGCCAAGCTGCTCGCCGCGAAGGGACGGGGTCGTCAGTCGCCGCCCCCGGTGCTCGTCGCCGGCATCGCGACGATGCGCGCGCTCGTGGCCGAGGTCCCCGAGCCCGTCGAACGGCTCGTCGAGGCCTTCTGGCCGGGCGGCCTGACGATCGTCCTGCCGGCACAGCCGTCGCTGTCGTGGGATCTGGGGGAGACCCGCGGGACCGTCGCCGTGCGCATGCCCGCCGACAGGTTCGCCCTGGAGCTCCTGGAGGAGTGCGGGCCCTTGGCCGTCTCGAGTGCGAACCTCACCAAGATGAACGCCGCCGTCACGATCGACGACGCGGTGCGGATGCTGGGCGACAGCGTGTCGGTCTATCTCGACGGCGGCCCCGCGGCGACCGGCGTCGCATCGACGATCATCGACGCGACGCCCCTCGTCGGCCCCGACCCCGCCCCGGTGCGCGTGCTGCGTGACGGGGCGGTCACACGTGAGGCTCTGCGCGACGTCCTCGGCGACCTGCTCGAGCCCGACGTCGAGCCGGAGCATGCCGAGGCGGCGAATCGCACGCCCATGGAGTCGGGCTCGGCCGGTGTCACCGGCGGAGAGACCGCCGGCGGCAGCGTCGCGTGAGGCTCTACCTGGCCACCTTCGTGGTCACGGCCCTCGTCACCTTCGGGCTGACCTGGCTCGTGCTGAGGGTGAGTCTGCGCTACAAGCTCTATCCGGAGATCCGCGAGCGCGACGTCCACAAGACACCGACACCGAGGCTCGGCGGCGTCGGGATGTTCCTCGGCGCCACCGCCGTCATCCTGACTTCGTCGCAGATTCCCTTCTTCTCGATCTTCTGGGCCAGACCCGAGCCCATCTGGGCCATCCTGGCGGCGACCGCCCTCATCGTCGTCGTCGGCGTCGCCGACGACCTGTGGGACCTCGACTGGCTCATCAAGCTCGGCGCGCAGTTCGGCGCCGCAGCGATCGTGGTCGGGTTCGGGGGCGTGCAGATGTACACGATCCCGCTCGGCGGGCAGACTGTCGTCTCGAGCGCCGCGAGCTTCACGATCACGGTCTTCTCGATCGTCGTCGTGATGAACGCCGTCAACTTCATCGACGGTCTCGACGGCCTCGTGGCGGGCGTGGCACTGATCGCGAACGGGGTGTTCTTCACTTACACCTACCTGCTCGGTCGCGACTTCGGTGCGAGCAGCTACGCGAACCTCGCCTCCTTCCTCGCCGTGGTGCTGCTCGGGGTCTGCGCGGGCTTCCTGCCGCTGAACTGGAACCCTGCGAAGCTGTTCATGGGCGACTCCGGAGCGCTCATGATCGGGTTGCTCATGAGCTGCTCGGCCATCCTCGTCACGGGCACCCTCGTCCCGGCTACGGGTGACAACGACGTGTTCGGCCGCTCGCAGCTGCTGGGTGCGTTCATCCCCATCCTGCTGCCGGTCGTCGTGGTCCTCCTGCCGCTACTCGACTTCGGGATGGCGGTCATCCGCCGCATGTCCCGGGGCAAGTCGCCGTTCTCGCCCGACCGCAAGCATCTCCATCACCGCATGCTCGACATGGGTCACAGCGACCGCGACGCCGTCCTGATCTTCTACGCCTGGACCACGGTCGTCAGCCTCTCGGTGCTGCTGATGTACATCGGCACGACCGCCGCCTGGCCGGGGGACTACCTCTTCGGCCTCGGCTTCCTCATCCTCGGCGTCGCCGCGTGCCTCGTCGTCACCCTGATCCCCGCTCGGTCCGCGCGGGATGCCTCACCCGTGGAGAACTCATGAATCAGAAGACCCTCTCGAGCACGCCGATCCTGCGTGCCGCGCTCACCTGGGGCCTCATCGTCGGTGCCGTCGTCGCTGTCGTCGCCGCCGTCGCGGGCGCGGTCGTCGCCGGACCCGAGGGTGCGTGGAGCGGAGTGATCGGTGCGGCGGTGGGAGTCATCTTCCCCGCACTCACCGCGCTCAGCATCCTGATCGCCAACCGGTGGTACGGGCAGGACACGTTCCTGCCGATCTACTTCGGCATCGTGATGGGCGGCTGGGTGGTCAAGTTCGCCCTCGTGCTCGTGGCGCTCCTGGTCATCAGTCGCATCGAGTGGATCGTGTCGCCGATGTTCTTCTTCGCCCTGGTGGCTGCGGCGATCGGCGCGATCACCGTCGATCTCGTCGTGATGGCGCGGATGCGACTGCCGCACGTGTCGGACACGACGCTGCCGGAGACGAACCCCGAAGTCTGAGGTCCAGGCATTCGGATGACGGGCAGTGCCCGGTTGTTTGATAGGCTGACACAGCACTTCACGGATGGTGGGCAGCGGCGACGCTGAGGCCCCGTGGAGATCTCTTCTCATACTTACCGAGCTGGTTCACGCTGGCACGAGAAGCTGGAGCCAACCCGTTGACTCAAGCGGCAATGATCGCCATGGCGGCCGACAACGAATTCCACCCGCCCTCCATCAGCGACTTCTTCCCTGAGGTCCTGCTCTTCGAAGGCACTCCGTTCGCGTTCACGCGGATCTCGATGGTGCAGTTGATCGCGACCGCGGTGCTGGTGCTCATCCTCGTGATCGGCGCACGGCGCATGACCGTCGTGCCGGGACGCTTCCAGAGCGTGCTCGAGCTGGGCTTCGGCTTCGTGCGCGAGCAGGTCGCCTATCAGGTCCTGGGCGAGAAGGACGGCAAGCGGTTCCTTCCGATCCTGACGTCGCTGTTCTTCGGGATCCTCTTCCTGAACCTCACGGGCATCATCCCGTTCCTCAACATCGCGGGCACCGCGGTCGCGGGCGCGCCGCTGATGTTCGCGCTGGTCGCATACGTCGTCTTCGTCTACGCCGGCCTCAAGAAGCACGGCCTCGGACGTTTCCTGAAGAACTCGCTCGTGCCGAGCGGTGTGCCGATCGTGATCGTGCCGCTGATCGCCCTGATCGAGCTCATCTCGATCTTCGTCGCGCGGCCCTTCTCGCTGTTCCTGCGACTGCTCGCCAACATGATGGTCGGCCACCTCATGCTCGTGCTGTTCTTCGCAGCCACCCAGTTCTTCCTGATGAGCTTCAACTGGTTCTCGATCCTGTCGGCCGGTACCCTCGCGATGGGTTTCGCCTTCACCCTGTTCGAGATCTTCGTTGCCGCCCTGCAGGCATACATCTTCACCATCCTGACCGCGGTCTACATCCAGCTCGCTGTCGCCGAAGAGCACTGACGATCAGCCACCCGGCTGCTCGCCCTACGAAAGGAAAAATCCAGTGGACGCTACGACGATCCTTGCCGCCGTCACCGGAAACATCGCAACCGTCGGCTACGGCCTCGCCGCCATCGGTCCGGCCATCGGCCTCGGCATCATGATCGGCAAGACCATCGAGTCGACGGCCCGTCAGCCCGAGCTCGCCGGTCGCCTCCAGGTGACGATGTTCATCGGTATCGGCCTCATCGAGATCCTCGCGCTGATCGGCATCGCCACGCCGTTCATCTTCAACGCGCTCTGATCCGCTCGTCATTCACCAAGAGGGAGGCATGATGGTCGACGCACTGCTCACCGTCGCCGCCGAAGAGGGCTCCGGCAACCCGCTGCTGCCCGCCTACTACGACATCATCTGGTCGGGCGTCTGCTTCGTCATCATCGTTCTCGTCGTCGTCTTCTACGCGCTGCCCCGTGTCACCACGGTGCTCGACGCGCGCAGCGCGGCCATCGAGGGCAACATCGCCAAGGCTGACGAGGCGCAGCGCAAGGCGGAGGCAGCGCTCGAGGAGTACACCGCTCAGCTGGCCGAGGCCCGCAAGGAGGCCGGTGAGATCCGCGACGCCGCGCGCGAGGACGGTCGCAAGATCGTCAGCGAGGCGAAGCAGAACGCATCGGCCGAGGCCGAGCGTCTCACCGCTGCCGCGCACACGCAGATCGAGGCCGAGCGCCAGGCTGCCGTGGTCTCGCTGCGCAGCGAGGTCGGCACGCTCGCTCTCGACCTGGCCGGCGGCGTCATCGGCGAGACCCTGTCCGACGACCAGAAGGCGCAGGCCGTCGTCGACCGCTTCCTCAGCGAGCTCGAGGCCTCTGAGAAGGCGTCGAACTGATGGGCAGCGCGACCACTCAGGCACTCGTCGCGACGACGGCGGCCATCGCCGAGACCCCCGGGCTCACGCTCGACGTGTCCGGTGAGCTGTTCGTCGCCGCGCGGGCTCTGGCGGACTCGCCGCAGCTGAGCGGCGCGCTGACGGACAACGCGGCTTCGCCGCAGGCTCGCGACAAGGTCGTCGGCGACGTGTTCGGTCCGTCCTTCGCGGCGCAGACCGTGTCGCTGCTGCGCACAGCCGTCGCGCAGCGCTGGTCCTCGGTCGACGACTTCGTCGACGCCGTCGAGGAACTGGCGATCCGCGCCGCAGCCGTCGCCGATCAGGGCGATCTCGAGAACGAGCTGTTCGGTGTGCTGCACACCGTGTCGGCGAACCCCGAGCTCGAGCTCGCTCTCGGCAGCCGGCTGGGGGAGGCCTCGGCCAAGGGGGCGCTCATCGAGCGCCTTCTCGACGGGCGGTTCGGTGCCGCAACCCGTCTCATCGCTTCGTCGATCGTGCAGCGTCCGCGTGAGCGCCGTGTGCGGCAGCTGCTCGAGCGGGCGATCCGCATCGTCTCGGACCAGCGCGGCCGCGTCGTCGCGAGCGTTCGCACGGCGACCGCTCTCAGCGATCAGCAGCGCGCCCGCCTCGCCGAGACCCTCTCGAACCGCTACGGCACGCCCGTCGCGCTCAACCTCGTCGTCGACCCCGCGGTCGTCGGGGGGCTGCGCATCGAGATCGGCGACGACGTGATCGACGCGACCGTCGCCTCTCGCCTCTCCGATCTCCGCCAGCGACTGGCGGGCTGACCCACCTCACCGCCCGCAGGGGCGCACCGGCCGGATGCATCCGGACCCTCAGACTCAGGACCGAAGGAACACCATGGCAGAACTGTCCATCAGCCCGGATGTCATCCGTGACGCGCTGAAAGACTTCGTCGCCGCGTACGAGCCCACCGGGGCCGCCGCGACCGAGGTCGGCACCGTCGTCGACGCGGCCGACGGCATCGCCCACGTCGAGGGTCTGCCCGGCGTTATGGCGAACGAGCTCGTCCGCTTCGAGAACGGCGTCGAGGGCCTCGCGCAGAACCTCGACGAGCACGAGATCGGTGTCGTCGTCCTCGGCGACTTCGCCGGTATCCAGGCGGGCCAGAAGGTCACGCGAACCGGTGAGGTGCTCTCGGTCGGAGTCGGCGAGGGCTACCTCGGCCGTGTCGTCGACCCGCTCGGCAACCCGATCGACGGTCTCGGCGAGATCGCCACGACCGGCCATCGCGCACTCGAACTGCAGGCGCCCGGCGTCATGCAGCGCAAGTCGGTCCACGAGCCGATGCAGACCGGCATCAAGGCCATCGACGCCATGATCCCCGTCGGCCGCGGTCAGCGTCAGCTGATCATCGGCGACCGCCAGACCGGCAAGACGGCCATCGCGATCGACACGATCATCAACCAGAAGGCCAACTGGGAGTCGGGCGACGTCAACAAGCAGGTCCGCTGCATCTACGTCGCGATCGGCCAGAAGGGCTCGACCATCGCTTCGGTGAAGGGCGCGCTCGAGGACGCCGGTGCCATGGAGTACACGACGATCGTCGCGGCTCCCGCATCCGACCCCGCCGGCTTCAAGTACCTCGCTCCGTACACCGGCTCGGCCATCGGCCAGCACTGGATGTACGAGGGCAAGCACGTCCTGATCATCTTCGACGACCTGTCGAAGCAGGCCGAGGCCTACCGTGCGGTCTCGCTGCTGCTGCGCCGTCCGCCGGGCCGCGAGGCGTACCCCGGTGACGTCTTCTACCTGCACTCGCGTCTGCTCGAGCGTTGCGCGAAGCTCTCCGACGACCTGGGTGCCGGATCGATGACGGGTCTGCCCATCATCGAGACCAAGGCCAACGACGTCTCGGCGTACATCCCGACCAACGTGATCTCGATCACCGACGGCCAGATCTTCCTGCAGTCCGACCTGTTCAACGCCAACCAGCGTCCGGCGGTCGACGTGGGCATCTCGGTGTCGCGCGTCGGCGGTGACGCTCAGGTCAAGTCGATCAAGAAGGTCTCGGGAACGCTGAAGCTCGAGCTCGCTCAGTACCGCTCGCTCGAGGCGTTCGCGATGTTCGCGTCGGACCTCGACGCCGCGTCGCGTCGTCAGCTGGCTCGCGGTGCGCGTCTGACCGAGCTGCTCAAGCAGCCGCAGTACTCGCCGTACCCCGTCGAGGAGCAGGTCGTCTCGATCTGGGCCGGCACCAACGGCAAGCTCGACACGATCGAGGTCGAGGACGTCCTGACCTTCGAGCGCGAGCTGCTCGACTACCTCAAGCGCAACACGTCGATCCTCGACACGCTGCGTGAGACGAACGTGCTGGGCGATGACACCGTCGCCGAGCTCGAGAAGGTCGTCGACGAGTTCGTGCTCGAGTTCCAGGGCGGAAAGGGCCAGGCCATCAACAAGCCGGGCCACGAGGAGACCGCTGCCGCCGAGGCCGACGACGTGAACCAGGAGCAGATCGTCAAGGGCCGCCGCGGCTGACGCGGAGGACGACACACACTTATGGGCGCACAACTCCGGGTCTACAAGCAGAAGATCAGTTCTGCTCAGACGACCAAGAAGATCACGAAGGCGATGGAGCTCATCGCGGCTTCGCGCATTCAGAAGGCGATGGGACGCGTCCGCGCATCCTCTCCCTTCGCGCGAGCTGTGACGCGCGCCGTCTCCGCGGTGGCGACCCACTCCGACGTCGAGCACCCGCTGACGACCGAGCGCGAGACGATCCGTCGTTCCGCGGTCGTCATCTTCGCCTCCGATCGCGGCCTCGCCGGCGCGTTCAACTCGCAGATCCTCCGCGAGGGTCTCGAGCTGGCCGAGCTGCTGCGGTCGCAGGGCAAGGAAGTGGACTACTACCTCATCGGTCGCAAGGCCGTCGGGTACTTCCAGTTCCGCCGGATGCGGGCTGCGGGCGAGTGGACGGGTGACACCGACACGCCGCACTTCAGCACGGCCGAGCAGGTCGCCGGGGCTCTCCTCGACGCCTACGCTCAGGGCGGCGAAGACGGCGGCGTGGACGAGATCCACCTCGTGTACAACCGCTTCGTCAGCATGATGACGCAGACACCTGAATCAGTCCGTCTGCTGCCCCTCGAAGTCGTCGAGGCCGATGCGGCGACGGCGGACCAGGCTCCGGTCTATCCGCTGTACGAGTTCGAGCCCGACCCCGAGACGGTGCTCGACGCGCTGCTGCCGGTGTACGTCCAGAGCCGCGTGTTCAACGCGCTGCTCCAGTCGTCCGCCGCGAAGCACGCCGCGACGCAGAAGGCGATGAAGTCGGCGAGCGACAACGCCGACAAGCTCATCACCGACTACACCCGCCTGCGCAACAACGCTCGCCAGGCCGAGATCACTCAGCAGATCGCCGAGATCGTCGGCGGCGCCGACGCTCTGGCGTCGGGCAAGTAAGACCAACCGAAAGAGACAGACATGACTACCGTCACTGCCGAAGCCACGTCGGTCGTCGGCCGCGTTGCGCGCGTCACCGGCCCCGTCGTCGACATCGAGTTCCCGCACGACTCGATCCCCGACATCTACAACGCGCTGAAGACCACGATCACGATCGACGGCGAGTCGACCGAGATCACCCTCGAGGTCGCTCAGCACCTCGGCGACGACCTCGTTCGCGCCATCTCGCTGAAGCCGACCGACGGCATGGTCCGCGGCCAGGAGGTGCGCGACACCGGCGGCCCCATCACGGTCCCCGTCGGGGACGTCACCAAGGGCAAGGTCTTCAACGTCACGGGCGACGTTCTCAACGCCGCCGAGGGCGAGACCGTCGAGGTCACCGAGCGCTGGGGCATCCACCGCCAGGCGCCGAGCTTCGACCAGCTCGAGTCGAAGACCCAGATGTTCGAGACGGGCATCAAGGTCATCGACCTCCTCACCCCGTACGTCCAGGGTGGAAAGATCGGCCTCTTCGGTGGTGCCGGCGTCGGCAAGACCGTCCTCATCCAGGAGATGATCCAGCGCGTCGCGCAGGACCACGGTGGTGTGTCGGTGTTCGCCGGCGTCGGTGAGCGCACCCGTGAGGGCAACGACCTCATCCACGAGATGGAGGAGGCGGGCGTCTTCGACAAGACCGCCCTCGTCTTCGGCCAGATGGACGAGCCGCCGGGGACGCGTCTGCGCGTCGCCCTGTCGGCCCTGACGATGGCGGAGTACTTCCGCGACGTGCAGAAGCAGGACGTGCTGCTCTTCATCGACAACATCTTCCGCTTCACGCAGGCCGGTTCCGAGGTCTCGACGCTGCTGGGCCGTATGCCCTCGGCCGTGGGCTACCAGCCCAACCTCGCCGACGAGATGGGTGTGCTCCAGGAGCGCATCACCTCGACGCGCGGTCACTCGATCACCTCGCTGCAGGCGATCTACGTCCCCGCCGACGACTACACCGACCCGGCTCCGGCGACGACCTTCGCGCACCTCGACGCCACGACCGAGCTCTCGCGCGAGATCGCGTCGAAGGGTCTGTACCCGGCCGTCGACCCGCTGAGCTCGACGAGCCGCATCCTCGACCCGCGCTACATCGGTGAGGACCACTACCGCGTGGCCACCGCCGTCAAGCAGATCCTGCAGAAGAACAAGGAGCTGCAGGAGATCATCGCGATCCTCGGTGTCGACGAGCTCTCCGAAGAGGACAAGATCGTCGTGTCGCGTGCACGCCGCATCCAGCAGTTCCTCTCGCAGAACACCTACATGGCGAAGAAGTTCACCGGTGTCGAGGGCTCCACGGTCCCGATCAAGGAGACCATCGAGTCGTTCGACGCGATCGTCAAGGGCGACTTCGACCACGTGGCCGAGCAGGCCTTCTTCAACGTCGGCGGTATCGGCGACGTCGAAGAGAAGTGGGCGAAGATCCAGAAGGAGAACAGCTGACATGGCTCTGACGGTCACGCTCGTCTCCGCCGAGGCGGAGGTCTGGTCGGGCGAGGCGTCCCTCGTCGTGGCCAAGACCGTCGAGGGCGAGATCGGCTTCATGGCGGGTCACGAGCCGGTGCTCGCGATCCTCGCCGAAGGTCAGGTGCGTATCACGCAGCCCGGCGGCGAGAAGATCGTCGCCAATGCGCAGGACGGCTTCCTGTCGATGGAGGGCGACGAGCTCACCATCGTGGCGGGTAACGCCGCGCTGGCCTGACCCGCACCGCGTCTACGAGAGACCGCACCCTCCGGGGTGCGGTCTCTCGCGTTGAAGGGAGATTTCCGGATGCTGCTCCTGCTGCCGCCGTCCGAGACCAAACGCGCCGGGGGTACCGGTGCGCCGCTCGACATCGACGCCCTGGCCCTGCCGCAGCTGGCGCCCGAGCGCCGCGCGGCCGTGGACGCGCTCGTCGCGTTGTCGGCGGATCCGGACGCCGCGGCGCGGGTGCTCAAGCTCAGCGCGCGTCAGCTGGGCGAGGTGGCGGTGAACTCCGCGCTCATGACCTCTCCGACGATGCCCGCCGTCGACCGGTACACCGGCGTCCTCTTCGATGCTCTCGATGCGGCCGCGCTCGACGCCGGGGCGCGGGGCTGGCTCGGCGAGCATGTGCTCATCCAGTCGGCGCCCTTCGGTCCCGTCGCCGCGCTCGATCCCATCCCGGCGTATCGGCTGGCGGCGGGCACGGCGCTTCCGGGCATCCCGCCGCTCCGCCGGCATTGGGCTGCGGCGAGCTCGGCCGCCTTGATGGGGGCCGGGGCGCCGTTCGTGCTCGATCTGCGCTCGGAGGCCTACGTGGCCCTGGCTCCGGTCCCCGCGGCGATGCCCTCCGCGTTCGTCCGCGTGGTCTCCGCCGGCGCCGATGGAACAGTGCGCGCCCTCAACCACTTCAACAAGCACGCGAAGGGCGAGTTCACGCGTTCGCTCGCCCGTTCGGCTGCGACCGTGAGCTCTCGAGACGACCTTCTCGCGTGGGCCGCGTCACACGGATGGGTGCTGCGCGAGACGGCTGGATCGTCCGAGCTCGAGCTCGTCGTCTGATGCCCCATGCCCGGTGCTGTCGAGGTCGCACGCCGGGTCCGGTGTTTCGCTAGCATGAGCGGCGACCCACGGCGCGAGCGCTTCGTGCCGGGTCGCGACTGAGGAGGTCGTACATGTCGGGTTACTACGACGATGGTGCGGGCGCGGGCGCTTTCCTCGCCCTCATCCTGCTGATTCTTCCCATCATCCTGATCATCGTGCTCGCGGGCTACATCATCAGCTCGTTCTTCTACATGAAGATCTTCGAGAAGGCCGGCGTGCAGGGAAAATGGCGCGCCTGGGTTCCGGTCTACCGCGAGATGGTCTTCGCGAAGCTCGGTGACATCTCTCCCTGGGTCATGCTGGGCGCGCTCGTCGCGACGGCGGTGCTGAGCAACATCCCGGCGATCGGATTCATCTTCAGCTACCTCGCGATCGTCGCGCTGGCTCTGGCCAGCGTTCGCGTCGGTCAGAAGCTCGGCAAGGACTGGCCGCTCGTGCTGCTGTACATCATCCCCGGCATCGGCGGGCTGATCTGGCTCGGTATCGCCGCGTTCTCGAGCTCGCCGTGGAATCCCCACGTGCAGCCCTCGCCGTGGCGCACCTCGTTCCTGCGCGACACGACGGTCTGGCAGGGCATCCCGGTCCAGCCCGACGGCGGCGCGGCACCCGCACCGGGCGCGTACGGCTCCACCGGTGCCGGCTATGCATCTTCCTCCGCTCCCGCCGCGCCGCCGGCCGGTTCGTACCCGCCGCCGGCCACGCCGCCGGCGCCCCCGGCCGGTGCCTACCCGCCGCCGGCGGCACAGCCGCCCGTGACGCCTCCGACCACCGAGCCCCCCGCGCCGGACGCCCCGCGGCAGTGAACACCCGAGGAACCCTCGTCGTATGACGGGGGTTCCTCGCCGTAGCGGGCGCCGACCCCACGGATTCGGGTCTAGCGTGGAGGGATGGACGACGCAGTGCACACCCGCCGACTCGGAACCTCCGGCCTGCTCGTCTCGGCCGTCGGGCTGGGATGCAACAACTTCGGGCGGCGGGGAACTCCCACGCAGACTCTCGACGGCACGGTCGCGGTGCTCGACGCCGCTTTCGACGCCGGCATCACCTTCTTCGACACCGCCGACATCTACGGCGGCGAGCCCGGTCTGTCCGAGACGCTGATGGGTGAGGCCCTGCGGGGACGTCGCGACCGCGTCGTGGTTGCCACGAAGTTCGGTCACAGCGCCGTGGACCTCGGGCTGCCGGGCGCGAAAGGATCTCGCGCCTACATCCGACGCGCGGTGGAGGCCTCGCTCGAGCGCCTGCAGACCGACTGGATCGACCTCTACCAGCTGCACACCCCCGACCCCGAGACGCCTATCGAAGAGACGCTCGACGCGCTGTCGGAGCTCGTACGGGAGGGCAAGGTCCGCTACATCGGACACTCCAACTTCGCGGGTTGGCAGATCGCCGAGGCCGAGGCCGTGGCGCGTGCACGCGGTGATGTGCCGTTCGTCTCCGCGCAGAACCACTACAGCCTGCTCGCACGCGCCGCCGAGCGTGAGGTCCTGCCGGCCGTCCGTCATTTCGGGAGGGGATTCCTCCCGTACTTCCCGCTGCACAACGGCTTGCTCACCGGGAAGTTCACCCGCGACCACATCCCCGCCGACTCGCGGGTCGCGAGGGAACGGCGTCATCTGTGGGAGAACGCTCCCTGGGACGCCATCGAGGCGTACCGGACCTTCTGCGACGAGCGTGGCATCACGATGGTGCAGGCGACCTTCGGCTGGCTCCTGGCGCAGCCGGCCCTGAGCAGCGTGATCGCCGGCGCGACCTCACCCGAGCAGGTTCACTCGAATGCGGCAGCCGCCTCGGCGTGGCACCCCGATGCTGCCGAGCTGGCCGCGATCGACGCGCTCTTCCCGTTGCCGTCCGACCCCGCCGCGGGGTGAAGAAATCACGCTCAGCGGGTGCGTCCACTAGAGTGTGACACGCCCATCCGTCGACGAAAGAAGAGTGACAGCGTGCCCGACCCCACGACCCAATCCCGGATCGTGGACGTCCCGTCCGGTGCGATCGAACTCCGGTGGGCCGCCGCGACCGACACCGGACGCCGCCGCGACAGCAACCAGGACGCCGTCCTTGCGCAGTATCCGCTGTTCATCGTCGCAGACGGCATGGGCGGACATATCGGCGGCGAGATCGCGAGCGCGAGCGCCGTCGACCGGCTCCGTGGTGTCGCCGAGCGCGGAGTGGTGACTCCCGAAGACATCGAAGAAGCCCTCGAGCGCGCCGTCGGAGACATCGCGGATCACCCCGAGACGACGGATGACGGAACGGGAACGACCGTCACCGGCGTGTACCTCGACATCGTCGACGGCGAACCGCAGTGGACGACGTTGAACATCGGCGACTCGCGGGTGTACCTGCTGCGCGACCAGGCGATCGCCCAGGTCACGACGGATCACTCCGTGGTGCAGGAGCTCGTGGCGGCCGGCCGGCTCAGCCCCGAAGAGGCGGAGCAGCACCCCTACGGGAACGTCATCACCCGCGCGGTGGGACCGAGCGACGGAGTCACCCCCGACTACGTTCGCCTCGATGTCGTCGACGGCGACCGCTTCGTGATCTGCAGCGACGGGCTCACGAAAGAGCTCACCGACTACGGCATCCTGCACTTCCTGCTCGAGAACGCCGATCCTGCGGCGGCCGTGTCGGCGATGATGACGGCGGCGTTGGAGAACGGGGGCCGTGACAACGTCACGGTCATCGTGCTCGACGCGCACGTGCGTGCTTCGAACGACGACTCCTCCCCGAACCAGGGCTGAGCCCGATCCTCCACCGCGGGCCGTGGCGCCTCTCCGGCGGCGTCTCGTCATCGCTTGACTGGGGTGCGTGCACTCCTCAGCCCGACTCGACGACCCCATCCGGCTGTCCACGTCGCTGACGCAGACGCAGGCGCGGCGATCATCCTTTCCGCTGTGGGCGGTGGTGGTCCCCATCGCCGGGGCGGTGATCCTGTGGCAGGTGACCGGCTCGCCGACGGTGCTCTGGTTCGCTGCGCTCGGTCCTCTCGTAGCCACCGCCACCATGCTCGATTCTGCACGCGTCGCGCGGCGGGAGCGGCGGCGGGCCGCGAAGCACGCAGCGGCGAGCATGCACAGAGCGCGCCTCGAGGTCGACGAGCGGCACGCGCTCGAGCGCGCGGAGCTCTGGCGTGCCACGCCGGATGTCGCGCGGCTGCTCGACGACCCCGACGAGCTGTGGCGCCCGAGGGCGGTACGCGATGTGCTCGTGATGGGAGCGGGCGATGCGCGGTCGTGTGTGCGGATCGAGGGCGAGCCGACGCCGGAGCTCCGGCATGCCGCAGGGGTGCTCCGAGATGCACCGGTCACGATCCCACTGACTGCAGGAGTAGCCGTCGTCGGACCGGCTGCGGCGCCAGCGGCGATCGCGCGCGCTCTCGTGATGCAGATCTGCCTCGTCCACCCGCCCGGTGAGGTGTGGGTGGTCGGCGCCGCTGAGGACTGGGCCCGTGACCTCCCGCACGCATCGACTCCGGGCGGCCGGCGCCTGTGGTGGGGGACCGGGGTGCCGCCTGCCGATGCCGACATCGTCATCGTCTCCGCGGGCTCCGGCGCACCGCCGCCGCAGTGTGCGGCCGTGCTCCGCGTGGGGGACGCCGACGCGGCGGTGCTCGCGTACAGCGGTTCGTCGCGGCCGATCCGTCCGGAGCCGCTCGGACGGGAGCAGGCTGCTGCGGTGACCGCCCTGCTGCGGGAGCGCGCGGAGGCGATGGGTGGTGACGCGGCGGCACCTCCGTCATTCGATGATCTCCCCGTCGTCGGAGGGGCCGGCCTCGCTGCCGTCCTCGGGGCGGGGCCCGACGGCCCGCTGGCGATCGACCTGGTCGACGACGGGCCGCACGCCGTCGTGGTGGGGGTCACGGGCAGCGGCAAGAGCGAACTGCTCGTGACGTGGATCGCCGCGCTCGCGCGGAGTCTGCCGCCCGAGCGGGTGAATTTCCTGCTCATCGACTTCAAGGGAGGTCGGGCTTTCGATGCCCTCGCGTCGCTGCCCCACGTGACCGGCGTCGTGACGGATCTCGACGAGCGCAACGCGGTGCGCGCGATCGAGAGCCTCACCGCGGAGGTGCGCCGTCGCGAGCGCGTTCTCGCCGGCCTCCGGGCCCGCGACATCGCGGATGTGCCGGACGCTCTGCCGCGATTGGTCGTCGTCGTCGACGAGTACGCCGCGCTCACCTCGACACACCCCGCGATGCACGATGTCTTCGCCGACATCGCCGCTCGAGGCCGCGCACTCGGGATGCACCTCGTGCTCGCGACCCAGCGTGCTGCGGGCTTCCGTGAGGCGGTGCTCGCGAACGCACCGTTGCGGGTCGCGCTTCGCGTGACCGACGTCGCGGATTCGCGCGCCGTGCTCGGTTCGGGCGACGCCGCCATGCTTCCCGGCGGCCGCGACGAGCGCGGGACCGCGCTGGTGATGCGTCCGGCTGATGTCCATCCGCACGTGATTCGGGTGAGCCGGTGCCCGTTGCCGGCCATCGAGTCGATCGCGCGAGCCGCGGCGGGTGCGGCCCCCGCGCGTCGGCCCTGGTTGCCGCCCTTGCCGGATGGCGTCGCGCTCGCCGACCTGCGGGGCGAGGGGTCCGTGGTGCTCGGTCTGGCCGACGAGCCGGATGCGCAGCGTCAACGTGCGGTGACGCTGGACCCTGGAGCGCCGGGGGTGGCGGTGCTCGGACGAGCCGGAGCCGGGCGCACGACGGTGCTCCGGACCATCGCTGCCCAGGTGCCCCACGATCGGGTGTGCTGGCTGCCCGACGATCTCGAGGCCGCGTGGGACGTCATCGTCGGACTCGACGACATCCCGCCGGGGTGGCTCATCGTCGTCGACGATCTCGACCGTGTGCTGGCGAGGCTGCCGGATGACTACAGCGCCGCCGCCGCGGCGATCCTGGAACGTGTGGCGCGCGACTCGCGGTCGCGTGGCGTTCAGTTCATCTGCTCTGCACAGCGGATGACCGGCGCCGTCGGCAGGATCGTCGACCAGCTTCCCGATCGCGCCGTGCTCGCCGCCGTGTCCCGGTCGGAGCATGTCGCCTTCGGCGGTGAGGGGGCTCACCATGACCCGACGGCCCCAGCGGGCCGCGGGAGGTGGCGCGGCATACTCGTGCAGTTCGCGGACGCCGGAGCGTTCGACCCCGCGCGGGAGCGGGCCCGGCCGCCCGACGTGTTCGAGCCGCGCCACGCCACGGCGTTCGTCGCGCCGCCCACCGCCGCCACGCGTGCCGCGCTGGAGCATTGGAATCGTCGGGGCTTCGAGATCGCGACCGTCGAGCAGACGACGTCGCTGCGGTCGAGGAGGGTGGTCTGGGGCACCCCGGACGCCTGGATCGGTCGGTGGCGCGCAGCGGCGACCGCCGCGCAGACCCGATGCCAGCTCGTCATCGATGCCTCGTGCGTGGGGGAGGTGCGGCTTCTGACCGGCAACAGAGATCTGCTGCCGTACGCCGCTCCCGGGCGCGGCCGCGCCTGGGTCATCGACACGCGGACGGATCGGGTCCGGCGGGTGGTGCTGCCCCTCAGCTCAGCGCGTCATCCAACGACCCCGCGGTGATGCCGTGCGCCGCCGCGACGCCGGAGTTGACGACGTGGCCTCCGGCGGTGTTCAATCCGGCGGCCAGGGCGCCGTCTGCCCGCAGGGCAACGCGCCAGCCGTGGCGGGCGATCTGCCGGACGTAGGGCAACGTCGCGTTGGTGAGCGCGGATGTCGAGGTATTCGGCACGGCGCCCGGCATGTTGGCGACGCAGTAGAACACGGTGTCGTGCACGCGGAAAGTCGGGTCGGCGTGGGTCGTCGGTCGCGTGTCCTCGAAGCAGCCTCCCTGGTCGACCGCGATGTCGACGAGCACCGAGCCCGGCCGCATCCGTGCGACGGTCTCGTTGCGCACCAGTTTGGGAGCCTTCGCCCCGGGGATGAGCACCGAGCCGATCACGAGATCGGATGCCACGACCGCACGTTCGAGATCGAGCGGGTTGGATGCCGCGGTCTTGACGCGCCCCTGGAAGTGATCGTCGAGGAAGCGGAGACGCTGGATGTTGGTGTCGAAGATCGTGACGTCCGACCCGAGACCCGCCGCGATGTACGCCGCGTTGGCCCCGGCGACCCCGCCGCCGATGACCGTCACCGCGGCGGGCCGGGTTCCGGGAACGCCGGACATCAGCAGTCCGAGGCCCCCGGCGGAGCGCAGCAAGGTTGAGGCCCCCACCATCGGGGCGAGGCGGCCGGCCACTTCGCTCATCGGGGCGAGGAGCGGCAGGCCCCCGCCGGGCAACTGCACCGTCTCGTAGGCGATGGCGGTCATGCCGCTTTCCAGGAGCCGGTCGGTGAGCGGACGGTCGGCTGCAAGATGCAGGTAGGTGAACAACACGAGGTCGTCGCGGAAGCGGTGGTACTCGCTCGCGATCGGCTCCTTGACCTTCAGCAGCAGCTCCGCGCGTGCCCAGACTTCGTCGGGGTCGTCGAGGAGCACCGCGCCGGCGTCGGCGTACTCGGAGTCGGGGAGCGACGATCCTGCGCCGGCCCCGCGCTGGACGAAGACCTCATGACCTGCGACGACCAGGTCGTGCACGCCTGCGGGGGTGAGGGCGACGCGGTACTCGTTGTTCTTGACCTCGGTGGGAACGCTGATGCGCATGGCAGTCCTTTCTGCGCTCCCTCGTGAGGAGCCGCTACACCGTCGGCCGGATGATGCCGACGTTCTGTCCGCCGCCGAGCACGGTCAGCGGAAGATGAGAGATCACGCGGGCCACCGGCGCCGCTTCGAGCGCACCGGCCTTCACGAGGAGCGTGAGTGCGATCGCCGTCGCGGCTCTCCCGTTGCCGTCGAGCACCTTCAGGGCCACGGTGGTGCCGTCGGGGGCCACCATCACGAGCACACCCTCGGCACCGGTCTTCGCGAAGACGCCGAGGCGCTCGATCGCGACGGTGTCGGGCCGGCCGGGGCCGTCGATCGTCCACGGGTTCTCGCGAACTGCTCGGACGAGGGCGCCGGCCATGCGGTGCAGCGCGAAGGGCGACCGCTCGCTCGCGGTGCCGATGCGCTGGATAGCGCGTCCGAGCGCGATGAGGCTCATCGCGTAGACGGGGGCGCCGCAGCCGTCGATCGCCATCGCCGACGCCTTGGTGCCGGTGAGTCGCTCGATGACCTCGCGGGTGTGAACCTGAAGCGGGTGGTCGGGGTCGAGGTAGGTGGTGGTGTCCCATCCGCTCGCGACGCAGGCAGCCAGCATCGCGGCGTGCTTGCCGGAGCAGTTCATCCGGATGCGGGTGGGGGAGCCGAGTTCGCGGACCATCTCGTCGCGCGTCGCGGTGTCGCCCGGCCAGGCGGGAGGGCAGCCGAGGTCGTCCTCGCCCAGCCCGACGTCGTTGAGGATGCCTCGGACGACGGAGACATGCCGGTCGGTGCCGGAGTGGCTGGCCGTCGCCAGGCCGAGTCGCTCACCCTCGAGAGAGGCCCCGGCGGTCAGGCTGGCGAGGGCTTGGAGGGGCTTGAGCGTCGAGCGCGGCAGGATCGGGGCGTCGACGTCGCCGAGGGTGCGGATCGGTGCGCCGTCGGCGCCCAGGACGACCGCTGCACCGGCATGTCGCGACTCGATGAAACCGCTGCGCTCGACGACCGCGAGCTCGACAGCGGCGGGAACGGCGAAGGTCTGCGGCACCCCGACAGCCTACCGTCGCGGACCCCGCGATGCCGCGTGCCAGACTGTCCGCATGTTGGGTGAGCATCACTACTCCGTGCGGGCTGAGTGGACCGGCAACCGCGGCACCGGGACGAGCGGCTACCGGGACTATGACCGGGCCGTGACGTTGAGCATCGAGGGCAAGCCGCCCCTCGCCGCGTCGAGCGATAAGCCCTTCCGCGGAGACCCGAGCCGGTGGAATCCGGAGGATCTTCTGCTCTCGGCGCTCTCCGAGTGCCACCTGCTGTCGTATCTGCACGCCTGCGTGACGACCGGCGTCGTCGTCGTCGAGTACACGGACGACGCCACCGGGATGATGCGCGAAGACGGGCGTGGCGGCGGTGCGTTCACGGAGGTCGTTCTGCGGCCCCGCGTCGTCGTCGCTGAGGAGTCGATGCGCGAAGCAGCCATCGCGGCGCACGCGCAGGCGAACGAATGGTGCTTCATCGCGAACTCGGTGAACTTCCCGGTCCGGCACGAGCCGACGATCGTCGTGTCGGGCGAGGGATGATTCGCTGCGTCAGCGGCGCTCGTGGGGCAGGGCCTGCTTGATCCGTTCGACGGCGTTCTGCGGCGGGGCCTCGTTGTAGGCGCCGGCGAGCTCCTGACCCGACAGGGCGTGGATCGCGGCCATGATCTCGTCGGTGGCATTGCGGCGCGCGCGACCGGAATCCGCCGACCCGTGGTGGCTGAGGTCGAGCGGCTCGCCGAATCGCACGGTGACGCGTGGGCGCAACCGCGGGAACTTGGCGCCGACGGGCATGATCTCGCTCGTGCCGATCAGTCCGACGGGGATGACCGGTGCGCCGGTCTGCAGAGCCAGGAAGGCGACCCCGGTGCGGCCCTTGTACAGGCGGCCGTCGAGTGACCGCGTGCCTTCCGGGTAGAGAGCCGTCGACCATCCCGCGTCGAGCATCTTCTTCTGCTGATCCAGGGCATCCAGCGCAGCCTGGCCGGCACCGCGCCGGACCGGGAACGCGCCGGCGGCGTAGAAGAACTCGCGCGAGAGCCACCCGCGGAAACCGGTGCCGTCGAAGTAGCTCGACTTCGCCAGGAACCGCACCGGACGCGGCGAGGCCATCGGGATGACGAAGGAGTCGATGAACGAGAGATGGTTGCTCGCGAGGATGACGGCGCCCTTGCGAGGGAAGTTCTCGCGGCCCTCGATGCGCGGGCGGTAGAGCATGCGCGCCAGCGGCGCGAGCACCCAGCGGCCGATCACGTAGGTGAGACCGATTCCGGGAACGGCTTCGACGGCGGCTGCGGCTTCTTCGTGCTCGCCGGGCTCGCCGGACTGCGGCTCGGTTGCGTCAGCGTTCACCAGACGAGGCTACTGCGGAACGCATAACTCCGTGGACATGTTGTCCCAGCGCGCGCACCCGCCGAGCGCGCGCGCCGAACTCGCGGAGCGGGCCGAACTCGCGGAGCGCGCGTCGAAGGGTGGACTCGTCAGAATGGCGGAACTCCCGGTCCGGGCGGAGCCGCGACGGTGAAGGCGACGAGCGGTGGTGGTGCGTCCTCGCGGTAGACCCGCCCCGTCGGTGATGTCCAGATCAGCCGTCCGCCGGGGAGTTGTCGTACTCGCCATCGGGTGTGGTGTTTGACGTCGTGATGGCGTTTGCAGAGGTTGGCGAGATTGCACACGTGGGTGGCACCGCCGTCGGATGCGGCGATGGTGTGGTCGAGTTCGCAGCGGATGGCGGGTTGCCGGCATCCGGGGAATCGGCAGTGCCGATCACGGGCCCGCAGCAGCCTGACCATGGCGGCGGTGGGCCGGTAGCTGTCGCACTCGAGCACGGTTCCCGTGACCGGGTCGGTCATCAACCGATCCCACGCGGTCGCGTTGCCCGCGAGCTCACGTGCAGTGGCGGCATCGATGGGGGAGCGGCCGGCCAGGTCAGCCGGCCCCTCGTCCTGACCCATCAGCGTGAGTGCCGATACCGCGACCTGCACGTGCGCGCGGATCGCCCCGAGGGTTCCGTTCCCGTCACCGGTGCCAGTCGGGTCGAGGGTCGGCGAGCCGGCGAGGAGCAGGTCGGAGAACACATCGGCGCGCACCTGATCGATCGTGCGGGCATCGTCGACGAACGACGACCCGTCGCAAATCGTCGTATCGGCATGGAGCGCGCCACCGCTCGCGTCGGTTCGCGCGTCAGGGACGTCGGCTCGTGCTTCGGGGGCGCCCGCGCCACCCGCCGCGTCGCCCTGCACCCGCGCATTGATGATCTCCCGGGCCTGGCGCGTCAGCCGGTCCACGATTCCGTCGGCGATCACGGTCGGCAGCGTCGCGATCAGGTCCGACATCCCATCCGGCCCGGGCTGCACCCGCACGCACCGCCCCGCGGCGGCGTCTTCGTGCCGCTCGGTGAACGTCCGCGGGTTGATCCGCTCCGCCAGCATCCGCAGCGCTTCGCGCACCCGGTTGGGCGTCTCGCCCTCGCACTTCTCGATCGCGGCGCGTTCGAACTCCGCCCGGCCCTCTGCGGGCACGAGGCATCCGACCTCCTGAATCACCCGCACATGCCCGCGGACGATGCGCCCGTCCTCCCACGCGGCCATCGCCAGCGGGAAGTTGTCGACCAGATCCCGGGCCTCGTCGATGCGGCGCTGCAACGTCCGGTCGGTCGCGACGAACACCCCGGCGAGCTCCGCCGCGATCCCCCGCAGCGCCATCTCGCGCGCCTTGACCTTCTCGGACGCGCCCGCGGCCTGCTTCTCCGCGAGCACCGAGGCCGCGGCGAGCACCCGAACCTCACGCACCTGACCAGCCCGAACGACGTCCGCCGCTCCTTCGGCATCCGCGACCAGCTCCGCGAGCGCATCGACGTCTGCGTCACTGCCCATCCCGCCGCTCAACCCGCCATTCGAATGCATGTTCTAATATTCCCACGGACCTCCGACATCGCCCCGCGGTTCTCCACAGCCCGAAGGGGCACGTGCATCCGCCGCTCTCAGCGCACACCGATGCTCGTGCGAGAGGATGAGAGCTCCCACCCCCGATCGAAGAGGTTCTTCCGTGCGTCTGCGCCCGTTCGCCGCCCTGTCCGTCGTCGCCGTTTCGGCGCTTGCGCTCGCCGGTTGCGCGAGCGGTGACACGGCCACCGAGTCGCCCAGCCCGAACGCCTCCGGTGCGTCGGAGCAGTGCCTCGTGAACGCCCAGCCGGGGGAGTCCTCCGACAGCATCGAGGTCTCGGGGTCCGCACCCGAGCTCACGGCGAAGGTCAATCCGGGCCTCGAGCCCGCCGAGATCGAGCGGACGCTCACGACTCGCGGCGACGGCGAGGACCTCGTCTCGGGCGATCTCGTCTCCGGCTCCTACGCGATCTACGACGGCGCGACGGGCGAGCTGCTCGAGCAGTCGCGCGACACCTCTCCCGATGACTCCGGTCTTGTGCCGGTGCTGCTCGACCCGCAGCAGTACTCGGTGTTCGTCGCGGCTCTCGAATGCGCGCCGCTCGGCTCGACCGCCGCCCTCGCGATCCCCGGCTCGGCCTTCGGTCAGGATCGGACATCAGTGGTCGTCGTCGCCGAGGGGGTCGAGAAGCTTCCGACGCGAGCCGACGGCGCCGACCAGGCCCCCGTCGACGGAATGCCGACCGTCGCCCTGGCCGACAACGGCGCCCCCACCATCACCCTCCCCGGCACGGACGCGCCGACCGAGGTGCAGCTGGCCAACCTCAAGACCGGTGACGGCGCCACCATCCAGCCCGGTGACACCGCGTTCGTGCAGTACACCGGCGTGAAGTGGTCGGACGGCTCGGTGTTCGACTCGAGCTGGGACCGCGGCCAGCCCGCAGCGTTCGAGACGAATAAGGTCGTCGCCGGCTTCCAGCAGGCGCTCGAGGGGCAGCAGGTCGGCTCGCAGGTGCTCGTCGTCATCCCGCCGGCCGCGGGTTACGGTGCGCAGGAGGGCAGCGAGCTCCAGAACGAGACGCTCATCTTCGTCGTCGACATCCTCGGCGTCCAGCGCACCCCGGCCCCCGCCGCGGGCTGAGGTCACCCACCGCCGCGGCAACTAAACCGGCACACCCGCAGCACCTAGGCTGACGGCATGCGTCGCGTCCTCATCCTCGGCTCCACCGGCTCGATCGGAACGCAGGCGCTCGACGTCATCGACTCCCGTCGAGACCGGTTCGAGGTCGTGGGACTCGCCGCGGGCTCGAACGCTCGGATGCTGGAAGAGCAGGCGGCGCGGTTCGGTGTGACCCACACCGCACTCGGTGCGGCCGACGCGGAACGTCTTGTCCGTGACGTCGAGGCCGATGTCGTGCTCAACGGCATCACGGGGTCGGTCGGGCTGGGCCCGACCCTGGCCGCCCTGGAGTCAGGTCGCACCCTCGCGCTGGCGAATAAAGAATCGCTCATCGTCGGCGGCGAGCTCGTCACGTCGCTCGCTGCGCCGGGTCAGATCGTTCCTGTCGACTCGGAGCACTCCGCCATCGCGCAGGCGCTGCGGTCGGGCGAGCCTGACGAGGTCCGGCGGCTCGTGCTCACGGCATCCGGCGGGCCGTTCCGCGGCCGTTGCCGCGACGAACTGGCCTCCGTCACACCGGACCAGGCCCTCGCTCACCCCACGTGGGACATGGGACGCGTCGTGACCACCAACTCCGCGACCCTCGTCAACAAGGGGCTCGAGGTCATCGAGGCGCACCTGCTGTTCGGCGTGGAGTACGACCGCATCGACGTCGTCGTGCATCCCCAGTCCGTCGTGCATTCGATGGTCGAGTTCCTCGACGGGTCCACCATCGCCCAGGCCTCGCCGCCCGACATGCGCCTGCCGATCTCGCTCGGTCTCGACTGGCCGCGCCGGGTCGCGGGCGTCGGCGCTCCGCTCGACTGGACGCGCGCGAGCGCGTGGACCTTCGAGCCGCTCGACGACGCCGCGTTCCCGGCCGTCGCCCTCGCCAAACGCGTGGGTCGCGAGGGCGGAACCTATCCGGCGGTCTTCAACGCCGCGAACGAGCAGGCCGTCGAGGCGTTCCATGCGGGCGCGCTGAGCTTCCTCGGCATCGTGGAGACCGTCGAGCGCGTCGTCGAAGCGCACCGCCCGCCGAGCGAACTCTCGCGGGAGTCGCTCGCGGAGGCCGAGTCGTGGGCCCGGAACGCCGCTGACCGGGCGATCGGTGCGACGCGATGACGACCGCCGTCAGTAGACGGTGAGGCCTCGCGCGGCGAACTGACCGCGGACCCGGGCGAGCAGCTCGGCATCCGGCGTCGGTCGCCCGGCGAGCGGATAGGGGATGCCCAGACGCTCCCACTTCGACGTACCCATCTGATGGAACGGCAGCACCTCGACCCGCTGCACGTTCTGCCACCGGGCGACGATGTCGGCGACGGCGTCGACGTTCTCCGCGGCATCCGTGAGTCCGGGCACGAGCACGAACCTGATCCACACCGGAGTGCCGCGGGCCGCGAGGCGGTCGCCGAACTCGATCGTCGGCTGCAGGTCGCGGCCGGTGACCTCGCGATAGGTGTCGGGCAAGCCCGACTTCACGTCGAGCAGGACGAGTGAGACATCGTCGAGCAGCGCATCGGATGCCGCGCGGCCGAGGTTGCCGGAGGTGTCGATGGCGACGTGCACCCCGAGCTCGGCGGCGGCTCGGGCCAGGCGGGTGACGAAGGCCGACTGCTGCAGCGGCTCGCCGCCGGAGATCGTGAGCCCGCCGCCCGTCGCGCGGAAGACCGGCAGGTACCGGCGCAGCCGGGCGACGATGTCGTCGAGAGCGGTGAGCTCGCCGTCGCGCTGACGCCAGGTGTCGGGGTTGTGGCAGTACTGGCACCGCAGCGGGCATCCCGCGAGGAAGAGGGTCATCCTGGTGCCGGGGCCGTCCACGGAAGTGACGAGCTCCCAGGAGTGCACACTCGCGACGTGCCCGGACCGTCGTGCGGCGAGACGGTCATGACGGGGATCGCTCAGATCGGCGGTGCAGGCTTCGCCCGGCACCAGGATGGCGGACACGGGAGTCAGACCCCCGTGTGGAAGGTGCGGCTGAGCACGTCGAGCTGCTGCTCTCGGGTCAGTCGCACGAAGTTGACCGCGTAGCCGGACACCCGGATGGTCAGCTGCGGGTACTTGTCGGGATTGACCATCGCATCCTCGAGCGTCTCGCGCGTCAGCACGTTGACGTTGAGGTGGTAGCCGTCCGACGCCATCTGCGCATCGAGCAGCCCCACGAGGTTGCGCACCCGTTCCTCGGGCGTGCGCCCGAGACCGCTCGGCGTCACCGTCGTGGTCAGCGAGATGCCGTCCTGGGCCTGGTCGAAGGGCAGTTTCGCGACCGACAGTGCCGCCGCCAGCATCCCGTGCGTGTCGCGCCCGTTCATGGGGTTCGCGCCCGGGGCGAAGGGCTGACCGGCACGGCGACCGTCGGGGGTGTTGCCGGTGGCCTTGCCGTACACGACGTTCGACGTGATCGTCAGCACCGACTGGGTGTGCACCGCATCACGGTACGTCTGGTGCTTGCGGATCATCGACATGAAGTCCGACACCAGCTCGCGGGCGATCTCGTCGACGCGGTCGTCGTCGTTCCCGAAAGTGGGGAAGTCGCCGTGCACGAGGTAGTCGACGACGAGCCCCGACGCATCGCGCACCGGCTCGACGGTCGCGTACTTGATGGCCGAGAGCGAGTCGGCGGCGACCGAGAGCCCCGCGATGCCGCATGCCATGGTGCGCAGGACGTTGCCGTCGTGCAGAGCCATCTCGAGACGCTCGTAGGCGTACTTGTCGTGCATGAAGTGGATGCAGTTGAGCGCGTCGACGTACGTCTCGGCGAGCCACTCCATCATCACCCGGAAGCGCTCGCGCACGTCGTCGTACCCGAGCACGTCTCCCGAGACGGGGGCGGCGGCCGGTGCGATCTGCTTGCCGCTCACCTCGTCGCGTCCGCCGTTGATGGCGTACAGGAGAGTCTTGGCGAGGTTGACCCGAGCCCCGAAGAACTGCATCTGCTTGCCGACCGTCATCGGCGAGACGCAGCACGCGATGGCCGCGTCGTCGCCGCACAGTGCGCGGATGTGGTCGTCGGACTCGTACTGGATCGACGAGGTGTCGATCGAGACCTGCGCGCAGAACTCCTTGAAGCCGTCGGGCAGGGCGTCGGTCCACAGCACGGTCAGATTGGGCTCGGGTGCGGGGCCGAGGTTGTAGAGCGTCTGCAGGAAGCGGAAGGCGGTTTTGGTCACGAGCGTGCGTCCGTCCTCGCCGACGCCGCCGATCGACTCGGTCACCCAGGTCGGGTCGCCCGAGAACAGTGCGTCGTACTCGGGTGTGCGCAGGAATCGCACGATGCGCAGCTTGATGACGAGGTCGTCGACGAGCTCCTGGGCCTCGGCCTCGGTCAGGATGCCGCGCGCCATGTCGCGCTGGATGTACGCGTCGAGGAACGCGGTGTTGCGCCCGAAGCTCATCGCGGCGCCGTTCTGCTCCTTCACTGCGCCGAGGTAGGCGAAGTACAGCCACTGGATCGCCTCGCGGGCGGTGGCGGCGGGCCGGGTGATGTCGAAGCCGTACGAGGCGGCCATCTCGGCGAGCTCGTGCAGGGCGCGGATCTGCTCGGCGTTCTCCTCGCGCGAGCGCAGGATGTTCTCCGTCGAGGGGTGCATGTCGAGCTCCGCCCGCTCGACGTTCTTCGCCGCCACGAGTGCGTCGGTGCCGTACAGGGCGACGCGGCGGTAGTCGCCAATGATCCGGCCGCGGCCGTAGGCGTCGGGAAGGCCCGTGATGATGTGGCTGCTGCGGGCGCGGCGGACGGCCGGCGGGTAGACGTCGAACACACCGTCGTTGTGCGTCTTGCGGTACCGCGTGAAGATCGTCTCGAGGGTCGGATCGACCGGATAGCCGTATGTCTCGAGGGCGCCCTTGACCATGCGCCATCCGCCGTTCGGCATGATCGCCCGACGGAGGGGCGCGTCGGTTTGCAGACCGACGATCAGCTCGTCCTCTCGCCGGATGTAGCCCGGAGCGTGCGACGTGATCGTCGAGGGGGTGAGGGCGTCGACGTCGTACACGCCGCGCTCGCGCTCCGCCGGGAACATCTCGCTGAGCGTCTGCCAGAGCCCGGTCGTGCGGGCCGTCGGTCCCACGAGGAACGATGCGTCACCGGTGTAGGGCTCGTAGTTGCGCTGGATGAAGTCACGGACGTCGACGTCGTCCTGCCACGGGCCCGGGGCGAAGCCCGCCCACGCGGCGGGGACCGCGTCGTCGTCGTGTGCTGTCGTGGTCGGGATGACTGTGCTCATCGTGGGTCCTTCGTCCTGTCGGAAGGCCCGCCGGGGAGCGGGGAAGGCGCTGGTCGTGCCTGCCGCGGCGTGCCTGTGGCCGACGCTACGCCGCACCCGCACGTGGCGGAGGAATCGTGCACGCGAGCGACAGGACGGCGGGAGACCCCTGATTTTTCACAGTGGTCCGACCACAAACGCGCTCAGTCGGCGTAAGGCACGGCCCAACTCGGTTCGGGCACGGGCCAGCCGGCGTCTCGGAGCGCGCGACGGGCGAGCTCTCGAGCGGAATACGGCGTGCGGACTCCGCGGATGTCGCGATAGTCCTGGTGTCCCGGCCCCGCCCACAGGATCGCGTCGCCTTCTCCGACGAGCGAGACGGCCTCGATGATCGCCTTCTCGGGCGGCGACGACTCGCGGATGTCGGCATCCGGTCGCGCTCGCCGAGCGCCCTCCAGGAGAGTGGCCCGGATCGCGTCGGGATCCTCGAACCGCGGGTGGTGGTCGGTCACGATCAGGATGTCGCTGCCGAGGACGGCAGTGGCACCCATGTCGTGCCGCTTGGTCTTGTCGCGATCGCCGTCGGCCCCGAAGACCATGACGACGGTCCCGGGGGTGACGCGCCGCACGGCGGCCAGGGTCTTCTCGAACGCATCGGGGGAGTGCCCGAAGTCGACGTACACGGCCGGGCCGCGGTCACCCGAGACGCGCTGCGTGCGCCCCGGCAGGTGAGCGTCGATGCGTCGCCCGTCCAGCACGCGCACGAGCTCGTCCCACGCGTAGCCGCCCTCGAGCAGCATGACGATCGCGAGGCCGGCATTCGCGGCCATGTGCCGTCCGATGACCGGAACCGTCGTGGTGAGCTGTCGTTCGTCCGGCCCGACCAGGCGGAACTCGGTGCCGCTCTGCCGCTCCGCGACGATCTCGACCGTCCAGTCCGCGGTCGCGGAGGGCGACTCGGCGATCGCGGGTGTGACGATCGTCGTCACGGGGATCTCGGCCCGCGCAACGATCTGGGTGCCGGCTTCGGAGTCGAGGCAGACCACGCCCCGGCGCGCACGGTCGGCACGGAACAGGGGGAGCTTGGCCTCGAAGTACTCCGCCATGTCGCGGTAGTCGTCGAGGTGGTCGTGCGTGAGATTGGTGAAGCCGGCGACGTCGAAGACCACACCGTCGACACGGTGACGTGTCAGTGCCTGCGCGCTCACCTCGACGGCGACCGCCTCGACGCCGCGTTCGCGCATGAGGGCGAGCAGCGCGTGGAACTCCGAGGCCTCGGGCGTCGTGAGCCGCGAGACGATGACCTCGCCCGCGATGTGGCGCTCTGCCGTGGACGACAGCCCGGTGACGGCTCCGAGCTGACCGAGGATGCCCTCGATGAGGTGCGACACGCTCGTCTTGCCGTTCGTCCCGGTCGTGCCGAAGAGAAGAGGAAGGCGGTCGTCACGGCCTGTGCCGTAGACCCAGGCAGAGAGCTCGCCCAGTCGGGCCCGGGGGTCGTCGACGACCACGATGGGCAGGCCGGCGTCGGCGGCGAGCTCGGCCCCGCGGGTGTCGGTGACGATCGCGGCGGCGCCCGTCGCGGCGGCCTGCGTCGCGAACTCGGCGCCGTGCCGCGCCGCGCCGCGGATCGCGACGAACGCTTCCCCCGGACGCAGGTCGGCCGTCGCGAGGGTGATACCCGTGACCGAGACGTCGGATGCATCGCCGACGATCCGGCCGCCGACGTGGGCGGCGAGCTCGGCCAGGGAGCGGCGCGGCGGCGTCTCGGGTCGGAGGACGGGAGGGAGGTTCGGGGCGTCGGTAGGCATTCCCACCATTGTCTCATCCCGGTTCCGGGGCGGCCGCGCCGATTGACGCGCCCGCCCCGGCTGTGCTCACGCGCGTCGGCGGGTGATCGCCAGGACGAGCGCCGCAGCCGCGAGGACGAGTGCGCCGGCCGAGAGCCAGATCGGCAGCGGGTCGGCCGCGGGCGCGGCCGCGGCCGTCGCCTCGGCATCGGCCGCGTCGGACGTGCCCGCGGACGAGTGGCCGCTCTCGGAGTGACCGCCGTGCGCGTCGGCTGCGGCCGCCCCCACAACCACGACGGGAGCGGGGTACTCGAGGTCGTCCGGGTCCTGGCCGTCCTCGGCGACCTGCACCCAGGCAGCCTCTCCCGCCTCGCACTGCTGCGTCACGGGGAAGGCGAAGCTCTCGCCCTCGGCCGATCCCGGGAAGATCACGTTCATGCCGGCGGAGGCCGCGTAGGCGTCGGGGATGGGCGCCACCGCTGTGTACGTGACGCGCGTGGGGATGCCGTTCTCGCCCGCTTCGGTGGTGATGGTCCACGCGCCGTCGATGACGGGGGTCGCTCCCTGTGCCTCGGCGGGGATGTCGACGACGAGCGCCGTCGTGGGCGATCCGTCGCAGCCGTGGCTGAACGAGAAGTCGATGCGGGTCGAGCCGTTGGCGGCGACTTCCTCCGGCGTCACGTGGACGTGCGCGGAGGCGGCCAGCGGAAGGGCCAGGGCGAGTGCGGCGCCGGCGGTCACGCCGACGGCCAGGCGCGCACGGCGGCGCGCGGTGATGGTGAGGGTCATTGTCGTCTCTCGGAACATGCGGGCGGCGTCGTGCCGGCCGCTACGGGAAGGGGGGGTCACGCGGTGGCGACCGGCGGACCCCGCAGCGACAGAGAGGAACGGAGACGACGTGCCGGGACGACGCGCGTGCTCCCGACGGCGGGACGCAGCAGGGGCGTCCGCGCGCGAACCGACGGCGACATCAGACGCACGAACCGACGGATGCCGCGATGGATGAGGCGCACGAGGCGCTCGCCGACGACGAGCGTCGCGACGGTGACGGCGGCCGCGACGACGTGCGTGGCGGTCATGTTCATGCCGAAGGCGTGCGTGTGCGCGACAGGCCCGAGCGCGGCGAGCGTTCCGCCGTGGACGTGCCCGAGGGGCGCCGTCGGGTCAGTGGAGCCGGCGATGGAGAAGAACGTGTGGAACAGGCCCTGGCTCGCCAGCACGACGAGGCAGGTCCGCCATGCCGAGGGTGCCCTGCCGGCGAGCCAGACGGCCGCGGGGGCAGCGAGCAGCGTCGCGACGACGATGAGCCAAAAGGGCGCGAGCCCGCCCGAGATGGTGTGGGCGGTGGCGGCGAAGACGGTGGCGATCGCGGCGGAGGCGGTTCCGCGCAGCGCGCGAGCACGCCGCACTGTCGCACTCTGCGCCCGCTCCATAGTGGGAGTTTACGGCCTGGGCCGATTCAAAGACTCGGCGGGTACTCTGAGTGGTCGTGACCGTCCTCGCTTTCGTCATCGGCGTCGTGCTGCTCGTCGTCGGGCTCGCCGTGTCGATCGCGCTGCACGAGGTCGGCCACCTCGTGCCCGCCAAGCTGTTCGGCGTGCGCGTCGGCCGGTACATGATCGGCCTGGGGCCGACGCTCTGGTCGCGGCGCTTCGGCGAGACCGAGTACGGCGTGAAGGCGCTGCCTCTCGGCGGCTACATCTCGATGTCGGGCATGTACCCGCCAGCACCCGACGAGCCCGACGCCGCCACCCGGCGCAGTGGTCGCTTCTTCGGGGCGATGGTGCAGGACGCCCGTCTCGCCAACGCCGAGACCCTCGTCGAGAACGACGCGCGTCCGGCGTTCTACCAGCTCTCGGTGTGGAAGCGCATCGTCATCATGGTCGGCGGGCCGCTGATGAACCTCGTGCTCGCGATGGTGCTCTTCGGCATCGCGCTGAGCGCCATCGGGCTGCCGAGCGTCTCCACGACGATCGCCGGTGTGAACGAGTGCGTCGTTCCGGCCGGCGTCGAGCGCACGACATGCGAGCCCGGCGATCCCGTCTCACCGGCCGCGGCCGGCGGCATCCGTCCCGGGGACGTCATCGTCGCCGTCGACGGGACCGAGGTGTCCGGCTATGTCGAGGCGACCGCGATCATCCAGGCGTCGCCGGGACGCACGATCCCGGTCGTCGTCGAGCGCGACGGCGACCGCGTCACGCTCGAGGTCACCCCGATCGCCGCGGAACGTCCCGTGACGACGGCGGACGGCGCGACCGAGGTCAAGGAGGTCGGGTTCGTCGGCATGACGGGAACACGGGTCAACGTGCCGCAGCCGATCTGGACGGGGCCGCAGGCCGCGGTCGAGCGGCTGGGTGCCGTCGCGAGCGTCATCTGGCAGCTGCCGGTCAAGGTCTACGAGACCGGAGTCGCCCTCGTGACCGGTGGGGAGCGCGATCCCAACGGACCGCTGTCGGTCGTCGGTGCCGGGCGTATTGCCGGGGAGGTGGCCGCGACCGACGCGCCGATTCAGGACCGTGCCTTCCAGGTGCTGAACCTGCTCGGCTCGCTCAACATCGCGCTGTTCATCTTCAACCTGCTGCCCCTGCTGCCTCTCGACGGCGGACACGTCGTGGTGGCCCTGTGGGACGGGATCAAGCGCGCCTGGGCGAAGCTCTTCCGCCGCCCGCCTCCGCGCCCCGTCGACGCCACGAAGCTCGTGCCCGTCACCTTCGTCGTCGTGATCGGGCTCATCGTCATGGGCGGCACGCTGATCCTCGCCGACGTCTTCAACCCGATCTCGATCCTCGGCTGACGCGCTCGCCGCCGACGCGGCGCGATCAGGCGGAGACGGGCTCGAGCGCGAATCCGATGAGCCGCTCGAGTGTCGGCAGACCATCTCGCGACAGGATCGACTCGAGATGCCCCTGCACGGAGGCGTACGCCGGTCCCCGGAGCGCGTACACGTCACCCGACGACGGGTCCGCCGCGATCTCGGTGTCGCCCAGGCGTTCGGTGCCGGGGGCGACGCGTGCCGTGAACGTGTTGTAGAAGCCGATGGACGCGGGTTGTCCGAACACGTCGACGCTCTTCTGCAGGCCCTGATGGGGCGACGCGAGGGGGGCCAGCGCGATCCCGAGCCGGTCGGCCAGGATCTGGTGGCTCAGGCACACGGCGAGCAGCGGCCTGCCCGCGTCGGCGCGCCGGCCGACGAGCTCGCGCATACGGGCGATGCGAGGGCTGGCGCCGTCGCGCGGATCGCCCGGGCCGGGGCCGAAGACGACGAGACCGGCCTCGTCGACCGCGGCATCCGTGACCTCGTGCCAGGGAGCGATGCGAACGGCGAACCCGAGGTGGTGCAGCTGGTGCCCGAGCATCGTGGTGAACCGGTCCTCGGCGTCGACGACCAGCACCTCGCGGCCCGCGTAGGGGCCGCCCCCCGCTGCTTGCGGGTCGAGCCAGAACTGCGCGAGACGCGCGTTGCGCGAGGAGAGCAGGGCCGCGATCGTCGGATCGTCGCCGAGCCGCGGGCGGTGCGCGGCGGGTGCGTCCTCGTCGACCGCCGTCGTGTCGGCGATCGCCGCGGGCGCTTCGTCGCGGTCGACGGCGCCGATCGCGCCCAGGACGCCTGCCGCCTTGCCGTGGGTCTCGCCCACTTCGCCCGCCGGGTCGGAGTGCCGAACGAGCGTCGCTCCGACGGGCACGCGCAGCCGGCCGTCGACGAGATAGGCCGTGCGGATCAGGATGGGGGCGTCGAGGTCGTGGCCGCCTCCCGCCGCGGGGGTGAAGAGGGCGGCGACACCGGAGTAGTAGCCGCGGGGCGTCCGCTCGTGCCGCGCGATCACCGTGCAGGCGTTCTGCATCGGCGACCCCGTGACGGTGGGTGCGAACATCGTCTCCCGAAGGATGTCGCGGGGGTCCATGGTGCTCGAGCCGCGCAGCATGTACTCGGTGTGGGTCAGGCGCGACATCTCCTTCAGATGAGGGCCGGTGATACGGCCCCCGTCGGAGCAGACCGCAGACATCATCTTCAGCTCTTCGTCGACGACCATGAACAGTTCCTCGGTCTCCTTGGTGGAGGAGAGGAACTCCGTCAGCGTCTCGGCGGTCGCGCCACCGCGGGGATGGCGGAAGGTGCCGGAGATCGGGTTCATCGTGACGATGCTCGTGCCGGGCTCCGCGGGCGCCCCGCTGCGCGCGCTGACATGGGCCTCCGGGCTGGCGCCGACCGCGACGTGACCGTCGGTCACGACGAGGAAGGTCCAGTAGGCGCCGCGCTCGTGCTGCAGCAGCGCCCGGAACCAGGTGAGGCCGGCGGTGACGGCATCCGTCTCGACCGTCGCGGTGAAGTCGCGCCGGATGACGAAGTTGGCGCCCTCGCCGCGGCCGATCTCGTCGGCGATCACGCGACGGACGATTTCGGCGTAGTCCTCGTCGGAGATGTCGAACCCGGCGTCCTCGAGCGGCACCCGCTCCGACGGCAACTGGCGCAGTGCCTCGGCCAGGGGCAGGGAATCGTGGTCGGCGACACGCAGGCAGCGCAGCGGTGCCCGGTCGTCGTGGCAGACGAAGCCGCGTTCGACGACCTGGCGGAACGGCACGAGGGCGAGCACTTCGCGCGGTGTGCCGTCGGGATCGTCCAGCGGGATGTCGGCGAGCCGGTCGACGTCGACGACGTCGCCGCGGAGCACCTCGACGGTCGCCCCGTCGCGCGCGATGAGCGCGAAGGGCGCACCGCTCGCCGCGAGATCGGTCAGGGTCGGGAGAGAACCGGTCATCGTCGTCTTTCTTCGTCGGAGCGCCCGCCCCACGAAGAAGACCGCCGGGCCTTCAACGCCGGGCGGTCTGAAACGTGTGCACGTCGAACACACCGCCTAGGCGGTGTGCCACCAGGAGAGGCGCGTGTGCATGGGCCGAAATTATCACACCCGCGCCGGGGACGCGGTGTCGCGCGGCTCCCAGCCCGTCTGCGGCGGTGCCGCGTAGGCTGTGCCCGTGCCAGCTGTCAATCTCGGGATGCCCCAGGTTCCGGACGTCCTCGCCCCTCGCCGCAAGAGCCGGCAGATCCGCGTCGGGAAGGTGCTCGTCGGGGGAGGAGCCCCCGTCAGCGTGCAGTCGATGACGACGACGCCGACCACCGACATCAACGCGACGCTGCAGCAGATCGCCGAGCTCACGGCATCCGGCTGCGAGATCGTGCGCGTGGCCGTTCCCTCGCAGGACGACGCGGATGTACTGCACATCATCGCCAAGAAGAGCCAGATCCCCGTCATCGCCGACATCCACTTCCAGCCGAAGTACGTCTTCCAGGCGATCGACGCCGGATGCGCCGCGGTGCGCGTGAACCCGGGCAACATCCGGAAGTTCGACGACCAGGTCGGTGCGATCGCGAACGCGGCGAAGGCCGCCGGCGTCTCGCTGCGCATCGGCGTCAACGCCGGCTCTCTCGACCGGCGCCTGCTCGAGAAGTACGGCAAGGCGACGCCGGAGGCGCTCGTCGAGAGCGCCGTCTGGGAGGCCTCGCTGTTCGAGGAGCACGACTTCCATGACTTCAAGATCTCGGTCAAGCACAACGACCCGATCGTCATGGTCAAGGCCTACCGGCAGCTCGCCGAGCGCGGCGACTGGCCCCTGCACCTCGGGGTGACCGAGGCGGGGCCGGCGTTTCAGGGCACGATCAAGAGCGCCACCGCGTTCGGCATCCTGCTGGGCGAGGGGATCGGCGACACGATCCGCGTCTCGCTGTCGGCGCCGCCGGCCGAGGAGGTCAAGGTCGGACACCAGATCCTGCAGTCGCTCAACCTGCGGGAGCGCAAGCTCGAGATCGTCTCGTGCCCCTCGTGCGGGCGTGCGCAGGTCGACGTCTACACGCTCGCCGACGACGTCACCGCGGGTCTGAAGGATGTCACCGTGCCGCTGCGCGTCGCCGTCATGGGCTGCGTCGTCAACGGGCCGGGCGAGGCGCGGGAGGCTGACCTCGGCGTCGCGTCGGGCAACGGCAAGGGGCAGATCTTCGTCAAGGGCGAGGTCATCAAGACCGTGCCCGAGTCGGAGATCGTCGCGACCCTCATCGAAGAGGCCCGCCGTATCGCCGACGAGCTCGGTCCCGACGCGCCGCTCGGCACGGCGCAGGTCGTCACCGCCTGAGATCGGTTCCATAAAGCTTCGACGGCGGATGCCGCGGCCGGCATGCCGGTCCTGCCAGGCTGGCTGCGTGCTTCGCCGTCCTGCCGCGCTCCTGTCCCTCGCGCTCGCCGCAACTCTCGCGGTGGGGTGCGCTCCCGTCGACCGAGCGGCGGAAGCACCGACGCCGGCGCGCCCGTCCTCGGACGCGCCCTCCCCGACGCCCACGCCGACGCCGAACCTCGAGCCCGTTCGGGCCTTCGACGGCGACTGCGAGCAGATGCTCACGGGTGAGCAGCGCGACGAGCTCCTCGGTGCGGGGTCGCTGACCCGGGCCGAACAGTACCTCGCGTGGGACGCGGAGCGTCCGGTGGAGGTCGACGTCGAGCCCCTCGGGACGCTCGGGGGCCTCGCCTGTACCTGGTTCGCCGGTGAAGGCGCGGATCTTCCCGAAGGTATCGGCAGCCTCACCATGACAGTGGTTCCGGCGGTGGAGGTGAACAACGAGTTCGCCGCTCGCTACTCCGTGGCGACCTGTGAGCCCAGCTACGACGCCAACAACTGTCGCCTTGGGCGTGTCGTGGCCGATGTGTGGGTCGGCGCGAACGCCGGATGGGGTGCTGTCGAGACCCCGGACGAGCTGCTGAACGCAGCCATCGAGGCGGTCGCAGCCAACCTGCCAGCGGCGACGCAGCCGCGGCGCGCTGCCGCCACCGACGACGTCTGGGCGATTCCCGACTGCGTGGATCTCGGCGAGTCCCTCGGTCTCGAGGAACTCATCGGTCCGTACCGCCACGGCTACTGGGAGGGTTCCGAGCAGCCGGAGGAGGTCCTGCTGGCAGCGGCGGGTGTCTTCCGAGCGTGTCCGCTGTTCTCCGACGGCGAGCGGATAGATTACGAGACGGACGAGTTCCACATCCTCTCGCCGCAGGTCGCGCCGGGCCTGGGGTGGCAGTGGGACGAGTTGCGCGGGCGGGCGGCGGAGTCATCGGTTGTCGAGCTGGACGTGGCCGGTGCGACCGACGCCTTCGCCACAGATTGGGGTTACGGCTCGTACAAGGCGTTCGCGACCGACGGAGTGAACGTGGTCAGCCTCTACGACGAGAATCTCGACCTCGCAGGGCAGGTCCTCGGGCGAATGCTCTCCGCGCTCTCGAGCTGACGAGGCAGCTGCCTCTCACCAGATGGAGCCTGCCGCGTACGAGTGGTCCACCTCGGTGTCCAAGGAGGTGCGGATGGCGATGCGCAACGCTTGCGCAATGTCCGAGAGCGGCAGCGACGGCTGGCCCTCGGGTGCGTTCTCGGTGGCGTAGGGAACGTGGATGAAGCCGGCGGCGCGATCGCCCGGCTCGCCGCCATCCAGGGCCGTGAACATCACGTGGTTGCAGACGAAGGTGCCCGCCGAGTATGAGACCGAGGCAGGGATGCCCGCCGCCATGATGTCCGCGGCGATCGCTTTCACGGGCAGCGTCGCGAAGTGTGCGTCGGGCGCGTGCCTGACCGACGGCTCGTCGACGGGCTGCTCGCCGCTGTTGTCCGGGATTCGCGCGTCCTTGAGGTTGAGCGCCACTCGTTCGACAGCGATCCCCGTGCGGCCCCCGGCCAGGCCGGTCGCGATGATGACGTCGGGGGAGTGCTCGACGATGAGCTCCAGCAGCTGCAACCTGGCCCCGTGGAAGGTCACCGGCAGCACCGCCATGACCAGGTTCTCCGGGCCCGTCCAATGGTCGGCGACCAGGTTCACCGCGTCCCCCGATGGGTTCGTCGCGTCTCCGGCGAACGGCTCGAATCCAGTCAGCAGCACGGTTCTCATGAGTTCAGGCTAGGCGGCCGCTCCGACATTCGACCGGGGCGAGTCGCTGCTCCACGGCCTCCGGCACGGTCGTCATCCGCTCAGATTAGTTCGCACGACCGCGAACCTTCTCGGTGGTGCCGGACACTACATGGTGTGGGAGATGATGAGGCCGCTGCATGGCAGCGACTGCGGGCGGGCGACGAGTCCGCGCTGGGAGACCTGTTCGACAGATACGAGTCGCGACTGTTCCGGCACGCGACCCGGCTGCTGACCGATCGCGAGGATGCGAAGGACGCGGTCGCCATCGCGTTCTTCGAGCTCTGGCGCAGGCGCGCGAGCGTGCGCCTGGTCGACGGGTCGCCGCTGCCGTGGCTCTTGACGACCGTCGCGAACGCGGCTCGCAATCTCGAGCGAGCGGGGCGGCGCTACCGAGCGCTGCTGGCGAAGACCCCTGCGGCGTCCGCATCCGCGGCACCGTCCGCCCACGACGAGAGCGGTGTACTCGCGGCGCTCAAGCAGCTGCCGGCCGGTGAGCAGAGCGTCGTCGTCCTCAGCGTGCTCGAGGGCTACCCGGAACGCGACGTCGCGCAGACCCTGGGCATCCCGGTCGGCACGGTGAAATCACGCCTCTCACGGGCGAAGAGCCGGCTACGAGACGAGATGACGGCGTTGGAGGCATCGTGGACCTGAACGATCAGCTCACCCCGAACGAGCACGGCGATCTGCGCGATCGTGTCGTCGGGGGTGTGAAGCGGCTGCGCGCCGCCCGCGCGCGCCGCTCGCGCATCGTCGCGGGAGCGGCCGCGTCCGCCCTCGTGGCCGTCGTCGTCGCGGGCGTCGCCTTCGCGGCCCTCCGCCCGGACGACCGCATCCTGACTCCGGTCGAGACGTCCACGCCGACGCCGACGCCCACACCCACGCCTTCCCCCACTCCGACGGCGGAGCCTTCGCCCACCCAGACAGCGACTCCGGATGCGGAGCCGCAGCTGTCCGCGCCGACCATGGCCTTCAGGGGCGATTGCACACAGGTGTTCGATGCGAGCGCGCTCTCGTCGGCTGTCGGGGTCGAGCTCGGCCCCGCGACGGACCTCAGCACGCCCGAGGTCCGGACGCTCGGCGGTCTCGATTGCTCGTGGGAATCCAGCACTTTCGAATCCGTGCAGGTGTCCGCCCTCCCCGCGGACGTTGTTCCCGCGAGCGTCGTCTCCACGTACTCCGACACGGTCTGCGAAGGTTTCCGCTACGACAGCGAGGGTTGTCGTCGGGCGGTGTCCGATGGCGACACCTGGATGCTCGTGACGGTCAGCGGCGTGTTCGGTAACGCTGACGGGGTCAGCAATGACGTCGTCACGGCCCGACTCGACGCGGTTGCCCCGCTCTTCATGTCAGCCCTCGAGAATGCCGGTCGTCCGATGCCGGCGGCGCGCACTTCCTCGTGGTGGTCTCCGATGACGTGCGATGAGCTGCGGGAACGGGTCTCGGTGGCCGACATCCTCGGCACGACCGACTTCGTCGAGGGGTACCCCTCGGCTTTCGGCACAGACGTTCACATCGAGATCGCGCGCGACGCGGGGCTCGGCACCGTCTGCCGCTGGTACGCGCCGAACTCAGCCCGTCTCGACGCGGTCATCGTGACGATCTATCCCGGAGGCGCATGGGAATGGAATCGACTCGCCGCAGGTGACGGCCGACGCGACGTCCCGGTGCCGGTCGACGTCGCGGGCGCGACCGAGGCCGTGCGGGGCGTCGGGGCTATCCGTCCTGACAGCTCCTACCTCCTCGCGACAGATGGCGTGAACGTCGTCGAGATCATGGAGGCGCCGGACGTCGTGGATGCCGCGGAGCGCGTGCTGTCGGCGATGCGGGACGCGGCGGGGTGAGGAACGATCGCGCGCGCATCGCGGCCCCGCGGCATCCGTAGACTCGACTCGTGGTCACCCGTATGTCGCACCTGTTCCTCCGCACGCTCCGTGAAGACCCCGCGGGCGCCGAGGTCGCCAGTCACAAGCTGCTGATCCGCGCCGGCTACATCCGACCGCAGGCGGCGGGCATCTTCGCCTGGCTGCCTCTCGGCCTGCGCGTCAAGGCCAAGATCGAGCGCGTCGTGCGTGAGGAGATGGCGGCGGCCGGTGCGCAGGAGGTGCACTTCCCGGCGCTGATGCCGCGCGAGGCGTACGAGGCGACGGGACGCTGGGAGGAGTACGGCGACCTGCTGTTCCGCCTGCAGGACCGCAAGGGCGGCGACTACCTGCTCGCTCCGACCCACGAGGAGGCCTTCACCCTCCTCGTCAAGGACCTTTACTCGTCGTATAAGGACCTGCCGCTGACGATCTACCAGATCCAGGACAAGTACCGCGACGAGGCCCGTCCCCGTGCCGGCCTGCTGCGCGGCCGCGAGTTCACGATGAAGGACGCGTACTCGTTCGACGCGAACGACGCCGGGCTCGAGGCGAGCTATCAGGCCCAGCGCGACGCGTACGAGCGCATCTTCCAGCGCCTCGGTCTCGAATACGTCATCGTGCAGGCGGATGCCGGGGCCATGGGCGGCTCCCGCTCGGAAGAGTTCCTGCACCCGACCCCCGTCGGCGAGGACTCGTTCGTGCGATCCGCGGGCGGGTATGCCGCGAACGTCGAGGCGTTCACGACGGTCGTGCCCGAGGCCGGGCCGATCGACGGGCTGCCGGAGCCGGTCGTCTTCGACTCGCCCGACACCCCCACGATCGAGACGCTTGTCGCACACGTCAACGCGAACCTCGAGGGTGAGTTCACCGCGGCGCATACGCTCAAGAACGTCGTGCTCGCTCTCACGCACCTCGACGGCACGCGTGAGCTCGTCGTCGTGGGCCTGCCCGGCGACCGCGACGTCGACGACAAGCGTGTTGAGGTCGCCTTCGCGCCGGCCGAGGTCGAGCCGGCGACGGCCGAGGACTTCGCCAAGAACCCGCTGCTGGTCAAGGGCTACATCGGCCCCTGGTCGCCCGAGGGCCCGGTGCTCGGCGAGGAGTCGGGCACCGGCATCCGCTACGTCCTCGACCCCCGCGTCGTCGACGGGACCTCGTGGATCACGGGCGCGAACATCGACCAGAAGCACGTGCACTCCCTCGTCGCGGGCCGCGACTTCACGGCCGACGCGTTCGTCGAGGTCGCCACCGTGCGCGAGGGCGACCCGGCGCCCGACGGCTCGGGCCCGGTCTCGATCGCGCGGGGCATGGAGATCGGTCACGTCTTCCAGCTCGGCCGCAAGTACGCCGAGGCACTGGGGCTGAAGGTCCTCGACGAGAACGGCAAGCTCGTCACGGTCACGATGGGCTCGTACGGCATCGGTGTGACCCGCATCCTCGCGATCATCGCCGAGCTCAACAACGACGAGCGTGGACTCATCTGGCCCGCGTCGGTCGCTCCGTTCGACGTGCACGTCGTGGCGACCGGCCGGGACGCCGCGGCCTTCGAGCTGGCCGAGCAGCTCTCGGGCGAGCTCGAGGCGACGGGCCTGGAGGTCGTCTACGACGACCGCCCGAAGGTGTCGCCCGGCGTGAAGTTCGGCGACGCCGAGCTGGTGGGCGTGCCGCGCATCCTCATCGTCGGGCGCGGCGCGGCCGACGGCCAGGTCGAGCTGTGGGACCGTCGGACGGGCGAACGCGAGACCCTCGCCGCGGCCGACGCGGTCGCGCGACTCACCGCCCGCTGATCTCAGCACCCGGTCGCCGGATGCCGCGCAGGTTGCGGCATCCGGCGCACGTGTTCCTGCGCTCGACAGGCCGAGGTGCGCCCGCAAGCGGGCAGCCGCCGAGAGACCCGGGGGTCAGAGGTCGGCGTAGCGCGCGCGGAAGACCGTGAACACGCCGTAGGCGATGAGCCCGGCCCCCACGACGACCACGATCTCGGGGCCGAAAGCCAGGTCGAGCAGCGCCCGGATCGCAGCATCCAGGCTGCCGGCCTGGTCGGCGCGCGAACGCACGGCGGCGACGATGAGCACACCGCCCAGCGACCCCAGAGCAATGCCCTTCGCGATGAAGCCGAGGATCCCGAGGCCCTCGACGGCGCGACCGACCGCTCCGTCGGGGATCGTCATCTTCGAGTGGAAGGAGCGCCGCACGCCCATCACGACGAAGACCACTCCCGCGATCGCGACACCGGCCCCGACGAGCACGATCGCGAACACGCCGCCCGGAAGCGCGAGGATGCCGCGGCTCGCGTCGCGCGCGGCTTCATCGGCCTGCGGGCGTGCGCCGAGCGCCACGGCGGCGGACAACCCGCCGAAGAACAGGAACACGACGGCCTGTCCCCATTCCGAGACCCGCAGCCCCCAGACGGCGGCGCCGCGCCGGCGCCGCGAGGCCAGCATTCCCTCGGCGAGATGCCACACGCCCAGCGCGGTCAGGAGAGCGGCTGCGGCCCACAGCGCGACGAACCCGAGCGGAAGCTCGGCGACCGCGCGGAAGGCTCCCGTCTGGTCGGCGTCGCGGTCGCCGCCGAAAGCGACCGCGACGATGAGCGACCCGATCAGCAGGTGCACGAAACCGTTCGCGACGTAGCCGCCCCGGGCGAGCACGCGCGCCGCGGGATGCCGTTCGACGGCGCGCGCCGCGTCGTGCACCCCGTGTTCGGCCATCCCGCGAGCCTACGACGGCACGGGCCGGAGAGGGCGGCGGCGGGCCGGGACGCGACGGATGCCGCCGCGCCCCGGCCCGGGGGATCAGCCGCGAGCGATGCGTCGGCGACGCAGCGCCAGGAGCACGCCACCGAGGACGGTGAGCACGGATGCCGCCACGGCGACGGGCATCAGGATGCCCGAGTCGCCGCCGGTGGCGGCCAGCGAACCGTCGACGTCCGCGGCAGGTGCGCCGGTCGGCACGGCGCCTCCCGGCGCGGTCCCGCCGGGAACGGTCCCGCCGGGAAGGGCGGGCGTCGTCGGAGCCGGAGCGGGCGCAGCGGCCGCGATCGCGAAGTCGACGCGCTGCGGCGTGATCGAGCGCGCTCCGAGAGCCTGCGAGAGTTCGACGGCGTGCTCGCCGGCGGTCAGGCCCGAGGTGACGACGATCTCCCACGTGCCGTCCGCCGCCACGGCGGTGACGGCGCCGCCGAGGTCGGCACGTGCCGCCACGCCCTCGGCGGCGGGCGCCAGGCGCACCTCGGCGCCGGGGAAGCCGACGCCCGCGAAGCGCACGGACGACACATCGGAGGCGAGCTCGCCCGACGGCGCCTCGCGCACCCCGAAGCCGGTCAGGTCGGCGCGCTGCGTCAGCCACTCGTCCGGCGTGGTCGGGCGGTCGATGATGCGCGTCTCGCCGATGCAGCCATGCCATCCGTTGCGCGCGGCGTCATCGGTCCAGTCGGCCCCGAGGATCCACGAGTGTCCCTCGTGCCAGGCCATACCGCCGACGTTCGTGGCGTTGCGCAGCACCGGGGCACCGTCGACGTACATGGTCGTCGTGCGCGACTCGGGGTCGTTCACGATCGCGACGTGCTGCCATTGGTCGACCATGATCTCGCCCGACCAGTTGACGCGGTCGCCGAGCGTCGCGTCGGCGTCGAGGCTCGTGTACTGGAACTCGCGCAGGTTCGAGATGCCCAGCGCGGTGGGGGAGGCGGTCCAGTCCCAGCGGGTCTCGGGCACACCGATCTGCGACCGGTTGCCGGTGCGGGTCAGGGCCTTCGACCATCCGTTCGCCGAGGCGTTCCAGTCGGCGTCCATCTTCACGAAGGTCTCGATCGTGTACCCCTGCGACAGGTCTGCCTCATTGATCGGGGCGTCGGGGGCCGTCGTCAGGTAGCTGAAGCGCGATCCCGACGAGTCGTCGAAGCACACGGCCGCCGCGTCCGACGAGTAGCCGTGCACGTCGGAGGACTGGACGGTCACGTCCTCCCAGAGCGTTCCGACCGCGTTCGTGTCGGCGGGGTCGGGACGGGTGAGGTCGTTGTCGCCGGCGATGTCCTCGATCACCGTGTCCGCGTCGACGACGCCGTCCTGACCGTTGAATCGCCAGTGGGCGAGCGTGCCCTCGGCCTCGACGAAGTCGAGTTCGTTGCCGGGGGCCTCGGTCGAGATCGGATCGGGGCCCTCGAAGCCGTCGAGGAGGATCGCGCGCGCGGCCTCCGTCAGCTTCGGCTCATCGGCGGAACCGGCGGTGAACCCGGGAGCGAAGCCGGCGAAGCGTTCCCGGAAGTCGATCGGAACCGAGAAACGCTGATGCTCACCGTCGAGGAGGGGCTGGTCGTAGCTCGTGAGGCTCTCCTGCGGCTTCTGCACAACCCACGGCGACCCCGTTTCGAGCGACAGGCGGCCGTTGGTGAGGTCGAACTCGACGAGGCCGAGGTAGCCGTTGCCGCCCTCGTACGCCATCTGATAGTCCATCAGCACCTGATGCACGTCGTGGCCGAAGTCGTTCTGCTTGACCTGTCGCGTCGCGCCATGGAAGTGGCCGTTGAAGGTCAGGAAGATCTGGTCGTTGCCCCGGATGAGGCGGTCCCACATCCGCTGGCTGTCGCCGGTCTCGACGGGGGAGGTCTGGTCGGCCGCGACGTTGATCAGGGCGTGCGAGGTGAGGATGACCGGGACGTCCGGGTGCGCGTCGAGCACGCTCTGGGCCCAGGCGAGCGTTGCGTCCGAGGCGTTCCAGGCGACGGCGAGCGACATGAACCGCTGGCCTTCGGCCTCGAAGATGTGGAACTGGCTCAGCCCCAGCGGGTCGCTGCCGCCGTACGTGCTCTGCGTCGCCGCCCGTGTCGCGCCGAACCAGCGGTTGAAGGGCTCGTTCGCGACGTCGAGCTGGTCATCGCGGACGCCACTGTTGAGCACGTCGTGGTTGCCGGGAAGGATCGAGTAGGGCGCAGCGGCCTCGTCCATGGTGCGCATGGCGGCGTCGGCCGCACGCCACTCGGCCTCGACCCCGGCGCGGTCGACGATGTCCCCGAGGTGCAACGTGAAGGGAATGCGCAGGTCGTCCGCGTGAGCCGTCAGCCACTCCGTCTGCGTCGCGAACGGGTCGGTGCCGTAGCGCGGCAGGAACTGGTCGGCCGAGTAGCGCGAGTAGAACTGCGTGTCGGGCAGCACGGCGAGGGTGAAGCGGGAGGCGAGGTCTTCGGCGGGAGGCGCGGCGGCGGTCGCCGCGGTGGTTGCGGGCGCGGCCACGGCGAGACCGGCGGCGAGGCCCGCCACGGTCAGGGCGGCGGCGGTGCGACGCGTGCGGGTGGCTGACGGAAGGCGTGAGGACACGCGGGAGCTCCTGTTCGACGGGGAGGGCGGCGCGATGTGCGCCGATCCCGACTCTGGAGAGACTCCGTGACGGCTAGGTGTCCGAGGGGCGACCGCCGGGTGGCTCAGCGATGGCCGAAGTCGTGCCGCCAGACGGAAGGAACCGGGCCGGAACGCGCAGCGATGTGCGTGCTCCGGCCCGATCGGCGTATCCGGGCCGTCAGTCCATGACAAGGACGGCCTTGACCGCCTTGCCCGACTGCGTGTCGGCGATGGCTCGCTCGATCTCCGAGAACGGGTACTTGGTGATGAGCTGGTCGAACGGGAAGCGTCCGGCCTCGTGCAGCGCGAGCATCTCGGGGAGGAACTTCTGCGGCACCGCGTCACCCTCGATCGCGCCGACGAAGGTCTTGCCCGAGCCCGAGATGGACGCCAGCGCGATCTCCGTGCCCGGCTTCGGCACACCGACCAGCGCGATCTTCGCGCCGAACGCGGTGGCGGCGACGATCGTGTCGACGACCGCGGGAACGGCCGTGGTGTCGACGGCGAAGTCCGCGCCGACCCCGCCGGTGATCTCGAGGATGCGCGCCACGGCGTCTTCGTCCTTGCTGTTGACCGTGTGGGTTGCGCCGAGCTTCGCCGCGAACTCGAGCCGCTCCGGGATGATGTCGACCGCGATGATCGTCGTGGCGCCGGCCACCTTCGCGCCCATGATCGACGACAGCCCCACGGCGCCGGTGCCGGTCACGATGACCGATGCGCCGGCGGGAACGTCGAGCGAGTTGAGCACGGTGCCGGCTCCGGTCTGCACGCCGCAGCCGAGGGGGCCGGCGATCTCGACGTCGGCGGTCGTCGGCAGCTTCACCGCGTTGCGGGCCTCGACGATGACGTGGCTGGCGAACGAGGACTGACCGAAGAACGAGCCGTGCACGGCGGAACCGTCCGCGGCGGTCATGGTGGCCGAGCCGTCCTCGCGCGCCCCGCCGAAGTTGAGCGCCATGAAGTTGCGGCAATAAGCCTCGCGTCCCGTGAGGCAGTTGGTGCAGTGGCCGCACGAGGCGAACGACACCGCGACCTTGTCGCCGACGGCGTAGCCGACGACGGCATCGCCGACCTGCTCGACGGTGCCCGCGCCTTCGTGGCCCAGGACGAACGGGAACGCCGCGGGGATGTGACCATGCTGCACGGCGAGGTCGGTGTGGCAGAGGCCGGTGGCGGCGACCTTCACGAGCAGTTCGTTCGGACGGATGTCGTCGAGGGTGATCTCCTCGAATGTGAACGGTGCGTCCTGGCCGTGGAGAACGGCGGCGTGCGCGTTGGTGGTCATGAGAGGTTCCTTTCGCGTTGCGGTCGCGGCGGCAGAGCCGTCGTCGCGACCGATGTCACGATCGGGCGTGGTCTCCCGCAGCGCGGGCCGCCCGGTCCTCAAACAGTATGCGCCTGAATCGATACAGGGGAGGCGACCCGGAACCACGCGGGCCCCAGCGGCAGGATGCTGCGACCGAGCGTTCGCGCGTAGAACTTCTCGAGCAGCATGTACGCCGCGAGCGCGGAGGCCAGGAGCAATGCGACCGAGCCGGCTGCTCCGACGGCCGGCGGCCCGCCGAACGCGGTGACCGTCTGCAGGCCGAGGCCGGCCGCGACGGCCAGCAGTGTCACCGGCAGCACGGTGTTGCGCGATGCCGCCGAGAGGGCGAACACGAGGGCCAGGATCGAGAACATGAGCGTGAACACGCCACGCGCGGGCCCCTCGACCTCGAAGAACCCGAGCTCGCCGCCGAGCAGGAAGCCGGGCATGCAGATCCAGTACCACCCGAAGGCGTTGTAGACGATGAAGTGGAAGTCGTCGCCCGCGAAGTACGACAGCATTCCCGCGGTGACCTGAACCACGCCGCCGAAGACGGCACCGACCCAGAACACCGGGCTCTCGTTCTGCAGTCCGAGATGCTCCAGCTGTGCCGTGAGCGTGGCGATCACGAAACCGAGCAGTCCGATCAGTCCGGGGTCGGCGAGGCGGGGAGCGCGTTCGGTCATGCCCCCAGTATCCCGAGATCGCCCGCTCGACGTGGCGTCCTCGGCGCCGGGCAAACACGTTCCCCGCCCCATCGGGTAACGTGGGATGGATGCCGGGAGCGCGAAACGCGCCCGGACAAGAGCTGAATATGGAGGGCCCCCATGGACATCGATCTCTCACTGCTGCGCACCGTCGAGCGAGAGAAGGAGATCCCCTTCGACGAACTCGTCCGCATCATCGAGCAGGCGGTCCTCACGGCGTACGCCAAGCACACCTCGCCCGACGGCGAGCTGCCCGAAGGGGCTCGTGCGGAGCTCGACCGCAAGACCGGCCACGTCGCCATCTACGTGCCCCTCCGCGATGACGAGGGCGCGGTCGTCGGCGAAGAGGAGTCGACTCCCGACGACTTCGGCCGCATCGCCGCCTTCGCCGCGAAGCAGGTCATCAGCCAGCGCCTGCGCGACATCGCCGACGACGCCGTGCTGGGGGAGTTCCGGGGCAAGGAGGGCGACATCGTCGCCGGTGTCATCCAGCAGGGGCCGAACCCGCGCATGGTGCACGTCGACCTCGGCACGATCGAGGCCATCCTCCCGCCCGAGGAGCAGGTCGCGGGCGAGGAGTACCGGCACGGCTCGCGTCTGCGCGTCTACGTGACCTCGGTCTCGAAGGGCACCAAGGGCCCCTCGATCACCGTCTCCCGCACGCACCCCGGACTCGTCCGCAAGCTCTTCGCCATGGAGGTGCCCGAGATCGCCAACGGTCTCGTCGAGATCACCTCGCTCGCGCGCGAAGCCGGTCACCGCACGAAGATCGCGGTCAAGGCCAACGATCCCTCCATCAACGCCAAGGGCGCCTGCATCGGCGAGTTGGGCCGCCGCGTCCGCGCCGTCACCGAAGAGCTCGGCGGCGAGAAGATCGACATCATCGACTACAACGCCGACCTGCCGGCGTTCGTGGCCAACGCCCTGTCGCCGGCCAAGGTCACCTCGAGCTTCGTGCTCGACGCGGCCACGAAGGCCGTCCGGGCGCTCGTCCCGGACTACCAGCTGTCGCTCGCCATCGGCAAGGAGGGGCAGAACGCCCGCCTCGCCGCGAAGCTGACCGGCGCGAAGATCGACATCCAGCCCGACTCGATCCTGGAGTCCTGACGAAACCGGGACGTCGGTCGAGGGGGTAGAATGGAACCTGTTCGAACGTGCGTGGGCTGTCGCGCGCGTGCCTCCCGGTCCTCACTCCTACGAGTCGTGGCCCGCGACGGCGTCTTGATCGCAGATCGAGCCGCGTCGCTGCCGGGCAGGGGCGCGTGGGTGCACGAGACGCACGAATGCATGGATGCCGCGTTGCGGCGCCGCGCGTTCGGACGAGCCCTGCGGGTGTCCGGCCCACTGGACACGCAGGATTTCCCGATTGATCACCAGCGCAAAGGCTGAACGGCTATGGACACGAAGTGAACGGCTCGAAATGAGACCCGTCCGCGCTTAAGCGGTCCGCCCTGTCCGAGGGTGGGCCTTCAGACAGGAGAATTGTGGCAAAACCACGCGTACACGAGATCGCTTCCGAACTCGGCGTCGACAGCAAAGTCGCGCTCGCGAAGCTGAAGGAGCTCGGCGAGTTCGTCAAGAGCCCCTCGTCCACCATCGAGCCCCCCGTGGCTCGCAAGCTGCGGGCTGCGCTCGAGGCTGAGGGCGGCTCTGCCGCCGCGGCTCCCGCTCCCGCTGCGTCGGGCGGCGCCAAGCCCGGTGCCGCTCGTCCGGGTGCTGCGCGCCCCGGCGCCGGCAAGCCCGGTCCCGCCGGAGCGAAGCCCGGCCCGGCCGTCAAGCCCGGCCCCGCGAAGCCCGCCGCGCCCGCAGCTCCGGCTGCCCCCGCGGCATCCGCCCCGGCAGCTCCTGCTGCGCCTGCCGCGCCGTCGGCGACCCCTGCGGCGCCTTCCGCTCCGTCGGCCCCGACGCCCGGCGCCGGCAAGCCCGGTCCGGCCAAGCCGGCAGGCCCGACGCCCGGCGGCTCGCAGCCGCCGCGTCCGGGTGGCGCACGCCCCGGCAACAACCCCTTCGCGCCCTCGCAGGGCATGGGCCAGCGTCCCGCCGGTCCCCGCCCCGGCAACAACCCCTTCGCCTCGGCGCAGGGCATGGGCCAGCGGCCTACGCCCGGCAACATCCCGCGTCCGCAGGCCCCGCGACCCGGTGCTCCCCGTCCCGGCGCTCCGCGCCCCGGTGGCGCCGGTCGTCCCGGCGGCGGCGGTCGTCCCGGTGCTCCCTTCCAGCAGCGTCCCGGCGGTCCCGGTCGTCCCGGCGGTGCCGGCGGCTTCCAGCGTCCGGGTGCTCCCGGTGGCGGTTTCGCCGGTCGTCCCGGTGGCGGCGGTGGTCGCGGTCGCGGCCCCGGCGGCGGCACCGCAGGCGCCTTCGGCAAGGGCGGCGGCAAGTCCAAGCAGCGTAAGTCGCGTCGGGCGAAGCGGCAGGAATTCGAGATGCGGTCGGCGCCGGTCGTCGGCGGCGTCAACGTCCAGAAGGGCAACGGCGAGATCATCCGCCTGCGCCGCGGTGCATCGATCGCCGACTTCGCGGACAAGCTCGAGGCGCTGCGCGGCTACACGGTGCAGCCCGGCACGCTCGTGACGATCCTGTTCAACCTGGGCGAGATGGCCACGGCCACCGAGTCGCTCGACGAGGCCACCTTCGAGGTGCTCGGCGAGGAGCTCGGCTACAAGATCCAGATGGTCTCGCCCGAGGACGAGGACAAAGAGCTCCTCGAGGGCTTCGGTCTCGATCTCGACGCCGAGCTGGAAGCGGAGAGCGACGAAGACCTCGAGATCCGTCCTCCGGTGGTCACCGTCATGGGCCACGTCGACCACGGTAAGACGCGACTGCTCGATGCGATCCGTCAGACCAACGTGGTCGCGGGCGAGGCCGGCGGCATCACGCAGCACATCGGTGCGTACCAGGTCTGGACCGAGCACGAGGGCATCGAGCGTGCGATCACCTTCATCGACACCCCGGGTCACGAGGCGTTCACCGCCATGCGTGCCCGTGGTGCGCAGGTGACCGACATCGCGATCCTCGTGGTCGCGGCCGACGACGGCATCATGCCGCAGACGGTCGAGGCCCTGAACCACGCGCAGGCCGCCAACGTGCCGATCGTGGTCGCGGTGAACAAGGTCGACAAGCCCGACGCCAACCCGGCCAAGGTTCGCCAGCAGCTCACCGAGTACGGTCTGGTCGCCGAGGAGTACGGCGGAGACGTCATGTTCGTCGACGTGTCGGCTCGACAGGGCACCAACATCCAGGAGCTCCTGGACGCCGTCCTGCTCACCGCCGACGCCGGTCTCGACCTGACGGCGAACCCGAACAAGGCGGCGCGCGGTGTCGCGATCGAGGCCAAGCTCGACAAGGGCCGCGGTTCGGTCGCCACGGTGCTCATCCAGTCCGGAACGCTCCGCGTCGGCGACGCGATCGTCGCGGGAACGGCCTACGGTCGCGTCCGCGCCATGATCGACGAGAACGGCGACGCGGTCGACGAGGCCTACCCCTCGCGCCCGGTGCAGGTGCAGGGTCTGAACTCGGTGCCCCGAGCCGGCGACGTGTTCATCGTCACCGAGGAGGACCGCACCGCGCGTCAGATCGCGGAGAAGCGCGAGGCTGCCGAGCGCAATGCCCAGCTGGCCAAGGCCCGCAAGCGCATCTCGCTCGAGGACTTCACCCGTGCTCTCGAAGAGGGCAAGGTCGAGTCGCTCAACCTCATCATCAAGGGTGACGTCTCGGGTGCCGTCGAGGCCCTCGAGGAGTCGCTGCTCAAGATCGAGGTCGACGACTCCGTCCAGCTGCGGATCATCCACCGCGGCGTCGGCGCCATCACCGAGTCGGACATCAACCTGGCGACGATCGACAACGCGATCGTCATCGGCTTCAACGTCCGTCCCGACACGAAGGCGCGGGAGCGTGCCGCCCGCGAGGGTGTGGACGTCCGGTTCTACTCGGTCATCTACAACGCGATCGACGACGTCGAGCAGTCGCTTAAGGGCATGCTCAAGCCGGAGTACGAAGAGGTCCAGTCGGGTGTGGCCGAGATCCGCGAGGTGTTCCGCTCCTCGAAGTTCGGCAACATCGCGGGTGTCATCGTCCGCTCGGGCACGATCACGCGCAACGCCAAGGCGCGCGTCATCCGCGACGGTGTCGTGATCGCCGATGGTCTCGCCATCGAGTCGCTCCGCCGGTTCAAGGACGACGTCACCGAGGTCCGTACGGACTTCGAAGCCGGTATCGGCCTCGGCAAGTACAACGACATCCAGATCGGCGACGAGATCGAGACGACCGAGATGGTGGAGAAGCCGCGCGGCTGACCCATCGTTGGTTGCTACGGCGACGGATGTCGCTCGGATAACAGGACCCCCAAGACCCCGACTATCCGAGCGACATCCATCGCCTCCGCAATCGCCGGTCCGCCGATGAGCGGGCCTGAGTAGGGAGAAGAAGGTATGTCCAGCGAACGTCAGTCGCGTCTGGCCGATCGCATCCGCGTGCTCGTCGCGGAGCGGCTCGAGAAGGGCCTGCGCGATCCGCGCCTCGGCTTCGTGACCATCACCGACGTGCGTGTGACGGGTGACCTGCAGCACGCGTCGGTGTTCTACACCGTGTACGGCTCCGACCAGGAGCGAGCCGACTCGGCCGACGCCCTGCGCGCGGCGACGGGCATGCTCCGCAGCGAGGTCGGTCGCAAGCTCGGCGTGCGGGTGACCCCCACGCTCGAGTTCATCCTCGATGCCATCCCCGAGAACGCGGGTCACATCGAGCACCTGCTGCGCGAGGCGCGCGAGCGGGATGCCGCCACCGCGGCCACCGCGACGGGCGCGAGCTACGCGGGAGAAGCCGACCCCTACGTCAAGCCTCGCGAGGCCGACGAGGACGAGGACTGAGAAGAGGGATGCCGCGCTGCCGCGGCATCCCTCTTCCGTCCCGTCACCGGGGGAGGCGCAGCCGGCCGTCGACGGCTTCGACGAGGCCGTCTGAGACGAGCGAGTCGATCGCGCGGTCACGCTGAGCGGCGTCGGGCCAGTCGCCGATGACGTCCTCGGCGGCGACGTCGTGCGTCGTCGCAGCGCGCAGGACTCGGAGGATCGCGCCTCGTGCCTGCCGGTCGCTGCCCTCGTACCGCGCCTGCTTCACGCGGGTGTCGCCGGTGTCGGGATAGCCGGCGGCGCGCCATGCGCAGCGGTCGGCCAGCGGGCACGCAGCGCACCTCGGTACTCGGGCTGTGCACACGAGCGCTCCCAGCTCCATCGCCGCCGCGTTCACGACGGCCGATGCGGCGATGTCGTGGGGCAGGATCTCGGTCATGTCGGCGAGGTCGCGCTTCGCCGCCGGCCCGGGCTGCGAACGCCCCTGCACGGCTCTCGCCAGGACGCGGCGAGTGTTCGTGTCGACGACCGGATGCCGGTCGCCGTACGCGAAGACGGCGACGGCACGCGCGGTGTAGTCGCCGATGCCGGTCAGCGCGAGCAGGTCGTCGACGTCGCGGGGGACGACGCCGGCGTGGCGGTCGCGGATCTCGACGGCGGCACGGTGCAGCCAGAGCGCGCGCCGCGGATAGCCCAGGTTGGCCCATTGCCGGACCGCGTCGGCTGGGGCCGCGGCGGCGAGATCCGCCGGTGTCGGCCATCGCTCGAGCCACGCCTCCAGCAGGGGGATCACCCGGGCGACGGGAGTCTGCTGCAGCATGAACTCACTGACCAGGGTTCCCCAAGCCCCGAATCCCGGGCGTCGCCACGGGAGATCGCGCGCGTTGTCGCGGTACCACGCGCTGAGCGGCGAGGCGAGGTCGGGCATCCGTTCAGCCTACGATGTCGTGGCTGTGCTCCCTCGTCGCGGGGTGCGCCGCAGTCTCAGGGTGACGGGCTCATCGCGCAGCTCGACGACGCGCGCGCTGCCGTCCGCGTTGTCCTGCTCGTCCCGCCACGTGAACCCCGAGCCGGAATGCACCATCGTGGTTCCCGCCGGACACAGCCACGAGGCTGCGGGGAGTCTGCGCAACTCGACCGTCGCCGAGGCCTCATCCCACGCCAGGCGGTCGATCACGATGCCGCCGCGCGCGCGGAGCCCCGTGACCTCGCCACGCGGCCACCGTGCCGGAAGCGCGGGCAGCAGATGGAGGGAGTCCATCGTCGACCGAGTGAGCATCGACGCGACGACGACGGGCAGCGCTCCGCTGGCGTCGAGGTTGAAGATGCTGTCGGCGTCGTGGGTCGTCGTGAGCGACGGCCGCCAATGCAGGAGTGCGAGCCATTCGACGCAGCGCACCGCCGCCTCCGCATCGCCGAGAGCGGCAGCCGCCTGACCGAGCTGACCGAGCCCGAACGCCATCTCCATCCGGCCCGGCGGGGGAGCGGGATCATGCGCACGCCAGGCGATCTTCGCGTCGATCGTCCGACGAGCGGCCTCCCGCAGCGCGGCGGACGAGGGGCTGTCGGCGGCGAACATCTCGTCGGCGTCGTACCAGAGCGGGTACAGCTGCGAGACGTGTCGGTGCGCGATGTTCTCCGGTACCGCCGGATCGAGCCACTCGGCCAGCGTCCCGTCGGGCGCGACCGCCAGGTCGGGGAGGCTGTTCGCCAGCGCGTCCCACCGCTCGTCGAGCGAGCCGTCTGCCCGGGCTCGACCGAGCAGACGGGCCGCGCGGGCGGCGTCGCGGTAGGCGGCGACGTCGACGGCGGCGTCGATCGCGAGCGGCGTCGCCCACCCGGCCGGAGTGTTCTCGGGTGAATAGCTCGGTGAGAAATGGCGGATGCCGTCGACGACGATCGTCGCGGTCTCGCCGAAGGACAGCACCCCCTCGACGAGCTCCCAGAGGCGATCGTCCACGATCGAGCGGTCGCCCGTGAGCGCCAGGACGTCGGCCGCGATCCGGAGGACCCAGGGGCCGGCGCCGGCCCAGAAGACGTGCGGGTAGGCGCGGTCGACATGGTTGGCGATGCCGTGCGTCGACATGCGCGAGGGGAGCAGCATCCCGTCGGCGCCGTAGATCCGCCGCGCATTCTCCCGGTAGTCGTCGAGGTGCGGAAGGACGAGCCCGAGGAGCGAGAGCGCGAGCTCGGGTGTTCCCGTCACGCCCACGCCGGCAAGGGCCCCGTTCTGCACGTTGCCGTTCATCGTGTAGTCGGCCGACCATGCCGGCCTCCAGGTGCCCTGCCAGACGCCCTGGAGGGTCGGCGGCAGCTCTCCGGCCGACGAGATGATGTTCGACCGGCCCGAAACATAGGCGATCTCGATCGCGCGACGGACGGCGTCGGCGCTTCCCGATCGGGCGTCCCGCCACAGCTCACCGGTCGTCGCCGTGCCCACGCCGGGTGCGACGTCGAGGTCGAGCAGCGATGAGGTGACCAGGGAGCCGTGATCGCGCTCCTGCGAGCGGAGCCGGTCCTCCCAGTCGGCAGCGCGCGCGGGAGCGAACGGCTGCCCCACGACCGATAGATCGACGCGCACCGTCCGCCTCACCCTCGCGGGTACGAGCACGCGAGCCTCGAGCGCGTCCGCATCCTCCCGCCAGGCGACGCCCGGCTCGGGGATCGCCGCGGTCACGGTGGCGAGGAGTCGACCGGCGACGTCGACGATCTCGAGGCATCCGGTGTCGCCCGCGCGCAGGCGCCCCGTGACGGTTCCGGTGTAATCGGGGGCGAACGACGCGGCGGGGGTGTCGTCGACGGGAGCGAGTGCCAGGCGGATCCGCATCTCGGTGTCGGTGTCGGCTTCGAGGGCGAGCTCGATCGTGTCGGTGTCACGCGGGGCGACGACGCTGACCCGATGGGACGCGCCGGAGTCGTCGCGCCAGGCGACGCTCGCCACGCCGCGGACGAGGTCGATCTCGCGCGTCTCGGTCGAGCATCCCCCCGTCGTCGCCACCGTCAGCGAGCCGCACAGCGCGAGCGGGTCGGTCCAGACGAGCTCGGCGAACCCGGCTTCGGTCAGCGCGGCGTCGAAGATCTCGGCGGCCAGCGCCGGGTCGCCGCTCCCGAGGGCCGCCCGCAACCGCGGCAGGGCGGGATGCAGCCGGGGTGCCGGTGGCCGCGGGTTCGCGGGCAGGAAGAACCTCTCGTGGGCCATCGAGATGCGCAGCTCGTCGCCGGGTCCGTGGACGACGGCGCCGACACGACCGCTTCCGACGATGAGGCCGTGCTCCCACGACTCGGCGGGCTCCGTGCTGCGGAAGACCAGATCCGGGTCGGCTTTCACGAGCGCTTCGAGGTCACAGCGATTCCCGGTGCATGAGCGAGGTGGGCAGCACCTGCACACGCTCGACGTCGTCCCCGCGGATGGCGCCCAGAAGCGTGTCGGCGGCAGCACGGCCCATCTCCTCGAGCGGTTGGCGCACGGTGGTCAGCGGGGGGTCGTTCGCTGCGGCGAGCAGGATGTCGTCGAAGCCGACGAGCGAGACGTCGGTGGGCACACGCCTACCGGCCGCTTGCAGCACGCGCATGGCGCCCGCGGCCATGAGGTCGGAACAGGCGAACACCCCGTCGAGGGTCGGGACGCGCTGCAGCAGCCGGGCCATCGCCGCCGTGCCGCTGTCGAGGGTGAAGTCGCCGTGGACGATGGGTCCGGGCTCGATGCCGTGGCGCGCGAGCTCGTCGGTCCATCCGCGGGTGCGCTCGCGCGCCTGATCCATGTCGAGGGGGCCCGTGATGATGCCGATGTTGCGGCGCCCGTGCTCGACGAGCGCCCGTGCGGCGAGGACCCCGCCGCCGTAGTTGTCCGAGTCGATCACGATCGGGTCGGGGCCGATCTCGCCGCGTGGGCGGCCTACCCACGCGATGGGCACCGGCGAGTCGGCGAGCCGGTCGACGAGGTGGGTGATCTCGTGCTGGAGCACGACGATGGCGCCATCGAGTGCTCCAGATCGCAGGAACCGCGGGATGCGATCGAGGTCCTCGTGATCGGCGGGAAGCAGGACCGGTTGCACCTCGCCGGCAGAGAGGCCCTTGGCTGCGCCCTTCATGACCGCGGTGAAGAACGTGCCGCTCAGCCCGCCGAGCTCGTCGAAGGCGATGACGAGTCCGATCGCGCCGGCGCGCCCGCCGCGCAGCACGCGCGCGGCGAAGTTCGTCTCGTAGCCCAGGCGCGCGGCCTCGCGGCCGACGGCGGCCGCCATCGCCGGGTCGACGTTCGTCGCTCCAGCCAGGACGCGCGCTGCCGTAGCGCGTGAGACGCCGGCCGCGCGGGCGACGTCGACGATGGTCGGTCGAGACATGGCTCCCTCTTCCTAGGTCGGGTTCAGCGAGCGAAAGATCGATCTCTGACGCGATGATCTTCGCACGACAGCAGCCGCTGCGCGCAACCCATCCGTTCATGGTCCCGGTCTTGCAGTGCGTGTGACGGAACTGGCGGATGCCGCGGCTTGCCAGCTGTTCGATCTCGGGATACTGTTTCCCGGCATGAGAGAACGATCTCTCAGTGGGGTCTCTGATCGCCCCGCGCACATCACATGTCCCCAAAGAAGAGGAGCAGTTGTGAATCGTCGCAGACTGGCCCTGCCCGTCGCAGCTCTCGGCGTCGTCGCGATCGCGATGACCGCGTGCACGTCCGGTGGATCGGGCGGCGGGTCAGACGACCCGAACGCCGAGTTCGAGTTCTGGTCGTTTACGGGAATCGGGCAGCAGGACTCCGTCAACCAGTACCTCGAGCAGAACCCGGACGCGAAGGTGAAGCTGTCGGAGGTCGGCAGCACCGCCGAGACCGCGACCGCGCTCACCGCGGCCCTGGCCGGCGGACGCGTCCCCGACCTCGTCATGATCCAGAACGACGAGTTGCCGAAATTCATCGAGAACCCCGGGAACTTCATCGACCTCCGCACGCTGGGCGGCGACGACATCGGCGAGGGCTACCTCGACTGGGCCATCGCCGAGGCGACGGGTGAGGATGGCTCGATCATCGGCATCCCGACCGACATCGGCGGGCTCGGCTTCGCCTACCGCGCAGACCTCTTCGAGGCGGCAGGACTGCCGACCGACCCGGACGAGGTCGCCGAGATGTGGTCGACGTGGGACGGCTTCATCGAGATGGGCAAGAAGTACACGGCCGCGACCGGAGAGCCCTTCGTCGACAACGTCGAGACGAGCGTCTTCTTCTCGACCGTGAACCAGGTCACCGAGAAGTACTACACACCGGACGGCGAGCTCATCTTCGACACCAACCCGCAGGTGGAGGAGGCGTTCGACGTCGCGGTGCGCACCTACGAGGCGGGCATCAGCGCCGGCATCGCCGCCTGGTCGTCGGGCTGGGCTCCGGGCAAGGCGAACGGCGCGTTCGCGGTCAGCACTGCGCCCTCCTGGATGCTGTCCGGCTACAAGAACGACGCTCCCGACACCGAGGGGCTCTGGCGAGTCGCCGCGATCCCCGGCGTCGGCGGCAACTGGGGTGGCAGCGTCATCGCGATCCCCGCCCGCGCGAAGAACCCGCAGGCCGCGTGGAAGTACATCGAGACGATGCTCTCGCCGGAAGGACAAACGGCGCACTTCGCCCGCACCGGCACGTTCCCGGCGGCCAAGAGCGCTCTCGAGAGCAGCGAGGTGACCGGCTACACCGATCCCTTCTTCGGGGACTCCCGGATCGGCGAGGTCATCAGCAACTCGGTGCTGCAGTTCCAGTCCTTCCACAACGGGCCGGACACGAGCGCGATCGGGGCGGCGCTGCTCAATGCCCTCGTCGACATGGAAGCGGGCAACGTCGCGCCGCGCGACGCGTGGCAGACCGGCGTCGACAGCGCCCGGGCCGCGATCGGCGGTTGACCTTACCCGCTCGGTGGTGGTCCGCCCGTGGGCGGGCCACCACCCTCATCGAGGACGCATCATGACCGCGACAGCCACCGCCACCGCCATCACCATCGACAAGAAGACCGCTCGGCGCGAGCGTCCGCCGAGACGCGCCATCCGCCAGCCGCTCGCGGAGCGCATCGCGCCGTACATCTACATCGCCCCGTTCTTCGTGATCTTCCTGATCTTCGGGCTGTTCCCCCTGCTGTTCACGTTCTACGTGGCCTTATTCGACTGGAACCCGATCGGGGAGCAGACGTTCGTCGGTCTGGCGAACTTCGAGCGGCTCGTCCAGGACTCCCGGTTCTGGAACGCGTTCGTGAACACCTTCGGGATCTTCCTCATCTCCACGATCCCGCAGCTGCTGCTGGCGCTCGGCCTCGCGCACCTGCTGAACCACGCCACCCTCAAGATGGCGAACTTCTTCCGCATGGCGCTGCTGGTGCCCTACATCACCTCGGTCGCCGCGACCGCCCTCGTCTTCGCTCAGATCTTCGACAAGAACTTCGGGCTCATCAATTGGGTGCTCGACCTCTTCGGCATCCCGGCGGTGAACTTCCTGTCGTCTCAGGTCGGCTCGTGGATCGTCATCTCGTCGATGGTGATGTGGCGATGGTTCGGATACAACACGCTGCTCTACCTCGCCGGGCTGCAGGCGCTCCCGCGCGAAATGTACGAAGCGGCCTCGGTCGACGGCGCGTCCGGCTGGCAGCAGTTCATCCACCTGACGATCCCGTCGCTGCGGCCCATCATCATCTTCACCGTCATCATGTCGACCATCGGCGGGCTGCAGATCTTCACGGAGCCCCTGCTGGTGGCTCCCGAGTCGGGGCTGACCTGCGGCGGCGGGCGACAGTGTCAGACCCTCGCGCTGTTCCTCTACGAGCAGGGCTTCGGCCAGTTCGAGTTCGGCTACGGTTCGGCGATCGGTGTCGCCCTCTTCGTCGTGGTCGTCGTGGTCTCGGCGATCAACTTCTTCCTGACCACCCGCACCCGAAAGGCCCGATGATGTCCGACGCCGTCGACACAGCTGTGCCGCGTCCCCTCGATCCGACCGCGCTGAGCGCGCCCCGCAAGCGTCCGCGGCGCGGAGGCGGGCGCGTCGGCCGCGTGCCCTGGCCGGTCTACGTGCTGCTCGGGATCGCGGTCGTGATCAGCGTCTTCCCGCTGTACTACATGTTCGTGATCGCGTCGGTGGGTGCCTCCGCGGTCACCTCGATCCCGCCGCGCTTCTACCCGGGGCTCAACTTCTTCGACATCGCGACGAAGGTGTTCGACACGGTGCCGTTCTTCCAGTCGCTGCTGAACAGCGCGATCGTCTCGCTCTCGATCGCCGTCATCGCATCACTGCTGTGCGCGCTCGCCGGTTTCGCCTTCGCGAAGCTGCAGTTCCGGGGCCGGAACGCGCTCTTCGTCATCGTGCTGCTCACCATGACGGTGCCCGCTCAGCTGAGCGTCATCCCGCAGTACCTGATCATCTCGTGGCTGGACTGGGTCGACACCCTGCAAGCGATCATCGTCCCGGGGCTCGCCAGCGCGTTCGGCATCTTCTGGATGCGGCAGCACATGGCGACCACCCTCAACGACGAGCTCATGCACGCGGCCCGCATCGACGGGGCGAACAGCTGGCAGATCTTCTGGCGCATAGGGTTCCCGGTCGTGCGGCCGGCGGCCTTCGTGCTCGGCCTCATCACGTTCACCTCGGTGTGGAACGACTTCATGTGGCCGTTCATCGTGCTGAAGTCGCCCGAGCTGTTCACGGTGCAGATCGCCCTGAAGCAGCTGCAGGCGAACCGGTCGATCGACCTGGCGCTGACGATGGGCGGGTCGTTCCTGGCAACCTTGCCGCTGCTCATCGTCTTCTTCGTCGTCGGGCGCCGCATGGTGGCGGGCATCATGGACGGGGCGTTCAAGGGGTGACGGGCACGACATCCACCCCCATCCGCGTGCTGGTGTGGGGCGAGAACCATCACGAGAAGCATCACGACATCCCGCGCGCCCTCTATCCCGAAACGATGCACGGGACCATCGCCGCGGGCCTGCGGCGACTGCTCGGCGACGCTGCCGTCGTCGAGACGGCGACGCTCGACGATCCGGAGCACGGGCTGAGCGAGGAGCGCCTCGCGCAGACGGATGTGCTGTTCTGGTGGGGGCACCTCCTGCACGACGAGGTCGACGACGTCGTGGTCGAGCGGGTCCATCGGCACGTGCTCGGCGGGCTCGGTTTCGTGGCGCTGCATTCGGCGCACTTCTCGAGGATCTTCATCCGTCTCATGGGGACGACCTGCGCGCTGCGCTGGCGGCAGGCGCATGACCGGGAGCTCGTGTGGACGGTCTCGCCGTCGCATCCGATCGCCGCCGGCGTGCCGCAGCCGATCGTCATCCCCGAGCAGGAGATGTACGGCGAGTTCTTCGACGTGCCGCAGCCGGACGAGCTCGTCTTCGTCTCGAACTTCTCGGGCGGCGAGGTGTTCCGCTCGGGCATGACGTTCTTCCGCGGTCACGGGCGGGTGTTCTACTTCTCGCCGGGTGACCAGGACTATCCCGTCTACCATCAGCCCGAGATCCAGCTCGTCCTCGCGAACGCGGCGCGATGGGCTCGGAACGACCGCCCCCGCGCCGCCGCCCGTCTGGCGATGCATCGCACGGGGGAGTGGGACGTTCCGCGGGAGTGGGACGGCGAGGAGCAGTCGTGACGGGGCGCGCCCGTCGTGTCGTCATCGTCGGGGCGGGAGCGATGGGGAAGGCGTGGATCGACACGGCCGCTCGTCGTCCTGATCTCGAGATCGTCGGGCTCGTCGACATCGTCGCCGACGCCGCGCGGGCCGCGGCAGTCGAGCGGGGACTCGATGTCCCGAGCTTCGGCTCGGTCGATGATGCGCTCGACGCCGTCGACGTCGACCTGGTCGTCAACGTCACGATCCCGCAGGCGCATCTCGAGGTGAGCGCCGCGGCGCTGCGGGCGGGTGTTCCCGTCCTGAGCGAGAAGCCGGTGACGCCGACCGTGGCCGAGGCGCTGCTGCTGTCCGCCGTCAGCGCGTCGACCGGGACCCTGATGGCGACGAGTCAGTCGCGTCGGCACTCCCGCGGGATCCGGGCGTTCCGCGACGCCCTGGCCAGCCTCGGCGGGGCCGAGCAGCTCGACGTCCGCTTCTTCCAGAACCCCCGGTTCGGAGGTTTCCGAGACGAGATGCCGTCGCCGTTGCTCGTGGACATGGCGATTCACCAGTTCGACCAAGCCCGGTACCTGCTCTCGAGTGAACCCGTGTCGGTCTTCTGCGAGGAGTTCTCGCCCAGCTGGAGCTGGTATCGCGGCGCCGCCGCGGCCGAGGCGATCTTCCGCTTCGCCGATGGACGTCGGTTCTCGTACTCCGGCAGCTGGTGCGCCGACGGTCTGACGACCTCGTGGAACGGCGACTGGCGGGGAAGCGCTGCCCATGGATCCGCTGCCTGGGACGGAGAGACCGACGTCGTGATCCAGCCACGTGAGGGCGGCGCGCAGGCTGCTGTGCTGGCGGACGGGGCCGAGGGGCTGGATGCCGCCCTCGCCGAGTTCGTCGCAGCCCTCGACGGCGGTCCGGTGCCGTCCGGCGAGATCACGCGCAACATCGGCAGCCTAGCCATGGTCGAGGCTGCCGTGGCGTCCGCGGCCGCCGGCGTCCCGGTCAGGTTCGACGACCTGTTCGAGCGGTCATCGGCGCGCGCCGCGGAGCTCGCTCGCGTCGGTGGCTTCGATGACGCCGTCGGCAGACTCGGGATCGACCCGCGCCGCGCGTCCTGACGGTCAGCCGAACGCGAGCAGACGCGTGTCGTCTTCCGGCGGTGCGGCCGGCGGCCGCGGGCATGATGGACGGCGCTCTCGCGGTGTGACGGGCACGGCAACCACCCCCTCCCGCGGGCTGGTTCAGGGCGAAGACGATCCCGTCAGAACGGCGGAGCGGACCCCCGAGGCGCGTCGGGTCGCCCCAGTGATCGTGGTGGGGGAAACGCTCCGGGTGGTGCTTGATCGCCTCGGCGATCGGTTGGCTCGTCGATGGTGAAGGCGACGAGTGGTGGGGGTGCGTCTTCGCGGTAGACCCGCCCGGTAGGTGAGGTCCACACGAGCCGCCCACCCGGGAGTTGTCGGACATGCCATCGGGTGTGGTGTTTGACGTCGTGGTGTCTCTTGCAGAGGTTGGCGAGGTTGCACACGTGCGTGCCCCCGCCCTCGGATGCGGCGACGGTGTGGTCGAGTTCGCAGCGGATGGAGGGTTGCCGGCATCCGGGAAACCGGCAGTGCCGATCCCTCGCCCGTAGAAGTCGCACCATGGCGGCGGTGGGGCGGTAGCTGTCGCACTCGAGCACGGTTCCGGTGACGGGGTCGGTGAGCAGCCGGTCCCACGAGGTCGCGTTGCCCGCGAGCTCGCGTGCGGTCGCGGCATCGATGGGGGAGCGGCCGGCTAGATCGGCCGGCCCCTCGTCCTGACCCATCAGCGTCAACGCCGACACGGCAACCTGCACGTGTGCCCGGATCGCCCCGAGCGTTCCGTCGCCGTCACCGGTGCCAGTCGGGTCGAGGGCCGGCGCCCCCGCGAGGAGGAGGTCACTGAACACGTCGGCGCGGACCTGGTCGATCGTGCGGGCATCGTCGATGAACGACGACCCGTCGCGAATCGTCGTGTCGGCATCGGGTGAGCCGCCGTTCGCGTCGGCTCGAGTGTCAGGCGTGCCAGGCGCATCAGCCTGCTGCCGCGCGTTGATGATCTCCCGCGCCTGTCGGGTCAGCCGGTCGACGATCCCGTCGGCGATCACCGTCGGCAAAGTCGCGATCAGGTCGGACATCCCATCGGCGCCGGCCTGCACCCGCACGCCCCGCCCGGCCGCTGCTTCCTCGTGCCTCTCGGTGAACGACCGCGGGTGCATCCGCTCGGCGATCATCCGCAACGCGTCGCGCACCCGGTTCGGGGTCTCGCCCTCGCACCGTTCGATCGCGACCCGTTCGAACTCTGCCCGTTCCTCCGCGGGCACGAGGCATCCCGTCTCCTGAATCACCCGCACGTGCCCGCGGACGATTCGCCCGGCTTCCCAGGCCGCCATCGTTACCGGATAGTTCTCCACCAGGTCTCGCGCCTCGTCGATGCGCCGCTGCAACGTCCGGTCGGTCGCGACGAAGACCCCGGCGAGCTCCGCCGCGATGCCACGCAGCGCCATCTCGCGCGCCTTGACCCGCTCCGCCGCCCCAGCCGCCTGCTTCTCGGCCAGCACGCCAGCTGCCGCGAGCACCCGAACCTCACGAATCTGCGCCAACCGCGCAGCATCCGCCGCCCCCTCCGCATCCGCGACCAGTTGAGCGAGGACGTCGACATCAGCGTCGCTGCCCATCCCGCCACTAAGCTCGCCCTTCGAATGCATGTTCTAATGTTGCCACGGGCCTCCGACATCGCCCGTGCCTTTCCACAGCCGGCCCGCTCCTCCTCCCGACGGTCAGCCGAAGACAAGCAGCCGTGTGCCGTGAGCCGGCACCGTCAGCGTGACGCGTCCGTCGGCGACCTCGACGCTCGTCCCGCTCCACACATCCGTGCACGAACCCGCCGTCCCCATGCCCGCGAGCCCGAGCCCGAGCCCGAGGTCGGCGAGGTGAAGGACGAGCTCCTGCTCATCGTCGCCGAGCCAGAACACCGCACGGTACTCGCGCGCGCCCACGCGCGCGCTCCAAATGACCAGATGTCCGTCGCGCACGATCTCGCGCGACTCCTCGCCGTCGCGCAGCGCGAGGACGCCGGGATTACGCAGCAGCGCGAGCGTCTCTGGCGGAGTGTCGGGCAGGTGGCCGCCCATCATGAGCGGTGAGCGCATCATGCTCCACAGCGTCATGACGGTGCGCTGCTCGTCGACCGACAGGCGGCTGAGACGGTCTTCGCCGACGTGTCCGCGCACGCCGATGCGTCCGAAAGGGAGCATGTCGGCATCCGCCCACGCACCGCGCCGCTGGAACGGCGCCCAGCGGGCGGCGCGCTGGAACTGTTCGACCACGTGCGCCCAGTCATCCCAGAAGTCGTCCGAGATCCGCCACATCTGGCCGTGTTCGCGCAGCGTCTCGAGGTGCGCGAGCGACAGTCGCTTGCCGGGCGACAGGCTCAGGACCATCGCCCGTCCCGACCGATCGATTGCGCGCGAGATCGCTGCGATCTCGGCGGTCTCGACGGGCGGGTAGAGCACATCGTCGAGCTTCACGAAGTCGACGCCCCAGGCGGCCAGTTGCGCCATGACCGAGTCGTAGTACTCCTGCGCACCGGGTGCCGTCATATCGACGCCGTAGTTGTCGGGGTTCCACACGCAGACGTTCGAGCGGTCGGCGATCGAGTCGCACGTCGCGTCGGGATGGCCAGAGACGGGCAGAGCCGCATCCGCTGCGGCGCGCGGCACGCCCCGCATGAGGTGCACCCCGAAGCGCAGGCCGAGCTCGTGGACGCGGTCGGCGAGCGGCTGGAAGCTCCCGTCCGCCGCGGAGGGGAAGCGTCCCGGCGCGGGGAGCGGCCGGCCCCAGGCATCCAGCAGCGGCCGAGAGACCTCGCGATAGTCGTGCGCCCCCGGATCGGGTTCGTACCACTGGATGTCGACGACGATCGTGTCCCAGCCGAACGCGAGCAGGTGCTCCGCGACGTATTCGGCGTTCGCCAGCACCTCGACCTCCGTCACGGACGACCCGAAGCAGTCCCAGCTGTTCCACCCCATCGGGGGACGGGATGCCGCGGCCCGGCGCTCGCCGATCACGGCGCTGCCACCGCCGCGAGGTGAACGACCGCCGCGCGGTCGGGGTGGAACGTGGGGAACTCCAGCCCCACCCGTGCGAGCACGGTACCCGCGATGACCGGGCCGTCACCCACACGCTCGCCGTCACCGTCACCGTCACCGCCGAGCTCGGGGCTCTCCCGAAGCCACGCCGGAACCTGCCAGGGCGGTCCGAAGGAGTCCGAGCCGCTCACCGACACCCGGTAGCTGCGGTCGGTCGACAAGCCGGGGAACCGCACGCGGGCGATCGTGTCGGCCGAGGTCGTCGGCGTGACGATCGTGAACAGCGCCTCCGACCCGTTCGGCGCGACCACGCCGCGCACCTGCGGAGCCGCGGCGTCGAGCTCACCCGAGCCGACGGTGCGCCCCGTCGCGATGAGGTGGCGGTGCCGGCGGTATCGTGCGATCCAGTCGCCGAGGACGCGCCGGTCGTGCTCGTCGAGATCGCGGATGTCCCACTCGATGCCGAAGTGGCCGAGGAAGGCGACGGCGCACCGGAACTGCAGGTCATGCGCGCGTCCCGTGACGCTCGACACGGGGGAGGCGACGTGCGATCCCATCATCTCCGGCGGCACCAGGAGTCCCGTCCAGCGCAGGATGCCGAAACGGTCGTGGGGGTCGTGGCTGTCGGAGGGATGGATCCGGTCAGTCCGTTCGAGGATCCCCAGGTCGACCCGCCCGCCGCCGGAGGCGCAGCTCTCGATCTCGAGGTCGGGATGGCGACGGCGGAGCTCGTCGATGAGGCGGTACACCGCGAGGGTCTGCTCGTGAACGGCAGGGGCGCCCGAGGCGGGGTGCCCGGCCGCGATGAGGTCGCGGTTGTGGTCCCACTTGAGGTAGCTCACGCCGATGTCCTCGATGAGCCCGTCGAGCACGCCCAGGATGTGGTCGAAAGCGGCCGGATGCGTGAGGTCGAGCACCTGCTGGAACCGCTGGCGCGGCGGCAGCTCGGGCCCCGCCCGAAGGATCCACTCGGGGTGCGCACGGGCGAGATCGGAGTCCTCGTTGATCATCTCCGGCTCGACCCAGAGCCCGAACTCCATGCCGAGAGAGCGCACCTCGTCGGCCAGTGGGCGGAGGCCGTCGGGCCACGCAATCGGGTCGGGCGCCCAGTCGCCGAGCCCCGCGCGGTCGTCATTGCGCCCCCGGAACCAGCCGTCGTCGAGGACGTAGCGCTCGACGCCGAGCTCGGCGGCGCGGGCCGCCAGATCGACGAGCACGCGGTGGTCGTGGTCGAAATACACCGCCTCCCAGACGTTCATCGTCACGGGGCGGGGGCGGCGCGACGAACGCGAGCGCTCACGCAGGTAGGAGTGGAAGCGCGCCGCAGCGCCGTCGAGTCCGCGCCCGTAGCTGCCGAACACCCAGGGGCCGGTGTACTCCTCGCCGGGCGTCAGCCGGATCTCGCCGGGAAGGATCGACTCGCCGCCCCGAAAGTGCAGGCGCCCGTCGGTGCGCTCGATCGTGTGCTCGTGGTCGCCGCTGAATCCGACGTGTCCGATCCATACCTCGCCGGAGCCGGCGGAGAACCCCGGCGTGCCGACCGCCTGCACCAGCGTCGCGTCGAGACCGGTGCGGCCGCGCCGCGAGACGCGCGAGTGATCACCGCGGACGACCGGATGCCGCTGGGGGATGCGCTCGTGCCCCCATCGGCCGGTGAAGTCGAGCACCTCCTGCGCCCACGTCGGTATCGGAAGGGCGACGGCGAGGGACTGGATCTCGAGCGGTGCCGCCGCCTCGGTTGCGCCGGCGGTGTTCCGGACCCGAGCGCGGGAACGCACGAGGCCGTCTCGTGTGAGATCGATCTCTACACCGAGCTCAATCTCAGCAGCATCGTCGTGGAGGACCGCGTCGACCCGCCCCGCTCCGCCGGACGTCACGCCCGGTCCGGCCTCGGCGCCGTCGAGAGCCAGCGAGCGCAGCACGAACCGCGGCGCCCACCCCGAGCCGTCGCGATGTGCGGACAGCCCCGGGGCTCCGAACCACCCGCGGCTGTGCTCGGGCAGCACGCTCGCGCGGTACGGAACGTCGGAATCACCGGTCATCCCGTTCCGCTGCTCGGCCGCGACGAATGCGAGGAGGTCGGGCTCCGCCGACGTCACCGCCTCGCCCCAGTGGACGATCTCCGGCATCCCATCGTCCGCCGTTGCGATCACGACGGAGACGTCCTCGGCGTTGAGGTGGATCACGCGCATGGAATCCATGCTCCTATTCTGCTGACATCGCTCGGGCGGTACAGTCAGAGATCGATCTCAGCACATCGAAGGAGATGTCACAACCATGACCGCATCCGCCCTTGCGCCCGATGCCTCCCGGCTGCTCCCGGGAACCTATGATCGTCGTCGCCGCACCAATCGCACGTACCTCGTGTCGCTCGACGAGCACGCTCTCGTGCAGAACCACCGCATCGAAGCGGGCATCGGCGATCAGGCCTGGCACCTGAAGCCGTCCGTCACACCGGGCGTCGAGAACGGCTGGGCACGTCATTGGGGCTGGGAGACGGCCGGCGCACTCTTGCGGGGCCATTTCGTGGGGCACTGGATGTCGGCGGCCGCGCGCGAGATCGCCGTCACCGGCGATCCGGTGCTGCGGGGCAAGCTGGCCGTTGTCCTCGACGAGCTCGAAGCGTGCCAGGATGCCGGCGCGGGCTGGGTGTTCGGCATTCCGCAGACGTTCCTGCGCCGGCTCGCCGAGGGGCGCGAGGTGTGGGCGCCGCAGTACAACATCCACAAGACCTTCATGGGTCTGGTGGACGTGTACCGAGACCTCGGCGACGAGCGAGCCCTGCGCATCGCCCACCGCGCTGCGGCGCTGATCGCGGAGTGGGCGCGGGAGTTCGAGCGCGACGAGTTCCAGGCCATCCTCGAGGTCGAGACGGGCGGCATGCTCGAGGTGTGGGCAGACCTCCTCGAGGCCACCGGCGACGACATGTATCGCGAGCTCCTCGACCGATACGACCACCGGTCGCTCTTCGACGGTCTGCTGGCGGGCGAGGACATGCTGACCAACATGCACGCGAACACGACCATCCCGGAGGTGCTCGGTGCCGCGCGGGCCTTCGAGGTCACGGGTGAGGAGCGCTGGCGACGCATCGTCGAGGCGTACTGGGACTGGGCCGTCACACGACGCGGAACCTTCTGCACGGGCGGACAGACCTCGGGTGAGATCTGGACGCCGCCGTTCGCCTTCGCCGCGCGACGGGGCACGAAGACCCAGGAGCACTGCGCCGTCTACAACATGATCCGGCTGGCCGACGTGCTGTTCCGATGGACGGGCGAGGCGTCGTACCTCGACTACATCGAGGCCAACCTCGTCAACGGCATCCTGGCGCAGCAGCATCCCGGCACCGGCATGGTGAGCTACTTCCTGCCGCTGCAGAGCGGAGCGCGCAAGGAGTGGGGATCGCCCACCGAGGACTTCTGGTGCTGCCACGGCACGGTGGTGCAGGCGCACACGCGCCACTCGTCGCTGGCGGTGTACAGCGACGGCGAAGCCGTCACCGTCGCGCAGTACATCCCCGTCCGCGCCGACGTCGCCACGGCAGCAGGCCAGCTGGTCGTCGAGGTCCGCACGATCGACGACGCCCTCTACGTCGGTCCGGACGCGAACGCGGGCCCCGGCGGCCCGGCGCATCGGCCGCACGCTCTTCGGGTCTCGGTGGTGGTCGAGTCGCCGCCGACCGTTCGGGGCCGCGTCCGGACGCGTGTGCCCGCCTGGACCGCGGGTGAGGTGCACGTCCGGTCGGACGTCGCCGTCGTGCGGCGCGGCAGCTTCGTGGAGATCGATCATCCCGGCGGGCGCACCGAGATCGAACTCGGTTTCGGATTCGAGCTGCGGACGGTGCCGATCCCGGATGAACCCGAGACCGTCGCCTTCGTCGAGGGCGCCGTGGTGCTCGCGGGTCTCGTCGACCGTGAGACGCCGCTCATCGGCGACAGCTCCGACCCGGCGACGCTGCTGGCTGCCGACGACGAGAGGCAGTGGTCGCAGTGGCTCACGCGATACCGCAGTGTCGGCGGCTCGGCCGGCATCCGATTCGTGCCGCTGAACGAGATCGTCGACGAGCGCTACGCCGTGTACTTCCCGGTCGTCGCGCCCGCGTGAGCCCCGTCGGTGGCGGCCTCGGTCAGCGCGGACGGCCGGTCGAGCCGCGGGCCACGAGAACCGTCGGCAGCTCGACCACCTCGTCGGCGAGCTGCGCACCGCCCGCCATCTGAGCCAGGAGCGTGACCGCCGCGGCGGCCATCTCGCGGATGGGCTGACGGATCGTGGTGAGCGGCGGATGCAGCCACCGCGCGCCCCGCACATCGTCGTATCCCACGACGAGAACGTGGCGCCCCACCGCGAGCCCAGCCTCGGCGATCGCCCGGTAGGCGCCCGCGGCCATCTCATCGGAGCAGGCGAAGAGCCCGATGGGGCCCTCGCCGCCGAGGTCATCGAGCGCCGCGGCGCACGCTCGTCGCGCGTCCGCCGCACCCCAGTCCGCCGTCGTCAGGATGCGGGGCGCAGCCGGGGCCGTCTCGTCGAGCGTCGAGAGGAAGCCCTCGATCCGCGCACGACCGTAACGGTACGACGGAGCCCCGCCGATGACGATGAAGCGCCGCGCGCCCTGCGCCAGCAGGTGCTCCGCCGCCGCCGAGCCGCCCGCGTGATCGGTGTTCCGCACGCTCGGCACGTGCTGGGTGGTCCCCGACGGAGGCTCGAGCAGGACGACGGGGATGCCCGCGCCCTGCACGACCTCCAGCTGGGCCGCGGTGGGCAGGATCAGACCGAGCACGACCCCCGCCGATCCCCGGGAGCGGATGCGGGCCGGCCAGTCATCGCCCGGATCGTCGCGCTCCGCGGTGAGGACGAGGTCGTAGCTCAGGCGCGAGGCCGCCGTGTGAGCCCCGGCGACGACCTCGTCGGTGTAGGGGTCATGGAAGTGCCCGAGAACCAGATCGAAGATGCGGGACGTCCCGCCGCGGGGCCGGCCGCGCGGTGTCCCGCTTCGCGTGTACCCGAGCCGTTCTGCCGTCTGCAGCACACGCGTGCGGGTCTCGGGCGACAGCTCGCCGCGGCCGCGGAGCGCCCGTGAGACGGTCGCGACGCTGACGCCCGCGGCCGTGGCGACCTCGGTGAGGCTCGGTCGGGAAGACGGCATGCACCTATTTTGCGCAAAGCCCGACGTCCGCGTCGAGAGGCTGTGACATCGTGGTCCGCGATCACACGCACCGGTGCGGAGGGAGACGAGGATGTCGAGACGATTGCGCATCGCGATCATCGGGACCGGGTTCATGGGACGGATGCACGCGCACGCCTGGCGCACCGCTCCGCGGTTCTTCGATCTGCCGGTCGAACCGGAGGTGGTCGTGCTCGCGGGCAGCGACGCACAACGCGCGGCCGACGCCGCATCGCGGTTCGGCATCGCCGAGTCGAGCGACGACTGGCGAAGTGTCATCGCACGCGACGACATCGACGCCGTCGACATCTGCACCCCGGGCGACACCCACGCCGAGATCGCGCTCGCAGCCCTCGACGCCGGCCGTCACGTGCTGTGCGAGAAGCCGCTGGCCAACGACGTCGCCGACGCCAACCGGATGACGGATGCCGCCGCCGCGGCGGCATCGCGCGGGGTCGTCGCGATGTGCGGGTTCAGCTACCGCCGCACGCCCGCCCTCGCTCTGGCGCGACGTCTGATCGAGGAGGGACGCATCGGCCGCATTCGGCACGTGCGCGCGCAGTACCTGCAGGACTGGCTCACCGACCCGGACGCGCCGTTCACCTGGCGTCTCGATCGCGGTCGCGCGGGATCGGGTGCGCTCGGCGACATCGGGGCGCACAGCATCGATGCCGCCCAGTGGCTCACCGGCGCGCGCATCACGAGCGTCTCCGGCACACTCCGCACCTTCGTCGACGAGCGCCCGGTCCTCGACGAGCGCGTCGGGCTCGGCGGCCGAGCCGGTGCCGGAGCCGCAACTGAACGCGTGACCGTCGACGACGCCGCGGCGTTCACCGCATCGTTCTCCGACGGCGCCCTCGGCATCTTCGAGGCCACGCGCATGGCCACGGGGCACCGCAACGCCAACCGCATCGAGATCAGCGGTGAACGCGGAGCCGTCGCCTTCGACTTCTCGCACCTGAACGACCTGCTCTTCGCCGACGCGACGCTCCCTGCCGGTGAGCAGGGGTTCCGCCGCATCGACGCGACCGAGCCCGAGCATCCCTATGCCGGAGCCTGGTGGCCGGCAGGACACGGACTCGGCTACGAGCACTTGTTCACCCACCAGAGCGTCGACTTCGTCCGCGCCGTCGCCGGTGAGATCGAAGCGCACCCGTCGTTCGCCGAGGCCGCGGGCGTGCAGCGCGTCCTCGCGGCGGTCGAGGAGAGCGCGGCATCCGACAGCAGAAGCATCCGAGTGGAAGGGGTCATCTCATGACCGCGAGACAGGCGCTCATCGTCCGAGGCGGCTGGGAGGGGCACAAACCCGTCGAGGCCACCAACCTCTTCGTGCCCTTCCTCGAAGAGAACGGCTTCGAGGTCCGCATCGAAGAGGACAATGAGGTCTACACCGACCGGGCGACGATGGAACGCACCGACCTCATCGTGCAGTCGGTGACGATGTCGAAGATCTCACGCGAGGCCTTCGCCGGCCTGCGCGACGCGGTCGAGCGCGGAACGGGGCTGGCGGGCTGGCACGGCGGCATCGCCGACTCGTACCGCGACAACTCCGACTACCTGCAGCTCATCGGCGGCCAGTTCGCGACGCATCCCGCGAAGCACCCCGATGCCCGCGTCGGCGACGAGACCGACAACTACCTCTGCTACACCGTCGACCTCACCGACGCAGGTCGCCGCTCGGAGATCATGGCGGGCCTCGAGGACTTCACGCTCCGCACGGAGCAGTACTGGGTGCTCTCCGACGACCTCAACGACGTGCTCGCGACGACGACGCATCCCGTGCAGCCGTACCACCCGTGGCACCGCCCCATCACCTCGCCTGCCGTCTGGACGCGCGAGTGGGGACAGGGCCGCATCTTCGTCGCGACGCCGGGGCACAGCCTCGTCGTGCTGCGCGACGTCAACGTCCGCACCATCATCGAGAGGGGGATGCTGTGGGCGAGCCGCACGGCATCGGTGTAGTCGGCCTCGGGGTCATCTCGGGCCAGTATCTGGAGACGCTGGGCGATCACCCCGCCGTCCGTATCGTTGCGACGGCCGACCTCGACGTCGACCGCGCCCGGTCGGTCGCCGAGCGGTTCCCCGGAGCCCGCGCCCTATCGGTCGCCGAGCTCGTCGCCGACCCGGCGGTGCAGACCGTGGTCAACCTGACGATCCCCGCCGCTCACGGCGAGGTCGCGCGCGCGGCGCTCGCCGCGGGCAAGAACGTCTACGGCGAGAAACCGCTGGCCGCGACCTTCGACGAAGCGCTCGGGGTCATGGCCGGCGCGGCCAGCGCCTGGGTCGGCGGGGCCCCCGACACCGTGCTGGGATCCGGTGTGCAGACCGCGCGAGCGGTCGTCGACGCCGGCGAGATCGGCCGACCGGTCGCGGCCGTCGCGACGTGGCTGTCGTCGGGCCACGAGGCCTGGCACCCGCATCCTGACTTCTACTATCGCGAAGGCGGCGGACCACTCTACGACATGGGGCCGTACTACCTCACGGCGCTGTTCCACCTGCTGGGACCCGTCGTCAGCGTGTCGGGTGCTTCGTCGCGATCACGCGACGACCGCACGATCGGTTCGGGCCCGCGAGCGGGGGAGCGCATCCCCGTCGAGATCGACACGCATGTCACCGGCGTGCTCGAGCACGCCGGCGGCGCGGTCTCGACGGTCACCTTCAGCTTCGACGCCGCCGCAACCCACGCCGCACCGATCGAGGTGCACGGCGAGAGCGCATCGCTGACCCTGCCCGACCCCAACTTCTTCGACGGCGACGTGACCATGCGGCGACCCCGCGCGGAGGAGTGGACGGCCATCGCGCCGCGCGCGGGCTATCGAGGCGCGGGCCGCGGCATCGGGGTCCTCGACTTCGTACGCGGCGGCTCCGGCGCGGGGCGTGCGAGCGGTGAGGTCGCCCTGCACGTCCTGGAGATCATGAGCGCCCTCACGCGGTCGGCGCGAGAGGGACGCCGCATCACCCTGACCACGACCGCGGAGCGTCCTCCGCTGGTCCCGCTCACCGAGCACGAGCACTGGAGAACCACATGACCTCGTCCGCACGTGCGGTCATCGACCTCGACGTCGTCGGCGATCGCATCAGCCGGCACATCTACGGGCACTTCGCCGAGCATCTCGGACGCTGCATCTACGACGGCTTCTGGGTCGGCGAGGATTCGGCGATCCCCAACACCCGCGGCATCCGCACCGACGTCGTCGAGGCCCTCCGCGCGCTCGACATCCCGAACCTGCGCTGGCCGGGCGGTTGCTTCGCCGACACGTACCACTGGCGCGATGGCATCGGTCCGCGCGAGCAACGGCCGAAGATCGCCAACACGAACTGGGGCGACGTCGTCGAGAGCAACCACTTCGGAACCCACGAGTTCATGGATCTGTGCGACCTGCTCGGCACCGAGGCGTACGTCAACGGGAACGTCGGCAGCGGCACGGTGCAGGAGATGTCGGAGTGGGTCGAGTACCTCACGCGCGACGACGACAGCCCCATGGCGCGTCTGCGCCGCGAGAACGGTCGCGACGAGCCCTGGCGTGTGCCCTTCTGGGGCATCGGCAACGAGCCGTGGGGATGCGGCGGCAACCTGTCTCCCGAGTTCTACGCGGAAGAAGCGCGGCGCTACGCGACCTATTGCCACGACCACGGCGAGAACAGGTTGACGCTCATCGCCGCCGGCGCCAACGAGGACGACTTCGAGTGGACGCGGGTGCTCGTGAAGACGCTCGTCGAGTCGCACGCCGCGAACCTGTACGACAAGCATCCGTACCAGGCGATCTCGTTCCACTACTACACGCACACCGGATCGGGCATCAATCGCGAAGACGCGACGACCTTCACCGACGAGCAGTTCTACGACACGATGGCCTACGCCCGCGACTTCGAGCGGGTCGTCCGCGGACACGTCGCGGTCATGGACTCGTACGACCCCGAGAACCGGGTGAGCCTCGTCTGCGACGAGTGGGGCACGTGGTGGAACGCCGAAAAGGGCACGAACCCGGGCTTCCTGTTCCAACAGAACACGATCCGCGACGCGCTCGTCGCCGGCATCCATTTCGACATCTTCCACCGGTACGCGCGGCGCATCTCGATGGCGAACATCGCACAGACGGTGAACGTCTTGCAGGCGATGATCCTCACCGACGGCGAGAAGCTCGTTCTCACGCCGACCTACCACGTGTTCGAGATGAACAAGGGGCACCAGGACGCCCGTGCGCTCGCCGCCCACGTGCTCGACGCGCCCGCGACGACGGCGCGCGGGGGAGAGCTGCCGCTGGTGTCGATGTCGGCCTCGACGAAGGAGGGGGCGGCGCTCATCTCGCTCACCCACCTCTCGGTGGACGACGAGTGCGAGGTGCGCATCGACCTCCGCGGACGTGGCGCCCGCGTCGTGCGTGCCCGGGTGCTGGGAGCAGAGAGCGCGACGACGTACAACGACGCCGACGTGCCCGCTCGTGTCGAGCCGCGGCCCCTCGCGACCGCCCTCGATGGGGGCGAGCTCGTCGTGACGATGCCGCCGCACTCCTTCGCGACCATCGAGCTGGCGCTGGACTGACCGCGGACGGGGCCGACGGGGCGTCACCGTAGGCTGGGAGACATGCCCGAACCCGCGCCCCGCGGCATCCTGCTCGTCGACAAGCCGGGCGGGATGACCAGTCATGACGTCGTCGCCCGAGCCCGTCGAGCCCTCGGCACCCGCAAGATCGGCCACGCCGGCACTCTGGATCCGATGGCGACGGGGCTGCTCGTCCTCGGTGTGGGGCCGGCGACCCGCCTGCTGACCTACATCGTGGGGCTCGGCAAGACCTACGAGGCGACGATCCGCCTCGGCGTCTCGACCGATTCCGACGACGCCGACGGCACCGTGACGGAGCACGCGACGAACCAAGCCCTCGCCGCGGTCGACCGCGCCGGCATCGATCGCGGCATCGCGGCGCTCACCGGCGAGATCGACCAGGTGCCGAGCCGGGTGTCGGCGATCAAGGTCGGCGGGAAGCGGGCGTACGACCTCGCTCGCGCGGGCGAAGAGGTCGAGCTGAAGGCGCGTCGCGTCACCGTCTCTCGCTTCGATGTGCGCGACGTCCGCGACGTCGTCCTGAACGATGTCGCGGGCGGATCCCGCGCGATCGACGTCGACGTCATCGTCGACTGCACGAGCGGTACCTACATCCGCGCCTTGGCCCGCGACCTGGGAGCAGATCTCGGCGTCGGCGGGCATCTGGCGGCGCTCCGGCGCACCCGCATCGGACCTTTCGATGTGTCGGATGCCGAGGCCGAGATCGCCCCGGACGCGACGCTGCTGCGCGACGCGGATGTCGCGGCCGCGGTGCTCGGCGCCTTCGAGGTGACCGCCGACGAGGCGCGCGACCTGCGCCACGGCAAGCGTCTCGTCGGAGCGGCGGCGCGCCTGTCGGCGCCGCACCCGGCGGCGATCGACCCCGATGGGCGACTGGTGGGGATCGTCGAGCGTCGCGGCGACGACGTCAAGAGCCTGATGAACATGGCGGAGGACGCATGATCACGGTCTTCACCATCGTTCAGGTGGCGGTGGCGGTCGCCGCCGGTCTGCTCTGTACCGTCCTCGGCCTCGCGAACCGCCGCCCGAGCGACCTCTCGGTCGGGTCGCTCGCCCTCGTCGAGGTGCTTCTCATCACCCAGGTCGTCGTCGCGATCATCGCCCCGCTCGCAGGCAACGCCCCTTCGGGCAGTCTCCTGGAGTTCTGGGTGTATCTCGTCTCGGCCGTCCTGCTGCCGCCTGCCGCTGTGTTCTGGGCGCTCATCGAACGCAGTCGCTGGAGCACCGTCATCCTCGGCGTCGCCGCCCTGTCGGTCGCGATCATGGTGTGGCGGATGCAGGTGATCTGGACGGTTCAGGTCGTCTGAAGCCATCCGCGCGACGCCTATCATTGGTGGGGTCATGGATCATCCCCGCCCTCGAATGACCGGCATCGGCCGCGTCCTCGTGGTCGTGTACGCCGTGATGGCGCTCGCCGCGACGGGACGCTCGTTCGTCCAGATCGTCGAGGACTTCTCCAACGCACCGCTCGCGTACTCACTGTCGGCGGCCGCGGCGCTGGTGTACGTGCTGGCGACCGTCGCGCTGGTGAAGTCGGGCTCGCGCACCTGGTACGCGATCGCGTGGGTCGCGATCTGCTTCGAGCTGGCCGGGGTGCTCGTCGTCGGCACGCTCAGCCTCGTGCTGCCCGACCTGTTCTCGCACGACGCCACCGTCTGGTCGGGCTACGGTTTCGGCTACTTCTGGGTTCCGCTCGCCCTGCCCTTCGTGGGGATCTGGTGGCTCGTGTCGCACCGCAACGGTGCCGGAGAGAGCAGCGAGCGCCCGGCCGTCCTGGAGGGATCGTCATGGTGACCGTGTACCGAGACCCCGCGGAGGTCCCCGCGGACTTCGGCCCGAGCGTCGTGGCCATCGGCAAGTTCGACGGCGTGCACTCCGGGCACCGCGCGGTCATCGACCGGGCCCGGGTGGATGCCGCCGCCCGCGGCGCGCGTGTCGTGGCGGTCACCTTCGACCGCAACCCGCTGAGCCTGCTGCGTCCGGAGCTCTGCCCCGAGCCGCTCGTCGCTCTGGATCAGAAGATCGGGCTCCTCGCGGCGGCCGGGGTGGATGCCGTCCTCGTGCTGCGGTTCGACGCCGAGCTCGCAGCGCTCTCGGCGCGTGACTTCGTCGAGAGCATCCTCGTTCGCGCGCTCGGTGCCGTCGGCGTCCTCGTCGGCGACGACTTCCGCTTCGGTCGAGGCGGCGAGGGCGATCCCGAGGTGCTGGCCGCACTCGGGCGCGAGCACGGTTTCGATGTCGACGTCGTCACGGACGTCCGCGCCCGCGACGCCGGCCGGCGCGTCTCGTCGACGTGGGTGCGCGATCTGCTCGCGGCCGGCGATGTCGCCGGTGCCGCCCGCCTGCTCGGCCGCCCTCACGCGGTCGAGGCCGAGGTCGTCCACGGACTCAAGCGCGGCCGGGAACTCGGGTATCCGACCGCGAACCTCGCCACCGACGCCGCGGGCTTCATCCCGGCCGACGGTGTGTACGCCGGCTGGCTCGTCGACCTCGGGATGCCGGGTGCCGACGGCGCGATGCCGGCAAGTGTCATCCGGTATCCGGCGGCGATCTCGGTGGGCACCAATCCCACGTTCGACGACGTGCCGCAGCGACAGGTCGAGGCGTACGTGCTCGACGAGACGGATCTCGACCTCTACGGTCACCGCGTCGAGGTCCGCTTCACGGCCCGCATCCGCGGGATGGTCGCGTTCGCGGGTATCCCGGCGCTCATCGAGCAGATGGACGACGATGTCGTCCGCGTGCGCGAGGCCCTCGCCTGAGGCCAGCGCCTCGCGCGCCCGTGCGGGCCGCAGCCCGCGGGATCAGTACGACGACTCGTCGACCGCGCCGGTGGCTGCGCCGCCGGCCTCGAGTCGGCGCGCCTCGCCGAGAATGGTCGCGCTGCCGCTCGTGCCGAGGCGCGTGGCGCCTGCGTCGAGCATCGCGACGGCGTCAGCGAAGCTGCGCACGCCGCCGGAGGCCTTGACCTGCACGGCCTCGCCGACGTTCTCGCGCATGAGGCGGACGTGGGGAACTGTCGCCCCGCCGCCGGCGAAGCCGGTCGAGGTCTTGACGAAGTCGGCGCCGCCGGCCTCGGTCAGGCGGCTGCCGCGGGCGATCTGCTCGTCATCGAGCAGGCTCGTCTCGAGGATGACCTTGACGATCTTGCCTTCGGCGGCCTCGACCACGGCGCGGATGTCGTCGACCACGACGTCGTCGAAGCCCGAGCGCAGCGCGGCGATGTTGACGACCATGTCGAACTCTGAGGCGCCGTCCGCGGCGGCCTGACGGACCTCGGCGACCTTCGACGCCGTGGACGTCGTGCCGTGGGGGAAGCCGATGACCGTACCGACGGCGACACCGGTGCCCGCGAGACGCGCGACAGCGTGCGGGATGTCGGAGGGGCGTACGCACACCGAGAAGACTCGCCACTCGGCGGCGATGTCGAGCTCGGCGTCGACCTGGTCGCGGGTCAGCTCGGGCTTGAGGATGGCGTGGTCGAGGGTCGCGGCGAGCTCGCGCTCGGAGATCGTGGACATGCTTTCAGCGTACGCCGTCCGGATCTCGAGGCATCGACGGGAATACCCCTGGGGGGTATCCTGTTGTCGTCGCTGAACCACGAAGGAGCATCATGACGACTCAGACCTACACCGTCGAAGGCATGACCTGCGGGCACTGCGCCGCAGCGGTGACCCGCGAGCTCGGGCTCGTCCCGGGCGTCTCCGACGTCGCCGTCGACGTCGACGCCGGCACCGTCGCGGTCACGGCTGTGCAGCCGCCCGACGACGACGTCGTCTCGGCCGCTGTGGCCGAGGCGGGCTACACGGTCACCGGACGCCGCTGATGAGCGCGGACACCGCCGGGCGGGAGAGCAGCCATGCCGTCCTCGACATCGAGGGGATGACGTGCGCGAGCTGTGTCGCCCGGGTCGAGAAGCGGCTGCAGCGCCTGGACGGTGTCCACGCGACGGTGAACCTCGCGACCGAGTCGGCGCGCGTCGAGCATCCCGCCGCCGTCTCGGTCGACGACCTGGTCGAGGCCGTCGGCCAGGCGGGGTATACCGCTCGAGTGCGCTCCTCTCCGGCGCAGCATCCGGCGGAGCATCATGACGCTCCGGGCCACCAGCACGACGTCGAGGACATGCCGGGCCAGACCACTCTGCGCACCCGGCTGATCTGGGGCATCGTGCTCGCCGCGCCCGTCGTGGCGCTCGGCATGGTGCCGGCGTGGCAGTTCCCCGGCTGGCAGTGGGTGTCGCTCGTCCTGACCGCGCCGGTCGTGTTCTGGGCGGGTTGGCCGTTCCACCGCGCCACCTTCGCGAACGCGCGCCACGGCGCGCTGACGATGGACACGCTCGTCACATTGGGCACCTTCGCGGCCTTCGCCTGGAGCCTGTGGGCGGTGCTGTTCGGCTCCGCCGGGCGCATCGGCATCCGTCACGACGTCGTCCTCTTCGGCCCCGTGCACGACCCGACATCGCTCGTCTACTTCGAGGTCGCCGCAGCGGTGACCGTGCTCATCCTGCTCGGTCGCTACATCGAGCAGCGCTCGCGGCGACGTGCGGGCGCCGCGCTGCGCGCCCTGCTCGAGCTCGGGGCGGCGGATGTCGAGCTGCCGGACGGGCGTCGCGTCGGCATCGACGCGCTGCATGCGGGCGACGAGTTCATCGTGCGGCCCGGTGAGAAGGTGGCCACCGACGGCATCGTCGTCGACGGCGCGGCGGCGGTGGACGAGAGCATGCTGACGGGCGAGTCGGTGCCCGTCGACGTCGGCCCCGGTTCCGAGGTCACCGGCGGCACGATCGCCTCCGGCGGACGGTTGCGGGTACGCGCCACCTCGGTCGGCGACGAAACCCGCCTCGCGCATCTGGCGCGGCTGGTCGACGAGGCCCAGTCGGGCAAGAGCCGCGTGCAGCGTCTCGCCGACCGCGTCTCGGCGGTGTTCGTCCCCGTCGTCATCGTCGTGGCAGTGCTGACCCTTCTCGGCTGGGTCATCGCCGGCGCACCCGTCGCCGCGGGCTTCACCGCCGCCGTCGCGGTCCTGATCATCGCCTGCCCGTGCGCGCTCGGGCTCGCGACGCCCATCGCCGTCCTCGTCGGCACCGGCCGAGGCGCCGAGCTCGGCATCCTCATCACCGGTCCCGAAGCCCTCGAGGCCGCCGAGCGCATCGACGTCGTGCTCATGGACAAGACCGGCACCCTCACCGAGGGGCGGATGTCCGTCGCCTCGGTCGTCACCGCGGCCGGAGCCGATCGCGACGACGCGTTGCGGGCGGCCGGCGCCGTCGAATCCGCCTCGGAGCACCCGATCGCGCGCGCGATCGTCGCAGCCGCTGGCACCGTGCCGCCGGTGACGGAGTTCACGGGCGTCGCCGGAGGCGGCGTCAGCGGCGTAGTCGAGGGGCGCGAGGTCACCGCGGGGAGCGTCGCCTTCGTCACCCAGCGACTGGGCGAGCTGAGCTCCGAGCTCGATGAAGCCGCGCGCGACGCCGCGGCATCCGGTGCTTCCGTCGTCGCCGTCGGCTGGGACGGGGCGGTCCGTGCGGTCATCGCGGTCTCGGACCGGGTCCGCGACGACGCCCGCGAAGCCGTGGCGCGGCTGCACCGCACCGGGGCCTCGGTGGTCCTGGTCACCGGCGACAACGCCGGCGCCGCGGGGGCGGTCGCCCGCGAGCTGGGCATCGACGACGTGGTCGCCGACGTGCGTCCCGAGGGCAAGCTCGAGGAGGTACGGCGCCGCCAGGCCGCGGGGAAGCGCGTCGCGATGGTCGGCGACGGCGTCAACGACGCGGCCGCCCTCGCCGCTGCCGACCTCGGCATCGCGATGGGCGGTGGCACGGATGCCGCCAAGCACGCCAGCGACATCACGCTCACCGCTGGCAGCCCCCGGGCCGTGGCCGAGGCGATCGAACTCAGCCGCCGTACCCTCGGCATCATTCGCGGCAACCTGTTCTGGGCCTTCGCCTACAACGTCGCCGCCGTGCCGCTCGCGGTGGCCGGTCTGCTCAACCCGATGGTCGCCGCGGCCGCCATGGCGTTCTCGAGCGTCTTCGTCGTGCTCAACAGCCTGCGACTGCGATCGGCGTTGCGGCCCGCGCGCCGGAGCGCGTAGCCGACCCGGCTCGTTAGGATCAGTTCATGGCCGTCAGACACCGCACAGCTCTCCGCTTCATCCCGGTCGTCACGGCGGTCGCGCTGCTGGCTACGGCATGCGCGACTCCCGCCGGCGGAGCTGCTACACCCGCTCCGTCCGAGTCGGCCGCGACGCCGTCGCTCGCGCCCACTCCGTCGGAGACGCCAAGCCCTGTCGAGACGCGGTCGACAACCGACGAGATCAATCTGCCGTCGTCATGCGACGAGCTCTTCACGGGCGATCTGCGCGCCACGCTCGACGCTGAGATCGCCCCGCTGAACGACCCTGGCGTGACGATGTACTCGACCGAGAACGCCGAGGCCCTGACGGTGCTCGAATCGGGGGTGCCGAGCTTGCGTTGCACGTGGGGAAAGCCCTCCGACCGAGGCATCGCGACCACCGTGGCACTCGTCTCGCCCGCCCAGTCCGAACTCATCGCTGACGCGTTGTCCACCGCGGGCTTCGGCTCAGAGGAAGCTTCGGGAGGCGTTTACTTCCGGACATCGCAGCAGATGCTCTCGATGGACGAAGAAGTCGTCGACTTGGGTGAGACTCACTTCCTTCGCGGGAACGCCTGGGTGTCGACGCGGTGGGTCAACTACAGCCCCGATTCCTACACCCCCGGCATCGTCGCTCAGCTCTGGCGCTGAGTAACGCCCCGCATCGCGGGGCGCGCCGGTCATGGCATAGAATGGTGAGCGGGGACATCGTCGGGTTCGACGCCGCAGCTCGCTGAAGCGAGTGCCCGTGGCCGACCGACGCGAACGCCCTTCGCTCGCATGACGCTCCGGTGTCCGTTCGAGCGGCACCTCGTACGTTTCCGTCACGACGGAACTCCGGCACTCAGGCTCAGGAGGAGCATGCCGACCATGGCCACCGCCGCAGCGACCGCCAACCGCCGACGGAGATCTTCGTCCGCCCGACGCGATGATGACGCGCCGCTGATCCCGATCTTGGCGCGCAAGGTGCGCGAGGTCGAGGCCAAGGCCCAGCGCGGAAAGCTCGGACCCACGAACCGCGTCAAGTTCCAGGTCATCGCCTTCTTGGTGCGCGAAGAGCGCGCGCGGGTGAAGGCCGACGAGAACGTCTCCACCGCCGCCCGGGCGGAGCTGCTCAAGCGGCTCGACGGCGTCGCCACGATCCTCGCGAAGACGGCCGCGCGCGACACGTCTCTCATCCAGCTGCTCGAGGTCGACCAGGCGACGTCGCCGGTGGCGAAGCGGATGCGGCGCGACTGGCTTCTCGAGTCGGGTGCCGAGCTGCCGGAGGACGAGCTCATCATCACCGATGCCGCTCCGGTTCAGGCGCCCGTCGTGCCCGCGGCTCTCGCCGACCGGCAGGTCACACCGCCGCAGGTGATCGCACGACGCGAGGCGAACCCCTTCCTCGCGCCCGACCTCGAGCTGCACGCGCCGCACGACACCCCGCGTCGGAGACTCGACGGCTGGGAGTTGATGGGGCCGCTCTACAAGGCGTTCGAGTCCGGCGCCGGCGGGGCGGCTGCCTCGATGGACCTGCCTCCCGTGCCGGAGTTCGACCGCCTGTCGCCCAAGGGTCTCGAGATCATGCCGCACCAGTCGCGGTTCCTCGAGTCGGTGCGAGCCGGTCACCGCTCGTTCCTGCTTGCCGACGAGCCGGGTCTCGGAAAGACGGCGCAGTCGGTGCTCGCAGCATCCGTCGCCGGCGCCTATCCGCTGCTGGCCGTCGTGCCGAACGTGGTCAAGATGAACTGGGCGCGCGAGGTCGAGCGCTGGACGCCGCAGCGACGCGCGACCGTGATCTCGGGCGACGGCGATCAGATCGACGCGTTCGCCGACGTCTTCATCGTCAATTACGAGGTGCTCGACCGCCACCTCTCGTGGCTCGGTTCGATCGGCCTGCGCGGCATGGTCGTCGACGAGGCGCACTTCATCAAGAACCTCAGCTCGCAGCGTTCGCAGAACGTGCTCGCCCTCGCGGGCCGCATTCGCGAGCAGGTGCGCGACCCGCTCATGCTGGCCCTCACCGGAACCCCGCTGATCAACGACGTCGAGGACTTCGACGCGATCTGGCGGTTCCTGGGGTGGACCAACGGCGAGAAGCCCGGCCCCGTGCTCATGGAGCGTCTGGACGAGACCGGCCTCACGCCGGCCGACAAGGCGTTCTATCCCGCTGCCCGCGACGCCGTCATCTCGATGGGCATCGTGCGCCGCAAGAAGAAGGACGTCGCCGCCGACCTTCCCGACAAGCTCATCGCCGACCTGCCCGTGCAGCTCGACGACGAGTACGGCCGGTCGATCCGCCAGGCCGAGCACGAGCTCGGCGAGCGTCTCGCCGCGCGGTACCGCCGGATCATCGAGGCGCGCGGCGACCGTGTGCTCATCGGCGAGGCCGACTCCGACATCGTGCGCCTCGTCGCGACGCAGGAGCTCGAGGAGTCGAAGGCCGCGGGCACCGGCGCCGAGAACGTCTTCACGATGGTCCGCCGCATCGGCCAGGCCAAGGCCGTGCTCGCCGCCGACTACGCGGCCCAGCTGCAGCGCTCCGTCGGCAAGGTCGTGTTCTTCGCCAAGCACATCGACGTCATGGATGCCGCTGAGGCCCACTTCGCGGCCGCCGGGCTGCGGACCGTGTCGCTGCGCGGCGATCAGAGCGCGACGGCACGCCAGGACGCGATCGACGCGTTCAACAACGATCCCGATGTCGCCATCGCGGTGTGCTCGCTGACGGCTGCCGGCGTCGGCGTGAACATGCAGGCAGCCTCGAACGTCGTCCTCGCCGAGCTGTCGTGGACGGCGGCCGAGCAGACGCAGGCGATCGACCGGGTGCACCGCATCGGTCAGGAGGAGCCCGTCACCGCGTGGCGGATCATCGCCGCTCACACGATCGACACGAAGATCGCCGAGCTCATCGACTCGAAGCAGGGTCTCGCGGCTCGGGCGCTCGATGGTGAGGCCGTCGACCCGACCTCGAGCGACTCGGTGCAGCTGTCGGCTCTCATGCACCTGCTGCGTCAGGCGCTCGGCGCGGACTGAGCCGTCCTCTCCGCTGTTCGTCGGTGGTCGGAGGGCGCGCCTGGTCGCATCCGCACGGGCCTCGCGAGTTCTCCCGGCGGGCTCGCCTGGCAGCACCCGCGCCGCGACGATAGTCTCGACCTGAGGCAGCGTCGCCACACTCCACCCTGAGCAACAACGAAGGATCTCCCCATGAAGATCGGCATCCTCACCAGCGGCGGCGACTGCCCCGGACTCAACGCTGTCATCCGAGGCGTCGTGCTCAAGGGCACCACCTCGTACAACATCGAGTTCGTCGGCATCCGCGACGGCTGGCGCGGCGTCGTCGACGGCGACTTCTTCCCCCTCACGCGCCACGAGGTGAAGGGCCTGTCGAAGGTCGGCGGAACCATTCTGGGTACGAGCCGCACCAACCCGTACGAAGGCCCCCGTGGCGGCGCCGAGAACATCGCGGCGACCCTCGACAAGCACCGCATCGACGGCATCATCGCTATCGGCGGCGAAGGCACGCTCGCTGCGGCCAACCGTCTCGCCAACGACGGCATCAACGTCCTCGGTGTGCCGAAGACTATCGACAACGACCTGAAGGCGACCGACTACTCGTTCGGCTTCGACACCGCCGTCAACATCGCGACCGACGCGATGGACCGCCTGCGCACGACCGGTGACTCGCACCAGCGCTGCATGGTGGCCGAGGTCATGGGCCGTCACGTCGGCTGGATCGCCCTGCACGCCGGCATCGCCGCCGGCGCCCACGTCATCTGCATCCCGGAGGTGCCGATGTCGATCGAGGAGATCACGGCGCAGGTGACCAAGGCGTTCGACCGTGGCCGCGCCCCGCTCGTCGTCGTGTCGGAGGGCTTCAAGCTGAAGGGTCAGGACGAGGCCTACAGCGACAAGGGCCTCGACGCGTTCAACCGTCCCCGTCTCGGTGGCATCAGCGAGGTGCTCGCTCCCGAGATCGAGCGCCTGACCGGCATCGAGACGCGCGCCACCGTGCTCGGTCACATCCAGCGCGGCGGCTCGCCGTCCGCGTTCGACCGTGTGCTGGCCACGCGCCTCGGGCTCGCGGCGGCCGACGCGCTCGTCGACGGTGCCTGGGGTCAGATGGTCTCGCTCAAGGGCACCGACATCGTCCGCGTCTCGTTCGACGAGGCCCTCGGCGAGCTGAACACCGTTCCGCTGTACCGCTACGAGGAGGCCGCCGCGCTGTTCGGCTGATCTCCGCGTCGCTTCGTCTCGGCCGCGTCCGCGGCAGGTTCCCCGCCTGCTCGTGACGCGGCCGTTTCGCTTCTCTCGGTTTCAGCGCACCCGCGCGCGCGCACGGATGACCGACCCCAGCGACGCGCGGAGCGGCTGGCCGAGGTAGATGCCGAGCGACGCGCCCACCGCCAGGGCGATGCCGACGGTCGCGGCTGCCGCGAGGGTGCTGAATCCGGTGAGCAGGGTCGCCGGGCTGTCACCCGACTCGACCACGCCGAGGAGCCCGCGGAACACCGCGGCACCGGGGACCATGGGCAGGATCGCCGCCGTCGTGATCGCGACAGACGGAACGTGCAGACGATAAGCGGCGAGAATGCCGACGAGGCTCCCGACGAACGCGCCGACGCCGCTCGCCGCCGCCGTCTCGAAGCCGAGCGAGGCCGCGGCCACGTATCCGAGCCACGCGACGATGCTGAGCGCGACGCTGACGACGATGATGCGGAGCCCGGCCCCGTTGATGACGGCGACGGCGAGGGCGATCAGACCTGCGCCGAGGAACTGCAGCGGCACGGGTCCGAGCGGCAGCGCCTCCGTCGGGGCCTCCAGGCCCAGCCCGATGACTCGCGCGGTCTCGATGCCGGCGAGGATGCCGAGCACGACGCCGAGAGTCTGCGTCACCAGCTCGAGGATGCGGCCCATCGCCGTCAGCGCGAAACCGTCGATGGCGTCCTGAGCCGCCCCGACCACGGTGAGGCCCGCCAGCATCAGCACGATGCCCGAGGCGACGATGACGGAGGGGCGCATGGTCATCGCGGCCTCCCACCCCGTCGCTCGAAGAAGCGGGGAGGCCGCGGCGACGATCGTGAGCACGAACGCCCCGGCGATCTGACTGAAGAAGAACGGCACGCGCGCCCGGCCCAGGAGGAACTGGGTCACCGCCGCCGACCCCGCGGCGAGGAACGACAGCACGATGACGAGCCAGTTCGCCCCGAACATCACCGCGACCCCGACCGCCAGCAGCGCCTGCGCGGCGACGGCGACGGGCTGCTGATACCGGAACGGTGTGCGACGGATGCCGCGGAAGCGCAGGGCCGCGGCATCCAGGGGGAGTCCCGACCGGATCTCGGCCACGAGCGCCTGCAACCGCTGCAGCCGTGCATGGTCGGGCGCGGCGCCGCGGACCACGCGCATGAGCGTGATCGGTCGGTCCTCGCCGCTGCGATGGTGCGCGACGGTGATCGAGTTGTACGTCACGTCGACGTGCACCGGGTCGAGGCCGTAGACCCCCGAGACCCGCACGATCGTGAGGGTCACTTCGCTGGCCGGCGAGCCCGCCACGAGCATCGTCTCGCCGAGTCGGATCGCCAGGTCGAGCACCCGCACCGCGAACGCGTCGTCGATCACCGGGAGCATCTCCGTCGCCGGGCCGCCGGCCGGATCGGAGGTGTGGACGAGCGCATTCAGCGCCGTGAAGAGCGAGCGGCGTCCCATGGGTTCCAGCCTAGGTCCGTGCGCCCGGGGCCTCGCTCCCGGACGGGTCGTCACATGGCGCTGCGCGCATGGGACGCTCCGTAAGATGGTCCGGTGGGCGCGGCATCCGGGCGCCCGTAGCAATCGCGCCGGCACCGGCATCCGGGAGTCCCACATGGCATTGATCGTGCAGAAGTACGGCGGGTCGTCCGTCGCCGACGCGGAGAGCATCAAGCGGGTCGCGAAGCGCATCGTCGACACCCGCCGCGCCGGTCATGACGTCGTCGTCGCGGTGAGCGCGATGGGCGACACCACCGATGAGCTGCTCGATCTCGCGAACGAGGTCGCACCGATCCCGGCTCCCCGCGAGCTCGACATGCTCCTGAGCTCGGGCGAGCGCATTTCGATGGCGCTCCTGGCGATGGCCATCCACTCGATGGGCTTCGAGGCGCGGTCGTTCACCGGCAGCCAGGCGGGCATGATCACGGATGCCACGCACGGTGCCGCGCGCATCGTCGACGTCACGCCCGTGCGGCTGCGCGAGGCCCTCGACGAGGGAGCGATCGTCATCGTCGCGGGGTTCCAGGGGTTCAACCGCGACACCCGCGACATCACGACGCTCGGCCGTGGCGGATCCGACACCACGGCCGTCGCGCTCGCCGCAGCGCTCTCGGCCGACGTCTGCGAGATCTACAGCGACGTCGACGGCATCTACACCGCCGACCCGCGCGTTGTGCCTAAGGCTCGCAAGCTCGGCGTCGTCTCGGCGGAGGAGATGCTCGAGCTCGCCGCGAACGGCGCCAAGGTCCTCTACATCCGTGCGGTGGAGTACGCCCGCCGTCACGGCGTCATGATCAACGCCCGGTCGACGTTCAGCTCGGGGTCCGGCACGTTCGTGCTCGGTCCCGGGATGACGCTGCCCGAAGGCCGAAAGGAAGAAGAGATGGAAGAGCCGATCGTCGCGGGCGTCGCCACCGACCTCAGCCAGGCCAAGATCACCGTCATCGGCGTGCCCGACGTCCCGGGCAAGGCTGCCGAGATCTTCAAGATCGTGGCGAAGTCGGGCGCGAACGTCGACATGATCGTCCAGAACGTCTCGGCGGCCACGACGGGTCGCACCGACATCTCGTTCACGCTGCCCAAGACGGATGCGACCGTCGCGCTCCGCGCCCTCGCGGGCGAGCAGAGCGAGGTCGGCTTCGAGAGCCTCGTGCACGACGATCAGATCGGAAAGCTCTCCGTCGTCGGTGCCGGGATGCGCACGCACTCGGGCGTCTCCGCGACGCTGTTCGAAGCGCTGTCGAACGCCGGGGTGAACCTCGAGATGATCTCGACCTCGGAGATCCGCATCTCCGTCGTCGTCCGCGGCGACGAGCTCGCCGAGGCGGCTCGCGTCGTGCACACGGCGTACGGGCTCGACGGCGACACCGAAGCGGTCGTCTACGCCGGCACCGGGCGCTGACGCCCCGCCGGCCGTCGACGCCCCGCCGACGCCGGGCAGGCGCGGCACCTGCGACAATCGAAAGCCGTCCCCGACCCGTCACCGAGGAGCCCCGCGTGCTGTACATCTCGACCCGAGGCGGCGCTGAGCCGCTGCCGTACTGCGACGCTCTCCTCGAGGGGCTCGCGACCGATGGCGGTCTCGCCGTGCCGCAAGAGATGCCCTCGGTCTCGCCCGAGACCCTGGAGCGCTGGCGTGCCCTGACCTACCCGCAGCTGGCCACCGAGGTCCTGGCGCTCTTCGCCACCGACATCGAGCGCGACGACCTCGCCCGCATGACCGAGGCCGCATACGCTCCCTTCCCCGATGCTGTCGTGCCGCTGCGGCGGATCGGTGGCGGGATCACGCTGGTCGGGCTCTCCGAGGGCCCCACGCTGGCCTTCAAGGATCTCGCGATGCAGTTCCTCGGTCAGGTCGTCGAGCACGCTCTCGCGCGCACGGGGTCCGTGCTCAACGTTCTCGGTGCGACCTCGGGCGACACCGGATCGGCCGCTGAGTACGCGCTGCGCGGCAAGGAGCGCATCGCCGTGTTCATGCTGTCGCCGCAGGGCCGCATGAGCCCGTTCCAGCGGGCGCAGATGTTCTCGCTCGACGAGCCGAACATCCACAACATAGCCATCGAGGGCGTTTTCGACGACTGCCAGAACCTGGTCAAGGAGCTCGCGGGCGACCTCGAGGTCAAGCGGTCGCTGCGCCTCGGCGCGGTCAACTCGATCAACCTCGCCCGCATCACGGCGCAGGTCGTCTATTACTTCTGGGCCTGGCTGCGCGCGACGGACGCCGACGGCCACGCCGAGGTCTCGATCACGGTGCCGTCCGGCAACTTCGGCAACATCCTCTCGGGGTTCTACGCGCGCGAGATGGGTCTGCCGATCCGCCGGCTCGTGCTGGCGGCGAACGAGAACAACGTGCTCGACGAGTTCTTCCGCACCGGCATCTACCGTCCGCGCTCCGCCGCGCAGACGTTGCAGACCTCGAGCCCGTCGATGGACATCTCCAAGGCCTCGAACCTCGAGCGCTTCATCTTCGAACTCGTCGGGCGAGACCCCGAGCGCGTCGTCGCGGCGTGGAAGGATCTCGAGTCGCAGGGTTTCGCGGACTTCTCCGCCGACCTCGCTCGCTTCACCGCCGAGTTCGGCATCGTCAGCGGAACGTCCACGCACGCCGACCGCCTCGCCACCATCCGCGCGGTCCACGAGGAAGCGGGCGAGATCATCGACCCGCACACCGCCGACGGAGTCACCGTTGCTCGCCAGTACATCGAGCCCGGCGAGGCCATGCTCGTCCTCGAGACCGCCAAGCCCGAGAAGTTCGCGGAGACCATCCGTGAAGCCATCGGGATCGACATGACCTACTCCGACGAGCTGCAGGCGATGCTCGATGCGCCGCAGCACGTCGTCGACCTGCCCGACGACGCCGCCGCGCTGACGGCCTTCATCCGCGAGCGCGCCCTGAGCTGATCCCGCTCGTCCGCAGTCGGCCCCGCCGCGGCGTGGCGGTGGCGATACACCTGCAGGACCGGTGGTGCTGGTGTCGCCTCCGCGTGACTCTGAGTGCGCGTGGGCACCACACATCCGACGGATGTATCGCGCCCGGCCAGGGGTTGAGCGTCAGCTCGCGGCGCGGAGCGCGACGATCGCGTCCCAGATTGCGCGCGCGACGGCGTCCTTCGGACCGGAGGCTTCGGCGACAACCGTGCCGCCGTGTCCGATGACGGCGACGGCGTTCTCGCCCGCACCGAAACCGGCGTCCCACCCGACCTCGTTCACGACGAGGAGGTCGACGCCCTTGCGGTCGCGTTTGCGTCGCGCGCGCTCCAGCAGGTCGTCGTCCCGGGTCTCGGCGGCGAACCCGACAACGGTCTGACCGTCGCGGCGAGCGGCGGCGAGCCCTGCGAGGATGTCGTCGTTCGGCACCAGCTCGATCGTCTCGAGCGGACCGTCCTCCTTCCGCAGCTTGTGCTCCGACACCCGAGCGGCGCGATAGTCGGCGACGGCTGCGACCATGATGACGATCTCTGCCGCGGCGGCGGCATCCGACATCGCCCCGCCGAGCTCAGCCGCGGTCTCGACATGCTGGACCGTGATGCGCGGGTGCGCGATGGCGGCGTCGAGAACGCCGGCGTCGACGGATGCCGCGACGAGCGTCACCGTGGCGCCGCGCCGCGCCGCCTCGACGGCGATCTCCGCGCCCTGACGACCGCTCGACCGGTTGCCGAGGAAGCGCACGGGGTCGAGCGGTTCGCGGGTGCCCCCGGTCGAGACCGCGACGTGCAGGCCGTCGAGGTCGGTCGGCGCGGGGGACACCAGCGCGAGAGCCGCCGCGACGATGTCCTCTGGCTCCGACATGCGGCCCGGGCCGCTGTCGCCGCCGGTCAGCGGGCCGTCCGCGGGCCCGACGAGCAGCACGCCGCGCTCGCGGAGCGTGGCGACGTTGGCGGCGGTCGCCGGGTGCCGCCACATCTCGGTGTGCATCGCAGGGGCGACCACGACGGGTGCCGTGGTGGCGAGGAGCGTCGTGCCCAGCAGGTCGGATGCCAGACCCGCGGCCATCGACGCGATCGTGTTGGCCGTCGCGGGCGCGACGATCACGAGGTCGGCGCTCTGCCCCAGGGCGACGTGCCGCACACGCGCGACGTCGTCGTGGACGGACGTCGTGACGGGGTTGCGGCTGATCGCCTCCCATGTCGTCAGGCCGATGAAGCGCAGCGAGTCCTCGGTGGGGATGACGTGGACGTCGTGCCCCTGCTGGACGAGCAGCCGTACGAGCTGGACGCTCTTGTAGGCGGCGATGCCACCGGTGACCCCGACTACGATGAACATGCCCCCGATCCTCCCACGGCCCCGGGCGGGGTGCGCGGATCGACCACCGGCCGCCGAGAGCGAGTGATCCCATGTGCACCGTCGTCATCCAGGTGCCCGCCGATCCGAGCCGGCCGGTTCGGCTGCTGGCCGTCCGCGACGAGGATCCGTCGCGTGCGTGGGACCCGATCGGTCCCTGGTGGCCCGACACGCACGCCGATGTCGTCGGCGTGCGCGACCGTCGCGCCGGCGGGGCCTGGCTCGCCGCCGACCCGGCCGCTCGCCGGCTGGCCGTCATCCTGAATCGAGCCGACGTGCTCCCGGATGGCGCGCCGGCGCTGTCGCGCGGCGGCATCGTCCTGGATGCGGTCGCGGGCTCGCCGCCGACGGGCGCCCCGCCCACGCACGGCTTCAATCTCGTCGACGTCTCGCCCGGTGGGGTCCGCGTCTCGATGTGGGATGCCGCGACCCTGCGGACGGTCGACCTCCGTCCCGGCACCCACATGATCGCCCACGACGACGTCGACGATCCGCGCACCGCCCGGATCCGTCGCTGGCTCGGCGAGTTCGCGGCGGCCGCGCCGGAGCTCGATCGCGCGGACGGCCTGCAGCCCTGGCTCGACGTGCTCCAGGACACCGCGGCCACCCCGGCCACCGACGACGCCGCGATCATCCGCGACAACCGTCCGTACGGCGTCCCGACCTTGTCGCTGCTCGTCTGCACCGCCTCCGTCGGCACTGGCGGGGTCGACCTCGCTTACGGCGCCCTCGACGTGCCGGGGGAGTGGAACCGCCCCGAGATGGCGTGAATCGCGCGGTCATCGGCCGTCACGTGCGTCGGACCCGCCCCGGTGCGCCGATAGAATCGCCGAAACCCGATCACGCTCCACGCAAGGAACCGCTATGACCCGCATCTCCGATTCCGGACTCTCCGTCGCCGTCGTCGGCGCCACTGGCCAGGTCGGAAAGGTCATGCGCGAGATTCTCGTCGAGCGGAACTTCCCGATCCGCGAACTGCGCTTGTTCGCCACCGCGCGCTCGGCGGGCACCTCGATCGAGTTCGCCGGGCACGATGTGATCATCGAGGACATCGCCACCGCAGACCCCGCCGGCATCGACATCGCGCTCTTCTCTGCGGGGGCGACCGGATCGCGCGCGCACGCGCCGCGCTTCGCAGAAGCGGGCGCCGTCGTCATCGACAACTCCAGCGCCTGGCGCATGGACCCCGAGGTTCCCCTCGTCGTCAGCGAGGTCAACCCCCACGCCACGGTTACCCCGCCGAAGGGCATCATCGCGAACCCGAACTGCACCACGATGGCCGCGATGCCGGTGCTGAAGGTGCTCGACACCGAGGCGGGGCTCGAGCGCCTCATCGTCTCGACCTATCAGGCGGTCTCGGGCTCGGGCCTCGCCGGCGCCGAAGAGCTGCTCGGCCAGGTCGAGGGGGTCCTCGCTCAGGGACACACGCTCGATCTCGTGCACGACGGCTCGGCGGTCGACTTCCCGCAGCCCGAGAAGTACATCGCCCCGATCGCGTTCGACGTCATCCCGTTCGCCGGCAACCTGGTGGACGACGGCGACAACGAGACCGATGAGGAGAAGAAACTCCGCAACGAGAGCCGCAAGATCCTCGAGCTGCCCGACCTGCGTGTCGCCGGCACCTGCGTGCGCGTCCCCGTGTTCACGGGTCACTCGCTGTCTATCCACGCCGAGTTCTCGCGCGACATCACGCCGGAGCGGGCGCGCGAGGTCCTGGCCGCGGCGCCCGGTGTCGTGCTCGAGGAGGTCCCGACGCCTCTGCAGGCAGCCGGCAACGACCCGAGCTACGTCGGCCGCATCCGCGCCGACCAGTCCGCGCCCGAGGGCAAGGGACTCGTGCTGTTCATCAGCAACGACAACCTCCGCAAGGGTGCCGCGCTGAACGCGGTGCAGATCGCGGAGATCGTCGCCGAGCGTCTCTGACGTCAAGGCGGGGCGGCGGGATGCCGCGCGCCGCCACCGGGATAGACTGGTGCATCGTGAGTGAAAAGGTCGACGTCGTCCTGATCGGCGGGGGCATCATGAGTGCCACGCTCGGTGTGCTGCTGAAGCAGCTCCAGCCCGATTGGAAGATCGAGGTGCACGAGCGCCTGTCGGATCTGGCGCAGGAGAGCTCGAACCCGTGGAACAACGCGGGCACGGGCCACGCCGCGCTGTGCGAGCTGAACTACACGCCCGAGGCGTCGGACGGCTCGGTAGATCCCGGCAAGGCGATCACGATCAACGAGCAGTTCCAGCAGAGCCGTCAGCTCTGGGCCTCGCTCATCGAGCGCGGCATCCTCGACGAGCCGTCGACGTTCATCAACGCGACGCCTCACATGACCTTCGTCCGCGGTGAGAAGGACGTCGCGTTCCTCAAGCGCCGCTACGAGGCGCTCAAGGACCAGCCCCTCTTCGCGGGCATCGAGTACTCGGAAGACTCGCGCGTCATCAACCAGTGGGCGCCGCTGCTGATGCAGGAGCGCCGCAAGGGCGAGCCGTTCGCGGCGACGCGCGTCCCCGCCGGCACGGATGTCGACTTCGGATCGCTCACCCGGCAGCTGTTCTCGCACCTGCAGGAGCAGGGCGTGGAGGTCATCACCGACCGTGAGGTGCGCACGCTGAGCCGCCAGAAGGACGGCTCGTGGCGGGTCTTCTGGCGCAATCGCCTCGGCAAGACCCCCGGGCACACCGACGCGCGCTTCGTCTTCGTCGGGGCCGGCGGCTGGGCGCTGAAGCTGCTGCAGAAGTCGGGTATCCCCGAGATCAAGGGCTACGGCGTCTTCCCGATCGGCGGGCAGTTCCTCAAGACCACGAACCCCGCCGTCGTCTCGCAGCACAAGGCCAAGGTGTACTCGCAGGCCTCGGTGGGTGCTCCGCCGATGTCGGTTCCCCACCTCGACACCCGCGTCGTCGACGGCGAGGCCTCGCTGCTGTTCGGACCGTTCGCGACGTTCAGCCCGAAGTTCCTCAAGAACGGCCGCATCACCGACATCGTGTCGCAGGTGCGCCCCCACAACCTGCTGCCGATGCTGAAGGTGGCCGTCGACAACCCGAGTCTCATCTCGTACCTCGTCGGCGAGCTGCTCAAGAACCACCGCAAGAAGGTGGAGTCGCTCCGCGTCTTCATGCCGACCGCGAAAGACGAGGACTGGGAGCTGATCCAGGCCGGTCAGCGTGCTCAGGTCATGAAGAAGGACCCGAAGAAGGGCGGCGTGCTGCAGTTCGGCACCGAGGTCGTGACCTCTGCCGACGGGTCGATCGCCGGTCTGCTGGGGGCCTCGCCGGGCGCCTCGACTGCGGCATCCATCATGCTCGGACTTCTCAAGACGTGCTTCCCCGACCGCATCGCGGGCTGGGAGCCCGAGCTGAAGAAGCTCATCCCGAGCTACGGGCAGCCGCTGAACCCGCGGGCGGATGCCGCTCGCGCGTCGATCGAGGCGACGGCCGAAGCGCTCTCGATCAATCCCTGACGGGCATGGCCAAGCTCTACTTCCGTTACGGAGCCATGAACTCCGGCAAGTCGACGGCTCTCCTGCAGGCGGCTTACAACTACGAGGAGCGCGGCCAGCACGTGCTGCTCGCGAAGCCCGAGATCGACACGAAGGGCGCCGGCCAGATCGCAAGCCGGCTGGGCGTCGAGCGAGACGTCGACTTCCTCGTCGGTGCGGACGACGACCTGCGGGCCGTCTTCGGCGTGCATCGTGAGCGCGTGCGCGCCGAGACGGGAGCGGATGTCGCCTGCCTCCTCATCGACGAAGCGCAGTTCCTGACGTCGGAGCAGGTCGACGATCTGCTGCGGACCGTGGTGGAGGAGAACGTCCCGGTGCTCGCCTACGGCATCCGCACCGATTTCCAGACCCGCGCCTTTCCCGGTTCGGCGCGTCTGATGGAGCTCGCGCACAGTCTCGAAGAGCTGAAGACGATCTGCCGCTGCGGGCGGAAGGCCCTCTTCAACGCACGTCTGGTCGGCGGACGCTTCGTGTTCGAAGGCGACCAGGTGGCGATCGACGAGCTCGCTCTCGACCGGGTGACGTACGAGTCGATGTGCGCTGAGTGCTATCTCCGCGAGTCGGGTGGTCGCCTCGCCTGAGGCATCCGGCGACTGATACGTTTCACGACGCGCCTGTCCAGGGCTTTGCGCGGTCAGACCACAAGATGTATCGTGGTCCGGCCACCAAGGAGAGGGGCGTCATGGCTGACGGAACCCCGGCGCGCGCCTGGCGCGTCGTATTGGAGAAGATCGAATCCGATCTTCTCGCCGGCAAGCTCGGTCCCGGCGACCGACTGCCGTCCGAGCGCGACCTCGTCGCGCAGCTCGGGGTCGGGCGATCCAGCGTGCGCGAAGCGCTCCGCGTGCTGGAGGTCATGGGCCTCATCCGCACCGCGACGGGATCGGGGCCGAGCGCGGGGGCCATCGTCGTGGCCCGCCCGACCGGCGGCATGCAGGCGCTCCTTCGGTTGCAGGTCGCCGCGCAGGGCTTCGCCATCTCGGATGTCGTGAACACGCGTCTCCTGCTCGAGGAGTGGGTCGCCGGTGAGCTGGCCGGCTCGTCCGACGTCGATCTCGAGCGGGCGCGCGAAGCGCTCCGTGCGATGGATGCCGCCGACCTCAGCCCCGCCGACTTCCTGGTACTCGATGCGCAGTTCCACGTCGCCTTGGCCGAGGCGTCGGGCAACGAAGTCGTGGCGGCGATGATGGCGGGCCTCCGATCGTCGATCGAGGACTACGTGCTCCAGGGTGCCGCGCGCATCCCGGATTGGGACAGCGCGGTGGACCGCCTGCGCGACGAGCACAACGCGATCGTGGCGGCGATCGACGAACAGCGGGTAGACGATGCCCGCACCGCCGTCCACGACCACATCACGGGGTACTACGCGTCCGCGAACCCCGTGCGCCCCGAATCCACCTGAACCCATCCGGTCCGACCCCGTCGGCCCCGCCGGAACTGAGGAGAGAATATGGTCACCCGACAGTTGCCCAAGATTCCCGAGCTGCTCGAACTGATGCAGTTCAAGGCCCCCGATCTCAATGGACGCCGCCGCCGACTCACGTCGGCCCTGACGATCGATGATCTGCGGACCATCGCGAAGCGCCGCACGCCCAAGGCGGCGTTCGACTACACCGACGGTGCGGCGGAGGGCGAGATCTCGCTCGCGCGAGCACGGCAGGCGTTCCAGGACATCGAGTTCCACCCCGACATCCTGCGTCCGGCGGAATCGGTCGACATGTCGACCGAGATCCTCGGCGGGCGCTCGGCGTTGCCGTTCGGAATCGCCCCGACCGGATTCACCCGGTTGATGCAGACGGAAGGCGAGAGCGCGGGGGCATCCGCCGCGGGCGCGGCCGGCATCCCGTTCACCCTCTCGACGCTCGGGACGACGTCGATCGAGGGCGTCCGGGCGGCCAACCCGCACGGACGCAACTGGTTCCAGCTCTACGTCATGCGCGATCGTGAGATCTCATATGGTCTCGTCAAGCGGGCGGCCGAGGCGGGCTTCGACACTCTCATGTTCACCGTGGACACCCCGGTTGCGGGAGCGCGCCTGCGTGACAAGCGCAACGGGTTCTCCATCCCGCCCGCGCTGACCGTCGGGACGATCGTCAACGCCATCCCGCGCCCCTGGTGGTGGATCGACTTCCTCACGACGCCCAAGCTCGAGTTCGCGTCGCTCACGACCACCGGCGGCACCGTCGGCGAACTCCTCAACGCCGCGATGGACCCGACCATCAGCTACGACGACCTCGAGGTCATCCGCAGCATGTGGCCCGGGAAGATCGTCATCAAGGGCGTGCAGAACGTCGAGGACTCCAAGCGGCTCATCGACCTCGGAGTCGATGGCATCGTGCTCTCGAACCACGGCGGCCGCCAGCTCGACCGCGCCCCCGTGCCGTTCCACCTCCTGCCGCAGGTCGTGCGCGAGGTCGGGAAGGACGCCACGGTCATGGTCGACACCGGCATCATGAACGGTGCCGACATCGTTGCCTCCATCGCGCAGGGCGCGAAGTTCACTCTGATCGGACGCGCTTACCTCTACGGGCTGATGGCGGGCGGCCGTCAGGGCGTGGACCGGACCATCGCGATCCTGCGCAGCGAGATCGAGCGCACGATGCAGCTGCTCGGCGTCTCGAGCCTAGAGGAGCTCGAGCCGCGTCACGTCACGCAGCTGCAGCGGCTCGTGCCGATCACAGGCTCAGCTCCGCGTCGCGCCGCCACGCGGGCCAAGACGGCGTCGCGAGCCTGACGACGGGACGCGAAGCAACGGGCCCCGGTGCCGGCAGTCGTCAGGCTGCTCGGCCCGGGGCCCGAATGCGTGGCGCGGTGTCGCCCGCGTCAGTGGGTCAGCGCAGCGGAAGCGTGGGGATGAGCTGGTCGAGGAAGTCGGCGGTCTCTTCCCAGCCCTCGACCGCGTGGCAGGCCACGCCCATCGCGAGCACCGGATAGTCGTTGCCGTTCTCGTCGAGACGGTCGCCGACGAACAGGATGTCGTCCTGCGGGATGCCGCTCTGCTCGATCAGGCGCGTCATGCCGTAGGCCTTGTCGATGCCGCGCTCGGTGATGTCGACCGACGTCGAGCCGCCCGCGCGCACCTCGAGGTCGGGGATGCGGTCTGCCACCGCCGCTCGCAGCGCATTCTTCTTCTCGCCGGAGGGATCCCACGCCATCTTCGCGTCGACGGGAGCTTGCTGGCCCAGCGCGGAGAACGTGATCTGAGACCCACGGTCCTCGAGGATGGGGCCCCAGGTCTCGCTCTCCCACAGGCCGAGCCGACGCGCCTCTTCCTCGACCGCGGCGAGGGCGCGGGACTTCTGGTCATCGGTCAGCGAGCGGGCGTAGACCGTCTCGATGCCGGCGGGGGAGAGGCGGTAGTACTGCGTTCCACAGGTCGGCAGCAGGTGGAAGTGCGACAGCAGGTCTGCATCCGTCTCGGGCAGCTGGTCGACGACCTGCGCGGTGAACTGCGCGAGCTGTCCGCCGGAGATGATCGCGACCTCGACGCGGGCCGCAAGATCGAGCAGCTGGCGCCCGATACGCGGGTTGATGGCGCTCTTCGAGGGAGCGAGGGTGTCGTCGAGGTCGAAGGCGACCAGTCGGGGGATGGGCATCCGTGCTCCGTTCTCCGGTGGCATGAAAGAGGCCCCGCCTTGCGGCGGAGCCTCTTCGCTGTCGGGGTGACAGGATTTGAACCTGCGGCCTCGTCGTCCCGAACGACGCGCGCTACCAAGCTGCGCCACACCCCGTGGCAACCCTCCAAGCTTACCCCGATCCGGCTCGGAAGACGAATCGGCTCACGCCCGAGCGCGGAGGACCAGCACGGAGGCCTCGGGGCGGCACCCGAAACGCACCGGCGCATAGATGGAGTGACCGAGGCCCGCGCTCACATTGAGTGGGACACGGTCCGCACCCCATGAGCTCAGGCCGCGCGCCTGATCGAGCGGAATATCGCAGTTGGCGACGAGGGCGCGCGAGGCGAAGGGGATGCGGACCTGCCCGCCGTGAGTGTGGCCGCCGAAGACCATGTCCGCCCCCAGATCCACGAAACGGTCGAGCACGCGGCGATACGGGGCGTGGGTGACGCCCAGGGTCAGGTCGGCGCTTCTGCGGCCTTGCAGGGCCGCCAGAGCGCCCGGCAGCACGTCGAGGTCGTCCCAGTCGCGGTGCGCGTCGTCGACCCCGACGCCGTCGATTCGCATGCCGGCCACGCGCACGGCAGCGGCGGCGTTGTCGAGCTCGGACCAGCCGAGGTCGTCGGCGAAGAACGAGTCCATCGCCGCGGTGTCGATTTTCGGCGCCGCTTTGGCGTGACGCGAGGGGCCCGTGAAGTAGCGCAGCGGGTTCCGCGCGCTCGGCTCGAACACGTCGTTCGACCCGTGGACGAAGAAGCCCGGCACGCCGCGGAGGGGAGCAAAGGCGCGGCGGATGCCGGCGAGGCCGCGGGCATGGCCGAGGTTGTCGCCCGTGTTGATGACCAGGTCCGGCTGCGTCGTCTCGGCCAGCTCTGCGATCCACCGCTGCTTGCGCTGCTGCCACGGCGCCATGTGGGCGTCGGAGAGGTGCAGCACGGTGATGCTGGGGCTGCCCTCGGGCAGCACGTGGACTTCGTGGCGACGGACGGTGAACAGATGGCGCTCGATGCCCACCCCCCAGACGACCGCACCGCCGGCGCCCAGGGCGCCGGCGGTGGCGATCGTGGAGAGCGTCCTGCGGACGCCTGCCATCAGCAGTTCTTCGCGGTGTACTCGATGGTGATCTGCGTCCCGCGGCCGACCGCCTCGCCTGCGGCAGGGCTGGTGCCCGTCACCGTCGGCTGCGGCGGGTCGTCCTTCTCGGTACACGCCGTTGTCACGCTCGTGAAGCCGGCGGCTCGCAGTTGGCGCTCGGCCTCCTGCGGGTTGCCCGTCACCGGCGGCACCGTGGCGCCCTGACCGTTGCTCGGTGTGATCGTGATGGTCGCGCCGCCCGCGGCGCGACCCGCGCCCGGATCCTGCGACACGATCCGGCCTTCGGGCTCGGTCGAGTCGGTGGGCTCGGCGACGTTCACCGAGAAGCCGGCCGCCTCGAGGATGCCGCGCGCCTCATCGACGTTCTGACCGACGACGTTCGGGAGCTCCGTGAGGGTGTTCTTCGTAAGGTTCGTGTCCGGGGTCGGGAACCGATCGCCGCCGAACTTGGCGTTCGCCGCTCCCTGCATCTTCGGCCAGATCGCGTTTCGGATCTGATCGAGTCGCCAGCCGTTGACGCGGTACTCGTTGAGCTTCGCGAAGCCGTCGACGTTGCCGACCCAGACCACGGTGGCCACCTTGGTGCTCGCACCGTCCATCCAGGTGTGCTCGTACTCGTGGATACCGGTCTTGCCGAACACCGGCACGCCGTCGAAGATGCGGGCGCCCTGGCCCGTCGCGTTCATGACGCCTTCGAGCGCGAAAGCGGCAGTGGCGGCGACGTTGGCGGAGATGGCCTGGTCGCAACTCGTCTGCGGCGTGATGTCGGTGCCGTCGGACTTGACCGCACGGTCGATGACCTTCGGCTCGCACCGCGTGCCTCCACCGGCAATCGCCGCGTAGGCCTCCGCCATGTCGATGGGTGCCACCGCCGCGGATCCCAGCACATCATAGGGGTTGTTGTTGACGTCCAGCGGGTCGCCGTTGGACTGCATGACGCCCATCTTCATCGCGACCTGGTTGGTCGAGCACACCGAGATGCGCTCGGCCATCGCGAGGAAGCCCGAGTTCAGCGAGTCTTCGGTGAACTTCTTGATCGTGCCCGAGTAGCCGTTGCTGCTCTGGAAGTTGCCGATCTCGTTCGGGCGGCCGCTGTTGCCGGTGCGGACGTTCTGGGTGGCGCCGTCGCAGCTCGTCAGCACGCGCTTGTTCCCGACACGGCCGTTGATCACTTCGTTCACGGAGTGCCCCTGCTCGAGCCAGTTGATGAGGCTGAACACCTTGTAGGTCGAGCCCGCGGAGTGACCACCGCCGCCGTCCTGGTTGCGCACGTTGTAGTTGACCGGGGTCACCGTGCCGGCGTCGTCTCCGGTGGGCGCGAACGGGCGATTCTGCACCATCGAGAGCACGCGGCCGGTGCCGACCTCGACCTGGACGCCAGAGGCGCCGAGGTTCAGACGGTCGTCGGTCGCGGGCACGACGGACATCGCGTCGAGCGCGGCATCCTGGAGCTGCGGGTCGAGAGTGGTGTAGATCTTCATGCCGCCGCGGCGCAGGTTCTGTTGGCGCTCCTCGAGCGACTCGCCGAAGGCCGGGTCGTCGAGGACGATGTTGCGGACGTACTCGCAGAAGAACTCGGCGCCGGCGGCGAGCTGGCAGCCCTGCGGGCGCTCCTGGATGTTCGGGGTGATCGGCTCCGCGATAGCGGCATCCCGCTCTTCCTGCGTGATCTTGCCATCCGAGAACATGCGGTTCAGCACGTAGATCTGACGGTCCTTCGTCAGCTCGTAGCCGTTCGCGGCGCCGTTCGACTCGCTGTCGGGACGATCCAGACGGTAGGTGTTCGGCTCCTGCACCATGCCCGCGATCGCCGCGGCCTGGCCGATCGTGAGCTGCGAGGCGGGCACGCCGAAGTAGTACTGCGACGCCGCGCCGATGCCGTAGACGGTGCCGCCGAAGTGCGCGATGTTCAGGTAGCCGAGCAGGATCTCGTTCTTCGGATACCGCTTCTCGAGCTGGATCGCGTACCGCATCTCCTGCAGCTTGCGCTCGATGCCGTCGGTGCCGGAGGAGACGGTGGTCGAGCGGAAGCACGCCTCGACCTCGTCCTGCGACTTGGCTTCCTTCTCGCACGCCTGTTGCAGCACGTTCTTGACGTACTGCTGGGTGATCGACGAGCCGCCGCGGGTGTCGCCGCCGCGCAGGTTGCCGAACACCGCACTCGCGGTGCCGAGAAGGTCGACGCCGCCGTGCGTGTAGTAGTTCTTGTCCTCGCTCGACGTGATCGCGTCGAACATGACCGGCGCGACCTCATCCCACGTGACCGGGATGCGGTTCTGGTCGTAGAACTGCGTCATGAGGACGTCGTTGCCGTCTGCGTCCTTGCGGTAGAACTCGGTCGGCAGCATGAGCTCGTCGACTTCGAGGTAGCTCGGCATGTTGTCGAAGACGTCGATCGCGCTGGTGGCTGCGTAACCCGACACGGCGATGGCGGGGGTCACGGTAGCCGTGACGAGGATCCCGGCCACAGCGCTCAGGCCGACCAGGCCGGCGAGACCGCCGAGCACACCGGTGGCCGTGCGTTTCTTGTGAGGCATAGGGTGATCGTAAGCGAGATACCTGGGCATCCGCCTCAGGACCACCCCTTGCGCGCGTGCGTCCGCGCATGCCGGCGCGCGAGCGAAAGCCACAGATCGGAGCCCCGATGACGACGTGGGAGTACCTCACCACGCCCCTGCTGATCCACAACACCGCGGCGATCCTCAACAACTGGGGCAAGCAGGGCTGGGAGCTCGTGCAGGTCGTCCCTGGACCCGAGGGCGGGCTCGTCGCCTACTTCAAGCGTCCCGTGGGCGGGGGAGCAGCCAACGCCGGTCTCGGGGCGGCCCACCAGGCTGCCCAGCAGTTCGAGGGCACGGGCGCATGAGCGTCTCGGCGCGTCTGGCCGAGCTCGGCATCCAGCTTCCGCCCGTCGTCCCGCCCGTCGCCGCCTACATCCCCGCGACCGAGCACGACGGTCTCGTCTACACCTCCGGGCAGCTGCCCATGGTCGACGGTGCGCTGCCCGCGATCGGCAAGGTCGGCGAGGGCGACGGTCTCGTCGCCGCCGACGCGGCCAAGCAGCTCGCGCGTCAGTGCGCGCTCAACGCCATCGCCGCCGCGGCGGATGTGGCCGGCGGTGTCGACAACCTCGCTCGGGTCGTGAAGGTGACCGGGTTCGTGGCGTCCGTCCCCGAGTTCACGGGACAGCCCGGTGTCATCAACGGTGCGAGCGAGGTGCTGGGCGAGATCTTCGGCGACGCGGGTCGTCACGCACGGTCGGCGGTCGGGGTGCCGGTGCTGCCGCTCGACTCCCCGGTCGAGGTCGAGGTCGTCTTCGCCCTGGTCTGATCGCCGGGCTCTCCGCCCACCGCGAACCTCGGGCGGAACACCGCCCGTCCGGTCGCCCGCGGCTCTACGCTCTGGTGTGGACCACGCGGAAGGGCGGTAGGGATGCAGGGACTCGAGGTCACGGTTCTGCTGGGCATCGCCCTTCTCGTCGGAACCGTCCTGGCGCCGCGGTTGCGCGTCGCGACGCCGCTGGTGCTGCTCGTGATCGGTCTGCTGCTCGGATTCGTGCCCGAGCTGCGGGCGATCGAGCTGCCGCCGGAAACGGTGCTGCTGCTCTTCCTGCCGGTGCTGCTGTTCCGCGAGGCGTGGACGACGTCGCTCCGCTCAGTCCGCCGCTCGCTGCGCTACATCGTGCCGATGAGCACCCTGCTCGTCGTCGCCTCGGCGTTCGCCGTCGCGGCGGTCGCGACCTGGCTCGGCGTGCCGTGGGAGGCCGCCCTCGTGCTCGGGGCTGCGGTCGCGCCGCCCGACGCCACCGCGGTGGCCGCGCTCGGCAGACTGCTGCCCGCCCGCACCTTCATGAAGCTCAAGGCCGAGAGTCTTACGAACGACGGCACTGCCCTCGTCCTCTATGCCATCGCGGTCTCGCTCCTGCTCGGCGACCAGGTCAGCGCCCTGTCGATCACGGGCATGGTGCTGCTGTCGTACCTCGGCGGCGCTGCGGCCGGCATCGCCGTCGCGGCGCTCGTCTTCCTCGCACTGCGGCGGATGCAGTCGACCCTGACGATCAACCTGACGCTGCTGCTCGTTCCGTTCGTCGCGTTCCTCATCGCCGAGCTGATCGAGGCGTCCGGCGTGCTCGCCGTGGTCTTCGCCGGGCTCATCATCGCCTGGGTGTCCCCGCGCATCACGACGGCGATGTCGCGCCGTGCCGCCGATGCCACCTGGCCGTTCGGGGTGTACCTCCTCAACGGAGCGCTGTTCGTGCTCATCGGCCTCGAGGTCCAGCTGGTGCTGCATGAGATCTCGCCGTCGGAGATCGGCATCCTGCTTCTCGTCACTCTCGCGGCGTGGGTCGCCCTCTTCGTCGTGCGCTACCTGTTCCAGTGGCTGTTCTCGCCCTTCTCGCGCCCGGCGGCCGGGTCGAGCAGATCGCTGCGTCATCGCTCGCGGGTCGTCAGCACGGTGTCGGGGTTCCGCGGCGCCGTGTCGCTCGCCATCGCGCTGTCGGTGCCGATCACGACGGCTTCGGGGGAGCCGGTCGAGGGACGCGACTCGATCGTGTTCGTCACCGCGGGGGTCATCGTGCTCACGCTGCTCGTGCAGGGGCCGTTGCTGCCCGTCGTCATCCGGTGGGCGAAGCTCCCTGCCGACGATGCGGCGATCGAGGAGTACGAGCTCGCCCAGCGGGCCATTTCGGGCGCCGCTCTCGCAGCGCTCGACGACCTCGCCGCGGAGCACGGGGTCAGCGATCGTGTCCGCGACCGTGCCCGGCACGAGGGCTACGAACGCCTCGAGCTCGCCAACGCCCGCGCCGTCGCGCGCCAGCGGGCGGCGGAGGAACGCGACCCGGATGCCGACATCGACGACGACTCGCCCGACGAGGATGCCTCGCGCATGGGCCCCGTGCCGCCCGGGCCGTCGGACGGGGACGGGCATCGGCCTGCGCCGCAGCTCGAGATGCTCGCCGTGAGCGACGACATCGACCTGACGCAGCGCTCGCCGCTCATCCGGCACCGGGAGGCGACGCGGCTGCGGCTGGCGATGCTCGATCGCAAGCGCGAGGTGCTGCTGCGCCTGCGGCGCGACGGCACGATCGACGACCTCGTGGCACGCCGCATCCTCGCCGACCTCGACATCGAGGAGATCCGGGCCCGCGGACTCGATCGCGACGCCGAGTGACGCGATCGAGCCCGCGCGCGGGCTACTTCAGCTGTGCGCTGATGACCGACATCACCGCGGTGTCGGCGAGTGTCGTGGTGTCGCCGACCTCCCGGCCCTCGGCGACATCCCGCAGCAGTCGTCGCATGATCTTGCCCGAGCGGGTCTTCGGCAGCTCGCCGACGATGTAGACGTCGCGGGGCCGTGCGATGGGTCCGATCTGCTCGCCGACCCATTGCCGGAGCGACGTCGCGAGACCGTCTGGAGAGTGGGCGTCGAGGTAGCTCTGCTTGATGATCACAAAGGCGACGACGGCCTGGCCCGTGGTCTCGTCGGAGGCTCCGACGACGGCTGCCTCGGCGGTGGATTCGTGCGCGACGAGTGCGGACTCGATCTCGGTCGTCGACAGGCGGTGGCCCGAGACGTTCATGACGTCGTCGACGCGGCCCATGAGCCAGATGTCGCCGTCGTCGTCGAGCCGGGCGCCGTCGCCGGCGAAGTAGTAGCCCTGCTTCTGGAACTTCTCCCAGTAGGTCTCGACGAAGCGGTCGGGGTCGCCCCAAATGCCGCGCAGCATGCTCGGCCAGGGCTCGGTGATGACGAGCAGCCCGCCGTTGCCCTCGCCCACGCGGTTGCCCTCCTCGTCGACCACATCGATCGAGATGCCGGGGAGAGCGACCTGCGCCGATCCGGGCTTGGTCTCGGTGACCCCCGGCAGCGCGGAGATCATGATCGCGCCGGTCTCGGTCTGCCACCACGTGTCGACGATGGGCGCCTTCTTGCCGCCGATGACCTTGCGGTACCACATCCACGCCTCGGGGTTGATGGGCTCGCCCACCGAGCCGAGGAGGCGGATGCTCGACAGGTCGTACTGCGCCGGAACCTGACGGCCGACCTTCATGAAGGACCGGATCGCGGTGGGGGCGGTGTAGTAGATCGTCACGCCGTACTTCTGGATGATCTCCCACGAGCGGCCCGAGTGGGGCGTGTCGGGGGTTCCCTCATAGAGCACCTGTGTCGCGCCGTTGGCGAGCGGTCCGTACGTGACGTAGCTGTGGCCGGTGACCCACCCGATGTCGGCGGTACACCAGTAGACGTCCGTCTCGGCGTGCAGATCGTGCACGACGCGGTTGGTGAACGCGGCTTGCGTCAGGTATCCGCCGGAGGTGTGCAGGATGCCCTTCGGCTTTCCCGTCGTGCCCGAGGTGTACAGGATGAACAGCGGGTTCTCGGCGGGGAACGCCTGCGCCTCGTGATCGGGGGATGCCGCGGGCACGACGTCGTGCCACCACAGGTCGCGCTCGTCGTTCCACTCGATGTCGTTCCCGCCGCGCCGCACCACGATGACGTGCTCGACCGTGAGCTGCGGACCGGCGCCCCGATCGGCCAGCGCCTGGTCGACGGCGGGCTTGAGCGGCGAGACCTTGCCCTTGCGATAGCCGCCGTCGGCGGTGATCACGAGCTTGGCGCCGGCATCGTCGATGCGGGTCCGCAGGCTGTCGGCCGAGAACCCGCCGAACACGACCGAGTGCACCGCGCCGACGCGGGCGACGGCGAGCATCGCGGCGACGGCCTCGGGGATCATCGGCATGTAGATCGCGACGCGGTCTCCCTGCTCGATCCCGAGCTCTGTCAGGACGTTGGCCAGGCGCTTGACCTCGTCGGTGAGTTCGCCGTAGGTCACGGCGCGGTCATCGCCCGGCTCGCCCTCCCACAGCAGCGCCACACGGTCGCCGAGGCCGGCCTCGACGTGACGGTCGAGGCAGTTGTACGCGACGTTCAGCTCACCGTCGGCGAACCACTCGGCGAACGGGGGATTCGACCAGTCGAGTACCTGCGTAAAGGGCTTGTGCCAGTGCAGCTCCCGGGCCTGGTCTGCCCAGAAGCCCTCGCGGTCGGCTGCGGCGCGCTCGTAGAGCTCGGCGGTGCCGACGGCGGATGCGGCGAACTCGGGCGACGGCGCGAACCGCCGGGTCTCGGTCAGCAGGTGGTCGATCTGGCTGCTCATACGGCACGCTCCTTCGCGGTCGATGGCGCCCGCGCGCGGGCGGCGTGCGGTCAATCTAGACCGCGGCGAGATCAGGAGACTACCGCCGATAGTGGGTGGTCATGCCGAGGGTGGTGTGGGCGCGCGGTGATTGGGTAGCAGCCGGTTCGACAGCGTAAGCTGATCCGTGGCTGCGACATCGTTCGCGCCCGTGGCGGCCCGACCTACCCCCCAAGCGGCGGGACGTTGCGTGGGCGGCACCCCTATCCCCCAATGTGGGGTGCCGTCCTTCTTCTTTTCTCCCGGGTTTCACGCGGCGAGGTGGTGCTTCCACTCGTCCGGCAGCGCACGGTGGGGCCGCAGCGGCGAGAGAGCGAACGCGGCCGCTGCGAGTGTCAGCAGCAGAGGCGACAGCAACAGGGCGACACCGTTCGATGCCGCGCTGCCGACGATGCCCGCGACGAGTGCCCCGAGGGGCATGGCGCCCTGCGTGACGAATCGGTTCGCGGCGGTGGCTCGTCCCATCAGCTGCGGCGGAGTCACCTCGGCGCGCAGGCCAGCGGAGCTGATCATCGTCGTCACGACGATCAGGCCGAAGGCGAAGCTCGACCCCGCGACGAACACGACCGAGGGAAGCGGCACCACGTACGCCGACGGCAGGATCAGTGCGGCCACGGGAAGCAGGCAGTATCCGGTGAGCATCGTTCGGATGGGACCCAGGCGGGTGCGGATCCGCATGGCGACGAACGACCCGATGATGGCCCCGGTCGCCCCGATGCCGCTCGCGAGCGCGTAGCCGCTCGCGGTCATCCCGAGGTCGTCCAGCGCGACGAGAAGGATCAGCGTTGCGAAGACGCCGGCGCCGGCGTTGATGAGGGCATTCGTGACGAGCATGGTCCGGAGAACGGGATGCCGCCGGGCGAACGCGATCCCCTCGACGAGCGACGCCCAGAACGGGGGAGGGGCGACACCCTTCTCGCGAGGCTCCGGTGCGCGGATGAGCGAGGCCGCGACGGCGGCCAGGATGCCGGTGACCGACGTGATGACGTAGAGGAGCGGTGCGGCCAGGCGTGTGAGCACGGCTGCTGCCAGCGCGGGGCCGACGACCTGCATCGAGGTGTCGGTCGACTGGATTCGAGCCGTTGCCTCGGATACCCGCGACGGCCCGACGATGGCCGGGGTGAACGCCGTCTGCGCCGTGTCGGAGAATACCGACGTCACGCTGATGATCGCGGCGACCACCATGAGCTGCCACACCGAGAGCCAGCCGGCGATGTACGCGACCGCGACGCTCGCCGCAGCGACAGCACGGATGAGCTCGGTGCACACGAGGACGGGCCTCTTAGGCCACCGATCGACCCAGACGCCGGCCGGGAGACCGATCACGAGATAGGCGCTCAGGCCGAGCGCGGAGATGACACCGACCTGCCACGCCTCGGCTCCGAGGACGGCCACCGCCGTCACCGACAGGGCGAGTGTCGTGAACTGGCGCCCGGCCTCCTGGAGGGCGTTCGACGCCCACAACCATCGGAAGCCCCTGTTGCGGTGAACCGCACCGGACGACTCGTCCTGAACCACCATGCCAGTGTCTCGTTCCGGTTCCTCCCCAACGGGGATAAGACACGGCTTGTGCCACGAATGGCGGCGGCCCGCGAATGAGGGCGGGGGCGCTTTCTAGTGTCGGGGCATGGCATCAGCATTCGTCGTCGTTCCGCGCCCGGGCTCCGCTGCGGCCTCACGCGGCGAACCGGCGTCGGTGCCGGGACCGCGGCGACAGCTCCCCGATGATGCGGCGCTCGACCCGCTGCGCGAGTACCTGCTCGATCCCGATGTGACGGACGTCTTCGTCAACGGGGAACGCGGCGTCTTCATCGACCGCGGTCGGGGCGCCGAGGCCGTCGAGGGGTGGTGTCCGAATGAGGCGGAGGTGCGCGCTCTCGCCGTCGCGTTGATCGCCCTCGGCGGGCGTCATCTCGACGACGCTACGCCCTGTGCCGACGTGCGCTGGGCCGGCGGCATCCGGGTGCACGCCGTGCTTTCGCCGGTGGCCTGCGAGGGGTCGGTGATCTCGATCCGGCTCCCCGCGGTCGAGCAACTGAGTCTCGCCGATCTCGAGCAGCGAGGCATGTTCGACACCGCGGTCGCCGCGGACCTTCGTCGGCTCGTCGAGGAGCGGACCAACCTCCTCGTCACAGGGGCGACGGGCGCCGGCAAGACGACGCTCCTCGCAGCGCTGCTCTCGGCCGCGAGCCCGACCGACCGGATCGTCACGATCGAGGATGTCGCCGAGCTTCGGCTCGATCACCCGCACCATGTGAGGCTCGAGGCGCGCCAGCCCAATCTCGAAGGCGCCGGAGCTGTGCCGCTCGCTCGGCTGGTCCGGGAGGCGCTGCGCATGCGGCCCGATCGGCTCGTGGTGGGCGAGTGCCGCGGCGAAGAGGTCCGCGAGTTGCTGACCGCCCTCAACACGGGGCACCAGGGCGGAGCAGGGACGGTGCACGCGAGCGGTCTGGCTGAGGTCCCGGCCCGGCTCGAGGCGCTCGGTGCGCTGGCGGGCCTCGACGATCACGGCGTCGCCCGCCAGGTGGTGAGCGCGATCGGCGCGGTCGTCCACGTAGGAAACGTCGACGGTGTGCGACGGGTCATGGGGATCGCCCGCCCGGTCCTCCGGGACGGGCGCCTCGGGATCGAGGAACAGGCATGACGCGGACTTGGCGCTGGCGCCGTTCCGCGGCTGAGTCGGATGCTGCAGCGGCGGATGTCGCACCCGTCCTGCATCGTCTCGCCGTGCTCCTCGAAGCAGGCATCGCACCCGACCGGGCCTGGGAGCACCTCGCCGCCTCGGGTGACTCGGCACCTCGGCGCGTGCACGAACGACGACGAGCGGGCCGACCGCTCGCCGACGCCATCGCTGCCGAGGAGGGCGCCTGGCGCGAGGTCGCCGAAGCCTGGCAGGTCGCGACGACGGTGGGCGCCCCGCTCGCGCGCACGCTGCGCGGGATGGCCGAGGCGCTCCGCGACGCCGAGGCAGCTCGTGACGACATCCGCGTCGCGCTCGCCGAGCCGACGGCCACGGCGCGCCTGGTCGGGTGGCTGCCGCTCGCCGCCGTCGCGCTGGCACTGCTGCTCGGTTTCGATGTGCTCGCCACGCTGCAGCACCCTGTGGGCGCAGCGTGCCTCGTCGTCGGGGCGCTGCTGATGGTGGGCGCGCACGTGTGGACACGTCGTCTCGTAGCTCGCGCCCGGCCGGGCGGTGGTATCCCGGGCATGTCGGCGGAACTCCTCGCGATCGCGCTGTCGAGCGGCGTATCGATCGGCCGTGCGGAGGAGGTACTGGCATCCGTCGACGTCTCGCCGGCGGATGCCGACCGAGACGTCCTCGATCTCTCGACCTCGGCAGGCGTGCCGGCGGTGGACCTTCTGCGCGCCACCGCGGAGCTCGAGCGCCACCGCGCCCGCATCGAGGGGCGGATGCGGGCGGCGCAGCTGACATCACGGCTGCTGCTGCCGCTCGGGGTCTGCACCCTGCCCGCGTTCCTCCTGATCGGCGTCGCGCCGATGCTCCTCAGCGCGATGACGAGCACCTCGGTGACGCTGTGACGTCGCTACCCCCGCGCGAGCGCGCTCACGTCCGACCAGACCCAGACCGTGCCCACCGTGCCCGATCCGAACACTCAACGACAGAACGGAGCGAACATGAACCGATCCCTTCCTCGATTGACGCGAGCGCGCGCTGCGAGGCTCTTCGCCGACGAGTCCGGCGCCGCGACGGCGGAGTACGCCATCGCGACGATGGCCGCCGTCGCCTTCGCGGGCCTGCTGGTGATGATCATGCGCAGCGACGAGGTGCGCGGCATCCTCACCGATCTCGTGCGGCGGGCGTTGACCGTCGAATGAGGTTACGCCGAGACGAGCGCGGCTCGGTGGCCGCCGAGTTCGCGGTCGTCGTTCCGGCGGCGATGCTCCTGGTGCTGCTCGCCGTCGCCGCGTTGGCGGCGGCGGGCACGCAGATCCGGCTCGAGCATGCGGCTGCTCAGGCCGCGCGGCTCGTCGCGCGGGGCGAGGATCCCGGGCGGGCGGCGGCGGTGGTGCAGGCCGCGGCAGGGGGTGCCGTGCTCGACGTGCGATCCGAGGCGGACCTCACGTGCGCGATCGTGACGGCCGATCATGCGATCCCGCTGCCGCTGCCGTCACTGCGCGCGGAGAGCTGCGCGCTCTCCGGAGGGCTCTGATGGCGGGCGTCGCGACGGCCATCGGCGTTCTGGCAGTGACGGCGACGGTCGCGGCGGGCTGCGCCCTGGCGGGAGTCGCGGCGATCCAGTCGGCGCGGGTGTCTGCCGTCGCCGACACGGCGGCGCTCGCGGCGGCCGATGCCGCGCTCGGGTTCGTCGGGGGAGTGCCGTGCGAGCGAGCCGGGCACGTCGTCGCACGGTCGGGGCTCGCGCTCACCGCGTGCGAGGTGGACGGCGTGGTCGCCACCGTCGCGGTCGGGTCGTCGGCCGGCGTATTCGCCGTTCAGGCGCGCGCCCGGGCCGGCCCGCCGGAGTGACTCATTCGATGTCTCGACCGCGGTCGTGAACCCGCCGCCCAGGGGAGCGGCCCGGTCGCCTCAGCCACCGGGCCTGGCCGAGTGGGACTGATCAGGAACCGCCGGCTTGCTGCGATCGTAGGAGGCGCCCGGCATCCCGCGCGTGCCGGTCATCCGCAATGCGTGATTCCCGGCTGAACCCCGTCGCATCGTGCCGTCGCAGACGGGCCTGTGAAGGGTGTATTCCGCGTGCCCGCGCGCGCCCGCGCGGCTCGTGAGTCCTGGCATGCCGACGGGAGGATATGGCGCGCCGTTCCCAGCATCCTCCACCGTGTGGCGCGTGTATGGTGTGCGCTGGAGAAAGGAAGACTCGTGGCAGGCGGCAAGAAACTCGTCATCGTCGAGTCCCCGACCAAGATGAAGTCGATCCAGGGCTACCTGGGCGACGAGTACGAAGTGCTCAGCTCGGTCGGGCACATCCGGGACCTCGCTAAGAAAGAGGACATCCCGGCCGACAAGAAGCAGGCGTACGGCAAGTACTCCATCGACGTCGAGAACGGCTTCGATGCGTATTACGTGGTCAGCGATCGCAAGACCAAGACCGTTGCCGAGCTCAAGCGCGCCCTGAAGGACGCCGACGAGGTCCTGCTCGCCACCGATGAAGACCGCGAGGGCGAGGCGATCGCCTGGCACCTGCTCGAGGTGCTCAAGCCCAAGGTCCCCGTCAAGCGCATGGTCTTCCACGAGATCACCAAGGACGCGATCCGCGCGGCCGCCGACAACACCCGCGAGCTCGACCTCGCACTGGTCAACGCGCAGGAGACCCGCCGCGTCCTCGACCGCCTGTACGGGTGGGACGTCTCGCCCGTGCTCTGGCGCAAGATCGGTTCCGGCCGCGACGGCCAGGCGCTGAGCGCCGGCCGCGTGCAGTCCGCCGCCACTCGCATGGTGGTCGAGCGCGAGCGCGAGCGGATGTCGTTCGTCTCGGCGTCGTATTGGGACATCGAGGCCCACGCGGCGAAGGACGGCGGCTCGTTCTCGACCCGTCTGGCACGTCTCGACGGCGCCCCGCTGGCCCGCGGCACCGACTTCGATGACACCGGTTCGCTCAAGAAGGCGGTCGTCGTCCTCAGCGAGAAGGATGCCCGCGAACTCGCCGCAGCGATCGAGAAGGCCGCCACCGCCGCCGTCACCGCGGTCGAGGCCAAGCCCGGAACCCGCAGCCCCAAGCCGCCCTTCACGACCTCCACGATGCAGCAGGAGGCCGGCCGCAAGCTCTCGATGAGCGCCAAGCACGCGATGAGCGTCGCCCAGCGTCTCTACGAGAAGGGCTACATCACCTATATGCGTACCGACTCGACCGCGCTCTCGGCGCAGGCCGTGACGGCCGCGCGCACGCAGGCGGTCGCGCTGTACGGTGACCGTGCGGTTCCCGCGAGCCCGCGCTCGTACCGCAACAACGCCAAGAACGCCCAGGAGGCGCACGAGGCGATCCGCCCGTCGGGCGAGGAGTTCCGCACGCCTGCATCCGTCGCGTCCGGTCTCGACCGCGACGAGCAGCGCCTGTACGACCTCATCTGGAAGCGCACCGTCGCCAGCCAGATGTCCGACGCGAAGTACGAGACCACGACCGTCACGCTCGAGGTCGACGCAGCCGGCAAGCGGGCCGCTTTCACGGCATCCGGCACCGTCTACACCTTCAAGGGCTTCCTCGAGGCGTACGAAGAGGGCAACGACGAGAAGCGCGGCGACAACGACCGCTCCGCCGACCAGTCGCTGCCGGCCGTCGCCGTGGGCGACGAGCTCGCGCTGTCGGATGTCGAGCCCAAGGGGCACGCGACGAGCCCCAAGCCCCGCTACACCGAGGCGAGCCTCGTCAAGGCGCTCGAGGAGAAGGGCATCGGCCGTCCGTCGACCTTCGCGAGCATCATCGACGTCATCCTCGAGCGCGGCTACGTCACCAAGCGTGGCCAGGCGCTCGTCCCCAGCTGGCTCTCGTTCAGCGTCGTGCGGCTGCTCGAGCAGCACTTCTCCGACCTCGTCGACTACGACTTCACGGCCGCGCTCGAGGACGACCTCGACGCCATCGCCCGGGGTGAGCAGGCGCGCGAGGCGTGGCTGAAGGAGTTCTACTTCGGCTCGGACAACCACGTGGGCCTGCGCAACATCGTCGAGAACCTCGGTGACATCGACGCCCGCGAGCTCAACGCGACGCCCATCGGCGACGTGGCGACTCTGCGGTTCGGCAAGTACGGGCCGTACCTCGACGTCCCCGTCGGCGAGGGCGAGACGCGCATCGTCAACGTTCCGGACGATCTCGCGCCCGACGAGCTGACGCCCGAGAAGGCGCAGGAACTCATCGACGCTCCCGTCGCCGGTGACCGCGTCCTCGGTGAGAACCCCGAGAACGGCAAGCTCATCGTCGTCAAGGACGGACGCTTCGGCCCCTACGTGCAGGAGCTCGAGCCCGAGCCCGAGGAGACCGTCGACGAGGCGACCGGTGAGGTCGCCCCCGCCAAGAAGAAGACGACGAAGAAGAAGGAAGCGGCCCCCAAGCCGCGGACCGCGTCGCTCTTCAAGTCGATGAGCGTCGACACGGTCGACCTCGAACAGGCGCTCAAGCTGCTGTCGCTTCCTCGCGTCGTGGGCGTCGACCCCGAGTCGGGCAACGAGATCACCGCGCAGAACGGCCGCTACGGTCCGTACCTGAAGAAGGGCACCGACTCGCGCACGCTCGCGAGCGAGCAGCAGTTGTTCGACATCACGCTCGAGGAAGCCCTCGCCGTCTACGCGCAGCCCAAGTACGGCGCTCGCGCGGCGTCCAGTGCGCTCAAGGAGTTCGAAGCCGACCCCACCAGCGGCAAGCCGATCAAGCTCAAGGACGGCCGCTTCGGTCCCTACGTCACCGACGGCGAGACCAACGCGACGATCCCGCGCGGTGAGAACGCCGAAGAGGTCACGTTCGAACGCGCCGTTCAGCTGCTCGCCGACAAGCGCGCTAAGGGACCGGCGCCCAAGCGCAAGGCGGCGGCGCGCAAGACCACGACGACGCGCAAGCCCGCGGCAAAGAAGAAGTGACCGGCTCCGCCGACCGCGGACTCTGGATCACCCTCGAGGGCGGCGACGGGTCGGGGAAGACCACCCAGGCGACCGCTCTCGAGGCCTGGCTCCGCGAGAGCGGACGCGAGGTCGTTCGCACGCGCGAGCCGGGCGGCAGCGACGTGGGCGTGCTCATCCGCGACATTGTCCTGCACCACCGGGGAGACATCGCTCCGCGCGCCGAAGCCCTGCTGTACGCCGCCGACCGCGCTCACCACGTCGCGACCGTGGTCCGTCCGGCCCTCGTACGCGGCGCCGTCGTCGTGCAGGATCGGTACCTCGATTCGTCCGTGGCCTACCAAGGGGCCGGGCGGGTCCTGGATGCCGGTGAGGTGCGCGACCTCTCGCTGTGGGCCACCGACGGCGCGCTGCCCGACATCACGGTGCTGCTCGACCTCGACCCCGCCGCCGCCCGAGCACGTCTCGACGCCGACGACAAACCGTTCGACCGGCTCGAGGCCGAGAAGGCCGATTTTCACGAGCGTGTGCGCACCGCCTTCCTCAGGCTCGCCGCCGCGGAACCCGAGCGGTTCCTCGTGCTCGACGCATCCCGTCCGCCGGTCGACCTGTCCGTCGAGATCCGCGCACGCGTCGAACGTTCGCTGCGCGGCTGAGTCGGCGCGGGCGGCGGACTGTGGCCCGCGCGGCGCGGGGTAACCGAGGTCGGGGGCTCCCCGTAGGCTGGACCCATGACCGCCTCCGCTCCGCTCGCGCCGCCGTGGGGCGAGGTCTGGGGTCAGGACTCGGCCGTCGCGGCGCTGCAGGCCGCGGCATCCGACCCCGCGCAGCTCGCGCACGCCTGGCTCATCACGGGACCGCCCGGCTCGGGGCGTTCGACGCTCGCGCACGCGTTCGCGGCAGCGCTGATCGCCGAGCCGGGGGATGAGGGCGCGATGCGGCAGGTCCTCGCGGGCACGCATCCCGATCTCACGGCCCTCCGCACGGAGGGCGTGGTCATCTCCATCCGTGACGCCCGAGCGCTCGTCGAACGGTCGTACTTCTCGCCGTCTCTCGGTCGCTACCGCGTCATCGTCGTCGAAGACGCCGACCGGATGGTCGAGCGGACGAGCAACGTTCTGCTCAAGGCTCTCGAAGAGCCGCCGGAGCAGACGGTCTGGGTGCTCTGCGCGCCGAGTGATGCCGATCTGCTGCCGACGATCCGCTCGCGCGTGCGAACTCTTCGACTGCGTGAGCCCGACGTGGCGGATGTCGCACGGCTCATCTCCGCGCGCACGGGCGTAGACGAAGCGGTGGCCGAGCAGTCCGCTCGTCTCGCCCAGCGCCACATCGGTATGGCCCAGCGCCTCGCGACGGATGCCGCCTCTCGGGAGCGCCGTGATGCGACGCTGCGCGCGGTGCTGGCGGTGCGCGGGGTGTCCGACGCCGTCGAGACGGCCGGTCGCATCGTGAGCGCCGCGACGGAAGATGCCAAGGCTCTGACGGCCGAACGCGACGAGTCCGAGCGAGAGGCGCTCCGGCGTACGCTCGGGGTCGCTCCGGGTGCACCCGTGCCGCCCGCCGTGCGCGGTCAGCTCAGCGCGCTCGAGGACGAGCAGAAGCGTCGGGCGACGCGCAGCCTGCGCGACGGCATCGATCGGGTCCTCACCGATCTCGAATCGATGTACCGCGACACGCTGATGCTGCAGTTCGGCCGGGAGGGCGACCTCATCAATCGCGAGCTGACGAGCGAGCTCGCCGCTCTCGCGTCGGCATGGACTCCCGACCGCACGCTCGTCGTGCTCGATCGCATCTCGGCCACCCGGAGCGCCCTCGAAGGCAACGCGGCCCCCCTGCTCGCCCTCGAGAGCATGCTCATCACCGTCGCCAGCGGAAGGACACCGTGAAAGCTCCCCGTCGTCTGGTCACCGTCATCGCGATCGCCGCGGCCACGGTGACGGTCCTCACCGGATGCGTCTTCAAGGGAAGCTCCGATCAGGCCTCGCCCGCGCCGAGCCGCACACCTGTCACCGAGGGCGTCTCAGCGGATCTGATGCCGTTCTACGGGCAGGAACTCGAATGGGAGTCCTGCGTGGGCGCCGACTCGGGTTCATACGATTGCACGACGGTGCGCGCGCCGCGTGACTGGAACGATCCGTCCGCGGGCGAGATCGAGCTCGCGGTCGTGCGGCGGGCGGCGGGATCGGGCGAAGCGCTCGGGTCGCTGCTGGTCAATCCCGGCGGTCCCGGCGCGAGCGGGTACGACCTGATCGCCGACAGCGCGCAGTTCGCGGTCGGGTCAGTGCTGGCCGACGCCTACGACGTCATCGGGTTCGACCCGCGCGGCGTGGGCCGCTCGAGCGCCGTCGCGTGCTTCGACGCCGCGGGCACCGACGCCTACTTCTTCGACATCCCGGCGGCGCCTCGGGGCACGCCGGAGTGGGAAGCGGAGTTGACGGAGCGCAACGAGCAGTTCGCCGCCGCGTGCGACGAGAACAGCGGCGGCATCCTGCCCTTCATCACGACCGAGTTCGCCGCGCGCGACATGGATCTGCTGCGTGCGGTGCTCGGCGACGAGAAGCTCAACTACCTCGGGTACTCGTACGGAACCTTCCTCGGGGCGACCTACGCCAAGCTCTACCCCGAGAACGTCGGGCGTCTCGTGCTCGACGGTGCGATCGACCCGAGCGTGTCGTCTCTCGATGTCAGCGCCACCCAGGCGGTCGGCTTCGAGTCGGCGCTGCGCGCGTTCATGGCGGCCTGCATCGAGGAAGAGGACTGCCCCTTCCGAGGGTCCGTCGATGACGCGATGACCGACCTCGGGACGCTGCTTGCGAGCGTCGACGCCTCGCCCCTGCCGGCATCCGACGGTCGCGGGCTCGGCGCCGACTCGCTCATGACCGCGATCATTGCCGCGCTGTACTCGCAGGACAACTGGCCGATCCTGCGGCAGGCTCTCTCGCAGACGCTGGCGGGCGACCCGCAGACGGCGTTCCTGCTCGCCGACTTCTACTACGCGCGCACGTCCGACGGGCAGTACTCGGACAACTCGTCCGAGGCGTTCCGCGCGTACAACTGCATGGACTACCCGGTCGAGAACGACCCCGAGGCCGAGGCCGCGTCGAAGGCGCGCCTCGCGGTGGAAGCGCCGACGGTCGCACCGTACTGGGAGGGCGTCGACGCCTGCGCAGTCTGGCCGTACCCGCCCACCGGTACCCGCGGCGAGATCACGGCCGACGGTGCCGCGCCGATCGTCGTCGTGGGCACGACCAACGATCCCGCCACTCCGTACGAGTGGTCGGAATCGCTCGCCGATCAGCTCGCCTCGGGCGTGCTCGTCACGCGAGAGGGCGAGGGGCACACCGGGTTCCAGAAGGGCAACTCGTGCGTCGACGACGCGGTCGAGGCCTTCTTCCTCGACGACACGGTGCCCGAGGACGGCCTCGTCTGCCGCTAGGTCTCTGCTCCCTCGGCATCCCCCCGGTCCCAGCTTGCCGCGTGAGGTCCCAGTTCGGCCGGGAACGGGGCCGCTGAAACCGGCCCAAGTGGGACCTCGGCGGCGGTCAGGACGGGCGAGGCAGGGTCCGGAGCATCTCGACCGCTGCCCGCGCCCCCTCGGGTGAGCCGTCGAGCGCGCTGAGAGCAGCGGCGACCCGGATGTCGAAGTCGGCCGGGGCCGATGTCAGACGGGAGACTCCGGGGACGATGCCTTTCTCGTTGATGGCCCAGGCTCCGGCGTCGGCGTGCCACGCGTACGCAAGCCGCACGGCCGCGTTGCTCAGGCAGAGACTGAGGTAGGCGGTGTCGCCGCGACCAGCGACCTTCGCTGCGGCGTCCACGAGGAAATCCACCTGCCACAGATCGTCGAGGAAGGCCTGCCGCAGCGGCTCGGGGTAGGGAATGAGGGCAGCGGAGCTTTCGCGCAGGAAACCCGCGCCATCCACGAGCGGCTTCGCGAGCGCGACCTCGCCGGCGTATGCGACGTCCAGGAACCCGAATGGATGCCCCGGCTGTGCGTGGAAGGCGAACTCGCCGCGACGAGCCCTTGCGACCTGAGCTCGAACGCGGTCGGCGTCGCGGATGATGACGTCGACGGGCATTCCCGCGATCGTCGCCCACGCGCCGCTGTCCACCCACGGGCCCCAGCTCCCGGACGGTCCGATGGTGACCGGCGTCGTCGCCCAGCGAGACACCGACGCGGAGAGGACGCCGCGGTCGAATGTTCGCCCGTCGACGTAGACGCCGAGATCGACGTCCGAGCCGGCGGCATGCGTGCCGCGCGCGCGGCTGCCTCCGAGCGCCACCGCGACCACGCCCGGCGTCGCTGCAACATCACGCGCGATGCGAACCAGATCGGCATCCGAAAGCATGCCGCCAGGCTAGCCCCCGCCCCCGAGGTCCCACTTGGGCCGGGAATGATGCCGCCATACCCGGCCGAACTGGGACCTCGACGGGCGCGAACCCCGCCCAACGGGGACCTCGGCGGGTATCAGCGCCGAAGGATGCGGCGCGCGAGGGCGTTGCCGAGGAACTGCACGCCCTGCACGAGCAGGATGATGATGATCACGGCCGCCCAGGTCACCCACGGGTTGAACTGACGGAAGCCGTTCACCAGCGCGAACTGACCGAGGCCACCCGCCGCGATCGCGCCGGCGACCGCGGTCATGTCGACGAGCGCGACCACGATGAAGGTGTAGCCGAGCACGAGCGGTCCGAGCGACTCGCGGGGGACCAGCCGGAACAGGATGCGCGAGCGGCTCGCACCGGCGGCGCGGGCAGCCTCGATCACCCCAGGGCGCACCGTCAGCAGGTTCTGCTCGACGATGCGTCCGATGGCGAACATCGACGCGATCGAGATCGCGAAGACGGCGAACTCGATGCCGATGCCGCGGATGCTGAACGCGCGGGCGAGCGGCTGAACCGCGGCCATGAAGATGATGAACGGGATCGGCCGGAACGTGTTGACGATCACATTGACGATGCCGAACACGACGCGGTTGGGGAACAGGCTGCCGGCCCGGGTCGCGTACAGTGCGAGGCCGATGAGGAAGCCCGCGATACCGCCGAACACGAGGCTCAGCGTGATCATGTAGAGCGTCTCGGCCGTCGCCGGCCAGAGGTCGGGGAGCAGGTCGATGAGCCTATCCACGGGAGTCCTCCTCGATGAGCGGTGCGTGGGCGGATGCCGCCGCCACGGCACGGTCGACGGCATCCTTCTCACCCGACAGAGCGAGCGTCAGATGCCCGAAGACGCGCCCGCGGATGTCGTTGATGCCGCCGTGGATGAGCTCGAACCGGACGCCGTGCGACGACAGCGCCGCGAACACGTCCGCCTGCGGCGACTCGCCCTCGCGGATCGTGAAGGTGACGATGCGGCCGGGGTGCCGGGCGCGCAGTGCCGCGAGCTTCTCACCCGTGGGCGCCTCATCGATGATGCTCGCCACGAAGCGGCGCGTGGCGTCGTGCGACGGTGCCGAGAGAACGTCGAACACGTCGCCGCTCTCGATGACGCGTCCATGTTCCATCACGACGACGCGGTCGGCGATCGCGCGGACGACTTCCATCTCGTGGGTGATGACCAGGATCGTCACGCCGAGCTCGGTGTTGATGCGCTTCAGGAGGGCGAGCACCTCCTGAGTCGTGTCGGGGTCGAGAGCGCTCGTCGCTTCGTCCGCCAGCAGGATGCGGGGGCTCGTCGCCAGCGCCCGCGCGATGCCGACGCGCTGTCGCTGCCCGCCCGAGAGCTGTTCGGGGTAGTTCTTGGCCTTGCCCGAGAGCCCGACGAACTCCAGCAGTTCGGCCACGCGCTGCTTGACCTCGGCACGCGAGCGGCCGGCGACCTCGAGGGGGTACGCGACATTGCCCGCGACGGTGCGCGAGTCGAACAGGTTGAACTGCTGGAAGATCATGCCGATGTCGCCGCGGAGGGCGCGCAGCTCGCGCTCGCGGAGCCCCGTGATGTCGCGGCCGTCGATCTCGACGCTGCCGCTCGTCGGCGTCTCGAGAGCGTTGACCAGGCGCAGCACCGTGCTCTTCCCCGCGCCGGAGTACCCGACGATGCCGCATACGGTTCCTGCCTCGATCTCGAGGTCGACGTCATCGACCGCGACGACGGGCTCGCCGCCCTTGGTGGACGGAGGGAAGCGTTTGGTCACGCCGGACAGGCGGATGAGGGTCATGCGGGGCTCCTCGAACGAGACATGCGTGTGCGGCCCGTCCGGGGGAGCGGGCCGCACACGCGGGGATGTCACTGGTTGGCGCGGATGTCGTCCTCGACCTGCTTCAGGGCGGAAGCGAGCTCGTCCTTCGGCGTCTTCACGAGCACGGCCGAGCCGCCGGACGCCTCCTGCAGTCCGTCGGTGACCGCCTGGGTGTCCTGGAAGATCTCGACGAGCTTCTGGTAGGTCGGGTTGTCGGCGTCCTCGGCCTTCGCGGCGAAGATGTTGATGTACGGCTGCGCGCTCGGGTCGCTGGGGTCGTCGGTCGCGAGCGCGTCGTCGAACTTCAGGCCGGCATCCTCGACGAAGTCGTTGTTGATGATCGCGGCGGCGACATCGGGCAGCGACGTCGCGGTGAGGGCGGCGTCGAGCGCCTCGACCTTGACCTTCGAGCCGGGCTCGACGTCGGCGGTCGTCGAGAAGACCGACCCCCCGTCCTTGAGCTCGATGAGGCCTTGCGCCTGCAGCACGAGCAGCCCGCGGGCCTGGTTGCTCTCGTCGTTGGGGACGGCGACGGTGGCGCCTTCGGGGATGTCGTCGACCGAGTCGTACTGCGTCGAGTACAGGCCCAGCGGGTAGGTCGCGGTCGAGCCGACGGCCACGAGGTCGTCTCCCGCGTTCACGTTGTAGGTCGCGAGGTAGATGATGTGCTGGAACTGATTGAGGTCCAGCTCGTCGGCCGACAGCGCGGGGTTGGGCTGCGTGTACTCGGTGAAGTCGACGATGTCGACCTCGATGCCTTCCTCGGCCGCGGCCTCCTTGTAGGTCTCCCAGTAGGGGTCGCCCGCGCCCACGACGCCGATGCGCACCGGGCCGTCCTGCGCGGCGTCACCGGCGTCGCCGGCGCTGGCGTTCGACGCGCACGCGCCGAGCAGGAGGGTCAGGGGGAGGGCCAGGGCGGCCGCGGTCAGAAGTCGCTTGGACATGAGTGGTGCTCCTCGGATCGGGCACCGCGGGGCGGTGACCCGCCCGTGCGCGACCGGGGTCGCGCTCGCCTCATCGCGGTGCCCTCCGACGGTAAGCGCCACGGGTGGACGGGGAGTAATCGTCGCGTAACACGGCGTCTCCCGATATAAGGGCGTCGGCCGCGCCCCCGGTTCGCGACGGGGTCGGAGACCATGTAACATTGCTGATCGTGCATCGCACAGCGACGCGCGCCGCCTTAGCTCAGACGGCAGAGCGATTCACTCGTAATGAATAGGTCAAGGGTTCGATTCCCTTAGGCGGCTCCACAACGAAAGGCCCGAACTCCGAAGAGTCCGGGCCTTTCGCGTTCCCGTTGGACGGGCCGCCGCGCGGCTTACAGCGTCGCGGCGAACGGGTCGAAGTCGATCGGCACGGTGGGCACGGGCGCCACGGTGCTCGCGACCTTCACGAACTCGCCCGAGGCGGCCGATTCCTGCGCCGAGAGCATGACGTCGAGCACGTGGTAGCCGAGCTCGCCGGTGGCGACATGCGGCCGGTCCTCCGCGATCGCGCGGACCATGTCGAGCAGGCCCAGGCCGCGGCCGGTGAGCTTGCCCTCCTGCTCGATCTCGATCCACTCCTGCTCGCCCCAGTTGCCGTCCGAGATCGACTTCCGCGCCTTGACGTAGGCGATGCGTCCTTCGAACTGGTTGGGGTCGGGGAGCACGATGGAGCCCTCGGTGCCGTGCACCTCGAACACGCCGTGGCGTTCGAGGGCCGAGTCGAAGCTCAGCAGGCTCGCCGCCTGCTGACCCGCCTCGAAGGCCGTGATGACCTGCATCGTGGTGGGCACCTCGACGGGGAAGACGGTGCCCGCGTTGGGCCCGGCCTGGATGGTTCGCTCCTCGAGCTTCTTACGCCCGACGGCGGCGACGCGGTCGACCGACCCGAAGAGGCTGACGAGACCACTGAAGTAGTACGGACCCATGTCGAGCAGCGGTCCGGCTCCCTGGGCGAAGAGGAACGCGGGGCTCGGGTGCCACAGGTCGGGGCCGACGGTCTGGAACGTCGTCGACGCGAACATGGGCTCGCCGACCACACCGCTCTGGATCGCGCGCTTCGCGGTCTGGAAGCCGGGGCCGAGGAGCGTGTCGGGGGCCGAACCGATGCGCAGGCCCGCGGCATCCGCCTGGCGCAGGAGCTCCGCCGTGCTCTCGCGGTCGAGGCCGAGCGGCTTCTCGGTCCAGACGTGCTTGCCCGCCGCGATCGCGCGCGAGGAGATCTCGACGTGGACGGCGGGGATCGTCAGGTTGACGACGACGTCGACATCGGGGTGCGCGAGGACATCGTCGGTCGTGCCCCATCCGGCGACGCCGTGCTTCTCGGCCTGAGCCTTGGCGCGGTCGACGTCGAGGTCGCCGAGGATGACGACGCGGACATCGGGAAACGAGCCGAGGTTCTCGAGGTAGGTGTCGCTGATGACACCGACGCCGACGAAACCGACTCCGACGGGCCCGGTCATGCGCTGACTCCGTTCTCACGCAGGAACGCCAGGCTGGCGGCGACGTCGGCGAAGACGTCGCCGGGTGCCTTGTCGTATTCGACGACGGCGTACTTCAGAGCGGTCGCCGCGCGCAGCGACTCGGCGAGGGGGACGTCGCCCGTGCCGGCGTGACGCTGATCGAGGCTGTCGGATCCGAACTCCGCGGCTCCTGGGGCCCAGGGGTTGGATGTCGGGACGACGCCGTCCTTGACGTGGACGGCGATGAGCCGGTCGCCGAGGCTCTTCACGAGGGCCGGGACGTCCTGGCCACCGGTGAGCGCCCAGAAGAGGTCGAGCTCGAGCGTGACGCGCTCGTCGAGGAGCGAGACGAAGCGCTCGTAGGCGCTCTGACCGTCGAAGGACGCGACGAACTCCTGCGCGTGGTTGTGGTAACCGACGCTCAGGCCGAAGCCGGCGGCGATCTCGGCCTGCGCGTTCAGGCGCTCCGCGATGTCGGCGACGCCGTCCTCGGTGAGCCACCGCTCGGGGGCGACGAACGGGTCGATGACCGTCTTCATGCCGATCGTTGCGGCGGCCTCGTAGACGACCTCGGGTGCGGGGGTGGGGATGGAGCCGTCCGGCGTCCAGAGCTCGTCGGTCAGCAGGGGAGCGTGACCGGTCGGCGAGGTGAGGCCGGCGGCATCCAGCGCCGCGCGGATCTCGGTCGGACGCGAGACGAAGTCGAACGCCTCGACGTGTGCGAATCCGATCTCGGCGAGCTTCGCCAGCGAGCCGGACATGTCGGCGGAGAACTCCTTCGCAAGCGAATAGAGCTGGACGGATGCCTGGACCTGAGTCACAGTCGACCTTCTTTCGTACGTCATCGTGCGGGGTGCCTGTGGTGGCACGACGTCACGCTAACACGTAATACATCCAGGTGGAGGTTTCTTGTTACAGTCGCGGTGTGAGCAACGACGATCGCGCGAAGATGGGGCGCCCCGGCGCGTACGCCAAGGGTGTGGCGCGACGTCAGGAGATCCTCGACCGCGCGATCGAGGTCTTCCAGGAGCGTGGGCTGCAGGGAACGTCGCTGCGGCGGATCGCCGAGGCCATCGGGGTCTCGCACGCCGCACTGCTGCACTACTTCGAGTCGCGCGAGCAGCTCCTCGTGGCCGTGTACGAGCACGCTGAGACGCAGCGCGGACAGCGCGGTCGGACTCCGCCCGAAACGGCGATCGGGGTGATGACGCGCGCAGCCGTCGACAACCTCGAGGTTCCGGGCCTCGTCGAGCTCTACTCGATCCTCGTCGCCGGTGCGCTCGAGGCGGGGAGCGAGCACGGCAAGCGCTTCTTCACGGCCCGGTTCGAGCGCATCCGAGGCGAGCTGACCGAGCGGCTGCGGGCCGAGCAGCGTGCGGGAACCGTTCGTGACGACGTGCCGGCGGAACAACTGGCGGCTCTGCTCATCGCGGCATCCGACGGCTTGCAGATCCAGTGGCTCCTCGAGCCCTCGATCGAGCTCGAGCGCACGCTCGCCTCTCTCGCAGTGCTCCTGCGTCCGTCATGAATTCGCACCCGGCGTGAACCATACTGAGTGCATGGCCCGAGCGACCCGCTTCCCGAGCCGGCGGCGCGCGTGACGACGACTCTCGATGCGGTCCTCGAGATCCTCAGCTGGGCGGGCTTCGGTGGCGCTGTCACGTTCGGCGTCGCGCTCCTCGTGCTGTGGGCGGCGGACGGGACGTGGCTTCCGGCCGACGCGCTCGTCGACCACGAGCCCGACGGCACGTGGGTGCGCTGGTTCGACGACGAGGGTGAGGCGAACAGCGCGCGGGTCGATGAGCACACGGCGGCGCTCCTCGCGGGCCGCGATCGCGCCGACATCTGGTATCGCCACGGGTGGCGGGGAAGGATGCGGCTGACCCGTCGGCCGCCGGTTCGCCGACTGCTCGTCGGCTTGTCATCCGGATTTCTCGCTGTGGGCGTCGTCGCGCTCGTCGCATCCTGGATCGTCCTCTTCGTCCGCGGCTGAGCGGGGTCTCGAGTCGGCAGACGGACTGGCGTATCCGAATGTAGCTAGATAAGCTACCTACGTGAATAGCGAACGAAGTGTCCCACGCTGGCTGCGCATCGGCATTCCCGCCCTGCTCGTGCTCGTCTGGCTCGTGGGCGGCTCGGTGGGTGGACCCTACTTCGGGCGCGTCAGCGAGGTGGCCACGAACGACCAGTCCTCGTTCCTCCCCGCGAGCGCCGACGCGACGAAGGTCAGTGAGCGCCTGACCGACTTCACCGGCGGTGAGGAGATCCCGGCGGTCGTCGTCGCCGCGGCATCCGATCCGCTCGACGAGGCGCAGCTCGCAGCACTCGGCGAGCTCGGCACCGCCATCGGCGAGCTCGACGGTGTCGGCGAGGTGTCGCCGCCCATCCCGTCCGAGGACGGTCTGGCTGTCCAGGTCTTCGTGCCGATCGACGCCTCGGGGGAGGTGCGCGACGTCGTCGAAGAGGTCCGGGCGCTCGTCCAGGAGGACCTGCCCGCGGGCGTCGAAGCGTGGGTCACGGGGCCCGCCGGGTTCACGGCGGATCTCGCCGAGGGCTTCCTCGGCATCGACGGACTGCTTCTGATCGTCGCGCTGGCCGCGGTGTTCATCATCCTGGTCGTCGTCTATCGCTCGCCGTTGCTGCCGATCCTCGTTCTGCTCACATCGGTCTTCGCGCTGTGCGTCGCCCTCCTGACGGTCTGGTGGCTCGCCAAGGCCGACATCGTCGTCCTCAACGGACAGGTGCAGGGCATCCTCTTCATCCTGGTGATCGGCGCGGCGACCGACTACGCCCTGCTCTACACGGCTCGTTACCGCGAGGCGATCGGGGCGGGCGCATCCCGCTGGGACGCGACGCTCCGCGCCTGGAAGGGCGCTGTCGAGCCGATCCTCGCCTCGGGCGGCACCGTGATCGCGGGCCTTCTCTGCCTGCTGCTCAGCGACCTGGCGAGCAACAAGGCGCTCGGTCCGATCGCCTCCATCGGCATCGCGTTCTCGATGCTCTCGGCGCTGACCTTCCTGCCGGCACTCCTGGCGCTGTTCGGGCGGGCCGCCTTCTGGCCCTTCATCCCCCGCACCGGCGCCATCGATCTTCCTGACGACCCGCGTGAGCCGGTTCGCGGACTCTGGCCGCGTCAGGCGCGTTTCGTCGCACGTCGTGCCCGGACGGTCTGGATCGCGAGTACCGTCGTGCTGCTCGTCGGCGCTGCAGGCGTGCTGCAGCTCAACGCAAACGGTGTGCCCTCGAGCGACCTCGTGCTCGGAGCCTCAGAAGCCCGCGACGGTCAGGCCGCTCTCGCCGAGCACTTCCCGGCGGGGTCGGGCAGCCCGGCGTCCGTCATCGTTCCGCAAGACCGTCTCGCCGACGCGCTCGCCGTGCTCGAGGAGAACCCCGGCATCTCATCGGTCGCCGCGGTCGCAGCGGATTCACCCACCGGACAGGTCTCGGTGGCTCTCGAGGGCGGCGAGCCGGTCTTCACCGCCGCCGGGCCCCCGGGGGCACCGGCCCCCGAGCCGACGGTGTCGGAGGGCGATGTCCTGCTGTCGGTGACGCTCGCCGATCCGGCGGACTCGCTCGAGGCCGAGCAGACGGTGCGCGATCTGCGAGCAACGTTCGCCGACGAGGCACCCGAGGTACTCGTGGGCGGGACCACAGCGACGAACGTCGACACCAACGACACCTCGATCCGCGACCGGACAGTCATCATCCCGGTCATCCTGGTCGTGATCCTGCTCATCCTGATGCTGCTGCTGCGCTCGATCCTCGCGCCGGTGCTGCTCATCCTGAGCACCATCCTGTCGTTCGGCACGGCGTTGGGAGTGAGCGCCCTCGTGTTCAACCACGTGTTCGACTTCCCCGGAGGCGATCCCGCGGTGCCGCTGTACGGCTTCGTGTTCCTGGTGGCGCTGGGGGTCGACTACAACATCTTCCTCATGTCGCGTGTTCGTGAGGAGACTCTCGAACACGGAACCCGTCGAGGCATCGCCCGGGGGCTCGTGGCGACCGGCGGGGTCATCACCTCGGCGGGGCTCGTGCTGGCGGCGACGTTCGCGGCTCTCGGCGTCATCCCGATCCTGTTCCTCGCGCAGATCGCCTTCATCGTGGCCTTCGGGGTGCTGCTCGACACCTTCGTCGTCCGCTCGCTCCTCGTCCCCGCACTCGCTCACGACATCGGCCCCGCCATCTGGTGGCCGTCGAAGCAGTGGCGACGCGAGCGGGACGTGCAGCGCGAGGACACGCGGCGTACCCTCGACGCATGACCCGTGCCCTGTTCATCGTCGATGTCCAGAACGACTTCACCGAAGGCGGAGCACTCGGTGTGACCGGGGGTGACGCGGTCGCCGCGGCGATCACGCGTCACCTCCGGGAGCACGCCGGCGATTACGAGATCATCGTCGCCTCGCGCGACTGGCATCACGGCGATCATGACAACGGTGGGCATTTCGCCGTCGACGAGCCCGACTACGTCGACACCTGGCCGGTGCACTGCGTCGCCGACACCGCGGGCGCGGAGTACGACCCCGAGCTCGACGTGTCCGCCGTGACCCACCACGTGAAGAAAGGGCAGGGCGTGCCCGCGTACTCGCTCTTCGAAGGGACGACCGAGGAGGGGCATGCCGTCGCCGACCTGCTGACGCAGCACGGGGTCGTCGACGTCGACATCGTCGGCATCGCGACCGACTACTGCGTGCGCGCATCGGCCCTCGACGCGATCGCGCACGGTCGTCGGGTACGCATCCTGACCGACCTCGTGGCGGGCGTCGCGGAAGAATCGAGCGCGGCCGCGCTCGCCGAGCTGGCCCACGCGGGCGCGGCGCTCGCCGCCAGCACGGACCGGTGAGAGCTCAGCCGCCCGGCTTCTCCGGCTTCCCCGGCTTCTGAGAGCCCGGACCGTTGGACATCGGCCCCGCGCCGCTGTTCGCACCGGGACCGTTACCGTTGCCGCTGTTCTCGCCCGGTGCTGATCCGTTGCTCCCCGCGGGAGGCGCGTCGGTGATGACCGTTTCGGTGGTCGGGGTGTCGGCTGGCACGATGTCGGCCGGCACAGTGTCGGTGGTTTGCGCCGGAGCGCCGGCCTGACCGGTGCCGGGGGCGACGACAGTCTGCGTCCCCGTCGTGACATCGTCCGCGGGCGTTTCTGGCTCCTCGCTCTCGCCTGCATCGCCGTCGACGCCCGAAACGGACGGGGACGGAGTCTCGACGACGGTCGGCACGGCGACATCCGTCACCGGAGAGGCCTGCGGCGGCATCAGCATGAGATGTGCGGCGACCACCACGCCAGCCGACGCTGCGGCGAGGGCGCCGACAGCCATCGCCGTCCGCTTTCGGTGACGCTGTCGGGCGGCGGTGACCCGTTCCGGTGCGGACGTTGCGGTCGCACTGAGGCTGGGCGAGAAGAACGTGGGTTCCGTGCCTGCTCCGCGTGCCGCGAGAGCCGCGGCTGCCGTCACGGGGGCGTCGAGGTTCGTCGGCGACGCGGTCCCGCGCGTCGAGGTGAGCGGCCACGCGGCGGTCGCGACGTCAGACTGAGCGGCGCGGCTCGCGGCGGGCACGAAGCCGGATCGCGCCGCTGCTGTGCTCGCCGGGAAGGCGACGGTGGCTTCTCCCGCGACGTCGGCCTGGGCGCGCGCCCCACTCAGCCGTGACATGACCTCGAGCGCGGTCGGGCGATCCTCGGGGCGGCGTGCTGTCATCGCGCACAGCAGGTCGCGCCAGTGATGATCGAGCCCCTGGGGCATGTCGGGATCGCGTGACAAGCGTGCCAGCAGCTGGCCGCGATTGCCGTCCGACCCGGAGAACGCGCGCTCGCCCGTGGCCGCCTCGAGCATCACGAGGCCGAGGGCGTAGATGTCCGACGGCGGGGCCGGGTCGGCCCCGTGCAGCAGCTCGGGAGCAATATAGGCGGCGGTGCCGATCAGCAGGCTCGGTGAGGTGACACGTTCGCTGTCCAGAAGGTGGGCGATGCCGAAGTCGGCGAGCTTGGCGCGCAGCGGAACCCCCGGGACCGTCGAGCGCGCGAGGAGGATGTTGGACGGCTTCACGTCGCGGTGCACGATTCCCGCGTCGTGGACGACGTGAAGCGCGTCCGCGAGCTGGCCGCCGAGCGCTGTGAGCTCGCCCTCGTCGAGCACACCTGTCGCGATCCGCTGGGCCAGCGTCGTCCCGACGACGTGCTCCATCACGAGGAAGCGCGGTTCGGCCGTCAGATGGGCGTCGAACAGCGTGACCAGTCCCGGGTGGTTCAGCGAGGCGAGCAGGCGCGTCTCGATCGCCGCACGATCGGACGCGGCACTGTCGGTCAGCTCGGGCCGCAGCACTTTGACAGCGACCGGGCGTCCGAGGGCCTCGTCGCGCGCGAGGAACACCCGCGCCATGCCGCCCGAGCCGATCGGCTCGACGACGCGATACCGGCCCGCCAGGAGGGCGCCCGGCAGCGCGACATCATCGTTCGCGACACCGTCGATCATCCCGCGTCCTCGTCCTCGGCCGTCCCCACCGCGAGCAACGGTAGACCTGCGCGATCTCGAGCGAAGAGGACTGGCGCTCGGGCCCGGTCCGCGCTATGGGGCGACGGTTCAGGCGTTGCCGCGCAGGGCGACGACGGGTTCGATGCGAGAGGCTCGTCGAGCCGGGATGCCGCCGGCGGCGAGGCCGATGATCGCTCCGAGGACCGTTCCGCCGAGTGCTACCCACGGGTCGAGCACCGGCGACCACTGCTGCACGATCGAGACCCCCAGCACGGCGAACACGCCGAGCGCCGACCCGATGAGGCCACCGAGCAATCCGATGACGATGGACTCGACGACGAACTGGCCGGCGATCTGTCTGCCGGTGGATCCCAGCGCGCGGCGCAGCCCGATCTCGCCGGTGCGTTCGAGCACCGAGAGGGTCGTGACGTTCGCGATCCCCAGCCCTCCCGCCAGCAGCACGATGACGCCGAGGATGAGGAAGACCACATTCACGTCTCCCTGCACGTCGCGGGCGAGGTCGGAACGCCCCTGCGGTGCGCTGACCTCGAGCGTGTCGACCGCGTCGGGGGCGAGGGCCAGCGGTGCCTGCTCGCGCAATTGCGGACCTGTGCCGACCACGATGCGCGCGATCGCGTCGCCGGGGGAGGCGAGCTGGAAGTCCTGCCGGGCAGCCCCCGTGGGGATCACCACGGCATCGACGACCTCGGCGCGGCGGTCGAGTTCGTCGAAGATGCCGACGATGGCGTAGGCCACCCCTCCGATGAACACCGACGGCTGCGTGTCGACGCGGTTGATCGCGAGCCGCTCGGCGGCCCGCGACCCCAGCATCGCGACGCGGTCGCCGCGTGCGTCGTGCCCCTCGTCGAACGATCGGCCGGTGACGATGCGCCCGCCGAGGGTGTCGAGGATCTCGCCCGAGGCCGCGAAGAGCGCCGGCGGAGCGGGCGCCGCGATCGAGGGATCGTTGATGGGGACGGTGGTGATCGTGTTCTCGCGCAGCGTGACGGGCGCCAGCACGGCGGCGGACTCGACGCCGGCGAGGTGCTCGAGGCGCAGGGGGGCGTCCCACGGCAGCGAGGCGGTCGCGACCCGCTGTCCGCCCCGCGCCTGCGCTTCGGTCGGGGCGATGCTCAGATGGGTGGCTGCGGCCGCGTCGAACTGTCGGGCGATCTGCCCGGCTGCGGTCTGCGCGAAGCCGACGGTCGCGACGAGCGCGCCGATGCCCAGCACGGTTCCCATGACGGTCATCACGAGGCGTCCCGGGCGTGAGCCGATGTCGGTCGTCGCCTCGAGCACGAGGTCGCCGAATCCGAAGCGATCGGCGCGCGCCACCTGGCGTGCCTCAGCGACCGCAGTCGTCGTCTCGACGTCGGTGCGGCGGCGAGAGACGCGCCCGCGGAGCTTCTTCCAGAACGCCGGCATCAGCTCAGCTCGCTCATGCGGCCGTCGGCGATGCGGATGCGCCGTGCCGCGCGGTCGGCCACGCCTTGGTCGTGGGTGATGACGACGAAGGTCAGCCCACCCGCGTTCAGCTCCTCGAACAACGCCATGATGTCCGCCGTCGTGGACTGGTCCAGGTTGCCGGTCGGCTCGTCGGCGAGGATGACCCGCGGCTGCGTGACGACGGCACGCGCCACCGCCACCCGCTGGCGCTCGCCGCCCGAGAGGAGACCGGGCCGGAAGTCGACGCGGTGGCCGAGGCCGACGCGCTCGAGCGCGGCCCGTGCGCGGTCGGCGCGCTCGGCCCGCGGTGTGCCGCTGTAGAGCATCGGCAGCATGACGTTCTCGAGCACGGTCCGCCGCGGCATCAGGTGGAAGGCCTGGAACACGAACCCGAGCCGACGTGCTCGCACCGCGGCGCGCTCGTCCTCGGTGTATCCGCCGGTGAGCTCGCCCGCGAGGCGGTACTCGCCCACCGTCGGGCGGTCGAGGAGGCCGAGGATGTTGAGCATCGTCGACTTGCCCGACCCGCTCGGCCCGACGATCGACACGTACTCACCGTCGGAGACGGTCAGATTGATGCCTTTGAGCGCCTGCACCTCGGGCGGCCCGGGGAACGATCGAGTGACGTCGCGCAGTTCGATCACCGGCGGAATTTCATCCGATCGGATGACGTCCTCGCCCGCGTCCGGTGCGGCGGAACGGTCGGAGGCGGCGACGATCGTGTCTGTCATCGCCCGACCACGACGAGATCGTCCTCCGCCAGTTCGCCCTCGGTGGCGCGCACCTCGACGGCGCCGCCGGCCGACAGTCCGGTCTCCACGACGACGAGCCGGGTACGGGCGTCTGGGTCACGCGGGTCGCCCTCGACGACCTCGACGCGGGTCTCGCCGCCCGGCCCCGCCGTCAGCGCCGCCGCGGGAACGCTCAGCACGTCGCCGGCGGTCGCGCCGACGGCGATCGTCACGCGCACGTTCGTGCCCTGGAGCTGCGAGATCTGCTCGGGGGTCAGCTCCGCCGGCTCGAGGCTGACCTTCCACCGGCTTTCGCCACCGGTGCCCGGTTCCACCGCGGTCACGGTCGCGGCGTGCTCAGCCCCATCGGGCAGCGCGAAGGTGGCGGCCGAGCCGACTGTGAGCAGCTTCGCGTCGGCCTCGGCCGCCGAGCCGTTCAGCGCCACGGTCGCTCCGGAGACGGTCATCGCCGCGCCGGAGAGGATGCTGCCGCGCTCGGCCGTGACCGCGTCGACGCGGCGGGGCAGCTCGGTCAGATAGAGCACTTCGCCGGCCGGCAGGGCGGGCAGCGCTTGCTGGCGGGCTCGGGCGAGGTCGTCCTGCGCCTGCGAGAGCTGGCTCGCGGCGGCGTCGACGGCGGCGCGCTCGCTGCTCGTGTCGGGGGCGGCGTTCGCCTGCTCTCGCGCGAGTTCCGCGGTAGCCACCTGGTTCTGGGCGGCGACGATCTCGTCCCAGGAGGCGCCGTTATCCCGCGCACCCTGCAGGACCGCGCGGGCGTTCGCGACCTCGAGGTCGGCGCGAGCGATGGCGTCGCCGTCTCGCCCGGCCGAGGCCAGCTGAGCGCGCGCGGCGGACAGAGCTTGCTCGGCCGATCGGACGCTCTCCTGCGTCGCGCGCACCGCGCTGTCACCGTCTTCTTCCGACTCGGGGCCGGTGTAGCCGACAGCGGCGTACAGCGCGGTGACCGCGTTCGCCGCCTGCTCGTCGAAGACGTTGTCGGCGGGATCTCCCGCGTCGATGCCGACGGAGCGCATGGCCTCCTTGAACTGCACGACATCGGGGCCGGAAACGCCGAACCGGAGTGTGCGGTACGCAGGCAGCTCGCCGGGCAGCGTGATGACGGGACGCCCCGCCACCTCGAGCGCGACCGAAAGTTGCGTCAGCTCGGCTCCCAGAGCCGGAACCTGCCCGGTGACGACGGCCGGGCCCGAGATCGCGGACGTGTCGATCTTCACCTCGACGGGGTCGGCGAAGCCCACCTCACCGCGGATGGTGACGTCATTGCTCAATGGGCCGAACTCCACCGGAACGGTCACGAGACCCGGTGCGGGGGCGTCGTCCGCCGCCGCCGAGGCGGGCGCCATGACGAACCGGCCGACGAGCAGCCCGCCGACCAGCGCGACCACGGCGACTGCTGCGGAGATCCAGAGCACGCGGTTGCGTGAGACGACCGACCGCCAGACGGCGAGTCGCCCACCTCCCGCGGCCGGCGTGGATACCGCGGCATCCGTGCTGTCGGCGGCGTCGGGCGCTTCCGCGGGGTCGCCGATGAGTTCATCGAACGAGTCGTCAGCCTCCGAGACGGCGTCGTTCACGCGCTCACCACTCACGGACGAGCCTGCTCAGCAGCCGCCTTCATCGCCTCGAGCTCCGTCTTGTGATCGGCGATGAACTGCTCCTCGGCGTCGAACTGCGCCTTGTCGTACTTCGCGCGGTAGTCGGTCTCCTTGCGGCAGTCGAGATCCGCGAGCGCGAGTTCGACCTCGCGCTCGTAGATGTCGTCCATCGTCGCCTGGTCGGGCCCGGCTTCCGTCATGGTCTCGTACATCTTGTTGAGCTCGTCGAAGATCGAGTTCTGGGCGTCCGCCTGCGTAGCGAATCCGGGGTATCCCGCGGCATCCATGCACGCGGACCATTCGCGGTCGAGGTCGACGATGGCGGGGAGCGACGCGGAGTTCTCGTAGAACTTCGTGATGGCGTCCATCACGTCGGCGAATTCGTCGGACTGCAGGGGGTCGTCGCCGCTGATCTCGTGAGAGGCCGAGCCGTTGCAGCCGGCTGTCTCCCAGTTGTATTCGTACGACCCGTCCTCCGACATCTCCTCTTCGCTCGGGGTCGGCCCGTACAACGCCTCGTAATACGCGGCCTGTTCCGACTCGGAGAGCGCCATGACGTAGTCCGAGTTGGGGTCGGGGGTCATCTGCTCGGGCTCAGGCTGCTCGTCCGCCTCGGGGTACTTCACAGCGCCGTAACCCCACTGGGCCACGAAGTCGCGATCCTCGGGCTTCCATTCGGTGCCCGAGCTGAACGACATGCTGCTGGGGGCGGGGATGTACTCGAAGCCCTCGTCCTGCATGCATTGCGCGACGAGTTCTTCGCGCTGCTTGTTCTCCTTCTCGAACTTCGCCTGCTGCTCTTCCTCGCTCATGTCGCTGCCGTAGAAGGCGGAGGAGTACTCGGAGAGCGGCGATTCCTCAGCCGCGTCGGCGGAACCGTCGGCGGCCGTGCAACCGGCCAGAACGAAGACGAGACCGATCGCGGCCGGTGCGGCCCATCGAAGCGTTTTGCGGTGCACGTGCAACCCCCTTGTTTCAAGATCGCCTCAACACTATGGGGTCGCTGAGAGTCGCGAATCATCCATGAGGATGACGTTTGAGTGAAGATGGGCGACACAGACGGAGGGAACCGCGATGACGCGACGCGACTCGGAAAGCGACGACCTCGGCGAATTCGGGGAGTTCTTCTCGGCAGCCGCTGGGGTGCCTGTGGCGTCCCCGGAAGAAGTGTCGGCATCGCGCCGCCGTCGACGCCGCACCGGCTGGATCGCCGCAAGCGTTACGGCCGCGATCATGCTCGGTGCGCCCGGGGGATACGCCGCCTGGGCGTTGACCGCCCCGCTCAAGCCGGCTGCGGGCGAGGTCTCGATTCCCCGAGCGCCCGCCCCGCCGGCTGCCGTCGACCTCGGTCTTACCGCTGATGGCGCAGCCGCCCTCTCGGTCGCGGGCGCCGAGCCGTATCTCGGCCCGGAGGCAGCCGGGGTCTGGATGGTCCAGGGCGGTGACGATCCTCGCCCGATCGCCAGCATCACCAAACTCGTCACAGCGCTCGTGGTCCTTGACGCCTACCCGATCACCGACGGCGACCGGGGGCCGACGCTCACCTTCGACCGCGACGATCACGCGCTCTACGACGCGTACTTCGTCCGTGACGCGACGATCGCTCCGATGCCGATCGGCAGCTCGCTCTCGCTGCGCGACGCCCTTGCGACCATGCTCATCCCGTCGGCGAGCAACTACGCCGAGGCGATCGCCGTGTGGGCGTTCGGCTCGGTGTCGGGCTTCCGCGCAGCTGCCGATCGGTGGCTCACGGCGAACGGCCTGGAGCGGACGAGCATCGTCGAGCCGTCTGGCCTGGATCCCCGGAACACCAGCTCCCCGAGCGACCTGATCGCACTCGGTCGCATCGCCGCGGCAGATCCGACGGTGGCGGCGATCGCCGCGACGCCGTCTCTGACCCTGCCGGGGCCGGGGGCCATGGCGAACACCAACCGGTTGCTCGGACAGAGCGGGATCACGGGACTCAAGACCGGCACGCTCGAGGAAAGCGGTGCGAATCTGCTCTACACAGCGACTGTCGACGTCGGTCTTCCCGAGCCGCTGAGCGTCGTGGGGGTGGCACTCGGCGGCTCATCGCAACGCGGCGTGGGCGCCAGTGTGCTCGGCATCCTGCAACGTGTCTCCGACGGGTTCCACGTCACCTCTGTCGCGCAGCCCCGTCAGCAGATCGGCACGTACACGACCGCGTGGGGCAGCTCGGCCCGGGTCGTGCTGGGGGAGGGGGCCTCGTTGCGCACGTGGTCCGACACGCCCATCGTCGTCGATGGAGACGTGCGCGAGCCCCGCCTCTGGACCGACGGCGAGGTACTCGGCGAGATCACCTGGTCGGCCGGCCCGGAGTCGGTCACCGTACCCGTCGTGCTCGACGGCGAGATTGAGCCTCCCTCCGAGTGGTGGCGTCTCACTCATCCGGGTGAAATCGGCTGATCGATTTCCGCGGTCTCCGCGACCGGCGGGAGGGATGGTGTCGGTTGTAGGTCGACCCGTCGTATGCCGCATCCCGCGCATCGGACGTAACGGACGATTCCCTCCGACGTCGGGTGCGCGGACTCGGTCGTCCAGCCGTGCTCGTGAGTGCGCGTGTGAAGCGGTGCGGCGGACGATGCGGGGGAGGAGGGTGACATGATTCGATCGTGATGTAATGCCGTTATGCAGCTCAACCCTTACGGCGAGTACGCGGTCCTGCTCGCCGCTTCGCTGGCCAACGACTGGCCGAGCGATCGAGATGGGATCGTCGCGCGCACATACGAGTTCGGGATGACCGCGATCTACGCCCCGGCGGCCCCGTCCGACCTCGATGCGACCCATGCGGTCATCGACTCGTGGCTCGAGGTCGTCGATGCCAAGTCGGCAGCGCAGCGCGCCACGCTGCTCAACCGGCTCATGGCCGCAGCGACGGCGTACCCCCGGCTGACCGACCACGACGGCGAGTGGCACCTCCACTACCGCGACGACGACCAGCGTTTGCCGCAGGTTCTCCGCGCGGTCATCGCGGTCGGAACAGCCCTGCACGTGACGACGCGGGGGATGGAGCGCCTGTCGCGGTGCGCCGCGGGCCGTGTTCCCGGCGACCCGTGCCGCAACGTCGTGGTCGACGTGACCCGTAACGGTCGGCAGCGCTACTGCTCGGTTCGCTGCGCCAATCGCGACGGCGTGCGTCGTCACCGGGCGCGCTCGGCGGTAGCGCATCGGGTGGGCTGACCGCAAACACCGGCGCGCGTCGACGCGGATGGTCACAGTGGAGGGATGCACCACGCCCCCTCCCCGTTCCGGGGTGTCGAGCCGCCGGAGGGCTTCGGGCTCGTCGTCGGCAACTGCCAGGCCGAATCGATGCGTATCGTCCTCGACGCCCCCGACCGTCCGACGGTTCGCGTGCCTCCCGTCCACGAGATGGATGCCGCCGACGTCGAGCGCCTGCACGAGCTGCTTCCCCGGGCTTCCTTCCTCGTCGCTCAGCCTGTTCGTGATGACTACCACGGTCTACGCCTCGGAACCCGCCAGCTGGCGGAATCCCTCGCGCCGTCCGCCCGCCTCGTGACCTTCCCGGTCGTCCGCTACGCGGGCCTGCACCCGTTTCAGGCGGCGCTGCACGTGGACGGGATCGAAGAAGTGCCGCCGATCGTGGCGTACCACGACATCCGCACCCTCGCCGCGGCGGCGGGACTTCCCGCGCTTCCGCTGCTCGACCGCCGGGCCGTGCACGAGGTTGAGAGCGACTCCCTCGCCGAGCTGCGTCGCCGGGAGGAGGCGATCGACGTCGCTGCGTCAGACCTGCTGCGGCCCACCTCCGCCGAGGTCATGCGCACGATCAACCATCCGGGCAACGGCGTCTGGATGCCCCTGGCGGAGCGCGTGCTGTCGGCGCTCGGCCTGCCCGGCGGCCCGACCGACCCGGGGAGGCCCCTGCTGAACGCCGTGCGGGCCCCGCTCGAGGACTGGGTGGTCGACGCCTGGGGGCTGCCCGATGCACCGCGTCGCTCGTGGATCGTCGACGGGGTCGAGGTCGATCCGGCACTCGTCGCCGAAGCTCACGCCGAGTGGTACCGGACGCACCCCGACTTCGTCGCCGCGGCGATCGTCAGGGTCCGCGAGCTGGCCGGGCGGTGGAGCGGTTGACCCCGTCCGGCCCCCGCTCATCGGGGGCGTGCTAGCGTTGAAACGTCCCTTCGGGGCTCGTGTGTCGTTCGCCTGGCTCACTGTCGAGCAGATCGTCCGACGCGATCACTGGTTCATCCAGCTCCCTTCTTCTTCCGCGCATCATGCTGTGCGCGCTCATTCTCAGGACATCGTGCTTTCAACTCTTTCTTCTTCCGCGCCCGCGCTCGTCTGGCGACAGGCGGACGCCGACTTCTTCGTCGCGACCCTCGACGGCCAGTACGCCGGATTCGTGACCACCGGTTCAGCGCCGGCGACCTTCGACGCCGAGAGCGGCCACGGCGCCGACCTCGGCACCCACGCCTCGCCCGACGCGGCTGCTGCAGCCGTCGCCGAAGCGGCCCGGCCGGCATCTGCGCGCCGCAATGCGCGCCCGCCGCGACGACGCACCCGCGGCCCGGCGTCGCCTCAGCGCGTACGCGCCTGAGCTCCGGCCCCACCCTGCGAGGTCCCACGTGGGCCGGGTCCACCGCCGGTTTTTCCAGCCGAAGTGGGACCTCGGTCAGCCGTGGTGCGGGGGATCGGCCTCGAGGTCGCGGGCGACCGTCGCGACGCCTCGGCGCATCTCGAGGTAGATCTGGCGGACGCTCGCGCGCTCGTTGAGCTCGGCACGCCGGACCCACTCGTCGATCGTGAGCCGGAGGACGAGGGCCATCGTCGAGACGGCCGCGCGAGCGGCGAGCACATCGGCGTCGGCGCCCGCCGCGTCGACGGCGGCGTCGGTGAGCTGCTCGACCTCTTCGGCCTCATTGCGCAGCGCGACGGCCAGCAGCGACGGCTCCGAGCCGACGAGACGGCGGATGCGCAGCGCGCGGATGTGCTCGTCGGGATGCGCGTCGAAGCGGTCGAGGAGCTTCAGCCAGCTGCGTTCGATCCCTTCGACGACGGACGCTCCCGCGCGCACGGCGTCGATGGCGTCGCCCACGACGCGCGCCGAGTCGTCGGCGCTGGCGAACACGGCTGCCTCCTTCGTCGCGAAGTAGCGGAAGAAGGTGCGCTGCGACGTGCCGGCGCGGCGTGCGATGTCGTCCACCGTCGTGCCATGCACGCCGTGCTGCTCGAAAAGGTCGAGCGCGGCATCCGACAGCTCGCGCTGGGTCTCCTGGCGTCGACGTTCGCGCAGACCCGCGGGATGCTCCTCGATGATCGGGGCATCGTTCTCGCCGTCGCGGTGCATGGCATAAGTGTCGCACAGCGCCAAGGTGGCAGGGACTGCCATATGATCAGTCAGTGACACTTGAGCAGCAGCATCCCGATACCTCAGCCATTCCGACATCTTCTGCCTCCCGCGCGACATCCGTGCGCACCGGCCCCGTCATCGCACTGCTCGTCGCCTCGGCGTTCGTGGTCATCCTCAACGAGACGATCATGGGTGTCGCGCTTCCGCGGCTCATGGTCGACCTGGAGATCACCGCCGCGACCGCGCAGTGGCTCACCACCGGATTCCTTCTGACGATGGCCGTCGTCATCCCGCTGACGGGGTACGTGCTCGCACGCTTCCCGATTCGCGGCGTCTTCTTCACCGCGATGTCGCTGTTCGCCGCGGGCACGCTGATCGCGGCGCTCGCGCCGGGCTTCGGGATGCTGCTCACCGGTCGCGTCGTGCAGGCCTCCGGCACCGCCATCATGATGCCGCTGCTCATGACCACCGTCCTGAATGTGGTCGAACCCGCTCGTCGTGGGCGGATGATGGGCGTCATCAGCATCGTCATCGCTGTCGCCCCGGCGATCGGACCGACCGTCTCGGGTCTGATCCTGTCGGTGCTCGACTGGCGCTGGATGTTCTGGCTCGTCCTCCCGATCGCGCTGCTTGCGCTCGGCCTCGGCGCGATCTGGGTGCAGAACGTCACCGAGACACGCGAGGCGCGCTTCGATGTCGGATCCGTCGTGCTCTCCGCTCTCGGCTTCGGCGGGCTGATCTTCGGGTTGAGCTCGATCGGGGAGTCGGCGACCGGCCACGCACCGGTCCCGGTGTGGATACCCCTCGTCGTGGGTGCCCTGTCACTCGCCGCCTTCGTCGTGCGTCAGCTGAAGCTGCAGCGCACCGATGCGGCCTTGCTCGACCTGCGGACCTTCCAGTCGCGGTCGTTCAGCCTCGCCGTCGTGCTGGTCGTGGTCGTGATGTCGGCGCTGTTCGGATCGCTCATCCTGCTGCCGCTCTACCTGCAGCAGGTGCTCGGTCTCGACACCCTGACCGTGGGCCTGATGCTGCTGCCCGGCGGCGTGCTCATGGGGCTCATCGCTCCCGTGGTCGGCGCGCTGTTCGACCGGTTCGGCCCGACCCCGCTGGTCATCCCGGGCATGATCGTCGCGGCATCCGCACTCTGGGGCATGACGACGTTCGGAGTCGGAACCCCGATCGCCTGGATCATCGCTGTTCACATGGGCCTCAACCTCGGCCTGGGGTGTGTGTTCACGCCGCTGCTCACCTCAGCGCTGGGCTCGCTGCCGGTGCGGCTGTACTCCCACGGCAGTGCGACGGTGAGCACACTGCAGCAGGTCGCCGGCGCAGCCGGAACCGCTCTGTTCGTGACCCTGATGTCGGTCGGTGCCGCATCGGCTGTCGCTGACGGCGTCGATGCGATCTCCGCGACCGCCACGGGCGTCCACACGGCGTTCGTCACCGGCGCATGCATCGCCTCGGCGGCGGTGGTGCTGACGTTCTTCGTCCGCCGCCCGGCCCCCATTGCGGCGCCGCGGCACTGACGGGCCACCCATCCGACGAAGAAGGCGGTGACGCGCGAAGCGTCACCGCCTTTTCGATCGGGTCGACGGATGAGGCCGGTCAGCTCCGTGCGGTGACCGAGCGGAGGGCCTCGAGAACGCGCTCCTCCGTCATGCCGCGCTCGCGCAGAGCGTCTGCCGCGGGAGCGGAGAGGCCGAACTCGTCGATGCCGACCACGGCGCCCGTCGAGCCCACGATCTCGTGCCAGCCGAACGGCGACGCCGCCTCGACCGCGACTCGCGCGTGGAGCGACGGCGGCAGGACCGCGTCGCGGTACGCCGCGTCCTGACTCAGGAACCACTCACGGCTCGGCATCGACACGACCCGGACCGCGAGCCCGGATGCTGCGGCCGTCTCGGCGGCCGAGAGAGCGAGGGCGACCTCGCTCCCGGTCGCGATGATGACGGCGTCCGCATCCGCGGCGTCGCGCACGACGTAACCGCCGCGGCGGACCCCGGCGTGCACGTCATCGATCGGGATGTCGAGCACCGGCACGCCCTGCCGGCCCAGCACGAGCCCGGCGGGGGAGTCCGCCTCGACGATCGCATGCCATGCCGCCACGGTCTCGTTCGCGTCGGCTGGGCGGACGACGGAGAAACCGGGCATCGCGCGCAGGCTCGCCAGGTGCTCGATCGGCTGGTGGGTGGGACCGTCCTGACCCAGCGCGACCGAATCGTGCGACCACAGGTACGTCACCGGAAGTCCCATGAGTGCCGACAAGCGGATCGCGGGGCGCTGGTAGTCGCTGAACACCAGGAATGTGCCGGCGAAGACGCGCCAACCGCCGGCGAGGGCGATGCCGTTCATCGCGGCACCCATCGCGTGCTCGCGGACGCCCCAGTGGATGTTGCGGCCCGCTCGCGTTCCCAGGCCCGTCTCCTCGGGCAGGAACGATCCGCCCGCGTGGATCTCGGTGCGGTTGGGCTCGGCGAGATCGGCCGATCCGCCCCACATTGCGGGCAGCGCCTGCGCGAGGGTCTGGATGGCGGCACCGGAGGCGTCGCGCGTCGACACCTCCGTGCCGGGGTCGAAGCGGGGGAGTCGCGCGCCGAGATCATCGGGCAGACGGCGTGCCCGGAACGTGGCGTGCGCGTCGGCTCGAGCGGCATCCGATGCCTGCCACCGTGCGAACGCCTCGTCCCATTGCGCGTGCAGACGCGCACCGCGCGCTCGAGCGGCGCGCGAACGGCGCAGGACCGCCTCGCTCACGTCGAAGGGCGCAGCCTGCGTGCCGAGCGCGTCGCGCAGCAGTTCGATCTCGGCGGCCCCCAGCGGAGCGCCGTGGGATGCCGCGGTGTTGAGGGCTCCGGGCGAGGGGTACGCGATCTGCGACTTCAGGATGACCAGGCGCGGCTTGCCGATGGGGTTCGGTGCGCCCAGGACGCGGTCGAGCTCGTCGACGTCGACGTCGCCGCTTGCGGCCAGCTCGATCCGTTCGACGTGCCACCCCTGGGCGCGGAAGCGGGCGCCCACGTCCTCCGACGACGTCAGACGCGTGTCGCCCTCGATCTGGATGTCGTTGTCGTCGTACACCACGGTGAGGTTGTCGAGTCCATGACGGCCCGCGAGGGCCCCGGCTTCGTACGAGATGCCCTCCTGCAGGTCGCCATCGGAGGCGAGGACCCACACGTGCCGGTCGAAGGGCGATGCGCCCCGCGGGGCGTCGGGGTCGAAGGTCGCCCGCTCGTGCAGCATCCCCATGGCCATGCCGACGGCGGTGGCGAGGCCCTGTCCGAGCGGCCCGGTCGTCGTCTCGACCCCGGCGGTGTGTCCGAGTTCGGGGTGGCCGGGAGTGCGCGAGCCGAGCGTGCGGAAGGCGCGGAGGTCATCGATCGTGACGTCGTACCCGGTGAGGAAGAGCTGCGTGTACAGCAGGATGCTCGCGTGCCCGCACGACAGCACGAAGCGGTCACGACCCTGCCACTGCGGGTCGGCGGGGTCGTGCTCGATGTGCCGTTGGAAGAGCGCGGTCGCGATCGGCGCGAGGGCGATCGCGGTGCCCGGGTGTCCGGAGCGAGCGGCCTCCACGGCATCCGCAGCGAGCAGGCGGGCGGCGACGACGACGTCGTGCTCGGTGGCTTCGGTGGTATCCGGGATGGTGGCCGGTGCGGCGGGCGTCGAGATCAAGTTCTCCATAGTCATCATGATGTCATAACGACTCTGCGACGCAATCTTGCAGGAAAGCCGGGTTTCGGGCATGATCGACCTCGGATTAATCATGACGTCATGATGACGCGAGTCAGCAAGGAGGCGACCGATGGTGACAGCAGCCGGAACCGCGAAGTACCGGACCGTCCACGACGAACTCCTGCGACGCATCCGCGAGATGGCCGTCGGCGACCGGCTGCCGTCCGAGCCCGAGCTGTGCGAGGAGTTCGAGGTGAGCCGCATCACCCTGCGCAAGGCCGTCGACGGGCTCGTGCAGGACGGATGGCTCGCTCGCGAGCACGGCCGCGGCACGTTCGTCACCGAGCCGGTTGCGGGCGATCACTACCCGGAGCACTTCGCCGACGTCGTCACCGGGTTCCACCGTCAGCAGACGAGCGCGGGCAACGTCGTCACGACCCGCGTGCTCCGTCAGGAGCTCGTGCCCGCCGGTGCGCAGGTGGCCCGCCTCCTCGAACTCGAGGAGGGGGAGAGCGTGGTCGAGCTCGTCCGTCTGCGCTACGTCAACGGCCAGCTCCACCAGCACGTGTTCACGTGGGTTCCGCACGCCCGGTACCCCGGGGTGTACACCGGTGACTTCTCGGACCAGTCGCTGTACGCCTTCCTGCAGGAGCAGTACGGAGTCAGCCTCGTCCGCAACGACATGACGGTGCGCGTCGACGAGGCAGCGCCGGACGTGGCGCTGAACCTCGGGGTGAGCGCCGGCCTGCGGCTGCTCACCATCGATTCCCTCGTGTTCGACGCCGACGGCGCGCCGGTCGCCTTCGGCACGGCACGCCACGCTCCGGAGAACAGCGAGATCTCCCTCACGCTCCACGGCCCTCGGCCCGGCGTCTGACCGGAAGGACCCCCATGCTCATCGAACAGCTCAGCGACGACCGCATCCAGTTCGCGACCGACCTCGACGGATGGCGCGCGGCCATCGAGACGGTCAGCCGACCGCTTCTCGGCGACGGCTCCATCACGCGGTCGTACATCGACGCGATGATCGAGTCGATCGCCGCCGGCGGCACCTACATCGATCTCGGGTTCGGCATCGCGCTGGCCCACACCCGCCCCGAGAAGGGTGTCGTGCGCACGGGGCTCTCCGCGCTCTGGGTAGACCCCGCCGTCCTGCTCAACGACGAAGGGGCCCACCCCATCACCCTCTTCTTCTGCCTGGCGGCGACCGACACCGAGTCGCATCTCTCGACGATGTCGGAGCTCGCCCGACTGCTCAGCGACGACCGCGCCCGTGCGGTTCTGCTCTCCGCCCGAACCACCGCCGACGTCCGCGCGGCCCTCATGACAGGAGTCACCCAATGACCAAGTTCCTCGCCGTCTGCAGCTCCGGCCTCGGCAGCAGCTTCATGGTGCACATGAACATCGAGAAGGTGCTGAAGGAGCTGGGAGTCTCCGGCATCACCGTCGATCACGCCGACCTCGGCTCGGTCGCCCGGGGCGACGCCGACACCATCTTCGTCGGCCGCGACATCGCGGAGGCCGCGAGCGGCCTCGGCGACGACGTCGTCGCTCTCGACAGCATCATCGACCTCGCGGAGCTCCGGACGAAGGTCGACGAGGCCGTCAAGCGGCACTCCTGACCCGACCCTCCCTCCACCCGACGCTTTCACCGACGAAAGGAGCATCCGCGATGGATGCTGTCATCGATGTCCTGCTCGACATCTTCACTCAGCCGGCGGTCATCGTCGCGCTCATCGCCCTGATCGGTCTCGCTGTGCAGGGGAAGTCGTTCAGCGACGTCCTCAAGGGCACGATCCGCACCCTGGTCGGCTTCCTCGTGCTGGCCGCCGGCGCCGGCGTCGTGGTCGGCTCGCTCGATCCGTTCGGCGCGATGTTCCAGCACGCGTTCAACGTGCAGGGCGTCGTCCCCAACAACGAGGCGATCGTCGCGCAGGTGCTGCTCGACTACGGCTCCGCCGCCGCGCTCATCTTCTTCTTCGGCATGATCGTCAACATCGTGCTGGCGGCGACCACGCGCTTCAAGTACATCTACCTGTCGGGTCACGTCGCGTTCTACATCGCGGCCATGTTCGCCGTCATCCTCGGTGTCGCCGGCTTCGAGCCGTGGGCTGTCGTGCTCTGGGGCTCGATCGCGCAGGGCATCTACATGGTGGTCTCGCCTGCTCTCGTCCAGCCGTTCATGCGCCGCGTGACCGGCAGCGACGACGTCGCCCTCGGGCACACCGGCGGCGCCGGCGTCGCCCTCAGCGGTCTCGTCGCCCTGATCACTCGGGGCAAGGGCCGCTCGAAGTCGACCGAGGAGATCTCATTCCCCAGCGGGCTCGGCTTCCTCCGCGACACGACCGTGATCGTCGCGCTCTCGATGGCCGTGATCTACATCATCGTCGGACTGTTCGCGGGAGCCGCGTACATCGAGGGGGAGCTGTCGAACGGACAGAACTTCATCGTCTTCCTCGCTCTGCAGGCCGCGACGTTCTCGGCCGGCGTCTTCATCATCCTCGCCGGCGTGCGCGTCGTGCTCGCCGAGATCGTGCCCGCCTTCAAGGGCATCTCCGAGAAGCTCGTGAAGAACGCCAAGCCCGCGCTCGACGTGCCGATCGTCTTCCCCTTCGCCCCGAACGCGGTGCTCATCGGGTTCCTCGCGAGCTTCGTCGGCGGCATCGTCGGCATGCTCGGGATGGCCGCGCTCGGCACAGCGATCATCATCCCCGGCGTCGTGGCGCACTTCATGACGGGTGCCGCCTCGGGCGTCATCGGCAACGCCGTCGGCGGCCGCCGGGGCGCCGTCCTCGGAGCCTTCGCCAACGGTGTGGCGATCACCTTCCTGCCGCTGTTCCTGCTGCCGGTCCTCGGTGACATCGGGTTCTCGAACTCGACCTTCTCCGACTCGGACTACGGCGTCTTCGGCCTGATCCTCGGCGGAGTCTCCGGTGCCGGCGGCCAGATCGCCGTCATCGTCGCGCTCGCCGTCGCCCTCGTCGCGCTTTACGGCACGACCTTCGCCCTGCGCGGTCGCGACCGGCGCAAGGTGGCGGAAGCCGAGGCCGACGCGAGCCCGGCCCCCGCAGCCACGTCCCGCTGAACCGAACCGATGCCCGCCGGGGTCCGCCCCGGCGGGCATCGTCCTCCTTGGAGCATCCTGTGACCACCATCACCCCGCGCGCCGTGCTGTTCGACTGCGACGGCGTGCTCGTCGACTCCCTCGAGGCCGCCGCCATCGCATGGGACGCCTGGGCGAGGCGGTACGCCCCGGGCTTCGACTTCCGCACGCAGATCGAGCACGGGGTGCGCGCCGCCGACACCGTCGCGACGCTCGTGGCGGCAGGGCTGCGCGACGAGGCCGTCGCCGCTCTCAAGGAGGCGGAGGTCGCATCCGCCGCACTGACGGCGCCGATCGCCGGCTCGGTCGCCCTCACCTCACGTATCCCGTCGGGGTCGTGGGCCGTCGTGACCTCGGCCACGCGCGAGCTGGCGCACCGGCGACTCGCGGCCGCGGGGCATCCCGTCCCGTCCGCGCTCGTGTCGGCGGAGGACGTCGGTCACGGCAAGCCCGACCCTGAGCCCTACCTCGCCGGCGCCGCCCTGCTCGGCGTCGACATCGCGCGATGCGTCGTGTTCGAGGATGCCGAGGCCGGCGTGCGTTCGGCTCGCGCCGCCGGAGCGGGATGGGTCGTCGGCGTGGGGGACCACCTGGGTTCCGCCGTCGTCGACGCTCGGATCGATGACCTCCGCTCCGCCGACTGGCGAGACGGCAGCCTGCACCTGCCGGGGTGATGACCTCCCCCGTCGCCGAGCCGACGCGAAAGGCGGTGACGCGCGGAGCGTCACCGCCTTTTCCGTCGGCTCAGGGCTTACCGCGCGGAGGTCCGCACGAGCATCTTGCCGGTGTTGGCCCCGCGCATCATCGCCAGGAAGGCGTCGACGGTGTTCTCGATGCCGTCGACGATGGTCTCGTCGTAGGCGATCTTCCCCTCGGCGAACCAGGCGGTCATCTTCTCGGTGAACTCCGGCGCGAGGTGCAGGTAGGCGGCGAGCGTGAAGCCGGTCGCGGTGAGACCACGGGTGATCATGTTGGCCATGTTGTCGGGCCCCGGCGTCTTCTCGGTGGTGTTGTACCCGGTGATCGCGCCGCAGAGCGCCATACGACCGCCGGTGTTCATGACGTCGAGCGCGGCCTCTAGGTGGTCGCCGCCCACGTTGTCGAAGAACACGTCGACGCCGTCGGGGGCGTGCGCGGCGAGCTGCTCGCGGACGGGCGCGTCCTTATAGTTGAAGGCTGCGTCGTAGCCGTACTTCTCGGTGAGCAGCGCGACCTTCTCCGCAGAGCCGGCCGAGCCGATGACCCGGCCCGCTCCGAGCAGCTTGGCGATCTGACCGACGGCGGTGCCGACGGCTCCGGCTGCACCCGAGACGAAAACAGTGTCGCCCGGCTTCATGTGCGCGATGGCGGTGAGGCCGACGTAGGCGGTCAGGCCCGTCATCCCGAGGATGTGCAGGCGCACCGACAGCGGAAGGCCCGGCACCTCGGGGACGGCACGGAACGTCGAGGCGTCGGCCTGGACGACATCCGACCACCCGTGCTGGTGCAGCACGACCGTGCCCACGGGCAGATCGTCCGAGGCGCTCGCCACGACGCGGCCGATCGCGCCCCCGGCGATCACGTCGCCGAGGGCGTACGGCGGGACGTAGCTGCGGACATCGTTCATGCGCCCGCGCATGTACGGGTCGACGGAGACGAACTCGTTCGCCACGCGCACCTCGCCCGGAGCGGGCTCGCTCAGCTCGACGCGCCCGATCGAGAAGTCGTCGGGCGTCGGCCAGCCCTGAGGGCGGCGAGCCAGACGGATCTGTGTGCTGGTTCCGTGGGTCATGTTTCTCCTTCGTGAGGGGTCGGTGACGGATGCCGCGGGCTCGGTCGGAGTCGCGGACGAGAGGGCGGCGCGGATGGGCGCCGGGTCAGATCGCGAGGCCGAGCGCGAGTGCGATGACGCCGAGAGCGGGGATCACGCCCTGCTTCAGGGCGGCGGAGGCCTTGGAGCGGTCGGAGAGGATGAGCACGAGGCTGGCCGCGACCATGGAACCTGCTCCGGTGAAGACGAGGGCCGCGCCGACCGGGACGTTCCCGGCGATGACGAATGCGATGCCGATGAACACCGTGATCGCGAGGAAGAGGTTGTAGAAGCCCTGGTTGAAGGCGAGGGCCTTCTGCGTCTCGGCCTGCGCGACCGTTCCGGTGCCGAACGTCTTGCGGGCCCGCTCGCTCGTCCAGGCGATGGACTCGAGGTAGAAGATGAAAACGTGGATGAGCGCTGCGAGGCCCGCGAGCGCAAGACCGACGATGATCATGAGCTGTTCCCTTCCGGCGGTGGACACCGCAGTTTCTGTATCGCTTGGTTCAATATATACTGAACTGACCGATACACAAAAGGGGGCGCGGCGCATGGGCCGAACGCAGAGCTACGACCGCGACGACGTCGTTCGCGCGGCGCGGAGCGTCTTCTGGGAGCAGGGCTACGAAGGCGCGCCGTTGCCCGAGCTCGAGCGCGTCACCGGCCTGAACCGATCGAGCATCTATCACGCATTCGGCTCCAAGCGCGGCCTTTTCGACGCCGCGGTCGAGAGCTACCTCGACGAGATCATCCGGCCCCGACTGTCGCCTCTGACCGTCGATGAGGTCGCCCCGGGCGCCCTGGAGGAGTACCTCCTCGGCCTGCGAACCGCCCTCAAGCAGCCCGCTTCGCTTCCGGCGTCGAGCGGGTGCCTGCTCGTGAACACGGCAGCGGCGCCCATCGGGCGCGACGAAGCCGTCGCGCACGTGATCGCCGGGTACCGATCCGAATTGCGCTCAGCCTTCGGTCGCGGTGTCGCCGCCCGCCGCTCCGACCTCGACGGTGCTCAGGTCGCGACCCTGGCGGACGCGTGCACGGGGTTGGTCGTGTCGGCCTTCGCCCTCGCGCGCGTGGATGCCGCCGGTGCGGCGGACGCTGTCGGCACGGCGATCGCGCTCGTCACAGGGTCGCCGCAGTCCTGACAGCGGCGGGCGGGTCCGCAGGGCGTCGGCCGGTGATCCGCTTTACGCCCCTCCCTTGACTTTTGGCAAGCGTTCGCGCCGAGTTTCGGCCGAGACCTACGGTGAGCCCGTGGAGCACAGCGATCAGTACACCTTCGACAACCCGGTGACCCGATACGACCGGGTCGAGCCGCCCGTCCAGCACCAGCCCGAGCCGGGCATCCAGGCCAACATGCAGCCGGTTCCCGACCTCGGCGAGCAGACGTACCGCGGTTCGGGGCGCCTGTTCGGTCGCAAGGCCCTGATCACCGGCGGAGACTCCGGCATCGGCGGCGCCACCGCGATCGCCTTCGCCCGGGAGGGGGCCGACGTCGTGATCGTCCACCTGCCCGCCGAGCAGCGCGACGCCGACCGCATCCTCGGCCTCATCGCCGACGCCGGCGTGCGCGGGCATGCCATCGCCGCTGACATCTCGACGGCCGAGGCGTGCCGTGCGCTCGTCGCGGAGGCCGCCGACTTCCTCGGGGGCATCGACATCCTGGTCAACAATGCGGGAAAGCAGGTCGCGGTCGAACGGCTCGAAGATTTGACCGACGAGCAGTTCGCCGCGACCTTCCACACGAACGTCTTCGCGAACTTCTGGATCACGAAGGCGGCTCTGCCCCACCTCCCGGCGGGCGCCTCGATCATCAACACCGCCTCGCTGGAGGCGTACAAGCCGGCACCCGACCGGGTCGACTATGCCGCGACGAAGGCCGCGATCAACAATCTCTCGAAGGGGCTCGCACAGCAGCTCGCGCCCCGCGGCATCCGGGTCAACGTCGTCGCGCCCGGTCCGACGTGGTCGGCGCTCCAAGTGAGCGACGGCGTCTCGGACGACCAGATGCAGGCCTTCGACGACGAGAGCACCTACCAGCGCGCCGGCCAGCCCGCCGAGATCGCTCCCGCCTTCGTCTTCCTCGCCTCTGCCGAGTCGAGCTACGTCTCCGGCGAGACCCTCAACGTCAACGGGGGCATGGTCACCCCGTGAGCGACACCCCCTTCGCGGTCGTCTCGCTTCGCGGGGACGTACCGCAGCTCGACGACGCATCGGACGATTCCGTCGGCGCGTTCCGGCAGATCACGGTCGACCCGGCGCTCGGCGCCGACGCTCTGATCGAGGCCATCGCCGCTGCCGAGATCACCACGCCGTGGATCCTCGTGGCCGGCCACGACGATCACGGGCTCGCGGAGGATCTCGTCGAGCGGATTCTCGACGGCGCGCTCGGCGTCTTCGGTCTCGCCGGGCTCGTGGTCGAGGGGGCGGTGATCCCCGACGGCATCCGCGAGCACGAGGTGCCCGCGACCCTCGTGACGGAGGACGTCGCGGCGTCGGTGCGCGACCTCGCGGCCGACATCGCCGCGTGGGGGCCGCGCGTTCCCGAGGCGTGGGCGCAGGTCATCGCGTCGTCACGGACGGATACCGCCGTGCGCGCCACCCTCGCCCGACGTGCTCTCGTCGACGATCCGGCCTACCGTCCGACGGCCCTCACTCCCGCGCAGCTGGCGCTCCTGCGCGACGTTGCGCGCCGCATCATCCCGCAGGGCGCAGGAGCGACGATCGATCTCGCTGCCCGCCTCGACCGCATGATCGAAGCGGGGGAGAGCGACGGCTGGCGTCCCACCGGCATGTCGACCGATGCCGAGGCATACCGGGCAGGACTCGATGCACTGGCCGCCATCTGGATGCGCGGACCTGCCGCCCAGGATGCCGTCATCCGTCAGGTGATCGAGGGTGAAGCCCCCTCCGGCACGGTCCTCACCCCCGATCAGCTGAGCCTGTGGTTCGAGGACGCCCGTAACGACCTCGCCCGCGTCTGGCTGTCGCACCCGGCGTCGCTCGCACGTGTCGGCTACACCGGCTTCGCGACCGGCGGAACCGGGCCGGAGCCCGCCGGCTACCTCGTGCTGGCCGCGGGCGAGCGCGAGGAATGGGAACCCGAAGAGCTCGGACGCCTCGGCGCCGCGAAAGGACGCACCGCATGAACCTCTCCGGAATGCGCCGATACGACCTCGACGAGGTCGTGGATGTCGTCGTCGTCGGGACCGGAGCCGGCGGCGGGCCGTTGCTCAGCAGGCTCGCCGAGCGCGGACTGCGGGTCGTCGCGCTGGAGGCCGGACCGAACCTCGAGATGGACGAGTTCACCCCCGATGAGCGCGAGGCGACGCGCATCAACTGGATGTCCGACCGGTTCAGCGGCGGCGACACCCCCACAGCCTTCGGCCCGAACAACAGCGGCTGGGGCGTCGGCGGCGGGACGCTGCACTGGGGTGCGTTCACCCCGCGCCCGGACCGCCGCGACCTCTCGTTGCACAGCGAGACGGGGCAGGGCCACGACTGGCCGGTCGACTACGACGAACTCATCCGGTACATCGTCGAGGTCGAGCGGGTCATCGGCGTCAGCGGTCCCACTCCCTACCCGTGGGATCCGCAGCGCGAATACCTCGACGGTCCGACCCGCCGTAACGCGCCGGCCGATCTCGTGCTGCAGGGCTGCGAGCGTCTGGGGATCACCGCGACGGACGCTCCGGCCGCCATCATCACCAGCGATCGCGACCAGCCGCACTACGGCCTGCGTAAAGCGAGCATCGACGTCGGCGGCATCCATCAGGGCGACCGATTCGGGTACAAGGCGACGACAGCCATCACCTATCTGCCCGTCGCGGTCGCTCACGGAGCCGAGATCCGGCCGGACTCGATGGTGCACCGCATCGAGCAGGATGCCGCGGGCCGCGTAACGGGCGTCGTCTACCTGCACGAGGGCGTCGAGTACCGGCAGCGCTGCGCTGCTCTGGTTCTCGCGGGCGGGGGCATCGAGACACCGCGACTCCTGCTCAACACCGGGATCGCGAACTCAAGCGGACAAGTGGGGCGGAACTTCCTCGCCCATGGCGCCGTGCAGGTGTGGGGCCGGTTCGACGAGAGCGTCCGGGGCTACCGCGGCTATCCGTCTGCGGCGATCACGGAGGACTTCGTGCGGCCCGAGGGCGTCGATTTCGCGGGCGGCTACCTCATTCAGAGTCTCGGTGTCATGCCGCTGACGTACGCGACATCGCTCGTGCGCGGCGGTTCGCTCTGGGGACAGGACCTCATGGACGCCCTCGACGCCTGGCAGTTCTCCGCGGGCATCGGGATCAACGGTGAGTGCCTCCCGTCCGACGACAACCGGCTGATCCTCTCGGACGAGACCGACGAGTGGGGCATCCCGCGCGCGGAGATCAGCTTCTCGCCCGGGCCGAACGAGAAAGCGATCGACGACCACGCCGTGGGAATCATGACGCGGATCCTTGACGCTGCGGGCGCACGCGAGACGCGCGTCCTCGCGCGGACGGCCCACACGATGGGCACGTGTCGCATGAGCAGCGATCCCGGTGACGGCGTCGTCGATCCGGAGGGTCGGTCTCACGACATCCCCAACATGTGGATCTGCGACAACTCGACGTTCCCGAGCGCGCTGTCGGCGAATCCGGGACTGACGCAGATGGCGCTGTCACTGCGCACGGCGGATCGGCTGCTCGCCTCGGCCTGATCGGCGGGAAGACGGGGAAGGGCGGATGCCGCGTGCTGCGGCATCCGCCCTTCCCTCGTCCGTGCCGTGTTCGATCAGCTCTTCACGAGCTGCTTCTCGCGCTTGCGGGCGACGACGCGGCCCCGCACCGAGACGATCAGAACGAGCGCGAGGAGCGCGTAGAGCACGATCGTGATCGGACTCTGGACGAGCACGGAGAAGTCGCCGTTGGAGCTCATCGCCGCGTCGCGCAGGCTCGTCTCGGCCAGCGGCCCCAGCACCATGCCGATGATCAGCGGCGCGAGCGGGAAGTCGAGCGCGCGCATGAGGAACCCGAGCAGTCCGATGCCCAGCAGCATGAGCAGGTCGAACGTCGAGCCCGAGGTCGCGTAGATGCCCAGGCCGCAGAACACCGTGATCCCCGCGTAGAGGTACGGGCGCGGGATCAGCAGCAGCTTCGCCCACAGCATCGCGAACGGGAGGTTCAGGATGAGCAGCACGACCATCGCGATGAAGAAGCTCGCCAGCAGCGACCAGACGAGGTCGGGCGCCCGGTCGAACAGCAGCGGGCCGGGCTGCAGGCCGTACTGGCGGAAGGCGGCCAGCATGATCGCGGCCGTCGCCGAGATCGGCAGCCCGAGCGCGAGCAGCGCACCCATCGCCATACCCGTCGTGGAGTTGCCGGCGGCTTCCGGAGCGGCGAGACCACGGATGGCGCCCTTGCCGAACTGCGGGTTCTTGCGCCGCGCGTCGAGTCGCTTCTCCAGGCCGTAGGCGAGGAAGGTCGGGATCTCCGAACCGCCGGCGGGCACGACGCCGAACGGCAGACCGATCGCGGTGCCGCGTGCCCAGGCGGGTGCGGCTTCTTTCAGCTCGCGACGCGAGAGCCACGGCCGTCCCGTCGGCTTGATGAGCGCTTTGTTCGAGGTATGCCGTTCGAGGCAGGCGACGTAGATGACCTCGCCGAGGGCGAGGATCGCGACCGTCACCGTGACGAGGGAGATGCCGTCGAACAGGTTGGGGGAGTCCATCGTGAAGCGCGGAGCGCCCGACACGCCGTCGATGCCGATCACGGCGATGCCGAGGCCGATGAACAGAGCGGTGAGGCCCTTGACGACGTTGTCGGTGACGACCGACGACGTGGCCGCGAACGCGAAGACGGCGAGCGCGAAGAACTCGGCGGGGCCGAACCTGCTCGAGAAGTCCGCGAGGGCTGGAGCGACGAAGACCACGACGATCGACGCCATGAAGCCGCCGATGAACGCGCCGATGGCTGCCGTTGCGAGTGCCTGTGCCGCGCGTCCGTTCAAGGCCATCTTGTGGCCCTCGAAGGTCGACGCGATCGCCGAGGCCTGGCCGGGCGTGTTCATGAGGATGCCCATGGTCGAGTCGCCGAACAGGCCGCCGAAGTACACGCCCGCGAACATGATGAAGGCGGCCGTCGGGTCGAGCGAGAACGTGATCGGCAGCAGCAGGGCGACCGCCATCGAGGAGCCGAGGCCGGGAAGAACGCCGACGGCCGTGCCGAGGAGGCATCCCACGAGCACCCAGAGCAGGTTGGCGGGGGTCAGTGCGCCGGCGAAGCCCTCGCCGAGAAGCTGAAGCACATCCATGTCAGAACCCTCCGAGGATGCCGGAGGGGAGCGGCATCCCGAGCACCATGTCGAAACCGATGTAGGCGATCGAGCTCACCGTGAGCCCGACGACGAGTCCGCCGAGATGCCTCGTCGAGCCGAAGGCGCGCGCGACGCACCAGAAGAGGAGACCTGCCGCGATGATCCACCCCAGGACCTCGAGCAGGAAGGCGAAGCCGAGGAACGACAGGACGACCCACAGCAGCGAACGCACGTCCACCCGGACGGCCCGGGCGGGAGCGGAGCCGTCGGATTCGGCATCCGCTTCGTCGCCGCCGATGACGTCGGCGCTGACCGCTGCGATGTCGGGCTGTGCCGCGCTCGTCTCGCGCATCTCCTTCACCGCCGAGACCACGAGCGCCGCGGCGAAGATGTAGAGGCCTCCGGCGATGATGGCGGGGAAGAACTGCGGCCCGGGGAACACGGCGTTGGCCGGCACCTTCATCGTGAAGATGCCCACCACCAGATAGGTGGCGAAGGCGGCGATGATCACCGGCATCGTCAGCCCCTTGAGCAAGGCGGCGATGCCGGGGCCCGAGACGAGCCGCAAGCGATCGCCGACGACGGCCGAGGTCGCGGTCGGGTTCGGGGGGAACGTCATAGTCCCATCTCCTCGTACAGGTTCGTGATGCGCTCTTCCTCGTCGTCGAGGAAGGCGGTCAGCTCGTCTCCGGTGATGATCCGCTCGGTCCAGCGGTAGCGCTCGATCGCGTCCTGCCACTCCGGGGTGGCGACAGAGTCGAGCACGAGCTCGGTCAGAGCGGTCACGTCGGCCTCATCGAGCCCCGAGGGCGCCGCGAGCATGCGCCAGTTCGACAGCGAGATGTCGTAGCCCTGCTCAGCGGCGGTGGGGATGTCGATGCCGTCGATCGGTTCCTTCGCGACGAGCGCGAGCGCCCGCAGTCGGCCCGCCTCGATCTGATCGATGTTGTCGGGGTAGCCGCCGGCGGCCGCTTTCGCGGTGCCGTTGAGGAGCGCCTGGATGGCCTCACCACCGCCGTCGGACGAGATGTAGGTCGTGTCGACGGGGTCGATGCCTGCGGCGAGGGCCAGGTCGGTGACCACGAGCTGATCGAACGATCCGCCGCCCGTCCACGGAATCGACTTCGGGTTCTCGCGCCAGGCGTTCACGAGGTCGTCGAGAGTCTCGTACGGCGAGTCGGCCGGCACGACGATGACGTCGTACTCCTCGACGACGACCGCGAGCGGAGTCACGTCGCTGAGCTTGGCGGCTGAGTCGAACTGGATTGTCGCCGCAAGCAGCCCGGTGCCGCCGACGAGCATGTTGCCCGGCTGGCCGTCGAGCACCGAGACGTTGCCGAGCGCGATCGTCCCGCCCGCGCCCGGCATGTTCACCACCTGCACGTTGTTGACGAGGCCGTTGGCCTTCTGCGCCTGCTGCAGCTCACGAGCCACGCCGTCCCACCCGCCGCCCGCCGCTGCCGGGGCGATGATCGTCATCGAGGCATTGATCTCCTGGCCGGTGGCGGCCGAGGTGACCGAGCCGACCGCGGCGGTCGCAATGGCGGCCGCCGCGACGGCGCCCCCGATGATGCGGGCCGCGAGCGTGCGGCCGCGGTGCGCCGGGCGCGCGCCGGCGTCTGTCGCGCTATGCGTCATGATCACTCCATTCGCGCGGACATCGTCGTCTCCGCGAGATCGAATTAGGATGGCACTTCGCTGAGCCGCCCCCGAGCGTGGCGGGATTTGTTCTCATAGATGCGCACGGGCACGGCCCGACAGCGTCCGATCGCACGAGGAAGTGGACAGGATGCCGTTCACGGTGAGAGCGTCTGCCGCGCGCCTCGTGCTGCTCGTGCTCCCGTCGGTGGTGACCCTCGCGGCGTTGTCGGCCACGGTGGCCACAGCCCTCGCGGCGCAGGAACGGACGATCCGAGAGGCGACGACCGAACGCGTGCTCGAGGTGGCGTCGAGCCTCGCCGACCTTCCGGAGGTGCGCGAGGCCGTGACCGGAGCGATGAGCGCGGGGTCGCCGAGCGTGCTCGCCGACGCGGCCGATCTCGCGCCGGCGACCGCGATCCTGCAGCCGATCGCCGAGCTCGTGGGCGAGGCGGCCGGCGTCTACTACGTCGTCATCACCGACGACGAGGGTGTCCGGATCACCCACCCCCTCGCGTCCGAGCGCGGCGTGCAGGTCGAGACCGCCAACGCCTCCGTGCTCGCGGGCGAGACGTTCGTCGGCACGGAGGTCGGCGCCTCGGGGCCGTCGCTGCGCGCGAAGGTCCCGGTGCGCGGTTCGGACGGAACACCCATCGGGATGGTGGCTGTGGGGGTGCTCGAGTCCCAGATCGCCGGCGAGCTCGACGAGGCCGTCGGCGCCCTGCTGCCCTGGGCGATCGGTGCGCTCGTCATCGCGACGCTCGCGAGCTCGATCCTGACCGCCGCGGTCGAGCGCCGGTTCCGCCGGCTGGATGTCATCGCCGCGGAGCACGCGCAGATGCGGCGGACGGCGACGGCGCTGCGCGAGCAGTCGCACGAGTTCAGCACACGGCTGCACGTCATCCACGGCCTCCTGTCGCGCGGCGACACCGACGAGGCTCGCGGATACATCGAAGACATCGCGAGCGTGCGCCGCCCCCTCGGCACCGGCGACGACGGGGCCCGCGACGACCAGCCCGTGCTCGCCGCGATGATCCCGACCGTGCGTGCCGAGCTGCACGAGATCGGGGCTCGGGTGCGCTTCGACCTCGACCTCGGCGGGGACGTCGCCCCGGACATCGACGAGGGGATCGTGTCGGTGGTCTCGAACCTGTGCCGCAACGCGGCGGAGGCGGGCGCGGCGAATGTGATCTGCGAGCTGGGCCGCCGGGGGTCCCGCATCGTGGGCTCGGTCGACGACGACGGCCCGGGTGTCGAGCCGCGCGTCGCCCGCCGCATCTTCGCGCCCGGTTACTCCTCGAAGACCGACACGACGGGCCTCGGTCGAGGCTTAGGACTGGATGTCGTACGCCGAATCGTCACGGCCCGATCGGGCTCGGTCGAGGTCGGGAGATCGGCGCTCGGGGGAGCGCGATTCGCCTTCGAGCTGGAGGCTGCGCGATGACCGGACCGATCAGGGTCCTCGTCGTCGATGACGACCGCGGTGCGCGCGCCCTCCACGCGGGATTCGTCTCCGACACACCCGGATTCGTCGTCGTCGCCACCGCGGGTACCGGCGAGGCGGCTCTCGAGCACAGCCGGTCCGGGGTCGACCTGATCCTGCTCGATATGCGGCTGCCCGGCATCAGCGGCATCGAGGTGCTCCACCGGCTGCGCACGCTCGGCGACGACGGACCCGACGTGCTGGTCATCAGCTCGTCGCAGGATCAGACCACCGTGCGTCAGGCTCTCGCGGCGCGGGTCGTCGGCTACCTCGTCAAGCCCTTCACGCAGGCCGCGCTGAGCGAGCGACTCGAACGCTATGCCGCCGACCGCGAGCGGATCGTCAGCGGCGACCGTGACGCGCTTCTGGCTCAGGGCGAGATCGACCGGCTGCTGTCGACCGGCACCATCCGAACCGCGCCGGTCGCGGCATCCGGATCGCACCGGGGGGAGGGACGGATGACGGGCGGTGGTGACCACGCCGGCCTGCCGAAGGGCCTCGCTGCGCCGACGCTCGCGCAGGTCGTCGCCGCCCTCGACCCGGTCGTCGCGCTCACGGGAGCCGAGGTGGCCGCGGCCTGCGGCATCTCTCGCGCTACCGCGAACCGCTACCTGACGCACCTGGTCGACACCGGCGTCATCCATCTCTCGCATCGCTACGGCAAACGCGGCCGTCCGCAGGTGCTGTACCGGCTCGCCCCGTCGCCCGAGCGGTGAGCGTCGCCGCGTCGTCGGCGGCTTCGGCGTGCCACCGACGCGCGGGCGTAGCCTGAACGGATGAGTACGCCCGAGGTCTTGCGATACACCGCGTTCAGCACGCGACCCGAAGGTGGGAATCCCGCCGGCGTGGTGCTGGATGCCGGCGCACTCGATGCCAGCGCCATGCAGCGCATCGCTGCCGACGTCGACTACGCCGAGACGGCCTTCGTCACCGGCACGACCGCCGACGGTGCACGCTCGGTCCGCTACTTCTCGCCCATCGCCGAGGTTCCGTTCTGCGGCCATGCGACGGTGGCCACGGCGGTCGCGCTCGCCGCGCGGGGCCAGGTCGCCTCCGACGGTGCGGTTCGTTTCGACACCCCGGTCGGCGTCGTGTCGATCGCGGTCTCGCGCGACGACGACGGCATCCGCGCGTCCTTCACCAGCATCGAGCCGTCGGTCCGCGACCTCGACGACGCCGATCTCGAGGCGATTCTCGGTCTGCTCGGCCTCACGCGGGCTGACCTCGACCCCGAGCTGCCGCCGCGGCTCGCGAACACGGGCAACACGCATCCGGTCATCGTGCTGGCAGAGCAGAAGACCTTCGACGATTTCTCGTTCGACCCCGACACGGTTCGTGCGCTGCTCGACGACCGCGGGTGGCCCGCCACCATCACCGTTGCATTCCGCGCCGCATCCGATCGTTTCCAAGCGCGCAACCTCTTCCCCGTCGGTCGCATCACGGAGGACCCGGCGACGGGGTCGGCTGCGGCGTCGTTCGGGGCCTACCTGCGCTCGCTCGGGGCCGTCGACGCTCCCGCGGTCGTGGTCATCGAGCAGGGCGCACACGTCGGCCGACCGGGGGAGTTGACGGTCGAGATCCCCGTCTCAGGGGGCATCACGGTCTCGGGTCACGCCGTCGCCATCGTCTGACGACCTGCAGGGGCGCTTCACGTCACACGCGGTCGGTGCGGATGCGAGCCTTGCGGCCACCGAGCCACCAGACGAGCGGGCCGGCGATCGGGAAGACGAAGATCCCGATGATCCACAGCAGCTTGCCCCCGCCGGTGTAGCGAGGCGAGGCGAGGATCGAGATCAGGCTCGAGATGAACAGGATCGCGACGACGGCAGCGACCACGGCGGATACCACGGCGACCGACGTCGTCACCCCCGGCATCCACTCGCGAGGCAGCCACTCGTCTGAGACGACGAGGAATCGTGCGGTTTCGATCATGCTTCCAGCCTCGCCCCAGGCAGGGCTCGTGTCGTGAGCCTGTCGATGGTTCTCGGCTACGCCGGCAGGATGACGTTCAATCCGCGAAGAGAGTGATCAGCGAGATCGCCACGAACGCGATGAGCGGCAGCATCAGGATGCCGAGCGCGACGGCGTTGAGCACGAGGTGGTCGCGCAGCAGGGCGAGGTACTCGCGCAGCAACGCGCTCGGCCGGTAGTAGCGGGCGGTGCGCGCGCCGATCGCGTGGCCCGGCATGCCGAGGGTGCGCAGCAGCGTCGCGGCGCGGAACGCGTGATAGTCGCTCGTCACGGCGAGCACCGGGCCGGTGATGCCGCGTTCTGCGAGGATCGCGCGGGTCAGTGTGAGGTTCTCCTCGGTGGTGCGAGATGCACTTTCGACGAGCAGCCGATTCGCGGGCGCGCCGAGCTCGCCGGCGTACTCCGCCATCGCCGCCGCCTCGCTTCGCGGTTCGTCTGCGCCCTGGCCGCCCGAGACGACGAGCATCGCGCCGGAGGAGCGCTGCAGGGTCTCGACCCCGAGCGCCACGCGTTGGGCGAGCAGCGGCGGCACGCTCCCGTCTCGGCGCAGACCCGACCCGAGGGTGACGATCGCTGCCGGCGCGGGCGCGCGTCGCGCGAGGCGCGCGTACACCGCCGACCAGCAGAGGTAGGCGACGAACCCCATGCCGACGTAGCCGATCGGAGCGGCGAGCAGCAGAAGGATGACGGCGAGCTCGAACCATCCCGCCGTGACGGCGACGATGCCGAGCGCGAGGATGGCCAAGACGCCGACTCCGGCCAGGAGCGAGAGGCGGTTCGCCAGCGACCGTCCTTCGCGCTGGATCATCACCACGCCGTTGGCGAGCAGCGCGACGCCGAGTCCCACCGCTGCGAGCAGGGGGATGCTGAAGATCAGCACGAGCGAGACGACGCTGTTCCCGGGAACGGTCAGTGTCGCCAGGACGAGGCCGACGCCGAGGATGAAAACCGCCACCTCGGCCACGAGCGCACTCGCCGCGAGCGTCAGCAGGACGCCCGGCAGCAGTCGTCGCGGATCGCGGGCGGCGAGCAGGATGCCGAGCGCCGCGAAGAGGAGTGTGAAGAAGCCGGGCACGACCTCAGCCTAGAGAGCGTGCATGAGACGCCGGGTCCGACGCTGGTTCGTCGCCGACGGCGCCGGGCTGCCGCAGAGACCGCGCCATACGCCGCAGCGCCCGGAACGTCGTCAGCCTGTCGGTGTCATCGAGCCCTGCCAGCATCCGCAGTTCGACTCCGCGTACCGCCGCCGTCGCCGTCGCCAGTCGTTCACGCCCGCGCGCGGTGAGCTCCGTCGGCAGTGCCTTGCCGGCTGCAGGCGTGTTCGCACGCGTGACTTCGCCGTCTCGTTCCAGAGTCTGCAGCAGGACGTTCATGCTCTGTCGCGTGACGAACGTGCCCCGAGCGAGCTCGGAGTTCGACAGTCCGGGGCGCTGTGCGAGCAGCTCCAAGCACGAGTAGTGGGTGATGTTCATGCCGAGCGGGCGCAGCACGTCTTCCATCGCCGATCGAAGGGCGCTCGATACCTCCTTCACGAGGTACCCCATCGACGTCTCGAGGTCGATTCCGTCGCGATCTTGACTCATGTCAGTATTCTGACATAGTGGGATGTGTCAGATAACTGACATACGAAAGGAATCTGCTCATGCCTGTCACCGGACCCGACTTCATCTCCCTCCAAGTGCGCGATCTCGCGGCCGCCCACGCGTTCTACGAGCGGTTCCTCGGGCTCGAGCAATCGCCGCAGGGGCCGCCGCATGCCGTCGTCTTCTCCACCACGCCGATCGCGTTCGCCCTGCGGGACCCGATGCCCGGCGTCGACCTCGACGCGCTCGAGCAGCCCGGCCAGGGCGTCGCGCTGTGGCTCCATGCGACCGGTGTGCAGGATATCCACGATGAACTGCTCGCTGCCGGGCACCGAATCGTGTCTGAGCCTGTCGACGGACCGTTCGGGCTGACCTTCACCTTCGCCGACCCCGACGGGTACCACGTCACGCTTCACGACCGGGGCTGATCGGCTGTTAGGTTCGCTGGGTGCAGAGTCTGTGGCAGCGAATCGGAACGGCCTCCGCCGCAACCCCGTTCGGCGTCATCGTCATGCAGACGATCGTCTGGGTGGGGATGTCGGCGATCTGGATTCCGTGGGCGATCAACGGTGGCGACGTCATCCGCATCGTGCTTGCCGTCATCTCGCCATTTCTCGCGCTCTACTGGGTGGTGGCGCTGATTTTCGGCATCCGTCGGCGGCGAGCATCGCGGACGTCCCGCGATTGATCATCTCCGCGCAGGACTTCGCCGCATCCGCGTGACCGCATCCGGGATTTCCGCGCGGGGCCGTGACCTGCGCGTTCAGCCGCCGGCATCGGCGTCATCCGCCTGATCGCGGCGACGCGCGTCGGCCGCGACGCCCAGCACGATCCCGAGGGAGAGGCCGATCGCGCCGCCGAGCGCGATGTTGTCGAACGCGAGCATGCCGATGGCGCTGCCGAGCGGAAGGCCGAGCGCGATCCCGATCGCGACCCCGTTCACGCCGCCGCTCTTGCTCGCGCTATCGCTATCGCTATCGCCGGATGGCGGCTGGGTCATGGGATCCTCCGTCCATCGAGGAGAACGAGAAATGGCTCAGGCCTGGAGGTGCCTGAGCCATTTCTGCGATGGGATGCGGTCAGTTGGCGGCTCGGTAAGCCTCGATGATGGATGCCGGAACTCGGCCGCGCTCGTTGACGGTGTGACCGTTGGAGCGCGCCCATTCACGGACAGCCGTCAGGTCGAGGTCGCTCTTGTTCGCGCGAGACGACCGGGAACGCGAAGGGGTGTTCGCGCGGATCGAGCGGGCGACATCCACGAACGGTGCCAGCGCGTTGTAGAACTTCTCGGCGTTGTCGTCGGAGAGGTCGATCTCGTAAGCGCGTCCCTCGATGGAGAAGGTGATCTGCTTTCCTTCGCCGCTCTCGAGAACGGTTCCGTCGAGGTCGTCGATGAGCTGGGTAATTTGTTTGCGGGCCATGGCTGACATATTAACGGTTTGACGGCGTTCTGCATCACCACGTGACCACAGTATTTCGTGTCGTGGCTATCTGATGCTCAGGCCACCTGTGCGCGCGCATTGGGAACGCAATGAGTCATCTGAAGACCCGCCACGTCGCGAGGGCCGTTGTGCCCGAGATTGCGCAGTCGCTCGAGCTCGTCCCCGCTGAGCGTTTGCGACTGCAGAGGCGGCAGGTCCTTGATTTCCTCCAGCGTGATTCCCAAGCCCTCGCCGACGCGACGGCCGAGGTCGTCCTCCACCATGTAGAAGTGCCAGAGCATCCGCTCTTGGACGGGGCGAGCGGCCTGTCCGATCAGGTCGACGAAGTTCGCCACGAGGTCATTGCGCTCCCAGTCCTCCATCAGCAGGTACCGCTGTCCGGCCTGCGTGTAGTCGTTCGTCCGGGGGATTCGCTTGCGCGTCAGCCGCCCCACGATCTCCGGCCCCTGCTCGTCGTGGGTCGGGTACTGGGCTTCGCGGAGCCCGCCGGTGATGGACGGCTCGTAGTTGACGTGGGGATTCTCACCGCCGTTGTCGACGTGGTACGCCATCTGTCCATCGCGGAGGTTCGTCGCCACTGAGGCGTTCTTCGGAGAATTGACCGGCAGCTGCAGGTAATTCGGACCGACGCGGTAGCGCTGAGTGTCGGAGTACGAGAACGTGCGCCCTACCAGCATCTTGTCGTCGGAGAAGTCGAGGCCGTCGACGAGGACGCCGGTGCCGAACGAGATCTGCTCGTTCTCGGCGAAGAAGTTCGACACGTTCCGATTGAGCACCATCTTGCCGACCACGCGCGGCGGGAACTCGTTCTCGGGCCACACCTTCGTGTCGTCGAGCGGGTCGAAATCGAGCTCGGGGTGGTCGTGGTCGTCCATCATCTGCACCTGGAGCTCCCATTCGGGATACTCGCCGCGCTCGATCGCCTCGTACATATCGCGGGATGCGTGACCGAGATCACCGGCTTGCACGGCGGCGGCATCCGCTTCGGTCATCGAGCTGACGCCGACCGAGGGGATCCAGTGGTACTTGACCAGCTTCGTCTCGCCGTGCTCATTGACCCATTTGTAGGTGTTGACCCCGAAACCCTGCTGGGTGCGATAGTTCGCCGGGATGCCGCGGGGGCTGAAGAGGTTGACGAGCATGTGCATCGACTCCGGCGTCTGCGACATGAAGTCGAAGATGCGCGCCGGCTCCTGCCGGAAAGTGATCGGGTCGGGCTTGAGCGAGTGGATGACGTCGGGGAACTTGATCGCGTCACGGATGAAGAAGACACCGAGGTTATTGCCGACGAGATCCCAGTTGCCGTCTTCGGTGTAGAACTTCACGGCGAAGCCGCGCGGGTCGCGCGCCGCCTCCGACGAATCGCGTCCGCCGATGACGGTCGAGAACCGGACGGCGAGGTCGGTGCGCTTGCCCGGCTCCTGGAAGAGCTTCGCGCGCGTGAACTGCGAGATGGGCTCGTCGCCCCACATCCCGGTCGCCTCGAAGTAGCCGAAAGCGACGAAGCCGCGCGCGTGCACGACCCGCTCGGGGATGCGCTCGCGGTCGAAGTGGCTGATCTTCTCGAGGAAGTGGTAGTTCTCGAGCGTCGCCGGCCCGCGAGCTCCGACCGTCCGCTGATTCTGGTTGTCGTAGACGGGGTGTCCCTGTCGGGTCGTCAGCTCGGGACGGTCGTCGCCCTCAGCCGGGCCCTGGTTCGATACATCGGTCATCGCGTCCTCCGTATGGTTCGCATCGTCGTGGGGATGCGGCCGACGCTACGGGGGAGCGGATGCGGTCGGAAGGGGGTTGCGGGGGTGCCCCGATCGTCGACTCGTCACGAATCGCGGATTCTGGGCCTGCAGGCATGCGCAGGTCCTGGCGAATCGACCGAGGGGACTCCTGATGCGCGGGCGCGCCGGCGTGCTCGGGATAGACCGTTTTAGTTGGGGTTCGGGCCGGTGTATTGCACCTTGACATGTCTCGGACCAAACCGGTTTACTAGAGGTGCAGCATCCGACGCCACAACGAACGCGGCCCGCACGCGTGAATCATGGCAGGACGCGACTTCGAACTCGTTCCGGCGAGCAGAAGTCGTCGCCGATGACCGCATCGGGAGCCGCATCACAGTGAAGTTCCGTCGCTGACGCGGGCAGCGCCATACGAAGGAGTTAGCGCGCAATGAAGCGTTCCGTTGTCTCGGCCGCCGCACTCGTCGCCGTCGCCCTGCCGCTCACCGCCTGCGCAGGTGGCGGAACCGGTCCCGGCTCAGGCTCTGAGCTGACCGAAGGCCCGATCAAGATCTGGTACTCGACCAACGAGCAGGAGATCGCGTGGGCTGAGGCCGTCGTCGACGCGTGGAACGCCGAGAACCCCGACGCGCAGGTGACCGCCGAGGCCATCCCCTCGGGCAAGTCTTCCGAAGACGCGATCGCGGCCGCCATCACCGCGGGTAACACGCCGTGCCTCGTCTACAACACGGCGCCTGCTGCGGTACCCGCGTTCCAGAAGCAGGGCGGTCTGGTCAACATCTCGAAGACGTTCGACGACGGTGAGTCATTCATCACCGAGCGTTCGGGCGATGCCGCAGACGGATTCCGTTCGCCCGACGGTGACCTGTACCAGGTGCCCTGGAAGGCGAATCCGTTCATGCTCTACTACAACAAGACGGCCTTCGCCCAGGCCGGATTGGACGCCGAGAACCCGAGCCTGTCGACGTACGACGACGTGCTGGCCGCCGCGGCGGCGATCAAGACCGCGGGTTCGGCGGACTTCGCGCTGTACCCGCCGGCATCCGGTGATTACACGAACGCCCTGTTCGACTTCTACCCCTTCTTCCTGGCCAACTCGGGCGGTGAGCAGCTCGTGGCTGACGGGGCCGCGACGTTCACGAGCCCGGAGGGACTCGAGACGCTCGAGTTCTGGAAAACGCTCTACGCCGAGGGCTACTCGTCGGCCGAGGCCTACTCCGGCGACGCCTGGGCCGGCCCGTTCGCCGACGGCGTCGCGGCGATGGGTATCGCGGGGCCCTGGGGCGCCGCGCAGTTCGAGGGCAAGGTCGAGTTCGGAGTGGTGCCGCTGCCCACGGCCGACGGCATTGCGCTCGCGGAGACGTACACATTCGGCGACTCGAAGAACGTGGGCATCTACTCCTCGTGCGAGAACAAGCAGACCGCGTGGGACTTCACCCAGTTCTCGATGAACGCAGACAACGACCTGGCGCTGCTCGAGACGACGGGGCAGTTCCCGATCCGCACCGACCTGACCGAGGTCGCCGCCGACTATCTCGCCGGTGACCCGCTGCTCGCCACCTTCGCCGAAGAGGTGCCGCTGACGGTCGACGTGCCGAACATCGCGAACGCGTCGGAGATCTGGCAGACCTTCCGCGATGCCTGGGGCGCAGCGGTGCAGACCGGCAGCGCCGATCTCGACGAGACCATGCAGAGCGCAGCCGACACGATCGACCAGCTCGCCTCGCAGGGCTGATTCCCAGGCCGGGCGGAGGGTGTCCTCCGTCCGGCCTTTCCGTTCCGTCGACGGTGTTCATGCCGTCCTGCATCATCCCCATCTCCGCAGTGCTGCGTACCGACGCTCCGCTGCGCCCGTCAGGCCGAAGGAGCCGTCTTGAGATCTCTTACCGCGCTCGCCGCGACCATCACCGCCCTGGTGCTCGGCGTCGGCGCCCTCATCGCTCCGCCGGCGGCTGCTGCCACCCCCGACGACGACGTCGACACGATCGTCAGCCGCCTGCAGGACTACTACCTGGGGCAGGGCGATGACATCATCATCGCCAACGGCATCTACCTCGCGCGCGCGTCGGAGGCCCAGGAGTACGCCGCCTCGCAGAACGAGGACGGCTCGTGGGCAGACGTGAACTACGCCGACCGCACGAGCTCCGCGAACGGCTCGACGTGGTCCGCCTACATCGCCCTGTACCGCATGCTCGCGATGGCGCAGGCCTACCGGTCGCCCGACGCCCCCGGGTTCGAGGACCCTGAACTGATAGCAGCTCTCGATCGCGCCCTCCTGCACTGGGATCGGGTCGACCCCGGCAACCAGAACTGGTGGGAGACCGAGATCGGCGAGTCGATGGTGATGGGCCGCATAGCAGTCTTCGTGGGCGATGAGCTGTCGGGCGAGGCGTTCGACGCGGCGCAGGAGCACAACACCGGCAAGCTCGACCCCGTCGGCGCTAACGGTGCGTGGCGCACGACCAACTACCTCTTCGAGGCGGTGTCGACCCGCAACTTCGAGGACATCACCGCCGGCTTCGCCACGATGGTCGAGACGGTCGAAGTCGACGAGTCCGGTGACGTCAACGAAGCGGCGCAGCCCGATGCGAGCTTCTGGGCCCACGAGGCCCAGCTGTACAGCGAGGGCTACGGCATGGCCCTCTTCACCAACGTCGCGATATGGGCGGATGCTGCACGCGGGACGAGCCTCGGCTTCACCCGGGAGCAGCTCGACACGATCGCGTTCTACATCATCAACGGCACTCGATGGATGATCCGCGGCGAGGTCGGGATGCTGTATCTCGGCTACCGTCCGCCCAAGACGGTCGACGGTGTCACCGGTTACGCTGCCGAGTTCCTCGAGCCGCTTGATCAGATGGTGCGCACCGACGCTCTGTACGCCACCGCGTACCGCGATCTCGCGGCCAACATCCGCGGGGAGGCGGCCGGGAACGGAGTAACCGGAAACAAGTATTTCTGGCGCTCGGAGTTCTCCTCGCACCTGCGCGATGACTACGGCATCTTCACCCGCCTGAACTCCAGCCGCACCGTCGGAGCCGAGTACCGGTCGACGTTCCGCCCCGCAGTCGGCAACGAGGTGTACTGGAACTCCGCCGGCGCGACCGCGATCCAGGTGTCCGGTCGCGAGTACCTCGAGCTCGGGCCCGCCTTCGACTGGTTCCATTACCCGGGAGTGACCGCTCCCTACGTCAAGGAACAGACGCGCGGCACGAACGGGCGCGTCGGCAACGGCGGCAGCTTCACCGGCGGTGTCTCCGACGGCACGTACGGTGCGAGCGTGTACACGCTCGATCGTTCGTCGTCGAAGGCGAGTAAGAGCTATTACTACTTCGACGACGAGATGGTTGCTCTCGGCACCGGCATCCGGTCGACGTCGGACGGCGCCGTGCACACGGTTGTGAACCAGGCGTCCGCGAAGCCGAACGCCTCGGTGGGTGGCGAGACGATCGAGGCCGGCACGGCGGACCAGCCGCTCGACGGCGCCCGCTGGGCCTACAACGACCAGGTCGGCTACGTCGTGCCGGACGACGGCTCGCTGCGTGTCTCGCGCCAGCTGCAGAGCGGCAGCTGGGTGGGTGAAGACGTCGTCGAGCGAGACGCATTCACGCTCTACTTCGATCACGGCGTACGGCCGACGGATGCGAGCTACGAGTACACGGTCCTGCCGGCGGCCGGCCCCGGCGAGGTCGCCGCGTATGCCGCCGCCCCCGCAGTCGAAACGCTGCGCAACGACAGGTCGGTGCAGGCGGTGCGCCACGCAGGGCTCGAGCGCACGATGGCCACGTTCTACGAAGCGGGTGACCTTGATCTCGGCGACGGGCGCGTGCTGCGCGTCGACCAGCCCGCGATCGTCATCCTCGACGAGTCGGGCGACTCTCCGGTCGTCAGCCTCGCAAACCCTGATAAGCCGGCGCTCCTGGTGCGGGTAGACCTCATCGGGGCGGAGAAGAGCCAGCGCGGCACGTTTGCGCTCGGTTCGGGCGCCTATCTGAGACAGACGGTGACCGCGCCGCTGACCGATTCCGAGGGCGGCGCTGCGTCGCCATTCTCCGCCAGCAGCACGGCGGCCGGGTCCGACGCCGCGTTCGCGGGCGATGGTGACGCCGGCACCGCGTGGCGATCGAGCGAGGCCGGTGTGCAGTGGCTCACCGCCGATGTCGGCGTCGGGTCGTTCGTCACAGGGGCCACGATCGAGTGGGAGGATGCCGCGGCCGAGCGCTACCTGCTGCAGACATCTCTCGACGGCCGCACCTGGGTCGATCAGCGGGTCGTGCAGGACGGCGACGGTGGTACGGATTCGGTCGAGTTCGCGCCGCAGGCGGCCACCTACGTGCGCCTGCTGATGCTCGAAAGCGTCGGCGACGGGTCGTACGGAGTCGCGGAGTTCGAGGTCAGCTCGACGCGCAACATCGCCCTCGGCCGGTCGGTGACCGCGTCGGGAGGCAGCGCGATCGGCAGCATCACCGACGGCAACATGGCCACCCGGTGGAGCTCGAACCTGTCGGACACCGCATGGACGCAGGTCGACCTGGGGTCGGTGCAGCCGATCGGAGCGGTGCGGCTCTGGTGGGAAGCGTCGTACGCGACCCGCTACCGCATCCAGGTCTCCGATGACGCCGCGTCGTGGCGTGATGTCTACACCACCCCGGAAGCCGGCAGCGACGGGGGCGTCGACGTGCTCGAGATCGACGCAGACGCCCGGTACGTCCGGATGCAGGCGTCGGCACGCAGTGCCTCGCAATACGGCGTTTCGCTGTGGGAGTTCGAGGTGTTCCCCGATGACCTGATCGTCTCGGCGAACGCAGCGCCCGCGGGGCGCGAGAATCTCGCCCTCGGCAAGGACACGACAGCCGACTCGCAGTTCAGCGATGCGCTCGCCGCTCAGTACGCGACCGACGGCAACACGACGACCCGGTGGGCGTCGCAGCGACAGAACGCGCCGTATACGACTCCGCGCTGGCTGCAGGTCGACCTGGGTGCTGAGCGCACGGTCAACCAGGCGGTCATCACGTGGGAGGCGGCGACGTCTAACGACTACCGTGTGCAGGGATCGATCGACGGCGCGACGTGGAGCGAGCTCGCGCGGGTGCAGAAGACTTCGGCCGAGCTGCGCAACGTCGTCGATTTCGCCGACACCGAAGTGCGCTACGTGCGCGTCGAGGGGCTGCCCGTCACTCGTTACGGCATGTCGATCTTCGAGCTCGAGCTGTACGGCGGGTACAACTTCGCGTCGCTGTCCGAGTCGGTGACCGCCGAGGCGGACAGCACCGCGGTGGTCGCGGCATCCATCACCCCGCTCGACGACGACGACACGTTCTCGGCGTACCCGCTCGACGCTGCGGTCGCGACCGTCGACGGCGACGCCCGCGTGACGGCCGACGGCCGGATCGAGTTCGACCTGGCAACGGGCCGGTCGGGGTCGACGCCGGTGCTGCTGCTGCACGCCAACGGCGACGAGCCGGTCTGGTCGAGCGTGAGCATCGCCATCTCGACCGCGGAGCTTCAGACGCTGGTCGAGCGGGCGAACGCGCTCGACAGCACGCAGTACACCGCCGAGAGCTGGCAATCGCTGCTTCCGGCCCTCGAGGCCGCGAAGGCGGTGCTGCGGGCGCCCGCGGGCATCTCGCAGCAGACGGCGGATGCTCGGGCCGCGGCGCTCCGTGCGGCGATCGATGGGCTGCTCGTCCATGAAGCACCCGCGACCCCGACGCTGTCGGTGTCGGGCGAGGTGGGGGCCGGGTCGCCGATCAGCGTCGTCGGCACCGGGTTCGAAGGCGGCGCCGAGTACATGGTGCAGCTACGTTCGACGCCTGTCGACCTGGGGGCAGTCATCGCGGATGCCGACGGGGCGTTCGAGCTGAGGGCGACGGTGCCTGCCGATGTCGCACCGGGGGAGCACACGCTCGTCGCGATGCAGGGCGAGACGGATGTCGCGTCGCTGGTGGTCACGGTCGCCGCTGCGCCCTCGGATGGCGGCACGGGCGGTGGCTCGGACGGCGGCGCAGGCGGCGGTTCGGGTGGCGACCCCGCCGGCCCGCCGTCCGCCGGGGACCCCGACCGCGACGGTGAGCTGTCGGCTACGGGCGGGCAGATCGCGGGCGTCATGTGGGCGATCGGCATCGCCGGGGCGCTGCTGGTAGCGGGAGCCGCCGCGGTGCGCGGCGCTCGTCGAAACCGCGCCTGAACCCGGAGCGACAGTGCGGCCGGAGCCCTGCGGGGTACCGGCCGCACTCGTCTGTGCGACCCGCAGGTGCCCGAGTGCGCACACGACGGAACCCCCTCCCGATGGAAGGGGGTTCCGTCGTGCGCGGCTCGGTTCGCGGTGCGGATCAGTCGGTCGTGCGCCGCAGCTCTGCGACGCCGATCGACGAGTCGGCCATGCCGTAGAACACGAAGTCGCGCCCGCCGATGGTCTCGATGGCCGTCGGGAAGACGACGTTGCCGAGCGTGCCCGACACCTCTTCTGCGACCTCGGGCGCGAGCAGCGGCTCGGACGAGCGCGCGATGATCCGGCGTGGGTCCGCCGCGTCGAGGATGATGGCGCCCGCGGCGTACTTCGAGCCGTGTGCGAGCTCGAACCCCTTCGGCTGCGCGCCCGAGACGCCGTGGTGCAGCAGCAGCCAGCCTTCGGGAACGCGGAGCGGGGAGGGGCCGGCGCCGATCTTCGCGCTCTCGTACCACGCCTTTGGCGCGACGATCATCTCGGACTTCTCGATGTGCGTGAGCGCCGACAGGTCGCGTGTCGCAGCCTCGAGGTCGATGTACCCGATCCAGATCGAGGGGCGGTCGTCGTCGATGCCCGCCGGAGGGCGCGCTCCTTCGCCGTCGCGCAACCAATCGAGGTCCCACATGGGGCGGTGCAGCACCGCGAGGCTCGGGCGGCCATCGGGGCCCGGAACGGCGTCCGGGAAGAACACGATGTCTTTATTGGGAAACAGGTTCAGGTCTGAGTCGAGTTCGGGCTGGTACGCGAATCGCACGGGTCCGAGTCGACGCCACGTGACGGTGTCGGTCGACACGGCCATGGCCGACTTCGGACCGAGCGGGCCGTAGGCGACGTAGGTCATCACGTGCAGACCGAGCGGCTCCACGAACGTGATGCGCGGGTCCTCGACGCCGGCGTTGCTCGCGCCGTACTCCCATCCCTCGTCGGGCGAGAGCACGACGCCGAGGCGCTCGACCGCGACCGGCTCGCCGTCGTCGACGACGACGCGGGCGCGCGCGATGCGCGACACGTTGCCCTCGGCGACGATGCGCGGGTAGAGGTACAGCTCTCCATCGGGGCCCCAGGCGGTGCCGGGGTTGAGCACGCCTTCGACTTCGAACGGATCGTTCACGTCGGAGGTCATGATCGTGCCGATCCGGCGCAGCGCGTACGGCACGTCGGTCATCGATTCCACGGGGGAATGAGTGGTCATCGTGTGTCTTTCATTCGGAGGGACGGGCTGCGTCAGCCCTTGACGGCGGACCCGAGGTTCGCCGAGGTGAAATGGCGCTGGAAGAGCAGGAACAGCACGACGACCGGCACGGCCAGTACGCAGGCTCCGGCGAGTACGGCACCCATCGGGTTGGCGAGGAAGGTGCCGTTGGACTGCGAGAAGTTGGCCAGGCTCACGGCGAGGGTCTGCAGGTCGGCGTTCTTGGTGACCAGGAAGGGCCACAGGAACTCGTTCCACGGCCCGATGAAGGTCACGAGCATGGCGGTCAGCACTGCGGGGCGCACGAGGGGCACCGCGATCGAGCGCAGGATGCGCATCTCGCTCGCCCCGTCGATGCGAGCGGCGTCGAAGATCTCTTTCGGGATCTGCAGGAAATACTGGCGGAAGATCAGAACCGCGACCGAGTTGATCGCGAACGGCAAGATCATGCCGATGTAGTTGTCGGCGAGGTTGAAGTAGCGCACGACCATGACGTAAAGCGGGATCATCAGCAGCTGGAAAGGGATCGCCTGCACCAGCAGCACGAGGGCGAACACGAGGCCTTGACCGCGGAACTGGAGGATCGACAGCGCATAGCCGACGAGCAGGCCGAACACGAGGGTGCAGCCGACGACACCGGCCGTCATGATCAGCGAGTTGCCGAGCGAGCGCAGCAGATTGATCGACTCGTTGACCTCGGTGAAGTTGTCGAGCGTCAGGTTGCCCGGAAGCGGGAGCAGGCCGAACAGGCTGGTGTCGCGTTCGCGCTGCAGCGCCCCGATGACCATGTAGTAGAAGGGGACGAGCGCGGCGAGGGCGCCGACGCCGAGCGCGCCGAAGCGGAGCGCGGCGAGGACACGCGTACCGCCGGGCTTTCCGGCGCGCGTCCTTCGTGCGTCTGTGGGAAGGGAAGCCTCGGTGGTCATCAGTTCTTCCTCTCCGTCAGGCGTCGCGACACGAGCGACACGAGCATCACGGCCACGACGAGGATCATGCCGATCGCGGCGGCGATGTCGGGCTGCCCCTGCTGGATGCCCTTCTGGTACATGAGCAGAGCCGGTGTCAGCGAGGCGCCGTTGGGCCCACCGCCGGTGAGCAGGTACGGCTCGGTGAAGATCTGGCCGGTCGTGATGATCGACAGCAGAATGACCAGTGACGTCACCGGAGCCACTCCCGGCAGGGTGACCGAGCGGAAGCGCTGCCAGCGGCCGGCACCGTCGAGCTGCGCGGCCTCGTACTGCTCTTCGGGCACGTTCTGCAGTGCGGCCAGATAGAGCAGGATGTAGAAGCCGAGGTTCTTCCACGTCACGTACACCGCGATCAGCGGCATGATGATCGTCGGATTCGCGAGCCATGTCGGGTCGGGAGAGAGGCTGCCGAGTAGCGCGTTCACGACGCCGTTGCCGTTGAACAAGAAGATCCACACCGCGATCGTCGCGACCGACGCGGTGACGTAGGGGATGTAGTAGGCGACGCGGAAGAAACCCTTCCAGTGCACGACGGCGTTGAGGCCGCTCGAGAGCAGCAGACCGAGCACGACCGTCAGCGGCACGTTGATGACGAGGAAGATCAGCAGGTTCAGGAACGCTTGCCGCACCTGGCTGTCGGCGAGCACCGTGGCGAAGTTGTCGAATCCGACGAACGGATGCGGGACCGCGACGCCGGGGGCGGTGAAGAAGAACTCGTGGAACGACATCCAGATGCCGAAACAGAACGGCACGAGGAAGACGACGACGACGAAGGCGACATAGGGGCTGCTCAACAGCAGGCCGATCGGATTCTCGCCGAGCCAGCGATGCACTCGTCGCTTCCGTCGCGGTGTTGCGGTCGTCCGGGGCGAGACGACGCCGGTCGGATCGGAGACCCTGTCTGCTACGCGCGTCATCGCGGCACTCCTCATTCTCGAGTCGCGTGCGCCGTCGGTATTGGGTGGACGGCAGGCATCCCGACGATGGTAGTAAACCGGTTTGTCTCCCGTAGGTCAACTCCCGGGCGCGAACGCGTCGCCGCCGCACCAGAACGCGGATCAACGCGGTCGATCCGTACTAAAAGAGCGCTAAAACGCGCGCTATGATGGAGCGATGACCACGCCCCCGCCAGGCCCGGCTGCTTCGCAGAGCCCCGAGGGTCGGCCCCGCCCCTCCCGCGGCGAGCATCGGGAGCGCAAGGTGACCATCGGCGACGTCGCCGCGCGCGCGGGCGTATCGAAGAGCGCCGTGTCGTTCGTCTTCAATGGACGCGGCGGTGTGGGCGACACCGCTCGTCAGCGCATCCTGCAGGCTGCGGCCGATCTCGACTGGCGCCCTGATTCGCGTGCGCGTGCCCTCTCGCGCAGCCGTGCGCAGGCTCTGGGCTACGTCGTGCGTCGCGAGCCCGAGCTGTTCAGCACCGACCCCTTCTTTCCGCAGTTCATCGCTGGCGTCGAGAGCGGCCTGTCGGGCATCGGCTATGCGCTCATGCTCCAGGTGGTCGAGAGCGAAGATGCCGAGCACGCGGCGTATGTCAGCTTCGCGCGCGAGTCGCGGGTGGATGGCGTCTTCCTCGGCGACCTGCGTATGGACGACACCCGTCCCGATGAGTTGACGCGCCTCGGCATGCCGTTCGTCATGGTCGGGCCAGCTGGTCCCGCGAGTGGCGACATAGCGCCCATCGGCTTGGACGACGCCGCTGGCGTGCGGCGCGCCGTGCGCCACCTGAGTGCCCTCGGGCACCGACGGATCGCGCATGTCGGCGGCCCGGACCGCTACATCCACTCCCACGTCCGCCGGCAGGCCTGGGAGCAGGAGATGGCGCACCTGGGGCTGCCCCCCGGGCCTGCTGTCAGCGCCGATTTCACCGGTGCGGCGGGGGCCTCGGCGACCCACGAGCTACTTGATCTGTCGGATCCTCCGACGGCGATCGTCTACGCCAACGACCTGATGGCCATCGCCGGGATGTCGGCCGCCATCGACCGCGGGCTGACCGTGCCTGGTGACTTGTCGATCGTCGGGTTCGACGACATCCCGCTCGCGCCGTACATCGTGCCGCCCCTGACAACGGTGCGTCAGGACGTGATCGCCTGGGGTAGAGCATGTGCGCATGCGCTTGTCGCTCTGGTTGAAGGCGAAGAACCTGAGGCCGTGCAGCTGCCGTCGGTGGAGTTCGTGGTCCGTGCAAGCACGGCCCGAGTGCAGCGCTGACCGCGTTCTTCGTGGCATTCCGTTCCCCAACGCCCCGGGTCGTCAGGCGATACGCGCGGGCACGCTCGAGGGTGTGACGGCAGCATGCTCGGGCCGCGCGGCCCTGTCGAGAAGGCTCGCGAGCGCTCGGAGCGCGGGAGTCGTGCGGTCGGAGCGCCACACGAGGGCGATCTGACTGGTCTCCTCGAGCCCGCGGACGGGGACGAAGCGGATGTCGCTGCGCTGGTGTTTCTCGACGAGCGGCCGACACACGAGCATGGCGTGCGGGCCGGACGCGACCAGGCTCATTCCTTGGCCGACGCTGGTGATCCCGGCCGACGACGAGATGGGTGTGCCGGCCGGGGTGGTCGCCGGTGTGCGTGCGGCTTTCCAGTAGTCCGGTGCATCGCCGAGGCGGTGCAGCAAGTTCACGCTGGCGAGATCCTCCAGATCGAGCGCCTGGCGTCCGGCGAGCGGGTGGTCGGCGTTGATCGCGACGAACTGGTCTTGCGGTGGGAAGGAGAATCCGATGGTGAGCTCGGGCTCGTGGACAGGGAGCTCGGCGATCACCGCGGGGCTGTTGTCCGCGGTCGCATCCCCGCTCGCTCCGCGGCTGTTGGGCGACCGTGATCGCCGAAAGGTCCTCGCGGCGGCGATGATCGTGCTGGCCCTCGGGAACGTCCTCACGGCCGTCGCGGACGGCTTTGCGATGCTGATGATCGCGCGTGTCGTCCTCGGCATCGGGATGGGCGTGGTGTGGGGCATGGCGTCGGCTATCGCTGCGCGCCTGGTGGCGCCGCGCAGTGTCGCCCTGGCGGTCTCCTTCGCACTCGGCGGCGTCGCGTCGGCGTCTGTGCTCGGCGTGCCGCTCGGTACCGTCGTGGGGAACGCCTTCGGCTGGCGGGTCGCGTTCGCAGTGCTCGCCGCATTGGCCGTCCTCGTCGCCGCCGGGCTCATCTTTCTGCTGCCGGTGCTGGGCCGACGGGGGGGACCGCGCCGGGGCCGCGCCGGTCGCTCGCGCGTCCGAGCGTCATCACCGGGCTCATCGTCGTCGGTCTGGTCGTGATGGCGCACTTCGCCGCGTACACCTACATCCGACCCGCCCTCGAGACGCTGTCCGGCCTCACGGCGACATCCATCGCAGGGCTGCTCTTGCTCTACGGCGTCTTCGGACTGATTGGAAACTTAACTGCCGGATTCGCGGCGGGCCGGCGCCCCGTCGTCACGGTGTTGCTTCTTTCGGGCGGCATCACGGTCGCTCTGGTGGTCTTCGCCTTCTTCGGCGGGAGCGGGGTCGTCGCCGGTATCGCGGTCGCACTGTGGGGAGCGGCCTACGGCGGCTTGTCCGTCAGTGGGCAGCTGTGGATGACGGCGGCAGAGCCTGATCGTAGCGAGCACGTCACCGGTGTGTATGTCGGCGTCTTCACCGCTGCGATCGCGCTTGGTGCCGCGGCGGGCGGATGGGTCATCAAGAGCGTCGGGGTGGTCGCCCTGCTGTTGTCGGCGAGTGCACTCGCGCTGGGCGCGGGCTTTGTCGGCATCGTCGGGCGCGGACCGACTCGCGGGAGCGGTGTCGTCCGCTGATGCGGGGGAGTTTACGGTGGGCCCCGTGGGGCTCGAACCCACGACCCGCGGATTAAAAGTCCGATGCTCTACCGACTGAGCTAGAGGCCCTGAGCTTCCCAGCTTAGTAGCCGCGGGGGAGGCTCCGAACCGACGACCCCGGCGCCCGCCGACATCCCGACCCGCCGACATCCGTCCGGGCACGACAAAGCCGCCGGTGTGCTCGCACCGGCGGCTTCGCCTCGGCCACGGAGATACCGAGGCCGTGCCGCGGGAACCCCTCACCGCGGCTGTTCGGGTCACATCGGGGGCATCAGCACCGTGTCGATGAGGTAGACCGTGGCGTTGGCCGTCGTGACGCCACCGCAGATGACCGCGGCGCTGTCGTTGACCATGATGTTGTCGCCCGAGCCGGTGACGGTCAGGTCGGCACCGTTGACGGTGGTGTGGGTGCCGTCGATCTCGTCGGGCGCGATCTGGCCGGGCACGACGTGGTAGGTGAGGATCGACGTGAGGGTCGCCGAGTCGGTCTTCAGCGACTCGATGGTGGCGGGGTCGATCTTCGCGAAAGCGTCGTCGACGGGAGCGAAGACGGTGAACTCGTCACCGTTCAGCGTGTCGACGAGGTCGACGTCAGGGTTGAGCTGTCCGCTGACGGCGGCGACGAGGGTGGTGAGCAGCGGGTTGTTCGAGGCTGCGGTGGCCACCGGGTCCTGAGCCATGCCGGCGACCGAGCCGGATCCGTCCGGAACGGCTGCGGCGTAGTCGGCACAGCCGGGGCCGACGAGGTTGGCGGCCGGGTCCATCGAAGCGTCGGGCGAAGCCGTCTCCATGGGAGCGGCGGACGACGAGGGGGCCTCGGTCTCCTCGGTCATGGTGTCACCCGATCCCGACGAGCAGGCCGACAGAGCGAGGGCTCCGGCGAAGCCGAGGGCCAGGGCAGCAGTGAACTTCTTCTTGGTGCTGAGCATGATTGCCTCCGTGTGTTCTCCGCCGTGGGTCCGTCCCCGGCGTCGAGGGTTCTTCGGAGGCCCCCACCGATCGGATCGGAAAAAGTTCAAGAAAGTTCGAAACCGAGTTTTCAGGCATCCGAAGCACCCCTCTCATACGAAGAAGGGCGACACGGATGCCGTGACGGCCGTGGCCGCGAAGTGCGGCAGGTAGAGAACCGATAACAGGTCGGCGCTGCATCCGGGAACAGGTCGGAGGATGCGGCATGCTGGTAGCGATGGTCATAGATGGAATGGACGTGCCCGACGACGGGCCGTCGACGGATCACGTCGCGGAGCTGATCCAGCGTTGCGCCGACGGTGACCACAGTGCTTTCGCCCGCCTGTACGACACCCTGTCGGGGCGGGTCTTCGGACTCATCCTGCGCGTGCTGGTCGACCGCGCGCAGAGCGAGGAAGTGCTCCAGGAGGTCTTCCTCGAGGTGTGGCAATCCGCTTCGACGTTCGCTCCGAAGAAGGGGCAAGGAAGATCGTGGGTTCTCACGATCGCCCACCGCCGAGCGGTAGACCGAGTCCGGTCGTCGCAGGCGAGCAGCGATCGCGATGTACGTGCGGGCTACCGAGAGATGGCGACACAGCCCGAAGGCGTCGCCGAACAGGTGGAGCTGCGCATCGAAGGACGGCGCGTCGCTCGGGCTCTCAGCTCTCTACCCGAGGCGCAACGAGAGGCCATCACCCTCGCCTACTACGGGGGTTACAGTCAAAGCGAGATCGCAGCGCTGGTGGGAGCGCCGCTCGGAACGATCAAGACACGGATGCGTGATGGATTGACCAAGCTCCGTAGTGCAATGGGGGTGACATCGTGAACGAACAGACATTCGCCGAGCTCTCGGCAGGGTACGCGCTCGGAGCGCTGTCGCCTGAGGACGAGCTCGCCTACCGCGAGGCCCTCGACGCGCACCCCGAGTGGATGCCCCTGGTCGAGGCGGATGCTGCAGCGGCGGCTCTGCTGTCGGAAGGTGTCGCCGATGTGACGCCCCCGCCGGGCCTGAAAGCGAGCCTGCTCGCGCAGATCGGTGCGCCCGAAGCCGTCGAGCCGCAGGCCGAGACCTCCGCACCCGTCGAAGCGCCGCGCCACGAAGACGACGTCGCCGACCCGGCGGATGAGCTCCAAGACGACGACCCGCGGGCCGCGGCATCCGGCTACTCCGTCGGCTCTCCCGTGACCGAGGAAGTGCAGCTGGTGCAGCGTCGCAACTGGACGCGCAGCCTGTTCGCCCTGACCGCCTCGATCGCGTTGCTCGTCGGCATCGGCTGGGGCGTCGGCACCCTGACGCAGGGCATGCGCGCGCCGTCCGCCGAGAGCGTGCTCGCACAGATCGAGCGCTCCGACGACGCCCAGTCGAGCACCGCACAACTCGTGGACGGCGGCGAAGCCACTGTTCACTGGTCGCCGAGCGTCGACGGCGTCGTGCTCGTCGCCGAAGGCCTGCCCGAGATCGCCGACGACCAGTCGTACGAGGCATGGTTCGTGCGCGGCAGCGCGCCGATCCCGGCGGGCGCGTTCGAATCGAGCGACGGTTCGGCCGCCATGCTTCTCGAGGGTGACATGCAGCCTGAGGACGTCATCGCCCTCACCATCGAGCAGAGCGGCGGGTCGCCGAGCGGCCTGCCCACCACCGACCCCATCGTCGCGATCCCGACGAGCGCCTGACTGCCCGACCCCGTTATCCGGCAGCGGAACGGCTGGCCCCGCGTGGGCCGGCCGTTTCGTCGTTTCCAGCTTGTGCCCGCGAGGGCCGGAGGGCTGCCGCTCTCGCTTAGCCTGGAATGATGACGGACGGATCCCGGGACTACCACAAGCCCGTTCGGCGACCCGCCGACGAGTTCGATCGGCACTTCGCGGGTGAAGATCCGGCGGAGGTGTCTCGCGTCGCCCACGCGACGGCGGGTGCCCTGTTGTCGCGGGTGCGCGAAGACCCGAGCGACGCCGTGGTCGACCGCCTCGTCGGATTCACCGCCGAGCACGGCATCGACACCGTCGCCGAGCTGTGGTCGCGATCGCCCGCGAAGTCGCTGCCGGGCGCGCTCTGGCGGCTGTACCTCCTGCAGCTGATGATCCACCGCGACCCGCGCACGGCCGCGCTGCTCTACGAACGCGGACGGATCGTGCTGCGTTCTGCCGACGAAGTGATCGCCGGGGCCCCCACACCGGCGGGGCCGGAAGAGCTCGTGGCCCTCATCGACGTGATCATGCGCGGCGTCTTCCGCGGCGACTTCGCCGTCGCGCTCGAACGGGCCGCGTCGTTCTGCCGGGTGCAATCCGCCGGAGCGACCTCGGTGGCCGACGACCACGACGTCAGCGAACCCGACCGTTCGTCGGCGCTGACCGCACGCGCCCTGCGCCTGAGCACGTACGCCGACGACCTGGGCTCGTGCGCGGGGCTGTGGCGCCGCGAGGCTCTCACCTGAGGTAGCGCCGGCGTCCGGAGAAAAGCCGGCAAAGACCCCGGAAAAGAGAAGTGCCGGGCCGCAGAACGCCTCTCGGCGCGTGGCCGCTCGCAGCGGCTGAAGATGGAGCCCGGGGTTACTGCGGCCCGGCACATACAGTCTAACGGAGCCTCGGACGTGGGCATTCCCGGGGTAGACAAAACCGGTGGTCGGCCGGTGCTGGAGGGGGCTCGCGGGCGGCGGCGGGCGGGCCGCGATGCAAGGGACCGCGGGCGACGCGCCGGGGAGCGGCATCCGTACCGGGGTGTCGCGCAGGATGTCGTGTATCCCGGCACCGGGCGCGTCGTAGGCTCGGCGCATGGCACTGCGTTTCGCGCTGATGATCGACCCGCTCGCGGCGGATGACACCCGGTCGGACTTCGCGTCGACCTTCACTGCGGTCGATCCCGCGGCCCCGGCGCTGACGGTGGGAGAGCTCAGCACCCAGCGCGGCGACGGCATCTTCGAGTCCATCGGCGTGGTCGACGGCCATCCCCAGGAGGTCGAGGCGCACCTCGAGCGCCTGGCGCACTCCGCCGAGCTCTGCGACCTGCCGGCGCCGAACATCGCCCAGTGGTGGGCGGCCGTGGCTGTCGCGGCATCCGAATGCGGTTCGGGAGAGGGAGTCGTGAAGCTGATCCTCAGCCGCGGCATCGAGCACGGACCGACCCCGACGGCCTGGGCGACGGCATCCGCCGCGGCGGACTTCACCCGGGCACGCACCCACGGCGTCCGCGTCGTGACGCTCGACCGCGGCTACTCCATCGATGCGCCGGCGCGGGCTCCGTGGCTGCTGCTGGGCGCGAAGACCCTGTCGTACGCCGTGAACATGGCCGCCCTGCGCGAGGCGCACCGGCGCGGCGCTGACGACGCGATCTTCCTCAGCTCCGACGGCTTCGTGCTGGAGGCGCCGACGGCATCCCTCGTTCTGCGGCGCGGCGACACGTTCGTCACGCCGGCGCCCAACGGCGGCATCCTGCACGGCACGACGCAGCTGAGCCTGTTCGACCATCTCGCCGAGCGCGGCTTCGAGACGGCATACGAGACGATCCCGGTCGACGAGCTGCGGCGTGCGGATGCCGCGTGGCTGGTGTCGAGCGTCCGGCTCGCGGCACCCATCATCGAGCTCGACGGCGCCGCTCTCGACAGTGACCCCGAGTTCACGGCATCCCTCAACGCCTACCTGCTCTCGCCGCGCGACTGACCCCCGGTCTCGGCGGTCGAGGCCGAAGGTGTGGAGTGGGCATCAGGCGGATGCCGCGAGCTGCAGGCTCGGGTGGGAGCGCAGGGCGCCGAGGACGGCGGACTCGACGAGCTCCCAGTCGTGGACGACGAGCGCGTAGTCGAAGCGCAGTGTCACGTAACCCCATGAGGCGGCGTTCGCGTCGCGAGTGAGGTCTTTGTGGCGCTTCGCCTCGCCGTGGTGATTGGCCATGCCGTCGAGCTCGACGATGAGCCGGTCGCCGATCAGCGCGTCGACGACGCCGACTCCGAAGACGGAGACCTGCGTCCTCACCCGGAGGCCGTGCTTCCGTAGACGCCACCGCAGGAGCGACTCGAGTCCGCTGTCAGCATCCGTTCGAGCGAGGCGCAGCGCCTCCCGGCCGCGGGCATGGGTGTGCCGGCGGAGCCACCGCAGATCGTCCCTCGTGAGGCGGCGCTGTCGCAGCGCGGATTCGAGCGTGACGAAGAAGCGCTCAGGGCCGCGGCATCCGAGGATCTGGCGCAACACCTGCCGGAGGGGAAGAGGACCGGATGCCGCGTCACGTGCATCTCGGTCCCAGTGCTCGATGCACCCGCACGACCCGTGGTGGTGGGCTCGCTGGCCGGTCTTCAGCCATACGTGCGGTTCGTCGTCGTCATCGAGGGTCCAGAGGCCGTGATGCCTCGCGGCCGTCACGCATGCCATCGAGCCGCCGTGCGCTGCAATGGTTCGGGCCGAGGCGCGCGCGCCGGGGGAAGCGTACATGCCGATCCGGATGCGGCTGAGCCGGCCGGAATCGACCGCCGCGGTTCGCCCCGACACCCCGCCCGAACGGCATCCTCACCGGGGTGTCGGCACGGATCCCTTGCATCCGGGCACGACGGCCGCCCGAACGCCCGACGCGGCCCGCCGCACCGGGATGCAAGGCGGAAACGGCGACGCGCCGGGCGAGGAGTCCTCGCACCGGCGCGTCGCGCACGATCCCTTGCATCCCGGCCCTTGCCGGACCCGGCCCACGACGAGCCGGGGGCTCGACTCACCCGAAGCGGCCGGAGACGTAGTCCTCGGTAGCCTGCACGGACGGGGTGGTGAAGATCGACGTCGTGTCGTCGTACTCGATGAGCTTGCCGGGCTTGCCGGTTCCGGCGATGTTGAAGAACGCGGTCTTGTCGCTGACGCGCGACGCCTGCTGCATGTTGTGCGTGACGATGACGACGGTGTAGTCGCTCTTGAGCTCCTGGATGAGCTCCTCGATCGCGAACGTCGAGATCGGGTCGAGGGCCGAGCAGGGCTCGTCCATCAGCAGCACGTCGGGCGAGACCGCGATCGCGCGAGCGATGCACAGACGCTGCTGCTGTCCGCCCGAGAGGCCTGAGCCGGGCTTGTCGAGGCGGTCCTTGACCTCGTTCCAGAGGTTCGCGCCGCGCAGCGACTTCTCGACGAGGGCGTCGGCGTCCGACTTCGAGATGCGACGGTTGTTGAGCTTGACGCCGGCCAGCACGTTCTCGCGGATCGACATGGTCGGGAACGGGTTCGGCCGCTGGAACACCATGCCGACCTGACGGCGCACGAGCACCGGGTCGACCCCGGGGCCATACAGGTTGTCGCCATCGAGCAGAACGCTGCCCTCGACGCGAGCGCCGGGGATGACCTCGTGCATGCGGTTCAGGGTGCGCAGGAAGGTCGACTTGCCGCAGCCCGACGGGCCGATGAAGGCGGTGACGCTGCGGGGTTCGATGTCGAGGGAGACACCCTCGACGGCGAGGAAGTCGCCGTAGTAGACGTTGAGGTCGTTGACTTCGATGCTCTTGGACACGGAGGTTTCTTCTTTCGGGTCAGCGGCCGGTCTTGGGTGCGAAGAACTTGGCGATCAGGCGCGCCACGAGGTTCAACAGCATCACGATGACGATGAGGGTCAGAGCCGAAGCCCAGGCGCGGCCGACGAAGGCCTCGGCGGGGATGCCCTGGTTCATGTACTGGGTGTAGGTGAAGACCGGCAGGGTCTGCATACGACCGTTGAAGAGGTCGTAGTTCATGGATGCCGTGAAGCCGGCGGTGATCAGCAGCGGGGCGGTCTCGCCGATGACGCGCGAGATCGAGAGCATCACACCGGTGGTGATACCGGCGATGGCGGTGGGGAGCACGACCTTGGCGATCGTGAGCCACTTGGGCACACCGAGCGCGTACGACGCCTCGCGCAGCTCGTTGGGGACGAGGCGCAGCATCTCCTCGGTCGAGCGGACGACGACCGGGATCATCAGCACCGCGAGTGCGACCGACCCCATGATGCCCAGGCGGATGCCGGGGCCGAGGAAGAGCGCGAACAGGGCGTAGGCGAACAGGCCCGCGACGATCGACGGGATGCCCGTCATGACGTCGACGAGGAACGTGATGCCCTGAGCCAGACGCTTCCCCTGGCCGTACTCGATGAGGTAGATCGCGGTGAAGATGCCGATCGGGATCGAGATCACGGCTGCGGCGAGAGTGATCAGGACCGTGCCCATGATGGCGTGCAGCGCGCCGCCGCCTTCACCGACGACGTTGCGCATCGACGAGCTGAAGAACTCGCCGCTCCAGCTGGGAGCGCCGAGCGTGATGACGGTGAAGGCCACCGAGACGAGCGGCACCATCGCGATGAGGAACGCGACGGTGACGACCCCGGTCACCAGGCGGTCGACCGACTTGCGGCGGCCCTCCACGGCGGCCGAGACCGCCGTGATGAGCACGAGGTATGCCACGGCCGACAGGATCAGCCATCCGGGGACGTTGAGCGCATCGCCGGATGCCGCGGCGATGACGCCGAAGAAGATGCCGACGACCACGAGCGAGGCGCCGAGGATCGCCCAAGGCCCCCACTTGGGCAGGTGCCCCGTGGTGAGGCTCGTCGAAGCGCTGCGCGCCGACGTGCTCGGGGGAGTGAGAGTCGCGGTCATGTCAGTTGGCCCCCGAGAATTCCTTGCGGCGGCTCACGATGTAGCGCGCGACCGCGTTCACCGCGAAGGTGACGACGAAGAGGATGAGGCCCGTGGCGATGAGGACGTTGACGTTCGTCCCGTAGGCCTCGGGGAAGGTGAGAGCGATGTTCGCCGCGATCGTCGAGGGGTTGCCCGACGTGAAGAGCGCGAACGTGACCCCGCCGGACACGGACAGGACCATGGCGACGGCCATGGTCTCGCCGAGTGCTCGCCCGAGGCCGAGCATGGCGGCCGAGACGATGCCGCTGCGGGCGAAGGGGAAGACGGCCATCCGGATCATCTCCCAGCGCGTCGACCCGAGGGCCAGCGCGGCCTCTTCGTGCAGGGTCGGGGTCTGGAGGAAGATCTCGCGGCAGATCGCGGTGATGATCGGGGTGACCATGACCGCGAGGACGACGGATGCCGTGAAGATCGTGCGGCCCGTGCTCGAGACCGGACCGTTGAAGAGCGGGAACCACCCGACGTTGTCGACGAACCAGCTGTAGATCGGCTGCACGGCCGGTGCCAGTACGCCGATGCCCCACAGACCGAAGACCACGGAGGGAACGGCCGCGAGCAGATCGACGACGTACCCGAGTGCCTGAGCCAGCCGGCGCGGGGCGTAGTGCGAGATGAAGAGGGCGACGCCGAGCGACAGCGGCACGGCCATGAGCAGCGCCAGCGCGGCTGCCCAGACGGTGCCGAAGACGAGCGGCCCGACGTACGACCAGAAGTTGTCGGGCAGGATCGAGGCGTCTTCGTTGGTGGCGACGAAGGCGGGGAGCGACTGGATGACCAGGAAGATCGCGACCGCGGCGAGGGTCACGAGGATCATCGAGCCGGCGAAGAGCGCCGTGCCGGAAAACCAGCGGTCGCCCGCTCGGGTCTTGGCCTTCGGGGCTCCGGTGCGGGTGACCTCGGGTGTGGTGGTCATGGCTTCGATTCTGTGCGACGGACGGGAACCGCGCGAGGTGCCCGGTCCGGCGCGAACCGGACCGGGCACCCGGAGCGTATTACTTGATGGCCTCGATGGCCTCGGTCACCTGCGTGCGCAGGGTCTCCGAGATCGGAGCGGAGCCGGCAGCGGATGCCGCGGCATCCTGGCCCTCGGCGCTCGCGGCGTAGCTGAAGAAGCCCTTGACCATCTCAGCGGTCGCGGCGTCCTTGTACTCGGCGCAGCCGATGAGGTAGCTCACGAGCACGATCGGGTAGACGCCGGCCTCGGTGCTGGTGCGGTCGAGCTTGATCGCGATGTCGGTGGCGGCGCGACCCTCCTCCTCGGGCGAGGCGTCGACGATCGCGGCAGCAGCCTCGGGGGAGTACTCGACGAATTCCTCGCCGACCTTGATCGCGACGGTGCCGAGGTCGCCGGCGCGCGAGGCGTCGGCGTAGCCGATGGTGCCCTGGCCGCCCTCGACGGCCGAGATGACACCCGACGTACCCTGAGCGGCTTCGCCGCCGAGGGCCGGCCACTCCTCGACCGAACCGGCGGTCCAGACGTCGGGAGCGGTCTTGCCGAGGTAGTCGGTGAAGTTGCCGGTGGTGCCCGACTTGTCGGAGCGGTGAACCGGGGTGATCGCGGTCGCGGGCAGCTCGACACCCTCGTTGAGGGCCGTGATGGCCGGGTCGTTCCACGTCGTGATCTGGCCCGCGAAGATCTTCGCCAGCGTCATGGCGTCGAGGTTGAGCGAGTCGACACCGTCGATGTTGAAGACGACGGCGATCGGCGAGATGTAGGTCGGGAGCTCGACGAGGTCGGAGCCCTCGGCGCACGCCTCGAACGGGCCGGCGGTGATCTCGTCGGTCTTGAACGCGCGGTCCGAGCCGGCGAACTGAACGGCGCCGGCCTGGAACGACTCGCGTCCTGTGCCCGAGCCGGAGGGGTCGTAGTCGATCGTGAGACCGGGGTTGGCGGTCTGCAGGCCCTGGGTCCAGGCCTGGACGGCGACCTCCTGCGACGAGGCGCCGCCTCCGACGAGGTTGCCCTCGAGGGAGGGGGCCGAGGAGCCGCTCGAGCCGGCGCCGGCGTCGGGAGCGCCGCCTTCGTTCGCAGCGCAGCCCGCGAGGGCAAGAGAGGCCACGGCGGCCACGGCGCCCAGCTGGGCGAGTCGGGAGAGCTTCACTGTGTGAATCCTTCGCATGTTGATGACGAGAACCCGGTGCAGGTTCGTCCCGAACGGTAGACACCGTCCCTTACGAGAGTGCGCTGTGGGGGTGAACAGAAGGTGAACGGCGCTCCCCAGCCCCGGAAAGACGCGGCTATCGGGGGATCATCGCGTGCGAGATCACACCTTCGGCATGTGGGTTTCGATTGCGACGATCCCGGCCCCGGGGTTCTCCCGCGGCAGGTGCACGACCGAGAATGCGCCCGTCTCGAGCGACGAGGCGCTGCCGAGATACGACCCGCGCAGGGTGCCGGTGGCCAGCGCCATCTCGCTGAGGAGGTCGGGCAGCACCGGGCCGTGGGTGCAGAGCACGACCGGCTTGCGGGCGCGCACGCGATCACCGACGACCGACCGGACATCGGCCTGACCGTTCTCCCAGGCGTCCTGCGAAAGGTGCGGAGACTTGTCGATCCGCTTGCTGATCGCGGCCGCCAGGGGCGTCACGGTGCGCACGCATCGCCGCGCGTCGGACGAGATGATGCGGCGGACGCCGAACGCGACGAGCGGGCCGACGATCGCGTGCGCCTGCTTCTTGCCTCGGGACGAGAGCGGCCGCGCGGCATCCTCGCCGTCCCAGTCCTCGCGAGCTACGGCTTTCGCGTGCCGCAGCGCGATGAGGGGGAATGTGTCGATGGCGCGCTCGTCGACGAGCCGCACGAACTCGTCGAGGATCTCGACGTCGACGGGGTAGCTGAGCGCTTTGCGAGCCTTTTTCAGACTCATCCACTCGAGCGCGGCGATCTCCTTGTTCGGTACGAACGTCGACATCCTGATCGCCAGGTCGGTCGCCTCCGCCGCCCAGTAGTGGACGATCTTCTGCTTCTTGCTCGGCAGGTGGTACCTCGAGACACCGACGGGCGGACCGAGCCGGACCGAGATGCCGGTCTCCTCCCGGATCTCGCGCACGGCCGTCTCGGCGAGCATCTCACCGGGATCGACCTTGCCCTTGGGCAGGGTGAGGTCGCGGTACTTGGTGCGATGGATGATCAGCACCCTGACCTTGTCGTCGACCCACCGCCAGACGACTCCGCCTGCCGCGTACACCGCGGTGTCGGTCATCGCACCGCCCGCGCCCGGCGGCGCCGCTGCACCTGAGCCATGGTGCGGTCCTGCAGATCGACCAGCGGCTTGCCATCGTCGTCGAACGCGTGGCGCGTCCACACCCCGCCGTCACCGAGGTGCCACGAGCTGGTCGAGTCGCTCATCGCCAGGTCGAACAGCGTCGTCAGCTCCTTCACGTGGGCAGGCGCCACGACGCGCACCAGGGCCTCGACGCGGCGGTCGAGGTTGCGGTGCATCATGTCGGCGCTGCCGATGTACGCGATCGTGTCGCCGTCGTTGTGGAACGTGAAGATGCGCGAGTGCTCGAGATAGCGCCCGAGGATCGACCGGACGGTGATGTTGTCGGTGACGCCGGGAAGGTCGGTGCGCAACGAACAGATGCCGCGCACCCACACGTCGACACGCACCCCCGCCTGGCTCGCCCGGTACAGGGCGTCGATGATCTGCTCATCGACCATCGAGTTGACCTTGATGCGGATGTGGGCGGGCTTGCCGTCGAGCGCGTTGCGGCGCTCGGCGTCGATGTGCCGAAGCAGCCCCTTCCGCAGGTGGAGGGGTGCGACCAGCAGCCGCTTGAACTTCTTCTCAATCGCGTAGCCGCTGAGCTCGTTGAACAGACGCGTCAGGTCGCGGCCGACCTGCTCGTCGCTCGTGAACAGGCCGAAGTCCTCGTAGAGCCGGCTGGTCTTGGGGTTGTAATTGCCGGTGCCGATGTGGCTGTAGCTGCGGAGCGTGCCGTCCTCTTCGCGGATGACGTGCAGCAGCTTGCAGTGGGTCTTCAGCCCCACGAGGCCGTAGACGACGTGCACACCGGCCTTCTCGAGCTTGCGAGCCCACACGATGTTGGCGGCCTCGTCGAAGCGGGCCTTCACCTCGACGAGCGCCAGCACCTGCTTGCCGCGCTCGGCGGCGTCGATCAGCGCCTGCACGATGGGGCTGTCGCCCGAGGTGCGGTAGAGCGTCTGCTTGATGGCGAGCACGTGGGGATCGCGAGCCGCCTGCTCGAGGAACGCGACGACACTCGTGGTGAACGACTCGTACGGGTGGTGGACGAGGACGTCGCCGGCGCGGATGGCGCCGAAGAAGTCGGTGCGCCCGTTCTGCTCGGCAGGCTGGAAGGCGGTCGCCGTCGTGGGGACGTGGGGCTTGTACCGCAGCTCGGGGCGGTCGATGCGCGCGAGGTCGAAGAGTCCGCGCAGATCGAGCAGTCCCGGCAGCCGGTAGACCTCTTGGTCGGTGATGTCGAGCTCGCCGAGGAGCAGGTCGAGCGTGACGTCGTCCATGTCCTCGGTCACCTCGAGCCGGATCGGCGGCCCGAAGCGACGCCGGAGCAGCTCGGCCTCGAGGGCCTGGATCAGGTTCTCGGTCTCGTCCTCCTCGATCACGACATCCTCGTTGCGCGTGAGCCGGAAGGTGTGGTGCTCGAGGATCTCCATGCCGGGGAAGAGGTCTTCGAGGTTGTTCGCGATCAGGTCCTCGAGCGGCAGGTAGCGCTTGACCGACGTGCCGGTGTTCAGCTCGACGAACCGGGGGAGCATCGGCGGCACCTTCAGGCGCGCGAACTCCTGCCGGCCGGTCTTGGCGTTGCGGATGCGGATCGCGAGGTTCAGCGACAGCCCCGAGATATAGGGGAAGGGGTGTGCCGGGTCGACGGCCAGCGGCATCAGAACGGGGAAGACCTGCGCCTGGAAGTAGTCGTACAGTCGGCCGCGCTCGGAATCGTCGAGGTCGTCCCATCCGACGATCTCGATGCCCGCCTCCGCCAGGGCGGGCTGCACCATGTCGCCCCATGCGCCGGCGTGGCGCAGCTGCAGCGCGTGCGCCTCGGCGGAGATGTCGGAGAGCACCTCCTGCGGAGCTCGGCCGACGTTGGTGGGTACCGCGAGGCCGGTGACGATTCGCCGCTTGAGGCCCGCGACGCGCACCATGAAGAACTCGTCGAGGTTGCTCGCGAAGATCGCCAGGAAGTTGGCCCGCTCGAGCACCGGCAGCGTCGGGTCTTCGGCGAGCTCGAGCACGCGCTGGTTGAAGGCGAGCCAGCTGATCTCACGGTCGGTGTAGCGGTGGTCGGGCAGCTGTGCGTCGACGTCTTCGACGGCCGGGTCGAAGTCGTCGTCGTCGGCGTCGCCCAGACCGGAGTCCAGAGCCTCGGTGTCGATCATCCCCTCATCATGGCAGTCCTGCGTGTCCTGCCGGTGAACGAGGCGGAGAGTCAGCTCTGCGCGGATGCGCCGCCGGCGGGAACCGGCTCGTCTTCGTACACGTTGAAGCGGTAGCCGACGTTGCGGACGGTGCCGATCAGCTGCTCGAGGTCGCCGAGCTTCGCGCGCAGTCGCCGGACGTGAACGTCGACCGTGCGCGTGCCGCCGAAGTAGTCGTATCCCCAGACCTCGCTCAGCAGCTGCTCGCGGGTGAACACCCGCGAGGGGTGGGTCGCGAAGAAGTGCAGCAGCTGGAACTCCTTGTACGTGAGATCGAGCGGCCGTCCGTGCACCTTCGCTGAGTACGACGACTCGTCGATCGTGATGCCGGAGGTCTGGATGCGGCTCGAGACCGCCTCCTTGCTGACACGTCCGATCGCCAGACGGATGCGCGCGTCGATCTCGGCGGGGCCGGCGGTCGCGAGGATGACGTCATCGATGCCCCAGTCGGTGGAGACGGCGGTGAGACCGCCCTCGGTGACGATGAGCACGAGCGGTGCGTCGATGCCGGTGCTGCCGAGGATCTTGCACAGCGACTTCGCCCCCACGAGGTCATGACGTGCGTCGACGAAGACGACCTCGGCGCTGGGGGCGTTGACCAGCTGTGCGGGTTCGGCGGGGATCTGCCGCACACGGTGGCTGAGCAGCTCGAGCGCCGGGAGCGCGAGACCACCGCCGTGCGTGGAACTCAGAACGAGAAGCTGTGCCAACGGGGATTCCTCCGGGAGCGGCCGGGACGTGACCTCATCTTAGGCGTTCGCTGGGTGCGGCCTGTGCGCACCGTCGCACCGCGCGACATGGTGGGCCACAATGGGACGGTGACCACGCCCGATCTCGCACCTCCGCGCACCGTCGTCGGAGTCGTCGCCGTCTGGATCGCCGCGGCCGTCGCCGCAGTCCTCGTGGGAATCCTCGCCCCCGCCGAAGACCGGGCGATGTGGATGCCGGTGGCCCTCGGTGGCTGCCTGATCCTCGCCTTCGCGGTCCAGCTGGCGCTGGGACGGGTGCGCGGCTTCATCGAGCGCGTGGCCGTGAGCGTGCTCGGCGCGCTGTTCGTCATGGGCTTCATCGGCATCGGGTTCGGGCTCGCGTCGCTCGTCGGAGCCTGACCGCAACCGCTTGCCACAGGCGTGAACGGTCCGCGCGGGCATAGAGTAGAGACATGGATCTCCTCGCGCTCGAAATCTTCTACGTGGGCCTGCTCGGACTGGCGTCGCTCGCCATCGTCTTCGTGTCGGGTGTCGTCGTGAAGAACCTCTACCGCGGCCAGCGCTGACATCGTGCTCGAGCTGCCCACCGACCTGCCGGCGGACCTCGTCCCGCTGTCGTGGCTGCTCGGAGTCTGGGAGGGCTCGGGCGTCATCGACTACGAGACTGCCGACGGTCATCTGACCGGCGAGTTCGCGCACCAGGTGAGCTTCAGCCACGACGGTGGCGACTATCTGAACTACTCCGCCAGCGCCTGGCTCCTCGACGACAACGGTGCACGCGACCGCCCGCTGGTCGCCGAGACCGGCTATTGGAGGGTCGCGCGTCCGGCAGGAGCCGAGGATGCGGGACCGGGACTGCTTCCGGCATCCGCACCCGGGCGCGAGCGCACCGTCGACGACGTCGAGGCGCTCCGCAACGCTGAAGGCGGCTTCGACCTGGAGGTCGCCGTCGTGCACTCCGACGGCGTGAGCGAGCTCTACCTCGGGCAGGTCCGCGGGCCGCGCATCGACCTCGCGACGGACGCCGTCGTCCGCACGGCGGGGGCGAAGGAGTACACCGCGGCGACTCGCATGTACGGGCTGGTCGACGGCCACCTCCTCTGGGCGTGGGACATCGCGGCGCTCGGCGGCGAGCTCGCCTCGCACGCGTCCGCCCGTCTGGCCAAGGCCGAGTGATGCCGGGCGACGGCGCGACCTTCGCCGGCGTCGACGGAGCGGTGTGCGACGACCTGGGGCTCACGCACATCGGCAATCCGATGCGCGAGCAGCAGCTCCTCGACAGTGGCGGTGCGGTCGCACCCCTGGGCGACCGTGCAGTGGTCACGGTCGCGGGCCCCGACCGGCTCAGTTGGCTCGACTCGCTCACGTCGCAGGCGCTGACGCAGCTGCTCCCGGGGGAGAGCACCGAACTGCTCGTGCTCGACCCGCATGGTCACGTAGAGCACGCGGCATCCGTCGTCGACGATGGCGAGATGACCTGGCTCATCACCGACGTCGAGCGTCTCGAGGCGCTGGTCACCTGGCTCACGCGCATGCGGTTCCGGCTGCGGGTCGAGGTCGTCGATCGTTCCGGCGACACGGCGGTCGTCGGCGGAACGGCATCCGCAGTGGCCGACCTCGCATCGTCCGCCGTGTGGCGCGACCCGTGGCCCGAGGTCTCGATCGGAGGGTGGGGGTACGCGGCCGGTGAGGGGCATCCCGGCGCCGGACGCGACTGGGCCGAGGCGATCGTCGACCGCGAGGACCTCCGCCGGCTCGCCGACGATGCCGCCGCGGGCCGTCGCCGTGTCGCCGGGCGATGGGCTGCGGACGCCCTGCGCGTCGCCGCGTGGCGGCCGCGCGCGGCCACCGAGGCCGACGGCATGACGCTTCCCCACGAGGTCGACTGGCTCCGCACCGCCGTCCACCTGTCGAAGGGCTGCTACCGCGGCCAGGAGACGGTGGCGAAGGTGCACAACCTCGGCCATCCACCCCGACGGCTCGTGGCCCTGCAGCTCGACGGCAGCGACGCGGTGCTTCCTGAACGCGGCGCGGTCGTGCGCCGCGACGGCGACGAGGTCGGTCGCATCACCTCGGTCGCCCGGCACTTCGAGCAGGGCCCGATCGCCCTCGCCATCGTCAAGCGGTCGGTGCCCGTCGACGCCGAGCTCGTGGTGGACGCGGACGGCGAGAGCGTGGCCGCTGTGCAGGAGGTCGTCGTGCCGCCCGACGCCGGGCGCACCGCTGCGCCGCCGAGGCTGCCGCGCCTGAGCCGCCGCACCTGACGTGTCGCCCGAGCGCTCCGACGAGCCGCCCGCCGTCACCGCACCCATCGCGACCGGCTGGCGGGCGCGCGTGCGCCCGCGTCGGGGTTTCGAGCGCGCGCGCGACTCCGCTCCGGCGATCGTGCAGATCGTCGTCGCGGCATCCGCGGCCTACGCCTTCGCGCACCTCGTGCTGGGGCATCCGTCGCCCCTGCTCGCGGCGACCGTGACCATCTCGAGCCTGGGTCTGGTGCGCGACGCGCGGCCTCGTCGGGTTCTCGAGACGGTGATCGGGATGCTGGTGGGCGTGCTCGTCTCGGAACTCATCGTGGTCGTCGTCGGATCGGGAACCTGGCAGCTCGCCCTGGCTCTCGCCGCGACGCTGCTCACCGCACGGGCGCTCTCGGCGCAGCCGAGCTTCGCGATCTCGGCAGCGATCCAGTCGGTGATCGTGATCGCGATTCCCGGAAGCATGCCGTTCCTGCGCCTCGTCGACGGATCGGTGGGAGCGGTGGCCGCGCTGCTGGCGACGGCCCTGCTGCCGCGCCGGCCGCTGCGCGAAGTCTCGCGCGCGGGCCGCGCCCTGTCCGCGAACTTCGACGGCGCGGCGGCGACCGTCATCCAGGCGTTGCGCCGCGGCGACCGCGTGCGTGCTGACCGCGGACTCGAGAAGGCGCGAGCGCTGCAGCCGCTCGTCGACGACTGGGCGACCTCGCTGGACTCCGGGCTCGCCGTAGCGCGCATCTCGCCGTTCCTCCGGCGCCAGCGTGAGGAGCTGCAACGTCAGGACCGGATGCGCGCATCCCTCGACCTCGCGACACGCAACCTCCGGGTCATCGCGCGCCGCGTGGTGTACGCCCTCGAAGACCGCCAGCCGCGCCCGATCGCGGCGGACTTGCTCGCCCAGATCGCGCGCGCCGCCGACCTGCTGGGTCAGTCGATCGACGACATCGCGCTGGAACCGGCCGCCCGAGAGTCGCTGCTCGCGGTCGCCACCCGGCTCGATCCGACCAGTCTGGCGCCCGGTTCCTCACTCGGCGACCAGAACGTCATCACGGCGCTGCGTCCACTGGTCGTCGATCTGCTCACGGCGGCGGGGATGCCGCAGGCCGAGGCCCGCGCGGCGATGCCGCGGATCTGAGCGCCCGCCGACGGTACGGCAGGCAGCAGGGGTTCGCAACCGCCTCGCGCGGCATCCCGGCGCCTCCCTGGCGTGGTCGTCTTCCCCTGGAGTGAGGAGCGATCATGAAGGCAGTGGTCTGGCACGGCATCGGCGACATCCGGCTCGACGAGGTCGACGAACCGCGCATCGAAGACGGGCATGACGCCATCGTCCGCATCACCCGCAGCGCGATCTGCGGCACCGATCTTCATTTCATCCGCGGCACCATGTCGGGGATGAAGGAGGGCACCATCCTCGGACACGAAGCGGTCGGCGTCGTGACCGATGTCGGCGGACATGTTCGCGGCTTCCAACCCGGTGACCGTGTCGTGATTAACTCGACGATGTCGTGCGGCGCGTGCCGCTACTGCCGCGATGGGCACACCGCGCAGTGCGACGTGGCGAACCCGAACGGGCCGCACGCCGGCACATCCTTCTTCGGCGGGCCCGAGGCGACGGGGCCGATCAACGGTCTGCAGGCCGAGTATGCGCGCATCCCGTGGGCGCAGAACACGATGACGAAGCTGCCCGACTCCGTCACGGACGATCAGGCGATCCTGCTCTCGGACATCTTCCCGACGGCATGGTTCGGCGCGCAGCTGGCGGGGGTCTCCCGGGGTGACATCGTCGTCGTGCTCGGAGCGGGGATCGTCGGGCAGTTCTCCGTCGTCTCGGCGTTCAAGCAGGGGGCGGGACGCGTGATCGTCGTCGACGGCGTCGCGGATCGCCTTGCACAGGCCCGGACCCTCGGGGCAGAGATCATCGACTTCAACGACGTCGACCCCGTGTCGGCCGTCATGGAACTGACGAACGACATCGGGGCCGACTGCGTCATCGACGCCGTGGGTGTGGACGCCGAACGTCCGGCTCGTGGGCCGGCCGCTCCGGATGACGACGCCGCGGCGGAATTCGACGAAGAGGTCGCGCAGGTCGCGCCCGACATCGCGCCCCAGGGCGATCTCTGGCGACCCGGCGACGCTCCGTCGCAGGCATCGCGCTGGGTGGTCGAGATGGTCGCCAAGTACGGCCGCATCGGGATCATCGGGGTCTACTCGCCGCTGGCCGAGGTCTATCCGATCGGGCAGGCCATGAACAAGAACCTGACCGTGCGGATGGGCAACTGTGATCACCACAGCGTCACGCCTCCGCTGATCGACATGGTCGCCGCCGGTGTCTTCGATCCCACCGCCCTCATCACGGCGCACGAGTCGCTGGCGGGCGTCATCGATGCGTACGAGGCCTTCGACCGCCGCGAGCCCGGCTGGATCAAGGTCGCCCTCGACATCGGCGGCTGATCCTCGACCCTGCCCTCGGACGTGCTGAGCCGATGCGGCGGCCGCCGATCCTGCCCTGCCGGCGCGCTCGGCCTGTCGACGGAACAAGCGAGCCGGCGAGGGTGTTCGATGGAGGGGAGGGAAGCCACATGACCAGCGAGAACGCCCCCACGGCCGCGGATCTGCTGCGCCGCGCACTGGCCTCACCCGACGGGTCGGAGCGGGTTCGCAGCGCGATGGCGGCGGGAACCTACCCGCGTCCCGAGTACGTTCCGGTGCTCGTCGAGCAGTGCGCGCACGAGCCCGACCTCACCGTTCGCGAGACCCTGACCTGGGCCCTCACCCGGCAGGACCGCGACACGACTCTCGATCGGGTGCTTCCCGAGCTCGGATCGCCGTTCCCGAGGGCACGGGCTCAGGCGCTCCACACGCTCTCGAAGATCCGCGACCCCCGGGCCTGGCCCGCGATCACATCGGAGCTCCTGCACGACGAGAACGCCGAGGTCGCGCGGACCGCGTGGCGTACGGCAGCCGGACTCGCACCCGAGGCCGAGCGCGCCGCGCTCGCATCGGAACTGGCGGCGCACTTCGGCCTCGGGCCGGACGATCTGCAGCAGAGTCTGAGCCGGGCGTTCGTGATGCTCGGCGAATCGGGCCGCGACGCGATCGACCGGGCTGCGGCAGCGGGGGAGTGGAACGTCCGCGTGCACGCCCTCGCGACGGAGCACCTCGTCTCGTACCCCGAGGAGGGCTACGAAGCCGCTGTCGCCGTCGCTCGCCGTGCTGCGGCGCGACGGGACGCCGCTGACTGGAACGAGGGCTGACCTCGCGCGATGACGGACGCGGCGGGCGTCAGTGCGGCGCGACTGCGCTCCACGGAACGGTGAACTCGCCCAGGCGCCACCGTGAACGGTCGCCGAGGTCGATTCCGCGGTCAGCCATCGCCCCCAGGGCCGTCCGCCACCGTTGCACCGGGCCGAAAGCGGATGCCGGCGCGGCCCGCCGCCACTCGTCGTCGAGCGACGACAGCAGCTCGTGCACCCGCTCACCGGCGACGTTCCGGTGGATGAGGGCCTTCGGCAGACGTTCGGCCGCGATCGCGGGGGAGTCGAGCCCCGCGAGACGGAGCGAGATCGTGAGGCTGCGGGGTGCGGCACCCGGGCCCACCTCGATCCAGGTGCTCACCCGGCCGATCTCGTCGCACGTGCCCTCGACGAGCATGCCGTCGGGTGCGAGGCGCGACGTCATCCGGGACCACGCGTCGGCGACATCCGCTTCGTCGTACTGGCGCAATACGTTGAAGGCACGGATGATCGCCGGCCGGCGGCTACCCGGCACGGGCACCTCGAACCCGCCTCGCGCGAATCCGACGCGGGCGTCCGGGGCGAAGGGCGTCCGTCCGACCCGCACCTCCTCGAGTTGCGTGCGCGCGCGAGCGACGCGCTCGGGATCGATCTCGAGCCCGAGCACCTCGACGTCGGGTCGCGCGGGGCGCAGGCGTGCCTCCAGCTCGAACGCCGTGACGCCGCTCGCGCCGTAGCCGAGGTCGATCACCAGGGGGTCGGCGCACCGGCGCAGCACGGGATGCCGCGCGATCCAGCGATCGACGCGACGCAGGCGGTTCGTGTTCGTGGTTCCACGGGTGGCCTGCCCGATATGTCCCGGGGCCATGACCCCATGATCGCAGGCCCCGGCTCGATAGACTCGGAGCATGAGTGCGCCCTACACGCTGATCCTCCTCCGCCACGGGCAGAGCGAGTGGAACAAGTCCAACCAGTTCACCGGCTGGGTCGACGTCCGACTCACCGACCAGGGCAAGGCCGAGGCCCAGCGCGGCGGTGAGCTGCTCGCCGAGGCGGGCCTGCTTCCCGACGTCCTGTACACATCGGTCCTCAGCCGCGCCATCCAGACCGCTCAGATCGCGCTCGATGCGGCCGACCGCCTCTGGATCCCGGTCAAGCGTTCGTGGCGTCTGAATGAGCGCCACTACGGCGCCCTGCAGGGCAAGGACAAGGCGCAGACCCTCGCGGAGTTCGGCAACGAGCAGTTCATGCTGTGGCGTCGTTCGTTCGACGTGCCGCCGCCGCCCCTCGCCGACGACGACCAGTACAGCCAGGTGAACGACCCGCGCTATGCCGACATCGACGGCGAGGTGCCCCGCACCGAGTCGCTGAAGCTCGTCATCGACCGTCTGCTGCCCTACTGGGAGTCCGACATCGCCACGGACCTGCGTGCCGGCAAGACCGTGCTCGTCACCGCTCACGGCAACTCGCTCCGCGCGCTCGTCAAGCAGCTCGAGGGCATCAGCGACGACGACATCGCCGAGCTGAACATCCCCACCGGCATCCCGCTGGTCTACAAGCTCGACGAGGACCTGAAGCCGCTCGGTCCGGGCGAGTACCTCGATCCCGAGGCGGCCGCAGCGGGAGCTGCTGCCGTGGCCAACCAGGGCAAGGCCTGAGTACGACACGTACGAAGGGGCGGCGCCGATCGGCACCGCCCCTTCGTCGTCGAGACCGGATGCCGGTCAGAGACCGCTCTCGCTCACGATGACGTTGATCGTCTCGGTGTCGGGGCGCCATTCACCCGTCGCGAGGTAGGCCACGCGCTTGCCGACCGTCACCGCGTGATCGGCGAAGCGCTCGTGGTACCGGCTGGCGAGGGTCGCGTCGACCGTGGCCGCGGCCTCGCCCTGCCAGTTCTCGCTGAGCACCTTCTCGAAGACGCTGAGGTGGAGGTCGTCGAGCCGGTCGTCGAGAGCACGCAGCGTCTCGACGAGCGCGAGGTCTTCCGAGCGCAGCAGCTCGGTCAGCGTGCGCGCGACCTCGACGTCGATCTCGCCCATCTTGGTGAAGGTGCCCTTGAGGCCCTTCGGGATCGCTCGCTCGGGGAAGCGCATGCGGGTGAGCTGCGCGATGTGCTCGGCGATGTCGCCCATGCGCTCGAGCGACGCACTCGTGCGCAGCGCTGAGACGACGATGCGCAGGTCACGGGCGACCGGCTGCTGGCGGGCGAGGATCTCGATCGCCAGCTCGTCGATCGCGATGGCCTTCTCATCGATCACGGCATCCGCGTCGATGACCTCTTCGGCGAGGGTGATGTCGCTCGTGCCGAATGCACGCGTGGCCTTCTCGATCGCGACGGTCACCAGCTCGGAGATCTCGACCAGGCGGGTCTGGACGTCCTCGAGGGACTGGTGGAACACTTCGCGCATCGGAGCACCTTTCCTTCTTGCGGAGACAGCACGACGCCGTACTCACGGCGACGCGATTGTCGCTCGACAAGGTTAACGAACGGTGCCGAGCCGATGAACATCCGCGCGAGTCGGGGTAGGAACGGCCGAGACGCGATGGGCGGACCCTGCGCCGCGTTCTAATCTGGAGGAATGAATCCGACGCAGCTCGCGCTGCTCGCCCTTCTCGCGGGCGTGTTCGTCGGCCTTCTCATCAGCGCCGTGGCCTTCCTCGCCTGGCGTGCTCGCGCTCAGGCGCAGGAACAGGCCGACGGCGAACTGCCTGCGGGCGCGCGTGAGGTTCTGGGCGCCCTCGACGAGGCTGCGCTCATCGTCGATGCGTCGTTCACGATTGTCGCGACGTCGCCCTCCGCCGAGTTGTTCGGTCTCTTCGAGGGCGAGTCGATCCCCGGCGATGAGCTGCGCGAGCTGCTGCGGTCCTCCCGCGGCGTGCCGCATTCCGAGACGGGAACGCTGAAGCTCCGACGCGGCGTCGCGCCGGCGGAACCGCGCCTCATCGTCGCGCGCGCCAGCAGCATCACGCCGCGTTTCACGCTCGTGCTGGTCCGCGACATCACCGAGCGCGAGCGGCTCGCTGAGATGCGCCGCGACTTCGTGGCCAACACGAGCCACGAGCTGAAGACACCGGTCGGAGCCGTCACTCTGCTCGCCGAGGCGATCGAGTCGGCCGCCGACGACCCGGAACAGGTGCGCTCGTTCGCCAGCAGGCTGAGCGCCGAGGCGATGCGGCTCGGCAACCTGACCTCGCGCATCATGAGCCTGTCTCGCCTGCAGTCCTCCGACGAGCTGACCGAGCTGCGCGACGTCGCGATCGACGAGGTCGTCACGTCGGCGATCGAGACGCACGCGATCGCTGCCGAGTCGGCGGGCGTCGCCCTCGTGCGCGGTGGCGACCGCGGGCTCTACGTCCGCGGGGACGTGCAGGTGCTGAGCGAAGCGGTGGGCAATCTCATCGCCAACGCCATCGTCTATTCGCCGCCGGCGAGCCAAGTGGGCGTGGGCATCCGTGGCAACGGCGACACGGTGGAGATCGCCGTCACCGACCGGGGTATCGGGATCCCCGAGAGCGAGCAGCAGCGCGTCTTCGAGCGCTTCTACCGGGCCGACTACGCCCGTTCCCGACGCACCGGGGGCACCGGGCTCGGGCTGTCGATCGTCAAGCACGCCGTCCAGCGCCACGGGGGCGAGGTCCAGCTGTGGTCGCGGCCGGGCCGCGGCTCCACGTTCACCATCCGCCTTCCCGCGATCGCCGCGCCCGACGGCGCGGCGCCGACGCCCCGGAAGACCAGAAAGAAGATCGCCCGGGCCCTTCCCGCCCGGACGAAGGGAGACCCATCATGACCCGTGTCCTGCTCGTGGAGGATGAGCCCGACCTCGCCGACCCGCTGGCCTACCTGCTGCGACGGGAGGGCTTCGAGGTCGAGATCGCCGAGGACGGACCCGCTGCGCTCGAGGCTTTCGAGTCGCGTGGTGCCGACATCGTGCTGCTCGACCTCATGCTGCCCGGGATGCCGGGAACCGAGGTGTGCCGCATCATCCGGACGACGTCGAAGATCCCGATCATCATGCTCACGGCCAAGGACTCCGAGGTCGACATCGTCGTCGGGCTGGAATTGGGCGCCGACGATTACGTGACGAAGCCGTACTCGTCGCGCGAGCTGCTGGCGCGGATGCGGGCTGTGCTGCGCCGTGCGGCGACCGCAGAGGTCGATGTCGACGAACGCGTGCTCGTCGGCGGTCGGGTCACGATCGACCTCGACCGTCACACGGTCGCCGTGGACGGCAGCGTGATCAACATGCCGCTCAAGGAGTTCGAGCTGCTCGAAGTGCTCATGCGCAACGCCGGACGCGTGATGACCCGCGGGCAGCTGATCGACCGCGTGTGGGGCAGCGACTACTTCGGTGACACGAAGACCTTGGACGTGCACATCAAGCGCATCCGCTCGCGTATCGAGAGCGACCCGGGGCAGCCGTCGATGCTGCTCACCGTTCGAGGCCTCGGCTATCGATTCGAAGGCTGACGCTCGCGAGCGCGATGAAGAGAGGGCCCGGCGATGAACGCCGGGCCCTCTCTTCGCGTCAGATGCGCCGAGTCGTCACGGTGTCGGGGTGGCCGACGGGGTGGGGGTCACCGACGGGGTCGGCGTCTCGAGCGGGACGTACTCGGTGTAGTAGGGAAGCTTGCCGTCGAGGACGGGCACGTCGATGCGCACGCCCTCGGCGTCGCCCGACTGGAACGACATCGGAAGGGTCGCGCCGGGCTTGGTGTCGATGCCGTCGAGCAGGATCGGCTCGTTGCCGTCGACGCCCAGGCTGATGCTGTCGCGGGCCGGAACCTCGATCTCGGTGGTGACGCCGTCGAACCCGAAGATGAGCGTGTGGTCCTCGTCGGTGGGGTTGACGATGGCGGCGAGGAAGTTGCCGGCCGTGCCGGACTCGTCGGCGATGACCATCGCGTTGCGGACGTCGAGCGGGCCGGACGGCGGGATGTTCACGCCGTCCGAAGCGGAGAAGTCGATCGTGGTCGCCTGCGGCGCGATCATGCTGCAGCCGGCGGCTCCCAGGGTCAGGGCGGCGCCCACGGCAATCGAAGCGACGATTCGCAGTTTCACGGATCCTCCAGGCAGGCAGACGGCGTCCTCAGCAGTCTAGAGGGTGACGAGGCTGGTCCGCCGACATCGGCTGGATGCTGCGGGGCATAAGCGGCGGCAAACCTTACTGTATGCCCCCTGTGTTATCCTGGATGTTGCCGAAGGGATATAACTCCATGCTTTTTGAGGTTGGCGAAACCGTCGTCTACCCCCACCACGGGGCAGCCACGATCATCGAGGTCAAGGACCGGATCATCAAGGGCGAGACGAAGAAATACCTGAAGCTCAACGTCACCCAGGGAGACCTCATCATCGAGGTCCCGGCTGACAACGTCGACCTGGTCGGCGTTCGCGACGTCATCGGCAAGGACGGTCTCGAGCGCGTGTTCGACGTCCTGCGCGCTCCCTTCACCGAAGAGCCGACCAACTGGTCGCGTCGGTACAAGGCCAACCTCGAGAAGCTCGCCTCGGGCGATGTCATCAAGGTGAGCGAAGTCGTTCGCGACCTGTGGCGTCGCGATCAGGACCGTGGCCTGTCCGCGGGTGAGAAGCGCATGCTCGCCAAGGCGCGTCAGATCCTCGTCTCCGAGATCGCGCTCGCGCTGAAGGCCGATGAGGACCACGCTTCGGGCGTCCTCGACGAGGTCCTCGCCTCCTGAGGCCGATCCGGCATCCGCTGCCGTGGGCATCATCCCCGTTCCGCGCGTCGCTATCGTCGTCGTCGCGGCCGGTTCCGGAACACGATTGTCGGCCGGGGCGCCGAAGGCTTTCGTCGGTATCGACGAGCATTCGATCCTGAGGCACGCCCTCGACGGCATTGCCCCGGCGCCGGCGGCGCAGGTCGTGATCGTCGTTCCCCGCGGACGTCAGGGCGACGCGCAGACCGAGGCCGAAGCGGCGTTCGGCGGGCGGTCCGATCTCGTGTCGGTCGTCGTCGGTGGCCAGACGCGGCAGCAGTCGGTCGCCGCGGGGCTCGCAGCGCTGTGGGCCGACGTCGAGACCGTCCTCGTCCATGACGCCGCTCGCGCCCTCACCCCGCCGGATGTCTTCGAACGGGTGATCGCCGAGGTCGAACGCACCGGCGCCGGGGTCGTCCCCGCCCGGCCGGTCGTCGATACGCTCAAACGCGTGACCGGCGCCGTGGTCGACGAAGCCGTCGATCGCGCTCCGCTCGTAGCGGCGCAGACTCCCCAGGGTTTCCCCCGCGCGCTCCTCGAGGCGGCGTACGCCGCGGCGACGGAGGAGTACACCGACGACGCCGCCCTGTTCGCGGCCGTCGGTCACCCCGTCCACACGGTGATGGGCGACGATCTGTCGTTCAAGATCACCACGCCCGCCGACCTCGATCGAGCGCGTCACCTGTTGCGGCCGGCGACTCCTGCGGCATCCGTGATCCCGCTCGTCGGTATCGGTACCGACGTCCACGCCTTCGGGGGGGACGGGGAATTGCGGCTGGCTGGGCTCGATTGGCCCGGCGAGGCCGGACTGCGCGGTCACTCCGACGGTGACGCCGTCGCCCACGCGATCGTCGACGCGGTGCTCGCGGCCGCGGGCCTCGGCGATATCGGCACCCACTTCGGCGTCGACCGTCCCGAGTACGCGGGTGCCTCGGGCGTCGTCTTCCTGCGGCGGGTGCGCGAGCTCGTGTCTGAGGCCGGGTTCGCGATCGGCAACGTCTCGGTTCAGGTGCAGGCCAACCGCCCGCGATTCGCGCCGCGCCGTGCCGAGGCCGAGGCGGTCTTGACAGATGCCCTCGGGGCGCCGGTTTCCGTCGCCGCGACGACGACCGACGGGCTCGGGTTCACCGGCACCGGCGAAGGCGTCTCAGCGACCGCCGTCGCCCTCGTTCACCGCATCCGCTGACGGGTCAGCCGACATCCGGCACGGGTCGGGCGCAGTTGCGCGGATGAAGCGCGGTTCGAGCTGCGCCTGATGCATCGAAGTGCGCCCGACGTCGACCGTGCTGCGGCTCAGCGAGCAGCGGACTCGGTCGCGGGATCGAGGTCGCGCGTCATGAACACCGACAGCGGATCGGGGGAGTAGTCGCCGAAGGGCGGGCAGTACGAGAACCCGGCGCTCTCGTAGAGTCCGCGTGCCGGGACGAAATCCGCGCCGGAGCCGGTCTCGAGCCAGAGCGAGCGGATGCCGACGTCCCGGGCTTCCCGCTCGAGGTGCTGCAGCATCGCGCGTCCGAGCCCGCGCCCGATGAAGGCCTCGGAGACGCGCATGGACTTGATCTCGGCGCAGTCGCTGCCGAAGACCTTGAGCGCTCCGACGGCGGCGATCTCGTCGCCCAGCCAAGCCGAGTACACCCGCACGGAGGGATGCTGCAGCGCCGTCAGGTCGAGTGCGTGCACGCTCTCGACGGGCGTGTTCGCGAGCATGCCGGCCAGATGTGCGGCCAGCAGCCCGCGCGTCGCGACGCCGGAGAGATCATCTCGGACGATGGTGAGCGATTCCGTCATGTCAGGCCTCCAGGGGTGTCGGGGCAGGGTTGCTACGAGAGCGCGAGGTCGCGGCGAGCAGCACCAGGCCCGCGGCGAGCACCGCCAGCCCAACGAGCGCGAGCGGAGCGAGACGTTCACCGAGCAGGATGACGCCGAGCAGACTTGCCGTCAGCGGTTCGGCGAGGGTGAGAGTCGCCGCGGTCGCGGCGCTCAGACCGCCGAGCCCCCAGGTGAACAGGGCGTAGGCGAGCGCGACGGTCGCGAGCCCGAGCCAGAGAGCCATCGTCCAGCCGCGGGCGTCGGTGAGCCAGCCCATGTCGGTGAAAGGGAGCATCGCGACGCCGCACGCCGCAGCTCCGGCTCCCATCGCGCCCGAGACGGTGAAGGCGTCCCAGCCGCCGGAGATCAGCCGCCGCTGCGCGTTGGCGATCACCGCGAACGAGGCGCCCGCCCCGAGTGACCCCAGCACGCCAAGACCGTCCGCCCCCGCCGAGCCGCCTCCCGCGACGGCGAGCAGGGCGACTCCGGCCGTGGCCAGGGCGGTCGCTGTCATCCACGACGTCGTCGGCCGCCGCCGCGTGAGGGCCCACTCGAGCAGTCCGGCCAGCACCGGCGCGGATCCGAGTGCGATGACCGTCCCTACGGCGACACCGTTGCGCGCCGTGCCGAGGAAGAACAACGGCTGGTAGAGGGCGAGGCAGAGCCCGGTCAGTGCCATGAGGGCGACGGCGCGCGAACTTGCGACCGGGCGGATGCCGTCGCGTGCGAAGCGTGCGCGCTGTCTTCGGGCCCCGACCGAAAGGCCGACGGCAGCGAGCGCCGTGCCGCCGACGATGAGCCGGGCGGCGCCGACCCCCAGCGGTGTGGTGCTCTCGGGGCCGAGAGCCTGTGCGGTGCCGGTCGTGCCGAACAGCACTGCCGCGGCGAGGACGGCGATCACGGGCAGCACCCTCCAGTTCTACCGCGTCTCGGAGCGCGCTCATGCCACGGCGGCGTGGCAGCCCGCCGGTAGGCTGGTGCAGTGACCGTTCGCCTCTACGACACCCGCGCGCAGGCGCTGCGCGATTTCGCGCCGCGCGACCCGTCGAACGTCACGGTCTACGTCTGCGGTCCGACGGTCCAGTCGGGGCCCCACATCGGCCATGTCCGGGCCGCTGTCGGGTTCGACATCCTGCGTCGCTGGCTCGAGTACCGTCACGGGCGGGTGACTTTCGTCCGCAACGTCACCGACATCGACGACAAGATCCTCGCCAATGCGACGGATGCCGAGCCCTGGTGGGCGCTCGCCTACCGGATCGAGCTCGAGTTCACTCGCGCTTATGCGGCGGTCGGCGTGCTCGCGCCGACGTACGAGCCGCGCGCCACGGCATCCGTTCCGCAGATGATCGAGCTCATCGAGACCCTCATCGAGCGCGGCCACGCCTACGCGGCGCCGGACGGATCGGGAGACGTGTACTTCGATGTGCGGTCGTGGCCCGATTACGGTTCGTTGACGCGCCAGTCGCTTGACGCGATGGAGGCCGCGGCGGACGCCGACCCCCGAGGCAAGCGCGATCCGCGCGACTTCGCCCTGTGGAAGGGCGCCAAGCCCGAAGAGCCGTCGGACGCCGCCTGGAGCTCCCCCTGGGGACTCGGCCGTCCCGGCTGGCACATCGAGTGCTCGGCGATGAGCCGGCGCTACCTCGGCGGCGAGTTCGACATCCACGGCGGCGGGCTCGACCTGCGCTTCCCGCACCACGAGAACGAGCTCGCGCAGTCCACCGCCGCGGGTGACGCCTTCGCGCGCTACTGGGTTCACAACGGCCTCGTCACGGTCGGCGATCAGAAGATGTCGAAGTCGCTCGGCAACTTCCTGCTCGCCGACGATGTGCTGCGTGAGCGCGACCCCCGCGTCGTGCGATACGCGCTCGGAGCCGCCCACTACCGCTCGAGCCTCGACCTGACCTCACAGAGTTTCGATGAGGCGGAGGCGGCGCTTGCCCGCATCCAGGCGTTCCTGCAGCGCGCCGCACGCCTGCTTCCCGACGCATCAGCGTCTCGCGACGTCGAACTTCCCGCCGCCTTCGCCTCGGCGATGGACGACGATCTCGCCGTCCCGCAGGCGCTCGCCGTTCTGCATGAGACGGTCCGGGCGGGCAACACCGCTCTCGACGCGGGCGATCGAGACGCAGTGGCGCATGCCGTCGCAGCCGTCTCGGGAATGCTCGCTGTGCTCGGACTCGACGCCGCCGGCGAGGCGCGCGGCGACGACGCCGAGACCATCGCTCTCGATGCGCTCGTGCGCACCATGATCGACCAGCGCGCCGAGGCGCGCGCCACCAAGGACTGGGCGACGGCCGACCGCATCCGCGACGCGATCGCGGCGGCCGGCATCGTCCTCGAAGACGGTCCCGAGGGGACCCATTGGAGTGTGAACCGTGGCTAAGCCAGGAAACCCGTCCGCCGGACGCGGCAAGAAGAAGGGCCCCACCAAGGGCACCGGCGGCAAGAACCGTCGCTCGCTCGAGGGGCGCGGCCCGACCCCCAAGGCCGAAGACCGCGCCTGGCACCCCGCCGGTAAGCGCAAGGCCGCCCAGGAGCGCTACGTCGCTGCCGGCGGCAAGCCGCAGCAGCGCCAAGGCAGCTCGAACCGCGCGCCCAAGTCGAAGTCGGGTGACGACACCGAGACGGTCACCGGCCGCAACAGCGTCCTCGAGGCGCTGCGCGCCAAGATCCCCGCCACCGCCTTCTACATCGCGCAGCGCGTCGAGATGGACGACCGCGTCAAGGAGATGCTGTCGATCGCCACGAACCGCGGCATCCCCGTGCTCGAGGTCACGCGGCAGGAACTCGACCGCATGGCCGGGTTCGACGGCGTGCACCAGGGCGTCGCGATCAAGGTGCCTCCGTACGAGTACGGCCACCCGCAGGATCTTCTCGAGCAGGTCATCGACTCGGGCGAGACACCGCTGCTCGTCGCGCTCGACGGCGTCACCGACCCCCGCAACCTCGGAGCGATCATGCGTTCGGCGGCCGCCTTCGGCAGCCAGGGCGTCATCGTGCCGCAGCGCCGCTCGGCGGGCGTCAACTCGGCCGCCTGGAAGACCAGCGCCGGCGCGGCCGCGCGCATCCCGGTCGTGATCGCACCGAACCTGACGACGACGCTCAAGGAGTTCAAGAAGCAGGGCGTCTTCGTACTCGGTCTCGATGGCGGGGGAGACGTCGCGCTGCCAGCGCTGCAGCTGGCCGACCGCCCGGTCGTCATCGTCGTGGGCTCGGAGGGCAAGGGGCTCTCGCGTCTCGTGACGGAGACGTGCGACCAGGTCGTCTCGATCCCCATCTCGTCGGCGACCGAGTCGCTCAACGCCGGTATCGCGGCGTCCGTCGCGCTCTACCAGGTCGCCACGATCCGCGCCGCCCAGGAGTGATCGCGGTGACGCCGGCTGTGACCGAGCGATGACCTTCCTGTAAATTCCGGGCGGTCCATCAGAGACGACCCCGCGGGATGACGATCCAGCGGGTAGTTTCGAACCGTGAGCGAGAACGACAACACCTCCGGCTCCCGCACGATCGTCGCGACCCACCCGCTGGCGCTCGCGCCGGTGAGCTCGCCTCCGGCCACGGTCGACGGTTTCGTGCGTGAGTTTTTGCTGAACCTCAACATGGAGCGCGGCGTCGCCCTGTCGGCGGCCACCGAGACCGACAAGTACATGGCGCTCGCGGCGACCGTCCGCGATTACCTCGTCGCGCGGTGGCTCGAAGATCAGCGACGTCAGCGCGAGGACCAGCGGAAGGCCGTCTGCTACCTGTCGGCGGAGTACCTGCTCGGGCGCCAGCTCGACAACAATCTGCTCGCGTCGGGGCTCACCGACATCGCCACCGAAGCACTGGCCGCGTGCGGCATCGACATCGACACGATGCGTGCCCACGAGGTCGAGCCGGGCCTCGGCAACGGCGGTCTCGGGCGGCTGGCCGCGTGCTTCGTCGACTCGCTGGCCACCCTCAGCGTGCCGAGTATCGGCTACGGCATCCGCTACGAATACGGCATCTTCCGGCAGGTGTTCCGGGGCGGCGAGCAGATCGAGAAGCCGGATGCCTGGCTCGCACTCGGCTCGCCGTGGGAGTTCCGTCACCCCGAAGCGGCGCAGACCGTGTCGTTCGCGGGTCACACCGAGACCTACGACGATGACGGCGTCATCCGCAGCCGATGGGTGCCGGCCTGGAGCGTCCGTGCCGTGCCCTACAACTACATGGTCCCCGGCTACCAGAACGGTCGTGTGAACACCCTCCGCCTCTGGAGCGCCGAGGCGACGAAGGCCTTCGACCTGCGCACCTTCAACAGCGGCGACTACGTCGAGGCGGTGCGCGCGCAGACCTTCGCCGAGAACATCTCGAAGGTCCTCTACCCCGAGGACTCCACTCCGCAGGGCAAGGAGCTGCGCCTGCAGCAGCAGTACTTCTTCGTCGCGGCATCCATCGCCGACTACATGATGAAGGTGCTGCCGGAGGACTTCGATCTCGAGGATCTGCCCGACCGCGTCATCTTCCAGCTCAACGACACCCACCCCGTCATCGCCGTCCCCGAGATGATGCGCGTGCTGGTCGACGAGCGGAAGCTCGACTGGGATGCCGCGTGGGCGATCACCCAGAAGTGCTTCGCCTACACCTGCCACACCCTGCTGCCCGAGGCGCTCGAGGTCTGGTCGGTCGATCTGCTCGGACGCCTGCTGCCGCGGCATCTCGAGATCATCTACCGCATCAACGACGAGTTCCTGCTGCGTGTGCGCGAGCGGTTCGGCGACGACGAGCAGCGTCTGCGCGACATGTCGATCGTCTCCGAGCACCGGGCCGTGCGCATGGCCTACCTCGCGACGGTCGCCGGGGCGAAGGTGAACGGCGTCGCCGAGCTGCACTCGCAGCTGCTGCGCGAGAAGGTGCTGCATCAGTTCGACGAGATGATGCCCGAGAAGTTCACGAACGTCACGAACGGCGTCACGCCGCGCCGATTCATGCGGCTGGCGAACCCGAAGCTCTCCGAGCTCATCACGGCCGCGCTCGGCACGGGCTGGCTCACCGACCTCGAGCGGTTGCGTGAACTCGAGTCGTACGCGGAGGACCCGGACTTCCGCGCTGCCTTCGCCGACGTGAAGGCCGCGAACAAGCGGCGCCTCAACGACGTTCTGATGAAGCGCGACGGCTTCGAGATCGCCGACGACCATCTGCTGGACGTCATGGTCAAGCGGCTGCACGAGTACAAGCGTCAGACGCTGAAGCTGCTGCACATCGTCACCCTCTACGAGCGTGTCGTGTCGGGCCGAGTGGCGGTATCCGACCTGCAGCCGCGCACCTTCATCTTCGGCGCGAAGGCGGCTCCCGGCTACGCGATGGCCAAGCGTGTGATCCATCTCATCAACGCGGTTGGCGCAGTCGTCAACAACGACCCGCGCCTCGAGGGGCGCCTCAAGGTCGTCTTCCCGCCGAACTACAACGTCACCCTTGCCGAGCGGGTCATCCCCGCCGCCGACCTGTCGGAGCAGATCTCGCTGGCCGGCAAGGAGGCTTCGGGCACGGGCAACATGAAGTTCGCCCTGAACGGCGCGCTCACCATCGGCACCGATGACGGCGCGAACGTGGAGATCCGTGAGCTCGTCGGTGACGACAACTTCTTCCTGTTCGGCATGAGCGAGCCCGAGGTCGAGGAACTCTGGGCCGCCGGCTACCGGCCGGGAGAGTTCGCCCAGGCTGACGACGAGCTGCGCCGTGCCCTGGACCTGATCGGGTCGGGCGCGTTCTCGGAGGGCGACCGCTCGACCTTCGAGCCCGTCGTGTCGAACCTGCTCTACGACGACCGGTTCATGGTGCTGGCCGACTACACGTCGTACATCGCGGCGCAGGAGCGGGTGGATGCCGCCTACGCCGACCGCGATGCCTGGACCCGTTCGGCCATCCTGAACGTCGCCCGCACGGGTTTCTTCTCGTCGGACCGCTCCATCCGCGACTACATCGACCGTATCTGGCACACCCAGCCCGCTCGCTGACTCGCCACACGCGCGGACCGCGGTCTGCGCTCGACACCCAACGGAGGTAACAGTCATGGCACGCATCGCTGTCATCGGAGGCACCGGCTACGCCGGCAGCCACATCGTCGAGGAAGCCGTGTCGCGCGGCCACACCGTGGTCTCGGTCGCCCGCAAGGTTCCCGCTGAGCGCGTCGAGGGTGCGACCTACCTCGAAGGCACCCTGCTCGACGTGCCGGCGCTCGTCGGTCAGCTCGAGGGCGTCGATGTCGTGGTCTCCGCCGTCGCGCCGCGCGGCGACATGCAGGGCCAGGTGCGCCCGAACACGGCGCTGCTGGTCGAGAGTCTTCCCAAGAACGTGCGCGTCGGCGTGGTCGGCGGCGCGGGTGGCAGCCTCGTCGCGCCGGGCGGTCCGCGCCTGATCGACAGCGGCTTCCCCGAGGAGTTCAAGGACGAGGCGCTCGAGGCGATCGGCATCCTCGAAGACCTGCAGGCCGACGAGAGCGGTCGCGACTGGTTCTTCATCCACCCTGCGGGCGGCTTCGGCTCATTCAACCCGGGCGAGCGCACCGGACACTATCGCGACGGTGGAGACGTGCTCGTGACCGACGAGAACGGCGACTCGTTCATCTCGGGCGCCGACTTCGCCATCGCGGTCGTCGACGAGATCGAGAACCCGAAGCACGTCCGCGAGCGCTTCACTGTCGGCTACTGACCGGCCGCACCCCCTCGGAGCGCGGGCGACCTGGCGCTCAGACCAGGTCGCGCCAGTCGACCTCCGCCTCGTCGTCGTCGACCGGGACGGAGTCGGTGACGATCGGCACCGACATCGTCTCGGTCGGCGGCCCCATGACGGTCGCCTCGTCGCGCCGGTGACGGAGCACGTTCTCGACGTACGACGACAGCACCTCCGCGAGGGGAACGGACCGCCCCTCGGTCTGCGAGAGGTACCAGCGGTGCTCGAGCACCTGATGGAAGAGCTCCGCCGGTTCGAGCTTGGCGCGCAGGTCCCACGGCACCGAGAGGACGACGGGCTCGAACACGCGGGTGAGCCACTCGTGCGCGACCATCTCCTCGTTCGACCCGAGGCGTGACACACGCGCGCTGAACTCATCGAGGTCGTTGAGCAGACGGCGGGCCTGGTTCTCCTCGACATCCAGTCCCGTCAGGCGGAGCAGGCGACGCTGGTGGTGGCCGGCGTCGACGACCTTCGGTTGGATCGATACGCGTGTGCCGTCGGCGGCCGCGTCGATCGACATCTCGCCGATGTCGAACCCGAGCGAGTTGAGCTTCTGGACGCGCTCGGTGATGCGCCACGACTCGTTCGCCGAGAACGTCTCCTGGTCGGTGAGGGCCGCCCACAGCGAGTGGTACGACGACATGATGCCGTCGGCGATCGCGATGGCGTCCACACCGCCTTCGAGGCGGCCACCGGCTTCGAGGTCCATGATCTCGCCGGCGATGTTCGTGCGTGCGATGTCGAGGTCGTGCATCCGCTGACCGCGCGTGAGGCCCCGCTCATGCAGCTCGCCGGTCTCGGCGTCGACCAGGTACGCGGCGAACGCGCCGGCGTCGCGGCGGAAGAGCGTGTTCGACAGGGAGACGTCGCCCCAGAAGAAGCCGACGTTGTGCAGGCGCACGAGGAGCACGGCGAGGGCGTCGACGAGACGGGTCGCCGTGTCGGGACGCAGCACCTGGGTGAAGAGGGCGCGGTAGGGGAGGGAGAACTTCAGGTGGGCCGTGACGAGGGCAGCGGGCAGTTCCTCGCCGTTCTCGTCGCGACGTCCGTCGATGACTGCGACGCGCTCGACGCAGGGCACGTCGAGGCGCTGCAGCGAGCCGAGCATCTCGTACTCGCGCCGAGCCATCGTCGCCGTCGTCTCCTTGATCGCCACGACGCGTCCGGACAGGTTCGCGAAGCGCACGAGGTGACGCGAGATGCCCTTGGGAAGGTAGACGATGTCGGGCGTCGACCAATCGGCGAGGGTCGTCGACCAGGGGAGGGCGAGCAGACCCGGGTCGACGCTGCTGGCGGTGATCGAGAGCGAGGCGGTCACGGATTCTCCGATCGGATGTGAGGCGCAAAGACTGCGGCGCGGGCGACCAGAGGCCACCCGCGCCGCAGCGTACGAAGATACCGGATCAGGCCGAAGCGATGGCCTTGTCGGTGAGGCGCTCGCCGGTCTCGCCGTCGAACACGTGGACGTGTCCGGTGACGGGGGCGAGGACGACCCGGTCGCCCGCGTTCGGGTGACGGCGGCCGTCGACGCGCGCGACGATGTCGGTGCGCTTGCCGTTGATGTCGGTGTGGCCGTAGAGGTAGCCGTCAGCACCGAGCTCCTCGACCAGGTCGACGTCGACGGTCAGGCCCTGGCCGTCCTCGGGGTTGACGATGATGTCCTCGGGGCGGATGCCGATCGTGACCGTCGAGCCGTGCGCCTTGCCGAGCGTGTCGGCCTCGACCGCGGCGACCTTGGTGCCGAACTGCACGCCGCCCTCGGCGAGCGACGCCGTGAACAGGTTCATGGCGGGCGAGCCGATGAAGCCGGCGACGAAGACGTTGTTCGGCTTCTCGTACAGGTCGCGCGGCGTGCCGACCTGCTGCAGGATGCCGTCCTTGAGGACCGCGATGCGGTCACCCATGGTGAGGGCCTCGGTCTGGTCGTGCGTGACGTAGACCGTGGTGACGCCGAGGCTGCGCTGCAGCGAAGCGATCTGGGTGCGCGTCTGGACGCGGAGCTTGGCGTCGAGGTTCGACAGCGGCTCGTCCATGAGGAACACCTGGGGCTTGCGGACGATGGCGCGGCCCATCGCGACACGCTGACGCTGACCACCCGAGAGGGCCTTCGGCTTGCGGGTCAGGTACTCCTCGAGGTCGAGGAGCTTGGCGGCCTCGAGCACGCGCTGCGCGCGCTCTTCCTTGCCGACGCCGGCGATCTTGAGCGCGAAGCCCATGTTCTCGGCGACCGTCATGTGCGGGTAGAGCGCGTAGTTCTGGAAGACCATCGCGATGTCGCGGTCCTTCGGGGGAACGTCGGTGACGTCGCGCTCACCGATGCGGATGCTGCCCGAGTTGACCTCTTCGAGGCCGGCGAGCATGCGCAGCGAGGTGGACTTTCCGCAACCGGAGGGGCCGACCAGAACGAGGAACTCGCCGTCGCCCACTTCGAGGTTGAGCTTGTCGACCGCGGGGCGCGTGCCACCGGGGTACAGACGGGTTGCGTTGTCGAAAGTGACAGTCGCCATCGTTTCTTCTCCTTCACCGGCAGGTACGTGCCGGACGATCCGTTGTGAATGGAACGGGGTCGCCCCCGTACGCCCCTCATCGGGCGCGCTCTCAGTATGGCACGGGCGCGGGCGTGCGGGAGACAACGCATTCCGGGTGGTGCTCTGGGCTTTCCCAGGCTGGCTGATTACCATCGAGTGACCCGTGAGGCCCGCCGCGAGTCGCCCCGCGCGGCCTCATCCTTACTTCTGTTCCCCGAGGTTCCATGTCTTCTGACGACACTCCTGACGCTCCCGAATCGCCGGCAGTCATCGACCGTCGCGAGGCGGTGCGCGAGAAGGCGCTGCAGGTTCACACCCGGCAGTCGCGTGCGCGCATCGCGCGTCGCTCGGGTCTCGGGGTGCTCGCTGTCGGAGTCGTGGCAGCCGCAGCGGTGGCCGTCACCATGACCGTCTCGAGCGCCGGCAGCAAGCCGCAGCTCGAGCCCGCCACCGCGTCGGGCGACGGTTTCGTCGTCGCCGACGTCGTCAACACCTCGGTCTCCACCGACATCGCCGCCGAGACCGACGCGTCCGCGCCTGCCGAGCCCGCCCCGGATGCCGCGGCCGCGACTCCCGCCGAGGGCCTTCCTACTCCGACCTCCACGACGGCACCGCCCGTCGAGATCCGGGTCTACGTCGACTATCTCTCCGCCGGCGCGCGCGAGTGGCAGGTCGCCAATGCGCAGCAGCTGACCTCGTGGGTCGACGACGGTGCGGTCACGCTCAGCTACTACCCGGTCGCGATGCTGACGGCGAAGTCGAACGGGACGAAGTACTCGCTCCGTGCGGCCAGCGCTGCAGCGTGCGTTGCGACGAACGCGCCCGACGCCTTCTTCGCGTTCAACAACGAACTGCTGACGCGTCAGCCCGAGGTCGACTCCGACGGCTACTCCGACAGCGAGCTCGCCAACATGGCGCAGGCTTCCGGCGTCGACTCGACCCGCGTCGTCCGCGACTGCATCGAGTCGGGCTCGTACGCCGCATGGGCGAAGTCGGCGACCGAGCGCGCCGTCGCCGGCATCCCCGACACGAATGGGCTGGCGCTGACCGGAACACCGATGGTGCTCGTCAACGGCAAGCAGTACATCGGCGACCTGAGCGACCCGGCCGAGTTCTCGCAGTTCGTGCTGACGACCGCGAGCGACGCGTACTACAAGTCCGCGCCCACCCCGACTCCGACGCCGACCGAGGCGCCCGCGTCCTGACGGGCCGCCTGCGAGGCTCGCGGGAGTTTCGGCGCCGCTCGCGTCCGTCGCTAGACTGGACGCCTTGCCGACTTGGCGCAATTGGTAGCGCACCGTACTTGTAATACGGGGGTTACGGGTTCAAGTCCCGTAGTCGGCTCCGAAAAGGCCAGGTCAGGCCACTAAATCGCCCCGATCCGCACAACGCGAATCGGGGCGATCCATTGTTTACCCATGGTTTTCAGGTGAACAGCTTCGACAGAACAAGTGCGCTCGCCGGGCCGCGATGGACCTCGTCGGCGTAGTGCGCCTCCGTCGTCTTCTTGTCCTCGTGGCCGAGCTGGTCCTTCGCCGCCTCGATGCCGAGCTCGTCGCGGATGACGGTCGCCACGGTCTTGCGGAAGCTCTTCGGGGTGATGCCGGCGTACGGCGTCCCCGCGAGCGCGGCGCGCCAGGTCGTGCGGTAGTTGTTCGGGTGCCGGAAGGTCCCGACCGCCGATGGGAAGACGAACTCGGTGTAGGACGCGACCCGGCGGCGCATGAGCATCTCGACGACCTCGGTCGGCAGCTCGAGCTCGCGGTAGCCGGCATCGGTCTTCGTGAAGTCCTGGACGAAGAATCGCTCGTCACGGTCCTGCGCAATCGTGCGCCGCACGACGACGCGGTGCGTCGCGAGGTCGACCGCATCCCACTGCAGTGCGAGCAGCTCGCCCGTGCGCATCCCGGTGCCGATGATCATGTCGGTCGTGTCGAGCAGCGTGCTCGCGCGCGCGAGCCGGCGGCGCCGGTCGTTCTCGGGGCGTGGCTCGGTTCCGGCGTCCCACTGCTCGAAGCGGGTCCGGATGCCGCGAACGACCTCGAGGTCAGGCGCAGCTGCGCGTCGGGTGCGCTTCGGCCGCTCGGGCTTCGGTACGTCGGCCATGGGGTTCGGGCGGACGGCGCCGTGCCGCGCTGCGAGCGTGAACATCCCGCGCAGGACCACGTGCACGGTCGCGGCGGTCCCGTGTCCCGACGAAGTGGCGACGGCCATGACGAAGCGGTCGAGCTTCGGCACGGTCGCCTCCTGCAGTCGCACCGATCCGAGGCCGCGGTCGATGTGCTTGATCGCGTTCCGGTAGGTGCGGATCGATCCCTCCGCGAGGCGCGCGCGGGAGTCGATCCACTTCTGCGCAAGCTCTGAGACTGTCGAGGCCCCGGTGATCTCATCGCTCGCTCGTGCGAGTCGCGCTTTCAGGGCGCGCACGAGGTTGCGCTCTGATTCTGCGGCTGTCTTGCCCTGGCGCTGCATCAGCCGCGTGACGCCGTCGGCGTCGCGGTAGTAAGCGAACGCGGTCGGCTTGCCGTCGATCGTCGTGCGTCGGACGCGGCCCCACGTCTCAAGCTCGAGAGGTGGGCGGGCCATCAGTGCACCGTCTCGCGGTGGTGCCACATGCCGGCGCCCATGCGCGCCTGCACGTAGACGGTGTCGCCGAAGCGAGACAGGATGCGCTGGAAGGCTTCGACGATGTCGGCCGTGACGTCGAGCTCGAGCGCGATCGCGTCGGGGTGGCCGGCGTGAAGCGATTCGGCGAGCTTGTAGGCGTCGATATCGATCAGCCGCAGTGCTGCCCACTCATCCGCGCGGCGCTCCATCTTCGCGTTCGCCGGGCCGAACATGCTGGGCTCGTCGCCGAAGACGGCATGCGCGCATTCGTGCGCGAGCACGGAGCGGTGCAGTCGCCGAGGCATCCCGGGCTGCATCCGGATCAGGCGGCGGTGGTGAAGGTACTCACCGTCGCGGTCTTCGTCGAGCGTTACGTAGCGGACGCGCACGCCGAGGTCGCGCAGTGTCTCGCGTATGTGCTCGTCGGTCACGTGTCGGCGTCCTCTCCGCGGTCGCGGCCCTTCTTCTTGGCGATGGCTCGATCATCTTGCGCGGAACCTCGGACACCGAAGCGCCCGACGGTGACGTTGCTCGGCGCTCGGCGTTCGACGCGATCGAGGAGCTCGCGTGCCAGCTCGACCTCCGAGAGATCCTCGGCGCCGATCTTCACCTCGCGGATGTTCGCCTCGTCGTCGGTGATGTACTCCGACTCGGCCAGCGCCTCGATCACAGAACGGCCGTAGGCGCGAGCGAACTTCAGGACGAACTCGACGGCGGGCCGGCTGCCCTGCTTCCAACGCGTCACGTTCGACTTGTCGATGCCGACGACGTCGGCGATCTCCTTCGCCTGCACGTCGCCAGCGACGACCTGTACGTACTTCCACCAGCGGGTCTCGTTCACGGTCCTCACTGTAGTTGCGTACGCGCAACAGCGCAAGCGAGTGCAGCAACCCAATTTGTGGTTGCACAAGCGCACCGCATCGCTTACGCTCAGTTGCACACCAGCAACCCGAAGTTGCAGCACACCTATCCGAAGGGGGAGAGATGGCCACGCTGATCATCGACTCCGAGCGATTCAAGCAGCTGCGAGCCGAGCAGGGACTCGACACCGTTCAGAGTCTCGCGGCCGCACTCGGCGTCGACAAGGGAACCGCCTCCCGCGTTTTGAATGGCAAGGCGGCGCCCGGGCCTCACTTCATCTCGTCCGTGCTTCTGACGTTCCCCGTGAAGTTCGAGGACGTCTTCACGATCGTCAGCGGCGACGATCACGCCAGCGAAGCAGTCGCCCCGCTCGAGCTGGCGGCCGCATCATGAGCACCGCACCGGAGCGCTCGGGGCGTGTGCTCAACACCCGCTCGGCCGCGGAATTCTGCGGCATGGCCTACCAGACCTTCCGCAACCTCCTCGCTGCAGGCGAAGGGCCGAAGGTCTTCAAGCAGGGCCGTCTCAACGCGTTCTACGAGGTGGACCTCGACGCCTGGCTGCGCAGTCGCGTCGTCGACCCTGCCGCCGAGACGACGGCGGCAGCGGCATGACCGCACGCGTGCTGCTCCTCTGCGGCCTCATCCTGCTCGCCTTCGACGTCGCCCGGCCGAACATCACCGGGGTCGCGCTTCTCGGGATCGTGCTCATGACGATCTCGGCTTTCCTGTCCGGCGTCTTCACTCGCGACTTCTGGGTCGCCGACGACGAGATGTCCGCCCGGCTCAGCGCCATCGACCAGGAGATCGGTCGATGAGCGTGCCCGCTTCCGCGTAGCCCCGCGAGCCACCACACATCCGAGTCGCAGCGATCGCTGCGGACCCGTATTCGTCGCGCCTCGGCGCACTCCCGAAGGGATCAGCATGACCACCGATCTGACCGAAGCCATCGAGCTTCCGGCGCCCGTTCCGGCTCACGCGGGACAAGGTGTCGAGCTTCGCATGAGCCACGAGCGCGACCTGCTCGCACGCGCGGTCCTCCTCGCGACGGGCGGCTTCGCTGTGGCCGTCGCCCTGCTCCTGATCCTCGGAGCGGCGGTGATCGCGTGACCCTCGCCGACGCCGCGCCGGTGACCATCCCGACGCGTTCCAAGGTCGACGACCCGCTGCAGGTCGGCGACATCGTCACCGTCGACGACGTGCGCTGGAAGATCCGCGCGATGAGCCGCTCGGGCACCGTCCGCCTGCAGTCCATGAACACCAGCAACGTCGACATCTGGTGGACGACCACCGTCGACACCCTCCCGAAGCGAGAGAACCGATGAAGCAGACCACCGCCCGAATCGTCGTCCCCGCAGGCGCTGACCGCGAGCTCTGGCTCGCCGAGCGCGGCGAGGGCGTCACCGCGTCCAACGCGTGGCGCATCGCCCGCGCCGGCCTGAAGGCCCGCCGCACGATCGCCGAAGAGAAGATGAACGGCGCCCGCTTCCGCGGCAACGCCGCAACCCGCGCCGGGTCCGCCCGCGAAGCGGCCCTGCTCGACGAGGCAGCCGAGCGCCTGCAGAGCGTCGTCGCGAACGACGCTCTCTGGGCGGCCGCCGACAACGACCTGCACCGCGCGACCCCCGACGGCTTTGGCTGGGACGGCGACGGCCGCCTCGCCGTCATCGAGGTGAAGTCGCACGAGCACGGCTGGGAGCACGACGGCATCCCGATCGAGCACTACGCGCAGCTGCAGTTTCAGATCCGCGTGATGGGCGCCGACTTCGGCCTCTACGGCTTTGAGGTCCGCGACGAGGACGACCAGCCGCCCATCAACGGCGCGACCTGGATCGTCGTCGCCCGTGACGAAGAGATGATCGCCTGGCTCACCGAGCGCGCCGACGACTTCATCGCCTGGCGTGACGCCGGATGCCCCGACGTCGACGACCTCCCCGACGACGTCGCCGCCGCCCTCGAGGCGTGGGCACCGCTCAAGCTCGCGCTGACCGCCGCAGTCGAGGCGGAGAAAGCCGCGAACGCCGCTCTCAAGAAAGCGATCGCCAAGCTCCCGCACGCCGCCCGGTTCGGCGCCGTCGGCATGGGCAAGAGCGGCGGCTTCCAGCTCTCCGTCAGCGAGACCGTCGCGATCGACGAGACCGCATGGGCGGCCGCCGACCCCGACGCGCACGAGCGCGCCAAGCGCATCCGCGTCGAGCTGGCCTACGCCGAGGCCGACGCCAAGCGCCGATACCCGAAGACCTCGCGTCGCACGACGCTCAACTTCCAGGAGGCGTGAGCCATGCCAGAACCCCGCACCATCCCCGTCGAAGCCGCCCGCGCCGCCGTGCTCGCCTCCGGCCAGCTCGCCGCGATCGACGGTCCGCACTTCCTCGCCGACCCGGAGGCCGAGTGGCTCCGGTATCACGTCAAGCCCGAGCCGCCCCTGCTCGCCCGCGTCATCATCACCCGCACCGGCCAGCAGCCCCGCGAGATCGTCGTCAGCTGGGCCGAGTACGAGAAGCAGGAGCAGAACACCCCCGACTGGAACGCGACCCGCGCCGAGAAGCCAATGACGATCTTCGGCTCCGAGGTCGAGCGCCACGCGTACCGCGTCGTCTTCGCCGACATCCTCGCTCCGCTGCTCGAGGCAGGCACCGACCGGATCGACACGAGCACATACTCCGATGACCCCGGCGCGCCCAGCGAACCGACCGGCCGCGACTGGGCCGCCGAAATCGAGGCCGCGCAGACGATCCTCGAGATCGACACCATCGACCGCGAGGCGCGCGCCGTCCGCGCGTTCCGCGCCGACGCTGAGGGCACCGCGCTGCACCGTCAGCTCAAGGCCAAGCGCAAGGCGCTCGCCGAGGCCCCGGCCGCCGACGACTGGGCACCCGTGCCGGGGCCGAGCGCCGACGCGCAGGGACCGGCCGCGCCCGAGCGCGCGGCCACGGTGCAGGCCGGCATCCGGCGCCCGCAGGATCACCTGCCCGGCAACCGCGCGACCCGCCGCGCCTCGAAGCGGAAGGGCGGGCGGCGATGAGCGACGAACCGAACCACGTCGACCCCGCCTCGGGGGTGCTCGTCACCATCCCGGCCGGGTTCGACATCGTCCCCCTGAACGTCGCGATGCTCGACGAGGATCTCCTCGCGCAGTGGTCGCCGACTCCCGCGCAGGTCGTCGGCGCGCTGTCCATCGCTCGGGCGAAGAACATCGCCGCGCCCGGCGCGCTCGCCGACTACCGGGAGAAGCTGAAGGCCGCCGAGCGGGAGCGGAAGATCGCCCTCGGCCTGGCCGTCAAGAAGCTGCGCGACGAGTACGGCCGCGGCGCCACGATGACCGAGCTCCGCGAGCTGGCATATGGCGTCGACGAGCGCCTCATGCGCGCGGTCGACGCGTACGACGACGCGTGGCTGCTGTTCGAATATGCGAAGGACTTCGCCGACGCTGTCGAGCGCGACGTGACTCTGCTGCAGTCGATCGCGAAGTCGATGCGGGGCGAGAAGTGACCCGCGCCACCGTCGACCCGATGGCCGACTCCCGCCCCATCGTGAAGGGCCGGTCGGGCGGCATGTGCGAGCGCTGCGGCCGCGAGCGCGCGATCGACATGCATCACCGGCAGCTGCGCCGCCACGGCGACCACCTGCCCGCGAACCTCGTGCACCTGTGCCGCACCTGCCACAACGCCGTGCACGCCGACCCTGCGGCAGCCGAGCTCGCCGGGTTCATCGTCCCCTCGTGGGCGAACCCGCGCCAGTGCCCGATCAAGCACTCCGTCTGGGGCCGCGTGCGCCTCGACGACGACGGCGGATGGAGCGCCGCGGCATGAGCATCATTGGGTCGGCCTTCGCTGATTGGCGGGAGGTGCGGGAGGAGTACGAAGAGGTGCGTCTCGCGGCGTACATGCTCGCCGAGGAGGCGACCAACGGCGCGCTGTTGAACGCACGTGGCCGCGCGGCGGGGATCGACCCGGGCTCGCTGTTCATGGGTAACGAGCGCCGCGCCCGCGCGTACGCCTCGCCCGAGCTGCTCGAGCACTGGGAGAAGCACCCGCGCGTGACCTACGCGGCGTTCGAGCGGCGGTGGGTCCGTGAGCGTGAGGCCGAGATGGGGCTCGCGTCATGAAGGCCGCATGCAAGTTCGGATGCTGCACCCCCGAGGTCGCGGCCCTCCCTAACGGCGGATGGTCGTCGACCGAAAAGGGCTGGGTGCTCGACATCCGCCGTCAGGAGCACGTGCGCCGCGAGCGGGAAGCGGAGTTCGCGCGCATCGACCAGATGCACGCCGCGATCTACCCCGTGTGTGCCCTGTGCGGTCAACGCACGATCCGGCTCGACACGTTCGGGCTCTGCAGTAAGAACACCGAGACCCACAAGGCCCGCCGCGGCGGGCTCACATTCGCACCAGCAGGGAGAAGACGATGAGCGCGACGGCAGACCGGTCGATCGGCACTGGGCGCCTAGGCGTGGCAGAACCGTCGCCGACGAGGACCGCACCGGAACTATGCCCCGTCATGTTCCACCCGCCCGTGACGTACAACGCGTGGCTGGACCAGACGTGGTGCCTGTGCGGGCGCAAGTCGTGGATCGGAGACGTCGCGATGCACGGTGTCGCGTGCTGCGACGGCCCTCTCGTCGTCCCGACCTTCCACGCGGCGGAGGAGGACCGATGAGCGCGATGCCGACGTTCGCGATGACGTACGTCGTCTACTGGCCCGCATCCCGCGTCCTGAAGGTGGGGCGCGCGTGGAAGTGGAGCCGCGTCGAGAAGCTCATGCGCGCCGGCGCGCACGTGATCGTCTGCGCCCGAGGCACGGATGCCTCGTGGGAGCGCGAGGCGTTGCGTGTGCTGGCGCGCTGGTTCCCCCGGGCATTCACCGGGTGGGACGACGCCGAGGCGGTGCTCGGCCGCGGCGGGAAGGGATGGACCGAGTGCTTCACGGTCCACGAGCACGACGTGCAGTTCGCCCTCGACAAGTGCATCGAGGGCTTCGCGAGAGGGAACGACCAGGGTGTCAACGAAGCAACGAATGATCAGCGCGGCCGACCTGGCGCACCTCGACGAGGTGCCGAACGAGGCGAAGCCGACGGCGCTGTGGCTGTGGCTGAACCTCGACCCGCTGGGCCGAGGTCCGATGGACCCGGCATGGATCGCGCGGGAGACATTCTCGACGACGGACGACGTGCTCGAGCACCTCGTCGCGCTGATGGACGCCGACTTCCTGACGACGTATGTCGCGGGCGGCGTCGAGTGGCTCCTGCTGCTGCACCCGCTGCGGGTGGACATGCGCGGTGTGCGGATCTCGACCCCGGAACCGCCGGCGCGGGATCATCCATGGACGTCCGTGGCTGTGGGGCGGGGGAGCGCGGGCGGGCGCGAGCGAGCGCGGGAGCGGGCGAGGGCGCAGGTGCGGGCGGAAGACGCCGCGCGGGCCGATGCGTGGGACGCGGTGACGCAGGACCGCGAGGAGGAGCCCGTGCTGCCGGAGCGCCCGCTGATCCTGGATGCGCCGCCGATGTTCTGCGACGACCACATGCCGCACGGTGCCGGGAAGACGAAATGCGGACCCTGCCGGGATGCTCGCCTCAAGCGCGACGAGTGGCTTACACGCCGGGTCTACGAGGAGAAGCTCACCGTCCACTTCGAGCGCGTCGGCATGCCCGACGAGGAGCCGTGGTGATCCCGTGCGCGTGACCGTCGACCTCGACCCGCGTGACGTGTGGCGCATCGAGGAGACCGCGCAGCGCCGCGGCATCACTCCCGGCGAGGTGCTCCGGGCGGAGCTCTCCACCCGGCGATCCCACCTCGAGCGCAACGACCGCATCCGAGCCCGCGTGCTCGCCGGCATGACCGACAAGCAGATCGCGGACGAGCTGGGCGTCGGCGTGACATCGATCCGCGACATTCGGCAGAAGCAGCTTCGGCTGCCCGCCAACCGAATCCGATCCGAAAGGAAGACAGCATGAGTAAGAACACCGAGATCGCGGCCGCCGAGTGGCTGGCCGTTCGCGAGCGCGTCGTCGAACGACTCCGCGAGACCTCGCCGCGTTCCGAGAAGGACACCCGTGTGCGGATGGCCGAGGGCCTCATCCTCGCCGGGTACGTCGACGTCGAGTACATCGCCGCCGAGATGGCCGAGGAAGAGGCAGAGCGACAGCGCCGCATCGACAGCGCGCGCGCTGCTCGGGAGGCCGTGGGCGCCGAGACGGAGCAGGGTGACGAGGTGGCTGTCTGATGCCCGGCGAAACCGTCATCGCCGTGGTTGGCAACCTCACTGCCGACCCCGAGCTGCGCTACACGCAGAACGGCCTCCCGGTCGTGAACATCACGATCGCGAGCACCCCGCGCACCTTCGACCGCGAGGGGAACGAGTGGAAGGACGGCGACGCCCTGTTCATGCGCGCGTCGGCCTGGCGTGACTTCGCCGAGCATATTGCCGGGTCGCTCACGAAGGGTATGCGCGTCGTCGCGACCGGTCGTCTGCGCCAGCGGAGCTACCAGGACCGCGAGGGCCAGACCCGCACCGCGATCGAGCTTGAGATCGACGAGATCGGCCCGAGCCTCCGCTATGCGACCGCGCAGGTCACTCGCGCAGCGGCAGGAGGGACCGCGGCGCAGCCGGCGGCATCCCAGCGCCAGCACGAGCCCTATGCCGCGCCCGTGTCCGAAGACGGCTCGTGGACCGTCCCGAGCGACGACAACCCGTTCTGAGAGGAGATCCCATGTCTGAAAGAGGATGCGTGCTCGGGTGCACTGTGCCCGACCTGCACTTCGCGACCTGCTTCGACTACGGCCTGGTCGTCGATGCGGCCGTCGAGGACGGAACGATGGAGCGTCCCGAGCGCTCGTGCAGGGGGTGCGCTCCGGCGCCCGCTCGTGACGGCGTGATGGTCTGCGATCGCTGCTACCGGCGGATGCGCGGGCACATCGATAACGCGGCGGATCTCGTCGGCCGCCTGCGGTCGCTCGCGGACCCGCGCAAGGCGATGGTCTACGACGCGCTGCGCTCATCGTCGGGGAAGGGTGCCGAGGCGGCCGCGCCGACGCCGGCGGACCTGATCGACGCGTCGGAGGACGTGATGCGGTCGCTGCGGTCGTGGGCTGTGTTCGTCGACCCGCGCTCGGGCATCGTCGGTGGGATGCCCGCGGGGGCCGGCTCGCTCGCGGCGTACGACTACGCCCGCAGCTGCGCGACCGTGATCCTCGGCCACCTCGACCGGATCGCGAACAACGCCGACGACGTCCGGCAGCTCGCCGAGGCCGTACTCATGCGGCATCCGGTCGATGAGGACGGCGTGCGCTCGTTCTGGTCGATCGTCGACGCGGTGAGCCGCTACCGCCTCGAGCGACCGGATGCCGCGCACGTCGTCGATGCGGACACCGAGGAGGAGCTCGAGGTGTCGGCCGTCGCCGAGTGGCGGGACCGGCTGATTACGAAGGACGAGGCGGCCCAGGCGAAGTACGCCGGGTCGGAGCGGACGCTGAAGCGCTGGCGGGAGCGCGAGGGGCTCGTGCCCCGTGCGATTACGCAGGGGCCGATGGGGCGGGTGACGTGGTTCCGTGAATCCGAGGTGCTCGCGATCCGCAACCGAATGCGCGAGCGTGTCGGACGACCACGCAAGCAGGTGTCAGCATGAGCCTGCTCATAGCCGCCACCACGAGCCGTGGACGCCTAAGCGGACTGCCGCACGTCGGTGGAGTGCGGAATCGAGGAGCAACTGACGGTGTTGAAGATAACGAGTCACGCGAGCGAGCGGCGATGTGATGGAGTGGGGTGGGCCGGCTTTAGACTGGCCGCGCGGGATGAGATGCGGAGGATCGTGCGATGACGAACGCCGTAGCTGTGCACCGGGAGCTTCGAAGCTTCCGCTACGAGGCAGACATGATGCCGGTCCTGCGCCGCGCCCTCCCGCGTCTGGCTTTCCGGCACGAGTCAAACTCGCCGGTCGAGGTATTCAGCGAGGTGCCGGCTGTTCACGGTGTTCCTGATCTCGCAGGTGTCCGCTTCGATTTCGAGAGAATCGCTGCGCGGGCAGCGCGCGGAGTACGACCGCTGACGACGGATGCCGAGGTGCGCGCCGTCCTTGCTGTCGGTGACGCAACTCTGACGACAAGGGAGATCGCCGACCGGACGCGCATGTCCTCCGACTACGTGCGCCGCGCCGTTGCACCCCTCCTCATCGAACAGGGGTGGATGGAGTGGACCGAGGAGAATCGACTCCGACGCCGACAGGGCGCGCAATGGGTCGGTAAACGAGTCGTGACGGTCGAGGCGAAGCTCCGTGACTGGAGGCGCGCCCTTACGCAAGCCCGCCGTCAACAGCTCTCGGCGGATGCTGCGTATATCGCCTTGGACGCAAGCACAGTAAGCCGAGTGACGGATCACCTCGCCGAGATCGCGCGCGGTGGGGTCGGCGTGATCGCTGTTGACTGCGATCAACAGCGCGCGCGTGTGCTCGTGCGCCCGAACACGACACCCGACAGCCGTCGTGCCGTAGGTCGAGCGCTTCTCGCGGAGCGCAGTCTCGAGATGATGCTCCGTGGCACGCGCGAGGGGCAAATTTACCCCGTGTTCGGCTGGACCGCTCCGCACCTCACTTAAGGCGAGGCATCCACAGCGGGAGGTGGAGCGGCCTATTGATCCCACTCATCCGGTCAGTGAGCGAGAGCGAGTCGACGAACGCCTGACCCTTTCTAGCCCTCCGATATGCCACCGCATTCGGGCGTTTGTCGGCGAGACTCGCCGTCAGGTTACCCACCGCCGCAACGTAATGCAGGCCGGCGACCTCGGGCGAGTGTCCCTCGATGTCGATCTCGTCCAGGTAGGGCGTCGCGTAGTCCTTGTGTCCCGCCAGGGGGCGGATGCGCACGAACTCGTTGTGATCCATTGTGTGCAGGACCGTCGAATCGAAGATGCGCGGGATCGGAGCGGGGGGCGGTCCTTGCCGCTTGATCGCGATCACTTTCTGCCGCGCGAATGCCTGCTCCGGCCATGCCTGACCGGTCGAGAATCCGTTGGCACCGAGCGCTGTCGCGAACCAGCCGGTGAGACCGCTGTTAGGAAGATACAGCCGCTTATCCTCCAACATGCACTCCCGCGCGAGGGCTTGGTAGCCGGCCAGGATGGCTTCGTCGAGGAGCTGTCCATACCGGGTGGCGACTTCGGGCCAGTAGAACCGCAAGTACCAGTCGCGCTCATTGCTCTCGACGATTTCGTTCAAGAGGATGTTACGAAGCGTGCGGTCAGAAAGCCACCGCGAGTCGAGGGTGAGGTTCACCCACATCGGAGCATCTCCCACCTGTCTACGGCTTTCTTCGACCCACTTGAGAGCGTTCCGTAGGGCGACCGCCGCGTTCACTTCGGAGACCCACCCCGTCGCAGACAGGAGAACGGACGCGCCGTGATCCCTCTGCGCGTTGAGTACGGTCTCAACCCAGCGTGCTGAGACCTTTGCGGGAGGAGGTGTGTGCAGGTGCGGCCACGCGGCGGCGGTCGCCTTGAGGGCGGTGGCTTCGGGCCACCCGGTGTCGGGGATGCGCCAGAGCTCCGGATCGACGATTCGAAGCGGGACATGAGCTACCTTCCCCATGAAGGTGCGTGCCGTGTTGGCCGTCATTGCGGGCAACCGCATCACTGTTCCAAGTCCGAGGTCGCGCCCGTGGCTGGAAGCCAGGTAGTCGAGCACCTCGGGGAGACGCCCGCCATTTTGGTGGCTTCGATGGACAAGGAGCACGGGCACTTTGCCGCTAAGGGACCTTCTCAGCGATGCGCCCGCCCACGCGTCGGTTGCCGGATGTGTAGCCATGTCAGTTCTTCCCCCGGAGTGTCTTCAAAGCTCGTGCGGCGCTTCCTCGCGCTCCCGGGGGGTCAGGCGTGAGTAGTCGTGTCACCAACTCGGCGAGATCATCTGGCACATCAGCCGGGAGTGAGGGCGGCGGCACCGATACGAGGTCCACCAGTTCTTCGGGCTCCATCGCCCGGAGGTCTACCCCATCGAAGAATGGATGGGTGCCGGTGAGCAGTTGATAGAGGATGACGCCGCAAGCCCAGTTGTCGCACGCCTTGCGCGCGCGTTCGCCCTGGAGCTGTTCAGGCGCCATCCAAGGGATACTGCCCACCAGTGCGGGGTAATTGGTCATGGTGTCTCCGGTAAGCGACCGGACAAGCCCGAAGTCGATCAATACCGGCTGTTTCCACTTACCGTTACGGAGCATGATGTTGTCGGGCTTCAGATCTCGGTGAATCTTGTCCTTCGCGTGCAGTTCCGCGACCGCTTCGAACAAACCGCGAGCAAACTTCCGGACGTGCTTGAAGCTAGGCCTTGCGCCCGTTCTCAGAGCCTGCCCAGCGCTTCCGCCGTCGATGTACTCACATACGATCACGTGGTGCTCATCGCCTTGGAATGTGATCGTCCGGACACCGTGCAGGCGCACGATGTTGTCGTGTGCGAACTCGTTCAGGTTGTCGGTCTCACGCGCCAAGAGGCGAGGGTCGAAATACTCGGCTCGGAGCACCTTTACGGCGAGTGGCTCGGAACTCCCATCCAGGTCGAGAGCGCGCCATGTGTCGCCGAACGTCCCTCGTCCCAGAAAAGAAACGGATGATGCCCCCAGCGCGGCGGCCAACTCGTCTTCAAGCCCCATAGACGCGAGTCTGCCGCACTTTCCGGTCAGTCCAACGAGATGTGCGGGCGTCGGCGTGTCTTGACCTGCGCGTCCGCATCTGACGTTCGGGGCAGTGGACCTTCAATGAGTCCGACTGCGGCCCCGAGGGGTCGCGCCCGCCGGGGGAGTGGCCGGGCAGGCTGTTCGACTTGCCGCCGGTGTGACCTCAGCGCTGCGTGGCCCAGTACACGCACAGCGCAACCAGAGCGCCGACGAGCGAGAGCGCCGATCCGAGAAGCTTTCCAGCGGCCTTGCGCTCACGGTTCTCACGACGCACCTCGACCGGACAGACCGTCCCCGGCCGGTGGCGTGTCGTCGGGCATGTCGCGTTGTACTGGCACATCAGGGATCAACCTCAGTCGCGGAATGCGCGTTCACCGACTGGCCAGTTCCCGTCGTAACGAGTAGGCAGCCGCAGGCGGTCGGAGGTTGTGTCAAGCCGGGCGAGCATCGCCTCATCCTCTGTGATGTGAGCGAAAACCCATGTGGCGGCCATCAGGGCGAACCCGAGAGCGCCTGTAGTCACATTGCCGAAGACGTCATCGTCTCGACCGGGGACCAGCACGAGCTGATCGTCGACACGGTCGAAGTATCGATCGCGTCCGCCCGGTCGCACGTGAGTTACTTGAGACAGCACAGCGTAGGTCGAGTGCAGAATTACGTGCTCAGGATCCACGATCTCGAGAATCTGGGTGAACTTTGGCATGCCCTTCGCGCCCGGCTTTGGCTGTTCCTGCGGAATCATATCCAGGTACTCAGGATCGTCGTGCCAATTCGCCATGTCCTCCATGAGTTTCTTGCGATCCAGCAGGCTCGACTTCTGCAAGCGATCCAGTCCGTCCACTCGGAGATAGACGTACTGGATCGTCAAGGCGTACTCGAGTGCGGAACGAGCCAGCACTTGACCCTCGATGCGGTGCCCGCTGTTGGCAAGCAGGGCGGCAGACGAAGCAAATCGGACGACCTGCATGATTGGCCCGTACAAGCTCAAAAATGCGCGGCGGCTGGTCTGCCGGGATCGAACTTGGTCGAGGGTGTTGAAGTATTCGATGCACTCGTTGACAAAGGCGAGAACTTCGCGTCGATGCGATTCGGCGAGTTGCTCCGGGTTCGTCATGGCTGGGACCATAGCAGGGCCCGGGGGGTGTCTGTGAGTCATGGCGCGTCCGGGATCGGCCGACACGCCGTGGCCGGCTGCTCCGGAAACGTGGCCCATCTCGCTGATAGGCTGTGCCTCGCACAAGAACTATGACCGAAAGCCTCACCCGAGCGGGTGGGGCTTTCGGCGTTCTCGGGGTCGCGTTCGCGTCTCGCGCATCGGGCGCGACTCCGCCTGATCTTCCGGTCCGACTGGCCGGGATCTCGCCTCACCGTTCACGCGACGCTCGCACTTCCAGCCAGACGGCGCCCGGCCACCCTGCAGCGGTGGAGTCGAGGAGCGCTGATCATCTCGCACTCGGGAGCGATCGAGGGCGCGTGAGGCGCAGACGTAACCGGTGGGCGTTCACCTCCTCGGAGTCTGAACACCCACCGGCGCGGTGCCGTCACGTCCTCCTACCGCTTCCCCTCGGTGGTTGACTGACGGCGGTAGGTGTCAGCCCTTGATGTTGCGCGGATCGTTTCCCGGGTCGATCGAGTCCTTCGCCCGGATCTGACCGTCGCGGCCATGGATGTTGAGCTCTCCGCCGCCGGCGTTGTGCACGATCGCGCGGCCGCGATCGATCGCCTCCGCCTGAGTGTCATGGTGTGAAGACGCGCGGGTTGCGCCGGGCTTCTTCACGTCCCAGCCTCCGTTTGCGCCGGGAACCACGTGTCGATTGTTGTTCGTCATTGTTGTCACCTCCTTCGTTTTCAACTGCTGTCGGGAGCACCGTGCCACAGATCGCGGGCCAGCTGGTGACGCGACACGCGCGGCGAATATCGGCTTTCAGGAGTTTCCATGTCAGCAGGCGTTCCCGGCCGCACGACTGCGGCCCATCGGAAGAACCGGGCCGACCTTAAGGCGCTTACCGCCGAGCACGGCCTGCCCTGCGCTCTCTGCGGGCAGCCGATCGACACGACGCTGAAGCACACCGATAAGTGGGCATTCGCGTACGACCACATTAAGTCGGTCGTCGCCTATCCCGAGCTGGCCGACGATCCGTCAAACGGGCAGCCGTCGCACAAGATCTGCAACGAGAACAAGGGCGAGGGAGATCCGAAGCCCGGGCTCGGCGATCCGTCCGAAGTCTGGTGACCGAGAGGAGCCGAGATGGCAGAGCAGCCGATGCCGACGACCTGCATGCGATGCGGGCTCGATCAGCCAATAACGATCGCGCAGGCGATGCGTCACGACGAAGAGCGCCGCAAGGCGCAGAAGGGCAAGTGATCATGGCGAACACTCAGAGCGCGAAGCAGACTGCGACCGCGAACCGGCCGCCCTCTCCCGAGGACCGGGGCGCCGACCACGGCAACGAGACCCACGAGGTCAAGGAGGGGGAGACCCTCGACGACATCGCGAGCGCGCACAAGGTCGAGCCCCGCACCGTCCAGCGCCTCAACGGGATCAAGCGACCCGACCTCATCTGGCCCGGCATGGTGATCCGCATCCCTCGCCGAGACCCTCACACGCCCAAGGGCTGACACCGAGCCCACCAGAGCCTCCCCACGGCCCAGAGATCACCGCTCCCGCCCCGAGGGGTAGGGGGGTCCGATCTCTAGCCGTGGGGGCTCCGCACACCGCCGGGGGTGATCTGTCCCCCTCCGCACGGTCGTGTCCCGTGTCCCGCCCCGTTGGAGGTGGTCGTGATGGCCATGACGCCCGAGGAGCGACGGCAGAAGGAGCGCGAGCGGAAGGCCCGGCAGCGCGCGGAAAAACGCAAGGCCGCCGAGCTCGAGGCGCTCCCGAGGATCGGCCCCGGCGGACGGGACACACCCGGGACAGAAAACGGGACAGACGGCGGGACAGATGAGCAGCCGCTGATCTCGAACGAGCTCGCGGCGCGCGCGTTCGTCGAGGCGCTGCAGGTGCCGCCGTCGGCGATGCCTCGAGTCGCGCTGCTCTACACCCTGGCCCGCGACCTCGACTCGGGCGCGGTGGCGCAGCGGTCCGCGATCGCGCAGCGCTACGACGAGACGATGGAGAAGCTCATCGCGGCCGCGAAGCCGCGCGAGCGGGACGAGCTCGACGAGATGCGCCTCAAGTTCTACACGGGGGGCGTGGATGGCATCGACGACAACCCGGAAGCGTCCCAGCGGCGCCCAGTCCGCAAGAAGGCGTAGCGCGCGGCCGCGGCGGGTGTACGGGCACACCGTTCCGCGTGTGTTCACCCCGCCGCGCCGCAAGCTGACGCCCGAGACGAGCGCCGGCTATGCCGCGGTGCATTTCGCGATGTGGCTGCACGTGCAGCTCGCCGGCACCCGGTTCGCCGAGCTGGCTCCGAAGCTCAACCCGTGGCAGCGCTGGTTCCTGATCCACGCGCTCGAGCTGAACCCCGACGGGTCGTACCGGTTCAAGACGGTGCTGCTGTGGGTCGCTCGCCAGAACGGCAAGACGTTCATCGCGGCGCTGCTGATTCTGTTCCGCATGTTCGTCGACGGCGACGCGCAGATCATCGGCGTTGCCCAGAAGCTCGCCACCGCCAAGAAGACGTGGGAGCACGCGCAGAACATCATCGACGCGATCCCGCGGCTGCAGCAGGAGCGCGGCGGGTTCTCGAACACGAACGGCGAACTCTGGTTCGAGCTCACCGGCGGTCAGCGGTACTGGGTCGACTCGGCCGACAACGGTGGCCGCGGTCTGACGTTCGACCTCGTGTTCGTCGACGAGATCCTCAAGCACAAGACGTTCAAGGCGTGGTCGGCGCTGTCGAAGACCACCGCCGCCCGGCGCCGCTCGCAGCTGATCGCCGCGTCGAACGCCGGCGACATGGAAGCGATCGTCCAGCGTCACCTGCACAAGATGGCGATGGACGCGATCGAGTCCGGTGACGCCGAGACGACGATCGGGCTGTTCTGGTGGTCGCCGCCGCCGGGGATGCCGCTGGACAGCCCCGAGGCGTGGGCTTACTCGAACCCGTCGATGAACTACAACCTCCCGCAGGAGAACCTCGCGGCGTATTGGGTGTCAGACCCGGCGCCTGTGTTCGCCTCCGAGGTCGGAAACGTGTTCGTCGACTCCGCCACCGGCGGCCCGTTCCAGCCCGGCAAGTGGGCGGCCGGGTTCGACCGCCTCTCCAAGCGCGCCGACGGCGCCCCGGTGTACATCTGCATCGAGGTCTCCCACAACCGCGAGATGGCCTACATCGGTTTCGCTGCCGAGCGCGCCGACGGTGCAGCGCACGTCGGCATCATGGCCAAGGCGCCCGGCACCGACTGGATCATTCCCTGGCTGACTTCGCCTGACCGCACGTTCACGCCGGCCGCGATCACGTTCCAAACCAACGGCGCCCCGGTGTCGTCCCTCGTCGCCGACTTCAAGGCCGCCGAGCTCGAGGTCACCGAGTGGGGTGGCCCGGACCTCGGGCGCGCTACCGGCATGATCCTCGACGGCGTGAACCTCGGCCGCGTGTTCCACCGCGCGCAGCCCGTGCTCGACGTGCCCGCCGGCGCCGCCGTGATGAAGGCGCTCGGCAACGCGTACGTGATCGACCGCATCAAGTCGCCCGGCGACGCCGCGCCGCTGTCCGCCGTCACCGGCGCGCATTGGCTGCTGAAGAACCCGCCGGAGGCTCCCGAGCCCCGCATCCGCACACTCAAGAGGAGGTCACGTGGCTAAGTTCACCGAGCGAGTCACCTCTGCGTGGCGCGCCCTCGTGCGTCGCGCGAACAGCCGGCTCCCGTCGCTGCGGGGCACCCGCACCTCGGCGGGCGTGAACGTCACGCCCGAGCAGTCGCTGCAGGTCATGGCCGTGCTCACCTCGGTGCGCCTGGTCGCCGAGGCGATCGCGACCCTTCCCGTCTCGGTCGTGGTCCGCCGCGGCCGCGACCGGGTCGCCCCGAGTCCGAAGTACCGCAAGCTCGTGAAGCTGCTCACGGTGCAGTCGAACCCGGTGCAGGATGCCGCCGAGTTCTGGCGGGTCGTCGTGACCTGGCTCCTCATCCGAGGAAACGCGTACGTGTTCGTTCAGCGCAACGGCGCCGGCGAGGTCGAGGCTCTGTGGCCGGTCCCGCCGACGGATGTGACCGTGCTGCGCACCCCGACCGGGCAGCTGGCCTACAAGCTCAGCCACGACGGCAAGGAGACGTGGCTGCCGGTCGAGAAGGGGTACATCGCGACCGACCTCGAGATCCTGCATTACCGCTGGTTCGGCACCGGCCCCGAGGCGCTCTCGCCGATCGGGGTCGCCCGCCAGCAGGTCGGGATCTCCGTCGCCGCGACGTCCTACATCGGCGGGTTCTTCGAGCGGGACGCGACACCGGAGACGGTGCTCACCACGGCGAACAACCTCACCGACAAGCAGTGGGAGCGCCTCGTCGCGCAGATGGAAGACCGGCACCAGGGATTCGAGAACTCGCACCAGATCGCCGTCTTCGAGGGCGGCGCGAAGCTCGAGCGGGTGTCGCTGTCGCCGGCGGACGCGCAGTTCCTCGCGATCTACAAGCTCACCGAGGGCAAGATCGCGTCGATGTACGGCGTCCCGCCGCACAAGATCGGCGACCTCGAGCGCGCCACGTTCTCCAACATCGAGCACCTGAGCATCGAGTTCGTCCAGGACGCGCTGCTGCCCCCGATCACTCGTCTCGAGAAGGTCACGCAGCGGCTGTTCGACGACGAGGAGATGCGGCTGAAGTTCGACCCGAAGGGCCGGATGCGCGGCGACACCGCAGCGCAGACAGCGGCCTACGCCGCGGGACGTCAGTGGGGGTACTACTCCGCGAACGACATCCGCGCGATGGAGGACGAGCCGCCGATCGACAACGGCGACGTCTACCTCGAGCCGGTGAACATGATCCCCGCCGGGTCGTCGCCGGTGCAGCGTGACGGGCTCCCGCCCGTGAACATCCCGCGGCTGCAGCCCACGCAGTACCGGGCGCTCGAGCAGACCCGCCGCAGCGCCGTCGACGACGCGCCCGCGTGGGTTACCCGCGTCGAGCGCACCCTCGCCGACTTCCTCGGCGATCAGCGCGAGCAGGTCGACGCGGCACCTTCCGACGAGGAGCGGGCCGTGTGGGATGAGCTGCTCGCCGAGCAGCTGGCCCCGGTGCTCGCTGGCGTCGTCGGGGAGTTCGGGTCGCGGCAGGCTGAGACCCGCGGGGACGTGTTCATCGCCGCGCAGACGGCCAACTGGGTCGGCGCCGTCGCGGCATCCGAGGCGCGCGCGTTCAACACCGCCGCGATCCGCCTGCTCGACAAGGTCGGCGACGCGACAGCGTTCGACGTGATGCTCGAGTCGGTCGCCGTCTGGGCGGGCCGCATCGTCACCCGCGGCGGCGCGTTCGGGCGTCACGAGGGCGCGGTGCAGACCGGCGCGACCGGCAAGCGGTGGCGTTCGGGCGACGACGGGATGCACGACTCGATGCACGGCGAGACCGTCGCGATCGACGCGCCGTTCTCCAACGGTGCGCAGTGGCCGGGCGACCTCGCCGCCGGCGCCGACAACGCTGCAGGGTGCACCTGCGGCGAGGACTTCGACTACTAGGAGCAGACATGGAACGCACCTTCGAGCGCCGCGTCTTCCCGCTCACGGATATCCAAGTCCGCGCGGCGAACGACGACGAGCGGCGCCTGCACTTCACCGGCCGGGCGGTCGTGTACGACCAGCTGTCCGAGGATCTCGGCGGGTGGCAGGAAGTCATCCGCCCGGGCGCCGCGACCCGCACCCTCGCCGGGACGCCGGATGTCCGGTTCCTGATCAATCACGACGCGAACCTGCTGCTCGCCCGCACCCGGTCGGGGACGCTGACGCTGTCCGAGGACAGCGACGGCGTGCTCGTCGACGCGGACATGGCCGACGTGTCCTACGCCCGAGACGCCGCGGTGTCGCTCGAGCGCGGCGACCTGTCGCAGATGTCGTTCGGGTTCTGGGTCGTCTCCGACAGCTGGTCGGGGAACCTCCACGAGGTCCGGGAATTCGACTTCGACGGCGGCGACGTCTCCGTCGTCACCTACCCGGCATACACGCAGACCTCCGCCGAGCTGCGCGCGATGGCGAAGCGGCACCTCGCCGCCGAGACCGGCTACCCGCTGCAGCGCGCGCAGCACCGACTCCACGAACTCGAGCTGCTCTCGCAGCTCTGACCCACACGTGCCCGTCCGAACGGTGCGGGACACCACCCAGAAAACGAAAGGGGAGCGGCTATGGCCACTTCTGTTCAGCTCCGCCAGGAGCGAGCTCGCACCGTCGAGGCGATGCGAGAGATCACCGAGCGCGCCGAGGGCGAGAACCGCAACCTCAACGCGGACGAGCGCACCGCGTACGACCGCGGCGAGACCGAGTTCCGCGACCTCTCCGAGCGCATCGAGCGCCAGGAGGCGCAGGAACGTCGCAACGCCGAGCAGGGCCAGACCATCGGCGCCGGTGGCGACGAGCTGGGCGGCAGCGGCACCGAGGCTGAGCGCCGGTCGGCGTCGCAGCGCTCGGCGTTCCTGCGGTTCGTTCGCGGTGCCAGCATGGCACCCGAGCAGCGCGCGCTCGTCGAGAACGCCGCCGGCGAGATCCTCGTGCCCGAAGATCTCGAGGCCGAGATCATCCGAGCGGTCCCGCGCCTGAGCGCGATCCGCCCGATCGCCGGCCAGCGCAACACGACCTCCAACCGCGTGCGTCGCCGCTCGCTCGACGAGGTCCGCGTCGGCTGGGGCAAGCTCGAGACCAACGAGCAGGATCTCGAAGACTCGATGCCCGACACCCCCGAGGAGGAGTGGACGTACATCGAGGATCTCTACGGTCTGGCCAAGATCGGCGAGGACGAGCTCGACGACTCCGACGTCAACCTCGAGGCGTTCGTGCGTGACAGCTTCGCCCAGGCCGCGGCCGAGGCCGAGGACGTCGCGTTCACCATCGGCGCCGGCCACACCGCCCACCAGCCCGTCGGCATCTTCTCGACCGCTGGCGGCGTCTCGAGCATCGTCTCGGGCGCGACCGACTACTCGGGCGCGAGCGGCGCGAACGCACGGAACCAGATCCTCGACGACCTCAAGGCTCTGATCTACGGCGTGCCGGCGCAGTACCGCGCGAACGGCAGCTTCCTGCTGCCCTCGCTCACCGAGCTGCACATCTCGACGCTGAAGGACGGAAACGGCCAGTACCTCTGGCAGGCATCCGTCCAGGCGGGCCGCCCGAACACGTTCCTCGGTTACGCGATGCACAACCAGGACAACATCGACGGCATCGCCGCAGGCAAGGCGATCGCCGCGTTCGGTGACTTCGCCCGCGGCTACCGCGTGTACGACCGTCAGGGCGTCACCGTGAAGCGCCTCGAGGAGCTCTACGCCGAAGAGGGCATGATCGGCTTCAAGTTCAAGAAGCGGGTCGGCGGCGACGTCGTTCGCCCGCAGGCGCTGAAGCTGCTCAAGACCAAGGCCTCCGCGTAAGCGACGCCGAACGTCAGGCGGCCGGGAGTGACGCACCCGGCCGCCACCACCCTCCGGTGGTGCGACCCGACATGGGAGGAACCAGCATGCCCGAGCAGCCCACCGAAGAGCAGACGGACCTGCTGCTCTCGGCCGCCGAGATCCAAGCCGTCACCAACCGCGATATGCCAGACGAGCTCGCGCAGGCGATCGCCGCTCTGGCGACCGACGCCGTACGCGACTACTGCGGATGGCGCGTCGCGAAGACCGCGACCGAGACGATCACGCTCGCCTCCCGCGGCACCCGAACCATCTTCCTGCCGTCTCTGCACATCGTGCGGGTCGACGCCGTCACAGAGAACGGCGTCACCGTCGCGCCCGTCGACGGATACGACTGGGATGACTCCGGCATCCTCCACCGCACCGGCCGTCGCCGCTGGCACGCCGGCCGCCGCACGGTCGAGGTCACCCTCACCCACGGGCACCCCCGATGCCCCGGCGGCATCGCCACCGCGATCGCGTCCGCCGTCGCAAGAGGAGCGTTCACGCCCGCCGGTGGCCTCGTCTCCGAGGGTGCGCTCGGGCAGACCAACCAGTACGGCCGCACCGCCAGCGGTGCCGCCGTCGACATGGCCTTCACGCCCGAGGAGCTGCTGCGCCTGGACGCCTACCGGATCGGTGCGAGCCGATGACCCTTCCCGACCGGTTCACCCGGCACAGCGCGGTGGTCCGCGCCAAGCGCCGCGGCGGCGGCATGGGCGGAGGCGGCTACGCCGACCCTCGCACCGTCCGCGCGTGGGTCGTAGACGAGCAACAGACCGTCATCGGAGCCGACGCCGTCGAGGTCATCTCGAGCACCCAGGTCTCTCTCGACATCGACGAGGACATCCCGCAGGGTTCCCTCGTCACTGTCTGGTCCGGAGCGCCAAACGAACGCGAAGCAGTCGTCCTCGCGATCAGCGTGTTCCGCCACGAGCGGCTCCCCTCGTTCCAGACCCTGCACCTGAAGTAGGAGGCACGATGGCGAAATTCAACCCCGTCATGACCAAGCTCGAGAAGTCGATCCAGGCCGGCCTCCGAGACGGAGGCCGCGAAGTTCTCAAGCGGGCACGCGAACTCGCACCGAAGGACTCGGGCGAACTGCACAAGGGCGGCGCCGTTGCGGTCGACGACCTCACCATGCAGGTCGCGTTCCGCGGCGACTACGCCGTGATCCAGCACGAGAATCTCGACTTCGAGCACCCCAACGGGCAAGCGAAGTTCCTCGAAACGTCAACCGAGCAGGTCGACATCGGCCCGATCCTCGCCGCCCGGAACCGGAAGGACCTCGGCGGTGCATGACCGGGCGCTCACAATCTGGCTCTGCGAGCAACTCGGCGAGATCGCCGGGTGGAAGTGGTCCGAGACCGACTCCTATTCGGCGAGCGTCGTCGGCGTCTACTACGGCCGCATCTCGACCGACACCGCCCGCGGCGTCGGCGTCCGCATCTACGGCGGCACCGACGACCGAGAGACCGGGGTCAAGACCCGCCGGGTGCAGCTGCGATTCCGCGGCGGCCCCAGCGCCACAGACGGCGCCGACATCCTCGCGGACCAGGCGTTCGACCGCTTCGACGATCTCTTCCGTGTGGGCGTGATCAGCGAGGTGGTTCGACAGTCGTTCTCCCCGGCGGGGAGCGACACGAATCAGCGCGAAGAGCGCACCGACAACTACCTGATCGACTTCGACAACCCAGAGGGGTAACGACCATGAACAAGCGTGTTCAGCTTCCCGCCGGCACCGTGCGGGGCAAGTCCTACGAGTACGGCCTCCGCGTCAACATCGCGCCCCGCGGTGAGACGCCGGACTTCATCGACATCCGTCGACTGTTCGGCTACGCGCCGACGTTCACCCCGACGACGTCCGACGCTCAGACCTACGACGACCTCGGTTCGCAGAACACCTCGGTCGACGCCTGGTCCCACGCGCACGCGTTCTCCACGTTCGTGAACCGTTCGCGGGAGACCGGCGAGTACCTGCCCGAGATCGAGGCGCTGCGGAAGCGCACTCTCCCGACGGCGATCGACGAGGACGCGGAGATCGAGATCCAGTTCTTCCACAAGCCCGCGAAGGGCGCGCCGAACCTCGACGACGCCGGACAGGGCTTCGTCACCGTCTCCTACACCCGCGGGCAGACCGGCCCCAACGGGCAGAACGAGACGTGGAACTGGACGCTCACCGGCGTCGGCGCGTACACCCCGATCGAGAACCCCTTCGAGGGATGGGACGAGGACGCGCCCCTGGTGTCGCTGGTCGAGCCCATCACCGGGCCCGCCGCCGAGCTCGTCACCCTCCGCGGAACCGGGTTCGTCGACGCGCAGGGCAACGCCCTCGTGACCGGCGCCGACGGCGTCAAATTCGGTGGCACGAACGCCGCCGACTACACCGTCGTCAACGCCACGACCATCGTCGCCTCCGTGCCCGCCGGCGCGGCCGGTTCCGCCGCGGTCGTCGTCAAGACGGTCCACGGCGTCTCGGCCGCACGTCCCTTCACCCGGACGGCGTGACCGTGTCCGGCGCGGTCGACTTCGCGCAGTGGGCCGCGCCGGATCTCGTCCTCACGCTGGGGGAGCGCGTCTACAACGTCGTGCCCCCCAGCGTGGAGCAGGCTCGGAAGGTCATCGCACTCGCTGCTCGCGGAGAGGTCAACCTGCGAATCGTTCGCGGCAAGATCCCCGAGGCTGCGCAGCAGGTCCTCGCGACCATCGGCCCGCTCGAGCGCCCCGGCCTCGGCGACGCCGCCGCGCAGATGATGGCCGACGGCATCCCGGTGGAGACCATCGACCGGATGCACTACTACGCCATCTTCTACTGGACCCGCGGCAAGGAGTACGCCGACGCTCTGGCCGTGGCGCTCTGGGCGCCCCGAGCGGACGCCCCGGACGGCGGTGATGGTCCGGCCCCAAAAGCGCGGGCGCGCTCACCGCGGAGGAGTGGGCGCAATACGGCGTAGGGGAAGTCCTCGACTACGACGAGAACGGCATCCCGATCTACGCCGACTACCGCGTCCCCGACGAGGTCCACGCGGCCACACCCACCGTCCCGCGCGGGCAGGTCGACGACGTGTCGTGGGTGGCGCTCATCGAGCACTGGCGGCTCGTGATCGCTGACCTCCGCAAGGAGGAAGGCATCGACCTCTACTCGCCGACCGTGCTCGCCGGCTCCTGGCTCACCGTCCGGTCCGCGATCTTCTCGCTCCTCGACTCGGCGACACGGCTGAGGAGCGCACTCACCCGGAGGTGATCCATGCCCGCTCTGCGCGCCGCCGAGCTCGAGGTCCTCTACACCGCCAACACGGTCGGGGTGGAGAAGGCCGAGAAGCAGGTCAAGGACTCCGCCGAGCGGATCGAGAAGAAGCCGGTCGTCAAGAAGGTCGGCGCCGACACCAGCGACGCCGAAAAGGGCATGGACCGCGTCGAGGCAGACGCGAAGAAGCTCGTCTCCGAGCGAGCCATGCTGCAGATCGACGCGGACATCACCCGCACTGAGAAGAGCCTTCAGCGCGCCCGCGACAAGGTCGAGGACCTGCAGATCCGCGGCGAGGCCGGGTTCGAGGTCACCGCCGAGACCAAGCGCGCCGAGGCCGCGGTCGCCCGGCTCGAGCAGCAGGCCGAACGCCTCGGCAAGCTCCGCGAGTCGATCACCGTCGAGGCCGACACCGACAAGGCCGAGACCGGCCTCAAGCGGTTCCTGGCCCTGTTCAAGCGCGAGTCCGAGGAAGCCGGCACGGAGAGCGGCCGGTCCCTCTCGAAGGGGCTCGATTCCGCCACCCGCGGCGCCGGCGAGAAGGTCGGGCAGGTCGTCGGCGGCGACATCGAGGGTTCCCTCATCGCCGCGCTCACCGCGATCCCGATCGCCGGCGGCATCATCCTCGGCGGCGTCGCGATCGGCAAGGCGATCGTCGCCGGTGTGCAGGACGGGCTGCAGCAGGAGGTCGGTTTCGACCGCCTCGAGGCGCTCACCGGCATCAGCCCCGAGCAGGCCATGCGCATCGGCCGCGCCGCCGGTGAGGCGTACACGAACGTCTTCGGTGAGTCCGTCGAAGCGAACATGGACACCGCGCGCCTCGCGCTGCAGTTCCGCATCATCGACCCGGAAGCCACCAGCCGCGACGCGCAGCAGGTCGTCCAAGGGCTTTCCGGTATCGCCGACGTGCTCGGTGAAGACGTCCGCCCCGTCGCGACCGCCGTGACGCAGCTGCTGCGCACCGGCCTCGCGTCGTCGTCGAAGGAGGCGTTCGACCTTCTCGCGACCGGCGCCCGCAACGGCGTCAACGCCAGCGAAGACCTAATCGACACCTTCACCGAGTACCCGGCCCTGTTTAAGCGGCTCGGCCTCACCGGGCCCGAAGCGCTCGGCCTCATCAACCAGGGGCTTCTCGCCGGCGCACGCAACAGCGACCTCGCCGCCGACGCGCTCAAGGAGTTCCAGATCCGGGCCACCGACGGCACCGAGGGTCCCGCCGAGGCGTTCCGATCGCTTGGGCTGAACGCCGAGGAGATGACGGCGAAGATCGCGCGCGGTGGGACCGAGGCGCGGGACGGCCTCGCGCTCGTCCTCGACAAGCTCCGCGAAACCGAGGACCCCGTCCTCCGCAACGCGGCCGCCGTCGGCCTATTCGGCACACAGGCCGAGGACCTCGGCGACGCCCTGTTCGCGATGGACCTCTCCAACGCCGTCGAGCAGCTCGGCGGGGTCGAAGGCGCCGCTCAGCGGATGTTCGACACCCTCGCCGACAACGACGCAACCAAGATGGAGCAGGCCCAGCGCAACATCGAGGTCGCCGCAGACGGCATCAAGGGTGCGCTCGCGTCCGCATTCTCCGAGCCGCTGCAGGAGCTCGCCGACTTCGTGTCGCAGAACCGCGGCCCCGTGCTGCAGTTCTTCCTCGACATGGCCAACGGCGCCCTCGACTTCGCCGAGACTGCATCCGACGGGTTCGGCGATTTCGTCACGGGACCGCTGCGGGAGACGCTGCATGGGCTCCGCGACTTCATCGAATGGCTGCCCGGCGATGCCGACCTCGAGGGGCTCGACGCGGTCATCGAGGGGATGGGCGACGTCGACAAGACCACCGACGCCATGTCCGACAAGATCGCGGACGCGCGGGACCGGCTCAACGAATTCGCCGAGCCCGCGGTCAAGATTGGCTACCTCAACGACGCGCAGCTGCGGCTCGCGGAGGCGATCGACATGGTCGGGGAGTCCGCCACCGAGGGGCGGTCGGTACTCGATGACCTGACCGAGGCTCAGGACGGCAGCACCCGTGCGTCGGGTGAGCTCGACGCGCAGATCCGCGCAGCCGTCGACGCGCTGAACGCGCAGCAGACGGCGGCCGCGGCGACAGGCGAGGAGCAAGACGAGCTCAGCGGCCGGTGGCGCGACGGTGCCGGCGCGATCGCCGAGCAGCTGCAGCAGATGGGGCTCACCGAGGTGCAGGCGTGGCGGCTCATCGCCGCATACGCCGGCATCCCGGAGTCGGAGATCACCGAGATCATCTCGAACGCTCCCGACGAGCAGTCGAAGGTGCAGGCGCTCGTCGACCGGGTGAACTCGATCCCGGACGGGTCGACCACGATCACGGCGGACACCTCGCCCGCTGACCGGGCGATCGCCTGGCTGACGAACCCGGACCGGTACCGGCTCAATATCCCGGCGTTCCTCGACTACCAGGGCGGGAACATCCCGGGCGCCGGAACGGTGCTGAAGGGTCATAACGGCGGCGTGGTCGAGTTCATGGCACAGGGCGGCATTCCCGACCTCGTGCCGATGAGCGCGACCGCTGCGGTCGTTCCTGCGAACACCTGGCGCGTGGTGGGGGACCGGCCTGATGTCTCGGAGTCGTTCATCCCGCTCGACGGATCGCCGCGGTCGCTCGCGATCCTCGCGGAGACCATCCGTCGGATGCCCGGGCTCGACGTCGCCCCGGCTCCGCCGGTGTCGACAGGTGCGCGGGCGGCTTCTCTGCAGGTGGTCGACAACAGCACGTACTACTCGTACGACCCGACGGAGATTGCCCGTCAGCGGGACGTGCGTCTCGCTCAGGCGCTCACCCGCCTGCCCCGCCGATAGGAGGCCCATGCCATGACGATCGTGCTGTCGTCCCCGCTGCGCTCCGAGGAGGCCGCCCCGGTAGCGGGGAACCGGCCTATGACATGGACCGGCTTCGACGGCACCGTGTGGCGCCTGACACGCCCCGGGAGCCCGAACCCTCGGATGCTCCCGGGCGTGCAGGGCCTGCACATGCCCCGCATGGATGTCTACACCTCGAGCAGCCCCGGCGTCCCGGGCGTGATCATCACCGGGTACGAGCTCCCGCCGCGTCCGGTGTATTGGCCGCTGCGGTTCGCGAACCGGTCGATCGATGAGTGGGAGGACGAGCACGCCGGGTTCTTCGACTCGTTCCACCCGGTGCTCGAGGGCGTGTGGACGGTGGGGGACGGCGTCGATGCGCGCACTCTCCCGCTGACCGGATCGTTCGACGGATCGCACTCGTTCGAGCTCGACCCGTTCGTCACCGGTAAGGCCGTCATCGGTGTGCAGCTCCTCGCACCGCGCCCGCTGTGGCGGGGCCGCACGATCCGACGGCAGTTCAAGGCCCCCGAGCCGTCCCCGTTCTTTCCAGGCCCGCCGTTCACGATCAGCTCCGGCGCGTCGTACGAGAACGCGACCATTCCCAACCCCGGCCAGGAACCCAGCTACGTCACGTGGGAGATCGACGGCCCGCACCCCGCCGGGGTGAAGGTCGGAGTCGGCGACGCGCTCGTCGAGGTCCCGTTCGAGATCCCCATCGGTCGCCGCCTGGTCGTGAACACCGACCCGTCCGAGCAGTACGCGCGGATCGGCGACCTTGAGTCCGTCGACGACAAGCTCGTGCTGACGAACGCGACCGACGCCGCCCGCGACCTCGGGTTCCAGATCTTCGCCCCGATTCCCGCTCGCGGCGACGTCGTCCTCACAATCGTCACTGAGGGAAGCGGCGTCATCGCGGCGACCCACACCCCGCTGTATTGGAGGGCGTTTTGAGTCGCCTGCTGATCGCGGAGTTCATGGACGTCGAGCATCGCTTCATCGGCCAGGCCGTCGCGCAGCGCACCGAGGCCGCGCTGCTGTGGAACGCCGCGTCGACGGCGAAGCTGCAGCTCCGCGACACGCATCCGATCATCGAACCCGCGGTGCGAACCGACGGGCTCCGGTGCGCGCTGTGGATGGTGAACCACACCGGCCAGGCCCTCACGCGGACCCGCCTGCTCGAAGGGCCGGTCGCACCGATCACCGGGCGAGACACCCCGTTCGGGACGGTCGAGCTCGACGTGATCGACGACTGGTCCGAGTTTGACACCGTCCTCGGCTGGCAAGTCCCCACCGCGGGCGCCGGCGGGCAAGGCGCCGCCGAGTATTGGCGGGCATCCGGCGCGTCGGAAACGCGCGCGAAGGCGGCAATCGCCGCGAACGCCACGCGGCTCGACCTCCCGTGGGAGGTCGTCCCGACGCGGGGTAAGGGGAGCCCGGGGACGACCGAGCTTCGGATGCACACCCTCGCGGAGAAGCTCGTCGAACCGCTTACCGCCGACCGGCTACAGCTCACCATCCGCCGCGACCGCGTCACGAACCGCAAGGTCGTCGACGTCGTCGCCGGCGCGACATTCCCCCGCCCCATCACCCCAGCATCCGGGGTCCTCGGGCACTACTCCTGGATGCAGCAACCAGCGACCGCGACTCGCGCGCTCGTCGGCGGCCGCGGCGAAGGCGTCGAGCGCGAGTTCGTGCTCGTCGTTGACCACGCCCTCGAGGCGAAGCTCGGGCGCGTGATCGAGATCTTCGTCTCCGCGACCTCGGCCGAGGAAGGCGAAGACCTCGCACCGTACGGGTGGGCCGCGCTCGCGAAGCACGCCGCCGCGTCGTCGTTCACCGCGGAGCTGCGCGAGACGTCCTGGTTCCGCCTCGGCGAGACGTTTGAGCTCGGCGACCGCCTACCCGTGAAGGTCGGCGCGCTCGAGTTCGAGGACGTGATCTCCCGCGTCGACGTCGTCCACGACGTCCGCTCCGGGTTCACCGCCACCCCCACCGTCGGCCTCGCCACCGAGGACCCGCAAGCCCAGCTCGTCGACTACGTCCGCTCCGTCGCGACGGCCGTCGGCGAACAGGAAAGGAAGTGACCATGCCCGTCGTCATCACCGACACCGCCGGCTACGAGGGAACCGTCGACGAACCGCAATGGTCGGAGCTGATCGCCGGTGCCGGCGGACGGCAGTACGGCGTCCGTGGCCCTGACAGCTGGCGCGCGACCATCGGCGCCGTCGACCGCGAGGTGCGAATCTCGGCCGGAACAGGGTTCGGGTGGGGCGTCCTCGACCGTACCACCTCGGAAGGCTCGATCGTGCTGCCCCCGTCGCCGGTCGGGTCCACGTGGCACCTCATCCATGTGCACCGAGACTGGCAGGCGAACCGTTCGGAGATCGACGCGATCCCCGCCGGCAACTCGGCCACGATTCCCGAACGCGCGAATACTCCGGGCGAGCTCGACGACCAGCCGCTGTGGCTCGCACGAGTTGACGCGGGCCGGTCGCAGGTCCAGGAGCTCATCGACCTGCGGGTCTGGGGTAGCGACGGAGGTTCATTCGCGACGAGCCTCCTCGTTCGTCAGTATCTCGACCGTGTCGGCACCGTAATCCGCATCGGAAACGCGACGTGGGCGCGGATGCTCGATGCCCTCGGACAGCCGACGTGGTCGGCTGTGGACTCCGGCCGGCTGCTGGGCGTCTACCCGCTGAAGTGGTTCGGTATGGCACCCTCTGGGTCGCTCCCCGGCCAGGGCGTGACCGTCTTCGGCAACCAGACGCAGATCCTCGCAGACTTCAACCTCCCCGACCCAGGCGTGCCGTACCGCGTACAGATGATGGCGCAGGGCTTCTGGGGACGGGAGTTCGACAACACGGGCGCGCGGATCGACTTCGACATGATGGTCGGCGACACCCCGATCGCGACATGGCTGCCGCCCGCCGACTCCTACACGTTCACTAACTGGCGCTCGTGGTCCCCGTGGCCGTCGACGCAGGTCTTCAACGGGGCGAAGCGTCTCGGGTTCCGCGCGCGCCGGATCTATGGCCAGCCCTATGGGGCCGTGAAGGAATCGGAGAGCATCGTCGTCGCGTGGGTCTACTCGGCCTGACGACCCTTACCAACACTCGCCCTCGGCATCCGCCGGGGGCTTTGTCGTACACACCGAAGGAGACCACCGTGTCGTCGATTCCCATCCACCGTCTCGACATCGTCGAGCCGGCAAACGCGAACGAGGAGATTCTCCGCTTCGCGACCGACCTCGATTCGAAGGGCGAACGCGCCTGGTTCGAGGTTCACTACCCGAAGCCCGACGCCATGAGCGACGAGGAGTTCGCCAAGCGCGACGCCGGGACGTTCGACGCGGTCGAGGTCATCGACGGCGAGATTCACACCCTCCCGCCGTACGAACTCCTCGGCAACCCGACGGAAGAGCAGGTGAAGTGATGAGCGCCTTCTGGCCCAACGGGTCCAAGACCAACAAGCCCCGTCGAACCCGCGAATTCGGCTATCGCAGCTCGATCTACAAGCGCGGCTGGCACACCGGATGGGACACCGCCGGGTATCCGCGGAACCATGTTCCCGAGCGCGGCGTCGTCGAGCGCTGCTATTACGACGGTTCCTACGGGAACACCGTCCTCGTCCGCCATCACGACGGTGTGCTGTCCCGCACCGCTCACGGCGCGCCGGGTGGCTTCCTCGTCAGCCCCGGCCAGATCGTCGAGGACGGTCAGGCGCTTCTCGTGCAGGGTACGACGGGCATGTCGACGGGCGTCCACAACCACGAGGAGATCATCCTCCCCGACGGCACCTTCGTGGACCCGGAGCAGTGGATCCCGAACCGCGGCGAGGCGCCTGCGCCGGCCCCCGCCGGTGGCGGGAACCGCCTCGGCTACTTCGATGTCCCCGCCGACACCCAGTTCTACTACTGGTACTACGGCAACGCCCTCGCCGGCCTCCACTCCGAGAAGCAGTGGCTCCGCGGCGGCCAGACCCTCGCCGTGGTCGAGAACCCCGGCACCGGCCCCGTCCGCGTTCGCTGCGCCGACGGCGACCTCGTGTGGGTCGGCACCCGACGCAACCCCGCCCGGGTCCGCCAGGGCGCCGCGCCTGCGCCCGCCCCGGCGAAGCGGCACCTGTTCGACGTTCCCGCCGAGGGGCAGTTCTGGTACAACCAGTACGCGAACGCCCTCGCCGGGAACCACGACCCGAAGCAGATCATGCACGGCGGCACCCGCGAGGTCGTCGAGGACCCGGGCACCGGCCCGGTCCGCATCCGCGCGAAGGACGGATCGCTGATCTGGGTCGGCACCCGACGTAACCCGGCTCGGACGTATTGGGCATGAGCGACCGCTCCATCGCCACCGTCTCGATCTCGGTCGCGGCGGTGGCGGGCGCCGCGCTGGTCGGCGGGCTGGCATGGCTCGCCGACCTCGTCCGCGCTGCCGTCGCGGTGTTCTCGGTGTTTGGGGGAGGGGTGCTGTGATCCTTCCTGCGAGATGGCAGCGGAAGCTCGCGCACCTGTACGTGCCGGAGATGTTCGCGGTGATCCTCGGTCTCGGATCGGCGGTGTTCGGGGCGAGCATCCTCGCGATGCCCGGCAGCTACCGGGACGTCCCGTCGTTCGCTCAGGCGTTCGCGTTCGTCGCCCCTCACTGGTGGGGGCTCGCGATGGTCGTCCTCGGAGTCGCGATGCTCAGCCTCATCGCGCACTCGCGCGCAGCGGCGGCCGTGCCAACGTTCCTGCTCGGCCTGGTGTGGGCCGCATGGGTGCTCCCCATCGCGGCCTCACCTGGCTTCGCACCATCGGCACCGATCGTCTACACGATGCTCTCGGTCCTGACCCTCGCGGCGGGCCTGGCATGCCTCGTCCCCCGGGAGGTGAAGCCGTGACCGAATCGAAGCCCGTCCGGTGGTCGTCGCCGGCAAACGCGTGGGCGACCGGGGCGCAGCTGATCGCGTTCCTGATCCCGATGCTGTCGGTCCTGGAGATCTATCAGCCCGTCGCGCTCGAGGCGGTGAGCATCCCGCTCGCCGACGCCTGGCAGTGGCTGCTGTTCGTCACCGCCGGGATCTCTCTCGCCGCGTCGCTCGCGATGCAGTTCGTGCTCGGGAGCGGCAACCGGATGAGCGCCGTCGTCCGCCTCGAAGGCGTCGCGACCGCGATCGTCTCGATGTGCTTCGCGGCGCTGTGGGCGGCGCTCGTGCGCGAGTACGGCTTCGGCGCGAACCCGCTCACCCAGCTCCTCGTCGGCGGTCTGGGGCTGGCCGCCGCGGGGCGCGTGGGTCAGATCCGCTGGGAGCTCCGGAAGTACCGCCGCGCTCTCAGGGCCGGCCAGACCGCACACGTGGAGGCGATCGCCCAGCCGAAGGAGACCTGATGGGTGCAGACGCGATCGCAGCCCTCGCGACAGCGGTCGCTCTCATCCTCACCGCCATCGGCGGCGTTATCGCCGCGATCGCCACCCTCATCGGCGCACTCCGCAAGAAGGACACCGCCCCAGCTCCGCAGGTCGGCATCACAGCCACCGTCCCGCCCACCGGCGACGACATCGACTACCGCGCCTACCTCGACATGAAGGAACGCGCGGAGCGAGCCGAGACCCGCGCCGGCGCCGCAGAGGAGACGCTCCGACGTCTCCTCAACCGCGGCGAGCACATCGACGAAGACACCCAACCACTCTGACCGGGAGGTCACCCCATGAAGAAGTACCTCGCCGCGCTCCTGCCCGGCATCATCATCCTGTTCGGCGGACTGCAGACCGCGCTCGCTGACGAACGCATCGACAGCGCCGAAGGCAGCCAGCTGCTCGCGCTCACCGGCGGCATCATCGTCACGTTCGGTGTCCCGATCGTCGAGGGTCGGTGGCGCGGTCTGTTCAAGACCGGTGCCGCGATATTCGCGGCCGTCGCGACCCTCATCATTCCGCTGATCCTCGGCTTCACCTGGCAGTCGCTCGTGATCTTCGCCCTGGCCGCGCTCTCCGCGCTCGCGACTGAGATCGGTGTGCAGGTCCGCTCGGAGCCGCTCGACGCCGGCGTCACAGCCGACGGGGCAGCCGTGGTCACGTCGCTGCATCCCGAACCGCAGCGCCTCGACGCCCACAACATCCGCTGATCTACCCGACCCGAAGGGACCACGCACATGGCCGAATTCGTCGGCGCCTTCCCGTCCTCGCTCGCACTCGACGACCGCAACAACATCGTCCGCGAGGCTGAGGCGTACGTCTACGACGTCAACGACGCCAACCTGGCCTCGCCCCTTCCCATCACGGATCTGCAGGGGGTCCCGTTCACCGGCGGCAAGCTCGTCGCATCGAATGGGATCTTCCCGCAGTTCAGGACCCCAACCGGTGTGCTCGAGGTATACGTCAAGTCCGGCGAGCGTGTCACTTACCTCACCGATGTGAGCGTTCCGGCGAAGGCCGCCGTCGAGGCGGCGGGCGTCGCTTCCGAGTCAGCAGCGTCAGCATCTCAGGACCGAGTGCTTGCTCAGAGCGCCAGCGGCGAAGCCGTCGACGCCGCCGCGCGGGCGGAGGCGGTCGGATCGACGAACGACGACATCACCGGCACCCTGATTCGCACTAAGGGGACCAAGACAGAGGCTGCTGTATCTGCGGCTGTCGGCGAAGTCCTGAGCAGCGCACTTCCGGGTTTCGCGGCCATCGGAGTGCGAGGCGACTCGATCGCGCGGGGTGAGGGCGTCTCCGACTTCGGCGCGGACGGATCGACGTCGGTGCAGAAGTTCACGGCGAAGCTTCCCGCGGCTGTGGAGGCTGAGGTCACGAACCTCAGCGGAGTGACTGTGCTCGCCTCCGGAACGTCTGGGCAGACGACCGGCCAGAACCGTGCAGGGCTTCAGGCGTGGTTGCTGGCCAATCGCCCCCGAGAGGTGGTGCTGCTGAAGTCGGTCAATGACGCTCGTGTGGACCGCCCGGAGACCCCCGCTCTCACCGACCGGTACATGCGGCAAATGGTGACCATCTGTCGCATGGCTGGGGTCCGCCCGATCGTCGTCACCTCCGGTCCCGTCGATCCGGCCACGTTCAACAACCCCGCGCTGATCGACTACTCGACCGTCATGGAAGCCCGGGCGTCCAACGCACTCCTGCGCGCGATGGGAGCCGAACTGGGCGTGACGGTCGCGGACATCGAGGCTGCCTTCGGCGCGGCCGACATCGTCGCGCGGCCCTACGCAGGGCTGTTCGACCTAGCCGACGGCCTCCACCCGAACAACAACGGGCACACCGGATGGGCAACCGTCATCGCTCGTGCGATCGCTGGGCTTCCCCAGGGTGCCGTCGGATCGAACCCCAGCCCGTACGCAACCCTCGTGTCGGACGCGTTCAACCGCGCTGACACGACCGCGGGTCTCGGATCGGCCGACACCGGCCAGGCGTGGACAACGGGGGCGGACTGGGGAGTGATCGGCAACAAGGCGTACGCGGTGACCCCCGCCGACAACGAGCGCGCGCTGATCGACTGCGGGCAGGCTGTGCATGAGGCGCATGTGACGGTCAGCAATCCGGGCGGCCGGGTTACCGCAGGCGTCATCTACGGCGGCACCGACGCCAGCAACTACTACCTCGCATCGCTCGACGTGCTCGACAACACGAGGACGACCGGGACGCTCTCGGTGTTCAAGTGCGTCGCGGGCGTCTATACCCTGCTGCACTCCAGCACGATCTCGGGGTTGACGCCGGATCAGCCTGTTCGGATCAGCGGTGCGCGGCGCGGCGTTGGAGCGCACCGCATTTCCGTCAACGGAGTCGGTGTCAAGGCGCTCACCGACTCCTCGATCGTCGGCGGCACGCGGTGCGGCATGCGACAGGCCAACGCCACCCCCCTGCGCTTCGACAGCTTCCTGGTGACGACCTAGGCGTGAGTCAGGAGTTCAGCGGTGTCGAGGAGCGAGGACGAGACTTGGGGCCGCGCCACCGCAACCGGCTCCGCTACCGGTCATGGAAGGGGTTGCGGCACCGGCAGCGACCTTCCTCGGGGAAGCCGATGTCGTCGATGTGAGAGCACGGAGGTGACGACCGCAAGCCGAGCTTCGCGCGCCACTTCCCAACGAACGGGTACTCCGCAGACCCTGGGTCGGAGTGCTCGCACTCGGGGCAGGTGCTCGCCGACGTGGCAGCTGGGTCAGCGCTGGCGATGTCTTCCCGGGTGATCACGACGAGAGCGTACCAATCGAGTGGGACGGCAACGAGGATCCGCCCGGAATGAGACCGTCGCGGGTGGCGTAACCGATCTTGTCGGAGTAGCCGAGGCCGACGACGAGGAAGAGCAACGTGACGACGCTCAGACTCAACCACGTCGTCTCGAAGAGGGAGTCGACGGCGAATGCAACGAGGCCACCCAGTGCGGCGTAGGCGAATTGGCTGTCAGGTGATTGCTTGAGGGTCACCCGGATGCCCCGGTACGCGAGTACGAGCACGATCAAGAACAGAACCAGACCGATGCCGCCGTAAAGGTACAGGACCTGTAAGTAGTTCTCGTGGGCGTGCCCGAATGCCGCAGCGTCTCCCGCGACGGGTCGCAGCATGTCCACGAAGGACGTCTGCCCGAACCCGATAATGGGCGACTGCTGGATGACAGTCAGTACGCCTTCCCAAAGTGAGAGGCGCGCTGTACGCGAGGTCGTCGCGTCGCTCAGGAGTCCAGAGAGGCGGTCGAAGATCGTCCCCACCAGATCCAGGTTGGTCAATGCGAAGATGAGCGCCACGATCCCGGCAGGGACGAGCCAGACCACGGCTCGCATCCGGGCGCGACCCGGCCGGTGGAAGAACACCACCACGAGAGCGGCGGCGGCTGCGATCCAAGCCGCACGGGTCTCCGTCATCAGGAGCCCGGCCGCTGTGACAGCGAACCACGCCCACGCCGCCCACCCTCGGTGAAGCAGTGTCACCGCGACACCGATCATCGCTAGGTATGCTCCGAACACAGTCGGGGAGAGGAACGTGCCGAAGGGACGGAAAGCGCCCTCGAATGTGAAGTAGTAGAAGCCGGTGGTATATCCGAGCGCCTGCAGGCGACCCAGACCGGCGAGGGACTGGTAGCCAGCGATTGCGACGAGAAACAGGAGCGACAGGCGCAATCCGCTCTTGAAGGCCGGGCGCAATTCGTGTCGACGAGCGAGGCGGAACATGACTATTCCTGCGATGACCGCACCCACCGAACTGACTACGTCCAGGATGTCCGGCGCGGCGTCCTCCAACGGCCCAAGGATCAAGATGCGAACGCCGATCCAGCTTGCAAGCAAGATACTGGCTGTGTCCATTGCGCCTAGGCGCCGCCCCAGCGCCCCGTAGCGCGCACCCACGAGGAGCACAAGCGCGACGACGGCGGGAGTGACGCTTAGGTTCCGCACGCCGAACTCATGCGGGACGTATGAGAACGGCAGCGCGAACACGGTCAACTGCAGCAAGAGATGACGACGGGGCTTGTGTTCCGGAGCCATCTTCCGGCTTGGCCGAAACGTAGTCGTCGTCGTCATGGGCGCGACTTTACCGGGGCTCATCAGCGGCACGTCGAACGCCGCGGGATGCAGCGGTGGCCGGTTTGTACGAACGTCCCCAGCGGATACATGGGAGTTCGACGTACTTGTGAAGCAACCAAGCGCTGAGGATCGCCGATGAGAGAGCTGCGAGGAACGCGGGCCACAGGAGATCGTCCGGCGCGGCTCGAATGAAACCGCCCGTGACGGAGTGCGAGAGATAGAGCGCGTAGGAGATGCCGCCGAGCCACACTGCCCAGCGCAGTTCGAATCGGTTGCGCGCGAGGTAGGCGAGCCCGAAGAGGGCGATGCCGCCCAAGAAAGACACGACGTACAGTAGCGGCGGCCAGAGCGGGTCGACGTCCGCTCGAAGCAGGCCGGCCACGACGATCGTGGCTGTGACTACGACAGTGATGGTGATCGTGTGCTTCTTCGCGAGCAAGCCGCCGAAGCTGAGCGACATCGCGTGACCCACGCAGGCGACCGCGAGGAGCATCGGGAACGAGATCGGCAACTCACGGTCCAGTACTCGTTCGGCAGCGACGGCGCCGGCAAAAACGGCGACCCAGAAGTAGCCAACGATCCAGGACCGGTCGAGTTGCCGGATCGTCTTGGCAGCGATCTGCTGGAAGTAGTAGATGATCTCGATGGTGAGCGTCCATGCGACGGTGATCATTGAGGCCATGAATAGCTGCTGAAGCATCGTCGCGTTGAGCAGAAGTTCGCCCCACCACGCGGGGCTTGTCCAGTCCGCACGCGCAGAAAGAAGCGCCGTGACCACGAGCACGATCCAGTAGATGGGGTAGAGCCGCGTGAGGCGTCGCACTATGAACACGTTGGTGCTCTGGCGTCGGTACGACAGTGGGATCACGAACCCTGAGACAAGAAAGAACGCGACGACGCCGGCGCGGCCGGGATCGAAGACTTCGCGCGAGAAGTCGTGGAAGGCCGGGACGACGCCGTCGAGGAAGTGTGAGAGCACGACGACTAGCGCGGCTATCCCACGAACCCACTCGATCCAGACGAGTCTGGTGTTCCCAATCTCGGGCAGCGATGAAGTCACTAGCGGATCGTATCGGGTCTGCGTCTTGTGAGGTCTTCCGTCGGCCCTGGGCCTGGTGCCAAACTTCGAGCCATGACTGACGAACCGAACAAAATCATGATCGACCCTGTGAAGCAGCCGGCTGCTTCCATGCTTTTCGAGCAGACGACGAAGATGAGGAACGACCCAAGCCCCGAAGGTCGCGCCAAGTTCGACGCTGACGTCATGGGCTTCCTCGGCCGCGTCGTCATGGCTGTGGGTGGCCTCGAGCTTCAGCTCCGTTCCCTCGAAGAACGCGCCGCGGCCCTCGAAGGTCGCACGCCGGGTGCCGCTGGGACCGGGAGTCACGGCATCCACTGAGCGACACATATAGTTCAGCCCCCGGCTGCCTCACCCCGAGGCGGCCGGGGGCCTTCGTCGTTCCCATCCCGGAGTCACGGCCGGGGTATCGGCGCTCCGTGTCGAGGGATGCCGCGCCGGCGTCGTCCTTCCGCGACCCATTGCTCGGCGCCGGGGAGCAAGCGCAGCGCGCTCGCGAGCGTGCGGGTCTCGGCGGCGTCGAAGTAGCCCGCCCATATCCCTGCCGCTCGCGCGAGGACCTCGTCCCGCCCGCCCGCTGCGGCGATGAGCTCCGTGATGACGGGCTCTGCGTCACGGGCGTACTGGTTGCGGGCGCAGATCGCGGACAGCGTCACGTCCAGCATGGCGTCGTGGTCGAGCGGTGATCGCATGGCCGGGTTCCCCATTCCTCCGGCCGAGAGGATGCCATCGTACGCCGACATAGGCTGGCCGCATGGACGAGTTCGACGACTTCGACATCGGCTCGGAGCCGCGCTGCGAGGTCTGCGGCACCGTCATGCGCACCGTCGACCGCGGCTACCAGTGCGGCGGCTGTGGGTGGGAGATCGACATCCCGTGGATCGAGCGGCCGGATGCCGGCGACGACCTGCCGGGCATCCGCGGCGGCTGACCGCGTGTCGGTGGCCCGGCGGAGAATCGGGGCATGCCCACCACGGCTCAACTACTCGACTTCGAGGCTGCTCATCCGACGTGGACCGGCAGGAAAGACGAGCTCTGCATCTCGGTGCTCGGCCTGCGGCCGGCCCGGTATTACGTGCTGTTGCACCGTGCGGTCGAGACGCGTGACGCGCTCGAGCATGACCCGGTGACGACGCACCGCGTACTGCGGGGCCTCGCTCGTTCGCACGCGTCGCGCAGCGCCGGCGGGCGGCTCGCGTCGTGAGTGGCCGCCCGCGACGGATGCGAGCCATGGTTTACCCATGATTTTGCGCATGTACTTAGTTGTACTTTGATGTACCGCAACCGCCGAGAGCCGCGGAAAGTACAGCAAAGTACACGATGGTACGACGCACGTCGAAAACGGGGGTTACGGGTTCGAGTCCCGTAGTCGGCTCAGTAAGGTCAGCTCAGCTCGTGGGGATCCGTCCCATCACGTCGCGTGCGAGTTCCGCGGCGGTCGTCTTGGTGACGAGCGTGCCGTCGACGATCACCCATACTCCGTCGCTCAATGCATATGCCAGGACACTCCCGATGCCGTCTTCGACATCGCGGTGGAAGACATCGACACGCGAGAAGCTCTCGTAGGTGTACTCGTTCGAGGCCGTGAGCGCGGTCCGCAGCTCCTGCTCTACCTGAGGCTCGAGAAGGGCGACTTCCACGTTCACGACTCCGTCCGACATCGGAACACCCCAGCCGCAGCTCGTCGTTTCGCGAGCGCCCTCATATGCGGCGCGAGCCAGCGGGCCGGGCAGAGCTTCGGCGCTCCACGCGATGGTGGAGAGAGGGCCGATTCGGGCGTCATCGTTAGCCGCTGCACGCACCTGCTCGGTGGTCAGCATCTCAGCGCACGACGGTACGGAGACGACCCTGGGCGTCGGCGCCGCCGTTGGCGTCGACGGCGCGGGTTCAGCCGTCTGCTGCGGAGCTTGCGATGGAGGAGGCGTCGTCGTGAGCCTCGTCTCCTCGTCGGGAGTATTCGCCGTGCACCCTGTCGCTGCGAGAAGGAGGGCTAGCGAGAGCAGGCTGAGGCGGCGCAGACGATGGCGGGGCTTCATGTCTCGCAACGCTATCGCAACGCCTCGGCTCAGTAGCCCTCGAGATCGGGGTCCCAGTCGTCCGTGTCGATCGGCGCCATCGGCTGCGCCTGTCCGGCGGGGCGCCGATAGGGGTAGTGCGGGTTCATCCGGAGCAGGGTGGCACCGGTCGAGAAGTCCGGTTCGTCTCCGTGCCACGGAGCGGGCTCGGACATGATCGCGATGCCGGGGCCGAGGATGAGGTCGACGCTGCTGTTCGCGGAATCGCCGCTCGCGACGGGAATCGTCACCCGCTCGGAGTGCGCAAGGTTGGCGAGGGCGACGTTGAGTCGGAGCAACACGTCGGCGACGTCGTCCGTCGTGAGGACGACGCCCGTTCCGTAGTGGATCCGACGCACTGGACAATTGTCGTCGGGTGGCGAAAGTATGCAAGGTGGCTTGCGCGAGCGGGGGAGCGCGACGCATCATTTGCGCCCTCGGCGCGGTCTCCCGACGCCCGACGGGCGCGGTACATTTTGGTCAGCCGCTCGGACGCTCAGGCGTCAGAGGAGCCCCGGTCCGGGGCGGGTCGCGACCGCTGCTCGAGAGGGAGAACCATGGGACATCTGATCTACGGTGTCGCACCGGCCATCAACATCGACGACTGGGCGCTGCAGCATCTCCGTGCGGTCATCGTCACCAAGCTCCGTCGCGACGAGAGCTTCGTCTTCACATGGGGCAGCGAGCCCGACACGCATGGTGACGACGCGGCCGCGGGGCAGGAAGGCGAGTACGGAAGCGTCTGGATCTCACGCGCCTCCTCGCTGTACTTCAGCTTCACCGAAGCGCCGACGGGGACCCTCAACCGGCGGTGGCTCGTGGTTCTCAATGAGGCGGCGAACAGCGCGGCCGGGTTGCGGTTGGTCCCGGAGCCGCCCGGCGACTGAGTCCTCAGGCCGCCCGGCTGGCGATGAACGCGGCGGACTTGGACTGCAGGAACGAGCACAGAGCGGACACCATCGCGAGCTCTGAAGAGAGTTCGAAGGCGCGGCCCGCGTCGAGCTTGACGTCCTGCTCGCGCGCTTCGAACGTGATCGCCCAGTGCGTCGACCCGACGGGCTCGGGCTGCAGGTAGGTCACGGTGCCGGCGTTCACCAGGTCGAGGCCGATGAGGCCGGTGTCGTGGCCCCCGGTGCCGTCCTGAGGCATGACCCGCAGCCGCTCGCTGATCGGGTAACCGAGCTCAGCGAACTCGGCCAGCCAGGCCTCCAGTGTTTCCTTCGTGCGAAACGGCATGCGCTCCTCCAATGGCACCCGGCAAAACACCCTGTCGTGTTGCCAGCGCTCATTATCACCTGAGCTCGCGACCGTTCCCGACGCCCGCGCCCGCGGCGTTCGCTTCGATGCTCGCCTCTACTGAAACGGGATCAGCACGTTGCGTTCCACAGCTCCGTGCCACACTGCGGCAGGCATCAGATGATGTCGATCGCTCCGCCGAAATCGTCGTTCCACGACGTGAGGTCGTCGGTGTCGGCTGTCGGGCCTGGCTCAGGCGCGAGCCGGGGATAGTCGGGATGAAGCTGCAGCCAGCCGACGGCATCCTCGAAATCCGGCTCCGGGATGTCGATGGCGGCGGGCCGGGACAGGATGTGGATGCCCGTCCCGATCACGAGGTCGACCTGCGCGGGTTCCTCCGATCCCGGCTCGATTGCGAGGATGGTGACGACTTCACTTCCCGATGTGGCGGCGACGCTCGCGGTCAGAGCCAGCAGCGCGCGGGCGACGGCGTCGCTGGTGATGAAAGTCTCGCCCCCGTACTTCACGTAACGCATCGCCGTGCACGATGCCACCTCACCCCGCGATGCGGCACGGGGTTGCCAACTCGCGCTCGGCGGGCTAACCGCGCCTGTGGTCGCTCCGACGCGTGACGGCGTTGCGCCAGACGACCGTGTTGAGCTCGCCGGCGGGGCTCATCCAATGCACCACCACGACGCGGTCGTTCCATCCGTGTGCGACAGCCGCGACCCGTTCGGCCGGCTTGTGCGGCCACGACACCCATGCCCACACCGTGGGCCGCTCCGCCGGCCACTCGAGCGGGTCGGGGCCGTAGGCCTGCATCGGGATCGTGCACGGCGGGATGCGCATGAGGACCCGCTCGGTGCGCTCGTCGGCACGGCGATCGATCGCATCGGCGTAGCGCTTGTTGGTCCCCACAGGCCGGGTTCTCCTCTCCCGGCCCGAAGACTGTCATGGCCCGACGACATCCCGACGAGATGGCGCGCGGACGCGTCGTCAGTGCTTGCGGATGTTGACGAGCTGCCAGCCCTCCGGCACCTGCGCGAAAAGCGCCTGCCGGTCATCGGCCTCGATGTCGCGCAAACCGTCGCGCCGCTGATACGTCGCGGTCGCCTTCAGCTCTGTGCTGCCCTTGATCATCTGGACGGGAGCCGACACGAGGTCGAAGCCCTCCGGCGCGGCAGCCTGCGCCTGATCGCGGATCTCCTCGAGCGAGTGCCCGGCAAGCTCGACGGTGGTGTTCTCGACACGACGAATGGTGCCCACGTACATGGGACAAGCCTAAGCGTCGCGTCAGTGCAGCCCGATCATGTCGGCACGATCGTGCATCGTCACGGCATCGCGACCGCCGCGACCGCGAGGGGTCGGCTCCGGGGTCAGGTACAGACCGCTCCCGGAATTCGCGACGGCGGTGAGCGCCTCGAGCCAGTCGCGGTTGAGCTGCGGCGAACGGTGACCGTGGTACTTGAATACCAGGTCGGCGTTCTGATGGATCCAGACCGACCGCCGCCCGTCGCCGATGCTCACGTCGTCGCGCCACGTGAAGAAGAAGCACTCGTTGCGCCGCAGCTTCGACCCGATCACCTGCTGCAGGTGCGCGAGCGCGCGGTCCTCGATCTCGACTTTGGTGTTGCCGTTGCCATAGATGAATCGCCCCATGATGGTCCCCGAGAAGAACGATTCGCGGGTCGGCCGCCGCACCGAGGGGGGATGTGCGACGTGCGGACCAGACCCGCGAACCGTTCCCCGTTCTCCTTCTCCACGGTCCCGGTTCGTCCTGCGAGCGTCAAGAGGGGGCGGATGCAGTGCTCGCGGGTTCGTGGCGTGCGGCGCTCCTGATGCACTATTGACCGAGTGACCGATCAGACTCGACCCCCGGCTCTGCCGCTCGGAGCGGCGATCGCCGCGACGGTGTTCATCGGCGTCCTCACCGCCGTTCAAGCGCGCATCAACGGCGCGCTCGGCGCAGCGATCGGTGACGGGTTCGTCGCGGCATCCATCTCGTTCGGAAGCGGGCTGGTGCTCATCCTCGCGATCACCCTGCTGGCTCCCAGCGGGCGGCGGGGACTCCGTCTCCTGATCGCGGGGGCGGGGCGCGGCATCCCGATCTGGATGCTGCTGGGCGGCCTCGCGGGCGCCGTCACGGTCGCCACGCAGGGACTCACCGTCGCCACGATCGGAGTCGCGCTCTTCACCGTCGGGTTGGTCGCCGGCCAGACGGCGGGCGGACTGGTGCTCGACCGCGTCGGGTACGGACCCGCCGGGGTGGTCGCCGTGACCGTGCCCCGCCTGGTCGGGGGACTGCTCGCGATCGTCGGCGTTGTGCTGTGCGCGCTCGGTCAGCGGGGTGAGCCGGTCGCGTGGTGGATGCTGGCGCTGCCGCTCATCGCCGGAGCCGGCATCGCCTGGCAGCAGGGCACCAACGGGCGCCTGCGCCAGGAGCTCGGCAGCCCGTTGTCGACGACGGTCGTGAACTTCACGGGCGGGTCCGTCGCGCTCGGCATCGCGGCTGCGGTGAGCGTGACCCGCAATGGAATGCCCGCGGCGCTGCCGTCGGAGCCCTGGATGTACCTGGGCGGCGCGATGGGGGTCGTCTACATCGTCATCTCGGCCGCGCTGGTGAAGCGCACCGGGGTACTGCTCCTGGGCCTCGGATCGGTCGTGGGGCTGCTCGCCGCATCGATCGTCCTCGATGCGATCGCGCCCCCTCCGGCCGGACCGTCGCTGCTGGCCGCCACGGTCGCGGCCGGTGTGGCCTTCGTCGGCGTCGTCATCGCCGTCGTACCCTGGCGGCGCCGAGTCCGCTGAGGTGTGATGAGCGCGACTCAGCGACGAGCGGCGTAGTGCTCCGCGAGGCGCGCGAGGCCCTCATCGATCGAGACGGTCGGCGCCCACTGCAGGTCGCGCCGGATGTCGGTCTGATCGAACCAGTGCGCGGTCGACAGCTGTTCGGCGAGGAAGCGCGTCATCGGCGGCTCGTCGGCGCCGGGACGCACCTCCCAGACCTTCTCCACGGCGGCTCCCGCCGCGCGCGCGACGGCAGCCGGTAGGCGCAGCTTCGGCTCGGGGGCTCCCGCCGCGCGGCAGATGCCGGCCATCAGGTCGCCCACGGGCCGCGGTTCGCCGTTGGTGAGCACGTAGGCGCGACCGCCGACGGCATCCGCCCGGTGCAGCGCCGCGACGATGCCGGAGGCGGCGTTATCGACGTACGTGGTGTCGATCAGCGCCGTGCCGCCGTTGAGGAGGGGCAGGGTGCGCCGCCGCGCGCGAGCGACGATGCGCTCGATGAGCTGCGGGTCGCCCGGCCCCCACACCAGGTGCGGCCGCACCGCGACGACGTGCATGGCTGCGCTGTCGCGGCTCAGCGCGATGAGCTCGGCCTCCGCCTTCGTGCGCGCGTATTCGCCGCGCGCGCGGACGGGGTCGGCCGGGTCGGCCCCCGCTCCCGCGAGCGCAGACCCGGCATGGGCGACCGATGGTGAGGAGACCTGGACGAAGCGCGCCACGCCGGCTGCCGCCGCGGCGTCGAGGAGGGTCGTCGTGCCGCCGACGTTGACGTCGTGGAACTCGCGCCGGTCACCGGCGAGCGACACCTTCGCGGCGAGGTGGACGACGGCATCGGCGCCCGCCACCGCATCCGACACGGTCGTCGTATCCGTGACGGATCCCCGGATGTCGTGCGCGCCGACGCCACCCGAGGGGCGACGCTGCAGGGTCCGCACCTCATGTCCGGCGGAGATCAGCTCGGCGACGACGGCGCGACCGAGAAATCCGGATGCACCGGTGGCGAGGACGATCACGGCGCGCTCGCCTTCGCGCCCGCGAGCACGCGCTCGGCCCATGCCGCCAAGCGCGACCGGTCGATCTTGGAGTTGTGACGGATGTCGGTCGGCAGTGCCGGGACGACGAGCGCCGCAGCGACGGGCGTGTCGGATGCCGTGCGGATGCGCTCGGCCAGATCCGACGGTGCGAGGCCCGGCCGACGCGCGCCGGGTGTCGTCTCGACGACCGCGACGCAGACCTGGCGGCCACGTGGTCCGACCCCGACGATCGCGGCACGGCGAACGTCGTCGATGCTCTCGATCTGCTGCTCGGGACCGACGGGCGTCACGGGGCCGTCGGCCGTGACGATGACGTGGGGGAGCCGCCCCTCGACCCAGAGCCTGCCTTCGCCGTCGAGGTGGCCGACATCGCCGGTGCGATGCCAGCGTCCCGGATGCGCCTGAGTGCCGCGTACGGCATCGCGGTCGGTAGCCCAGAGGCGGTGATATCCGCGCTTGAGGTGCGGTGCCGAGACGACGATCTCACCCGTCACGTGCGGCGTGTCGGACAGATCGCCCGTTGCGCGCCCATCGTCGTCGAGAGCCGAGATGCGCACCGTGCCCGATCCGATCGGCGTGCCGACGCAGACCCCGGCGTCGGGTGCCTGCTGTGCGCTCTCGAGCTCGTCGAGGGTGACGTCGGTGACGAGCAGGCACTCGGTCATGCCGTACGGCGTATGCGCCGCGGCGGCGGGCATGAGCTGGTGCGCCTGACGCAGGAGATCGATGCTCACCGGCGCGCCGGTCGAGAGGAACGTCCGGACCTGCGCGAGCGCTGCGCGATCGTCGGGAGTGAGCGCGCCGGCTGTGGCGCAGACGTTCGCGACGGCGGCGGGGGAGAGGAACACGATTCGCGCACGCGAGGCGCGCACGGCTTCGGCGACGGCGGAGGCCGTGAGGGTGCGCGGTGCCGAGACGTCCATGCGCGGCGTCGCCGAGCGCGTCCCGAGCGCGGGCCCGAGCAGCGCGAACGGAGCGAAGCCCGTGACCAGTCCGACGTCCGGGGTGACGTCGAAGTGCGCCCCCAGGGTGTCGCGCAGCGCGGCCAGTTGCGCGTGCGTATAGACGACGCCCTTCGCCGGTCCCGTCGAACCCGACGTGAAGAGGATGGCCGCCTCGTCGTGCGCGTCCGGGGGTGCCGGAACGGTGGCACGCGACCCGGAAGCCGCGATCTCGGCCAGACTCGCCTCGACGCCGAGCGCGCGCGCCGCCGGCGCCGGGAGGTTCGGCGCCGAGACGCGTCGGCCGGGCCATCCGAGTGCGCGGGCCGCTGCGAGGCCCGCCTGCTCGCCGATGACGAAAGCGGGCTCGGTGCCGCGAACGGCCCGCGAGAGTCCGCGGATGCCCAGCCCCCGGTCCGCGACGACCACGACGGCACCGATGCGAAGGCATGCGTAGAGCACGGCCGTCAGGGTCGGGCCGGGTTGGACCAGGAGCGAGACGCGGTCTCCGGGACGGATGCCGAACGCCGCGAATCCGGCGGCGAGCTGGTCGACGCGCTGCGCGAGTTCGTTCCAGCTGACATCGAGCGGTTCGCCGCCGACCCGACGGGTGAGGTCGACCACGGCGGTGTCACCGTCGTCGCGGCGGTCGTACAGTCGCTGCCAGATCGGAACGAACGGCTGAGCGTCGTCGTGCGCGTTCTCCTCCTCGGCGCGGACGCCGCGGTCGACGGGGTCGCCGTGGTCGCCGCCGGACAGGCCCCTGTCGTCGAGCCAGTCGAGCACCAGCTCTGCGTACGGTCGTTCCTCGGCGAGCATGTGACCGGCGCCTTCGAAACGGTGGGCGTCGGCGTGCGGGAGGCGACGCGCGAGATCGTCGAGGTGGTGCTCGCCGAAGACGGGGTCGCGCGGTCCGCGCAGCAGCAGGGCGGGCACGGTGAGGTCGACGAGACCGCCCGCGAGCTCATCGAGCGCCGGCGTGCTCGGGTGGTCGGGAGTCGCGGGAATGTCGGCGACGAAAGCGCCGATGCCCCGGCGGAGCTCGCTCGACGCGTAGGGCGCCCGGTAGGCGGCGCGCACGTCGGGCGCGAGCGGGGGATCGGCCAGCGCGAGAGTCGTGTCGAGGAACGCGGTCGTCTTGACCGTCGTGGTGGCCAGCAGCGATCGGGCTCCCGCGACGCGCAGCGCCGAGGGCAGCGGCATCCCGGCCGGGTGGTGCACAGCCGTGTTGAGCACGGCGACGGCGTCGACCCGGTCACGATTGCGCACGGCCCACCCGAGAGAGACCGGGCCGCCCCAGTCGTGTCCGAGAGTGACGAGCGTGCCGGCGATGTCGAGATCGTCGATGATCGCACCGAGGTCGGCGATGCGCTGCGGCAGGCCTCTCGTCAGCGACGTCCGTTCGGAGTAGCCCATCTCGAGCTGGTCGACGGCGACGATCCGCCAGGCCGGCCCGCCGGCCCGTGCACGCTGCAGCGACGCAGCGACGAGCCCGCGCCAGAGATACGACCAGGTCGGGTTGCCGTGCACGGCGACGATCGTCCCGACGGGCGTGATGCCTTCGCGCGCGAGCAGCGGGGCGGTGTCGAGCAGGTGCCACCGGCGCTGCGACCCGGCGTCGGCGCCGACACCGGTGACGACGCGGGTCGTCGATACGTTGCTCTCTACTCCGGGCAGCTCCCGCGGCACCGAGGGGATCACCAGGCGAGCTCCAGCATGCTGGTGTTCAGGCCCGACCCGACCCCCATCAGCAGGACCCGGTCGCCACGCTGCAACGTCGACTTCTCCGCATCGAGGGTGATCGGGATGGACGCCGGTCCGACGTTGCCCAGGTGAGGGTAGGTCACCGGCACACGACGCCGGTCGAGACCGACCGCCTTAACGATCGCGTTGGTGTGCACGGACGAGACCTGATGCGTGATGTAGCGGTCGATCGTCGACCACGAAAAGGTCGACTGCGCTTCCTTCCACGCATCGACGACGAGCGCGAGCCCGCCTTTCAGGAGCGCTTTGGCGTCGGTGAACATCCCGTCGACGCTGCCGACGCACAGCTCGTGGAACTGCGTGGCCGCGCGGGTGACGCCACCGACGATCCGGTGCCCGCCGGGGTTCTCGCTCGCCCGCCCCAGCACGGCCGCGGCGGCGCCGGAGCCGAGCGTGAGCGACGCGAACTCGCTCATGAAGCCGTCGCGGCCGAGACCGCCGCGATTGAGTCGCTCGACGGTGTTGACCTGGATCTCGTCGGCATCCTCGCCGTTGACGATGATCGCGTAGTCGATCTGGCCCGATTGGATCATGCCCGACGCGAGGCTCATGCCGTTGATGAATCCGAGGCAGGCATTGGCCACGTCGAAGTTGATGGCCGAGGTGGGGAGGCCGAGCCCGTGGTGCAGCCGCACCGCGACCGACGGCTCGAGATGCTTGCGCGACACGGAGGTGTTGATGAGCAGTCCGATCTGGTCCGGGCGCACACCCGCCTCGTCGAGCGCTCGCCGACCGGCCTGGATCGTCGCGTCGTCGGACGACTCGCCCGCCGCCCAATTGCGTCGCTCGTTCACGCCCGCGACGCGTCGCAGCAGTCCGGGCTTGAGCTTCAGCTGACGCAGCACATCCGACAGCCGCTCCTCTATCGCGTCTGACGGGGTGATGCGGGAGGGGAGGACACTCGCCACCGAGAGGAGGGCGACGTCGTCGTAACGAGTGGTGGCGTTTCCGTGCAATGCGACTCCCGCGGTGTCTCCGGTGGCCAGCGGCTTCTGCCTCCGACCCGCGCTCGAGGCGCCTCCGGGCATCCCTCGATTTTACGTCTCGACTCATGCGGTCGGCTGCATGCGGATCGCTGTGCTACCGCGGCGCGCCCGTCGGAATGTCTGGCATACGAAGGGTGCGAGGGTGCCGGAGCGTGCGTTGGAAGGCCCGGATGAGGTCGACGGTCACGTCGAGCTCGAGGGCCATCGCATCCACGTGTCCGTCGTGGATGCTCTCGGCGCGCGCGTACTCGTCGACGGACACCAGCATCCGCGCCGCCCATTCGTCGGCTCTCGCCTCTTGCCGTTCGGCGTGGTGCGGGTCGCGAAGCGGCACGTCGCCGTGCACGGCGTGGGCGCACTCGTGCGCCAGGACCGACCGGTGGAGGCGTCGGGCCATTCCCGGCCGGAGTCGGACGACGCGGAGCCCGTGCTCGTACTCTCCGTCGCGGTCGGGAGGCAGGTCGGTGATGGTCAGGCGTACGCCGAGAAGATCGAGTGTGTCGAGAAGTTCGTCATCCGTCACCGTCGTCCCCTCCGCGGTCATCGTGTGGCGCTTTGGCCACCGCCCGCTCAGTATCGCGTGAGGGGCCGACATCGATGCGGGGGAGGGGAGACCCGTCGCGGGTCCGGCGAGACTGCCGGCCCGGCATGACGACGACCTGCGCGATGGGAATGCCGACCGCGCGGCAGACGGCGTCGAGTTGGTCGATCGTGAAGACCTTCTTGGCAGCGAGCACCCGCGACAATTGCGAGGCCGACATGCCCGCTTGGGCGGCGACGTCGGTCTGGCGCAGTCCGCGGCGTGCGATCTCGGTGGCGAGCAGACTCGCCACATGACGACTGAGCGGGCCGGCTTCCGGGGTCTTTCCTGAGGGCACGTGCCCAGTTTGGCGGAGTTGTCGGCATTCTGCCGCTCGGCTGCATCATCCGTCACACTCGTCCGCTCCGCGGTCGTTCTGCGGCGCCTTGGACACGGCGATGTCGACGGCTCCGCTGCCGGGCCACCGCCGCCGGCCGGGCATGACGACGACCTGCCCGATGGGGATGCCGACGGCGCGGCACACCGCGTCGAGCTGATCGATCGTGAAGACCTTCTTCGCGGCGAGGACGCGCGACAGCTGCGAGGCCGACATGCCGGCCTGGGCGGCGACATCGGTCTGACGCAGTCCGCGACGAGCGATCTCAGCGGCGAGCAGATTCGCGACATGACGGCTGAGCGAGCCGGGTTCCGGTGTTCTTCCTGTGGGCACGTGCCAAGTTTGGCTGAACTATTGCCATGTGGCAAGGGCGTCAATAGTGTTGCCATATGGCAGACGGCTTGCTAAGCGCTCGAGTGGCTCGGTCCATCCGCGCGGTTCTCGCGGATGAGCGGTTGACGCAGGAATGGCTGGCAGAGGCGAGCGGGATCCCGATGCGAACGCTCGCCCGCCGCTTGCACGTTCGGCAGCCATCGGCGATGTCGATCGAGGAGCTGGCGCGGATCTCGGCAGCGCTCGACGTCGACATCGCCGACCTCCTCGACGAGCGTCGTCTGTCGGCCCGCAGGCTCCGATCCCGCTCGCAGCCTCCGACCTGAGGGCGATTCAGGGCATCGGGCTCAGAAACGACTCGCCGTCGATCGACTTGCGGCGCCCGGAGTCGCGGTCTGCGGGCTTACCGCCGACATAGAGCCAGCCGAGTAGCTCTTCGCGCTTGCCGAGCTTGTGCGCCTTCGCGACCGCCTTGGATCGCGTCGCGCCGCCCGTGCGCCAGAACACGCCCCACCCGGCCTCGTCGAGAAGCAGGCTCAGCATGTGAGCGACGCCCGATGCCACGGCCTCCTGCTCCCACCGCGGGACCTTGCTCTTCTTGCTGTAGCTGGCGACGACCGCGATGAGCAGCGGGGCGCGCATCGGCTTCGTCGAGACACCGCGTTTGCCCTCGGCCTTGTTCAGCGCACGGCCCAGCCGCGTCCGCCCGTCGCCTCGGATCTCGATGAGCCGCCACGGACGCAACGACGAGTGGTCGGCGACCCGCCCCGCGGCCGAGACCAGTCGCACGAGCTCCTCGTGCGAGGGTGCTTCGTCGGTGACCTTCGACCACGACCGGCGTGCGCCGGCGGCCTCGAAGGCTCCGGTCACTTCTCCTGCTCGGGAGTGAACGACAGCGACAGCGAGTTCATGCAGTAGCGGTCTCCAGTGGGCGTGCCGAAACCGTCGGGGAAGACGTGCCCCAGGTGCGAACCGCAGTTCGCGCAGCGCACTTCCGTGCGCACCATGCCGTGCGAGCGGTCCTCGATCAGCTCGACGGCCTCGGGGCGCACCGACTCGTAGAAGCTCGGCCAACCGCAGTGCGAGTCGAACTTCGTTCCGCTCTGGAACAGCTCGGCGCCGCAGGCGGCGCAGGTGTACAGGCCCGCGCGGCTCTCGTCGAGCAGCTCCCCGGTCCACGCGCGCTCGGTGCCGGCCTGCCGCAGCACCGCGTACTGCTCAGGGGTGAGCTCCTCGCGCCACTGCTCGTCGGTCTTGTTCACGGAATAGGTCATGTCTGCTCCTTCGCCTCGTCCTATTCAACTCGACGTTGCGGGTCGATGTTCCCTGAGAATGGCTTCATGTCCGACGAGTTCGCCGCCGTGATCGAGCGCTACCGACGCTTCGCCGTCTACGAGGCACCCGGGCGATCGGATCTCTACGCGGCATGGGCGCGGCGCGTCGTCGAAGACCGCGACCTGCAGCAGGTGCTGTCGCGGCTTCCCGCGAACCGGCGCCAGCCGCCGCTCGTGTTCGCGGTCTGCCGCCTGCTCGGTTCCGGCGACGTGGATTCGTCGTCGTGGGCATCGTGGGTGCTCGATCATGCCGACGCCGTCGTCTCGGAGACCCTCGTCCGCTCGGTGCAGACGAACGAGCCGCTCCGCTGCGCGGCGCTTCTTCCGACGCTGTCGCGCGTCTCGGGGCCTATCGCGCTGCTCGAGATCGGAGCGAGTGCCGGGTTGTGCCTGTATCCCGACCGCTACTCGTATCGGTACCGGGGTGACGACCGCGAGACGCGCCTCGACCCGCCCGCGGGGGCAGCCGTGGTCGAGCTGCCGAGCGAGGTGAGGGGGGTGCGGATGCCGCGCGTGCGGCATCCCGAGATCGTCTGGCGCGCCGGCATCGATCTCGCCCCGTTGGACGTGCGCGATCCCCGCGACGTCGACTGGCTGACGCGCCTGGTGTGGCCGGGCGAGAGCGGGCGGGCGGAGCGCATCCGAGCGGCGGCGGCTGTCGCGGCATCCGACCCGCCCCTTCTGTTCGCCGGCGACGCGTACGACCTTCTTCCGGACGTGGCAGCGCTCGCCCCGGCCGACGCGACGCTCGTGATCACCACGCCCGGGGTGCTCGTGCACATCCCGCGGGAACGACGCGCGGGCGTGGTCACGCGTGCGCGCGGACTGGGGCGCTGGCTGACGATCGACGAGCCCGCCACCCATGACGGCTGGGCAGGCGGTGCTCCCTCCGGCTGGCGCGACGGCTTCGCGGTCGCCCTCGACGGGGAGATCGACGCTGCGGCCGACCCGCTCGGGCGATGGTGGGAGTGGCGTCCCGGCTCCGAGCGCGCGCGGTCGTAGCGTGGAGACGTGGCACTTTCCGAACGCGACCGCTCGATCCTCGATTTCGAGGCGCGTTGGGGTGCTCACAGCGGCGCGAAAGAAGAGGCCGTTCGCGAAGAGCTCTCGCTGAGCCCTGCGCGGTACTACCAGCTGCTCGGGCGGATCATCGAGTCGGTCGACGCGGTGTCGCACGACCCCCTGCTCGTGCACCGCCTGCGGCGCATGCGTGCGGCGGCCGAGCGCTCGCGCGCCGACCGCGCGGCCATGTGACGCGAAGCTTCGGCAGATAGCATTCCTCCGTGCCGACAACGACATACCCGAAAGACCGCTTCGACGAGCTGCCCGCCGACACCACCCGCGTCGGCGCCCACCGGGCCGAGAACCCCCGGCTGCGTGCCGGCGTGCTCCTGGTCTGGGCTGCCGTCGCGGTCCTCGTCCTGGTGGCGGCGGGCGTCCTCGGCACGATGATCGTCACCGGTCGCATCGGGCTGTTCCCGGCGGCGCCCACGGCGACGTCCGTGGTCGAGGCTCCCGTCGAGGCCGATCCGGTCGTCGACACCTCGTATCCCGTCCTGATCCTCAACGCGACGTCGGAGCGCGGACTGGCGACCGCCCTCCGCGACACCGTCGTCGGTGCCGGATGGAACTCGGATGTCGTCGACGCGGGTGACGCCAGCACTCATGACTTCGCGACGACCACGATCTTCTACGTCCATGCGGAGGACGAGGGTGCCGCGCGGGGCCTCGCCCAAGTGATCGGCGGAGCGGACGTGGAGATGAGCGAGGCCTATGCAGGCCCGGACGGCGCGGACGGGGAGCCCAGCAAGCAGCTCACCGTGGTCGTCGGCGAGGACCGCGCGGGCGGTGGCGGCGAGGGCTGACGACCGGGCGTGTTTCACGCTCGTGAAATTCTCGATGCGGCCGTGTCAACAGTGACCGGAAGCGCCGGATCCGGCGGAACGCCCTGCATACGATGACGCTGTCGCACAGCATCAGGAGATTCGCATGACACAGGGCACCGTCAAGTGGTTCAACGCCGAGAAGGGTTTCGGCTTCATCACCGTGAACGAAGGGCAGGACGTCTTCGTCCACTACTCCAACATCGAGATGAGCGGCTTCCGCGTGCTCGAAGAGGGGCAGGCGGTCGAGTTCACCGTGGGGACGGGGCAGAAGGGTCCGCAAGCGGAATCGGTGCGCGTCGTCGCCTGAATCGCAACACTCCACGGAGCGCACCGCCATCGCGGTGCGCTCCGTCGTTTCCCCGGGTCGCGTCACCGGCCACGCGGCTTGCACTCCCCATGGGCGAGTGCCAGAATGGCTTTAGCACTCACGTTCATCGAGTGCTAAAGACTGTTCTCCACCGTCCGGGAGGGACGACACACACATGGCAAAGATCATCGCTTTCGACGAGGAGGCCCGCCGCGGCCTCGAGCGCGGCCTGAACACGCTGGCCGACGCCGTCAAGGTGACGCTCGGCCCGCGCGGTCGCAACGTCGTGCTCGAAAAGAAGTGGGGCGCCCCCACCATCACGAACGATGGCGTCTCGATCGCCAAGGAGATCGAGCTCGACGACCCGTACGAGAAGATCGGTGCGGAGCTCGTCAAGGAGGTCGCCAAGAAGACCGACGACGTCGCCGGTGACGGAACGACCACCGCGACCGTCCTCGCTCAGGCGCTCGTCCGCGAAGGCCTGCGCAACGTCGCAGCCGGCGCCGACCCCATCTCGCTCAAGAAGGGCATCGAGAAGGCCGTCAAGGCCATCACCGACCAGCTCCTCGCTGACGCCAAGGAGGTCGAGTCGAAGGAGCAGATCGCTGCCACCGCTTCGATCTCGGCTGCTGACGCCTCGATCGGCGAGCTGATCGCCGAGGCCATCGACAAGGTCGGCAAGGAGGGCGTCGTCACCGTCGAGGAGTCGAACACCTTCGGCACCGAGCTCGAGCTCACCGAGGGCATGCGCTTCGACAAGGGTTACATCAACCCCTACTTCGTCACGGACCCGGAGCGCCAGGAGGCCGTCTTCGAGGACCCGTACATCCTCATCGCGAACCAGAAGATCTCGAACATCAAGGACCTTCTGCCCATCGTCGACAAGGTGATCCAGGAGGGCAAGGAGCTCCTCATCATCGCCGAGGACGTCGAGGGCGAGGCTCTCGCGACGCTGGTCCTCAACAAGATCCGCGGCATCTTCAAGTCGGCTGCCGTCAAGGCTCCCGGCTTCGGCGACCGTCGCAAGGCTCAGCTGCAGGACATCGCGATCCTCACCGGCGGCCAGGTCATCACCGAAGAGGTGGGCCTCAAGCTCGAGAACGCCACCGTCGACCTGCTCGGCCGTGCGCGCAAGGTCATCATCACGAAGGACGAGACCACGATCGTCGAGGGTGCCGGTGACTCGGCTCAGCTCGAGGGCCGCGTGACCCAGATCCGTCGCGAGATCGACAACACCGACAGTGACTACGACCGCGAGAAGCTCCAGGAGCGCCTCGCGAAGCTCGCCGGTGGCGTCGCCGTCATCAAGGCCGGAGCTGCGACCGAGGTCGAGCTCAAGGAGCGCAAGCACCGCATCGAGGACGCCGTCCGCAACGCCAAGGCAGCTGTGGAAGAGGGTGTCGTCGCCGGTGGTGGTGTCGCGCTCATTCAGGCCGGCAAGAACGCGTTCAGCGGTCTCGAGCTCTCGGGCGACGAGGCGACCGGTGCGAACATCGTCAAGGTCGCGATCGAGGCTCCGCTGAAGCAGATCGCTCTGAACGCCGGCCTTGAGCCGGGCGTCGTCGCCAACAAGGTGGCCGAGCTCGAGATCGGACACGGCCTGAACGCCGCGACCGGCGAGTACGGCAACTTGTTCGAGCAGGGCATCATCGACCCGGCCAAGGTGACGCGCTCCGCGCTGCAGAACGCCGCGTCGATCGCGGGCCTGTTCCTCACGACCGAGGCGGTCGTGGCGGACAAGCCGGAGAAGACCCCGGCTCCCGCGGGCGACCCCACGGGTGGCATGGACTTCTGATCCATCGCATACAGAACGGCCCCTCCTTCGGGAGGGGCCGTTCTGCGTTTCGGAGGGGCCTCAGCGGAACAGGCCCGCGGCCGCAGCCTCGGCCTGCAGGTACTGCTGGCCGGCGGCATCCAGTGCCGATCCGATGTCGCCGAGCGCAGCCTCCACCTCGCGCTGCGCCGCGCGCCACCTCTCGACGACGGCCTGGAAAGCGAGAGCGGCGCTGCCGGTCCACGAGCCCTGCAGTTGTGTCAGTTGTGCCATCATCGCGCCGGTGTCGCTCTCGAGGCGTTCCGAGGTGGCGCGGATGGCGGCGGTGGCGCTCGCCACGGCGTCGCTGTCGATCGAAAAGGTGGCCATGTCGCTCCTTGCGTCGTGTGCGGTGGATGCCGACACGCTAGGTCGCCGTCGACCCGCTGCGCTCGCGCGCGGATGCGATCGGGGAGAGGCCAGTGCCCGGTGCGGCGGGGGAGAAGCCGCCGCGACTCCGCTCAGCGCTCGTCGCGCAGACGCGGCAGCGGTTGGGTCTCGATCCAGAGATGCTCGGCGGCCTCGCGGCGATCGGCCAAGGGGAATGCGACCCGGAACGTGGCGCCGCCGCCCGGCGTGGCCTGGACGTCGATCGAACCGTGCAGCGCCTCCACGATCGAGGCGACGATGGACAGGCCGAGGCCCGAGCCGCCGGTCTCGCGCGTGCGCGACGTGTCGGCCCGCCAGAACCGCTGGAAGATCTTCTCGCGCAGGGGTTCGGGGATGCCTTCGCCGTGATCGATCACCGAGATCCATCCCATGCGGGCGTCGCGGTCCAGGCCCACGGCGATCTCGATCGGGGTGCCCTCCGGGCTGTAGCGCCGCGCGTTGCCGATGAGGTTGGCGACGACCTGGCGGATGCGGTTCTCGTCGCCGAGGACGACCGGTACGAGCGGCGGCTCGCTCGGCTGCAGCAGCGGCTTCGTGTCCGCGGTCGCGCCGGGTGACGTGTTCGCCGACGCGGCATCCGTCTTCCGGGACGCCGTGCCGGAGTCTCCCGAGCGTGCGCCCCGCTCGTCCTTCGGTCGCCGACGCAGGCGGGAGAGCGTCTGGCCGGTGCGGTTGCGGGCACCGCCCGAACGCTTCGTCGTCGCGCCGGTCCCCGTGTTCGTCGGCAGATCCACCGTGAGCGTCTCATCGGAGTACTCGATCACCGAGACATGGCGCTCGGGCGCCGCCGCTCGCGTGTCGAGCGCGGCGTCACGGGCGATGGGACGCAGGTCGACCGGCGTGATGACCAGGTCACGGCGTTCGTCGAGGCGCGCGAGGGCCAGGAGGTCTTCAACGAGGCCGCTCATCCGAACGGCCTCTTTCTCGATCCGCTCCATCGACTGCGCGGTGTGCTCGGCGTCGGTGATCGCGCCCATGCGGTACAGCTCCGCGTATCCGCGGACCGTCACGAGCGGTGTGCGCAGCTCGTGGCTGGCGTCGCCGATGAACCGCCGCATCTGCTGGACCGTGGCGTCGCGCTGGGCCAGGGCGGTGTCGATACGGTCGAGCATCGCGTTGATGGCGATCTTCAGCCGGCCGACCTCGGTACCGGGGGAGATGTCGCCCATGCGCTGGCTCAGATCGCCCGCCGCGATCGTCATCGCGGTCTCCTCGACCTGGCTGAGGCTGCGGAAGGTGAGGGTCACGAGCCAGCGGGTGCCGAGAGCGCCGGCCACGAGGATGAGGGCGGCGATCACGGTGTAGATGCTGATGAAGTTCGCGACGGTCTGTGTCACCGAGGTGAGCGGCAGCGCGACGAGCTGCGTATAGCTCTCACGCGACCCCTCGGGCTGGAGGACATCGACACTCGCGTGGAAGGTGCCGGTTCCCTGACGGGCGGCGAGCTCGAAAGGCTCGGTGCCCTTGACGACCGTGCGGTCGAGGGGGAACGAAGCGGGCAGATCGGGGCGGACCGACTCGGGTCCGCCCGCGACCGACAGCAGCTCGCCCTCGGCGCTGTAGATCGCGACGACGAAGGTGGTCGGCGCCGGTGACTCCTTCGCCTCGAAGAGCGCGATGCCGTCTTCGACGGTGACATCCATCACCGTGCTCGCCAGGTCGGTCGGGGCCAGCGAACGGAGGCTGCCGTCGAGCGCTGCGACTTGGGCGTTCCGGAGGAAGATCATCGTGCCGACGCCCGCGGCGATCAGACCCATCGCGAGCAACGTGACGATGACCCCGGTCACCTTCGTGCGCAGGCTGATGCCGCGCCACCATCGGGTGACGCCGTCGTTCGCGGAATCGCTCAGGCGTCTGCGCTCCCGCGGATCAGGCCGACTTGTCGGCCTTGAGCATGTATCCGAAGCCGCGCTTGGTCTGGATCAGCGGCTCGGACGAGTGCGGATCGATCTTGCGCCGCAGGTACGAGATGTAGCTCTCGACGATGCCGGCATCGCCGTTGAAGTCGTACTCCCAGACGTGGTCGAGGATCTGCGCCTTGCTCAGCACCCGGTTCGGATTGAGCATCAGGTAGCGCAGCAGCTTGAACTCGGTGGGCGAAAGGTCGATCGAGACGTCGCCGACCTGGACGTCGTGGGTGTCCTGATCCATCGTCAGCTCGCCGGCGCGGATGATCGACTCCTCGTCGGCCTGCATCGTGCGGCGGAGGATGGCCTGGATGCGGGCGACGATCTCGTCGAGACTGAACGGCTTCGTGACGTAGTCGTCGCCGCCGGCGTTGAGCCCCTCGATCTTGTCCTCGGTCTCGTCCTTGGCGGTGAGGAAGAGGATCGGCGCGGTGTAGCCCGCCCCGCGGAGCCGCTTGGTGACGCTGAAGCCGTTCATGTCGGGCAGCATCACATCGAGCACGATCAGATCGGGCTCCTCCTCGAGCACCGCCGAGATCGTCTGCGCGCCGTTGCCGACGGCGCGGACCTGGTATCCGGCGAACTTCAGCCCGGTGATCAGCAGGTCACGGATGTTCGGTTCGTCGTCCACGACGAGAATGCGCGGTGCTGTCATAGGCCCATACTTGCACCGGATCCCATCGGTTTGCTGGATATCGCGCCGCAGGGGGTCGACCTGGTAGGGGTCGCGAGAGGATGGAGGCATGCCGCGTCCGATCGATTCCGACCGTCTCGCATTCCATCGGCTCGTCTTCGCACGTCGTCGTTCGGGGTGGTGGACCCCGCTCGCGGTGGGCGCCGTCGGCATCGTCTTCTTCCTCGCCATGCTGCTCGTCGTCGCGCTCGCGGCGCTTCTCGTCGCGCTGTCGAGCGACGACGCGGCTCGGGCGCTGAACCGCGTGCTCGAGACCTCCGACTCCCTGGATGTCACGAACCCGCTGTCGCTGCTGGTCGGCCTCGGCGCGATCGCGCTGCTGCTGCCCGCGTACCTGCTCGCGTCGCTCCTCATCAACGGATGTCGTCTCGGGTTCGCCTCCGCCGTGTTCGGGCGGCTGCGCTGGCGGTGGCTGATCGTGTGCGTCGGGCTCGCCGCGGCCATGGCGGTCGTCGTCGCGATCGTCACCTCGCTGCTCCCGGCCGAGCAGGGCGGAGCATCGCTCACGCCCCCGGGCGCCACGCTGTGGCTGAGTCTGCTCGTGGTCATCCTCGTGGTGCCGGTCCAGGCCGCCGCAGAGGAGTACATCTTCCGCGGCTACCTGATGCAGTCGATCGGGCGGTGGCTGCGGCATCCGCTGTTCGCCATCCTGCTGCCGGTGCCCCTGTTCGTCATCGGACACCTCTACGACCCGGTCGGTCAGGCAGCCGTCGCGCTCTTCGCGATCGCCGCGGGCTGGCTCACGTGGCGCACCGGCGGACTCGAGGCCGCGATCGCGGTGCACATCGTGAACAACCTGCTGGCCTTCGTGACCGGGATCGTGGCGGGAACCGACCCGTCGGCGGCGGATGTCGGCTGGGTGAGCTTCGCCACCTCGGTGCTGCTGCTCGGGGGCTACTGCCTTGCCGTCGAGTACGTGCTGCGGCGGCGGCCGATCGCGCGCACGTACGGCCTTCCGCGGACCCAGCTGCCGCCGCCGATCCCCATGCCGACGCCTACGGCGACCGTGCCGCTTCCCGGCGAGCCGACGCCCGAGCTCACCAAGCCCTGACACGGCCGCCGTGGGGCGACCGGCTCAGGCCGCTTCGAGCTTCTCGGCGTCGAGGATCGTGTAGCTGTACCCCTGCTCGGCGAGGAAGCGCTGCCGGTTCTGCGCGAAGTCCTGGTCGACGGTGTCGCGCGCGATGAGCGTGTAGAAGCTCGCGGTGTGACCGTTGGACTTCGGACGCAGCAGGCGCCCGAGTCGCTGCGCCTCCTCCTGGCGCGAGCCGAACGATCCCGAGACCTGAATGGCGACGGAGGCGTCGGGGAGGTCGATCGAGAAGTTCGCGACCTTCGATACGATCAGCACCGGGATCTCGCCCGTTCGGAACGCCTCGTACAGCTCCTCGCGCTCGTCGACGGGCGTCGAACCCGTGATCTTCGGCGCTCCCAGCGCGTCGGACAGCACATCGATCTGATCGAGGTACTGGCCGATCACGAGGATCTGCTCGCCCGTGTGCTTCGCGACGAGGTCGCGGACGACCCCGATCTTCGCGTGCGCGGTGGCAGCCAGGCGGTACCGCTCGTCATCGGCCGAGGCCGCGTACTCGAGGCGGTCGGATGCCGGGAGGTCGACGCGCACCTCGTAGCAGACGGCGGGGGAGATGAAGCCCTGGGCCTCGATCTCCTTCCACGGCGCGTCGAAGCGCTTGGGGCCGATGAGGCTGAACACGTCGCCTTCGCGGCCGTCCTCCCGGACCAGGGTCGCGGTGAGGCCGAGCCGGCGTCGCGCCTGCAGGTCGGCGGTGAGCTTGAACACGGGGGCGGGCAGCAGGTGCACCTCGTCGTACACGACGAGACCCCAGTCGAGCGCGTCGAGGAGAGCGAGGTGGGCGTATTCGCCTTTCCGCTTCGCGGTGAGGATCTGGTAGGTCGCGATCGTGACCGGCTTGACCTCCTTCGACTGACCGGAGTACTCGCCGATCTCCTCCGGAGTCAGGCTCGTGCGCTTGAGCAGCTCGTTGCGCCACTGCCGCGCGCTGACGGTGTTGGTCACGAGGATGAGCGTGGTCGTCTTCGTGTCGGCCATCGCTGCGGCTCCGACGAGCGTCTTGCCGGCGCCGCAGGGGAGTACGACGACGCCTGAGCCGCCCTCGGTGAAGATGTCGACCGCCTTGCGCTGATAGGGGCGCAGGCTCCAGCCGTCTTCGTGCAGCTCGATCTCGTGCGGCGTGCCCGGCGTGAAGCCGGCGAGGTCTTCGGCGGGCCAGCCGATCTTCAGCAGCTCCTGCTTGATCTGGCCGCGGGCCCAGGCGTCGATGACATACGTGTCGGGCGTGGGGTTGCCCAGGAGCAGCGGCTGGATGCGCTTGTTGCGCGTGACCTCCGAGAGAACGGCCGCGTCGCTCGAGCGCAGGATCAGGGTGCCCTCGTCGTCGCGCTCGATGACCAGACGTCCGTAGCGCGTCACTGTCTCGCGGATGTCGGTCGACACCGACGGCGGCACGGGGAAGCGCGACCAGCGGTCGAGTGTGGCCAGCATGTCTTCGGCATCGTGCCCCGCGGCGCGTGCGTTCCACAGGCCCAGGCGCGTGATGCGATAGGTGTGGATGTGCTCGGGCGCCCGCTCGAGCTCGGCGAAGATCGCGAGCTCGTGCCGCGCATCCTCGGCGCTCGGGTGGGCGACTTCCAGCAGCACGGTGCGGTCGCTCTGGACGATCAGGGGGCCATCAGCCATAACGAGCAATCGTACCGGTGCTCAGCCCACGTCGGCCTGTGCGGAGGGCGCCTGCGATGCTCAGGTCAGCCGGGCGGAGACAATGCTCGACACCGGCAGAGTGCGTTCGACATCCGAGGCGCGGTCGCGTCCGCGCAGCCGGCCGCCGCCCAGCCCCGTCGCTTCGAGCACGAAGTCACGTGTCGAGCCGTCCGGCAGACGCACGCTCACCTCGATCACCGCGCGTGCTTTGACCGCCTGCTCGAGCTCGCGGCCCAGCCACGCGGCATCCGCGTCGTCGGAGGAATGGGCTCGACGCATTCGCTCGATGAGAGGCAAGAAGCGGGTGTCGTCGCTCCCCGCCGGTGCGTCGTCCGCCGGTGCGGCCAGTTTGGCGCGGTCGAGGATCCGTACCTCTCCGTTCTCGTCGACCGCGGCGACGGGGTAGCGAGCGTCGCTCAGCATCCAGAAGACAGCGTCGACCGAGCTGCGGCTGAGCAGCCGGTCGCCATCGCGCACGAGCCCGAGCGGTCGCAGCGCCTGATCGACGGCGAGCGTGTCGAGGGCACCCTGGTCGGATGCCGTGACCTGCGTTCGACCGGTGGGGTCGGAGCCCACGCGCAGTCGGCCGTGGCGGCCGGCCGCCCGTTCGAGCTCGTACGCCAGCGGCTGCGGCAGGCCGGTCAGCGAGATCGCGGCGAGGAACTCGGCGAGGGATGCCGGATCCTCTCCGGCCGCGAGCGCCGCTCCGATCGATTCGGCGGAGAACCGGTAGGTCGACGCCTGCGCGCGCGACTCGCGCCGCGCCGCCCGGCGCAGCCGCGCATCGATCGCGGGCTCGAGCGGCCCGGGCGCGATCGCCGTGAGGTCGTTCTGGAGGAAGATGCGGTCGACCTCGCCGGGCAGGTGCTCCTGCAGCGTCGTCCGGTCGACGTCGCCTCCGTTCGCGAGCGCCGTCGCCCAGGCTGCCGGGCGCCCCGATGCGTCGATGATCGCCCACAGCCGCCACTGCGCCGTCAGGCGGTCGGCGCGGGCGTACCACTGCGGGTCGAGCGGATAGGCGAGGTGCCACTGCGCCGGCGGCCGCCATCCGCCGTCCGTCGTCCGCAGAGCTGCCGGGAGCGCGTCGCGCAGGCGGCCGGCGGTGTCGGCCCAGCGATCGGCGGAGCCACGGAGCAACCAGGCGGTTCCCTCGGTCGTGACCCGCCACTCGCGGTCGACCGGACCGAGGAGCCCGGCGTCGAGACCGATCCCGATCACGAGGTCGGCTGTCTCGGCATCCGCCACCGCTCCTGCTTCGATCAGGCGGCGGCGGTCGGCGGCACCCAGGGTTCCCGCACCGGTGCGTCCGAGGGGCGACGGTTGCGTAAGCGACAGGACATCGGCGAGTGACGAGAGCGCGGTGAAGGCGCGTTCGGCCAGCTGCGCATCATCCTCCGGCGAGCCCGTCGTGATGAAACGGCCGGGGGCCTCGGGGCGGGGGATATCGCGCCACGCCGTAGCGGCACCGGCGTAGGGCATCCCGCCAGGAGAGACGAGCCCGAGATGCAGTAGAGCGTCCCGTGCCGGACCGGGCGGAACCGCATCGCCGGAGGCGACCGCGTCGTCCATGGCCTCGACGAGCGGCCGGGTGAGAAGCGGAGCGGCCTTGGCCACCGCCGCGGGATCGAGCAAGGCCTCGGCGGCATCGAAGAAATCGGCCCAGGCGGCGTCGGGCGAGACGCGGCGTCGACGGAGCAGGTCCGTCAGGACGTCGTCGTCGACCGTGGCGAGCCAGCTCGCGAGGGCACGGGCGTCGACGGGAGACACGTCACCGGCCCTTGTTGGCCCGGCTCCGTCGGATGAAGGTCATGATCAGCACCGTCAGCAGCAGGGCGAACGCGACGGGCGGCGCGATCCACACGATGGCGCTCACCGTGGGCCACGCTCCGGTGCCGAAGTCTGCCTGCTCCATGCCGGTCGCGGTGCCGATGATGATCGCGAAGAAACAGACGATCGCCAGAATCAGCAGCCCCAGCGACATGAACGCGAGGATGCGGTCGATACGGCGGACCGGAAGGTCGTCGCCCGTGCTGCGCGTGCTCATCCGCATCAGCGTAGCGGTTCGCAGTGGTGCCGTAGGCTGGTTACCGGGGCTGACACGGCCCCGGCATTCCGTTCTGCCCGCGAAACGCGGTCCGTGACAGCGAGGTACGCACATGCCCACCGGCAAGGTCAGGTTCTACGACGACGAGAAGGGGTTCGGCTTCATCTCCTCCGATGACGGCCAGGACGTCTTCCTGCACGCCACGGCACTCCCGGCGGGCACCGAGTCGCTCAAGCCCGGCACGCGCCTCGAGTTCGGTGTCGCTGATGGCAAGCGCGGTCTGCAGGCGCTGGCCGTCCGCGTGCTCGAGGCTCCCGTGAGCCTGAGCAAGCGCAACCGCAAGCCCGCGGACGACATGGCGATCATCGTCGAGGACCTCGTGAAGCTCCTCGACGGCATCGGCGCCGATCTCCGTCGCGGTCGCTACCCCAGCTCGGGTCACGGCAAGAAGATCGCCGCGGTGCTGCGCAAGGTCGCCGATGACCTCGACGCCTGAGCCCGCCGACACGTCGGCGACGGACGAGGTCGAAGTCATCGAGCCGGCGTCCGGCGAGGCCGCAGCGCCCCAAGATGCCGTAGCGTCCGAGCCGGTCGCGGTCGACGAGCGTTTGCTCGCCGCTCACGATCTCGCCCTGGCTGCGCTCGCCGAGATCACGCCCCCGTCGACCGTCGGCGATCCCGTCGACTACGTCGTCGAGGCCGACGGCGTCGTATCTCTGCGCTTCGCCAACCGTCTGGCCGGCTACCCCGGGTGGCTGTGGACGGTCAGCGTCGCCGTGGTCGAAGACGCCGAGCCGACGGTGCTCGAGGTCGAGCTGCTCCCGGCCGTCGGAGCGCTGCTCGCTCCCGAGTGGGTTCCGTGGGCTGTGCGGCTCGCGGACTACCAGGCCGCTCAGGCCGCCGCGGACGAGGACGATGACAGCGACGACGACGCGGACGATCTCGACGACGACGCGGCCGATCTCGATGATGACGCGGACGACCTCGACGACGACGCGGACGAGGACGACTTCGCGGACGGCAGCACAGCGGTCACCCACGCGGGCGACGTCGACGGGGTCGACATCGACGCGCTCGATTCCGGCGCTGCCGATGACGACGAAGACGACTCGGATGACGACGAGTTCGACGACGATGATGACGACTCGGACGAGGACGATGATTCGGACGAGAACGACGACTCCGACCATGACGAATCGCCCTGGGAGCGCTGACCGCTCGAACGGGAACGAAGAAGGGATGCCGCGCGGTGCGGCATCCCTTCTGTCGTCTCAGCGGCGTTACGCGCTCAGAGACGGTCGATCGTGTAGTCGATGCACTTGATCAGCTGGCGCACGTCGTCGGGCTCGATCGAGACGAACGTCGCGATGCGCAGCTGGTTGCGGCCCAGCTTGCGGTACGGCTCGGTGTCGACGATGCCGTTGCCGCGCAGGCTCTTGGCGACGGCAGCGGCATCGACGGTGTCGTCGAAGTCGATCGTCACCACGACGGGGGAGCGGTCGGCGGGATCGGCGACGAACGGCGTCGCGTGCTCGGACGCTTCGGCCCAGTCGTACAGCGCCGAAGAGGACTCTGCGGTGCGGTCAGCCGCCCACTGCAGGCCGCCGTTGCTGTGGATCCACTCGAGCTGCTTGTCGAGCAGATAGAGCGTCGCGACGGCGGGCGTGTTCAGTGTCTGGTTGAGTCGCGAGTTGTCGAGCGCGTTCTTCAGGCTCAGGAACTCGGGGATGTAGCGGCCCGACGCGGCGACCTGCTCGATCCGCTCGATCGCGGCGGGGGAGACCGCGGCGAACCATATGCCGCCATCCGAGCCGAGGTTCTTCTGCGGGGCGAAGTAGTAGACGTCGCACTGCGAGACCGAGAAGTCGATTCCGCCCGCCGCGCTCGTGGCATCGATGACGGTCAGCGCGCCTTCGTCGCCGACGACGCGGCGCACGGGGGCGGCGACACCGGTCGACGTCTCGTTGTGGGGCCAGGCGTACACGTCGACGCCCTCCACAGCCTCGGCCGAGATGCTCGAGCCGGGCTCCGCCTTGCGGATGTCGGGAGCCTGGAGCCAGGGCGCGGATGCGGCCGCGCCGAACTTGCCGCCGAACTCGCCGAAGACGAGGTTCTGGCTGCGGTTCTCGATGAGGCCGAATGCCGCGGCATCCCAGAACGCGGTCGATCCGCCGTTGCCGAGGATGATCTCGTATCCGTTGGGCAGCCGCAGCAGATCGGACAGGCCGGAGCGGACCTGGCCGACGAGGCTCTTCACCGGCGATTGGCGGTGCGACGTGCCGAGCAGGATCGAGCCGGGACCCGACAGGGCGGCGACCTGCTCGGGGCGGATCTTGGCGGGACCGCAGCCGAAGCGGCCGTCGCGGGGAAGGATGTCTCGGGGCAGGGTGACGTGCGCCATGAGCCGATTCTAGGGGCGGCGTCCGGGCCCGCCGTGCCATGAGCAGGAGGTAAGGGCAGCCTCGCATGTCCTCACCAGCGGATAGGCTGGGATCCTCCCGACCACGCGCACGACAAGGGCTGTGATGACCGATCTCATCGACACGACAGAGATGTATCTGCGTACCATCCTCGAACTCGAGGAAGAGGCGATCGTCCCCCTGCGTGCACGCATCTCCGAGCGCCTCGGGCACTCCGGCCCCACCGTCTCGCAGACGGTCGGCCGCATGGAGCGCGACGGACTCGTCGTCGTGTCGGAAGACCGCTCGCTCGAGCTGACCGACAGCGGTCGGCAGAAGGCGGTCGACGTCATGCGCAAGCACCGTCTCGCCGAGCGCCTGCTCAGTGATGTCATCGGACTCGACTGGGCCTATGTCCACGAAGAGGCCTGCCGCTGGGAGCACGTGATGAGCGAGCTCGTCGAGCGTCGCCTCATCGAGCTGCTCGGTCACCCCACGGAATCGCCCTACGGCAACCCGATCCCCGGTCTCGACCAGCTCGGGGATGTGCCTGCGCGCACCTTCGACGACGGTGTGGTGGGCCTCGTGCGTCTGCTGAACGAGGCCGGCGGGCCGATCGAGGGCACCGTGCGACGGCTCGCCGAGCCGGCCCAGGTCGACCCCGAACTGCTGCAGCAGCTGCGGGCGGCGGGCGTCGTCCCCGGCCGTGAGGGCACGTTCCAGTTCTCGGAGGGGTACGTCCTCGTTCAGATGGACGGTGTCGACGAGGGGCTCGAGCTGCCCGTCGAGGTCGCGTCGCACATCTTCCTCACGCGTCGCGACTGAGTCCGCGAGCGTTTGGCCACCGGACCTGAGCGTCCGGTGGGGAAGGGAACGACAGCGTGACTTATTCGTTACCTTCCGGTAGCCTCGAGAAGTCTTCAGGCGAGAAGCCCGCCCGAGACCGCTGCATGGATTGCCTCTTCGGCTCGTCGTCCACGCGGTGACACCCGAATGTCGCGTGGACCTACACGCGCAGTGTCGACGAGCCAGCGCAGACCATCGCGCAGAGGCGCCGGAGGACTGATTTGGCTGAACACAACGATTCGTCGGTAGACGTACCCGAGGTCGACGCGACGAATCCCGAACGCTCTGGTCGCGCCCTGCGTGGCCGCCGCTTCCCGATGGCGAAGAAGCAGAAGCGGGACGTCGCGACCATCGAGAACCGCGCTTCCCGCCGGAGCCGTCGCCGGGTCCACCCCGTTCGCAGCACCTTCACCGTCGCTGCCGTGGTCGGCCTTGTCGCCACCGTCGCCATCCCGGCCTTCGCCGCCGTGCGCGGTACGTCGGCCGACGCGATGACGCTGCAGCAGGTCGCCGCCAACAACGCGCAGTCGATCGTCGTCGCGTCCGAGGTCGGACCCGCGTCTCTCGACCGCAGTGGCTTCACGGCGACCACGCCCGAAGAGATCAAGAAGAAGAAGGACGAGGAGGCCGCCGCCAAGGCAGCCGCCGAGGCCCTCGCGAACCGCATCTCCGCGAGCAGCTCGACCGCCTCGTCGTCGACGTCGTACAGCCAGTCGATCCCGCTCGTCGCGCCGGGTTCCGGTCTCGTGCGTCGTCCGCTGATGTCGTTCAACAACTTCGGCACCCCGTACGCCGGTCACCGCGGCACCGACTACATGGCCGACCGTGGCACGCCGATCTACTCGGTCGCCGACGGCACGGTCGTCGCCTCGAGCGAGAGCGGTCCGGGCTGGGGCGTGTACGTCAAGGTCGCGCACAACATCAACGGCACGAACGTCACGAGCCTCTATGCGCACATGGACTGGGGCACCCGCGCGGTGCAGGTCGGCGACACCGTCTCGGCGGGACAGCTGCTCGGCCAGGTCGGCGATACGGGCCGCGCGTTCGGAACGCACCTGCATCTCGAGATCGTGGTCGACGGCGCGTACATGAACGCCGAGTCGTGGCTCGTCGCGAACGCGGGCTGACGACACGCATCATCCGTTCATCTCCCGTCGACCTTCCTGGGTCGAGGGTGTATTACCCTGAACGCGACGCTCGCGCACGCCGAGGGGGAGCTGATGGGACCAGTACCGGGCATTCGAACCGTGAATGCGATCGGTCGCTACGTCCTGCGGCATCGTGTGCACCACTGCGGCCTCGGCCGTGAATCAAGGCGCTGTCTTCATGACAGCGCCTTTTTTTGTGCTCGCACCCTCGCGGGGCCTGCCCGCACGGCTCGCGCGACGTCGGTCATCGAACATCCGCTGAAGCCGTCAGGGCAGTTCGTGAGGACAGGAAATGCGCACTCTGGTACTGAACGCCGGGTATGAGCCACTCGCTGTGGTGTCGTTCCGTCGGGCCCTCCTCCTGGTGTTGAACGACAAGGCGACGATCGTCGAGCACGTCGTCCACGATCCCGTTCTCGGGATCGATGGAACGTACGAACGCCCGGCCGTGATCGTCCTGACCCGGTACGTCCGTATCCCGAATGCGCGCCGCGTGCCGGTGACGCGGCGTGGCGTGCTCCGCCGCGACGCGCACCGATGCGCCTATTGCGGGAAAGCGGCGTCGACGATCGACCACGTGATGCCGCGTTCGCGCGGGGGCAGCAACTCGTGGGAGAACCTCGTCGCCTGCTGCCTGCGGTGCAACAACCTCAAGAGCGACCACACTCCGCAGGAGATGGGGTGGGAGCTGCGATGGCTGCCGAAGCCCCCGCGAGGCCCGCAGTGGGCCGTACGGGGCACGGAGCGATCCGACCCGCGCTGGGAGCCGTACCTGAGTCTCGCCGCCTGATCGCCGCGGTGCGCGCCTACCGCGCTCTCGGGCCGTAGGCGCGCAGGAATGCGCCGGCGCCATCGGTCATGATCTGTCGGACCCGCTCGGCGTCCGTCCGGCGGCGAGCGGGCTCGTTGAGAACCCGGAGCGTCGTGAGCGCGTGGAAATGCTCGGCGGCGAGTCCCGGGTCGTCGAGGTCGAGCAGACCCTCGGTCGCGAAATGAGCGAAGCGCTCGGCGAGAACGTCGGCGTGCGCTCGGTCCAGCGGGTGGTCCTCGAGTTCGGGCAGGAGCGACTCGTTCTCCGAGATCAGCTTGACAGCGGCTGCGTAGTTCGTCGACGTGGCGAGGAACCCCCCGAGTTCGGCGGCGAACGCGATCACAGCCTGGTGCAATTCATCGCGGCCGTCGATCGCGATGGTGTCCGGCAGGTGCGTCTCGGACAGCTCGCGGAGGGTGTTCACGGCCGTCTCGCCCGCGCTCTCGACCACTCCGAGCAGCAGCCGCCGTTTATCGCCGTAGTAGTCGTAGACGGTGCGCTTGGAGACACCCGCGCGCGCCGAAACGGCATCCATACTCGATCGCTCGACGCCCACCTCGACGAAGAGCTCTCGCGCCGCCGCGAGTATCGCGGAGCGCTTCTGCTCCTGGCCCTGCCTGACCGGCCTCGCATCGCTCATCGTCATCCTTTGCTCTTCCCGAACTCTACACCGACCAGTGCAGCAAAACTACACGGTACGGTGTAGTGTACCTGCCGTGCAGAAGACAACGCAGGCATCTCTCCAAGCTCACGATCTCGTCAAGCGCTATGGAACCGTCACCGCCGTGGACGGTCTGTCATTCCAGGTTCGGCCCGGGATCGTGACCGGCTTCCTCGGGCCGAACGGGGCGGGCAAGTCCACCACTCTCCGCATGTTCCTCGGCCTGGACAAGCCCACGAGCGGCGCCGCGACCGTGAACGGGCATCGTCTGCATGAGTTGCCCCATCCGATGCGCGTGATCGGCGCGATGCTCGATGCGCGTGCCGTTCATCCGCGGCGTACGGCCGTGGATCATCTCGCGTCCGTCGCGCGTGCTGGAGGCGTGCCGCGGGGTCGAGTCGGGGAGGTTCTGGAATTGGTGGGCCTGGCTGAAGCAGGGAGCCGGCCGGCCGGCGACTTCTCGCTCGGGATGAAGCAACGGCTGGGGATCGCCACGGCGTTGATCGGCGACCCCGGCATCGTCATCTTCGACGAACCTCTCAACGGGCTCGACCCGGAAGGCATCCGCTGGGCTCGATCCCTGATGCGCGAGCTCGCTGCGGAAGGCCGATTGGTGCTGTTCTCGAGCCATCTGATGGGTGAGATGCAACTGACGGCGGATCACCTCATCGTGATCAACCACGGTCGTCTGCTCGCCGACCAGTCTTTGGACGCATTCATCGCCTCGCACACGAACGAGTACGTCCGCGTTCGGACTCCGAATGCCGACGTCCTGCGTGATGCGCTCCGGCGAGCCGGGCTTCCGGTTCGGGCAGACGCCGATCGCAACGACGTCCTCATCGTCTCGGGGGCGACGACGGAGAGCGTCGGCCGCATCGCCTCCGCCGCCGGCGCCGAGGTGTTCGAGCTCACCCTCGTTCGGGACTCGCTCGAAGACGCGTTTCTCGCCATGACCACGATCGAGCAGAAGGCCGCCTGACATGAACCTCTTCGCTTCCGAATGGATCAAAGCCCGCAGCGTCCACAGCACCTGGATCCTCGCTGCCTCGGCCGTCGTCGTGACGGTGATGGTCAGCCTGCTGGGGGTGAGCGGGCTCGTGGCCGACTGGCAGGCCGCGCTCCCTTCCGATTTTGACCCCACCGGCATCAGCTTCAAGGGCATCCTGGTCGGTCAGATCCTCCTGGCGACCATCGGATCGCAGGCCATCACCAGTGAATACGGCTCGGGGCAGATCATCACGAGCCTCGCCATCGTGCCCCGGCGCGGGGCTCTCCTGGCTTCGAAGCTGGGAGTCTCGGCGCTCATCGGCTTGGTCGTGGCAGTCGCGGCGGTGGCAGGCAGCTTCGGTGCCACGCAGGCCGCGCTCGCTGCGGCCGGCCTGCCCATGTCGGCACTCGATGACCCTGGAACTGCTCGGGCCATCGTCTGTGCGATCGTGTACCTCGTCCTCACGGCCGTCCTCGGCCTCGGATTCGGCATCATCACGCGAAGCTCTTCCGGTGCGCTCGCGATCATCGTGACCGTCGCGCTTCTCGTGCCCGCTCTCGCCCCGGGGATGCCCGGGGTCATCGGCGAGTTCGCGGGTACCTACTGGCCCACGACGGCCGGCCAGGCCTCGTACGCTGTCGGGACGACGAGCGGGATGCCGCCGCTGGTGGGACTCGGGATCATGGCGATCTTCACGCTATGGACGACGCTCGCCGCTCTTCTCGTCCTCAGAACGCGTGACGTGTGAGAGGACCTTCCGCATCCGGTAGTTCGTCAGCGGCCGACCGGTAGGGGCGCAGGGTCACGGGCGGGGTGTCGGAGGCGTTCACGCGATCCAATCTGCCACGCGATGTCGGACGTCGGTCGTATCTTCGATCTCGACATTGATGGTCTAGAACATATGTTCTACCCTTGCTGAGTGAGGTCGATCATGCGCAATCCTGCTGCCGCCGAGGACGTGCAGCGACTGCGCGCGCAGATGGAGCGGATGCAGGGGCGCCGCCTCGACGCTCCGGTGCTGCCGACCCATCCTGCCCTGGCCGGACTGCTGCCCGGGCGGGGGCTGCGTCCCGGCGCGGCCTATTCGCTGGGCTCCTCGTCGTCGCTCCTGTTCGCCCTGCTCGCCCAGCCGTCGCAGACCGGGTCGTGGTGCGGTGTCGTCGGGATGCCGGGCTTCGGTGCCGAGGCGGCGGAGCACGCCGGGGTCGACCTGTCGCGCGTCGTGCTGATCCCCGATCCGGGCGCACGCTGGCTCGCCGTCACCGCGACGATCGCCGACGTGCTTCCTATCGTCGCGGTGCGTCCGCCCGAACGGGCGAAAGACTCCGATATCGCCAAGCTCGCCGGCCGGCTGCGCGACCGCGGCACGGTGCTGCTCGTGCAGGGGCCGTGGCCGCAGACCGAGGCGATGCTCGACGTCACCGATCCGCGGTGGTCGGGGTTGGGCGACGGCGATGGCTACCTCAGCGACCGCGAGCTGACGGTCACCGTGTCGAGCCGGCGGTTCCCGGTTCCCCGATCGGCGCGGATGCTGCTGCCCGCGCCCGATGGCGCGATCTCGGCTGCTCCGCACGAGCGGGCTCTCGCGGGCGGCCCGGTCGTCGAGCCGATCCCGATGCGACGGGCGGTCTGACGTGGGGGAGCAGGAGGCGACGGCACCGGTACGCAGCCTCGTGGTGTGGGTGCCCGACTGGCCGGTCGTGGCGTTCGTGCGCGAAAGCGGCGGCGATCCGAACGCGCCGATCGCGGTCTTCGAGAAGGGCGTGGTCATCGCGTGTTCGGCGGCTGCGCGGGCCGACGGCGTCGCACGTGGGCAGCGTCGCCGCGACGCTCAGGCCCGATGCCCCGCGCTGCAGGTGGCCGACGCGGATGCGGTGCGCGATCACCGGGAGTTCGCTCCCATCGTCGCGCGCCTCGAAGAGATGGCGCCAGGAGTGCAGGTGCTCGAGGCAGGGCTCTGCGCGCTGCGCGTGCGCGGCCCCGCACGTTTCTACGGCGGTGAGACCGAGGCCGCCGGCGCGCTGCTGGCCGCAGTCGCCGAGGGCGACCTCGACGTGCGGGCCGGTGTCGCCGACGGCCCCTTCACGGCGCAGCAGGCCGCGCGGATGAGCACCCGCCCCGACCGGCCCATCCGGGTGGTCGAGGCCGGACGCTCGGCGGAGTTCCTCGCACCGTTGACGATCGCGGTGCTCGACGACGACTCCGTCGACCTCTTCGCCCGGCTCGGCGTGCAGACCCTCGGCGACCTCGCCGCGATCGAGCCCGAACGACTGGTCGAACGCTTCGGCCCCCGCGGCGCGCGCTTGCACGGCCTCGCCTCCGGCGCCGATTCACGCCCGGTGGTCCCGCGCACTCCGCCGCCCGAGCTGCACCGCGAGGTCTCGTTCGAGCCTCCGCTCGACCTCGCCGACCAGGTCGCGTTCGGCATGAGGGTCGCGGCCGAGGAGTTCATCTCCGGACTCGGCGCGGTCGATCTCGTGTGCACCGAGCTGCGGGTCATCCTCACCGGCGACCGGGGCGAGACGAGCAACCGTGTCTGGCTCCACCCCGGCACCTTCGACGCCGCCGCCGTCGTCGACCGGGTGCGCTGGCAGCTGGCCGAGAGCGGCAAGCTCACCAGCGGTGTCGCTCGGGTCAAGATCGAGCCCGAAGCGGTGGATGCGGCATCCCATCACGCCGTGTCGCTGTTCGGCTCCGGTCCCGAGCAGCGGGTGCACCACGCCCTGTCGCGGGTGCAGGCGATGCTCGGCCACACGGGCGTCGTGACCCCGGTCGTGGGCGGTGGCCGCTGGCTCGCCGAGCGGCAGGTGCTCGTGCCGTGGGGTGACCGCCCGGTGACGAGCTCGCGCGAACGGCCCTGGCCGGGGAGCCTGCCCGATCCGCTGCCCGCGACGGTCTTCGAGCGGGCGCTGCCGCTGGCTGTCGTCGATCGGGAGGGCGACATGGTGGCCGTCGACGGGCGGGGCGAGCTGACGGCGATCCCGGCCGCCCTGGTGTCGTCGACCGGGTCGCGCGGCATCCGCTCGTGGGCGGGGCCGTGGCCGGTGATCGAGCGGGCGTGGGATGCCGCGCGAGCGCGCCATGCCCACCGCTTCCAGATGGTCGATGCCACCCAGACCGCGTGGCTGCTGGTGTGCGACGGCGGCGAATGGTCGGTCGAGGGGCGGTACGACTGATGGGCTTCAACAACCCCTCGGTGCCGTGGTCCGAGATGGAGCGGCTGCTCAGCGGCAACCGCGCGCCGAGCGCGCCGCCGGGTGCGGACGGGGGCGACAGTCCCGCGTGGTCGCGCAAGCGGGGTAAGTACTCCGCGCCGAGGATCGAGCGTCCCGAGAACGCGGTGCCATACGCCGAGCTGCATGCGCACACGTCGTACTCGTTCCTCGACGGGGCCTCATCGCCCGAAGAGCTGGCTGAAGAGGCCGAACGGCTGGGGCTGCACGCCCTGGCTGTCACCGATCACGACGGGTTCTATGGCATCGTCCGCTTCGCCGAGGCCGCCGAGCAGCTGGCCGTGAAGACCGTGTTCGGGGCGGAGCTGTCGCTCGATCTGCCGCAGCGCGTCGGCGCCGCGCGCAACGAGGCTGACCCGCCGGGCGAGCATCTGCTCGTCCTCGCCCGCGGCGAAGAGGGGTACCACCGGCTGGCGCGGGCGCTCACGCAGGGCCAGCTCGCGGGAGCGGAGAAGGGCAAGCCCCGGTACCGGCTCGACGATCTGGCCGACATCGCCGGAGGCGAATGGAGCATCCTCACCGGATGCCGCAAGGGCGCTGTGCGTCGGGCGCTCATCGAGCGCGGACCGGATGCTGCCGCCGCCGAGCTCGACGCCCTGGTCGACCGGTTCGGGCGCGACGCCGTCGAGGTCGAGTTGATGGATCACGGTGAGCCGCTCGACTCGCGACACAACGACATCCTCGCCGGCCTCGCCCGCGAGCGGGGTCTGCCGATCCTCGCGACGAACAACGTGCACTACGCCGTGCCCGAGCGCGTCCACCTTGCCGCGGCGATCGCGGCGGTCCGGGCCAACCGCGGTCTCGACGAGCTCGACGGGTGGCTGCCGTCCCACGCCGGGGCGCACCTGCGGTCGGGAGCCGAGATGACGCGGCGCTTCCGCCGGTTCCCCGGAGCCGTGGCGCGCACCGTCGAGCTTGCCGACGAGCTCGCCTTCCCGCTGCGCCGGGCCAAGCCCGCCCTGCCGAAGCTTCCCGTTCCCGAGGGGCACACACCGATGACGTGGCTGCGGCACCTCGTGTGGGAAGCCGTGCCGCGCAAGTACCCGAACCTGCCGGCCGAAGACCGCGACCGCATCGAGCGAGAGCTCGCCGTCATCGAGCAGAAGGACTTTCCGGGTTACTTCCTCATCGTCCATGGCATCGTGCAAGAGGCACGGCGGCGCGGCATCCTCTGTCAGGGGCGTGGCTCGGCGGCCAACAGCGCCGTCTGCTACCTGCTCGACATCACCGCGATCGACTCCATCTACTACCGGCTGCCGTTCGAGCGCTTCCTGTCCGCCCTGCGCGAGGAGGAACCAGACATCGACGTCGACTTCGACTCCGACCGGCGCGAGGAGATCATCCAGTGGGTCTACGCCACCTACGGGCGCGAGCGTGCGGCGCAGGTGGCGAACGTCATCCAGTACCGGCCCAAGAACGCCGTGCGCGACATGGCGAAGGCCCTCGGGCACTCCCCGGGACAGCAGGACGCCTGGTCGAAGCAGGTCGAACGCTGGGGAGCCACGCTCGACACCGGTCCCGACCACGACATCCCCGAGCGGGTGCTCACCTACGCCGCCGAACTGCTGAAGGCTCCCCGGCATCTGGGCATCCACTCGGGCGGCATGGTGCTGACCGATCGTCCTGTCGGCGAGGTCGTGCCGATCGAGCACGCCCGGATGCAGGACCGCACCGTCATCCAGTGGGACAAAGACGACGCCGCCTGGATGGGCCTGGTGAAGTTCGACCTGCTGGGACTGGGGATGCTCGCCGCGCTGCAGTACTGCTTCGACCTCATCGAGGGGGCGACGGGGGAGAGATTCGAGCTCTCGACGCTGCCGAAGGAAGAGGCCGCCGTCTACGACATGCTGTGCCGGGCCGACTCGATCGGGGTGTTCCAGGTCGAGTCCCGCGCGCAGATGGGACTGCTGCCGCGCCTGCAGCCGCGACGGTTCTACGACCTCGTGATCGAGATCGCGCTCATCCGGCCGGGGCCCATCCAGGGCGGTGCCGTGCACCCGTACGTGCGCCGCAAGCTCGGGTACGAGAAAACGACGTATCCGCACGAGAAGCTCAAGCCCGTGCTCGAACGCACGCTCGGGGTGCCGGTCTTTCAGGAGCAGCTCATGCAGATGGGCATGGTCATCGGCGGACTCTCGGGCGAGGATGCCGACCTGCTGCGTCGTGCGATGGGCTCCAAGCGCGGCATCGAGCGCATCGACTCACTCAAGCAGAAGCTCTACGAGGGCATGGCCGAGAACGGTCTCGTCGGGGATGCCGCCGACGACATCTACGCCAAGATCCAGGCATTCGCGAACTTCGGCTTCGCCGAAAGCCACTCGCTCTCGTTCGGGCTGCTCGTCTACGCCAGCTCGTGGATCAAGCTGCACTACCCGGCGGCGTTCCTCGCGGGGCTGCTGCGGGCTCAGCCGATGGGCTTCTACTCGCCGGCGACACTGGCGGCCGACGCCCGCCGTCACGGAGCCGAGGTGCGGCGCCCCGACCTGCAGCTCTCGGGAGCCGAGGCCGTGCTCGAATCCGTGTCGGGTGAGGCGGGGCGGTCGGGGCCGACGGGGCTCGACAGCTGCCTCGGCGAGCAGCCTCCCGTGCCGGTCTTCGACATCAACGCTCCCGACGAGTCGGCTGCGCATCGCCGTGATGGCGGCTTCGCGGTGCGGCTCGGTCTCGCCGCGGTCACCGGCATCGGCAAGAGGTTCGCCGAGCGCATCGTCGCCGAGCGCGAGGCATCCGGTCCCTACCGCGACATGCGCGACCTCGTCCGCCGCACCGGAGCCGACACGACGCAGCTCGAAGCGCTCGCGACCGCGGGGGCGCTGGAGTGCTTCGGGCACACCCGTCGCGAGGCGATCTGGCTGGCGGGGTCGGCTGCGCAGGACCGCATCGAGTACTTGCCCGATTCGCTCATCGCCGTGCAGCCGCCGCTGTTCACCGATCAGTCGAGCTACGACGTGCTGGCCTCCGACCTGTGGGCCACGGGCATCTCACCCGATGACCATCCGATGACCCACTACCGTTCGCAGCTCGACGCGCGCGGCGTGCTCACCGCGAACGATCTGCGACAGCACGAGTCGGGGCGCCGTGTCGAGATCGCCGGGCTCGTCACCCACCGGCAGCGGCCGGCGACGGCATCCGGCATCACGTTCCTCAACCTCGAGGACGAGCACGGACTGATGAACGTCATCTGCTCGACGGGCATGTGGCACCGCTACCGGCGGGTGGTGCGCGACAGCCCGGCGCTCATCGTCCGCGGCATCCTCGAACGGTCGAACGAGGGGGTCGTGAACATCCTCGCCGACGCCTTCGAAGACCTGCGAGTGGGGGTGAGGCACCAGTCACGAGACTTCCGCTGACGCCCCGCGCGACCCGATGCGAGCCGACGCGAATTGTCGTCACGCGTGGGGGAGAACCGCCATCTGGGTCGGGTCGCGGGTCAGGCGGGGGTAGCCGATAGCACTGCCCAGCCGCGCGGGGGAAGGGATGCCTCGCCGGCGTGCCTGTCGATGTCGTCGGCCAGCGATCCGGCGAGCAGCCGCGTCGCATCGGCCACCGGCACGGACACCGGCGCGTCGCCGACGTTGAGCGCCGTGACGACGGCATCCGTTCCCGTCGCGGTCCGCAGCACCATCGCGGTGTTGTCGATATGGATGACGTCGGTGTGGGCGCGACGCAACCAGGGATGCTGCCGGCGCACGGCGATGAGCTGCTGATGCGTGCGGAGGATGTGCTGCGCGGTCTCGGGCAGCGACTCGGGGGCGGGCGGCGCATCGGGGAACTCGGGGCGCACCGCGTCGTCGCCGCCGAGTCGTTCCTCCTTCACGGCCTCGTAGCCGTACTCGTCGCCCGCATACACCGACGGCACCCCGGCCACGGTGAACAGCACCGCCAGCGCGTGCGGCACCAGGTCGGGGCCGATCGCCGAGGCGATCCGCGTGACGTCGTGGTTGCCGACGAAGGTCTGCGGAGCGAAGACCGATAGGAGCTCGTTGTTCCGCTCGATCGCGTGCTTCAGCTCGAAGAGGTTGCGGTCGGCGATGCCGTGCCAGATGCCCTGCCACAGCTCGTATTGCGTCAGCGAGTCGATCGTCGACTCCTCGACGATGCGGGCGGCGTCGCCGTGGATGACCTCGCCGAGGAACCATGCCTCGGGGTACTCGGCGCGAACCCGCGGCAGCACTCTCGCCCAGAAGGCGGACGGCACAGCGTAGGCAGCATCCAGGCGCCAGCCGTCGATGCCGCGGCCCAGCCAGTGGGTCATCACCTCGACGACGAGATCCGCGACGGCGGGGGAGTCGTGGTTCAGCGTGACCAGGGCGTCGTGCCCCTCGAAGACGTCGGCGTCGATCGGCTCGCCGGGCTGCCAGCCGTCCCACCGCACGCGGAAGAGGTCAGCGGTGTCGGCTTCCGGCCCCTGCTCTTCCAGAGCCGCGAACGCGGGGTGCTCGCGTCCCACATGGTTGAAGACGCCGTCGAACAGCACGCGGATGCCGCGGTCGTGGGCGGCCGCGATCAGACGGTCGATGTCGCCGTCATCACCGAGCCGAGCATCGATGCGGAAGTAGTCGACGGTGTCGTAGCCGTGCGTGCTCGAGGGGAAGACCGGGCCGAGGAGCAGCCCGTTGAGGCCGAGCTCGACGACGTGATCGAGCCAGTCCTCGATGCGGCTCAGTCGGTGCTCGACGGGCTGGTCTGCGGCGCCGGCATTCGACTGGCCGTCGTCGTCGGCGCCGTCCGGCCGGATCGGTGCTCCCGTGAACCCCAGCGGGTACACGTGCCACAACATGACGGTCTCGGCCCAGTTGCTCATCCCCGCAGTCAACACGAGCGGGTGCCGGATAGGGAACGACGTGCGAGACGTGGCGCAGGGGCCTAGAGTGCCGCCTGTTCGTTCGGTCGCCGTTCCATCAGCCGCCAGGCTCCGCCCGTGAGGGGTGCCGTCGTGACCACGGTGTAGACGATCGCGACGATGCCGAACGATGCGAAGAGACCGAGGCCATCGGCGGCGATGCCGCCGAGCAGCGCGCCGAGCGGGACCCCTGCCCACGTGCCGGCGTTGAGCAGGCCGAAGACGCGACCGCGCATGGGCGCCGGGACGCGCTCGAGCTGCACCGCGCCGAGGATCGGGTTCAACGCGCCGGCCGCGAGCCCCGAGACGCCGGCGGCAGCGACGAGCACCGGGAACGGCGCGCCGAGGGCGAACACCGCGCTGGACGGGCCGCCGGCGACGAGGAAGCACAGCGCGAAGGTCACACGCCGCGGCATCCGGTGCGCGATGAAGCCGAAAGCGATGTTGCCCATGAGCGCGCACCCGCCCATGACAGCGACGATGACGGCGAGGGCTCCGGCGCCGCCGAGCTCGGCGTTCGCGTAGAGAGGCATCAGCGAGGCGCTGCGGGCCGCATCGAGCAGGTTGGTGATGAGCACCATGCCGACGATGAGCCGCATGAGCGGATCATGCGCGACGAACCGGAACCCGTCGCGCAGCTCGCGCCAGTACGAGCGCCGGGCTGCGGCATCCGTGTCGCCGACAGCGGCCATTCGCACCGTCGTCGCGGGGACCATCAGGCGGGTGATCGCAGCCGAGATGAAGAATGCCGCGGCGTTCGTGACGAGCGCCGCCATCGGTCCGAGGAGAGCGACGAGCGCGCCGGCGACGGACGCGCCGATGAGCTTGGAGAGGCGCTCCGAGCCGTCGAGGAGTCCGACGCTCCGTTCGAGCCTGACGTGCGCCGCCTCCGTGAGCTCGGGCAGCATCACGCGGCGGGCGATCTGGCCGGGGGTGTCGAGCACGCCGCTCGTGAAGACGAGTGCCAGCAGAGCCCAGAAGGGCAGGCCCACCGTGAGCGCGAGCGCGGGGATCGCGAGAACCGTCACACCGCTCACGATGTCGGCGACGATCGCGGCGCGACGGCCGCCGATGCGGTCGACGACCACCCCGCCGAACACGCCTCCCACGATGACGGGCGCGGTCGCGGCGAACGCGGCCAGCCCGACCTCGACGCCCGAGCCGCCCGTGGCCAGGACGTAGAAGGGGATCGCGAAGGCCGTGATGACGTTACCCGTCTGCGAGATCGCGTGCGCCGACAGCAGGGCGTAGAGGGCGCGGGATGCTGCGCGCCGGCGCGTGACATCGGCCGAACGGGCAGGGGAGTCGGTCGTGGTCATGGCCGGCGGTAGGCCTGGTAGACGAGGGCGACCGGTACGGCGGTCTCGTCTGCGTCGTCGTGCCGCGCGCTCGCTTCTTGCCACCGGTGCATCAGCGACTCGAGTTCGGTGCGCATCGCGGTCAGCTCGTCGAGTGTGAGGCGCAGCGTGCGGTCACCGGTCGCCCCGGCGGCCACCCACTCGGGGGGAAGAGTCGGCATCGCGTCGACGTACTCGCTGTAGCGGGCGGCGTAGATCTGCGCGATCGACTTCTCCAGCGCCGACGATGCGGCTCGTTGGGCCGGGTCGTCGAGGTGTTCGGCCGGCTCCCACGTCGTCTCGGCAGCGGCGGCCTGCCACCAGCGCTCGCGCTGATCGGCGCTGCGCGGCTCGGCGGGCTCGATGAGATCGATCGAGGCGAGTTTGCTCAGGTGGTAGCTGATCGTGCCCGGCGCTTCGTCGACGATCTCGCCGAGCTGAGCCGCCGTCTGCGGGCCGTTCTCGCGCAGGATGCCGAGGAGACGCAGTCGGGTCGGGTGCGCGAGCACGCGCATGGAGGCCGCCGTCTCGAGTCGAGAAGCGGAGCGATCGGCAGAGGTCATACCCGCAACGCTAGATGCACAAGAAGCCTTGCGCAACAGTTCTTGTGCTTTATGAGTTCCGCGGCCTCGGTGGCGCCCCTCTCAGCTCTGGTTCGCGAGCCACTGCGCGAACGTGACGGTTCCGCGTTCGGCGTTCGCGTGCCCGCGCAGGCGCCCCGACGACATCGCGCGACCGAACGAGCCCGGCAGGCGCATCTCGATCGTGGTGCGGCGGATGCCTCGGGCATCGAGCAGCGCTCGCACCATGTCGATGAGCAGCTCGTCGCGCGGCCCGGTCAGGTCGCGCGCGCGGCCCACCGGCTCGCCTTCCGCGAGCGTGACGAGGTGGTCGGCGACCTCCTCTGCCGCGACGGGGCGAACCCGGGCCGCGGGAACAACCGTGAGCGGACCCATCTTCCCGCGGACGAGCGTCTGCTCGGCGAACTCGTGGAACTGCGCAGCGCGGAGCAGCGTGTGGGGGAGCGCCCCGCGCTGCACCGCCCGCTCGTGCGCGAGTTTGCCGCCGTAGTACGCGGCATCCACCCCGTCGATGCCGACGATCGAGAGAGCGACGAGGTGTTTGACACCCGCGGCCGTTCCCGCCTGCTGCAGGTTGGCCGACACCCTCTCGAAGAACCGGCGCGAGCGATGCCGCGAGAGCGTCTGGATGCCGCTGACGTCGACGATCGTGTCGACACCGTCCAGCACCGAAGGCGGGAGCGAGGCATGCTCGAGGTCCTGACCCTTGCTGCGCGCGAGCGCGACGACGTCGTGTCCGCGTTGGGTGGCGATGCTGTGGACGAGCTTGCCGACGGTGCCGGTGCTGCCGGCGATCGCGATCCTCACGAGGTCAGTATGCATCGACTCACGCGGTTCACCTGGCAGCCGTGGCCCCACCCCCCGAGCTGAAGGAGCATGAGGTGCCAAATGAAGCGCGGACTGCCGTGGGAGCCTGGGCTGCGCGAGGTGGGCATCGGCGAGGCGGTTCACTTGGCAGCTGTGGCCCCCACCCCCGACCCGAGGGGGCGCGAAGTGCCAGACGAAGCGCCGGCCAGAGTGAGCCACACCGCCGTACCGTGCCGCAAACAGGCTCAGCGGTCGACGCTGACCACTCCGAGCTCGTAGGCGAGGATCACAGCCTGTACGCGGTTCGCGAGGTCGAGCTTCACCAGGATGCGGCCGAAGTGCGCCTTCACCGTCGATTCGCTCAGGTGCAGCGCCTCAGCGATCTCGGCGTTGGTCAGCCCCTGCCCGACGAGGCGGAACACGTCGCGCTCGCGCGGCGACAGCGCCGAGAGTGCCTCGGGGGATGCCGGCCGGCCGGTGCCAGAGAGATGCGGCATGGCCGCGTCGATGAGTTTCGCGGTGATCCGGGGCGACACGACGGCATCACCCGCCGTGACGGCCCGCACCGCCGCGACGAGCTCGTCGGGGCGGGTGTTCTTCAGCAGGAAGCCGGCCGCGCCCGCCCGCAGTGCGCCGAACGCGAACTCGTCGAGGTCGTACGTCGTCAGCACGATGATCCGCGTCTCGGGCAGAGCCGCGGTCAGCCGGCGGGTGGCCTCGATGCCGTCGAGTCCCGGCATCCGGACGTCCATGAGCACGACGTCGGGACGCAGCCGCTGCGCTGCCTGCACGGCTTCGGCGCCATCGGATGCCTCACCCACCACGACCAGGTCGGGCTGAGCCTCGAGCACGAGGCGCAAGCCGTACCGGATCAGTTCCTGATCGTCGACGAGCAGCACCGCCGTACGGGCCTCGGGCGCGCCGGGCTGGGTCATCGTTCCTCCGTCGAGAGGCGGACGAGAACCCGCCAGCCGCCGCCGGCGACCGGCCCAGCCTCCACCGAGCCATCGTAGAAGGCGGCCCGTTCCCGGATGCCGACGAGCCCGCGCCCCGGCGAGGTAGACGGGGCAGCCGGCGCCGACACGTCCTTCACCAGGATCCTCACCTCCGCTCGCTCGAACACCAGCCGCACGAGCACGTCGCGCACGTCACGTCCGTGCCGCAGGACGTTCGTCAGCGCCTCCTGCACGATGCGGTAGATCGTCAGGCTCACCGCAGCGCCTTCGGTCACGGTTCCGGTCTGCTCCAGCCGCACCGGGATGCCTGCTGACCGGAACTCCTCGACGAGCGCCGGGATCCGTTCCACCCGGGGCGCCTCTGTTGCCAGCGCCGTGTCGCGCTCGCCGCGCACCGCGGTGAGCAGCCGCCGCACCTCGCCGAGGGTCCGCCGCCCGGTCTCGCTCACCCGACCGATGGCGCGGTGCGCCTCGTCGGGCCGCTGGTCGACCGAGGCCTGCGCGCCGTCGGCGAGCGCGACCATCACCGCGAGGCTGTGCGCGATGACGTCGTGCATCTCGCGGGCGATACGTTCGCGCTCGGCCGCGGCCGCGATGCTCGCCTCCTGATCGCGCTCGCGCCGCAGGTGCTCCGCGCGCTCGGCGAGCGCTGCGGCCTGCCGCCGGCCGTGCCCGGCGTTGATGCCGAGCAGGGTCGCGATGAGGCTCGCGGCGATGACCACGACGGCGATGCTCGCCCAGTCGGTCGCCCAGGCTGCGGCATCCTCTCGTGGTGCCAGGCCGAGCAGCGGTGGACCGACCCTCACCCGCACCGCGAGCGCGAGCGACGCCACGAGCGCTCCTGCGGTCGCCCACCCGAACCAGACCCACGCGCGGCGTGCCTCGTCGAGACCGGCGCGGTAGAGCGCGACGACCACGAGGAGGGCTTCGGCCCCCGTTCCCGCGGCGAACGACACCAGCATCAGGGCGACGGCAGCGCCGAAACCGATAGCCGGATGCCGCCGTGAGGCTACGATCACCGCCACCCCGGCGAGCGCCAGCAGCAGCACCGGCCACAGGGGAGTGGCGATCGTCGATTCGACGGACAGGTACCCGAGGAACGCTGCGACGATCAGGTAGGAGACGAGGATGACGGCATCCGCCACGTCCCGTCGCCCTGGGGACGGGCTCACGCGTCCCTCGTCCGCAGCGCCACCGCGCCGATCACGATTGCTGCACCCGCCCAGACGGCCGCGATCAGCCAGCCGGCTCCGACGCTCATGTGTCCGCTCCAGAGGTCGAGGAAAGGTCCGCCTTCGATTCCCACCCGGCCCATGGCGTCACCGGCGTTGCCGAGCAGGCCGAGGCGGATGACGCGAGAGAGGAGTCCGAACGGCAGCAGCGAGCTGAGTACGGGTAGCAGCAGCGTCGCGGCGAAGACGATGATCGATCCGGTGGTCGTCGAGCGGACGAGAGTCGTCACGCCGAGTCCGAACATTGCGCAGAAGCCGAGGTAGACAGCCGAGCCGACGAGGGCGAGCAACACCCCGGGTGCGGTGAGGGGAGCGCCCAGACCGAAGCCGTCGTAGATCGGGTTCGTCACCGCCCACGCACCGAACACGGTGACGAGGGCGACGGCGGTGACGGTCGTGAAGGTGACGAGGGTCTTGGCCGTCAGCATCCGCATCCGATGCGGCACCGCCGTGAGGGTCGTCTGCATGGCACCAGAGGAGTATTCGGCGCCGATCGTCATGACGCCGAAGATACCGGCGATGATCTGCCCGAGCACGACCATCGGTACCGTGACGTCGGCCATGGTGCGCTCGATGGAGGGAACCGAGGGCACGCCGGATGATTCGAGGGTCAGGCCGAGGAACAGGCTCCCGCCGATTCCCACCGCCAGGATGCCGACCAGTGCGAGGACGGATGACGGCAGGCTCACGACCTTGATCCACTCGGAGTGCACCACGGCGGTGAACGGCGGGCGCTGGGTGCGGGCGTCGAGGCGGTGGGGCTTGGTGGTGGGGGCCATCAGTTGTCCTTCTCGTTCTGGCTCGGTGCCGACGGGTATTCGGTGGCGTGCGCGGTGAGGGCGAGGTAGGCGTCTTCGAGCGAGCCCGACACCGACGTCACCTCGTAGAGCACGACGCCCGCGGCCCCGGCGATGCGCGCGACCTCTTCCGTCGTCAGGTCGGTGATGTCGAGCGCGCCGTCTTCGCGCGTGATGACTGTCACTCCCGGGCGTGCGACCGCCGCCACGAGCCGCTCGCTGTCGTGCGTGCGCACCCGGACGACCGGCTGAGTCGCTCCCGCGATGACATCGCGCATCGGCCCGTCGGCGATGATCGCGCCGCGACCGATGACGATCAGGTGGTCGGCGGTCTGGGCCATCTCGCTCATGACGTGCGACGAGAGCAGCACCGTGCGGCCCTCGGCGGCGAGTTCGCGCAGCAGGCGTCGGATCCACAGGATGCCGTCGGGGTCGAGTCCGTTGATGGGCTCGTCGAGGATGATCGTCTGCGGGTCACCCAGGAGCGCTGCGGCGATACCGAGCCGCTGGCCCATGCCCAGCGAGAAGCCGCCGACGCGCTTGTTCGCTACCGAGTCGATACCGGTGCGCTCCATCACCTCGCGCACGCGCGGGGCGCGGATGCGGTGGGTCGCGGCAATCGCGAGCAGGTGCTTGTACGCGGTGCGGCGCTTGTGCGCGGCGCGGGCGTCGAGCAGCACCCCGACCTCGCGCAGTGGCGCGGGCAGGTCGCGGTACGCGCGACCGTTGACCTCGGCCGTGCCGGATGTCGGCTTGTCGAGCCCCACGATCATGCGCATGGTGGTCGACTTGCCGGCGCCGTTCGGGCCGAGGAATCCCGTCACCCGGCCCGGCTCGACCGCGAAGTCGAGGCCGTCGACCGCGACCTTCTGGCCATACCGTTTCGAGAGCGATTGAACACGGATCATGTGTCACCTTTCGTCCCCATCGACGCTACGAAGGGGCGCGACATGCCACATCGGACTGCGGTTCGGACTTGTCTGGGCGACCAGTACCTGGGTCTACATGCGCTTTAGCGTCGCCGTCGTCTTGCTACGCGCGTGTGGCTCGGTGAGGATCGAGGGATGTCCGCTTCGTCGCTGCGTCCGGTTCGCTCCCTCGTCATGATGCTTCGGAGTCCGCGGCTGCGGGGCGCCTTCACCGATCTGATCGGGTCGACGCCGTCGGCATCCGTTGATCGAGAGTCGGAGGCGTTCGTCCGGAGCGGCATCGCCGAGCGAACGGATGACGGCGTGCGCCTGAACGAGAGCTTTCTGGATGACGCGCTCGCCGCGCTCGACGCTCAGCTCGGCCCGCTCGCCGTTCTGCAGGGGTCGCGGATCTCCGCCGGCGACCTCGCGCTCGACGAGCTCGACTCCGCTGTGGCGGCCGTGGCCCGCCGGGTCGTCGGCGCCGGCGAACAAGTCACCGAGCCGGCGCTCAACGAGCGGCTGAGCGTGTTCGTGACGGATGTCGCGTTCTTCCGCCGCCACGCCGTCGACACCGGAGTGCTCGAGCGCACGGCCGACGGTGCGCTGTACTGGCTCGCCGATCGCGGGGAGTGACGGCGAGCAGTTTTCTGCGGGCCTCGGTTTACGGGGCGACCGCGGTTACTTGTCGAAGCGTGCCCCGGCGGGGTTGCTCGGCAGTGCGCAGAGCACGAGGACGACGACGCCGCCGATGGGGAACACGAATCCGAGGAACCAGAACGGACCGGCCAGGTTGGCATCGTGCAGCCGGCGCCACGACAGGGCGATCATCGGGATGAAGGTTGCGAGCTGCCAGAGCACCAACAGGAACGCACCCACGCCGATGAGCGGCCCGGGCTGGTCCCGTCCCGTGACGGGATCGGTCGTCATCCCGGAGAACGCACCGACGATCATGAACGCGAAGATCGCCGTCACGATGAGCGCGTGCGCGAGGTAGAACCACCAGAATTCGCTCCGGCTCGCGCGACCCGAGAAGGTCACGTACTTCCGCCAGAAGCGGGCGAACGCCTGGCCGAACGAGGCGCCGTAAAGAGGCTGTGACAGGGGAGTGGGCCCGGAAGCGGGAGCTTGCGGAGCGGCGGCGTAGGTCACAGGATCCTCCAGTGGGTGGTTCGACTCACGAGAATGGTGCGGGCCTATCCTGCCGTATTCGTGCGCTCGCCCGCGGGTTATCTCGCGAGAATCCTCTGGAATAGCCGGTGGTCCTGCCAGCGCCCGGCGATGAGCAGGTATTGAGGTGCGAGCCCGAATTCGATGAAGCCGCACTTTCTGAGCACGGTTTGCGAGGCGACGTTGTCGACGAGCGTGCCGGCCTGGATGCGGTGCAGTTGCAGCTCGTCCGCCGCGAGGCGTGAGATCTCGTCAACCGCGGCGGTCATGAGGCCGCGACCTGCGTAGCTCTGGTCGATCCAGTAGCCGAGGTTGCCGCTCTGAAAGGCTCCGCGTGTGATGCCCGAGAGCGTGGTCCGCCCGATGATCCGCGATCCGTGGGCGAGGACGAGGGGGAGTGCCGTACCGGCCTCGCGGCTCGCGGTGAGCGCGGCGATCTCGGTGCGCTGACCTGCCTCGGTGGTGAAGTTCGCCGGGCGGAGGGGCTCGAAAGGTGCGAGGTATTCGCTATTCACGCGGTACGCCTCGGCAAGGGCCGCCGCATCCTCTGGGCGGAGAGACCGCAAGACGACGTCGTCGTGCAGGTTCATCTCGACGGGCGTTGGTGTCATCGCGCTGCCTCGGTTGCCGCCAACGCCGCTTTGGTGCCGACGCGGGTTCCCCACATCATCACGATGATCATGAGCGCGGCGCCCACGAGCACCATGATCCCGAGCGCTGCCGGCGGCATCGGCACGAGAGAAATCACGCCGATTGCGATGGACAGGTAACCGGTGAGGAGGGTCGCCCCCTTCGAACGTTCGTGGGCAGCGAGCCAGGCTTCGTCGCTGGCCATGGTGCTGGGTGTGCGGATGCCGGCGAGCGAGTTCCGCCTCAGCTTTCCGGATGCCGCGGCCCGCGCCATCCAGATGAGCAGCGCACCCGAGCCGGCCATCGTGACGAAGAGGACGATGCGGGGGATGATCTCAGCTTCCATCCCTTCGACCCTATCGACGGGGTCTCAGACGACGGCGATGGAGCTCCGATACTCGGCTGCAACCGGGTCCAGGGTGTACTCGAGGACCTCGACGTGATGCTCATTCAGCGCGTTGAGTACGTCTTCGGGCGTCACGCGGAAGTACTCCCGCCGCAGGTTCACCTTGTTCAGCCGTTGCTCAGCGAACTGCTGGTGCAGCATGGACTCGATCGCAACAGCGTCATCGGCGAAGAACAGCGCGTGCACGTCGAATCGGAACGGCACGGACGCGTCTCCGAGCTCGTTCACCCGGTCCATGGGGTCGAGCCGTCGTGTGAGTCCGATCTTCACGACATCGGGGCCAAAAGCACCGATGTTGCTGATCACGTATACGTAACCGGCTCGGATGTTCGCCGCGCGGTAGTCAACGTTCTCGATCGCGTTCTCAACATCGTCGAGCTTCTCGCGAATGCGCTGTGCCCCTTCGAGGTCACCCTTCGCTTCCAGGGTCGCGAGCGCGTTCGCGTAATGCGAGCGCTCCTTCTGCAGCCGCTCTTTCTCTCGCGCGAGCTCCTGCTCAGCCTTCTTCTGCTCCCGCAGTTCCTCGCGTCGTGCGCGCTCGAGCTCCTTCTCGGCCTGGACCGCCTGGAGATGACGGCTCGCAAGTTCGAGCTCGCGCAGCCGAAGCCGGTGGTACCCGGGAGTGATGCGCAGATCGATCATCTTGCCGAGACGCTCGACCTGATCGACGACTGTCGAAAGGCGTTTGCGTGCCGCATCGAGGTTGCCTGCTCGAACCGTCTTGACGCAGTTCTCAGCCTCGGCGTTGTAGGCCCGCAGAAGAAGCTTCGACATGTCGGCGACCAACTTTCGTCCCTTGGCGGCGCTGTTGTTGAACGTGAAGTTCTGCGTGGCCTGCGTGGCCCCACCAGCTCTAATCTTGCTCTTGATCTCGCTGCGCACGGACTCAAGTTCCGTCGCTAGCGCTACTGAGCTTTCCGCGGGATGCTCGAAATCGAAGAGTCCGAACTCCTGCAGTTCGATCTGATTGCGGAGGTCGATGACCTGGGCGGCTACCGATGCCTTCTCCTGGTGGGCCGCGAAGGCACCGGAACGAGCGCGGTCAAGATCCGCTTCTGCCCGCGCGGTCTCCGCCTGAATGCTCACTTTCGCCGCGTCCAAGTCGGCAAGCTCGCGAAGGCCGTAGCGAGCGATGAGTTCCTCGAGGCGGGCATTCTCTGCTTGGAGGTCCTGAGCGAACTTGCGGGCACCGAAGAACGGCACCTTCTGCGGCGGTGTCGACCGAGCTGGCGACAGTTCCTGCGGGGCGAGAGGCGCGCTCGGCTGTTGGGCGATGGTGGGCGCAGCTTCATCAAGGATGGGTGCGCCGACCTGCCCGCCCGCAGCGGGCATGTCATCGCTTACGGACTCGCTGACCGTCAATTCACGGGCCGCGCGCCGTGTCGTGGGCTGGCCGAGCGTGGCAGCGGCGCTTTCGGGTGTTTCGCGGACCTGCTCGCGCGTTTGAACCCCATTGATCACGATGTGGTCGGTCCAGGTAGCGCCGTCCCAGTAGCGGCTCTCGTATATTCCACCCGGGTCGGGATACCACGATGCGGGCGGGGAAGAGGTGCGATCGGTCACGTCGTTGGGCCTTTCAGATGAGACCCCTCTAATATGCCCGACGGCGGGCGATGCTCAAATTTCGCTTGTCGCCGGCGATGAATGCGCGTCGCATCCTGGACTCACTTTGCTGTCGGCCGGACAGACGAGAGCCCCGGCTTCCGCGCTGAGGATGCGGGTGCCGGGGCTCTCGAAGTCTGTCGGGGTGTCAGCCCCGGACGCCGAGCGCGAAGCTGATCGCGCCCTCGCCGTCGACCTGCGCGTCGAGCACGCGGTCATCCAGCGCAAGGGCCGCGGCCGGGTCGACGAAGATGCGTGCACCATCGGCTTCGACGACGGCATCCTCGCTGTGCGGGGCCTCGGCGAGGGAGAGGGCGAAGCCGGTTTCGGGGGAGCCGGAGTCGCTGATACGGATACCGCCGGTCTCGGCGGGGATCTGGGCGGTGAGGTTCTTCACCGCGGTGGCGGCGTTCTCGGTGAGCGTGAGCATGAAGCTCTCCTTCCGTGGATTGCTGCGGAGCCCGCCACGATTCCGAGAATCCGAGCCGAACGCAAACGTGAGCGCCGACTCCCAGGGGATTCTGAAGGTCGGCGGACGGCTATCGCGTCAGAGGGTTCTGACGAGAACGAAGCTCACGATCAGCCCGAGCAGCAGGCAGCAGACCCACGCGGTCGCCGCCGAGACGTACCAGTTCTGGCGGAGCTCGAGACTGAGGCGATCCGGGTGATCGCGCGGGGTGCGGCGGAGGCTCCGCTGTGTGATGAGCATCGGCGGAACCATCAGCACGAAGCACAGCAGCAGACCGATCAGCTGCAGGAGCGCGCTCGATGACCGTCCGCCGGGAGCGAGGACCTGCCACGCCTCGGCCAGGGCGAGAGTGATGTTGCGCGGCCCGCACAGCGCGACGAGCCCCGCCGCGCCGACGACCATGACGAGGATGCGGAGAGCGCGGTCCGGTGCCGTCACGGACGCTTTCGGCGGAGTGGCGCCGTGGTGCTGGTGAGCCCAGAACTCGCGATGTGCTCGCCGTCCCGCGAGCGGCCACACCGCGAGGGCGATGAGCCCCGCGAGCACCCAGCCGAGCCACTCATCGCCCTGCATCGGGATACCGAGCGCGTGGAACGCGATGAGCCCGCCGATCCACGTGGCCATGGTGGCGAAGAAGAGGACGGAGGCGGCGAGCATCCCGAGCGCCGTCCGCAGCGGCCTGCGCGCTGGCGCAGCGGCTGGGGCGTCTCGGGTCACGCTGGTCAGCTTAGGGCGGGGCGCGGTGGGGCTGAGGAGAGACGGGATGCCGCGGCCCGCGGCCGTCTAGACTTGGGGTGCCTTGCCTCTGTAGCTCAGTGGAAGAGCCACTCCGTCCTAAGGAGCGGGTCGGGGGTTCGAATCCCTCCAGGGGCACCTATCACTCGCTAGCTCGCTGTTCCGGGCCTCGGAAGCAGTGAGTGGGGTCCGCCTGCGGTACCGTCGCACCGTGACGAGTGAGTCGGTGAAAGAAGCGTTGTCGCAGTTTGTCGCCGAGCGTGACTGGAGTCAGTTCCACACGGCGAGCAACCTCGCCAAGAGCATCTCGATAGAAGCCGCAGAGCTGCTCGAGTGCTTTCAGTGGAGCGACGATGCCGACGAGACGCGGGTCCGAGAAGAGCTGGCTGACGTCGTAACCTACTGCACTCTTCTCGCGGAGCGGCTTGGCCTCGACCTGGACCAGATCGTTCTCGACAAGCTTGCCGAGACCCGGGCAAAGTACCCCGTCGACAAGGCGAGGGGACGGAGCACCAAGTATGACGCCCTCTGAGATCGAGGAGCTCGACCTCACCGTGTCGAACGTTCGGGCTTGGGCGTCTGAAGATGAGCGGCGGACGAATTGGCCGGTCGTGTACGTACTCGACAGCGCCGGAGCCCCGGGCCCACCGCTCGTCTATGTCGGCGAGACCATCAATGCCGCCTCGCGGATGGAGCAGCACCTGCGCAACCCGGCCAAGGCAGCGTTGCGCCGATCGCGGGTGGTGATTGACGAGGCGTTCAACAAGTCAGCGTGTCTCGATCTCGAATCGCATCTCATCCGCTGGCTTGCGGGTGACGGGCACTTCACCGTCCTCAACGGCAACGAGGGCATCATCGATGCTCGCTACTACGAGCGGGAACGGTACCGGGAGAGCTTCCGTGACGTCTTCGAGCAGCTGCGCTCCGAGGGGCTATTTCAGCGGAGCATCCCCGAGATCGAGAACACCGATCTATTCAAGCTCTCACCGTTCAAGGTCCTCACGCATGAGCAAGCGATTGCCGTCGAGCAGATCGTCGAGGCGCTTCTGCAAGATCTCGCGGCGGGCACCCGATCCACCAGCGTCATCCAGGGGAACCCCGGCACGGGCAAGACCATCGTTGCTATCTTCCTCATGAAGCTGCTGGGCGACATACGCGACTATGACGACGCGGATGAAGTCGAACAGGATTCTCTCTTCGCGGAGTTTTTCGTTCCTGAAAACCGGGAGTTGCTGAGGGGCGTCCGTATCGGGCTCGTCGTCCCGCAGCAGTCGTTACGTGACTCGATCAAGAAGGTCTTTCGGAAGACCCCCAAGGTCAGCGAAGAGCTCGTTCTCAACCCGTTCGATGTGGGCAAGTCGACTGTGCCGTTCGACCTGCTGATCGTGGACGAGACGCACCGGCTCAATCGCCGCGCGAATCAGTCGTCGGGCATCCGAAACCGGGACTTCGCTGAGATCAACGCACGGCTCTTCGGAGTGGACGACACGACCAAGACTCAACTCGACTGGGTCCGTGCGCAAAGCCGTCACCAGATCTTGCTCATCGACGAGCGGCAGGGTGTCCGGCCGGCAGACCTCCCGAGCGACGTGCTTGACACCGAGGTCAGGGGCGCGCAGCGAGACAATCGGTGGTTCCCCTTAGCGAGACAGATGCGCGTGAGGGCGGATGCCGACTATGTCGGATTCACTCGTCAGCTGCTGCGAGGCGAGCTGCGGGCGGGAGACCGCCCTGACTTCGGCGCATACGATCTGAGGTTTTTCGACAGCGTCGCGGGCATGCAAGCTGCGATCCGCAAGCGCGACCGCGAGGTTGGGCTCGCCCGTCTCGTGGCCGGTTACGCCTGGGATTGGAAGACACGAGGGAACAAACCGGGATTCGACTTCGAGCTGGAAGGTATCCCGTTCACGTGGAATCGCACTGATAAGGACTGGATCAACTCTCCCGGGTCGCTGGAGGAGGTCGGATCCATCCATACGGTTCAGGGATACGACCTCAACTACACCGGCGTGATCATCGGCAACGACTTGTGCTATGACGGACGAGTAGTGGTGGACCGCGCTGCGTACCGCGATAGGAAGGGCAAGGAGAACCTGAGCCAGCTTGGTCGGCGCACGACGGATGCAGATCTCCTCGCGCTCGTTCAAAACATCTACGGAGTCCTGCTGACGCGCGGGATTCTGGGGACGTACGTGTACGTCTGCGACCCTGATCTCCGGGAGTATATGAGATCTGTCATCGATGTCGGCCTGAAAGAGGGCCACGCCTGACCCGAGTGTGAGCGCCCGCGAGCGGTTCCCGAGCGGAGCCCTGATTGCGCTCACCGCCCGCGCGCCAACTCCAACGCCAGCGACGTCCTGTCTGTGTGCGCAAACTTCCTCAGCAGCGCCGAGACCGCGTTCTTCACGGTGCCGTGAGCCAGGTGCAGGCGAGCCGCGATCTCCGCGTTCGGTAGCCCGAGCGCGAGCAGGTCCGCGACGGCCTGCTCCGTCTGCGTCAGCACGGGTGAGAGCGGGGGAGCGGCACTGCTGTCACGGCTGAGCGCGACGCGTGCGACGCGCGGATCGATGACCAGGCCACCGTCGACGACATGCCTGATCGAGTCGAGCAGCCGGTCGGGTGAGACATCCTTCAGAAGAAACCCCGCGGCGCCCGCCTCGAGCAGCGACCGAACGAGTTCCGCGTCGTCGAACGTCGTAAGGGCCAGCACGGGCAGACCCGGATGATGCACCGCGCACTCTCGCAAGAGCCCCAGTCCATCGAGGACGGGCATGCGCGCATCCGCGAGCACGATGTCGGGGCGGACGGTCGGGATGAGCGCGAGCGCTCGCGAACCGTCCTCCGCTTCGCCGACCACCTCGACGCCGCTGTCGGTCTCGAGGATCATTCGCAGGCCTCGACGGAGCAGCTCTTGATCGTCGACGACGAGCACGCGGATGGCGCTCACGCGACTCCCGCCGGCACGCTCACATCTTCCGGGGCACCCGCAGTCTCGCCGCCCGCCCGGACGGGCAGCAGCATCGAGAGTCGGAAACCCGACGCCCCTCCCTCAACCGCCAGCGAGCCACCAAGCTCCTCGGCCCGTGCACGCAGCGAGCGCAGGCCGAAGCCCGCAGCCGGCGGTGTCCCACCCTGGGACGCGACGCCATCGTCGTCGAGCGTCGCCTGAATCGACGTGGCGCCGACCTCCATGCGCAGGCTGGCGGTGGCGGAATCCGCGTGTCGGATGACGTTTGTCAGACCTTCCTGAACGAAGCGGAGGAGGAGCAGTGCGTGCTCGCGTGGCAGAGAGCGCTCGCCCTCGATCTCGACCGAGACAGTCAGTCCCGTGCCGCGGAAGCTCTTGGCCAGCGTGCGGAACGCGTCGAGGTCGCCGAGCTCGCCGAGTTCGATCGGATGCATCGCACGGACGAGCCGCCGCATCGCTTCCAGACTCTCGCCGACGACCGCTCGGGCGTGAACGATCTCAGCGCGTGCTGCGGCCGGGTCGGCGACGCGACTGGCGTAGTCCAACGAGAGGCCGACCGCCGTAAGGCGATGGCCGAGGTCGTCGTGCAGTTCGCGGGCCGTGCGCTCCCGTTCCTGCGCGAGGACCAGATCGCGATCGGCGGCGTACCGTCGTTGCAACTCGGCATGCGCCGCGTCGAGCCGCGCAAGGGCATCCTGCAGATCGTCGTTCACGCGCAGACTGTCTCGCAGCACGACCGCGACTGCCGCAGCGATCCCCGCGAGCACTGCCGTGCCGATGGCCTCCGCGAGCATGAACTCTGCCGGGCTTCCGCTGGCGAGATGCAGGGACAGGACGATGAGTACGAGCGTGGTCGCATAGCCCCACAGCACTCTCGTCGCGGAGAACGTGACGCCCAGCATCAGCAGAGCCGCCCAGATAATGCCGTAGTAGAGGGCGCCGTTGCCGAACGACATCACGACGACGGCGATGACCGCGAATAGGGCGGCCGCAACACGCGAACGCTGGCCCGACCTGCGCCAGATGACCCAGAGGGCAACGGAGACGACCGTCAGAACCGTGACCGTCACCGTGAGCCAGAGGGGACGGGAGTCGTAGGAGTACAGCACCATCAGAACCGGACCGGCCAAGCCCAAGCTCACGGCGATGTCGAGCAGACCGGTACGGAGAGTCGGAATGCGCGCCATGGCTTCAGCGTATGTAGGCGACGCGGGTCATGGCGGTGACCCGAGTCACGACTTTTGCCCGGCGACAAGTGACTGCCGGAACGAGCAGGACTGACTCGAGGACGATGCGCAGCCGAAGGCCGGCTTTTAGCTTTGCGATATGAGCTCCTCACCGGCATCCAGCGCCACTACTTCGGGCGACCACGTTCAGCCTGCGCAGCCGCCCCGACTCGGTGTGGGTCCGCTCGGCATCATCGTGAGAGCAGTCGTCGCGGTCGCGATCCTGATGGCGGCGAACCTCCTGGCGGGGGTGATTCCCGCCGTTGTGGTTCTGATTCCGGGGGCGGCGGAGGTCTTCGGCGGTTCGTCCCCGTGGGGGTTCGCGCTCGCCGCAGTCGTGCAACTATCGGTGCTCGGATTCGTCCTACTCGTGCTGCGCATCTGGATGACCACGGTCGAGCGCGCACCCCTGCGAGCCGCGGGCTGGAGCTGGCGACGCAGCTCGGGTCTGTGGCTTGCGCTCGGCATCGGAGTCTCTGCGCTCACCGTGGTCATCGTCTATGCAGCGCTTCCGGCGATCGGTCCCATCCGAGACGACGAACTTCCCGGCGGCGAACAGGACGTCGTGCTCGTCAGCGCGCTGCTGATCATCTACTACCTCGGGCTCGCCTTCGTGCAGCAGTCACTGCCCGAGGAACTGCTGTTCCGCGGATGGCTGCTCTGGCGACTGCGCGACCGCCCCGTCTTGGCGATCACAGTCACCACGCTCGTCTTCACCGCCATCCACCTGGTGTCCCAGGGCGGACAGCAATCGGTCTCGGAGCACGTGCTGTACCTCGCGCTTCCGCTCGGGTTCTCCCTGCTCGCCGTCGGACTGCTGCTGTGGACCGGGTCGCTGTGGGCCGCCGTCGGCGTGCACGGTGGCTTCCACGTCGGCAACTACATCGCCGTGGCGGCCATGCCGGAAGTGGATGCCGTCAGCTCGTGGCTCGCGATCGGGGGAGTTCAGGTGGTCATCGGAATCGCGCTGACAATCCCCGCACTTCGAGGGGGAAGGGTGCTCGCGTGACTGGCGAGGTGCTCGATAGGCGGTAACGTCCCCAGAGACGCACTGGGGCGTTGGATTTCATCTGGGGAGACGAATGTCTGGAACACCTGCCGGCTGGTACGCGGCACCGCACGCAAACAATGAACCGCGTTACTGGGACGGCTCACGCTGGCTCGAGTCGCCGCCGCCCGGGAGCGGGCCACAGCCCTCGCCGTCGCCGGCGACGGGTAACGGTTCGATCGCAATGAGCGCTGCCACTGCGACGTACACGCAGGCTCCGAACGCGCCCGCGTACCCCGGCAATGCTCCTGCGAAGCCCAAGAGTTTGGCGCTCGCTGCATTGATCGTTGGTATCTGCGCTTTCGTTATCGGCTGGATTCCGTGGTTGGGGTTGCTGCTCGGGGTGGCGGCCGTCGCGCTGAGCATCTTTGCACTGGTCAAGCACCAGTCGAAGGTGATGGGCATTTTCGGCCTCGTGCTCGGTAGCCTCGGGATGCTCACAGGGCTGGTGATGACGATCGGCTTCATGAATGTCGTGACTGCCCCGGCAAGGCCGGTGGCGGCTGCCTCGCCGGCAGCGGAGGCTGTCGAGCCGCCAGCGACACAGGAGCCGGAACCGCCGGCGGAAGAGCCGGTCGCCGAGGAATCGGCCCCGTCACAACCGGCTGCGGAGCCTGCGGCGCCGAGTGCGGACGGGTCAGCTGAACACCCTTATCCCCAGCCTTACGTCGCTGTCGGCCTGTTCGGAGGCGAGAAGTACAGTCTCACCGGGCGAATCGTGGATGCAAACGCAGGCGGGCTCGTGAATGATTGGAATCAGTTCAACTCGCCGGCACCGAGCGGCTTCAAGTACGTCGTCGTAGAGCTCACCATGACTGGTATCGACGCTGATGGAGTGGAGCCGAGCTTAGCGGAATGGGATCTCTCGCTCGCTACGGCGGAAGGCAATCAGTACTCAAGCGAATCGGTCGTTTTCGGCGACGGAATGCCGCAGATGTGGGAGGGGCCGACCCTCTACCCGGGCAACTCCTTCACCGGCTACACGGCCTACGTGGTACCCGAGACTGCGCAATCGTTCATGCTGCATGACAACGGTAACTACATATCGTTCTGAGGGCGCGTTCGCTCGCCAGGTGGCAACGCCACAGGCGCGGGCAACTGATCGAGTATGTCGACGGTCTGGTGCGGCGTCGAGATAACGGCGCAGACCGGACCGCGCTGCGTACGCCCGTCGAAGGCCGACGGGGTACCGAAGCGCCGGGAGCTTAAGCTCAACTGAGTCGATCCGCTCGACATCGACATCTGGGGGTCCCATGAAAGCTCGTCCTGCTATCGCCGCGCTGATTGCCGTTGCCGTTCTGTCCCTCGGCGCGTGTTCGGCGGGTGGCGAGAGGGGCCCTGACGCGTCCTCGACGACTCCGGCGATCGAGGTAGAAGAGGCTATCGCGACGGTCGACATCCGTCTCCCGCGCACCCTGATCGATCAGGAGGGCGTGCTCGCGGACGAGCAGATCGTCGACGCCGCCGAGCAGGAGGGCATCTCGGCAGTGATCGACGGCGACGCCGTGGTTTACACGATGACGCGAGCGCAGCAGGCGGACATGCTCGCGCAGATGCGTGCATCCGCGCAGACAGCCGCAGACGGTTTGATTGCGGATGAGACGAATTCGGTCACAGCCGTAGAGTTCAATGAGGCGATGACATCGTTCAAGGTCCACGTGGATGCCGAACGGTACGGCGCGCTCGAGAGCCTTCTCGCCCTGGGTTTCTGCATCCAGGGGGCACTGTTCCAGCAGTTCAGTGGCGTCGGTGCCGATGACGTCGACGTGGTTGTGGAATTTGTCGACGATGCAACTGAGGAGGTATTGGACAGCGGTTCCTACGAGGACATGCGTGAGCGCGTCCAGTGATGAGTCACTCTCTTCGTGTGACTATCACGTCAAGGCCGCCGACGAGTTGCGCTACCGCTTCCAACTGCTGAAGTCAGCGGTCGCCGCGGCGGGCGACGTGAACGCCTCGTCGCACGGCGTGTGAGCACGACTGACCGATCACGACTCCCGACCGTGGATGGCCGGGCCATATCCGCCCGGCCGGGCCTAGCCGGCTGGATCGGCCAACGGGGATAGCGATCGAGCGACCTCGCACGCGGGCGGGCGACCGACTCAGGGGAGTCGCGGGCTAAGTGGCGAACGATCGACAGGCGACAGCGCGCACCCGGCCGGGCGACATCTCCGATCGCTTAGTCGCAGGGGCGCGTCATGCGGCCCGCCAAACTGCGCCTGTCACCGCGTCGGATCCAGACCCGCATGGTCGAAGGCCCGCGGTTAGCCCAGTCGCGGTAGGCCACGAGCGGCACCAGCCCATCGGCCTTTCCCGCAGCACCATTCCTGGGACGACCCGCCCCTGATGTCGGGTCGGGTCCACGGCTGGCCGGGGTTTCGTCCGGCGCACTCTCACGTGCTTCGGCGGTTGCGCCAGCTGGCCCGAAGCGGAATGGGTCGATCGTCGGGGCTGACCGCGCGTCAGTGCCGGAGGCGCCGGGCGGCGGTGAGATCGATGACGAACAGCGCCGCCCCCTGCAGCACGACGGCCAGGCCGTGACCGCGCGCGTCGGCGGGTCGTAGGCGGCCGCCGAAGGTCGGCGTCCGAACGGCGAGATGGGCGCCCGCGGCGACGTAGCCGACATCGAGCGCTGTGTTCACGAGCAGGATGCGGCGCAAGGTCTGCGTCTTCGGGACCTCGCCCCTCCTGCGGGTGACGGCCGCGAGCGCGAGGTTGATTGCGCCCCACATCAGGGTCTGCACTCCGAACCCGCGCGTGCGTTGCGGGAGCGCGAATGCCCCACCGACGAGCACAGATGCCGTGCCCCACCGCGTCAGCCGACGGACGACGGTGCGGGTCACGGTGCGCGCGGAGCTCATGGACCCATCATGGCGCGGCGGGGCCACCGCATCTCGCTACTGTCGTCCCACCCGCCGGCGACCTAGACTCAGCCACACCAGTGCGTCAGCGCTTCAGCACGCGCCGCTCCGCCATCTTGCGTACGACCTCGAGCAACCCGGGTGCGTAGTCGCCCCACGAATCGGTGACCTTCGAGACGTCGATCTTGCCGGTGTGCACGTTCTCGCACAGCCGCATCCAGGCTTCGCCGGCCGCGGCGGTGAGAGCGAAGGCGACCCCCGCGTTGATGACGCTCCCCGCGCCGGGGATGAGCTTGAGAAAGCTCCGCGCCAGAGCCTGTCCGCTGATCTGGACGCCGAGCTGAGCGAGTGCTCCCGCTGACATCATCGTCGTGAGCTCGAGATCGTAGATCGCCGCGATCCGGCCCATCATCGCGAGCTGGATCGGCGCGAGAACCACGGCGTCGGCAACCGGAACGGGAACCGCCGCGGCTGCCGCTGCGGCTCCTGCGGCACCGGTGATGACGGGGCGGACGAGCTCCCTTTTCCACGGGAGGTTGAGTCTTTGCGCGATGCGAAAGGCGTCCTTCTCGTTGTCCGGCGAGAGGGTCAGGGTCTCCGCCACGAGCTCACCGAGGCCGTGCCCCTTGCCCTTTCCGTGCTTACCAGCCGTGGAGGTGAGGATGACCCGCTGGATCGGGATGTCGATCGGCCGCCCCTCGCCGTCGACGGGGTCTTCGAGCCACTCCTGGAACTCGGTCACGTCGTCCGGTGCGCTGCGCTTGCCCGTGATCGGGTTCTTCGACCAGTCGACCTTCGTGAGGACGAGGATGACGGGAAGCCCCGCGGCATCCAGCTCGCGGATCATGTCGATGTCGGGCTGCGTGAGCCGCGGCAGCTGCGAGAGCAAGCAGTACCAGACGACGGAGATCTGCTCGATGGCCGGACGCTCGGAGATCGTTCGCAAATGACCTCGCAGGATGTCTGCCGGGGGAGTTGCGGATCCGATCTCGAATCCTTCGATGTCCCAGATGCCGAGAGAGGGATCGCTGTAGTACTTCACGCCCCGCGTGACGGGCAGGCCTTTCCCGACCTTCGCGAGGTCGCGACCGAACACCGCGTTGACGAGCGACGACTTGCCGACTCCGGTGCCGCCGATGACGGCGAGGTTGAAGCGCCCGTACCGCGACTTTGCCTCGGAGTTCGCCTCGATGAACGTCCGCTCATCGGCCTCTGAGGCTTTCGGCGTCTTCTTGTCACGCTTGTCAGTCACAGGTCGATCATCCCTCGTCCCGCGCCTCTGAAGCGCCGATCCGATGTCGACGTCGAAACCGGCGGTGTCAGACCTCTCCTACGCGCTCGGACGTGATGAGCCTAGAGGTCTGCGAGGTAGCCGAGTGCGTCGTTCGCGCCCAGTTCGGATGTCGCGTAGCCCCAAGCTGCCGAGCTCGTCATGGACGCGCGCGCTCGATCGCGTTAGTGAGGTACGAGAGCCGCGTAGCCAGCGCGTACTTGCGCTCCGGGGGCAGCGAGCTCGGGTCACGACGCGCCGTGGCAAGGTCCGCGGAGTCGAGCCGCGCGAGCAACGCGATGTTTTCGAGAGTGAGATGGAACTGCGTCGTCAGTCCTTCGAGGATCGCCTGCAGACGCTCGTCGTCGCCGATGTCGAAGCCCTGAAGGATCTGCGACGCGAGGACGGACAACCGGGTCGCCTCGTCTGCGGAGAGCGGCTGAAGATCCGTCGTGACACCGTAAGTGTCCTTTTCAGAGCCGGTGAGGAAAGCGCGAAGCGTCGCGGTCGGCGTCTGGGTGATGGCCTCGAGAGCCGTCTCGGAAATGCGCCCGTCAGCGACGGCACGGCTGAGTTCCTCGGCGGTATTGAACATTTGAGCGGCCACAGTCAACTCCTTCGATCGGCATGGGCAGAGCGACGGTGGCGGGAGGAGGCAGGCTCATCCCGCCACCGGTGTTTCGGATTTTATCTCGTGTACGTGTAGAGCGTGTAGTTCGGGACAACGGTGGCAACCGGCACTCCCACGAGGAATGCCGTACCGGTCAGCACTCCGGAATACCGATGACCGCGCAGACGGCTAGTCGGCACCGAACCGGAGAACCCAGACACGATAGTCGTGCCGCCCGAAAGGCCATGGCTCACGTCGGTGACACTGAACGAACCGGTGAAAGACGTCGCCGGAATCGACATAGCGATGCTGTAGTGAAAGCTGCCACCCGAACCGGTCACCGTCAGCGTGCCCGCGTCGCCGGGGTACACGGCGTCGGGCGTCATCTGGCCCGGCGCCGAGGGCGAGGCGACTCGGTGCAAGGCGAAGGTCGCTGTTTCACCCTCTCGGAGCGTGTACGCTCTCCCGTCCACTTCCAGGAGATACTCCGCTGCGCCCAAGCGTTCGCTCGCGTTCGCAGCGGATGCCGTTGTGCCGAGCGAGAAGATTCCGATCAGCATGACCAGGATCACACCGATCGAACGCCTGCTGCGGGCCCCGCGCTGAAAAGCCATCGATCTAGCGCTACTCGCCCTAGATCCCGGTCCAGTCGGCTCTTGCGTTGCCGTGCTCATGATTTTTCCCTCCACATGGATGAATCGTCGATGCCGGCCCAGAATGCAGCCGATCGCTTTGTACTGTTTGGTCGCCCGGAGGTTCCTGACAGCATGTGCTCGACGCGGCCCGCCGGGCCGTGACTTCCGACGAAACAAGAAGTCAGGTGTCAGGTTTGGCGTCTTCGGCAAACTGCTCGTAGGGGTGCAGGGAGGTCACATGCCACAGGCGTTCGCTGCTCTTTACGAGGCCCACGCTCGAGTCGTCGAACACTACATCCGTCTGCGCATCGACGACGTGGACTTAGCGCAGGATCTGACGGCGGAAACTTTCACCATCGCATGGGAGAAGTACTCCGCCGGCACTGCGATCACCAGGGGATGGCTCCTGAAGACGGCTCGAAATCTCATTGGTAACGAGTACCAACGACGAACGCGTGTCAGGGAGCGAACGCAACGTTCGATCGCAGCGCAACTCGTTGTAGCGCAACACGAGATCGATGACATAGCGGACGTGGAGCTGAAGGCCGCGATAGCGCGGCTGCGGCCAGCAGATGCGCTCGTATTGAAGCTCACCTACTGGTGCGGTTTGCCCGCCGCTGAGGCCGCGCAGTTCCTCGGCTGCACAACGGTCTCGTACTGGCAACGTCTAGCGCGTGCTCGTGTGGCGCTACGTGCAGAACTCGGGGCGCCCGGGACGGCCATCCTCTAGTCGTGAACTCGAACCGGCGCCGGAGTGCACACTCCCGTGGCGCCCTCGAGCCGCGTCAAAGGAGGCGCTGGCGCGTCCGGCGGAGGAACGGAAAGGCCATTCGGGGATGATCTCTCCTCAGCGCGAATCCGACGCCGACCCGCCCCGCGCCGGCCAGGGGGAGCGCTCGGCTAGCCTTTCTCCATGCCCGATTCCACCCGGATCACCGACGTCTCGATCGGGAGCGACGGCATCCGCCTCGGCCAGTTCATGAAGTTCGCGGGCCTGCTCGACTCGGGCGGCGACGTGAAGGAAGCCATCATCGACGGATACGTGACCGTCAACGGCGAGGTCGACCGCCGACGCGGGCGACAGCTGCAGACGGGCGATGTCGTCACCTACGACGGGCGCTCCGTTCGCGTGCAGCCCTGACCGTGGCTCACGGGTTCACATTCCGTTAGCCACAAGGCCGACACAGGCACCGATCCAGCGCCGCACCCACCAGATGGAAGAATCGTCCGGTGACCGCAACTCTCGTCGCTCGGGGCCTCGCCGGCGGGTACGGCCACCGCACACTCTTCGAGGGCGTCGATCTCACCGTCAGCCCGGGTGACGTCGTCGGCGTCGTCGGGGCCAACGGCGCCGGCAAGTCGACACTGCTCCGCATCCTCGCCGGGCGCGACGCCCCTCAGGCGGGAACTGTCAGCCTCGCTCCAGCCGACGCGTTCGTCGGCTGGCTGCCGCAGGAGCATGAGCGCGTCGAGGGTGAGACCGTCGCCGCGTACATCGCCCGCCGTACGGGATGCGCCGAGGCGACGGCCGAGATGAACGCCGCGGCATCCGACCTCGGTGACCCCTCGATCCCCGGCGCCGACGACCGGTACGCCACGGCCCTGGAACGCTGGCTCGCGAGCGGCGCCGCCGACCTCGACGAGCGCCTGCCGATCGTGCTCGCCGACCTCGGGCTCGAGCTCGACGCCGACGGCGCCCACATGACATCTCTTTCGGGCGGTCAGGCAGCGCGCGTCGGACTCGCCGCGCTGCTGCTCTCGCGCTTCGACATCGTCCTGCTCGACGAGCCGACGAATGACCTCGACCTCGACGGGCTCGAGCGACTCGAAGCCTTCGTGCGCGGCCTGCGCGGGGGAGTCGTGCTGGTCAGCCACGACCGCGAGTTCCTCGCGCGCAGCGTCACCCGCGTGCTCGAGCTCGACCTCGCGCAGAACTCCCACCGCATCTACGGCGGCGGCTACGACGCCTACCTCGAAGAGCGGGCGACCGTGCGCCGTCACGCGCGCGAGAAGTACGACGAGTTCGCGGGCAAGAAGGCCGATCTCGTCGCTCGAGCCCGCGTGCAGCGCGAGTGGTCGAGCCAGGGCGTCCGCAACGCGATGAAGAAGAACCCCGACAACGACAAGATCCGGCGCAAGGCCGCGACGGAGTCGAGCGAGAAGCAGGCGCAGAAGGTGCGCCAGATGGAGAGCCGCATCGCCCGGCTCGAAGAAGTCGACGAGCCCCGCAAGGAGTGGCAGCTCGAGTTCACGATCGGTGCTGCGCCGCGGTCGAGCTCGGTCGTCTCGACGCTCAACGGTGCCGTCGTCCGACAGGGCTCGTTCACCCTCGGACCGGTGTCGTTGCAGGTGAACGCCGGCGACCGCATCGGCATCACCGGGCCGAACGGCGCGGGCAAGTCGACGCTGCTGCGCACGATCCTCGGTCGGCAGACTCCCGACGAGGGATCGGCCGGCCTCGGGTCGAGCGTGAGCATCGGCGAAATCGATCAGGCGCGTTCGCTGCTCGTGGGCTCTCGTCCGCTGGCCGACGCGTTCGAGGCTCTCGTGCCCGAGATGGCGTCGGGGGAGGTCCGGACGCTGCTCGCGAAGTTCGGTCTCAAGGCCGATCACGTGCTGCGCCCGGTCGATGAGCTGTCGCCGGGGGAGCGCACGCGCGCCGGTCTCGCCCTGCTGCAGGCGCGGGGCGTGAACGTCCTGGTGCTCGACGAGCCGACCAACCACCTCGACCTGCCCGCGATCGAGCAGCTCGAACAGGCGATCGAGTCGTACGACGGCACGCTGCTGCTCGTCACCCACGACCGGCGGATGCTGGATGCCGTGAGCACCAACCGCCGCTGGCACGTCGAGGGTGGCCGCGTCACCGAGGCCTGAGAGCACTGCGTCAGGCGCACGGCTGGACGCCCTCCTAGACCACAGCGCAGACTGTGATCATCGAGAGGAGAACCTCATGCAAGGTGCAGATCCCTTCCGTGCCTATTACGTGACAGTCATCGCGGTCGCGGTCTTGAGCATCGGCGTCGGCATCTTCGTCGGAGGTCTGACCCAGCAGTACGTGATGGTGTTCTTCATGCAACTCCTCGTGGCCGCGCTGCTGGCCGCCTGGTATGTGAGCATCAAGAAGCGCGTCACCGCCAACGACGATTCCGCCGAAACCTCCAGCCGATAAGGTGCGGGCATGCGATCGCCGATGAAAGCACTGCTCGTGGCTGCACCGATCCTGCTGCTTGCCGGCTGCTCGGCAGGCGATCTGCCTGAGTTTGCGACCAAGCAGACCGACCGCGACGTCGTCGACGACGAGCGGGCGATCGAGGGCATCGCGTCCGAGACGACGCGCTTCGTCGGCGAGGTGGACGGGGTCGAGCTGTTCCTCGCGAAGAGCCAGGACGACGAGATCTGCCTCATTCAGCTCCGCGACGGCGGCTTCGAAAGCACCGCATGCTCGTCCGGGGGCGGGCTCGGAACGACCGTCACGGGCGGGCCCGCCGTCGAGGTCGGCGACTTCAGCTACCTGCCGGATGCCGAGAGCCGCCCGGGCCGAGAGCAGATCAGTGACAGCGTCGTCATCATCCGCGGTGGGCTGTAGTCCGACGCAGCCCTCGGCTGGCAACCAAGGTTGACAAGGAGCTCTTCAGCAACCTAGGTTGCTTATATGGAATCCACCCAGATCGCCGGCGTCGCCGCAGACACGCGTGATCCACGTGCGGGTCTGCGTGCGATCGCGTCGCTGCGCTCTCTCACCGAGCGCCTCGAGCTGGCGCAGGTCGAGGCGGGCCTGCGCGCGGGCATGAGCTGGCAAGAGATCGCCGACGCGCTCGGCGTCTCGCGCCAGGCCGTGCACAAGAAGTACGCCAAACGGATCGATCCGACCATCGACGTCCCCAGGAGAACCCGATGAGCAAGCTGACGGTAGCGACCGCGACGATGTACGACCTGTCCCTCGCCGGTGCGGAGGAGGCATCTCGACTCGGCGAGCAGAGCGGTGACATCGACCACTTGCTGCTGGCACTGACGATCAACGAGCAGGTCGCCGGTCAGGTGTTGCGTGCGCTCGGCGTCGACCTCGAGCGCACTCGCGCGGCGGTCGAGCAGCAGCACGCCGATCAACTGGCTTCGCTCGGCGTGCAGGCCGCGGCGCCCGGCCCGGGGCGCATCACCTTCCACGAGCGCGGCGACTTCGACTGGAACGACCGCGCCCTCGAGGTACTGCGCCGCGCGGCCAAGGGGGGCAAGCGCGGCGACGCCGCTGCGGTGCTGCGCGAACTGCTCGCCGAGGGCAGCGGGCTGATCGAGGCGATCCTCGAGCGGCTCGACACGACGGCGCACCACGTGCGTGAGCTCCTCGACCAGGCTGAGCAGTACCCGTCGCCGCCGAGCGGGGCCGTCGACGGTCGATCGCTGTCAGGGGCGGGCGCAGCTCACGTGGCCGCACCCGTCGCGCACGTGTGGGCGCTCGTGAGTGACCCGACGCGGATGCCGGAATGGGACCTCGCATTCGGCCGGGTCAGCGATGTGCCCGACGAGGTGGAGGCGCGGTCGGTATGGACCGCACACGCGCTCGAGACCGCGCCCAACGGCAAACCGCAGCGGGTCCGGCCCGATCGTCAGCGTGCTCGGGTCGAGCTCGTGGGGTTCGAGCCGATGACCATGATCGAGTGGACGACGACCTGGCCCGACTCGGCCACGTCGAACAGGCGCCGCACGCGCATCGAACTCGAACCCGCCGCCGGCGGCACCCACCTGCGCATCTCCCAGGCCTGGGAACGTACCGGCTCGCGTCGCGGCATCCCGCTGCTGCGCTGGCTCATGCGGCCCCTCTACACCTTCGCGATCTGGCTGCAGATCTCGCAACTGGGTGCCTCGATCGGACGCGCGTTCCGCTGAGCGTGCCGCTCAGCTCCCGAGCGGCACCACGACCCGCGGCGCGCGCACATGCCTCACCGACGCGATCTCTGCGCGGCCCGCAACGCGATCGCCCCGCACTCGACTGTCGACGAAGAAGTCGGTGTCACCGTTCCACGGCAGGATCTCGATGCGCAGGGGGCGCCCGGCGAGCTGCAACACCGCGAGATCCAGGTCCCACGTGCGGCCGTACCAGAACTGGTCGGCGACGAGCTCGTCGCCGACGTAGGCGCGCGCGACATCGCCGAACCAGGTGAGGCGCAGCACGTTCGCGGCATCCTCCTCGTAGGCGAGTGCTGACGTCTCGATCTCGAAGACCGCCGCCTGTTCCCATTCCGCTTCGAGGGGCGCGCTGAAGCGGTTCGCGGTGCCGCCCCGCCGGAGCTCGGGAGCGCCTGAAGCCCCGCGGACGGACCGCACCGCCACCGGTGTGTCGCCATCGACGGGCGCCAGCGCTCGTCGCGAGAACACTCCGGCACGCTCGGCACCCTCGAGCGCCGGGATCGTCAGGATGTCGGCGGCGCTGCTCCAACGCTCGAGGAGAAGACCGTCGGGCGTGAACGTGAGACCGCCGTCCCACAGCGCCACGACACGCCGACCGTCCACCTCGCCGGCCCAGACCTGTGCGCTCGAATCGGGGTCGAGGATGACCAACCGGGTGGAGCCGACCGTGATCACGCAGTCCGGCCCGGGCGCCGCCGTCGGCACCCAGCGTGCGCCCTGCGGCGTTTCGATCTCCTGGGCGCCCGAAACGGCAACACCGGCGTCGACGCGCAGGTCGAGCTCGACGTCGATGCCCGCGGTCGTCCCGAACACCACGACAAGACCCTCAGCGGTGTCGATCTGCGTGATCGGCTGCACGGTTCCCGACAGCGCGGCGACGTCGCCGTAGGGTTGCGCGACCGGCCAGAACGCTGCGGCCCCGGCCGGCACGTCGGTAGGCGACGAAGGCAACACCGTGCCGTCCGGAAGAGTCAGCTGCACGTCTGAGAGGGCCGGGAGCGCGGCGGCGGCCGGCTGATGGTTGTTGATGAACACGTACCCGCGGCCGTCGGCGACCCGGACGGCCGAGCGGACACCGGCATCCTCGATGTCGGTGAAGACAGCCGGCAGTTCCAACAACTCCGCTCCCCACTCCTGCAGGAACAGGTGCTGGGTGCGCAGCAGGTGGTAGTGCGGCCGAAGCGTGCCCGCTGCTCCGATGGGTGCGAAGAAGTCGTAGTCCTTCAACGGCAGGTCGTTCGGATACGCCGTCGCCTGCGACTCCTGCATCCCGCTCAGCCGCCCGTTGACCTGCGTCGTGCCGTGGTAGACGTAGTAGCCCTGCCACGCCGAACGGCTGCCCAGCTTGGTCACCGCAAGCGCGGCGATGTCGGCGGAGTCGACGTGGGGGCGGCGGTGGTAGGCGACGGCCATGCCGCCGCCGAGTTCGCACGTGATGAACGGATACCGATGGTCGTCGCGACCGTCGGTCTCGGGGGCGTTGCGCACGTCGGCGCCGACGCTCAGGTCGTCGCGCACGTCGCTGAAGATGAAGTGCATCCGCGAGAACGCGGGCAGCTCGACATCCGACTCCTCCCAGAACCCGTCGGAGTAGCCGGCGTAGACGGAGATGAGCTCGTCCTGCGGCACCTGGGCACCGCCCCAGCCCGTGGCGACCCAGAACGGCGCGGTCATACCCACCGATTCGGCGAGCCGTCGCAACGAGGCGAGGTGCTCGGGCTGGTCGTAGAGCTCGTTGTCGACCTGCACCGCGATGATCGGCGCGTTGGGAGCATCATCCGATCGGAACTGTCCCCGCAACTGACGCTCGATATCGGCGTACCAGTCCTCGACGAGGTCGAGATAGGCGGGGTCGTTCGTGCGATGCCGCACCGGCAGGGCCTGGAGCCAATCGGGGAACCCGCCGTTGCGTGCCTCACCGTGCGCCCAGGGTCCAATGCGCATGACGACGTTCAGACCGACGCGTCCGGCGGTCTCCACGAACCGGCGCACGTCGAGGTGGCCCGCCCAGCTGCGCTCGCCGCGGATCTCTTCGTGGAGGATCCAGATGAGGTAGGTCGCGACGGTGTCGATGCCACCGGCCTTCATCTTGCGCAGCTCGTGCTCCCACCGTTCGGGCACATCGCGGCTGAAGTGATACTCGCCCATGACGGGGAACCAGCGCTCGCCGCCCCGGATGAGCGATGTCGCATCGATCTCGAGGCCGGCACCGCCCTGACGCGTGACGGGGGCTGCGGAGGTGGAGCGGGAGATCGTGGGCATGCGATCGACGATACGGGCGCCGCGCCGGTGCACATCAGCACAATGCGCGCGCTGACATGGACGTTCGTGCGGTGTCAGCCCTTGTGCTGTGCGCGGTAGGTCGTGGGGTTGACGCCGTGCACCCGGCGGAAGTGACGCGAGAAGTACAGCGGATCGACGTAGCCGACAGCCGTGGCGACGTCGGCGATCGGAAGCTCGGTGGTGTCGAGCAGCTCGCGGGCGCGCGCCATCTTGACGCCGGTATGGAAGGCGCCCGGCCCGCCGCCCGTCGCCCGGCGGAACAGCGCGCTGAGATGCGAGGGCGACATGCCCACGAGGTCGGCGAGCTCGGCGACCTGGATCGACCCGTCCACGCGGGCCTCGAGGTAGCGCATCGCCCGCTCGAGCGGCGAGCCATCGGCCGGCAGCACGCTGTCGGCCTCGATGCGCGTCAGCAGATGCCACGCGAGACCGGATGCCGAGAGCAGGTGCGCTTGCGAGAGGCGGCGCTCCAGCAGTGAGACGATCTCGTCGAAGAGCGCCGACACCCGGTCGACCGATCGCAGACGCGTCAGCGGGCGAGGGGCGCCGAGCATCGAGGACGACAGCTCCGCGACATCTGAACCGCGCAGGTGCATCCACCAGATCGTCCATGGGTCGGTGGGGGAAGCCTGATAAACGTGCGACCGATGCGGCGGGATGATCACGCAGGCGCCGCGGGTGAGCGCGTGCTCCTGTCCATCGATCGACACGGTGCCGGAACCGGAGACGCAGAGGATGATGATCGTCTCACTGGCGCCGTGCGCACGGACGCGGCGGTGCCCGGCAGCGGCGGGGAAGTAGCCCGCATCCGTCACCGTGAGGCGACGTGTTCCCGGCCGATCGAGGGCGATGTCGACCTGCGGACGCGGAACGACCACGAGGCGCTGATTCTCGAACCCATCGATCCGGTCGTGCGGCTGAATGCGTGGCTGATCCTGGGCCTGGTTCGCTGATTCGTCCATGTATGTCCTCGTTCTCACCATATTCCGATCACGGCGACGCGCATAGCGTTGCCCCAGGCGTCACCGACGTCGCCCCTCCGCCACGCCGAAACGGAAAGGTCAGCGATGACCCTTCATCACCCCGCACCGTTCGATCCCCGCCCCGCCGGCGGCCCCGAGAAGCTCGTGCTGCCCGAGGCCGACGCCGACCTCGCGTCGGACATCGCCGCCGGCCGTGCGGTGGCGTGGAGCGAGTCGGTCGAGATCCTGACCTACGAGGCGGGTACGCCGAGCCCGTACCCGATGTTCCTCGATCAACGCGTCTATCAGGGGTCCCGCGGCACCGTGTACCCGCTCCCATTCACCGAGTCCGTCGCCGACGAGCCGGTGCGCCGTTCGTGGCAGGCTGTGCACCTCGAGAACGCGTACGTGCGCGTCATGGTGCTCCCGGAGCTCGGCGGACGCATCCACATCGGGTTCGACAAGACGACCGGATACGACTTCTTCTACCGCAACAACGTCATCAAGCCCGCGCTCGTCGGGCTCGCCGGCCCGTGGATCAGCGGGGGAGTCGAGTTCAACTGGCCGCAGCACCACCGGCCGGCGACCTACCTGCCCGTCGAGACCGTCATCGAGCATGACCCCGACGGCTCGGCCACGGTCTGGTGTCACGACCACGACCCCTTCGCGCGGATGTCGGCGCAGCACGGCATCCGTCTGCGGCCGGACAGCTCGGTCGTCGAGCTCGTCGTGCGGCTGCACAACCGGACCAAGGAGCGGCAGACGTTCCTCTGGTGGGCGAATGTCGCCGCGCGTGTCGGCGACGACTACCAATCGTTCTTCCCCGAGGACGTGCGCTACGTCGCCGATCACGCCCGTCGCGCGCTGACGGCGTTCCCGGAAGCGGATCGTCCCTACTACGGCGTCGACTACCCCGAGCGGGCGGCAGCTGAGCCCGGGACCGACCGCATCGACTGGTACCGCAACATCCCGGTGCCGACGTCTTACATGATCGTCGACTCGAACGAGGACTTCTTCGGCGGATACGACCACGGTGCCGGCGCCGGCTTCGTGCACTGGGCCGAGCGCCGCGTCTCGCCGGGCAAGAAGCAGTGGACGTGGGGCGATGCGCCGTTCGGCCACGCCTGGGATGCCCAGCTGACCGACGACGACGGCCCCTACGTCGAGCTCATGGCCGGGGTCTACACCGACAATCAGCCCGACTTCAGCTGGCTCCTGCCGGGCGAGACGAAGACCTTCACGCAGTACTGGTACCCGATCCCCGCGATCGGACCGGCGTCTCAGGCCACCCCGGATGCCGCCGTGCACGTCGACCGCAGCGACACCGGCATCCGCGCCGCCGTCGCCGTCACGCGGTCTCAACGGGGCGCCGCGCTGCGCGTCATGTCAGGCGCTGACGTCATCGCAGCCCGCACGGTCGACCTCCGTCCGGGCGATGTCGCCGAGCTGTCGGCCGACGCTGTCGGCGCGACGGATGCGGGCGACCTGCGGGTCGAGCTGACCGACGCCACGGGTCGCCTCCTCGTTCGATGGGCGCCGGTCGCGGTCGCCGACGACGAGCCGTGGGTGGCCGAGGAGCCTCCGCTCGCCGAGCAGATCGACTCGGTCGACGAGCTCTATCTCACGGGTCTGCACCTCAGCCAGTACCGCCACCCGACCCGCTCCCCGCTGCCGTACTGGAACGCGGCGTTGCGCATCGATCCGGGAGACGTGCGCACGAACCTCGCAGTCGCCGACCTCGACTACCGGGCCGGACGCTACGACGCGGCTCTCGAGCGGGTCGAGCGCGCGCTGACCCGACTGACCCGGCGCAACGCGAACCCGATGGATGCCGAGGCCTTCTATCTCCATGGCCTCGTGCTGCAGCGCCTCGGGCGCCGCTGCGAGGCGGAGCGCGCCTTCGGCAAGGCCGCCTGGGACGGCACCTGGGCCGCTGCGGCCGGCTTCGCGCTCGCGCAGTCGCTCGCGGAGCGCGCGCAGCACCGCGCAGCTTTCCGCGTGCTCGACGAGCTCGACCAGGTCGCCGGGCACGATGCGCGCCGTGCCGCCCTGCGCGTCATCCTGCTCCGTCGCGCCGGCGACGAGGATGCGGCCGCCGCGGTGCTGACCGCCGCCCGGGCGCTCGACCCGCTCGACGCGTGGCTGCGTATTCTCGACGGCGCAGACGTGGCAGATCCCGGCATCCTGCTGGATGTCGCCCTCGATCTCCGCGACAGCGGCGAACGCGACGCGGCCGCCGCGCTCTTCGACCGGGTCGCCGACGCTGATCCCGGGCTCGCCGCGAACCTCTGTGCCGTCGCCTCGTACATGGCGGCGCAGCTCGCCGACACGAGCGGCGCCCCCGCGCGCGCTGCCGCCGAGCGCGCCCGCGCTCGTCGCTCCGACCTCACCCGAGCATTCCCGGCCGGTCTGGACGCCGCCGACGCGCTGACGGCGGCTCTCGAGGCCGACCCCGACGATGCCGTGGCGCATCACCTGCTCGGCACGCTCCTCTACGCGCACCATCGCCGGACCGAAGCGAGCGCGCACTTCGCGCGCGCCCTCGAGCTGGGCGACGCGACTCCCGTGCTTCTGCGCAACGCCGGCCTCGCCGCGTACAACATCGACGCCGACGATGAGCGCGCCTGGCTGCTCTACGAACGGGCGGTCGAGGCCGCGCCGGGCGATGCCCGCCTGCTCTTCGAGCGCGATCAGCTCGCGACTCGACTCGGGCACAGCACGGGTGAGCGTCTCGCGCGCCTGCGCCCGCTCGAGCATGTCGTGCTCGGACGCGACGACCTGACGATCGCCTACGTGACGCTGCTCGTCGCCGAGGGTGACGCGAAAACGGCGTACGAGATCCTGACCACGCGATCGTTCCATCCCTGGGAGGGCGGAGAAGGGTTGGCGATCGCCGCCTGGGATGCCGTTCACGACGCCCTCGGGATGCCGCCGGCCGAGCCCCCCGCGACGCTCGGCGAGGCGCGCAGCCCGTACACGGCACCGGTCGCGCGACACGACGACGGGGTCACCGACTACTTCGCCACGAGCCTTCCCGAACTGCTGCTCTTCGTCCGAGAGCCGGCATCCGACCACCGTCACGATGCGTCGTTTCGTCCATGAATGCCAGCGATTCGCCCATCGTTCGAGGACCGGGTCCGACCTAGCCTGAGGCGCAGGTTCGATGTCGAACCGAAACCGCACCACACCCGGCGATGTCGATTCCCGGTCCTGTCGCACGCACCACCCGATCATCCGGCGCGCCCTGCACCGAGCCGCCGGACCTCACGAGGAACAAAGGAGAACCATCGTGAAGAACCCTGTGAACAAGCCCGTGGTCGCCGCCGCGGTCATGGCCATCTCGGCGCTCGCCCTCGCCGGATGCTCCGGCGACAACGGCTCGGGCTCTGCGGGCGGCGAGGGCGACGCGGTCACTCTCGTGGTCTGGGAGTCACTCGAGGGTCGTTCGGACTTCATCAAGCAGGCCGGCGAGGCCTACACGGAGCAGAATCCGAACGTCACCATCGAGTACAAGAACGTCGAACTCGGCGATGCCCCCGCCCAGATCGCCCTCGATGGCCCGGCCGGCGTCGGACCCGACGTGTTCGCAGCGCCGAGCAACGCCACCGGTGAGCTCGTCGCCGGTGGCCACATCCTCGCCGTCGCCGGCGCCGATGAGCTCAGGGACGAGCTGCTGGAGGGGGCCGTGCAGAACGTCACCTATGAGGACGAGATGTGGGGCGTGCCGGTCACGATCGACACCTACTCGCTGTTCTACAACAAGGAGTACGTCGCCGACCCGCCGAAGACCTGGGCCGACGTCGTCGCTTTCTCGAAGCAGTTCGCCGCCGAGAACCCCGGCAAGTACGGCTTCGCGATGAACCCGGGCGTCGTGTACTACGCGGGTTCGTTCCTCTTCGACAAGCCCGACAACCTGCCCTTCGGCGAGAACGTCGACGATCCCAGCCAGCCCAACACCGACACGGCGGCGACCGCCGAGGGCGCAGCCGAGCTCGTGAAGCTCCGCGAGGTCCTCGACGTCGCCGCCGATGACCTGGATGACGCGACGGTCGACACCCTGTTCGAGAGCGGCCAGTCGGCGATGACCCTCACCGGCTCCTGGAACATCCCCGTCTTCGACGACGCGGGCCTCGACTACGCGGTGACCACGATGCCGGCGGCATCCGGTTCGGACGAGCCGTCGGGGTCGTTCTCGAACTCGCGCACGATGTACGTCTCGGCGTACTCCGAGCACACCGAGGCAGCGCAGGATTTCGCCGCCTTCCTCGCGAGCGCGGAGATGCTCCAGCTCGCCTATGACCTGACCGGATCGGTGCCGTCCGCCGACATCCCCGTCGACAACGAGGCCACCCTCGGCCTGATCGAGCAGGGTAACTACGCCTTCCCGAGCCCGTCCATCCCCGAGGCCGCTCAGTTCTGGCTCGCGATGGACTCGGCCGTGAAGAACATCTGGAACGGTGCCGACATCGACACCGAACTCGCCACGGCCACCTCGGTCATCGAAGGTCAGTGACGCCTCGTCACCGTCCACGCAGCGGCGCTCCCGCCCTTCGCTCCGGCGAAGCCGCGGGAGCGTCGCCGCCCGGAGAAGGGTTCACGACATGTCGCTTCTGACGCGACGACCGGCTGACGAGGCGACGCGCCCCGAGACCCCGGCCGCCTCGGCCTCCGACGCCCGTCGCGTGCGCCTGCTCGCGCTCGCGTTCATGGGCCTCGCCCACATGACCGTGCTGAAACAGCGCTACAAGGGCGCTGCCTTCGCTGCCGTCGAGGTGCTGTTCCTCGTCGCCGCGCCGTTCCTCATCGGCAACGTGGTCGGCATGATCACCCTCGGCACACCGCAGCCCGAGCTGCCGGTGCGCGAACGGGACAACTCGCTGTTCATGCTCATCGACGGTGTGCTCGCGTCCGCCGTGGTTGCGGTGTTCCTCGCCGTGTACGCGATCTCGGTGCGCAGCGCGATGCTCGATCACCGCCTCGGCGTGAACCGGGAGAAGACCTCGGCGCGCCGCCAGCTCTCGGCCATCACCACGCGCGCCTTCCCCGTGCTCGGCCTCGCGCCGATGGTCGTGCTGATCCTCTTCTTCGTGCTCGTGCCTCTGGTGTTCTCAGCGCTCGTCGCCTTCACCAACTACTCGTCGCCGAACAACATCCCCCCGGCCAACACCGTCGACTGGGTCGGCTTCGACAACTTCGCCGCGATGTTCGGAGGTGACCAGCTGTGGGCGGGCGCGCTCGTGCGCGTCTTCATCTGGACGCTCGTGTGGGCGGTGCTCGCCGTGGCCACGTGCTTCTTCGGCGGCATGATCCTCGCCGTCATCCTCAACGAGTCGAACTTCCGCATCAAGCCGATCTTCCAGGCGATCTTCATCCTCCCGTACGCCATCCCGGCGGTCGTCTCACTGCTCGTCTGGCGCAACATGCTCAACGGGGCGTTCGGTTCGGTGAACAAGCTTCTGCTCGACCTCGGCATCATCGACACCGCCATCCCGTGGCTCACCGAGCCGACCCTCGCTCGATTCACCGTCGTGCTGATCAACCTCTGGTGCGGGTTCCCGTACTTCATGCTGCTGACGATGAGCGCGATGACGGCGATCCCGCAGGATGTGCGTGAAGCCGCCGCGCTCGATGGCGCGACCGGCATCCAGCGATTCCGCTTCATCACGTTCCCGCTCGTCCTCTTCCAGACGGCGCCGCTGCTGATCATGTCGTTCGCGGCGAACTTCAACAATTTCGGCGCGATCTACTTCCTCACCAACGGCGGGCCCAACGAGGCGGATACGACACGCACGGGCGCAGGCTCGACCGACATCCTCGTCAGCTGGATCTACAAGATCACGATCGAACTGCTCCAGTACAACTACGGCGCGGTGATCGCGGTCGTCATCTTCCTGGTGCTCGCTCCGTTCGCGATCCTGCAGTTCCGCCGCACCAAGGCCTTCAAGGGAGAACTGTGATGCGCATCGATAAAGTCCGCGCCGCGGTCTGGACGACCGTCGTCATCATCGGCTGCGTGATGCTGTCGATCGTGGTCATCTGGCCCATTCTGTTCACCCTCAGCTCCGCCGTCTCGCCGGGCCGGTCGGCGGCGTCGCTATCGCCCATTCCGTTCGCCAACGGGTTCACGCTCGACAACTTCTCGAAGCTGTTCACGCAGACCCTCTACCCGCAGTGGTTCCTGAACTCGTTCATCATCGCCGCGTGCACCTGTCTCGGAACGCTCGTGATCGCCTCGCTCTCGGCGTACGTGTTCTCGCGCTTCTCGTTCACCTTCAAGGGATCACTCCTCACGAGCATGATCGTGCTGCAGATCTTCCCGTCGTTCGTCGGGATGATCGCGGTCTACGTGATCCTCATGCGCATCGGCGCCCTCGACACGCTCTGGGGGCTGGTGCTGGTCTACCTCGCGGGCAACCTGCCGTACAGCATCTGGCTCGTCAAGAGCTATCTCGACACGATCCCGCACGGACTCGACGAGGCGGCCCGCCTCGACGGCGCCTCGCACCTGCGCACCTTCGCGACGATCATCATGCCCATCGCCAAGCCGATCCTGATCTTCCTCGCCGTGACCACGTTCGCGGCACCCTGGATGGACTTCATCTTCCCGAAGCTCGTCCTGCGCAGCCCCGAGATGCAGACCCTCGCCCTCGGCCTCGTGAGCTTCGTCTCGCAGAAGAACAGCGATTTCACCGCGTTCGCGGCGGGCGCGATCATCGTGGCGATCCCGTTCATGATCTTCTTCCTCGTCACCCAGAAATCCCTCATCACCTCGCTGTCGACCGGAGCCCTCAAAGAATGACGACGCCCGCGCCCTACGTCCCTGTGCCGATCCCCGCCCATCTGCCCGAGAAACTGACGATCACGCTGTGGGACTTCTCGTGGTACGTCCGAACCGGCGCGGGGGAGCCGTTCGAAGACCTGGATGCGGCCGCAGCCGACGCCGTCGCCCGCGGCTACAACACGGTGCGCATCTGCGCGATGCCGTTCCTGCTCTTCGGAACCGACCTCGACACGTCCGACCTCGAGCTCGATCGGCTCGGCGGAGACTACGCGCAGAACGTCCGCTGGTACGACGTCGCCTCGCCCACCCGCATCGACGCCCGGGCACACCTCCTCGAGCTGTTCCGGGTTCTGAAGCGGCACGACATGTTCGTGATCCTCTCGTCGTGGGAGTATCAGCAGTCATCCGTCTTCGCCACCCACCCGGCCTGGTGGGAGGCGCTCATCGCGGTTGCGCCCGAGGTCCGACCGCTCCGCCTGGCCGAGAGCCTCGCCGACCTCGTCTCCTTCGTCGCGGCCGAGGGACTCGACGATCGCATCGCGTTCACCGAGCTGCACAACGAGGTCCAGGCGGGCTATCTCGGCGAGGGCCTGCCGGATGCCGCGACCGAGCCCGACGCCGCGATCGCGGCGCTGACGCCTCGCCTCGACCGCGGGCTCGCCGCCTTCCACGCTCGCCACCCCGCACACCCGGTCACCGTCAACTACGCCGGCGTCCCCGTCGCGGCGATGCGGACGCTTCCGCGGGAGATGGACGTCCTCGTCACCCACCCCTACGTTTACGGCGTCCTCGACGAGATCACCGCCGCATTCGACCTGCGGGGGAGCCTCGCCGACTTCCCCGTCGAGGCGGTTCGGGCGGCAGGCCTGCTGCGCGCGGACGCCCCGGAGCCGACGAGCTGGGTGCTGCCCGACGAGGTGGCGTGGAAGATGCAGGCGACCATCGTCGGCAAACCTGAGATCTACCTCATGGACTGGGTGGACGCCGCGGCCTTCGACCGCTTCCTCTACGAGCGCTACCAGGTCCACCACCACGAGATGGTGCTGAAGCTCAGTCTCTGGCTCGACGTCGCCGCCGACCGTGCCGCCGAGCGCGGCATCCCCACCGTCTTCGGCGAAGGCTGGGTCGGTTACACGCCGTTGCACGGCGACTTCGAGGAGGGGCCGATCGGCGCGCAGTTCTGCCGCCTCGCGATGGCGGAGTCGGCTCGGATCGGCGCGTGGGGAACCATCGTGTGCTCGAACGCGGCGCCGCATCATCCGATGTGGCGTGACGTCGCGCTGCAGCGCGAGTGCAACGAGGGGTTCCTCGCCTCAGCGGGCGTGTGAGGAATCGGCTCGCGTCGCCGATCGCTCACCGCATCCGGCCGCGTAGCAGTGTTTCCGAGCGTGCAAGACGGCGGCATCCCGAGTGTTACTCTCTGCCTGAACGAGCCACCACACCCCGGCTCCCCGGTCAGGAAGAGCGCCGTATGACCTCTCGCAGCAGGGAGACCCTGGAAGGGTGGATCGCCGAGTTCCACGAGCGGCACGGCGAGGGCGACCTCATCAAGGTGGCGCTCCAGGACAGCTCGGACGGCGAGGACGGCGGCCTGATCGTCGTACCGCTGCGCAACGCATCGACAACGGTCTACACGCGCCCGCCGACGACGGATGACCCCCGCTGGCGCGTGGTCTTCGAGCCGCAGCCCGATGAGATCGCGCTGTCGCACGAGCAGGTCTCGGCGCTCACGGCGGAGCTCGATACGGCAGCCGCGCTGTGCGCCTTCCTCGAGTCGAAGGATGCCGCAGGCCCGAAGGTCCCCTGAGGAGCGCCGTCTAGGCTCGGGGAATGACGAGCGACGCGACACCCCGGCCGAACCGTCTCATCGAACCCCCGCTGGCCCAGCCCTGGATCGGCGCGCCGCCGCTCGCGGCCCTGCGGCGATGGTTGCAGAACTACGCGACCTTTCGCGGACGCGCGAGCCGGTCGGAGTTCTGGTGGCCGACGCTCGTGATCGTCCTGTTTCCCGTCGCCGTGCAGGTCGTCAACGGTGTCACCGCAGGCGACTGGCGGCCGATCGACACACGCGTGGTCCAAGACGTCCCCGACGTGATCGTGCTCGTCTTCTCGCTGGCGACTCTGCTGCCGATGCTCGCCGTCACCTGGCGTCGCCTGCACGACACGAACCGCAGCGGCGTGTGGTTCTTCTTGATCGTCTTGCCGCTGATCGGCTGGATCGCCCTCGCGATCATGCTCTCGATGCGCGGCGAGCGCGGGGGAGCGCGGTTCGATCCCGTTACGAGCGGCGGGCGATGAGGAGCGCCACGACGGCGACGACACCGATGACTGCGGCGATGCGCGCGGCCTTGCCGGTGCGGCGTGTGAGCGTCAGCGCGCCGTCGACGACCGTGACGTTCTGATCGATCCGGGCGGTGGCGAAGCCGGCAGCCGCGTCGACGATCTTGTCAGCGACGTCGGGAACGGCATCGGGAAGCGCGTCCTTCGCGGCATCCTGCACCTTGTGGATGGCGCCCTTGCCGGTATCCGCGACACCGTGCACGACCCGCGACGCGGCGCGGGTGACGCCCGTGGTGTTCTCGGACGCCTCCGGGGTCGGGGTCTGCGCGTCGGCATCGTCGACTGCGGCGTCGTCGCCCGTGGCAGGTGAGGTGTTGGCGTCCGTCATGACGGCTCCGTTCGTCGGTGCGAGAGGTCCGGACGAAACTCTCGCACCGACGCCGAAGAATCGAGAGGCCCTAGCCGACGCGGCGGATTTCGCGTATGCCCGCTCCGCTCAGGGCGTGGATGACCTCGACCCGGCCTTCGCCGAACGTTCCGATAGCGTCGACGGTGATGAGCAGTCCCTTCGCCGAAGTACCGGTCCTTCCCGTCGTCATCCCTTTCGGCATCGTGGTCTTCGCCGTGCTCCTGGCCGTGCTGTGGGCTCGGCGCAGCTTCTCGCTGCCTCGTGCGGCCGTGGCCGCGGCGGTCGGCGTCTACGCGGCGGGCATCGTGGGCAACACGATCTTCCCGATCTTCCTCGACAAGCCCGATTCGGGGGTGCCCTGGACGCCGGGCCTGGCGCTGATCCCGTTCGCCGACTACGAGCTCGACGACGCGCTGATGAACATGCTCGTCTTCGTGCCGCTCGGCATCCTGATTCCGCTCATGCTCGCCCGGCCGACGTGGCTGAAGGTCGTCGGCGCGGCGGCGATCACGAGCCTGACCGTGGAGTCGCTGCAGCTCGCTGCGCAGGCGTACTTCGCCGGCGGACACATCGCCGACGTCAACGACTTCCTCTCGAACGTCGCGGGCGGTGCGCTGGGCTACGGTCTGCTGCTCCTGCTCGCGCGCGTTCCCGTGCTGGCGCGCTTGATCGACCGGTTCCGCTGGTACCCCCAGGGGAATGCGGGGGCGCGAGACCGCGAGACGGTCGCCTCCCGCGCCTGAGGGGTCAGCGTCCCTGGCGCTTCTTGTACGGCTTGGGCTGACCCTTCACGATGGGCGCGCGACCCGAGCCCTTCGACGCCTTCGCCTTGCCGCCGCCTGACGCTTTCTGTCGGGGCGCGACCGCCGGGGCCGGAGCCGCGGCGACCTCGGCGCGTGCGTCCGCGAGCAGCAGTGTGCCCGCCGGGGTCAGACGGGGCTTGCCGCCGTCCTTGACGAACAGTGGCTGCCCGACCTCTTCTTCGAGCCGGTCGATCGACGAGTACAGCACGGGAAGCGAGACACCGATCTTCTCGGCAGCGCGCGGGAAATGCAGGGTGTCGGCGACGGCGACGAAGTGGACGAGATCGCGGATCTTCACAGGGCACCGTCGGGCGGGGTGGCGCGATCATCGCCGAAGCGGCGCTCGAGCACCGCGCCGTACTCGCTGCCCGTCAGATAGAGGCGCAGTGCGCGGGTGAGGCCGAGGAGGTCCTCGGGGTCGAGTTGGGCGTGGGCTCCCTCGTCGACGGCGCGGTCGATCTCACGAAGCTGCGGGACCAGCGCCTTTCCCGCCGCGGTCAGCTGCAGCGCCACCGCGCGGCGGTCGGCCGGATGCGTCGCGCGTTCGACGAATCCACGACGCACAAGCGTGTCGACGATGCGACTGGGGCTGCCCGTTTCGCAGACGATGAGGCCGCCGAGCTCCTTGAGAGAGATCGGCCCGTAGGAGTCGAGGACGAGCACGATCTCGAATTGCGACGACGTCAGTCCGAGGGGCGCGAGCTGCCGGCTGAGAGCGCGATTGCCTTCGCGCTGCGCCGCCAGTACGAGATAACGCAGCTCGAACGGTGCCAGTCCCGATTCGCGCGGGTCGGTCGTCGGCGAGGTGGCCGTGTCGGTCATTGCGGGTTCCAGCTGTTCGGGGGCGGTGGGGTGGAGGGTCCCGCCCCATTGTGTCAGGAAGTGTCGAGCGGACCGGCCGCCGCGCCTGGGCGGGCGGCCGGTCCGCTCGACCGCGGGTCAGGTGAGCGCGGGGACCGGCGCGGGGATGCCGGTGTCGGCGGCCGTCGACGGTGCGGACGGCTCCGTGCGGCGACCGAACGAGCGTGGCCCGAGGGCTCGCAGGATGCTCGGCATCACCAGCATCCGGATGACCACGGCGTCCAGCGCGACCGCGATCGCCAGGCCGATGCCGATCTCGCGGACGATGCTTATCTGAGCCGTCGTGAACGACAGGAACACCGCGATCATGATCAGAGCGGCGCTGTTGATCATCGTCCGCGTTCGGGCAGCGCCCTGCAGCACCGACTGCTCGAAGGGCATGCCCGCCCGGTAAAGCTCCCGCATGCGCGACATGATGATGACCATGTAGTCCATGCTCAGCCCGAACATCACGGCGAAAAGCAGAACCGGTGTCACCGAGTTGAGCGGATCGTCGCTCATCCACCCCTGCAACAGGGTCAACACGCCCAGGCTCGCGCCGACGACGAGGAGGTTGAAGACGAGCGCGAGCGCCGGCAGGATCACCGATCGCCACGCGAAGGCGAGCATCAGGAACGTCAACGTGAGGACGATCGCGGCGATGAGCGGGATGCTCTGGATGATCGTCTCGTCGAAGTCGAGTCCCTGCGCGGTCGCGCCGGTGACCGCGACGTCCGCGCCGTCGGGGAGACGATCCACGAGGCCCGTGCGGATGTCGCTGACGAGGGCGTGAGCACTGACGGAGTCGGGCCCCTCGGCGGTCGTCGCCAGCAGGCGCACCGTGATGCCCGCATCGTCCGCGTGCCACAAGCGCTGCAGCGGCGGGGGAGTCTCTCCCGCTTCGAGTGCGATCGCCGCAGAACCGCCGAGCGGCGCGAGCGACGCTGCGTCGAGAACGGTGTCGGCGCCGGAGAGATCGGCGATCCACGCGCTCGCCGTGGCTGTCGCCTCGAGCGCATCGACCGGCTGGGTGCCCTCGGGGAAGGTCACGATGACGTCGACGGGGAACAGTCCTTCCTGCCCGACGTTCCGCTCGAGCAGTTCGAGGCCCTGCCGGGCGGGGTCGTCTGCAGGCAGCACCGTCGCGCTCGCGACGGGGGATTGCAGCGACAACCCGAGAACCGGGATCGCCGCGAGAGCGAGCGCAGCGACGCCGGCGGCGCCGACGAGACCGGGGCGGCGGATGCGCGATCGCACGACGTGCTGACCGGTGCCGGCGGGTCGCCGTCGCCGGCCGAACGGGATGCGGCCGGCGTCGATACGCGTACCGAGCAAGGCGAGCCCCGCCGGCAGGACGAACATGGTGACTCCGAGGGCGACGAGCGAGACCACGACGCCGCCGAGGGCGATGCTCGTGAGAGCCATCACCTGCGGCACGAAGAGGGCTGAGAGTGCCAGGGCGACGGCGATACCGCTGAAGAGCACCGAATGGCCGGCGGTCGCCATGGTCACGGTGATCGCCTCAGGCGTGCTGCGCCCCGCCGCGAGCTCCTCTCGGAAGCGTTTGATGATGAACAGCGAGTAGTCGACGGCGACGGCGAGGCCGATCATCGACACGATGTTGGAGTAGAGATTCGAGATCTCCGTGACGCCCGTGGCGAGCGTTCCGAATCCGAGCGAGATCATCAGCGCTGAGCCGGCGACCAGGAGAGGGAGAAAGGTCGCCATGATCGAGCCGAAGACGAACAGGAGGACCACGATCAGCACGGGGAACACGATGATCTCCGCACGCAGGGCGTCCGCCTTGGAATGATCATTCAACTGGTAGTCGAGTGCCGGCTGCCCCGTGACGAAGGCCTCGCCCGGTATGCCGGCGTCGTCGAGGGCGGCCTGCAGTCTCGGCACGATGTTCTGCACCGCTGTACTGCCCTCGGTGAAACCCGCGATGATCGCCATGGTGCGGCCATCCTCGGACACGAGTCCGGGCTGATCGAACGCGGTGGTAATGGTCTCTGCGCCAGCGTCGGTCGCCAGATCGATCGCGCGCTCCACGTCGCTTGGCGTGAGGGGAACGTCGGCGTCGAGAACGACGACCAGCTGATTCGGTGCCTCATCGAACGTCTCCTCGACCGTCTCCTGGGCCAGCAGCGCCTCGGCTCGCGGGTTGGTGAACCCGCCGCCGCTCAGCACACCGTCCAGGCGGAGAGCAAGCAGAGCGCCCACCAGGAACAGCAGTGCCCAGGCGATGAGGACGGTCCGTGGCCGTCGGATCGCGAGGGTGGTCATGGCCTTCATGGTGTCTCCGATCTGCGTGGTCAAACATGCGTGATGTGTCATGTATACAGCATGTTGCGCCAGATGAAGATCAGATGCGCCGGTATTGCGAGCTTGACTCGCGCCCCACTAGCTTCGAGTCACACAACACGCATGCTGGGGCAATATATGCGATGTCATCAATAGGACCGCCCGAGAACGGCGGCCCACGTATGAGGGGGAACACGATGACCATTCAGCTCGACCACATCGCCGCGGACACCGTTCTGGATCCCGCTTCGGAAGCCATCGCCGCCATCGCACGCGGCGAGATCGTGGTGATCGTCGACGACGAGGATCGTGAGAACGAGGGGGATCTCGTCGCGGCCGCAGACCATGCCGACGCGGGCGTCATCAACTTCATGATCACGCACGGACGAGGACTGGTGTGCCTCGCGCTCCCGGCCGCTCGCGCCGCGGAGCTCGAGCTTCCCCCCATGGTTCCGCACAACGAGGACCACATGGGCACAGCCTTCACCGTGTCGATCGACGGAACGCCGGCACGCGGCGTGACGACGGGAATCTCGGCCGGCGAGCGCGCGACGACGATCGGTTTGGCGCTCACCGGCACGGCAAGTGACCTGCAGCGTCCAGGGCACATCTTCCCGCTCATCGCGCGTGACGGGGGAGTCCTCACCCGCACCGGTCACACCGAAGCCTCGGTGGACATCGCTCGGCTGGCGGGATGCACGCCGGCGGGTGTCATCGTCGAGATCATCGGCGAGGACGGTGAGATGCTTCGACGCGACGCCCTGCGCCTGTTCGCCGATCGACACGGCCTCGTCATGACGAGCATCGACCTCATCCGCCGCCACATCCTCGACGGAGCACGCTGATGCGCAGCGAGGTGCTCGTGCGTCGGATCTCGCGAGCCATCGTGCGACGGCAGCTGCGCACGCACCTCGCCGGGGTCGAGGGGCTGCACCACTTGCCGACGACCGGATCGTTCGTCCTCGTTCCCAACCACCGCAGCTACTTCGATCACTTCGTCATGGAGCTGCTCGTCGGGGCAGCCGTCGGCAGGCCGGTGTGGTTCCTGACGAAGCAGGAGAGCTTCGAGCGTCCCCTGTCTCGGGTATGGACGAAAGCCTGGTACGGCATCCCGGTGGAGCGAGACCGCCCCTCCCCGGGCACGCTCCGTGCCGTCCAAGCCGTTTTCGCCGCCGACGAGGTGCTGTGTGTCTATCCCGAGGGAACGCGGAACGCCACCGACGAGATGCTCCCGTTCCAGGCGGGGGCCTTCCGGTTCGCTTTGACTGCCGGTGTCCCGATCATCCCGGTGGCCCTGACCGGCACCGAGTCTGTGCTACCGAAGGGCAGCCGCCGCTTCCGTCGGGAGGGTCGCGTCCGCGTCGCGTTCGGCGCTCCGATCGTCCCGGATCTGGCAGGGGGCAAGCAGCGCGCGGCGCAACGGTTGGCCACGGAGACGAGGGCCGCCATCACAGCTCTGCTCGCGACCGACTGGCGCGCTGCGGACGGCTCGGCCGCCCCACGTGCTCTTGATGACCTCGTGACCGCGGCGCTCGACCCCGCAGGCAGGCTGGCCGTGGCGGACGAGCGACGTCTGCGCTTCGTGCTGCGGCTGATGTCGTCGTCGCACGCGCGGTCGGCTGACATCGAGGTGCAGCACGCCCGGTTACGCGGCCTGGCGATCCTGCGGCGTCCCGCACCTCTCCGTGCCCTGCCGGCCCTGGTGGTGCGTCGCCGCCTCGAGCGTGTGCTCCGCGCCGACCCCGAGCACTCCCTGGCGAACTACCTCCTCGCGCGCTGGCACCTGGCGATGCCGGCAGCACTCGGCGGTGACTCCACCTCGGCCGAACAGCTGTTCTCGCGGAGCGCGCAGGCAGCGACGGAGGGCGACACGCGCGCTTTGAGCGGTCTGGTCGAGCTGCAGCTCGGGAGCGGGCGGGTGGATGCCGCGCGCGAGACCTTGCGGCGGATCGCCGACGCTCCCGCGGTGGTGGGGTCGCGGGCGGAAGCTCGGGCGACGCGTGCCCGCCTGCAGCTCGTGACGCTGGCGGACCTCGCCGATCCTTCACCCTCCGGGGTGCTCGCATGACCGCGACCCTGAGAAGCGGATCGATGACGGTGCTGGGCGATGTCGCGGTGGTGTTCGACGACGGCTCCCGTATCCGGTGGGCCCGCACGGGCGGCAACCGATGGACCCTGTCGGAGCACTGGCCGAACGCCGAGGAGGGTGCAGCCATCGAGAGGCACCGTGCGCGAGGAGGCTGTTTGCTTGTCGTCTCGGATGGGAGACCGATCACCGCGGACGCATTCGCGAGCGAGGTGCCGCTGGGGGCGGGGGCGTCCCAAGGTGCCGACGTCGTCGAACTCTCGGTGGACCATTTCGATTGGCTCCCCGAGCTGGTGCGTGCGCGCGGGACGGCCTTCCTTCAGGAACAGGCCGATCGGTGGAACGGGCTGCCCGCTCTGCTCAGACCTGCGGTCGTGCTCGACACCGCCATAGATGAGCCGTTCACCCCGGGCCAGATCACGTTCGCACTCCTGGCGCCTGGCATCAGCCGCAGTCGCATCGAACGCGAGCTCGTCGACTATCTGGCCTTCGTGCGAGGCGGTGGCGCCGCGGCCGGACGGCGCAGCGCATGAGCTACGGCGGACAGGCGGTCATCGAAGCGTCCGCTGATGCGATCGTCGATGTTCTCACGGACGTGGGCGCGCTCGCCTCGTGGAATCCCGCCTTCGGAACGATAGAGGGGGCGGGGTCGGCCGCCGTCGGTCAGGAGTTCCGCACGCGCGTTCGCGGTCTCGTGCCGGCGTCGATCCGTTTCACGGCGATCTCCGCTGTCGAGGTTCGGTACGAACTGCACGCGCCGGGGGTACGCGAACGCGGCGTCTGGCGTCTCCGGCCGAGTCCGGCCCCCGAGAGCGGGACGATCGTCGGCCACGAGTTCACTCACACCGGGGTCGTTCTCGCCATCATGAGGCGAGCGTTCCAGTCGGTCGCGTCGTGGCGCCTCGCACGTCTGCGTCAGGAGGTGATGCGCCGGCGGGCCCCGCAACCGCGCGGGTTCAGCCGTTCGAGTTGACGCGGCGGACGAGCGCCGTTCGCAGAGAACGCAGCAGCAGCAACAGGCCGCCGAGCCCGACCACACTACCCAGGAACGGGAACACCGACACCGAGTCGGTGAGCAGTGGACCGTGCTGGACGACGCCCATCATGACGCCGACGATGACCAGGGTCGCTCCCACGAGCGTCGTGGTGAGGCGTCCGGTGAGCGACTCGACCCACGAGCGGTCGTCGGGGGACTCCAGAGCGCGGAGTCGTACGGTGAGGCGGCCCGACTCGAGGTCGCTGAGGATGCCGTCCACGCGGCGGGGCAGCTCACGCGCTCGCTCGAGCCCGAGCTGCAGCTGCACCTGAGCGGTCATCGCCGCCGAGCGCGGATCGCCCATGTGCAGGGCGTACTGCGGGGCCCGAGAGAGCGCGCGCTTGATCATGTCGTAGTCGGGATCGAGGCGCCGCAGCGTCCCCTCGATCGCGCCGAGCGTCCGGAACCCCAGCAGCAGACCGGGCGGGAGTGCGAGTCGGTGGCGCCGGAGCACCTCGATCAGCGCGGTGAAGAGATGTTGGTCGGAGGTGGAGTTGTGCAGTCGTGTGAGGATGACGCCGATGTCGTGCTGAAGCGCTCCGACATCGAGCTCGGCGTCGCCGCGCGGCTTCACGAGCATCAGGACGGCATCCGTCGCGCCGGAGTCGTCCTCGTTGTGCAATGCCACGAGCATCGGCAGCAGAAGGCGCCGCATACTGCGCTCGATGATCCCGACCGACCCGAAGTCGATGAGGGCGACGATCCCGTCGGGCTGCAGGATGAGGTTGCCGGGATGCAGGTCGGCGTGGAAGACCCCCCGCAGTGCGATCTGCCCGACGATGACGTCGAGCACGGCGTCGGCGATGCGCGTCGCCTCCGCGGGAGCGACGGCGCCCGGTGCATCGCTGCCGGGCTCGGGCAGCCGGCTGAACGGAATGCCCTGCACGTGCTCCATCACGATCAGCTGCTCGGTGCACAGGTCGGGATAGACGTCCGGGATCCGCACCGCGCGAGCGTCGGCGGCCGTCATCGAGTCGCGCAGCATCTCCATGTTCGAGACCTCGACGCGGTAGTCGAGCTCTTCGCGCAGAGCTGCGGAGAACTGCGCGGCGAGGGCCGAGGCGCCGACATCCTTCGCCCACGTCGTGCGCCGCTCGAGGTCGGCGGCGGCACGCTCGATGATGTCGAGGTCAGTTGCGACCTGGGCGCGCGCCTTCGGTCGCTGGATCTTCACCACGACGGCGCGTCCGTCCTTGAGCCGTGCGCCGTGGACCTGACCGACGGATGCCGCTGCCAGCGGCGTCTCGTCGATGCCGGCGAAGACGAGTTCGATCGGCCGGCCCAGCTGCTTCTCGATCGCGGCCTTGGCCTCCGGCCAGGGGATGGGCGTCGTGTCCATCTGCAGCGACGCGAGCGCACTCGTGATCTCGGCGGGGAGCAGATCGTTGCGGGTGGACAGGATCTGACCGAGCTTGACGAAGGTCACGCCCGCGTCGTCGAGGGTGGCCGCGAGCGCCCGAGGCAGTTCGGCTCGCGCCGACTCGCTGCGCATTCCGCCGAGGCCGTGCCGCGAGGCGATCGCGACGATACGCGCGTACCTCACCGCCCGGCGGCGGCGGTGCAACGCCTCGCGGACGTAGGTGACGGGACCGACCGGCGGCCGCGCCGGCCACATGAGCTCGAGCGTGATGAGGGCGATGAGGACGATCGCGAACAGCCAGGCCAGCACGAGCAGAACGAAGCCGAAAGCGACGGGCTGATCCGTGCGCAGCCCGCCCTGCTCCTGCAGCACGCCCGCTCCGCGCAGCACCCAGATGCCGAGCGGGCCGAAGACGACGAAGACGATGAGCGAGACGACAGGACCGCGCACCCAGCCGACCCGCGCCTCGAGCGCCCGCTTGGCGAGCCAGGTGGCCGCGATCGAGAAGACCACCGCGGCGATGGTGAAGAGCAACCACTCCGGCATCGATACCCCCTCGAGTCCGTCGACCTGCTTCGAGGCTAGGGCACCGGGCTCCGTCGCGCCGGGCCGATCATGCGATCTCGGCAGAGGCGGACTACCCTGAAGCGTGTCCACTTCTGCTGAACAGTCTGTGCCCGAGTCCGTCGACGAGCCGCCCGTCATCACTTTCCGCGACCTCGGGCTGGGAGAGCAGGTGCTCAAGGCGCTCTCCGACGTGGGCTACGAGACCCCGTCGGCGATCCAGGCCGCGACCATCCCGACGCTCCTCGAGGGGCGCGATGTCGTCGGCCTCGCGCAGACCGGTACCGGCAAGACCGCGGCTTTCGCGCTGCCTATCCTCGACCGGCTCGACCTGACTCAGAAAACCCCGCAGGCCCTCGTGCTCGCCCCGACCCGCGAGCTCGCGCTGCAGGTCTGCGAGGCGTTCGAGAAGTACGCGTCGCGCACGAAGGGTGTCCACGTCCTCCCGGTCTACGGCGGTCAGGGCTACGGCGTGCAGCTCTCGGCGCTGCGCCGGGGAGTCCACGTCATCGTCGGAACGCCCGGGCGCATCATGGACCACCTCGACAAGGGCACGCTCGACCTGTCCGAGCTGAAGTACCTCGTGCTCGACGAGGCCGACGAGATGCTCAAGATGGGCTTCGCCGAGGACGTCGAGACGATCCTCGCCGACACCCCGGACACCAAGCAGGTCGCCCTGTTCTCCGCAACGATGCCGGCGGCCATCCGCCGCATGTCGAAGCAGTACCTCAACGACCCCGAGGAGATCACGGTCGCGTCGAAGACGACGACCTCCTCGACGATCACCCAGCGCTACCTGATCGTGTCGTATCAGCAGAAGATCGATGCGCTCACCCGCATCCTCGAGGTCGAGAACTTCGAGGCGATGATCGTCTTCGCCCGCACGAAGAGCGCGACCGAGGAGGTCGCCGAGAAGCTGCGCGCCCGCGGCTACTCTGCCGCCGCCATCAACGGCGACGTGGCTCAGGTGCAGCGCGAGCGCACCGTCAACCAGCTGAAGTCGGGCAAGCTCGACATCCTCGTCGCCACGGATGTCGCTGCCCGCGGCCTCGACGTCGAGCGCATCTCGCACGTGGTCAACTTCGACATCTCGACCGACACCGAGTCGTACGTGCACCGCATCGGCCGCACCGGGCGTGCCGGCCGCACGGGTGACGCGATCAGCTTCGTCACGCCGCGCGAGCGCGGGCTCGTGAACGCGATCGAGCGCGCGACGCGCCAGCCGCTCACGCAGATGCAGCTGCCGAGCGTCGACGAGGTCAACGTCACGCGCTTGTCGCGCTTCGACGACCGCATCACCGCTGCGCTGGAAGACACCGACCGCATCGAGCGGTTCCGCGACATCGTCGCCCACTACGTCCGTCACCACGATGTGCCCGAAGTGGACGTCGCCGCCGCGCTCGCCGTGGTCGCGCAGGGCGAGACCCCGCTGCTGCTCGAGCCCGACCCCGAGCCGCGCGCACGCGCGCCGCGCGAGGACCGTGCCCCGCGCTCGTTCGACCGCGACGACCGCGACGGGCGGCCGGAACGCCGCCCGCGTGCGAGCAACCCGAACATGACGACCTACCGCATCGCGGTGGGCAAGCGCCACCGCGTCGAGCCCCGTCAGATCGTCGGGGCGCTCGCGAATGAGGGCGGTCTCAGCCGCGGCGACTTCGGCGCGATCCAGATCCGTCCCGACTTCTCGCTCGTCGAGCTGCCGTCCGACATGCCCCACTCGACGCTCGACCGCCTGGCCGACACCCGCATCTCGGGCAAGGCGATCGAGATCCGCGTCGACACCGGCGGCCCGAGCCGCAGCTCGCGCGGCCGCTTCGACCGCGACGACCGACCGCGTGACCGCGACCGCGACGGCGACCGCGACGACCGGCCGGCTCGCAAGCCCCGCCACCGCTCGGAGACGCGCGACTGACCGCGGCTTCCGGGAGCGGTGCGGCTCGCACGCATCCGCTCCCGGTGCAACCCCGGTTCGCGGCATCCGATCCGCGTGCAGAGTGAGAGGTGCCTCCGCAGTCGGGGGCGCCACACGAGCCGATCGGAGAAGCCAGATGAGTGCCGACCACCACGGACGAGACGACGAGCACCAGCACGAGGACAACGAAGCGGCCTCGGCCGGTTCCGAGTCGCCGGAAGAGGGCGCCGAGGCCGAAGAGGCCGCCGAGGACGCGCGTACCGACCGCTGACCAGTGCGCCTACGGCGATGCCCGTAGCGCCTGAGAGCACCCGGCGCAACGGGCATCGCTGTGAGCGCGGTGGCGGTGATGCTTCGAGCATGGCTGCTTCCTCGCGTCTCGCCGACCTGTCCGGGCTTACCGTCGTCGTCGTGGGGGCCTCGACGGGCATCGGGCGAGGCGTCGCCCTGCGCGCGGCGAGCTTCGGAGCGGCCGTCGTCGTGTTCTCCCGGCGACCGGACGCGCTGACGAGCCTCATCGAGCGCATCCGGGATTCCGGCGGACGAGCTCATGCCGTGGTCGGGGACGTCTCACGTGCGGGCGACCTCGAGCGCCTCGCCGACGAGGCGGAGACGGTGTTCGGGCGCATAGACGTCTGGGCGCACAACGCCGGCGTCGGCACGATCGGCCTGTTCGGCGACGTCCCGATCGAGGAGCACGTCCGCGTCGTCGAGACGAATCTCATCGGGGCCATGCGCGGAGCGCACGTCGCGCTTCGTCGATTCATCGCGCAGGGATCCGGCGTCCTCGTGAACACGGCCTCGGTCGAGAGCGTCGTGCCCCTGGCGTACCAGGCCTCGTACGCGGCGACCAAGGCCGGGCTGCTCAGCCTCACCCAGACGTTGCAGCAGGAGCTCCGGCTCACGGGAGTCTCAGGCGTCGCGGTGGCTGCCGTGCTGCCGTGGGCCGTGCGGACACCCTTCTGGCGGCACGCGGGCAACCACGCGGGCCGGGCGCTGCGGATGCCGCTCATGGATGAGCCGGAACCGGTCGTCGACGCCATCCTTCGTGCGGGCCTGCACCCGCGGGTCGCGCAGCCCGCCGGCTGGAAGGCACGGGCCTCGCTCATCGGTGCGCGGCTGGCGCCACGGGTGACCGCGCGCCTGTCCGCCGACATCGCCGACGCGCGAGTCCGTCGCGGTGCGAAGACGCCGCCGAGCGACGGCGCGCTCTTCGAACCCCTCGCTGATCCGGCGACCGTCGCCGAGACACCGCGGCGCTGAACGCCCGCCCGGGCTAGCTCCGCCGGACTGTGCGACGCACGAGGCGGAACACGCCCCACACGGCGAGCACCCATGGGCCCGCGACGAGAACGGGGTCGAGCCAGGTGTGGCGCTGATCGACGCGGCCGCGTCCGAACCGCGACCGGATCGGATGCCGCCGGGCCTCGCTCAGAACACCGGTCTCGGTGATCGGGTTATCGGGCCGCGTGGTCGCGAACGAACGCAGATGCGCACCGATCGCCTCGACGCGATCGCCGGCGATGAGGAGCAGCCAGTGCGCGGCGCGCCCCTCGCTGAACCGGTCGTATCCGAGCCTGCGGATACGACCGGACAGTCCGTGAAGCGGCTGCGCCGTGCCGTAGACGGGGGTGAGGAAGGCGTGCTCGATCGAGCGCTCGCGGCGCGGGTCGAGGCCCTGGCGCGGCGGCATCCCGCGCTCGGCGGCGGCCTCGTCGATCTTCTCGACGGTACCGGAGGGACGGTCGGCGGGATCGAGGTCGACGCCCCATCCCGGTATGCGCGCGCGCAGTGCCGCGCGGTCGGGCGCCGGCCGGGGCACGCTCGCGGTGTACGGCGTCGGCACGTCAGAGCGGTTCGAGGTCATGGGTCAGCCTTCCGAGGGGACGACGACCGTCTTCACGCAGTCATCGAGCTTGGACGAGAACATGTGGTAACCCTCGGCGATGTGGTCGAGAGGGATGCGGTGGGTGATCATGTCGCTCGGCGAGATGTACCCCGCACGGATGTGCTCGAACAGGCGCGGCCACTGCCGTTTGACCGGTGCCTGGTTCATCCGCAGCGTGAGTCCCTTGTTGAGGGCGTCGCCGAACTTCACCGCGCTGAACAGCGGACCGTACGCACCGATCACCGAGACCGATCCGCCTTTCCGTGCCCCGTCGATGGCCCAGTTCAGGGCGACGGGCGAGCCTCCCTGCAGCTTGAGCTTGGCAGAGGTGACGTGCTGGGTGACGTTGCCGTCCGCCTCGGCACCCACGGCATCGATGACGACGTCGGCGCCGAGGTAGTCGGTCATCCGCTTCATCTCGACGACGACGTCGCGGTGCTCGGAGATGTTCACCGTCTCGGCGTGCGCGAACTCGCGCGCCTTCGCCAGCCGGTAGTCGAGGTGGTCGAACGAGATGACCCGCCCCGCCCCCATCAGCCAGGCCGACTGCGCCGCCGCGAGGCCGACGGGCCCGGCACCGAGCACCATGACGGTGTCGCCCTCGACGATGCTCCCCAGCTGGGCGCCGAAGTAACCCGTCGAATAGGCGTCCGTGAGCATGAGCGCGTCCTCGTCCGACATCCAATCCGGGATGACGGTGGGTCCGACATCCGCGAAGGGAACGCGCACGCGCTCGGCCTGACCTCCGTCGTATCCGCCCGCCGTGTGCGAATAGCCGTAGATGCCGCCGACCGCGGTCGCGTTGGCGTTGACGTTGTGGCAGTTCGAGAACAGCCCGCGTGCGCAGAAGTAGCACGATCCGCAGTAGATGTTGAACGGCACCATGACCCGGTCGCCGACGGCGAGGTTCGTCACCGCACCGCCCAGCTGTTCGACCACGCCGATGAACTCGTGGCCGAAGGTGTGACCGATCCGGGTGTCGGGCATCATGCCGTGATAGAGGTGCAGGTCCGAGCCGCAGATGGCCGCGAGCGTCACCCGCACGATCGCGTCATGGGGGTGTTCGATGCGCGGATCGGGCTTCTCTTCCACACGGACCTTGTACGGTCCGCGGTAGGTCATGGCTTTCATCGATCGCCTCTCTGCCGGGGTTCGTGCGGACACGGTGCCGCCACGATGCGACCGCACCCCGGCCACGGCCCACGGGCTGGACGAGCCGACGACTGCGCGCTATCGTCCGCGCGCGTCGCGCCCGTTCCGTGAGGTGAGCTTGCATACGCGGATGATGCCGGTCAACCCGCTCGAAGGATGCCGCGCGGGGCACGTACGGTCACGGCTGTCACCCCCGAGGAGTCCCATGAGCACCACCATCGAGACCGTCCCGATCGATCTCGGCATCGCCGACCCGCTGCCGTTCTGCCCGAGGGGACCTGTCAGCGCCATGCTCCAGCGGGTGCTCGTCGCGCCGGCGACGAGTGGTCTGCCCGTCGATGCTCCCGAAATCGTCGGTCGGGCGCTCGCCGAGACGGGCGACACCCTCCGCGACGATGACCTGCAGCTCGCCCTGTTCCTGATGTACGCCCTCCACTACGGCTCGCTGCCCGGCCTCGACGCCTCGTGGGAATGGGAGCCGTCGCTCATCGCCGCGCGCGGCCGCATCGAGCGCGCCTTCGAAGCGGGCCTGCGTGATTCCGCCGAGGTCATCGACCCGCCCGAGCCCGACCGTGACGCCGTCGCTCGCTGGCTGTTCGACCTGACCGCCCCGACCGCGGGGCCCGGCATGTCGCGATACGTCGCGAAGAAGGCCTCGCTCGAGCAGCTGCGCGAGTTCCTCATCCTCCGCACCGTCTACACGCTGCGCGAAGCGGACCCGCACTCGTGGGCGATCCCGCGGCTCAGCGGTCGCTCGAAGGCGGCGCTCGTAGAGATCCAGTCCGACGAGTACGGCGGCGGTGACCCGGCACGCGTGCACGCGACGATCTTCGCCCAGAGCGTGCGCGGCGCGGGCCTCGACGACACGTACGGCGCGTACATCGACATGGTGCCCGCCGTCGTGCTCGCCAGCCACAACGCCATGTCGCTGTTCGGGCTCCACCGTCGCCTGCGCGGCGCGATCGTCGGTCACCTCGCGGCGTTCGAGATGACCTCGTCGATCCCCAATCGCTCCTACGGTGACGGCTTCCGGCGCCTCGGATTCGGGACCGACGTCACGTGGTACTTCGACGAGCACGTCGAGGCCGACGCCGTGCACGAGCAGATCGCCGGCCGCGACCTCGCGGGATCCCTCGCCGAGGACGAGCCCGACCTGCTGCCCGACATCCTCTTCGGCGCCCGCGCATGCCTGGTCATGGACGACCTCGTGGGCGACCATGTGCTTGCCGCCTGGGAGGCGGGGCGCAGCGCGCTCCGCGGCGGCGTTCTTCCCGACCTCACGGCGTGATGCGCGGGGACGTCGAGTACGTTCTGCCGCTGCGCTGGGATGACGAGACCCATCGGGCCGATGAGGCCGAGCTGGGAGAGTACCTCGCTTGGCTCGCCCGTCGCGTCGACGTCACCGTCGTCGACGGCTCGCCCGCGCACCTGTTCGCCGCCCACCGCCGAGACTGGGACGTCGTGCGGGTGGTTCCGCCGTCGGTCCCCGGCCGCAATGGGAAGGCACGCGGAGCGATGACGGGGCTTCTCCTCGCCCGGCATCCGGTGACCGTGATCGCCGACGACGACGTCCGGTACGACGACGGCGCGCTGCAACGGGTGGTTGCGGCGCTGGCGGATGCCGACATCGTGCGGCCTCAGAACATCTGGCAGCGACCCCGCCCGTGGCATGCCCGCTGGGATACGGGCCCAACCCTCATCAACCGGGCCTTCGGGGGAGACTTCTCCGGAACCGTCGCCGTGCGGACCGCCCGCGCGCGCCCCGGCTACGACACCGACGTCCTCTTCGAGAACCTCGAGCTCGAACGCACGATCCTCGCCCGCGGCGGCCGCCGTCGCATCGCACGCGACATCTTCGTCGCGCGCCGGCCCGCGACTGCCGGCCGCTTCGGCGAGCAGCGCGTGCGCCAGGCGTACGACAGCCTCGCGCAGCCCGCTCGGCTCGCGGTGGAGCTGGCAGTCGTTCCGCTCATCCTCGCGCTGCGCCGGCGACCGGCAGCACTCGCGCTCGCCGGGGTGGCGGTCATCGCCGTCGCGGAGGCCGGGCGCCGCCGCGACGGGAGCCATGGGGTGTTCGGGCGGATGGATGCGTTGTGGGCCGTCCCCTGGGTCGTCGAGCGAGGCGTGACGAGCTGGGTGGCGCTGTCTCTGCGCCTGCGCGGCGGGGTGCCCTACCGGGGCACGCGACTGCGGAAAGCGGCGAACAGCATGAGAACGCTACGGAAGAAGGAGACACGATGAGCGAGCACCGCGGTGCATCCGTGACCATCACCGCGTGCCCCGACGGGCCGCTGCTCGTGCGGGGCGACGTGGAGCTGCTCGATGACGCGGGCAACCCGATCCCGCGCAACCGGCGCACGATGGCTCTCTGCCGGTGCGGCGTGAGCGCGATCAAGCCGTTCTGCGACGGCACGCACAAGCTCTCGGGCTTCAGAGCCGACTAAGCGCGCGCCCGCCCGGGCCACGGCGCGCGCCGATGCAAGGGATCACCATCGACACCCCGGCCGGAACGGCATCCGATCGGGGTGTCGAGTGAGATCCCTTGCATCGGGGCACGGCCGCGCGCCGGCGACCGTGCCCCGCCGAGGATCAGAGCTTGTCGCGGATGACGCCCTCGGCCTTGTCGAGGAGGTTCGGCTTCGCGTCGGTGCCGTAGAACCGGGGGTCCGGCTGCGTGGGCGGGGGCATCGGAACCGAGGTGTCGGGTCCGTCGAGGTACGTGAACTCGCCCTTGCCGTCGGGGGTGGGACCCGATGCCCACGAGCCCTCGGCTGCCGCGGCACCGTCGGAGAAGTTGATGTACTTGTACGCGTGCTCGCGCGCCTCGTTCGAGAGCGGGAAGTTCGACGGCACGGGGATGTCCTCCACTCCCTCTTCGCGCAGCTCCTGCGCCGCGCGGATACACTGGTTCTGGTGCATCGTGTCGCGCGCCAGGAGGAACGAGAGCATGTCCCGGACCCCCTTGTCGTCGGTCATGTGGTAGATCCGCGCGACCTGCACACGGCCCTGCATCTCGGCGTTGGCGTTGGCCGTGAAGTCGGCGAGCAGGTTCCCGCTCGCGGTGATGTACGAGCCCTGCCACGGGTTGCCGTTCGAGTCGACCGGGCGGGCACCGGCACCGGCGACGATCGCAGACTGCACATCCATGCCGCCCATGACGGCGCCGAGGACGGGGTCGGACTTCGCCGCAGCCTCGGACTGCTCGGCCGGGGCCTTCTCGAGCAGCTGCGCGATCATGATCGCGAGCATCTCGACGTGGCCGAACTCCTCCGCCCCGATGCCGTAGAGCAGGTCGCGGTACTTGCCCGGGATGTGGGCGTTCCACGCTTGGAACCCGTACTGCATGGCCACGGTGATCTCGCCGTACTGGCCGCCGAGCACCTCCTGCATCCGTCGCGCGAAGATCGCGTCGGGCTTCTCCGGACGGGCCTCGAACTGCAGTTCCTGTCGATGAAAGAACATCTCGCCTCCTGGGGATCGGCCGAACGCCGAGTGCGCCGGCGCCGCGAACGTACGTCGGGCCCGCCGCGCACGCCACGGGCCTTGACTCCTCCCGGGCTCGGTGCAACCATCACACCCGCGCGGCGGGTGACGGCCGATCGATCTGTCAAGCCCCGCGCGCTCCTCCTAGCCCCCGCGGATCATCGGGCGGGACCGGAGGGGGAGCCATGACCGATCACCGACCGCGCGTGACCGAGGTCGCCGAGGGTGTGTATCAACTCGCCCGCGGCGGCGTGAACGCCTACCTCGTGGCGTCCGATGACGGGCTCGTCCTCATCGACGCGGGACTTCCGCGCACGTGGCCGCTCCTCGAACAGGCCCTCGCGGCTGTGGGCGCCCACCCGTCCGACATCGACGCGCTGCTGCTCACCCACGGCCACTTCGACCACGTGGGGATGTGCGAGCGCCTCGCAGACGAGCACCACCTCGTCGCTGACGTCCACCCCGGCGACGAGGAGCTGGCGCGGCATCCATACCGCTATGCGCACGAGGCCGCCCGGTTCCCGTATCCCTTCCGCTACCCGGCGGCGCTCCCGATCCTGGCGAGGATGGTGGGCGCGGGAGCGCTCGGGGTGAAGGGCGTGCGGACCGATCCGTCGATCGTGCCCGGACACTCCATCCCGCTCGCGGGCGGCATCCTTCCGATCGCGACACCCGGCCACACCGACGGACACTGCGCGTTCCTGCTCGAATCGGCCGGGATCCTGCTGACCGGAGACGCACTGGTCACCCTCGATCCGTACACGGGACGCACCGGTCCGCGGGTCGTCGCTCGCGCGGCCACGGCGCACAGCGACGAGGCGCTGGACTCGCTCTCGCTGCTCGCCGAGACGGGTGCACACCTCGTGCTGCCCGGCCACGGCGCGGTCTGGCGGGACGGCGGCATCGCCCCCGCTGCGGCCATCGCCCGCTCGCGGGGCGTCGACTGAGGCGGCCCCGCACGGTCGCGCGATGCCGGACTCGGCCCTCTCGTGTCAAGCCCCGTGAATCCGACGGCTGAGGGGGATCGGGTAGAAGCACCGTTCGACGACAGAGAGGGATGACCATGGAACCCCAGCAGCAGAACGTCCCGGGAACCGACCAGGCGATGGTGCCGAAGCCCGACTACGGCGAGGAGACCTACCGCGGCTCCGGGAAGCTCGCCGGCAAGCGCGCGCTCATCACCGGCGGCGACAGCGGCATCGGCAAGGCTGTGGCGCTCGCCTACGCCCGCGAGGGAGCGGATGTCGCCATCAGCTACCTCGACGAGCACGAGGATGCCGAAGAGGCCAAGCGCTTCGTCGAAGAGGCCGGGCGCCGCGCCGTCCTCATCCCGGGTGACATCTCCGACCCGGCCCACTGCCGTGAGGTCGTCCGCCGCACCGTGGAAGAGCTCGGCGGGATCGACATCCTGGTCAGCAACGCCGCCTTCCAGATGAACCGCGAGACGCTCGAGGAGATCCCCGACGAGGAGTGGGACTTTACGTGGGCGACGAACGTCGACGCGTACTTCCACCTGACAAAGGCTGCGCTGCCGCACATGGGGCCGGGGTCGTCGATCATCGGGTCGAGCTCGGTGCAGTCCGACCAGCCCTCGCCCAACCTCCTGCCCTACGCGGCGACGAAGGCGGCCATCGCGAGCATCACGGCATCGCTAGCGCAGATGCTGGGCGAGCGCGGCATCCGCGCGAACAGCGTCGCCCCGGGGCCCATCTGGACCCCGCTGATCCCGGCGACCCTGCCGGCGGATGCGGTGGAGAGCTTCGGCGAGCAGACGCCGCTGGGACGCGCCGGGCAGCCTGCCGAGCTCGCCTCGGCCTACGTGCTGCTGGCGTCGGACGAAGCGTCGTACATCTCGGGCGCACGTCTGGCGGTCACGGGAGGCAAGCCCATCCTCTGAGCCCGGCTCTCGGGACCGGCGTCCGGCGCCGTTCGTTCACGCAACGCTCGTCCGCGGTTCACTCGCCGCGGGCGGGCGTTGCCGCACGATGGATCGCACCCGCCGCGTCGATCCCGAAGGTCCTGAATGAGCGCTCCGCTTCGCGTCCTCTCCCTCACCGAGGGCTTCTTCGCCGGCGGGGCTCGAATCCTGCACAGCGATGTCGTCGCCGGCCTCCACGCGCGGGGCGAACAGCACCACAGCGTGCTCGCCATCGCGTCGCGGGCCCGGCGCGAGTCGACCGTCCAGCACATGGCCGGCGACCCGCGGTATCGGGCGCTGCGCGCCTCGGGCATCGGGATCACGTCTCTGGGAAAGACGGCGGGGCCGGTGCCGCACGCGCCGCACGCCTTCTCCTCGCGGCAGTTGCGCACCGCGGCGCGCGCTATCGCCGCGGCCGACGTCGTGCTCACCCTCAAGGAGCAGCCGCTCGGACTCCTGCTCGCTCTCGACGAGGCGATGATGCTGCCCGACCGGCCTGTCGTGACATGCCTGCACCGGTCCGACCCGGAGCATTCGGGCGATGCTCTGGAGTGGCTGGGTGAGAGCGTCCGTCGTGGGATCGTCACGGCGGCGGTGTCATGCGCGCGGTCGACGGATGCCGCCTACGCGTCGGTCCTGGGCGACACGCAGCGTCATGTCGTCGACAACGGCATCGACCTCTCGCGCTTCGAGCCGTCGGTCACCCGCGGGGGCGACCGCGTGCGGCGTGAGCTCGGCATCCCCGACCGGGCGGTCGTCGTCGCCTATGCGGCTCGGTTCGACGCGATGAAGGATCCCGAGCTGTTCCTGCGGTCGGTCGCCGCGCATCGAGCGCTCGTGCCCGATGCGCACTACGTCATGTGCGGAGCGGGGATGACGCGCGAGAACCCCCGTCTCACGGAGCTGCTGGAGGTCATCGGCGGCGACCGCATCCATGCTCTCGGCATCCGTGACGACATGCCCGCGATCTACCGCGCCGCGGACGTCGTCTCACTCACGAGCGCGTTCGGTGAGGCGGCCCCCCTGTGCCTGCTGGAGGGGGCGGCGAGCGGTGCGGTACCGGTCACGACGGATGTCGGCGACGCGGCCCGTCTCGTCGAGGGGATCGGCATCGTCACCCCGCGCAACCCGGATGCGATCGCGGCCGGTTGGGGTCGTGCCGTCGAGGAGCGCGTTGCGTTCGGAGGCGCCGCGCTCGCCGCTCGGGACCGGTTGGGTCGAGACCGGATGATCACGGAGTACGGCGCCGTCATCGCCGAGCAGGTCGCCGGCCTGCGCATCGCCGCCTGAATCCGCGGTCAGGGCAGCAGGCCGAGACGCCGCGCGCGCGCGACGGCCGCATGACGGGTCGACGCGTCGAGCTTGGCCATCGCCGCCTGGAGGTACGACTTCACGGTTCCCTCTTTGAGGCTCAGCGCCGCGCCGATCTCCGCGTTCGTCGAGCCGAGGGCGCAGCAGGCGAGAACGTCGAGCTCCCGCGGAGAGAGCTGCACCTCGGCATCCTTCGCCGACGCCGCCCCGTCGCCCGCAACTGTGGTGAGGCGGCGCTCGATCGCCGCCAGCCGTGCCCGCAGGTCGGCGTCGTCGATCGTCGCGGCGATGCTGCGCAGCTCGGCGAAGCTCTCGCGTAGGTCCTCTCGCGCGGCGGGGGAGAGGCCGGCCGCGGACTCGGGTGCCGGCGCCAGCGCCAGCCGGCGCTGCACCTCGTCGCGGATGCGCAGCTCGGTGCTGATCGCGTCAGCCGCTCGGAACGCCGGACGCGCCACGAGGTCGCCCACCGGAGCCTGCGACCAGGAGCCGCAGTACAGCACCCCGCGCGCCCGGCCCTCGGTGACGATCGGTACGGCGAAGAGGGTGGCGATGCCCTCGCCGAGAATGGCCCGGTCGTAGTCGTGCGTGATGGTGCGCGCGGTGCGGTAGTCGAGAGCGAGCCGCGGACGCCGTTCGACCATCGCGGCGCCGCCCAGCCCGCGGCCGACGCGCACCACCAGATCGTCGATGGAATGCGACCGCGCTCCGGCGATCGCGGTGACGTGAACCGAGCCCTGGCTCTCGAGGCCGCCGAAGACGACGGGAAAGCGTGTGCTGCGCGCGAGGTCGTCGACCGCGCGGGAGACCAGTTGCGCGTCGTTCTCGGGTGCCGCCAGTGCCGTCACGCACTACCTACTTCCGGGGGTGACGGCCTCGTTGCCGCCTTTCGTAGCGTCGACCCTACCATCGCGGTCGCTCGACGACGACGACCGCTGGAGAGCTGCTCACCATGAGGCAAGGAGGCCACATGACCGCATCGCCCACCCACTCGCCGCCTCCCGGCGGAGTGGACTATGTCGCCGTCGAGGAGTCGGCGCCGTTCCGGGAACTCAAGCGCAAGCACCGCAGCTTCGTATGGCCGCTGACGATCGTCTTCCTCGTCTGGTACTTCGTCTATGTGCTGCTGTCGTCGTTCGCGACCGACTTCATGGCGCAGCGTGTCTGGGGTGACATCACCGTCGGTCTGCTGTTCGGGCTCGGCCAGTTCGTCACGACCTTCGCGATCACCATGGGCTACGTCTGGTACGCCAACCACAAGCTCGACCCGATCTCGTCGGCGATCCGGAACGATCTCGAGCGACAGGAGGCCGGATCGTGAACGGATTCTGGGAAGCGGTGAACGGCCTGGGGGCGGCCGTCGTCGCGGTGGGGGAGACCGTCGACAACAATCCGGTGCTGAACATCTCGATCTTCGGCGCATTCGTCGCGGTGACGCTGTTCATCGTCATCCGTGCCAGCCGCAACAACAAGACCGCGGCCGACTACTACGCCGCGGGCCGCTCGTTCACCGGACCGCAGAACGGCTTCGCGATCGCGGGCGACTATCTGTCGGCGGCATCCTTCCTCGGCATCTGCGGCGCGATCGCGATCAACGGATACGACGGGTTCCTGTACTCGATCGGATTCCTCGTGGCCTGGCTCGTCGCGCTGCTGCTCGTCGCCGAGCTCATGCGCAACACCGGCAAGTTCACGATGGCCGACGTGCTGTCGTTCCGGCTGAAGCAGACGCCGGTGCGGATGGCGGCCGCCATCACCACGCTCGCGGTGTGCTTCTTCTACCTGCTCGCGCAGATGGCGGGAGCGGGCGGTCTGGTCTCACTGCTGCTGGGCATCACCGAGCAGGTCGGCCAGTCGATCGTGGTCGCCGTCGTCGGCGTGCTGATGATCGTCTACGTGCTGATCGGCGGCATGAAGGGCACGACGTGGGTGCAGATCGTCAAGGCGTTCCTGCTCATCGGCGGCGCGCTCGTCATGACGATCTGGGTGCTGGCGATCAACGGGTTCAACCTCAACACGCTCCTCGAGAGCGCGGTCGCCGCCTCGCCGAAGGGAGAGGCGATCCTCGGACCGGGCCTGCAGTACGGCGCCAACCCGTGGGACTTCATCTCGCTCGCGGTCGCGCTCGTGCTGGGAACCGCGGGTCTGCCGCACGTCCTCATGCGCTTCTACACGGTGCCCACCGCGAAAGAGGCCCGTCGCTCGGTGGTGTGGGCGATCTGGCTCATCGGCCTCTTCTACCTCCTCACCCTCGTGCTCGGGTACGGTGCGGGCGCGCTCGTCGGTCCGGAGCGCATCGCCTCGGCGCCCGGCGGGGTCAACTCCGCTGCTCCGCTGCTCGCCCTCGAACTGGGTGGCCCCCTGCTGCTCGGCTTCATCTCGGCGGTGGCTTTCGCGACGATCCTCGCGGTCGTGGCGGGCCTCACGATCACGGCGGCGGCGTCGTTCGCGCACGACATCTACGCGAACGTCGTCAAGAAGGGGAACGTGCCGCCCGACGGCGAGGTCAAGGTCGCTCGCCGCACGGTCATCGTGATCGGCATCCTCGCGATCGTCGGCGGCATCGGCGTGCAGGGACAGAACGTCGCGTTCCTGGTGGCCCTCGCCTTCGCTGTCGCGGCTTCGGCGAACCTCCCGACGATCATCTACTCGCTCTTCTGGCGGAAGTTCACGACGCGTGGCGCGGTGTGGAGCATGTACGGCGGCCTGGCGGCAGCCATCATCCTCATCATCCTGTCGCCCGTGTTCTGGGGCACCGAGACCAGCGTGTTCAAGAACGTCGGCACGGCCATCTGGCCGCTCAACAACCCGGGCATCGTGTCGATCCCGCTGGGCTTCTTCCTCGGCTGGCTGGGTTCGGTCACTGAGCGGCGGCGGGAGGACCCGGTGAAGGCGGCCGAGATGGAGGTGCGTTCTCTGACCGGTCATGGCGCGGAGAAGGCGGTTGATCACTAGGCCGCGACACCTCGCTGATCGAGACGACGGCCCCGGGCGCGCTGCCCGGGGCCGTCGCCGTTCCGGCGCGGCCTACACGCGGCCGGAGTCGGCTCTGCTCTCGAGGTCGAGCAGGAATCGCTTGCGCTCGGGATGGCCGCCATACTGTCCGATCGATCCGTCGCTGCGGACGACACGGTGTGCGGGCACGACGATCGAGATCGGCGTCCGCGCGCACGCAGACCCGACGGCTCGGTGCGCTCGCGGTGAGCCGGCGGTGATCGCGATCTCGCCGTAGGTCGCCACCTCGCCGTAGGGAACGCGGCAGACCGCGCGCAGTGCGGCGCCGGCGAATCCCGGCGGGGCCAGGAGCCAGTCGATCGGCGTCCGGAACTGCCGCAGCCGGCCCGCGAAGTACTCGTCGAGTTCGGCGGCCACGTCGGCAGCCGCGCCCGGGTCGTGGACCGGGAGCGCGCCGAGGCTCAGGGTGAGGTCGGCGAGGGCGATCTCGGCGGGGCGGTCCAGGATGTCGAGGTGGGCGAGGCCGGTCTCGGTCACGACCAGGAGGGCATCGCCGATCGGCGTGGGGTGCACCGCGAATGCTGCGTCGGTCATGGCTCCATCATCCCGGGCGGCCCCGCTGCGCCCCGCGCGCGGCGACGATGCGGGGGATGGGCGGCGGCGACGGGCGCCGGGGGAGGAACCGCCGATCGTCCGGCGTGTCGGAAATAGCGCGAAACTCGGCGGCGCCTGAGGGCCGGATGCAGGCGCGCCGCTTAGGGTGTGTGCTGTGTGGCGAGGAGATCGAGGAGCCGTCCGTCCGGACGCAGCCGACGAGGTTCGGGTCGATTCGGTGACCCCGGCGCAACTCGATGTCGCCGAAGACGACGTCGCCGTCGCCCACGTGGCCGACCCGGAGCGTGAACGCATCCGTGTGCAGGCCGCCCGCCTCGGCGGCCGTTCGACGCTGCTCCACTACATCGCTTCCGACGATGTCGGCATCGACATCACCAAGGCGCATCCGGGCAGCCTCCCGCAGTTCATCACCGGCCGTTCGACGCTCCTGTCGAACCTCTTCCGCGACGAGGTGGCGCTGCGCACGGCCCGCCTCGCCGCCGGGCGCATCACCGCGAAGGACGTCGAACTCCGCACCACGCGCGGCCTCGACACCGTCCACCTGGGCGTCGGATTCGCCTCGTGGCGGGCCGGAGGTCTCACCTTCAACGCCCCGGTCCTTCTCCGACCGCTCGCCATCCGCCGCCATCACGGCGACTTCGATCTCAAACTCCACGGCTCGTTCTCCGTCAATCCCGAGCTCGTCGAGATCGCGCGTGCGCACTTCGGAATCGACCTCGACCGGCGCGGGCTCGCCGCGCTCGCGTACGACGGCGGCATCTTCAAGCCGCAGCCCGTCATCGACCATCTGCGCGCCCTGACCGCCCATGTCGACACCTTCACGGTTCAGCCACGGCTGATCGTCTCGACGTTCGCGGATGTCGCCGCTCGCGCCGAGCGCGATGCGGCAGACCTCGACGTCCCCGTGCTCAACGCTCTCGCCGGCCACGAGGACGACCGCGCGCTCGTGGCTACTCGTTACCCCGTTCCCGACGCCGTTCCCTCGGACGACCGCCCGCCGGCATCCGACCGACTGCTGCTCGACGCCGACGCCGAGCAGGAAGGCGTCCTCGACCGGATTGTCGCCGGGCAGTCGCTCGTCGTCCACACGCTGCCGGGCACAGGGGGCACGCAGACGATCATCAACGCCGTCGGCGAGCTGGTCCGCCGCGGCAAGCGCGTCCTCGTCGTCAGCGCTCGCCGCTCCACTCTGGAGGGAGTCCGTCACCGCCTCGCCGGCATCGGGCTGCCCGGGCTGGCCGTCTCGCCACGGGGCGTCCACCGCGACCTCATTCGCGCGATCGCCCGCAACGAGAAGGCGCAGCACCCGAAGATGGGCGAGATCGACGACGCCCTCGTTCGGCTGCGCACGGTTCTGCGCGACTATCGCGTCTCGCTGACGCAGCGGCATCCCATGCTCGGCGTCTCGCCGCTCGAAGTGCTGCAGAAGCTGACGACGATCGCGGCCGAGTCGCCGCAGCCGTCGGCAGCCACGCGCTTCGATGCCGCGACCCTCCAGCGCCTCTCGACGCGTCGCGCCGAAGCGGCCGCATCGCTCGCGACCGCCGCTCGGCTGGGCGAGTTCCGTTTCGGGCCCGATGACTCGCCGTGGTACGGCGTCGCGTTCGAGACGACCGAGCAGGCACGCGCGGCACACGCTCTGGCAGGCCGCCTGCATCGCACCGAGATCCCCGAGATCCTCGAGCGCGGGTACGAGCTCATCGGGCAGACCCGGATGCGGCCGTTCACGACGCTCGCCGAGCTCGGTGCGTACATCCGCCTTCTCCAGGGGATCCGCGCGTCGCTCGACCGCTTCAGCCTGACTGTCTTCGAGCGTCCGCTGGGCGATCTGATCGAGGCGCACTCCACCCGCCGTGACACTCCCGAGATGAACGGTGCGACACGGCGTCGCCTGCGACGGCTCTCGAAGGAGTACGTCCGGCCGGGCATGCACGTCACCGACATGCACGACGCCCTCGTGCGCGTGCAGAAGCAGCGCGAGCAGTGGCAGCGTCTGGCCGAAGTGGGCGTCGTCCCCGAGATCCCCGCGGGTCTCGACGCGGTCGCGACCTCGTGGCAGCGCGTCGACGCCGACCTCGCCGAGCTCTCGCGCGTGCTCGGCCCGGGGCACGATCTGCTCGCGACGCCGATCCCCGAGCTCGTGCGGATCCTCGCCGGGCTCGCCGCGGAGTCCGACGTGTTCGACAACCTCGTCGAACGAGCGACGCTGCGCGGTGAACTCGCTTCCCTCGGCCTCGAGGGCCTGCTCACCGAGCTTTCGGTGCGCCATGTGCCCGAGGAGCGCGTCGCGGCGGAGTTCGAGTTCGCCTGGTGGCAGTCCGCCCTCGAGGCGATGCTTCGCAGCGACCGTGCACTGCTCGGAGCCAACACCAGCGTCGTCGATCGCCTCGAACGCGATTTCCGCCTCGTCGACGAGGCGCACGCCGCCTCGGCGGGGCAGCAGCTGGCGGCCGAGCTCGCGACGCGATGGAAGATCGCGATCGTCGACGAGGCTGACGAGACCGCGGCGCTCAAGGCCGCGCTGCGCGAGGGCACAGCGTCGGCTGCCGAACTGCTCGCCGTCGCGCCGAAGCTCCTGCGCACGCTCGCGCCCGTCTGGATCGCGTCGCCCTACGAGGTGGCCTCCCTGCCGGCCCGGCCCGCGTTCGACGTCGTGATCCTGGCGGATGCCGGCGCCCTGAGCGTCGCCGAATCGGCCTCGGCCCTTCGCCGCGGGCGGCAGATCGTCGCGTTCGGCGACCCCGTCACGCAGCGCCCGACCCCGTTCGAGATCGCCGCCGACCGCGATCCGTCGGACGAGCCGATCGCAGACCCCGACGAGCGGAGCGTCTTCGAGCGCCTCGCCGAGATCGTTCCGGTCGAGACCTTGACCCGCAGTTACCGCGCGGGCGGCGAAGACCTCGCCGAACTCGTCAACGAGGCCTTCTACGGGGGCGAGATCGTCTCGTTCCCCTGGGCCGGCTCGTATCTTGGACGCGGCAGCCTCAGCGTCGACTACGTCGAGGGCGGTGTCGGTGCACCGGACCCCGACTCGGGAGCGGTCGAGAGCCCCGATGCCGAGGTCGCCCGTGTCGTGACGCTCGTCGTCGAGCACGCCGTCAACCGGCCGAACGAGTCGCTGATGGTCGTCACGGCGTCGACCAAACACGCCCTCCGCATCCGGGCCGCCGTCGAGGCTGCTTTCGCCGGACGATCGGATGTCGCCGAGTTCGTCGGCCGCGAGACGGCTGAGCCGTTCGCCGTGCTCGGGCTCGAGGAGTCGGTCGCCGAGAGCCGAGACCGCGTCGTGTTCTCGCTCGGTTACGGTCTGACGCGCCACGGGCGCGTGCTGAGCGACTTCGGTGTGCTGTCGGGGCCGGATGGTGAGCGGCTGCTGACGGTCGGCATGACGCGCGCCCGCCGTTCCATGGTGATCGTGTCGTCGATCCGGCCGTCGGCGTTCGACGACGGACGACTCGAGAACGGCGCCGCCACGCTCATGTCGATCCTCGGGGGAATCGCGGCACGCGCTCGCGAGGCCCGTCTCGAAGACCTCGCCGACCCGCTGACTCTGGCCCTCGCGCAGAACCTCCGCCGTCTGGGCGTCGCGGTCGATGTCGCGTACCGCGGGCTGCTGCCGCTGGTCGCTCAGCGCGACGGCAAGGCCGTCGTCGTCGAGGGCGACCCCGAGACGATCGGGCAGTCGCTCCGGGAGTCGCTGCGGCTGCGTCCCCAGATTCTGCGGCGGCTGGGATGGCACTACATCCGCGTGCACTCGTTCGACCTCTACAGCGACCCCGCCGGTGTGGCCGCGCGTGTCGCTGCGATCCTGGGCGTCGAGCCCGAGGCACCGACCGCGGACGCGAGCACCGAGCCGCTCGATGTCATCGAGTGACCGACAGCGGGTCGAGCGGGTCGGCAGCCGCCGAGCTCGACTGACCGCCGCTCCGGGTACGACGGCCGAGCCGACATCGGCCGATGAGACGACGGATGCCCCGGCCGGCGCCGAGGGCGCGGCCGGGGCATCCGGTCCGAATGATGCGCGGATGCGGAACGAGGTTCCGCCGCACTACTGATCCGGTCAGGCGGACGGCGCCGCCGGGGGAGTGTTCTGCGAACGGCGCAGCGGGGCGTCGGTGGTCGCGGCTGCGGCGCTCGAAGCAGAGGTCGCGGCGTTGTTCTTCTCCAGCAGATCGCGGATCTGGATGAGGAGCTCCTGCTCGGTCGGGAGCTTCGCCGCCTCTTCGACGACGCCGGCCTTGGCGGCCTGACGCTCCTTCCACTTGTTCATCGGAACGACGAACACGAGGTAGACCACGAGAGCGACGGCGAAGAAGCTGATGATCGCGCTGATGAGTCCCCCCAGGGGGAACGCGACCGGCTGACCGTAGATCCCGGTGAGCGTCGGGCCGGCGATGCCCTCTTCGTTGGGCTGGTAGAACAGCTCGACGAGTGGGTTGATGATGCTCGACACGATCGCGTTGACGACGGCGGTGAATGCACCGCCGATGACCACGGCGACCGCCAGGTCGATGACGTTGCCGCGCATGATGAAGTCGCGGAAGCCCTTGATCATGGCTCTCCTCTCTCCGGACGCGCCGGGTGTCACGAGCCCGCCGCGGCGGGGGAGGACTTCGCCTCGGACTTCGATGATGCCGAAGACGACGAGTCGCCGCCACCGGTTGACGTGTCCGCCCCCGAGCCGCTCGCGCGGGAGTCGGTGCGGTAGAAGCCGCCGCCGTTGAAGGTCACGCCGATCGACCCGTACTGCTTCCGCAGCTCGCCCGAGCACTCGGGGCAGACCGTGAGAGCGGGGTCGGCGAAGGACTGGACCGCATCGAAGCGGTGCCCGCACGACTTGCAGGCGTAGGCGTAGGTGGGCATGGTTCCTCGGTGTTCAGTGCGCCTCGGGGGCGAGGACGACGGTTCGGGTGGGAGTGACGACGCCGGTGACCGGCTGATCGTGCAGATCGCGCGGCACCTCCTCGACGAGTTCGGAGTCGAAGAGCACGGCGTACACCGGCGGGCGGTTCTCCATCGAACCGAGGGTCTTGTCGAAGTAGCCGCGGCCCCAGCCGAGACGCATGCCGGCGGAGTCGACCGCCGCGGCGGGGATCACCAGCAGATCGACCTCTCCGACGGAGATCGGACTGAGCACTTCACCGATGGGCTCGGGAATGCCGAACAGTCCGTCCGAAACGGCGGCGCCCGGCTCGGCGACGACCCAGTCGAGCAGACCGTCGTTGCGGCTGATGGGCAGGAGTACCCGGACGCCCGCGGCCACGGCTTCGTCGATGAAGGCGCGCGTGCCGGGCTCGGTCGGCGCCGAGAGGTAGCACGAGATCGAGCGGGCACCGGTGCTGGCGACGAGTTCGCGGAGCTGTGTGCGGATGCCGTCTGCCGCAGCTGCGCGAGCGGCATCCGACATCCCGTACCGGCGTTCGCGGAGGTCCGCCCGCAGAGCGCGCTTGGCGTTGTCGATCGCGTCGGACATGCCCCCGATTGTAAAGGGTGGGCATCAAACCACTCGCCTGCGCCACCTGATCGATATGGTGGACCCATGTCTCAGCAGCGCATCAAGGCCGTCATCCCTGCCGCGGGTCTCGGTACCCGCTTCCTTCCCGCGACGAAGGCGATGCCGAAGGAGATGCTGCCGGTCGTCGACAAGCCCGCGATCCAGTACGTCGTCGAAGAGGCGACGCAGGCCGGCATCGACGATGTCCTGATCATCATCGGTCGCAACAAGAACAACCTCTCGAACCACTTCGACTCCGTCCCCGAGCTCGAGCACAACCTCACCCGCAAGGGCGACGACGTCAAGCTCCGCAAGGTGCAGGAGTCGTCCGACCTCGCCGACATCCACTTCGTCCGTCAGGGCGAGCCGAAGGGCCTGGGGCACGCCGTGCTGCGCTCGCGGGCGCACGTCGGTGACTCGAACTTCGCCGTCATGCTCGGCGATGACCTCATCGACGAGCGCGACCCGCTGCTGCCGAAGATGCTCGCGGAGCAGGAGCGCTCGGGTCTCACGGTCGTCGCCCTCATGGAGGTCGACCCCGACCAGATCCACCTCTACGGCGCCGCGGCCGTCGAGCCGACCGACGATCCGGATGTCGTGAAGGTCACCGGCCTCGTCGAGAAGCCGAAGAAGGAGGACGCCCCCTCCAATTACGCGATCATCGGGCGTTACGTCCTCAAGCCGAACGTGTACGAGATCCTCGAGCGCACCGAGCCGGGCAAGGGTGGCGAGATCCAGCTGACCGATGCGCTGCAGGAGCTCGCGACGACCGAGGGAGTCCTGGGTGTCGTCTTCCGCGGACGCCGTTATGACACCGGGGACCGACTGGACTACATCAAGGCCATCGTGCAGCTCGCCTCTGACCGTGATGACCTCGGACCCGAGCTCCGCCCGTGGCTGAAGGACTTCGTCGGAAACCTCTGACACGAGAACCGGAACGCGCGTGGATGCCACCGCACCCCGCCACCACGGATCGGTGGCCATTCGGCTGATCAGGCCGCGCGATGCCCGCACTCTGCAGGCAGAACTCCTCGCGAACCGTTCCTGGTTGCAGCGGTGGGAGGCGACGAGCCCGGACGGGCCGGTGTCTTTCGACATGCGGCTCGGCATCCGGCGTCTGTTGCAGCAGTACCGTGATGGCGCCGGTGTGCCCTTCGTCATGGAGCACGACGGGCAGATCGCGGGACAGCTGAACGTCTGGGGCATCGCGCGCGGCTCACTGTCGTCGGCGACGATCGGGTACTGGGTGAGCGAGCGGTTCGCCGGCAAGAGCATCACGCCGACCGCTGTCGCCTTGGCGACCGACCTCTGCTTCGAGGAACTGCGGCTGCACCGGATGGAGATCTGCATCCGGCCGGAGAACCGGGCGAGCCTGCGGGTGGTCGAGAAGCTCGGATTCCGCTACGAGGGACTCCGCCGTCGCTACATCCACATCGACGGCGACTGGCGCGATCACTTCGCTTTCGCGCTCGTCGCGGAGGAGGTGCCGCGCGGCGTCCTCGGGCGCTGGCTCGAGGGCGCAGTGCCGCCTGATGCAGCGGCCATCCCCCGTGCCGACCGTCGCGCGGCCGGACTCGAACCTTAAAGTTGAACAAGAACTTCAGACACGCGTGTGTCTGGGGTGTCACCACGCGGGATGCCACGTACGGTTGTCCCCATGGGTGGGCAGGTTCTCGGCGGCGGCGTGATCGTCCTCGTCGCGGTCGCGTTGTGGATGGTCTATCTGCTTCCGTCCTGGCACAGTCGTTACCGCTACGACGCCGCCGAGCGCAACGCCGTCCGCCTGAACCAGGCGCTGCGCGTGCTCGCCGAGACGGCTGAGGCGCCGGAGGAGGTGCGGGTCGAGCTCTCGACGCGCACCGCGCTGGCGCAGCAGAAGCTCGCGCGTCAGGTGCAGCACGAGAAGGAGCAGCTGCGACTCGAGAGCGAGCGCCGCCGGCTCATCGAAGCGCGCCGCGAAGTGCGTGTCGCGCGCTCCGCACGCATGACGTCGCCCGAGCACCGCGCGCGTGTCCGTCGCCGTCTCCGCCTGGCGACGACGATCGTCGCTCTGCTGGCTGTCGGCGCGAGCGGCGCCGGCGGCTGGATGCTGGCATCGTCCGGATCGGCCGCGCTGCTGATCGCGGGCATCGCGACCCTGCTCGTGGCCACCGTCGTGCTCAACCGTATGGCTGCGGTTGCTCGACGCGCCGCCCGCTCTGCCGTCGTCGCGCCGTCTGTCACCGCTACCGTCCAGCCGGCCTCGGCCGTGGTGCCCGAGTTCGAGTTCGCCGACGCGCGTGCCACCTGGACTCCCCGCGAGCTGCCCCGCCCGCTTACGGCCTCGGCCGGGTCGCGTGCCGCCGCCGTGCTCGACGAGGTCGACGCGCGCGAAGCTCTCCGTCAGGCCGCCGTCGGTGAGGCGATCCAGCGAGAGGCCGCGCGTCGCGCGCCGGCATCCATTGCCGCCAGCCGCGCCGCCAAGGCACCCACCCCGGCGTTCGTGCCGACGGGTCAGGTCGACGACGCGCAGATCGAGGACCACGTCCGGCGACTTCTCGCGCAGCGCGCAGCAGGCTGATCCCGGCTCAGCGCTGCAACAGGACGCGCCCGTTCCCCACGACGAGCTCGCGCTCGGGCGTCCGAACGAGGGCGTCCATCGGGTTCTCTGCGTCGACGAGGATGATGTCGGCGCGAGAGCCCGCCTCGATCCGGCCGACCGGCAGTCCCGCGAAGGGGGCCGAACCGCCCGTCGCGATGTCGACCACACGGCGCAGGTCGTCGTCGCGGACGAGGCTCGAGGCGCGGGCGTACTGCCAGGCGATGCCGAGCAGATCACCGGTGCCGTAGGGGCTCCACAGGTCGCGGATGCCGTCGGTGCCGAAGCCGAAGCGCACGCCCGCGGCATCCATCTCGTGAAGCGGCAGCTGGGAGAGGCGCAGGGGCGCCACTGTCGTCATCGTGATGTCGAGCGCGGCCATCGCCTGCAGCAGGTCGCGTCGGTGCGACGCGCCGACCTGTGCGAGCGCGAACCCGTGCGCGAGGTTGACGCGTCCCGCGAGGCCGAACCGCTCGGTCCGCTCGATGATCAGCTCAATCTGGAACGCGCCGAGCTCGGCGGGGTCGTGCAGATGCAGGTCGATTCCGACCCCGCGGTCGGCGGCGACGCGGAAGAGCGCGTCGAGCTGGCCGACCGGGTCGCGATCGATCGACGCAGGATCCAGCCCGCCGATGAACTCCGCGCCGGCGGCGGCCGCCTCGTCGAGCAGGTCGATGACGCCGGGGCGGCGCAGCACGCCGTCCTGGGGGAAGGCCACGATCTGCACCTGGAGGGCCCCGTCGTATGCCGCGACCGCTTCGCGCACCGCTTCGATGCCGCGCTGGGCGACACCGAGGTCGACATCGACATGCGTGCGGATCGCGGTCGTGCCGTGACGGACGAACTGCTCGAGGACGTGCGCCGTCGTCGCGACGCTCGGGATCCCCAGCTCGTCGCGGCGGGCGCGTTCGTGTCGGATGCGGCCATCGGTGCCGCCCTCGCCGCCGTACGACTGCCACGGGAGTCCCCACCACGACTTGTCAACGTGGGCGTGGGTGTTGACGAGGCCGGGCAGCGCGAGCATCCCGCGCCCGTCGATCTCGAGGCCAGTGTCGCCCGCGTCTGCGGACGGCGCCTGCGGCGTGGCCGGCTCGACCGAGGTGATCAGGCCGTCGGCGATGCGGATGTCGACGGCGGTGGCGTCGGAGACGCGGACTTTGCGAATGACAGATGCCGCGGGGTGGTGCATCCCTCCATTGTGCGCGCGCGGGTGCACCCTGACAGCGTGATAGTGTGGGGGAGTTCCGGGCCTGTGGCGCAGTTGGTAGCGCGCTTCGTTCGCAATGAAGAGGTCAGGGGTTCGAATCCCCTCAGGTCCACCGAGAAAGCCCCCGCATCGCGGGGGCTTTTCGCGTTCTACGACGGGTACACTGTATGCAAATGAATCGATCCCCCGGGAGGTTTCGTCCATGACCACCTACAACGTCGGCGTCATCGTCGGCAGCATCTCGTCGACCTCGATCAACCGTCGTCTGGCGAAGGCGCTCACCAAGCTGGCCCCGCAGGCCGGGCTCGAGCTCACCGAGATCCCGATCGCACCGCTGCCCTTCTACTCGGCTGACAACGACGCGTCGATCCCCGCCGAGGCTGCCGAGTTCAAGGCTGCGGTCGAGAAGGCCGACGGTGTCATCATCGTCACCCCCGAGTACAACCGCTCGGTGCCCGGCGTCCTGAAGAACGCTCTCGACACCGCGAGCCGTCCGTGGGGCGACAACAGCTTCGCCGGCAAGCCGTCCGCCGTCATCGGCATCTCCATCGGCGCGGTGGGCACCGCCGTCGCGCAGCAGCACCTGCGCTCGATCCTCTCGTTCCTCGCGTCGCCCGAGCTCTCGCAGCCCGAGGGCTACCTGCAGCTCACCGAGGGGCTGATCGACGACGACGGCACCGTCACCAACGAGTCGACGTCCGAGTTCCTGCTCTCGTGGCTGAAGGCCGTGCACGCGCACGTCGCGAAGAACCTCGCTGCCGCCAGCTGATCAGACCCCTCTCGACAGGGCGCCCGACCACACGGTCGGGCGCCCTGTCGTCGTGATGCACCCCGGCGCATGGTGTCGTCGCCGGTAGGGTGACAGGCGTGACGCGCCCTCCCGAGACCGACGAAGCCCAAGCGGTGCGCGCTCTCGGCGCGACCGTCCGTGACTCGCGTAAGCGCCTCGGGCTGAGCGTGCACGCCCTCGCGGAGAAGGCGGGAGTGAGCTTCGGGCTCGTCAGCCAGCTCGAGCGCGGAATGGGCAATCCGTCGCTCCAGTCGATCCATCGACTCGCGGGTGCCCTCGGTGTGCCGGTCGGCCAGTTGCTCGACGAGCCGGCGGGTGAGCTCGCCGTCGTGGTCGCCGGCCAGGGGCACCGGATGCCGCCGATCGCCGACATCCCCGCCGGTCAGCAGTCGGTCCGCGAACTGCTGACCCCCCGGGGCGAGTCGATGCTGCAGCTGATCCGGTCGACCCTGCCGGTCGGGTTCAGCAACGAGAGCCGCCCGTTCCGGCACATCGGCACCGAGACCGTTACGGTCGAACGCGGGGTGCTCATCGTCGCGCAGGGCGAGCGCCGCGTGCGGCTCGAAGCCGGCGACACGGTGACCTACGGCTGTTCCGAGGCGCACTGGTGGGCCAACGGGCACGATGATGTGACGGTCGTGCTCGGCGCCGTTACGCCCTTCGAGCGCTGAGATCCGCGCGCAGATCGCTCGCGCGCAGCTCGACGAGCCGGTGGAGCTCGGCGAGTGGGTTGCCGTGGTCATCGACCCGGAGGTCGACCCATGCGTCTCCGGCGAGACTCGACGAGGTCACGACGACCGCAGCGCTCTGGCGACCCCGGCGATCACCGCCTTGCGCTTCCCCCGCCGCGAGAGCGGCGACGAGACGCGCGGCGAACGCGGCCGCATCGGGGGCCGGGGCGACCTCGTCATCGTCGTCACCTGCCATCCAGGCGTCTCGGATGGCAGTGAGCACGTCTTCGCCGGTCAGCAGGTTGCCGGCGACGATCAGGTCACTCTCGACGAGGTGGCCGCTCCACGGCGACGTGTCCGCACCCGTGTGCGCTGCGCCGGGACCTGCCGACGGCAGGACGGCGGCCTGGCGCAGTGCCGGCTCGTCATCCCAATGGGGGATGAGGGCGACGGCATCCGCTGCGGATCCCGACGCGACGGCGTCGAGAAGGCGGCCCCGCAACGCCCGGTTGGTCCAGGCCTGGCTCGCCGCCGCGCCGACGCCCCGCCGCACCTCGATGACGGCGTTGCCGACGGCGAGCGACCTGCTCGCCGTGGCGGCGCCGATCAGGCCCGTACGGCCGTCGCGTGCCAGGACGGTGAAGGTCATGCGATTCCTCTCGCGGGGCGATTGTGAAGATTCTGTTTCGAGATGGGCCTGTGCTTGTCGCCCTCCCTCATGGTGGCACATACTGATCGAATCATCATCAAAATGATGCACCAGCGATGATGCCCTGACCGATGACCCGATAGGCAGACCATGAACAAGCGCACCGCATTCGGCGCCGTGACTTTCGTCGCGGCGCTCACCCTCGCCGGTTGCTCCGCGGGCGAAGGCGTCGACCTCGACGGCGCCGCCGGCGTCGAAGGAGACGTCCTCGTCGCGGCCATCGGCGGTGAACCCGACCAGCTCGACCCGCATCGCACGAGCTCGTACTTCGCGTTCGAGGTGCTCGAGAACGTCTTCGACACGCTTGTCGCCCCCGATGAGAACCTCGAGATGCAGCCCGCTCTCGCCGAGAGCTGGGAAGTCAGCGACGACCAGCTCACCTGGACCTTCGATCTGCGCGACGGCGTCACCTTCCACGACGGATCCGACTTCACCAGCGCGGATGTCGTCTACTCCTACGACCGCATCATCGACGAGGAACTCGCCAACGCCTGGAAGTTCAGCGCGGTCACCGACGTCACCGCTCCCGACGACGACACCGTCGTCATCACCGTGTCGCAGCCCACGCCGAACCTGCTGAGCAACCTCGGCGGCTTCAAGGGCATGGCGATCGTGAAGAAGGAGAACGTCGAGTCGGGCGACATCACCACCGCGCCGATCGGCACCGGACCGTTCTCGGTCGCGAGCTACACGGCCGGCGACCGCATCGACCTCGCCGCCAACGAGGACTACTGGGGTGGTGCGCCCGACCTCGGCGGTGTCGAGTTCCGCTTCATCTCCGAGCCGGCGACGGCTCTCGCCGCGCTCCGCGCCGGAGACATCCAGTGGACCGATGTCGTGCCGACGCAGCAGGTCGCCGACCTTCAGGGCGACGACGCGGTGCAGCTCGGCCTCACGCCCTCGAGCGACTACTGGTACCTGGCGCTGAACGAGGCACGGGGACCGTGGAGTGACGTGCGGGTGCGGCAAGCGATCGCTTACGCGATCGATCGCGACGCGATCGTCCAGGCGGTCAGTTACGGAACCGCAGCCCAGAACCAGCTCGCGATCCCCGAGCAGAGCGTCTGGTACACCTCGTACGACCGGTACTCGACCGACCTCGACACCGCCCGCGGGCTGCTCGACGAGGCCGGCTTCGCCGGCGGAACGCTCGACCTGCTGGCCACGTCCGACTACCCCGAGACCGTCACGGCTGCACAGATCATCGCCGCGAACCTCGAACCGCTCGGCATCGACGTGCAGATCCGCCAGCCCGACTTCTCGACCTGGCTCGACGAGCAGAACTCCGGCAACTTCGACATGCTCATGATGGGCTGGCTCGGCAACATCGACCCCGACGACTTCTACTACTCGCAGCACCACACCAATGGGGCCAGCAACGCGCAGAAGTACTCCAACAGTGAGGTGGACGGACTGCTCGACGCCGCCCGTGTCGAGGTCGACCAGGACGCGCGCAAGGGCCTCTGCGCCCAGGCCGCGACCATCATCGCCGACGAGGCCAGCTACATCTACCTCTACAACCCGTCGGTCATCCAGGTGTGGTCGCCGCAGGTCTCGGGCTACGAGACGCGCGCCGACCGCGCCATCCGGTTCGCCGGCGCATCGATCGGCGACTGACATGACGACCTCGAGCACCACGGTCCCCCCGAGAGGAGGCCTCATGAGAATCAGCCCCGCACGCATCGCGCGGTTCCTCGGCGTGCGCCTGCTCTCGTCGGCGCTCGTGCTGCTCGGGGTCGCCGTCGTCGTCTTCGCCCTCATCCAGCTCGTGCCGGGCGACCCGGTGCGATTGGCCCTCGGCACGCGGTACACCCCCGAGGCCTACGAGGCACTGCGCGCGGCATCCGGTCTCGACCGCCCGCTGTGGGAGCAGTTCTTCGGCTACCTCGGCAGCGCCGTCACGGGGGACCTCGGGGTGAGCTTCCGCAACGGCCAGCCGGTGACGGTGACCTTGCTCGACCGCCTGCCGGCGACGGTCTCGCTGGCTCTGGTCGGCCTCGTCATCGCGCTGGTCCTGGCCGTGCCCGCCGGCATCTACTCAGCCCTCCGCGAGGGACGCCTGAGCGATGTCATCGTGCGGCTCACGAGCCAGTTCGGCGTCTCGATCCCCGACTTCTGGCTCGGGATGCTGCTCATCTCGCTCTTCTCCGTGACGCTCGGCTGGCTGCCGGCGAGTGGCTACGTCGCCTTCGGCACCGACCCCGGCGGGTGGCTGCGACAGGTGTTCCTGCCCGGGCTCACCGTCGGCCTGGTCGCGGGAGCGATCATGACCCGCTACATCCGGGCGGCCGTCATCGACGTGGCGTCGGCGGGGTATGTCCGCACCGCGGTGTCGAAGGGCCTTCCGCGCCGTGTCGTGACGTTCCGGCACATCGTGCGCGGCGCTCTGGTTCCGGTTCTGACGATCGCCGGGATTCAGCTCGCGACCATTCTCGGCGGCGTCGTCGTTGTCGAGGTGGTCTTCGCCTGGCCGGGTCTCGGACGTCTCGTGTTCGAAGCCGTGGCCGCCCGCGACTATCCGCTCATCCAGGGGGCCGTGCTGCTGGTGGCCGTGATGTTCATCGCGGTCAACCTCATCGTGGACGTGCTCTACGCGATCGCCGACCCGAGGATCCGTGTCTCATGACCATCGACGCCTCTTCCGCCTCCGAGCCCGCCACGGCACCCGCCGCCACCGAGCATGGCCGCACGCCTGCCTGGCGTCTGCTGCTGTCCAACCCGACGACCGTGGTGAGCGGTGCGGGCCTGCTCGCCATCGTGCTGCTCTCGGTGCTGTCGGGCTGGATCGCCCCCTACGGCATCAACGACATCGACGTCTCGCGTGCGTTGCAGCCGCCCGGCCCCGAGCACTGGTTCGGCACCGACGAGCTCGGTCGCGACGTCCTCTCGCGTGTGCTCGTGGCGGGGTCGACCTCGCTCACGATCGCGGTGGTCGCCGTGCTGTTCGCCCTCATTCTCGGCCTCGCGATCGGGGCCATCGCGGGCTATCGCGGCGGTTGGGTGGATGCCGCCCTCATGCGGGTCGTCGACGTGATGTTCGCGTTCCCGGTGCTGCTCCTCGCGCTCGCGATCGTCGCGATCTTCCAGCCCGGCCAGGTGACGACGACGATCGCGATCGGCATCGTCTACACCCCGATCTTCGCCCGGGTGGCTCGAGCCAGCGCGCTGTCGGTGCGCACCTCGGCGTTCGTTCAGGTGTCGCAGACGATGGGGACGCCCGGATGGTGGATCCTCAGCCGCCACGTCCTCCCCAACATCGCCGGACCCGTCGTCGTCCAGACGTCGCTCTCGCTCGCCTTCGCAATCCTCTCCGAGGCGGCGCTGTCGTTCCTCGGACTCGGCGTGCAGCCTCCCGCGCCCTCGTGGGGAGGGATGCTGTTCACCGCGCAGGGCTTCCTCGGCCAGGCCTGGTGGATGAGCGTCTTTCCCGGCGCCGCGATCTTCGTCACGGCGCTCGCCTTCAACCTCGTGGGCGATGGCCTGCGCGACATCCTCGATCCGCGTCAGCGGACCCTTATCGAAGCGAGGAGGGCGCGATGACCGCCGCTGCTCACCCGGTGCTCTCGGTGCGCGATCTGCGCGTGACCATCGGTACGAGAGAGATCGTTCACGGCCTCGGCTTAGACGTCATCGCCGGCCAGACCCTCGGTATCGTGGGCGAGTCGGGGTCGGGCAAGACGATGTCGGTGCTCGCCGCGACCGGGCTCATCGACGCACCCGGGGCGCGTGTCAGCGGGTCGAGCGTGCTGCGGCGCCGGAACGAGGACGGCAGCATCGATGCCACGGGTGTGGAGCTCGTCGGTGCATCCGAGCGCACGCTGCGCAGCGTGCACGGCGACCGTGTCGGCTTCGTCTTCCAGGATCCGTCGACATCGCTCAACCCGTTCCTGACCGTGGGCCGCCAGATCACCGAGTCGCTCGAGACCCATCGCCGCCTCTCTCGTCGCGCGGCGCGTACGCGCGCGATCGACCTGCTCGACGCTGTCGGGCTGCCGCGGCCCGACGAGCGCGTCGACGCCTACCCCCACCAGTTTTCCGGCGGTCAGCGTCAGCGCGCGATGATCGCGATCGCGCTGGCCTGCGATCCGGCGCTGCTGATCGCCGACGAGCCGACGACTGCGCTCGACGTCACCACCCAGGCCCAGATCATCGACCTCGTGCGCGAGCTCCAGAACGAGCGCGGCACCGCCGTGGTGTGGATCAGCCACGACCTCGGCGTCATCGGGCAGGTGGCGGACGACGTCCTCGTACTGCGCGAGGGACAGACCCGCGAGCACCGGCCCATCGGCGACATCTACGCCGCCCCCGAAGACGACTACACGCGAGAGCTGCTCCGCGCGCGGCCGCGGATCGTGGCGGATGCCGGCCCGCCCGAGCCCGCGGCATCCGACGTCCTTCTCGACGTGACGGATCTCGATGTGTCGTTCACGATCCCGACTCCCACCGGACGTCGCACCATCCACGCCGTCGACGGGGTGTCGTTCTCGGTGCGGCGGGGCTGCACGACGGCCCTCGTGGGGGAATCGGGTTCGGGCAAGTCGACGATCGCGAACACCCTGACGGGTCTCGTGCGCCCCGACTCGGGCACCGCCACGCTCGCCGGACGCGACGTGCTGCGCGCCGGGCGGCGCGAGCGCCGGCGGATCTCCATGGTCTTCCAAGACCCGTTCGCCTCGCTCGACCCGCGACGGAGCGTCGGCGACGCCATCGCCGAACCCCTCACCGTGCACCGGCTCGGCGGGCCGAACGCCGTCGCGAGAGAACGGCGCACGGCAGAGCTCCTCGACATGGTCGGTCTTCCCGCGGCATTCGCGACCCGGTTCCCCCACGAGCTGTCGGGCGGGCAGCGTCAGCGCATCTCGATCGCTCGCGCCCTCGCCCTCGAACCGGAGCTGATGATCCTCGACGAGGCGACGGCGTCGCTCGACGTCTCGGTGCAGGCGCGCGTGCTCGACCTTCTGCGCGACCTGCAGGGCGAGCTGGGACTGACGTACCTCTTCATCGCCCACGACCTCGCGATCGTGCAGCAGATGAGTCACGACGTGGTCGTGCTGCGCGACGGCAAGGTCGTCGAGTCGGCGCCGGCCCGGCAGATCTTCGCCGAGCCGTCGGATGACTACACCCGGCGACTCCTCGCCGCCGTGCCGCCCGAGGAGCCGCGGGTCCGCCTGTCGCTTCCGTGACCTGGCGACGGCGCGGGTCGCGACGGCGCTGTCGGGTTCGTTCAGGTGCGAGGCGTAGCATGGTCGGCGGGGTTCGGCCCGCGGCATCCGATGTGCCGCCGCCCGGCCCGTGATCGACGGCAGATCCTCATCTGCCCGTCGTCGACCTGCGAGAAAAAGGAAGTGAGGTGAGGTGCTCAATGAGCGGTGATAGTTGCCATCGCGAGATCATCAGCGCCGCGCCCGCTGCCGGCCCGCTCGTCGACCGAATCGACTCCTGAGCGGACGAGCCGCGGTGCGACGCGCCAGCAGGCTTCGCGATGTTCTCCGTGCCGTCGTCTTCGTGACGATGCCACGGATGTGCGCGCGTCCACATGAGGAGGGCTCCCATGACTCCGGAGCAGATCAACGAACTGACCATCGTCGTCGACGGCATCGCCGCGCCCCTGTCGCGCGGTGATCTGCCGTCGGCCGCGGCCGCTCTCGCCGACGTCGAGCCCGAGCGTCTCGCCGAGGTGCTCGAGCGACTCGACGGTCGTCGCCGCGCCGTCGCCTACCGGCTGCTGCCGAAGGACCACGCGCTGCAGGTCTTCGAAGCGCTCTCGCCGAACATGCAGGGGGAGCTCATCGGAGACCTGCGCGACGCCGAGGTGGCGCACATCTTCGGCGACCTCGACCCCGACGACCGCGCCTGGCTCGTCGACGAGCTGCCGGCATCGCTCGCATCCCGGCTGATGCGCGGGCTTCCCGCTCACGAGCGCGAGATGACCGCCGCCGTGCTCGGCTACCGTCGCGGCTCGATCGGGCGCCGCATGAGCCCGGAGTTCGTGTCGGTTCCGATCGGCAGCACGGTCGCGGGCGCGCTCGACCGGGTGCGGGCGCGTCTGCACGACGCCGAGACGGTGTACACGCTCCCCGTCGTCGACGCGGGTCGTCGCGTCGCCGGGGTCGTCAGCCTGCGCGACCTGCTCGCCGCCGACCCCGACGCCGGCCTCCGCGACATCATGCAGAGCGCGCAGACCGCGAGCGTGGACGACGACGCCGAGACCGCCGCGCGTCGCTGCACCGAGCGGGGCCTGCTCGCGCTGCCCATCGTCGACAGTGAGGAGCGGCTCGTCGGCATCCTGACGGTCGACGACGCCGCCCGCATCCTGGAGCACGAGGAGAGCGAGGATGCCGCGCGCCAGGGCGGCGCCGAGCCGCTGCGCCGGCCCTACCTCTCGACGCCGATCCTGCAGATCGTGCGGTCACGCGTCGTCTGGCTGCTGGTGCTGGCTGTCGGAGCGACCCTGACCGTGCAGGTGCTGTCGGCGTTCGAGGCGACGCTCGCCCAGATCACGGTGCTCGCGCTGTTCGTCCCGCTGCTCATCGGCACCGGCGGCAACACCGGCAATCAGGCGGCGACGACGGTCACGCGTGCGCTCGCGCTGGGCGACGTGCGACCTCGCGACGTCGTGCGGGTGCTGAGCCGCGAGGTGCGCGTGGGATTCTTCCTCGGCAGCATCCTGGGGCTTGTCGGGTTCGCGGTCACGGCCCTCGTCTATGAGCCGCGCATCGGTCTCGTCATCGGGGCGACCCTGATCGCGGTGTGCACGATGGCCGCGACGGTCGGGGGAGTCATGCCCCTGCTGGCCCGGGCGATCCGGGTGGACCCAGCGGTGTTCTCGAACCCGTTCATCACGACGTTCGTCGACGCCAGCGGGCTCATCCTGTACTTCCTGATCGCCCGCGCCATCCTGCAGATCTGAGGTCCTGCCTGCGCCGTGGGTCGGTGCCGGGATGCAAGGGATCGGGCGCGGCGCGCCGGTGCGGATGCCGTTCCGCCGGCGTGTCGGCCACGATCCCTTGCATCCCGGTTACGCGGTCAGACCAGGGCGTCGCGCGCTGCCCCGGCGGCGAGGCGTTCGGCGGCGAGCGACTCCGCGGCGGCGAGCGGCGTGACACCGCGCGAGTCGGCCTCGTCGAAGATGCGCCGCAGCACGTCGCCGATGCCCTCGACGCGCGTCGCGATCTCGCTGCGATCGCGCTGCTTCGCAGCGAGGTCGAGGTAGATGACACCGCCGGCGTTCACGACGAAGTCGGGGGCGTACAGGATGCCGCGCGCGGCCAGGCGGTCGGCGCCGGAGCGGTGCGCCAGCGGGTTGTTCGCCGGTCCGCACACCGCCTGCGCATCGAGGGCGTCGATCACCTCGTCGGTCAGCACCCCGCCGATGCCCGCTGGCACGAACACGTCGGCCGAGGCGAGGTGGGCCTCGGCGGGTTCGATCCACGTTGCACCGAGGCTCGTCGCGAGCTCGCGCTTCGCGGGGTTCACATCGGTCACGGTGAGCTCCGCCCCCTCGGCAGCGAGCTGCACGGCGAGACGGCTGCCCACCTGTCCGAGCCCGGCGATCGTGACCCGGCGTCCGGCGACCTCGCGAGAACCGGTCGCGCGCTCGAGCGTCGCGAGCAGCGACGCGTGCACGCCGATGCTCGTCGGGCCGGCAGGCTCGCCCGAGCCTCCCACGCGGTCGGGGAGCCCCACGACGTGTGCCGTTCGCTCGCTGACGGTCAGCATGTCGTCGGTGGTCGAGCCGACATCCTCGGCCGTGCGGTACAGGCCGCCCAGCGACTCGACGGCGTCACCGAGGTCGAGGAATGCGGCACGGCGCCGCTCGGCGTCGAGCACGGTTCCCGGAGGCAGTCCGATCACGGCCTTGCCGCCGCCGGCATCCAGACCCGCGGCTGCGTTCTTCAGCGTCATCGCCGCCGACAGGCGCAGGGCGTCGCCGAGGGCGTCGCTCCAGTGCGGGTACGTCCACACCCGGGCGCCGCCGAGGGCGGGGCCGAGCACCGAGGAGTGCAGCGCGGCGGCGATGAAGAGGCCGCTCCGCCGCCCCGTGATCACCTCCACGCGCTCGTGCGTGAAATCGGGCAAGGGCAGGGCGTGGGTCATCGCGATCCTCTTTCGGCGGAGCCTTGTGGGCTCATGCTCTCCGTGCCGCGGCGTTGCGGCATACAGCCCATTGTGCCCCTTCTAGAGTGTGAGCGTGACCACCGATCTGCCTCCACGAAGCCGAATCGTCCACGACTCCCTGCGCGCTGCCGGCATCCTCGGCGACATCGTCGTTCTGCCGGATGCCGCATCCACGGCCGCCCTCGCCGCAGCGGCGCTCGGCGTCGAGGTGGGGGCAATCGCCAACAGCCTCGTCTTCTGGTCCGACGGCGAGCCGCTGCTGGTCATGACCAGCGGGGCGCACCGCGTCGACACGGCCGCACTGGCCGAGCGCACCGGGCGCAGCGCGATCACGCGCGCGAGCGTCGAGCAGGTCCGCGCCGCGACGGGACAGGCGATCGGCGGGGTCGCGCCGACGGGACACCCGGCACCTCTCGCGACGCTCATCGACGAAGACCTCGCGCAGTACGACGAGATCTGGGCGGCCGGCGGCACCCCGCACACCGTCTTCCCGCTGACCTTCGACGAGCTGGTGCGCCTCACCGGCGGAACGGTCGTCGCCGTCGTCTGAGCGGGGCTCAGCCCTTCGGGCTGTCGAAGGTCCATTCGTCGGGGTCGGTCGCGGTCGCGACATCCCAGTCGTCGGTCCGCCACGTGAAAGTGGCCACCGCGCACGTCGGCATCCCGCCGATGCCGCCGTTCGACAGACGCTCGGCGAGCACCGTCATCCCCGGGTCATGCGCCACCACGAGCACCGACCGCGCACCGCTGCCGCTCGCCGCGTCGAGGAGCACGCGCGCCGAGGCGCCGTAGAGCTCGTCGCGCAGTTCGGGTTCGAGCCCGAGCACGGCACCGAAGGCGGCCGCCGTCGTGCGAGCGCGAAGCGCGGTCGAGGCGAGGATGCGCTCGACCTCGACGCCCGTGCTCGCCAGCCGCTCAGCCATCGCGGGGGCGTCGCGCATGCCGCGGTCGTTCAGCGGACGGTCGTGGTCGTCGAGTGAGGGCGAGCCCCAGTCGCTCTTGGCATGCCGCGCGAGGATGAGCGTCGTCATGGAATCATCCTCCCGCGCCGAAGACCGCGTGGGCGATCGTGTAGATGACGAGTCCGGCGAGCGATCCCACGATCGTGCCGTTGAGTCGGATGTACTGCAGGTCGCGGCCGACCATGAGCTCGATCTTCTCGGTCGTCTCCTGAGCGTCCCAGCGCTCGACCGTCTCGGTGATCACCGAGGCGATGTCGGCCCGATGCCGGGCCACGAGCGTCGCGGCGGCGTCGATGACGCGCGCGTCGATCCGCTGCTGCAGTGCCGTCTCGGTCGACAGGCGTTCGCCGACCTCGGTGAGCGCGGCAGCGATGCGACGGCGGAGCGGGCTCTCGGCGTCGCCGAGCGAGCGGACGAGACCGGCCTTCGCCGTGCCCCACGCCTCGGCGGCCAGGGCGCGAACGCGAGGACTGTCGAAGACCGCCGCTTTGGCGGCCTCGAGCCGCGCCGCCGTCTCGGTCTCGCCCTGCAGATCGCCGGCGAGACGAGCGAGGTAGCCGTCGATGGCCTTTCGTGCCGGGTGCTCGGGGTCGTTTCGCACGGCCGCGACGAACGTCAGCGCCTCGCGGTAGACGGTGTCGTCGACGAGCCGTGTTGCCACCGACGGTAACCACGACGGCAGGCGGCGGGAGACGAGCCCGGTGAACACCGAACGGTTGGCGACGAGCCAGGTCTCGATGTTGTCGATGGCGAGATCGACGGCGCCGTGGTGAGCGCCGGCGCCGACGACGCGCTCGAGCCATCCCCCGATCGAGGGCCCCCAGGAGGGGGCCAGCAGGTGCTCGCGCGCCAGGTCTTCGAGCAGGTCCTGCACCTCGTCGTCGCTCAGCGCCGTCAGGATGCCGGATGCCGCCGCCGATGCCTCGGCCGAGACGCGCTCCGCGTTCTCGGGACGCCGCAACCACGCGCCGAGCCGCGTCGCGATGCCCATCGATTCGAGCTTGCCGCGGATGACGCCCGCTTCGAGGAAGTTCGTCTCGACGAACTCGCCGAGGGTGTGGCCGATCTCGTCCTTGCGCCTCGGGATGATCGCCGTGTGCGGGATGGGCAGGCCGAGCGGATGCCGGAACAGCGCCGTGACGGCGAACCAGTCGGCGAGGGCTCCGACCATGCCACCCTCCGCGGCGGCGCGGACATAGCCGAAGGCGGGGACGGTCTGCTGCAGGGGGAAGGAGATCGCGAAGACGATCGCCATGAAGATCAGCGCGCCGAGGGCGACGGCCTTCATCCGCCGCAGCCCCTGGCGTCGAGCCTGGTCGGCGGGGGAGAGCAGGGAGGTCGGCGTGCGTGCCATCCGGTCATCCTCCCACGGGGCTTCGCCGAGCGGGGCCGGTCTCGGCGTATCCTGACCGCGTGATCGACGACATCCAGAAGCGAGCCCTGCGCCGCACGAGCATCCTCGAAGGCCAGGTCCGCGGGCTCGCCCGGATGATCGAGAACGAGGACTACTGCATGGACATCATCGCCCAGTCACGGGCCATCCAGAAGGCACTCGCCTCGCTCGACAAGCTCCTCATCGAGAACCACCTCCGCACCCACGTGACCCACATGTTCGAGAACGGCGGCGCCGATCGCGAGCAGGCCGTCGCCGAGCTCCTCAAGGCCTATGACCTCGAGACCCGCTGACCGCATCCGTCCCTCCGCCTACCGTCGAGTCGCCAGGAATTGCGGATCCGGTGGCCCCGGCATCCGCGGTTTGTGGCGAGTCGACCGGCCCGGGCCGAGCGGGCAACCGGTCAGGGGGTGAGAGGGCCGAGCCAGGCGGCGGCGACGGTGCTGTGGGCGGACTCCGGATCCGAAGGGTGGAACATCCCTGCTACGACGTCACGGTAGAGGCGACCGAGCTCGGAGCGGGAGAAGTACGACGACCCGCCCGCCACCAGCATCGCCTCGTCGACGACGGCCTTCGCCGAGGTGACGGCGCGGTGCTTCAGCCCGCTGAGCTTCGCGAACCAGAGGCCGCCGTGATCGGCCCGCTCGTCGATGTCGCGCGCGATCGCCTCGAGCTGCGGCAGCATCCCGTCGTACGTGAGCGCCATCTCGGCGATGCGCCAGCGGATGTCGGGATCCTGGCTGTACGCCAGCCCCGTCTTCTTCGAGGTGCGCGACTGGGCGGCGACGACGGCGACGTCGAGAGCGCGTCGGGCGATGCCGGTGTACACCGACGCGAGCAGCAGCTCGAAGACCGAGAAGATGCCGAAGACGAGCGGATCCGGGTTCGGGCCGGGGGAGAGGCGGCGCACGACGCGGTTCGGTGATGCGAGGGCGCCGTGCAACTCGGTCGTGCGCGACTGCGTCCCCCGCATGCCGACGGTGTCCCAGTCGTCGCGCGTGCGGACCGCGTCGGTGCGGTCGACGAAGGCGAACACCATCTTCGGCGCGTCCTCGCTCGTCGTGTCGAGGCCGTGCAGCCCGAGGTGGTCCCACACCGGAGCGAGCGAGGTGAAGATCTTCGTGCCCGTGAAGGCGTACCCGCCGTCGGACTGCGGCTCGGCCACGGTGTCGCTGCCGAACAGGACGAGGTCGTTGCCCGCCTCGCTGATGCCGAACGCGAACACCTCGCCCGCAGCGGCGCCCTCCTGCACGAAGCGCAGGGCGTCGTCACCGCGGTCGGACAGCACCTTGGCAACACCCGTCCACACGAGGTGCATGTTGATCGCGAGCGCTGTCGCGGGCGCGGCACCGGCCAGCCGCTGCTGCAGAACGGATGCCTGCGCGAGCGACAAGCCCGCGCCGCCGAGCTCTTCCGGAACGAGGATGCCGAGGTAGCCGGCTTCTCGCAGCTCGGCGAGATCCTCGTCGGGGAAGACGTTGTCCGCGTCGACGCCCGCGGCTCGCTCTCGGATCCGTTCGATGAGGCTGTCGGGAAGGTATCGGGCCGGGTCGAAGTCGCTCACGGCATCCATTCTGCTCCCGCCCTCCTCACCCGGTCGCCTGGTGCAGGATGGGGGCATGATCTCGACCGACGCCGCGCTCGCCCTGCGCGAGGCCGGGCTCGTCTGGCGCCCGGCATCTGGAGACCGCTTCCAGCTCAACGAGCCGGAGTTCGAGGCCGACGTCTTCACCGTCAGCGAGATGACGATCGAGCCGCGGCGCTATCCGACCGGGACGATCCTCGCGTTCAACGGCACGACGGAGTGGGCGCTCGACTCCGTCGCGCTCGACGAGGCGCTTTGGCTTCCCCGTGAGGACCAGCTGCGTGAGATGCTCCGCGGCGGCTTCCGGAGTCTGCGCCGGCTCGCGGACACTCACCGCGTGGAGATCGAGTTCGCCGGCGAGGAGCTGGCGTTCGAGCATCCGCAGCCCGAGGATGCCTACGCGGCGGCCGTCCTCGCGATGCTGCAGCGCGTCAACGACTGAGCGATCGTCCGCGCGGAACCAGCCTCACGTAATCGTGTGGACCGGTGCGGTGTCGGGAATGGGCGACGCGTCGCGCCCGCGGAGGTCGGGGAACCACTGCACGCACGTCACCGCGACGACGAGGCCGACGACGGCGAACAGGGTAGCGGCCACATATGCGCCCTGCGGGCCCACACCGTCGATGAGGAAACCGGCGATGGCGGAACCCGCCGCGGCTCCGATGAGCTGCCCGGTGCCGATCCAGCCGTAGGCTTCGGCCGTCTCGCTGAACTTCACGCTCGCCGAGGTGATGGCGAACATGACCGCGAGCGCCGGCGCGATGCCGATGCCGGCGACCAGCAGCGAGCCGCCGAGCCACCAGGCGTTGAGCGAGAAGATGGTCGCCGCCAGCCCGACGGTGACGATGAGAAAGCGGCGAGCCATGGCCCACCGTCCGATCGGGATGTGGCCGAACGACAGGCCGCCGGCCAGGCTGCCGACGGCGAAGACCGCAAGGACGAGGCCGGACTCGAGTCCGCCGTGACCGAACGACGCGACGACGCCCGCTTCGACCGCGGAGCACGCGCCGATGAGGAGGAAGCCGGTCGCGGTCGCGAGCATGACCGGCGGCTTGAGCAGCACGCGGCCCAGGCTGCGCCGGCTGCGCGGGATGCGGACGCGTCCGAGCTCGGGCGAGGAGATGAACCACGCGCCGCCGCCGATGAGGATGACGACGACGAGCAGGAGCCCCGGCACGGTGCCGGCCTGCAGCGCGACGAAGGTGATGAGCACCGGCGCGATGATCCAGATGATCTCCTGCAGCGATGCGTCGAGGGAGAAGAGGGGGGTGAGCTGCCGCGACGTCACCATCTTCGGGTAGATCGTGCGCACGGCCGACTGCACCGGCGGGGTCGACAGGCCCGCGATGAGACCGAGCGCCATGTAGACCCAGAGCGGCACGTCGAGCACCGCGAGCAGAGCGATCGACGCCGCGCACACGGCGAGCGTCAGCGTCAGTACCCGCCGCATGCCCCAGACGCCCATCCATCGACTCGTCACCGGACCTGCGATCGCCTGTCCGACTGAGGTCGCCGCCAGGACCAGACCGGCCGACCCGTAGGACCCGGTCACGTGCTCGATGTGGAGCAGGATGGCGAGGCTCGTCATCCCGCTCGGAAAGCGAGCGGTCAACTGTGCGGCGATGATGCGCGCGACACCCGGTGCGCGCAGCAGTTCTCTATATCCCGCCACCCCTCAACGGTAGCGATTCCGAAGCCCGGTCGGCGACGCCCGGGCGGGGGCCGCGGCGACACGCCCGCGACACGCCGATGCGACGAGATCCGCCCGAAACGGATGTCGGTGGGTCGGTCTAGCGTCCGACCTGTGGACAGACTCGTGCGGCGTCGCCCGGAAGCGCGGAATCACGCGTCGAACCGGGCTTCGATCGAGTCGCGGGACTGTGGATGAAACGGTGGACAAGATGTGTTGTACCTGGGGAGAGCGGTGCAAAACTACAGACTTGTAACTACTACCCCTTGTGGTGCCCCCCGATGTCGGCACCCATATGTAGTATTGAGGCTCCGGCAGGTTCTCAGCCGGAGATGCGTAAGAAGCGAAGGGAAACCACACTCGACATGGCGATCACGGTCTACACCAAGCCCTCCTGCGTGCAGTGCAACGCGACGTACCGTGCGCTGGACTCGAAGGGCATCGAATACGACGTCCTCGACCTCTCCGAGGACCCGGCGGCGCTCGAGCGCGTCAAGTCGCTCGGCTACCTGCAGGCCCCCGTCGTCATCACCGACGAGGACCACTGGTCGGGCTTCCGCCCCGACAAGATCGACGAGCTGGCCGCTCGCTTCGCCTGAGCCATGAGCACGGCGGTCGCGACGCGGGCGCCTCTGCTCGTGTACTTCTCGAGCGTCTCCGGCAACACCGCGCGATTCATCGACAAGCTGGGATTGCCGGCGCTCCGCATCCCCCTTCACTCCTCACCGACGCCCCTCGTCATGACCGAGCCCTTCGTGCTCGTCACCCCCACCTACGGCGGGGGACAGGGTCGCGGTGAGGAGAAGGGTGCGGTGCCCAAGCAGGTCGTTCGCTTCCTGAACGACGTGCGCAACCGCACCCTCCTCCGGGGAGTCATCTCCACCGGCAACACGAATTTCGGCGAGTCGTACTGCCTCGCCGGCGACATCATCAGTCGCAAGTGCTCCGTGCCGCACTTGGACAAGGTGGAACTGTTCGGCACGCCCGAAGACGTCGAGCGCGTGAGCGCAGGATTGGAACGATGGTGGAATCAGCACTGGAAACAGCCTTGACCGATAACGGCTTCAAGGTCGACGCACGCTTCGACGGGCTCGACTACCACGCCCTCAACGCGATGCTCAACCTCTACGGCGCGGACGGCAAGATCCAGTTCGACGCCGACAAGCGCGCCGCGCGGGAGTACTTCCTCCAGCACGTCAACCAGAACACGGTCTTCTTCCACTCCCTCAAGGAGCGTCTCGACTACCTCGTCGAGAAGGAGTACTACGAGCCCAAGGTCATCGAGAAGTACTCGCTCGAGTTCATCCAGAAGCTCAACGACTTCGCCTACGGCAAGAAGTTCCGCTTCGAGACCTTCCTCGGCGCGTTCAAGTACTACACGAGCTACACGCTGAAGACCTTCGACGGCAAGCGCTACCTCGAGCGCTTCGAGGACCGCGTCGTGATGACCGCCCTCGGCCTCGCCGACGGTGACGAGAACCTCGCGATGCAGCTCGTCGACGAGATCATCTCGGGTCGTTTCCAGCCCGCCACCCCGACGTTCCTCAACACGGGCAAGGCCCAGCGCGGCGAGCTCGTGTCGTGCTTCCTGCTCCGCATCGAAGACAACATGGAGTCGATCGCCCGCGGCATCAACTCCGCCCTGCAGCTCTCCAAGCGCGGCGGCGGCGTGGCCCTGCTGCTGTCGAACATCCGCGAGGCCGGCGCTCCGATCAAGCAGATCGAGAACCAGTCGTCGGGCATCATCCCCGTCATGAAGCTGCTCGAAGACAGCTTCAGCTACGCCAACCAGCTCGGTGCGCGTCAGGGAGCCGGCGCGGTGTACCTGTCGGCGCACCACCCCGACATCCTCAAGTTCCTCGACACCAAGCGCGAGAACGCCGACGAGAAGATCCGCATCAAGACGCTGTCGCTGGGTGTCGTCATCCCCGACATCACCTTCGAACTCGCCAAGAACGGCGAGGACATGTACCTGTTCTCGCCCTACGATGTCGAGAAGGTCTACGGCGTTCCGTTCGGCGACATCTCGGTCACCGAGAAGTACCGCGAGATGGTCGACGACGCGCGCATCAAGAAGACGAAGATCAACGCTCGTGAGTTCTTCCAGACCCTCGCCGAGATCCAGTTCGAGTCGGGCTACCCGTACATCATGTTCGAGGACACGGTGAACAAGGCCAACCCGATCAAGGGTCGGATCAACATGTCGAACCTGTGCTCGGAGATCCTCCAGGTCAACACGCCGACGACGTACAACGAGGACCTCTCGTACGCCCAGATCGGCAAGGACATCTCCTGCAACCTCGGGTCGATGAACATCGCGCTCGCGATGGACGGCAAGGACCTCGCCCAAACCGTCGAGACCAGCATCCGCGCCCTCACCGCGGTCAGCGATCAGAGCCACATCGCCTCGGTCCGCTCGATCGAGGACGGCAACGACCGTTCGCACGCGATCGGTCTCGGTCAGATGAACCTGCACGGCTACCTTGCGCGCGAGCACGTCCACTACGGCTCGGAAGAGGGCCTGGACTTCACGAACATCTACTTCTACACGGTGCTGTTCCACGCGCTGCGGGCCTCGAACAAGATCGCGATCGAGCGCGGCACGTACTTCGAGGGCTTCCCCGACTCGACCTACGCGTCGGGCGAGTTCTTCGACAAGTACATCGAGCAGGAGTGGGCGCCCCAGACCGACAAGGTGAAGGGTCTGTTCGACGGCATCCACATCCCGACGCAGGACGACTGGCGCGAGCTGAAGGCATCCATCCAGCAGCACGGCATCTACAACCAGAACCTGCAGGCGGTGCCCCCGACCGGCTCGATCTCGTACATCAACAACTCGACGTCGTCGATCCACCCGATCGCGTCGAAGATCGAGATCCGCAAGGAAGGCAAGCTCGGCCGCGTCTACTACCCGGCGCCGTTCATGACGAACGACAACCTCGAGTACTACGAGGACGCGTACGAGATCGGCTACGAGAAGGTCATCGACACCTACGCCGCCGCGACCCAGCACGTCGACCAGGGTCTGTCGCTCACGCTGTTCTTCAAGGACACCGCGACCACGCGCGACATCAATAAGGCCCAGATCTACGCCTGGCGCAAGGGCATCAAGACGATCTACTACATCCGCCTGCGGCAGATGGCGCTCGAGGGCACCGACATGTCCGAGTGCGTCAGCTGCATGCTGTGACGGATGCCGGAACCCGAACCAGGAACTGAAGCGACATGACTCCCGAACCGCTCAAGCTCGTCGACCACGTGCAGGCGATCAACTGGAACCGCATCCAGGACGATAAAGACCTCGAAGTCTGGAACCGTCTGGTGAACAACTTCTGGCTGCCCGAGAAGGTGCCGCTGTCGAACGACATCCAGTCGTGGAACACGCTGACGCCCGATGAGCAGACGCTCACCATGCGCGTGTTCACGGGGCTGACGCTCCTCGACACGATCCAGGGCACCGTCGGCGCCGTCTCGCTCATCCCCGATGCGATCACGCCGCACGAGGAGGCCGTCTACACGAACATCGCGTTCATGGAGTCGGTGCACGCGAAGAGCTACTCGTCGATCTTCTCGACGCTCGCCTCGACCCCCGAGATCGACGACGCGTTCCGCTGGTCGGTCGAGAACCCGAACCTTCAGAAGAAGGCCTCGATCGTCATGGACTACTACCGTGGCGACGAGCCGCTCAAGCGCAAGGTCGCCTCGACCCTGCTCGAGTCGTTTCTCTTCTACTCGGGGTTCTACCTGCCCCTGCACTGGTCGGCGAAGGCGAAGCTGACGAACACCGCCGACATCATCCGCCTCATCATCCGTGACGAGGCCGTGCACGGCTACTACATCGGCTACAAGTTCCAGAAGGGCTACGAGCAGCTCACGCAGGCCGAGCGCGACGAGATCAAGGACTACACGTTCTCGCTGCTCTACGAGCTCTACGACAACGAGGTGCAGTACACGCAGGACCTCTACGACGCCGTCGGCCTGACTGAAGACGTCAAGAAGTTCCTGCACTACAACGCCAACAAGGCGCTGATGAACCTCGGCTTCGAGGCGATGTTCCCCGCCACGGTCACCAACGTGAACCCGGCGATCCTCTCGGCCCTGTCGCCGAACGCCGACGAGAACCACGACTTCTTCTCGGGGTCGGGCTCGTCGTACGTCATCGGCAAGGCCGAGGCCACCGAAGACGAGGACTGGGACTTCTGAGCCGACTCGCGCACGAAAGCGGCGCGTGTGACGGGAGCGCTCCGGCGATTCCCGGCGCACGCGCCGCTTTTTCGTTGACGCCGCGCCACGCCCACGCATAGGGTTGCGACGCCGCGCGAATCCGCACGGCATCACCGGAGGAACGACATGACCACGCGCAACGAGCGCCTGATCGCAGCGGACCTGGGCCAGTTCCAGCTCCGCAATGAGTCGTACCCTCCGGTGCGAGACGTCTGACCCGCCACTGTCAGCACGCCCCGCACCGCACAGGTCCGGGGCGTTCGTGTGTTCCTCTCCATGCGCCCGTTCCCGGACCGTCATCACAAGGAAAGGAACCATGGAGAAGCTCTCGAACAGGCTGCTGTCGTGGGCGAGCATCATCGACGAGAAGACCCTCGATCAGGCTCGCACCGCGTCTGGCATGCCGTTCATCCACCCGCACCTGGCGCTCATGCCCGACGCGCACCTCGGCAAGGGGGCGACCGTCGGGTCTGTCATCCCGACGCTCGGGGCGATCATGCCGGCCGCCGTCGGCGTCGACATCGGATGCGGCATGATCGCTGTCCGCACGCAGTTCACGAAGTCGCAGCTGCTCGGCCGTGACCTCGGGGCGCTGCGTGAGCAGATCGAGCGGGCGATTCCGCTGTCGGCCGGTCGCGACAACCGCAGGATCGTCGCGACGGCTGAGCCGCGCGTCGCCGAGCTGGAGGAGCTCGCCGAGAAGAACGAGTTCGACCCCGCCCGCTATGCCGGGCACTGGCGCAACCAGCTCGGGTCGCTCGGGTCGGGCAACCACTTCATCGAGGTGTCGGTCGACGAGACCGACGCGGTGTGGATGTTCCTGCACTCCGGTTCGCGGGGAGTGGGCAACAAAATCGCGACGCACCACATCGGGGTCGCGCAGCGGCTAGCGAAACAGTGGTGGATCGACCTTCCCGACCCCGACCTGGCGTACCTCGTCGAGGGCACGGAGGAGTTCCGGCGCTACATCCGCGAGCTCCGGTGGGCGCAGCACTTCGCGCTCCTGAACCGCGAGGAGATGATGGACCGGGTGGCTCGTCAGCTGTCCGAGACGATGGGCGTCGACGTCGAGGAGCTCGAGCGCATCAACTGCCACCACAACTTCACCGAGAGCGAGAGGCACTTCGGCAAGCAGGTGTGGGTGTCGCGCAAGGGCGCGATCCAGGCGGATGCTGGCCGGCCCGGCCTCATCCCGGGATCCATGGGCACGGCGTCGTACGTCGTCTCGGGGCTCGCCAACCCGCTCTCGCTCAACTCGTCCCCGCACGGCGCGGGGCGGGAGTACTCGCGGTCGGCCGCGCGCCGGACCTTCACGCACGACCAGCTGCGGGAGGCAATGGCGGGGATCGAGTTCCGCGACACGGATGCGTTCATCGACGAGATCCCGCAGGCTTACAAGCCGATCGATCGCGTCATGGCGGATGCCGCCGACCTCGTCGAGGTGCGGCACACGCTGCGTCAGCTGGTCAACGTGAAGGGCGACTGACCCTCGCCGTGACGGATGGGAGGGGCGGATTCTGCGGCATCCGCCCCTCCCTTATCGATCGCCGACAGCACCTAAGACGGGACGAGCGCATAGGGGTAGTCCGCGCACACCCCTCGGAGATCGCCTCGATTCTTTGCTCTGTGTCACCGGTAGATGGTTGGCTCGATGGATGGTCGAGGTTCTGGCATCCATCGCGGCGCTCCTCGCGCTCGTTCTGGTCGTCGTTGTTCTGGTGTGGAGGTATCGCGCTCGGTCGACTCGCGTGCGCACCGCGGCCGAGCGCGCGGCGAGCGAGCAGCATCTGGCGGAGGTCACCGCGTCTCATGCGGCGGCGGTGAACCAATTGCGGAACGAACACGAGGCTGCAGTGCAGGCCGTGATCGACGAGTGTGATCGCGCCGTGGGCGAATCGGGCCGAGCGCGTGATCAGATGGCGCGTGTCCTCGGAACGGACGCGGTCTCGAAGCGTCTGATCGCGGCGGCCTGCGCTGATGTCGGTCTGTCGGGCGTGCTCGTCACGAATGTCGTCTTCGTGCCTGACGACACTCGGAACACCTTCTTCGCCCAGATCGACCACGTCCTCTTGACGCGGCAGGCCGCGATCCTCGTCGAGAACAAGTACTGGCAGGGCCTGGTCTTCGACGATGTCCGACCGAGTAGCGTGATCCCGGCGTTCCGGGCGATGCTCGACGAGGAAAAGCTCGAGGCGCCTTTCGCGCTGCAGATCCGGCCCATCTCAGAGTCTGCGTGGGAAGTCCTGCGGCACGTCGGCGCTGATTCCCCGGCCGTGCAGGTCCGCCGTCAGGCGAGACGCCTGGCTGAACACCTCAGGGCGCGATGGGGCGAGGCCCCGTTCTTCACCACCGCGGTGCTCTACTCGCACGGCGATGCGTCCGTCCACGCGAAACCGGTGAGTCGGAGCTCCAGCGGCGTGACGACGAGAGTCCTCAGCGGGTCAAAGGGGCTCGTGCGCATGCTCGCCGAGGTCCGGCAGCAGCCACCCACCGCGCTGACGGTGGCACAGCTCGAACAGCTCCGTGCCTACTTCGAGTCACTCGGAGCTCACGTCGAACGCGTCGGCGACTGAACCGCATCCCTTTCGGAGGAGAAAAGCACGTCGGAGGGTGGATTCGAGGAGTCCGCCCTCCGACGTGCAGATGTCCTCCGGAAGCGGTCAGGCGTCGCCCTGGCCGATGTCCGCGGCCTCGGCGATCGCGGTCTCGTGCGGGCGGCCGAGGTGGCGGAGGGTACGGCCGGCGGCGGCGAGGATCGCGATCGCGACGATGAGCGCGGCGACACCGAGCCAGTACGGCGCGCTCGGGGTGATCGCGGCGGCGAGGGGGCCGGCCACGGCGGGGGCGATCGCGCCACCGATGAAGCGCACGCCCGAGTAAGTGCCGCTCGCGACGTTCCGGGGGAGGTCGGTGGCTTCCATGACGGCCTCGGTCAGCGCGGTGTTCAGCACGCCGAGGAACAGACCGGCCACGATGACGGTGACGATCAGCACGGTGGCGCTGTTGATGCCGATCGCGAGCACGGCTTCGGCGACGGCGAGCAGCCCGAGCATCGTGAACAGCACGGGCCGAAGGCCCAGCCGCCGGGTCAGCACGGGAGCGGCGAGCACTGACGTCAGGGCGACGGCGAGCCCCCAGCCGAAGAAGACGAGTCCGAGCTCGTGGGCTCCGAACGTCATCCCGGCCTGCGCCGCGGCGGACTCGATGGGATACGGGCTATAGGCCAGCAGCACGAAGAACGCGACGTTGTAGAAGAACGCCGTCAGCGACAGCGTCAGCAGGGCCGGGTTGCGCAGCGCGCGGAACGACGCGAGAAGCGACACCTTCGCCGGCGCGGCGGCACCAGCCGCCGGCGCGGGGGAGCGGAACACGACGAGGATCGCGAGCAACGCGATGGCCATGAGTGCGGCGGTACCGAAGAAGGGACCGCGCCACGACAGCTCGCCGAGCGCGCCGCCGAGGAGCGGTCCGACCGCCAGGCCGATGCCGAGGGATGCCTCGTACAGCACGATCGCCTGACGGCTTCCGCCGCTCGCGGCTCCGACGATCGCGGCCAACGCCGTCGCGATGAAGAGCGCGTTGCCGATTCCCCAGCCGGCGCGGAAGCCGATGATCTCGACCACGCCGCCGGAGAGTCCTGCTGCCGCGGCGAACACGACGATCAGGGCGAGCCCGAGCAGCAGGGTCTTCTTGACGCCGAGCCTCGACGACACCCAGCTCGCGAACAACATGACGATGCCGGTGATGAACAGGTAGCTGGTGAAGAGCAGCATCGTCTCGGATGGCGTTGCATCCAGCTCGCGGCTGATCGCCGGGAGGATCGGATCGACCAGACCGATGCCCATGAACGACACCGTGCAGGCGAAGGCGATCGCCCATACCGCGACGGGTTGGCGCCAGATGGACGCCTTCGCGGTCTCGGCTGTCGCCTTCGTCTGATCGCCGGTCGCGGACCGTTCTGTATGCATCGCGCTGGTCACGCGCACCTTCCTCTCTTCGGGGTCTGTGGTGGTCATCGCAGTTCCGGCTCCTCGAGCAGCCCTGCAAGGAGCTCGGCAGCGCGCGCGAGGGTCGATCGGTCGGCGGCACTGAGCCTCGCCCATGCCGGCCCGGTCACCTCGAGCGCCTGCGAGCGGAACGCCTCGAACTGGCGCCGCCCCTCCGCGGTGATCGACACGAGCGAGGCCCGGCCGTCCTCGGGGTCGGGTGCGCGCTCGACGAGCCCCTCCGCTTCCATCCGACGCACCAGCGTCGTCATGGTGGGCTGGCTGACGCGTTGCCACTCGGCCAGGTCGCTCACCCGCGTGGGGCCGAGCTCGTTGAGGGCGGCGAGCGCACGCCACGTTCCCGCGGCGGCGGCGACCTCGACCCGGCGGGCCACAGCACGGTTGAACCGGCTCGACGCCGACATCAGGAGGATGGGGGAGTCGGAGAACTGCATAGCTCAACTATACAACATGCATAGAGGAGCTATCTAAAAGGCTCGACCCCCGAAAATGACGAAGCCCCCGGCATCCTCCTCGCGAGAGAGGATGCCGGGGGCATTCGCGTGGCGTCAGCGGCCGCCGTTGATCAGCCCGAGCCATTGACCGAACGGCTTCTCGCCGCGGATGTCGGTGTGTTGCTCGTTCTGCTCTTCGTTCGTGATCATGGTGACCTCCCCGCTTCTTCCGTGGAACTCATCATGAACATCGGCTCGCGTCGGCGCGCGGTCCTTGACGAACGACGCTCGGCGCGTTAGGCGCGCGACACAGCTTTTCTCGGTCGCCATCACCGCATGAGAGAGCCCGCGCCTCCTACAATCGTGACCGTGTCGGAAACTCCTGCCCTCACGCGCGAGCCGCGCTTCAGCCCGGTCATCGCGCTCATCGCCGTCTCGGCGTCGTGGGAAGGCCGGCTCTCCGCAGCCCTGCGCGACCTCGGCCTGTCCACCCGCAAGTTCGGCCTGCTCGGGCACATCGGGTCAGAGCCCGGAATCTCGTTCTCCGAGCTCGCCCGCCGGTCGCACATCACGGTGCAGTCCGCGCACACCGCGGTGCGCACCCTCGTCGACGAGGGGCTCGTCGCCGATGCGACCGCGCACGCCGGCTCGGCATCCGATCTGCGCATCACAGCGAAAGGCATCGCAGTCATGGAGCAGGCCCACCAACGGCTGCTCGAGCTCGACGCGACGCTCAGCGACAACATGCCGGGGCTGGCCTCGTCGATGGACGGCATCCGCGCAGGAATCGTCTGAGTCGGCTGGATAGGGTTCGAGGGTGTTCCGAACCCCGCTGACCGCATTCCGTTCGCTCGCGATCGCCGAGGCATTCTCGTGGACGCTGCTCATCCTGGGCCTCATCCTCCGGTCCGCCTTCGACCTTCCGATCGCCGTGACGATCGGCGGGGGCATCCATGGCTTCGTGTTCCTCTGCTACGGCGCGACCGCGGTCCTCGTCGCGTGGAACAACCGGTGGTCGCTCGTCCCGACGATCTGCGCCGTCGCCGCCGCCGTGGTCCCGTACGCGACCGTGCCGACGGAGATCGTGCTGCGTCGTCGCGGGCTCCTCGAGGGGGAGTGGCGCACCGAGGCGACCGACGACCCGCGCGACCAGCGGGCAGTCGACCGATTCCTCCGGTGGTTCGTCCGCCGTCCGGCGGTGCTCGCCGTGATCCTCGCGGTCGGCATCATCGCGGCGTACGTCGTGCTGCTGGTGATCGGACCTCCCGGACGGGCGTAACGTGATCGAATGCTGCGCATCGTTGCCCGCTTCGCCCTTGCCGCTCTGCTGATCGTCGCGGGAGCCGCGCATCTGACCGTGCTCCGGCGGGGGTATCGCATCGCGGTGCCCGACTGGGCGACGCGGCTGCTGCACACCGACAAGGACATGTTCGTCGTCGCCAGCGGCGCGGTCGAGATCATGCTCGGCACCGGGCTCATCGCGCTGCCGCGCGAGCGCCGACGCATCGCCGCCGCGATCGCCGCCTTCTTCGTCGCGGTGCTCCCGGGCAACATCCACCAATGGCGCACCGGAGCCGCGGCTCCCGGCCTCGACACCGACGCGCGGCGATTCGGCCGCCTCTTCCTCCAGCCGGTGCTCGTCGCCTGGGCGCTGTGGGTGGGCGGCCCCGCGCGCGACACGTCAGCGTCGTCGCGCTGACGACGCAATACGCGGACACGGAATTTCTCGGGACGGCCCCGCGTTTGGTTGCCTGTCATGGTGAGCACATCCGCATCCGCAGCAGCATCCGTCTCTTCGGCTGAGTCCGACTACCGAGCCTGGGCGGCCTACCGCCGGGAATCGGTCTCAGCTCCGCAAGGGTCCCTCGCCCTCGTGCTCACGCACTGGTCGGCTCCGGGCGAGCCCGCCGTCGACGACGAGACGGCGCGTGCGGGGCATCCGGTCGACGCGCTGCTCACCCGACTGCAGCGAACCGACATCGAGACCGGTCTTCCCCAGGAGGGCTACCGCATCTGGCGGCAGGACTCGCCCGCCAACGAAGCGTTCGAAGACATCGAGCGCTGGGAGTACGACCCGGCCTGGGTGATCGAGGGCCGCTTCGAGCTCGTCGACGAAGACCGCGTGGTCCCCTTCGAGCACATCAAGGACGGCGGCGCGACGCGCGGCCTCCCGGTCTCGGGCGACCTGGTCTTCGAGATCGACGGCACCGAGTACCGGCTCGCCGCGTTCGACACCAACTACGGCGGTCCCAAGCTGCACCTCGTCTTCGGCGACCAGACCAACGGGGCCGAGTCCTACGGCGCCGGTCGCTTCCTCTTCCTCGACCACCCCGGCGCGACCGGCGACCTGGCCCCCGGCGACAGCACGCCGGTCACGGTCGACTTCAACCGGGCCGTCGTTCCGCCGTGCGGCTTCTCGAACCAGATGAACTGCCCCCTCCCGCCGCTGCAGAACCGCCTGCCCTTCCCGGTCCGTGCCGGGGAGAAGAAGGTCCGGTTCGCCGGCGACTTCTCGCTCTGACCTTTCTCCCGCACCACTCGAAACGGCGAGCGCCCGCACCTCGCTCCGCCGCCCCCTCCACACAGCAAAGGAACACCCGTGACTTCACGCGGCTTCTCCCGGATCGTCGCCGCCACCGCGGCAGCGACGGCCGGTCTTCTCGTCCTGGCCGGATGCTCCGGATCCACCGAGCCGGCCGGTTCGGCCGGCGCGAGCGACCCGAATGCCGAGATCGTCGTCGGATCGCAGAACGAGCCGACCAACCTCGACCAGATCTTCGGCGGCTCATCCGGGGTGACCGAGGTCTTCACGGGGAACGTGTACGAGGGTCTGTTCCGGATCACCGATGACGCTCAGGTCGAGCCCCTTCTGGCAGCCGAGACGACGGTGTCGCCAGACGGGCTGGTGTACACCTTCACCCTCGAGGACGCGACCTTCCACTCGGGTAAGGAGCTCACCGCGGATGACGTGAAGTACAGCCTCGAGCGCTTCGTGAGCGACGAGTCGATCGCGGCGCGCAAGCGCCAGCTGAGCGTCATCGACACCGTCACGGCGGTCGACGACAAGACCGTCGAGGTGACCCTCTCGCAGCCCTCGATCAGCTTCACCTACAACCTGGGCTACGTCTGGATCGTCAACGAGGATGCCGGCGACCTGACGGCGACTGCCGACGGCACCGGTCCCTACGAGCTCGGTGACTACCGCAAGGGCGACTCGATCACCCTCGACGTCAACGACGCGTACTGGGGCGACGCGCCGAAGAACGGCGGAGTCGTCTACCAGTACTACGCCGACCCGACGGCCCTGAACAACGCTCTGACGACCGGCGCGGTCGACCTCGTCACGAGCCAGTCGAACCCCGACAGCATCGCCGAGTTCGAGGCCGCCGGCTTCCAGGTCATCGAGGGCACCTCGACGACGAAGGAGCTGCTGGCGTTCAACGACCGGATCGCTCCGTTCAACGACGCGCGCGTGCGCAAGGCGATCTACTCGGCTATCGACCGCGAGAAGCTGCTCGATGCGATCTGGGACGGCCGCGGCGAACTCATCGGCTCGATGGTGCCGCCCTCCGAGCCCTGGTACCTCGACCTCGCGGACAACAACCCCTACGACCCGGCGCTGTCGGAGAAGCTCCTCGCCGAGGCCGGCCAGCCGGGAGGGTTCACGTTCACCGTCGACACCCCCGACTCGGGCGTGCACTCGACGGTGGCGGAGTTTCTGAAGTCGGAGCTCGCGAAGGTCGGAATCACGCTGAACATCAACATCATCACCGACGACGAGTGGTACCAGAAGGTCTACACCGAGAAGAACTTCGAGGCCACGCTGCAGGGCCACGTCAACGACCGCGACATCAACTTCTACGGCAACCCCGACTTCTACTGGGGCTACGACAACACCGATGTGCAGACGTGGCTCGCGGACTCCGAGGCGGCCGCATCCGTCGACGAGCAGACCGAGCTGATCAAGAAGGCGAACCAGCAGATCTCGGATGACGCGGCCAGCGTGTGGCTCTACCTCAACCCGCAGCTGCGCATCGCGGCCGAGGGCGTGTCGGGCGTGCCCAAGAATGGACTGAACTCGTTGTTCTACGTCTCCGACATCACGAAGGCCTGATCTCCATCACCCGGTATCTGATTCGACGGACAGGATTGCTGCTGCTGGCCTTCGCGCTGGCGGTGGTGATCCTGTTCGTCGTGCTGCGCGTTCTCGGCAACCCGGTTTTCGCCCTCATCTCGGTGGGGGCGACGGACGCCGAGATCGCGGCCGCCGCCGCGCGGCTCGGCGTCGATCGGCCGATCCCGGAGCAGTTCCTGGCCTACCTCGGCCAATTCGCGAGCTTCGACCTGGGGCGATCGTTCACGAACAACCTGCCGGTCGGCGACGAGATCCTCCGTCGGCTGAACGTCACGCTGCCCCTGACGCTCATCGCGTTCGTCCTGTCGGTGCTGATCGCGGTGCCGGTGGGGTTCATCGCGGCCTGGAAGGCGCGCACCTGGTACGGGACCGCGTTCTCGGCCGTGTCGCAGCTGGGCGGAGCGATCCCGGTCTTCTGGGTCGGCATCCTGCTCGTCGCGGTGTTCGCGCTGAACTGGCGATTGCTGCCGGCAGGCGGCTTCCCGCGGCGCGACTGGGAGGACCCCGGCGCCGCGCTCGTCTCGCTCACGCTCCCGGTGCTCACGATCGCGCTCGTGGCGGGCAGCGATCTCGCGCGGTACGTCCGCAGCGCGACGCTCGACGTGCTCGGCCAGCAGTATCTGCGCGCGGCTCGGGCCACGGGGCAGAGCTTCGCCACGGCGATATGGCGTCACGGCGTGCGCAACGCCGTCGTCCCGTTGATCTCGATCCTGGCGATCCAGCTGTCGACGACTTTCGTCGGCGCCGTCATCATCGAGCGGGTCTTCGCGCTCCCCGGTCTCGGCGACATGCTGCTGGTCGGCATCAAGGAGCAGGACTTCCCGAGCGTCCAGGGGGTGCTGCTCTTCTCGACCGCCCTCGTGCTGCTGCTCGGCTTCGCGGCCGACATCACGCAGCGCATCATCGACCCGCGACTGCGCGACACGATCTCGGGCAATCGCAGAGCGAAGGCGGCGGCATGACAGCGACGACCCTTCCGGACTCGGGTGCCGTCAGGGCGCCCGGGCGCGGGCGCCCGCGACGCCGGCGCTCGGTGAACCTCGCCGTCGGCGGCATCCTGTTCGGTGCCATCGCGGTGATCGGCCTGATCTCGCTGCTGTGGACCCCGTTCACCTTCGACGACACCAGCGGCGGCCGGCTGCAGCCGCCGTCCGCCGAGCACTGGGCCGGAACCGACCGCCTCGGGCGCGACCTCTTCACGCAACTCATGATCGGGGCGCGGCTCGCGCTGACCGTCGGATTCGGGTCGGTGCTGATCGCGGCCATCGTCGGCATCGGGCTCGGTCTGCTCGCGGCTGTGGCCCGGCGGTGGGTCGATGATGCGCTCACGAGCCTGCTCGACATCGCGATCGCCTTTCCGACCCTGCTGCTGGCGATGCTGATCGTCGCCTGGCGCGGGGCATCGGTCGACTCGGCGATCCTCGCGATCGGTCTCGCCGGCTCGGCGGTGATCGCCCGGCTCACCCGCATCGCCGCGACACGCGTCCTCGCGATGGACTACGTCACCGCCGCTCGAACCTCGGGCACGAGCAGGCTCGGCATCGTGTTCCGACACGTGCTGCGGAACGTCTGGCCGACCCTCATCGTGCCGCTCGCCCTGCAGTTCGGCGGCGCGGTCGGCGCGGAGGCGTCGCTGTCGTACCTCGGGCTCGGCTCCCCGCCGCCCAACGCATCGTGGGGCCGGATGCTCGAGGAGGCGCAGAGCACGGTGCTCGTCGCACCGACGGCGGCGATCCTCCCCGGCGTCCTGCTGGTCGCCTTCATCATCGGCGCGAACCTGCTGGCCGACGGCCTGCGCGACATCGCCGATCCGACCACGAGGAGCATCGGATGACCGCCGCGCTGACCGCATCCGGTCTCGGCGTCCGGATCGGCGACGACCGCACGCTCGTGCACGGCGTCGACGTGACGCTCGAGCCCGGCGAACGTCTGGGCATCATCGGCGAGTCCGGCTCGGGCAAGTCGCTGACCGCGCTGGCGATGCTCGGTCTGCTCGCGTTTCCGCTGACGCCGTTCGGTTCGGCGACGATCGCGACCCCCGACGGCCGGGTCGAGGTTGTCGGAACCGCCTCGCGCCGCCTCGACCGGGTGCGCGGCCGGACGATCTCGGCGGTCTTCCAGGAGCCGCTCGCCTCGCTCGATCCGCTCATGCGTGTCGGCAGACAGCTGGCGTGGCCGCTCGCCAAGCACCGCGGCCTGAGCGGTGACGGGCTGCGTCGCGGCGTGCTCGATGCGCTCGCGGACGTGCAGCTGCCCGACCCCGAGCGCATCGCGCGATCGTTCATCCACGAGATCTCCGGCGGCCAGCGACAGCGCGTCGCGATCGCGCTCGCCCTGGCCGCCGGGCCGAGCATCCTCATCGCCGACGAGCCGACGACCGCGCTCGACGTGACGGTCCAGGCAGGCATCCTCGATCTCCTCCAGCGCGAGGTGAGCGAGCGAGGGATGACGCTGCTGTTCATCAGCCACGACCTGCCGGTCGTCTCGCGTATCGCCGACCGCGTCCTCGTCATGCGTGATGGGCGTCAGGTCGAGCTCGGCGACACGGCGCAACTGCTCCGGTCTCCCCAGCACGAGTACACCGCGCAACTGGTCGCCGCCTCGCGCGCTCTCGACGACTTCCTGCCGGCGAAGGGAACCCGATGACGGCCGACGGTCGCGCGACACTCGCGCTCGAGCATGTCGACTTCGCCTACGGTCGCGGCGCGAATGTGCTCCACGACGTATCGCTCTCGCTCGCTCCCGGCGAGACCGTCGGGCTCGTGGGGGAGTCGGGCGCGGGGAAGACGTCGGTACTCCGGCTGCTGCTGGGCCTGGCGACGCCGACATCGGGGCGCGCGCTCTTCGAGGGCGCGCCGCTTCGCGGCGCGGACCGTGCACAGATGCGTTCGCTGCGCCGAGCGGTGCAGCCGGTCTACCAGGACCCGTTCTCGTCGCTCGACCCGCGGATGACGGTGGGGCAGTCGATCGCCGAACCGCTGCGGTCCCTCCGCATCACCCGCGACCGATCGCAGCTCGACGCCCGGGTCGCCGAGCTCCTCACGGCGGTCGACCTCGACGCGGATGCCGCGGGCCGCTACCCGGACGCGTTCTCCGGAGGACAGCGCCAGCGGATCGCCATCGCTCGCGCCCTCGCGCCGCGGCCCCGACTGCTGCTGGCGGATGAGCCCGTGAGCGCTCTCGACACGTCTGTGCGCATGCATGTCATCCAGCTGTTCCAGCGGCTCGCGGCAGAGCAGGGCATCGGAATGCTGCTGGTCTCGCACGACCTGACGATCGTGTCGGCGCTGTGCGAGCGGATGACGGTGCTCCGCGCCGGTCGCGTCGTGGAGGAGGGCCCGACGTCGCGGCTGCTCACTTCGCCGGCGAACGAGTACACCGCGCAGCTCGTCGACGCCGTGCCCCGTCTTCCCGCGGAATGACGCGGATCTGCGGACGCGACACGCCCGGGATGTCGCGTCGCTTTGCCACGATGCCGGGAGCCGCGTAACTTATTACTTGTTCGCCCCACAGGGAAGAGCGAGAGGGCCGGAAGGTCCCGCCTCCCTCAAGCGGAGAACAACCCGAAACAGACGCTTCCGAGCGTCGCAGGTCCAAGACCTGCCACAGGGTCCCCATCACACCCCCACAACTGACTCGGTCTCCGAGTCTCGTTCTGGAACAGGTCGTCGGTGGGGTATGGTTGTGAAGTTGCCCTCTGGGCTGGCTGTGAGGTCAGTTGGGGGAGCGTCCGATCCTTGAGAACTCAACAGCGTGCACTTGTCAAATGCCAAATAACCTCGACTCCACTTCGGTGGGGTGAGATTCCTTTGGATCAAAGACCTTCCCTTCGGGGGAGGCAACGGATAGTCAGCAATGATTTATCTCTTTGGTCAGCATCAAACTCGCTGCTCCAGTCTTTTTCCGGCTGGTCGCAGCAAATTTTCTTTACGGAGAGTTTGATCCTGGCTCAGGATGAACGCTGGCGGCGTGCTTAACACATGCAAGTCGAACGGTGAAGCAGAGCTTGCTCTGTGGATCAGTGGCGAACGGGTGAGTAACACGTGAGCAATCTGCCCCTGACTCTGGGATAAGCGCTGGAAACGGCGTCTAATACCGGATACGAGCTGCGACCGCATGGTCAGTAGCTGGAAAGAATTTCGGTCAGGGATGAGCTCGCGGCCTATCAGCTTGTTGGTGAGGTAATGGCTCACCAAGGCGTCGACGGGTAGCCGGCCTGAGAGGGTGACCGGCCACACTGGGACTGAGACACGGCCCAGACTCCTACGGGAGGCAGCAGTGGGGAATATTGCACAATGGGCGAAAGCCTGATGCAGCAACGCCGCGTGAGGGATGACGGCCTTCGGGTTGTAAACCTCTTTTAGCAGGGAAGAAGCGAAAGTGACGGTACCTGCAGAAAAAGCGCCGGCTAACTACGTGCCAGCAGCCGCGGTAATACGTAGGGCGCAAGCGTTATCCGGAATTATTGGGCGTAAAGAGCTCGTAGGCGGTCTGTCGCGTCTGCTGTGAAAACCCGAGGCTCAACCTCGGGCCTGCAGTGGGTACGGGCAGACTAGAGTGCGGTAGGGGAGATTGGAATTCCTGGTGTAGCGGTGGAATGCGCAGATATCAGGAGGAACACCGATGGCGAAGGCAGATCTCTGGGCCGTAACTGACGCTGAGGAGCGAAAGGGTGGGGAGCAAACAGGCTTAGATACCCTGGTAGTCCACCCCGTAAACGTTGGGAACTAGTTGTGGGGTCCATTCCACGGATTCCGTGACGCAGCTAACGCATTAAGTTCCCCGCCTGGGGAGTACGGCCGCAAGGCTAAAACTCAAAGGAATTGACGGGGACCCGCACAAGCGGCGGAGCATGCGGATTAATTCGATGCAACGCGAAGAACCTTACCAAGGCTTGACATATAGAGGAAACGTCTGGAAACAGTCGCCCCGCAAGGTCTCTATACAGGTGGTGCATGGTTGTCGTCAGCTCGTGTCGTGAGATGTTGGGTTAAGTCCCGCAACGAGCGCAACCCTCGTTCTATGTTGCCAGCACGTAATGGTGGGAACTCATGGGATACTGCCGGGGTCAACTCGGAGGAAGGTGGGGATGACGTCAAATCATCATGCCCCTTATGTCTTGGGCTTCACGCATGCTACAATGGCCGGTACAAAGGGCTGCAATACCGTGAGGTGGAGCGAATCCCAAAAAGCCGGTCCCAGTTCGGATTGAGGTCTGCAACTCGACCTCATGAAGTCGGAGTCGCTAGTAATCGCAGATCAGCAACGCTGCGGTGAATACGTTCCCGGGTCTTGTACACACCGCCCGTCAAGTCATGAAAGTCGGTAACACCTGAAGCCGGTGGCCCAACCCTTGTGGAGGGAGCCGTCGAAGGTGGGATCGGTAATTAGGACTAAGTCGTAACAAGGTAGCCGTACCGGAAGGTGCGGCTGGATCACCTCCTTTCTAAGGAGCATCTGACTCTTCGGAGTCCAGAACCCAGATCGAAGGCACATGTTCTTCGCTGGGAGCTCATGGGTGGAACATTTGACATGGTGCGAAAGATGAGGTTCTTCTCTAGTACGCCGCTTGCGGTGGGAACGGGGAGGGTTTCGGAGGTCGCACCTGCACGCTGTTGGGTCCTGAGGGACCGGATGAGAGTCCGCAACCTCTGGGCCTTTTCTTCATGCTGCTTGGGTGGCATGTGGGAGGGTACCGCCCGTACTTTGAGAACTACACAGTGGACGCGAGCATCTTCGATGCGACACCTTCGGGTGTTGTGTCGTGAAGATGATCTTAAAGATCATTAGTCAATTTTTTGACGATTCAACTCATGTGATTTCAAGTCTTTAAGAGCAAACGGTGGATGCCTTGGCATCTGGAGCCGAAGAAGGACGTAGCAATCTGCGATAAGCCTCGGGGAGTGGATAAGCACACTGTGATCCGAGGGTGTCCGAATGGGGAAACCCCGCTGGGCGGCGTGCCGACCTAGTGACTCCCGCCTGAATATATAGGGCGGGTAGAGGGAACGTGGGGAAGTGAAACATCTCAGTACCCACAGGAAGAGAAAGCAACAGCGATTCCGTTAGTAGTGGCGAGCGAAACCGGATCAGGCTAAACCTTGCGTGTGTGATAGCCGGCAGGCGTTGCACGTTGGGGGTTGTGGGACTTTTCTGATCATTCTGCCGAGTGGTCGACGTTACAAGAAGGTATAGACGAACAGGTTTGAATGCCTGGTCATAGAGGGTGCGAACCCCGTAGTCGAAATGCTTCTCTTGGCGTGAAGAGTATCCCAAGTAGCACGGGGCCCGAGAAATCCCGTGTGAATCTGTCAGGACCACCTGATAAGCCTAAATACTCCCAGATGACCGATAGCGGACAAGTACCGTGAGGGAAAGGTGAAAAGTACCCCGGGAGGGGAGTGAAATAGTACCTGAAACCGTTTGCTTACAAACCGTTGGAGCCTCCTTAGTAGGGGTGACAGCGTGCCTTTTGAAGAATGAGCCTGCGAGTTAGCGATACGTGGCGAGGTTAACCCGTGTGGGGTAGCCGTAGCGAAAGCGAGTCTGAATAGGGCGATTCAGTCGCGTGTCCTAGACCCGAAGCGAAGTGATCTATCCATGGCCAGGTTGAAGCGACGGTAAGACGTCGTGGAGGACCGAACCCACTTAGGTTGAAAACTGAGGGGATGAGCTGTGGATAGGGGTGAAAGGCCAATCAAACTTCGTGATAGCTGGTTCTCTCCGAAATGCATTTAGGTGCAGCGTTGCGTGTTTCTTGCCGGAGGTAGAGCTACTGGATGGCCGATGGGCCCTACAAGGTTACTGACGTCAGCCAAACTCCGAATGCCGGTAAGTGAGAGCGCAGCAGTGAGACTGTGGGGGATAAGCTTCATAGTCGAGAGGGAAACAACCCAGACCACCAACTAAGGTCCCAAAGCGCGTGCTAAGTGGGAAAGGATGTGGAGTTGCTCTGACAACCAGGAGGTTGGCTTAGAAGCAGCCACCCTTGAAAGAGTGCGTAATAGCTCACTGGTCAAGTGATTCCGCGCCGACAATGTAACGGGGCTCAAGCACGCCACCGAAGTTGTGGCATTGACATTATTGGTAGGCCTTCGTGGTCCAGCCGTGTTGATGGGTAGGAGAGCGTCGTGTGCCGGGTGAAGCGGCGGGGTGACCCAGCCGTGGACGGCACACGAGTGAGAATGCAGGCATGAGTAGCGAAAGACGTGTGAGAAACACGTCCTCCGAAAGACCAAGGGTTCCAGGGTCAAGCTAATCTTCCCTGGGTAAGTCGGGACCTAAGGCGAGGCCGACAGGCGTAGTCGATGGACAACGGGTTGATATTCCCGTACCGGCGAAGAACCGCCCAAGCTAATCCAGTGGTGCTAAGAGTCCTAACCCGGGCTTAGTTGATCCCTTCGGGGTGAGACGGTCCGGTCTAACGCTCGACCCCATGCTGGTGCGGCTAGCGTATTAACAGGTGTGACGCAGGAAGGTAGCCCAACCCGGGCGATGGTTGTCCCGGGGCAAGTGCGTAGGCCGAGTCATAGGCAAATCCGTGACTCATCAAGGCTGAGACACGATGCGGATAAAAAGTGGGTGATCCTATGCTGCCGAGAAAAGCATCGACGCGAGGTTCTAGCTGCCCGTACCCCAAACCGACTCAGGTGGTCAGGTAGAGAATACCAAGGAGATCGAGAGAATCGTGGTTAAGGAACTCGGCAAAATGCCCCCGTAACTTCGGGAGAAGGGGGGCCTTCCACTTATTAGGATTTACTCCGAAAGGGTGTGGAGGCCGCAGAGACTAGTGGGTAGCGACTGTTTACTAAAAACACAGGTCCGTGCCAAGTCGCAAGACGATGTATACGGACTGACGCCTGCCCGGTGCTGGAAGGTTAAGAGGACCGGTTAGCCGCAAGGCGAAGCTGAGAATTTAAGCCCCAGTAAACGGCGGTGGTAACTATAACCATCCTAAGGTAGCGAAATTCCTTGTCGGGTAAGTTCCGACCTGCACGAATGGCGTAACGACTTCCCAACTGTCTCAACCGCGAACTCGGCGAAATTGCACTACGAGTAAAGATGCTCGTTACGCGCAGCAGGACGGAAAGACCCCGTGACCTTTACTACAGCTTGGTATTGGTGTTCGGCGTGGCTTGTGTAGGATAGGTGGGAGACTTTGAAGCGGTGACGCCAGTTACCGTGGAGTCATTGTTGAAATACCACTCTGGTCACTCTGGATATCTAACTTCGAACCGTAATCCGGTTCAGGGACAGTGCCTGGTGGGTAGTTTAACTGGGGCGGTTGCCTCCCAAAAAGTAACGGAGGCGCCCAAAGGTTCCCTCAACCTGGTTGGCAATCAGGTGGCGAGTGTAAGTGCACAAGGGAGCTTGACTGTGAGACTGACAGGTCGAGCAGGGACGAAAGTCGGGACTAGTGATCCGGCAGTGGCTTGTGGAAGCGCTGTCGCTCAACGGATAAAAGGTACCTCGGGGATAACAGGCTGATCTTGCCCAAGAGTCCATATCGACGGCATGGTTTGGCACCTCGATGTCGGCTCGTCGCATCCTGGGGCTGGAGTAGGTCCCAAGGGTTGGGCTGTTCGCCCATTAAAGCGGTACGCGAGCTGGGTTTAGAACGTCGTGAGACAGTTCGGTCCCTATCCGCTGCGCGCGTAGGAAATTTGAGAGGATCTGACCCTAGTACGAGAGGACCGGGTTGGACGAACCTCTGGTGTGCCAGTTGTTCCGCCAGGAGCACCGCTGGTTAGCTACGTTCGGGATGGATAACCGCTGAAAGCATCTAAGCGGGAAGCCGGCCTCAAGATGAGATTTCCATGCCTTCGGGCGAGAGGCTCCCAGCCAGACTACTGGGTTGATAGGCCGGATGTGGAAGCGTGGTAACACGTGAAGCTGACCGGTACTAATAAGCCGATGACTTGATAACACACCGTTTTTGGTGCTTGCGTCCACTGAGTGGTTCTCGATGTACGGTCGAGAACCGCATAACGAATTGATCGTTGTGCAGACTGAAACATCAATAGTGTTTCGGCGGCCATAGCGTGAGGGAAACGCCCGGTTACATTCCGAACCCGGAAGCTAAGCCTCACAGCGCCGATGGTACTGCAGGGGGGACCCTGTGGGAGAGTAGGACACCGCCGGACTTCTTTCGTAAGAGGGCCACCCAATGCTGGGTGGCCCTTTTTCGTGCCCCCGGGGCCGTTCGCTTGACGTACTGAGCCAGGTAGTGTGCAATATATTGCATGCCGCTCGTTCCCGTCTCTCGCCCAGCCTCTCTGCGCGACCACGCGTACACGGCGCTTCGCGACGCGATCGTGAGTGGCAGGCTCGAGCCGGGCGCTCGTCTCCGCGATAGCGAGCTCGAGGAGTGGCTCGGGGTCAGCCGTACGCCGATTCGTGAGGCGATCGCCCGTCTGGAGGCCGCGGGGCTCGTCCGGACGCGGCGGGCGAAGGCCACGGAGGTGGCGCCGCTCGATGAGCGCGAGGCTCTCTCGGCGCAGCGTATTGCGGCATCACTGCATGAGTTGGCGGTGCGCGAGGGAGTGCGCCAGCTCACGGCGTCGGACCTCGATGCGATGCGTGCTGCGAACGACCGGTTCGCGGACGCACTGCGCGCGGATGACATCGACGCAGCGCTCGCGGCCGACGACGACTTCCATCGCGTCGCGGTTTCGGCGAGTGCCAACCCTCTTCTCGGCACTCTGCTCGAGCAGGTGACACCCCTTCTGCGACGCCTGGAGCGTGCTCGGTTCTCGAGCCTCGCCGGCCGCGACTCGGTGGCGGCCCATGCCCGCATCATCGAGCTCTGCGCCACCGGCGAGGGCGAGGCGGCCGCTGCAGCGACGCGTGAGAACTGGCTGACGCTCGAACGACTGTTGACCCATCCCGATCCCGCCTGAGCTCCACCCGACCCCAGGAGAACCGATGTCCCTCGCCGACTTCCCTCGTCACCCGCTCACCTTCGGACCCAGCCCCGTGCACCCGCTGGATCGCCTCTCAGCCCATCTCGGGGGTGCCCGTGTCTGGGCGAAGCGAGAAGACGTGTCGAGCGGCCTCGCATACGGCGGCAACAAGACTCGCAAGCTCGAATACATCATTCCGGATGCTCTCGCTCAGGGCGCCGACACGCTCGTCTCCATCGGCGGGATCCAGTCGAACCACACTCGCCAGGTGGCGGCGGTCGCGGCGCACCTGGGGCTGAAGGCCGTCGTCGTTCAGGAGAACTGGGTTGACTGGCCGGACGCTGTCAACGACCGGGTCGGCAACATCCTGCTCTCGCGGCTCATGGGAGCGGATGTCCGCCTGTCGCCCGCGGGCTTCGACATCGGATTCCGAGACTCGTGGAAGGAAGCGATCGCCGATGTGGAGGCCTCCGGCGGCAAGCCCTATGCGATCCCGGCGGGCGCGAGTGATCACCGCCTCGGCGGACTCGGGTTCGCCAATTGGGCGCACGAGGTGCGCCAGCAGGAAGAGCAGCTCGGTGTGTTCTTCGACACGATCGTCGTCTGCACCGTGACGGGGTCGACCCACGCCGGGATGGTGGCCGGGTTCGCCGACCTCGCGGAGAACTTCGGTGACCGTCCCCGGCGGGTCCTCGGCATCGACGCCTCGGCCACGATCGACAAGACCCGTGACCAGGTGCGCCGGATCGCGCGTCGCACGGCGGAGCTGATCGGTGTCGGCCGTGAGCTGCGCGAGGATGAGATCCAGGTTCTCGAGGGCTGGGCGGGGGAGCGCTACGGCATACCCGTGGACTCGACGGATGAGGCGATCTACCTCACGGGGCGCCTGGAAGGAGTCATCCTCGACCCGGTCTACGAGGGAAAGTCCATGGCGGCTCTGATCGACCTGGTCTCTTCCCGCGACATCCCCGCTGACTCGAACGTGCTCTATGCGCACCTCGGCGGGCAGCAGGCGATCAACGCCTACAGCGGCCGCTACCACTGAGACGGTCAGCGGCGCGTGGACACCGTGACCGTGAACTTCGGGTCTCGGGCCACCTGCCGGGTGGGGCCGACAACGCGCTCGAGCTCCGCTCGGTACTGCAGCGCGGAGTTCCAGACGCACCACAGTTCGCCGCGCGGCCGCAGCACACGCGCCGCATCGCGGAACAAGCGCGGGGCGATGCGGTCGCTCATCGCGGCACCGGAATGGAACGGCGGGTTCAGCGCGATCAGCGACGCGCTCGCATCCGGGCGCCGGGCGAGCAGGTCATCGCGTACCACCTCGACGCGCTCGGACACACCGTTGGCCCGCATCGTGGCCGCCGTGGACGCCACGGCTGCGGCCGATTGATCCGAGGCATACACGCGGACGTCGGGGTGACGGGTGGCCCACGCGGCCGCGACGACTCCCGTGCCGCAGGCGAAGTCGATCCACGGGTCGTCTGCCGTTCCGCCCGGTGCGGTCTCGGGCAGGTTCGCGAGGAGGAGTCGTGTCCCGATGTCGAGGCGCGGACCCGCGAACGCGCCGCCGTACGCGCGGATCTCGATCCCGTCGCTGCGTCCAGATCGCGCCTCGGGAAGCGTCGTCTGCGGGAGTGGACCGCGGGCGACGAGCACCCGGGACTTCCCACGCGCATGCGTGACGTCGAGGCGCTCGAAGGAGCCGCGGAGAACGTCGTTCATCGCGACCGTCATGTGCTTGATTCGCCCTCCGGCGTAGACGACGACGTCGGGGGAGGCCGCCGCCGCGATGGTGGCGGCGATGTCGGCGAGAGCATCGAGCGAGCGTGGCAGCCGAAGCAGCACGACTCGCGCGCCCGCGACGAGCGCGGCATCGAGCGGGAGAGAGGTGAATGTCGCCTGGGGGACGAGACGCTTCGCGTTCGCGGCGAGAGCGGCCTCGCCGCTGAGGGGGTCCTGGTGGACTCGGATGCCCTCGGCTCCGGCGGCCGCAGCGCCCAGGGTGAGCGCGCCGTAGCTGTCTCCGATGACGGTGACCTCGTCGGGGCCCGTTTCGGCGCGGGCAGATTCCGATTCATCCAGGATCAGGAGATCGGCGGCATCGGCGGCGACGAGACCGGGCGCTTCGACGTCGGGCCAGCGGCGGAGAAGAGAAAGATCGAGCGCGCCGGACACCCGGGTAAGCCTAGTGCGGAGAAAGCAAGGGTTCGCCGGGCGGCCGTGGAGCGCGCAGACTGAACGCATGAGAACCGCGCTCCGCTGGCTGCTCGCCGGCGCCATGATCTTCGCCGGCCTGAGCCACCTGTTCTGGGCGCGCCGTGACTTCCAGGCCCAGGTGCCTGACGCGGTCGTCGAGAAGCTCCCGATCGATCGTGATGGCGTCGTCGTCGCCTCCGGAGCGGTGGAGGCACTGTTCGGGGTGGCGCTGCTCGCCTTGCCGCGCGAGCGCTCGCGCATCGGTGCGCTGCTCGCCGCGTTCTTCATCGCCGTCTTCCCCGGCAACATCGATCAGTGGCGAAAGGGACGCAGCGCCTTCGGGCTCGACACCGATCGGCGTCGATTCGTCCGGCTCTTCTTCCAGCCCGTTCTCGTCACGTGGGCCTGGTGGTCGACGCGTCAACCGCGCGACGCTGCGTAACGGTGCTCCGGGCGGCCCGTCGATCCGTAACGCAACCGCACGTCGACGACCCCGCGCGCGGCCATCGCCGCGAGGTGGCGCTGAGCCGTCGCCCGTGAGATACCGCATTCGGTCGCGATCTCGCCCGCCGATGCCTCCCGCGCCCCGAGGGTCGTGAGGATCATCTGCTCGGTCGCCGAGCGCGTCGTGGTGGCGGGACCGCCGTGGACGATCGACAGGGCGCGATCGATGTCGTCCTGCTCCACGTCGGCGGTGTCGAGGACGTTCCGGTAGCGGGCGTACCGCTCCAGGCGCTCGCGGAGAGCGCGGGAATCGAACGGCTTGATCAGGTAGCCGATGGCCCCCGCACGCAGGGCGCGGCGCACCGTCTCGGCATCGGAGGCCGCCGACAGCACGATGGCATCGGTGTCGATCGAGCGCACGAGCTCGACGCCCTCGCCGTCGGGCAGGTAGTTGTCGATGAGAACGAGGTCGGGGCGGTGCTCGGCGATCGCGGAGCGAGCTGTGCCGATCGACCGGGCCGGCTCGAGCGCGCGGAACCCGGGAACCGCGTCGACGGCGTCGCGGTGGAGATCCGCGACGCGGAAGTCGTCGTCGACGACGAGGACCCGGAGCGGGGCTGTCGTGGTCATGAGTCGTCCTCCTCGGGGCGGGGTGCGGTCGGCTCGGTAGTCGCGGTCGTGTCGGGCGCCGCGGTGCGCAGCACGCCCGGCAGCCGGGCGGCGAAAACCGCTCCGGATGCCGCGGAGCCGCGGCCGCCCGGATCGATCAGCCACACGTCGCCGCCGAGACGGCGCGCCAGCTCGCGCGAGAGCGGCAGGCCGATCCCGCGCCCGCGCACGCGGTCGTCGCCCGGCTCCGCAGACGGCGCGAAGACATCGCGGCCGTCCGCCACACCGGACCCCGAGTCGGCGACGGTCGTCACGAGCGCGTCGCCGTCGCCGAAGAAGGTGACCTCTACCCAGCGGGGTTCGGCTTCGTGCGCCGCGGCGGCGACGGCGTTGTCGATGAGATTCCCGATGACGGCCGCGGCATCCTCGACACGCGAGAGCTCTCCGAGGACGAGGGTGTCTTCGCCGACGGCGATGCCCACTCCGCTCGCGGCTGCTTCGGTCGCTTTCGCCGCGAGGAGCGCCTGGAGGAACAGGTCGTCCACCCGCTCGATGCCGGCGACGGCGATCGGAACGCTGCCGCGCTCGAGGAGTTCGTCGAGGAACGCTCGGGCGTCGCCGACCCGCTCGGCGTCGATCAGGCCTGCGGCGACATGCAGGCGGTTCGAGAACTCGTGCCGCTGCACCCGCAGCGCCCCGGTCACGGTCTGAACCGACGAGAGCTGTTCGCCGAGCTCGGCGACATCCGTGTGATCCCGAACGATCACCACGTCCCCGAGCTCGCGGCCACCGCGCCGCACCGGATGCACGTCAACGGCCAGCACGCGGGGGCCTACGACGACACGGTGCAGCGGAAGCCCTTCCATGATCGCGGAGACGACAGCCGCGGGCAGGGGCAGAGCGGAGAGCGGCTGCCCCACGGAGCGCTCGAGACCGAGCAGCTGTTCGGCAGTCGTGGACGCGACCCGCACGACACCGTTCTCGTCGAGGGCGAGCACGCCGTCTCCGATGCCGTCGAGGACCGCGCTCTGCTGCTGCACCAGCGCGGTCAGCTCCTCGGGCTGCAGACCGAGCGTCGTCTTCTCCCAGCGGCGTCGCAGAACCGAGCCCGCGGCGATGCCGATGCCGAGTGCAAGAAGCGCGGCGATCCCGATCGCGAGAAGCACGGACGGCAGGTCGTCGAGCACGCTGCCCTCTTCGAAACCCACACTCACCTCACCCACCGGCTCGCCGCCGTCGGGCGGGAGGACGGGCACCTTGGCGCGTGCGGAGCGCCCGAGGGTTCCGACCTCCCAGTCGACGACCTCCTCGCCGCCGAGAACGCGGTCGAACGGGGTCGACACGGTCTCGCCGAGACGACGCGGATCGGGGTGGGCGAGCCGGATGCCGTGGTCGTCGGTGATCACGACGAAGAGCGCGTCCGTGCGCTCGGCGATCGCGAGAGCCGTGCTCTGCAACGATCCGCCGACGAGGTCGGCAGCATCCGGGGTACCGGGGTCGTCGGACCACCGGGCGACGGCGGTGCGCACCTCCGGGGTCGCTGCGACCGAGCGCGCGATGTTGAGGGCGCTCTCTTCCGCGGCGTTTCGCACCTGCGTCACCGCGATCACCGCGAACGCCGCCGTGCACACGAGCAGCACGGTCGCGACGACGCCGAGCTGCACGAGGAAGAGCCGCGTCGTGAAGCGCATCCGACCTCCCCTTGCTCGCGCGCAGAATGCGCAGAACACACGCTACGCGCTCAAGTCGCCGGAATGAGCCCAAGCGCGCGGGTCGACGGCGAAGCGACCTAGATTCGACCGATCGCACCGTGGGTCCGTGCGCCCGCCGACGAAGGAGTCGACATGACAAATCCTGTGAACCTCGTGGCCGCCGCCGCGGCCGAAGAGGGGTACGACCTCGCCTTCATCCCGCCCGAGGGCGTTCTCGTCGCGCTCGGGTTCACGATGGTGCTGACCTTCATGGCGCTCATCATGACGCGCCGGCTCACCCCGATGGTCGCGCTCATCATCGTGCCGACGGCATTCGGCCTCTTCGCCGGCGCCGGCCTGGGGCTCGGCGACATGATCATCGACGCCATCACGAGCATGGCGCCGACCGCGGCTCTGCTGATGTTCGCGATCATGTACTTCGGCATCATGATCGACGTGGGGCTCTTCGACCCCCTCATCCGGGTGATCACCCGCGTGCTCAAGGACGATCCCGCCAAGGTCGTGCTCGGGACCGCTGTGCTCGCGGCGGTGGTCTCGCTGGACGGCGACGGCTCGACCACGTTCATCATCACGACCTCGGCGATGCTGCCCATATACCTCCGCCTGGGTATGAGTCCCGTCGTGCTCACCTGCGTCGCGGGCCTGATGAACGGCACGATGAACATCGTCCCGTGGGGCGGGCCGACTGTGCGTGCGGCGTCGGCGCTCGGTCTGCAGCCGACCGACGTGTTCGTGCCGATGCTGCCCTCGCTCGCGGCAGGCATCGTCGTCTCGCTGACCTTCGCCTGGTTCCTGGGACTTTCGGAGCGTCGACGGCTCGCCGGCAGCATCGACACGTCCCGTCTCGGCGGGGGAGACGGCGTGCTCGGTGGGCCCAAGCTCTTCCGCGGTGCCGACCCGCGACCGGGCGCGCTGGCAACGCTGCGCACCGGGAACGTCGTGACCGTGCGCGGCCGGAAGCCCGTTCCGGCGGCGCAGTGGGTCGAGGAGCGCGACACCGCTATGGCCGACACGATGCTGGACCCGAATCGGGCGACACTGCGTCCGCGCCTGGTGTGGGTCAACCTCGCGCTCACGCTCGTGGTCATGGTCCTGCTCGTCCTCGACCTGTTCCCGCTCGCGTACGTGTTCATGGTGGGTGCGGCGCTCGCCCTCGTCATCAACTTCCCGAAGCTCAAGCAGCAGGCGGACGAGATCGTCGCCCACGCGCCTTCCATCGTCGGCGTGGTCTCGATGGTGCTCGCGGCGGGCGTGCTCGTGGGCGTTTTGAACGGTACGGGGATGGTGGCCGCGATGGCCTCGTGGGTCACCGAGGTGATCCCGTCGCAGCTCGGACCGCACCTCGCAGTGATCACGGGCGTCCTGTCGATCCCGTTCACGTTCTTCATGTCGAACGACGCCTTCTACTTCGGCATCCTCCCGATCCTCGCCGAGAGCGCCGCGACCTATGGCATCGAGCCGGTCGAGATGGCGCGTGCGTCGATCACGGGGCAGCCTGTCCACCTGCAGAGCCCGCTCGTGCCCGCCATCCTGCTCCTCGTGTCGCTGGCGAACGTGAATCTGGGCGACCACCACAAGAAGGTGCTGTGGCGTGCGTCGATCGTGTCGCTCGTCATGCTCGCCGTCGCGGTGCTCGTGGGCGTGGTGCCGTTCGCCGCCTGAGCGGGATCACCCTTCCTGCGGGTAGCGCACGCCGATCTGATCGCGGATATCGTCGAGCACGCCCATGATCGCGACGGTCTCTGCGATCGGCAGAACGTCGCCGTCGGTCCGTCCGGCGGCGACGAGGGCCTCCGCCTCGAGGGCCTGGAACTGCATGCCGCGCCCCTCGATCTCCGAGCGGTACTCCTCGAGGATCGTGCCGTCGTGCGATACGACGCGGAAGTCGGTGGCCGCGTACCAGACGCCCGAGATCTCGACCCGCGCTTCGGTACCGACGATGTGAGCGGTGTTCGGCCCGGCCCCGCGGGAAGACGACACGGTCGTCGAGACCGCACCCGAGGGGTGGGTCATGACCGTCGCGACCTCGGCGTCGGCGCCTGTCTCCATCAGCCGCGCGAGCGCCCTCACCTGCGTCGGGAGCCCGAGGAGGTCGCAGACGAACGACACGGGGTAGATGCCGAGGTCGAGCAGCGCGCCGCCACCCAGCGAGAGATCATTGAGACGGTGCGTGGGATCGTCGGAGATCCGCTGCGTGTGATCGGCGAACACCGTCCGGACCTCGCCCAGGGTTCCGGCGGCGACGATCTCGCGCAGGCGGACCATGTGCGGGAGGTAGCGAGTCCACATCGCCTCCATGACGAGGACGCCCGCGTCGGCTGCCAGATCGCGCAGCGCCACGGCCTCGTCACGGTTGAGGGTGAACGGCTTCTCCACCAGCACGTGCTTGCCGTGCTGGATCGCGAGCGCGGCGGCGTCGCGATGACCCGGATGCGGGGTGGCGATGTAGATGATGTCGACGTCGGGGTCGGCCGCGAGCTGCTCGTACGAGCCGTGAGCGTGGGGGATGCCGTATTCCTCGGCGAAGCGTGTCGCCGAGTCCTGTGTGCGTGAGCCGACGGCCACGACCTCCCGGCCCGCTGTTCGCAGATCGCGGGTGAACGCGTGGGCGATTCCGCCGGTCGCCAGAATGCCCCATCGCAGGCCGGTGTCGGAGCTGCCGGACGTCGTCTGATTCGTCATAACGCGAGCCTAGCCAGCGGCTGACCGACCCGCGCGGCGTAGGCTCGCAGGGTGGACACCGCTGCCGTCGATCGCTTCCGCGAGCTGTTGCGGATCCCCACCGTCTCGCACGCGGAGCCGGCCTCGTCCGATGGGGCTCAGCTCGTGCGCTTCCGCGAAGCGGTGCGTCGGCTCTACCCACGCCTGCACGACGAGCTCGAGTACGAGACGGTGGGGGAGCACGCGATGCTCTACCGGTGGCGGGGCCATGCCTCGGACGCGTCGCTCGTACTCATGGCGCACTACGACGTCGTTCCGGTCGTTCCCGGCGAATGGATGCATCCGCCATTCGACGCCGTCCTGGCCGGCGAGGGCGAGGAGAGGACGATCCATGCGCGCGGTGCGATCGACGATAAGGGCTCACTGGTGGCGATTCTCGAAGCCGTCGAGGCTCTCGTCGAGGAAGGATGGCGGCCGGCGCGCGACGTGTATCTCGCCTTCGGGCACGATGAGGAGGTCGCCGGTCTCGGTGCTCCCGCGATCGTGGAGGTGCTGCGCTCCCGTGGCGTCCGGCCGGCGCTCGTCCTCGACGAGGGCGGGGCAGTCGTCTCGGGTGCCGTGCCCGGCGTCGACGTCGAGACCGCGATGATCGGCGTCGCCGAGCGCGGGGTGATGACGCTCGGGCTCACGGCGCGCGAGGCGGGAGGGCACGCGTCCACTCCGCCCCCGCTGCCGGCCACCGCGCGACTGGCGCGGGCGATCGACCGGTTGCATCGACACCCGGCGCCCGTGCGGCTCGTGCCGCCGGTGCGGGCGATGTTCCGCACCCTGGCGCCATTCGCCCGCGAGCCGTTCCGCTCCATCTTCACCAACCTCTCCGTCACCGGAGCGCTGCTCGCGCGGGCGCTGCCTCGCTTCGGCGCCGAGACCAACGCACTGGTGCGCACGACCGCGGTCGTGACGGAGCTCGACGGGGCGGATGGCGAGAACGTGCTCGCCACGGCTGCTCGCGCAGCCGTCAACATCCGCCTGCTCACGGGCGACTCGGTTGCTGCGGCAACCGAGCGCGCGCGGCGAGCGATCGCCGATCCCCGGATCGAGATCGAGGTTCGCCACGGCTCGGACCCATCGCCCGTGTCACCCTGGCGCGGCGAGGGATGGCGCCGGATCGCGAGTGCGGTCGGTTCCGCTCTCGGCGAGGACGTCGTCGCCACGCCGTACCTGCAGCTCGGGGCGAGCGACAGTCGGTGGTTCACCGCGATCTGCGAGAACGTCTACCGATTCGCGCCGTTCCGGCTGACCGCCTCCGAGCGCGAAGCGCTTCACGCGCACGACGAGCGGATCCGTGTGCACGTGTGGCTTCGCGGGATCGAGTTCTACCGCGACCTGCTGCGACTCAGCTGACGGGGGAACGCCGGGGCGGCGAATCGGAGACGCCGGTGAGGAACGCGACGATCTCGTCGGCGCTCGCCGAGATCTCGGGTCCGCGACCGAAGGTCCAGCCGGCGTCGGTCGCGCGCACGGTGTGGCCTGCGATGGCGGCCCGTCGTGCGAACGGGGCGCTCGTCGAGGCCGCGAGCGCGACCGCGCCCGCGATATCGAACGGGAGCGGACGCCGGTCGCTCGGCAAACGGAGGTAGGCACGCGCGACCGCCGTGAGTTCTCGGACGCTGCGCCGTCGCCCCCGCGCGATACGGCCGGCGAGTTCGGCGAGGGAAGCGCCGTCGCCGTCGCCCGACAGGCCTGCTTCGTCGACGAAGGCGCGGCGGCGATCGAATGGAGCACCGTCGAGCGCGGAGGCTGCGAGGGCGACCACCGTCGCGATCTGCCCACGACGGTCGGAGGGGGCCGCCGCGGCGTCATCCGCCGACCGGTGACTCAAAGGCAGGAAGCGCGCCAGGTCGGACATGCGGTCAGCATACGGCGGTGTCGGGGCGGGAGGGCTTCTCGCCGCTGGTGTGACGCGAACCGCGGTCGTCACATGGCCGCGGAGCGCTCCGTGTGACTGTCACATAGAGCGGACCACGTGTTTTCGAAACCCGCGGTGCATAATGGGCACGAGCCGATGTGAACGTGCGCATCGGGCCGGAGGAACCATGAGCGAAGACGCTACGGGCCGTCGCCCGAGCATTCGCGATGTCGCGCGTCTGGCCGGTGTATCGCATCAGACGGTCTCGCGCGTGCTCAACAATCATCCGAGCATCCGCGCGGAGACGAAGGATCGCGTGCTCGCGGTCATGGCGGAACTGGACTACAGCCCCAATCGGGCGGCCCGCGCGCTCGTCACGAGCAGGTCGCACACGATCGGAGTGCTGACGTCGTCGGCGACCCAGTACGGTCCCGCGTCCTCGATCGCGGCGATCGAGGCGGCCGCGCGCGAACGCGGCTACTGGGTCTCCACCGCCAACGTCGACGCCCGGGATCCGAGCTCGATCCAGGCCGGGCTCGCGCACCTGGTGGCCCAGGCGGTCGAGGGACTCGTCGTGATCGCGCCGCAGGTGCGCGTGTTCCGTGCCCTGGCCGCCCAGCCGATCGGCATCCCGTACGTCACGCTGCAGTCCACCGAGGTGGATCCCGGCCACGCCCTGTCGGTCGACCAGATCGCCGGCGCCCGGCTGGCCACACGGCACCTCATCGAGCTCGGCCACCGGTCGATCTACCACATCGCCGGCCCCCAGGACTGGATCGAGGCTGAGGCGCGGATGCGCGGATTCCTCGAGGAGATGAGCGATTCCGACATCCCGACGACGGCGCCGGTGCTAGGCGACTGGACGGCCGAATTCGGCTACTACGCCGGGCGCGAGCTGCTCCGGGTCCGTGACTTCACAGCGATCTTCTCGTCGAACGATCAGATGGCGCTCGGGCTCCTGCACGCCATCCGCGATGAGGGGCTGGACTGCCCGCGCGACATCAGCATCATCGGGTTCGACGACATCCCCGAGGCCGCGCACTTCTGGCCGCCGCTGTCGACCGTGCGTCAGGACTTCGCCGAGCTGGGGCGTCGTTGCGTGGATCTGTTGCTCGGCCAGGGCTCAGGCGAGGTGGACCCGGCGGTGCTCGTGCCCGAGCTGGTCGTTCGCTCGTCCACCGGGCCGCGCCGCTGAGTCGTCGTTATCGATCCGAGACACGCCGGGAGTTGACACTCCCGTTCGGACCGTGGCTATAGTGTCGCAATGTGAACGGTCACATCGATCGTCACACGATCGAGGCCCGCCGATGGTGGCCGGGCGAAGGAGCACTCGAGTGGCACGCAACGCAGCGATCAGCAGCGAGTACGTCGACGGCGTGAAGGTCGAAGTCGCGGTGGCGCGGGTTCGGGCCGAGGTGGCGTCGTTGCACGCGGAGCTGGTGCGTTACGGGCTGGTCGTGTGGACCGGTGGCAACGTGTCGGGGCGGGTTCCGGGGGCTGATCTGTTCGTGATCAAGCCGTCGGGGGTGTCGTATGACGAGTTGGCTCCGGAGAACATGATCGTGTGCGATCTGGACGGCAATGTGGTGCCGGGGACGCCGGGCAGTGACCGGTCGCCGTCCAGTGATACGGCGGCGCATGCGTATGTGTATCGGAACATGCCCGAGGTGGGTGGTGTGGTGCACACGCATTCGACGTATGCGGTGGCGTGGGCGGCGCGGGGTGAGGAGATCCCGTGTGTGATCACGGCGATGGCTGATGAGTTCGGGGGGCCGATCCCGGTGGGGCCGTTCGCGATCATCGGTGATGACTCGATCGGCCGGGGGATCGTGGACACGCTTCGGGGGCATCGTTCCCGGGCGGTGTTGATGCAGAACCATGGGCCGTTCACGATCGGGTCGAGTGCGAAGGATGCGGTCAAGGCTGCGGTGATGGTGGAGGACGTGGCTCGCACGGTCCACATCGCCCGGCAGGCGGGGGAGTTGCTCCCGATTCCGCAGGACGCGATCGATGCGCTGTACGACCGGTATCAGAACGTTTACGGACAGACCACCGACGACCGCCGGTAGCCCCGCACCGGGGCGCGGTCACCATTTCCCGCAAGACAGTGAAGTCACTGGAAAGGACACACAGTGAACAAGAAGTTCCTGTACGCAGCAGCGACGCTCGCCGTCGGCGCCCTGGCGCTCTCGGCATGCTCCAGCACCGGCGGCGGTGAGGGCGGCGGAGACGGCGGCCTCATCGGCGTCGCGATGCCCACCAAGAGCTCGGAGCGCTGGATCCAGGACGGCAACGCCGTCAAGAAGGCCCTGGAGGACCAGGGATACCAGGTCGACCTCCAGTACGCCGAGGACGACATCCCGACCCAGGTCTCGCAGATCGAGAACATGATCACCAAGGGTGCCGAGGCGCTCATCGTGGCCTCGATCGACGGCACGACGCTGACCGAGGCGCTGCAGAACGCCGCGGACGCGGAGATCCCCGTCATCGCCTACGACCGACTGATCAAGGGCACCGAGAACGTCGACTACTACGCGACGTTCGACAACGCGCTCGTCGGCCGTCAGCAGGCCTGGACGGTCCTGAACGGCCTCGGGCTGACCGACCTCGAGGGCAAGCCGCTCGACGGCGCGCCGGCCGGTCCCTTCAACATCGAGCTGTTCGCCGGCTCGCTCGACGACAACAACGCGTTCTTCTTCTGGGACGGCGCGATGGAGGTCCTGGAGCCGCTGATCGACGACGGCACCCTCGTGGTCAAGTCGGGTCAGACCGACATCGAGCAGGCCGCAACGCTGCGCTGGGACGGCGAGACCGCCCAGAGCCGCATGGAGGACATCCTGACGGCCAACTACTCCGACGGCACGCAGGTCGACGCCGTCCTCTCGCCCTACGACGGCATCTCGCGAGGCATCATCTCCGCGCTCGAGGGTGCGGGATACTCCACCGGCGCCGAGTGGCCGATCATCTCGGGCCAGGACGCCGAGGTCGACTCGGTCAAGGCGATCCTCGCCGGTGAGCAGTACGCGACCATCTTCAAGGACACCCGCGAGCTCGCCAAGGTCGCGGCCGACATGGCCGCCGCCGCTCTGAAGGGCGAGGAGCCCGAGGTCAACGACACCGAGACGTACGACAACGACGTCAAGGTCGTGCCCTCCTTCCTTCTGGCGCCGGTTCCCGTCGTGAAGGACAACGTGGAGTCGTCGCTCGTCGACACCGGTTACTGGACCGCCGAAGAGCTCGGTCTCTGAGCCGCGGCATCCGCCCATCCTCGGAACGGCGGCGGGAGCGAACCGCTCCCGCCGCCGCACCCGAGAAATCATCCACCCCCACAAGGAAGTCGGAGACGTGAGCGAAACCATCCTCGAGATGCGCGGGATCACCAAGACCTTCCCCGGCGTCAAGGCGCTCTCGAATGTCAATCTCGCCGTCCAGCGCGGCGAGATCCATGCGATCTGCGGTGAGAACGGCGCGGGGAAGTCGACCCTCATGAAGGTGCTGTCCGGGGTCTACCCGCACGGCACCTACGACGGCGAGATCGTCTACGCGGGCGACACCGTCGAGTTCAAGAATCTGCGCGACAGCGAGGCGCGCGGGATCGTCATCATCCACCAGGAGCTGGCGCTCAGCCCGTACCTGTCGATCGCCGAGAACATCTTCCTGAACAACGAGCGGAAGGGCGCCGGCGGCCTCATCGACTGGAATAAGACCAACTTCGCCGCGGCCGAGCTGCTGCGTCGCGTCGGGCTCAAGGAGAACCCGACGACGAAGGTCAACCAGATCGGCGTCGGCAAGCAGCAGCTCGTCGAGATCGCCAAGGCCCTGTCGAAGGAGGTCAAGCTGCTGATCCTCGACGAGCCGACCGCCGCGCTCAACGACGAGGACTCCGACCACCTGCTCGATCTGATCCTGAGCCTGCGCGAGCAGGGCATCACGTCGATCATCATCAGCCACAAGCTGAACGAGATCAAAAAGGTCGCCGACACCGTCACGGTCATCCGCGACGGCAAGACGATCGAGACGATCTCGAAGAACGACGTCACCGAGGACCGCATCATCAAGGACATGGTGGGCCGCGACCTCGAGCACCGCTATCCCGATCACGAGCCGCAGATCGGCGATGAGCTGCTGCGGGTCGAGAACTGGACCGCGCACCACCCGCAGGACCCCACCCGCGTCGTCGTCGACGACGTTTCGGTGACGGTCCGGGCGGGCGAGATCGTCGGCATCGCCGGGCTCATGGGCGCCGGGCGCACCGAGTTCGCGATGAGCCTGTTCGGCCACAGCTACGGCACGCGCATCTCGGGCAAGGTGTTCATGCGCGGCAAGGAGATCCGCACGCGCACCGTCTCGGAGGCCATCGCCAACGGGCTCGCGTACGCCACCGAGGATCGCAAGACCTACGGGCTGAACCTCATCGAGGACATCAAGCGCAACATCTCGATGGCGTCGCTGAAGAAGCTCGAGAAGGCGGGTCTGGTCGACGACAACGAGGAGTTCTCCGTCGCGAACCAGTACCGCAAGAGCATGAACATCAAGGCGCCGACCGTCCTCGCCAAGACCGGGAAGCTCTCGGGCGGCAACCAGCAGAAGGTCGTGCTGTCGAAGTGGATCTACTCCGACCCTGAGGTGCTCATCCTCGACGAGCCCACGCGCGGCATCGACGTGGGGGCGAAGTACGAGATCTACACGATCATCAACAAGCTCGCCGCAGCGGGGAAGGGGATCATCGTGATCTCGTCCGAGCTGCCCGAACTGCTCGGCATCTCCGACCGTGTGTACGCCCTCTCCGAGGGGCGCATCACCGGTGAGCTGCCCATCGCCGACGCGACTCCCGAGTCGGTCCTCAAACTCATGACCATGGAGAAGCCCCGCTGAGCGGGGCCGCAGGAGATCCTCGAATGTCTCAGAACAACGCCCCTGAAACCGCCGCCGGCGGCGGGCTCAACCCGACCGAGAACCGTTTCACGCGCTGGATCGGACACATCCTCGCCGACCTCGGCAAGAACGGCATCTTCATCGCGCTGATCGCGGTGGTCGCCCTGTTCGCCATCCTCACCAACGGCATCCTGCTGCGCCCGCAGAACCTGTCGAACCTGGTCGTCCAGAACGGCTACATCCTGGTGCTGGCCATCGGCATGGTGATGATCATCATCGCCGGCCACATCGACCTCTCCGTCGGCTCGGTCGCAGCCTTCATCGGCGCCGTGTCCGGTGTGTTCGCGGTCAAGATGGGGATGCCGTGGTGGCTCGCCATCGTCCTGTCCCTCCTGATCGGCGCGCTCGTGGGAGCCTGGCAGGGCTTCTGGGTGGCCTACGTCGGCATACCCGCGTTCATCGTGACATTGGCGGGCATGCTCATCTTCCGCGGTCTCGCGCTCGTGGTGCTGGGCAACGCGAACATCGGCTCGTTCCCCACCGAGTACCGAGCGCTCGGCAACGGCTTCCTGGCGGGCATCTTCGGTGAATCCGATCCCGACCTGTTCACCCTCGTCATCGGTGCGCTCGGCATCGTCGCGCTGATCGTGCAGCAGTGGCGGACTCGCGCCGGACGCCAGAAGTACTCGCAGGACGTCGAGCCGCTCGTCTGGTTCGTCGCGAAGCTCGCGCTCATCGCGGTCGTCATCGGGTGGTTCACGTGGGCCCTCGCCTCGTACAAGGGCATCCCCGTCACCCTGATCGTGCTCGCGGTGCTGGTGCTGGTGTACGGCATCGTCATGAACCGCACCGTGTTCGGCCGTCACATCTACGCGATCGGCGGCAACCGCCACGCGGCCGAGCTCTCGGGCATCAAGACGCGCCGCGCGGACTTCTGGCTGTTCGTCAACATGGGCGTGCTCGCCGCTCTCGCCGGTCTCATCTTCACCGCCCGACTGAACCTCGCCGGGCCCAAGGCCGGTGACGGATTCGAGCTCGAGGCGATCTCCGCGGCCTTCATCGGCGGTGCGGCGGTGCAGGGTGGTGTCGGCACCATCGGCGGCGCGATCATCGGTGGTCTGATCATCGGTGTGCTGAACAACGGCATGTCGATCATGGGCATCGGCATCGAGTGGCAGCAGGCCGTGAAGGGTCTCGTGCTGCTGCTGGCCGTCGCCTTCGACGTCTACAACAAGCGGCGCTCGGGCAACTGACGACCCGCGCCTGAGCGAAGCGGCGCCCGCGCCGGCATCCTTCCGAGGATCGCCGGTGCGGGCGCCGCTTCGCTGTGGTCGGGGGAGCTGCCGGTCAGGGCAGGAGCGTGATCTTGCCCGGAGTGTGTGCGGCGACGAGACGGTGCGCCTCTGCGGCCTCGGCGAGGGGCAGTTCGGGTCCGAGCTCGACGCGGAAGGCGCCGGCGGCGAGCAGCGCCGCGGCCACCGGGATCGCCTCGGCCCGCCAGGCCACCTGCTGCTCGGTGAGCGGCTCGGGGCTTCCCCCGGAGAACGCGCGGATGCCGAGCCCCGCGGCATCCGCTCCGCGCACGATCGTCGCGATGCGGGAGCGGTCGGCGACCAGCTCGAGCGAGACGTCGAGCGCCTCGTCGGTGCCGGCGCAGTCGAGGGCCACGGTCACCCCCTGCGGGGCGGCCGCGCGGACACGGTCGGCGAGGCCGTCGCCGTACCCGACGGGCGTCGCGCCAAGATCGCGGACACGGTCCGAGCGGGCCTCGCTCGCCGTGGCGATGACAGCAGCTCCCCTCAGCCGGGCGAACTGGATCGCCGCCTGACCGACCGAGCCGCTGCCGCCGTGCAGCAGCAGGGTGTCGGCGGGTCCGACGTCGAGCGAGCGCAGCGACTGATACGCCGTCGCCACGGGGATGCCGAGAGCGGCCCCGACCGCGGGGGAGACCCCGGCGGGGAGCGGCGTCAGCTTGTCGGGCGTGACGACGATGTCGGTCGCATAGACACCGCTCGCCCCGAAGACCACGACCTCGTCCCCGACACGGAAGCCGTCGACATCCGCGCCGACCGCCGTGACAACGCCGGCGCCGTCATTACCGACGCGCCGCGGCTTCGAGATCGTGGCCGACGGCCGCAGGCCCGCCCGCAGCTTGTGGTCGATCGGGTTCACACCGGCCGCTGTCACGCGTACACCCACCTGACCGGGGCCCGGAGCGGGCACCTCGATGTCGCTGAGGGAGAGGACCTCGGGTCCGCCGAACTCGGAATACGTCACTGCGTGAGCCATGGGGCCACGCTACCGACTGATCAGCCCGTGCCGGCCAGCGTCTTCGTGATCCGCTGGATAGACACGGGCTCGGCGGTGCCGAGACGCTGTGCGAAGAGGCTGACGCGGTACTCCTCCAGCAGCCAGCGTGCGTGTCGCAGGTTCGGCGGAGCGTCGTCCGCTGGTGGGATCGTCCCGCCTGCTTCGGTGAACAGCGTCGCGGCGCGCTCGTACTCGGTGAGGCGCTGCCGGTCGCGTCCGGGGTTGTCGCTCAGGGACGACACCCGTTCGAGAGCGCCCTGGAGGTACCGCGGCAGGTGCGCGAGCCGGGACGTGCCGGTCCGCGACAGGAAGCCGGGGAACACCAGGCCGGCCAGTTGCTGCTTCACGTCGCCGAGAGCGGCGAGCAGGACCATCGAGTTCTCCTTGCGGATCGCCCGCTCGACGTCGCGCTGAAGGGTGAGGATCCGCGCGCTCAGCGAGACGGTCTGGAACAGCTCCTCGACCACGGCCGCCGAGAACGCGGCGCGCACCGCCTGGAACTGCGCCGGCGTGCGGACGGATGCCGCGGTGCGGTCGATGACAGCATCCGCGACAGCGACACGCGCATCCTCGATGAGAGCCTTCGCCGACGCGTACGGGGATGCCGCGAGCGCGAGCTTCTCGGGCGCAGTGAGGTGGTCGAGGACGTACGTGGCCGGAGAGGGGACGGAGAGCAGGACGAGTCGCCTGACGCCCGCGCGGGTCAGGCGATGGGCTCGCTCGGGGGTCGCCTCGATGCGCAGGGCGACGGATGCTCCCTCGTCGACGAGGGCGGGATAGCCCCGCACGACGCCGCCGGCGACCCTGGTGTCGACGAGCTCGGGAAGATCGCCGAAGGTCCAGTCGGTCAGGCCGGTCTGCTCGACGATGCCGGTCCGCTGGTCGCCTTCCGGTCCGGCACCCGTCGGCGCGGCCGGTGACGCTGCGGCGGGCTGCGCGCCGGGACGCGGGGCGGCCTTCGCGAGGGAGCGGGCGACGGAGGCCCGGCTGCGGTTCGCGAGTCGCTGCTGCAGCTCGGCGAGGTCGCGCGACGAGCCGAGCGGGCGCCCGCGCTCGTCGACGGCGCGGAAAGACATCGACAGGTGCGCCGGCACGCGTTCGAGGTCGAAGTCCGATGACGTGACCGGCTGATTCGCGACCCGCTGGATGCGCGCAGCGAGCGCGTCGCGCAGCGTCAGGGCGGGCAGGCCGTTCCGCGACTCGGGCCCATCGCCGGCGAGTTCCTCGGCGAACCGGGAAGCCCAGTCCGCGGCGGGCACGACGTGCCGGCGGATCGCCTTGGGGAGAGCGCGCAGGAGGCCCGCGATCAACTCGTCGCGCAGCCCCGGCACCTGCCAGTCGAACCCGTCCGGGCGGAGCGAGGCGAGCAGCGCGAGGGGGACGACCACGCTGACGCCGTCGTCGGGCGCCCCGGGTTCGAAGCGGTACGCGAGCGACAGCACCTGATCGCCCTGGCGCCAGCGGGCGGGGAAGGCGCGCTCGTCGCTTCCCGCGGCATCTCCGGCGAGGTCGCTCTCGGTCATGTCGAGCAGACGCGGCGTGCGAGCGGCGGCGTCACGCCACCATGCTTCGAACGATCGGACATCGAATACGTCGCGCGGGATGCGGGCGTCGTAGAACGCGAACACCGCTTCGTCGCCCACGAGGATGTCGCGACGCCGTTCGCGTTCCTCGATCTTCTCGAGGCGTCGCCGGAGCTCGAGGTTGCGGCGCTCGAACGCCGTCAGGCGCTTGTCGAGGTGCGCGGAGTTCCAGTCGCCCTCGACGAGCGCGTGCCGGAGGAACAGCTCGCGGGCGAGCTCACGGTCGCGCCCGGCCAGCTGCACTCGCCGGCGGGGCACGATCTCGACCCCGAAGAGGGTGACCTTCTCGGCGGCGACGGCGGCTCCGGCATCCTTCGACCAGTGCGGATCGCTCATCGAGCGGTGCGCGAGGTCTCCGGCGAGTTCTTCGGCCCACGCGGGGTCGATCGCCGCCACCGTACGGGCGTACAGGCGCGAGGTCTCGACGAGCTCGGCTGCCATCACGGCGTCCGGTGACGCCTTGCGCAGACCCGAGCCGGGGAAGATCGCGAACTTCGCGCCGCGGGCGCCGCGGTACTCGGCACGGGGGCGCTGGGGCTTGCCGCCGCCGCTTCGACCGGCCGCGGTCCGCGTGGCCGAGGTGCTCCGGGTGTCGAGGATGCCGATCTGCGAGAGGAGACCGGCCAGGATCGCACGGTGCACACGGTCGGGATGCGCGGCGCCCGTCGTCGCGATGGGCTCGTCGCGTCCGCGCTTCCCGCGGTCGCGGTCTCCGCGGGCGAGCGCGCTCAGCTGGCGGTGGACATCGAACCATTCCCGCACGCGGACGTAGTTCAGGTGTTCCGCGCGGCAGGTGCGGCGGAACGCGCTGGAACCGAGCTCGCGCTGCTGGTCCTGCAGGTGGTTCCACAGATTGAGCAGCGTCAGGAAGTCGCTCGTCGGATCGGTGAACCGGGCATGCAGCCGGTCGGCTTCCTCGCGCCGCTCTTCGGGGCGCTCCCGCACGTCCTGAATCGACATGCCCGCCACGATCGCGAGGACGTCGCGCGTCACGCCGAGGGTGCGTGCCTCGACGAGCATGCGCGCGAAACGCGGATCGATCGGAAGACGCGAGATCTCGCGGCCGGTGTCCGTCAGGCGCCAGGCGCCCTTCTCGTCGCGGCGCACCGCCCGCAGCTCCACGAGCAGATCGAAGGCCGCCTTCACACCGCGGGAGTCCGGCGGCGTCAGGAACGGGAAGTCGGCGATGTCGCCGAACCCGAGCGCGAGCATCTGCAGCACCACCGACGCGAGCGATGTCCGCAGGATCTCCGGCTCGGTGAACTCGGGTCGCGAGATGAAATCGTCCTCGGCGTAGAGGCGGATCGCGATACCCGCCGAGGTTCGGCCGGCACGCCCGGCGCGCTGCTGAGCGGAGGCCTGCGACACGGCCTCGATCGGCAGCCGCTGGATCTTCGACCGGTTGCTGTAGCGCGAGATGCGCGCCGTGCCGGCGTCGACGACGTAGCGGATGCCGGGGACGGTGAGGCTCGTCTCGGCGACGTTGGTCGCGAGGATGACCCGGCGCCGGACTCCGGCGACCCGCGAGGGCTCGAAGACGCGGTGCTGTTCCGCGGCGGAGAGTCGCCCGTACAGGGGGAGCACCTCGGTGGGGCGTGCGTCTTTCGCGTACGCGGAACGTACGGCGTCCATCGCGTCGCGGATCTCCGCCTCGCCGGGGAGGAAGACGAGCACATCGCCGTCGGGCTCGCGGTCGAGTTCGCGCAGCGCCGCGACGAGCCCGTCGACATCGTCTGCGGTCGTCTCGTCCTCGCCGCTGTCGTCGTGCGGCCGGTACCGCACCTCGACGGGGTAGGTGCGACCCGAGACCTCGATGATCGGCGCGGGGGCGCCCTGGGCGTCGGCGAAATGCGCGGCGAAGCTCTCCGGATCGATCGTCGCCGAGGTGACGATGACCTTCAGGTCGGGACGGCGGGGGAGGATGCGGCGCAGATAGCCGAGGAGGAAGTCGATGTTGAGCGAACGCTCGTGCGCTTCGTCGATGATGATCGTGTCGTACCGGCGCAGCATCCGGTCGCGGTGGATCTCGTTGAGCAGGATGCCGTCGGTGACCAGCGCCACCTGCGTGTCGGCGGAGACCTGGTCGGTGAACCGGACCTTGTAGCCGACGGCGCCGCCGAGGGGCACCTCCATCTCGGCGGCGATGCGCTCGGCCACCGTCCGCGCGGCGATCCGACGCGGCTGAGTGTGGGCGATGCTCGTGCGTCCGAGCTCGAGACAGATCTTCGGCAGCTGAGTGGTCTTGCCCGACCCGGTGGCACCCGCGACGATCACGACCTGGTGGTCTCGGATGGCGCGCGCGATCTCTTCCCGTGCCCCGCTGACGGGCAGCTCAGGCGGGAAGGAGATCACAGGGGCGGGCGAGGACACAGCCCTCCATCGTACGGCGCTGCGGCGCGGTTCAGGCCTGTTCGCTGCGGATCTCGTCGAGCAGTGGCAGATCTGCGGCGGTCACGAGGCGTGAGAGCACCGCGTGCTCGACGAGTCGCGCCCGCCGATTGGTGGCCAGCTTGCCCACGCCGCCGCGGAGGCCGCGCACGCCCTCACGGTCGAGCTTGTCGCAGACGTTGTCGAGCTTGCGGTTGAAGGTTGTCAGCGGCCAGCCGAGACGCTCCGCCGCCGCAGCCGACGTCGGCACCTGGCTCGAGCCGACCATGCCTCCCCGGAGGATCGGCTCGCACATGGCCAGCAGCAGCAGACGCTGGCTGGAGGTCAGCGCGACGGCGCCCACGGTCGTCGTGCCGACGTGGTCGTCCGTCGTGCGAGGGAAGCTGTCACGGACGGTGAATCGAGACCCGTCGGTGTGGACCGTCAGCTCGTAGGTGTACGCGCCCGCCGTGAACATGACCACGAGAGCGGGGAACACGAGGGGAACCCGCGCTCCCGGGCCGAGTACGGCCTGATAGGCGCCGTCGGGAGTGGCGAGACTGACGGAGATCGACTGTCCGATGTTCGACAGCCACCACAGGCCGTGCTCGGCATCGATGGCGAGCAGCCGACGGTGCAGGTACGGGTTGGTGTCGATGACGAGGTCGGCGTCGCGGCCGATCGCGTAAGTGGTCCCCGCGACCGGACGGAACCACTCGCCGCAGAACTCGATCGCGACGCTCTCGGCGGTCTCGCCGGCGGCGGCGCCCACCTCCTCGCGGTCGTGCTCGTCGGTGTCGTGCTCGATGGCTGTCATGCTCCTCCTCCGATGATCATCACGATGGCCGTCGCGGCGGCGCCGAGGAGGATGACCCCGGCCCCGACGACCGCGATGACCGTGCCGTTCCCGCGGCGCTTCGCGGCGGTCGCCGCGGGCTGGCGGACGGGCGCCTCCACGCGGACGCGCGCGACCTCGGGGACCTCGCGCGGCGCGCGGGCCCGGTAGCGCTCGCCGTCGGCATCCGGCCCGACCGCGAGACGCTCGGTGTCCACTCGGCCGCGCACCACCTCATCGCGCAGCGCTCGCCGCACGAGGGTCGTCGGCTCGCTGTCGGGACCAGCCAGGGGGAGGTCCTGCGGCGGCCGGGATCCCTGCGCGCCGGGGAGGGACCGCGACACCAGACGCGTGTGATCGTCGTCGGGGTCGCTGCTCCGGGCCGACAGGACGGTGCGGTCGTCAGCCTCGGCGGTGCGACGGACGGCCAGAGCGGTGCGGTCGTCGTCGGGGCCGGTGCGCCGCGCGGCCAGCACGGTGCGCTCGTCGGAATCGTCGTCGACCGGGGCGCGGCGGCGTTCGGCGAGCACGGTGCGGTCGGCGAGCACGGTGCGGTCGGTGAGCACGGTGCGGTCGGCGAGCACGGTGTGGTCGGCGTCGTCGTCGTCGCCTTCGGGTCGGCGCCGACTCGCCAGCACGGTCCGCTCGTCCTCGTCGGGCGTAGGCGCAGCCGCAGCGTCCTCTTCGACCGGCTCGCGGACGTCGAGGTGCGTGACCGGGAGGTGACAGTCCGACTCGATGCGCTGCAGCTCGAGACCGAACTCGGCGGCAGACGGACCTCGCCCCGCCTCCGTCGACTCGAGGGTCGCGAGGACGAGCGTCTCCAGTTCGGCAGGAACCGAGTCGACCCCCTCGAGCGGCGATGCCGTGTCGGCCACGGGGCGCCCCGTCAAAAGCTCGGCGGCCGCCGCGGCGAGGCCGTGCACATCGGTGGCTCGCGCACGAGGCGACAGGTCATGCCTGTCGCGAAGAAGCAGATCGTCACTGTCGAAGCCGATCATGGCGGGCCAGCCGTAATCGGTCGTCAGAACGTTCTCGATACGCATGCGGCCGTGGGCGATTCCGCTCCTGTGGGCGGTCTCGACAGCGCCGCAGAGGCGGACGAGCAGCCGGAGGGTCTCGGGCACGCTCATCGGACGCCGCGAGGCGGTCTCGGCGAGGGCAGCGCGCGAGCAGTACTCCATGACGAGGTACGGTCTGCCGTCGTCGGTCGTGTCAGCGGAGTGCACCGTCGCCGCGCTCGGATGCGTCGTCAGGGCGATCAAGCGCGCGGCGGCTGCGGCGAACGCCGTGCGCTCGCGCTCGCCGAGCGGATGGCGGAAGACCTTGACCGCTACCGGCTTCCTGCCGGCGGCATCCCGGTACAGGTGAACGTCCGCGCGGTCGCTCGACGAAAGCACTCGGTCGGGGTTTCGGCCGTCGATGGCCGCAGGGACCGGGACCGGCGGGCGGGACCGACGACGCAGCTCAGCCATGGTCCGCTCGGCGGCGTCGAGAGCGCGCCGTGGCGACCTCGACCGTCGCGGTGACGGACTCGCTGTTCATGAAGCCGCCGGTCGTGTCCTCGAGCCGAGGACTGATGCCGCCGGCGACGACGTCCAGGACGATCGTGCTGATGTTGTCGCGGCCGCCGTGAGCCAAGGCCTGCGTGACGAGGGACTCCGCGGTCTGCGCGGGGGAGCCGCCCATCATGAGCCCCGCGCGAAGAGCCTCGTCGGAGAGCTCTCCGGTGAGCCCGTCGGAGCAGACGACGATGCGCTCACCGGTGACGATCGGGATGAGCCAGAAATCGGCGCGGCTGCGCTCGCCGCCGATCGCTCGGGTGATGACGTTCCGGCCCTCGTACGTCGACATCTGATCACGGGTCAGCTGCCCGGCATCCACGAGCTCCTGCGCGACCGAGTGGTCGATCGTCAACTGCTCGAGGCGCTCGGCGAGCAGACGGTAGACGCGCGAGTCGCCGACGTTGACGATGAGCCAGCGCCGCACCCCGCCCTGCTGCACGGCGACGACGCCGGACAGGGTCGAGCCCGCACCGCGGGAGGTTCCGGCGGCGACGACGGACACCGCGGAATGGGCCCGTTCGACAGCGTCGGCGACCTCCTCGGGGCGCAGGTCGTCGCGGCCCACGAGCGGCCGGAACACCTCGATGACCGCGGCAGATGCGCGATCGCCGGCATCATGTCCGCCCATGCCGTCGGCCACGACGAACACGGGGTACTCGGCCAGCAGAGCGTCCTCGTTCACCGACCGGCGGCGCCCCGTGTCGGTGCGGCTGCCGCTGGTCACATGGACGTCGATCGGAGGAGTGGTGGTGGTCATCAGGCCTCGGTGAGCTGGAGCTCGGCGTCGCCCAAGTGGAAGACGCCCGATACCGGCGTAGGCCCGGAAGCCTCGACATCGTCGGGACCGACGAAGACGCCGTTGGTGGACGCCAGGTCGGTGATCGTCCAGACCGTACCGGTGTGCTGCAACAGCGCGTGCGTCTTCGACACCGTGCGGGTGACATCGTCGATCGCGATGATCTGCGCGTCGGGCGCTGCGTCGGGGGCGACCGGGTTCCGGCCGAGGACGACGGCCGCAGCGGAGAGCGCGACGGACGACCCGTTCGGCAGACGGAGCGTGGCCTGCGGTCCGCGGCGGGCCGCGAGCACGGTGCGCTCATCGACATCCGCCTCATCGTCGACGGGCGCGGCCACCGGGGCGGCCACCGGGGCGGCCTGCGCGACCGGTGCCGCAACCGGCTGCGGTGCCGGCGAAGGCGAAGCCGTCGGAGCGGACCACGACTGGGGGGCCGGATCCGCAACGCCGGGCCCGGCGGGCGGAGGCGGCGGAGCCCAGGGGCTCGCGCTGATCGGCTCGGCTGCGGGGGCGGCGGGCGTCGGCACGCCGGGCGCGGCGTTCGACGGTGCGGCGCTCGCGGGAGCGAAGAGCGGCGGTGCCGGTGGCGCGGCCGGCGCGGGCGACGCGAGAGCGGCCGTGGCCGGGGCGGACGGGACACAGGCATCCGTCGGGGGACTGCGGAAGGGTGCCGGCTCGGCGGGCGCCTCGCGGCCGAGCCACCGGGCGGAACCCCACCCGACGACGCTCGCCCACACCGGGAAGAGCAGGGCGCCCAGCACGACGAACCCCGTGCCCAGGCCGAACCCGCGGCACAGGGAGCGCAGCATGCGGATCTGGATCACCAGCGCGAAGGCGAGGAAGCCCAGCCAGATGAGAGCGGGCACGACCGCCGCGGCAGCCAGGGCGCCGGCGGCGCTGCCCGCGTCGCCGCCGAAGCCGGCGTTGAGGGCGATCCCGGCGAAAACCCCGGCGACGACCCCCGAGATGATCGTGACCAGCACGGCACCGCCTGCCAGCACCGCCGCCCACCAGCCGCGCATTCCGGCGAGGACGTAGAGCTCCCAGAAGTTGAGCACCGGGACCCACGCCCGCCAGGGATCGACACCGGTCTTGCGGAACACCGCCGTCAGCGCGAGCGCGGTCCACACATAGATGCCGATGCCGAGCACCACCTGGACGATTCCGAGCGCCGCGAACGCGCCCGAGGGCCCGCCGTTCCCACCGCCGAGCGCCATGACGGTCGTCGCAGCGTCGATCGTGAAGCCGTGTGCCTTCACCTGTTCTCCTGCCCTCGAGCGCGGTGCATCCCGCGCGTGCCGCGTGCCACCTTATCGATCCCGTCGGCTGCGCGGCAGTCGTTGCGCACGGCTGATGCGACGTTCCCGTCGCATCAGCGAACGCAGCGACACCCGCGCGCGCAGCCGAGCCCAGAAGCTCAGCCCCTCGTCGAGCCGCGAGCGCTCCGACTCGACGATCCGCCAGAAGCGATCGGCGTCGTCCTCATCGGGCGGTGCGACATCGAACACGGAACGGTCCGCGAGCGTCGCCAGCTCGGCTGCTCCGGCCGAACCGCCGTACGCCGTGACGAGCTCGTGCCGCGTCCGTGAGCCGGGGCCGGGGAGACCGTGGTCGACCGCGGAATCGACGAACTCCTGCCAGCCGCCGGTGAATCGCGCGACCGGGTCGGTGCTCGTGCGGCGACCGCGGCGCCGCGCAAGCTTGACCAGCACGATGAGCGCGAACGGTCCGAAGAGCAGCAGCAGGACGAGCAGCGAGACCCCGCCGATGCGAAGCGCCGTCCACAGGGCGGTGAGGTCCTGCGAGGTTGCGGAATCGTCGTTCGGACTCCGCCCGCCGTCGCTCGGATTGGCGTCGGCGGGCTGCACCGTCTCGGCCTGCTCCTGTCGCACGTCGGTCGGGATCTTCGGGTCCTGCCGCTGCTGCGTATCGGGAGAGGGGAACACCGCGTGCTGGGGAGTGACGTCGACGGCAACCCACTCGGGGCCGACGCCGCGTACCTCCAGCCAGGCCGAGACGTCGCCTGCCGCGCAGACCCCCTCGTCACAGGTCGTGAGCGTGTCGTCGGTCGAATCCAGCCGCGCGCCCACGACGATCCGGGCGTCGAAGCCGAGCCGATCGGCGATCATCATCGCCGCCACGGCGAACTGCTCGTCGTCGCCGACCGCGGCGACCAGCGCCGCGTCGTCGTCACCGCCCACCTCGTCCTCGCGTGCGAGGAGATCCGCGAAGAGCTGGTCGATGCGATCGGTGGAGTGCCCGGCCCGGCTCGGCTGGAACGCGTAGTCGCCCAGCTCGGCAGTCCACGCCGGCGGTGCCGCCGGATCGATCGTGAGCGCATGGCTGAGGAAGCCCCGTGCGCGCAGCAGCTCCACGAGCTGTTCGAGGCTTGCGCCTCCGGACCCGCTCGCGTGCTCGTCCACCCACCGCACGAGAGTCTCGGGCACGACATCCTCGCTGAGCGTCGGACCCGATCGTGCCGGCTCGAGCGAGCCGAGAGTCGGCGGATCCTCGCGATACGCGGTGCCCTGTCGGTACTCCGCCCCGGGCGCGAGCCCCGGCGGGGCCAGCTGGACCCCCGCGGCCGTCTCGGCGTTGTAGTAGAAGCCGTCGGCGAGGGTTGCGGCATCCGATCCGTCGAAGTCGACCGAGGTGACGGCGCCGAGCGTCGGCATCCAGACCTCGTTCCACCCCTCGATGACGATGCGCCCGGCACCGGCCGCGGAACCGGGGTCGGCAGGCAGCGCCGACGGAACCCGGGTGAAGGAGGAGCGCGCGTCACCCGGCGCCGCGGCGGGGTCGACGACCCGGGCCGACCGGCCGTCGTAGTACGGCAGCGTGGCCAGGCGCACGCGGTCGACACCCGCCGGCGCGGCCACACGGAACATCGTCTGGTCGAACCGGTCGTCGCCGAACCAGGTGCGGTACTGCCCGAGGGGGCTCAGCTCGGCGGCGATCTCGAGTCGCGGGTCGACCTCGGCTCGCAGAACGTCGCGCGAGGTGCCGGCGAGCGCCCACGGCGCGACGACGGTCGCCGCGACCAGCCCGACGGCGACCATTCCCGCCGCGGTCGCGGCGCGGCCGGCGAGCCCTCGGATGGGGCGGTTTCCGCTCCGTACCCCCGTCGCGGCCGTCGCGGCCGCTATCGCGCGTCGGCGATCCGCCGTGGTGCGCCACACGATCGCGACGAGAGCCATCACGAGCGCGGCCATTCCGACCAGCGCCTCCCGGCTCAGCGACACCGGCCCGACGCTCAGGCCCGGCATCGGTGCGGTGGCGCCGAAGGCGATTCCGAAGACGGTCGGGAGGAGTGTCGTGACGACGGCCAGCGGCCACCATCGTCCGCCCCGCCACGCGATCGAGAGGGCGAGCACCGTCGCAGCGAGGAAGACCAGAAAGGCCGGTGCGAGTGTCGCCTGGTAGCTGCCGAGCGGCAGCTCGAGCGTCAGCAGGTCCTTCCATCCGGTGACCGGGGCCGTCACGACTCCCCGCAGTCCCTGAAGGGCCTGAGACACCGAGCCGAGCGAGCCGGGGGCCGCGAGCGGGAGGCCGAGGACGACGTACGTCGCGATCGTCGCGAGCGCGAGCCACCAGCCGTTCAGGCGCCAGCGCAGGCCGGCTGCTGCGAGAGCCGTCCCCGCGAGCATCGCGGCGACGACGACGATGACGAACGCGGCGCTGCGATAGATCGGCCAGGCCGCGAGAGCGCCCACGGAGATCACGAGCAGGAGGACCGCGGCCTGCGCGATGAGGAATCGCCACGCGGTTCGGGGGGTGCGTCGAGCCCGCAGGTCGCGCCGTGCCGGGGCGCTCACGACTGCGCCGCCCGCGACAGCAGCTGACGGAGGTCGTCGAGGAGCCCGATGGAGAGCACCGACATCGACCCGAGGGCCTTGAAGCCGGGCTCGGCCTCGAGTGAGCAGGTCACCGCGATGACCCCGACGTCGGCGGGGAAGGCCAGCGCGGCGGACTGCAGCTGCGCGGGGGTCAGGGGCGAGCCGCAGACGAGGAACGCGATCGACACGTCGGGGTGGCTCTCCGCAGCGAGCGACGCGGCATCGCGAAGGGGGCTGACGTGCTCGATGCGGTCGAGCCCGGCGAGGTCGTCGAGCAGCGTGCGGGTCGTGATGGTGGTGAGCTCGCGGATGGTGCGGATGCGCCGACGTGCGAACTCGGGCACCTCGCCGCCGACGACGACGTCTACGTCGCGGCCGTCGCGGATGCCGCGGATGCCGAGTGAGGCGGCGGCGCTGACGGCGAGCTCGAACTCCTCGTCGGAGGCGTACTCGTCGTCACCGACCGCGAGGGCGATGACCATACGACTGCGCCGGGTCTCCTCGTACTGGCGCACCATGAGGGTGCCGGTCTTCGCCGTCGACTTCCAGTGGATCTGGCGCTGCGAGTCACCGGCGACATACGGCCGGATGGCATGGAAGGAGAAGTCCGCGTCGACGACGGTGCGCGACGCGCTGCCCTCGAGATCGCGGATGTAGCCGGTCGTGGTGCTGCGCAGCGTGGTGGTGACGGGGTGGATGTAGAGCGTGTGCACGTCGTCCCACGTCCCCTCCCGCTTGAGGATGCCGAGGGGGTCGCCCCGCACGGTGCGAGCGGGGCCGACCGTGATGATGCCGCGCCGGTGCGTCGGCACCACGACCTGTTCGGTGTGGGTGTGTCCGTGGCGCAGCAGGGGAACGTGCACATCGACGATGCCGTCGCCCACCGGGACGTCGATGCGACCGGGCAGGGCGGGCGCTGTGCCGACGTTGGTCACGACGAGCGTCCCCTCGACCTGCGTTCCGGCGACGACCCGGTCGTGCTCGAGCTGCAGGTCGACCTGGTAGGCGCGTGCGCTGAAGAGGAAGGGCACCGACAATGCGAGGAGCACGAGGGCCGCCACACCGGCGGCGGCGAGCTCCATGAGACCGAGCGGCAGTCCGACACCGAGCCCGACGACAGCGGTGATGACCATGAGCCACCCGGCCACCGTGACCGTCTCGGAGATCCATCGCGCCGTGGCCGTGGCTGCGCGTCGCAGACGCCGCCACGATTGCACGCCGCGCACCGCGAGCACGGTGGTGCGGCCGGTCGTGCCGAACCGCGTGCGCGCGAAACCCGTGCCCTCCGAGAAGGAGGTGCGGGTGAGGCGGGACTCGGTGTCGAAGCTCACACGGTCTCTCTCTGGCTGGGCGGCACCGTGTCGAGGAGCACCTGCCCGATGACGGCGCCGGCCGTCACACCGTCGAACTCGGCCTCGGGGTCGAGGATCAGCCGGTGCGCGAGCACCGGCTCGGCGAGGGCCTTCACGTCGTCGGGCGTGACGTAGCTGCGACCGTGGGCGATCGCCCAGGTCTTCGCCGCCTTCGTCAGCGCGATCGCGCCGCGGACGCTCACCCCGAGGCGCACTTCGGTGGCGAGGCGGGTGGCCTCGATCAGACGGGCGATGTAGTCGAGGACGAGCGCGTCGAGGTAGACCCCGCGCGCGATGTCGGCCATGCTCACGACGCCCTGGGGGGTGATGACGGGGGAGACCTCGCGGCGGGTCTCGGCAGCACCCTCGAGGATGCGCACCGTTGCCGCGTGGTCGGGATACCCGAGCGTCGTCTTCATCAGGAAGCGGTCGAGCTGCGCCTCCGGCAGCCGGTAGGTGCCCGCCTGCTCGACGGGGTTCTGCGTCGCGACGACGAGGAAGGGCACACCCACCCGGCGGCTGACGCCGTCGACGGTGACCTGGCCCTCTTCCATGACCTCCAGCAGCGCGGACTGCGTCTTGGGCGAGGCGCGGTTGATCTCGTCGGCGAGCACGACGTTGGCGAAGATCGGACCCTGGTGGAATTCGAACTCGCCGCGGCTCTGGTCGTAGACCGTGATGCCGGTGACATCGCCGGGCAGCAGGTCGGGGGTGAACTGGATGCGGCTGCTCGTGCCCTGCACGGTCTGCCCCATGGCGCGGGCGAGCGAGGTCTTGCCGGTGCCGGGGTAGTCCTCCAGCAGCAGGTGTCCCTCGGAGACCATCGCGGTGAACGCGAGCTCGATGACATGCCGCTTGCCGAGGACGACCTTCTCGACGTTGTCGACGAGCGTCGCGAACGTCTCCTGGAACCAGGAGGTCTGCTCCGGTGTGATGCTCATGGGGTCCTCTCGCTTCGCCGTGCGGCGGGGGTCAGGGGGTGCCGTCGCCGGCACCGCCGGCGGGGTCGGTGGGAGTCGGTTCCGGTGCGGCGATCTGCTCGCAGGTGCGTTCGAGGGTGAGCTTCTGCAAGCTGGACAAAGGCCCCGCCCACGTGATCGTGTAACGGTTGCTTCGTACCGCGCCCGTGCCGCCGACGGCCTCGGAGGCCACCGAATACGTGCCCGACGGGAGACCGGGCGGATTCCAAGCCGGAACCGACGTCTGATCCGAACGGCACGACGGTAGCGAGTTCGCGGACACCTGAACCGGGAAGGAAGCCGTGGACGACGCAGGACCGATGGGTGAAGCATCCGAGCAATTGGTCGGGTAGCCGAGGAACGTGTCGCACCACTGTCCCGACCAGCCAGTCACCGGTCCGTTGTAACTCGGCGCGAAGTCGCGGGCCGGGTTGCCACCCTGCAGCAGGCGGAACTGCGCGTCGTCAAACGGGGGGTTGGTCGGCTGATTGAGCTGGGCGTCATAGGTGTACGTCGTCCCATCGCCGTTCGGCCGCGTGTTCACGGAGAACGTGATCCCGTCCGGCGCCTCGACGTTGCCGACGGGACGCGCAGAGATCTCGGCGCCGGTGACGCCGAAGCCCTTCTTGCCGTTGAACGTGTGCTCAGCGCATGCCCACACCGTCTTGCGTTTGAACGCCTGCGCTTCGAACTGCTGACTCGTCGCCGAACCGGTGGGCACGCATGCGTCGGCCGAGACGTCGCTGAAGCCGATGAGGGTCTGCGTCCCATCGCCGTTCGAGGTCACCGATGCGGTCACGCGCATCGAGTTCGACGTGTTGGTCTCCGACAGGGTCAGGCCCGGGGCCCCGACTCCGTGCGCCGTCACGGCACGCGACTGTCCTTCGCTCGAGCCCGCCGCGATGGGAGGCAGGTCGAAGGTCGTCAGCGGCGTCGCAGTGAGCGTGGTCGCGGAGTTGGAGCCGACGTCGTAGTTCGTGAAGGTCGCGGTACCGCCGACCACCGGACGCGTGTCCGATCCCTGGCGGCCGCCGGTCAGTCGGACGCTGCCGGTCGTGGCGTCGAGTCCTGTCACCGTGATCGTCGCGCGGCCGCCGTCGCGGCCGTTGGGCGCCGGCTCGAACGACGAGCCGGCGGGCTGTGCCGGCGGGCGGTAGGCCCAGGCCTGCGCGCGCACGGTCGATCGCGACTCGCCGACGGAGCTGTACGCCCGGGCTTCGTATGTGATCTTCTCGCCGACGGGGGCGGAGATCGGCGAGCACGACCCGGAGGCTGGGCACGTGGCGACCTCGCGACCGTCCGCCGTGATGCGGTAGCCCTGGACCGCGGGGTAGGAGCCGCCGTCGGAGGTCACACGCAGGCTCACCGAGTCGCCGGTGTACGCGGTCCACTCCATGCGGGCGGGATTCGCCGGAAGGCCTTGCAGGTCGAGGATGACCTGTCCGTTGCGGGCACCGCTGGACTGCCGCCCCTGCGCGTCCTCGACGGTGAAACTCCCCGTGCACTCGGCCGCGCCCGGCGCATCCGAGCTCCACGTCGCGCGCACCGCAGTGTCGCTCGCCCGGGAGAAGGACACCCCGGTGCAGTTGCCGGGGCCGCTTGCTCCGACGAGCCTCAGGGGCGTGCCGGGCAGCGGGTTGACTTCGCCGGCGCCGCCGATCACTTCGATCGTGCACGAAGTCGCGCCGCCGGACTGCGAGCAGGTCTGCACCGCCGACCCGCCCTTGGGGAGCGTCGACGGTGCCGGACCGACGGTCAGGAGGAGGTTCGCCGGTGCGGCGTCGGAGTGACTCGGGAGCGAGATCGCGACGGGTTCCTGGCGACCGGGGCGCGCGGCATCCGCTGCCGTCACCGTCGCCGTGTTTCCGTCGACCGTGACGGTGAACTGGTCTCCGCCGTACGAACCGGCGTAGCGGACCGACTCCCAGTCGGCGCGGCCGGCCCACTGGACCATCTGCGCGAGGTCGTAGGTCTGCGTCGATCCGGGACTCACGGTGAGCGACGCGCTCCGCAGAGTCGGCTGCGGGATCTCGGCCTCGACGGTCACGCGGAGCGTCAGGAACGTCGGGACGTCTTGCGTGCTCAGCCGCGCCGGCACGATGCAGCTGTCGGTCCACGGTGCACCGGCGCCCGCGGTGTAACGGATCGTGGTGCCCGATACGACGCTGCAGACGGCTTCGCCGCGCGCGCCGCCCGTGCGGATGCCGTCGTCGATGACCAGGGTCGCGCCGCGGGGCACGCGCACCGCGTCGGCGAGGTCGACCTCGACGCTCTCCTTCTCGCGCACCTGCAGGGGCGGGTAGCCTTCACGCAGCGCGAGCCGGACGTCGGCCTCACCGGGCACACGGAGGAATCCGTAGGACGTGACCTCGGTGCCGTCGAAGGCGGTTCCGGTGACCTCGAAGGGGATGAGGCGTGATCGCTCGGGCAGCTCACCCGAGATCTTCCAGCCGTCGACGTCGAGATCCGTCGGTTCGCCCCAGAGCGAGAGACGCAAGCCCGAGGCGTCGCCGGTGTTCCACGACACCTGTCCGTCGAGGACATCGACGCCCTGCGGGAAGTCCTCACGGTTCTCGAGCGTCAGCACGGTGTCGCGCACGACGGGATAGTCGGGAACCGGCTCGCGCACCGTCTTGACGACGATCAGTCCGATGGCGGTGTCGCCGCGCTCGTTCCTCACGGTGTAGGTGTACGAGAAGGTGCCGAGCACGTCGCCGGCCCGCAGCGTCACGGCGCCGTTGTCGACGGTTCCGATCAGGCTCTGCAGGGTCTCGTACTCGCTCGAGCCTTCCTGAGCGTTGGGGGCGACGCCGATCAGCTCGAGGTCGCTCCCCGCGGGATCGATGTCGTTGTCGGTGGGCCGCACGACCGCCGTGCTCTCGGCGCCGACCTGCACCTGCAGGTAGTCGCTGTAGGTGACCGGGCTCGGGTCGGTCTGCGTGTCGATGACACCGACGCGGACGTCCGCGGTGCCGGTCGCGCCACTGGGGTCACGGACGGCGTACGGGAACCTGACCTGACCGCTGAAGCCGTCCGGGCTCGTGTAGATGATGGCCGAGCCGTCTGCGGAGATCGTCGCCGACCCCTGCTCGGGCTGCGCGACGATCCGATCGAGCACGACCGGGTCGCCGTCGGGGTCGACCGCGTAACCGTCGAGGGGGATGCTGACCGATTGCCCGCTGAGGACACGGCCGACGAGCGTGCGCGGGAGCGGAGCCTGATTCGACTCGTCGCCCACGACCGTGACCGTCACGCGCGCCGTATCGGTGACCTCGGGGAAGCCCAGCCGGAAGACCGTGTAGGTGAGCGCGTACGTCCCGGCCTGCTCGGGCGCGAGGTAGCGCAGCAGGCGGCTGGTGGCGAAGGCGAGTCCGCCGCCGGTCTCGTTCACGATCGACGACGGGTCGATCGCGATGAGCGCGCCCGACGGGGCCGTGTCGTTCGCGAGCACGGGGATGTCGATCTGCGTGCCCGCTCGCACCGTCACAGCATCGTCGACGGCAATGGGAGGCTCGGCGCTGGCCGAGGGCAGCAGGACCACCGTGAGCTCGCCCTGGGCTGTCGCGGCTGCACTGCCGGTCCCGTCCGAGACGGTATACCGCACGACGCCGAGGCGCCCCGGCTCTCCCGAGTCGGTCGTCCCGCTGACCCGCAGCAGGCTCTGCCCGACCAGGTCGACGCCCAGTGATGCGAAGGGATCGCTCTCGGGGCGGATGTCGCTGAGCAGCAGCACCGAACCGGCGGGGTTCGACACCGCCGAGGCGACGTCGATGGTCGCGTCCTCGTTCGGCCGCACGAACGCCGTGAGAGGCGGGGTCGTGATGCCCGCGGATTCGGGCGCGAGCATCGTGACGCGCACCATCGCGGTGGCCTCTGTCAGCGAATCCCGCACGTTGTACTGCACGAGATACGAACCGGGGGCCGAGGCGCTCACGACCATGCTGAGGGCGGCGGGGTTCGCCGCCGCCGTCGTCTGCGCCTCGTTGAGCGGCACGACGCCGGTGAGGGAGACCGGCCCGGCGGCGCCGGTGACGTACGGCGCCACGGACACATCCAGGGGCTCACCGACGACTCCCGTAACGGCGAACGACTCAGCGGTGAGCTCGGGCGTCGGGGTCACGGTGATCGTGAGCGGCTGCGTCACCGTCGCTCCGCGCGCGTCGGAGACCGTGACCGTGATGGTCACGGCCAATCCCTCCGTCGTGTTGGGATCGGGATGCTGGTAAGTGAGCGTCCCCTCGGGCGACGTCGTCACGGTTCCCACGCCGGTGTCGTTGGTCGCGCCGGCGAGGAAGACCGGATCGCCCTCCGGATCGACCCAGCCCTCGAGCAGCTCCGCTGAGACGGTTCCGCCGGGAGCCACCGTGAGCGATGGCCACGTCGCGAGGCATCCCTCGACGCCGCACCATACCGGCGGGCTGTTCTGATCGTCGGGGACGACCGTGAGGGTGACGGTGGCGACCTCGGAGAGCAGGCCGTCGGCGGCGGTGCCGTCGGTCACGCGGTAGCGGAGCGTCGCCGTGCCGGAGGCCTCGGGGGAGACCGCGACCGTCAGCTGCTGCTGCGCGCCCGTGATGGAGGCCGTGCCGAATGCCGGATCGAGGTTCTCGAGCGAGGCCGGGTCGATGCTCAGCACGTCCTCGTTCGGGTCGTGGTCGTTGAGCAGGACGGGCAGGAGCGTCACCGAGCCGGCGCGGACGCCGAACGCGTCATCGACGGCCACCGGCGGCTTGGGGTCGACCACGCGCTCCGAGGTGGCATCATCCTGCTGCTCGACCTCGACTTGGCGATCGAGGTCCCACTGCTGCGACGATGCGACGAGCGCGCCGTCGGGCACGTTCCAGACCCAGCCCGAACGGCGGTCGTTCAGTGCGAGCCTCGTGCCGTTGCCGATGAACGCGGGGTCGACGTTGTCGCCGATGTCCGCGCCGCGGTAGTCCAGGTCGGTCACGGTGTCGGGGTCGGCGCTCGACCAGAGAGACCCGGCCGACTCGCCGTCGCCCAGCCACGCGGCGTACACCGTCGTGTCGAGCACGGCCGGCTTGGCCGGGGCGCCGGCGCCGGGGCGGTCGAGCACCCGCGATGCGGTGCCGCCGGAGATATCGACGGCCACGACGCCCTCGGCGTCGGCGACGTAAGCCCGGTCTCCGTCGGGAGCGGCATCCTGCAGCCGCGCGCCGGTGGCGAGGTCGGTCGTGATGGGCTCGTCGCGGCCGCGCAGCCAGACGTCGCCGGTCGCTTCGTCGAGGAGCACCCAGCGGGTTCCGACGACACTGAGCTGCGCCGTCTCGAGCTCCGCCGGTCCGGTGTCTTCGCCGAGGATGCTGCCCGTGCGTGAGTCCGCGCGGACCACACGACCATCGTCGGCCGAATAGGCGTACACCACGCCTGCCGCGTCGACGGCGACGGCGGTGGCGACGAAGCGGGGCCGCTCCTCGCCCTCGGGCACCTCGGCGTCGGCGTACGGATCGATCGGGATGCCTTCGCCGCCGCCGGACAGGCTCGACCCGAACACGGCGCCGGCGTCCGTCCGGTACGCGATCGCGTCGCCGGTCACGGCGATGTCGGCGGTTCCCGGAGGCGTCGGGGTGAAGGCGTCCTCCGCGTCGTCCGTGAGGTCGGCGGGACGCCCCATGTCGACATCGGAGAACTGGGAGGCGCCGTCGCTGTAGACGAACAGACGGTCCGTCGTCTGCGCGACCGCGCTGCCGTTGTCGACCTGCTTCACGGTGTCGATCTCGCCGAGCTCGAGGTTGACACGGGCGTATCCGCTGCCGGCGCCGTTCTGCAGCGCCCACACGGTCGGGTCGTCGGGCGGCGTCTGCTGCGCGTCGTATCCGGGCCACACGACCGCCAGGGTCGCCGTGACCGCGAGGACCGCCGTCACCGCGCCCGCGGCGATCCAGGTGGTCCGGCGCACGCGGGGTCGCGTGCTCTCGCGCCGTGCCATCTCAGAACCCTCCGCCGACGATGAGGAGCGTCGTCGCCGCTCCGGCTCCGGCCACCAGCAGAGCGCCGCCGGCGATCAGCGCGACCCGCGCGGCGGTGCCGAGACGGCGGGTCGGCTCGGCCCCGGCGAGGATCGTTCCCTCATCGGGGCGACGGTCGACGGCCTTTGCTGCCCGCGCCGGGCGACGCGACTCGTATGCCACCGACGGACGGACGGGTCCGCGCGCACGGTCGTCGGCGAAGTCGACGCTGGCGCCAGCCGCGGCCCACTCGTCGACGGCGACCTCCATCGGAGTGTGCGGCAGTCCGAGTTCGTGCTGGACGAGCTGCAGGTCGTGGGCGAGGTCGGCTGCCGTGGCTTGCCGCGCACCCGGATCGCGACTCATCGCGCGTGCGAGGACCTGTTCCAGGCGCTCGGGCACGTCGCCGCGGCCGATCGGTGTGTACGACGCTTTCCGGATGCGCGACTTCAGCTGCTCGCGGCTGTTCTGGCCGCTGCCGGCACGCTCGAACGGGCTGCGGCCGGCGAGGAGTGAGTACAGCGTCGCCCCGAGCCCCCAGACCTCGGCCGTCACCGAGCCCGAGATGCGCTCGTCGATGATCTCGGGAGCACTCCAGGGCACCGACATCGCGAACACCTCGTCGCCGTCGGAACGACCCGAGATGGCGGCGGCGATGCCGAAATCCGACAGCACCGGAGTGCCGAAGGTCGTGATGAGGATGTTGGACGGCTTGATGTCGCGGTGGAGCAGTCCGGAACGGTGCGCGGTCTCGAGCGCCGAGCCGATCTTCACGCCGAGCTGCAGCACCTCCGCGACCGGGATCACCTCGCGGCGGTAGCGATTGGTGAGGGAGGTGGGGCAGTACTCCATCACGATGTAGGGCCGACCATCGGAGGAGATCGAGGCCTCGTAGATGGTCAGGATCGAGGGATGCGAGCTCAGACGCGCCATCACGTCCGCTTCGGCATTGAACATGCGGAGCAGGCTCTCGTCGACGATGTCCTCGAGGAGCACCTTCACGGCGACAGGACGGCGCGGGAGGTTCTGCTCGAAGAGGAAGACATCGGCGAACCCACCGGTTCCGAGGGGGCGGACGTAGGTGAATCCCGCAAGACCGGGCGGCGCGGAGGGCAGTCTCGACGCCACAGTCATGCACCCCCTGTCAACGGGGGCGCGATGTCATCGTCCCCCGGAATCCGAATCCGGTGAGATTTTTCTAACACACCGAGGTCGGGCCGGGAAATCGCTTGTCGTCGCCTCACGAGAGCGACTCGAAAGTCGCGCGGATCCCGTCGCCGAGATCGAGCACGGCCCCGGGGGAGACGCGCGAGGCAGCGCCGCTCCGCAGCAGGCCGGCTTCGCCCGAAGCGTCGCGCACGATGGTGCCGTTGGTCGAGCCGAGGTCGCGCACGACGAGCGCGCCATCGTCGAGCCGGACCTCCACGTGAGTTCCCGACACCTCTTTGCGGGGCGAGGGCACGGCAACGATCCGGGCGCCGGGATGCTGCGCCGCGCGGGGCGCCCTCCCCAGCACGATGGGGCGGTCGAGCGGGTAGTCGCCGCCGGGCTCGAGACGCAGGACATACCGGTGGGATGCGGGTGCGTCGGCTACGGGGGCGGGGGCGCGACGGGACCCGAGGACGGTGCTGTCGTCGACCTCCGCCTCCCGAGGCGACTCCGGTTCCGATACCAGTTCGGGCTCGGGTTCGGGCTGCGGGCGCCGTCGCGGCCCGAAGGGCGGGGTCAGCGCGCGTCGGTCGACGGCGACGGTCTCGAGCGGGTCGGCGTCTTCGAGCGCGGCAACGGGGGCCGCGGAGGATGCTGCGGAAGCCGGGATCGCCGCGACGGCGGCGCGTGCGGTCGCGCCCCATTCGAGGGCGTCGGTGCGGACGACGCCCCGACCGATCGGGAGCAGTGAGCGACCGGGCTCGGTGCCGAGCCCGAGCGAGATGCCCGCCACGTGCTGAGCCGATCCCTCGACCCAGGTCCCGACCCCGGTTCCGGCATAGCTGCTGCGCTGCGGACCGTGCAGGTCGATCGTGGCCGCGCCGCGGACGGCGACCGAGACCGCGCTCGATCCGGCGTCGACGACCTCGACGAGGGCGAAATCGGGCAGGGCTCCGATGCCGACGGCCGCGATCGCCGAGAGGACGTCCTCGAACGCGGCATCCCTCCCCGTCATCGCCTCCCACACCGCAGCGGCGAGCGCCTCGCCGGCACCCGGACCGAGCAGCAGGGCGAAGCGATCGGTGACCATCGCGAACCCCGCGCCGCGGGTGTCGTCGGGCGTCGGGTAGCGGAACACGCGCCTAGCCTACGGTGCCGCGCGCGGCGGGCGTCAGACCCAGCCGGGCAGCCAGTTGTGCAGCCGGTAGAACTCGTAGGGCACCGAGATCGCCGACCACAGCGGGAACCAGAATGCGGCGAGGACCAGGACGAGGCCGAGGAACACGACGACGACGCGTTCGACGCCGCGGGTGGTTCCTCGATCGCGACGCGCGGACCGGACCGCCGATCGGATGACGAAGACCAGAGCGAGCAGGAGGAACGGCTGGATCAGGACCGTGTAGAACTGGAAGATCGTGCGCTCGGGGAAGAGCAGCCACGGCGAGTACGTCGCGACGACACCGGTCAGGACGATGCCGTACGCGCCGTCACGGGTGCGGAACAACAGGTAGACGAGGTACAGCACGCTCGCGACGCCCGCCCACCAGACGATGGGGTTCGGCATGCTGTACAGGATCTCCCAGCAGCCGTTGGGGTCGGTGCACGAACCGGTTCCGCCGGGCGTGCTGCCCGCGTACATCGAGGTCGGGCGCAGAAGGAGCGGCCATTGCGCCGCGGGGCTCGCGTAGGCGTGGGGAGTCGACATCCCGGCCGTCGACCCGTACATCGACTCGTGATATCGCCACAGGCTCTGCAGCGACAGGGGTACCCATGACCAGAATCCGGTCGCGGGGTTCGCGTCCGCAGCGTGCCGGTCGTACCCGCCGTCGGTCACGAACCAGCCGGTCCACGACGCGAGGTACACCACGAGCGCCACCGGCACGAGCAACACGAACGACACCGCCCCTTGCCGGACCGTCGCGTCGGCGGGCCAGAACAGGATGCCGGCGCTGCGGCGGGCGAGGGCATCGCTGACGACGAGGTAGATGCCGATCGCCGCCAGCACCCAGACGCCCGACCACTTCACCGCGGTCGCCGCGCCGGCCGCCGCACCCGCGGCGATCACCCACGGGCGGTTCCACAGCACCGGTCCCCAGGCGGGGGCGCCGACGTCGTCCCATCGCGCCGCGATGCGCTCGGCGAGAACGACCCGGCTGCGTTCGCGGTCCAGCACGACGAACCAGAACGCCAGCAGGGTGAACAACGTCAGGAAGATGTCGAGCAGCGCCACCCGGCTCATCACGATCCCGAGGCCGTCGATCGCGAGCAGGCCGGATGCCAGCGACGCGAAGACGATCGAACCGGTGAGGCTGCGTGCGAGGAGGTAGAGCACGAGCACGCACGCCGTGCCGGCGAGAGCCGTGCCCAGGCGCCAGGCGAAGGTCGAGTCGGCGCCGAACAGGGCCATCGGCAGACCGATGAGGTACTTGCCGAGCGGGGGGTGCACGACGAAGCTGCCCGTCGTCGTGAAGATGTCGGTCTCGCCCGCGAGGAAGCGTTCGTCGGCGCCGTCCGGCCAGGTTGCGGCGTACCCGAGCACCCACTGGCTCCAGGCATCCTTGACGTAATAGGTCTCGTCGAAGACCACGGCGTGGGGATGAGCCAGGTTCCACATCCGCAGGACGGCGGCGATCAGCGTGATCACCAGCGGTGCGATCCAGGCCATTCGCCGCGCGAAGACCGGGTCGCCGCTGAAGCGGGCGTGCCACCGGTCGAGAAGGGTCGGCCGACGCTTCTCGGGGAGCAGCGGCTCAGCGGTCGTCGTCACGCCGCCAGCCTATGCTGGGGCGGTGATCATCCTCGCCGCGACGCCCATCGGCAACCTCGGCGACGCCACGACGCGGCTCGTGACCGCGCTCGAACAGGCGACGACCATCGCGGCCGAGGACACACGCACCACCCAGCGCCTGCTCCAGGCCCTCGGGGTGACCAACCGTCCCCGTCTGATCGCCCTTCACGACCACAACGAGAAGCAGCGAGCCGTCGAGCTCGTCGAGCGCGCCCGTACCGAGGACGTCCTCGTCCTCAGCGATGCCGGGATGCCCACGGTCAGCGACCCCGGGTTCGGGCTCGTCGCCGCGGCGGCGGCAGCGGGGGTCACCGTGACCGTTCTGCCCGGTCCGAGCGCCGTGCTCGCCGCGCTCGCCGTCTCCGGGCTTCCGACGGACCGGTTCGCCTTCGAGGGCTTCCCGCCCCGCAAGCCGGGGGACCGGCGCCGGCTCTTCGACCAGCTGGCCGGCGAGCAGCGCACGCTCGTCTTCTTCGAGGCGCCGTCGCGCATCGCCGAGGTGCTGCGGGCGATGGCCGAGGCGTTCGGAGGCGACCGCCGAGCGGCCGTCTGCCGCGAGCTGACGAAGCTGCACGAGGAGGTGGCGCGCGGCACGCTCGATGAGCTCGCCGCGTGGGCTGCCGACGGCGTCCGCGGCGAGATCGTCATCGTGGTGGAGGGCGCCGGGGCGCGCGAGATCGACCCCGCCGACGCGCTCGCGCAGGTCCAGCGGCTCGTCGCCGACGGCATCCGGCTCAAGGAGGCCGCCGTCGAGGTCGCGGCCGCGACCGGCCTGTCGTCCCGCGACCTGTATCAGGCCGCCCTCGCCGCCCGCGCCGGGTCCTGACGCGGGCCCGTTCGCGCGAGAACGCACCGACCCCGCGAGAACGCACCGTATCGGGCACGTTCTCGCGACGACGGTGCGTCTTCGGCGTCAGCTGCGCCGCATGCGGGCGCCCCGCCGGACGGCGAGGGGCAGACCGACGAACACGAGAAGCGCGGCGGCCGTGAGCGCGGCGAGGGGGAGTGCGCCGCCGGATGCTGCCAGGGCATCGGGTCCGGCGGTGAGCGCGGACGCCGTGCCGGGCAGCGCAGGTGCGGATGCCTCGGGGGCGGGCACCAGCCCGACGAGCGCATCGAGCGCAGCCCGGAGCGTCGTCGTCGAGGCGTCGACCTCCGCCTGCGGCGTCGCCGGGGCCGCCAGGACCGAGCGCGCAGACGCCAGTGCCGCGTCGACCGCGGCGAGGGATGCCGCGGTGTACATCGACCGGTCCAGCGAGGCGGCCTCGACCGTCGCCGCGGTCAGCGCCGCGAAGTCCGCCGCGGGTGCTGCGCGGACGAGCGCGACGTCGTCGATCGTCCCCCAGGCGCCGGCGGGCAGGTCGCCTGCGATCCGGACGGTGAGCGTATCGCCCGCTGACGCGAACACGGCGTCGGTGACCGGGGTCGACCACACGCGCCAGCCGTCGAGGGCGAAGCCGGTCTCCGCAGGCAGCGCGCGGGCAGCAGCCGCTTCGTTGGACAGGCTGAGCTGCAGGCGTCCGTCGGCCCCGGCGGCCCCACCTTGGGCGGCCGCGGAGGCGGTGTACCAGCCCGCCTCCGGCACGACGACCTCCTGCGCGAGGGAGAAGCCGTACGCGGCGTCGGCCCAGAAGTGCGCCGAGTACGTGCCGGTACGAGGATCGTCCTCCGCCCGCACGGTCAGGCCGCCTCCTTCCGAGCGCCACATCGAGACGTCCGCGTCTTCGAAGCCGCCGTTGCGGAGCAGGTTCCGCGCGATGACGGTGACCGTCGCCGACGTGGCATGGCCTGCCGAGGTGGTGCCCGAGAAGGTGTGCACGCCCACGCCGTCGACGGCATCCGGTCCCGGGGTCCAGTCGACGCTCTGCTCCTCGGTCGTCCCATCGGTGTAAGACACGGTGACGGTGTCGGGCAGCGCGATCGGGTCGCCGTCCGTGACGGTGAGCGCGACACGCTCGACATCGCTGACGGTCCGCGGAGCGATCGCGCCGGTGCGCACGTACGAGAACACGTTCAGCGACGCGAGGGGGTAGCCGTCGTGGTCGAACAGGGCCTGGTTGTCCCACGCGGAACCGCCGAACCACTGTCCCGCGTCATGGGGCTCGTAGCCGCCGGCGTAGCTCGACGCCCAGCCGGATCCGTCGCGCTCCCAGAGCACGCGGTTGGACTCGAGCTGCTCGGGCGGACCGACCGGCAGCCACGCGGGCTCCCAGTAGAAGACGCCGAGCCCGGCCTCGCCCACGTTCGCCACGGCTTGCACGACGTCGCGTACGGCGGCGGCCTGGCCCTGCACGCTCACGGGGTAGCGCGTCGCGTCTTCCGGGGTCTTCACGACGTTCGGGTGTCCGTCGCCGTCGTCGAGCGTGTACGCCCACGACGTCTCGGCCACGAGCACCTTCTTGTCGTACGTCTCGGCGATCTGCGACAGCACCGCCGTGAGGTTATCGGGCGTGCCGTGCCAGAACGGGTAGTACGACGACGCGAACACGTCGTAGTCGACATCCCGCGCCTTGAGCTCCCGGGCGACGCCCGCGTAGAACCCGGGGCGCTCGGGGTTGGTGAAGTGCAGCACGACGCGGGCGTCGGGCATGACGTCGCGGATCGCGGCCGACCCGGCGCTGAAGATCCGCGCCATGTCATCCCACCCGGTCACCCCGGCGATGCCGCCATTGGTCTCGTTTCCGACCTGCACCATTCGCACGTCGACCCCGGCGTCGCGGAATCGTATGAGCGCGTCGCGCGTGAACGCCCCGGTCGCCGCGACCTTCTCGTCGACGGTCATGCCCGCCCAGGCCTTCGGAGCCTGCTGCTTGGCGGGGTCTGCCCAGAAGTCCGAGTAATGGAAGTCGACCAGGACGCCCAGGCCCGCCGCCGTCGCGCGACGGCCGATCTCGATCGCCCGGGTGACGTCGACGTCGCCACCGCCGTACCCGTTGCCGTCGGCGTCGAAGGGGTCGTTCCAGACGCGGATCCGGATGTCGCTGACCCCAGCATCCCGAAGGATCCTGAACAGGTCGCCCGGGTTGCCGTCGGCGTCACGGAACACCACGTCCGACTCCTCGAGCGACAGCACCGACGACACGTCGACGCCGCCGATGAAGTCGGCCGGCAGGTTCTCGACCCGCGGCACGGTGATCGTGCTCGGGACTGGCGCCGGGTCGTCGGCTGCCGACGCCGGCAGCGCGAGCGCCCCCAGCGACAGGACCGCCGCAGTGACGGCCGCGGTCAGCCGCGGGATGATTCGTGGCATGTGCCTCTCCTTCGAGGTCGGCGCGCGCGGGCGCGCGAGAGCGTACGGTCCCGGCGAGTGCGTACCGGGGAGGGTGTTGTTTGGGCGAGAGGGTGCGTTCTCGGGCGTCAGCCCTTGACGGAGCCGGCGGTCAGCCCGCCGATGATGTAGCGCTGCAGGCCGAGGAACAGTGCGAGCACGGGGATCGCGGCGAGCACCGCGCCGGCCGCGAAGAGGCCCCAGTTGCTCGCGAGCTGGTTCGACACCCACTGGTACATGCCCACGGCGAGGGTCCAGTTGTCCTGCGACACCAGCACGATCTTCGAGATGATGTAGTCGCCGAACGATGCGATGAACGCCAGTAGGGCCACGACCGCGAGGATCGGGGTGACGAGCGGCATGATGATCCGCCAGAACACCTGGGCGTGCGTTGCGCCGTCGATCTTGGCCGACTCGTCGAGCTCCATCGGGATCGTGTTGAAGAACCCGTACATGAGGAAGGTGTTCACACCCAGGGCGCCGCCGAGGTAGACGCAGATGAGCGCGATCTTCGAGTTCAGGCCGAGGGCGGGGAACACCTCGCCGAGGGCGAGGAGCATCAGGAAGATCGCCACGAAGGCGAGCGCCTGCGGGAACATCTGGATGATGAGCAGGGCCGTGAGGCCCGGACGGCGACCGCGGAAGCGGAACCGGGAGAAGGCGTACGCTGCCGCGGCCCCCATCAGGACGGCGCCGACCGCCGACGCCCCGCTCACGATCAGCGTGTTGCCGTACCAGGTCCAGTACGACGTGCCGCTGAGGGAGGCGAAGTTCGCGAGGTCGAAGACGCCGAACAGCTGGTTGCTCGCGGCGAGGCTGCCGCGCGGGTTGAGCGCGGCCGAGACGACGTAGAGCAGCGGGAACATCGCGTAGAAGAGGATGACGAGCGCGACGAGGTACTTCCAGCCGACTTCGAGCAGCCACCGGCGGCGGCGAGCGCCGACGCGGCTGGGCGGGGTGGCGACGGTGGTGGTTGCGGACATCACTGGTACTCCTCCAGCTTGCGGGTCTGGCGGAACGCCAGGGCGGAGATCGCGCCGACCACGATGAACACGAGGATCGACAGGGCGCTGGCCAGGCCGTAGTCGGCAGCGCCGCCCGAGACTCCCGAGATGTCCCAGATCGCGGAGATCAGGATGTCGGTGGATCCGAGCGCATAGGGCGCGCCGGGGATCGCCGGCCCGCCGCTGTTGAACATGTAGATGACGGTGAAGTTGTTGAAGCTGAAGGCGAACGACGAGATCAGCAGCGGGGCGGTCGCGACGAGCACGAGGGGGAGGACGATCGCACGGAACTGCCGGAACCGGCCCGCGCCGTCGATCGACGCGGCCTCGAGCGTGTCGGACGGCAGTGCCTGCAGCGCGCCCGTGCACACGAGGAAGTAGTACGGATAGGTCAGCCACACGTTGACGAAGAGCACCGCGATGCGAGCCAGCCACGGGTCGCCGAGCCAGTCGATGTTCGCGCCGCCGAAGAAGAACTCATTGATGACACCGAACTCGGCGTTGAACATGCCGCGGAACAGCAGGGCCGACATGAACGCCGGGAAGGCGTACGGGAGGATGAACAGCGTCCGAAGGATCTTGCGGCCCTTCACCCGCGGGTCGTTGAAGATGAGCGCCACCACGAGCCCCATCGCGAACGGAATGAGCACCGACAGCGCCGCCCAGACGAACGTCCAGAGCGTGACGAGCGCGAGCGGCTCGAGCAGGCCCGGGTCTGTGACGAGGCGCAGGAAGTTGTCGAACCCGACGTTCACGACCCAGCCGGTGGGCAGGGCCGCTCCGTCCGCGGAGACGAATCGGCCGTCGTCTGTTGCCGTGTAGACGGCACCGGATGCCGTATCGGTGATGGTCTGCGCGTCGGCATCCCACGTCAGCGTCGAGAGGTACACGGCGCCGGTCGAGCCGTCGCGCGTGCGGATCGAGCCGTCGTTGGGGTCGTCCGAGACCGGTACGCGCAGCTCGACGATCTGCTCCTGCAGCGCGGGGTCGCCGAGGAAGGTGCCGCGGGGAACGACATTCCAGCCGGGAACGTCGGTGGGGGCGCCCGAGCCCGACGCGTCACCGACGACCTCGAGCGGCCGGTCGGTGGCCCCGGCCTTGATCTCGCCGTCGTCGACGATCGCGAAGCCGTACTCGCCGCCCTGTTCGACGACCGAGAGCGGGTACGAGGGCGAGGTGTCGATGCGTCGCTCGCCCTGGGCCAAAGCAGCGGCCACCGCCTGGTCCTGCGAACCGACGTGGCCGGCGCCGTAGTTCGTGAAGGCGATGTACGCCGTGTAGCCGAAGATGAAGACCTGGAACACCAGCAGGAAGGCGAGTCCCGGGAGCAGGTACTTCAGCGGCAGTGCGCGCTTGGTGAAGTACACGATGTCGGCGGCGACGAGCAGGACGGCCGCCGCGGTCGCGATGAGCCACGACTCGGCTTGGACGGCGGCGAACACCCCCATCAGGCCGAAGGCATTGACGATCGCCATCAGCACGAGCTTCACGACGAAGCCCCAGCCGATGCCCGACCAGCGTCGGCCATGCGGTTCTGACTGCTGCGAGCGGTCGGGGGAGCGAGGCGGCGGTGCGCTCTCGCTCACGGTTCCCTGGGGGACCGACATGTGCATCTCCTTCACGAGAGAGGTCCGGGGGCGGAGCGGTGTGCTCCGCCCCCGGAGGGGGTCAGCCGATCGCGGCCTGGACGTCGGTCACCATGGTGTTCCAGGTGCTGACGGGGTCGCCGCCCTTGATGATCTGCACCTGTGCGGCGTTCCACAGGTCCCAGACCGAACCCATCTCGGGGATCGAGGGCTGCGGCACGCCGTTCGCGGCGGAGGCGAGGAAGCCGGCGACGACGGGGTCGGACGAGACCTCGGCGGCGAGGGTCTTCCACGCGGGCAGGCGCGGGTCGGCCTCGTAGAGGGCGCGCTGCGCGTCATCCGTTGCGAGGTAGGTGGTCAGGAACTCCTGGGCCAGCAGCTTGTTCGCGCTCTCCGAGCTGATGTAGAAGCCCTGGACGCCCACGAACGGCGCGGCGGTCTCGCCGCCGGCCGACGGGATCGGGTTGACCTTGACGTTCACACCGTTGGCGGTGAGGGCCTCGATCGCCCACGGGCCCTGAACCGTGTACGCGGCGGTACCGGCGGCGAAGAGCTCGTTGTTGGTGTCGTAGTCGATCGTGGTCGAGATCTCGCCGGAGCCGGCCTCGCCGTGCGCGCCGAGCCAGGTGGCGAAAGCCTCGCCGCCCGCGCCGCCCATGCCGACCTCGGTCGTGTAGGAGCCGGTGGCGTCCTGCACGAACACCGGGGCGCCGAACGACGTCTGGAACCCGTACATCGTGTACGCGTCGCCCTTCTGACCCGCCGTGTTGATGACGAACGGACGCTCGGCGCCCGCGGTCTGGGCGCGGGCGATCATGTCGTCGAAGGACGACGGCGCCTCTTCGCCGACGAGGTCGGTGTTCTGCACGAGCGCGATCGTCTCGAGCGCGTAGGGGAAGCCGTAGAGCTGCCCGTCGTAGGTGAACGCGTCGACGGCGACCTTCTCGATCTGGTCGGTTTTGTCGCCGAGGTCGATCGTGTCGACGACGCCGGCCGAGACGAAGGAGCCGAGGAAATCGTGGGCGCCCACCGTGATGTCCGGACCCTCGCCGGTCGGCACCTGGTTGATGAAGTCGTTGCGGATGTCCTCGAAGTTCTTCTGGACCAGCTCGATCTTGGTGCCGGTCTCGTCTTCGAAGGCCTTCGCCGCCGCCTCGATGGCCGGCGCGCGGTTGGCGTCGGTCCAGACGACGAGCGAGCCGCCGGCCGAGCCGCCGTCGGCGTTGCCGCTGTCGGTGGGGGTGCTGCCGCCGGAGCAACCGGCGAGCAGGACGGTGGTCGCCGCGATGGCGACGATTCCGGTCCCGATCTTGCGCATGGATCTTCCTTCCGAAGTGGTCGATCGGAAGGGCCTCGTGCGAGGTCGCTCCGTCACGACCGATGTGGATGCCGCTGCCGGGTGGCGGCGGCGCTTTCTCAGTGCATGCCGTGAGACGTCGGCTGTCTCCCGGCGTCGGGGTGGGTCAGTGACCACCCCCGGGTGCTGTGCGCGGTGCGCGGATGACGGCGACGTCGCCCGCACTCACCTCCAGCGTGCCCCGGACGGCGCGCCCTGAGAACAGGTCGACACCTTCCAGGGCGAGCTCAGCGTCCGTCGCCGCATGGTTGATCGCGATGACGTAGTCATCGGCGTCGCCCGCGCGGCGGACGATCTCGAGGCCGGCCGGCGCGCCGACCGGGGCGATGCCCGCGTCGGCGTAGACCTCCGCCATGATGGCGGCGAGGCCGGCGGCATCCGGTCGCGTACTGACGTACCAGCCGGTGCCCGCTCCGTGCCGCTTGCGCGTCACCGCGGGCATCCCGGCGCCCGGTCCGTCGACGTAGGTCGCGCGGGTCTCCGCGTCCGACACCACCAGGTGCTCGTGCCAGACGTCGGCGGTATGGGACGCGCCGCCGAACTCGATCGTCGTGGTCGCGCCCGCGCGCAGCGGCAGGTGCTCCTCGACGCGGACTCCGAGCGACGGCTCGAGGGGAGCGGCGAAGCCGCCCGGGTGCACGGCATCGTTCTCGTCGACGACGGCCGAGAAGAACGAGACGACCAGCGTGCCGCCGGCTTCGACGTACCGGTTGAGGTTGTCGGCGTCAGCCTGACGCAGGAGGTACTGCGCGGGGGCGATGACGAGCTTGTAGCCGGAGAGATCGTGGCCCGGCAGGGCGAAGTCGACCGTGATGTTGTCGCGCCACAGGCGCTCGTAGAACGCCCGGATCCGCTCGTCGTGCGAGACGTCCTCCGAGGGACGCCACTCGAGGTCCTGCGCCCAGAACGACTCGAAGTCCCACAGGATCGCGACGTCGGCGTGGACGCGCGAGCCGCGCACCTCGGTGAGGCGATTCAGCTTCGCGCCGAGATCGACGACCTCGCGGAAGACGCGTGACTCGGTGCCGGCGTGCGGCAGCATCGCCGAGTGGAATTTCTCGGCGCCCGAGCGCCCGGCGCGCCACTGGAAGAAGAGGATGCCGTCGGCACCGCGGCCCAGGTGCGACAACGAGTTGCGCGCCATCTCGCCCGGTCGCTTGGCGACGTTGCGCGGCTGCCAGTTGACCGCCGAGGTCGAGTGCTCCATCAGGATCCAGGGCTTGCCGCCCCCGACCGAGCGTGAGAGGTCGGCGGCGATGGCCAGGCCGATCTCGCCCTCGACGTCTGCAGCCCACAGGTAGTGGTCGTCCGAGACGATGTCGACCTCACGCGCCCAGGCCCACAGATCGCAGCCGTGGTGCTGATTCGCCATGAAGTTCGTCGTCACCGGAAGGGACGAGAACCGCCGGATGGCGTCGCGCTCCGCGATGAAGCACGCGCGCAGCTGGGCGTCGGTGAACCGCGCGAAGTCGAGCCGCTGCGCGGGGTTGACGACCGAGGGAGCGGCAGCGGGGACGCCGACGTGCTCCCAGACGCCGTAATGCTGCCCCCAGAAGGCGGTGCCCCACGCCGCGTTGAGGGCGTCGAGCGAGCCGTACTTCTCCTGCAGCCAGCCGCGCCAGGCGCGCTGGGCGTGCTCGGAGTAGTCCTCACCGACGGGGACGCCGTACTCATTGTGGACGTGCCACATGACGACGGCCGGGTGGTCGGCGTAGCGCTCGGCCAGCGTCGAGGCGATGCGCACGGCCGCCTCGCGGTAGGCGGGGGCCGAGTGCGACGCCATGCCGCGCGACCCGAAGCCCATCACCACGCCGTCGCGGTTGACGGCGCGGGCATCGGGGTGCTCGGCGAAGAACCAGGCCGGCGGGGATGCCGTCGGGGTGCCGAGGTCGACGGCGATGCCGTTCTCGTGGAGAAGGCCGATGATCTCGTCGAGCCAGTCGAAGTCGAAAACGCCCGCGCTGGTCTCGATGAGCGCCCACGAGAAGATGCCGACGCTGACGAGGTTCACTCCGGCTTCGCGCATGAGGCGGACGTCCTCGCGCCAGACCTCGCGGGGCCACTGCTCCGGGTTGTAGTCGCCGCCGTAGGCGATCCCGTCGATGGCGGGCCAAACGCTCGCAGGCATGAAACGCTTCCTCGTGTCTCTCAGATGCGCCGGTCGTACTGTGACCGGTCACAGAGTGTGTGACCACTGTAAGCGCGCGACCGATCCGCGACCCGCCCCGTTATCGAACTGTGACCGGTCCCAGAAGGATTGCCAGCCTCGGCGCGTCCTCGAGGGCGCGAGACGGGTGAACGTCCCGTCCGGAGTAGGCTCGCGACGTGAACGGCTCCACCGGCGCGTCGCGCAAACCGACCATCCGCGACGTCGCGGCAGCGGCCGGCGTCTCGCACGGCACCGTGTCGCGGGTCATCAACGGCGGGCACTGGGTGTCGCCCGAGGCGCGGGACGCCGTCGACCGCGCGATCCGCGAGACCGGCTACACCGCGAACCACGCGGCCCGGAGTCTCGCGACGGGGCGGTCGAACTCGCTGGCCTTCCTGCTGACCGAGCCCCAGCACCTGCTTTTCGCCGACCCGACCTTCGCCCTGCTGCTGCGGGGAGCGACCGAGGCACTGGCCCAGCGTTCGATGACCCTCGTGCTCATGATCGCCGACACCGCGGCCGAGCGGGCGAACGTCGAGCGGTACGTGCGCGCGGGGCACGTCGACGGCGTGCTGCTCATCTCGTCGCACGAGTCGAACCCGCTGCTCGCCTCGCTGATCTCCGCGGGCGTGCCCACCGTGTGCACCGGTGTCCCGCTCGGCGATCGCGCGCACGTGCCCACCGTCTCGGTCGACGAGCAGGAGTCGGCACGCATCATGACGCGTCACCTCCTCTCGCGTGGTCACCGCCGCATCGCTGTGATCACCGGGCCCGACGACACCCCGGGCGGTCGGTACCGCCTGCAGGGGTTCCGTGAGGAGATGGGCGATCTGTTCGATCCCGAGCTCGTCGAGCAGGACGTCTATTCGAGCGACGCCGGCGCGGCGGCCATGACCCGTCTGCTGGAGCGCGCCCCCGACATCGACGCCGTCTTCGCGGCATCCGATGTCATGGCGGTGGGCGCGATCGCCGCCATCCGCCGCAGCGGACGGCGCGTTCCGGACGACATCGCCGTCGCCGGCTTCGATGATTCGGGCCTCGCGGCGACGCACGATCCGCCCCTGACGACGATGCGTCAGCCGTGGAACGAGATCAGCTCGGCGATGGTCGACATGGTGCTGCAGGTGATCGCGGGGGGTGACCCGGAGCCGCTCGTGCTGCCGACATCCCTCATCGTGCGCGAGACCGCGTGACGCGTCGCTGTGTCGACACACGGCCGCGGCGGTCCGCGCACTCGAACTAGAATCTCGGGGTGAGCAACGGCCGCAGCTTCTACATCACCACACCGATCTACTACCCGAGCGACCTGCCCCACATCGGGCACGGCTACACGACGGTGGCGGTGGATGCGCTCGCGCGCTGGCACCGCCAGGCGGGCGACGACACGTGGATGCTGACGGGCACCGACGAGCACGGTCAGAAGATGCTCCGCGCCGCGGCGGCGAACAACGTCACCGCTCAGGAGTGGGTCGACAAGCTCGTCGAGGAGTCCTGGTTCCCGCTGCTGCGCACCCTCGACGTCGCGAACGACGACTTCATCCGCACGACGCAGGAGCGTCACGAGGAGCGCGTGAAGGTATTCGTGCAAACGCTGTTCGACCGCGGATACATCTACGCGGGCGAGTACGCGGCGCTGTACTGCGTCGGCTGCGAGGAGTTCAAGCCCGAGGCCGAGATCGTCAACGGCACCGGTGCCTTCGAAGGCCTCAAGGTCTGCGCGATCCACTCCAAGCCCCTCGAGCTGCTGCAGGAGAAGAACTACTTCTTCAAGCTCAGCGAGTTCCAGGACCGCCTGCTCGAGCTGTACAAGACCGTCCCCGAATTCGTCCGCCCCGAATCGGCGCGCAACGAGGTCGTGTCGTTCGTGAAGTCGGGCCTCAAGGACCTGTCGATCTCGCGGTCTGCGTTCGATTGGGGCATCACGGTGCCCTGGGACCCCTCGCACGTCATCTACGTGTGGGTAGACGCTCTGCTGAACTACGCCACTGCGATCGGCTACGGCACCGACCCCGACGAGTTCGCGCGGCGCTGGCCCGCGTATCACGTCGTGGGCAAGGACATCCTGCGGTTCCACGCCGTGATCTGGCCCGCGATGCTGATGGCCGCCGGGCTCGACGTGCCGCGCGGCGTCTTCGCGCACGGCTGGCTGCTCGTCGGCGGCGAAAAGATGTCGAAGTCCAAGCTCACCGGCATCGCGCCGACCGAGATCACCGACGTGTTCGGCTCGGACGCCTACCGGTTCTACTTCCTCTCGGCCATCGCGTTCGGCCAGGACGGCTCGTTCTCATGGGAAGACCTGTCGGCCCGGTACCAGGCCGAGCTCGCCAACGGGTTCGGCAACCTCGCGTCGCGGACGATCGCGATGATCGAGCGCTATTTCGAGGCGATCGTGCCGGCGCCCGCCGAGTACACCGAGAGCGATCTCGCGATCCAGCGCATCGTCGCCGACGCCGCCGTCGCCGCGGACACTGCGATGGAACGGTTCCGGCCCGACGAGGCGATCGCTGCGATCTGGACGATCGTCGACGCGCTCAACGGCTACATCACCGAGAACGAGCCGTGGGCTCTCGCGAAGGACGACGCCCAGCGGGCGCGTCTGGGCACCGTCCTGTACACCGCCGCCGAGGGGCTGCGCGCCCTCGCGGTGCTCCTGTCTCCGGTGATGCCCGAGTCGACGCGCAAGCTGTGGGTGGCGCTCGGCATCGACGCCCGGCTCGAGGACCAGCCGCTGCGCGACGCCGGCACCTGGGGTGTGCTCCCCGCCGGTACGACGGTCAACGGCCTCGCGCCGCTGTTCCCCCGGGTCGAGCAGCCCGCCTGAGCATGGCCGACTCGCCAGAGAACACCGATCCAGCCGGCCCGGCATCGTCACTTCGTGGCGAGTCGACGGATGACGTGTCGCAGTACGTGCGCCAGCGCTCCCAGGCGGCGCGGGATGTGCGCTGGCCGGAGGCGCCGGAACCGCTTGCGGTGCCGGTCTACGACAACCACACCCACCTCGAGATCGAGGACGGTGACGAGCCGCGCACCCTGGAGGAGCAGCTCGAGCTCGCGGCATCCGTCGGTGTGATCGGCGTCGTCCAGGCCGGCGGCGATATCGACTCGTCGCGCTGGTCGGCGTGGGCGGCGGCATCGCATCCGCGCGTCCTCGCCGCCGTCGCCATCCACCCGAATGAGGCGCCGCTTTACGCTGCGGCGGGCCGGCTCGGCGAGGCCATCGCCGTCATCGACGAGCTGGCCGCGCAGCCGCGCGTGCGGGCGATCGGCGAGACGGGGCTCGACTTCTTCCGCACCGATGAGGACGGGCTGCCCGCCCAGTTCGAGAGCTTCGAGGCGCACATCGAGCTCGCGAAGAAGCACGGCGTCGCGATGCAGATCCACGACCGCGACGCGCATGACGCGGTCCTCCAGACGCTCGAGCGGGTCGGTGCGCCCGAGCGCACGGTCTTCCACTGCTTCTCGGGCGACGCCGACATGGCGCGGATCGCCGCCGACCGCGGTTACTGGCTGAGCTTCGCCGGCAACGTGACCTTCAAGAACGCGCAGAACCTGCGCGACGCCCTCGCGGTCACGCCCCGCGAGCGCATTCTCGTCGAGACCGACGCCCCGTTCCTCACGCCGGCTCCGCACCGGGGGCGGCCCAACGCGCCGTACCTGATCCCGGTGACGCTGCGCTTCATGGCCGCCGAGCTCGGGGTCGACGTCGAGGAGCTGTCCGCTCAGGTCGCCGCGAACACGCTCGAGGTCTACGGCGAGTTCTGACGCGTCAGCGCGTCGACGAGCCGCGGACGATCTCCCACGGAAGGTCGACGACGTCGGGCGACGCGGCATCGCGGATGCTGCTGAGCGCCTGGAACATCGCGGCGGGGGCGAGCTCCGGGTGCACGCAGACGTGCGTGACGCCCAGGCGGGTGTTCACGGCGCAGTCACTGGTGCACAGCGCGACGAACTGCATGTCGCGTGGGATGACGAAGTCCATCTCTTCGAGCTGCAGGTAGATGGCCGGCCCCTCTTCGGCGAAGGAGAAGATCGCATCCGCGCCGGCATCGCGGAGCTCGCCGACCCGGCGGGGGAGGGTGCCGTGCTCCGCGTCGAGGTACGCGACGAGGGGTTCACGGCCGCGCACGGTGCTCCACGCGTGGTACGCGGTCTCGCCGATTTCGTCGCGGGGCGAGCCCGCATCGTCGACGAGGAACCCGATTCGCCGGGCCCCACCGGCTTCGAGCAGGGCGAGCGCCGCGCGCACCGCCTCGTCGTAGCCGGTGCGGACGGTGATGGACAGCTCGGTGTCGACGTAGAGGTCATTGGTCGCGACGGGGATGCCGCGGGCGATGGCCTCGCGCAGCAGCAGGTCGTCGGCGGCCACCTCGGCGAAGTAGACGACGTCGATCTGCGCACCACGGAGCAGATCGGGTCGTGCCGCGGGCAGCATCGTGACCGTGAAGCCCTGATCGGCGGCAGCGCTGACGAGCGCGCCGATGTGCCGGCTGCGGTGGAGGGCGCCGCGCTTGGACAGGTCCAGCTCGGCATCCTGGGGAACGACGAAGCCGACCGACATCGTGCGGCCGCTCCGCAGCGCCGCGGCGTACTTGTTCGGCTGATAGCCGAGCTCGGCGGCGATCGCCTTGATGCGCTCCCGGGTCTCGGGGCGCAGGCTTCCGCGATCGTTAAGCGCCTGACTGATGGCGGCCGTCGAGACACCCGCGCGCAGCGCGATGTCTTTCAGGGTCACCGGCCGGCTCATGACCGACCGGCTCCCGCTTCGGCGTCGCCCGGGGCGCGCTCGGTCGGGACGGTGCCGCCCGGCGAGGTCGCTCCGGTCGCGGCGGGGAAGACGGTGGCCACCGCATCGGCCCAGGCTGCACCCGAACCGGAGGAGGCGAGCGTGTGCCCCTGCGCGATCAGGCGATGCAGCAGGACGCCGGAGAAGTGGCGCAGCGCAGCCTCGACCTGAGGCGACTCGCCCCGCAGGTGAGCCCGCTCGAGCTCGTCGTCGAGGATGCCGGTGATGTAGCCGCGCATCGCCACGACCGACGGGGCGACCTCGTGCACGCGACGCGCGGCGGCGTGCCGTGCTGCGGCTCCCGCGACGATCTCGCGCGCCTCGTCGAGCGTCGCGAATTCGTCGATCGGCGCGTGGATGCGGATCGTCTCGAGGTCGAGCAGCTCGATGTCGGGAACATCGCGCAGCGCCGGGTCGACGTTGCGGGGCAGACCGAGGTCGATGATCAGCTGCGTGCGGTCGGCGCCGCTGCGCCGTGCCGCGTGCTCGGCAGCGGTCAGAGCGTAGGTGTCGGTCGTGGTCGTGCAGGTGATGATGACATCGGCGGCTGCCGCCTCTTCGGCGTAGTGCTCGGCGTCGACGGCGACGAGGTGCTCGCGCTGGGCGAAGCGGCTGCGGCCCGAGCGCGAGTGCACGCGGACGTCGACGGCACCCTTGTCGCGCAGAGCGGCGAGGGATGCCGCGGCGTAGCGGCCGGTGCCCACGAGCAGAACCCGTGCAGTGGACCAGTCCGCCACCCGCGAGGATGCGAGCTCGAGGGCGAGTCGCACGAGCGAGCGGCCCGACTCGCCGATGCGTGTGCTGTTCTTCACGGCGCGCGAGGTCTCGGTGGCCCGCTGGAAGAGGTGCTCGAGGGGCGCCGTGGTCAGTCCGCCGCGCCGCGCGTCGTCGAGGGCGCGGCGCACCTGGCCGGCGATCTCGTCCTCGCCGACGGCGACGGAGTCGAGTCCGGATGCGACGGAGAAGAGGTGGTGGGCGACCTTGTTGCCGTGAGCGAAGTCGACGGTCTCGCGAACGGTCCGGTACGGAAGATCGCTCAGCTTCGCGATCTCTTCCATCGCGGCATCCATCGCCGGGATCGTCGAGGGGAAGTCGGCGTCGTCGCGCAGGTCGAAGTACGCCTCGAAGCGGTTGCAGGTCGCGAGCACGACGGCACCCTGGATGGCGTCATGGGCCTCTGTCAACCGGGTGCCGACTTCGTCTCCGATGACGGAGAGTCGCTCGAGTGAAGCGAGCGGCGTGGAGCGCTGATGCGCGGTGAGAGCGACGAGCACGTGCGGAAGAACCCCCTGGAATCGTGACTAGTATATCGATTAACTCATTCGAGGAGATCATCATTCCGGCATCCGCCCACCCTCTCGTCACGCACGCCACCGGCTCGAGCCGGCTCGTGCGCACCCTGCTCGGCGAACGCGTCGAGAAGACCCCCGTCTGGTTCATGCGCCAGGCCGGCCGGTCACTGCCCGAATACCGTGCGCTGCGCTCGCAGGGCACGATGCTCGACGCCTGCCTGACGCCCGAGCTCGCCAGCGAGATCACGCTCCAGCCGGTGCGCCGGCACGGCGTCGACGCGGCGATCTTCTTCAGCGACATCATCGTGCCGTTGGCGATCCTCGGCATCGAGGTGGAGATCGCGGCGGGTCGCGGACCCGTCTTCGCCCAGCCGCTGCGGACGGCGGCCGACATCGCCCGCGCGGTCGAGATCGATCCCGCTCTCGTGCGCGAACGCGGCGAGGCCATCGCCCGCGCCGTCGAGCTGACGACCGGGATGCTGGCCGAGGAGTCCGAGTCGCGCGGCGAGCCGCTGCCGCTCATCGGCTTCGCCGGAGCCCCCTTCACCCTCGCCGCCTACCTCGTCGAGGGCGGACCGTCCAAGGACCACCTGGCCGCCCGCCGTCTGATCCACGAGGACCCGGCTGCCTGGCGAGCGCTGACGGAGTGGCTCGCCCGCGTGACGGGGGAGTTCCTCGCGCTGCAGGTCGAGTCCGGCGCCAGCGCCGCGCAGCTGTTCGACTCGTGGGCGGGCGGTCTCCCTCCCGAGGACTACCGCGCGGCGGCTCTGCCGGCATCCGCGGCGTCGTTCGACGCCGTGCGAGCTCTCCCGGTCCCCGTCGGCTCGGGCATCGACCACATCCCGCTCGTGCACTTCGGTGTCGGGACGGGCGAGATCCTGCGTGACATGGCCTCGATCGGCATCGACGCCCTCGGAGTCGACTACCGCGTGCCCCTCGACGAGGCCGCTCGTCGGGTCGGCGGCGACCTGACGCTGCAGGGCAACCTCGATCCCGCGTTGCTCTTCGCTCCGACCGAGGTCCGCGACGCGGCGATCGCGCGCATCCTCGAGGCCGGGCGTGCGGCCCGCGCACACGTGTTCAACCTCGGGCACGGGGTGCCCATGGAAGCCGATCCCGACGCCATCAGCTCGGTGGTGCGGACAGTTCACGCCTGGCGGTCGGCATGACCGTCGAGACCGACGTCGTCGTCGTCGGGGCCGGTATCGCCGGGCTGGTCGTCGCGCTCGAAGCCGTGACAGCGGGGAAGCGCGTCACCGTCCTCGAGTCCGATGACCAGATCGGCGGGATGCTGCGCCGTGGGCGCATCGCCGGAATCGACGTCGACCTCGGGGCGGAGTCCTTCGCCAAGCGGACCGATGCGGTGCCGCGACTCATCGCCGACTTCGCCCTGCCGCTCGAGGTCGTCGCACCGCGGTCGGGTCCCGCGCACCTGGTCTCGCAGCACGGCGTCGGCCTGCCCGGCACCCGGTGGAGCCGTCTGCCGTTGCCGCGACGCACGGTCATCGGCATCCCGGCCGACCCGCTCGCTTCGGATGTGGTCGCGATCATCGGCGACCGCGCGGCCGAGCGGGCCGCCGCCGAGGTGCTCGACGCCCCGATCGACCCGACCGCCTCGCTCGCCGACGTCGTCGAAGAACGCCTCGGCGAAGGCCTCCTCCGTGCTCTCGTGGATCCGCTCTGCCGCAGCATCTACTCGCAGCCGGCCGCGGCCGTTCCGCTCCCGCGTCTTCACCCGAAGATGTGGGCGGCGTTCGAGCGAACCGGATCGTTGCTGGCCGCGGCCGCGGAGGTCGCCCCGAACGCGCCCGGCGGAACCGCTGTGGGCGGGATCTCCGGGGGCATGTGGCGGCTCGCCGACGCCGTCGCGAGCCTCGCCGCCGAGCGAGGCGCGGTGATCCGCACCGGCACCGCGGTCGGCCGGGTCGAGTCGGCGCGGGGCTCCGGCGTCACGGTGGCGCTCGCCGACGGCGGGACGATCCGTGCCGAGCACGTCGTCATCGCGACCGGCCCGCGAGGCGCCGCAGCCCTGCTCGGGCAGGACAGCGGCGCCATCGACGCAGCCGCCACGGCGCCGATCCAGCCCGCGGTTCGCCTGCTCACCGCGGCGGTCACCTCCGACGACCTGTCTGCGGAGCCGGTCGGCTCCGGCGTCATCGTCGCTCCTGACGCGCGCACCGCGGCCAAGGCTCTCACCCACATCGACGCGAAGTGGGCCTGGGCCCGGGAAGCGCTGCCCGAGGGAACGCATGTCGTGCGCCTCTCAGCGCGTGCCGACGACACCGCCGGCCTCGACTCCGCCGCAGCCGTTGCCCGCGAGATCTCGCATCTCACCGGTGCGCGCGTCGACCGAAGCGACGTCGGTGAGATCATCACCACCCGCTGGCGCGATGCCGTCGTCCCGGCCGAGTCCGAGGCGTGGACGGCGACGGTGATGGATGCCGCCGCCCGCGGCATCCACGTCACCGGCGCCGTCGCCGCCGGGACCGGACTCGCCTCGGTCATCCCGCACGCCCGCGCGCTGGCCCATGAGCTCTTCGCCGTTCCCTCCGTTCGAAAGGACTCCCGATGACCGAAGAACAGATCCCGCTCGGTTACACCCTCTTCGCGATCCTCGCGGGCCCGCGCCCGCGGCCGCAGACGCCCACCGACGCCGACCTCGCCGAACTCGAGCGCGTCGTCGCCGGACTGCCCGACGCAGGAGTGACGGTGCGTGGCCTGTACGACGTCACCGGCATGCGTGCCGGCGCCGATCTGATGGTCTGGCTGCACACCGCCCCCGGCTCCGACGACGACCCGGCGGCGCTGCAGCGCGCCCTGCGCGAACTTCGGCGGACGGCCGCGCTGGCCGCCTTCGACCTCGAGTGGAGCGCCATGGGCGTGCACCGCGAGGCGGAGTTCAACAAGCGGCACGTTCCCGGTTACCTTCGCGGCGAGCACGCCCGCGACTGGCTCTGCCTCTACCCGTTCGTGCGCAGCTACGAGTGGTACCTGCTGCCCGAGGAGGAGCGCTCGGCGATGCTCGCCCAGCACGGCCGCCGCGGCGCGAAGTTCTCGGACGTCATCGCCAACACCGTCTCGACCTTCGCCCTGAGCGACTACGAGTGGCTCCTGCCCCTCGAGAGCGACGAGCTGATCAGTCTCGTCGACCTCATGCGCGACCTGCGCGCCACCGATGCGCGGCGGCACGTCCGTGAAGAGGTGCCCTTCTACACCGGCCGACGCGTCGAGGTGTCCGAGCTGGCGGAGGTGCTGTCCTGATGAGCGCGAACGAGTTCCGCCCCAAGCCCCCGCGTGCCCAGAGCGCGCCGCCGTGCGCCCCCGGCTGCGCGGTTCCCGCCGCCGGTCCGGCGTCGTGCGGGGGAGCGCCCCACGTGAGCGAGCCCACGTCGTACGACGCGCTCCTCCTCCTCGGCTTCGGTGGCCCCGAGGGCCAGGACGACGTTCTGCCGTTCCTCCGCAACGTCACCGCCGGGCGCGGCATCCCCGACGAGCGCCTCGAAGAGGTCGCGCACCACTACCGCCACTTCGGCGGCGTGTCGCCGATCAACCAGCACAACCGCGAGCTCAAGGCCGCCCTCGAGGCGGAGATCGCCGCGCGCGGCCTCGGGCTGCCGGTGTACTGGGGCAACCGCAACTGGATGCCGTACGTCGACGATGCCCTGCGCGACCTGCACGCCGACGGGCATCGTCGCGTCATCGCGATCGCGACGAGCGCCTACAGCTCCTACTCGTCGTGCCGCCAGTACCGCGAAGACCTGGCCGACGCGATGGAGGCCACCGGACTGGCGGGCGAGGTCGAGATCGATAAGGTCCGGCAGTTCTTCGACCACCCCGGGTTCGTCGCTCCGTTCGTCGACGGCATCCGCGACGGCCTGGCGAAGGTGCGCGAGCGCGGCATCGCCGAGGAGGACATCGAGATCCTCTTCTCGACGCACTCGATCCCGAACTCCGACGCCGACCGTTCCGGCCCGCCCGAGCGCGGCTTCGGCCCCGGTGGCGCGTACGTCGCGCAGCACACCGCTGTCGCGGAGGCGATCGTGGCCGAGCTCGGCACGACGAGCCCGTGGCAGCTGGTGTTCCAGAGCCGGTCGGGCCCGCCGTCCGTGCCGTGGCTCGAGCCCGACATCAACGACGCGATCGCCGAGCTGCCCGCCGCGGGGCGCAAGGCCGTGCTGATCGTGCCGCTCGGGTTCGTCAGCGACCACATGGAGGTGCTCTGGGACCTCGACACCGAGGCGATGGAGACGGCCGAGGAGCACGGGCTGTTCGCGGTGCGCACCGCGTCGCCCAGCACGCACCCGGCCTACGTCGCGGGTCTGGTCGACCTCGTCGAGGAGCGGCTCGAGGGGACGCCCGTCGAGGAGCGTCCCGCGGTGACCTCACTGGGCCCCTGGTACGACGTGTGCCGTCCCGGATGCTGCGAGAACAAGCGCCTGGGCTTCCAGCCGGCGCTCGCGGGGGTGGCGCCGTGACAGCCGGTGCACACGACGTCGACAGGTCCGCGGCGCCGGTGCTCCGTCTCGGGACACGGGCGAGCCTGCTCGCCACGACCCAGTCGCGCCACGTCGCCGACGCGATCACGGATGCAACCGGGATCACCGTCGAGCTCGTCGAGATCACCACTGACGGCGATGTGCTGACCGGCTCGCTCGCGCAGATGGGCGGTACCGGTGTGTTCGCCACCGCCTTGCGCGAGGCGCTGCTGCGGGGCGACTGCGACCTCGTCGTGCACTCGATGAAGGACCTTCCCACCGCGCCCTACCCGGGATTGACCATCGGTGCCGTGCCGCCGCGGGCTCCGCAGCGCGACGTGCTGTGCGGTCCGAGCGAGGAGACGACTCTCGACGGTCTGCCCGAGGGGGCCGTCATCGGCACCGGGTCGCCGCGCCGCGTCGCGCAGGTCCTCCGGCGCCGGCCCGACCTGCGTGTGCGCGACATCCGCGGGAACATCGACACGCGCCTGCGCAAGATGCGCGACGGTGAGTACGACGCGATCGTCCTCGCCGAGGCGGGGCTGCGGCGCATCGAGCGCGACGCGGCGATCGGCGAGGTCTTCGGGCTCGACCAGTGGCCGACATCGGCCGGTCAGGGAGCCCTCGCGGTCGAGATCCGCACGGTCGACCTCGACGGACCGATCGGTCGCGCGGTCGCGCTGATCGACGACGCCGAGTCGTCGTCGCGCGCCCTCCTGGAGCGTGCGGTCCTCCGCCGCCTGGAGGCCGGGTGTGCCGCGCCGGTGGGGATCTCGGTCACCGGGCTCGCGGCCGAGTCCGTCTTCGTCGCCGAGGTCTACGCGCCCGGGGGCGACCGCACGGTGCGCGCCCAGCGTGCCCTGCGCGCCGACCTGACCTCCGAGGGCGAGCGTGAGTCGGTCGCCGCCGATGTCGTCGCCGAGCTGCTGGACGGCGGTGCCGCGGACATCGCCGATCTGCCGGGGACGAGCCGATGACGGGCGGCCTGAAGGGACGCCGCATTCTGATCCCCCGCGGGGGATCCTGGGGCGAGCGCGTGCGCGATGAACTCGAGCGCCGCGGCGCGACCGGCGTGATCGCGCCCCTCATCCAGTCGCGGCCCCCGCGCGATCTCGCCGCCCGCGACGCCGCCTTCACCGCTCTGGCTGCGGGGGAGTACGCCTGGGTCTTCATCACGAGCGCCGCGACCGTCGAGCAGCTCGTCGCCCAACGAGTGAGCATCCCGATCGGAACGCGCATCGCCGCGGTCGGCCGCCCGACTGCGCGCGCCGTGGCCGACGCCGGCTTCGAGGTCGAGTTCGTGCCGGTCGGCACCTCGTCGGCGACCAACATGATCGCGCAGTGGTGCGCCGGACGCTCGCCGCGATCGACGGGGCGCTGTCTCGTGCTCCGCTCCGACCTGGCGATGGCCGTCATCAGCGACGAGCTCGAGCTCCAGGGCTACGAGGTCGACGTCTGCATCGCGTACCGGACGGTCGGGGTCGACCTGACCCCCGAGATCGCCGAGGAGGTGCGCACCGGGAAGATCGACACCGTGCTCCTCACGTCGCTCAGCGTCGGGCGCGAGCTCCGCCGTCAGGTCGGCATCCCCGGGCCCGAGGTGTTCATCGCCTCGATCGGTCCCGGCACCACGCGCGACGCCGAGAAGCTCGGCTACACCGTGCACCACACCGCACACTCGCAGAGCGTCGACGCCCTCATCGCAGAGCTCGACGCGCGACCCGCACCAGAGGATTCCCCATGAGCACCTTCCCCGAGCGGCGCCTGCGCCGCACGCGCCGCACCCCCGCGATGCGCCGCCTGTCGACCGAGCACCACCTCGTCGCCGCGCAGCTGGTGCTGCCGGTCTTCGTGAAGGAGGGCATCGACGAGGCGCTGCCGATCGCCAGCATGCCGGGCGTCATGCAGCATCCGATCGAGGCCATCGCGAGCGTCGTGACGGATGCCGCGGACGCGGGCATCGGCGGGATCATGCTCTTCGGCGTTCCGGCCGTCCGCGACGCCGAGGGATCGGGGGCGGTCGCCGAGGACGGCATCCTCAATCGCGCGATCCGCGTCGCGCGAGACGCCGCTCAGGGACGCATCACGGTGCAGGCCGACCTGTGCCTCGACGAGTTCACCGACCACGGTCATTGCGGGCTGCTCGCGGCCGACGGGTCGGTCGACAACGACGCGACCCTCGAGGTCTACGCGCGGATGGCGCTCGCCCAGGCTCGGGCCGGTGCCGAGGTGCTGGGGCTGTCGGGGATGATGGACGGCCAGGTCGCCGTCATCCGAGCCGCGCTCGACGAGGCCGGTCACAGCGACGTCGCGCTGCTGGCGTACTCAGCGAAATACGCCTCGGCCTATTACGGGCCCTTCCGCGACGCCGTCGAATCGACTCTGCAGGGCGACCGCCGCACGTACCAGCTCGACCCCGCCAACGCGCGTGAGGGGCTGGCCGAGGCGATGCAGGACATCGCCGAGGGCGCCGACTACGTCATGGTCAAGCCCGCGGGCCCCTACCTCGATGTACTCGCGCGCGTCGCGGAAGCCGCCACAGTGCCGGTCTGGGCGTACCAGGTGTCGGGGGAGTACGCGATGATCGAGCTGGCCGCGCGGGCCGGCGCGATCGATCGTGACCGTACGATCGCCGAGTCGCTCGTCGGCATCCGGCGCGCGGGTGCCGATGTGATCCTCACGTACTGGGCCCGCGAGGTGGCGGACTGGATCCGCGCTGGAAAGGACTTCGCATGACCCGCAATGACGAACTGTTCGACCGTGCCCGGGCTGTCATCCCCGGAGGTGTGAACTCCCCGGTCCGCGCCTTCGGCTCGGTGGGGGGCACACCGCGCTTCTACGTTTCCGCGACCGGTCCCTACGTCACCGACGCGGAGGGACGCGACTACGTCGACCTCGTCGCGAGCTGGGGGCCGGCGCTGGTCGGACACGCTCATCCCGAGGTCATCGACGCCGTCGTCGACGCTGCCCGCCGCGGTCTGTCGTTCGGTGCGTCGACCCCCGCCGAGACCGAGCTGGCGGAGGAGATCCGCCGCCGCGTGCCGATCGCGGAGAAGATCCGTCTCGTCTCGACGGGCACGGAAGCGACCATGACCGCCATCCGGCTCGCGCGGGGTGCGACCGGACGTGACCTGCTGGTGAAGTTCTCGGGCCACTATCACGGTCACTCCGACGGGCTCCTCGCTCAGGCCGGCTCGGGACTCGCGACCCTCGCCCTGCCCGGATCGGCGGGCGTCCCCGCTCCGATCGCCGCGCAGACCCTCGTGGTGCCCTACAACGACCGGGCCGCCCTCCAGGCCGTCTTCGCCGAGCACGGCCCGAACATCGCCGCGGTGATCACCGAGGCCGCCGGCGCGAACATGGGGGTCGTCCCGCCCGTGCCCGGCTTCACGACGTTCCTCCGCGAGCTCACGACCCGGCACGGCGCGCTGCTCATCAGCGACGAGGTCCTGACCGGATTCCGCTCCGGACCCTCGGGCTACTGGGGAGTCCTGCGCGAGACGGGCGAAGACGTCGCTCCCGACCTGCTCACCTTCGGCAAGGTCGTCGGAGGTGGTCTTCCGGTCGCGGCGCTGGCGGGACGCGCTGAGATCATGGATCTGCTCGCGCCCCTCGGCCCCGTCTACCAGGCCGGCACGCTCTCGGGGAATCCCGTCGCGGTCGCGGCCGGTCTCGCCACCCTCCGGCTCGCCGACGCCGACGTCTACGCGCGCATCTCGCGAGCGGCCGACACGGTCTCCGTCGCGGCCTCGGCCGCCCTCGATGCGGCCGGTGTGCCGCACATCGTCCAGCGCGCGGGAACGCTCTTCAGCGTCTTCTTCGGCTCGGCGGTGGTCGCGGGCGTCCCCGACTACGAGACGGCGACGCGTCAGGATGCCGGCGCCTACGCGGCCTTCTTCCACGCGATGCTCGACGCGGGGGTGTCGCTTCCCCCCTCGGCGTTCGAGGCATGGTTCCTCACCGCCGCGCACGACGACGTCGCCCTCGGCCGGATCCTCGAGGCGCTGCCGGGCGCCGCTCGGGCTGCCGCTGGCGTCTCCGCGGACGTATGACCTGCAGCGCCGCGCCGTCCGCCGGGCGACGCGGCGCCGCGCAACTAGGCTGGTCCTCATGCCTGTGACCCTGCTCGGTGCCGCCGAGATCCGCGCCCTCGCGGCCGAACTCGACGTGACGCCGACCAAGAAGCTCGGGCAGAACTTCGTCGTCGACGCCAACACCGTCCGCAAGATCGTGCACGCCGCCCGCGTCCAGCCCGGTGAGCGGGTCGTCGAGATCGGACCCGGTCTGGGGTCGCTGACGCTCGCGATCCTCGAGGCCGGAGCGAGCGTCACAGCGGTCGAGATCGACCACCGCCTCGCCGCGCACCTTCCGGTCACCGCGGCCCGGCACGGCGTCGCCGACGGCGCGCTGACGGTCGTCGACGCCGACGCGCTGCGCGTCACCGAGCTTCCGGGCGAGCCGACCGTGCTCGTCGCGAACCTGCCGTACAACGTCAGCGTTCCCGTCCTGCTGCATTTTCTCGAGACCTTCCCGTATCTGCGGCGCGGTGTGGTGATGGTGCAGGCCGAGGTGGCCGAACGCCTCGCCGCTGCGCCCGGGTCGAAGATCTACGGCTCGCCGAGCGCGAAGGCCGCGTGGTACGGATCGTGGCGTCTCGCCGGCACGGTCTCGCGGCAGGTGTTCTGGCCCGTCCCGAACGTCGACAGCCTGCTGGTCGCCTTCGAGCGGGATGCCGAGGCGCGCGGCGACGAAGCCCTCCGCCGCCGCACATTCCAGATCATCGACGCGGCCTTCGGCCAGCGGCGCAAGATGCTCCGCCAGGCGGTCTCGCCGCTGTTCGGCGGAACCGCGGCGACGGCGTCGGCGGCTCTCGAGGCCGTCGGCATCGACCCGACCCTGCGCGGCGAGCAGCTCACGATCGACGATTTCGTGCGGCTCGGGGCATCTGTTCACTGAACGCTCATCAGCGCGTCATCGGGTTCTCCCGAAACATGCCGGTAACATTCGGGACGAGCCGCGAGCGTCGCGGCGAGCATCACCCGACCCGGAAGAGACGATGCGAACCGCCGAGTACCCGGCACCCGAAAGGGTGCTGCTGCACCTGAGCGACACCCACCTGCGAGCCGCCGGCTCCCAGCTCTTCGACCGCGTCGACGCGGCCGCGCACCTGCGCCGGGCCCTCGATGCGATCGAGACGGCCGCCCTTCGCCCCGACGGGATCGTCTTCACCGGCGACCTCGTCGATCTCGGCGAGCGCGGTGCGTACGCCGAGCTGCGCGACCTGGTCGAGCCGTTCGCCGAGCGTCTGGGGACCCGCGTCTTCTGGGTCATGGGCAACCACGACGACCGCGCAGGATTCCGCGAGACGCTGTGGCGCGAGCCCGGTACCGCTGATGCCGCCGATCGCGTCGACGAGATCGACGGGCTTCGGCTCATCACGCTCGACACCAGCGTCCCCGGCGCGCATCACGGCGAAGTGCGCCCCGCGCAGCTGGCGTGGCTGCGCGAGGTGCTGTCGACCCCGGCCCCGCTGGGGTCGATCCTCGCCATGCATCATCCGCCGGTCCCGAGCGTCCTGCCGCTGGCGGCCAGCGTCGAGCTCCGCGACCAGCGCTCGCTCGCCGCTGTGCTCGCGGGCTCGGACGTGCGCGCCATCATCGCGGGCCACCTGCACTATTCGACCTTCGCGACGTTCGCCGGCATCCCGGTCTCGGTGGCGTCCTCGACCTGTTACGCGCAGGACCTCACGGTTCCCGTGGGAGGCACGCGCCCGCAGGACGGCGCGCAGTCGTTCAACTTCGTCCACGTGTACGACGACACGGTCGTGCATTCGGTCGTGCCGGTCGATGCGCCGGCCACCCTCGAGTACACCGACGCGGGCGAGGCTCAGCGGCGGCTTGCCGAGGCCGGGATCGCGCCCGTCAGCGCTTCACGCCGGAGCGCGCCGCCGACGCGTCCCGTGCCCGTCCTTCGCTGACCGCCGGGATCTCCCAGGGCGCGCGGATCGGGAACATCCGCTCCAGCACATCGCGCAGCGATGCGACCCGGATCTCCTCCGGAACCTCGGTCTCGCCGCCGTCGTTCAGGCAGAACATGTCGATGTCGCGACGCTTCGCCAGCCGCTCCATTCCGGCGAGCGAGCGGGCGAGCGTCGTCTGCACGTACCGGGTGCGCGGCACCGATGTCGGCAGCGCGCGCCCCGTGAACATCGCGTAGTAGTGGTAGAGCGAGTTGGTCACGGAGATGTCGGTCGCAGCGCGGAAGCGGGATGCCGCGGTGCGGCGGAAGTCCTCGGGGAACGTCTCCTCGAGCTCCTGCATGACGCTGCGGCGCAGGGGAGCGGCGCAGTGCTCGAGGTCGCGGACGATGACGCGCCCGAAGCGCTCCTGCAACAGGGCTCGGTTGACGCGCAGGCCGTTGTCGTGGCCCGAGCGCTCCAGGCGCGGGTCGCCCGCGCCGATGCGCACGTCGCACTCGACGAACGACGAGATGCCGCCGGGCGAGAAGAAGAGCTCGGGACGCACGGGGCGACCGAAGAACATGTCGTCGTTCGAGTACAGGAAGTGCTCGGCCAGCCCGTCGATGCGGTGCAGCTGGGCCTCGACCGCGTGCGAGTTGTGCGTGGGCAGAGTGGAGGGGTCGGCGAAGAACTCCTCGCTGCGCACGATCGTCACCTTCGGGTGGTCGGCGAGCCATGCGGGCGCGGGGGAGTCCGTCGCGATGAAGATCCGCCGCACCCACGGCGCGTACATGTGCACGCTCCGCAGGGCGTAGCGGAGCTCGTCGACGTGCCGATAGCGGGCCGGACCGTCATCTCCCTCGCCGACGACGTACTCGGAGAGCTGGGCGGCGCGCTGCCGCTGGAACTCGCTCGCCGAGCCGTCGACCCACGAGAACACCATGTCGATGTCGTGGGTGACCTCGCGGGGGTGCGGGTCGAGCATTCCGACCACCGTCTGCCATTCGCGTCCGTACCGCGACCCGCTCACGATGTGCACGTCCTGCGCCGGCGTGATGCGCCGCATGAGCGCATTCGCCTGCGGAGCCTCGACGGCCGTCTCGCCGAACCGCCAGAACTCCACGCGCACGCCGTACTCGTGGTCGTACCGCCGGCCTCCGCCAGCGCTGACGCGGGGGCGGTAGGCCCGGAGCGCGTGGGGTGCGGAATCGGGGATGTCCGCATCGGCCGCGAAAACAGGGGCCGTGCCTTTCGCCTTGAGATACAGCGGCTCGCGCTGACCGAGGCTGCGCAGGGTCGCCGCCGTCCTGTGCGCGTCGGCGAGGTCGATCGCGAGCGCGGGCGTGTGGAGATCGTGCCGGATGAGCAGCGTGCGGATGCCGGCGGACTCGAGCGCGTCGGCGATCAGCAGCAGGTCGGCGGTGCGGGCGCCGTCCGGCGTCGTGGTCTCGTGGACGAGGCGCAGGACGCCTTCGTCGAGGATCACGTCGTCGCGGCTCGCGGGCAGATCGATCCAGGGGTTCTCGCGGCGGGGCAGAGCGGAAAGGGCCAGGGTTTCCTCCTCGGGGGATGATTGTCTCGGTAGGCAGACTAGACATTCTCCGTTACATCGGTGTTTCCGCGCACCTCGGAGACTCTGCGCGAATGAGGACGCAGGCGGGTGCGCGCTCGATAGGCTCGGACGGTGACCGCCTCGCCCCGCTTCCCCGCCTCGCGCGGCGGAGACCTGCACCGTCCCTATACCGCAGCCCCCGATCGCTACGAGAGCAGCGGGTACCGCCAGGTCGGGGCCTCCGGGCTGTTCCTGCCGCCGATCTCGCTCGGGCTGTGGTGGAACTTCGGCGACAACATCCCCTTCGACCGTCAGCGCGAGGTGCTGCGCCACGCCTTCGACCGCGGCATCACGCACTTCGATCTCGCCAACAACTACGGGCCGCCCTACGGTTCGGCCGAGACGAACTTCGGACGCATGATGCGCGAGGATTTCGCGCCCTACCGCGACGACCTGATCATCTCGTCGAAGGCGGGGTACGACATGTGGGACGGCCCCTACGGCAACCACGGTTCACGGAAGTACCTGATCGCGAGCGCCGAGCAGTCGCTGAAGCGGATGAGCGTCGACTACGTCGACATCTTCTACTCGCACCGCGAGGACGACACGACCCCGATCGAGGAGACGGTGGGAGCGCTCGACGCGCTCGTGCGTCAGGGCAAGGCGCTCTACGTCGGGATCTCGTCGTACTCGGCCGAGAACTCCGCTCGAGCCGCCGCGGTGGCCCGCGACCTCGGCACGCCGCTGGTGATCCACCAGCCTTCGTACTCCATCCTCAACCGCTGGATCGAGGACGGCCTGACCGACCAGCTGCGCCGAGACGGGATGGGCGCCATCGGCTTCATGCCGCTGCAGCAGGGTCTGCTGACGGGGCGGTATCTCGACGACGGCACGTCCGAGCGGTCGATGCAGCGCTTCTCGCTGCCCGATGACGGGCGGCTGTCGGCGTCCGCACTGGCGGGCCTGCGCGAGCTCGGCGACCTCGCGCGCGATCGTGGGCAGACCCTCGCCCAGCTCGCCATCCGGTGGACGCTGCGTGACCCGGTGGTTGCTTCGGCTCTCATCGGCGCATCGCGCACCGCTCAGCTGGACGAGAACCTGGCGGCGCTCGACGGGCCCGACCTCACCGAGGACGAGCTCGAGCGGATCGACGACATCGCCTCCCGCATCGGCTCGATCTGGGACGGGCCGGACGGCTCATGAGCCTCAGCGCCGTCCCCGACCGCGTGCGTGTGCGGGCTCCCGGCAAGATCAACCTGTTCCTCGACGTCGGGTCCGTCCAGGACGACGGCTACCACGACGTCGCCTCGGTCTATCAAGCCGTCTCGCTGTACGAGGACCTGGTCGCCACACCGGCGGACGACTTCAGCGTGAGCGTCGTCGATGAGGCGGGTGCGCCCGTGCCCGGCGTTCCGCTCGATGATCGCAACCTCGCTCTGCGCGCCGCACGGATGGTGGCGCGCGAGGTGGGGTATCTCGGCGGCGTGCACCTGGAGATCTGCAAGGCGATCCCGGTGGCCGGCGGCATGGGCGGAGGCTCGGCGGATGCCGCCGCCGCCCTCGTGGCCTGCGACGCGTTGTGGGGCGCCGGGCTCACCTCCCCGGCACTGCAGGAGCTGGCAGCGCGACTGGGCGCCGATGTCCCCTTCTCTCTCATGGGCGGCAGTGCCGTCGGGACGGGACGCGGCGATCGCTTGAGCCCGGCGCTGGGGCGGGCCCGCTTCGACTGGGTCGTGGTGATCGACGAAGCCGGACTCTCCACCCCCGAGGTGTACGCGCAGCTCGATCGGCTGCGAGCCGAACGCCGTCCCGACATCGCGCCACGGCCCGAGCCGCCGGAGGTCGACCCGGTCGTCCTGCAGGCCCTGCGTTCGGGTTCCCCCGACCTGCTCGCGGGCGCGTTGCGCAACGATCTGCAGGATGCCGCGTGCGCGCTGCGCCCCGACCTGGGCGAGCTGCTCGATCGCGCCGTCGAGATCGGCGCGCTGGCCGGCCTCGTGTCGGGCTCCGGCCCCACGCTGGCCTTCCTCGCCGCCGACGCCGACGCGGCGCGCGGCATCGAGCAGAACCTGTCCGCGATGGGCCACCGTGCCCGTCACATCTCCGGCCCGGTGACGGGCGCGAAAGTGGTGACCCGATGACCGAGCCCCAGACCTCCTTGCTGAACCGTGACGTCGACGAGGCGTCGCATCGCGCGCTCGCCGAGCGCGGCTTGACGTACCTGACCGTGGCCGCCGGCGAACCGGCGTTCGAGGGCTGGATCCAGGCCGTCTCGCGCGGTTTCCAGGACGGCGAGCGCTCGCCCGAGCAGATCGCCGGCGCACGCGGCAGGAACAGCGGTCGGCGCCTGACCGGCGTGTTCGACGAGAGCGGGCCGATGCCGGAGGTGGCGGTCGGCACGATCGCGTCGTGGCCCTCCGAGCTCACCGTGCCGGGCGGAACGATCCCCGCCGGTGCGATCAGCGCCGTGACCGTCGCGCAGACGCACCGGCGCCGAGGCATCGCGCGGGCGCTCCTGGAGGGCGAGGTGCGCACCGTCGCGGCGGCCGGGCTTCCCATCGCCATGCTCACGGTGACCGAGTCGACGCTCTACGGCCGTTACGGCTTCGCCTCGGCGGCTTCCGCCGCGATCCTCGACATCGACACCCGCCGGGTGCGCTGGGCGGGTCCGACGCCCGACGGGCGCCTCGATTTCATCGATCGGACGGCCGCACGCGACCTCGTGGCGACGCTGCACGAGCGCACGCGTCACCGCACCCCCGGCGACATCGCGCTGCCGCCGGGACACGGCGACCGCTTCACCGGCACGGATCCCGACGAGAAGGACGGGGGAGCGATCCGCTGCGTGCAGTATCGCGACGCCGCGGGCGAGGTGCGCGGCATCCTGACCTACTCGCTCGCGCCTCATGAGCGGGACATCGTCAAGGGCACCGCGAAGGTGACGATCCTCATCGCCGAGACCGACGATGCGTACGCGGCGCTCTGGCGGTTCCTGCTGGAGCTCGACCTGGTGGCCCACGTCCGCGCGGAGCTGTGCTCGGTCGACGAGGCGGTGCTGTGGATGATCGGCGATCGGCGGGCCGCCTCGGTCTCGGTGTTCGACCACCAGTACCTGCGCATCCTCGACGTGCCGGCCGCCCTCCGCGCGCGCACCTACGGCTCCGCGGGGCGCGTGCTGCTGCGAGTGAGCGACCCGCTCGGGATCGCCACCGGCGAGTACCTCCTGACGGTCGATGACGACGGCGAGGGCGCGGTGGCGACGGCGGCGGATGCCGATACGGCCGGCGCCGATGTGCTCGAGCTGTCGGTCGTCGCGCTCGCGGCCGTCTATCTCGGCGGTGTGTCGCCCGAGACTCTCGGGCGCGCTGGACGCCTGACCGGCACCGACCTCGCGGCATCCTCGCGCATGTTCGCATCGACGATCGTTCCCCGCGTCGGCCTCTGGTACTGATCGCTCCGCCCGAGCCGGGATGCGCTGTTTAGTCCATTTCGCGACATGACGCAACACGGCCCGAGTGTCGGCTCCGAACGCTAGCGTGAGAGACCACAACGGAGGGCGGCGCCATGCGTGCACGACTGGGCGACACGATCATCGCCGAAGCCGACGAGAGCGATCTCGTGCGGATCGAGGGCAACTGGTACTTCCCGCCGCGGAGCATCGCTCCGGGCGTCCTGACCGAGAGCGACACCGCGTACACGTGCGCGTGGAAGGGTGACGCCCAGTACTTCGACGTCGCCGGTTCCTCGGACAAGGCGTGGTCCTACCCCACGCCGTACCCGACCGCGATCGAGCGCGTCGGCACAGATTTCTCCGGCTACGTCGCATTCGACCGCTCGGTCGTCATCGAGAGCTGAACGCGTGATCGAGTTCCGCGACGTCGTCAAGGAGTTCCCCGACGGCACCCGCGCGGTGCAGGACTTCTCTCTGGTCATCCCCTCGCACAAGACGACCGTCTTCGTCGGATCGTCGGGATGCGGCAAGACGACGCTGCTCCGCATGATCAACCGCATGGTCGAGCCGACCTCCGGAGCCATCGAGATCGACGGCGAGAGCGTCGCGACCGGTTCGCCGGTGCATCTGCGCCGCCGTATCGGATACGTCATGCAGAACTCGGGGCTGCTGCCGCACTTCACCGTCGCCGACAACATCGCCACGGTGCCCGTGCTGACCGGCACGAGCCGGCGTGACGCGCGTCGCCGGGCGCTCGAGCTGATGGAGACGGTCGGTCTCGACACCCGGATGGCCGATCGCTACCCGAGTCAGCTGTCGGGTGGCCAGCAGCAGCGCGTGGGAGTTGCCCGGGGCCTCGCGAACGACCCCAACATCCTCTTGATGGACGAGCCGTTCGGCGCGGTCGACCCCATCGTGCGTGACGAGCTGCAGCAAGAGCTGCTGCGTCTGCAGCGCGAGCTCGGCAAGACCGTCGTCTTCGTCACCCACGACATCGACGAGGCGTTCCTCCTCGGCGACCAGGTCGTGATCCTCGCGGCCGGCGCCCGGAAGCTGCAGGTCGGCTCGCCCAGCGAGATCATCCGCGACCCGGCCGACGAGTTCGTCGCGAGCTTCATCGGCGTCGACCGGGGCAAGCGCGCCCTGCGCGTCGAGCGGACGGCCAACGGCGCGGTTCTCGTCGATTCCGAGGGGCGCACGCAGGGCACCCTGGTCGAAGGCGACGCCTGACGTGTCGTGGATCTGGTCGAATCTCGACCTCATCTTCTCGCTCGCTCTGGATCACATCCGGCAGAGCGTCATCGCGATCGTGCTCGGGTTCGTCCTCTCGGTGCCGCTCGGGTGGGTCGCGTGGCGCTATCGCCTGCTGCGCGGGTGGGTCATCACCCTGACGGGGCTTCTCTACACGATCCCCTCGCTCGCGCTGCTCGTTCTGCTGCCGAGCGCGCTCGGGTACGGCATCCGCACCGAGACGAACCTCATCGTCGGGCTGACGATCTACGCCATCGCGATCCAGACCCGCTCGGTCGCCGACGGCTTCGACTCGGTCGACCCCGGCGTCCGGCAGGCGGCCACGGCCATGGGATACGGCGGGTTCCGTCGTTTCTGGGCGGTCGACCTGCCGCTGTCCGGACCCGTGCTGCTCGCCGGCCTGCGGGTCATGGCCGTCTCGACGGTGTCGCTCGCGACCGTCGGCATCCTCGTCGGCGTCACCAACCTGGGGTATCTCTTCACCAACGGCATCCAGCGCCGCCTGCTCGAAGAGGTGTTCGCCGGCATCGTCGCCGTCGCGATCATCGCGCTCGTTATCGATGCGCTGCTCGTACTGATCGGACGACTCGTGATGCCTTGGGCGCACGCGGGCTCGGCCCGCCGCGATCGTCGCGCGCGCCGCCGACGGGAGGTGACCGCATGAACGTCTTCGTCGACGCGATCGCCTGGATCCTCGACCCCGCCCAGTACACGGGCAGCAACTCGGTGCCGTTCCTGATCGGCCAGCAGCTGTTCTACACCTTCGTCTCGGTCCTGATCGCCGCGCTCATCGCCGTACCGATCGGCTGGGCCATCGGCCACACGGGGAAGGGCCGCGAGTTCGCCGTGGCCGTCTCGGGAGCGGCCCGCGCCATCCCCTCGTTCGGACTGCTGATCCTGCTGATCCTGCTGCTGGGCGTCACCCAGAAGACCGAGGCGGCGTTCATCACGTTCGTCGTGCTGGCGATCCCGCCGCTGCTCGCGGGCGCCTACAGCGGACTGCAGGCGATCGATCGCCGCACGATCGACGCCGCCCGGGCCGTCGGCATGACGGAGTGGCAGATCCTCTGGCGCGTGGAGGTTCCTCTGGGCCTGCCGCTCCTGATCGGCGGACTGCGCTCCGCGGTGCTGCAGGTGGTGGCGACCGTGACGATCGCGGGGTACACCGACCTCGGGGGGCTCGGCTTCCGCATCATCCAGGGCATCGACCTCCGCGCGATCGACCAGGTGCTCGGCGCCGCACTGATCCTCGCGCTGCTCGCCCTCCTGCTCGACGCCGTCTTCGCCCTCCTGCAACGTCTCAGCGCGCCACGCGGTGTGCGCGCCGCCGACGCCCCGCAGCGGAACCGCCGGCCCGTCGCCGCGACCGCCTGACCGACCTTCCCGACCCACAGCACCGAACTCCCGCACCATCGAAAAGAGGAACCCATGTCCCGCTTCACCACCCGCCGCCTGCTGACGGCCGGTGTCGGCGTGCTCGCCGCCACCACCCTGTTCGCCGGATGCGCGAGCTCCGACCCGCTCGCGGAAGGCGGCGGCGAGTCGGCGGCCCCCGCCGACGGCACCATCGTCATCGGCTCGCAGGACTACTACTCCAACGAGATCATCGCCGAGATCTACGCCCAGGCGCTCGAGGGCGCAGGCAAGACCGTCGACCGTCAGTTCACGACCGGCCAGCGCGAGGCGTACCTGCCCGAGCTCGAGAGCGGCTCGCTGACGCTGTTCCCGGAGTACACCGGCAACCTGCTGCAGTACTTCGACGAGGACACCACCGCCCGCACCTCCGAGGACGTGTATGCCGCTCTCGCCGACGCGCTCCCCGAGAACCTCACGGTGCTCGACCAGGCGACCGCGAGCGACCAGGACTCGTACACCGTGACGGCGGCGTTCGCCGAGCAGTGGAACCTGACCACGATCGCCGACCTCGCGAACGTCACCGAGCCGCTGACCCTCGGCGGCCCGGCCGAGCTCGAGCAGCGTCCCTACGGCCCGACGGGCCTCGCCGACACCTACGGCATCGAGGTCGGCTTCCAGGCGACCGGCGAGACCACGGTCGACGACCTCGTCGCCGGCACCGTCAACGTCGCGAACGTCTTCACGGCCGACCCGCGCATCCAGACCGACGACCTCGTCGTGCTCGAAGACCCCGAGGGGCTCTTCCTCGCGTCCAACGTCGTCCCGGTCGTCAACAAGGACCTCGCTGGCGAGGTCGAGGACACCATCAACGCCGTCAGCGCGAAGCTCACCCCCGAGGCCCTGGTCGCCCTGAACGTCCAGAGCACGGTCGACAAGCTCGAGCCGGCCGCGATCGCGAAGAAGTTCCTCGAGGACAACGGACTCGTCTGATCCGCAATGAAGCCCCCGGTGCGCACAGCGCCGGGGGCTTCGTCGTGCGGCGCGCACTCAGCCGTCGATGGCCTCGCCGAGCTCGAGCCAGCGTTCCTCGAGGGTCGTCGTCTCGGCGACGAGTTCATCGCGCCGGCGCTGCAGGCTCATGATCCGCTCGAAGTCGTCGTGAGCCTCCGCGAGCTGGGCGTCGACGGCCGCGATCTCGCCCTGGATCTTCTCGAGACGGCGGTCGATCGCCGAGATCTCCTTCTCGGCCGCTCGCCGCTCCGCGCCGCTCAGAGTGGGGGCCGCCGGGCTCGCCGCCCCGCCACCCGATGCCGGAGCGGATGCCGCTGAGGTCGACCCCGTGCGCCCGGGCTGCTCGCGTCGCAGCCGCAGGTACTCGTCGACACCGCCGGGAAGATGTCGCAGCCGCCCGCCGAGGATCGCGTACTGCTGATCGGTCACGCGCTCGAGGAAGTAACGGTCGTGCGAGACGACGATGAGTGTGCCGGCCCACGAGTCGAGCAGGTCCTCGATGGCCGCCAGCATGTCGGTGTCGAGGTCGTTGGTCGGCTCATCGAGGATCAGCACGTTCGGCTGGTCGAGCAGGATGAGCAGCAGCTGGAGACGCCGCTTCTGCCCGCCGGAGAGGTCCTTGACCGGCGTCGAGAGCTGCGCCGAGCTGAACCCCATGCGCTCGAGGAGCTGCCCCGGGGTCAGGTCCTGCGCCTTCGATCCCGAGCCGATCGTGTAGCTCGTCCGCAGATTCGAGATGACGACGCGGACCGGCTGGTCGAGGTGCTCGTCCAGTTCGCTCATGCGCTGGGAGAGGGTCGCGACCTTGACGGTCTTGCCGTGCTTGACGCGTCCCGCGGTCGGCTCGACGGTACCGGAGATGAGCCCGAGGAGCGTCGATTTGCCCGCGCCGTTCACGCCGAGGATGCCGGTGCGCTCGCCCGGCGCGATGCGCCACTCGACCTTCTCGAGCACGACGCGATCGCCGTAGCTGACACCGGCGTCGAGGACGTCGACGACATCCTTACCCAGTCGCGACACCGCGAGCGACTGCAGCGCGACCCGATCGCGGATCTCGGGAACGTCGGCGATCAGCTCGTTCGCCGCGTCGATGCGGAACTTCGGCTTCGAGGTGCGGGCGGGGGCGCCGCGGCGCAGCCACGCCAGCTCCTTGCGGGCGAGGTTCTGCCGTCGGGCCTCGATGGCGGCGGCTTGCCGGTCGCGTTCGACCCGCTGCAGGATGTACGCCGCGTAGCCGCCCTCGAACGGTTCGACGATGCGGTCGTGGACCTCCCAGGTCGCGGTGCAGATCTCGTCGAGGAACCAGCGGTCGTGCGTCACGACGAGGAGCGCACCGGAACCGGCCGACCAGCGGCGCTTGAGGTGCTCGGCGAGCCACGAGATGCCCTCGACGTCGAGATGGTTCGTGGGCTCGTCGAGGAAGATGACGTCGTGATCGCCCGCGAGGAGCGCGGCGAGCGAGACGCGACGGCGCTGACCGCCGGAGAGCCCGCGGATCGGACCTTCCCAGTCGAGGTCGCCGAGAAGGCCCGCGATGACGTCGCGCACGCGGGCGTCGCCCGCCCACTCGTGATCGGCGAGGTCACCGACCACCGCGTCGCGCACCCGGAGGTCGTCGTCGAGGTCGTCCGCCTGCGCCAGGACGCCCACCCGGGTGCCGCCGCGAACCGTCACGCGGCCCGAATCGGGCTCGACGAGCCCCGCGAGCATGCGCAGGAGGCTCGACTTGCCGTCGCCGTTGCGGCCCACGATGCCGATGCGGTCGCCCTCGTCGACTCCGAGGGAGACCCCGTCGAACACCACTTTGGTCGGATACTCGAGGCGAAGGCCCTCGGCTCCCAGAAGATGCGCCATATTGCTTCCAGGCTAGGCCACGCCCGCGGCGGGGCCGCTGTCAGCCGGAGCGGGATGCGTCAGGCGGACGCCGGCGGGGGAGAGCCGTCGAACCCCAGCGACAGCTTGCGCAGCAGCGACGCCAGGCGGTCCCGGTCGCCCTTCGACAGGCCGGACAGAAGCACGGCTTCCGCGTCGACGAGACGCGTGATGGCCGCATCCACGCGGATGCGTCCGTCGTCGGTGAGGGTCACCAGGACACTGCGCCCGTCGCCCGGATCGGCCTCGCGCCGAACGAGCCGGCGCGCGACGAGCCGGTCGATGCGGTTGGTCATCGTGCCGCTCGAGACGAGGGTCTGCTGCAGCAGCTGCTTCGGGCTCAGCTGGTAGGGCTCGCCCGCGCGGCGCAGGGCCGAGAGCACGTCCCACTCCCACGGCTCGAGATCGCTGCGGCGAAACGCCTCGCGCCGCGCCCGGTCGAGGTGACGCGACAGCCGGTCGACGCGCGAGAGCACCCCGAGGGGGGAGAAGTCGAGGTCGGGGCGCTGCAGCGACCACGCACCGACGATGCGGTCCACCTCGTCGGTCTCGTGTGCCATGGCACCATTATCCCGACCCGCGGGGCGGGACTCAGCCGCGGCGCAGACGCGACCCCGCGCGCTCTGGCAGACTTGTCGGGCTGCACCTGCGTGCGGCGTTCCGCCGTGGTGTAATGGCAGCACGACAGCCTTTGGAGCTGTGAGGTCTAGGTTCGAGTCCTGGCGGCGGAGCATGAGCGACACCCCACTCGACCCCCGTCTCGCTGTCGTGATCCTCGCCGCGGGGCAGGGGACGCGGATGAAGTCCTCCCTCCCGAAGGTGCTGCACCGCATCGGCGGTCGCCCCCTCGTCGGCCATGTGCTCGACACGGCACGCGACCTCGCACCCGCTCACGTGCTCGTCGTCGTCCGGCACGAGCGCGATCGCGTCGCCGAGGCCGTGCTCGGCGTCTCGCCCGAGGTCGTCGTCGTCGACCAGGACGAGATCCCCGGCACCGGCCGGGCCGTCGAGGTCGCTCTCGACCAGCTGCCGGACTTCGACGGTGACGTGCTCGTACTCAGCGCGGACGTCCCCCTGCTCGATGACGCGACGCTCGGCGAGATGCTGCGCACCCATCGTGCATCGGGCGCCGCCGCCACGATGCTGAGCGCACGCCTGAGCGACCCGACCGGTTACGGTCGCGTCATCCGTGACACCGCGGGCAGCGTCGACCGCATCGTCGAGCACAAGGACGCGTCGGATGCCGAGCGCGCCGTCGACGAGGTCAACGCCGGGGTCTACGTCTTCCAGGCAGCGCCGTTGCGCGAGCGGCTCGGCCGCATCAGCATCGCCAACGTGCAGGCCGAGAAGTACCTCACCGATGTCGTCGGCATGCTCCGCAACGACGCGCTCGCGGTCGCCGCGCAGCTCGTCGCGGACGCGAATCTCATCGTCGGCGTCAACGACCGGGTGCAGCTGGCCGAGGCCGCGCGCCTGCTCAACGCCCGCACCGTGCGCCGCTGGCAGCTCGAGGGGGTGACCGTGCAGGACCCCGCCACGACGTGGATCGACGTCACGGCGACGCTGGCCCCCGACGTGACCGTTCTGCCGAACACGCACATCCTGCGTGCCACGGTGATCGCGGAGGGTGCGACGATCGGGCCCGACACCAGCCTCTCGGACTGCGAGGTCGGCGCGGGCGCGACCGTCACGCGGAGCGACGCGACCCTCGCCGTCATCGGGGCCGACGCGACCGTGGGGCCCTTCTCGTACATCCGGCCGGGCACGCAGCTCGGCGAGCGCGGCAAGATCGGCACGTTCGTCGAGACGAAGAACGCCGTCATCGGGGAAGGCAGCAAGGTCCCGCACCTGTCGTACGTCGGCGACGCCGAGATCGGCCGCGGCGTGAACCTGGGGGCGGGTGCCATCACCGCGAACTACGACGACCTCGCCAAGCACCGCACCGTGATCGGCGACGAGGTCCACGCCGGCTCGCACAACGTCTTCGTCGCGCCGGTTAAGATCGGTGAGGGCGCCAAGACGGGCGCCGGAGCGGTCATCCGCAAGGACGTCCCGGCCGGTGCTCTCGCGCTCAGCGTCGCCCCCCAGCGCAATGTCGCAGGGTGGGTCGAGAAGAACAGACCCGGTACTGCAGCCGCCGCAGCAGCGGCACGCGTGCGGTCTTCACAGGAAGCGGACGATGGCTCGCAAGAAGAACACGGTTGACCTCGACGTCTCGCGGGGCATCGCCCCGGGACTGGTCGCCAAGACCAAGAAGCGTCTCGTCGTGGCATCCGGTGGCTCGCACCCCGCGCTGTCGGCCGATGTAGCAACGCAGCTCGGCACGGAGCTCGTCCCGACCGAGCACCGCACCTTCGCATCGGGCGAGATCCTCACCCGCTTCGAGGTGTCGATCCGCGGATGCGACTTCTTCCTGGTGCAATCGTTCGGACCGCCGGTCAACGAGTGGCTCATGGAGACGCTGATCATGCTGGATGCCGCCAAGCGCGCGTCCGCCAAGCGCATCACCGTCGTCGCGCCGTACTACCCCTACTCGCGGCAGGACAAGAAGGGTCGCGGCCGCGAGCCCATCAGCGCGCGTCTCGTCGCCGATCTGTTCAAGACGGCCGGCGCCGACCGCGTGATGAGCGTGGACCTTCACGCCGCGCAGATCCAGGGGTTCTTCGACGGTCCCGTCGACCACCTGTTCGCCAAGCCGGTCCTGCTCGAGCACTTCGAGCGCACGCTGAGCCCGGAGGACCGCGAGAAGCTCACCGTCGTGTCGCCGGACACCGGCCGCGTCCGCGTCGCCGACACCTGGTCCGACAGCCTCGGCGCTCCGCTCGCGATCATCCACAAGCGGCGCGACCCGAACGTCGCCAACCAGGTCACCGTCAACGAGATCGTCGGTGATGTCCGGGGTCGTGTCTGCCTGCTGGTCGACGACATGATCGACACGGGTGGCACGATCGTCAAGGCCGCGCAGGCCCTGAAGAACAACGGCGCCGAGCGCGTCATCGTCGCGGCGACGCACGCCGTCTTCAGTCACCCCGCGGTCGAGCGTCTGCAGGATGCCGCGATCGACGAGGTCGTCGTCACCGACACGATCCCGCTCGGTGACGACAAGCGCTTCCCCGGCCTCACCATCCTCCCGATCGCCCCGCTCCTGGCGCGCGCGATCAAGGAGGTCTTCGAGGACGGCTCTGTCACCAGCATGTTCGACGGCGCCGCCTGACTCGACCTGACCCCGGCAGGGTGACCCCGGCGCTGCATCGAGCGTCGGGCTCGGGACGGGGCCGCACCGGGATCTTCTCCGGCGGCCTCCGGTGTACCGCAAAGCCGCACGCCGTAGGATCGGCCCATGGCTGCCCCTGTCTCCGAGGCGGATCTCGAGTCGCCTCGCTCGTACGCCCGCCCCGTCGACGAGGTCGCCGCGGCGCTCAGAACCAGTGCCGACGGCCTGAGCTCGGATGAAGCAGGGCGGCGCCTCGACGCGGTGGGGCCGAACGTCCTTCCCGAGGCCAAGCGCACGCCCGCGTGGCTGCGGTTCCTCTCGCACTTCAACGACACGCTGATCTACATCCTGCTGGCCGCCGCCGCGATCAAGGCGGTCATGGCGGACTGGCTCGACGTGTGGGTCATCCTCGCCGTCGCCATCATCAACGCGGTGATCGGGTATGCCCAGGAGGGGCGCGCCGAGAAGGCTCTCGCGGGCATCCGCGGCATGCTGTCGTCGGATGCGAGCGTGCGCCGAGACGGCTCGTGGCGGAGTGTGCCCGCCGCCGAGCTCGTGCCCGGCGATGTCGTGCGCCTGTCACCGGGCGATAAGGTTCCGGCCGACCTCCGGCTCGTCCAGGCGAGCCAGCTGCGCATCGACGAGGCGGCGCTGACCGGCGAGTCGGTACCGGCGTCGAAGCACACCGATCCGGTCGACGCGGATGCCGGCGTCGGCGACCGGGCGTCGATGGCGTTCTCCGGCACGATCGTGTCGGCGGGACAGGCCCGCGGAATCGTCACGGGCACGGGCGCTCGTACCGAGATCGGCAAGATCCAGGAGCTCGTCGGGGGCGCTGGAGCCCTGACGACGCCTCTCACGAAGCAGCTGGACGCGTTCGGGCGGGTCCTGACCCTCGTCATCCTCGGGATGGCGGCCGCCATGATGCTCGTCGGCCGATTCGTGCACGGGATGCCGTTCGGCGAGCTCGTCTCGGCCACGATCGGTTTCGCGGTGGCGGCGATCCCGGAAGGGCTGCCGGCGCTCGTGACGATCACTCTGGCGATCGGTGTCCAGCAGATGGCCCGGCGTCGCGCCATCACGCGGAAGCTTCCCGCTGTCGAGACGCTGGGCTCGGTGACGACCGTCTGTTCCGACAAGACGGGCACGCTGACGAAGAACGAGATGACGGTGCGGCGGATCGTCACCCCGGTCGCCCGCTACGACGTCTCGGGGCTGGGCTACGAACCGGCGGGCGAGATCGAGCGGACCGACGGGGACGGGCGTTCCGGCGGTGATCTGTCGGCCGTCCTCGCCGTAGCGGACCTCTGCAACGACGCGAACATCGTCTCGGATGACGACGGTTGGAAGCTCGTCGGTGAGCCGACCGAGGGTGCGCTGCGCGTCGTCGCGATGAAGGGCGGACACGACGGTGAGGCAGAGGGCGTCCGTCGCGTGGACGTGCTCCCGTTCGACTCGGAGAACAAGTTCATGGCGACCCTGAACGAGGGCGCCGACGGGTCGCGCGCTCTCCTCGTCAAGGGCGCGCCCGACCGGCTGCTCGACCGCTCGACGCGCCAGCGCGGGGCCGCGGGGCCGGAGGAACTCGACCGCGAGTTCTGGGATGCGGTCATCGCCGAGCTGAGCGCCGAGGGCCTGCGCGTGCTCGCCGCCGCGCGCAAGCCGTCGCGCCTCGACGAGGTCGGGATCGACGACGTCGATGAGCTGGAGTTCCTCGGCCTCTGGGGCATCCTCGACCCCCCGCGGCCCGAGGCCGTCGAGGCGATCGCCGACTGCCACCGGGCCGGCATCCGCGTGAAGATGATCACGGGCGACCATGCGGGAACGGCCGTCGCGATCAGCCGTGAGATGGGGCTGGTGTCGGATGACGAACCCCGCGTGCTCACCGGCGGCGAGCTCGAGTCGCTCAGCCAGGAGAAGCTGAAGGATGTCGTCCGCGACGTCGACGTCTACGCGCGGACGAGTCCCGAGCACAAGATCCGTATCGTCCGAGCGCTCCAGTCGCACGGCGAGGTGGTCGCGATGACCGGTGACGGCGTCAACGACGCCCCCGCGCTCACCCGCGCGAACGTGGGAGTCGCGATGGGGATCAAGGGCACCGAGGCGACGAAAGAAGCCGCCGAGATCGTACTCGCTGACGACAACTTCGCCACCATCCGTTCCGCGATCCGCGAGGGGCGCCGGATCTACGACAACCTGCGCAAGTCGATCGTGTTCCTGCTGCCCACCAACGGGGCCCAGTCGCTCGTGATCCTCGTCGCCGTCGTCTTCGGGTTGGCGCTGCCGTTGTCTCCCGTGCAGGTGCTGTGGGTGAACATGGTCACGGCGGTGACGCTCTCGCTCGCCCTCGCGTACGAGCCGGCCGAGCCGGGGATCATGTCGCGACCGCCCCGGTCGAGCGGCGGGTCGATCATCTCGCTGCGCGAACTTCTGTTCGTCCTCATCGTGTCGGTGATGATCGGGGGAGCGACGCTCGCGGCGTTCGCGATCGTTCGAGCAACGGGCGCCGAGCTGGATGTCGCCCGGACGGTCTCGGTCTCCGTACTCGCGCTCGGCCAGCTGGCGTTCCTGTTGAACTGCCGGTTCTTGCGCCGTTCGAGCCTGACCCGGGATGTCCTGCGCGGCAACCGGGTGATCTGGTGGTCGGCTGCAGCCCTCGTCGGCTTGCAGCTCATCTACACGTACGTGCCGTTCATGAACGCGCTGTTCGACTCGCGGCCGCTCTCGGCGCAGGCCTGGCTGCTTCCGCTGGGGTTCGCCGTGGCGATCTTCTTCGCGGTCGAAGGGCTGAAAGCGCTGTGGCGCGCGCCGGAACTCGATGCAAACGCATAGGAACGACAGAGGGGAGCCATGGCGACGGGCCGCTAGCGTGAGATCAGCCCACCTCCCCCCGGAGGGGCACGACACAGGAGGACCCATCATGATCCGCGCCACTGCCGTACCCCGTTCGCTCCGCGTGACCGCCGCCGCGGCGTCCGTCGCCGGCCTTGCGCTCCTCGCCGGCTGCGCGGGCCAAGCCGAAGGCGAGCAGCCCGCATCAGGCACGGCGCCCTCCGCCGACGCGACGACCGAGACCGGTTCGAGCAGCCCGAGCGGTTCGTCGGGGGCGACCGGCGGCACTTACACCGACGGCACGTACACGGCCGAGGGGACCTATCAGACCCCCGAGGGCCCCGAGACGATCACCGTGACGCTCACGGTCGAATCCGATGCCGTGACCGCGGTCGAGGTCACCGGTGAGCCGACCCGCCGCGAGAGCAAGCAGTACCAGTCGCAGTTCATCGGCGGCATCTCGGATGCCGTCGTCGGCAAGAGCCTCGACGACGTGAAGGTCGACCGCGTGGCGGGCTCGTCGCTCACGAGCGGTGGTTTCAACGCGGCGGTCGAGGAGATCCGCACCGACGCGGCAGCATGATCGTCGCGACTGCCGGCTTCGGGCGGTGGGAGTTCGGCGCCATCGGAACCGCGTGGTGCGTCGACAGCGAGGTGCCGCTGCGTGACGGCGATCGGTCAGCGGTGATGTCGCTCGTGGAGTCGTTCGATCGGGACTGGTCGAGATTCCGCGCGGACTCGACCGTGAGCCGGCTGGCGTCGGGCGGATCGGTCGCGGCGCCTCCCGACGCCGCGGCCTTGCTGGCGCTGTACGGCGACCTGGCCGACGTCACGGACGGCGCGGTGAACCCGCTCGTGGGTGACGCACTCGCCCGGCGCGGTTACGACGGCTCGTACTCCCTCCGCGATCGCGGGGCGATGGCCGCGCCGGACCGGTGGCGCGATGTCGTCGAGCTGGCGGACGACCGACTCACGCTTCACAGCCAGGCGACGATCGATGTGGGCGCGGTGGGCAAGGGTCGCCTCGTCGATCTCGTGATGTCGGAGTTGCGGCGGCGCACGGCCGGCTGGCTCGTCGTCGATGCGAGCGGCGACCTCGCGATCGACGGGGTGCAGCAGCGTGTCGCGCTCGAGCACCCGTATGACGGGTCCCGGGCGGTCGGAGTCTGGACGCTTGACGCCGGGGCGCTGTGCGCCTCCGCGACCAACCGTCGAGCGTGGGGCGATGGTCTGCATCACGTTCTCGACGCGCGCACGGGCGAGCCGGTTCGGGAGTACGCAGCGACGTGGGCGGTCGCTTCGGACGCCATGACGGCGGATGCCGTCGCCACCGCCCTTTTCTTCGACGGCGGCCCGCGGTTCGCGCAGGCGCAGGGGGCATCGTGGGTGCGGATGCGCACCGACGGTTCCGTCGAATGGTCACCTCACTGCGAAGCGGAGTTGTTCGTATGACGTCCCTGACAGCCTTTCGGAATCGGACCGTCGGCGCGCTCGGGCGAGTGTCGATGTACCGGTTCGTCCTCGTCGCACTCTCCGCGCTGACGGTGATCGCTTTCGTGCTCACTCTCGTGGGTCAGATCGCCGGCGACCCGCTCGCGCTGCCGGTGTCGCTCATCGTGCTGGCCGTCGCGATCATCGCGGTCGATGCCGTTGCGCAGCGGATGCTCGGTCGCACCTGGCGCATCGAGTCGGCGCTCATCACCGCGCTCATCCTGTTGTTCGTCCTGCGCCCGACGCTCGAGCCGGTCGGACTCCTGGGGCTCGCCGTCGCGGGAGCGGTGGCCTCGGCCTCGAAGTACCTGCTGGCCTGGCGCGGGCGGCACATCTTCAACCCCGCGGCGGCGGGCGCGACCGTGCTGACGGTGCTCAGCATCCCGTTCCCCGACCTCGGCGCATCCGCATGGTGGGTGGGTTCGCCTGTGCTGGCCGTGCCGGTCATCGTGCTCGGCGGGCTGGTGCTCGTGCGCACGGAGAAGGTGCGGGTGGTCGCGGTCTTCCTCATCGTCGCGGTGGCCGTCGCGCTCGTGCGGACGTTCGTGCAGTACGCGCAGGTGTCGCTCCCCGTCGACGCGTCCGTCATCGCGCAGGTGCTGTGGTCGTCGCCGTTCCTGTTCCTCGGCGCGTTCATGCTGTCGGAGCCGTTGACCCTGCCGCCGCGTCGGCGGCAGCAGTACGCGGTCGCGGCTCTCGTGGGGGCTCTCGCGGGATGGCCGATCCTCGTCGGCGACGTGAGCCTCGGGCAGGAGCGTGGGCTGCTGATCGGCAACCTGCTGGCGTTCTTCTTCGCGTACCGCGCCGCGGTGCGGCTGACCTTCGTCGAGCGCACAGCCCTGACTCCGTCCGTTCGCGAGCTGACCTTTCGGGCGCACCGGGGTTTCCGATTCCGCCCGGGTCAATACCTCGAGCTCGAAGTGCCGCATCGCCGTCCCGACGCGCGGGGCACGCGGCGCGAATTCTCGATCGTTTCGGCGCCCGCGGAGCTGCCGGAGGTGCGGATCGCCATCCGCGAGGGGTCGCAGTCGAGCTACAAGAAGGCGCTCGCGCTGGTCGAGCCCGGTCGCGATCTTCCCGTCACCGGCGTGTGGGGCGATTTCGTGCTCCCCGCACGGACCGATGCCAAGGTGTTGCTCGTCGCGGCCGGTATCGGGGTGACGCCCTTCGTCTCGCAGTTGCGCGAGATGCGTCTGGCGGGGGAGCGGCGGGATGTCGTCATGGTCTACGTGGCATCGGATGCCGACGAGCTGGCCTTCCGCGATGACATCATCGCTGCGGAGATCCCGGTGATGGTCGTGACGCGAGACGAGCCTCGGAACCTGCCCGACCACTGGACGTGGACGGGCGGGGCGCGGCTGACCGCGGCATCTCTCGCCACGCTCGTGCCGGACCTCACCGAACGGCACGCGTTCATCTCGGGACCGCCGCGGCTCATCGCCGACCTCGCCCCGGCGCTCTCGAAAGCGCGGTCGCTCACCACGGACGCCTTCGCCGGATACTGAATTCGCAGTGCGTGTCGAGATCGCGCGACGCATCAGAAGGGTCGCGACGCATCAGAAGGGTGGAGCGAGATCCGGCGGCGGCCCGCCGGATCCGACGCGAGATCGCGGTGGGCCGGAGGTGTCGATGGTGAAGCAGACGGCGGGTATGGGGACGTCTTCGCGGTAGATCCGGCCGAGGGGTGAGGTCCATTCGAGAACGCCGCCGCCGACCTGCCTGACCTCCCACTTGGTGAACTGCTTCATGGAGTGGTGTCGTTGGCAGAGGTGGGCGAGGTTGAAGATGTGGGTGTGGCCGCCGAGGGCGTAATCGACCGTGTGGTCGAGTTCGCAGCGGATCGCGGCCCGTCGGCATCCGGGGAACCGGCAGTGCTGATCCCGCGCCATCAGGAGCTTCTTCATCGACGCGGTCGGCCGGTAGGTGTCGATCTCGACGGGAGTACGGCTGACGGGGTCGATGAAGAGCCGGTCCCACTCCGACACCTGCCCCGCGAGCTCGCGCGCCGTTTCGGCATCGACAAGCCCCGCACCCACGGCTTCGGCGGGGTTCTCGTCACGCCCCATCAACGTCTCGGCGGTGACCGCCACCTGCACGCGTGCCCGGATCGCCCCGAGCCCACCAGCCCGATCGATCCCATACGTCGGGTCAACGACCGGCGCCCCGCCGAGCACCAGGTCGCCGAGGATGTCGGCCCGCAGCTGATCCATCGTCCGCGTATCGGCGGGCTCGCCCGCCCCGACGGCATCCGCCCCGGCGGCATCCGCCCCGGCACCCGCACCCGCACCCGCATCCGCATCCGCACCCACGGTCCGGGCGTCCTTGACGGACTGTCCCATCTGCGTGAGCCGGTCGAGCATGCCCACCGCGATCACGGTCGGGACGGTCGCGATGACATCCGACATCCCGTCCGTTCCGTGTGAGACCCGCACACACCGCCCGGCGGCGGCGTCGCGGTGCCGGTCGGTGAACGTGCGCTCATGAAGTCTCTCCGCGAGGGCACGCAGCGCCGGTTTCACCCGGGTGGCGATGTCGCGCTCGCACACCGCGATCGCCGCGACCTCGAACTCGCCCCGCACCTCATCGGGCAGCCCGGTCCCCGCTGTGACGACCGCGTCGACGTGGTCGCGGGTGATCCGCCGCTCCTCCCACGCCGAAAAGACGGTCGGGTAATCGTCGACGATCGTCAGCGCATGGTCGATGTCGGCCTGCAGGCGCCTGTCGGTCCGCCGGGCCAGCCCCGCAGCTTCAGCCGCGACCGACCGCAGCTCCATGTCCGAGGCCATCCCACGCACTCCGTCACGGCGCGCCTCACGCAACGCGGACCGGCCCAGCTCGGCCAGAGCCCGCACCGAAGCGACATCCGCGTCATGCACCAGCGCGAGCGCCTCGCCGTAAGCCGCGATCGCGGGGCCGTGCGGCGAGACCTCGATCTCGTCCGAGCCGCCACCCCTGTTCGCTGACATGTTCCCATTGTGGCAGCCGGGTCAGACATCCACATCGAACATAGCTACGAAATGCAAAACTCGTCAGACCCCACCCCTGGGGAGGAATCGCCGACCGGCTCAGCCGCCCGCCCGACCGCGCCCGTCGATCTCGGAACAACGGTGTTCGACAGCACGTGCGATGTCATCCACCGCGCGCCACAGCGCCGTCGATGCATCCGTCGGCGACGGGCTGGCATCCCCGCGGAGACGGCGCTTGAGGAGGTCCTTCGCTTCAGCGCGTTCGATGTCGGCGGCGAGCTCGAAAGCGAGAACGTCGAAGTCGCGCTCCGCATATCCGTCTACGGTCGCTCGTACTCTGCCCAGCTGCGCATCGTCGCTCTCGAGGTGCAGGTGAGTGCGGAGCGCTGGGTCGTACGGTGTCGCACCGACGTAGGCGATGTCGCCTGTCGCCGCGTCGACCCAGACGTAGATCCATGAGCTGGACGGCTGCACCCGCCCGCGGCGGACCGCCACGATCCGCGGCTCACCGAGCGTCACGGCATGTCCTGCGTTCCGCTCGCCTGCTCATTCGTGGTCGGTCCCGTCCCGGCATCCGACGGCTCGCCCGTCTCCGGGGCGGCCGGTCTCGCGGTCAGGCGCAGTTCGAAGGTGGTCGAGCCGGGCTCGCTCTGCACGGTGAGCGAGCCTCCGTGCGCGGCAACGATCGCGCGCGCGATCGACAGGCCCAGCCCTGTGCCGCCGGTCTGACGCGCGCGGGAGCGATCACCGCGTGAGAAGCGTTCGAAGATTTCGTCAGCCACGGCGGGGTCGATACCCGGGCCGTCGTCGTGCACCGACAGGATCGCCGTGCCGTCCGCAACGCGCACGGAGGTGGTGACGGTGGTCCCCGCCGGGGTGTGCACGCGGGCGTTCGCCAAGAGGTTCGCGACGACTTGCGTGATGCGGGTGGCATCCGCGGCGACGATGACCGGATCGTCGCCGACGTCCAAGCGCCATTCGTGGTCCTGGCCCGCGGCACGCGCGTCGGCGACGGCATCGACCGCGAGCGCCGTCAGGTCGACGGTGCCGTAGACGAGCTCCTGGCCCTCGTCGAGGCGGGCGAGGAGCAGCAGGTCTTCGACGAGCCTGGTCATGCGCAGCGACTGCGCCTGGATGCGCTCGAGGGCGGCCGTCGTCGTCTCTTCGACCCCGGGCACGCCCTGGCGCATCGCGCGCAACGAGAGCTCCGAGTATCCGCGGATCGAGGCGAGCGGGGTGCGCAGCTCGTGGCTGGCGTCGGCGACGAACGACCGCATGCGCTCCTCGTTGCGCTGGCGTGCGATGAGGGATGCGTCGACATGGTCGAGCAGCGTGTTGAGGGCGGCGCCCACGCGGCCGATCTCATCATGGTCGTCGGTCTCCTCTGCGGGCACGCGCTCGGTGATGGAGACAGCGCCCTGCGCGAGGGGGAGCGACGCGACCCTCGTCGCGGTGTCAGCCACAACGCGCAACGGCCGGAGTGAGCGCTGGATGACAACCGCGATCGCCGCGCTGAGGAGGAGCAGGCCGCCGACGGTCACGATCGTGATCGTGGTGACGACGATTGCGACAGTCGTATCGACCTGTGCGAGCGGAAGAGCACCCAGCCCGGTGATGTCGCCCGCTTTAAACGACACGACGCGGAACGCGCCGAGATCGCCGATCTCGATCGTCGCCGGAAGGGCGCTGAGGTCGGTCGAAGCCAGATCGTTGAGCTCCGCGGTCGTGAGGCTGCGCACTCCCTCGTCGCCGTCGAAGGTCGCGCCGGTGACGGGACCGCGCGGGTCCTGCACCAGCAGCGTGTAACCATACGGGAGACCCGTCGTGCCGGCGATCGTCTCCTCCGCGGAGCGCACACGCACGACGTAGCCGCTGCTGTCGAAGAGTTTGAGCCCGCGCGTGAGCGATTCGGCGTTGGTGGTGACGGTTGAGACCAGCACAGTTCCGATCGTGGTCGCGAGCCCGACGGCGCTCGAGATGAGCGTCAGCGCGACGACACCGACCACCGTGACCATCAGCCGCGTCTGCAGCGTCCAGCGCTTGCGGGCGCGCCGGTCCGTGCGCCCGTGCGCGCCGGCGCCATCCGGGGCGGACGTCACTGCGGAGCTTTGATCATGTAGCCCACACCCCGGACGGTGTGGATGAGCGGCTCGCGACCCGCATCGATCTTCTTGCGCAGGTACGAGATGTAGAGCTCGACGACCGAGGATCGCCCGCCGAAGTCGTAGTTCCACACGCGGTCGAGGATCTGGGCCTTCGACACCACGCGGCGCTGGTTTCGCATGAGGTAGCGCAGGAGCTCGAACTCGGTGGCGGTGAGCTCGATGCTCGTCCCGCTGCGTTCGATCTCGTGCGAGTCCTCGTTGAGCGTGAGGTCCCCGACGCGTAGCACGGGGTCGGCGCCACCGGCTGTCGCGGTTCCGGCGCGCCGCATGAGACCCCGCAGCCGTGCGACGACCTCCTCGAGACTGAAGGGCTTCGTGACGTAATCGTCGCCGCCCGCTGTGAGCCCAGCGACGCGGTCGCCCACGGAATCCTTCGCGGTGAGGAACAGCACGGGAACATCGTCGCCGGACTGACGAAGGCGCTGCAGCACCGACATCCCGTCGAGGTCGGGCATCATGATGTCGAGCACCATGGCGTCCGGCTCGAATTCCCGGGCGAGCGAGAGCGCCTCGAAGCCGGATGCCGCGGAGCGGACCTCCCAGCCCTCCATCTTCAGTGCCATCGAGAGCAGATCGGTGAGCATCTGCTCGTCGTCGACGACGAGGATGCGCAGCGGGGAGCCGTCGGGACGCTGCAGTGCCGTGGGAGCGGGAGTGGTCATGAGCCCATTGTGAGGCGTTCGCTATGGAGAAGCTATGGACGATGCTATGTGCGCGCTGTGAGCTCGGGATGTGGCATACGGTGACGTCATGACGAACGTTGAGGCGGCGGTGTATGTCGACGGGTCGCGGATCGGCGACGGTCTGGCGCCGCGCGACGCCGCGGTGCTCGCGCGCGAACGGGGCGGCTTCGCGTGGGTCGCGTTGATCGACGTCGACGACGCGCAGATCGAGTCTCACGCGGCCGAGCTGGGGGTACCTCCCATCGCGGTCAAGGAAGCCCTCCGCCCGCATCAGCGGTCGATCTTCGAGCGGTACGGCGACCACGCCTTCGTGGTGCTGCAGCCCGCGCATTACGACGATGCCTCCGAGACGGTCCGCTGCGACGAGATCGACGTGTTCCTCGCACCGCACCTCATCGTGACCGTGACGCGCTCGGATCGCATCGACCTCAGCGAGCTCCAGGGTCGTCTCGACAGCCACCCGGACCTGCTCCGCCGCGGCCCGGCATCCGTCATGTGGGTACTCGCGGAACTCGTCACGACCGGTTACCGCGTCGTGCTCGACGGCGTCGAGAACGACATCGACGAGATCGAGGATCAGCTGTTCGGCGACGACCCCGGAGTGTCGAGGCGCATCTTCGACCTGCAGCGGGAGGTGATCGACCTCGCTCACGCCACGACGCCGCTGCCGGACGTCCTGACGCGGCTCGCTTCGACCCTCACGGATGCCGCGGCCGGCGCCGAACCGGCCGGATGGGACGACGTCCGCGGCCGCGCGCAGTACGTGGCGGAGCGCGTGCAGTCGATGCGACACACGCTCGACGACGCGTTGACGATCCACGCGACCCTCGTCAACCAGCGGCTGGACGAGAAGATGGCCGACCTCACCGTCGTCCAGGTGCGCCAGAACGAACAGGTCAAGAAGATCTCGTCGTGGGCGGCGGTCGGATTCGCCCCGACGTTCGTCGCGAGCGTTTATGGCATGAACTTCAGATTCATGCCCGAGCTGGACCAACCGTGGGGCTACCCGATGGCGCTCGGGCTGATGGTGCTCCTGAGCGCCGGTCTCTACGGGATCTTCAAGCGCAACGACTGGCTCTGACGTCTCGTCGTCGCGTACAGCGAAGGCCCCGCCGAGCGGAGATGCTCGACGGGGCCTCGTGACCTCAGGAGTGGGGTCAGTGCGTGTCTTCGGCCTCGACCTCGGAACGGTCTCCCGACCACAGCGTGTGGAAGGTGCCGTCCTTGTCGATGCGCTTGTAGGTGTGCGCACCGAAGAAGTCGCGCTGGCCCTGGATGAGGGCTGCCGGCAGGCGCTCCGCACGCAGGCCGTCGTAGTACGACAGCGACGAGCTGAAGGCGGGAGCGGGGATGCCGGCGCCGGCCGCGGCCTGCACGACGTGGCGCCACGCGTCCTGGGCGCGGCCGAGCGCCTCGACGAAGTACGGCGCGGTCAGCAGGACGGGGAGCTCGTCGCCGGTCGCGTACGCGTCGGCGATGCGGTTGAGGAACTGCGCGCGGATGATGCAGCCGCCGCGCCAGATCTTCGACACCGCGCCGAGGTCGATGTTCCAGCCGTACTGGGCAGCGCCGGCACGGATCTCGTCGAAGCCCTGCGAGTAGGCGACGATCTTGGAGGCGTAGAGCGCGAGGCGCACCTGCTCGATGAAGGCGTCGGCGTCCTCGACCGTGAACGACGCGTCGTCAGGGCCGGGCAGCGAGCCGGACACGTCGCGCTGCTCGCGGTGGCTCGAGAGCGAACGCGCGAAGACGGCCTCCGCGATGCCCGAGACGGGCACGCCGAGGTCGAGCGCGGTCTGCACGGTCCACGCGCCGGTGCCCTTGGCACCGGCCTGGTCGACGATCACGTCGACGAGGGGCTGACCGGTGGCGGCATCCGTCTGACGCAGCACCTCGGCGGTGATCTCGATGAGGTACGACTCGAGCTCGCCGCGGTTCCACTCGGCGAAGATGTCGGCGATCTCGGCGGGCGATTTGCCGGTGCCGCGGCGGATGAGGTCGTAGGCCTCGGCGATGAGCTGCATGTCGGCGTACTCGATGCCGTTGTGCACCATCTTCACGAAGTGGCCGGCGCCGTCGTGGCCGACGTGCGTCACGCACGGCTCGCCCTCGGCGACCGCGGCGATCGACTTCAGGATGGGGCCGAGGGTCACCCACGACTCGTCGGGGCCTCCGGGCATGAGCGAGGGCCCGAGGAGGGCACCCTCCTCACCACCGGAGACGCCCATGCCGACGAAGTTGAAGCCGGCCTCGCGGACCGCCTTCTCACGACGGATGGTGTCGGTGAACAGCGAGTTGCCGCCGTCGACGATGATGTCGCCCGGCTCGAACACCCGCATGAGCTCGTCGATGACGGCGTCGGTGGGGCGACCCGCCTTGACCATGATGATCGCGGTGCGCGGCTTCTGCAGGTTCGCTGCGAACTCCTCGTAGGAGAAGGCGGGGATGAAGTCCGCCTCGGGGTGAGTCTCGATGAGCTCGTCGGTCTTCGAACGCGACCGATTGAACACGGCGACCGTGTTCCCTTCGCGGCTCGCGAGGTTGCGGGCGAGGTTCGAGCCCATGACGGCGAGTCCGACCACACCGATGTTCGCGGAGCCGGACCCGGCCTCGGCGGGAGCGCTGCTCTCGTCGGGGGTCGGGCGGTCGACCTCCTCGGGACGCGGGGCGCCCTCGTGGACCGTGGCCGCTTCGTGCGGCGCCTGATCCTGATCGGTCGAGGGTCCTGTCGGTGAGGGGGTCGACGCCATGCGTAGCTCCAGGTTCGCGTGCGGGTGGGGTGGCCAGGTGCTGCGAGAGAGCCCGGCTCTCTCGCCACTTTATCCGTTCGGGAGGCCGGCCGGAGCGGCTTGCGACAAGGCGTCGACACGTGCGACCGCGTCGGATGCGGCGCGGGTGATGGCGGCGGCATCGCGTGCTCGGACGGCGGTCCGCGGCAGCATCCACGAACCGCCGACGGCGGTCACCTGCGGGTGCGCGAGATAGGCGTCGAGGTTCGTGGCGTCGATGCCGCCGGTCGGCACGAACCGCAGGTCGCCGAAGGGGCCGGCGAGAGCACGCAGGGCGGGGAGGCCGCCCGAGGTCTCGGCGGGGAAGAACTTGACCGTGGTGATCCCGGCCGCGAGCGCCCCCATGATCTCGCTCGCGCTGACGGCTCCGGGAATGAGGGGAACCCCGAGGTCGGCGGCGCGGTCGGCGACCGCGGGGTGGAAGCCGGGGGAGACGAGGAAGCGGGCACCGGCGGCGACGGCGGTGTCGACCTGGGCGGGCGAGACGATCGTGCCCGCGCCGACGAGCACGTCGCCTCGTTCGGCGATGGCTTCGATGGCGGCCGGTGCTGCGGGGGTGCGGAAAGTGATCTCGGCCACCGGGAGCCCGCCCTCGGCGAGCGCAGCGGCGATGAATAGGCCCTCGTCGGCGGTGTCGGCCACGACGACCGGAACGAGGCGGTGGCGGGCGATCTGATCGAGAACAGCGACCATGATGTTTCTCCTCGGGGTGTCCATCGTCGGCCGAATGATCATATCATTGAGTCTCGGCGACGCTGCTGCCCGCCGGACACCCGACGATGGGCCCCTATGAAGATCCTCGCTCTCGAAGCCAGCACCACCTCGGCGAAGACCATGCTCTTCGACACGGACACCGGCGCGGTCGCCGTTCGCAGCCGCCGGTTCGAAGTCGATGGGCCCGATTCGGCCGTCCGAGATGCCGACGCGATCTACATCCAGCTCATGGCCCTCGGTCGCGAGGCCGCAGCCGGCCAGCGGATCGACCTCATCGTGCTGAGCGGCACGTGGCACGGCCTCACCCTTCGCTCCGACGACCTCTCGGCGGTCACCCCGGTGATGGAGTGGCCCTACACCGGCGCGCAGGACCTCAGCGCCGCCCTCCGTGCGGACGACGACTTCACGTGGTGGTTCTACGAGCGCACGGGCTGCATGGTCAATGCCATCTATCCCGTGTTCAAACTTCAGCACCTCCGTGCGCAGGGGCTCGACATCGACGGGCTGCTGGCCCTCGACCAGGCCAGCCTCATCTTCGCTCGGATGACGGGTGAGGTCTGGACGAACGATTCCCTGGCCTCAGGCAGCGGGCTGCTCTCCGCCACCGATGCGACGTGGGACAGCGAGGTCATCGACCGGTTCGATCTCGGTCGCGTCCGGCTGCCCGAGCTGCACGAGACCACTGCCACGGCGCCCCTGTCGGCCGAGGCCGCGGTGCTCCTCGGACTCGCCGCGGGCATCCCGGTGCTCACCCCCGGCCCGGACGGCGGCTTGAACCAGATCGGCGACCTCGCGACCGAGCCCGGCGAGATGACCTTCTCGATGGGGACGAGCGGCGCCCTCCGCGTCGCGTCGCGTCATCCGGCGTTCTCGCCCACGCTGAGCACCTGGTCGTACCGCTCGCCGCTCGGTGCGCTGAGCGGCGCAGCGACCTCGGGATGCGGCAACTGCGTCGACTGGGCGCGCGACCGCCTGTTCGGGGCTTCGACCGACTACCTCGACATCGAGCCGTCGCTGTCGACCGACCGGGTCGACCTGCCCGTCTTCCTGCCCTTCTTGTTCGGCGAGCGGAGCCCGGGCTGGCAGGACCAGCGCCGCGGCGGCTTCGTCGATCTCGCGCCGGCACACTCGCGCGTGGACATGTACCAGTCGGTGCTCGAGGGCATCGTGTACTCGCTCTACCACTGCTACAAGGAGCTCACCGCCCTCGGTGGGACGCCTCGTCGCATCGTCCTCTCCGGCGGCGTCCTGTCGTCGCCGTTCTGGACGCAGCTCACGGCCGACGTGTTCGGGGTCGAGATGCAGGTCTCGGCGCAGCAGCACACCTCGATCGTCGGTGCGGTGCGGATGGGGATGCTCGCGAGCGGGCTCGACCTGCGGCATCCGGCCTTCGACGACGTCGAGGTGCGGACGATCACGCCTCGTGAGCAGCACCGAGATCGATACGACGAGGGGTTCGCCCGGTACCTCGATCAGTATCAGCGCACTGTGCCCGGATCGTTCGAGGCAGTCCGATGAAGGTCCTGGTGACGCCGACGTCTCTGTGCCGCGACCCGCACGGCGCATCGCTCCGCCGCCTCCGCGAGCAGGTCGGCGAGGTTATCCTCAATCCTCACGGGCGGCCACTCACGGCGGCGGAGCTCATCCCGCTCGTCGCCGATGTCGACGGCATCATCGCCGGGCTCGACGAATACGACGGGGCCGTCTTCGCGGCCGCGCCCCGATTGCGTGTTCTCGCTCGCTACGGGGTGGGTGTCGACCGGGTCGACCTGGACGCCGCCGCGTCGAGAGGCGTCATGGTCACTCGGACTCCCGGCGCGAACGCGATCGCGGTCGCCGAGCTCGCGATCGGCCTCGTGCTCGCCGCAGCGCGGGGCATCCCGCGGCTCGACGAGGCGGTGCGTGCGGGGGAGTGGCCGCGCCTCGAGGGCAAGGAGCTCACGGGCACCACCGCGGGGGTCGTGGGCTTCGGCGCCATCGGCCGCCTGGTCGCCGAGCGTGCGCGAGGGCTCGGTATGGAGGTGGTCGCGTACGACCCGATGCTGCCCGACGAGGCGTTCGCGCAGGCCGGGGTCGAGCGGGTCGGCATCGACGAGCTGTGCCGCCGCAGCGATGTGGTGAGCCTGCACGTCCCGCTGCTGCCCGAGACCCGTCATCTGCTCGATGCGCGCCGACTGAGCCTGCTGCCGCCGGGAGCGATCGTCGTCAACACCGCGCGAGGCGGCCTGCTCGACGAGGCCGCGGCGCGCCGCGCACTCGACGAGGGGCGCCTCCACGGGGTCGCCGTGGATGTCTACGAGACCGAGCCGCCGTCCAGTTCGCCGCTCGTCGGGCATCCCGGCGTGGTGGCGACGCCGCATGCGGGAGGGCACACGAGCGGTGCCGTGCAGCGAATGACGGATCAGTCGATCGATGCGCTGCTGGCGGCGCTGCGCGGCGAGCAGCCCGACGGCCTGGTCACACCAGCGCCCGGACCTCGCTGAGGACCGCGTCGACGTAGCCACGGGTGTGGCGCTCCGCACCGTCGGCGTCGCCGCGCGCGATCGCCGCGGCGGTGCGCACGTGGTTGTCGAGCGCCGCTTCGTAGGGGATCGCGGGAGTGAGTCCCACGTCGGAGCGCCCGGCGATGACGGCGGCGATCGCCGCCTTGTTCGCGGCGAGCATGAGGTTGCCGCTCATGTCGAGGATGAGGTCGTGGAACTGGATGTCGACCTCGAGGTACTCCGGCGATGCGCCCTTGCCGCTGCGACCGAGCTCCTCGAGACGCGCCGCGAGGCCGAGGAGCTGCGAGCGCTGCACGTCGGTGCCGCGCTGGGCGGCCAGTCGTGCGGCGATCGGCTCAACGGCGGACCGCAGCTCGTTCACCACGACGATCTGGTGGTCGCGGCGCGGTGATGCGAGCTGCCAGCCGATGAGGCGGGTATCGAGCGCGCTCCACTCGTTCGTCGGCGTCACGGTGAGACCGACGCGCCGGCGCGACGAGAGCATCCCCATCGCCTCCAGCACCCGAACCGCTTCGCGGATGACGGTGCGAGAGACCCCGAACTCGGCTTCGAGATCGGCGAGGGTGCATACCGACCCGGGTGCGAGCTCACCCGACGCGATACGCAGCCCGAGGGCGTCGAGCACGGATCCGTGGGATGCCTGCGCCATGACGCCTCCGATAAATACGATCAGTGGTTGTAAAAGATACGATCATTGTGCGAGGATCGCTCTGCTCCGCTGCCGTGGCACGGGGCAGCTCGAATCCTAACGCGGGACGATCCGCGGGGCTCAGCCCTCGGTCGTCCGCTTCCCGACATCAACGGAGATACCGATGGAAGACTGGACCCAGACCCTGGGTGCCGGACCGCTGCTGCTCATCGCAGTCGGCGCGATCGCCCTCATCCTGTTCCTGATCATCGTCTGCAAGGTCCACGCCTTCCTGACGCTGATCATCGTCTCGCTGCTCACCGCGTTCGTCGCGCAGGTGCCGGTCTCGGCGATCGCGAAGACGCTCACCGATGGATTCGGTGGGACACTCGCCGGAGTCGCCCTCCTCGTCGCCCTCGGCGCGATGCTGGGCAGGCTCATCGAGCACTCCGGCGGCGCCAAGGCGCTCGCCGACAAGTTCGTCGAGGTCTTCGGCGAGAAGCGAGCACCCTTCGCGCTCGGCATCGCCTCGCTCATCCTCGGCTTCCCGATGTTCTTCGACGCGGGCCTGGTGATGATGCTCCCGATCATCTTCGCGATCGCCCGCCGCGTCTCGAAGGCGAACGTCCTGCTCTTCGGCATCCCCGCCGCCGCGGCGTTCTCCGTCATGCACGTCTTCCTGCCGCCGCACCCCGGCCCCGTCACGGCGACCGAGGCGTACGGAGCCAACCTCGGTCTCGTCCTTCTCCTCGGCCTCGTCGTCGTCTTCCCCGTCTGGTACGTCTCCGGTTACCTGTGGGGCAAGTTCATCGCCGCGCGCATCCCGCTGCCGGTGCCGGCTCTCTTCGGCGAGAAGGATGACGACCAGCCGGCGAACCCGCCGCGTCCGCTGACGATCGTCCTGCTCCTGCTCCTGCCGATGTTCCTCATCTTCATGAACACGGGGCTCACGACCCTCGCCTCCGCCGGCGCCGTGTCGACGGACGACCTGTGGGTCCAGGTGCTGGTGCTCCTCGGCAACTCCTTCGTGGCTCTGCTCATCACCGTCATCGTCGCGACCTTCGTGCTGGGCACGCGCCGCGGCGAGAACGGCACGGCGCTCGAGAAGGTCGTCGACTCGGCTCTCGGTCCTGTCGCCTCGGTCATCCTCATCACCGGCGCCGGCGGCATGTTCGGCGGCGTCCTGCGCGCCTCGGGCATCGGCGACGCGCTCGCCGACACGCTGTCCGACCTCGGCCTGCCGATCATCGTGGCCGCATACGTCATCGCCGTCATCATCCGCCTCGCGCAGGGGTCGGCCACCGTCGCTCTGGTGACGGCAGCAGGCCTCGCGGCGCCGGCTGTCGCTGCGGGTGACTTCAACCCGCTCCAGGTGGCCGCCATCGTCCTGGCCACCGCGGCCGGCTCGGTGTTCGCCGGACACGTCAACGACTCGGGCTTCTGGCTCGTGGGCCGCCTCATGGGCATGGACGTGAAGACGACCCTGAAGACGTGGACCGTGCAGCAGGCCATCGAGTCCGTGACCGCGTTCGTGCTCGTGCTCGGTCTGTTCGGGCTCGCGTCCCTCATCTGAGCCGCTGCTGACGGCTCTGCCCTGACGTTAAGGAGTTCCGATGTCCTCTCTGTTCGATGTGACCGGACGCGTCGCCCTCGTGACGGGCTCGTCGCGCGGGCTCGGGCGCTCCCTCGCGCTCGCGCTCGCCCGCGAAGGCGCACGTGTCGTCGTGCACGGCCGTGATGCCGAGGCGGTCGAGCGCACGCGGCGTGAGGCCGCCGAAGCCGGTTCGCCGGAACCGGTGGCGGCGGTCTTCGACGTCACGGATGCCGCTGCCGTCGAGGCGGGGGTCGCGGCCATCGTCGCCGAGGTCGGGGTGCCCGACATCCTCGTCAATAACGCGGGGATCCAGCGGCGTGCCCCCTTCGCGGAGTTCTCGGTGTCCGACTGGGACGAGATCGTCGCGGCCAACCTCAACGGCGTCTTCTACGTCGCGCGCTTCGTGGCCCCGGGAATGGTCGAGCGCGGGTCGGGGAAGATCGTCAACATCGCCTCGGTGCAGTCGGCGCTGGCGCGCCAGACGATCGCGCCGTACTCGGCGACCAAGGGCGCGGTAGCGCAGCTCACGAAGGGGATGGCGGCCGACCTCGCTCGACACAACGTGCAGGTGAACGCGCTGTCGCCCGGCTACTTCGCGACCGAGATGAACCGCGCCCTCGTCGACGACGCCGATTTCAGCGCGTGGCTCACGCAGCGCACCCCGGCACAGCGCTGGGGCGACTTCAGCGAGCTCGATGGGGCCCTGCTCTTCCTCTGCTCGGATGCCTCGAGCTTCGTGTCGGGGCAGAACATCTTCGTCGACGGCGGCATGACCGCCGTCGTCTGATCCGGAAGGACCGCCATGCGCGCAGCGCACATCCATGGAAAACAGCACATCGAGATCTCGGACGTCCCCGAGCCGTCGCCCGGCGAGGGAGAGGTGCGGATCCGGGTGGACTTCGTCGGCATCTGCGGGTCCGACCTCCACTACTACTACGAGGGTGCCAACGGGGCTTTCGTCGTGAGGGAGCCGCTGATCCCGGGGCATGAGCTCAGCGGCCGCATCGATCTCGATCCGACCGGGGAGTGGGAGTCCGGCACGCCCGTGACGCTTCACCCCGCCACCTTCGGCCGCAAGGTCGAGGCGATCGCCGACGACCCGCACCTCTGGCCGGGCGGAGCGTATCTGGGCAGCGCCTCGACGACGCCGCACACCCAGGGCGCCCTCGCCGAGCTCATCGTCGCCGATCGGTCCATGGTGCGACCCCTCCCGCCGACGCTGCCGGTCCGTCGTGCCGTGCTGGCCGAGCCGCTCGCGGTCGCCCTGCACGGGCTGAGCAAAGTAGGCGACGTCGCGGGTGCGCGGGTCCTCGTGACCGGTGCCGGGCCGATCGGACTGCTCGCGGTGGCAGCGGCGACCGCTGCCGGGGCGGCGGAGGTGCACGCCACCGATGTGCTGGCCGGACCCCTCGACCGTGCGAGCCGACTCGGCGCGACCCGAACGTTCGACGTCACCACGGAGCAGCCCCCCGCCGACGCCTACGACGTCGTGCTGGAGTGCTCGGGCGTCGCGGCGTCGGTGTCCGCCGCGTTGCGCGCCGTGCGGCCGGCGGGGCGCGTCGTACAGGTGGGCATGGTCCCCAACGAGCCGCGACCGGTCAACCTGGCGCCCTTCATCTCCAAGGAGGTCGTCTACGTCGGCACGTTCCGCTTCAAGGACGAGATCGACGAGGCGGTGCGCCTCCTCGACGAGCGACCCGAGATCGAGCAGGTGATCACCCACGTCGTCGACGCCGCCGACATCGTCGAGGCGTTCGCGACGGCGAGGGACTCGGAGGCGTCCGGCAAGGTCGTCGTCGCGGTCTGGCCCGCCTGAACTCGACACGAAAGCGCGAGGCGCGCCACCTCACCCGGTGGCGCGCCTCGCGCTTTCGTCGATCGGGCCGTCGCGGCGACGCCCGCGGGCGGGTCAGCCCTTGCGGTAGCCCTGTCGTCCCATCGCGAACAGCGCGAGGCTGACGGAGACGATCGACCCGAGCGTCATCGCTCCGATGACCCACAGAAGCATGTGAGAGAACCAGCCGTATTCCATTTTTCCTCCGGGCGTAGACGACGTCTCACCCACCCTACCCAGCGCTGGTAGAGTAGGGGTGTACTTCGGCGAGGGATGCCGCGTGCCCGCTGTGCGGGAACCGGGATCCGTGATCGACGAGGGTGTGTGCAGGACGTTTCCTCTCCACGCGCTCGCGTTCGCGTCGAACCCGCATACCGCTGAGCAGGGCCCCGGGCCCACAAGGAGAAACGCATGTCCACCGAGACCGACACCAAGGTCGTTGCAGAGACGCGCACCAACTTCGGCAAGGGCTTCGCCCGCCGTCTGCGTGCCGCCGGTCAGATCCCCGCCGTCATCTACGGGCACGGCACCGACCCCGTGCACGTCGCCCTGCCGGGCCACCAGATGCTGCTGCTCGTCCGCCGCGCTAACGCCGTCATCGAGCTGACCATCGACGGCAAGGAGCAGCTGGTCCTCGTCAAGGACGTCCAGCGCGACCCCGTGCGCCAGATCATCGAGCACATCGACCTCCTCGTCGTGAAGAAGGGCGAGAAGGTCCAGGTCGACGTTCCCGTCGTCGTCACCGGCGAGCCGTTCTCGGGCACCATCGCGACGCAGGACGCGTCGTCGATCACGCTCGAGGTCGAGGCCACCCACATCCCCACCAACGTCGAGGTCGACGTCGAAGGCCTCGAGGACGGCGCGCGCATCACGGCCGCCGACCTGACGCTGCCCCGCGGCGCCACGCTGGTGACCGACCCCGAGACGCTCGTCGTCGCCGTGTCGGTCCCCGCAGCGACGCTCGCCGCCGTCGACGAGATCGAGGCCGCCGACGAGGCGACCGCCGCCGAGCAGTCCGACGAGGCTGAGGGCGACGAGAAGTCCGAGTAATACTCACCCCTGCGGAGCCCGTTCTCACCTCGTGAGGACGGGCTCCGTCGTTCGAAAGGCGCGCCATGGCGGATACCTGGCTCATCATCGGTCTCGGCAATCCGGGGCCGCGCTACGAGGCGACCCGGCACAACATCGGCCAGATGGTCATCGACGAACTGGCGAGCCGGCGCGGTGAGACGCTTCGTTCGCACAAGGCCAACGCCTGGGCAGCCGAGTCCTGGCTCCGGCCCGGTGCTGCCAAGATGGTGCTGGCCAAGCCGAAGACGTTCATGAACGTCTCGGGAGGCCCCGCGGCTGCGCTGGCCTCCTTCTACGGCGTCGACCCGGACCACGTCGTCGTGGTCCATGACGAGCTCGACATCCCCTTCGACACCATCAAGCTCAAGACGGGCGGCGGCCACGGCGGCCACAACGGCGTCCGTGACATCGCCAAGGCGCTCGGCACCCCCGAGTTCGCGCGTGTCCGCGTCGGGATCGGGCGGCCCACGGGGTCCCAGGATCCGGCCGACTGGGTGCTCGACCCCTTCTCGGCGACCGAGCGCAAGACGCTCGGCATCCTTGTCTCGGATGCTGCGGACGCGGTCGAGGCGGTCGTGGGTGATGGTCTCCTCGCCGCGCAGCAGCGCTTTCACGCACCGCGCTGAGCACGCTGCCCGGGCACGGCGAGGCGCCCGTGTCGGCGGCCGGCGGTAGGCTTCTGTGGTGACAGTTCCCGGGATCGTGCGCGCCCTTTCGCAGGCTGACTCCTTCCGGGAGGCGGTGACATCCGGTGCGGTCGGCAGCGTCGACTACTCGCTGGCCGACGGCCTCGACGCCCCGCTCCTCGCCGCGCTGCTCGAGCAGCGCCGGAGCGAGGGCCGACCCGCTGTCGTCCTCGCCGTCGCGCCCACCGGTCGTCGCGCCGAAACGCTCGGTGCTGCGCTGCAGTGTCTCGTCCCCGAGGCCGAGATCGTTCACTTCCCCGCCTGGGAGACCCTGCCGCACGAACGTCTGAGCCCGAGCCCCGAGACGGTGGGGCGTCGGCTCGCCGTGCTCCGCCGTGCAGCGGCCCATGATGGCGGCACGCCGTTGATCATCACCGCCTCGGTGCGCGCCGCTCTGCAGCCGCTTGCCGCGGGCCTAACCGACGCCGAGCCGATCTCGCTCACGGTGGGCACGCGCGGGAGCGACCTCGAGCAGGTCGTCCGCCGTCTCGTCGAACTCGCCTATCACCGTGTCGACATGGTCTCCCGCCGCGGCGAGTTCGCCGTGCGCGGCGGCATCCTCGACGTCTTTCCGGCCGCGGCCGACCACCCGCTGCGCATCGACTTCTTCGGTGACGAGGTCGACCAGATCCGCGCGTTCTCGATCGCCGACCAGCGGTCGCTCCCGGGCGAGGTCGAGAAGGCCGAGCTGCTTCCGGCCCGCGAGCTGCTCCTGACGCCGGCCGTCCGCGAGCGCGCTGCGGCGATGGCGCCGACGTTCCCCAGCCTGACCGGCATGCTCGAGAAGATGTCGCAGGGCATCCCCGTCGAGGGGATGGAGTCGCTCCTGCCCGCGCTGGCGGAGGGGGTCGTGCCGCTCGTCGACTACCTGCCCCGAGGCTCCGCGATCGCGCTGGTCGATCCCGAGCGCTCGCGCACTCGGGCGCGCACGCTCGGCGAGACGAACCGTGAGTTCCTCGAGGCGGCGTGGAGCGCGGCCACCGCCGGGGCGGACAGCCCGGTCGATCTCGGCGCGGGCGACTTCCTGACGCTCCCCGCGCTGCGCGAGGCGATGCGTGAACGCTCCGGCGTGTGGTGGACGCTCAGTGCGTTCGACTCGGGAGCAGCGGATGCCGCGGACGAGGGGCTGACCGACACGGGCGACGACCTGCGCATCGACGGCAGTGCGGTGCCGTCTTTCCAGGGCAACGTCGACGGCGCCACTGCTCATATCGGTGACCTCCTCTCGCGCGGCTGGCGCGTCGTGGTGTGCGCGTCCGGTCCCGGGCTCGTCGACCGTGCCCGCGACGTGCTCGCCGAGCGCGGCATCGCCGCACGCACGAGCGATGGGGTCGCCGAATTGGCCGACGAGGCCGTCGCGGTCTGCGTCGTCGCGTCGCTCGAGCGCGGCTTCGAGTCGGCGGAGGCGAAGCTCGCCGTCCTGACCGAGAGCGAGTTCTACGGGCGCACGATCGGCAGTGACGGCCGCGTGGTGAAGAAGCTCGCGACACGACGGCGCAACGTCGTCGATCCGTTGCAGCTCAAGCCCGGTGACGTCGTCGTCCACTCGACCCACGGCATCGGAAAGTTCGTCGAGCTCGTGCAGCGCGAGGTATCTAGTGGCGGACGCAACGCGGTGAAGACGCAGCGCGAGTACCTCGTGCTCGAGTACGCGCCCGCCAAACGCGGCTATCCCGGCGACAAGCTCTTCGTGCCGACCGATCAGCTCGACCAGCTCTCGCGCTATGTCGGTGGTGAGGCGCCGGTGCTCTCGAAGATGGGCGGCAGCGACTGGGCGGCCGCGAAGGGCAAGGCGCGCAAGGCCGTTCGTGACATCGCCGTCGAGCTCGTCAAGCTGTACTCGGCCCGCATGGCGTCGAAGGGTCACGCGTTCGGGCCCGACACCCCGTGGCAGCGCGAGCTCGAAGAGGCGTTCCCGTTCGCGGAGACGCCCGACCAGCTGCAGACGATCGACGAGATCAAGGCCGACATGGAGAAGCCGATCCCGATGGATCGCCTGCTCTCGGGCGACGTCGGGTTCGGCAAGACAGAGGTCGCCGTCCGCGCCGCGTTCAAGGCGATCCAGGAGGGGAAGCAGGTCGCGATGCTGGTCCCGACCACGCTTCTCGCGAAGCAGCATCTCGAGACGTTCACCGAGCGCTTCGCCGGATTCCCGGTCAAGGTGCGCCCCCTGTCGCGGTTCCAGACTGCGAAGCAGGCCCGCGAGACGGTCGACGGGCTCGCCGACGGCACCGTCGACATGGTCATCGGCACCCACCGCATCCTGACCGAGAAGGTCGCCTTCAAGGATCTCGGGCTCCTCATCATCGACGAGGAGCAGCGGTTCGGTGTCGAACACAAGGACTCGCTGAAGAAGCTGAAGACCGGCGTCGACATCCTCGCGATGAGCGCGACGCCGATCCCGCGCACGCTCGAGATGGCCGTGACCGGCATCCGCGAGATGTCGACCCTGGCGACCCCGCCCGAGGAACGGCATCCGATCCTGACCTATGTCGGACCCCGCAGCGACAAGCAGATCGCGGCGGCCATCCGACGCGAGCTGCTGCGCGAGGGCCAGGTGTTCTTCGTGCACAACCGCGTGCAGTCGATCCAGCGGGTCGCGGCGCAGCTCGGTGAGCTGGTGCCCGAGGCGCGCATCGCCGTCGCGCACGGCCAGATGGGGGAGAACCAGCTCGAGCAGGTCGTGGACGATTTCTGGGAGCGGCGTGCCGACGTCCTCGTCTCGACGACGATCGTCGAGACCGGACTCGACATCTCGAACGCCAACACCATCATCATCGACCGTGCCGACAAGTACGGACTGAGCCAGCTGCACCAGCTGCGCGGCCGGGTCGGGCGCGGGCGCGAGCGCGCTTACGCGTACTTCCTGTACGACGAGAACAAGCCGCTGAGCGAGACCGCCGCCGACCGGCTCGAGACGATCGCGGTCAACAACGACCTCGGCTCGGGCATGCAGGTCGCGCTGAAAGACCTCGAGCTGCGTGGCGCGGGCAACCTGCTGGGCGCCGAGCAGGCCGGTCACATCGCCGGTGTCGGATTCGACCTCTACCTGCGGATGATCGGCGAGGCCGTCTCGACCTTCCGGGGCGAGGAGGTCGACGGGCCGGCCGAGCTGCGGCTCGAGCTCCCCGTGGCGGCGCGCATCCCCGAGGACTACATCGACAGCGAGCGCCTGCGCCTCGAGGCCTATCAGAAGCTGTCGGCTGCGGCAGCCGTCAGCGCGAAGGATGACGCGATCGATCTCGTCGTCGAGGAGCTGACCGACCGGTACGGCCGCCCGCCGGCCGAAGTGGAGGGACTGCTCGCGGTCGCTCGTCTGCGTCGTCGGGCCGCCCAGTCGGGGCTCACCGACGTCGTCGCGATGGGGCCGAACCTGCGGGTCGCGCCGGCGCGCCTGCCCGAGTCGATGCGCATCCGACTGCAGCGGCTGTACCCCAAGGCCAAGCTCCTCGCCGGCGGCGAAGCCCTCGTGGTCCCGCTGCCGACGGCAGGCGGCACCGTGCTCGGCGATGCGGATCTCATCGCCTGGACCGGTCAGCTGCTCGAGCAGCTCTTCCCCGTCGCCGCGCCGACGACGCCCGCCGCGACGTCCTGACGCGTCTCGGCCTCCTCGCCGGGGGCGCGCGTCAGAGGGTGATGCGGCCCGTCGCCAGCAGCACGACGGCGCACACGGCACCGAGCACAGACGCGCCGAAGAACACCCATTCGATGCGCGTGAAGACGCGGGCTCCAGCGCGCCGACGCGCCGCGGCGAAGAGTGCTGTGCCCGGCACGATGATCAGCAGCGAGAGCAGGAGGTAGTGCGCGCCGGCAGCGATCAGGAGGAACGTCGTGTACGCCGTCGCGATCACGGCGACGACGAGGTCGCGCATCCGCGCACGGTCGCCCGGGCGGTAGGTCTCGCCGGTGACGGTGAGCTTGAGCGCGTACCCGGCGGAGAGGACGAACGGGATCAGCACGAGGACACTCGTCAGATCGAGTGCCACCGAGAACGCGTTCTCGGCGAAGAGGACCACGACCAGCAGCACCTGCACCAGCGTCGTCGACAGGAGGAGCGCACCGACCGGCGTGTCGTCGGCATTGGTCCGCGAGAGGAATCTCGGGAGATCGCCCGACCGCGACGCCTCCAGCAGGACCTCCGCGGCCATCAGGGTCCACGACAGGTACGCGCCGAGCACGGCGACGATGAGGGATGCGCCGATGAAGACCGCACCGGCCGGGCCGACGATCGTCTCCAGGACTCCGCCCAGCGACGGCTCGGGCAGAGCGGCGATCTCCTCCCGCGGCAGCACGCCGAACGAGACGATGGTCACCGACGCGAACACCGCGAGCACGCTGAGGAAGCCGAGGAGGGTCGCGCGGCCCACGTCGCGGCGCGACCGGGCGTGCCGCGAGTTGACGCTCGCGCCCTCGAGACCGATGAAGACGAAGACGGTGACGAGCATCGTGGCGCGGATCTGGTCCCACAGCGGAGCGCCCGACGGGCCCGCCCAGTTGGCGGCGAACACCGCGGGATCGAAGACGGTGGCGCAGAGGATGACGAACACGACGATCGGCAGCGTCTTCGCGATGCTGACGACGCGGTTGACGGCGGCCGCCGATCGCACTCCGCGGCGGATCAGGATGAAGAACAGCCAGAGCCCCGCCGACGACACGGCCACGGCTGCCACCGTGTCGCCTGCGCCGAGGGCCGGGAACACCGCTCCGAGGGTGGAGGTGATGAACACCCAGTAGAAGACGTTGCCCGCGCACGCGCTGGCCCAGTAGCCGAACGCCGAGAAGTATCCGAGGTAGCTCCCGAAACCGGCTCGCGCGTAGCTGTAGACGCCCGCGTCGAGATCCGGCCGACGATTGGCCAGAAGCTGGAACGCGAAGGCGAGCGCGAGCATGCCCCCGCCCGCGACCGCCCACGCGATGAGCGTCCCGGCGACCCCGGTCTCGGCCGCGAAACCAGCGGGGAGCGAGAACACGCCCGCTCCCACCATCGACCCGATGACGAACGTCGACAGGGTGAGCATCGACACGGTCGCCGGGCGGGCTCCGGGGCGCGTGAGAGCGGACTCCATGGGGGAGGAGGGATCGGAAGGCACGGGGTGAAAGCCTAACCCGGCTCGCACCCCGCCCCGCCCCGCGGCAGCGTCAGATGACGCCCTGGGCGAGCATCGCGCGCGCCACGCGCTCGAACCCGGCCGCATTCGCCCCGACGACGTAGTCGCCCGGGTGGCCGTAGCGCTCCGCGGCCGCGAATGCGGCGTCATGGACGTTCTTCATGATCTCGCGGAGCTTGTTCTCGCTGTCGGCGAAGCCCCACCGCTGGCGCGACGCATTCTGGCTCATCTCCAGCGCGGATGTCGCGACACCGCCCGCGTTCGCCGCCTTACCGGGGCCGAAGAGCACTCCGGCCGCACGGAACGCGTCGACAGCCTCGGGGGTCGAGGGCATGTTGGCTCCCTCGACGACGACCCGGACGCCGCTGTCGACGAGCGCGCGGGCGTCGTCTCCGTCGAGCTCGTTCTGCGTCGCGGACGGGATGGCGACGTCGACCGCGGTGCGCCACGGACGGCCACCTTCGATGAACGTCGCGCGGGGCCGGTGGTCCAGGTACGCCGAGATGCGTCGGCGGTCGATCTCCTTGACCTGCTTGAGCACGGCGAGGTCGATCCCGTCCTCGTCGACGATGGTGCCCGACGAGTCGGATGCCGTGATCGGGGTCGCACCGAGCTGGTACGCCTTCTCGATGGCGTACGTCGCGACGTTGCCCGAGCCCGACACCGCGACGCGCTTGCCCTCGAGCGAGTCGCCCGCGACGGCGAGCATCTCCTGCGCGAAGAAGACCGCGCCGTAGCCCGTCGCCTCGGTGCGGACCTCGGCCCCGCCCCACTGCACGCCCTTGCCCGTGAACATGCCCGACTCGTGGCGGTTGGTGATCTTGCGGTACTGCCCGAAGAGGTACCCGATCTCGCGCGCACCGACGCCGATGTCGCCGGCCGGGACGTCGGTGTGCTCGCCGAGGTGGCGGTACAGCTCGTTCATGAACGACTGGCAGAAGCGCATGATCTCGGCATCCGAGCGACCGTGCGGGTCGAAGTCGCTGCCGCCCTTGGCGCCGCCGATGCCCTGACCGGTGAGGGCGTTCTTGAAGATCTGCTCGAAGCCGAGGAACTTCACGATCGACAGGTTCACGGTCGGGTGGAAGCGCAGCCCGCCCTTGTACGGTCCGAGCACTGAGGAGAACTGCACGCGATAGCCGCGGTTGACGCGAACGGTGCCGGCGTCGTCGAGCCACGGCACGCGGAACATGATCTGTCGCTCGGGCTCGACCAGACGTTCGAGGATGCCGTCGCGCGCGAGCTCGGGCTGGACCTCCACGACCGGCGCGATCGCCTCGAGCACCTCGTGCACGGCCTGCTGGAACTCGGGCTCGTGCGGATTGCGCTGGAGGACGGTGTCGAAGACCGGCTGAACGGAGGAGGGCAGGGGAGCGTGGTGTTCGGTCATGGTGGAGCTTTCTGGCCGAGCGGGCGGGACCCGATCCACGCTAGCGGGCACGACGGTGCGCGCCCGGCCATATGACGATCACCCGGTGTTCTGGAGGCCCGCCGCGACGCCGTTGACGGTGATGAGCAGCAGGCGCTGCCACTCGGGCGGGGTGGGTGCGTCCTGCTCGGTCGAGCGGAGCACACGCAGCGCCCGCAGCTGCAGGAGCGAGAGGGCGTCGACGTACGGGCTGCGCATCTTCACGGCGCGCTGGAGCACGGGCTTGTTGGCGAGCAGACCGTCGCCTCCCGCGATGCGCACGACCCAGTCGCGGGTGAGCAGCATCTCGTCGACGACGAGCTGTGCGAGATCATCGCGGTCGGCGAGCGCGAGGTGCCGACGAGCCATGCGCGGGTCGGCCTTCGCGAGGCTCATCGCCACGTTGTCGATGACCGTGCGCAGCAGGGGCCACTGCTGGTACGCCTCACGCAACAGCGCTTCGTCCCCGACCGCCTCGAGTGCGGTTCCGAGCCCGAACCAGCCCGCGAGGTTGATACGCGCCTGCGTCCAGGCGAAGACCCACGGGATCGCGCGCAGGTCTTCGAGCGACTCGACGGACAACCCGCGGCGCGCCGGGCGCGAGCCCAGGGCGAGGAGGCCGATCTCCTCCATCGGCGTGACGGCGGCGAACCACGGGGCGAACCCGGGTGCCTTCACGAGGGAGAAGAAGCGCTCGCGCGAGGCGGCATCCATCGTCGCCGCCACGTCGGCATACCGCTCGGCGGCTCGGCTGTTGCGCTCTTCGATCGACGGCGCGGAAGCGAGCAGGATCGCGGCGGCCACCTGATCGATGTGGCGCAGGGCGATGTCGGGGTCGCCGTAGCGGGCGAAGATGACCTCGCCCTGTTCGGTGAGCTTGAAGCGACCGTCGACCGAGTGCGGCGGCTGGGCGAGGATGGCGGAGTTGGCGGGCCCGCCGCCGCGGCCGAGAGCGCCGCCGCGGCCGTGGAACAGAGTGAGCTCGATGCGCTGCTCCTGCGCCCATGCGGCGATGCGTGCCTGCGCCTCGTAGAGGGCGAGGTTGGCTGCGACCGGTCCGACGTCCTTCGACGAGTCGGAGTAGCCGAGCATGACCTCCAGGCGCCGGCCGGTGGCTTCGAGGCGCGCGGCGAACGCCGGGTGGTCGACGATCTCGGCGAGGATTCCGGGAGCTGCCTGCAGATCGGCGAAGGTCTCGAACAGCGGGATGACGTCGAGGACCGGCGGGGTCCCGTCGGGACCGACGGCGTGACGCGCGAGGGCGTGCACGTTCGCGAGGTCGTCCGCCGACTGCGTGAACGACACGATGTAGCGGCCCGCGGCCCGCGGGCCGAAGCGCTTCTGCACCTGCGAGATGGTGCGGAAGACCTCCAGGACCTCGTTCGCGAGATCGCTCAGCTCGCCGCCCGCCTCGCACTCGGCGAGAACCTTGGCGTGGACGGCGGAGTGCTGCCGGACCTCGAGCTCCGCGAGGTGGAAGCCGAAGGTCTCGACGGCCCAGATCAGCTGCTGGAGCGCGCCGAAGGCCTGGCGCTTGGCGCCGGCCTCGTCGAGCGAGCTCTGCACGACACGCAGGTCGGCGAGGAACTCCTCGGGGTCGCTGTAGGCGAGGTCGGCGTTGCGCGCACGGGTGGCGCGGATGCGGCGTGCGAGCAGCATCATGACGCGCTTGTGGTGCTCCCCGGGGGCGCGCTTCACGGCGTCGGCGGCGCCCTCGTCGTCGGACGCGGCGAGGCGATCCCACAGTGCTCGCAGCGCGGGACTCGGGGGCGTCGTGTCTCCCGACATGGTCAATCCGCGGCCGACGCGCTCGGTGCTGCGCTCAAGGCCGAGGAGCACGTGCTCGGCGGCGATGCCGGCGGCCTTCTTCGTGACCGACGCGGTGACGAAGGGGTTCCCGTCACGGTCGCCGCCGACCCATGTACCCAGACGCACGAACGGCGCCACCACCGGGGGACGGCTGCCGGCGACCTCGCCCTGCAGGGCGTCGTCGAGACGACGGTAGACCAGCGGGATCGTCGTGTAGAGGGTGTCGTCGAACACGGCCATGACGGCGCGGACCTCGTCGGTCGGCGTCGGCTTCTCGGCGCGCAGCGGCGACGTGCGCCAGAGCGTGTCGATCTCCTCGAGCATGCGGCGGCGGGCCCGTCGGTGCTCGGCGCCACCGGCAGCGGAGTTCTCGAGCGTCTCGAGCAGGGTCACGAGCCTCCGGATGCTCTGCGAGACCGCGCGGCGACGTGCCTCCGTGGGGTGCGCCGTGAAGACGGGGTGGAAGCGCAGTTCGCGCAGCCGGCGCGCCGCTTCGTCCTCGCCCACCTCGGACGACAGCTGCGCGTATGCGGCGGGGATGGAGTCGCTCGCGCTGTCCTGGTCGGAGATGCCCGCGCGCTCGCGCAGGAGGCGCACGCGCTGGTGCTCCTCGGCCAGGTTCACGAGGTGGAAGTAGACGGTGAAGGCGCGTGCCACCTCGTCCGCACGCGCGACGCTGAACGACTCGGCGATGGCTGCCGCGCGCTCGAATGCCTCGGGGGAGTCGTCGGTGTACGCCTGGATCGTGGCGCCTCGCAGGCGTTCGACGTCGTCGAAGAGGCCGGGCGAGCCGCTCTCTCGCAGCACCCGGCCCAGCATCGAGCCGAGCATCCGCACGTCGGCGCGCATCGCCTCGGGGATCTCCTGCTCGGCCTCGTATCGGCCGACGAGATCGATGGCTTCGGTTCGGGTCAGCTCGCGCATGCCTCCAAAGTACTGGCACGCGCGACCGCGCTTTGACACGGGCGTCACACACGCGCCGTCGGCTGCCGCTGTGTTACGGCGGGGCTAGCCTGGGACCGTCCCGTACGAAGGAGCCCGATGTCCGATCCGCTGCGTGACGCCGCCGAGACGATGCGCGCCGTGCGCGACCGATGCGTGTGGACGGCGCAGATCTCCCATCGCGATCTCGTCCCGTACCTCATCGAGGAGTCGGCGGAGGTGGTGGATGCCGTCGAGGCGGGCACGGTGGACGACCTCCGGGAGGAGCTCGGAGACCTGCTGTGGCAGGTGCTCTTCCACGCTGAGATCGCGTCGCGTGCGGCATCCGATCCGTTCGACATCGACGACGTCGCCCGGGGTCTGACTGAGAAGATGGTGCGGCGGCATCCCCACGTTTTCGGCGACGCGACGGCCGAGACTCCCGAGCAGGTGCTCGTGCTCTGGAACGCCGCGAAGTCGGCCGAGAAGCGCGCGCGCACGAGTGTGCTCGACGGAGTGTCCGCCCACATGCCGACGCTCGCCCTGGCCCAGAAGATGCTCGCCAAGTCGGAGTCCGTCCTGTCTGCCGCACCGGCGCCACCCGCGGAACCGCCCGCCGACGAAGCCGGGCTCGGTGACGCGCTGCTCGCGCTCGTCGCTCACGGCCGCGCCCAGGGCTGGGATGCCGAGCGCGCCCTGCGCGAACGACTGCGCACCCTGGGCGCCGACATCCGCGAGGCCGAGGGCACCAGTGGCGCCGCCGCCGACCTGGAAGGATAGGACGGTGCCCACCGTGAACCCGCCGCGCGGCATGCGCGACTTCCTTCCCGCCGACAAAGCCCGCCGCGAGCGCGTTCTCGCCGTCGTCCGCGAGCGCTACCGAGCGCACGGCTTCGACGAGATCGAGACACCCGTCATGGAGGAGTACGGACGTCTGCACGCCGGAATCGGCGGCGACAACGAGAAGCTCGCGTACAACGTGCTCGCGCGCGGACTCGACGCCGACGGCATCCGCGCCGCGGCGGACGACCCTGCCGCGCTCACCGATCTGGGGCTGCGCTACGACCTGACGGTGCCGCTCGCCCGCTTCTACGCCTCGCACCGTGCCGAGCTGCCCACGGTGTTCCGCGCGATCCAGATCGCGCCGGTGTGGCGCGCCGAGCGGCCGCAGAAGGGTCGCTACCGGCAGTTCGTGCAGTGCGACATCGACATCATCGGCGACGCGACCTCGCGAGCGGAGACCGAGCTGATGACGGCGAGCCTCGACGCTCTCGACGCGCTCGGTCTGACCGGTGCGTCGGTGCGCATCAACGACCGGCGCGTGCTCGATGCGATGCTCGCGACGTTCGGGTTCGCCGAGTCCGAGCGCCCGGGAGTGCTCATCACGATCGACAAGCTCGACAAGCTCGGGACGGACGGCGTCGTAGCCGAACTGCGCGAGCGTGGTGCCACCCCGGCCGCCGCGGACGCGTTCGAGGCGTTCCTTCGCCGCCCGCAGTCGGATGCCGCGGCCTTCGACGCCGACGGCATCCGCTCGCGACTTCCCGAGGGCGTGGGCGACGACGTGATCTCGCACCTCGTCGGCATCGGCGAGGCCGTGCGGTCGGCGCGGGGCGGGTCGACCGAGGTGCCGCTCGTCTTCGACCCGTTCCTCGTGCGGGGCATGGGCTATTACACCGGCACGATCTTCGAGCTGGCGCACCCCTCGGTGTCGTACTCGCTCGGCGGGGGCGGCCGCTACGACGGCATGATCGGCCGGTTCCTCGGCTCGGACGTGCCGGCCGTGGGCTTCTCGCTGGGGTTCGAAAGGCTCGTCGACCTGCTGGGCTCGTCGGCGGGCGATGACCGCACCGGCGTCGTGCTCGTCCACGATCGTGACGTGCCGCTGCCCGAACTCCTCGCCGCGAAGGCACACCTTCTGGCGACCGGTTCGCGGGTGCGGCTCGAGCAGCGCCCGAAGAACCTCAAGGCGCTGCTCGAGCGCGCCGCTGCCGACGGCTACGCCGCCTTCGTCACGCTGCGTGCGGGGGAGGACGTCGGATCGGTCGAGCCACGCCCGATCGGCTGAGGGACTCCCGACGTCGTTCGCGCGAGCGTCGGATAGTCTTCCGCGCCCGTTCACTCGACGGTGTTGTGCTGGCGTCATGACCACACCTGTCGTGCGCATCGCCGCGGCCGTCGGCGGCGCCGTTCTCTCGGCTGGAGCCGTCGCGCTGGCCTCGGGCGTCGTGCTGGCACGGCAGGCCGCGCTCGCGCGAGAGCGAATCGGCAAGCCCCTGGGTGAGCTCGCCCTCGACGCCGACCGGCTGTGGCGCCGCTCCTATGCGGGCGAGCCGGTGCGTCTGGTCATGCTCGGCGACTCGCTCGCCGCGGGCCTCGGGGCCGAGCGTCGGAAAGACACTCTCGGCGGACGGCTCGCGCGCGGACTGGCGAAGCGTGCGCGCCGCCCCGTGCGGCTCCGGACCGGCGCCGTCGTGGGCGCGGAGTCATCGACGCTGCCGGACCAGATCGCAGCCCTCGGCGGCGATGCCGCGGCCGATGTCGCGGTGATCGTGGTCGGCGGAAACGACGTTACGCACCGCATCCCCGCCGCTGACGCGGCTCGCAGCCTCGCCGACGCCGTCGAGACGTTGCTTGCTCGGGGGTGTGCGGTCGTGGTGGGCACCTGTCCGGACCTCGGGGCCCTCCGACCGGTCCCGCAGCCGCTGCGGAGCTTCGCATCGCGGGCGTCGCGGGCGCTCGCGCAGGCTCAGGAGACCGGCGCGCGGGCAGCCGGCGCGCGGGTCGTCTCACTCCGCCGCGCTGTGGGACCGGTGTTCGTCGACAATCCGGACGAGATGTTCTCCCTCGACCGATTCCACCCGAGCGCACTCGGGTACCGGCGCACCGCTGACGCGCTGCTCCCGGCGGTCGCCGCCGCCCTCGACGAGGTGATGGCGGAGCGGATGCTGGCGCGGGCGGACGCCGTGCGGTTGGCTGAGAGCATGACGACCGACCCCACTCCCGACAGCTGGCGGCGTACCGACGCGTACCTGACGGCGACTCTCGTGACGCCCGATCCGGATCTGGATGCCGCCCTCACCGATCAACGCGAGGCCGGGCTTCCCGCCATCGAGGTCTCACCGCTCAGTGCCAAGCTCCTGCAGCTGCTCATCCGGATCGGTGGCGTTCGCCGGGTCCTCGAGATCGGCACGCTCGGCGGCTTCTCGACGATCGCGATGGCGCGCGTCCTGCCGGCGGACGGACGGCTGCTGACCATCGAGGCCGAGCCCCGGAACGCGGAGGTCGCCCGAGCGAGCATCGCGCGCGCCGGCGTCGACGACCGCGTCGAGGTGCGCGTCGGACGCGGCGCGGACGTGCTCCCCGACGTCGACGAGGAGTTCGATCTGGTCTTCATCGACGCCGACAAGGAATCCAACACGATCTACCTCGATCACGCCGCGCGGCTGACCCGGCCGGGCGCGATCGTCGTCGTCGACAACGTCGTGCGTGCGGGCCGCGTCAGCGACCCGGCGACGGAGGACGAGCAGGTGGCCGGCACCCGCCGAGGACTCGAGATGCTCGCCCGTGATCCGCGCTTCGAGGCGACCGCGCTGCAGACGCTCGATCTCAAGGGCTGGGACGGGATCGCGGTCGCGCTGCGGGTCGACCCCGCGTCATAGTCCCGGCAGACCCGGTGGCGGCGGCTCCGGTCATCACTAGACTCAGAGTGGACCGACGACGCTCCACGACTCACCCTCCACAAGCAAGGAGTACCCCTGTGGCACTGATCGAGGCTGTAGGCGCACGCGAGATTCTGGATTCGCGTGGCAACCCGACCGTCGAAGTGGAGGTGCTCCTCGACGACGGCATCGTCCAGCGCGCGGCCGTCCCCTCCGGCGCATCCACCGGCGCGTTCGAGGCGTACGAGCTCCGCGACGGCGACAAGAGCCGCTACGGCGGCAAGGGCGTGCTCAAGGCCGTCACCGCCGTCATCGACGAGCTCGGCCCCGCCATCGAGGGCGTCGACGCGAGCGAGCAGCGCATCATCGACGAGATCCTCATCGAGACCGACGGCACCGAGAACAAGTCGCGCACGGGCGCGAACGCCATCCTCGGCGTCTCGCTCGCCGTGGCCAAGGCGGCCGCCGATTCGGCCGACCTGCCGCTGTTCCGCTACCTCGGTGGCCCGAACGCGCACGTCCTACCCGTGCCGCTGTTCAACGTCATCAACGGCGGCGAGCACGCCGACAACGGCATCGACATGCAGGAGTTCTTCCTCGCGCCGATCGGCGCCGAGACCTTCAGCGAGTCGCTGCGCTGGGGTACCGAGGTCTACCACGTCCTCAAGGGCGAGCTGAAGGCCGCCGGCTACGCCACCGGTCTCGGCGACGAGGGCGGCTTCGCGCCCGACCTGCCCAGCAACCGCGAGGGCCTCGAGTTCCTCGTCAAGGCGATCGAGAAGGCCGGTTTCAAGCCCGGCTCCGAGATCGCCCTCGGCCTCGATGTCGCGGCGACCGAGTTCTTCAACGACGGCGTCTACCGCCTCGACAACAAGGACTGGAACGCCGAGCAGCTGACGGACTACTACGTGCAGCTCGTCAACGACTTCCCGATCGTCACGATCGAGGACGCCCTCGCCGAGGACGACTGGGACAACTGGACCGCCCTCACCGAGAAGCTCGGCGACAAGGTGCAGCTGGTCGGCGACGACCTCTTCGTCACCAACCCGGCGCGCCTGGCCGACGGCATCCGCCGCCAGGCCGCCAACTCGCTGCTGGTGAAGGTCAACCAGATCGGCACGCTGTCCGAGACGCTCGACGCGATCGCGGTCGCTCACCGTGCGGGCTACACGACGATGCTCTCGCACCGTTCGGGTGAGACCGAGGACACGACCATCGCCGACCTGTCGGTGGCGGTCAACGCCGGTCAGATCAAGAGCGGCGCGCCCGCGCGATCGGAGCGTGTGGCGAAGTACAATCAGCTTCTGCGCATCGAGGAGGAGCTGGGTGACGCCGCGGAGTTCATCGGCCGCGCTGCGTTCCCGCGATTCCAGGGCTGATCTGCGCTGAAACGTGACGAGAGGGGGAGCCGTGGTCAAGACGACGGCTCCCTCTCCTCGTTCCCGGCGGCGGGTGGACGTCCGCGAGTGGATGGGCGGCATCCGCGTGTCGGGCTTCGCCTTCATCATGCTCGGGCTCGTCGTGCTGGCCGCGTGCGTGCTCGTCCCCTCGGTCAGCACCTACCTCGATCAGCGCGCTCAGATCGCAGCGCTGGAGGAATCGGTCCGTGTCAGCCAGGAAGAGGTCGACGCCCTCTCCGCGGAGCGCGAGCAGTGGCGTGATCCGGCCTTCATCATGACGCAGGCGCGCGAGCGCCTGTACTACGTCCGTCCCGGCGAGGTCGTCTACCTCATCGACGACGATCTGCCGGCATCCGCCCTGCCCGATGATCCGGCCGCAGTCTCGAGCGACGTCGAACGCACCCGCACCGACTGGATGTCGCAGTTCGTGCGCTCGGTCGTGACCAGCGGATCCGCTCGAACGGCAGCCACCGGCCCCTGAGCACCGCTGCCGTGCCGCCCCAGGAGTCGGCCAGCGGCGGACGGTAGCCTGTCAGAGTGACTGCTCCTGCTCTGACGCCCGCGACCGACGCCGACCTCGAGGTCATGCGCGAGCAGCTGGGACGCCCGATGCGCGGCGTGGTGGGGATCGCGGCGCGTTGCGTGTGCGGCAACCCGACGGTCGTGTCGACCGAGCCGCGGCTGCCCGACGGCACGCCGTTCCCGACGTTCTACTACCTGACCCACCCCGGTGCCACCGCCGCGATGTCGGCCCTCGAGGCGACCCACGTCATGCGCGAGCTCTCCGACCTGCTGGCCGACGACTCCGACATCGCCGCGGCCTATCGGAGCGCCCATGAGAAGTACCTCGCCGACCGCGCCGCGTACGGTGAGGTCGAAGAGATCGCGGGGATCTCCGCCGGGGGCATGCCGACGCGCGTCAAGTGCCTGCACGCCGTCGCGGCCCACGCCCTCGCGGCGGGGCCGGGGGTCAACCCCATCGGCGACCTCGCGCTGGAGCGATCCACCTGGTCGCCCGAGCGGTGCACGTGCGCGAACCCCCGGGTGGCCGCGTGACGCGGCGCGTCGGGCGGCTTCTGCGCGCGGCCGTCGTCGGCGTGCTCGTCGTCACCACGACGACGGCCGGTGCGGTGGTGCCTCCGACAGACCCCGCGCGTCAGGCGGAGTACTGGCTCGACGACTACGGCATCCGCACGGCGTGGCAGACCACGCGCGGTGCAGGTACGACGATCGCGGTCATCGACACCGGCATCGGACGCGGACCGGCCGAGTTCGAGGGGGCGGTCACCGCCGGAGCGGACTTCTCGGGCTCGGGCAGCGCCGACGGCCGCACTCCTGTGGGAGGCGACGACCGCGACCACGGCAGCTGGGTCGCCTCGCTCGCGGCATCCCGCGGCACCGGCCCGGACACCGGGATGATCGGCGTGGCTCCCGAGGCGAAGCTGCTGTCGCTCTCGATCGGCTTCGGCGGCAGCTCCGACATCCCGTTCGCCACGCAGGTCGCCGATGCCATGACGTGGGCCGTCGATCACGGGGCCGACATCATCAACCTGTCGTTCACGACGAACCTGCTCGAATGGGATCCGTCGTGGGACACGGCCTTCCAGTACGCGTACGACCACGACGTCGTGGTCGTCGTCGCCGCCGGCAACCGGGGGACCGGAACCGACCGCGTCGGGGCGCCGGCGACGATTCCGGGTGTGCTCACGGTGGGTGGCGTCGACCGAGGCGGGGTCGCGAGCCAGGAGGCGTCGACGCAGGGCATCACGATCGGCATCTCCGCGCCGAGTGAGGGACTGCTCGGGGTTTCCGCCGACGGACGCATCGTCGTATGGGACGGCACGAGTGGCGCAGCCCCCATCGTCGCGGGCGTCGCGGCCCTGGTGCGCTCGGCGCACCCCGGGCTCGACGCGAACAACGTCATCAACCGCATCATCAAGACCGCGCGCGCGGTGCCCGGCGTCTCGGCGAAGCCCGACCCGCTCTACGGCTACGGACTGTTGGATGCCGCTGCCGCGGTGAACACCGCCGTTCCGGCGGTTTCGGAGAACCCGATGGGTGATCTCGCCGAGTGGGTGCGCATCTACCGTCGGGCAGAGCAAGCGCCGGCGCCGCAACCCTCGACATCGCCGGTCGCGCTTCCGGAGCTCCCGGCCGCGGATCCGCCGTCCGAGGCTGGTTCGCCGCTGCTGCCGAGCCTGAACACGCTCCTGTACGGGACCGTCCCGCTCGTGGGTGTGACCATCGCCGCTATACTGGTGGCGCTCGGCGTCACTGCTGCTGTCCGGCGCATCCGATCGGCCCGCGCGTCGCGCTAGCCGAGCCCCCGATCAAGGAGTTCTTCCGAACGTGTCCACATCTGTGCCCCAGATCCTCGTCGTCGGTGGCGGCTACGCCGGCTTCTACACTGCGTGGAAGCTCGAGAAGCACCTCCGCAAGGGTGAGGCCGAGGTCACCATCGTCGACCCGCTGCCGTACATGACCTACCAGCCGTTCCTCCCCGAGGTCGCGGCCGGTGAGATCGAAGGCCGCCACGTCGTCGTCGGCCTCCGTCGTCATCTCAAGCGCACGAACGTCGTCAACGCGAAGGTCACCAAGATCGACCACGCGAACAAGGTCGCCACGATCACCCCCGCTCAGGGCGAGCCGTGGGAGCACCGTTACGACCAGATCGTCGTGACCGCGGGTGCTGTCTCGCGCACGTTCCCGATCCCGGGCATTGCGGACAACGCGATCGGCCTGAAGACGGTCGAAGAGGCCATGGCCATCCGCGACCGCATCCTCACGAACTTCGACCGCGCGGCGAACCTGCCGGCCGGTCCCGAGCGCGACCGCCTGCTGACCGTCGTCGTGGTCGGCGGCGGCTTCGCGGGCATCGAGGTGTTCGCCGAGCTGCGCGCGATGGCGTCGTCGCTCCTCAAGAGCTACCCCCAGCTCCGTTTCGAGGACACGCACTTCCACCTCATCGAGGCGATGGGCCGCATCATGCCCGAGGTCTCCCTCGAGACCAGCCAGTGGGTCCTCAAGGACCTCGCGAAGAAGGGTGCCAACGTGCACCTCGACACGCAGGTGCAGGGCGCCGAGGGCGGCAACGTCGCGCTGTCGACGGGTGAGGTCATTCCCACCGACGTCATCATCTGGACCGCCGGCGTCATGGCGAACCCGACGGTCGTCCGCGGCAGCGACCTGCCCGTCGAGGAGCGCGGTCGCATCCGTACGCGCGCTGACCTGCGCGTCGGGACGCCCGAGGAGATCGTCGAGGGCGCCTGGGCTGCCGGTGACATCTCGGCCGTTCCCGACCTCACCGGCGGCGGCGTGGGCGGGTACTGCGTGCCCAACGCGCAGCACGCCGTACGCCAGGCCAAGCTGCTCGCGAAGAACCTCGTCGCGGTTCTCCGCGGTGAGACGCCTCGCGAGTACTTCCACAAGAACCTCGGCGCAGTCGCCGGTCTCGGCCTCGGCAACGGTGTCTTCCAGTCCGGCAAGATCGCGATCAAGGGCTTCTTCGCCTGGGTCGCGCACCGCGGCTACCACGGCCTCGCGATGCCGTCTTGGGAGCGCAAGTGGCGCGTCGTCGGCGACTGGTGGATGAACTTCTGGCTCGGCCGCGACAACGTCGCGCTCCAGGGCACGCTCGCCCCGCGCGCCGCGTTCGAGGAGTTCGCCGCGCGTCCGCGTCCCACTCAGCCGGCCGCGGAGAACCCGCAGCCGCCGATCGACCCGAAGAGCGTCGCGAAGGACGAGGGCGCCGCAGCGGTCGCTCCCGCCGAGAAGGACAACAAGGTCGACGCGAACTGATTTCGCCCGTCACGACGAGGCCCCCGCACCGCACGGTGACGGGGGCCTCGTCGTTTCTGCGCAGTGCGCTCAGTTGGCAGGTTGCGCCGCTTCGTGGGGTGCGAGTGGGCGTGTGCTGCCAGATGAAGGGTCACCCCTGGGCCTGAGCGGCCACCCGGGGGCCGGTAACGTGGGACCGGGCCCCCGTAGCCCAATGGCAGAGGCAGGCGACTTAAAATCGCTTCAGTGTGGGTTCGAGTCCCACCGGGGGTACGTCGGGGATCTTCGGGCCGCGCTGTGCGACGGCGGCGGTCACCGACGCGAGCACCGTGACGAGGCCGGCGGTTTGGAGGGCGCTCAGCGTCTCGCCGGCGACGAGCAGCCCGAGCAGGACCGCCACGACGGGGCTCAACAGCCCCAGGAACGCCGGAAGGCGCGTCGGCAGCGCCCGCACGCCGCGGAACCACAGCAGGTAGGCGAGCGCCGTGCCGATGAGCGTGAGGTACGCGTAGGCCCCGAGTTCGGGCGCGGTGGGAAGCGCGTCCGGCAGCGGCTCGAGGAACGCCGTGAGCACCGCGAGCAGGATCCCGCCCGTGACGAGCTGCCACGCTGTGATCGTGAGCGGCGGCTGCCCCGCGCCCCAGCGCTTCGTCAGGACTGTGCCGACGGCCATCGAGACTGCGCCGCCGAGCGCCGCGGCGATACCGATCGGGTCGAGGTCGGCGCCTCCGGGCGCGACGATCATCCCGACGCCGATGACACCGGCGACTCCGGCGATCGACGTCAGCACGGTCAGCCGCTCGGAGAGGATCCACCAGCCGAGCATTGCGACGATGAGCGGCTGGATCCCGCCGACGACGGCTGCCACGCCGCCGGGTAGCCGGTCGGCGGCGACGAAGAGGCACCCGAAGAAGACCGTGAAGTTGAGGGCGCCGAGGATCCAGGCGCGCCACCACCACGACCCGGTGGGCAGACGTCGGGCCACGAGAAGCAGGATCAGCCCGGCCGGCAGCGCGCGCACGGTCGCGATGAGCAGCGGATGCCCCGGCGGAAGGAACGTCGTCGTGGTCAGGTACGTGGTTCCCCAGACCAGGGGCGCGATGGCGGTCAGGGGAACGAATGCGGTCCGATTGCTAAGCACTTAGTGACTATAGCTCAGTGCTTAGCCAGTAGGATCGAGGACATGGACCGCGTCGACCGGATTCTGGAACAGTGGGCGCGTGAGAGGCCCGGCCTCGACGTGACCCCGATGGCGGTCATCGGGCGGCTCGGGCGGGCGGCGGCCGCCGTCGATGCGCGCCTCGCGGCCACATTCGTGCGTCACGGTATCGACGCGGCGACCTTCGATGTGCTTGCGACGCTCACCCGGCAGGGGAAGCCCTATGAGCTGACGCCCGCTGAGCTCGCGGCGGATGCCATGATCACCTCGAGCGCCGTCGCCCAGCGGCTGAACCGGCTCGAGGGCCTGGGCTACGTCAGCCGCCATCCTGACCCCGCGGACGGACGGGGGAAGATCGTGCGCCTGACCCCGAAGGGGCTCCGGGTGGTCGACCGCGTCCTCCCGGACCATCTGGAGAGCGAGCGTGCGGTGCTCGCGCCGCTCACCGAGAGCGAACGGTCTCAACTCGCCGTGCTCCTGTCCCGGCTCGCCCCGGGTGGGTAAGACCTGCGAGTTCGCGTGCGTGGCCGGTTCGGCCGGATACGCCCTGGTTAGACTGGTCGCGGAGAAGGGGGACATGCAATGGAGTGGCTGATCCCGGTCATCGTCATCGTCGCACTGCTTGCCGTGATCGGCATCTACCTGTGGGCGACCTACAACTCGCTCGTGGCGTTGAACGTCCGCGTCGACGAGGCCTGGAGCGACATCACCGTGCAACTGAAGCGGCGCGCGGACCTTCTCCCGAACCTCATCGACACGGTGCGCGGCTATGCCGCACACGAGAAGGCGGTCTTCGAGAACGTCACCCGTGCTCGTGCCGAGATCCTTTCTGCGAACGGGCCGGCCGAGGCGGGAGTAGCCGAGGGGCACGTCCAGCAGGCGCTGAAGTCGCTGTTCGCGGTCGCCGAGGCGTATCCACAGCTCCAGGCGAGCCAGAACTTCCTGCAGCTGCAGCAGGCGATCGTCGACACCGAGGACAAGATCCAGGCGTCGCGTCGCTTCTACAACGGCGGCGTGCGAGAAATGAACACGAAGATCAAGGTGTTCCCCAACAACCTCTTCGCGCGCAGCCTCGGGTTCTCCGAACGAGAGTTCTTCGAGGTTCAGAACGGCGCGGCGATCGCGGAGCCGCCGCGCGTGCAGTTCTGAGCGGACGCTCTGAGACCGCCCCCGACGGTCGGACGCGCCCGCGGCGCAGTCTTAGACTGGCCGGATGAGCGACGACAAGGTCGGGCGGTCCTTCTTCGACGCCCTGCGCACCCGAACCGTTGCCACCGAGACGTCGACGGGAATTCCCCGGGGCCTGCGTTTGGCCACGGCGTACTCCTGGCGGCTGCTCGTGGTCGCTGCCGCCGCGGGCGTGGCCATCTGGATCATCATCCAGCTCAAGCTGCTCGTCATCCCGCTGCTCATCGCGATCCTGATCGCGGCGCTGCTCTGGCCGGGTCTGCTCTGGATGCTGGAGCACCGTGTGCCGCGCTGGGCGGCGATCGTGGTGAGCGTGCTCGCGACCATCGCCGTCATCTCGGGCCTCCTCTGGCTCGCGATCTGGCAGATCAGCCGGCAGTGGTCTTCGGTTCAGGCGAGAACGGTCGAAGCCGTCGGCCAACTTCGTCAGTACCTCATCGACGGTCCGCTCCATCTCACTTCGACGGAGATCGACGGTCTGCTCCAGCAGGGCTGGGGCTTCCTCGAACAGCAGGCGTCACTCCTGTGGTCGGGCGCGCTCGCCATCGGCTCCACCGTGGGGCACGTCGCGACCGGAGCGCTGCTCGTGCTCTTCATCCTGCTGTGCATCCTCGCCGACGGCGGGCGCATCTGGCGTTGGGTCGTCCGGCTCTTTCCCCGTCAGGCTCGTCCGGCGGTCGACGGCGCCGGCCGGACGGGGTGGCGCACCGTCGTGACCTACGCGCGCACCCAGCTGCTCGTCGCGACGATCGACGCAACCGGTATCGGTCTGGGCGCCCTCTTCCTCGGCGTGCCGCTCGCGGCCCCGATCGCTGTGCTCGTGTTCCTCGGTGCCTTCATCCCCTTCGTGGGGGCCGTGGTCACGGGCGCCCTCGCCGTCTTCCTCGCGCTCGTCTACAACGGCCCCTGGATCGCGCTGTGGATGCTCGTCATCGTGCTCGGCGTGCAGCAGCTCGAGGGGCACATCCTGCAGCCGCTCCTCATGGGCTCGGCGGTGAAGGTCCACCCGCTCGCCGTCGTCATCGTCGTCGCCGGCGGTGCGATGATCGCCGGCATTCCCGGGGCCCTGTTCGCGGTTCCGCTGGCCGCATTCGTCAACGTCGTCGTGCTCTACGTGTCGCGACGTTCGTGGGAGACCGGGGTCGCCCCGCGGCCCGATGAGATGATCTGGAGCACCGTGCCCCGAGACCGGAGGAAGAACGCATGACCGGACCCACTCCGGCCGACCTCGACGCCGCAGCGGCCGTGCTCGACGGCGTCGTCACCCGCACGCCGATGGAGTACTCCGAGCACCTCTCGGATCTCCTGGGCGTGCCCGTGCACCTGAAGCTCGAAAACCTGCAGCGCACCGGCTCGTTCAAGATCCGCGGAGCGACCTACCGCCTCTCCCGCCTCACCGAGGAAGAACGCGCGCGCGGCGTCGTCGCGGCGTCGGCCGGCAACCACGCCCAGGGCGTCGCGCTCGCAGCGCAGAAGCTCGGTATCCGGGCGACGATCTTCATGCCGCTCGGCGTCCCCGTCCCCAAGCTCCTCGCCACCCGCGGTTACGGCGCCGATGTCGTGCTCGAGGGCGCGACGGTCGAGACGCCCCTGCGCCTGGCCGCCGAATTCGCCGAGCGCACCGGTGCCGTGCTGATCCATCCGTTCGACCACCCCGACGTCATCACGGGCCAGGGGACTCTCGGACTCGAGCTCGTCGACCAGGTGCCCGACATCGAAACACTCCTGATCCCGATCGGGGGAGGCGGTCTCATCGCCGGCGTCGCCGCCGCAGTGAAGGGCCGCGCCGCCGCCGAGGGGCGCCGCGTGCGCGTGATCGGGGTGCAGGCGGAGAACGCGGCTGCGTATCCATCGTCGCTGGCTGCAGGGATGCCGCTCGCGGTCGAGACGACCCCGACGATCGCCGACGGCATCGCGGTCGCCCGCCCCGGCGACGAGACGTTCGCGGTCATCCGCGAGCTCGTCGACGAGGTCGTCACGGTCTCGGACGACGACATCGCCCGTGCGCTTCTGGTGCTGCTCGAGCGCGCGAAGCAGGTCGTCGAGCCCGCCGGCGCAGTGGGTGTCGCAGCCATCCTCGCGGGCAAGGTGACGGCGTCCGGTCCGACGGTCGCGGTGCTCTCGGGCGGCAACATCGACCCTCTGCTGCTGCAGCGCGTCGTCGCCCACGGCCTCGCGGCATCCGGTCGGTACATGACGCTGCAGATCCCGCTTCCCGATCGGCCCGGCCAGCTGGCTCGCGTCTCGGAGCTCCTGTCGGTCGCGGGCGCGAACGTCATCGAGGTGCTGCACACCCGCCACGGGCAGGGGCTGCAGATCAGCGAGGTGATCCTCCAGCTGAGCGTCGAGACGCGGGGTGAGGAGCACCGCGCTCAGGTCATCGCGATCCTCGAGGATGCCGGCTTCGCGCCGACGGTCGTCGCCGATTGACGGACGCCGGCGCGAAGCTCGCGGGTCACTGGCCCGAGTAGGTCTCGACCTTGACGATCTCGACGGAGATGTCGCGCCCGTTCGGCGCGGTGTACGAGGTCTTGTCGCCCTCCTTGAGGCCGAGGATGGCCTCGCCGAGCGGTGACGCCTCGCTGTAGACATCGAGCTCTGAGCCGGCCGCGATCTCGCGGCTGCCGAGGAGGAAGACCTCCTCGCCGCCGGCGACGAGCGCGGTGACGACGGTGCCCGAGAGCACGGTGCCGTCGGATTCGGGAGCCTCTCCGACGGTCGCGTCCTTGAGCAGCTGCTGCAGCGTGCGGATGCGCGCCTCCTGCTTGCCCTGCTCGTCCTTCGCGGCATGGTAGCCGCCGTTCTCCTTCAGGTCGCCCTCCTCGCGCGCGGCCTCGATGCGCTTGGCGATCTCCTCGCGGCCCGTCGTCGAGAGGTGTTCGAGCTCCGCGACGAGACGGTCGTAGGCGTCCTGCGTGAGGAAGGTGACGGGAGCGTCGTTCGACATGTGATCTCCTTGGACTGGCGCGGCGCACAGCCGCCTATGGCGAACGCCCCGGCATCCGACCGGGGCGCACAAGAAATGCCTAGACTACGGGATCCAGCAAGAGGTCACCAAACCATTGGTCGCCAGCGCCACGGTCGGGATGGTCTCGGTGAACGCTCGTGAGACACCGTCAGCGGCCGGATACTCGACGACCCGCCACCCGACGACGCCGTGCTCGGTGTCCTGGGCCTCGAGGGCGCACGCGAGCGGCTTGTCTCGCGCGCCGCTGACCTGGAACGAGACGACCACCGAGTGCTCGTCGATCACCTGGAATCCGGTCGCGTCGGTGTCGACGGAGTCGATGGCGCCGGTCACGGTCGTCCAGGCGACGAGTCCGAGAACGCTTGCCCCCACCACCGCAGCGGCACCGATCAGAATCCGCCGGGACCGCTTCTCACGCGTCCGACCGTAGCGCTGGTCGAGCTTGAGCTGCGTGGTCATGATGACGGTCTCCGGGGTGGTTCTGACGGGATTAGGCTGGTGGTTCCAGGCTAAGCGCTTCTCGCGCAGATCGAGGAACCATGAACTCCCTCCTGTGGCTCACGTCGGCGGCGACACCGCTCCCCGAGATCACGGTCGACCCCACGTCGGTCACGCCCGGCCCGTGGGGCTTCGGAGCGATCGTGATCCTGACGATCGCCGTCGTGCTCCTCCTGCTCGACATGCTGCGACGGGTACGTCGGGGCCGATACCGTGCCGAGGTGCGCGAGCAGCTCGACGAAGAGGATGCCGCAGCTCGCGGCGAACGGGACGCCGACACGCGCTGACCTACGGGGCCGTCGGCCTCGTCCCTCCGCGACCTCAGCCCGCGTGATACGCGGGCTCGAGCGCGATGAGGAGGCACGCCGTCCAGTGGCAGAGGAATGCCAGGACCGTGCAGACGTGGAAGATCTCGTGGAAGCCGAAGTGGCCCGGCCACGGGTTCGGCTTCTTCAGCGCGTAGACCACCGCGCCGCCGCTGTAGAGCAGGCCGCCGATGATCACCAGGATCATCATGGCGGCGTTGGCCTGGAACAGCGGAACGATGTACATCACCGCGGCCCAGCCCAGCGCGAGATAGAGCGCGACATAGAGCCAGCGCGGTGCGTGTATCCAGAACACGCGGAAGAAGATGCCCGCGATCGCTCCGCCCCACACCAGCGACAGCAGCAGCACCGTCTGCTCGGTGGGAAGGGCCAGCACCGCCAGCGGCGTGTACGTTCCGGCGATCAGGAGAAGGATGTTCGCGTGGTCGATCCGCTTGAGGATCGCCTTGGTGCGCGGCTTCCAGTCGAACCGGTGGTAGAGCGCGGAGTTGCCGAACAGTAGCAGCGAGGTGGTCATGAACACGGCGCTCGCCCACTTGGCCGGCGCGCCCTGTGCGAGCACGATCAGAACGATGCCTGCGGCGATCGCGACGGGGAAGGTCGCCGCGTGGATCCAGCCCCGCCACGACGGGCGCAGCTCGACCTGAGCGCTGACGGCAGCGGCGTCCAATAGGGGAAGCTGGGGCATCTCGACGCCCTCATCGGGTGCGGGTCGGGTCACAACACGAGCGTACGCTCTGGCATATGCCAGCGTTCACATGAGGGCGAGGAGTAACGTAGGGGAGTGGCTGCGAACCGCGGACGAGGACCCCTCTATCGCCTGTATGCGTCCCGGCTGCGCCGGCACCTGACGCCGGAGACCGTTCCGCATCACGTCGCGATGATGATCGACGGCAACCGTCGGTGGGCGCGCCAGGCGGGTTACCCCACGCCCGCCGAGGGCCACCGCGCCGGAGCCGCGAAGATGCACGAGTTCCTGCGCTGGTGCGACGAGCTCGGCATCCGCGTCGTCTCGCTCTATCTGCTCTCGCACGACAACCTCGCCAAGCGCGACTCGCGCGAACTCGCCGACCTGCTCGAGATCATCGCCGAGCTGGCCGAGACGCTCTCGAGCGAGCCGGGGTGGCGCGTGCAGCACGTGGGCCGCGCGGGCCAGCTGCCCGAGGATCTCGCCCGCGTGCTCGCCAAGGCGGAGGACCGCACGCGCGAGAACACCGGTCTGCACGTCAACCTCGCCGTGGGTTACGGCGGGCGGGGCGAGATCGTGGATGCGGTGCGGAGCATCATCACGAGCCACCACGAGCGCGGCGGATCTATGGAGGAGCTCGCGGAGAGTCTGACGCCCGAGCAGATCGGCGAGCACCTCTACACCGGTGGCCAGGCCGACCCCGATCTCGTCATCCGCACCTCCGGCGAGCAGCGCCTCAGCGACTTCCTGCTCTGGCAGTCGGCGCACAGCGAGTTCTACTTCGTCGAGGCGCTCGGACCCGACCTGCGTGAAGTGGACTTCCTGCGCGCGATTCGCGACTTCGCGACGCGCGACCGCCGCTTCGGCGGCTGACGCGCCAAGCACGGCACGCAGAGTTCACGTTGGCGAAACCTCCGCGGGCGTGTCGCGCTGGCGGGCTGCCGGTCGCCCGCCGTACTGTCATCGCAACGGGCACGGCGCCCGTTCGAGTCGGCCTTCTCACGACTCGTGACCCCTGGTCGACTCGTGTGAATCGGGTGAGACACCCGAGGCGGGGAGTGGGTTGTGGCCGCACGAGCAACAGAGCAGCAGCGTCGCGTCATCCACGGCGGAGGTGACGAGCTCGACCAGGAGCTGCGCACCTACGTGCTGGACACGTCGGTCCTGCTGAGTGATCCGCGAGCATTGTTCCGCTTCGCCGAGCATTCGGTCGTCGTCCCCGTCGTGGTTGTCACCGAGCTCGAGGGCAAGCGGCACGATCCCGAGATCGGCTATTTCGCCCGCCAGGCGCTGCGCCACCTCGACGACCTGCGGGTCGAGCACGGCCGGCTCGACTTCCCCGTTCCCGTCGGCGAGGGCGGCACCCTGCGGGTGGAGCTGACGAACACCGACCCCTCGGTGCTCCCCGCCGGGATGCGGCTGGGTGACAACGACACGCGCATCCTCGCCGTCGCGATGCACCTCGCTCAGGAGGGGCAGCCGGTCACGGTCGTCTCGAAAGACCTGCCGATGCGGGTCAAGGCGGCTTCGCTGGGCATCAGCGCGGAGGAGTACCTCGCCGAGCAGGCCGTGGACTCCGGATGGACCGGCATCGCGAACATCGACCTCTCCGGCGACGAGATGAGTGATCTCTACGAGAGCGAGGTCGCCACGAGCGACGAGGTGCGCGGCGTCCCGGTCAACACCGGGCTCGTCATCCACTCCGAGCGGGGGTCTGCCCTCGGGCGCGTGACGGGCCCGGGCTCGTTCCGCCTCGTGCGGGGCGATCGTGACGTCTTTGGACTGCACGGACGCTCGGCGGAGCAGCGGATCGCGATCGATCTCCTGCTCGACCCGGATGTCGGCATCGTCTCGCTCGGCGGTCGCGCGGGCACGGGCAAGTCAGCGCTCGCGCTGTGCGCTGCCCTCGAGTCGGTGCTCGAACGGCAGCAGCAGCGCAAGATCATCGTCTTCCGTCCGCTTTTCGCCGTCGGCGGTCAGGAGCTCGGCTACCTTCCCGGCGACGCCCAGGAGAAGATGAACCCCTGGGGTCAGGCCATCTTCGACACCCTGGGGTCGGTCGTCTCGGGCAACGTGGTCGAGGAGATCATCGCGCGCGGGCTGCTCGAGGTGCTGCCGCTGACGCACATCCGCGGTCGCTCGCTGCACGATGCCTTCGTCATCGTCGACGAGGCTCAGTCGCTCGAGCGCAATGTGCTGCTGACGGTCCTCAGTCGCATCGGTCAGAACTCCCGCGTCGTCCTCACCCACGACGTCGGCCAGCGCGACAACCTGCGCGTCGGACGGCACGACGGCATCGCCTCCGTGATCGAGACGCTCAAGGGCCACGACCTCTTCGGCCACGTGACGCTCACGCGCTCGGAGCGGTCGGCGATCGCGGCGCTCGTGACGGATCTGCTCGAGGCGGGCGAACTCAGCTGATCCCGGATGAGGTCGGCCTCGGGAACAACGGGGCCGACCTCAATCCCAGCGGTACCCCTCGCCGCGTACCGTGACGATGCGCGAGGCGCCGACCTTGCCCCGCAGGTAGCGCACGTAGACGTCGACGACGTTCGACCCCGGGTCGAAGTCGAGCTCCCAGACGCGGCTCAGCAGTGTCTCGCGGCTGAGCACCTCGCCGGCATGGCGGAGGAACTGCTCAGCGAGCGCGAACTCTCGTGCGGAGAGGTCGATGTCGCGACCGTCGACGGTCGCGCGTCGGGTCAGCATGTCGAGGCTGACGCCGTCGCGGGTGATCACGGTCGTCGGGCCCGCGCTCTCGCGCAGCCGCGAGCGTACCCGCGCGAGGAGTTCGGCGACGACGAACGGCTTGGACACGTAGTCGCTCGCCCCCGCATCCAACCCTTCGACGGTGTCGTTCGTTCCGCTCCGAGCGGTGAGCATGATGACGGGCACGGCCGATCCGAACGCGCGGAGGCGGCGCAGCACCTCGAACCCATCGATTCCCGGAAGCCCGACGTCGAGGATGACGAGGTCGACCTCCTCGCCCTCGAGCATCTCGAGCGCCGTCTCACCGTCCTCGGCGACGAGCGGCTCCATGTCGGCGGTGCGTACCGCACGCTCCAGGAGGCCGATGATGTGGGGCTCGTCGTCGACGAGCAGGATGCGGGTCATCCGATCTCCTTGCGCTGGAGGACGACCTCGTCGGCCCGCACCGGCGCAGGGAGGCGCCGGGCCGAGCGGAGCGGGATCGTGATGGTGAAGGTAGCGCCGCCGCCCGCGGTCTCCGTGACCGTGCAGGAACCGCCGTGGCCCTTGGCGATCGCATCGACGATGGCGAGGCCGAGACCCGAGCCGCCGACCGACCGCCGGCGACCGCCGCGATCGAATCTGCGGAAGATGCGATGCCGGGCCGCGGGCGGGATGCCGGGGCCGTGGTCGCGCACCCAGAGGTGGAAGGCGCCCGCGTAAATGCCGCTGCCGAGCTCGATCGCGGTTCCCACCGGGGTGTGCTTGGCGGCGTTGTCGGCCAGCTGCAGCCATGCCTGGAGCAGGCGGTCGGCGTCGCCGTGGATGATCCCGCGCTGCGTCGATTCGACGGCCCAATCGTGCCCGGGGATGACGGTGACGAGGTCGACCACGCGCTGGGTCAGGCTCTCGATGTCGACCTCGTCGAGGGCGAACCGCTCGCCCTCGACCGAGGCCAAGAGATCGATGTCACCGATGAGGCGGGTCATGCGATCGAGTTCGCCGATCGAGATCTCGCGGACGGCGTCGACATCCGCCGGGTCATCGGCATCGACGAGTTCGAGGTGCCCCCTCACGATGGCGATCGGTGTCTTGAGCTCGTGACGCACGTCGTCGAGCAGACGTCGTTGGGCCTCGACCGCCGCGTCGAAGGCGTCCTGAGCCGCCGCCTCGCGCGGCGGGGTGGCCAGGAGCGGCCAGCCGACGAGCCATACCGTCACAAGAGTGCCGGCGCCGGCGACGGCGAAGACCAGAACAGCCGCCCAGGGGAGCTCGACTCCGAGCAGCAGGAACACCAGCAGCGAGCCGATCGCGGCGACGACGAAGCCGGCGCACACGATCGCGAGGACGATCCCCAGGATGCGTGCGCGCCGGGCTTCCGACCGCGACGGGTTCACCCTCCGATTATCAACCAGGGTGCGTCATCGAGAGCAGATCGAGCTTCTCGTCGAGCTGCGCCTCGGTCAGCTCGCCCCGCTCGACGTATCCGAGGTCGATCACGGCCTCGCGGACCGTGATGCCCTTGGCGACGGAGTGCTTGGCGATCTTCGCGGCGGCCTCGTACCCGATGAGCTTGTTCAGCGGGGTGACGATCGACGGCGACATGCCTGCGAACGCGGCGGCGCGTTCGACGTTGGCCTGCAGACCGGCCACCGTTTTGTCGGCGAGCACGCGCACGGCGTTCGAGAGCAGGCGGATCGACTCGAGCAGCGCCGTGCCCATCACCGGGATGGCGACGTTCAACTCGAACGAGCCGGATGCCCCGGCCCACGCGACCGTCGCGTCGTTGCCGATGACCCGGGCCGACACCATCAGCACGGCTTCGGGAACGACCGGGTTGACCTTGCCGGGCATGATGGACGAGCCGGGCTGGAGGTCGGGGATGTGGAGCTCACCGAGACCGGTGTTCGGGCCCGAGCCCATCCAGCGGATGTCGTTGTTGATCTTCGTCAGCGATACCGCGATCGTGCGCAGGGCGCCGGATGCCTCGACGAGGCCGTCTCGGTTGGCCTGCGCCTCGAAGTGGTCCTTCGCCTCGGTGATCGGAAGCTCGGTCTCGGCCGCGAGCAGCTCGATGACCTTCTGCGGGAAGCCGAGGGGCGTGTTGATGCCCGTCCCGACGGCGGTGCCGCCGAGGGGGACCTCGCCGACGCGGGGCAGCACGGCCTGGACGCGCTCGATGCCGAGGCGCATCTGGCGTGCGTAGCCGCCGAACTCCTGACCGAGGGTCACGGGCGTGGCATCCATGAGGTGCGTACGACCTGACTTCACGACGTCCTTCCACTCCTCGGCCTTCGTCTCGAAGGCGACCGCCAGGTGGTCGAGGGAGGGGATGAGGTCGTCGATGAGCGCCTGGGTCACGGCGATGTGCACCGACGTCGGGAAGACGTCGTTCGACGACTGCGACGCGTTGACGTGGTCGTTCGGGTGCACCGTGCTGCCGAGCGCGCGGGTCGCGAGGGTGGCCAGCACCTCGTTCATGTTCATGTTCGACGACGTGCCGGAACCGGTCTGGTACGTGTCGACGGGGAAGTGCGCGTCGTAGCGCCCGGTGACGACCTCGTCGGCTGCTCCGGCGATCGCATCGGCGATGGCGGGGTCGAGCGTGCCGAGCTCCTTGTTGGCGAGCGCGGCGGCCTTCTTGATCCGCGCGAGTGCGGCGATCTGGCTCGACTCGAGCCCCGAGCCCGAGATCGGGAAGTTCTCGACCGCGCGCTGGGTCTGCGCGGCGTAGAGGGCGTCTTTCGGGACGCGGACCTCTCCCATGGTGTCGTGCTCGATGCGGTACTCGATGTCGGTCACGTCGTTGTTCCTCTCTCGGTGGGATGTCGTCAGGATGCGGCGTCGTCGTGGACGTCGCCGAGGATGATGGAAGCCTCAGCGGCGCCTTCGCCGAGGCGGTAGTTCGCTCCGATGATGGCCAGTCGGCCCTCGGCGACGGCGGTGCTGATGAGCTCGGACGCGTGGAGCAGCTGACCGACCGTGTCGCGCAGGTGCTCCCGGCCCACGACCTCGGCGTCCACGTTCTCGGCGGTGACGCCGGCGTCGGCTCCTGCCCGCAGGACGCGGCGCACGGCGGGCACGATGGGGGAGATCTGACGCCAGATGAGCGGCGGCAGCGGGGGAGCGTCGATGCCTGTGCTGTCGATCGCGGCACGCACGGCGCCGCAGGCGTCGTGGGCGAGGACGACGATCAGCGGCACGTTCAGCACGGCGACGGCGTACTCGAGGCTGCCGACGACCGAGTCGGAGATGACCTGACCGGCGTTTCGGATCACGAAGAGGTCGCCGAGGCCCTCGTCGAAGATGATCTCAGCCGCGAGGCGCGAGTCGGAGCAGCCGAAGAGCGCGGCGCGCGGAGTCTGCGAGCCGGCGATCTCGTGGCGGCGCTCGACGTCCTGCCGGGGGTGGCGCGGGGCGCCTTCGACGAATCGGATGTTTCCCGCGCGCATCTCGTCCCAGGCTTCCTGGGGCGTAGGGGATGCCGGAGCGGCCGCGGTCGACGTCATGGTGTCTCCTCCTGCAGTTCGACGATCTGGGTCGCGAGGCCGCGCGCAGCGGTGCGCACGGTCTCGGCGTCGATGGCCCCGCCGCCGTAGACGAGGATGGTGTCGGCTCCCGCCTGGGTCGTCAGGGCAAACGAGATGTTCCCGGCGCGCGCGGGATCGGGGATCTCGAAGACTTCCCACGACACGCCGTCGATGGTCTCGGTCGACGTCGTGCGCGAGCCGCTGACCTGCCGCGACGCCCAGCCGGCGTCGGCGTCGAACGCCTGCTGCACGTTGACGTATCCGCTGGCGGGCGCGTAGACGATCTCCCAGGTCTGGACGTCGTCGCCGGCGAGCTCCGCCTTGTTCACGCGCCACGCTTCCGGCACCTCGGGGGCCACGAGCTGGCGACCGATGCCGGAGCCGACATCCGTCGCGACCGCGGCGACGTCGATGCCGGGCTGTTCGGGGACCGAGCCGCGCGGCACGGCGAACACGATGACCGCGACGACGGCCACCGTGACGATGAGGGCGGCGAGCAGGTTCCGCACGTTCTGGCTCGAGCGGTAGACCTGCGACGACGCCGCCTTGCGGGCGGCGGTCTCGTCGGGCGTCTCGGGGCGGCCGAGCTCCGCGACGACGCGGGGCCCCTTGGCCATCACGCGTCGTCCGCGCGCGTGGCGCGCGCTTCGTCGAGCCGGCGCTTGGCGCCGAGCAGCCATTCCTCGCATCGTGCGGCGAGCTGCTCGCCGCGCGTCCACAGGGCGAGCGACTGCTCGAGAGTCGGCGCACCTTGTTCGAGCTCGGCCACGACGCGCACGAGCTCGTCGCGCGCCTGTTCGAAGCTGAGGGTCTCGACGTCGGCGGAGAGCCCTTCGGCCGGCGGAGTCATGTCAGCCATTCTAGGACGGGTCCGCCGGTGCGCCCGCCGCCTCAGCGGGCGCGGCCCCGTCGTCGACGACGCCTTCGGAGCGCGCCGCGAACGCGCCGCGGCCGACGGTGACGGTGACGTGCGAGCCCGCCGGGGCCTGCGCGGCGTCTCGGATGATGACTCCCGCATCGAGATGAGCGATGGCGTAGCCACGGTCGAGTGTGGCGCCCGGCGAGAGCGCCCGGAGTGTGGCGCGGAGCCGGGCGATGTCGTGGCCCGCGGCATCCATGCGGCGCGTCACGACGTCTCGACCGCGCGCCGTGAGGACGTGCAGTTCGTGCGCGCGGGTCGTCATGAGCGATTCCGGATTGCGCAGCACCGGCCGCGATCGCAGTTGCTCGAGCTGCGCGAGATCGTGCGAGACGCGCTGCGTGAGGCGCGTACGGGCGCGGCTGCGCAGCTGCTCGACGAGCGCGCGCTGCTCCACGACGTCGGGCACGACCCGCTTGGCGGCATCCGTCGGCGTCGACGCGCGGAGGTCGGCGACGTCGTCGAGGAGCGGATGGTCGTTCTCGTGGCCGATCGCCGACACCACCGGCGTCGTCGCCGCGGCCACGGCCCGCAGCAGCCTCTCGTCGCTGAAACCGAGGAGCGTCTGCGGGTCGCCGCCGCCGCGCGCGATGACGATCACATCGACCTCCGGGTCGGCGTCGAGTGCGCGCAGAGCCGCGATCGTCTCGGGAACGCACCGATCGCCCTGCACCGCCGCGTGCACCGTGCGGAAGGCGACGTGCGGCCAGCGCAGCTCGGCGTTGCGGTGCACGTCGCGTTCCGCGTCGCTGCGCTCACCCGTGATCAGGCCGATCATGTGGGGGAGGAACGGCAGGCTCTGCTTGCGGGACGGATCGAACAGACCTTCCGCCCGCAGCTTCGCGCGTAGACGCTCGAGCTGGACGAGCTGATCGCCGAGACCTGTCGGTCGCATGGCCGACACCGTGAACGAGAAGTCGCCGGACTTCACGAAGTAGTCGCTCTTGACGCACGCGACGACGCGGTCGCCGACCTGCGGGCTCGAGCCGAGGCGCTGCAGGGTGCTCGACCAGAGGCGGAACGAGAACGCGGCATCCGCTTCGGCGTCCTTCAGGCGGCCGAAGACATGACCGCCGCGGAGGTTCCAGGAGGTGATCTCGCCCTCGACCCACACGGCGTTCCACCGCTGCACGAAGTCGCGGATGGTCTCGTTGAGCCGCGAGATCGAGGTCGGCGTCTGCGGCGACGAATCGCGAGGATGGACGGCATCCGGCGGCGGCGTCTGATCGGGCGCGGTCTCGAACGACGGCATGGGGCTCCTCACGGCCGGTTCCGAGCGGCTGGCAGGATGCGCCTCGTAGAATCGAGGAGTGAGCACTCCCGCCGTCCGGCTGCCCGTTCCCCGCGTGCCGGGGCGTCACGGCCGTCTCCAGGATATCCCTGTGGGCGCCGCCAAGCGGGTGCTCCTGGCAGCTCCGCGAGGATACTGCGCCGGAGTCGACCGCGCCGTCGTTGCGGTCGAGAAGGCGCTGGAACGCTTCGGTGCGCCCGTCTACGTGCGCAAGCAGATCGTGCACAACATCCACGTCGTGCGCGAGCTCGAGGAGCGCGGCGCCGTCTTCGTCGACGAGGTCGACGCGGTGCCCGAGGGCGCGCACGTCGTCTTCAGCGCGCACGGGGTGTCTCCCGCGGTGGTCTCGGCGGCGTCCGATCGGGGGCTGCAGGCGATCGACGCGACCTGCCCGCTCGTGACCAAGGTGCACCGTGAGGCCGTGAGGTTCGCGCGCGACGACCGCGAGATCCTGCTGATCGGCCACGAGGGGCACGAGGAGGTCGAGGGGACCGCCGGCGAGGCGCCCGAGCACATCACGATCGTGACGTCGCCCGAACACGCAGACACCGTCGAGGTGCGCGACCCGTCGCGGGTCGTCTGGCTCTCGCAGACCACGCTCTCCGTCGACGAGACGATGGAGACCGTTCGGCGGCTGCGCGTGCGGTTCCCCGAACTGCAGGATCCGCCCTCGGACGACATCTGCTACGCGACCCAGAACCGCCAGGTCGCCATCAAGAAGATCGCCGCCGAAACCGACCTGGTGATCGTCGTGGGGTCGGCGAACTCGTCCAACAGTGTGAGGCTCGTCGAGGTCGCGCTCGAGTACGGCGCTCGCGCCGCGTACCGCGTCGACTATGCCGATGAGATCCGGCAGGAGTGGCTCGACGGCGTCCGGACGGTCGGGGTCACGAGCGGCGCTTCGGTACCCGAGGTGCTCGTGCAGCAGGTGCTCTCCAGTCTCGCGGATGCCGGTTACGCCGATGTCGACGAGATCCGAACGGCCGAGGAAGACCTCATGTTCTCCCTGCCGAAGGAACTGCGGACGGATGCCGCCGGGAAGCAGGACGCCCGCGCACGCGGCGGACGGGGGCGGTCATGAGCGAGCAGGAACGTCCGCGCCCGCAGTACGGCGAGTACGCCACCCCCGAGGAGCAACGCGCCCGCATCGCGGCACTGGGCGGGGAAGCACCGCACCCCGATGTGGTCGAGACGGCGCAGGTGCCGGCCGGCTCAGCGGCACCCCGTCCCCATGAGTCCGCACGACAGCAGCTTCCCTCGCCGCGCCCGACCACGTCGGCTGCGCGCCCCACGCGGCTCGCCGACCGGATCATCACGGTCGCGCTGCTCGCGTACGGCCTGGTGACGGTGCTCGGAGCCATCCCGCAGCTGGTCGACTTCACGGGCTTCGCGCAGACGTGGATGGACATGGCTGGTATCGACGGGACGCTCGCGGACCCGGCGGGCGGACGGGCGTGGGGCATCGCCGCCGCCGTCGTCTACGGCGCGGGGTGGCTGCTGACCGCGGTGCTGTCGTGGTGGTCGCTGTCGCTGCGGCGGCTGTCGTGGTGGATCCCGCTCGTCGGCGCGATCGTGACATTCATCATCGTGAGCCTGCTGCTGGCGGTGCCGCTGCTGTCCGACCCGGCTGTGCTCGACGGGTTCTCGACCAGCCGCTGACGCGCACCCGAGAACGACAGAACGGCGCCCCGCGAACGAATCCGCGGGGCGCCGTTCCGTGTGGCCGGCGGTCAGCTCTGGGACTGGCCGAACGAGCCGAGCTGGCGGGTCGCCTCGACGACGCGAGCGGCCATCGCCGACTCGGCCTTCTTGCCCCAGGCGCGCGGGTCGTAAGCCTTCTTGTTGCCGACCTCGCCGTCGACCTTCAGGACGCCGTCGTAGTTCTGGAACATGAACCCGGCCACCGAGCGCGTGAACGCGTACTGCGTGTCGGTGTCGATGTTCATCTTCACGACACCGTTCGCGACGGCGAGGGCGATCTCCTCGTCGGTCGAGCCGCTGCCGCCGTGGAAGACGAGGTCGAGGGGCTTCTCGCCGGTGCCGAACTTCGACGCGATGCCGGCCTGGATCTCGCCGAGCAGCTCGGGCTTGAGCTTGACGTTGCCCGGCTTGTAGACGCCGTGGACGTTGCCGAAGGTGAGCGCGGCGATCCAGCGGCCCTGGTCACCGAGTCCGAGAGCCTCGACGACCTGCGAGACGTCACCGGTCGTGGTGTAGAGGGCGTCGTTCGAGCCCTCGTGCTGCACGCCGTCCTCTTCGCCGCCGACGACGCCGATCTCGACCTCGAGGATCGCGCGGATCGCCTTGATGCGGGGAAGCAGCTCCTTGGCGATCTCGATGTTCTCGGCGAGCGGCACGGCCGAGCCGTCCCACATGTGCGACTGGAAGATCGGCTGACCGCCGTCGGCGACGGCCTCCTCCGATGCCGAGATGAGCGGCAGCAGGAAGTCGTCGAGGGCGGGCTTCGGGCAGTGGTCGGTGTGGAGCGCGACCGTGACGGGGTAGTTCTTGGCGACCTCGTGGGCGAACTTCGCGAAGGCGAGCGCACCGGTCGCGCGGCCCTTGACGGTGTGTCCGGCGAAGTAGTCGGCGCCACCGGTCGTGACCTGGATGATGCCGTCGGAGCCGGCCTCGGTCAGGCCCTGAAGAACGGCGTTGATGGACTGCGAGCTGGCGGCGTTGATGGCGGGGTAGGCGAAACCACCGGCCTTCGCGCGATCCAGCATCTCTGCGTACTGTTCGGGGGTGGCGATGGGCATGAGAGCTCCTCAAATCGGCGGTGTTACCGAGCCCACTTTATCGAAGGCCGCTCTCGCCGTCCGCGGGGCGGCCGGAGAAACGACGCTGCTTGTTGTCACGTGTTCGCGACGCGGCTGGATGTACGGATTCGTTAAGAATCCCGATTCCTTCGTGGGCGCGCGGCCGAAAGCGGCGGATCCTCGCGCCTGCCCGCACCTATGCTGTGGCGCATGGTGAGTTTGACCGCCGACATGAGTCCGCTGCATCCCGATCGAAACCTCGCGCTCGAGCTCGTGCGCGCGACAGAGGCGGCGGCGATCCGTTCGGTGCCGTTCATCGGCCGCGGGCAGAAGGAGCTCGCCGACGGGGCGGCCGTCGACGCCATGCGCGCGTTCCTCACGACGGTCAACTTCGACGGCGTGATCGTCATCGGCGAGGGTGAGAAGGATGCCGCACCCATGCTCTTCAACGGCGAGAAGGTCGGCACCGGTCGCGGGCCCCAGGCCGACATCGCCGTGGATCCGATCGACGGCACGACCCTCACCGCGGAGGGGCGCAACAACGCGCTCTCGGTCATCGCGGTCGCCGACCGGGGAGCGATGCTCGACGCCTCGTCGGTGTTCTACATGGACAAGCTCGTCACCGGCCCTGCGGGTGTCGGCGTCGTCGACATCCGACTGCCCATCGCCGAGAACATCCGGCGGCTCGCGAAGGCTCTCGGCAAGCCTGTCGATGAACTGGTGGTCTCGGTCCTGAACCGTCCGCGTCACGCGCAGCTGATCCAGGAGATCCGGGATGCCGGCGCGGGCACGCGGCTGATGAGCGACGGCGACGTCGCGGGTGGGATCAACGCGGCCCGGCACAACGCGCGCACGGACATGTGCGTGGGTGTCGGCGGCAGCCCGGAGGGCATCGTCACCGCGTGCGCCATCAAGGCCCTCGGCGGTCACATCCAGGGCCGGTTGTGGGCGCGCGACGACGACGAGAAGCAGCGCGGCATCGACGCCGGGCTCAACCTCGACGGTCACGTCTACGAGGCCGACGATCTCGTCCGCGGCAAGAACACGATCTTCGTGGCGACCGGTGTGACCAACGGCGAGCTCGTCGGGGGCGTTCGGCGCGAAGGCGACTACGTGTACACCGAGAGCGTGGTGCTGCGCGGCGCGTCGGGGACGCTGCGTCGGATCACCTCGGAGCACCTCACATCCAAGTGGCTCTGAACTCGGGCGGGTAACTATCACGACACGACTGCGTGTCAACCACTGATGCTCCCAGCAAGGCTCTGTCAGAATGGCAGCGGTATCAACGGCGATGACCACCCTTACGTCAGCACCCGGGAGAACCATGTCGATGACAGCAAACAACCCGCCGACCGGCCAGGTCGCGGTGACGATCGACCCCGCTCGACGTCCGGACGTGCTGCTGCGTCGGCGCCACCCCGAGGGACATCAGATGAGTGCCTGGTGGATGATCGGCGCCTTCCTCGCCGTCTCCGTCGCCGTCGTCGGCCTCGTCAACATGTTCCCGGCCTGACCGGACAGCTCGCCTCCCTTCCCCTCCGCCGACGCGTCACAGCCGTTCGCGAAGCTCGCCGACGTCCGCGCTGAGCAGCTCGGGAGCCGTCGTCATCCGCGTCGACGTCTCGATCGGGCTCGGCGCGCTCGTTGCCTCGAGCCGTGTCTCGTCGATGCCCGGGAACTTCCGCGCCGTCACGAGCACCCTGCTCTCGAGCGTCCCCACGAACTTGTTGTAGGACTCGACCGTCCGCTCGATCGCACGGCGCAGGTCGCCGGCGTGGGAGGCAAGCCCTCCGAGACGCTGGTACAGCTCGTTGCCGAGGTCGAACAGGCGCCGGGCCTCGTCGGAGACGTCTTGCTGGGTCCACGTGTATGCCACGGTCTTCAGCACCGCCCACAGGTTGACCGGTGACGCGAGTGCGACGCGCCGGCTGAAGGCGTAGTCGAGCAGCGCGGGGTCTTCGTCGAGCGCCGCCGCGAGAAGCGATTCGCTCGGGATGAAGCAGACGACGAACTCGGGACTCGAGCTCAGGCCCTGCCAGTAGGCCTTCTTCGCGAGGGCGTCCACGTGGGCGCGCACCGCCTTGACGTGCGCCGTCAGCAACGCTTTGCGGCGTCGCGCCTCCTCACCCTGCGCGGTGACGGGTATCGCGCTCGCCTCGAGATACGAGTCGAGCGGCACCTTCGCGTCGACCGCGAGCGCCTTGTCGCCGGGGAGACGGACGATCAGGTCGGGGCGCCCCGCGCCGCTGTCGGACGAGATGCTGGACTGCAGCTCGAAGTCGACGTAGCGGGTGAGGCCGGCGGACTCGACGATGCGTCGCAGCTGCGTCTCGCCCCAGACGCCACGGGCCGCGCTCGAGCGCAGGGCGCCGGCGAGCGACTCCGTCGTCGAACGCAGCGCCTCGTCGGTCTCGCGTCCGAGTCGCAGCTGCTCCGCGACCGAACCGAACTGCTCGCTGCGTTCGCGTTCGAGGAGCTCGACCTTGGCCTGCATCGCCTGCAGCGACTCCTGGACGGGGGCGAGCGCTCGCAAGACCGCCTGCTCGCGGCGTTCGCGTTCGTCGCGAGCGGCCTGGTCGAGCCGCGCCTGGGTTCCCAGCTCGCGCTGCAGCTCGCGCTGTCGTTCCAGTTGCTCGGCGTGGGCGTCGCGCTCGGCCTCAGCGACGGCCGCGCGAGCCTCGAGACGGACTCGGTCGGCTGCTCCCTCGCGTGAGGCGCGAGCGGAGCCCGCGAACCAGCCGCCGGCGGCGGCGATCGCGGCGACGACGATGAGGATGAAGACGAGAGCGGCGTCCATGTGTCCAGGATGCCCGGTGGCTCTGACATCGCACGGAGGCGGGGCGTGCGGCGCGGCTCTCTCCGCGCCCGGAGCGGACGGTGCGGCAGGATGTCGGCATGAAAGGCTACGTGCGCCCGACCATCGACACGCCGGTGTTCCGCGATGCCGACGGCGCGGTCATCGAGTACGGCAGACGTTGGCCGGGATCGCCTCCAGAAGACGCCTATTCGGTCGACACGCACCCGGAGCGCTTCGCGCCGCTGCATGCTGTCGGCGATGCGCTCATCGCTCACCTAAGCGAGACATTCGAGGTCGACGTCGAGGAGGGTGTTGAGGTCGCCTCAGATCTGAACAGACCGAGCTCTTTCGCTGTGCTCCGTGCGGTGCGCCTGCAGCCCGCCGACCCGCAGTGCGCATCGGTGACTTTCGTTTTCGATGCGTATCCGGGTCTCTCGGTGCACTCGGGACTGCTGCATGACGCTCACTACCCCCATTGCGGGTGCGACGCATGTGACGAGGAATGGCGGTCTGTCGCAGACGAACTCGAGGAGCAGGTCTTCGCGGTCGTGACGGGGAACTTCCGCGAGGCTATCGTGCCCGGCGCCGAGCTTCCGGTGGAGCACGCGTTCACATTCCCCGAGGGCAGCCGATCCGGCCAATCGCGCGTGGAGGACTTTCCGGTGCAGCGGCTGTCGAGCGCCGCGGAGGTGCTCCGCACCGCGGCGGACGGGTGGGCACCGTGGCCGCGCACGCAGGCGTCGCCGGGTGATGGCGCGTAGTCCCGCACTCCCGCGCGCGGCGCTGACATGGAATCATCAATCGGCCGCGCTGAGCAGGCGACCAGGGCGAACCGAACGATGGACTCGTCAGAACCGTGGAAGCCGGGGTCGGGTGGGTCTGTGCACGCTCAATCGGTGACCGGTACCGGCGAAACGGCGAGCTGCGTACGCGCGAGTGCGCCAGCGAGCGCAGGCCGAACCCGGTCCGTGCACGCCGAACCCACGACCAGCGCCAACCGAAGGGCGAACTCGTCAGAACGGTGGAAGCCCCGGTCCGGGTGGAGCCGCGACGGTGAATGCGACGAGTGGTGGTGGTGCGTCTTCGCGGTAGACCCGTCCGGTGGGTGAGGTCCAGATCAGCCTCCCGCCCGGGAGCTGTTGGACTCGCCATCGGGTGTGGTGTTTGACGTCGTGATGGCGTTTGCAGAGGTTCGCGAGGTTGCACACGTGTGTCGCTCCACCGTCGGATGCGGCGATCGTGTGGTCGAGTTCGCACCGGATCGTGGGTTGCCGGCATCCGGGGAACCGGCAGTGCCGATCGCGGGCCCGCAGCAGTCGCACCATCGCGGCGGTGGGCCGGTAGCTGTCGCACTCGAGCACCGTCCCGGTGACCGGATCGGTCAGCAGCCGGTCCCACGAGGTCGCGTTGCCGGCGAGCTCGCGTGCGGTCGCGGCGTCGATGGGCGAGCGTCCCGCCAGATCCGCGGGCCCCTCATCTTGACCCATCAGCGTGAGTGCCGACAGGGCCACCTGCACGTGTGCCCGGATCGCGCCCAGTGTTCCGCCGCCGTCACCGGTGCCGGTGGGATCGAGGGCCGGTGTCCCGGCGAGGAGCAGGTCGGAGAACACGTCGGCGCGAACCTGATCGATCGTGCGGGCATCGTCGACGAACGACGACCCGTCGCGAATCGTCGTGTCGGCATCGGGTAAAGCGCCGTTCGCGTCGGCTCGAGTGTCAGGCGTGCCAGGCGCATCAGCCTGAGCCCGCGCGGTGATGATCTCCCGCGCCTGCCGCGTCAGCCGGTCCACGATCCCGTCCGCGATCACCGTCGGCAAGGTCGCGATCAGGTCGGACATCCCATCCGCCCCGGGCTGCACCCACACGCCCCGCCCCGCCGCTGCTTCCTCGTGCCGCTCGGTGAACGTCCGCGGGTGAATGCGCTCGGCGATCATCCGCAGCGCGTCCCGCACCCGGTTGGGTCTCTCGCCCTCGCAGCGCTCGATCGCGACGCGTTCGAACTCCGCGCGATCTCCCGCGGGCACGATGCATCCGATCTCGTGGATCACCCGCACGTGGCCGCGGACGATGCGTCCGTCCTCCCACGCCGCCATCGTCACCGAATAGTTCTCCACCAGGTCTCGCGCCTCGTCGATGCGCCGCTGCAACGTCCGGTCGGTCGCCACGAACACCCCGGCCAGCTCCGCCGCGATGCCGCGCAGAGCCATCTCGCGCGCCTTGACCTTCTCCGGTGCTCCCGCGGACTGGGACTCCGCCAGCTGGCCGGCGGCAGCGAGGAGACGAACCTCCCGGACCTGTGCCGCGCGCGCGGTATCCGCTATGCCCTCGGCATCCGCGACCAGCTGAGCGAGTGTGTCGACGTCTGCGTCGCTGCCCATCCCGCTACCACGCCCGCCATTCGAATGCATGTTCGAATCATGTCATGAACCTCCGACATCGTGCCGGAACCTCCCACAGACCCGCGGACGACCAGCGACTCCGTCAGGCCGGGCTGAGCAGCGAAGCCCCGATCGGCTCGTGCTCGGGCACGCGCACCCCCAGCAGCATCGCGAGTTCGACGAGATCGTGCGCGCCGGCCCGGCGAGCCGCGTCGATGGTGATGTGTGCGCACGCGAGCGCGTCCGCGAGGGCATCGTGATGCGCGAAGTCGAGGAACCCGACGGCAGCAGCAACGAGCGGCAGCCGGTAGGAATCGAGCTGGTACGTCTTCCGTGCCAGCTGCACGCTGCACACCGAGCGGATCGCGGGGAGCGCGGCATCCGTCGCCTCGCACGCGCGGCGCAGCACGGCCATGTCGAATCCGGCGTTGTGTGCCACGAGTACGTCGTCGCCGATGAAGTCGAGAAGGCGGGGGAGCTGCGCGACCCAGCTGGGGGCATGCGCCACCGCGTCGGCGGTGATGCCGTGGATGGAGACGTTGATGTCGAAGAAGCGGTCGTGGCCCGACGGCGGGCGAATCAACCAGCCGTCGGAGGCGACGACCTCGCCGTCGCGGACGCGAACCAGGCCGACAGAGCATGCGGATGCACTGGAGGAGTTCGCCGTCTCGAAGTCGATCGCGGTGAAGTCCAGTGCCACGGGACAAGCGTCACCCGTGTCCGGAGGACGAGAAGGGAGGCGCGCCGCCGAGCCGGGCGATCCGGATCGGTCGGAGGCGATGTCGGTGGGCCACGTAGACTGGATGCCCGTGGCTCTCACCATCGGAATCGTAGGACTGCCCAACGTCGGCAAGTCGACCCTCTTCAACGCCCTGACCAAGAACCAGGTTCTCGCGGCGAACTACCCGTTCGCGACGATCGAGCCGAACGTCGGCGTGGTGAACCTCCCCGACCCGCGCCTGAAGGTGCTGGCCGAGATCTTCCACTCCGAGCGCATCCTCCCCGCCGCGGTGTCGTTCGTCGACATCGCCGGCATCGTGCGCGGTGCGTCGGAGGGTGAGGGGCTGGGCAACCAGTTCCTCGCCAACATCCGCGAGGCCGACGCGATCGCGCAGGTCGTCCGCGGCTTCGCCGACGACGACGTCGTGCACGTCGAGGGTGCGGTGAACCCGCAGAACGACATGGAGACCATCAACGCCGAGCTGCAGCTCGCCGATCTCCAGACCCTCGAGAAGGCGATCACGCGCTACGAGAAGGAGGTTCGCGGCAAGAAGCTCGATCCCTCCGTGCTCGAGGCTGCCAAAGCTGCGCAGGATGCGCTTCAGCGCGGGGAACTGCTGTCGGGAGCCGACTCCAAGATCGACCTCGCGCCCATCAAGGAGCTCGGGCTGCTGACCGCGAAGCCCTTCATCTTCGTCTTCAACGTCGACGAGGCCGTGCTTACGGATGAGGCGCGCAAGGCGGAACTCGCCGCGCTCGTCGCTCCTGCCCAGGCGGTGTTCCTCGACGCGAAGATCGAGTCGGAGCTCATCGACCTCGACCCCGAGGAAGCCGCCGAGCTGCTCGCCTCGACCGGTCAGGACGAGTCGGGCCTCGACCAGCTCGCGCGCATCGGATTCGACACGCTGGGCCTGCAGACCTACCTCACCGCGGGCCCGAAGGAAGCGCGCGCCTGGACGATCGGCAAGGGCTGGAAGGCTCCGCAGGCTGCCGGCGTCATCCACACCGATTTCGAGAAGGGCTTCATCAAGGCCGAGGTCATCTCGTTCGAGGACCTCGTCGCGACCGGCTCGGTCGCCGAGGCCCGCGCGAAGGGCAAGGCGCGCCTCGAGGGCAAGGACTACGTCATGCAGGACGGCGACGTCGTGGAGTTCCGCTTCAACGTCTGACGCCCTGCCGCTATCGGTGAAGCCCACCGCCCACGGCTGGCACAATCGAGGCATGCCACGCGAGCGCGCCGGAGACCCGCAGTACGACGGGTCGCCCGGTGTCGACACGCCCACAGATGACACTCTGCGGGCGTACGACCGACGAATCGGAGCGCTCGTGATCGAAGACCAGGTCGTCGGTCATGTGGCGAGCGTCGTCCGCGAGATGCGATTTCCGTCGAGGCAGCGCTGGTTGTGGTTCACCGTCGTGTGGCCCGATGGATCGCGTGAGCTCCCCTTCGAGGACTACGGTCCTGGATGGCACACGGTTCGTGAGCTCGAGGCCGGGTACCTTGCTTACCACCTGCAAAGCACGGTGCACGAGCGGCGTCTGTTGGGCCGCCACTGGCTCTCGGCGAGGTGGGGTGCGTCGCAGACGTTCGGCGTGCGATGGCTCGAGGGAGACGTCGCCGCTCGTCGTTGGCTCGAACTCGGTCTTCGTGACGAAGACTTCTGAACACCCGTTACCAGCCCCCGCACGTTCCATCAACCGGTGGGCGCCGCGCCCTCGCCCTGCCTAGCGTGGATGTCATCTCGACTCGAGGAGGCAACACTATGGCCACGAACACCACCACCACGCGCAACAAGCGCCGCGCTTCCGGCGCCGGTCTGACCAACGAGCAGAACGCCGAGAGCGGCTTCCGCGCCTCGCAGAAGCTCAGCGAGAACACCCAGAAGGTGCTCGTCGACCTCATCGAGCTGTCGCTCCAGGGCAAGCAGGCGCACTGGAACGTCGTCGGACGCAACTTCCGCGACACCCACCTCCAGCTCGACGAGATCATCGACGCCGCCCGCGAGTTCGCCGACACCGTCGCCGAGCGCATGCGTGCGCTTCACGCCCTCCCGGATGGCCGCAGCGACACCGTCGCCGAGACCACGACGCTGCCCGAGTTCCCGCAGGGCGAGATCGACACCGCCGAGGTCATCGACCTGATCACCGAGCGCCTCGAGGCGACGATCGGCACGTGCCGTGATGTGCACGACGAGGTCGACGAGGAAGACCCGACGACCGCCGACATCCTGCACTCGATCCTCGAGCGCCTCGAGCAGCTCGCCTGGATGGTCAGCGCCGAGAACCGCAAGCCCCAGGGCTGATATGCCCCAGGGCTGACCAAGTCCCGGCCGGGTAGTCCCGGCGACGAAGACCCCGCTCGTGACCACTGCGTCCGGGCGGGGTCTTCGCGTATCGCGTGTGTCAGACCAGCCGCGGATCGATCATCGTCATGCCCGCCGCTGCCGCGGTGTCCATGGCCGGCAACAGTCGCGCACCTTCCTCCAGTCCGACGACCCGCTGCACGAGGTCCTGCGGGCGCAGGCTGCCGTCGCCGATCAGCGCCATCATTCCGGGGTAGTCCACTGCTGCCATGCCGTGGCTGCCGAGCAGGTCGAGCTCCCACGCGATGACGCGGGCCAGGGGAGCGGCGCTACGACCGGATGCCGAGGGCAGCAGCCCGATCTGCACATGACGTCCTCGACGACGAAGGCTCAGAATCGCATCGGATGCGGTCTGCTCGCTGCCCACCGCATCGACCGAGACGTGGCTGCCCCCGCCCGTCAGCTCGTGAACGACGGCGGGGACGTCCTGCCCGTCAGCGGCGACGACGTGTTCGGCGCCGAGCTCCGAGGCGGTCTGCAAAGCGCCAGGCGACCGGTCGACCGCGATGACCCGCGCTCCCAGAGCCCGTGCGATCATCACGGCGCTGAGGCCGACACCGCCTGCGCCGACGATCGTGATCCACTCGCCGCCGCTCAGGGTCGCCCGGGCGATCAGCGCGCGGTACGCCGTGGCGAAGCGGCATCCGAGCGCCGCCGCGGCTTCGAACGAGACGCCGTCGGGGATGCCGACGAGGTTGACGTCGGCCGCCGGCACGACGACCCGCTCGGCGAACGAGCCGGCGTAGGTGAAGCCGGGCTGCTGCTGGTGCGGGCAGACCTGGGCGTCCCCGCGTGCGCACCACTCGCATCGACCGCAGCCGATCACGAACGGCGTCGTGACGCGATCACCCACCTGCCAGCCCGCGACGTCCGCACCGACCTCGGAGATGACACCTGAGAACTCATGCCCGGGGGTGTGGGGGAGTGCGATGTCGTCGTGGCCGGCCCAGGCGTGCCAGTCGCTTCGACAGAGCCCGGTGGCGCGCACCGACACCACCACCCCGTCGGCGGGGACGCTCGGATCGGCCACCTCGCGAACCGTCACCGGCCCGCGGATGCTGTCCATGACCATCGCTCGCACGTTCGGCCACGCTACGCCATCGAGCGAGTCAGCGCCGCACGGTCGACGGCAGTGTGACGCGAAAGGTCAGGCGTCGCGGAAGCCCTCGAGGTCGGGGTCCCACTGTGCGGGTGCCTCGTCGTCGAGGGCATAGAGGTGAGCGCCCTCGGAACGGCGCTGAGGGTAGCTCTCGTGTGCTCGAAGGTCTTCCGCCCCCTCGGAGAAGTCCGGTTCATCGGCGTCCCAGTCGATGGGGGCGGACAGCACGTCGTTGCCGACCCCGATGACAAGTTCGGCCTCATCGACACGCCCGCTCGGTTCGAGCACGATCGGAATCCGCACGGCTTCGGCGCGGCCGTAATTGGCGACCGCCGCCGTGAGCTCCACCAGTGCCTCCGCAACGTCATCCGTCGTGATCACCGTGTCGCCCGCGTACGTGATTCGTCTCATGACAACACTGTGTCGGCTAGCGCCGCCGGGCACCTCGCACTTGCGCTGACGATCGTCATCGGATACGGCTCGCATCGGCCGAGGATCATTGCACGAGGCTCCCGGCTGGTCAACGCGCCTGACGCGATCGGCGGCGCTGCCTAGCGTGGTCGCGAGCGTCGGAATCGGCGCGCCGACAGCGAGGGAGACGTGATGAGCCAGCAGGACCCGGCGACCGACCAGGAACCGCTCTCCGAGCCGGAGGCGGTCCGCAAGGACATGCGCTACAGCCCGGCCAGCGACACCGAGACCCGTGAGAAGCAGGACGAGGCCCCGACCAGCCCCGACGAGGACGTCGATGACGAGCTCGTGCGTGCGCGTCCGGGAACCGGCGGTCCCGACGATGTCGGCGACGTCGATGTGCCCGCCGAAGACCTCAATCTGCCGTGGCGCGACGACGAAGCGGGCGCCTGACAGTCCACCGTCTGTTGGCGCGGGCGGTCAGTTCCATCCGACGGTGTTGAACCACTGAGCCCGGGCCTCGGCCTCGGCGGCATCCGTCGTGCCGCGGAAGGCGTCGTGGCGGTCGATGCGACCCTCGCTCAATTCGACGAAGGCCGTGCACACGGGGCACAGTCCCCGTCCGAAGGGAAACCCGCCGGGCAGTGTCGGCGACGGCTGCGCAGGCTCACCGCTGCCCGAGCATCGTGGCGGATCGGCCTGCGCGTCTGACCACATCTGCGACGTTCCGAGCCGGTTATGCAGCCCCGCGTGTCCCCTCGGGCGGGTGCACAATGCCGATCCGCGGCGGGACCGGCACCACAGCGCGGTCGGATAGTTCGCGGCGGCCGGTTCGCTCACGCCGTCAGATCCGGATGCCGCAGACGCCGCACTCGCCCGCGGCGGACACCTCGACGAAGCAGTCCGGGCACATCGCGCGGACGACATCCGAGGGTGCGGGCGGCTTCGGAGTGCGCGGCGCTGCAGCGCGGGGCGCGGCACGTCGCGCGGGTGCCGAACGTGTCGCGACCGTGACGGGTTGCTTGCGCTCCGGAACGTGCGACTCGCAGTAGAACCGGACGAAGCCGCCGTGGTTGGTCGGGTGGCGGTGCTTGACCGCCCAGAGGTGGTCGCGATCATGGGCACCGGCGTCGGCGGGGCAGGCAGCGCATCTCGCGGGATCACCCGGCATGACGTCGGCGACGCGGTAGGGCGTCTCGTAGGTGAGGCGATCGCGCCAGTCGGCCGAGTCGACGATTCTCATGGTGGTCCTCTCCGGCACGCGCGCGCCGGATTCCAGCGTACCCGCGGCGCCGGGGAGGCGGTCCGCCCACCATCCGGTGAACATTCGCGAAACGGCGTGCGCCGCCGCGCCGCGGGCCCGGCGGCCTTTGCGACAGTGAGGGGGTCACCACGGGCGAGAGGGCGCGAATGGAACTGGCGACCCCGGCACCGATGGACGTGCTGCTGCGTCCTGCTGCACTGGCGCGCGCATGGATGGGGCCGGGCCGCGACCAGGAGACGATCGCCGTGCCCGGCGTCGTGCTCGGGCCGGGCGAGGTGCTCGTCCGTGTCGAGCTCGTCACGATCACCGAGGACGACATCGCGATCACGGACGGTGAGGAGCAATGCCCGGTGCCGACGGTCCTCGGCCGTGAGTTCGTCGGCAGGGTCGCGGCGCTCGGCGGCGCGGTCGCGGCGGCGGACGGCATTCCGCTCGAGCTCGGGGAGCGCGTCGTGAGCGCCGTGGGACCGCATGAGCGCATCGGAGCCCATCGCGAACTCGTGGGCGGCTTCGCGACGCACGTGCATCTGGTCACGGGCACGCCGATCGTCCGTGTGGGCGAGGCGCTCCCCGCCTGCATCCTGGCCCCCGTGTCGGGCGCGGTCGCGCGAGCGGCCGGGCTCGTGCGACGGCTGGAAGAGATCGCCGATCCGGAGGACCTCCTCGTGACCATCGCCGGCACCGGCGCCGATCCGCTCGTGCTGTCCGCCATGATCGCCGAGCGGGGTGGACGAGCGCGGCTCGCCTCAGCCGATCCGCGGGTCCGCGCGCGGGCCGAGCGCTTCGGTGCTGCGCTGGCCCCCGAGCACGTGCCCGAGACGGATCTGAGCGCGCGCTTCCGTACCGCGAGCGAAGCCTCACCGGAAACGACCCTGCGGGTCGGCGTGCCGACATCCGCCGACCTCGAGGCTGCCGTCGCCTTCATGCGCGCCCCGGGCACCCGCCGCTACCCGTTCGCCGACCTCGTCTCGACGCCCTTGCCGCTCGACCGGCTCGACGACGCGATCGAGCTTGCCCGGTCGGGTCGCCACCTGCGCGTGGCGATCGCCCCCGGAGCCTGAGCTCGCGGGGGCGATCGGAAGCCGTGTCGGCGGCGTTCAGGACCGACGGGTCACGCGGTCTGGCCGGCGTGCTCGCCTTCTTCGATCTCCTCGATGACCTTCGCGTTGAAGGCCGGGAGGTCATCGGGCGTTCGGCTCGAGACGAGGCCCTGGTCCACGACGACCTCCTCGTCGACCCAGGTGGCACCGGCGTTCATCAGATCGGTGCGCAGGCTCGGGAAGCTCGTCAGGGTGCGGCCCGAGAGGACGTCGGCCTCGGTCAGGATCCACGCCGCGTGGCAGATCGCGCCGACGGGCTTGTGCTGTTCGAAGAACGCGCGCGCGAAGTCGACCGCGTTCGCGTCGAGTCGCAGGTTGTCGGCGTTGACGACGCCGCCCGGAAGCACGAGCGCGTCGTACTCGTCGGCCTCGGCATCCGCCGTGACGACGTCGACCTTCTGGGTGTGGCCGTTCTTGCCGGTGATCTCGCCCGATTCGGGGGCGATCATGACGACGGTCGCGCCCGCGTCGGAGACGGCCTGCCACGGCGAGGTCAGCTCGCTGTCCTCGAAGCCGTCGGTTGCCAGGAATGCGATCTTCTTGCCATCGAGAGTGCTCATGTCGCCGACGCTACGCGCGGCCGACGGCGGCTGCGACGCGCTTGACACGCTCCGCGACGCATGGTCCCCTGCGGGGTTACGATGGCGATATGTCCACAGCATCCACGCCCCAGCCTCAGACACTGCAGCCGGTTCCCGATGAGAAGAACCTGCTGGTCACCGCGAACGACGACGCAGGTTCCTGCTGCGGCGGAGGGTGCTGCTCGACCTCTTGAACCTCGCCTCGAGGCGTACGACGAAGCCGCCGGTGCATGACGCACCCGGCGGCTTCGTCGTTCTCGCGCGATGGCGGCGAGGCCGGCTCAGTGCGCCGCGGGCACGCCTTCGGGGCTGTCGGCCGGCTTGCGGATGAGCAGCGCCCCGATGATCAGCGGCGACGCGATGATCGCGGCCACGAAGAAGGCCGCCCGCGCGCCCGCGGCGCCGGCCGCCGTCGTCCCCGGATCGGCGGCGCCGGCCTCGGCAGCGGCCATCACCGTGATGAGCAGAGCGATGCCCGCGGCGCCCGCGACCTGCTGGATGGTCGAGACGATCGCGCTGCCGTACGAGTAGAACCGCGGCTGCAGAGAGCCGAGGGATGCCGTGAACAGCGGCGTGAACGACATCGCCAGGCCGAGCGAGAGACACGTCTGCAGCGTGAGCAGCAGCCATACCGACGTGTTCTCGGTGAGGGTGGTGAAGCTCCACAGGATGCCGGTGACGATGACGGCTCCGGGGACGAGGAGCACGCGCGTGCCCCAGCGGTCGTAGATGCGCCCGATGAACGGGCCGGCGATGCCCATCGCGAGCGAGCCCGGCAGGACGATCAGCCCGGACTCGAGCGCGGAGAGCCCGAGGACGTTCTGCATGTACAGCGGCAGCAGGGTGATCGCGCCGAAGAACGCCATGGACATGACGCCCAGCTGGGCCACCGAGAGCGAGAAGTTGGCCGAGCGGAACACGCGCAGGTCGAGCAGCGCCTCGTCGTTGCGCTGCAGCACGAGCTGACGCCACACGAACGCGCCGAGCGCCACGACCCCGACCGACAGGGAGATGATGAGCGGCAGGTTCGACGCGGGCGCCGCGGCCGCGGCATCCCCGCCGCCGTGGCCTCCGGCGCCGATCTGGCTGAGCCCGAACACGAGGCCTCCGAAACCGAAGGCCGAGAGCACGACGGAGAAGACGTCGAGTGGCGCGCGCCGGGTCTCGCCGAGGTTGTGGATCCAGCGGACGCCGATCGCGAGCGAGACCAGGGCGATCGGGAGGACGACGCCGAAGATCCAGCGCCAGCTGAGGGTGTCGAGGAGGAACCCGGACAGCGTCGGCCCGATCGCGGGAGCGAGCGACATCACGATGCTGACCCGGCCCATCATGCGGCCCCGAGCGTGCGGCGGGACGACCGTCATCAGCGTCGTCATCAGCAGCGGCATCATGATCGCGGTTCCCGAAGCCTGCACGACACGCGCGACGAGGAGGAAACCGAAGCTCTGCGCCAGGACGGCGATGAGCGTTCCCGTCGAGAACAGGCTCATCGCAGCGGTGAAGACAGCCCGCGTCGTCAGACGTTGCAGCAGGAAGCCGGTGATCGGGATCACCACCGCCATCGTGAGCATGAACGCGGTCGTGAGCCACTGCGCCGCCACCGCCGTGATGCGGAAGTCGGTGATCAGGTGCGGGATCGCGACGCCCATGGTCGTCTCGTTCAGGATCGCGACGAAGGCGGCGACGAGCAGGAGCCAGATCACCCGGTTCGCCTCGGCGGTCACGACGGTGGGCACGGCGGGCGATGCGGCGGATGCGGGGGCGTTCGTGGACGACGGCGCGACGGCCATGGGCAACTCCTCGGTCGGAAGATCGGTCGTCACCCGAGGGCGGACTCCGCAGGGCCAACGCCCCGACGGATCGATTATTCCCGGGGCCGACGACACGGCGCCAGCATCAGCTTCCGGTCGGTCGACGCGGATGCGCGCGGCGGATCACCAGAGGCGGGCGATGTCCCACAACTCGGCGGCTGCCGGGTCGGCGGCCCGGTGACCCGGTGCTCGTTCCCGGAAGTCGCGGACCAGCCCGCCGATCCGCCGACGGTACTCGGGATCGGGATGGGTCGCGGCGATGCGCACGAGCGGCGGAACGTCCATGTCGAGCACGAGCCGGACCCGGGCCGTGGCCGCGGCACGGGCATCGGCGGCGTCGAGCACCGCCAGGCCCGACCGCAGCGCATCGAGATAGTCGATGAGCACGGGCAGCTGTGCGCGGTGCTGCGTGATCGACGACCCGTCCGCCCGCTCGCGCCAGTGCACGACGACGTCCGGAATCACGTCGAACGCTCGGGCGCGGGTGTACATCTGCTGTGCGACCAGCTGGTCCTCGTACAGCCGGTTCTCGGGGAAGCGCAGTCGGTGACGTCGCCAGAACTCGATGCGGCTCGCTTTAGACCACGCGACGATGTTCCCCGATGCCTCGGGATGGTCGGCGAGGGTGGTCCCGATGCGGGCAGGCCGAGTGGATGCCGCGACCCAGGGTTGCACGGGGCCCGGGACGTAGCCCTCATCGGTCGGACGCAGTCGCACGTAGGCCCCGGCGACGAAGTCGGAGCCCGAAGCGTCGAGCGTTCCGATCCAGCGCTCCAGGGCCGACGGGGTGAGGACGTCGTCCGCGTCGAGGAAGGCGACGAACGGGGTGTCGACCCGATCGAGCCCCGCGTTCCGTGCGGCACCCAGCCCGACGGCGCGATCGTGTGCGATCACGCGGAACCGCTCGTCCGACGCGGCCGCTTCCGCGAAGATGCGTCCGGTCGTGTCGCGCGATCCGTCGTCGATGAGGATCGCGGTCCACTCGCCGAGGGTCTGGGCCTTCAGGGAAGCCAGCGCTTCCTCGGCGTAGGGGGCGACGTCGCGGCCGGGGACGATGACGGTGACGACGGGCGAGCTCACGACCCCGATCGTACTGCCGAGACGGCGTCGGCCACCGCGCCCGCGAGCGCTCCCGCATCCGGCACCGTCGCGCGATCGAAGCTGAACCGCACCGCGGTGCGGGCGTCATCGGCGTCGAGACCCATCGCCGTCAAGACGTGCGACGGCTCGTCGCTGCCCGCGGCGCATGCCGACCCGCTGCTCGTGACTATTCCACGCCGTTCCAGTTCGAGGAGCACGGCCTCGCCCGAGGTCGCGGCGAACGTGAACGAGGCGAGGCCCGGAAGCCTCCGATCAGGGTCGCCGGTCGCGCGCGATCCGGGGACGGTGCCGAGCACGCGGCTCGTGAATGCGTCGCGCGCCGCCGCGGCCCGCGCAGCGGCCTCGGGGCGCTCGCGCTCGGCCAGCTCGAGCGCGAGCGCGAGGCCCACCGCCCCCGCGACGTTCTGCGTGCCCGAGCGCCGGCCGCGCTCCTGGCCGCCGCCGTGGATCACGGGCTCGAGGGGGAGCCGGCCGCGGACCGCCAGCACACCGATGCCCTGCGGCGCGCCGATCTTGTGGCCCGCGACCGACAGAGCCGAGGCGCCCGTGCCGGTGAGGGGAAGCCACCCGGCCGCCTGCACGGCATCGGTGTGCACCGGGACCGAACCCGCTGCTCGCGCGATCGCCGCGACATCCTGAACGGTTCCGACCTCGTTGTTGGCGTAGCCGATGCTCACGACGGCGGTGTCATCGCGCACGGCTCGGGCGACGGCGTCGGGGTCGACGCGTCCGAGCGAGTCCACGGGCAGGACGTCGACGTCGTATCGATGCATGCGCTGGAGGTAACGACAGACCGCCAATACCGAATCGTGCTCCACCGCCGTCGTGACGATGTGGCCGGGAGCGCGTCCGCGGGCCCCGAGGGCGGTGCCCGCGATCGCGAGGTTGTTCGCCTCGGTTCCTCCGGACGTGAAGACGATGTCGCCGGCGCGCATGCCGAGCACTGCCGCCACCCGCCGCCGCGCGTCGTCGAGGGCGCCGGCGACGTCTTCACCGACCGTGTGGATGCTCGACGGGTTGCCGAATCGCCCGGTGAGGAATGGTGCCATCGCCTCGAGCACCTCACGACGCACCGGACCGCCCGCGGCGTGGTCGAGGTACAGCATCAGCGCGCGTCGACGACGAGGTCGAGCCCGAGGTCGAGCGAGGGCGCGGAGTGCGTGAGCGCTCCGACGGAGATCACGTCGACACCGGTCTCGGCGATCGCACGCACGCTCTCGAGCGACACTCCGCCCGACGCCTCGACGACCGCGCGACCGGAGACGATGGCGACCCCGCGGCGCAGATCGTCCAGCGAGAAGTTGTCGAGCATGATCGTGTCCACGCCGGCGGCGAGCACGGGCTCGATCTGATCGATGCGGTCGACTTCCACCTCGACGTGGGTCGTGTGAGGAAGGTCATCCATCGCGCGTCGCAGCGCTTCGGTCAGCCCCGTCCCATCGGCGGTGATGACACCGAGGTGGTTGTCCTTGAGCATGACCGCATCCGACAGGGAGAACCGGTGGTTGTGGCCGCCGCCGTCCCGGACGGCCTGCCGCTCGATCAGACGCAGCCCCGGTGTCGTCTTGCGGGTGTCGACGATGCGGGCACCGGTCCCCGCGACTTCGTCGACGTAGCGACGGGTCAGCGTGGCGATCCCCGACATCCGCTGGGTGAGGTTCAATCCGACGCGTTCGGCGGTCAGCACGGCGCGCGCCGGACCGCGGACGGTGGCCAGCGTGTCACCGGGGCGGATGCGCGAGCCGTCGGGCACGTCGATCACGACGTCGCAGCTCGGATCGGTGAGCGCGAAAGCCGCGGCGAAAACTGCCCCGCCGCTGAGGATGCCGTCGACGCGCGAGACGAGCGCGGCCGTGGCCCGCGCCGCCCCGGGGATGAAGGCGGTGCTGGTGAGATCGCCCCATGGGGCGTCCTCGTCGAGTGCGGGACCGACGAGGGCAGCGATCTGTCGGGGTGTGAGCATCATGCGACCTTCTCGGGAGCGGCGGCGGGTCGGACGGATTCGTCGGCGGTCAGCGGACGAGCGGTGGTGTCGTCGCTGCGGTGGTGTGCGCCGATCGATCGGGTGCGTGCGAGCGCGGCGGTGGTCATCGAGCTCGCGACGAGGAGCAGGTTGGCGTCCTCGTGTTCGCGCCGGGAGCGGGGTGCGACTGCGGCGCGCGACCACTCATCGAGGATGTCGAGCGCGAGAGCGAGCCCGGAGGCGTCCCGCTCGAGTCCGACGTGCCGCCACATGAGCGACTGCAGGGCCGCCCGGCTGAACGGTCCGTTCGCCGGTATCCGTCGCGGCGCACGGGACCGGCCCGCCACGGCGCGAGGTGACGACGAGACGCTCGGAGACGCCGTTGCGACCCGCGGGTCGCCGCCGACGACGGCATCCGCGGTGCGCAGGCCGAACACGACGGCTTCGAGCAGCGAGTTGGAGGCCAGCCGATTGGCACCGTGCACGCCCGTGCGCGCGACCTCGCCGACCGCGAACAGCCCGTCGACGTCGGTCCGACCGTCGAGATCGGTCACGACGCCGCCCATGAGGTAGTGCGCGGCGGGAGTGACGGGAACCGGATGCCGCGACCAATCCCATCCGCGCGCCCGCACGGACTCGTCGATCGTCGGGAACCGGTGGGCGAGGAAGGCAGCCGTCGCCGACGGAGTCTCGCGCAGGCCGGTCGCGTCGAGCAGCACCGGCCGGCCGCCCTGACGCGCCATCGCCGCCGCGATCGCGCGCGCCACGACGTCTCGTGGAGCGAGTTCCGCATCGGGATGTGCATCGACGCAGAAGCGGCGCCCGCCCTCGTCGATCAACACAGCACCCTCGCCGCGCACGGCCTCCGACACGAGCGTCCCATCGGTCAGGGCGGTGGGGTGGAACTGCACGAACTCCAGGTCGGCGACGGTCGCGCCGGCGCGCAGGGCGAGCGCGATCCCGTCGGCGGTCGCCACCGCGGGATTCGTCGTGTGGGCGTACAGCTGTCCCGCCCCACCGGTCGCGAGGACCACGGCATCCGCGGCCAGCGTCTCGGTGCGGCCCTCCGAGAGCACCCGCACACCCCGCGCCGCCCCGTCGGAGACCACGACGTCGGTGACGAGAGCGTCGGAGCGGATCTGGACGGGCGCGAGAGCCAGCGCGCGGTTCAGAGCGCGCTGGATCGCGGCTCCGGTCGCATCGCCGCCGGCGTGCAGGATTCGCGGAACCCGGTGCGCACCTTCCAGGCCGAGTCGCAGCGCGCCGCTGTCGTCGCGGTCGAACGCGACCCCGATCGCCTCGAGCGTCGCGACGGCGTCCGGCCCCGCCGATGCGAGCGTGTGCACGGCGTCGCGCTCGCCGAGGCCCGCGCCGGCGCGCAGAGTGTCGTCGACGTGGGCGAGAACCGAGTCGCCCGTGGCCGTCACGGCGGCGATGCCGCCCTGCGCGTAGGCGGTGTTGCCGTCGCCGAGCGCTCTCTTCGTGACCAGGACGACCTCGCAGCCGGCGTCGGCGGCGCGCAGGGCGCACATGCCGCCGGCAAGACCGGAGCCCACGACCACGACACGCCGGGTCATGGCCGCGCCGCCAGCATCCGTTCGAGGGCGGCCCGTGCCGGCACGGCGACGTCGTCGGAGACCCGGATGCGGTTGGGGGTCCGTCCCGCGCAGAGCTCGTCGAGGACCCACGCCAGGTAGCCCGGGTGGATGCGGTACATCGTCGAGCACGGGCAGACGACGGGATCGAGGCAGAAGATGCGGTGCTGCGGGTATTGCGCGGCGAGCCGCTGGACGAGGTTGATCTCTGTGCCGACCGCGAAGATTGTGGGCTCGGTCGCGCCGTCGATCGCGCGGCGGATGTACTCCGTCGATCCCGCCTCGTCCGCGGCGTCCACGACCGGCATCGGGCACTCGGGGTGGACGATGACGCGGACGCCCGGGTTCTCCGCACGCGCTTGCGCGATCTGCTCGACGGTGAAGCGGCGGTGCACCGAGCAGAAGCCGTGCCAGAGGATGACCCGCGCATCGCGCAGGGACGCCTCGTCGTTGCCGCCGAGCGGGCGGCGGGGGTTCCACATCGGCATGCGGTCGAGCGTGACCCCCATCGCCTTGGCGGTGTTGCGTCCGAGGTGCTGGTCGGGGAAGAACAGCACCCGGCGGCCGCGTGCGAAGGCCCACTCGAGCACGGTGCGGGCGTTCGAGGAGGTGCACACGATTCCGCCGTGCCGGCCGACGAAGCCCTTGATGGCGGCGGAGGAGTTCATGTACGTGACGGGGATGACGGGGAGAAGTCCTTCGGCGTCGGGGCTGCCGAGGTCGCCATAGATCTCGCCGAGCTGCTCCCAGCACTCCTCGACCTCGTCGATCGACGCCATGTCGGCCATCGAGCATCCGGCGGCGAGGTTGGGCAGGATGACGGACTGCTCGGGCCGCGACAGCAGGTCGGCGGTCTCGGCCATGAAGTGGACGCCGCAGAAGACGATGGCCTCGGCCTCGGGGTGGGCCTTCGTCGCTTCCGCGAGCTGGAACGAGTCGCCCACGTAGTCCGCGTGCCGCACGACCTCTTCGCGCTGGTAGAAGTGCCCCAGGACGACTACCCGGTCGCCGAGGGCGGCCTTGGCGGCGGAGATGCGGTCGTGCAGCTCGTCCTCGTCCGCGGTCCGGTAGTACTCCGGGAGCTCGCCCTGGCGCGGCGCCCCGGTCGGGATGACGTCGCCCATCGACGAGCCCGGGCCGTACCCCGGCCGTGCGTCGAAGCTCCACGGTCCCGCGGCGAGATCGGTGTTGCATGTCTCGGCGTTCGACGCGCCGGCGACGATCGCCTGGATCCCGTGATCGACGCTCGGGTCGATCGGTCGCGGCGACAGCGTGAGCGGAGAAGTGGTCATGCGCGTTCCTTCATCGGGGGAGCGGCCCGCGGTCGGCGAGCTCGACGTCGTGGTTGTAGCGGTAGAGCCGGGCGGGGCGGTGGCTGCCGGTGCGGAACTCGCGTGTCGGGATGAGGGTGCCCGACCCCTCGACCTGGCGGCGGAAGTTCGCCGGATCGAGGCGCTTGCCGCCGATGGCCTCGTACACCTCGCGAAGCTCGGCGAGGGTGAACAGGTCAGGCAGAAGCCCATGCGCGATACGGCTGTAGCCGACCTTGTTGCGCAGCCGCCAGAGCGCGTACTCGATGATGCTCCGGTGGTCGAACGCCAGCTCCGGCAGATCGGCGGCGTCGAACCAGGCGACGTTCTCGTCCTCGGGCAGCGGTGTCGATGCGACGTCCTCGCGCACCAGCGCCCAGTAGACGATCGACACCACTCGCGAGGGAGAGCGGCCGACGTCGCCGAAGACGTAGAGCTGCTCGAGATAGCTCGGAGCCAGCGCGGTCGTCTCGGCCAGGGTCCGGGATGCCGCAGCCTCGAGGTTCTCGGACACATCGAGCCATCCGCCAGGGAGCGCCCACTGTCCGGCGTGGGGATCGCGTGTGCGACGCACCAGGGGGAGCACGACGGAGGGAAGCTCGCCGCCGTCGTGGCGCAGGCTGAAGATGACCGTCGAGACGGCGACCCGGATGTCGTCCTGCGGCCCATCCGCGGTGGTTCGTGTCATTGTGACCCTAACTGTCGCACCGATCTTATAGTCATCGCGACACGAAGCGCAAAATGGGGGACTCACAGCGGGACGCCGTACGCTGGCCTCCGTTCCCGAGGAGGTCCTGTGCTGCTGGTCGACGTCATCGTCGTGATACTCCTCGTCGGCTTCTTCGCCATCGGCGTGACACGAGGCCTCGTCGCGATCGCGGGCTCGCTCGCCGGGCTCGTCATCGGCTCGCTCCTCGCCGTATGGGCTGTGCCCCTCATCGCGCCCGGCGTCGCCGACTGGGAGTACCGGTCGCTCGTGCTCGCCATCTGCGCCATCGCGATCATCATCCTGTGCACCGCGCTCGGCACCGCTGTCGGTGCGGCGCTGCGCCGCGGCGTCGACCGAGCCAAGCTGCGCATCCTCGACCGCATCCTGGGTGCCGGCGGGGCGACGATCGCCGGCGGACTCGTCCTCCTCCTCGGCGCCGGCGCGGTCACCGCGAGCGGCATGCCGCTCGTATCCACCGCCGTGGCCTCATCGCGCGTGCTCTCGTTCATCGACGGTCTCACCCCCGACCCCGTCGACAGCGCGCTCGCCGAGGTGCGCGGATTCGTCGTCGACGAGGGGATCCCCCGCATCGGCGAGCTTCTCCGGCCCGAGGTCGCGCCGACCGCGCCCGCCGTCGCGCTCGATGATCCCGAGCTGCAGCGCGCGGCGGCATCCGTCGCCCGCATCAGCGGCACGGCCTACGCCTGCGGTGTGTCGATGACCGGGTCCGGATTCGTCGCCGCCGACGACCTCATCGTGACCAACGCCCACGTCGTGGCGGGCGTCGACACCCCCGTCGTCGAGCTGCCGGGCCGCGACGCGCGTGAAGGGCGCGTGGTGTACTTCGACCCGATCGACGACCTCGCCGTCATCGCGGTCTCGGACCTGGGCGTGGCGCCCCTGCCGGTCGTTCCGCCGGTCGCCGCGGGAGCAGCGGTCGCGGTCCAGGGATACCCGCTCGGCGGGCCCTTCACGAGCGGAGCCGCCTTCGTCCTCTCGGTGGGCTCGGCCCCCGTCCCCGACATCTACGACGAGTCCAGCGCTCCGCGTGAGATCTACGCGCTCGATGCCGACGTCCGCCCGGGCAACTCCGGCGGGCCGCTGTTGACCGACGCCGGTGAGGTCGCCGGCGTCGTGTTCGCGCGCGGCGCCGAGGACGAGCGGCGGGGCTACGCGATGACGACGACGGAGCTGCTGCCGGTGCTCGCGGGCGCCTCTGCGGACGCTCCGGCCGTGACGGCGGGGAGCTGCACGCGCTGAGCGGCCCAGTACAGCGGAGCCTGCGCGGTCTCGCGCGGTGACGCTATGCTGATCGCGCAACTGAAGACAGGCCGCATGACGCACGCGGGAGAGCCCCGGAGAATTCCGGGCACCGAAGGAGCAAGCCTCCCCGCCAATCTCTCAGGTCCGCGTACCGCGCGCGTCCGGCCGCTCTGGAAAGCGATCCCCTCGGGGATCCGCCGACGGTGAAAGCCGGGTTCGCCCGGTGAAACTCTCAGGCCCAAGACAGAGGGGGAGTTCCGGATGCCGCAGCCGTGGCAGCCGCCCGCCCGCAACGGGAGAACTCATGTCAGATCCCCGCTCCACCGTCCTGCACCATCGTCACGCTGCGCTCGGCGCATCGTTCACCGACTTCGGCGGCTGGCTCATGCCGGTCCGCTACACGTCCGACCTCGCCGAGCACCACGCGGTGCGCTCCGCCGCCGGATTGTTCGACATCTCGCACATGGCGGAGTTCGAGGTGACCGGCTCGGTCGCCGGGGACTGCCTCGACGCCGCCCTCGCCGGCAGGATCTCGACGATGGCCGTCGGGAAGGCGAAGTACTCGCTCGTCCTCGCCGACGACGGCGGGATCATCGACGATGTCATCGTCTACCGCCTCGGCGACGACCGCTTCCTCATCATCGCGAACGCGGGCAACCGCGAGCCCGTGTGGGCGGCGTTGCAGGAGCGTGCCGAAGGCTGGGACGTCGAGGTGCGAGACCTCACCGATGACTATGCGCTCCTGGCCGTCCAGGGCCCGGCGGCGCTGGCGGTCCTCGAGTCCACCCCGGGCCTGTCGACGCCCGACGTCGCGCTCGCGGACACGCGGTACTACGCGTGGACCGCCGGCGAGTTCGCGGGTGAGTCGCTGCTTCTCGCACGCACCGGGTACACCGGCGAAGACGGGTTCGAGCTGATGATCCCGGCCCGCGCGGCCGAAGCCCTCTGGGATGCCGTGCTCGCGGCCGGGTCACCGCTCGGGCTCGCTCCGGCGGGCCTCGCGTCGCGCGATACGTTGCGGCTCGAAGCCGGGATGCCGCTGTACGGACACGAGCTCTCGCGCGACGTCGCTCCTGCGCAGGCGGGTCTCGGCCGCGTCGTCGCCACGGACAAGGGCGCCTTCGTGGGCCGCGAGGGCCTCCAGTCCCGTGACTCCTCCGGTGGGCCGGTGCTCGTCGGTCTCGTCTCGGAGGGCCGCCGCGCCGGCCGCGCCGGCTACGCCGTGCTCGGCCCCGACGGCGAGCGCGTCGGTGAAATCACGAGCGGCGCCCTGAGCCCGACCCTCGGGCATCCCATCGCCATGGCCTACGTCGCACCCGGACACGCCGCACTCGGCACCGAGCTGGCGCTCGATGTCCGCGGTACCCGCATTCCCGCCACCGTCACCACGCTGCCGTTCTACCGGAGGAAGAAATGACCGATCTCGACGCCCTGAAGTACACCGCCGAGCACGAGTGGGTCGCCCTCTCGGGCACCACCGCGACGGTGGGCATCACCGACTACGCCGCCGAGAAGCTGGGTGACGTGGTGTTCGTCGATCTCCCTGCCGTCGGAACCGCGGTGACCGCCGATGCCGTCTGCGGCGAGATCGAATCGACCAAGTCGGTCGGCGAGCTCTACGCGCCGCTGAGCGGAACTGTCGTCGAGGTCAACGAGGCCGTCGTCGACGACCCGTCGCTCGTGAACGCCGGGCCGTTCGGCGACGGGTGGCTCGTTCGCATCGAGATCGATCCCGCCGACGCGGACGGTTTGCTCGACCGCGCCGCCTACGTCGAGCTCACCGGCGGAGACCGATGACCTCCGCTTTCGTCGCCCGTCACATCGGCACCGACGGCGCCGCGCAGCAGCGCATGCTCGAGGTCCTCGGTTATCCGGACGTCGACGCTCTGCTCGCCCGAGCCGTGCCCGCGGCCATCCAGGTCGATGCGGTGCCCGACAGCGTGATCCCGGCCGCGGCCGCCGAGCACGAGGCGCTCGCGGAGCTGCGCGAGCTGGCATCGCGCAACCGTCCGGCACGGGCGATGATCGGCCTGGGGTACTACGACACGCTCACGCCTGCCGTCATCCAGCGCAACGTCCTCGAGAACCCGTCCTGGTACACCGCGTACACGCCGTACCAGCCGGAGATCTCGCAGGGCCGCCTCGAAGCGCTCATCAACTTCCAGACGATGGTCACCGACCTGACCGGGCTCGCGACGGCGAATGCGTCCATGCTCGACGAGGCCACCGCCGTCGTCGAGGGCATGCTCGTCGCACGGCGGGCCTCGAAGTCGCGCAGCAACGTGTTCCTCGTCGACGCGGATGCGCTGCCGCAGACGAAGGCGCTGCTCGGCCATCGAGCGGCGGCGCTCGGCATCGAACTGCGCGAGATTGACTTCGCCGGCGGCGCGGGCACGACCCCGTCCGACGAGCCGGTCTTCGGTGCATTCGTGCAGTATCCCGGTGCGTCCGGCCGTGTGTGGGATCCGAGCACGGTCATCGCGGAGGTGCAGGCTGCGGGCGGTCTCGTCGTCGTGGCGGCGGATCTCCTCGCGCTGACCCTGCTGCGATCGCCCGGCTCGCTCGGGGCGGACGTGGCCGTCGGCACCACCCAGCGGTTCGGCGTGCCGATGGGCTTCGGCGGACCCCACGCCGGGTACATGGCGGTGCGTGCCGGCCTCGAGCGCCAGCTGCCCGGACGGCTCGTCGGCGTCTCGGTCGACGCGGCGGGCGATCCCGCCTACCGGCTCTCGCTCCAGACGCGCGAGCAGCACATCCGTCGCGAGAAGGCGACGTCGAACATCTGCACCGCACAGGTCCTGCTGGCGGTCATGGCGTCGATGTACGCCGTGTACCACGGCCCGGACGGGCTCCGGCGCATCGCCGAGTCCGTCGCCGGTCACGCGGCCCTTCTCGCGGAGTGGCTGGCCGATGCGGGGGTCGAGGTCGAGCATGATGCGTTCTTCGACACGCTCGTGGTGCGCGCGCCGGGCCGGGCGGCAGGCGTCGTCGCGGCGTCCCGCGAATCCGGTTACCAGCTGTGGCACCGCGACGACGACACGGTCGGTGTCGCCGTCGACGAGACGACGACCGTCAGCGATCTGCACGCGATCGTCCGAGCATTCGGCGGTCCCGAGCAGCGCGCATTCGCATTCATCGGCGGATCGACGTGGGCTGACCGGCACGCACCGGCGTCGCTTCGGCGCGAGGACGAGTACCTCACCCATCCGGTGTTCAACAGCCACCACTCCGAGACGGCGATGATGCGCTACCTCAAGCGCCTCGCCGACCGCGACTACGCGCTCGACCGTGGCATGATCCCGCTCGGGTCGTGCACGATGAAGCTGAACGCCGCGACCGAGATGGCCGCCGTGACCTGGCCGGAGTTCGCCCGCGTGCACCCGTTCGCACCCGCCGACGACGTGCGCGGCTATCTCGAGCTCATCGAGCAGCTCGAGGGGTGGCTCGCCGAGGTGACCGGTTACGACGCCGTGTCGCTGCAGCCCAATGCCGGCTCGCAGGGCGAGCTCGCGGGGCTGCTCGCGATCCGCGGCTATCACCGGTCGCGAGGCGACGACGACCGGACCGTCTGCCTCATCCCGTCGTCGGCGCACGGCACCAACGCCGCGTCTGCCGTGCTCGCCGGTATGCGCGTCGTGGTCGTGGCCTGCGACGAAGCGGGAAACGTCGACCTCGACGATCTCCGCGCCAAGATCGACGAGCATGCTGCGGCGCTCTCCGCTCTCATGATCACCTACCCCTCGACTCACGGGGTGTACGAGCACGAGGTGCTCGCGATCACCGATGCGGTGCACGCGGCGGGCGGTCAGGTCTACGTCGACGGCGCCAACCTCAACGCCCTCCTCGGTTTCGCTCGCTTCGGCGACCTCGGTGGCGACGTCTCGCATCTCAACCTCCACAAGACCTTCGCCATCCCGCACGGGGGCGGCGGACCGGGCGTGGGCCCCGTGGCTGCCAAGGCGCACCTGGCGCCGTTCCTGCCGTCGCACCCGCACGCCCAGCGGGCCGAGCACGCGGGCGGGTTCGTCTTCGAGGGCGGTCCGGTCTCGGCCGCGCCCTACGGCTCGGCATCCATCCTTCCGATCTCGTGGGCGTACGTGCGCATGCTGGGGGCAGCCGGGCTGCGGGCGGCCACGGGAGCTGCGGTGCTCGCGGCGAACTACATCGCGGCGCGGCTGCGCGAGCACTATCCGGTGCTCTACGCCGGCGAAGGCGGACTCGTCGCGCACGAGTGCATCCTGGATCTGCGTCCTCTGCGGGAGCGCACCGGCATCACCGTGGACGACGTCGCGAAGCGGCTGATCGACTACGGCTTCCACGCGCCGACGATGTCGTTCCCGGTGGCGGGGACGCTCATGGTCGAGCCGACGGAGTCGGAGGACCTCGCCGAGATCGACCGTTTCGTCGAGGCGATGATCGCGATCCGCGCCGAAGCCGACCGGGTCGCCGCGGGGGAGTGGCCGGCCGATGACAACCCGCTCGTCGGCGCGCCGCACACGGCTGAAGCGGCGGTCGCGTCGGCCTGGTCGCACGCTTACTCGCGCGAAGAGGCCGTCTATCCCGTGCGGTCCCTCGTCCGCGGCAAGTACTGGCCACCGGTGCGTCGTATCGACCAGGCCTACGGCGACCGCAACCTCGTGTGCGCCTGCCCGCCGCCGGAGGCCTTCGCCTGACGCCCCCGGCGTCGCGAGAACGCACCGTCCCGTCGAGCTCGCACCGTTCAGCGTGCGTGCTCGACGCGGGGGTGCGTGCTCGGTGAGCGCGACGTGTCAGAAGAGCCCGGGCCACCACGATGCGGCCAGCGGGTAGCCGATGAACGCGATGAGGTCGATCACGACGTGCGCGACGACGAGCGGCATGACCCGGCCCCAACGGTGGTAGACCCACCCGAAGACCACGCCCATCGCGATGTTCCCGAAGATCGGGCCGACGCCCTGGTACGCGTGGTACATCCCGCGGAGCGCGGCGGTCGACAGGATGATCGTCCACGTGCTCCAGCCGAGACGGCGAAGCCGGTCGAACAGGTAACCAATGAAGATGACCTCCTCGGTGAGTCCCGCCCGCAGGGCGGCCAGCGCGAGGAGCATGACGGCGGTCCAGCCGCCGTCGAGCGGTGCGGCCCCCACCTGGACGGTGATCCCGAGCGCCCGTCCGAGTGCGTACAGCCCGAGGCCCGGCCCGCCGATGAGAACGACGAGCAGGATGCCGGCGCCGGCATCCTTTCCGAACACCCGGAAGTCCAGACCGATCCGGCGCAGCGCCGAGCGGCCGGGCTCCCAGAGGAAGTAGATCGCCAACGCGACGGGCGCGAGGTTGAAGAGGTTCGAGAAGACCTGCGACACCACCTGCCACGGGTCGATGGTCGCTGCACCGGGATTGAGCGAGGTCGACTGGTCGCCGAGGCTCACCGGGCTCGTCACCGCCTCGAGGAACGACAGCACCGAGAAGAACGCCGACCGGCCGACCGAGAGCGCCAGAACGAGGGCGATCTCCCACCACAGTCGGGTCCGTGACACGTGCGTCATTCTTCCTCCCGGGTCGATGTTAAGCCGGGGGATGGCGGGTCACGGGCGGCGGCGTTTGCGCGCGGGGGTCTCGGTCGCCAGGACGTGCTGCAACGGCTCGGGATCGGCGAGGCGGCCGATGGCGAGCATGGTCTCGACGCGGTCGATGCCCGGGATCGGCCAGACCTGCTCGACGAGCAGTCGCTGCAGATCGGCGTGGTCGCGGACGCGGAACCGCGCCATCAGGTCGTACCCGGCCGCCAGGACGATGACCTCGGTCATGGCGTCGATCGCCTTGAGCGCGGTCAGCACTGCGGCAGCGTCGGCGTTCCCGGTCAGCCGTAACGGCATCACGACGAGCATCGGATAGCCCAGCGCCGCCCAGTCGAGCTCGATCGTGTGCCGGCGGATGACGTGCCCGCGTTCCATCCGCGCGATGCGTTCCGCGACAGCCGGAGCCGACATCCCGACGTCCGCCGCGATGCTGCGCATCGACGCACGGGCGTCCTCGTGCAGGCGATGCAGGATCCGCCGATCGACGTCGTCGATCTCGAGGACCTCGCGCTCGGGTTCGAGCAGCGAGCGCAGGTGCGCTGGATCGGTCGTCATGCCCCTCCCCGGGGTGTGTCGGCGAAGCCGCTGCGTTCGAGCTCCCGGAGGACGTCGAGGGTGAACTGGACGTGGTCGAGGAAGTCTTCGACGTAGCCGTGCTCATCGTAGCCGTGCATGTTCCCGGCCGGTCGCAGGGTGCCCGTGGGGGAGATGATGGGGGCTCCGAGGTGCTCGAGGAACAGGGCGCCGGGACCCGCTCCCGTCATCACGTCGTAGACGACCGCGTCGGCGCCGAAGGCATGCCCGGCAGCGCGCACGACGGCCTCGCCGAAGGCGGACTCGACCGGTGAGTACGCGGGCGCGAGGGCGCGGATGACGGATACCGAGATGTCCGGATGCCGTGCGGAGAGGTGGGCGCGGACAGCATCCACCACGCGCTCCGGCTGCATCCCGGGGACGAGCCCGAAGCGCACGCGTGCAGACGCCGACGCCGGAATGCTCTGCCGCACGCCGTCGTCGAGGTCGAACCCGGAGAGGCTCATCGACGGCTCGAAGACGAACCGCGTCGAGAGCTCCGCGTCCGTCCCCGGCAGATAGGGCGACACGCCGTCACGCGCGATCGAGGGTCCGGGCAGGGTGATGTCCGCCGTGCGGCGACGCGCGCTCTCGTCGGGGACGAGAGCCTCATCCCGCACACCGGCGACGGCGATCCGGCCGTCGTCGGTGCGCATCGACGAGATCGCCTTCATCAGCTCGAGCGGTGCGGAGCGCAGGATCGAGGAGTACGACGGATGCTGCGCCGCGGCGAGGATGTCGAGCGACAGCTCGATCTCGAGCGAGCCTCGGCATCCGAACCCGACGGCGGGGCGCCCGTCCTCCTCGCGGAGGTAGCTCTCCCACAGGCACGCGTCGGCGCGCAGCTCGGCCGCGTGCGCGGCGAGGACCGCGTCCAGGCCCGGGCTGCCGATCTCCTCGCACGGGTCCGCGAGGTAGATGACGCCGAACGGAGTCTGCCCGTCGTGGTCCTCGATCCAGAGGCGGAGCGAGGCGAGACGGCCCGCCACGTCGGCCTTGTCGTCGCACGCGCCGCGCGCGTACATCGCACCGTCCCGGATCTCCGCGGCGTACGGCGGCGAGGTCCAGCGCGACGGATCGCCCTCGGGCTGGACGTCGTAGTGGTTGTACAGCAGCAGCGACGCATCGCTCGCCCCGGCTCGGAAACCGACGACGACGGGTCCATAACCGGGGATGTCGTAGCGCACGACGCGATCCATCAGCGGCGCGAGGCGCTCCTCGATCCAGTCGGCGGCCGCTGCGATCGCGTCGAGTCGACCGGCGACTGTCGGGAACCGGCACAGTTCCCGCCAGCTCTCGACGATCTCGTCGGCGCGGTCGTCGATCCGGGCGTCGCGCGCCATCCTCACTTGCCCCGGGGCAGCGAGACGGGCACGAGGTCGTAGGGGTAGTCCGAGATGAGCTCGTAGCCGTCCTCGGTCACCAGCACGATGTCCTCGAGGCGAACGCCTCCGAAGCCCTGGCGGTAGCAGCCCGGCTCGATGGCGATGACGTCACCGGCCACGAGGACGGCATCGTTCTGGTTGAGGCTCGGCGGTTCGTGCACCTCGAGGCCCACGCCGTGTCCGAGCGAGTGGAAGTACCCCTCGTCGAGCACCTCGCCCGGCTTCTTCGTCAGCTGGGTCGGCTGGCCGGCGGCCTCGATGGGCTCGCACGAGATGCGGTGCAGCTCCGCCACCGGCAGTCCCGGACGGATCGCCGCGAGCGTCGCGTCGAACGACTTCTTGACGATGTCGTAGTAGAAGGCGAGCTCGTCGTCGATGTCGCCCGTGACGAACGTCCGGGTCATGTCCGAATTGCCGCCCGAGGCGATGTCGCGCGGGCAGATGTCGACCGTGACCGGCTCGCCTTCGAAGATCTGACCCGATCCGGCGTGGTGTCCGATGCACGTCTGGGCTCCGTGGGCGACGATCATGCCCGCGTCTTCGCAGCCGTTGCGGAGGAAGACCGACCGGATGCGGTCCTTGAGGTCCTCGCAGGTCAGCGGCGTGCCGTCGAGCAGAAGGCCGCCGTCGGCGTCGACGGTGGCGCGGTGCATGGCATCGGCGACGAGCGAGACGCCCGCCTCAGCGGCGACCTGCGCGCGGCGGATGCCGGCGAGCTCGTGCGGAGTCTTCACGCGACGGCGCTGCACGAACAGGTCGCGGTCCACGCGGACCTCCACCCCGTTGGCGCGCAGGTGGTCGGCCACCTCGAGGGGGAAGGTGGGCGGCACTGCGGCGTGTGTCACGCCGAGCCTGCGGCAGGCGGCGACGAGAGTGGAGAGTTCCGCGAGGTCGGGGTCCTGGCCTGCGGCGCGGAAGTCGTCGAAGCCGAGCTCGTCGAGGGGGAACACGGTCATACCCGGCACGTCGCGCATGCGCGCCGCCTCGAGCGACTTGATGGCCACGTGCGGCGCGCCGTCGACCTCGATGTAGAGGAACGGGTCGTGCACGTCGTGGGGGATGACGTGGCGCATGTCGGCGGCCAGCGTGCTCGCGTAGATGAGGATGGCGTCGTCCACCACAGCGGCTCTCCTTCGGTCGTGAGTTCCGGTGGGATCCGGAACGACTCGACCTTACATCAGAGAGGTGGTCGCGCCCGTTCACCTTCATATCCAAAGCTCACGTGGGCGCTCGCGAGTGAAGTGGAAGGTTCCCGCGGATGGTCGCGATCGGGTGGCCGGCAGCCCGGTTGACGCACCGCCCAGAGGGCGAGGCTCACCCGGTGCACGATGACAACCCCGCGGGCGCGATTGTTGCCGACATGTAACGGTTTGGGCCTGGATGCGGTCACAGGGCGGGAGCGCGCTTATCGTCGGGGGTATATCCCGTGCTCCGGACACCGGTGTGTCTTCGCCGCCGTCGACCGTGAGCGCGTACCCGTCACCCAGGAGGAAACATGTCGAGACGACGTTGGGGAGTCGGCGCGATCGCGCTGGTGTCCGCCGTCACGCTCACGCTGGCCGGTTGCTCGGCCGGCGGCGACAGCAACACGGGCGGGGGCTCCAACGCCTCCGCAATCATCACCACGAACGGCACCGAGCCGCAGAACCCGCTGCTGACCTTCGGCACCACCGAGACCGGCGGCGGCCGCATCCTCACCTCGATGTACGCGGGCCTGGTCAGCTACAAGGCCGACGGCACGATCGAGAACGAGGTCGCTTCCTCGATCGAGAGCGACGACAACGTCGTCTGGACGATCACCGTCGCCGACGGCTGGAAGTTCACCAACGGTGAGGAGATCACCGCTCAGACGTTCGTCGACACCTGGACCGCGGGCGCGCAGGATGAGAACGGCGCGTACTGGTTCTACACGATCGAAGGCGCGTCCGACGACGGCAGCACCGCCCCGACCGGCCTCGCTGTCGTCGACGACATGACTTTCACGGTCACGCTCAAGGCTCCCGACGCGGACTTCCCGCTGCGCCTCGGCTACACGGCTTACATGCCGCTGCCGTCCGTCGCGTTCGAGGACCTCGAGGCGTTCGGTGAGAACCCCGTGGGCAACGGCCCGTACATGCTCGACGGCGAGGGCGCATGGCGCCACAACGAGGGCATCAACCTCGTTCCGAACCCCGACTACAAGGGTGTGCGCGAGGTCAAGAACGACGGTCTGAACATCGTCTTCTACACCTCCCTCGAGTCGGCCTACGCCGACGCGCAGGGCGGCAACCTCGACGTGCTCGACACCGTTCCCGACACGGCTTTCGCGACCTACGAGACGGACTTCCCGGAGCGTTCGGTCAACCAGCCCGCGGCGATCTTCCAGGGCTTCAACATCCCCTTCTACCTGCCGAACTTCGGCAACGACGAAGAGGGTCAGCTGCGTCGCGCGGCGATCTCGATGGCGATCAACCGCGAGGAGATCACCGACACGATCTTCCAGGGCACCCGCACGCCGGCCACCGACTTCACGTCGCCGGTCGTCGAGGGCTGGAGCGACGACCTGCCCGGCTCCGAGGTCCTCGAGTACAACCCCGAAGAGGCGAAGGCGAAGTGGGCCGAGGCCGAGGCGATCAGCCCGTACGCCGGGCCGTTCACCATCACGTACAACTCCGACGGTGGCCACCAGGCCTGGGTGGATGCTGTCGCGAACAGCATCGCCAACACGCTCGGCATCGAGGCGGTCGGCTCGCCGCAGCCGACGTTCGCCGCTGCGCTCGACCTGCGCACGACCGGCACCCTGACCGGCGCCACCCGCGCCGGATGGCAGGCGGACTACCCGTCGCAGGGTAACTTCCTGTCGGCGCAGTACAGCACCGGCGCCAGCTCGAACTACGAGGGCTACACCAACCCGGAGTTTGACCAGCTGCTGACGCAGGCCGCATCGGCTCCGTCCATCGAGGACGCTGCCGGCCTGTACGAGCAGGCTCAGGAGATCCTGATGCGCGATCTGCCCAGCGTTCCGCTGTGGTACCAGAACGCCGTCGGTGTCTGGGGCGAGGGCGTCGACAACGTCGTCTTCGGCTGGGACTCGGTGCCGCTCTACAACCAGGTCACCAAGGGCTGAGTTCGGCTCCAGGCGATCATCGAGTACGGTGTCCGGGGCGCATTCGCGTCCCGGACACCGTGCTGACCGGGGCCCTCTCGCCCTCACTACCCGAACCCATTTAGGAACTATTCGTCGATGCTCTGGTTCATCGGTCGACGGCTGCTGCAGCTGATCCCCGTCTTCTTCGGGGCGACCCTTCTCATCTACGCCCTCGTCTTCCTCTTGCCGGGAGACCCGATCGCCGCCCTGTACGGCGAGCGTCAGCCGTCTCCCGCCGTCATCGAGGCGGTGAGGGCGCAGTACAACCTCGACAAGCCGTTCATCGTGCAGTACTTCCTGTACATCGGGGCGCTGCTGCAGGGTGACTGGGGCACGACGTTCTCGGGCCGCCCCGTCATCGACGTCATGGCTCAGGCGTTTCCCATCACGCTGCGACTGGCGGTCCTCGCCCTCGCGATCGAAGCGTTCTTCGGCATCGTCGTCGGTCTCATCGCGGGCCTGCGCAAGGGCAAGCTCTTCGACGCCACCGCTCTGGTCGTCAGCCTGCTCCTCATCTCCGTGCCGACCTTCGTCATCGGTTTCGTTCTGCAGTACATCCTCGGCATCCAGCTCGGCTGGTTCCGCACCACCGTCAGCGCGGGTGCGCCCTGGAACGAGCTCCTCCTGCCGGCGATCGTGCTCGCGACGGTCTCGTTCGCGTACATCGTCCGGCTCACCCGCTCTTCCGTCGCGGAGAACCTCTCCGCTGACTTCGTCCGCACGGCGACGGCCAAGGGCCTCAGCCGCCGTCGCGTCGTCACGGTGCACGTCCTGCGCAACTCGCTCGTCCCCGTGGTGACCTACCTGGGCGTGGATCTCGGATCGCTGATGGTCGGCGCGATCGTGACCGAGAGCATCTTCAACATCAACGGCGTCGGCGGCACGATCTATCGCGCCATCACGATCGGTGAGGGACCCACGGTCGTGTCCTTCGTCGCCATCATGGTGATCATCATCATGCTGGCGAACCTGCTCGTCGATCTCCTGTACGCCTGGCTCGACCCGAGGATCCGCTATGCCAAGTAATCTCCGCCGGAATCAGGAACACTTCGTCGCTCCCGAGGAGGAGACGCCGCTCCAGGCGATCGACGCCGTCTCGACCGACGACAAGCCGCGCACCGTCTGGAGCGACGCGTGGCAGTCGATGCGCCGCCGGCCCATGTTCTGGGTCTCCGCCGTGCTCATCGTGCTGATCCTCGTCGTCGCGATGTTCCCCGGGCTCTTCTCGCCCGTGTCGCCGACCGCGAACTGTCAGCTGGCCGACAGCAACGCCGGTCCGCGTGCCGGACACATCTTCGGATTCACCCGCCAGGGCTGCGACGTCTACGCCCGCGTGATCTACGGCACGCAGTCGTCGGTCATGGTCGGCTTCATCGCGACGCTCATGGTGACGATCTTCGGCTCGATCGTCGGCGCCCTCGCCGGATACTACGGCGGCATCCTCGACGCGATCCTGTCGCGCGTGGCGGACATCTTCTTCGCCATCCCGACCGTGCTCGGCGCCATCGTCTTCATGTCGGTCGTGCCCGACCGGACGCCGCTCGTCGTCGCCCTCGTGATCGCGGTCTTCGCGTGGCCGCAGATCGCTCGCATCATGCGCGGCGCGGTCCTGACGGCGAAGCAGGCCGACTACGTCGTGGCGTCCATCGCGCTCGGCGTCTCGCGCTGGCGCGTGCTGCTGCGTCACGTGCTGCCCAACGCGATCGCACCCGTCATCGCCGTGGCCACGGTGTCGCTCGGAACCTTCATCGTCGCCGAGGCGACCCTGTCGTTCCTCGGCATCGGCCTGCCCGGGACGGTGATGAGCTGGGGCAACGACATCAACTCCGCGCGCCAGTCGCTCACCACGAGCCCCATGGTGCTGATCTACCCCGCCGCCGCCCTGTCGGTGACGGTCCTGTCCTTCCTCATGCTGGGTGACGTCGTGCGCGATGCCCTCGACCCGAAGGAGCGTGCGCGCCGATGAGCGACACCACGTCCTCGGATGCCACGCCGCTGCTGGACATCCGCAACCTCCACGTCGGGTTCCAGACGAAGGCCGGACTCGTCCCGGCCGTCCGCGGCGTCGACCTGACGATCTACCCGCGCCAGTCGGTCGCGATCGTCGGCGAGTCCGGTTCCGGTAAGTCCACGACGGCTCAGGCGATCATCCGGCTGCTCCCGGGCACCGGGCGGATCACGGACGGCCAGATCATGTTCGAGGGCCGCGACCTCGCGGCGCTGTCGAACCGCGAGCTGCAGGCCGTGCGCGGGGCGCAGATCGGCTACGTCCCGCAGGATCCCATGTCGAACCTCAACCCGGTGCTGACCGTCGGGTTCCAGGTGCGCGAGGCTGTCCGCTCGAACCGCAGCGCGACCGGTCGCGCCGCGGTCCGCGATCGTGCCGTCGAGGTCCTCACCGAGGCAGGGCTGCCCGACGCTGCCGACCGGATGCGGCAGTACCCGCACCAGTTCTCCGGTGGTATGCGTCAGCGTGCGCTCATCGGGATCGGTCTGTCGGCGCGTCCGAAGCTCCTCATCGCCGATGAGCCGACGTCGGCTCTGGACGTCACCGTGCAGCGCCAGATCCTCGACCACCTCGGCACGCTCACGACGGACTTCGGCACGTCGGTGCTGTTCATCACCCACGACCTCGGCCTGGCGGCCGAGCGCGCCGAGCACCTCGTCGTGATGTACCGCGGTCGCGTGGTCGAGTCGGGCCCGTCGCAGGAGATCCTCGCCGATCCGAAGCATCCCTACACGAAGCGACTCGTGTCCGCGGCCCCGAGCCTCGCCTCACGTCGCATCCAGGCGGTGCGCCACCACGAGGACGTCGACGTCTTCGGCGCGGGGGAGCAGTTCCTCGCACGCGCCGAGGAACGCGAGGCCGAGGCAGAGGCGGTCGCTGCGCGCAGTGACTTCATCGACATCCGCAACGCGCGGCGTGTCTACAAGGTGCGCACCGGCGGCCTCTCATCGAAGCAGATCGTCGCCGTCGACGACGTCAGCATCCAGGTGGCGAAGGGAACGACGACCGCGATCGTCGGCGAGTCGGGGTCGGGCAAGTCCACGCTCGCCAAGCTCTTCCTGCAGCTGGAGCAGCTGACGTCGGGTGAGATCCGCTTCGACGGCAAGAAGCTCGGCGGGCTCAGCCGCGCCGAGGAGCTCGCTTTCCGCCGCCGGGTCCAGCCGGTCTTCCAGGACCCGTACGGCACCCTCGACCCGCAGTACAGCGTCGGCGACACGATCGCCGAGCCCATGCGGGTGCACAAGTTCGGCACCCAGAAGGAGCGGTCGGCGCGGGTACGCGAGCTGCTCGACCAGGTGTCGCTGCCGGCAGCGGCGAAGGATCGCTATCCGAGCGAGCTCTCGGGCGGGCAGCGTCAGCGCGTCGCGATCGCCCGTGCCCTCGCGCTCAAGCCCGACGTGCTCGTCCTCGACGAGGCCGTCTCGGCGCTCGATGTGCTCGTGCAGGGTCAGATCCTGAACCTGCTGACGGAGTTGCAGACGGAGCTCGACCTGACCTATCTGTTCATCACCCACGACCTCGCGGTCGTGCGTCTCGTGGCCGACAACGTCTCGGTCATGCGACGGGGTCGCCTGGTGGAGTCGGCGACGACCGACGAGGTCTTCGACCACTCGACCGAGGAATACACGCGCGAACTGCTCGCGGCCATTCCCGGCGCCGGATTCCAGTTCGGCGTCTGAGCCTCCGCAGTATGCGCAAGACCTACCGGCCGGCGTCGGCGACCATCGCGGTCGCCGGCGCCGGTCTGCTCGGTGCGTTCCTCCTCGGTGACGCCTTCGTCCGGGGCGGCGTCGTGCAGGGTCTGCTGCTGGCCCCCTGGGTCCTCCTGGCGGTCTGGATCATCTACACGCTGCTCTACGCGCCGTTCATCGCGACCGACGAGAACGCGATCGTCATAGCGAACCCGCTCCGGGTGACGCGTGTGCCCTGGCCGTCCGTCACCGACATCCGATTGCGCTGGCAGGTCATTGTCGACACCGCCCAGGGGCGGTCGATCTCCGCCTTCGGCGGCCCCTCTCCGAGCCGGCCGTCGCGCGTCGGCCGTGGTGCCTGGTCGAGCGTCCGGGAGGAGGCGGAGCGGATGCCGGCGGCGGTGCGGGAGATCGAGGAGATCCGCTCGGCGTGGGAGGAGCACGCGCCCGAAGCCCCGGACGAGGCCGTGACCACCGCCTGGAACCGCGCGGTCCTGTTCCCGCTCGCGGTCATCGCGGTCTGGGCCGTCATCGCCCTAGCCTTCGGCGGCTGACGACGCCGGGGCTCCCGGCTGCCTATGTGCTCAGCCGTCGCCTTCCGCGATGAGCAAGGCGTGCGCCGACGGCGGCATGGGTAGGACACATTTTGCTAACGAACTCGTTTCGCGCAACACGTTGGAAACGAACGCACGCAAGGGTAGTGGTCATCTGAACTCGGCGACCGTGTCGCCGAGCGGGGAGCGGAAAGGTCTTCCGTCGCCCGGATCATCAAGAGAACAGGAGTGGGAATGCGTTTCACGCGTATCTCCATGGCGGGCGCGAGCGCCGCTGCCCTGGCGCTCGTCGTCGCCGGCTGCGCGCCGGCGGACGGCGGCGAACAGGAGACGACGACGGCGAGCCAGTCCATCGCCGTTTCGGTCGGTCCGAACGACTTCATCAGCTACAACGGCTTCACGCCCGAGACGTACTCGACGTACAACTCGGCGATCGTGGACCGGCTCCTCGCGGGCTTCAGCTACTTCGACGAGGTCGGCGCCATCCAGCCGAACACCGATCTGGGCTCGTACGAGCTGATCTCGGAAGACCCGATGGTCGTCGAGTACACGATCGCCGACAACGCCGAGTGGTCCGATGGCACGCCCATCACGGTGGCCGACGCCGTTCTCGCCTGGGGTGTCCAGAACCCCAACCTCGCCGGCGCCGAGGGCCCGCTCTTCAACTCCGTCTCGCAGGACTTGGGTGACACCGTCCCCGAGGGCCCGCAGGGCGACGCTGACGCCAAGTCGTTCACGGTCCAGTTCGCCGCGCCCGACCCCGACTGGCAGATCCAGACCTGGATGCTCAGCCCCGCGCACGTCGTCGCCGAGCAGGGCGGTCTGTCGACCGAGGAGCTCGTCGAGGCGATCCGCGGCGGCGACGCCGCTGCTCTCGCAGACGCAGCCGAGTTCTGGAACACCGGATGGAACACCGCCCCCGGCACGCTGCCGGACGAGGCGCTCATCCCCAGCTCCGGCCCGTACGTTCTCTCGTCGTGGGAGGCCGGCCAGTCGGTGACCCTCAAGCGCAACGAGAACTACTACGGCACGCAGGCAGCCAATGACGAGCTCGTCATCCGCTTCGTCGCGCAGGACGCGATGGTCCAGGCGCTGCAGAACGGCGACCTCGACGTCATCGCCCCCCAGCCCACGGTCGACACCGTCTCGCAGATCGAGGAGCTCGGCGACGCCGCTCAGCTGCTCACCGGCCAGACGCTGACCTGGGAGCACCTCGACTTCAACTTCAAGGGCAACGCGTCGCTCGCGAACAGCCTCGAGCTGCGTCAGGCGTTCGCGATGTGCGTGCCGCGCCAGCAGATCGTCGACAACCTCATCAAGCCGGTCAGCTCGGACGCCGAGGTCATGAACGCGCGCGAGGTGTTCCCCTTCCAGGAGAACTACGACGAGGTCGTCTCGGCCGCGTACGACGGCCGCTACGACGAGCCGAACCTCGAAGAGGCCAAGGCTCTCGTCGACGCCGCCGGCGCTGCCGGCACCGTCGTGCGCATCGGTTACTCGGCCCCCAACCCGCGCCGTGCTGACGAGGTCGCTCTCATTAAGTCGTCTTGCGACCAGGCCGGCTTCGACATCCAGGATGTCGGCAACGCCGACTTCTTCCAGCCCGGTGGTACCCAGGAGCGCGGCGATTACGACGTGGCGCTATTCGCCTGGGCCGGCTCCGGCCAGATCACCTCGGGCCAGAACATCTACGCCACCGACAAGCCGCAGAACTACGGCGGTTACTCGAGCCCGGTCGTCGACCAGGCGTGGGAGACGCTCGCGACGAGCCTCGACGAGTCGGTGCACCTCGAGCAGACGAAGATCATCGAGAAGCAGCTGTGGGACGACCTCTTCGGCATCCCGCTGTTCGCTCACCCCGGTGTCGACGCCGCTGCCGCCGACATCGAGAACGCACAGCACTCGGTGGGCCAGAGCGGCATCATGTGGAACGCCGAGAAGTGGTCGCGCGCAGAATAAACGTATTCTGTCTCTGACACGACCAGAGTGTGGGCCGTCGCTGCGGTGACGGCCCACACTCCCGTGAGGGGCACATGCGTGCCCCGCGTACGACCAAGGGACCTCGACTTCCGTGCTGAAATTCATCATCCGCCGTCTGGCGGCAGCGGTGGGCATCATGCTCGCCGCATCCCTCTTGATGTACGTCCTGACGATCAACTCCGGCGACCCGCTCGCCGATCTGCGAGAGAGCAACGCGGACAACCGCGAACAGTTGATCGCTCGGCGTATCGAATACATGAACCTCGACCAGCCCTGGTTCCAGCGCTATCTCGGCTGGCTCGTGGGCGCGAGCAAATGCCTCATCGGCCAGTGCGATCTCGGACTCACCCGGCAGGGCGTCGAGGTCACCACGCTCGTGGGACAGGCGGCTGCCTCGACGCTGAGGCTCGTCCTGCTCGCCACGATCCTGGCGCTGATCATCGGCATCGCCATCGGCATCATCACCGCGATCCGGCAGTACTCCGGCCTGGACTACGCGGTGACGTTCCTGACGTTCCTCTTCTTTTCGCTGCCGGTCTTCTGGGCGGCGGTGCTCTTCAAGGAGTACCTCGCGATCGGATACAACGACTGGATCCGTGATCCGGAGCTCTCGCCGATACAGATCATCGTGATCGCCGTCGTCATCGGCTTCGTCGTGCAGGTGCTCGGCGGCGGCTCGCTGAAGCGCCGGGCGATCACCTTCGCCGCCACCGCCGCGGTTCTGGGGGCAGCGCTGCCCCTCATGCTGGCGACGAACGCGTTCCGCGAGCCGCGCCTCACCGTCATCGGTGTGGCCGTGCTCACCGTTCTGCTCGCGCTCAGCGCGACAGTGGCATCGGTGGGACTGCACAACCGGCGGGTGCTCGTCATCGGCCTGGCCAGCGCAGGACTCGTGGTCGTCATGCACCTGGCGCTGACCAACGTGTTCATCTATTACATGAACTGGGGCGTGCTCGCCGGCGGTGCACTGCTGGCGATGATCGTGCCGTTCCTCATCGGACGGTTCTTCGGCGGGCGTTTCCGAGGGCCGGCGACAGTCGTCGCGTTCGTCACGATCTTCGGCGGTGCCCTCCTGACGGTCGTGGACGCGCTCTTCCGCGTGTGGCCCTCGTTCCTGCAGCGCAAGCCGCGTCCGATCTCGACGATCGGCGCGCAGACGCCGAACTTCGACGGGACGTTCTGGCAGACCTTCCTCGACATCGGCACGCAGATGCTGCTGCCGACGCTGCTGCTGACGGTCATCTCGCTGGCGTCGTACAGCCGCTATACGCGGACGTCGATGCTCGAGGTGGGCAACCAGGACTTCATCCGCACGGCGCGGGCGAAGGGCGTGCCGGAGCGGCTGGTCATCTTCCGCCATGCATTCCGCAACGCCCTCATACCCATCGCGACGATTGCGGCGTTCGACTTCGCCGGACTCATCGGCGGGGCCGTGGTCACCGAGCAGGTGTTCGGGTGGAAGGGCATGGGCGACCTGTTCGCGACCGGACTGCGCGAGGTCGACCCGAATCCCGTGATGGCCTTCTTCCTCGTGACCGGCCTTGCCGCGATCGTCTTCAACATGCTGGCGGACATCTTCTACGCCGTCATCGACCCGAGGATCCGAGTATGACGAACCCGAACGACAACGTGCCGACCACGACGTCGGTCCTCTCGGTCGCGGAGGCCGAGGACGCTGCGCTCGCGAAGAGCACGGCCGCGCCCCGCTCACAGGCCCGCATCGTCTGGGGACGCTTCCTGCGGCACCGCGCGGCGACGATCTCCGCGGTGATCCTGATCTTCCTGACGCTCCTGAGCTTCACCTCGGTCGGTTTCTTCGGCATCCCGGGATGGTGGCCGCACGACTACCGCGCCGCCGGTGACGTGGTCAACGGGGGCGCCCCGACGCTGAGCCTGATCCCCGAGTGGCTCGGTGGCGACGGCATCCGCATCGGCGAGCACCCGTTCGGGCAGGAGAACACGGGCAAGGACTTCTTCGCACTGACCATGATGGGCACGCAGCGTTCGATTCTGCTGGGCCTCGTCCTGGGCATCTCGTCGACCGTCATCGGAAGCATCGTCGGCGCTGTCGCCGGCTACTACCGAGGCTGGGTCGACTCCATCCTGATGCGCATCACGGATCTGTTCATCGTCATCCCGCTGCTCGCCCTCGCAGCTGTCGTGGGTCAGATCGCGGGGAACATCGGCAAGAACCCGATCGTGCTGGCTTTCATGCTGTCGCTCCTGACCTGGACCGGTCTCGCGCGTCTCGTTCGTGGTGAAGTGCTCTCGCTCCGCGAGCGCGACTTCGTGCTCGCCGCTCGCGCCTCGGGCGCCGGGGGAGCGCGCATCATCTTCCGACACCTCATGCCGAACGTCGTGGGCGTCATCGCCGTCAACGCCACGTTCGCGATCGCCGGCGCGATCTTGCTCGAGAGCTCGCTGTCTTACCTCGGATTCGGCGTCGTCCCCCCGGAGACGTCGCTGGGCCTGCTGATCAGTCAGTATCAGGGCAGCTTCACCAGCAGGCCGTGGCTGTTCTGGTGGCCGGGCATGATGATCCTCGCGATCGCCCTGTCCATCAACTTCCTGGGCGACGGCATCCGCGACGCGTACGACCCGCGCCAGTCGCGCAGCGTGCGTCGGGAGATCAAGAGGAGGAACCGCGCATGAGCGTCACCGCCACGCGTACCGCACTGAAGTTCACCGACCTTTCGGTCACGTTCCTCACCGGATCGGGCGATGTCAACGCCGTCAAGGGCATCTCGCTCGAGGTGCGCCCGGGCGAGGTCGTGGCCGTGGTCGGCGAGTCCGGCTCCGGAAAGTCGGTGACCTCTCTCGCCGCCATGGGGCTCCTCGCGGAGAACGCCATCACGCGAGGATCCATCACGGTCGGCGAGACCGAGGTGATCGGGCTCCCGAACGAGCGCATGCGCAAGCTCCGTGCCAGCGAGATCGCGATGATCTTCCAGGAGCCGATGACGGCGCTCAACCCGGTGCTCACGATCGAGCGTCAGCTCACCGAGATCTTCGAGCTCCACGACGTCGCCTACGGCGAAGACGCGCGGGACCGGTCGATCGGCCTGCTGCGCGACGTCGGCATCCCCGAGCCGGAGCGGCGCATCAAGCAGTACCCGCACCAGTTCTCGGGTGGTCAGCGTCAGCGCATCGTCATCGCGATGGCGATCGCGCTCGACCCCAAGGTCATCATCGCGGACGAGCCGACCACCGCCCTCGACGTCACCGTCCAGGCGGAGATCCTCGACCTGCTCCGGCGGCTGAAGGACCACCGCGATGCGGGCATTCTGCTGATCACGCACAACATGGGCGTCGTCGCCGACATCGCCGATCGCGTCGCTGTGATGTACCGCGGTGACTTGGTCGAGGTCGGCGACGTCGAGGACGTCCTCACCCGGCCGCAGCATCCCTACACGAAGAAGCTGCTCGCCGCCGTTCCCCGTCTCGACCCCGAGCTGACGGCGCGAGTCGCCGCCAGCGCCACGCGCGACGTGGTGCTGGAGGCGAAGGGACTCGTCCTCGAGTACGCCGGGCGCGGCAAGACGTTCCGCGCCGTCGAGGACGTCTCGTTCGACCTCGCCGCCGGCGAGGTGCTCGGCATCGTCGGCGAGTCCGGCTCGGGCAAGTCGACGATCGCGCGCGCCGTGCTCGGGCTAATGCCGGTCGCGGACGGGACGCTGAGTCTCGGCGGACGAGACCTCGCGAAGCTGCGCGGGCGCAAGGCGAAGAACGTACGGCGCGAGATCGGCGTCGTCTTCCAGGACCCCGCGGCATCCCTCGACCCGCGGTTCCCGATCGGCGACTGCATCATCGAGCCGATGGCCATCCACCGTGTCGGCACCAAGGCGGAGCGGCTGGACCGGGCCCGCGAGCTGCTCGACGCCGTGCGGCTGCCGCGCGACGTGCTCGAGCGCTACCCGCACGAGCTGTCGGGCGGTCAGCGTCAGCGCGTCTCGATCGCGCGGGCTCTCACGCTGCGGCCGAAGCTCTTCGTCGCCGACGAGCCGACGTCGGCGCTCGACGTGTCGGTCCAGGCCGCGGTGCTCGACATGCTGAAGGAACTGCAGGAGACGTACTCGTTCGCCTGCATCCTCGTCAGCCACGACCTCGCCGTGGTCGACCAGCTGTCGGACCAGATCCTCGTGCTCAAGTCGGGGCGAACGGTCGAGCAGGGGCCGACGTCGCGGGTGCTGCTGCAGCCTCGCGAGTCGTACACCCGGGAACTGCTGGCCGCCTCGCCGGTGCCGGATCCGATCGAGCAGCGCCGGCGCCGCGAGGAACGCCGGGCCGCTCTCGACGCGTCCTGAGGGTCGGACTCCGACCTTCTCGCAGGCGCCCCGCGAACTCGCAGGGCGCCTGCGTTAAACTGTCCCGTCGGCATCCCGGCGTTTTCCCTTCATCCTGAGGACCCCCTTCATGGCGCATGCCCTTCGTCCTGACCTCCGCAACGTCGCGATCGTCGCGCACGTCGACCACGGCAAGACGACGCTCGTCGATGCCATGCTCCGCCAGACCGGCTCGTTCGGCGACCACGCGCACGTCGAGGAACGTGCCATGGACTCGAACGATCTCGAGCGTGAGAAGGGCATCACGATCCTCGCCAAGAACACGGCGATCACCTACAACGGCGTCCACACCGACGTGCCCGTGACGATCAACGTCATCGACACCCCGGGTCACGCCGACTTCGGCGGAGAGGTCGAGCGCGGCCTGTCGATGGTCGATGGTGTCGTGCTGCTCGTCGACGCGTCGGAGGGTCCGCTGCCGCAGACCCGTTTCGTGCTGCGCAAGGCGCTCGAGGCCAAGCTCCCCGTCATCCTGCTCGTCAACAAGACCGACCGCCCCGACGCCCGCATCGCGGAGGTCGAGGAGGAGGCCCACGACCTGCTGCTGGGCCTCGCCGGCGACCTCGTCGACGACGTGCCCGACCTCGACGTCGACGCGCTGCTCGACGTGCCCGTCGTGTACGCCTCGGGCCGCGCGGGCGCGGCGTCGCGCAACCGTCCCGACAACGGCGAGCTCCCCGACAACGAAGACCTCGAGCCGCTCTTCGAGGCGATCCTCGAGCACGTGCCGGCGCCGTCCTACGACGACGAGGCGCCGCTGCAGGCCTGGGTGACCAACCTCGACTCGAGCCCGTTCCTCGGACGCCTCGCCCTGCTCCGCGTCTTCAACGGCACCCTCAAGAAGGGCCAGACGGTCGCGTGGGTCCGCCACGACGGTTCGCACTCGAACGCGCGTATCACCGAGCTCCTCAAGACGAAGGCCCTGGATCGTTTCCCGGCCGAGTCCGCCGGCCCGGGCGACATCGTCGCGATCGCGGGTATCGAGGACATCACGATCGGTGAGACCATCGCCGATCCCGAGGACGTCCGGCCGCTCCCGGCGATCACCGTCGACGACCCGGCCATCTCGATGACGATCGGCACGAACACCTCGCCGCTGATGGGCAAGGTCAAGGGTCACAAGCTCACCGCGCGCATGGTCAAGGACCGGCTCGACCGCGAGCTCATCGGCAACGTCTCGCTCAAGGTCGTCGACATCGGACGCCCCGACGCATGGGAGGTGCAGGGTCGAGGCGAGCTCGCGCTGGCGATCCTCGTCGAGAACATGCGTCGCGAAGGCTTCGAGCTGACCGTCGGCAAGCCGCAGGTCGTGACGCGCCGCGATGAGAACGGCAAGCTCACCGAGCCGTTCGAGCACCTGACCATCGACGCCCCCGAGGAGCACCTCGGCGCGATCACGCAGCTGATGGCAGCTCGCAAGGGTCGGATGGACACGATGACGAACCACGGCACCGGCTGGGTCCGCATGGAGTTCGTCGTTCCGTCGCGTGGCCTGATCGGGTTCCGCAGCGAGTTCCTCACGATCACGCGCGGCACCGGTATCGCGAATGCCATCTCGCACGGCTATGACGAGTGGGCGGGCGCGATCTCGACCCGTCAGAACGGCTCGATCGTCGCCGACCGCTCCGGCGTCGTCACTCCCTTCGCGATGATCGCCCTCCAGGAGCGCATGAGCTTCTTCGTCCAGCCCACCGAAGAGGTCTACGAGGGCATGGTCATCGGCGAGAACTCGCGCGCCGACGACATGGACGTCAACATCACGAAGGAGAAGAAGCTCACGAACATGCGTTCGTCGACCTCGGACTCCTTCGAGTCGATGACGCCCCCGCGCGTGCTGACTCTGGAGGAGTCGCTCGAGTTCGCGCGCGACGACGAATGCGTCGAGGTCACCCCCGAGAAGGTGCGCATCCGCAAGGTCGTGCTGGATGCGACCGAGCGCGGCCGCGCCGCGTCGCGCGCGAAGCGCCAGGACGCCAACGCCTGATCCGGCTCCCCGAAGCCCGCCACGACCCCGGAGTGCCGATCCTCGGCCTCCGGGGTCGTGGCATTCGCGGCGGCCTCCGGTTCGGCGGGTCGATAGCATCGGAGCGATGGAGCAGGATGCCGCGACGCGGCGCGCGTGGCGCGATGGGATCGGCGTATCCGTCGCGACGAGCGCCTACGGCGTATCGTTCGGCGCGCTCGGGGTCGCCGCGGGGCTCGATGTCTGGCAGACCTGCGTGCTCAGTCTCCTGATGTTCACGGGCGGCTCGCAGTTCGCCTTCGTCGGTGTCGTCGCGACGGGTGGCTGGGCGGCGCTGCCCGCGGCCATCGCCTCCGCAGCGCTCCTGGGCGTTCGCAATGTGGCATACGGTCTTCGCATGGCGCCGGTGGTCGGCGGGAGCATCGCGCGGCGGCTGAGCGCCTTCCCGTTCACGATCGACGAGTCGACGGCAGTCGCCCTCGCGCAGTCGGGCCCCCGCGCACGCCGCATCGGCTTCTGGGTGACCGGAGTGGGCATCTATATCGGATGGAACCTCTTCACACTCCTCGGCGCGCTGCTCGGTGACGTCCTCGGCGACCCCCGGGCTTATGGACTCGACGCGGCCGCCGCGGCAGCCTTCCTCGCGCTGCTGTGGCCGCGGCTCCGCCGGCTGGACGCGGTCGTCGTCGGAGTGGCCGCCGGAGTCGTCGCCGGTGTCGCGACGCCCCTCACGATGCCCGGGATCCCCGTCCTCATCGCGGGCGTCGTGGCCATCGTGGTCGCCGCGGCCATGCCGGGCCGGCGTTCGTCGCGGGGCGATGACGCGAAGACGACGGGGGAGGCCCGATGAGCCCGTGGACCGGCATCCTCGTCGCCTCGATCATCTGCGTGGCGCTGAAGGCCCTGGGGTACCTCCTTCCGCCTCGATGGTTCGACGGGGCACGCGCGCAGCGCATCATCGATCAGCTGACGATCGCCTTGCTCTCCGCGCTGGTCGTCGTGCAGACGCTCGGCGCGGGCGCCGCGATCGTGGTGGACGCGCGCCTGCCTGCCGTGGCGGTGGCCGCCGTCCTGCTCGCCGCGCGCGCCCCTTTCCTCGTGGTCGTGGCGGGGGCGGCGCTGGTGGCGGCGGTGCTTCGGGCGGGCGGATGGGCCGCTTAGACTGGCTCGGTGAATCAGACCTGGACCCGCTTCGCCGGGTGGCTCGTCGCCGCGATCGCGGGAGCCGTCTACGGTGTCGCGGGGACGATCACCCAGGCGTACTCCTGGGGTGTGCTGCCGGTGGGGCTCATCGTCGCTGTCGCGGGCGTGACCGCCCTCGTCGCGGGGCTGCGGCTGCTCACCGACGACCGGTGGACGGCGCTCGCCTGCGGGCTGGGCGCTCTCGTCGCGACCGTCGTCTTCTCCGGACGCGGGCCCGGCGGCTCGGTCGTCGTGCCTGCCCCGCCGGACGGGCAGCTGAGCACCGGGCTGATCTGGACGTTCGCTGTGCCGGTCATGGTGGCCGTCGTGGTCGGTTGGCCCTCGTTCGCGGGAGCACGCCGGGCGGCCGCGTCCGATCGCACGAACTAGACTCGTCATGTGACTTATGTGATCGCCCTCCCGTGCGTGGACGTGAAGGACCGCGCCTGCATCGACGAATGCCCCGTGGACTGCATCTACGAGGGTGAGCGCTCGCTGTACATCCACCCGGATGAATGCGTCGACTGCGGCGCATGCGAGCCGGTGTGCCCGGTCGAGGCGATCTACTACGAAGACGACCTGCCGGACGAGTGGCAGGACTACTACACCGCGAACGTCGAGTTCTTCGACGACCTGGGATCTCCCGGAGGCGCCGCGAAGGTCGGCGTCATCGCGAAGGACCACCCCCTCGTGGCCGCGCTGCCGCCGCAGGGGGAGGGGCATTGAGCGTCCGCGACCTCGCCGACTACCCCTGGGACGCCGTAGCGCCCTACGCCGAGAAGGCCCGCCGCCACCCGGGCGGCATCGTCGACCTGTCCATCGGGTCGCCGGTCGATCCGACGCCTGAGGTCGTCGCCCGCGCCCTGCGCGAAGCGACCGACGCGCATGCGTACCCGCAGACCGTCGGCACCCCCGCGCTTCGGGAGGCCGTCGTGCGGTGGTACGAGCGTCGCCGCGGTGTCACCGGTCTGGCCCCCGACAGCGTGCTGCCGACGATCGGGTCGAAGGAGCTCGTCGCGCTCCTCCCGCTGCTGCTCGGCCTCGGTGCCGGCGATGTCGTCGTGCATCCCCGCGCCGCCTACCCGACGTACGAGGTCGGCGCCCGCCTGGTCGGTGCGACGCCGGCAGCCGCAGACGATCCGGCCGACTACCCGGAGGGCACCCGACTCGTCTGGGTCAACTCGCCCGGAAACCCCGACGGACGCGTGCTGGACGTCGCGGAGCTGCGGCGGATCGTCGCCCGCGCACGCGAGCTCGGCGCCGTCGTCGTCTCGGACGAATGCTACGCCGAGCTCGGCTGGGACGGGCCCTGGGCGAGCGAGACGGTGCCGAGCGTGCTCGACCCGCGGGTGAGCGAAGGCGACGTCAGCGGTCTGCTGTCGGTGTACTCGCTCAGCAAGCAGTCGAACCTCGCGGGTTATCGGGCGGCGTTCCTGGCCGGCGACCCGACGATCGTGGCCCGGCTTCTCACCGCGCGGAAGCACCTGGGACTGATGCAGCCCCTGCCCGTGCAGCGGGCGATGGTCGCAGCCCTGGGCGACGACGATCACGTCGCCCGACAGAAGGACCTGTACCGCCGCCGTCGCGATGTGCTCCGACCGGCGCTCGAGCGCGCGGGCTTCCGTATCGATCACAGCGAAGCGGGACTCTATCTGTGGGCGACGGCGCAAGAGGACGCGTGGGAGACGCTCGGCCGGCTCGCCGAACTCGGCATCCTCGCGGGCCCCGGCCACTTCTACGGAACGCAGTTCCCGCAGCACGTTCGTTTCTCGCTGACCGCGTCGCAGGAGCGGATCGACGCCGCTGCCGCACGCCTGACGGGGTCGTAGGTTCTCTCCTACCGATCCGCTGATCCTTTGGCGCCGTACGGAGTAGGCCCGTGCGCCCGATAGGCTGTAATGACCGCACCGGACGATCGCAAGGAGGCTTCGTGAACGACACGGGCACCCCGCAGAAGGCCACCGTCACCATCGGTGACCGCACCGCCGAATTGCCGGTGCTGCACGGAACCGACGGAGTTCCGAGCGTCGATTTCTCGACGTTCACCAAGCAGACGGGCCACACGAGCCTCGACTACGGCTTCGTCAACACCGCGGCCACGCGGTCCGCCATCACCTACATCGATGGTGACCAGGGCATCCTGCGTTACCGCGGCTACCCGATCGAGCAGATCGCCAAGCACTCGACGTACCTCGAAGTGGCCTGGCTCCTGCTCTACGGCGACCTGCCCACGGCTGACGAGCTGGCTGACTTCGACGACCGCATCCGTCGTCACACGCTGCTGCACGAAGACCTCAAGCGCTTCTTCTCGTCCCTACCGCACACCGCGCACCCGATGTCGGTGCTGTCCGCCGCCACCGCCGCCCTGTCGACGTATTACGAGGACCAGTCCGACCCGAACAACCCCGAGCACGTCGAGCTCAACACGATCCGGCTCCTCGCGAAGCTGCCCGTGATCGCCGCGTACGCGCACAAGAAGAGCGTCGGGCAGGCCTTCCTCTACCCCGACAACTCGCTGAGCTTCGTCGACAACTTCCTGCGCCTGAACTTCGGCGTCCTCGCCGAGAACTACGAGGTCAACCCGGTCGTCTCGCGCGCGCTCGAGCGTCTGCTCATCCTGCACGAGGACCACGAGCAGAATGCCTCGACCTCGACCGTGCGCCTGGTCGGGTCGACCGGTGCGAATCAGTTCTCCTCGATCTCGGCCGGTATCAACGCGCTCTACGGGCCGTTGCACGGCGGCGCGAACGAGGCCGTCCTCGACATGCTGGCCCGCATCCGCGACTCCGGCGAGAGCGTCGAGCGCTTCGTCGCCCGCGTGAAGAACAAGGAAGACGGCGTGAAGCTCATGGGCTTCGGGCACCGGGTCTACAAGAACTACGACCCGCGCGCGAAGCTCGTCAAGGAGTCCGCGGACGAGGTCCTCAACGAGCTCGGCGTCGTCGACCCGTTGCTCGATCTTGCGAAGGAGCTCGAGGAGATCGCCCTGAGTGACGACTACTTCCGCGAGCGTCGCCTGTACCCGAACGTCGACTTCTACACGGGCGTCATCTACAAGGCGATGGGCTTCCCCACGCGCATGTTCACGCCGCTGTTCGCGATCGGTCGGCTGCCCGGCTGGCTCGCGCACTGGCGCGAGATGCAGAACGACCCGCAGACGAAGATCGGGCGTCCGCAGCAGCTGTACGTCGGCTCGGCGGAGCGGGACTACCCCACCTCCTGAACAGCGCTCGACGATCACGAGAGGCCGGCACATCACAGCGATGTGCCGGCCTCTCCCATGCGGTCGCGGATCGCGCCACGTTACCTCGACGTCCGCGGGGTGCCGCTGGACCGGGGCACCCCGTGTGTCACTTGTCGATCAGTGTCGCCGCGTAGTCGGGGACGTATCCGTCGAGCTGCTGCGGCGGGCGGTCGTAACCCCCGGATGGCGGGCGCGGTGGGATCTCGATCTCAGGCCGCTCGACCACTTCGTAGGGGATCTGTCCGAGCAGATGGTGGATCATGTTGATCCGGCCTCGGCGCTTGTCCTCGTTGTCGACCTCGTGCCAGCGCGCCTCCGGGATGTCGGTGTGCACGAACATCGTGTCCTTCGCGCGCGAGTAGTCCTCCCACTTGGTGATCGAGAGCACGTCGTTGGGGGAGAGCTTCCACCGCCGCATCGGATCCTCGTTGCGCGACCGGAACCTCTTCTCCTGCTCGATATCCGAGACACTGAACCAGTACTTCAGCAGCAGGATGCCGTCCTCGACGAGCATCCGCTCGAAGATCGGCGCCTGATGCAGGAACCGGTGGTACTCCTCGTTGGTGCAGTAGCCCATGACCCGCTCGACCCCGGCGCGGTTGTACCAGGACCGGTCCATGAGGACGATCTCGCCGGCGGCCGGCAGATGCGCGACGTATCGCTGGAAGTACCACTGCGAGCGTTCGCGCTCGGTCGGCGCGGGAAGCGCGACGATGCGCGCGACCCGAGGATTGAGATACTCGGCGACGCGCTTGATCGTGGATCCCTTGCCCGCGGCGTCGCGCCCCTCGAAGATCACCACGATGCGGGCGCCGGTGGCCTGCACCCAGGCCTGCATGTCGACGAGCTGCGCCTGCAGCCGCCGCAACTCGGCTTCGTACACCTTCTTCGGCAAGCGATCGGCCATCGAGCCACCTCCTGACGCGAGCATACGCCCCCCTCGCGCGGGTGTGCGGCCCGGTCTAGGGTGGGCCGCACGCACGAGCAGGGGAGCGAAGCATGTGGATGCAGACGACCGATCCGCTCGGCTCGCTGGCGCTGTCGGCACTCGTCGCCGCCATTCCGATCATCGTCTTCCTCGTCGCGCTCGTCGGACTTCGCCTCAGCGGCATCCTCGCCGGTCTCATCGCGCTCGTCGCGCAGCTGCTGGTGGCCGCACTCGGATTCGGGATGCCGCTCACGGCAGTCGGGGGTGCGGGCCTGCTGGGCCTGCTCACGGCGGTCTGGCCGATCGCCTACATCATCGTGATGGCGGTGTGGCTCTACAAGCTCGCTGTCGCGAGCGGTCGCTTCGACGTCATTCGTTCATCGATCGGGGGCATCTCGAAAGATCAGCGGATCCAGGTGCTGCTCATCAGCTTCTCCTTCGGTGCCTTCCTGGAGGGCGCCGCCGGGTTCGGCGTGCCCATCGCCATCTGCGCCGCGCTCTTGGTGCAGCTCGGGTTCCGCCCGCTGCGGGCGGCCATGATCTCGCTCGTCGCCAACGCGGCGGCGGGGGCATACGGCGCCATCGGCATCCCCGTGATCGTGGGTGCGCAGGTCAGCGGCCTCGAGGTGCAGGAGCTGTCGCGTGCAATGGTGCTGGTGCTGCAGCCCCTGACGCTGCTCATCCCGTTCTTGCTCGTGGTCATCCTGGACGGTTTCCGCGGGCTGCGTGAGACGTGGCCGGCCACGCTGCTGGTCACCATCGTCTTCAGCGGCGTGCAGGCGGGCGTGCTGTGGTTCCTCGGCCCCGAGCTCGCCGACCTCGGAGCAGGCCTGGCTGCGATGGTCGCGCTCTTCCTCCTCGGCCGGGTCTGGCAGCCTCGGCGGGTCCATCGTGAAGTCGGCGCGCCCGAGCCGGAGCCGCACAGCGCCAATGTACGTGAGGTGATCGCGGCATGGAGCCCGTTCTACATCCTCACGGCGGTCATCCTGGTCTGGAGCCTGCCGGTGTTCAAGAATCTGTTCGCCGCGGGCGGGCCCTTGGCCGCGCTGGTGTTCGCGGTTCCGATGCCCGGGCTCACCGGCAGCGTGCAGACCCCCGGCGGTGATGTCGTCACGGCGACGTGGGGCTTCACTCCCATCAACGCGACGGGCACGGCGATCCTGCTGGCGGTGATCGTGTCGTTCTGGACGACGCCGCGCCTGCGCGCGGCCGACCTGGTGTGGACACTGGTGGAGACGGTGCGCGGCCTCTGGCGCGCGTTGCTGCTCATCGCGATCATTCTCGTCCTGGCCAACGTCGCGAACTACTCGGGCGGCTCGGCCTCGATGGGCACGGCTCTGGCGGCGGTCGGGCCGCTCTTCCCGTTGCTCGCACCGACCATCGGCTGGATCGGTGTCTTCCTGACGGGGTCGGTCGTCAACAACAACACGCTGTTCGCGCCCCTCCAGGTCGCCACCGCCGAGCAGATCTCCGTCGACCCCGGGTTGCTCGTCGCTGCGAACACGGCAGGCGGCACAGCCGCCAAGGTCATCTCGCCTCAGTCGATCGCGATCGCGGCCGGCGCGGTCGGACTCGCCGGACGCGAGTCGGAGATCCTCCGGGCGTCGCTCTGGTACAGCCTCGGCATGCTCGCCGTGGTGTGCCTGTGGGGCGGTCTGCTCTCGGCGCTCCTGCTCTGAGCGCCGCCCGGATCACGCGACGCGATCAGGCGTGCAGAGCCTCGTTGAGCGTGACTCCGACCCCCGCGCGGCGAACAGCCTCGATCGCGCCGGTCAGCGAATTCCGGCGGAACAGGATGCCGTCGCGCCCGGACAGCTCTGCGCCCTTGACGCTCGGACGCGCACCCGAGGCCGTGGCGGGCTCGTCGGCGAGGACGATCTTCGACCCTGCCGTGACGTAGAGCCCGGCCTCGACCACGCAGTCGTCGCCGAGCGAGATGCCGATGCCGGCGTTGGCGCCGAGCAGCGTGCGACGGCCGATCGACACCCGGTGGCTGCCGCCGCCGGACAGCGTGCCCATGATCGAGGCGCCGCCCCCGATGTCGCTCCCGTCACCGACCACGACGCCCTGCGAGATGCGACCCTCCACCATGGAGGCGCCGAGCGTGCCGGCGTTGAAGTTCACGAAGCCCTCGTGCATCACGGTGGTGCCCGGTGCGAGGTGCGCGCCCAGGCGGACGCGGGAGGCGTCGGCGATGCGCACACCGGGGGGAGTGACGTAGTCGAGCAGACGGGGGAACTTGTCGAGGCTGTGCACCTGGATGCCGTCGCGCTGGAGCAACGGCCGACGGCGCGTCGCGTCATCCGGGTGCATCGGGCCCGCGGTCGTCCAGGCGACGATCGGGAGGTGCCCGAAGATCCCGTCGAGATTGACGGTGTTCGGTGCCGCGAGGCGGTGTGAGAGCACGTGCAGGCGGAGGTACGCATCCGGGGTCGACGCCGGCGCCGCATCGAGGTCGATCGAGATGGTGACGGCCTCGACCGTCACGCCCCGGCGCTCGTCGTCCGCTGCGAGCGGCGCCCAGGTCACCATCGCGGCGGCGGACTCGGCGGCCGCCGGTGTCCCGAGCGCGGGCTCCGGGAACCAGGTGTCGAGTGTCGTGCCATCGCTGCTCGAGGTCGCGAGTCCCACGCCCCATGCCCACCGTTCGCTCATGGCTCCAGGTTATCGGTGCAGTCGCCGCCGATAGAATCGCCGCATGCCCGAGCTCGATCTGACCGTGTCCAGCGCCGATCTGACTCGGGCGGTGTGCGACATCCCCAGCGTGTCGGACGACGAGACGGCCCTCGCCGACGCCATCTTCGCCGCCGTATCGCCGTTGGCGCACCTCGAGGTCATCCGCGACGGCGACACGATCGTCGCGCGCACGCAGCTCGGTCGCGCGCAGCGCGTCGTCATCGCCGGTCACATCGACACCGTTCCCATCAACGCGAACCTGCCCGTTCGCGAGATGGTCGAGGACGGGCAGGAGTTCCTGTGGGGGCGAGGGACCGTCGACATGAAGGCGGGCGTCGCGGTGCAGCTGAAGCTCGCGGCAGAGCTCGTCGACCCGCGCGTCGACATCACGTGGATGTGGTACGACCACGAGGAGGTCGCCGCCGAGCTCAACGGCCTGACGCGGCTCGCGGCGAACCGTCCCGACCTGTTCGCGGGCGACTTCGCGATCCTCGGCGAGCCCTCCAACGGTCAGGTCGAGGGCGGCTGCAACGGCAATCTGCGCGCGATCGTGCGGACGCACGGGGTGCGTTCCCACAGCGCCCGCGCGTGGATCGGCGACAACGCCATCCACCACGCGGCCCCGATCCTCCAGCGACTGTCGGAGCACACGCCCGCCGACGTCGAGGTGGAAGGACTCGTCTATCGCGAGGGGCTCAACGCCGTCCGGATCTCGGGCGGCATCGCCGGGAACGTCATCCCCGACCTCTGCGAGGTCGAGGTCAACTACCGCTTCGCGCCGAGGCGTTCGCCCGAAGAGGCCGTCGCGATCGTCCGCGAGTTCTTCGACGGCTTCGAGGTGGAGGTGGTCGACCTCGCCGGAGGTGCACGACCGGGCCTGGATGCGCCGCTCGCCCAGGAGTTCGTCGCCGCGGTGGGAGCCGAGCCTCGCCCCAAGTACGGCTGGACGGATGTCGCCCGGTTCTCGGCGTTGGGAGTGCCCGCCGTCAACTACGGCCCGGGCGACCCCTCGCTCGCGCACCACGACCAGGAGCGGGTGCCGGTCGAGCAGATCGACGCCGTCGAGCGCGGCCTGCGCACCTGGCTCTCGAACCGGTGACCCGGCGCGCATGAGGTGGCTGCGTCGCGCCGCGATCGCGCTGCCTCCCGCGGTTGCGATCGCGCTGATGTACCTGCTCTCGCGCGCTGTCACGACGGGCTTCCTGCTCGGAGCGGCCGAGCTGAGCGGACCCCGGTCCCGCTTCGGCGCCGACGCGACTCTGGGCACTCTGACGATGGGGTGGGACGCGCAGTGGTACTGGCTCATCGCGTTCAGCGGATATCCCGCCGAGCTGCCGCTCGACGCGGCGGGCGACGTCGCCCAGAACGCGTGGGCGTTCATGCCGGTCTACCCCGTCATCACCGGCGCCGTGGGGTGGGTCGTCGGCGGATTCCCGGTCGCTGCGCCCCTGGTGTCGGCAACGGCCGGCTATCTCGCGTGTCTCGTCCTCTTCGCTCTGCTGCGCCGCCGCGTCGGCCGCGCGGCAGCGATGTGGGCGGTCGCCTTCTTCAGCTTCGCGGGCCCGATGGCCGCACTGTTCCAGCTCGGCTACGCGGAATCGCTTTTCCAGCTCTGGCTGCTCCTCGCGCTCCTCGCCGTGGAGCGCCGCCGGTGGTGGTGGCTCTACCTGTGGATCCCGCTCATGGCTTTCACGCGGCCCGGTGTCCTCGCCTTCTCGCTGATGCTCGCGCTGTACGGGATCTGGCGGTGGTCGCGGCGTCAGCACGACGACCTGCACCCGCCGGAGATCGCCCACGTCGTCGCGAGCGGGCTGCTGGCGGCCGCCTGCGGATTCGCTTGGCCCGTCATCACCGGCATCGTGACGGGTGATCCCGGGGCCTACCTGCAGACGGAACTCGCGTGGCGACGATCCTGGATCGGGGATCACGGGGGGTTCGTGCCCTTCGACGGCACAATGCAGGCCGCCGTGCTGTGGTCTGGAATCTGGGGGATTCCGGCGTGGGTGTGTCTCGCGGGGCTTGCGGCGATCGTGGTTCTCGCCACGCTCCTGCTCGTCGCTGATCGCCGCGTGCGTCGCCTCGGTGTTCCGATACGTCTGTGGTCGGCCGCGTACGTCCTCTACCTGCTGGCGGTCTTCTTCCCCCAGTCGAGCACGTTCCGACTGCTCGTCCCGCTGTCACCGCTCTGGGGCGCCGTCGCGCTGCCCCGCGCGCTCTGGTGGCGCATCAGCGTGCTGGTGCTCGGTATAGCCGCGCAGTGGTGGTGGATCCACACGATGTATGCGCTCGGAAGCACCTTCGCTCAGATTCCCTGAGGGACGTGTCCGCGCTGTGCCTGCGCTGCACGATAAACTCTTCAGGTAGTCCTCATGACGAAAGGGAGCCGCGATGGCAGCCATGAAGCCGCGAACCGGAGACGGACCGATGGAGGCCGTGAAGGAGGGGCGCCTGATCATCGTGCGTGTCCCCCTCGAAGGCGGAGGGCGTCTGGTCGTCTCGGTCAATGATGAAGAGGCCAAGGAACTCCACAGCGTGCTGAGCGGAGTCGTCGGCGCAGCCTGACGATGCTGCACGGAAACGGCCGGTCCCTCTGGGGCCGGCCGTTTCCGTCTCTGCCGCTGAGCCGCCGTCAGGCGGTGGCTGCCGTCGTGAGTTGCAACAGTCCCTCTCCGACGATCGACAGCGCACCGAGCACCGCCGGCGACGACTGCGTCTCGTGGATGAGCGAGCGGTAGGCGCGGGTGATGTCGTCGCGGCGGACGGGGTCGGCGACGGCCCCACCTGCCAGCACACGGGGCACGAGGACCATCCCGCCCGGGCGTACGAGCCGAAGCCCATGCTCGACGTACTCGATGACACCGTCGGGGTCGGCGTCCACCAGCACGATGTCGTACGAGGCCTCATTCATGCGGGGGAGCACATCAGCCGCGCGGCCCGTGATGAAGCGGGCACGAGCCGGAGGGATCCTCGCTTCGGTGAAGGACTGCCGGGCGACGGCCAGATGCTCGGGCTCGATGTCGATCGTGGTCAGCGTGGCGCGTGGCGCCCCATGGAGCAGCCAGAGCGCGGAGACGCCGCCGCCGGTACCGATCTCGACGATGTTGAGTGCGCCCGTCGCGGCGGCGAGCACAGCGCATTGCGCGCCCACCGGCGCACTGATCGGCGCGGCTCCGATCTCGAGGGCGTGTGCACGCGCGCGAGAGATGTGCTCCGGTTCCACCGTCGCCTCCATCGCGAACCTGCGGATCGCTTCCTGATCACCCATGCATTCCTCCTTGTTCCAGCGTAGGCGCGCGGATGGCTCCGGCCGCTGAGGCGCACGGGTAATCTGGGGTCATGTTCTTCGGCCTAGACGGGGACAAGCTCATCCTCATCGGGGTCGCCGCTGTCCTGCTCCTCGGACCCGAGCGCCTTCCGCAGCTCGCCGAGATGCTCGCGCGTTTCACCGTCCGGGCACGTGATTGGGTCAACGGCGCGAAGGACCGCGTCAAGGACGAGATGGGAGAGGACTTCTCCGACGTCGAATGGCGCAAGCTCGACCCTCGGCAGTACGACCCGCGTCGCATCATCCGCGACGCTCTCCTCGAGGACGCCCCCGTACCGACGGTGCGCGCGGCCGCCGCGGGTGCGGCGATCAGCACGGCGACCGCCGTCGGGATGGATGCTGCGGGCGAGGCGGCGAAGCGATTCGAGCGCGGTGCCGACGTTCCGTTCGACGACGAAGCGACCTGATCAGCCCACACGCAGAGGCAGCGGGCGGCCGCGGAGATCGCGTCCGGTGCCTGCGATGGTGTCGGCGATGCGCGCGATCGCCTCGGCGGCGGCGTCGTCGGGATGCGCGACGACGACCGGAACTCCGCTGTCGGCGTCGCTGCGCAGAGCCGGGCTGAGCGGCACGGAGCCGAGCATCGGCACCGGCTGGTCGGTCGACAGGGCCTCGGCGACCCGCATCCCGCCGCCGCTGCCGAAGAGGTCGAGCGATGTCCCGTCGGGAAGCGTCATCGCCGACATGTTCTCGATGACCCCGATCACGCGCTGCCCGGTCTGCCGGGCGACGAGGCCGCTGCGCACCGCGACGTCGGCGGCGGCCGTCTGCGGAGTCGTGACGACCACGACGTCGGCGTGCGGGAGCAGCTGACCCACGCTGATGGCCACGTCGCCGGTGCCGGGGGGCATGTCGATCAGGAGGACGTCGATGTCGCCGAAGAACACGTCGGTCAGGAACTGCGAGACCGTGCGATGCAGCATCGGCCCGCGCCAGGCGACCGCGCCGGGGCTCCTCTGATCGCGCGGCAGGAACATGCCGATCGAGATCGTCCGGACCTCGTGCGCGATGGGCGGGATCATGAGCCCGTCGATACGCGTCGGCTGCGGTGGCAGGCCGTCGGCATCGACGAGACCGAGCAGCGCGGGAATCGAGAAACCGTGCACATCGGCGTCGATCAGCCCGACGGCGAGGCCGCGCTGCGCGAGGGCGACAGCGAGGTTCGCGGTGAGGGTCGACTTGCCGACGCCCCCCTTGCCGCTCGTGATGGCGATGACGCGTGTGAGCGAGTCCGGACCGAACGGGTTCTCGCGGGCGGCCTTCCCACCGCGCAGCCGCTCGGTGAGTGCGGCGCGCTCCGCCGGGGTCATCACCCCGACCTCGACCGAGACCGTCTCGATGCCCGGGGCGGACAGCGCGGCATCCCGGACGTCGCGCTCGATCCGATCGGCTGCAGGGCAGCCGACGATGGTCAGCGCGATGCCGACACGAGCGTGGGCGCCATCCACGGCGATGTCGCGCACCATGTCGAGCTCGCCCAGGGGCTTGCGCAACTCGGGATCGCGCACCGCCGCGACGGCCGCGCGGACGGCGTCCGTGCTCATCGCGTGTCCGGGCGCTCGTCGGAGTCGAGGCGGTCGAGCGCGGTACGCAGCTCGGCGCGCAGCGTCTCTTTGGTGACGAGTCCGTCGGTCAGGTCGGAGATCGCCATGCGCAGGGCGACGACCTCGCGTGCCAGGTACTCCGTGTCGGCCAGGTTCCGCTCGGCACGCTGACGGTCCTGCTCGATCTGCACGCGGTCGCGGTCGTCCTGCCGGTTCTGCGCGAGCAGGATCAGGGGCGCGGCGTACGACGCCTGCAGCGAGAGCATGAGCGTCAACGCCGTGAAGCCGTTGGCCGCGGAGTCGAACCGGAGCTCGACGGGCATGAGCGTGTTCCAGGCGAGCCACGCCGCACAGAACAGCGAGAGCGCGACGAGGAAGCCGGGCGTGCCCATCGCCCGGGCGATCCACTCGGTGAACCGACCGAACCGGTCGCGGGACGGCTGCGACGTCCGCTGACCGAGCACACCGCTGACACCGCTGCGCCGTCCACGGGGCGCCTCGAGCGAGGGGGTCTTCGACGAGCGGGCCATCAGCGGCGCCCCCGCATCGCAGCGGCATCCTGGGGCTCGACGTCTTGCGACCGCCAGTCGTCCGGAAGCAGATGATCGAGCACATCGTCGACGCTCACGACCCCGACGAGCCGGCGGGCCTGGTCGACGACGGGAACCGAGACCAGGTTGTAGCTGGCCAGCATGCGTGCGACCTCGGCCGCGGACGATGACGCCGCGACCGGGTCGACGGTGTCGTCGATGATCGCGCCGAGTCTCTCGTGAGGCGGGTAGCGCAGCATCCGCTGGAAGTGCACGGTGCCCAGAAGTCGCCCCGTCGGCGTCTCGTACGGGGGGAGCGTCACGAAGACGGATGCGGCGAGGGCCGGATGCAGCTCGTGTCGGCGGATGAGCGCGAGCGCCTCAGCCACCGTCGCCTCCGCCGACAGCACGATCGGGTCGCTCGTCATGAGGCCGCCCGCGGTGTCGGGACCGTACTCGAGGAGGGCGCGGACGTCCTCGGCCTCCTCCGGCTCCATGAGGTCGAGCAGCTGCTCGATGCGGCCTTCGGGGAGCTGACCGAGCAGGTCCGCCGCGTCGTCGGGCTCCATGGCGTCGAGGATGTCGGCGGCGCGCTCGTCGCCGAGCCGCTCGAGGATGTGGACCTGCTCATCCTCGGGCATCTCCTCGAGCGCGTCGGCGAGGCGCTCGTCGGGGAGTTCCTCGGCGACTTCGAGCAGGCGCTCCTCCGGAAGGTCGAGCAGCGTGTTGGCGAGGTCTGCGGGCTTGAGCTCCGAATAGGTCGCGACCAGCTGCTCGGCGGACTGGGCGGCGCCCGAGGACTGGTCCTCGCGCACGTCTTTCCAGGCCGCGAAGGTCGTCGGCCCCTTGGCGAACGGCGACGCACTCGTCTTGGGACGGCGGAGGAAGAGCTGGCCGATGTCCCATTCGCCGAGCCGGTTGCGCTCGATCGCGACATCCTCGATCACTGCGCCGCCCGACCCGTCGCGCAGGTAGACCTTCCGACCTAGGAGCTCGGCCATGACCCGCACCTCACCGCCGCGTTGCTGGAAGCGCCGCACGTTGATGAGACCGGTGGTGATCACCTGGCCGGTCGCGATCGAGGTGACACGGCCGATGGAGAGGAAGACGTTGCGTCTGCCCGGGATCTCGACGACGAGGCCGATGACTCGCGGAGGGTCCGATTTACGGAAGATCACGACCACGTCGCGGACCTTGCCGAGACGGTCGCCTGCGGGATCGAACACGACGCACCCGACCAGGCGCGCGACGAAAACCCTCTGCGTACTCACCGCTCCAGCGTAGTCGGCGACCGCGAAGGTGGCCGTGACACAATGACGGAATGAGCATGATGGGCGGGACGCCCGCGGTCACGGGTGAGAAGGTCGCCGAGTACGCAACGTACGAGGCCGCGCAGAAGGCGGTGTCGACTCTCATCTCGGCCGACATCCCGGCCCGTGAGATCGCCATCGTCGGCTACGGACTGCGGTCGGTCGAGACGGTCACCGGCCGGCTCGGATATGCGACGGCGGCGCGGACGGGTGCGATCAACGGCATCCTCCTGGGGCTGATCTTCTCGCTGATCTTCGTCTTCGGCACTCCTGACGCCGCCATTCAGCTTTTCCTCGGCGTGATGCTGGTCGGCGTCGCGATCGGCATGATGATGAGCCTCGTCATGTTCGCTCTCGTGCGCCGTCGTCGCGACTTCGCATCGGTGACGCAGGTCGTCGCCGACCACTACGAGGTGACCGTGCAGGCGAGCAGCATCCATCGCGCCCGTGGCGCGCTGAACGTCGCGCCGGCCCGGCCCGCGGCGCCGGCCACGCCGGTGCCGGACGGGCCGCCCCGGTACGGCGAGCGCATCGACCCCGTGCCCGCTCCGTCGGGCGATCGGCCCGCCCCCGGTCCGGCGGCACCCGCGGGCAACCCGATCGCGCCGCCGTCGGGATCGCCCGCCCCCGGCCCCGCCGACGCCCCGCTGCCGCCGGCCGTGGGCCCGGTGCCCGGCGGCGAGGCCCCCGGCCCGCAGACTCCGGGTACGCTCGAGCCCCCGGCGACCGATCCGCAGCGATGATCGACGCGGTGCCGGTCGACATCGCGGCCGGGACCGTCGACCTGCCGCTGACGTACGACCGCGCTGAGCGTGCGGACGCTGTGATGATCCTCGCTCATGGCGCGGGCGCCGGACCCGAGCATCCGTTCCTCGGCGGTTTCGCGCATGCCGGCGCGGCGGCCGGGATCGATGTCGTGCGCTTTCCGTTCCCCTATGTGGTGGCGGGCCGCCGACTGCCCGGCGCCGCCGGTGACGCCATCGCGTCGTGGGCGGCGGTCTTCCGCGCCATCGCCGACGCGCACGCCGGGGTGCCCATCGTCGCGGCGGGGAAGTCGTACGGCGGCCGGATGGCATCGATGGCGGCCGCTTCCGGAGCGATCGACCCGGCTCTGCTCGTCTACCTCGGGTACCCGCTGCATGCGCCCGGTCGGCCCGACCGTCCGCGTGCGGCTCATCTGCCGGAGGTCACGTCGCCTCAGCTGTTCGTGTCCGGGACCCGCGATCCGTTCGTCGACCCGGTGACCGACCTCGAGAGCGTCGTCGCCGGATGCGCCGACGCGGAGTTGCTCTGGGTCGAGGGCGGCCGCCACTCCTTCGAGGTCGCGGGACGCAAACGGGATGCCGAGGAGGTCGGCGGCGCCGTGGCCGAGCTGGTCGCGCCGTGGTGCCACCGCCGGTTGTCGCAATGAGGGCGGGCGCTCCGCTTCAGCGACCGGCCGCGTAGCCCTGCATCCCGCGCGGGTTCGACGCCGCCCAGAGCAGTCCCCGCGAGCGGTCGATGCCGACGGCCGAGAGACGTCCGAGGCTCCACGGCCCGACCACGGTGACGTCGTGCCCCCGCGCGCGCAGGCCCGAGGCGACCTCGTCGCCGAGCCGGTCTTCCATCACCACTCCTGCGGGCGTCCAGGTGCGCGGCCAGAACGAGTCGATCATCGCGGTCGTGTGAAGCGTCGGCGCATCGATCGCCGATTGCGCGTCCCAGCCCCCGACCAGCATGCGCAGCAGCATCGGCAGCTGCCACTGGTCCTGCTGGTCGCCTCCGGGCGTCCCCATCGCGATGTCGGCCCGGTCGCCGGTCATGACGAGGGTCGGGGAGAGGGTCGTGCGCGGGCGGGCGCCCGGGCGGAGTGCGGCGGGCGACGTCTCGTCGAGCCAGGTCATCTGCAGGCGCGTGCCTAGCGCGAAACCGAGTTCCGGGATCGCGGGGGACGACTGCAGCCAGCCGCCGGACGGCGTCACCGAGATGATGTTGCCCCACCCGTCGACGACGTCGATGTGACAGGTGTCGCCGCGCGTCTCGCCCGCTCGCCCGACCGTCGGTTCGCCTGTGCCGGCGACGCTCGTCCCGTCGGGACGCACGAGCGGCGGACGATGCGGTGCGCGCCCCGCCACGGTACCCGGGCGCCATTCGTGCGAGGCATCCGGGAGCAGCTGCGCACGACGCGCGGCGAGGAAGGCGGGGTCGAGGAGCTCGCTGACCACGCTGTCGTGGCCGAAGTGCGCGTCGCGGTCCGCGAGGGCCAGCTTGAAGGCCTCGACGATCGTGTGCGCGCCCTCCGGAGTCGCGGGGTCGAGGCGCTCATCGGGCACCGGATCGAGCAGGGCGAGCGCCTCGAGCAGTGCGGGACCCTGCGTCCACGCGCCGGCCTTGACCACGGTCCGTCCGCGGAAGGTCGTCGTGAGAGGCTCCTCGTACCCTGCGGAGAAGTCGGCGAAATCGGCCTCCGTGATTACCCCGGCGTGGTGGCCTCCGGTCGAGTGTCGATGGGGTCGGGCCGCGAACGCGGCCGTCGCGTGCGCGACCGTGCCCGTCCGCCACTCGGTGCGAGCAGCCTCGATGCGCGCGGCCCGGTCTGCGGCGTCTCGTCCCGCCGCCACGAGACCCTCGAACACCGCGGCGAGCGCGGGGTTCCGGAACACATCGCCGGCCCGCGGCACGGTGCCCCCGGGCAGCCACAGATCGGCCGAGGACGGCCATTCGTCGCGGAAGAGCTGCGCGACGCGTGCAATGGTCGCTGACGCGGACGCGAGCAGAGGGTGCCCGTCGCGGGCGTAGCCGATCGCGAAAGCGAGGACGTCGGCGAGCTCCCACGTGCCGTAGTCGCGCAGCAGGACGAGCCAGGCGTCGACTGCTCCCGGCACCGCGGCCGCGAGGGCGCCGGCGCCCGGCACGGTCTCGAGCCCCTCCGCGCGGTAGTGCTCGATCGTCGCGCCGCGAGGCGCCGGCCCCTGGCCCATGAGCACGCGGGGCCGCGGATCCTCGGCCGCCTGGAAGAGGCCGACGAGATCGCCCCCGGGCCCGTTGAGGTGGGGTTCGACGACCTGCAGGACGAAGCCGCCCGCTGCGGCGGCGTCGAAGGCGTTGCCCCCGCGTTCGAGCACAGCCTGGGCCGTGGCGGTGGCGAGCCAATGGGTCGCCGCAGCCATCCCGAACGTGCCGGTCAGCAGCGGGCGCGTCGTCTGAGCGGGCGGCGGCGAGAACCGATCGGTCACGAGGTCGCGCGTGCGATCCAGGCTTCGACCTCGTCAGCTGTGCGCGGGATGTCCGCAGAAAGGTTGACGGGTCCGCTCTCGGTCATGAGGATGTCGTCCTCGATCCGGACCCCGATACCGCGGTACTCCTCGGGCACGGTGAGATCGTCGATCTGGAAGTACAGACCGGGCTCGATCGTGAACACCATGCCGGGCTCGAGGATGCCGTCGTAGTACATCTCACGGCGCGCCTGCGCGCAGTCGTGCACGTCGATCCCGAGGTGGTGGCTCGTGCCGTGGACCATGTAGCGCCGGTGCTGGCCGCCCCGGTCGGCGTCGAGCGCCTCGTCCGCCGTGACGGGGAGCAGACCCCAGTCCGCGACGCGGGCGGCGATGACCGTCATGGCGGCCTCGTGGATCGAGCGGAACGTCACACCGGGCCGGGCAGCGGCGAACGCGGTGTCGGCCGCCTCGCGAACGGTCTCGTAGATGCGGCGCTGGATCTCGGTGAAGCGTCCCGACACGGGCAGCGTGCGCGTGATGTCGGCGGTGTAGAGGCTGTCGACCTCGACGCCGGCATCGACGAGAATGAGGTCGCCGGGCACCACGGGCCCGTCGTTGCGCGTCCAGTGCAGGTAGCAGGCGTGAGGTCCGGAGGCGGCGATCGTGTCGTAGCCCTCGCCGTTGCCGTCCGTGCGCGCGCGCAGGTGGAACACGCCCTCGACGACGCGCTCGCCCCGGGGGGTGGCGATGATGCGGGGGAGGTCGGCCACGATGTCGTCGAAACCACGTGCGGTCGCCGCGACAGCGAGACGCATCTGCTCGATCTCGTACTCGTCCTTCGTCAGCCGCAGCTCGGACACGGCCCGCGTCAGGTCGGGATCTGCTTCGAGGACCAGGTCATCGGTGCGTAGCTCGACATCCGCGAGATGCGCGGTCGCAACACCGAGATCGGCGGCGACGTCGGCGAGCGCCGGGCGCGGTCCGATCCAGAACTCGCCGACCGAGGCGTCGGCGTAGAACTCGGCCGTGGTGCGATCGGCTCGGTCGCGGAGGTACAGGGTGACATCGTGTCCCCCGGCGGTGGGCTCGAAGACGAGCACCGAGTCGGGTACGGCGTCGCTGCCCCAGCCCGTCAGATGCGAAAACGCGGAGTGCGCGCGGAAGGGGTAGTCGGTGTCGTTCGAGCGCTGCTTGAGAGAGCCCGCGGGGATGACGAGGCGCCGACCGCGGAACTCGCGTGAGAGCCGTTCGCGGCGAGCGGCGGCGAAGCGCGCCGCGTCGCGGGGCGGCGTCGTCGTCTCGGGCCGCGATCCCCAGCCCTCGGAGATCGTGTCGAGGAAGCCCTGCGGGAACGGCTGACGCCGGTTGGTGTTCTCGGCGGGCGCTTCGGTCTCGGCGGTCGCGGTTCCGATCGTGTCGGTTGCGGTCGGCTCGGTCTCGCTCGTGGTCATGCCTCCAGTCTCGCACCCGGAGGCGGCCGCCGCGACGGTTCAGCGCCGCGTGTACTGCACGACGAGCGGGCGATGGTCGCTGCCGGAATGATCGAGCGACGAGATGACGACCGAGCCTTCGGGCTTCCAGGACGCGGTTGCCATGATGTGGTCGATCGGCGCTCCGAGCGGAGCCGGCAGGTCGGTCGGCCAGGTCCCGATACCGCCGTTGCCGGTGGACCGGGCGGCGTCGTGGCAGCGACCCAGATCGGCGTCGTCGACTCCGAGACGCGCCATGTGGTCGAGCGTCGCGTTGAAGTCACCGGCCATGATGACATCGTCCGTGGCGCACTGGTCGGCCAGCCACTGGAGGTCGCTGCGCCAGCTCGCCATCTCCTCCGGCCGCGGGGCGACCGCGTGCACCGCCACCACCACGGGGCCGTCGCCGTCGACGGGCATGGCGACGGCGCTCGGGACGATGGTGGTGTTGGTCGTACCGGCTGCCTCGGACTCGATGACCGCGTAGTCGCCGAGCTCGGGTGAGATCAGCAGGGCCGTCGAGTTCGCGTCCCAGCTGTCCGGCCCCTCGTAGCTGTCCACGTGCGCCCACATCGGGCGCCCGCGCTCGCGCATCGCCACCGCGACCGCGCGTCCGGTGTCCATCGTCGTCTCGGGCAGCGCCACGATGTCGGCCTGCATCGCCACGGCGGTCTCGGCGATTGTCTGCGCATCGGTCGCGGGACCGGCGGTGTTCCAGGTCATGACGCGGATGCTGTCCTCCGTCTTCGGCGGCAGCGTCTCCGCGCCGAGCCCCCTCACCGCCAGGGTTCCCGCGCCGCCGATGGCGACGACCACGGAGACGAGCACGACCCACAGGCAGAAGGCACGGATGCGGCGGCCCAGCGAGAGGACGAGGAAGATCAGGGCGATCGCGACGAAGGCGCCGATCAGGAACGGACGCAGCGCGACCGCCTGCGCGAACGGGAACTCGCGTTCGAGGCGAAGAAGCTCCGGCCAGGTGGCCACGATGGCCCCCGCTGCGAACAGGGCCACCACGAGGGCTCCGAACACGCGCTTCACGCCTCGACTCTAAGAGAGCGAGCCTGGACGATCGCCGGGCACGGCTACGCTGTGGAGGATGGGTACGGCAGAGCGCGCGCACGGCTTCCACGGCCCCAGCGATCTGCATCTGCACTCGGTCCGCTCCGACGGGACGGAGCCTCCCGCCGGAGTCGTGCAAGCCGCCCACCGTGCGGGTGTGCGAACGATGGCGCTCACCGACCACGACACGACGGCCGGCTGGGCCGAAGCGGCCGAGGCCACGGCGTCGCTCGACATGACCTTCCTCCCGGGTATGGAACTCAGCGCCCGCCACGAGTGGCGAACCGTGCACCTGCTCGCGTACCTCTTCGATCCCGACCATCCGCGGTTGCGCGCAGAGATGGAGCGCATCCGCGAGGACCGCATCGGCCGGGCCGAACGGATCGTCCGCAGCATCGCCCGTTCGCACGACCTGACGTGGGACGACGTGCTCGCGCAGACCGGTGCCGGCGCCACGGTGGGACGGCCCCACATCGCCGACGCTCTCGTCGCGCGCGGCCTCGCCGTCGATCGCGCGGCGGCGTTCGCCGGCATCCTGCACCCCAGCCAGGGACATTTCACGCCGCACTACGCTCCCGACCCCGTCACCGCGGTGGAGCTCGTCGTCGCCGCCGGGGGAGTGCCGATCCTCGCGCATCCCTCGCCGAGCGGACGCGAGCGGATGATGCCGCCCGCGGTGCTCCGCGAGCTCGTCGCCCACGGCCTCGCGGGCTTCGAGGTCGGGCACCGCGAGAACACAGCGGACGGCAAGCGCGTCCTGCGTGCTCTCGCCGCAGAGCTCGACCTCATCGTGACGGGGTCGAGCGACTACCACGGTCTCGGCAAGCCGAATCAGCCCGGTGAGAACACGACCGACGATGACATGGTCGCGCGCATCATCGCCCGGGCAAGCGGAACGGCGCCCGTCTACGCGTAGTCGGGCGCCGTCGCGCGAGATGGCCGTATCAGCCTGCGGCGGGAGCCGTCGAGCCTGCCGCGCCGGATCCCGATCCGCCACGACGACGGCGACGCCGGCGGGGGGAGGTCTTGCCATCGCGGTGCTCGGATCCGCCACCATCGTGCGTGCCCGTCCCGGCATCCGTCGACGCGGCCGCCGAGCCCTCAGCGGCCGCCGCACCGTCGCCCGAGCCGCGCGAGCGGCGGCGACGGGGACGCTTCGTATCGCCCTCGGACGATTCCGTCGAGACCGTCTTGACGCTCTGCGTCGTGGGCAGCTTGCGGAGGCGTCCCTTGGTTCCCGCGGGGATGTTCAGGTCCTCGAAGAGGTGCGGGCTCGACGAGTAGGTCTCGACGGGCTCGGGCTGACCGAATTCGAGCGCTCGGTTGATGAGGGCCCACTTGTGCAGGTCTTCCCAATCGACGAAGGTGACCGCGATGCCGGTGCGGCCGGCGCGACCGGTGCGGCCCGCGCGGTGCAGGTATGTCTTCTCGTCGTCGGGGATGGTGTGGTTGATGACGTGGGTGACGTCGTCGACGTCGATGCCGCGCGCGGCGACGTCGGTCGCGATCAGGACGTCCTTCTTGCCGGCCTTGAACCCGGCCATCGAGCGCTCCCGCGCTTCCTGGCTCATGTCGCCGTGGACCGCGCCGGCGTTGAAGCCGCGGTCGTTCAGCTCGTCGACGAGCTTCTGGGCCGCGCGCTTGGTGCGCGTGAAGATGACGGTCTTGCCGCGGCCTTCGGCCTGGAGGATGCGGGCGATGACCTCGTCCTTGTCGAGCGAGTGCGCGCGGTAGACGAGGTGCTTGATGTTCGCCTGGGTCAGGCCCTCGTCGGGGTCGGTCGCGCGGATGTGGATCGGGTTCGACATGAACCGGCGCGCCAGCGCGACGATCGGTCCCGGCATCGTCGCCGAGTAGAGCATCGTGTGACGGACGGGAGCGACCTTCTGGAAGATCTTCTCTATGTCGGGGAGGAAGCCGAGGTCGAGCATCTTGTCGGCCTCGTCCAGCACGACCTCCGTCGCGTTGGACAGGTCGAGCAGACGCTGGCCCGCGAGGTCGATCAGGCGGCCCGGGGTGCCGACGACGATCTGCGCTCCGGCCTTCAGCTGGTCGATCTGGCCCTCGTAGGCCTTTCCGCCGTAGATGGCCACGACACTCGTGGACCGGTTGCGGGTGAGCATGTCCATGTCCTCGAACACCTGGACGGCGAGCTCGCGGGTGGGGACGACGATGAGGGCCTTCACGCCGGGCGCGGGGTCGAGTCCCAGGCGCTGCACGACGGGGATGCCGAAACCGAAGGTCTTACCGGTGCCGGTCTTGGCCTGGCCGATGATGTCCTGGCCGGGCAGGCCCAGCGGGATCGTCTGCTCCTGGATGGGGAAGGCGTCGACGATGCCCTTGTCGGCGAGGGCGTCGACGATGTCCTGGTCGACGCCGAGGTCAGCGAATGTGGTCATGGGTGACGTGCCTGTCTGGCGGTGAGAAGCCGCCGGTGATGTGGGTCCACGCCCTTCACTCAGCCACAGGCGCGGGGCCCCGGTCCGATGCCGGGGCGCATCCAGCCTACCGCGACCCTAGGCTGGACCCGTGGTGAGCTGGTTCTTCAAGCGCAAGCGTCCTGTCGGTCGCACCCTGCGGCTGCGATCCCGAGGCGACTACGGGGATGTCCGTCGCGTCGATTTCGAGGAGCTCGCTCCCGATGTCGACACCTTCCTCGGTCAGGCCGCGTATCTGCAGCTCGGCTACTTCGAGACGCTGAGCGACCTGATCGCCTCGACCCCCGAGCTGTCGCAGAAGGAGTCGCTGTCGTTGGCGGCGGGCACAGCCCTGCTCAAGCACCGCGAGCTCGTCGGCGTGATCCGCGATCGCGGCGCCGATCCGCTCGAGCTGATGCTGCCCTTCCGTGAGCCGCTCGATGCCTTCCGCCGCGCGACGCACGGCGCACGGCCACTCGAGACGATGCTCTCGGTGCACCTGACGGCCGGCATGCTCGACGACTTCTACCTCGCGCTGTCGGCGAGCTACGGCGACACCGGACGGCAGGTCGCCGTCATCCTGCGGGCGCACGACGACCGCAGTGCTCTGGTGCGCATCATCACCGATGCCATCGCCGCGGACGAGCAGTGGCGGGGACTGCTGTCGCTCTGGGGCCGCCGCCTCGTCGGGGACACCCTGCTGATCGCCCGGGCGGCGCTGCGGTCGACATCGCTGCAGCCTGCGGACGAGAAGAGGGTCGAGCCCACCTACGCCGACGTGATGGCCGCGCATTCGCGCCGCATGGCCGCGATGGGCCTCGAGGCCTGACGCCTCGGGCGGTCAGCCGATCCGGAGGCGACGACGCTCAGCGGCATCCGTCCGGGCCCGCGAGCGCGTCAGCAGCAGGAGGACAGCGGGCACCAGCACAGCCGGAGTCACGATGGCGACGACCCAGATGACGGGGTTGTCGACCGCGAGACCGGCCCAGGTCATCACTGCCCACGCGACGCCGCCGATGACGGCGCCGAGAACAGGCGCGAGCGCGGCACCACGGGCCTCGCGCCCGCGAATCGCGAACTCGGCGGCGAGGCCGATCGCGGCGCCCATGATCAGCGCCAGGACGATCTGCACGGTCAGGCCACGAAGCCCACGCGGCGGGTCTGGTCGGTGCCGACCTCGACGAATGCGATGCCCGCGGTCGGCACGATGTAGGAGCTGCCCTTCGCGTCGCTGAGCTCGACGAAGGGAGCGCCGGAGGTGAGAGCCTCGGAAACGGTCGCCCGAACGGCGTCCGCCGACTCGTTGGATTCGAGGCTGAGCTCGCGGCCGGTGTTCGCGATGCCGATACGGATCTCCACGGATACATCCTCCTCCGCGCCCGTGCATCGGGCGCTCTTCGACTCTACGACACCGGTCGGACCGGGATGCCGGCCGGGTCACGCCCTGGGCGAACGCCGACGGCGAACCGGTGTCGGCGGTGCCGGTTAGCGTGGAAGACATGGGTCAGGTCTCCGTCGGCGTCGTGCCCGACGCCGCGCAGTCGCGCGCGCTCGAGCTCCCGGCCGAGGCGAGCGCCGTCGTCGTCGGCGCGCCGGGCACAGGTAAGACGCGGACCATCGTCGAACGGGTCCGACGGCTGGTCGTCGACGGACTCGACCCCGACGCGCTCGTCGTCCTGACGGCCACGCGCCAGGCGGCCACGGACCTGCGCGACGACCTCGGCGTCGCCGTCGGCGTGGCGACGGCCGGCCCCCTGGCCCGGTCGGTTCCGGCCTTCGCCTTCCAGATCGTGCGTGCCGAAGCGGTCAGACGCGGCGTCGAACCGCCGCGTCTGCTGACGGGCGGCGACGAGGACGCGATCATCCGCGACCTTCTCGACGGCGACGCGGAGGACGAGCGCGACGGGCGGTCGCGGTGGCCGGGCGAGCTTCCCGCGCACGTGCGCGACTCGCGCGGCTTCCGCGCCGAACTGCGCGCTTTCATCGCGGAGTGCACGGCCTCGGGCATCGACCCGAGCGCTCTCGCCGCCCGCGCCGTTCGCGAGGGGCGACCGGCCTGGCGGGCCGCGGCGTCCTTCATGTCCGAGTACTTCGCGGTCCGCGACGCCATGCGCGGCGCCCACCGTGACGCAGCCGGGCTCATCCGTGAGGCGGTCGAGATCGTCTCCCATCGAGGGATCCCGCAGCTGCGGGTCGTGCTCGTCGACGACGCGCAGGAGCTGACCGCCGGCGGCGTCGACCTCCTCCAGGCTTGTCGCGCTCGCGACATCGCCGTCGTCGCGTTCGGTGACCCCGATGTGGGCTCCGGTGCGTTCCGAGGCGCGACGCCCGAGAACTTCGCCCGTCTCGCCGCGGGCCGCGACGTCGTCGTGCTCGAGACGGTCCACCGGGCCGAGGCCCGCCACGCCCCGCTCGTCTCCGCCATCACCGCCCGCATCGGCGCGGTCGGGCTGGTGGCGCATCGACGGGCTCCAGAACCGGATGCTCCCATGGTCGGTGTCCGGGCGCTGGCGCTGCGATCGCGCTCGGAGGAATTCGACGCCGTGGCGCGGCTGCTTCGCGAGCGGCACGTGCACCACGGAGTGCCGTGGGAGGAGTGCGCGGTCATCGCCCACGACAGTCGTCAGGTCACCGCGCTCGAGGCCGAACTGGCTGCGCGCGACGTCCCGACGGCGACCTCCGGCACCGGTACCTCGCTCGGGGAATCGCCCGTCGTCCGCGACCTGCTGCGGCTCGTCGATCTGGCGGCACGTCCGGGTGAGACCTGGGAGCGCGACGAGGTCATCGCCGCACTCTCCGGCGCCGGGCTCGACGCCGTCGACCAGCGCCGGCTCCGGTCTGCGCTCCGTCAGGCGTTCCCGCCGCGCGAGGGCGAGCCGGTGTCGGCGTGGGAGCTGCTGCGCTCAGCGATGCTCCACCCCGCCGAGCTCGCACTGCTCGATCTGCGTGAGGCGCGTCGGGCGGCGCGTGTTGCGGACACTCTGAGGACCGTCGCCGACCTCATCGCCGACGGTGCGACGGCACACGAGCTGCTCTGGGCGTCGTGGGAGGGGTCAGGCCGGGAACGAGCCCTGCGCGAAGCCGCTCGCGGCCACGGGCCGCTGGCCGCGCAGGCGGATCGAGATCTCGACGCGGTCGTCGCCCTGTTCCAAGCCGCCAAACGCCACGGCGAGCGCGAGGACGGCACGACCCCCGTCGTCTTCCTGCGGGGCATCCTCGACGCAGACGTCGGCGACGACCGGTTCGTTCCGCCGCCGGTGAGCGGAGCGGTGCGGGTGCTGACACCGGCCGCGGCTCTGGGCACCGAGTTCGACACCGTCGTGGTGGCCGGGGTTCAGGAGGGCATCTGGCCGAACCTTCGCGTGCGCGGCGGACTGCTCGACACCTGGCGGCTGCCCTTCGACGACCCCGCGGTCGCGGACGCGCTCGATCGCCGTCGCGGTGTCCTGCACGACGAGCTGCGGCTTTTCGCGCGTGCGGTCTCGCGAGCACGCGAGCTCGTCGTGGTCACGGCCGTCGATGACGACGACACGGGACCGAGTCCGTTCTTCGAGCTGCTGCCCGAGGCGGAAGGGGCCCCGCCGGAGGCGGCGCACCCGCTGACCCTGCGCGGTCTCGTCGCACGGCACCGACGTGCCCTCACGGATCCGCGCACCGCGGAGAACGACCGCCGACGCGCGGCCGGGCAGCTCGCGCTCCTGGCCGATGCGGGTGTCGCGGGCGCCGATCCCGACGAGTGGTTCGGCATCCGCCCGCCGACCACGACGGCGCCGCTGCGCGACCGCGAGGTCGAGACGATCCGCGTCTCGCCCTCACGCCTCGAGACCCTCGAGGAGTGTCAGCTGAACTGGGTGATCGCCGACCTCGGCGGTGACGCGTCGAGCGCCACAGCCGGTATCGGCACGATCGTGCACAGCGCCCTCGAGATCGCGTCTCCCGACGAGGAGTCGCTCTGGCGGGCCGTGTCGGCGCGGTGGAGCGAGCTCGAGTTCGAGTCCGCCTGGCGCGAGCGCGCGGAACGGATGCGCGCCCGTGATCTCGTGCGACGGCTCGCCCGCTATCTCCGGGATTTCGAACGCGACGGCGGCCGTCTGCTGGGGGCCGAGCCGCGTTTCGAGGTGGAGCTCGCCCATGACGACGCCGACGGGCGCATCGTCCTCAGCGGCGCGGTCGATCGCGTGGAGCTGCGTGCCGACGGCAGCGTCGTCATCGTCGATCTCAAGACCGGGAAGCGCGAGCCGCAGACCGACCGTGCCGTGACCCATCACGCGCAGCTCGCGGCGTACCAGCTCGCACACGAGCACGGTGCGATCCCCGCAGCCGCGGGCCTGCCCCCCGGGGGTGCGATGCTGCTCGTGCTGCGACCGACGGCCGCGACGAAGGACTACGCCGCGCCTCGCCAGCCGCCCTTCGGCGACGACGAGCGCGTCGCCTTTCTCGGCCGCGTGCGCGGCGCCGCACGCGTTATGGCCGGGAGCAGCTTCGAGGCTCCGTTCGAGGAGCATTGCCGGGACGATCATTCGTTCGGGCTCTGCCGCATCCACACGATCGCGGCGGTGAGTGCGACATGATCGTCTCGCCTGCAGCCCTGGCGTCCGCCCTCGGTCAGTTCCCACCGACCCCGGAGCAGAGCGCGGTGATCGCCGCGCCGCTCGCGCCGGCGCTCGTCGTCGCCGGCGCCGGCAGCGGCAAGACCGAGACGATGGCGGGCCGCGTCGTGTGGCTCGTCGCGAACGGACACGTCCCGCGCTCCGGCATCCTCGGCCTCACCTTCACCCGTAAGGCGGCAGGCGAGCTGAGCGAACGCATCCGGCGGCGACTCGATCGCCTCGCGGAGTTCGAGGACGCGGGCCTGCTGCCGCATCTCGACGCGCTGCACCGACGAGGAGCACTGGACGTCTTCGGCGAACTCGAGCGAGCGGGCGACCCGGGCGGCGCGCGACGTCACGCCGCGCAGCGCCGCCTCGTCGACGACACCGGTGCGCGCACGCTCGGACCCGCGACGGACTCGCTGCTCGAGCGCCCGACGGTGTCGACCTACAACAGCTTCGCCGACGGCATCGTGCGCGAGAACGCGGTGCGCATCGGGCGCGACCCCGAGGCGGCTGTGCTCAGCGAATCCGCCGCGTGGCTGCTGATGCGGCGCGTCGTGCTCGAGTCGGATGACGAGCGTCTCGAGACGCGGGAGAACGCGCTTCGCAGCATCATCGACGGGGCTCTCCGCATCGCGCGCGACGGCGTCGACAACCTCGTCGACTTCGACGAGCTCGCGCGTTTCGGGGCGGCGTTCCAGGATGTCCTGGAACGCCCGTCGACCCGCAGCGGCACGACCGTCTACGCCGATGTCGCGCGGGCGGCGGAGCAGGTGTCGGGCCTGCCGCTGCTCGCCGACCTCGCGGTGGAGTACCAGCGTCGCAAGCTCCGCTCGGGTGTCATCGACTTCTCCGACCAGGTGGCTGGGGCGCTGACGATCGTCCGCGCCCACGCAACGGTCTCCGCCGACCTCCGCGCGCGGTATCCCGTCGTCCTCCTCGACGAGTATCAGGACACTTCCGTCGTCCAGACCGAGCTGTTGAGCGCCGTGTTCGCCGGTACGTCGGTGATGGCGGTCGGCGACCCGCACCAGTCGATCTACGGCTGGCGCGGCGCGAGCGCCGGCAACCTGGGCGACTTCGCGGCCGCCTTCGCGCCCGACGGCGGCTCGGGCAGGTACTCGCTCGCGACGAGCTGGCGGAACAGCGAGCGCATCCTGGATGCCGCCAACGCCGTGCTCGCCCCCCTCGCCCAGCGATCGCCGGTGCCGGTCGACCGGCTGCGGCCGCGGCCGAATGCCCCCGCAGGCGGGGTCGACATCGTCTTCGAGACCGATCTCGACGCCGAGACCGAGCGCGTCGCGGCATGGTTCGAGGAAGTGAGAGCGGACCGGCAGCGGCGCGGTCTTCCCACGAGCGCGGCGATCCTGCTGCGCAGCAAGAAGCACATGGTGCGCTTCGCCGACGCCCTCGCGCGGCGCGGCATCCCGCACCGCATCCTCGGACTGGGCGGGCTGCTGAGCACCCCCGAGGTCGTCGACGTCGTCTCGGCCCTGCGTGTCATCAGCGATCCGACGGCAGGGTCGGCATTGCTCCGACTGCTCGGCGGGCCGCGCTGGTCGATCGGTCTTCGCGACCTGCGTTCGCTCGCTGAGCTCGGGCGCCGACTCGCGCGTTCCGACGTCGGGTTGCAGCCGCTGGCTGCTGAGCACACGACGGAAGAGAACGCGTCGCTGATCGACGCGCTCGACTTCTTCGTGCGCGTCGGCCCCGATCACGGTTGGCTGGCTGACTTCAGCGCACCCGGCCGTGAGCGTCTCCGTGAGGCGGCGGCCACGTTCGCCGGGCTGCGGCGCGCGTCGTCGATGCCCATCCCGGAACTCGTGCGACTGATCGAGGCGGAACTGCGCCTCGACGTCGAACTCGCCGCGAACGAGAGCCGGGGCCCCGCTCGGGTCGCCTCCGATCAGCTGCGTGCCTTCGTCGACGAGCTGCAGGGTTTCCTCGCGACCGATGAGTCAGGATCGCTGCCGAGCCTGCTCGCCTGGCTCGACCACGCCGAGCGGCAGGACGAGTTCGCCCCGCGCACCGAGCCCCCCGAGGATGACGTCGTGCAGATCCTCACGATCCACGGATCGAAGGGACTGGAGTGGGATGCTGTCGCCGTCGGCCGGGTCGTCGCCGACGAACTCCCCGCTCGGCCGCGCGACAAGCAAGGGTGGCTCGGATTCGGAGTCTTGCCGTACGCCTTCCGGGGTGATGCGCGCTGGCTGCCCGACCTCGGGTGGGAGGCGCACGTGGCGCCGAGCCAGCAGGACCTCAAGGCAGCGCTCGCGAGATTTGCCGAAGACAACGCCGATCGACAGCGCGAAGAGGAGCGTCGTCTGGCATATGTCGCCGTGACCCGCGCTCGCGACGCGCTTCTGCTCAGCGGGTCACCGTGGTCGGGCACCCGCAACCCCCGCGGTCCGAGCCCGTTCCTGCGCGAGATCGCGACCGCGCTCGAACACGACCTCGCCGATGCCGAACCGGGGGAGAACCCCTACCTCGATCGTCGTCAGACGATGCAGTGGCCGCTGGATCCCCTGGGCGCGCGGCGCGCGCGGGTCGAAGCGGCTGCGCAGCGTGTGCGCGACGCCTGCGACGCGGGCGCGCGGGATCAGCCCGAGCGCGACCTCGCCCTCTTGCTGGCGGAACGTGAGGAGAGGGCCGGAGGCGTCCGACGGGTCGCCCCCACCCGCATCCCCGCGTCGCGCTTCAAAGACTTCGCCGCCGATTACGACTCCGCCGTGGAGGCGACTCTGCGGCCGATGCCGGAGCGTCCATACCGTGAGACGCGGCTGGGTACGCGCTTCCACGCCTGGGTCGAGCAGCGGTCCGGTCTCACCGCACGGGGGCCGCAACCCGATGCGCCGCTGTGGGAGGTCGATGACCCCGCCGATGACTCGGGCGGTGGCGCGGACGACGATCTGAGCCGTCTGCAGGAGAACTTCCTGCGCTCTGAATGGGCCGAGCTGCAGCCGATCGAGGTCGAGACCGAGATCGACTTCGCCGACGACCTGATGCTGGGCGACGGCCGCCCGCACGTCATCATCTGCAAGCTCGACGCGGTCTACCGCCGTGCCGACCGAGATGGGCGCATCGAGATCGTCGACTGGAAGACGGGGCGACCGCCGCGAACACCGGCGGAGCGTTCCGAGCGGATGCTTCAGCTCGAGCTCTATCGCCGGGCGTACTCGATCCGCCACGGCATCCCCGAATCCGAGATCGATGTCGCGCTGTTCTACGTGGCCGACGACCTCGTCCTGCGGGGCTGAGCGCGACTCGTCAGTCGGCGGTGGACCAGCGCCGCAACGCGTTGCGCGCGGCTTCCGCGTGGTCGGGATCGTCGCCGTCCTCCTGCTGTCCTGTCGCAGAGGTCGGCGTGACGGTCGGTGCGGCGCCGGTGTCCCCGCGCCGGTCGCTCGAGGCGCCGTCGGGCGTCCAGTCGGACAGGTCGATCGGAACCGTTTCGATGTCGGCCTGCTCAGCGGTGTCCTGGTCGGCAAGGTACGCCGCCAGAAGTGCCGGGTCGTAGGTGTCGGTCTGCATGGAGGTGTCGCCGGCAGCCACCGCAGCCGGCGTGCGGCCGAGCAGCTCGAGCGCGTCGTCGACGGTGCTGTAGTCCTCCGGCAGGAGAGGCTCGTCGCGCACGCCCTCGTCGAGCGCGTTCAGCAGCGCGACGGCATCCTCCACGACCCGGGCAGCACCGGTCTCGTGGCCGTGTGCGAGCCACCGCGCGAACTCGAGCTCCGCATACAGACGCGAGCGCGCAGCGAGAGCGGCGTCGGGCGTGTGGTGCGCGGCCTCGGCGTAGGCGGCGAGCACGTCGTCGCGGGCATCCGGAGCCGAGGCGAGCCAGCGGAGGTCCTCGGCAGGGTCGCCGACGCCGAGACCGTGCCAGGCGAGAAGACCCGTGACAGTGGGGCCGGCGGCGGTGTCACTCAGGACGAAGCGGCCCGGGTCGACCCCGCCCAGCGTGACCGTCGCCTCGAAGCGCCAGAGACGGTCCTCGCCGAGTGCCGTGCTCCAGCGTCGGAGGAGACCGAAAGGCAGCGAGCCGGTGGCCTCGGCGCGGTCGAGCAGGCGTTCGGCGTCTTGGCGCACGTCGGCGCTCGTGCGGATACGCAGGCCGGCGTCGCGCGCGACCGCATGGGGGAGGGCGTGGACGCGCGCTATGGCCGAGCCGAGCGACCAGGCCGCGCCGCGCCCCGGCGGGATGTGTCCCGCTTCGACACGGTAGCCGGGGACGTAATCCTGCACGACCGCGGTGAAACCGCCCATCCGGGCTGTGCCGAGAACCGCGGGGGCCTCAAAGGGAAGCAGGCCGCGCACACCCGGCGTCAGGGCGCGCAGCGCGCGGGTGTCGGCGACGAGTTCGAGGTCGGCGTCGACGTCGACCGGCACGCGCACGACGACTCTCCGGCCGTCCTCGAGGGTCACCAGGGCGCTGTCGTATCGGCCCTCGGCGCGCTCGGTGAGCTCCGCGGCATTCACGACGGCAGCCCCGGGGAGAGCCGAACTGACGGACGCGGCTAGAGTGAAGGGAGAGCGAGCCATGCCATCAGGGTAGGTCGGGCGGCCGCGCAGGCCGACGCGCCACGCCCGCGAGAGAGGTCCCCGAGATGCGAATGCAGCCGCCGGCGCTGGCCCGGTCCGTCTTCGAACCGTCACCGGAAGAGCGCTCCGATGAGACGCTCATCGATCGTCTTCGTACCGACCCGGCGACCCGCGTCGTGCAGATACACGGTGACCGTGCCCGTGTTCGCGGGAACCGACTCGTCTGGGACGAGCCCGCGGCTGTCGAAGAGGCCGAGGACGCCACCGAATGGGGCTTCCTCGGACGTGCCGTCGACGGTTCGGCGCGGCTCGTCGCGGCTGTCGCGTCGCCGGTGGACGGCGATGACGCGGGCGCGTGGGCGTCGCTGCGGATGTCGGGGGGCGACCTCGTCGACGAGGACGCGGGTGCCTTCGTGACTGCTGTGGCCCTCGGACGCTGGTTCTCGGATTTCCGGTTCTGCCCGCGCTGCGGTTCCCCCGCACGGCTGCGGTCGGCGGGGTGGTCCCGCGCGTGCAGCGGGTGCGGTCGTGAACAGTTCCCACGGACGGATCCCGCGGTGATCGTCGCGGTTCGCGACGTTCGCGACGAGCGACTGCTGCTCGGGCAGAACGCGGCCTGGGCCGTGGACAACCGGTTCTCCACCTTCGCGGGGTTCGTCGAAGCGGGTGAGTCACTCGAGACGGCCATCCGCCGCGAGGTGGCCGAAGAAGCGGGCGTGGTCGTCGACGACCTCGTCTATCGAGGCTCGCAGGCGTGGCCTTACCCGCGCTCGCTGATGCTCGGGTTCCACGCCGTAGCCGCAGATGCGCCGGCGGCCCGGCCGGACGGCGAGGAGATCGTCGCCGTGCGATGGTTCGACCGCGAGGAGATCCGCAGTTCGCTCGCCGGCGCCGGGCCGGTGAATCTTCCCGGCACCGCCTCGATCGCGCGTCGGCTCATCGCGGACTGGTGCGGGGACGCGGCGTGAGCGACTCGCTCGCCGGCCTCGATGAACAGCAGCGCGAGGCCGCCTCGGCGTTGCGTGGCCCCGTCTGCGTCCTCGCGGGCGCCGGGTCGGGCAAGACCCGGGTCATCACGCACCGGATAGCCCATGGCGTCGAGACCGGGGCGTACTCGCCGAGCCGGGTGATGGCGGTGACCTTCACCGCCAAGGCCGCGGGCGAGATGCGGGGCCGCCTCCGGGCGCTGGGCGTCGGGGGCGTGGCCGCTCGAACCTTCCACGCCGCCGCCCTCGCGCAGCTGAACTACTTCTGGCCGCAGCTCGCCGGTGACGCGGCCCCCACGATCCTCGGCAGCAAGGTGCGGCTGCTCGCTCAGGCTGCCGACACCATCGGCGTCGATCCCGACCCGGCGGTGCTTCGCGATGTCGCGACACGCATCGAGTGGCGGAAGATCACGATGCGCTCTATCGAACGCTATGCGCTCGATCGTCCCGAGCCGGTGGGGTCTCTCTCGCTGGACGCCGTCGTCGCGCTGCAGCGCGCTTACGAGCAGCTCAAGGACGAGCGCCGGCAGCTCGACTTCGAAGACGTCCTCCTCGCCTGCGCGGGAATGCTCGAAGCCGAGCCGCGTGTCGCCGCCGAGGTTCGTGAACAGTACCGGCATTTCACGGTCGACGAGTTCCAGGACGTCTCACCCGTCCAGCACCGGCTGCTCGAGCTCTGGCTCGGTGAGCGCCGCGATCTCTGCGTCGTGGGCGACGCGAGCCAGACGATCTACTCCTTCGCCGGTGCCGACCCGTCGTATCTGCTGGACTTCGGGGTGCGCCATCCCGATGCGCGCGTGCTGCGACTCGAGCGGAACTATCGATCAGAGGCCGGCGTCGTCGCCGTGGCGAACTCGCTCATGCGGGGTCGTCCCGGCGCGCTCGAGCTCACCGCGAACCGGGCGACACCCGACCATCCCCGCCCGACGATCCGTGCGTTCGCCGACGACAGCGCGGAAGCCGACGGCGTGGCGGAAGCAGTCGCCGACCAGATCGCTCGGGGCATCGATCCGCGCGACGTCGCCGTCCTGTACCGCGTCAACGCGCAATCCGCACCACTCCTGGCGGCCCTGGCTCGGCGCGGCATCGCCGCGGCGGTGCTCGGAGGGAAGCGCTTCTTCGACATCCCCGAGGTGCGTCAGGCCGTCATGGCGCTGCGGGGTGCGTCGGTCGCCCCGTCGTCGGGCGACCTCGTCGGAGACGTCCGCTCGATCCTGCGTTCGCTCGGGCTGACAGACGAGCCGCCGCCGGCGGGCGGGCCGCTCCGTGATGCCTGGGAGGCGCGCGCGGCGCTGCTCCGTCTCGCCGAAGAAGCGCCGGCGGGCACCACGATGCGGGCCTTCACCGACGAGCTCCAGGTGCGCGCGAAGGACCAGCACGAGATCCCGACCCGCACGGTGACGCTGTCGACGCTGCACGCCGCGAAAGGGCTGGAGTGGGACCACGTTCACCTCGTCGGCCTCGCGGAGGGACTGCTGCCCATCGCTTACGCCACGACCTTCGAGCAGATCGACGAGGAACGGCGCCTGACCTACGTGGGGGTCACGCGGGCAGCGCGCACGCTGACGATGTCGTGGGCCCGGGTGTCGGGACGGTATGAACGCCAGGTGTCGCGCTTCGTCCGGGAGATCGGCACCAGCACGCTGGATGAGGTTCGTGGTCGCGCCACGCCGCCTCGGCGGTCGACGCCAGCACGGTCAGCGAGCGGGTCCGCTCCGTCACCGGCGCGCTGATCAGACGCATCGCCGTGGCGCATGCCGCGGCGATGGCGGCGGGCTCGGTGGGAGAACAGGGCCGGGCGAGCAGTTGCGCGGCAAGCACCGGCCACGCGGCATCCTGAGCGCGACGGTGTTCGTGAAGGCACGCCAGACATCCGGTGCGACCGGGAACGACGAGCGGCCCCACGGTGACCTGGTCGCCGGCGAGCTCGAGGGCGAGATGCGGGATGTCGCGGGCCACGAGGGATGCGGCCCGGCGTGGCTCGACCAGCCGGGAGGCGACGAGGATGACGACGCCGGTGGAGTCCGGGTTGGTTGACGCCCGCAGCCGTGCACCGGCCGCCGCGAACGCATGGTCCACCGCGGCCCGATCTGCGGCCGCGACCTCGTCGCCGAAGGACACGGTGACGGACACGGGGGACCGGGGCCGAACCAGCACGGGACGCAGCGACTCGCGCAGGAGTTCGATCTGAGCCGGGTTCGCGCCGCCTTCTCGAGCGATCGTGTCGAAGAGCTCGTCGGGGATGCCGGTCACCAGCGCGTGCAGCAGCCGTTCATGCCACGATTCGACCGGCTCCAGCACGATGCTTCCCGGCTCGTGGCCGAGCTGCACGGCGGTGGGGGAGCGCCACAGCGGCGCAGCGGAGGGCGCGAGACGGATCATGCCTCGATTCTCGGCTCGGGCCGTGGTCCCGGGGGCGGTCTCCACAGGAAGCATCGCGTCGGACTGACGAAGAAGCAGTGGGGAGGAGACGCGGCCGCTCAGACGGGCGAAGGCCCGCCGGGTCCGTCGTCGTCCCGCCGCGTCCGATCCTCTTCCGGGGCTTCGTGCGTCGAATCGTCGCCCTCGGCCGCGGAGGCCAGCAGCGCGTCCAGCGCGTCGTCCATCTCGTCGCGTTCGGGTGCCTCGCCGCGTGCCCGCGCCTGCAGACGCGCGATGAGAGCCGACGGATCGTCGACATCGGCGGGTGCCGGCATGAGGTCCGGGTAGTCCCACAGGCTGTCGCGGGCGTCGCGCCCGACGGCATCCGTGATCGCGCGCCACATCGCCGCCGCCTCGCGCAGACGACGCGGCCGCAGCTCCAGGCCGACCAGCGACGCCATCGCCTGTTCGGCGGGACCGCCGACGGCACGGCGACGACGCACAGCCTCAGCGATGCGGTCCGCGGCGGGAAGACGCGTCGTCGCGTCCGCGGACACGACGTCGACCCAGCCCTCGATCGTGGCGAGCAGGTGCTCGAGGCGCGTGAGCGCGGCGGACTGGGCCTCGGATCGCTGGGGGAGCAGCACGCCGCTCTCGAGCGCCTGGCGGAGCTCCTCGGGCCGAGAAGGATCGAAGCGCGAGGCCAACTCCTCGAGGGCGTCGGTGTCGACGTGGATGCCGCGTGCGAAGTCCGTCACCTGCGAGATCACGTGCAGGCGCAGCCAGCGGGCGTGTCGGAAGAGCCGAGCATGGGCGAGCTCGCGGGTGGCGAGGGAGAGAGCGAGCTGCTCGTCGTCGATGCCCAGGTCGGGACCGAAGTCGGCGAAGTTCTGGGGCAGGATCGCGGCTTCGCCGTCCGGCATGACGGGGATGCCGACGTCGCCGCCGGAGACGACTTCGAGTGACAGCTTTCCGACCACCGCGCCCAGCTGCGCGGCGAACAGGGAGCCGCCGACCGTCCGCATCAGGCGACCAGCGCCGGCGATCATGCCCTGCATGTCTTCCGGAGCCTGCGATTCCAGGGCCGCGGTCAGCGCGTCGGCGACCGAGGTTGCGACCGGCTCGGCGAGTTCCTGCCAGACCGGGAGGGTCGCTTCGACCCAGGCCCCGCGGGTGAGGGCTCGCGGCGGCGTGGCCAGATCCGAGATCGTGGTCGCCTCGCTCAGCCACAGCGTGGCCAGCGCGAACGCCTCGGAGAAGTCCTGCTTGTCGCCTGCGCTGATGCCGTGACCGTCCTTATTGGCCAGGTGCAGCGCCTGCGTCCGCGTCGCGCTCCAGTCGACGCCGCCGTCGCCGCCCGCGGCGAAAGCGCCCTGGAGATGCTGCACCATCTGCTGCAGCATCGCGGGGTCGACGCCCATTGCCGACAGGCGTTCGAGCTGCTCGGGCCCGAGCGTGCCGCCCTGGCCCAGCAGGCTGCGGAGCAGCTCCTGGAACTCGTCCTCGGGAGAGCGGTCGTCATCAGCCATGTCAGGCGCCTTTCAGCAGGGCGGTCAGCTCGCGTTCTACGCTAGCCGCACGACCTCGTCGCACGGCGCGAACGGACCTCGTTCGCTTTCGCCGGTCGCGAACGACCGGGACCAGAAAGCAGCACGTGTCACTTTTCGACGAGAACGCACCCGCCCCTGCGCCCCGGCGCCGCCGCATGAGCCGCGCCTCACTCGCGGGTCTGTGGGCGGTGTCCTTCTCCCTCATCGCGCTGCTCATCCTCACCGTCGTGCCGACGTCCTTCGTGATCCAGCGCCCCGGGCCGGTCTACGACACGCTCGGTTCCGTGGCCGCCGGCGACGGCGAGCAGCGCCCTCTCATCAGCGTGTCGGGTGCGGAGACGTTCCCGACGTCGGGCTCGCTCGACCTGCTCACGGTCGAGGTTCTGGGAAACCGCGAGCGTACGCCCTCGTGGCTGGAGCTGGCGGCCGCCTGGTTCGATCCGGCCCGCGCGGTCGTGCCCATCGACGAGATCTTCCCCGCGGGCGTGACGACCGAGCAGCGCAACGACGAGAACGCCGCGCTGATGGTGGACTCCCAGAAGGAGGCCACCGCCGCCGCCCTCTCCGAACTCGGGTACGACGTCACGTCGCTCGTCCGTGTCTTCCAGCTCGCCGACGACTCGCCGGCGGCCGGTCTCCTCGAGCCCGACGACGTCATCCGCTCGGTCGACGGGGAGTCCGTCGCGACCACGGCGGCTCTGCGAGACGCCGTGAACGCCGCGGGCGGACGTCCCCTCACGCTCGAGGTCGATCGCGCGGGAGAGCGGCTGTCGGTCGAGGTCACCCCGAAGCAGATGACGGTCGACGGCGAGACCCGGTGGGTCATCGGCGTCACGATCGCGCAGGACTTCGACTTCCCGATCGACGTGACGCTTCAGCTCGACAACGTCGGCGGCCCGAGTGCGGGCATGATGTTCGCCCTCGGCATCATCGACACGCTCACCCCCGGAGAGCTGACCGGCGGGGAGCGTTTCGCCGGGACCGGCACGATCGATGCGACGGGCACCGTGGGCCCGATCGGCGGTATCCGGCAGAAGCTGTACGGCGCCAAGGATGCCGGAGCCGAGTGGTTCCTCGCCCCGGAGCGCAACTGCAACGAGGTCGTGGGTCACATCCCTGATGGCCTCCGCGTGTTCTCCGTCGCGGACCTCGACGACGCCCTTTCGGTGGTCGAGACCGTCAGCACGGGCGGCGATCTCGACGCTCTTCCGACCTGCACCGCGGGCTGAGGCTCGGCGTCCCCCCCAGCGGGCGGCGCCTAGGATGGAGGGGTGACCACGACCTCAGCGCCGACCCCGGCCACACCCAGCAGATCCCGCCGCGCCGTCGGCATCACCCTCGCCGTCATCGCGGCCGTGGTGGTGGCCTTCTTCATTTTCGCGAGCCTCTACGCCGATTGGCTGTGGTTCCGTCAGCTCGGCTTCGACGGCGTCCTGGTGACTCAGTGGACCGCGCGCGCGATCATGTTCGTCGTCGGCTTCGTCGCGATGGCGGTGCCCGTCTGGCTCTCGATCCAGCTCGCCTACCGGTTGCGGCCCGTCTATGCCCGCCTGAGCTCGCAGCTCGACCGCTATCAGGAGGTCGTCGAGCCGCTGCGTCGTCTGGGCATGTGGGGCATCCCCACCTTCTTCGGCTTCTTCGCCGGCTTCGCCGCTTCGGCGCAGTGGGAGACGGTGGCCCTCTGGCTCAACGGCGGCACCACCGGCACCGCCGATCCGCAGTTCGGGCTCGACACCGGCTTCTACCTCTTCACGCTGCCGTTCCTCTCGGCGGCCGTGGGCTTCGTCTCGGCGATCGTCATCGTGTGCCTCCTGGTCACCGCCCTCGTGTCGTACCTCTACGGCTCGGTCCGGGTCGGCCAGCGCGAGCTGCGGATCTCGAAGTCGGCGCGCATCCAGCTCGCCGTCATCGCCGGCATCTACCTTCTGGTGCAGGGCGTGAGCATCTGGATCGACCGTTATCGCACGCTGGTCACCCCGAATGACCGCATCACCGGGGCCGGGTACGTGGACGTCAACGCCGTCATCCCGGGGCAGACGATCCTCGCGATCGCCGCCGCGATCGTGGCGGTGCTGTTCTTCGTCACTGCGATCATCGGCCGCTGGCGCTTCCCGCTCATCGGCACCGGCCTCCTGGTCGTCACCTCGCTCGTCGTCGGCGTCGCCTACCCGTGGTTCGTCAACAACGTGCAGGTGCGGCCGAACCAGCTGACCCTCGAGTCGCAGTACTACGAGCGCAACATCGAGGGCACGAAGGCGGCCTACGGCATCTCCGGCCTCGAGAAGACCGACTTCCAGGCCGTGACCGACGTCGAGCCGGGTCAGCTGCGGGCCGATGCCGACACGACCGCTTCGATACGCATCATGGACCCCGCGATCATCGGACCGACGGTGCGGCAGATCGAGCAGTACCGCTCGTACTACCAGTTCGCCGAGCCGCTCGACGTCGACCGCTACGAGATCGACGGGCAGTCGCAGGACACCGTGGTCTCGGTCCGCGAGCTCAACGTGAACCAGCTCGGCGACGCGGCGTCCTGGTACAACACGACGCTCGTCTACACCCACGGTTACGGCATGGTCGCGGCGAAGGGCAACGAGCGCACGGCCGACGGCAACCCGGTCTTCGTCGAGCGAGGCATCCCGGCATCCGGTGAGCTGACGAACGGCCAGGAGTACGAGCCGCGCGTGTACTTCGGCGAGTTCTCGCCCACGTACTCGATCGTCGGGGCGCCCGAGGGGTCGTCTCCCATCGAGCTCGACTATCCGCGCGGGCAGGAGGGCGAGAGCCAGACGAAGACGACGTTCGAGGGAGACGGTGGTCCGTCCATCGGCGACGTCTTCCACCGCCTGATCTACTCGCTGAAGTTCCAGTCCACCGACATCCTGTTCTCGGACGCCATCAACGAGGACTCGCAGATCCTCTACGACCGCGACCCGGCGACGCGCGTGCAGAAGGTGGCGCCCTACCTCGAGCTCGACAACGACCCGTACCCGTCCGTCGTCGACGGACGCATCGTCTGGATCGTCGACGGCTACACGCTGAGTGCGAACTACCCGTACTCGTCGATCGTCAGCCTCAGCGACGCAATCTCCGACTCGTCGAACCCGCAGCCCCGTGTCGCGCTCGACAACATCAACTACATCCGCAACTCGGTCAAGGCGACCGTTGACGCGTATTCGGGCGAGGTGACGCTGTACGCGTGGGACGAGACCGACCCGCTGCTGCAGGCCTGGCAGAAGGTCTACCCCAACACGCTCAAGCCGATCAGCGACATGAGCGGCGACCTGATGAGCCACGTGCGGTACCCGACCGACCTGTTCAAGGTGCAGCGCGCCATGCTCGGCACCTACCACGTCGACACGGCGCAGTCGTTCTACTCGCGCGACAACGCCTGGAAGACGCCGAACGACCCGCAGCAGGACACGCAGCTGCAGCCGCCGTACTACCTGACGATGAAGATGCCCGGCCAGGACGCCCCGTCGTACTCGATGTTCTCATCGTTCATCCCCGGCGGTCAGGACACTCGTAACGTCCTGATGGGCTACCTGTCCGTCGACTCCGACGCCGGTTCCGAAGCTGGTGTCGTCAGCGGTGAGTACGGCAAGCTCCGGATGCTCGAGGTCAATGCCGAGACGCCGGTTCCGGGTCCCGGCCAGGTGCAGAACACGTTCAACGCCGATCCTGTCGTGTCGTCGTTCTCGAACATCCTGCGTCAGGGTCAGTCGGAGGTCATCAACGGCAACCTGCTGACACTGCCCGTGGGTGGCGGTCTGCTCTACGTCCAGCCCGTCTTCGTGCAGTCGTCCGGAGCCACCAAGCTGCCGACGCTCCAGAAGGTGCTCGTCGGCTTCGGCGACCAGGTCGCCTTCGAGGACACCCTGCAGGAGGCGCTCGACAAGCTGTTCGGCGGCGACTCGGGTGCGAGCACCGGAGACACGGATGTCGTTCCCGAGCCCAGCCCCGGCGACGAGGCGACTCCGGGCACCGGCGACGGCGGAACGGCGCCGACGACTCCCGCCGCGGACTACCAGGCGGCGCTCGACCAGGCGCGCGATGCTCTCGCCGAGCGCAACACGGCGATGCAGAACGCCGACTGGGCGGCGTACGGTGCCGCAGATGCCAAGCTCACGGAGGCGATCTCGCGTCTGCTCGAGCTCGGTGAGCAGGGCGAGAACTGACCCCACCTGAAACGGAGAGAGGGCCCCGACCTCGGTCGGGGCCCTCTCTTCGTCGTGTCCTGCTTCTTTTCACCGCCGAGGATGCACGAACGCACGGTGCCCAGGGGCTGGGACCGTGCGTTCGTGCTCTCTCGCGAAGCGCGGGGCGTCAGTCGCGGGTGTAGCGGCGGGCGCGCCCTGCGAGGCCGGCGAAGTGGAACGGGCCGGGGGACTCGGCCGCGATCTCGACGTCGACGGTGCTGTCGCGGTGCGTCGCGTCGTGGAGCTCACGGTAGGTGGGGACATCGACTGCGGTCCGCGCGGCGAGGATGGCCTCGGTCTCCGCGCCGCGGGTCGCCTCGCGGTAGCCGGGCTGGACGACGAGGGTGAAGAACTCGCTGACCGACCCCGAGCCGTAGCTGAAGAGCCCGATGCGCGAACCAGTGAGGTCGTTCTCGCCGTCCAGGAGCGCTGCGAGAGCGATGTAGAGCGACGCCGTGTAGGAGTTACCGATCCGGCGGTTGTAGCCGGTGGTCGCGGTCACGAGCTCGGGGTCGAGTTCGACGCCGACGTGCTGACCGAGCGCGCGATGCGCCTTCACGGCCATCTTGGTGAACGGCTGGTGGTGGCAGAACCAGTCGATCTGATCGATGTCGACGCCGCCGCGCGACCGGTAGTCGTCCCACGCGCCTGCGACACCGTCGAGGTAAGCGCTGACGGAGAGCTTGCCGTCGACGACCGCGGTGACGCTGTCGTTGGGACGCCAGAAGTCGTCGACCTCCGCAGTGTAGACGCCGGCGGCGGTCTCGAGGACGGCGAGCGCCGGCTCAGCCGACACGAGGAAGGCGACCGCCCCTGCACCCTGCGTCGGCTCAGCCGCGGTGTCGAGCTCGTACCGGGCGACATCACTGGCGATGACCAGGACGCGCTCGTCGGGGTTGCGCGCGATGAGACCGGCCGCAGCCTGAAGGGCGGCCGTCGCGGAGTAGCAGGCCTGCTTCAGCTCGACGACGCGGACCGAGCGGGGGAGGCCGAGCAGCTCGTGGACGTGCACCCCGGCAGCGCGCGACTGGTCGATGCCGGTCTCGGTGGCGAAGAACAGGGTCCGGATGCCGTCGACACCGTGCCGGTCGATGATGCGCTGCGCGGCCGCGGCGCCCATCGTGACGATGTCCTCGTCGAGGCCGGGGATGCTCATCTGCTCCTGGCCGAGCCCGATGCGGAACTTCGCGGGGTCGATGTCCGCGCGTGCGGCGAGGTCGTCGAGCTCGACGACGTGCGAGGCCGTGGCGACAGCGAGGTCGTGGATGCCGATGGTGGTCACTTCGTGGAATCCTTCCGGCGCTCGAGGAGCAGGTGCGACTGCATGAGCTCCCCGGGATTGGTCTGGGCGGCGAGCAGCGAGAGCTCGCCGCAGAGGACGGTGGCGGCGATCAGCCCCGCGAGGCGTCGGGCGTTCTCGCCGGAGGGACGCTCCTCACGGCAACCGAGGCGCGCGAGAGCGTCGTCGACGGCAGGCAGGTCCTTGCCGTTGCCGACGGTGCCGACGATGAGGTGGGGCAGCGTGCACGAGAAGTACAGGTCGCCGTCGCCGCGGACCTCGGCCCAGGTGAACCCCTGCGAGCCCTCGACGATGTTCGCGGCGTCCTGACCCGTAGCCAGGTAGAAAGCCAACAGCATGTTGGCGTAGTGCGCGTTGGCGGAGCGCAGCGCTCCGGCGATCGTCGAGCCGACCAGGTTCTTCTGAACGTTCAGATCGACGATGCGCTGCGCGGTCGACCGCAGCTGCTTCTGTACGAGGTCTGCGGGGATCACGATCTCGGCGATGACGTTGCGCCCGCGGCCGAGGATGCCGTTGACGGCCGTGGCCTTCTTGTCGGTGCAGTAGTTGCCGGAGATCGAGCCGTACGAGAGCTCGGGGTGCCACGAGAGCACGCGCTCCATGAGCGTCTCCGCGGCGAAGGTCACCATGTTGTGGCCCGAGGCGTCGCCGGTCGTCAGCGCGAAGCGGAGGTAGAGCAGGTTGCCGACGACCTCGGTGTCGAGGTCGATGAGCTTGGCGTGGCGGCTGCGCTCCGAGACGGCGGCAGCGAGCTCGTCGAAACGGGCGACGATGGCGCGCGACGCAGCGACGGCGGCCGCCGCCGACTGGGCGACGAACAGTGACGAGCGCGTCATCCGTTCGTCGACGACCGTCACGCGGATGCCGTCCTCGACGAGCCGCGAGATGCGCGCGCCGCGGCCGACCGAGGGCCACAGCGGCGACTCGTAGGTCGCGAGCGGGACTTCCTGCTCGGTCTCGACGTCTCCGGTGAGCCGAAGCGGTCCCACCCACCGCAGGGGGATCGGGGTGAACTCGGCGCTCATCGCGCGTCCTTCCCGCCGGCGCGACGCGCCAGGCTGTCGATATCGATACCGCGGGCTCGCGCGAACTCCGCCGCGCGTCCGTGGATGATCAGGTCGGTACGGCGGAGATCGTCCGGACGGGTCGCCCCCACCAGGGAGTGCAACGCCGTGAGGTGGTCAGACCATTCCCGGATACGGGAGATCAGCGCCTCCGCGCCGCCGTCGAGCACGACCGAGAGGAACGAACCGGAGGCGCCGACCGCACGCGCGCCGAGCGCGAGGCCGCGCGCGACGTCGAGGGGCGTGCGGACGCCGCCGGACGCCAACAGCACGGGCGCGTCGGCCGGGGCCTCGAGCAAGCACTCCACCGCGGACTGTCCCCACCCGGCCAGGTACGCGTAGTCGCGGCCCGATCGCCGGTCGTTCTCGATGCGCATGAAGTCGGTGCCGCCGACGCCGGACACATCGGCGAAGCGCACACCCAGGTTCCCCAGACGGGACAGCGTGGCGGCGCTCAGACCGAACCCCACCTCCTTCACCACGACGGGCACCTCGACGGCGGCGACGATGGCCTCGAGCGAGGCCGGCCAGCTCGAGAACGAGCGGCTGCCCTCGGGCATCACGGTCTCCTGCATGGCGTTCACGTGCACCTGGAGAGCGTTCGCCTCGATGGCGTCGACGGCGCGCCGCGCGTCTTCGGGAGACCGTTCGATCCCGACATTGGCCATGACGAAGCCATCGGGGTTCTCGTCGCGGATCACGCGGAACGTCCCCATGAGGTCGGGGTTGTCCAGCGCGATGCTCAACGAGCCCGATGCGATCGCGACGCCGGTCTCACGCGCGGCGATGGCGAGGTCGCGGTTGATCGCACCGGTCGAAGCGCTGCCGCCGGTCATGGCGTTGACGTAGAACGGCAGTGCCCAGCGGGCACCGGCGACCTCGACGCCGAGATCGACGCGCTCGGCGTCGACACCGGCGAGGGCATGGTGGACGAAGCGGACGTCGTCCCAGCCGTTCGGCCGCGGCGGCTCCTTCTGCTGTGCGGCGGCGAGACGGACGTGGTCGTCCTTGCGCTCGGAAGCCAGTTCAGCCGGCATGATGCTCTCCTTCCGGCGGGTGCACGCCGATCGTGAGGTGTCGGATGTCGTTGGTCTCCCAGACCCGGAGCATGCCGGCGACGTCAGCGCCCGCGGGCGCGAGCACGATGCCGCAGTCGCCACCGCCCGCCCCGGACGGCTTGGCTGCCGCGCCGATCGCCTCGGCCGCGTCGCAGAGGATCCTCAGGCGGTCGGTCTCGATCGTCACACCCGTCCGTGCTCCGAGCGCCTGCAGCAGGCGACGGTTGCGCCGGATCGCGTCGAGCGCGAGCGCGTCGTCGGAGGCAGCGCGGGGCGGTGTCGTTCCGGGCGGCGAAGCCGCGAGCGCGCGCCACAGATCCTCCACGCAGGCGCGAGAGGCATCCAGGAAGCCCGTATGCGCGCCGTCCGCGACGTCGGTGCCGCGCGAGACACCGCTGACCAGGCGCTCCGTCGACGCGGGGTGCCCCGTCCAGCCGACGAGCAGGTCGAGTCCCGCGGGAGGCGCGAGACGTGTGATCTCCGTTCCTCGCCACGCGTCCGAACCCAGGACACGGGCGACGTCATTCTCCGCGCGCGCCGCGCGCAGGCGGTCGCGGTCGGGGGAGCGATAACCGATCCAACCGCCGTAGGTGCTCGCGGCGACGTCACCACCGGAAGCATGGGGGGCGACGGCGATCGTGGCGAGCATGGCGAGCTCGTAGCGGCCGCGTGTGCCCAGGTCGAATCCGTAGAACCGGTCGATCGCGGCGATCGTCGCGACGGTGACGGCAGCCGACGAACCGAGGCCGAACTTGCGTCCGCTGGGGTCGTCGAGCCCGCTCTCGATGAAGAGGTCGAAGAAGCGGGGACGCAAGCCCCGCTCGGCGCGCAGACGCTCGGAGACCTCGATCGCGGCGATGACGTAGTCGTAGGGGTGGTGCTCGCGATCGAGCGTCAGCCCGTCCTGCCCCCGGGTCCAGCGCACCGGCATCCGGCTGTACTCCGGCGAGTGGATGCTGCCGGCGTCGACGCTCTCGGACAGCGACACCGTCAGGTAGCGGTCGACGGCGATGAGCACGGATGGCTCACCCGGTGAGACCACCGCATACTCACCGGCCACGAACAGCTTGCCGGGCGCACGCGCGACGATCGCGCGGGTCGAGTCGACGGTGGTCATTCGCCCGCTCGCGAGACGAGAGCTGCGGCGGGTCCGGGGTGGGCGACAGCGAGCTCGGCGAGACCGTCGAGCGCGGCAGTGACCGCATCGACGGACGCGGGCCGCGTCAGGATCACGACGTTCGGTCCGGCATCGGCGGTCGCCCAGGCTTCGACGCCGGACTCGCGCAGGGCCGAGATGCGGTCGAAGATCTCGACGCTCACGGGGCTCAGATAGCGGATGGGCGGGTCGCACGACTGGATCAGGGCGTGCATCCGCAGGGCGTTGACCTCCGTGATGCGGCCGAGGCGCTCGACATCGCCGTCTCGGCATGCTTCCGCGGCTGCTTCGAGGCTCTCGGCCGTCGACGAGACCCAGGCGGGGTAGAAGGGCGAGGTGAGCACCGTGCGGCGCATCGCCTCACGGCTGGACACCGGCTTCTCGCGCTTCTCCACCATCGCCACGACCATCGCGAGATCCGGCGCTGCCACGGGCTCGGCGAAAGAGGTCTCATCGCTGTCGCCGGCGTGCCAGATGGCGAATCCGGGGATGACCGAGCGCGACGCCGATCCCGAGCCGCGGCGGGCGAGTCGGCTCAGGGAGCGGGTATCGAGGTCCAGCCCGTAAGCCGCGGAAGCGGCGACGGCCAGCGCGGCGAAGCCCGAAGCGGACGACGCGAGACCGGCGGCCGACGGCACGGTGTTGACTGTCTCGACGCGAGCGGAGAGCGTGCTGCCCGCCATCTCGCGAACGATGTCGAGGAATCGCGTGACCCGCTCGGCGGGTCCGTCGACGCGCTGCTCGCCGTTGAAGACGAGGACGTCGCCGGACGCTCCCTCGTCGAGGCTGACGGTCGTCGTGGTGGGGAAGATGTCCAGCGTCATCGACAGGCTGCCCGTTGCGGGGAGGTTCAGTGCGCTGTCGCGCTTGCCCCAGTACTTCACGAGCGCGATGTTCGGGTGCGCGATGGCTGTCGCGGTGCTCATGCCGCTCCTTCGACGGTGGTGGTCCAGACCGCGGCGGCGCCGGCGCGGGTGAGTCGGTCGCCGAGCTCGGCGGCGGATGCCGCGTCTCGAGCGAGCGCGAGGACGCAGCCGCCCCGGCCGCCGCCGGTCAGCTTGGCGCCCAGGGCGCCGCCGGCGGTCGCGGCCTGCACGAGGTGGTCCAGCGCCGGATCGCCGACGCCCAGGCCCGTCAAGAGGACGTGGGCGCGGCTCATCGCGCTTCCGATCGCCTCGCGGTCACCCGTCGAGACGTCGCTGCGGAGGGCGGTCGCCAGCGCGCCCAGCTCGTCCAAGGCGGCTTCGACCGCGCGCGGATCGCTCTCCCGCCGCTGCGCGACGGCGGCGACGGCTTCACGGGTGCGCCCCCGGACTCCGGTGTCCGCGATGACGAACACGAGATCGCCCCCGACGGAGACGGGCTCGATGCGGCCCTGGTCGAACCACACGGCCGCCCGAGCGCGTACGGTGCGCGCGTCCAGTCCGCTCGGTGCGCCGTGGGCGGCGCGCTCGGCCGTCTGGATGAGCTCGTGCATCGTCTCGTCGTCGGCCGCGAAGCCGCACGCACCCAGCACTGCCTCGATGACCGCCGCGGACACGGCGGCGCTCGACCCGAGCCCGCGTTCGGCCGGGATGCTGCTGTCGATCGAGATGTCGAGCTCGGCGCCCGGCCTGCCTGCCGCCGCCAGTGCGGCGCGCATGGCTGTCAGCGTGACGTGCAGCCGCTCGGGCGCTCGGGCGATGGGGCCGTGGAAGAGCGTGCTGGCGAGGTGACCGCGGCCTTCGGCCGGCTGCGCGTGCGCCTCGACTCCGAGAGCGTTGACCGGGATCGCGATCGCCGGGCGGCCGTACACGACGGCGTGCTCGCCGAGGAGGATAGCCTTCGCACCGGCGCGGCCCGTCGCTCCGGGCTCCGCGGCCGAGCCGTGCGTTGCCACGTGCAGACGGGCGTCCGGTGCGATGGGGACGTCGGTCGGTGCAGTCATGGAATTTCGTCGAGCGTAACAGTCCGCCCCCGGGCGAGGCCTGAGTGGCCATGGATGTGCTCCGGAGGCCTCCGAGCGCTATCATGGGCGCCGCACCCAGCAACCTTTAACCCCGTCCTGTGAGGCGGAGAAGGGAGCGGCGGATGAGCACGCGCACCGTGCTGCATGAAGCCGACATCGCGCGGGCCCTGACGAGGATCTCCCACGAGATCCTCGAGTCGAACAGGGGACCCGCCGACCTCGTCATCCTCGGCATCCCGCGGCGGGGCGTTCCCCTCGCTGCACGCATCGGCTCTCTCCTCGCGGAGATCTCCGGGACGGTCGTCCCGGTCGGAGCACTCGATGTGACGATGTACCGCGACGATCTGCACCGCAACCCGACGAGGGCACCGCAGCCAACCGCGATTCCGGAGGGCGGCATCGACGGCAAGGTCGTCGTCCTCGTCGACGACGTGTTGTTCTCCGGACGATCGATCCGCGCGGCCCTCGACGCGCTGCAGGACATCGGTCGCCCCGCGGCCGTCAGACTCGCGACTCTCGTCGACCGCGGCCACCGCGAACTGCCCATCCGACCCGACTTCGTCGGCAAGAACCTGCCCAGCGCCCGCGACGAGCGGGTCAATGTGCGCCTGCGCGAGGTCGACGGCGTCGAGGAGGTGACGATCGGAGCATGAGGCACCTGCTCGACACCAAGGACCTGGATCGGCGCGACGCCCTGCGCATCCTCGACGTCGCGGAGGACATGGCGGCTACGCAGCAGCGCGAGGTCCGCAAGCTCCCCACGCTCCGAGGCAAGACCGTCGTGAACCTCTTCTTCGAGGACTCCACGCGCACCCGGATCTCGTTCGAGGCCGCCGCCAAGCGCCTCTCGGCCGACGTCATCAATTTCTCGGCCAAGGGGTCGTCGGTCTCCAAGGGCGAGTCGCTCCAGGACACGGCACAGACGCTGCAGGCGATGGGGGCCGACGCCGTCGTGATCCGCCATGGCGCCTCCGGCGCACCGCAGACCCTGGCCGGCAGCGGATGGATCAGCGCCGGTGTGGTCAACGCCGGTGACGGCACGCACGCGCATCCGACGCAGGCCCTGCTCGACGCATTCACCATCCGCAAACGATTCTTCGGCGAGGCCAGCCGGGGCCGCGACCTCGCCGGTCTCCGGGTGACGATCGTCGGCGACATCCTGCACTCGCGCGTCGCGCGATCGAACGTCTGGCTGCTGACGACCCTGGGTGCCGAGGTGACCCTCGTCGCACCGCCGACCCTCGTGCCGCAGGATGTGTCGGCCTGGCCGGTCCGCGTGATCTACGACCTCGATGAGGCCATCGCCGCGGGTCCGGATGCGCTCATGATGCTCCGCATCCAGCTCGAGCGCATGAACGCCGCCTATTTCCCGACTGAACGGGAGTATTCGCGGATGTGGGGCCTGGATGCCGCGCGGCTCGGCGCGCTCCCGGCCGATAGCATTGTCCTGCACCCCGGCCCGATGAACCGGGGGATGGAGATCTCCGCCGCCGCCGCCGATTCGCCGCGCTCGACCGTGCTCGAGCAGGTGGCGAACGGTGTCTCGGTGCGGATGGCCGTGCTCTACCTGCTGCTCGCGGGCGAGCGCACCGAAGCTGAGGAGGACGGACGATGAGCGAGAGCTTCCTCATCCGCGGAGCGCGCCTGGCCGGCAGCGACGCGACGGACATGCTGGTCATCGACGGGACGATCGCCGAGGTCGGCACCGGCCTGAGCGCCAGAGGTGCCACCGTCGTCGACGCCGACGGGCTCATCGCCCTGCCGGGGCTCGTCGACCTGCACACCCACTTGCGCGAGCCGGGGTTCGAGGCGTCCGAGACGATCCTCACCGGGTCGCGTGCCGCAGCGGCGGGCGGGTTCACCACCGTTTTCGCGATGCCCAACACCTCGCCCGTCGCCGACACCGCGGGTGTCGTCGAGCAGGAGCTCGCCCTGGGCGAGGCCGCCGGGTACGTGCACGTCCAGCCGATCGGCGCCGTCACGATCGGGCAGAAGGGCGAGCGCCTGGCCGAGCTGGGCGCGATGGCCGCCTCGCGGGCGCGCGTCCGCGTGTTCAGCGACGACGGCTTCTGCGTCTTCGATCCGCTCATCATGCGCCGCGCCCTCGAATACGTGAAGTCGTTCGACGGCGTCGTCGCCCAGCATGCTCAGGATCCGCGGCTGACCGAGGGCGCCCAGATGAACGAGGGCACCGTGTCGGCAGAGCTGGGACTGACCGGCTGGCCGGCGGTCGCCGAGGAGTCGATCATCGCGCGCGACGTCCTGCTCGCGGAGCACGTCGGCTCTCGACTGCACGTCTGCCACCTCTCGACGGCGGGCTCGGTCGACATCATCCGGTGGGCGAAGAAGCGGGGCGTGAACGTGACCGCCGAGGTGACCCCGCACCACCTGCTGCTGTCGGAGGAACTCGTCCGCGGCTACGACGCGCGTTTCAAGGTCAACCCGCCGCTTCGCCGTGACGAGGACGTGCGGGCAGTCCGCGAGGGCCTCGCCGACGGCACGATCGATATCGTCGCGACCGACCACGCGCCGCACCCCGCCGAGGCGAAGACGTGCGAATGGGCCGCCGCGGCGAACGGCATGGTTGGTCTCGAGTCCGCGCTGCGGGTCGTGCAGCAAGCGGTCGTCGACACCGGACTGCTCGATTGGGGCGACGTCGCCCGCGTGCTCTCGACGGCTCCCGCTCGGATCGGCCGCCTGGCCGATGCCGGCACGCCGCTCGAGGCCGGCCGCCCCGCCTCGTTCACGCTGTACGACCCGCGCCCGGTCCGCACCTTCACGGATGCCGACCTGCGGGGTCGCAGCGTGAACTCGCCCTACGTCGATCGCGAACTGCCGGGCGAGGTGCGCTGGACGTTCTTCCGCGGCACGCCGACGGTCGCCGACGGCGACCTGCTCGAACGCCCGGGAGCCCGCGCGTGACCCGCGAAGGAGCTCTGCTCGTCATGGTCGCGGTCGCCCTGGTGCTGCTCGCACTCGGGGTCTGGGCCTGGCGACGACGAACGAGGCGCGACAGCGGCCTCACGGCACCGGTGGGCGAGTTGCCCGCGGGCGCCGTGCAGACGGCGGCGATCTCGGGACTCTACGTCGCGACGACCCGCCACGACGAGCCGCTCGAGCGCCTCGCCATCCGCGGGCTCGGATTCCGCTCCCGCGTCGACGTCATCGTCGCCGCGGGAGGCGCGGGTGACGGCGTGGCCATCGACCTGACCGGTCAGCCGCGCCTGTACATCCCCGCCGGGCGCATCGTCTCCGTCGATCAGGCCACCGTCGCCATCGACCGTGTCGTCGAGAAGCAGGGCCTGACGCGCCTGAGCTGGCTGATCGATGACGAGACGATCGTGGACAGCTACTTCCGGCCCCAGACCGCATCGGCCCGTGCGCTGGCCGATGCCATCCAGACCATCGTGACCCCCACCCAGACCCCAGGAGGCGACGCGTGACACTGTTCACCCGTGACCCCGCCGTGCTCGTGCTCGAGGACGGATCCCGCCACATCGGCCGCGCCTACGGCGCGTGCGGCACCACCCTCGGAGAAGTCGTCTTCGCGACCGGCATGACCGGCTACCAGGAGACCCTCACCGACCCGTCCTACGCGGGCCAGATCGTGCTGCAGACCGCACCCCACATCGGAAACACCGGCATGAACGGCGAGGACGTCGAGTCGCGCCGCATCTGGGTCGCCGGCTACATCGTGCGCGACCCCTCGCGCGTCGTGTCGAACTGGCGCTCGGAGCACTCGCTCGACGAGTCGCTCGAGCGCGACGGCATCGTCGGCATCAGCGGCATCGACACGCGCGCCGTCACGCGCGTCCTGCGCTCGGCGGGCTCGATGCGCGGCGGCGTCTTCAGCGGCGACGCCGCCGAGATCGATCCCGAGGAGCAGCTGCGCATCGTCCGCGAGGCGCCGGAGATGACCGGTCGCAACCTGTCCGCCGAGGTGTCGGTGCCCGCCGCCGAGGTGACCCCGGCGACGGGGGAGCGGCTCGGAAACCTCGCGGTGCTCGACCTCGGCGTGAAGCAGGCCACGGTGAACAACCTCGCCGCCCGCGGATTCGACGTCCACGTCCTCCCGCAGGACGTCACGTTCGAGCAGCTCCGTGCGATCGACCCGATCGCGGTGTTCTACTCCAACGGCCCGGGCGACCCGGCCGCGAGCGACCACCACGTCGAGCTTCTGCGGGGCGTCCTCGCCGAGAAGCTGCCGTTCTTCGGGATCTGCTTCGGCAACCAGCTCCTCGGCCGCGCCCTCGGCTTCGGCACCTACAAGCTGCCCTTCGGCCACCGCGGCATCAACCAGCCCGTGCTCGACAAGCAGACCGGGCGCGTGGAGATCACCGCGCACAACCACGGCTTCGCCGTCGACGCGCCGATCGAGGGCGTCGTCGACAGCCCGGCCGGCTTCGGCCGCGTCGAGGTGAGCCACGTCGGCCTCAACGACAACGTCGTGGAGGGCCTGCGGGCCCTCGACCTGCCGGCATTCTCGGTGCAGTACCACCCCGAGGCCGCCGCCGGCCCGCACGACGCCAACTACCTCTTCGACCGCTTCCGCGACCTCGTGGTCGCGACCCAGGAGAACAAGAACTGATGCCCAAGCGCGACGATATCCAGAGCGTCCTCGTCATCGGGTCGGGGCCGATCGTCATCGGCCAGGCCTGTGAATTCGACTACTCCGGCACCCAGGCGTGCCGCGTGCTCCGCGAGGAGGGCGTCCGCGTCATCCTCGTCAACTCCAACCCGGCGACGATCATGACCGATCCCGACTTCGCCGACGCCACGTACATCGAGCCCATCACGTGGCAGGTCATCGAGACGATCATCGCCAAGGAGCGCCCCGACGCGATCCTGCCGACCCTGGGCGGTCAGACCGCTCTCAACGCGGCGATCGACCTGCACAAGCACGGCATCCTCGAGAAGTACGACATCGAGCTGATCGGCGCGAACTTCGAGGCGATCAATAAGGGCGAGGATCGGCAGATCTTCAAGCAGCTCGTCATCGACTCGGGAGCGGATGTCGCCGACAGCCGCATCTGCCACACGATGGACGAGGTGCTCGCGGGCGCCGCCGAGCTCGGCTACCCGCTCGTCGTGCGCCCCTCCTTCACGATGGGCGGGCTCGGCTCGGGCTTCGCGTACAACGAGGAGGACCTGCGCCGTATCGCCGGAGCGGGCCTGCGCGACTCGCCCACGACCGAGGTCCTGCTGGAGGAGTCGATCCTCGGGTGGAAGGAGTACGAGCTCGAGCTCATGCGCGACTCGGCCGACAACACCGTGGTCGTCTGCTCGATCGAGAACGTCGACCCGGTCGGCGTCCACACCGGCGACTCCATCACGGTCGCGCCGGCACTGACGCTCACCGACCGCGAGTATCAGAAGATGCGCGACATCGGCATCGACATCATCCGCGCCGTCGGCGTCGACACCGGTGGCTGCAACATCCAGTTCGCGGTCGATCCGCAGACGGGGCGCATCATCGTCATCGAGATGAACCCGCGCGTGTCGCGTTCGTCCGCGCTGGCGTCGAAGGCGACCGGGTTCCCGATCGCGAAGATCGCCGCGAAGCTCGCGATCGGCTACCGCCTCGACGAGATCCCGAACGACATCACGAAGGTCACCCCGGCGAGCTTCGAGCCGACGCTCGACTACGTCGTGGTCAAGGTGCCGCGCTTCAACTTCGAGAAGTTCCCGGCCGCCGACACCACCCTCACGACGACCATGAAGTCGGTGGGCGAGGCGATGGCGATCGGGCGCAACTACGCCACGGCTCTCCAGAAGGCGCTGCGCTCGCTCGAGAAGCGCGGATCGAGCTTCCACTGGGGCGACGAGGAGCGCTCGGTGGACGAGCTGCTCGAGATCGCGAAGACCCCGACCGACGGCCGGATCGTGGTCCTGCAGCAGGCGATGCGCAAGGGCGCGACGGTCGAGCAGGCTTTCGAGGCCACCGCGATCGACCCGTGGTTCCTCGACCAGATCGAGCTGATCAACGAGGTCGCGGCGTTCGTGGCCGACGCGGGCGAGCTCGACGAGTACGTCATTCGGACGGCGAAGGACCACGGGTTCAGCGACGCGCAGATCGCGCAGCTGCGCGGCATCACCGAAGAAGAGGTGCGCGGCGTCCGCCACGGCCTCGGCCTGCGGCCGGTCTTCAAGACGGTCGACACCTGCGCCGGTGAGTTCCCCGCGCTCACGCCGTACCACTACTCGTCGTACGACACCGAGACCGAGGTCACGCCCTCCGAGCGCACGAAGGTCGTCATCATCGGCTCGGGCCCCAACCGCATCGGGCAGGGCGTCGAGTTCGACTACTCGTGCGTCCACGCCAGCTTCGCGCTGGCGGACGCCGGCTACGAGACGATCATGGTCAACTGCAACCCCGAAACGGTGTCGACCGACTACGACACGAGCGACCGGCTCTACTTCGAGCCGCTGACGCTCGAGGACGTCCTCGAGGTGCTGCACGCCGAGTCGCAGTCCGGCACGATCCTCGGCGTCATCTGCCAGCTCGGCGGTCAGACGCCGCTCGGGCTCGCAAAGGGCATCGAGGCGGCCGGGTACAGCATCCTGGGCACCCAGCCCGCGGCGATCGATCTGGCGGAGGAGCGCGAGCTCTTCTCGCGTCTGCTCGACGACGCCGGTCTCGTCGCCCCGCGCAACGGCACCGCCATCGACGTCGAGGGGGCCGTCGAGGTCGCCGAGTCGATCGGCTACCCCGTCCTGGTCCGCCCGAGCTTCGTCCTCGGTGGCCGTGGCATGGAGATCGTCTACGACACCGAGAGCCTGCGCGACTACTTCGTGCGCGTCGCCGACCAGGCGATCATCGGCCCGGGCCTCCCGCTGCTCGTCGATCGCTTCCTCGATGACGCCGTGGAGCTCGACGTCGACGCGCTGTTCGACGGTGAAGAGCTGTACATCGGCGGCGTGATGGAGCACCTCGAGGAAGCCGGCATCCACTCCGGTGACTCGAGCTGCACGCTGCCGCCGATGTCGCTCGGCCGCACCGAGATCGACCGGGTGCGCGAGGCGACTCTCGCCATCGCCCGCGGTGTCGGCGTGCGGGGTCTGCTGAACGTGCAGTTCGCCGTGTCGGCGGGCGTGCTCTACGTCATCGAGGCGAACCCCCGCGCGAGCCGCACCGTGCCCTTCGTGTCGAAGGCGCTCGGCATCCCGCTGGCCAAGGCCGCGTCGCGGATCATGGCCGGGTCGTCGATCGCCGAGCTGAAGGCCGAGGGGCTGCTGCCCGCCGAGGACGGCTCGCGGGTCCCGCTCGATGCGCCGGTCGCCGTCAAGGAGGCCGTACTCCCCTTCAAGCGCTTCCGCACCGCTGACGGCCGGACGGTCGACTCGGTCCTCGGCCCGGAGATGCGCTCGACCGGTGAGGTCATGGGCATCGACCGCGACTTCCCGACCGCCTTCGCGAAGAGCCAGGCGGCCGCCTACGGCGGCATGCCCACCTCGGGCACCGTGTTCCTGTCGGTCGCCGACGACGACAAGCGCGCCGTCATCCTGCCTGCCCACCGGCTGCAGGAGCTCGGCTTCCGCCTGATCGCGACCGAGGGGACCGCCGAGATCCTCGCTCGCAACGGCATCCGCGTGGAGGTCGTCGGCAAGTACTCCGAGACCCAGGGCTCGGGGGAGCGAAACGTCGTCGATCTCATCAACGCCGGCGAGATCGACATGGTCGTGAACACGCCCTCGGGCGGCGTCGCTCGCGCAGACGGCTACGAGATCCGGGCCGCGGCCGTGGCGGGCGACCGTGCCCTGTTCACCACGATGGCCGTCCTCGGTGCCGCCGTGAGCGCGCTGCCCGTGCTCCGGGAAGGGTTCGAGGTTAAGAGCCTGCAGGACTACGCCCTCGAGCGGGCGGGGCGCAGGTGACCGCATTCGGGGAGCGCCTGTCCGGCGCGCTCGACACGTATGGGTCGCTCTGCGTCGGCATCGACCCGCACGCCGCACTGCTCGCGGACTGGGGCCTTCCGGCCTCGGCCGCGGGCGTGCGCGAGTTCGGTCTGCGCGTGGTCGAGGCCGCGCGCGAGCGGGTGGGCATCGTCAAGCCGCAGGTCGCCTTCTTCGAACGCTACGGGTCAGCGGGCTTCGCCGCGCTCGAAGAGGTGCAGCGCGCCGCACGCGACGCGGACCTCATCGTCATCGCGGACGCCAAGCGCGGCGACATCGGCAGCACGATGGACGGCTATGCCGCGGCGTGGCTCGAGCCGGGCGCCCCGCTGGAGGCGGACGCCGTCACCGTGAGCCCGTACCTCGGCCCGGGGTCGCTCCGCGGCACGATCACAGCCGCGGCGCGCGCCGGCAAGGGCGTCTTCGTCCTGGCCGCCACCAGCAACCCCGAGGCGTTCGGACTGCAGTCGGCGGAGGTCACCGTCGTCGAGGCGCAGCGCGGCCAGACGGTCGCGGACTGGGTCGCCGCCGGCGTGGGATGGGCGAACCGTGCGGCGGCGGACGCGGGAGGTCTCGGTCACGTCGGGCTCGTCGTGGGTGCGACCGTCGACCGCGACGAGCTCGGCCTCACGCACGAATCGCTTCGCGGCGCACCGATCCTCGCTCCCGGCTTCGGCGCGCAGGGCGTGGCGCTCGGCGCGGTGCGTTCGGTGTTCGGACCGCTCGCGGGCCAGGTGGTCGCGAGCGCCAGCCGCAGCGTGCTCGCCGCCGGTCCCGACGGAATCATCGACGCCATCGACGCGCATCGGCGGGAGCTCGCCGAGGCAGAGGAGGAAGCCCGTGGCTGATCGTCCCCACCCACCCGAGGTCGACCGCGCCGCGGCGTCACGCCGTGCCGTCGAAGCGCGACGCGAGCGGGCGGCGCTGAAGAAGGATGTCGCGATGCGCGTCATCTCACCTCAGGAGCTCCTGCGGCGCGCTCTCGCCGATCCCGAGTCGGCGGCCGGCGCCATGCGGGTGACCGACTTCCTCACGGCGATCCCGGCGATCGGTGAGAACAAGCGCGACCGGATCCTCGCGGATCTCGACATCTCGCCCGTCAAGCGCCTCGGCGGGCTGGGGTCGCGTCAGCGGCTCGCGCTTCAGCAGTTCCTGGATGCCCGCCTGCCCGAGCCTCAGCCGCGTGCCGGCCGATCGCGGCTGCTTGTGCTGGCCGGGCCCACTGCCGTCGGCAAGGGAACGGTGGCCGCGCACATCCGCGACAACCATCCCGAGATCATGCTGTCGGTGTCGGCGACCACCCGGGCCCCGCGGCCGGGAGAGGTCGACGGCGAGCACTACTACTTCGTCGACGACGCCGAGTTCGACCGTCTCATCGCCGAGGGCGAGCTGCTCGAGTGGGCCACCGTGCACAACCGTCACCGGTACGGCACGCCGAAGGCGCCCATCGAGGCGGCACTCGCGGCGGGGCGCACGGTGCTGTTGGAGATCGACCTGCAGGGAGCCCGTCAGGTGCGCGCGGCCGCGCCGGATGCGACCCTCGTCTTCCTCCTGCCGCCGAGCTGGGACGAACTGGTCGACCGGCTGGTCGGGCGGGGAACCGAGGACGCCGAGGAACGCGCCCGTCGCCTCCGTACGGCGCGTGTCGAGCTCGCCTCGCAGGGCGAGTTCGACTACCGCGTCGTCAATGACACCGTCGCGCGCGCGGCCGACGAGGTCGCCGCGCTGGCCGACTGATCGCGTAGACTGGGGGGATGCCTGCGCCTGCGGCGCGGCAGCAGACTCTCCACCGACATCGATCCCGGAAGGATCCGCCATGGCCGGAAGCAACGAAGGCATCATCGACCCGCCCATCGACGCCCTGCTCGACAAGGTCGACTCGAAGTACCAGCTGGTCATCTACGCGTCCAAGCGTGCGCGTCAGATCAACGACTACTACTCCGACCTCCACGAGGGCAACCTGTTCGACAACGTCGGCCCGCTCGTCGACTCGTCGGTCGAGGACAAGCCGCTGACGATCGCGATGCACGAGATCCACGAGGACAAGCTCCGCCTGCGTTCGCTCGACTGATCCGGCGGTAGACCCGTCACATTTCTGCCCGCGGCAGCCGGATGTCGGCCGCCGCGGGCAGAATCGTCTCCGTCCCGATCCCGCCCCGTTCCGTCCCACAGGGAGCCCCGATGAGCCAGCTGCGCCTGTTCACGTCCGAGTCCGTCACCGAGGGGCACCCCGACAAGATCTGCGACCAGATCTCCGACAGCATCCTCGACGCGCTGCTCACGGTCGACCCCGGCTCCCGTGTCGCTGTCGAGACCCTCGTGACGACGGGTCTGGTGCACGTCGCGGGCGAAGTGCGCACCGACGGTTACGCCGACATCCCCGGCATCGTCCGCGGCGTCGTCAACGGAATCGGGTACACCTCGAGCGAGACGGGCTTCGACGGCGACTCGTGCGGTGTGACGGTGTCGATCGGCGAGCAGTCGTCCGATATCGCCGCCGGCGTCGACAACGCCCTGGAGCACCGCGAGCAGGGTTCGATCGATCCGACCGATGCGCTCGGCGCCGGCGACCAGGGCATCATGTTCGGCTACGCGACCAACGAGACGCCGCAGCTCATGCCGATGGCCATCTGGACTGCCCACCGCATCGCCGAGCGTCTGACATCGGCCCGCCGCACCGGGGCCCTGCCGTTCCTGCGGCCCGACGGCAAGACGCAGGTGACCCTCGGCTACGAGGGCGCGGTGCCCCGCACGGTCGAGACCGTGGTGCTCTCGACACAGCACCAGCCCGACATCTCGCTGCCGGCGCTGCGGGCGGCCGTGCAGGCCGAGGTCATCGAGCCGGTGCTTGCCGAAACCGGTCTCGACATCTCCGACGTCGAGTACGTCATCAACCCCGCGGGGCCGTTCGTCGTCGGCGGCCCGAAGGGGGATGCCGGACTGACCGGCCGCAAGATCATCATCGACACCTATGGGGGCGCCGCACGGCATGGCGGCGGAGCCTTCAGCGGCAAGGACCCGTCGAAGGTCGACCGCTCCGCGGCCTATGCGATGCGGTGGGTCGCGAAGAACGCCGTCGCCGCAGGCCTGGCCGACCGTCTCGAGGTGCAGGTCGCCTATGCGATCGGGCGCGCCGCACCCGTGGGGCTCTACGTCGAGTCGTTCGGTACGGGCCACGTCGCCGACGAGGTCATCTCGGCGGCCATCCGCGACGTGTTCGATCTCCGGCCGCAGGCGATCATCGACCGCCTCGACCTCCTGCGGCCCATTTATGCGAAGACCGCCGCGTACGGTCACTTCGGCCGCGAGCTGCCCGAGTTCACCTGGGAGCGCACCGACCGTGTCGAGGAGTTGCGCGCCGCCGCGGGCCTGTGAGCGACGCGCCTCGGCGGGTCGCCCGAGTATTGATCGATTCGCCCCTGCCGCAGCTCGATCGCCTCTTCGACTACGTCGTTCCCGACGTCCTCCGCGAGGCCGCGTTGCCCGGTGTGCGGGTCAAGGTGCCGCTCCGCACGGTCGGGCGCACCGTCGAGGGCTACCTCGTCGAGCTCGGCGACGAGACCGACGGCGACCGTCCCCTGTCCGAGCTCGAGGATGTCGTTTCGCCCGTCGAGGTGCTGCCGGAGCGGCTCTACGCCCACGCGCGCCGGGTGGCCGATCGGGCCGCGGGGTCGGCGAGCGATATCCTGCGGCTGGTGATCCCGAAACGGATGGTGCGGGCCGAGAAGGCCTGGGCGGCCTCCGGTTCGCCTGACGTACCGGTCGTGAGCGCGGAGTCCCTCGCCTGGGCCCGCGAGACGACGGCGGCGTACCCCGATCTGGAGGGTGCGGTCGAGAACGGCGAGCGCCTCGCGGTCGACGCCCCGCCCCGCCCCGCCGAGGACGTCCCTGCCTGGTCCGAACTGCTCGCCGCGCTGGCCGTGCTTACGCTCGCGCGGGGCAAGAGCGCGGTCGTCGTCGTGCCCGACCACCGAGACGAGGCGCATGTCCTCTCCGTCCTGGCGCGTCGGGTCGACGAGGGAGCGGTCGTCAGGGACGATGCGCGCCGCTCGGGCCCCGAGCGCTACGCGGGGTACCTTCGGCTGCTGGCCCCGGTGCCGTGCATCGTGGTGGGCAATCGGTCGAGCGTGTACGCCCCTGCCCATGACGTCGGCGCCGTCCTCCTCTGGGACGACGGCGATCCGCTGCTCGCGGAGCCGCTGAGCCCGGGTGTGCATGCGCGAGACGCCGCCCTCGTCCGGCAGGAGCTCCAGGCCTGCGCGCTGGTCTTCGTCGGTCTGACACGGACGACCGACGTCGAGCGTCTCGTAGCACTCGGCTGGGTGCGCGAGATCGCGGCCCGCCGTCGTGAGAGCCCCCGGGTCGTGCTGTCGGCGACGCGCGAGGGCGAGTCGCGGGGCACGCGGGTCCCGTCGGCGGCGTTCGCCGCGGCGCGCGAGGCGCTGACGCACGGACCCGTTCTGGTGCAGGTGGCACGACCCGGGTACGCCCCGGTGCTGGTGTGCGCCGACTGCCGCACGCCGGCGCGCTGCGCGCATTGCGCCGGTCCGCTGCGCGCCCGTCGGCCGGGTGCCGTTCCCGAGTGCGCGTGGTGCGGGCGGGGTGCGCCGGCGTGGGGATGCGCGTCGTGCTCCTCCCAGCGCCTGCGCATGGCGTCGTCGGGGAGCGAGCGCACGGCCGACGAGCTCGGACGCGCCTTCCCGAACACCCGTGTCATCGTCTCCGACGGCGAGCACCAGGTCACCCACGTCGATGCGAGACCCGCCCTCGTGATCGCGACGCGCGGCGCGGAGCCCTTCGCCGCCGGCGGGTACCACGCCGTCATCCTGCTCGACGGCGATCGGATGCTGATGACCGAGCAGCTGCGCATCGCCGAGGCATGTCTGCGGTGGTGGTCGGATGCTGCGGCTCTCGCGGCGCCCGGCGCGCCGGTGCACCTCGTCGGTGTCGCGGGTCCCGCCGCCCGCGCGCTCGCGACATGGACGCAACCGGCGTACGCCCGGGCGGAGCTCGCCGAGAGGGCCCCGCTCCACATGCCGCCGACGGTGCGCGTCGCGGCCGTGGAAGGGACCGCATCAGCCGTATCGGAGGCGATCGAGCAGCTGCGGGCCGATGTGCCCGCTCTGACCGAGACGTCGATTCTCGGCCCCGTGCCGCGCGAAGACGCCGTCCGTGCGCTCGTGCGGTTCGAGTATGCGCTGGGGCGCACGGTGGCCGAGTCGCTTCGGGCGTCGGTCGTCGCTGCGGCGCTGCGCGGGCGTCGTCGGCGCGGGGCGCCGCCAGGACCGCGCAATACACTCAGAGTACGTCTCGACGTGCCCGATCTCGATCTGTGAGGAGCGCCATGCGCATCGTCTTCGCCGGGACACCGGAACCCGCCCTGCCCTCGCTCCGGCGACTCGCCGCCTCTCGCCACGAGATCGTCGGAGTCGTGACGCGCCGCGACGCGCCGCTCGGTCGCAAGCGCGTGCTGACGCCCTCGCCGGTCGGCGCGCTCGCGGCTGAGCTCGGACTGCCGGTGCTGAAGACCGACCGCCTCGATGCGGCGGCGACGGAGACGATCACGTCGTGGGGCGCCGACCTCGGCGTCATCGTCGCGTACGGAGGGCTGGTGCGCGAGCCGCTCCTGTCGGCACCGCGGCACGGGTGGATCAACCTGCACTTCTCGCTGCTGCCGGCCTGGCGCGGGGCGGCGCCGGTGCAGCATTCGCTCATCGCGGGGGACCGGGTCAGCGGCGTAAGCGTGTTCCAGCTCGTTCCTGAGCTCGACGCGGGCGATGTCTTCGCGCAGACGCGCCACCCGGTGGACCGGGGCGCCACCGCGGGGCGACTTCTCGCCGAACTCGCGGATCTGGGTGCGGACACCGTCTCGGATGTTGTCGACGCGATCGCCGACGGCACCGCGACCGCCGTCCCGCAGACGGGCGCGCCGACCCTCGCTCCCAAGCTCACGCTCGCCGACGGGCTCCTCGATTTCGCACTGCCCGCCGACACGGTGCTCGACCGCTTCCGCGGCACGACGCCCGAGCCCGGCGCGCACACCACGGTGGCCGGGCAGCGGCTCAAGGTGCTGTCTGCGAGGCGCGGGCCGGATGCCGCTGCCCTCGCACCGCGCGAGATCTGCCTCGTCGGTAAGGAGGTCCTCGTCGGAACCGCCGACGGCACGATCTCGCTCCTGTCGGTGCAGCCCGCGGGGCGCGGCGCGATGCCGGCTCCCGACTGGTGGCGCGGACTGCGCGTCGACAGCCTCGAGGCGGGATCGTGAACCCCGCACGCCGTGTCGCCTTCGACGTGCTGCGCGCGGTGGCCGACTCCGACGCGTATGCGAACCTCCTTCTGCCGCAGGAGCTCCGGCGGGCGGGACTGAGCCCTGCCGACGCCGGGCTCGCGACCGAGCTGACATACGGCACGCTGCGCCGCCAGGGCACCTACGATGCGATCATCGAGCAGGCGTCGGGGCGTTCCATCGACACGATCGATCCGCCGGTGCGCGACGCGCTGCGCCTCGGTGTCCATCAGCTGCTGTCGACGCGGGTCGCGTCTCATGCCGCGGTGAACGAGAGCGTCGAGCTGGTGCGGCGCGCGGGCGCGCCCAACGCGGCCGGTTTCGCCAACGCGGTCCTGCGACGCATCGCGCGGGACAACCCGGGCGATTGGCTGCAGCGGGTGGATGCCGCAGCACGCTCGGACGACGAGCGGCTCGGGCTGCGCTACTCCCACCCGGTATGGGTCATCCGTGCGTTCCGTCGGGCACTCGCGGCCGAGGGGCGCGCGGACGAACTCGACGAGCTGCTGGCCGCCGACAACGTCTCGCCGAGCGTCACGATGACCGCGCTGCCGGGCCTCGCCGACATCCCCGCCGACCGGGCACGGACCCCGTACTCACCGCTCGGTTTCCGCCTCGACGGCGGTGATCCCGAGCCGATGGTGCGTCGCGCGGAAGGCCGCATCCGCGTCCAAGACGAGGGTTCCCAGCTCGCGGCGCTCGCGCTGTCGCGCGCGCTCCCGGTCCGCGCCGGTGAGCGCTGGCTCGATCTGTGCGCCGCGCCGGGCGGCAAGACCGCTGTCCTGGCCGCCGAGGCCCTGGCGGGAGGGGCCGTGGTCGAGGCCAACGAGATCTCGTCTGCGCGCGCACGTCTCGTTCGATCCTCGGTCGCCGGCGTTCCGCTCGAGGTGCCGGTGTCGGAGGAGGACGGGCGCGAGCGTGCCGGCCGAGGTCGTTACGACCGCATCCTCGTCGATGCGCCCTGCACGGGGCTCGGCGCGCTCCGTCGCCGGCCGGAGGCGCGCTGGCGCAAGAGCCCCGCGGATGTCCCCGACCTCAGCGCCCTCCAGCGCGAACTGCTCTCCGCCGCCGTCGATGCGCTCGCCCCGGGCGGGGTCGTCGCCTACGTGACCTGTTCTCCCCACCTCGCCGAGACCGCCGTGGTCGTCGCCGACGTGCGAGCAGCCCACCCCGATCTCCGGGAGCTCGATGCCCGCGAGGTCGTCCGGGCGGTCAGTCGGGGAGAGATCGATCTGCCCGAGCCGCAGGACGGGTCGGGCCGCGCGCAGCTGTGGCCCCACCGCCACGGCACCGACGCCATGTCCATCACCCTGCTGCAGAAGCCGTGAACGGCGATAATGGGGGAGTGAGCGACGCCGACGCCCTGCGCATCAACCCCAGCATCCTGGCCGCGGATTTCGTGAACATGCAGGCCGAGCTCGGCCGCATCCGATCGGCCGACTTCGTCCACGTCGATGTGATGGACAACCACTTCGTCCCGAACCTGACGTTCGGGCCGCAAATGGTCGAGCGGATCCAGGCCACGAGTCCGATTCCGCTCGACGTCCATCTGATGATCTCGGACGTCGATCGCTGGGGTCCCGGCTACGCCGAGCTCGGTGCCGCGAGCGTCACCTTCCATCTCGAGGCCGCCACCGACCCCGTCGCGCTCGCTCGCCGGCTGCGCTCGATCGGCTCACGCGCCGGTGTCGCCGTCAAGCCCGCAACGCCCGTCGAAGGCCTCTTCGACGTGCTGGACGAGTTCGATCAGATCCTCGTCATGACGGTCGAACCGGGCTTCGGCGGCCAGAGCTTCATGGCCGACCAGATGCCCAAGCTCCGCCGGCTCGCCGACGAGGCGCGCCGTCGCGGTTCTTCCGTCTGGCTGCAGGTCGACGGCGGCATCTCCGAGTCGACGATCGCGCAGGCGGCCGAGGCCGGAGCCGACACGTTCGTGGCCGGCTCGGCGGTGTTCGGCGCCGACGATCCGGATGCCGCGATCGCGAGCCTCCGCGATCGGGCGCTGCGGGCGCACCGGCACTGATCCGTCGCCCGCCGCGGTCGGATCGCCCGTCGCGGGCCGGTACCCTGGCTAGGTGAAGACGTTCGACGCGCTGTTCGCAGAGCTCACCTCTATCGCCGAGACCCGGCCCGAGGGCTCGGGCACGGTCGCGCAGCTCGACCGCGGTGTGCACGCCATCGGCAAGAAGATCGTCGAAGAGGCGGCCGAGGTCTGGATGGCGGCCGAGTACCAGTCCGATGCCGAGACGGCCGAGGAGATCTCGCAGCTGCTCTACCACCTGCAGGTGCTCATGATCAGCAAGGGTCTGAGCCCCGAAGACGTCTACCGACATCTCTGAGCGACGCCCCGCCCTCCCGCTCCGAGACAGAAAGACCCCCATGCTGCGCATCGCCGTCCCGAACAAGGGATCGCTCGCCGAGACCGCCGCCGAGATGCTGGCCGAGGCCGGATACACCGGACGCCGCGACTCGAAGGACCTCCACGTCATCGACCCCGTCAACGAGGTCGAGTTCTTCTACCTGCGTCCGAAGGACATCGCCACCTACGTCGGCTCGGGCGCCCTCGACGTCGGCATCACCGGCCGCGACCTGCTGCTCGACGCCCGCATGCCGGGCGCGCGCGAGATCGAACGGCTCGGCTTCGCGGGTTCGACCTTCCGCTTCGCGGCCCCGACCGGCACGTTCACCGACGTGGCCGAGCTCGCCGGCAAGCGCATCGCGACGTCGTACCCCGGGCTCGTCGACGCGTTCCTCGACGAGCGCGGGATCGCCGTCGACCTCGTGCCGCTCGACGGTGCCGTCGAGTCCGCGGTCCGCCTGGGCGTCGCAGATGCCGTCGCCGACGTCGTCGAGACGGGCACGACCCTCCGTCAGGCCGGACTCGAGGTCTTCGGTCCCGAGATCCTGCGTTCGGAGGCCGTGCTGATCGCGGGTCCCCACGATGCGGACGGCACCGAGCGGCTGCTGCGCCGGCTTCGCGGCGTGCTCGTCGCGCGCCGCTACGTGCTGGTGGACTACGACCTGCCGGCCGCGCTGGTGGATGAGGCCGTCGCTATCGCGGGTGGCATCGAGTCGCCGACGATCTCGCCGCTGCGCGACCCCGAGTGGGTGGCGGTCCGCGTGATGGTGCCGCGCGCGAGCGTGAACACGACGATGGACGAGCTGTACGCCATCGGCGCGCGCGCGATCCTCGTCACCGCGATCCACAACGCGAGGCTCTGACATGACGTTGGCACGCCGCGTCATCCCGTGCCTGGACGTCGCCGCCGGTCGCGTCGTCAAGGGCGTCAACTTCGAGAATCTGCGCGACATGGGCGACCCGGTCGAGCTCGCGCGACTGTACTTCGAGCAGGGCGCCGACGAGCTGACCTTCCTCGACGTCACCGCGACCGTCGACGGACGCGCCACGACCTACGACGTCGTCCGTCGCACCGCGGAGCAGGTCTTCATCCCGCTCACCGTGGGAGGCGGCGTCCGCTCGGTCGACGATGTGGCGCGGCTCCTCTCGGTCGGTGCCGACAAGGTCGGCGTCAACTCGGCCGCGATCGCTCGCCCCGAGCTGCTCGGTGAGATCGCCGACCGCTTCGGCGCGCAGGTCCTCGTTCTCTCGCTCGACGTCAAGCGCGCCGAGGGCACCGAATCGGGTTTCGTCGTGACGACGCACGGCGGGCGAACGGCGACCTCGATCGACGCGCTCGCCTGGGCGCGCGAGGCCATCGAACGGGGTGCGGGGGAGTTGCTCGTCAACTCGATCGATGCCGACGGCACCAAGGACGGCTTCGATCTGGAGCTCATCTCGCTGATGCGCGAGATCTCGTCCGTCCCGGTGATCGCCTCGGGCGGCGCGGGTGCGACGGAGCATTTCGTCCCCGCCATCGAGGCAGGAGCGGATGCCGTCCTGGCGGCATCCGTGTTCCACTCAGGCCAGCTCACGATCGGCGACGTCAAGGACGCGCTGACCGCTCAGGGCATCGAGGTGCGGCGATGACCGAGAGCATCGACGAGCGCATCGCCCGGGTCTCGTTCGACGCGAACGGGCTCGTCGCCGCGATCGTCCAGCAGCACGACACGCGCGAGGTGCTCATGCTGGCGTGGATGGATGCCGAGGCGCTGCGCCGCACGCTCACGAGCGGACGCGTGACCTTCTGGTCGCGCTCGCGCCAGGAGTACTGGCGCAAGGGCGACACGTCCGGCCACGTCCAGCTCGTCCGCGGGGCGCGGCTCGACTGCGACGGCGACGCCGTACTCCTGCTCGTCGAGCAGGTTGGTGCTGCGTGCCACACCGGCACCCGCACATGCTTCGACGCGGACGACCTCGACCCCGTCGTCGCGGTGCCATGATCCGCCGGTCCCGCATGCTCGCCGTCCTCGCGGCCGTCGTCGGCGGCGGCCTCGCGGTCATCGGCGCGACCCAGCCCTGGCTCGAGGCGACGCTGCGCGACGGCGCCCAGGCGGTCCTTCCGGTGCCGGGCACCGAAGCGCTCCCGCTCGTCACCCCGCTCGGCCTGGCGGCGCTGGCGCTCGGTCTGGCGCTGTCGATCGTCGGCACGGTGCTCCGCTACGTCTTCGGCGTCATCGGCGTGCTCATCGGCGCGGCTCTCCTCGCCGAGTCGCTGCGGATCGCCCTCACGGCACCGCCGGAGGCCGTGGTCGGCGTCGTCGCCGACACGACCGGCCTCGCGGGGGTCGAGGCGGTCGGGACCCTCGTGTCGGCCATCACCGTCACCGCTTGGGCCTGGATCACGGCGATCGGCGCGCTGGCGGTGTTCCTGGGCGGCGTGCTCACTCTCGTCACGGCGCGCTCGTGGCGCAGCACCGCACGCCGCTATCGCACCGACCCTGCGGTCGAGGCCCGCCGTCCCGGCGGATCGCGTCCGCATGATTCGCACGATCCGATCGATTCCTGGGACGACCTCAGCCGCGGGTCCGATCCGACCGCCTGAGCCCCGGTAGACTGACCTCAGCCCGAGAAATCCCGCGAAGGAGAACAATGAGCAACATCGGCGACCCCGGCCACGGACACTCCCCGGCGGCGTGGACCGCTGTGGTGATCATGCTTCTGGCGTTCGCGCTCGGCACCCTGTTCTTCTGGCTCGACATGCCGGTGCTGGTCTGGGCGTCCGCGGGTCTCCTGGTCGTCGGCCTGATCGTCGGCTGGGCCATGGCGAAGGCCGGCTACGGCGCATACGGCGACAAGTACACCCCGAAAGCGCACTGACGTGCTGGCCGGTCTCACGGCCGGCGCCGTCGAGGATGCCGAGGCCCGTGCGGCCGAGCGGCCCCTCGCCGTCGTCGAGCGCGACGCGCTCGCTCAGGCCCCGGCCCGGGACGCCCTCGCGGCGCTCGCGCCGGCCGAGCGGGTCAAAATCATCGCCGAGGTCAAGCGCGCGAGCCCCTCGCGGGGCGATCTCGCCGCCATTCCCGACCCGGCGCTGCAGGCCGCGCGGTATCAGGAGGGCGGCGCATCCGTCATCTCCGTGCTGACCGAGGGTCGACGTTTCAAGGGGAGCCTGGCCGACCTCGAGGCCGTTCGCGCCGAGGTGTCTATCCCCGTTCTCCGCAAGGACTTCATCGCAGGCGCCTACCAGGTCTTCGAGGCACGGGCAGCAGGCGCCGACCTGGTGCTGCTGATCGTCGCCGCGCTTGAGCAGCCGGTGCTGGCCGAGCTCCACGAGCTCGTGCTCGAACTCGGCATGACGCCGCTCGTCGAGACCCACTCGCTCGACGAGGTGCATCGTGCCACCGACATCGGAGCGCGTCTGGTCGGCGTCAACGCGCGCAACCTTTCGACGTTCGAGCTCGATCGCGATCTCTTCGGCCGGCTCGTGGAGCACCTTCCGGCTGACGCTGTGAAGATCGCGGAGTCCGCCGTCCTCACCCCCGACGACGTGTCCCACTACCGTCGCGCGGGTGCCGACGCCGTCCTGATCGGCGAGGCGCTCGTGACCAACGACCCCGGGACCACCCTGCACGCATTCCTGGAGGCCGGCGCGTGAGCCTGCGAGAACAGCACGGTCCCTTCTTCGGTGAGTTCGGCGGGCGATTCATGCCCGAATCCCTCATCGCGGCGATCGACGAGCTGACAGCGGTATACGAGTCGGCCATGGCCGACCCCGAGTTCGCGGCCGAACTGACGCGGACCCTCGCGACCTACGCCGGACGTCCGTCCGCATTGACGGAGGTGCCGCGTTTCGCCGAGCACGCCGGTGGCGCGCGCGTGTTCCTCAAGCGCGAGGATCTCAACCACACCGGCTCGCACAAGATCAACAACGTGATCGGTCAGGCGATGCTGACCAAGCGTCTCGGCAAGACGCGCGTCATCGCCGAGACCGGAGCCGGTCAGCACGGCGTCGCGACGGCGACGGCCGCAGCCCTGTTCGGCTTCGACTGCACGATCTACATGGGCGAGGTCGACACGGAACGGCAGGCGCTCAACGTCGCGCGGATGCGCTTGCTCGGCGCCGAGGTCGTGCCGGTCACGACGGGGTCGCGCACCCTCAAGGATGCGATCAACGAGGCGTACCGCGACTGGGTCGCCTCGGTCGAGACCACCAACTACATCTTCGGCACCGCGGCGGGGCCGCATCCCTTCCCCGCCATGGTGCGCGATTTCCAGAAAATCATCTCGGAAGAGGCACGCGAGCAGCTCCTCGCCGAGACCGGTCGGCTTCCGGATGCCGTCGTCGCCTGCGTCGGCGGCGGATCGAATGCGATCGGCATGTTCGACGCCTTCCTCGATGACGAGGGCGTCGCGCTGTACGGCGTCGAGGCCGCGGGTGAGGGAGTCGACACCGAGCGTCACGCCGCGTCGATCGGGCGGGGCCGCCCGGGCGTCCTGCACGGGGCGAAGACTTTCGTGCTGCAGGACGAGGACGGCCAGACGGTCGAGTCGCACTCGATCTCCGCGGGACTCGACTATCCGGGCGTCGGCCCCGAGCACGCCTGGTTGGCGTCCATCGGTCGTGCGTCCTACATCCCGGCCACCGACACCGAGGCGATGGAGGCGCTGCGGCTGCTGAGTCGCACCGAGGGCATCATCCCCGCTATCGAGTCGGCCCATGCGCTGGCCGGTGCGCTGCGCATCGGACGTGAACTCGGCCCCGACGCCATCATCGCCGTCAACCTGTCGGGGCGCGGCGATAAGGACATGGACACCGCGGCGCGCTGGTTCGAGCTGTACGACGACGGTGCGGAGCCGGTGGTCGAGCCCGAACACGACGAGGCGGCGTCGGGCGAAGGAGTGGAACTGTGACCTCCCGCGTGGCCGCGGCGATCGAGGCCGCACACGCCGAGGGGCGCGGCGCGTTCGTCGGTTACCTTCCGCTCGGCTTTCCCGATCTCGAGACGAGCATCGAGGCCGCCGTCGCGCTGGCAGAGGCCGGCGCCGACGTCCTCGAGCTCGGCCCCCCGTACTCCGACCCCGTGATGGACGGCGTCGTCATCCAGGAGGCGACCCAGGTGGCCCTGGCCGCGGGTTTCCGACTGCGCGACACCTTCACGGCAGTCCGGGCGATCGCAGAGCGCGTCGACATCCCGATCCTCGTCATGACCTACTGGAACCCCGTGCTGCAGTACGGCGTCGACCGCTTCGCCGACGACCTGGTCTCGGCCGGCGGTGCAGGTCTGATCACGCCGGACATCACTCCGGATGCAGCGCCAGAGTGGCTCGCCGCGTCGGAGCGCACGGGGCTCGACCGCGTCTTCCTCGCCGCACCGACGTCGACCGAGGAGCGACTGCGGATGATCGTCGAGGCCTCCACGGGCTTCGTGTACACCGTTTCGACCATGGGAATCACGGGGGAGCGGACGGAGCTCGACGCGGCCGCCCGCACTCTCGTCGGCCGTATCCGTGCGCTCGGCGCAGCCCACGCCTGCGTCGGCATCGGCATCTCGACGCCCGAGCAGGTCGCGGGCGTCGTCGACTATGCCGACGGCGCCATCGTCGGGACCGCACTCGTGCGTGCCCTGCGCGACGGGGGAGTGGCCGGACTCACCGACACCGCGCGTGAACTCGCGGCGGGCACCGCCCGCGAGCGCGTCTAGACTTTTCCGGTCGCACGACCACCGATTTGCGAGGGACGATCCGATGATCCACGCTGCACACACGCTCGTCGCGAGCATCCCGAGCCCGTCGGTGAGCTACATCGACCTGGGCCCGCTGCGCATCCACTTCTACGCGCTGTGCATCATCGCCGGGATCATCGTCGCGACGCTGATGACCAACCACCGCCTCACGAGGCGCGGTGCGGAGCCGTGGGTCGTCATCGACATCGCACTGCTGGCTGTGCCGTTGGCCCTGGTGGGTGCGCGCGCATTCCACGTCCTGACGCACCCGGGGTTCTACTTCGGACCCGACAAGAACCCGTGGGCGGTGCTCTTCATCTGGGAAGGCGGCATCGCGATCTTCGGTGCGCTCATCGGCGGTGCCGTGGGCGCCTACCTCGGCTGCAAGTGGACCGGCATCCGGTTCTGGAGCTTCGCCGACGCGCTGGCTCCGGGAATCCTGCTCGCTCAGGCGATGGGGCGCTTCGGGAACTGGTTCAACCAGGAGCTCTTCGGACTCCCCACCGACCTGCCCTGGGGGCTGGAGATCAATCCCAACAACCCCGCGTTCCCCGCGGGACTGGCTCCTGACACGCTCTTCCACCCGACGTTCCTCTACGAGGTGATCTGGAACGGTCTCGGCGTGCTCGTGCTGCTGTGGGTCGGTCGCAAGGCCTGGGCGCAGTGGGGCAAGCTCTTCGGTCTCTACCTCGTCTGGTACGGCGCCGGCCGCATCGTGTGGGAGTCGATCCGGATCGACCCGAGTGAGATCATCCTCGGCATCCGCACCAACGTCTGGGCGGCGATCTTCGCCGTCGTGGTCGGAATCGCGATCATCGTGGTGCAGACGCGACGTCACCCGGGCGACGAGCCGTCGCCTTATCAGCCGGGTCGCGAATGGGTCGCTCCGAGCGCGCTACAATCGCAGAGCACCGAAGACTTCGTGGATCTGAGCGCACCCCCGACGCCCGAAGCTCACGCAGACAGCGCCACAAGCGCAGTCACCTCGAAGCAGTAGTTCCCCAGGGCCGACGTCGTCCCGGTTTCAGCACCAATGTGAGGACGGTCAGTATGGCCTCGAGCCCTCGACCCCAAAAGTCCGGATTCGGTTCATTCCCTCCTAAGCAGGGCATGTACAACCCTGCGTTCGAGAAGGACGCGTGTGGTCTGGCGATGGTCGCCACGCTGCGCGGCGAAGCCGGTCACGACATCGTCGAGCTCGCCTTGACGGCTCTGCGCAACCTCGAGCACCGCGGCGCCATCGGCTCCGACGCAGGAACCGGAGACGGAGCCGGGATTCTGACGCAGATGCCCGATGCGTTCCTCCGCGAGGTCGTCGACTTCGACCTGCCGCCCGCCGGCGAGTACGCCGCGGGTATGGCGTTCCTGCCGCGCGACGCCGACGAACGCCACGCTCTGAAGGCCGACATCGAGGCGCTCGCGGCATCCGAGGGTCTGACGGTCCTGGGCTGGCGCGACGTGCCGACCGAGGATGAGAACCTCGGCAAGCTCGCCTTCGCCGCACGCCCCGCTTTCGAGCAGCTCTTCGTGTCGCGTCCTGCCGTTGGCGACGCGCCCGCCCTCGCCGGAATCGAGCTCGACCGCCGGGTCTATCGCCTGCGCAAGCGCGCCCGCCATGAGCACGACGCCTACTTCGTGTCGCTGTCGAGCCGCACGCTCGGCTACAAGGGCATGGTCACGACGCTCCAGCTCGAGCCGTTCTACCCCGACCTGCAGGACGAGCGCTTCGTGTCGGAGCTCGCGGTGGTGCACTCGCGCTACTCGACCAACACCTTCCCGTCGTGGCCGCTCGCGCAGCCACTGCGCATGCTCGCGCACAACGGTGAGATCAACACCGTCAAGGGCAACCGCAACTGGATGCGCGCGCGCCAGTCGCAGCTCGAGTCCGAGCTGCTCGGCGATGTGCAGCCGCTGCTGCCGATCTGCACGGACGGAGCGAGCGACTCGGCCTCGTTCGACGAGGTCCTCGAACTGCTCACGCTCACCGGGCGCAGCCTGCCGCACGCCGTCATGATGATGGTGCCCGAGGCGTACGAGAAGCAGACCGACATCGATCCCGATCTCCGGGCGTTCTACGACTACCACTCCATCCAGATGGAGCCCTGGGACGGCCCGGCTGCCCTCATCTTCACCGACGGCACGCTCGTGGGCGCCACTCTCGACCGGAACGGCCTGCGCCCGGGACGATGGACCGAGACCACCGACGGACTGGTCGTCATCGGCAGCGAGACCGGCGTGCTCGACTTCGCCCCCGAGCGGATCAAGCGCCGCGGTCGCCTGCAGCCCGGGCGGATGTTCGTCGTCGACACGGCCGCGGGCCGCATCGTCGAGGATGAGGAGATCAAGCGCGAGCTCGCGACGCTCCACCCGTGGCAGGAATGGCTCGACGCCGGTCGCGTGCGGCTCAAGGACCTGCCCGAGCGCGAGCACATCGTGCACCCCATCGCGTCGATCACGCGCCGCCAGCGCACCTTCGGCTACACCGAGGAGGAGGTGCGCATCCTCCTCACCCCCATGGGGCAGGTGGGAGCAGAGCCTCTCGGTGCCATGGGCAGCGACACCCCCGTCGCGGTGCTCAGCGAGCGCCCGCGCCTGCTGTTCGACTACTTCACGCAGCAGTTCGCGCAGGTGACGAACCCGCCGCTGGACTCGATCCGCGAAGAGGTCGTCACCTCCCTGTCCCTCGGGCTCGGTCCCGAGGCGAACCTGCTGGCCTGGGGGCCGCAGCACACCCGCACGGTGACGCTCGACTTCCCCGTGATCGACAACGACGAGCTCGCCAAGATCCAGCACATCGACACCGCCCTCAAGGGCCGCTCGTCGGTGACGATCCGCGGTCTCTACCGCGTCGAGGCCGGTCACAAGGGCATGCAGAAGCGCCTCGCGCAGATGTGCGCCGAGGCCGACCAGGCCATCGAGGACGGCGCGGAGTTCCTCGTGCTCAGCGACCGCGACTCGAACAAGGACCTCGCCCCCATCCCGTCCCTGCTCATGCTCGCCGCGGTGCACCACCACCTCATCCGGCAGCAAACCCGTATGCGGGTCGGTCTCGTGGTCGAGGCCGGCGATGTCCGCGAGGTCCACCACGTCGCGACTCTCCTCGGCTACGGCGCGTCGGCGGTCAACCCGTACCTCGCGATGGAGACCGTCGAGTACCTCGTGCGTGCCGGGTACATCACCGGCGTCACTCCCGAGAAGGCCGTCAAGAACCTGATCTACGCGCTCGGCAAGGGCGTGCTGAAGATCATGTCCAAGATGGGCATCTCGACCGTCTCGTCCTACGCCGGCGCCCAGGTGTTCGAAGCCGTCGGGCTCTCCGACGAGTTCGTGTCGAACTACTTCACCGGCACCGAGACCAAGCTCGGCGGTATCGGCATCGAGGTCATCGCGGCAGAGAACGCCGCGCGGCACGCCTACGCGTATCCGGAAGACGCCGCCGTCCGCGCCCACGAGCGGCTGTGGACCGGTGGTGAGTACCAGTGGCGCCGCGACGGTGCCCCGCACCTGTTCAACCCGGACACGGTCTTCCGCCTCCAGCACGCGACCCGCACCCGTCGTTACGACATCTTCCGCGAGTACACGAAGCTCGTCGACGATCAGGCGGCCGAGCTGAAGACGCTGCGCGGCATGTTCAAGCTGCGCACCGGCGTCCGGCCCCCGGTGCCGATCGACGAGGTCGAGTCGGTCGCGTCGATCGTGAAGCGATTCTCGACGGGCGCGATGAGCTACGGCTCGATCTCGAAGGAGGCGCACGAGACGCTCGCGATCGCGATGAACCGGCTCGGCGCGAAGTCGAACACGGGCGAGGGCGGCGAGGACGTCGAGCGTCTGCTCGACCCCGAGCGCCGCAGCGCGATCAAGCAGGTCGCCTCGGGCCGATTCGGCGTCACGAGCATGTACCTCACGCATGCCGACGACATCCAGATCAAGCTCGCCCAGGGCGCCAAGCCCGGCGAGGGCGGTCAGCTGCCGCCCGGCAAGGTGTATCCGTGGATCGCCCGCACCCGCGGTGGCACCCCGGGCGTCGGCCTCATCTCGCCGCCGCCGCACCACGACATCTACTCGATCGAGGACCTCAAGCAGCTGATCTTCGACGTCAAGCGCGCGAACCCGGCCGCCCGGGTGCACGTCAAGCTCGTGAGCCAGTCGGGCATCGGTGCCGTCGCGGCGGGAACGGCGAAGGCCCTCGCCGACGTCATCCTCGTCTCCGGGCACGACGGCGGAACGGGCGCGAGCCCGCTCAACTCGCTCAAGCACGCCGGTACGCCCTGGGAGCTCGGTCTCGCCGAGACGCAGCAGACGCTCATGCTCAACGACATGCGCGACCGCGTGGTCGTGCAGGCCGACGGCCAGCTGAAGACCGGTCGCGACGTCGTGATCGCCGCGCTGCTCGGTGCCGAGGAGTTCGGTTTCGCCACCACCGCCCTGGTCGTCGAGGGCTGCATCATGATGCGCGTCTGCCACCTCGACACGTGTCCCGTGGGCGTCGCGACGCAGAACCCCGTGCTCCGCGAGCGTTTCACCGGCAAGCCCGAGTTCGTGGTGAACTTCATGGAGTTCGTCGCGCAGGAGGTCCGCGAGTACCTGGCCGAGCTCGGTTTCCGCTCGCTCGACGAGGCGATCGGGCGCAACGACGTCCTCGACGTCGACGGCGCGATCGAGCACTGGAAGGCCAACGGCCTCGACCTCGGACCCATCCTCACCGGACCCGCGTTCGCCGACGACGCGCCGCGTCGTCACCGGCGCGACCAGGACCACGAGCTCGACACGCACTTCGATGTGCAGCTCATCGAACGAGCGCAGGATGTCGTCGCGCACGGCGGTCACATCGAGATCGATCTGCCCATCCGCAACACCGAGCGCGCCGTGGGCACGATGCTGGGCAACCGGGTCACGCTCGCGCACGGCGAGAACGGCCTTCCTGCCGACTCGATCGTGGTGAACCTGACGGGTTCGGCCGGACAGTCCTTCGGAGCCTTCCTCCCCGCCGGCATCACGCTGCGTCTCGAGGGGGACTCGAACGACTACGTCGGCAAGGGGCTCTCGGGTGGACAGATCGTCGTGCGCCCGCCGCGCGGAGCGGCCTTCGACGCGTCGGAGAACGTCATCGCGGGCAACGTCATCGGCTACGGTGCGACGCAGGGCACGATGTTCCTGCGCGGCGTCGTGGGGGAGCGGTTCCTCGTGCGCAACTCCGGGGCCACGGCCGTGGTCGAGGGCGTGGGCGACCACGCACTGGAGTACATGACCGGCGGCCTCGCCGTGATCCTCGGCGCCACCGGGCGCAACCTCGGCGCCGGGATGTCGGGTGGCAACGCCTACGTCTACCGCCTCGAGACCGCGAACGTGAACCGCGAGGCCATGGCCAGCGGCGAGCTCGTGCTCGGGGAGATGGGGTCCGGCGACGCCGAGATCCTCCGCGACCTGCTCGAGCGCCACGTCGCCGAGACGGGGTCCGAGCTGGCAGCCCGGCTGCTGGAGGACTTCGAGAACGAGGTCGCCAACTTCGTCCGTGTGGTGCCGCGCGACTACGCCGCGGTGCTCGAAACCCGACAGACGGCGGCCGCCGAGGGGCTCGACCCCGACGGCGACGAGGTCTGGAGCCGCATCCTGGAGGTGACCCGTGGCTGACCCCAAGGGCTTCCTGAAGATCACGGAGCGCGAGCTCCCCAAGCGCCGTCCCGTTCCCGTCCGCATCATGGACTGGCGCGAGGTCTACGAGCCCGGTGACAGCGCCGTGCTCCGCCGTCAGGCGGGGCGCTGCATGGACTGCGGCGTGCCGTTCTGTCATCAGGGGTGCCCGCTGGGCAACCTCATCCCCGAGTGGAACGACCTCATGTGGCGCGGCGAGGGGCGCTCGGCCATCGAGCGTCTGCACGCCACGAACAACTTCCCGGAGTTCACCGGGCGCCTGTGTCCGGCACCGTGCGAGAGCTCGTGCGTTCTCGGCATCAACCAGCCGCCGGTCACGATCAAGCAGATCGAGGTCTCGACGATCGACGAGGCGTTCGCCAACGGATGGGTCGAGGCCGAGCCCCCGGGGCGTCTGACGGGCAAGACGGTTGCCGTCGTCGGCTCCGGCCCCGCCGGACTCGCCGCCGCGCAGCAGCTGACCCGCGCCGGTCACACCGTCGCCGTCTACGAGCGCGACGACCGCATCGGCGGCCTGCTGCGGTACGGCATCCCCGACTTCAAGATGGAGAAGCGTCACATCGAGGCGCGCCTGCGTCAGATGCAGGACGAGGGCACGCGTTTCCGTGCCGGCGTTGAGATCGGCAAGGACATCTCGTGGGACGCGCTGCGCGCCCGCTACGACGCGGTCGTGGTGGCGACCGGCTCGACCCTGCCCCGCGACCTCGCGATCCCGGGCCGCGACCTCGCCGGCGTGCACTTCGCGATGGAGTACCTCGTCGAGTCGAACAAGGCCGTCGCGGGAGACCAGGTCGCGAACCAGATCCACGCGGAGGGCAAGCACGTCGTCGTGATCGGCGGTGGTGACACCGGCGCGGACTGCATCGGCACGGCGCACCGTCAGGGCGCGCTCAGCGTGACGAACCTCGCGATCGGCAAGCAGCCGCCGTCGGACCGCCCCGACACCCAGCCGTGGCCGATGATGCCGACCATCTTCGAGGTCGCCTCCGCGCACGAAGAAGGCGGTGAGCGCAGCTACCTGGCGTCCACGGTCGAGTTCCTCGGCAACGAGGCGGGAGAGGTGCGCGCGCTGCGCGTCGCCGAGACCGAGTTCGTCGACGGTCGCCGCGTGCCCAAGAGCGGGACCGAGCGCGAGATCCCCGCCGACCTCGTCCTGATCGCGATGGGTTTCACCGGTCCCGAGCGCTCCGAGCTCGAGGCGCAGCTGGGTACGTTGTTCACCGATCGCGGCAACGTGGAACGTGCCGACGACTACCAGACCACCACGCCGGGTGTGTTCGTGGCCGGCGACGCCGGGCGCGGACAGTCGCTCATCGTGTGGGCGATCGCGGAGGGCCGCGCCGCGGCATCCGCTGTCGACCGCTATCTGATGGGCGACACCGACCTTCCGGCGCCGGTGCGTCCGACCGACGTCGCGATCGGGCTCCAGCGGGCATAGGCTGGACCCAACCCCCCTCCCGACCCGAAACCACCGGAGTATCAGTGAGACGCGCCAAGATCGTCGCCACCCTGGGACCGGCCACAGCCAGCTACGAGATGGTGCGAGCCATCATCGACGCCGGTGTGGACGTGACCCGATTCAACCTCAGCCACGGAGACTATTCGGAGCACGAGGCCCGCTGGGCCAACGTGCGGAAGGCCGCCGACGACGCAGGTCGCCCCGTCGCGATCCTGGTCGACCTGCAGGGGCCGAAGATCCGTCTCGGCAAGTTCGAGAACGGGCCGCACCAGCTCGCGGTCGGCGACGTCTTCAAGATCACGACCGACGACATCCTCGGCACCAAGGAGATCGTCTCGACGACGTTCAAGGGCCTGCCCGGCGACGTCAAGCCCGGCGACTTCCTGCTCATCGACGACGGCAAGGTCCGCGTCGAGGTCGTGTCGGTCGAGGGCTCGGTCGTCACGACGAAGGTCATCGTCGCCGGTCCCGTCTCGAACAACAAGGGCATCAACCTGCCCGGTGTCGCCGTGAGCGTTCCGGCGCTGTCGGACAAGGACGAGGCCGACCTGCGCTGGGGGCTGCAGCAGGGAGCCGACATCATCGCACTGTCGTTCGTGCGGGATGCCGCCGACGTCACGCGTGTGCACGAGATCATGGCGGAGGAGGGCCGCAAGGTCCCCGTCATCGCGAAGATCGAGAAGCCGCAGGCGGTCGAGAACCTCGAGGAGATCATCGACGCCTTCGACGGCATCATGGTCGCGCGCGGTGACCTCGGCGTGGAGCTTCCGCTCGAGGCCGTGCCGATCGTGCAGAAGAAGGCCGTGGCGCTGTGCCGCCGTATGGCCAAGCCCGTGATCGTCGCGACCCAGATGCTGGAGTCGATGATTGAGAACCCGGTGCCGACGCGCGCCGAGACCAGCGACGTCGCCAACGCCGTCCTCGACGGCGCCGACGCCGTGATGCTCTCGGGCGAGACCAGCGTGGGCAAGTACCCCGTCGTCGTCGTCGAGACCATGGCGCGCATCGTCGACTCGACCGAGACCCACGGTCTCGAGCGCATCGCACCGCTGACGGCGAAGCCGCGCACGCAGGGCGGCGCGATCACGCTCGCCGCCATGGAGGTCGCGCAGTTCATCGAGGCGAAGTTCCTCTGCATGTTCACCGAGTCCGGCGACACCGCGCGCCGCATGTCGCGTCTGCGTCCCGAGATCCCCATGATCGCGTTCACCCCGGACCCGGCGATCCGTCGTCGCATGGCCCTGACGTGGGGCATCCGTTCGAGCCTCGTGGAGGAGGTCGCGCACACCGACCTGATGTTCCACCAGGTCGACGACTACTTCCTCTCGAACGGCCTCGCCGAGGTCGGCGACAAGGTGGTCGTCATCTCCGGGTCTCCTCCCGGAATCCAGGGATCGACCAACGACATCCGCATCCACAAGATCGGCGACGCCGTCAACGGCCGCGCGCCGATCTACCAGGCGATCCAGTAAGCGCCACGTGAATGCCGAAGGGCGGGCACCTCTCCACGAGGTGCCCGCCCTTTCGTCGTGCCGGTGGTGGGAGTCGAACCCACACGTCCGAAGACAACCGAGTTTGAGTCGGTCGCGTCTGCCATTCCGCCACACCGGCGCACGCACATCGACAATACCGCCTCACGCGGTGTCACCCGACGGAACCGTGTCCGGAACGCCCATACCGTAGGATCGAAAGGTGACAGAGCAAGAAGAGGTCCCCACGTCGGCCGCTCCCGCACCGCGCCGAGTCGTCGTGGCCGAAGACGAGTCGCTCATTCGACTCGACATCGTCGAGATCCTGCGCGACAACGGATACGACGTCGTCGGCGAGGCAGGCGACGGCGAGACCGCGGTGCAGCTTGCGACCGAGCTGCGTCCCGATCTCGTGATCATGGACGTCAAGATGCCCGTCCTCGACGGGATCTCGGCCGCCGAACGGCTCGGCAAGGCGCACATCGCGCCCGTCGTCCTGCTGACGGCGTTCAGCCAGAAGGAACTCGTCGAGCGGGCGACCGAGGCCGGTGCTCTCGCCTACGTCGTCAAGCCCTTCACCCCGAACGATCTGCTCCCCGCCATCGAGATCGCGCTCGCCCGCTACGAGCAGATCATCACCCTCGAGGCCGAGGTCGCCGACATGGTCGAGCGCTTCGAGACCCGCAAGCTCGTCGACCGGGCGAAGGGTCTGCTCAACGAGAAGATGGGTCTCAGCGAGCCCGAGGCGTTCCGCTGGATCCAGAAGGCGTCGATGGACCGCCGCCTCACGATGCAGGACGTGGCCAAGGCGATCATCGAGCAGCTCGCCCCCAAGAAGTAGTCCGCGGCGCCGCGGCGACGAGAAAGCCCCCTCCCGGTTCGGGAGGGGGCTTCGTCGTCGCGTCAGGATGCCGCGGGGGCGTCCTTGATGAGGTTCGTGATGCGGATGGTGGAGCACCGGCGCCCCTGCTCGTCGGATACGACGATCTCGTGCACTGTCATCGAGCGCCCGAGATGCAGGGGAGTGCACACGCCCGTCACGACACCGCTCGTCGCGGATCGCGTGTGCGTGGCGTTGATGTCGACGCCGACGGCGAGGCGTCCCGGGCCGGCGTGCATGTTCGCCGCCATGGATCCGAGAGACTCGCCGAGCACGACGTACGCGCCGCCGTGGAGCAGGCCCACGGGCTGGGTGTTGCCCGCGACGGGCATTGTCGCGACGCAGCGCTCGGTGGTGAACTCCGTGAACTCGATGCCCATGCGCTCGGCGAGAGCTCCCTTGCCGCGGCCCTGTGCCCAGGCCAGGCCGGTGTCGGTGTCGGTCTTCTCGGGCATGCTTCACCCCTCGGTCGCAGCGGGTCGTGGTGTCCGCGGTCGTCGTTAGGCTGGACGGGTGACGGACTCCGCAAAGCCTACCCTTCTCGTCGTCGACGGCCACTCGCTGGCTTACCGGGCGTTCTTCGCGTTGCCGGTCGACAACTTCACGACGAAGGACGGCCAGCACACCAACGGCATCTACGGGTTCCTGTCGATGTTCGTGAACCTGATCAAGGCCGAGAAGCCGACCCATCTCGCGGTCGCCTTCGATACGTCGCGACAGTCGTTCCGTACGCGCGAGTACACGGAGTACAAGGCCAATCGCTCCGAGTCGCCGGCCGAGTTCAAGGGCCAGATCCCGCTTCTGCAGGAGTGCCTCGCCGCGATGAACGTGACGGTGCTGACGAAAGAGGACTACGAGGCCGACGACATCCTGGCGACGCTCGCGACCCAGGGCGAAGCGGACGGATTCGAGGTCCTCGTCTGCTCGGGCGACCGCGACACGATCCAGCTCGTGACCGACGACGTGACGTTGCTCTACCCCAGCGTCCAGGGTGTTTCTCAGCTCAAGCGATACACGCCCGAGACCGTCATCGAGAAGTATGGTCTGCCGCCGCAGAATTACCCCGACATCGCCGCCCTCGTCGGCGAGACGAGCGACAACCTGCCTGGAGTGCCCAAAGTCGGCGAGAAGACCGCGGTCAAGTGGCTCACGCAGTGGGGGTCGCTCGACGCCCTGCTCGAGAACGCCGACAAGATCGGGGGAGTGGTCGGCGGGAACCTCCGAGAGCACCTCGACGATGTGCGGCGCAATCGTTCGCTGAACCGGCTGCTCCGCGACGTCGAGCTCGGGGTCACGCCCGCAGACCTCGCGGTGGGCCCGATCGACGCCGAAGCGGTGCGCGACATCTTCGCCCGGCTCGAGTTCCGGACGCTGCTGCCGCGCGTCTTCGAGGCAGCGGGGGCAGATCCCGCGATGGCCGTCGAGACCGCCGCGCCCGCCGTTCCGGCCCCGACGGCCGCGGAGCTCTCCGCCGCCGACCTCGCCGCGTGGGCGGCGGCCCGCGACGGCGAGGTCGGCGTGACCGTCATGGTCGCGGGAGGTTTTCCGCAGCGCATCGGTCTGGCCGACGCCGCCGAAGCGGTCGAGGGCACCTGGGGCGACGACGTCGCCGAGGCCCTGCGCCTGTGGCTCGAGTCCGACGCGCCCAAGGTGATCTCCGACGCCAAGCTCCAGGTCAAGGCGCTGCGGCGCGGCGGTGTCCGCTTGGGCGGGCTCGTCTTCGACCCGATCCTGGCCGGGTGGCTCCTGCGCCCCAGCTTCCCCGACAAGACGCTCGCCGACCTCGTCCACCGCTACCTCGACGAGAAGCTGCCGGAGGCCGATCCGACTCAGCTCGTTCCCGAGACGGAGGGTGCCACGCCGGGACAGCTCTCCTGGTTCGCGTTGCGCACGGCAGCGGCGGTTCGCGCCGAGATGCCCGCGCCCGTCCTCTCCGTGCTCTCCGATATCGAGCTTCCGACGCTCGACACCCTCGCTGACATGGAACTCGCGGGTGTTGCCGTGTCGCACGAGAAGCTCTCGACGTTCTCGGCAGAACTCGCGGCACGAGCGGACGACATCGCACAGCGCGCGTACGCCACGATCGACCGCGAGGTGAATCTCGGTTCGCCCAAGCAGCTGCAGGAGGTATTGTTCGAGCAACTCCAGCTGCCGAAGACCCGCAAGACGAAGACGGGGTACTCCACGGACGCGGCGGTGCTCGCCGATCTGCAGGAGTCGAACCCGCACCCGTTCCTCGAGCTGCTGCTCCAGCACCGTGAAGCCACCAAGCTGCGTCAGATCATCGAGTCGCTCGATACCGCGATCGCCGCCGACGACCGCATCCACACGACCTACGTGCAGACGGGAAGCCAGACCGGCCGGCTCTCGAGCACCGACCCGAACCTCCAGAACATCCCCATCCGCAATGAGGAGAGCCGCCGCATCCGGGCCGCCTTCGAGGTGGGCGAGGGGCACGAGACCCTGTTGACCGCCGACTACTCGCAGATCGAGATGCGCATCATGGCGCACCTCTCCGAAGACCCCGGGCTCATCGAGGCGTTCGTCTCGGGCGAAGACCTGCACCGCTTCGTCGGCGCGCGCGTATTCGGCGTCGATCCGGCCGATGTCACGCCGGCGATGCGCACGAAGGTCAAGGCCATGTCGTACGGACTCGTCTACGGCCTGTCGGCGTTCGGCCTGTCGAAGCAGCTGCGCATCGAGCAGTCGGAGGCCAAGCAGCTCATGCTCGAGTACTTCGCCCGTTTCGGGGCGGTGCGCGACTACCTGCGCTCGAGCGTCGAGCAGGCCCGCATCGACGGCTACACGGAGACGATCTTCGGCCGGCGCCGTCCGTTCCCCGACCTCGCGAGTCCGAACCGAGTGCTCCGCGAGAATGCCGAGCGCGCCGCCCTGAACGCACCCATCCAGGGCAGCGCAGCCGACATCATGAAGATCGCGCTCTTCCGGATCGACCGCGAGTTCCGCGCCGAGGGCCTCCGCTCTCGTGTGCTGCTGCAGATCCACGACGAGCTCGTGGTCGAGGTCGCTGCGGGTGAGTGGGATGCCGCCGAGCGCATCGTGCGCGATCGCATGGGCGACGCCGCTCAGCTCACGGTGCCCCTCGACGTGCAGATCGGGCGCGGCGGCGACTGGGACGTCGCCGGTCACTGACCTCGTCGCGCGGGGGTGCCGCAGTAGGCTCGGAGGATGACCGAAGCACAGCGCACCCCCACGCAGATCGACCGGATCGCCGATGCGTGGGTCGACACCCTGGCCGAGCTCTCTCCCGGGCTCGCGACGTACATCGGCCGTTTCGAGCACAACGCACGACTCGACGACTACTCGCCTGCGGGCACGGCTCGCGCACTCGAGGCCGCACGCAGCACCCTCGCCGCCCTCGAGGCGGCCGAGCCCACGGACGACGTCGATGTCGTCACGAAGGCGGACCTCGCCGGTGACCTGCGGCTGAACATCGAGCTGGCCGAGGCGGGCGCTCACCTGCGCGACGTGAATGTGATCGCGTCACCCGCGCAGGAGATCCGCAACACCTTCGACCTCATGCCCACGGCTACGGTCGACGACTGGAGCGTCATCGCCGACCGTCTCGGTGCGGTTCCGGCCGCGATCGACGGGTACATCGAGACGCTCCGCGAGGGCATCGCCCGCGGCGTCGTCCCGGCGCGCCGTCAGGTCTCCGAGGTCGCCACGCAGATCGGTCGCTACACGGCGGACACGGGTTTCTTCGCGACGTTCGCGGCAGATGCCGCGCCGACCGAGGGCAGCCTCCCCGCATCGTTGGCTCGTGAGCTGGCGGACAACGCGAACGCTGCCCGCGTCGCGTACGACGCTCTCGCCTCCTTCTTCACCGGTGAGCTCCTCCCCGAGGCGGGCGAGACCGACGCGGTCGGGCGCGAGCTGTACGCGCTGCACTCCCGCCGATTCCTGGGCGCCACGATCGACCTCGACGAGACCTACGAGTGGGGCCTCCAGGAACTGGCCCGGATGGTCGCGGAGCAGGAATCGATCGCGAACGAGATCCTCCCCGGCGCCACGGTGGAAGAGGCGGTGGCGCACCTCGAGAAGGACGAGTCCCGGAAGCTCCACGGCACCGAGGCCCTGCAGAAGTGGATGCAGGAGACGAGCGACCGCGCCGTCGACGAGCTGGGTCGCACCCACTTCGACATCCCCGAGCCCATTCGCACGCTCGAGTGCATGATCGCCCCCACCAACGAGGGCGGGATCTATTACACCGGTCCGACCGACGACTTCTCGCGCCCCGGTCGCATGTGGTGGTCGGTGCCGGAGGGGGTCGACTCGTTCGACACCTGGCGTGAGCTGACGACGGTTTATCACGAGGGCGTTCCGGGCCATCACCTGCAGATCGCCCAGGCGGTGTACAACCGGTTCGAGCTGAACTCCTGGCGGCGGCTGCTCGCCGGGTCGAGCGGACACGCCGAGGGCTGGGCACTGTACGCGGAGCGCCTCATGGAGCAGCTGGGCTACCTCGATGACCCGGCGGACCGGCTGGGCATGCTCGACGGACAGCGCATGCGTGCCGCTCGCGTCGTGCTCGACATCGGCGTGCATCTGGGGAAGGAGCGCCCCGACGGAGAGGGCGTGTGGGACGCGGCGTATGCGCTCGAGTTCATGAAGCGCAACGTCAACATGCCCGAGGAGTTCATCCGCTTCGAGGTCAACCGCTATCTCGGCTGGCCGGGCCAGGCGCCGTCGTACAAGGTGGGTCAGCGGATCTGGGAGGAGATCCGCGATGATTACGCCGCGCGCGCGGGCGAGCAGTTCGACGTGAAGGCCTTTCACATGAAGGCGCTGCGCCTGGGCGGTGTCGGACTCGACACGCTCCGCATGGCGCTCGCACAGGGCTGAACACGACGACGGCGGGACGGGAATACTCTTCCCGTCCCGCCGTTGTATGCGGGTGAATGAAAGGTGGCCCCATGACCGCGACATCCGTCCAGTTCGCCCTCGACACGTTCGGCGACGTCACCCGCGGCGCCGACGGCGAGCTGCTGTCCGACGCGCAGACGATCCGCAACGTCGTCGACCAGGCGGTGCTCGCCGATGAGGTCGGACTGAGCTTCTTCGGCGTTGGGGAGCACCACCGTCGCGAGTTCGCCGTGTCGAGCCCCGAGATCGTGCTGGCCGCTGCCGCGGCCCGCACGAAGGACATCCGCCTGGGCACCGCGGTCACCGTCCTCTCCAGCGATGACCCCGTGCGCGTCTACGAGCGCTTCGCAACCCTCGACGCCGTCTCGAACGGCCGGGCCGAGATCATCCTCGGACGCGGCTCGTTCACCGAGTCGTTCCCGCTGTTCGGGTTCGATCTCGCCGATTACGAGATCCTCTTCGAGGAGCGCCTCGACCTGTTCGGCCGGCTGCGGTCCGAGCAGCCGGTCACCTGGCAGGGCCGGACCCGACCGGCGCTGACGGGCGCGGATGTCTTCCCGAAGACCGAGAACGGCCTCCGCGCGTGGGTGGGCGTCGGCGGCTCTCCCGAGTCGGTGCTGCGAACGGCCCACAATGGCTATGGCCTGATGCTGGCGATCATCGGCGGCGGCGCGGCACGGTTCCGCCCGTATGTCGATCTCTTCCACCGCACCCGCGATGCGATGGGTGCCGACCGGTTGCCGGTCGGGGTCCACTCGCCCGGCCATGTCGCCGACACCGACGAACAAGCGTGGGAGGAGCTCTTCCCGGCGATGAAGGTGAACCGCGACGCGATCGGCGCGGAGCGCGGGTGGCCGCCCTACTCGCGCCTGCAGTTCCAGCACGATCTCGGACCGGACGGTGCCGTGTACGCGGGGTCGCCCGAGACCGTCGCGCGCAAGCTCGCGCAGACGATCCGCACCCTGGAGCTCGACCGGTTCGATCTGAAGTTCTCGCACGGGACGCTCGCCCACGAGAGCATGATGCGCTCGATCGAGCTCTACGGCACGAAGGTCGCGCCTCTCGTGCGGGACATGCTCGCCGACGACTGAGTGAGTGGCGTCCGAGGGCGTCGCGGGTCAATAGCATGGTCGAATGACCGATACCGCGACGCCCTCGGTGGCGCGCCGCCTCGACGATCTGCCCTTCGGGCGTCGGCACCTGAGAATCCTCACCGGGTCCGGGCTGGGATGGGCCCTCGACGCTATGGATGTCGGGCTGATCTCTTTCATCATCACGGCGCTCATCGCGCAGTGGTCGCTCGACACCTCGCAGGCGTCGTGGATCGCGTCGGCCGGCTTCGCCGGCATGGCGATCGGTGCGAGCCTCGGCGGGCTGCTGGCAGACCGGTTCGGACGCCGCTCGGTGTTCGCGGTCACACTCCTCGTCTACGGAGTCGCAACCGGCGCGAGCGCTCTGGTCGGCGGACTCGCGATGCTGCTCGTCCTGCGCTTCGTCGTGGGACTCGGTCTCGGCGCCGAGCTGCCGGTCGCGAGCACGTATGTGAGCGAGTTCGCGCCCGCCCGCATTCGCGGCAGGGTCATCGTCATCCTCGAGGCCTTCTGGGCCGTCGGGTGGACCGCAGCCGCTCTGATCGGCTACTTCGTGATCCCACAGGTCGACGAGGGCTGGCGCTGGGCATTCGTCGTCGGCGCGATCCCCGCGGTGTACGCGCTGATCGTGCGCTGGGGGCTGCCCGAGTCGGCCCGATGGCTCGAACGCCGCGGCCGGCACGCCGAGGCCGAGGCGGTCGTCCGGAGCTTCGAGACGAACAGTGCGACCACGTCGCGCGACGTCGGCGCTGCCGTCGGAGCGGAAGCGATCGCGGCGCCGGCCGCCGTGTCGTCGACCGGCCGGCTCCGCGCGCTCTGGTCGCCCGAGTTCCGCGGCCGCACCGCGAGCCTGTGGCTGGTCTGGTTCTGCGTCAACTTCTCGTACTACGGCGCCTTCATCTGGATCCCGACGATCCTGTACACGCAGGGCTACGACCTCGTCCGATCGTTCGGGTTCACCCTGATCATCACTCTCGCTCAGCTGCCGGGCTATGCCGTGTCGGCCTGGCTGATCGAGGTCTGGGGCAGACGCCTGACCCTGTCGGTCTTCCTCATCGGCTCGGCGGCATCCGCCGTGGTGTTCGGGACGGCCGGCACCGAGACGGTCATCATCGCCGCGGGCATGGCGCTGTCGTTCTTCAACCTGGGCGCCTGGGGTGCGTTGTACGCGGTGACGCCGGAGATGTACCCGACGTCGCTGCGCGGCACCGGGGCCGGCTGGGCGGCCGGTGTCGGCCGCATCGCATCGATCCTCGCGCCCCTGTCGGTGCCGCCGCTCCTGTTGTGGGGCGGCGCTCCGGTGCTGTTCGTCGTGTTCGCCGTGTTCTTCGTCCTCGCCGCCGCCGGTGCGTGGGGACTCGTCGACCGCAGAGGAGAGTCGCTCGATGACCGCTGAGACAGAGGTTCGTTACGTCGCGATCGGCGATTCGTTCACCGAGGGCGTGGGGGACGAGCTGCCCGACGGCGCCGTGCGCGGCTGGGCCGACCTCGTCGCCGCCGGCTGGGCCGATGCGACGGGACGACCCGTGCAGTACGCCAACCTCGCAATCCGCGGCAAACTCGTCCGCCCGATCGTCGACGAACAGCTCGAAGCCGCCCTCGCCCTGCGCCCGACCCACCTGTCGTTCAATGGCGGTGGCAACGACATGCTGCGCCCGCGCACGTCGATCGCGCACATCGTCGACGCTTTCGTGCAGGTGCTGCGGCGGTGCGATGAGGAAGGCGTCCGCCTCATCCTGCTGTCGGGTGCGAACCCGTCCGCGCAGCTGCCGCTGGGCGGCCTGATCAACCGGCGGGGCGACGCGCTCTCGGACGCCGTCGTCGAGCGCATCTCAGGTCGCGACGACGTCGTCCGCGCCTTGAACTGGTACGACAGCGCATTGACCCATCCGTCCTACTGGTCGGCCGACCGACTCCACATGAACGCCCGCGGTCACCATCGGGTCGCCGCTCGGGTGCTCGGTTCCCTCGGCCTCGAGGCGCCGGGGGAGTGGTGGTCGCTTCCCGTCGACGACCAGCCGCCGGTGCTCGCCCGAGGCGAGTACTTCCGAGAGCACCTCGCTCCCTGGGTGCGTCGCCGACTCACCGGGCGTTCATCGGGTGATAACCGGCAGCCCAAGTTCGGCTCGTGGGTCGAGGTCGCGCCGCGCGCCTGACACGCCGCGAGAACGCGTGTCAAGCCGGTGCGTGGAACCACGCGCGCGCGCCAGTATCAACGGGTCCGCACACCCGAAGGGAACTGACATGAGCATTGGTGCCGGAATCGCATTGTTCGTCATCGGCGCGATCCTCGCGTTCGCCGTGAACGTCGAGGTCGAGTGGGTGAACCTCGACCTTATCGGCTACATCCTGATGGGTGCGGGAGCCCTCATCTTCCTCATCGGCCTGGTCCTGATGGTGCGCCGCCGTCAGACCGAGACGGTCAGCCGTACCGCCGTCGACCCCGCCAGCGGCCAGCGAGTCACCCGCAACAGCACGAGCACCTCGGGCGACCCCATCCTCTGACGCAGCTGCTGTGAACGGCCGCGGTGGGCTCACGCCCGTCGCGGCCGTTTCGGCATGTCCATCCCGATGTGGATGCGGGTGCGCTTGCGTTCGATCGCGATGAACGCACCGCCGATGAGCCATAGCGGCACCTGGGTGAGGAAGGCGAAGCGGAAGGCTTCGAGCGAGTACGTCGCCGGCGTTCCCGCACCCTGCAGGTCGAGCGCCAAGCCGATGCTGAATACGGCGATCAGGGCGGCGAGGAAGCCGCCGGCGTTCGTCAGTCCCGTCGCCGTGCTGAGGCGATGCGAGGGGTTGTGCGTCCGGGCGTGATCGAACGCGATCATCGACGCGGGACCCCCGGTCGCGAGGGCGACGGCGAGAGCCACGAGGAGCCACCCCGGCGCGGTGCCCGGCCAGAGGATCACCGCTGTCCATGCGATGAGCTGCACGGCGACCGCCGGCAGGACGAGGGCGCGTGAGCGGAGATTGGGGATGCGGCGGGAGAGCTCACCCATGATGGGTCCGAGCGCCATCCCCGCGAAGACGTAGAGCGTCGTGATGAGAGTCGCTTCGGCCTGAGTCCGGCCCTCTCCTGCCGTGAGGAACGGGATGCCCCACAGCAGGATGAACGCCGTGCCGGCGAACGGCGTCGTGAAGTGAGACCAGAACGCCAGCCGGGTGCCGGGGTGCGCCCACGCGGCACGGATGCCGACGCCGGTGTCGACGCTCGAGGTGACCACCCGGATGGCGCCCGTGTCGGTGTTGACGCTGACGTCACGATCGACCTCCGGCGGGTGGTTGCGCACCAGCAGGAAGACGAGGACCGCGAAGAGGACGCCGAGGCCGGCCACGCTGCCGAAGGCGACCGACCAGCTGGTGGCGTGCAGGAGCGCTGAGAGGGGGATGACGGCGACGAGCTGGCCGGCCTGACCGAGGATGCCGGTCATCTGAACCATGAGCGGCCCGCGCTGCGCCGGGAACCAGGTCGCGACGAGTCGGAGGACCGCCGGGAAGATGGCGGCGTCGCCGGCTCCGAGGAGCATGCGCGCGACGATGGCGACGCCGACGCTGGGGGAGAGGGCCATCGTCAGCTGGCCCACCGCCATGAGGATCATGCCGATCGTCATGATGGGCCGGGAGCCGTAACGGTCGAGCAGGACGCCGATGGGTATCTGCATCCCGCCGTACACCGCGAGCTGGACGACAGCGAACATCGACAGCGTCGCGGCGTCCGCCTGGAAGCGTTCGGCTGCGTCCACGCCCACGGCCGCGAGCGACGTCCGATTCGTGATGGACAGGACGTACGCGGCGACGCCGGTTCCCCAGACGAGCCATGCCCGGAGCCCCGGACCGCTCATCCGAGCCGCGACGCTCATCGGGTGACCCGTCCGAGCGGGCAGAGCGTCGGAGAGGTCACCCCTCTACGCTACTCCGCTGTCGGACGCCAGCTGCGCGCGCCTTGGTGTCCGCCGTCTCCGTCCTCTGAGATGATGCGGAGCATGAGTGCTCCGGTGGCCCCGCGATGACCGCGCTGACCGCGCTCGAGACCGATGCGACGATCGTCGTCGAGCACGTCGCGCGTCGCGAACGGCCGGTCGATGGCGAGACGATCGCGCGCCTTCGCGGCGAGTTCCCGCGGTTGCACCGTCTGTTCCGAGCTCTCTACGGCGAGCGTCCCGACGGGCTCGAGTCGCTCCTGCACCTCGTCGACGTGGCGCTGGATGCCCGCGGAGAGCGCACCGCCGAGCTCAAGCAGCTCGACCGCGTGCGCGCCGCGGACCCCGCCTGGTTCGAGTCCGAGAGGATGCTGGGCGGCGTCTGCTACGTCGATCGCTTCGCGGGTGACCTCGACGGCGTCCGTCGGATGATTCCGTACTTCCGCGAGCTCGGACTGACCTACCTGCACCTGATGCCCCTCTTCGACAGGCCCGACGGCGACAACGACGGCGGCTACGCGGTGTCGGACTACCGCACGGTCGATCCGGCCCTCGGGACGATGGCCGATCTGCGTGCGCTCGCGAGCGAGTTGCGTGAGGCGGGCATCTCGCTGGTCCTCGACTTCATCTTCAACCACACCTCGAACGAGCATGAGTGGGCGAAGCGCGCCCTCGCCGGCGACCCGGTGTACGAGGACTTCTACCTGATCTTCCCCGACCGCGAGCTCCCGGATGCGTACGAGCGGACGACGCGCGAGATCTTCCCGGACGACCACCCGGGCTCGTTCGTGCCGCTTCCCGATGGCCGGTGGATCTGGGCCACCTTCTACCGGTTCCAGTGGGATCTCAACTACGCCAACCCGGACGTGTTCACAGCTATGGCGGGAGAGATGCTGTTCCTCGCGAACCAGGGTGTCGAGATCCTGCGGATGGATGCCGTCGCCTTCATCTGGAAACGCCTCGGAACGGCCTGCGAGTCGCTGCCCGAGGCGCACCTGCTGCTCCAGGCGTTCAACGCCGTGCTGCGCATCGCGGCGCCGGCGGTGCTGTTCAAGTCCGAGGCGATCGTGCATCCCGACGAAGTGCAGGACTACATCTCGCCCGATGAGTGCCAGCTCTCCTACAACCCGCTGCAGATGGCCCTGACCTGGGAGGCGCTGGCGACCCGTGACGCGCGCATGCTTCAGCTCGCGCTGGACGAGCGTCACGCGTTGCCGCCCGGGACGGCGTGGGTCAACTACGTCCGCAGTCACGACGACATCGGCTGGACGTTCGCCGACGAGGATGCCGCGCGCTTCGGCATCGACGGCGGTCCGCACCGCCGGTTCCTCAACGACTTCTACATCGGTCGCTTCGACGGCTCGTTCTCGCGCGGCTACCCGTTCCAGGAGAATCCGCGCACCGGTGACGCCCGGATCGCGGGCACCACGGCCTCGCTGGCCGGGATCGCCGCGGGCGATGCCGGGGGTGAAGACCGGGTCGTGCTCGCGCATGCGCTGGCGATGTCGACGGGCGGCATCCCGCTGCTCTATCTCGGTGACGAGGTCGCCCAGCTCAACGACGACACGTTCCAGGACGACCCCGACCGTCGGGGAGACAGCCGGTGGGCGCACCGGCCCCTGCGATCGACCGCGCGATACGCGCAGCGCCTCGACGAGTCGACCGTCGCCGGTCGGGTGTTCACGAGGCTCCGGGGTCTGATCGAGGTGCGCGCAGCGACGCCGGAGTTCGCCGGCAACGAGCTCGTCCCGTTCCACACGCCTCACGACGCGGTCGTGGGGTTCATGCGTCCGGCGACGGATGGCGGCGGGGGAGCGGTCCTCGTCCTCGCCAATGTCGGCGACGCGCCGGCGGCCATTCATCCTGAGACCATGAGCGGGCTCGAGGATTCCGCGACGGATCTCATGCGCGGGGTCTCGGTCGAGCTCGGGCGGGGCCTCGTCCTGCCCGAGCACGGATTCGTCTGGCTGCGCGTGCGCCGACGCTGACGGGTCAAACCATCACAGGACGTCCTCGAGGATGAGGTCGCGCAGCGTGCTGCGGCGCAGATCGTGCGCGGTCACGACGGTGCCGTCACCGAGGTTGCTGCGGCCGCTGAGGTGCTCCGCGACACGGCGCGCCGCGATGCGGCGGTCCTGCTCGTCATCGAGCACGACGCCGATGGCTGTGAGATCACGGCCCAACGAGTTGCTCGAGTGGACGCTCGCACGATCGATGAGCTCGCTCGCGAAGACGCGGCCCTCGCTCAACCGCCCGGCCGCGTGCACCACCGCGACGAGGACGCGGGGCGACACGCGGCTCAACTCGTGCTCGAGCAGCGCGTCGACCTCCGCGATGCACGCCGGGAGCGCGTCGGACGACGCGGGGAGCGACACGCCGATCGTGAGTGCATCGGGCCGGTGATCGGGCGTCGCGACCTGCGTCAGTGCGTCGATGATGTCGGCATCCAAGCCAGCGATGTGCATGGCCGTCTCCCTTCGTCGCGCTCCCTTCGAGCGAGGATGACCGATTACTGTACCAGTTGGACGGTACGAATGCAGGTCGGCGCGACGAGGTTCATCCGGAGGTGGCCAGGATGCGACCTGGGCCTATGGGGACCAGGGGAGCGCGATAGGCGAGGCCGGTGTCCGCGGGATGCAGCACCGCTCGAGCCTCGCCGAACCGCCACAAGCGATTGAAGAGGAAGACGGTGATCTCCACGGCCTCGTCGGCGGGCACGAGCCAGGTGCCGACGCCCCATTGCGCGGGCTGTCCGCGGCCGTCGATCACGATAGTCGGGCGCACGCCGGGAATCAGGTGGAGCACGGGTCGGCGGAGATCCAGCGTGACGCGTCGTCTCGGCATCGCGGCATCGTGGGTCATGCCTGCATCGCTTCGTCGAGACGCGTCGGTGTCTTCATCTCACAACCGTATCGGGACGATGGTGCGGCATTCGAGATGGAAGCGGCGGTTCGCGAGTGCTCGATCTCGAGCCGATGGGGAAGGTGCGCACCGACGAGCTCACCGTCGAACTGACATAATGTGCATTATCGGATCAAAGGGCAGAAGCCACTGAGGCCCTGCGGGAACGGGCCGACGGCATCCCGCCACTGACGGCAAGTGCACCGAGAACCGTCGCAATGATCGTGACCACCGTCAAGACAGCCGTGACGAGCGTGCGTCCGGAACCAGACGCGTAGAACGCACTCAGCGCGACGGCCGTGATCGCGCCGCCCATGACCAGGACGGGTGCGAGACCGCGCAGCCGGCGCTGCGGACGGGTCAGGACGGCCGCGGCCTGCCCATGACGGTGACGCGCCGCCGTGACGATCAGCGCGGCAATCGTGTACCAGAACCCCACGACGAGGCTCGCCGTGACGACATCGCTCGGTCGATGCCATCCGGCGGCGATGACACCCATGCCGGCGACGGCGGCCCAGGTGACCAGAACCGGTGCGAGGACGAACTTCATCCGGTTCGGTGCCGCGAACAATGCGGCGCACGCCGCGGCGATCGCGATGGTGGCATGGCCGGACGGCAGTGAGTTGCCATATGCGCCCCAGCCGCTCGCCAGATCCGGGCGTGCGATGACCTCGTGCTTCAGCACCTGTGTCACGACACTCGACCCGACGAAGATCACGGATGCCGCCGCAGCCTCGGCGAAGCGCCGCCGCACGAGGGCGGCGGTGATGCCGACGAGCATCGTCACGGCGGCGACCACGATGATGTAGTTCGCGCTGACGTGCTGAGCCGCGCGAAGGACGGGATTTCCGGACGCTGTCGTGGCGACCATGGCGGCCTGATCCGCGTACTGGCCGGACGCCGTGAACACGCACACCAGGATCGTCACCGCTATCGCCGCCAGCTGAACGCCCGCCAGCTGCAGGTAACGCACGTTGCGCCTCATCCGATCACCTCGCTCTCGCCGTCGTTCCACCGTACGAAGTGGCGGCTGTGAGCCGGGTCAACGCGCCCACTCCCCTAGGCTCGGAGGGTGCAGGTCGTGACCGGATTCGTCGTCGTCGGGGTCGCGATCATCGTCGGATACGTCATCGGCCGCATCGATCTGCTCGGGCCGCACGGCCGCCCGGTGCTCGCGCGACTGATCTTCTTCGTCCTGTCGCCCTTCCTCATGTTCGTCGTGCTCTCGCAGGCCGACGTCTCGACGCTGTTCTCGGCACTGCTGCCCGTCTCCGCCATTGCTGCGGCGTCGATGTTCGTCGTCTATGCGCTGATCGCTCGACTCGCGTGGCGTCGTTCGGTCGGTGAGACGCTCATCGGAATGCTGTCGGCCGGGCAGGTGAACTCCAACAACATCGGGATCCCGCTCTCGCTCTACCTCCTGGGCTCAGCCGCGCTGCCGGCGCCGGTCATCCTGATGCAGCTCATCGTGTTCACCCCGATCACGATGGCGATCCTCGAGGCCGTCACGACGGGACAGCGGCGGCCGCTCCCGATCCTCAAACGGACCGTCGGCAACCCGATCGTCATCGCCTCGGTCGCGGGCGTCATCGTGTCGGTCTCGGGGCTGGAACTGCCCCCTCTCGTGCTCGACCCGCTCCAGCTCATCGCCGACGCATGCGTGCCGGTTCTCCTCATCGCCTATGGGATGTCGCTGCACGGACAGCGCGTGCTGTCCGCTTCCGGCCGTCGGCGAGACATCCTGCTGGCGGCAGGTCTGAAGCTGATCGCCATGCCGCTCGTGGCGTGGGCCGTGGCCGCTCTCGTCTTCGACCTCTCCCCCGCCGACATCCTGGCGGTCACCGTGCTCGCAGCACTTCCGACCGCGCAGAACGTCTTCAATTTCGCGCAGCGCTACGACATCGGCGAGACCATCTCGCGCGACACGGTCTTCTTGACGACCCTCGGGTGCGTCCCCGTCCTGCTGGGTGCCACTCTCATCCTCGGCTGATCGGCCCGGCACCGCGCGGGGGCGCATCCGGGGCTCTGACGCCCGCCCTCCCGGTGCACTAGCGTGTGGCGTGTCGGGGGTGCTCGGCTCCCGCGAAGGAGGTTCCGTCATGGCAACTGCAGAGGACATCGCCGGAAGATTCGTCAGATCGCTGCGGACGTCGTTCATCGTCGGCGGCATCCTGACGCTGATCCTCGGCCTGCTCATTCTCATCTGGCCCGGTCGCACGGCGCAGGTCCTCACCGGCATCATCGCCGCCTACGCGATCATCGCGGGTATCGTCTACGCCGCCCTCGGGATCCTCTCGCGGACGAAGCGCGGCTGGGCGCGCGTCGGGCACGTCGCGCTCGGCCTCTTCTTCGTGATCGTCGGCATCGTGGCATTCGCCAACCTCGCCGCCTTCACCGCGTCGTTCGCCGTGTTCCTCGGCGTGCTGGTGGGCATCATGTGGATCGTCGAGGGCGCCGTCTCGCTGTCGGTCGTGAGCGAGTCGTCGTCGCGAGGGTGGACGATCGCGTTCGCGATCCTCTCGATCATCGCCGGCGTCATGCTGCTGTTCACACCGCTGTGGGGCGTGTTGGTGCTCTGGTGGCTGCTCGGCATCTCGGCCGTGGCCCTCGGCATCGTCAACATCATCCGGGGGCTCTCGTTCCGGCCCTGACCGGGACGGTCGTCACGCCGGGAGGTGGCGTCCCCACCACTCCAGGAGGGCCTCGAACCGTTCCACGCGGTGACGGGGCCGCCCCGAACGGGTGAGCTCGTGGTCCTCGCCGGGGAACACGAGGAGCTCCGCCTCCGTGCCCTGGCGGCGCAATGCCGTGTAGTAGCGGGTGGCCTGTTCCAGGGGGCACCGGAAATCGAGCTCCGAATGGATCACCAGGGTCGGCGTGGTGACGTCCTTCACGACGGCCATCGGGCTCTGCGCTCGGATCGCGGCCGCCTCGGTGCCGACGTACTCGTCACCGAAGAACGAGCCGATGTCACTCGTTCCCTGGAACGTCTCGGGATCGAGGAAGCCGCGCTCGACGACAGCGGCCGCGAACCGGTGGTCGTGCGCGATCGTCCACGCCGTCAGGTAGCCGCCGTACGACCCGCCCAGGATTCCGACGCGGCCGCCGTCGAGTCGCGCATCCGACGCCACGGCTCCGTCGAGGAAGGCGAGGACGTCACTCAGATCGTCGGTTCCCATACGGCCCCGGATGCTGCGGCCGTGGGCGCGCCCGTATCCAGCGCTGCCCCGGGGATTGCAATAGACGACGGCGTAGCCCGCCCCGACCAGGACCTGCGTCTCGTCGAAGAGGTGCACGCCGTAGGACGCGTACGGACCGCCATGAATCTGCAGCAGGACGGGGAAGGGTCCCTCGCCCTCGGGTGTCGCGACCCAACCGTGTACGGGGTAGCCGTCGGGTGCGTTCACCTCGAGCTCGCGCGGGAGGACGAATCCGGCGCGGCTGGCGGCATCTCCGAATGACGTCAGCAACCGCGCCTCGATGCCTTCGCCGTCGAGGAGGAGAAGCTCGCCGGCCGACCGATTGGTGGCTACGGCGCAGACGATGCGCTCGCCTGCGGCATCGGCGGCGTGGCCGACGACCTCCATGCCGCGACGGAGGCGCGTGGCCGCGCCGTCGCGCGAGACCCGCAGCAGGTGCACTTCGCCGCGCGTACGGTTCTGCACCAGGAAGTCATCGCCGATCGGCGTGATGTGCGAGCCCACTTCGCCGAGGTCGATCGTCTCGGGATCGGTGAGCCGACGGGGCTCGACACCCTCGAGCACCCAGAGCGCGACGCCGGGCGCGACGAAGTCGGTGCCGTCCGGGCCCGGGTCGGAGGCCAGGAACGCGATGGTGCCGTCGGAGGCGATGGTGACGTCGACGATCGACAGGGTCGCGGGAACGACGACCCGCTCCCCTGTTCCGTCGATATCGATCGCGATCACCGGGGAGCGAAGGTCCCGACGCTCGTGCTCGATCCCGTCCGTCGTCGTAAGGATCTCCGAGCCGTCGGCGGTGAACACGACCCCGTCGTGCGAGAGCGCACCGGAGGTGAGCTGACGTGCGTGCTCCGGAACCTTCCGCGGGGCGTCCGAGGAGCCCGAATCCGGTGCCGGGGCGGGAGTGTACGTCGGCTCGGAATGGAGGTCTGGTGCGGCGACGACGAAGACCTGAGCGGGGCGGTCCGCGATGTACCCGAGACCGTTCGCATGCCAGCGGATGCCGGTGATCCGCCGAGCGGATTCCGCGTCGGGAGACAGCCCGTCGACGGTGCCGTAACGCCCGCGTTCAGGTATGCGTGCGGTGAAGGCGAGGAGCTCGCCCGTGGGCGACCAGGCGAAGGACCCGACACCGAGGGGTGCGTCCGTCACCTGAATCGCTTCCGAGCCGGATGCCGCGATCACGTGGATCTGCGGCTTGCCGTCAGCGTCTCCGCGGAGGAAGGCGACGTGTCGGCTGTCGGGCGAGAGCCTCGGAGAGGCGTCCGCGACACCGCGCGTGAGTCGGTGCGGCTGGCCCGACGGCAGGTCGACGCGCCAGAGCTGCCCCACGTTCCGATCGGCGGCGATGTCCGAGCGAGATGTCGCGAACACGGCGAAGGAACCGTCGGCAGCGACCGTCGGACGCCCGACAGCGATCAGCGCCTCGATGTCGGTGGGGCGCATGGTCACTCGCCGCCGAAGGACGAGATGTCTCCGACGAGGCGCGTGTTGTCAGCGGGAATCGGTTCGACGGCGGCGAGGGCGATCTCGGCGGCGAACTCCGAGACGTTGTAGAGCTTTCCGGCCGACTCGCGGCGCGTCTCGATGGCGCCCGGGTTCGCCCGCTCCAGCAGCGTCGCGGTGATGGTGCCCTCGATCATGTCTCCCGACACGACGACGAATCCGATGCCCCGTTCGGTGAGCTCGCCCACGCGCTCGCGGAGAGCGTCCTCGCCCGCCCGCTTCGACAGGGCGACCGCCTCGTACTCGGGCATCGTCGGCGTCGTGCGGATGAAGTGCGCCTGGTGGCTGGTCACGAACACGACACGCGACCCGTCTTCGAGCAGCGGCAGCGCCGCATCGAGGGTGCCGAGCTGCGCGTCACGGTTCAAGGTGAGGGCGTAGTCCTCGGCCATGCCGCCCTCCATGCCGCCTGATGCATTGAGCACGAGGATGTCGAGGCGGCCGAAGGTCTCGCGGACGGCGGCGAACATCTCGTCGACGGAGGCGCGGTCGGTCAGATCAGCGCCGACCACGAGGACCTCGACGCCGAGCTCTCGCAGCTCCGCGGCCAGCTTCTCGGCGCGGGGAGCCTTGTTGCGGAAGTTGATGACGACGTTCGCGCCCGCCTGTGCCAGGTAGCGCGCGGTGTCCGCGCCGATTCCGCGCGACGATCCGGTCACCAGTGCCGTGCGACCCGTGAGGGTTCCGGCGGGAAGGGGCTGAGTCATGTGGCGCTCCTGCGGGGAAGAAAGGCTCTCGGCACGGCGGACCGCCGGCACCGCACGAGCCTATCAACCGGCCCGGATCGAACCCCCGACTGATAGGTTCGGATGAGGGACGAAGGAGCGCCGATGTTGCCCGATCTCACGCAATACCTGTGGATAGCGTGGCTCGTGCTGGCCCTGATCTTCGTGATCGTCGAACTGCTCACCCTCGAGTTCACCTTCCTCATGCTCGCGGGCGGCACGCTCGTCGGCGGACTGGGAACGAATCTTCTCGGCGCCCCGTGGTGGCTGCAGGTCGCGGCGGCCGCTGCCGTCTCGGCCCTGCTCCTTTTCACGATCCGACCGCTCCTCCTGCGCGCTCTCCACCGCAGCAGTCAGCACATCCCGACCAATGTCGACGCTCTCGCAGGCCTCGGGGCGCGCGTCCTCGTCCCGTTCGTCGACGGCGCCGGTTCGGTCAAGCTCGACAACGGTGAGACGTGGACCGCTCGTCTCGTGGGCGAGCCGGGCGAGGCCCCCGTCGGTTCCCGTCTCGTCGTCCGCGCCGTGCGGGGCGCCACCGTGGAGGTCGGTTCCCCCTCCCAATCCCCCGACCCGAAGGAGAACACCCATGGTTGATGTCGGCGCTTTCGTCGGTCAGATCTTCGTGATCGTGCTTCTCGTGGTTCTGGCGATCTTCGTGATCGTCGTGCTCTTCCGAGCCATCCGCATCATCCCGCAGGCCTATGCGGGAGTCGTGGAACGGCTGGGCCGATACCAGCGCACCCTCTCCCCCGGGCTCAACCTGCTCGTGCCGTTCATCGACCGGGTGCTGCCGCTCGTCGACATGCGCGAGCAGGTGGTGTCGTTTCCGCCGCAACCCGTGATCACCGAAGACAACCTCGTCGTCTCGATCGACACCGTCGTCTACTTCCAGGTGACCGACGCGCGGGCCGCCACCTACGAGATCAACAACTATCTGGGTGCCGTGGAGCAGCTCACGACCACGACGCTTCGAAACGTCGTCGGCGGTCTCAATCTGGAAGAAGCGCTGACGAGCCGCGACAACATCAACGGTCAGCTGCGCATCGTGCTCGACGAGGCGACCGGCAAGTGGGGCATCCGCGTCTCGCGCGTCGAGCTCAAGGCGATCGACCCGCCCACCTCGATCCAGGACTCGATGGAGAAGCAGATGCGCGCCGAGCGCGATCGTCGTGCCGCCATCCTCACCGCCGAGGGGTCGAAGCAATCGCAGATCCTGGAGGCGGAGGGCCGCCGTCAAGCGGAGATCCTGAAGGCCGAGGGCGACAAGCAGGCACAGATTCTGCGGGCCGAGGGCGAGTCGGCTGCGATCCAGTCGGTGTTCCAGGCCATCCACGACGGGAACCCCGACGACAAGCTGCTGGCCTATCAGTACCTGCAGACCCTTCCGAAGATCAGCGACAGCGCGTCGAGCAAGCTCTGGATCATCCCGAGCGAGTTCACGGAGGCTCTCAAGAGCATGAGCGCCGGATTCGCGGGTCGTCGGGACGACCGCCCGGCGGCACCGGCGGACCGTCCTGCGCCTCCCGCGCCGTGACGCACCCGTACTTCGGCTCGGAGCGTCCTCGGGTTCTCGCGCACCGCGGTTTCGTGCCGGCGGATTCTGAGGGCATCGTCGAGAACACCTTCGCGGCCTTTGCTGCGGCACATGCGCTCGGCGTGCGGTACGTCGAGTCGGACTGCCATCTGAGCGCGGACGGGACGGTGATCCTGTTCCACGACTCCGACCTCTCGCGGGTCGCCGGAGATCCGCGCCCAATCGCGGATGTCGCAGACCGCGAGCTCGAGAATCTCATGGCCGACCGCGGCGGGCTGGTGACGCTCGCACAAGCCCTCGACGCGTTTCCCACGCTGTTCTTCAACCTCGACGTCAAAGCCGAATCGGCTGCAGAGACGGTCGGGCGCCTGGTGGCGCCGCATGCGGATCGGGTGCTGCTCACCAGCTTCTCCGACCGCACACGCGAACGCGCACTCCGCGCCGCCCACGCAGCCGGGGGACGCCCCGCGACGTCGGCAGGCACGATCCGGATCGCGGCTCTCGTCGCAGCCGTCGCGTCATGTGTGCCATGGTTGATAGGTCGTGCGTTGCGCGGCATCGACGCGGTGCAGGTTCCCGAGCGTCGGGGGCCCATCCGCATCGTCTCCCCCCGAATGATCCGCGCGGTCCACCGTGCGGGTGTCGAGATGCACGTCTGGACGGTCAACGACGCGGACGGCATGAGACGCCTGCTCGCGGCCGGCGTCGACGGTATCGTCACGGACCGAGCCGACCGCGCGATGACCATCGTGGCGGAAGAGCGCTGAATACCCCGACACGCTGAACATCGGCTGTGAAACCCCGAAGACCATCCCTTCTTCGGATGATGCACACAGCCGCGCACGTTACAACTGATAGCCGACGAGAGGACCACACAATGGCAGACCGCAGCTTGCGCGGCATCCGACTCGGCGCCTCGAGCCTACAGAGCGAAGAGGGCGTCGTCTTCCACGACCGGGTCAACCACACGTACGTGTGTTCGCGCTGTGCGCACGAGACCGTCATGACGTTCGCCGCCGACGCGGAGGCGCCCGAGACCTGGGAGTGCCGCGCGTGCGGCGCCGAGGCTCTCCTGCGCGTAGGCGAGGGCGTCGTCGAGGTCGATCACTCGGGCGACAAGGCCGCCCGAACCCACTGGGACATGCTGCTCGAACGCCGCACGATCCCCGAGCTCGAGGAACTGCTCGAGGAGCGTCTGGCCATGCTCCGCGAGCGCCGCGGCTCCCGCTTGAGCGCCTGAGCCTCCAGCTCCGCGCGAATGCCGTCGGTCCTTCGGGACCGGCGGCATTCTCATGTCGCGGACGTGCTGCGTGAGCGTCGTCGCGCGACCGCGACGGCGACGCCGCAAGCGAGGAGAGCCAAGAGGCTTCCCCAGCCGAGGATGACCTGCACAGCGCCGCCGACGATGACGGCGGGCGTGAGTCCGGTGCGCAGCGGCACCTCGGTGATCATCGCACCGGCCTCCGCCGCCGGCAGGCCGTCGATCTCCGTGCCGTCGGGCGCGATGACCTGGCTCGTGCCGACGGTCGAGATGTTCACGACCGCTCGGCCGGTCTCGATGGCGCGCATGCGCGCGAACGCGAGCTGCTGGAGATTCTCGTCCGTGTCGCGGAAATCGGCGTTGTTGGTCTGGAAGACATAGAGCTGCGCACCGTCACGTGCACCCGTCCAGATCACGTCGTCGTAGAGCACGTCGAAGCAGATCGCGAGCCCGACGCCGATGCCGGAGACGTCCATTAAGGGCGGGTTCGTTCCCGGTGTGTACTCGCGCTGGATGAGACCGATGAGGTCTGGGACGATCAGCTCGAAGAACCACCGGTCGGGGACGTACTCGCCCATGGGAACCGGGCGTGACTTGTCGTGGATCGCGACGGGATTGTCGGCGCCAGCCCGCCAGAGCATCGACGTGTTGTAGATGTCGTCGCCGCGCTGCGTGGCTGCGTTGACGAGCAACGGCGCGTCGATGCGCTCCGACAGCCGATCGAGCGTGTCGGCGACGGACGCATTCGACAGCGGGTCCGCATCGATGCCGCCCTCCGGCCAGACGAGAAGGTCCATGGGCTCGTCGATGATCGGCTGTGTAGCCGCGAGCTGCGAGCGCAGGACGTCGTAGGGCTCGCGAGAATCGAAGTATCCCGTGGGGCCGTCGCCCTGGACGGAACCGACGCGGTACGTCCCGGCATCCGTCGTCGGGAAAGCGGGCAGCGCCACGAGCGCGACGGCGACGACGGCCGCCGGGAGCGCCGTGCGGAGGTCGCGCAGCCTGCCCAGGCGCAGCCACTCGATGACCGCCGCTGTGACGAACACCATGAGGAATGTCAGGCCCGCCACCCCGGTCCAGGACGCGACGTGCGCGAGCGGGCTCTCGGACTGACTCATGCCGACGCGGCCCCAGGGGAAGCCGGTGTAGGGCCATGACCCCATGAAGAGCTCGCGCGCAGTCCACAGTCCCGCGACCAGGGCGGGGAGGGCGATCAGTCGTGCTCCCTGGCTTGGCAGCAGACGCGGGACCCAGCGGTACGCAAGAGCGATGGGGATCGAGCCGACCGCGAAGAAGAGCGTCTCGATGCCGGCGAGTCCGAACCACGGGATGGGCCCGAGATAACGGGTGATCCACGAGATGTGGATGAAGTAGAAGGACGCTCCGAAGACGGCCCCGACCGCGAGCGCACCCCACGCCGAGCGCCCGATCAGACCGGCGAGAGCGAACGCGACACCGGCGAACGCCAGCGGCCACCACCCGATGTCGGGGAATGCGGCGTCCAGAACCGCACCGCCGACGACGGCGCCGACCAGTGCCAGCCACAGCGGTATCAGAGGCCGCACCGCGGCCGGAGACGAGTCGGGCACGTGCTCGAGCCTAGACGCCGGAGTATGCGACGATGCCGCGCCGGACGGCATCCAGCGCGGCACGCGCTGTCCGCGCCAGATCGGCGTCGGCGACGAGCGAGAGCTGATCGAGGAGATCGATCGTCTGCTTCGCCCAGCGCACGAAGTCGCCGGCGGCCATGTCGGCCTCGAGCAGGACGCGATCGAGCATCATGCCGCGTGCCCACGAATGCATGGCCTTCGCGAGGCCCGTGGCCACCGGCTCGGTGCCGGGCAGGCGGTGGTCCTGTTCGAGGTCGTCGAGGACCGCCCACAGCTCTTGCGTCTCGGCCAGTGCCGTTCGGAAGACGCCTCGCGGAAGCCCGTACTCGCCCGGACCGTCGCTCTCGCGGCGCGGCTCGTAGACAAGACTGCACGCGAGGGCCGCCAGACCGGCGGGATCGAGCTCGCGCCACAGGCCCCGGCGGAGCGCCTCGGCCACGAGGAGGTCGCGTTCACCGTAGATCCGACGCATCGTGGCGCCCGCCTCGGTCAGCGCGGTGGTGCCGTCGCTGTCGACCGAGACGTAGTCGAGGGCGGTCAGGACGTCGACGACTCGATCGAACACCCGCGCCACGGTGCCGGTGCGCGTGTCGATCTGCTGCCGCAGCTTCTGCACGTCGCGGCGCAGCCGCCAGTAGCGCTCGGCCCACCGGGCATGGTGCTCCCGGTCCGGGCAGTCGTGGCAGGGGTGCCGCTGCATCCGCTTGCGAAGGCCGGCCAGCTCGTCCTGACGGCGCTGACGGATGCGTGCCGGTGCGGTGCGGTCGTTGCGATTGAGTTTCTCGAGGTCGCTCAGCTCGCGACGGATGCCGGAGTACTCCGCGAAATCCCCCCGCTCGCACGTCATGGAGCGGGCGTAGCCGTCGAGCGTCTGCTCCTTCTCCTTGACCTGGCGCGCGAGGCCGACGACGGACCGGTCGGCCTGGAACTGGGCGAACGACGACTCGAGGATCTCACGTGCGCGGTCGCGACCGAAGCGGTCGATGAGGTTCACGGCCATGTTGTACGTGGGGCGGAAGCTGGAGTTCAGCGGGTACGTGCGCCGCGACGCCAGCGCGGCGACCGACTGCGGGTCGAGACCGTCGCTCCATTGGATGACCGCGTGCCCTTCGACATCGATGCCCCGGCGACCGGCGCGCCCGGTCAGCTGGGTGTACTCCCCCGAAGTGATCGCCACGCGTGCTTCGCCGTTGAACTTCTCGAGCTTCTCGAGGACGACGGTGCGTGCGGGCATGTTGATGCCCAGCGCCAGCGTCTCCGTCGCGAAGACCGCCTTGACGAGCTTGCGCTGGAAGAGCTCCTCGACGACCTCCTTGAACGCCGGCAGCAGTCCGGCGTGGTGGGCCGCGACGCCGCGCTCGAGGTTGTCGCGCCACTCCCAGAACCCCAGCACTGCCAGGTCTTCCTGCGCGAGCGCGCGGGTGCGGCGATCCACGATGGCGCGGATCTCATCCCGTTCCTCGGGTGTCGTGAGCCGGATACCCGACCTGCGCACCTGTTGGACCGCTCCGTCGCACCCTGCGCGGCTGAAGATGAAGAAGATCGCGGGCAGCAGATTGGCCCGGCCCAGGAGTTCGACGACAGCCGGTCGGTCGAGGCGTTCGAGGCGCTGCGCGGCCGCGGGGCGTCCCGACCCCTGTCCGCCACGGTGCTTGCGATGAGCCTCGCGGCCCCCCGCACCCCGGTAGCCGTGCGACCGCCGGTTGCTGTCGTATCGCTGGCCCTGGGGCGAGCGCAGGCGGGTCAGCTCCTGGTTGACCTGCGCAGTCGCCACACCCGCCCGGTCGTCGAACAGCGGCAGCAGATCGCCGCGGACCAGAACGTGCTGTTCGAGAGGAACGGGACGGATCTCGGAGACCACGACGGCGGTATCGCCTCGCACGGTGTCGAGCCAGTCGCCGAACTCCTCCGCGTTCGAGACCGTCGCCGAGAGCGCCACCATCCGCACCGAGCGGTGGAGATGGACGATGACCTCCTCCCACACGGCGCCTCGGAACCGATCGGCCAGGTAGTGGACCTCGTCCATCACGACGTAGCGGAGGCCACGCAAGGCCGGCGAGTCGGCGTAGAGCATGTTCCGCAGCACCTCGGTGGTCATGACCACGATGCGTGCGTTGCCGTTGATGTTCGTGTCGCCGGTGAGCAGGCCGACCTCTTCCTCGCCGTACACGTCGACCAGCTCGCGGAACTTCTGGTTCGACAGGGCCTTCATGGGCGTCGTGTAGAACGCCTTCGTGTCGGGCTCGAGCATGGCCAGGTGCATCGCGAACTCGCCCACGATCGTCTTGCCGGCTCCCGTGGGCGCGGCGACGAGGACGCTCCGCCCGTCCTCGAGGGCGTGACATCCGGCGATTTGGAACGGGTCGAGACCGAATCGCTGCATGTCGGCGAACGCCGCGGTCAGCGGGTGGGCCCGGGCCGACTGCGCGGCGAGGAACCGCTCCGCGGGGCTGGACGCGCTCACGGGAGCGGATCAGTCATCGGGGGCGGGCCGGGGACAGTGAGCTCGGGCGCGCGACGCGACCGGCGCAGGTCGAGGAGGAGTGAGAGCGCCGCGGCCGCGAAATAGAGCACCGTCAGGATCGCCGCCAGCATCAGCATGCTCACGATGTCGGCGGCGGGGGTTGCCAGGCCCGAGAAGACGACGGCGATGAGGATGGCGACGCGCCATCCCTTGAGGATCGCTTTCCCGCTCATGATGCCGGCGAAGTTCAGCGCGACGAGGAACACGGGAATGATGAACGCGACCCCGACGACGAGCAGGAGCTTGAAGACGAAGTCGTAGTAGTACTTGCCCTCGTAGAAGTTCGCCGACGCCTCCGGCGAGAACGTCGCCATGATCTCGACGATGTGCGGCATGACGAGCCAGCCGGTGTAGACACCGGCGAAGAAGAGGGGAACCGCGGCCGAGACGAATCCGACCGTGTACCGGATCTCTTTCCGGGTCAGTCCGGGCATGAGGAATGCCCAGATCTGCCAGAGCCAGATGGGAGCAGAGAGGATGATGCCGACCGAGAACGAGATGCGCAGGCGCATGTCGAACGGTCCGGTGATCGTCGAGTACATGAGCTTCACCGCTTCGGTGTCGCCTCGCTGCTCCGCGACGACGCGGATCGGCTCGGTCATCGCCCAGATGATCCAGTCGGTGAGGAAGAACGACACCACCATCGAGACCACCAGGGCGAGCGCCGAGATGATGAGGCGTCGCCGCAGCTCGACGAGGTGCTGCCCGAGGGACATGCGCTTGTCGCGCCGGGGCGCACCGTCCGCCCCTGAGCGCGTGCGCTCAGCCGTCACCACGCGGCGCTACGGTGTGGGAGCTGCGGGACCGCTCTTCGGGTCCGCAGGCTTCTCGACGGGCGCGACGTCAGCGGTCGTCGAGGCGGCGGTGCCGGCCGTGGCATCGTCTTCCTTCATGGCCTTCATCTCGCCCTTGAAGATGCGGGCGGACTGTCCCATGCTCTTCGCCAGCGCCGGCAGCTTCGCAGCGCCGAAAAGCAGCAGAATGACGATGAGTAGGATCCACAGGTGCGGGCCTGCGAACAGATTGCTCATTGAGTCTCCCCATCGATCGTTTCGCACAGTCTAACCCGCGCACCCGGCGGGAAGCCCGTCTCAGGCGTACTGATCGAGACCGGCTCGGGCCCAATCGCGGGCGGCACGCCGGGCCTCGGCCGGTGCGAGGACCTCGATGCTCCCCCCGCTGCGGGCGACCAGTCGTTTGAGCGAACGGGGGTCGGCGACGCGGATCATCGCCGTCTGCGATCCGCCCTCGTCGCGCACCTCTGCGTTCGTCAGGAATTCGCCCACGATCGTCGCCGCATGATGCGGGTAGCGGATCTCGGCGAGGATCTCGTCGTCGCCCGGCTCGAACAGCTCGGGCACCGGCTCCGTCGAGTGAAGGGCCGGGATCTCGGTGAGCGCCGGGTCGGTCACGCGATCGAGGTGGAAAGTGCGCATCGCGCGACGTGTGTGGCACCATCCCTGCAGGTACCAGCGGCCGGCGGAGATCGTCACCTTCACCGGGTCGACGGTGCGCGTCGTCGGCGCGCCGTCCGGTGCTGTGTAGGTGAACGCCAGGGCGACGCGCTCGCGCAGCGCTCGCGCCACCGTCTCGCGAACGTCATCGACCGGCGCCGGGGCGACGATGACGTCGGCGGGAGTCTGGCCCGCCCCGCGCGCGAGCTTGGCGAGGAGCCCCTGGACGATACCGCTGTCGCCGACACCCGGGACGGATGCCGCCAGCTGCAGACCCGCGAGCAGCGCTGCGGCCTCGCGCGCGGTGAGCCGCGGCGATCGCTGCAACCCCACGGTGTTGGTGATGACGATGCGGTCCTCGCGGTCGAGGAGGTCCCAGTCGATGTCGAAGAGGTCGTTGGCCATCTGCCAGAAGCCGCCCTCGCCGGGAAGCCCGATCACGGTGAGCTTCTCGACCATCGAGCGCATCTGCTGCGGCTCGACGTCGAAATCGCGCGCTGCGTCGGCCACCGTCACCTCTCCTTGGGCGATGAGGTACGGAACGAGCTGCATGATCAGGGCCGCGCGGTCGGTTGCGACGATGGGCTGGGCACTCACGACGTCACCGCCGATCGGTCAAGGGCACCGCGGAGGCGCTGCACGACCGCGTCGCGCAGATCGGCCGGCGCGTGCACCATCGCCTCCGGTCCGTAGGAGGCGAGCTCGTCGGCGAACACCTCGAGATCCACAAAGGGGATGCGCAGCCGTCGTCCGCTCGAGGCCTCGGCGAGAGAGCGTCGGCGCAGCCGCAGCTCAGCCTCCGTGCCGGGGACGACGGTGACGTCGGCGCTCTGACGGTGGGCGACGTCGCGCAGTCCCGACAAGGCGCGTTCTCCGGCGCCGGCACGAAGCGCGGCGTCGAAATTCTGCCGAGTCACGACGACGTCCGCGACGATGCGCGACAGCAGGAACGTCCGCTCGGCATCGACACCGGCATCCCACCCGAACAGGTGCCAGCGTGCCTCGAACTCGACGAGCGCGAGAGGCCGCACACGTCGTCGTCGCGGCCGATCGGACCCCGGGCGCAGATAGTCGAACTCCACCTCGCGAGCCTGCTCGATGGCGCGCTGCAACGGCAGGAAAGACGAGTCGTGAAGATCGAGTCGCGGGGCGAAGCCGATGATCGGCTCATCGACCTCGATCCCGAGGGAGCGGATCTTCCGCAGTCCCGACCGAGCGCCCGCCGAGAGCGTCTGCTCGCCCCACACTCCCCCGGCCAGCGTCAGCACAGCGAGCTCGGCTGGGGTGAAGCTGATGTCTGCGGGCAGCTCGTACTCCGTCGGCGGGATCCGGTAGCGCGCTTCGCGTAGGTCGTCGGGGTCGGCATAGTCGCCGATCGTCTCGATCGGGACGCCCAAACCGCGCAGGTTCTCCTTGTCGCGTTCGAACATCTTCTCGAGCGCTTCGCGTCGGGCGCCCGCTTCTGCCTGCTCTCGATAACCGGAGACCGAACCCAGGATGGTGTCTTTCGTCACGCCCTGCTCGGTCGCCATGAGGGCGACGACGAGATTGACCAGGCGTTCCTCGGGCGGAACGCGAGTGGGCGAGACGGACACGCCTTCGATTCTAGGCGTGGCCGTCGTCCCCCGACTCAGGACGCGGCGTCGAGGCCGAGGATGTCGACGACGAACACGAGCGTCGAATCGGCGGGGATGCCGCCCTGGGCCGTGTCGCCGTAACCCTGGTCGGGCGGGATCACCACGAGGATCTGCGAGCCGACGGTCTGGCCTCGGAGCGCTTCGGCGAACCCGGGGATCGTCTTGTCGAGCTCCATCGGCTGCGCGCCCTGACCCCACGTGCTGTCGAAGACCTTCTTGTCGGCCCACGTCACGCCGGTGTAGTGCACGCGCACCGGCACATCGCCGGTGACCTCTTCACCGTCGCCCTTCTTCAGCACCTCGATCGCGAGGTCGCTGGGCGGGTCGTTGTCGGGGATGACGATGCCGGGGCGTCCGTCAGGAGCGACCACGACCGAGGGCATGCCGGCCCGATCGTTGAACTGCTCGGCACCGTCAGCGGCGGCGAGATACACCTTCTGCAGATCGAGGACGACGACCGTCGTGGCGTCTTCCGCCATGCCGAACCGTGCACGAGTGTCGGCCGTCACCTCGTCCGGGCCGAGCGCCATCACGACGCGCGAGCCTTCGGTCGCGCAGTGCAGGGCGTCGACGAGGCCCGGGAATGTGGCATCCCAGCTGTCGAGCGGGTAAACCTCCGACAGCTCGCCGGTGTATCCGGATGCCGCGATCGGCGCACCCGATGACCCGTCGAGGACCGTGAGGTCGAAGACGACGTCTTGTGCGTCGCTCGTCACCGCACGACCGTCTCCCGTCACGGTGTCGCGTGCTGCGAGACCGTCGACGTGGACCGGCGCCGAGAGGGCGACGGTGGGCTTCGTGCCGACGGGGCTGTCGCTGACGTCGACGAGATCGAGGGCCGAGGACTCGGACACGTCCCGCGTGCACGACGCTGAGCCCGAGGACGGCGTGGCACAGGCCGTCAGGGCGAGCACGGTCAGAGAGAGAGCGCCGGCGGCGGCGATGATCCTACGCACCGCAGCAGTCTACGCGGAGTCGTCGTCGTGCCCGTCCGGAACGGAGAGCGAGCTCCGCGCGGCCCGCTGCGCTTCGCGGACGCGCTTGCGGAGGTTCTTGTCCGTGATCTCGCGGTCGCCGACGGCTCCCGGCGTCCAGATCTCGACGTCCGCATCGTCGTACGACGGCTTCTTCAGCGCGCGCTTCCGGACATCGGGCGGGATGGCCCCCGGAGCGAGGCGGCGGGCGGTGATGAGGAATCCGGTGTGAGCCACCATCCGGTGGTCCGGGCGCACGGCCAGACCCTCGACGTGCCAGCCGCGGATCATCGTCTCGGACGCGTCGGGATCGGTGAACAGGCCCGTGCCGCGGAGATACTCGGCGACACGGCTGAGCTGGGTAGCAGTGGCGACGTAGCAGAGCACGACGCCCCCGGGGGCGAGCGCGTCGGCGACGGCGTCGATGCACTCCCACGGCGCGAGCATGTCGAGGACCACCCGGTCGACCGTCCCCGGCTCGACGGCGTCGGGCAGGCTCTCGACGAGATCGCCGACGATGACCGACCAGTTCGCGGGGGTACCGCCTGTGAACGTGGCGACGTTCGCCTCGGCGACCTCTGCGAACTCGGCGCGTCGCTCGAATGACACGAGCCGTCCGTGGTCGCCGATCGCCCGAAGCAGCCAGAGCGACAGCGCGCCCGAGCCGACACCGGCCTCGACGACGGTGGCGCCGGGAAAGATGTCGGCCGCGGCCAGAATCTGAGCTGCATCCTTCGGGTACACGATCGCGGCACCACGGGGCATCGACATCACGAAGTCGCGCAGCAGGGGGCGGAGTGCCAGGTACTCGTGCCCACCGCTGTTGGTCGCCACCGACCCGTCGGGCTGGCCGACGAGGACCTCGTGGCGCAGCACGCCGTGGTGGGTGTGCAACTCGCCGCCCTCTCGGAGGGTGATCGTGTGCATCCGTCCCTTGGGGCCGGTCAGCTGGACGCGGTCGCCGTAACGGAAGGGGCCGCGGGGCTGGAGGTCGTCGGTCATGCGGAAGCTCCGAGTCGGTGGAGGGTGAAGAGATCGGCCAGGTCTGCCACCGAGCGCCCCGCGAGGGAGTCCCAGAGAGCGTGAGCACCGAGGCCGTGCAGTGGGACCATCAGCGGTACTCCGAGTGCGACGGCGCCGGAGGCGACCGCCGAACGCAGGCCGTTGGGTGAGTCCTCGATGGCGACGGTGTCGGCGACATCGACCCCGAGCGCTGCGCACGCCTGGAGGTAGGGGTCGGGGAACGGCTTGGGGCGTGCCGCCTCGTCGCCGGCGATGACGACGTCGAACGCCTCGAACGGGATAGACGACACGACTGTGTCGGCCATGCTGCGCATCGACATGGTCACGAGCGCCGTCTTGATCCCGGCTTCGCGGAGCCCGGAGAGCATCTCGCGCGCACCCGGGCGGAACGGAGTGCCGCCGCGGCGCAACTGACCCGAGACCGTCTCGGTGAGGTGGTCGATGATCTCGCGCGTCTGCATCCGGACACCGGCATTCTGCAGGATGCGCGCGGAGTCCTCGAGCCCGAGTCCGACGAGGCTGAGCGCCTGCTCGGGCGTCCACACTCCCCCGAAGCTCTCGACGAGCGGACCCTCGGCCGCCATCCAGTACGGTTCGGTGTCGACGAGCGTGCCGTCCATGTCCCAGAGGACCGCGGCAGGGGAACGAGAAGTCATCCGCACCATGTTACCGATGCAGGGGTGAGACGCCGCGTGGCCCGACCCGCATGCGCTGGCCTCGGCGTATCGTGGAGCAGACCCGCTCGCGCAGAGCGAGCCGGCTCGGAACGGAGGACGGGTTGAACAGTCTGGGACGCCGCGTCCTCGTGGTCGCGTTCGACGGGTGGAACGATGCCGGCGAAGCCGCGACCGCCGCCGCGACACAGCTTCGCGAATCCCGTCCCTATGACGCCGTCTACTCGGTCGATCCCGAACTGTACTTCGACTACATGTACACGCGGCCGCACGTCCAGGCCGACGCTGACGGCCGCCGCTCGCTGAAATGGCCGGATGCGACGATCTGGCGACCGCGCGCGACGGCACGCGGCACGCGTCTATGGGTCCTCAGCGGCGCCGAACCAGCGCGTGCCTGGAAGTCGTTCGCGGCCGAGCTGGTGGATGCGGCGCTGAGCGAGGACATCACCGGTGTGGTCGCGCTCGGCTCGATGATGAGCGACGTTCCCCACACTCGTCCCATCACCGTCTTCAGCGGAAGCGACAACGAAGAGCTGCGCACGGCGCTCGGTCTCGAGCGCTCGACCTACGAAGGCCCCGTCGGCATCCTGTCGGTCATCGCCGCTGCGGCGGAGGAGGCCGGGATCCCTACGGCGGCACTGTGGGCGAGCGTGCCGCACTACGTCGCGGGCCACTCGCCGTCGCCGAAAGCGACCCTGGCGCTTCTCGACAAGCTCGAGGGCATCACGGGCGCCAAGGTCGCCCGCGGCTCGCTGCCGGGTGATGCGCTCGCCTGGGAGGCGACCATCGACGCCGCGGCGGCTGACGACGAGGAGATGACGGAGTACATCCGTCAGCTGGAGCAGACCCGCGACACGTGGGACTCCCCCGAAGCTTCGGGGGACGCCATCGCGCAGGAGTTCGAGAGGTACCTCCGGCACCGGGGCGACGGCGGCGACGGCCGTGGCCTCGGTCGCGGCCCGCATCGCTGAGACGCGCGCCGCGACCGTCCGGCCGGCTCAGTACGCCTGCAGGACTCCGAGCGAGAGCAGAACGATCAGCACCGCTCCGAGCCCGACACGATAGAGCACGAACGGCAGGAAGCTGCCGCGCTTGAGGTACTGCATCAGGAAGGCGATCACGGCGAGTCCCACGCCGAAGGCGACGACGGTGGCCACGGCGGTGTCGACGAGCGAGAGCACCGACGCTCCCGGCTCACGGATCGCCTGCAGCAGCTCGTAGAGACCGCTGCCGAACACGGCCGGCACGGCGAGGAGGAACGCGACCTCTGCGGCCGCGGGCCGGGTGTACCCCAGCGCGAGCCCCATCGTCGTGGTGGCGCCCGAGCGCGATACGCCCGGGATGAGCGCGAGCGCCTGCGCGAACCCGAGGGCCAGACCGTGACCGTACGTCAGGTCCTTCTCGGTCCGGACGCGTCGCCCGAGCGCGTCGGCCGCCCCGAGGATGAGGCCGAAGACGATGAGCACGATCGCGACGAGCCAGAGATTGCGGAAGGTGTCGCGGATGACGTCCTGGAACAGGAACCCGAGAACGCCGATCGGCAGGGTACCGATGATGACGATCCAGCCGAGACGAACGTCGGCATCGTCACGCGGGACCGAACCGTTGAACGAGCGGAACCAGCGACCGATGATGCGGGTGATCTTCTTCCAGAAGTACACCAGCACGGCCAGTTCGGTCCCGATCTGAGTGATCGCGGTGAAGGTGGCGCCGGGGTCCTGCGCGGACGGCAGGAACTCCCCCACGATGCGCAGGTGGGCGCTCGAGGAGATCGGCAGGAACTCGGTCAGACCCTGGACGATGCCCAGGATGATGGCCTCGAGGAGCTGCATGGGCGGCCTTTCAGTACGTGCGGATGAGATCGATGAGCACGCGCTGCCCGAAGACGAGCGCGTCGATCGGGACGCGTTCGTCGACACCGTGGAACATACCCGTGAAGTCCATGTCGGCCGGGAGGCGCAACGGCGCGAAGCCGAATCCTGCGATGCCGAGCTCGGACAGCGCCTTGTTGTCGGTGCCGCCGCCCATGAGGTACGGCAGCACGGGCACGCCGGGATCGTGTCGGCCGAGCGCGCCGACCATGGTGTCGACGAGCGACCCCGCGAAGGGGACCTCGAGGCCGATGTCGCGATGCACGATCTCGATACGGATGTCGTCGCCGACGATTCGCTGGATCTCCGCCAGCACCGCATCCTCCTGTCCCGGGAGCGTGCGCACGTCGATCGCAGCGGACGCGGCATCGGGGATGACGTTGTGCTTGTACCCCGCGGTCAGACCCGTCGGATTCGTCGTGGTCCGGAAGGTCGACGCGAGGAACGCGGACGTCGGCCCGGTCGCGTCGGCGACGGCATCCGGATCCGACGCGTCCCGGCCACTGAGCGCCGCGAGGTCGTCGACGAGTCGTCGGGTCGTGCGCGTGAGCTCGATCGGCCAGTGCGCGCGACCGAGCTTCGCGACGGCCTCGGACAGACGCGTGATGGCGTTCTCCGGATGCAGCCGGCTGCCGTGGCCCGCTCGTCCGGTGGCGTGGAGCCGCAGCCAGACGAGGGCCTTCTCGCCGACCTGCAGCAGGTATGCCCGGTGCCCGTCGACGCCGATCGAGTATCCGCCGACCTCGCTGATGGCCTCGGTCGCACCGGCGAACCACTCGGGCCGATCGCGCACGACGAGCTGCGATCCCTCGACCCCGCCGTTCTCCTCGTCGGCGAAGAACGTGACGACGAGATCGCGCTCGGGCTGCTCCCCCGCGCGCAGGAGCTCGGCCACGGACGTGAGGATCATCGCGTCCATGTCCTTCATGTCCACGGCGCCGCGACCCCACAGCATCCCGTCGCGGACGACGCCCGCGAACGGGTCGACGCTCCAGTCTTCCGCCACGGCCGGCACGACGTCGAGGTGGCCGTGCAGGACGAGAGCCGGCTTCGCGCTGTCGCGACCCGGTATGCGCACAGAGACGTTCGTGCGCCGCGGGATCGGCTCGTAGTACTCGGGTCGAAGTCCGAGCGCCTCGAGATAGGCCCCCACGTACTCGGCCGCTTCGCGTTCGCCGCGCGAGCGCCCCTCGCCGAAGTTGGTCGTGTCGAAGCGGATCAGATCCCGCGCGACGCGGGCGACCTCGGGCAGATCGTCGTACTCGGACATGCTCTCCACGGTAGTCGTGAACCGTTCCGGGAAATGACGAAGGGCTCCGTTTCCGGAGCCCTTCTCTCACTGTGCGCGAGGGGGGACTTGAACCCCCACGCCCTATACGGGCACTAGCACCTCAAGCTAGCGCGTCTACCTATTCCGCCACCCGCGCAGTGTTTTTCAGTTGTTCCCAACCGAGGAACAACACTAACACGTCACCGGCGGGGCGGAGAATCGTCGGCACGCCGGGCGTGGCGCGCCGACGACGTCACGATCTCACGCGTGATCGCAGGACCGCGATGCGCGCCTGGAGCTGGGCCACGGTCGCATGCGACACAGCCGGTCCGCCGCACACGCGACGAAGCTCGGCGTGGATCTGGCCGTGCGGCTCACCGCTCTGGCGGGCGTACAGGCCGACGAGGCTGTTCAGGAGCTGTCGCTGCTCCTTCAGCGACCGGTGCAACGGCTCGGGCAGTGTCGACTCGGCGCTGGGAGCATCCCCGCCGGATGCGGCACCCGCTGCGCTCTCGCGTGCCTCGCGGCTGTGCCGGTGCTTGGTCTGCCGCGACTGGCGCTGCATGAGCAGCTCGTGCACGTGCTCGGGCTCGAGAAGTCCGGGGATGCCCAGGAACTCCTCCTCCTCGGGCGTGCCGGGCACCGCGAGCTGGCCGAACTCGGCGCCGTCGAAGAGGACGCGGTCGAAGTGGGCGACGGAGCCGAGCGCCTGGTAGCTGAACTCCTGGGTGAGCTCATCGGAGGCCTTGTCCTCGCTCTCCGCCTCGGCGAGGAGGGTGTCTTCGAGGCCGTCGTCGTCGCCTGCCTCTCGGTCGAGCGCGTGGTCGCGCTGACGCTCCATCTCAGCGGCGAGGTTGAGCAGGACGGGCACGTTCGGGAGGAAGACGCTCGCCGTCTCGCCGCGACGACGAGCCCGGACGAAACGCCCGATCGCCTGCGCGAAGAACAGCGGGGTCGAGGAGGACGTGGCGTAGACGCCCACCGCGAGCCGCGGAACGTCGACGCCCTCGGACACCATGCGCACCGCGACCATCCACCGGGTGGTCGACTGCGCGAAGATCTCGATGTTGCCCGACGCGGACTTGTCGTCCGACAGCACGACGGTCGGCGCCTCGCCGGTGATCTGATGCAGGATCTCCGCATACGCCCGCGCCGCCGTCTGGTCCGTCGCGATGACGAGGCCGCCGGCGTCGGGCACGTCCTGGCGCACCTCGCTCAGGCGACGGTCTGCAGACCTCAGCACGGCGGGGATCCAGTCGCCCTCGGGGTTCAGCGCGGTGCGCCACGCCTGCGAGGTGATGTCCTTCGTGTTGTCCTGGCCGAGGTGGGCCTCGAATTCGTCGCCGGTCTTCGTCCGCCACTTCATGTGGCCGGCGTAGACGAGGAACAGCACAGGGCGCACGACACCGTCGGCGAGGGCGCGTCCGTAGCCGTAGTTGAAGTCCGTCTTGGAGAGGCGGATGCCCTTCTCGTTCGGGTGATACTCCACGAACGGAATCGGAGCGGTGTCGCTTCGGAACGGTGTTCCCGAGAGAAGCAGACGTCGCGTCGCCCTGCCGTAGGCCTCGCGCAGCGCATCGCCCCAGCTCAGCGCGTCGCCGCCGTGATGGACCTCGTCGAGGATGACCAGCGTGCGGGCATCCATCGTCAGCCGCTGGTGGACGGATGCCTTCACCGCGACCTGCGCGTAGGTCACCGCGACGCCGTGGTACTGCCGCGACGGCATCCCGTGGCGGTTGCTGAAACGCGGATCGAGACGGATGCCGACTCGGCCGGCGGCATCCGCCCACTGCGTCTTGAGGTGCTCGGTGGGGGCGACCACGATGATGCGATCGACAACGTCACGGCGCAGCAGCTCCGACGCCAGGCGGAGAGCGAACGTCGTCTTACCGGCGCCGGGGGTCGCAGCGGCGAGGAAGTCGCGCGGTCCGCGTCCGACACCCTCCGGGCCGTCGGCGCCGAAGTACTGGTCCAGCGCCTCTGCCTGCCACGCACGCAGGCGCTGAGCGGTACCCCACGGCGCACGCTGCGGGAACGAGGGTGACAGGTGTTCTGCGGCGAAGCTTCCGAAATGCTCCTGGGGGTCCTCTGTCACGATGGACCACCTTAAACGACCCCACCCACACGATCGCCCGGCACGAGATAGCGTGGCAGGTACGGAGCTTCGAGGAGGGTCATGAGAAACAACGAGCCATCCGAGGACGCGCGGCGCACACCCTATGTGCCGAACGAGACCGCTCACCCGTGGCGTCGCATGGTCGCGATCGGCGACTCGTTCACCGAGGGAATCGGCGACCCCGAGCCCGGCAGCCCCGGCGGGCACCGCGGCTGGGCCGACCGCGTGGCCGAGGTGCTCAGCTCACAGGTGCCCGACTTCGCGTACGCGAATCTCGCCGTCCGGGGCAAGCTCATCGGCCAGATCGTGACGGATCAGATCGAGCCCGCACTCGCGCTCAAGCCCGACCTGGTCACCTTCTCGGCGGGCGGCAACGACGTCATCCGACCGGGGTCCGACCCCGACGCCGTTGCGCAGCAGTTCGAAGATGCCGTCGTACGCCTGTCGTCGACGGGCGCGACGCTCGTGCTCTTCACCGGCATCGACACCAACTTCACCCCGGTCTTCCGCGGCATCCGCGGCCGGGTGGCGATCTACAACGAGAACATCCGGGCGATCGCCGACCGTTACGACGCGATCGTCGCCGATCAGTGGGCGCTAAAAGAGGTGCAGGACATGCGCTTCTTCGACGACGACCGGCTGCACTACAACTCGCTCGGCCACCACGAGGTTGCGCGCATGGTGCTGCGGGCGCTCAACGTGCCCAACGACCTGCAACCGATGCAGCCCGACACGACACCGGTGCTGACCTGGCGGGCGGCCCGCGCGAACGACCTCGTCTGGGCTCGCGAGTACCTCATGCCGTGGGTGCTGCGCCGGCTCCGGCATCAGTCCTCGGGCGACCACATCACCGCCAAGCGGCCCGAGCCGCTGCCCGTCCTGCGGCGCGCCGACGACCCCGACTGATCAGCGCAGGGCCCAGAGCGACACCGCGGCGGCCGCGGCGACGTTGAGGGAGTCCACTCCGCCGGCCATCGGGATGGTGACGACGGTGTCGGCGACCGCGAGGGCGCGCCGGCTGAGCCCGTCGCCCTCGGTCCCCATGAGCAGTGCCACCCGATCGGGCCGCGCTGCGGCGAACTCATCGAGCGGGACGGCTCCGTCCGCGAGGGCGAGGGCGGCGAGGTGGAGACCGGCCTCGTGGAGCAGCGGCGCCGCCTCCGGCCAGGCCGGCAGACGCGTCCACGGCACCTGGAAGACCGTGCCCATGCTGACGCGGACGCTGCGGCGGTAGAGGGGGTCGGCGCAGCGCTCGCTCACGAGCACCGCATCGGCCCCCAGACCGGCGGCAGCTCGGAAGGCGGCGCCGACGTTCGTGTGGTCGACAATGTCCTCGAGCACCAGCACGAGCCGGGCGTCCGCGACGATCTCACTGACCGGTGCCGTGACGGGCCGGTGCATGGCGGCGAGGGCTCCGCGGTGCACGGCGTAACCGGTCACCTGCTCGGCGACCTCGTCCGAGACGACGAAGACCGGCGCGTCGCCTGCGAGGTCGGCCACATCCGGAAGCCATTTCTCCTGCACGAGGAACGAGCGCGCGCGGTGCCCTGCTGCGTGAGCGCGAGAGATGACCTTCGCCGACTCGGCGATGTAGAGGCCGCCTGCGGGCTCGAGCACCCGGCGCAGCGCGACATCGGTCAGGTCGCGGTAGTCCGAGAGGCGGGGGTCGGTGGCGTCGTCGATGCGGATCACGGGCACTGTCTCAGCCTGTCACGTCGCCCGGGCGATGCGCTGACGCTCGTAGAGTGGGACTGTGACGAACCCCGACCTCGAGACGCCCGCGGGCGACGAGATCGACAACGCCCTGCAGGTACTCGCGGGCCGTCGCATCGCGGTGCTCACTGGAGCCGGCGTGTCGACCGACTCGGGCATCCCGGACTACCGCGGCGCCGGAGCGCCGGTGCGCACGCCCATGACGGCGCAGCAGTTCCTCGCGAGCGCTGACGCGCGTCGGCGGTACTGGGTCGGCAGCCATCTCGGCTGGCAGGCTTTCGCGGCGGCGCGACCGAACGACGGGCATGCGGCGCTGGCGGATCTCGAGCGCTCCGGCGTCGTCACGGGCGTCATCACGCAGAACGTCGACGGTCTGCATCTGCGGGCCGGAAGCAGCCGGGTGGTCGAGCTGCACGGAACGATGCGACGCGTGTTCTGCCTGCACTGCGGTCAGGTCTTCGACCGGCGCGATCTCGCCGAGCGCGTGGAACGGGACAATCCGTGGATCACGGTCCCCGAGAACGTCGAGCTGGGCCCCGACGGCGACGTCCTGCCCGCGACGAGCGACGGCTTCATCGTGCCCACGTGCACGGTCTGCGGTGGCATGCTGAAACCGGATGTCGTCTTCTTCGGCGAGTTCGTGCCGCGTGAGAAGTTCGCGGAGGCCGAGCAGCTGGTGCGCACGAGCGACGCGCTCATCGTCGCCGGGTCGTCGCTGGTGGTCAACTCGGGCGTCCGGCTCGTCGAGCGCGCACGCCGCCGCAAGCTCCCGGTGGTCATCATCAACCGAGGCGCGACGCGCTCCGACCCGAAGGCAACCGTCAAGATCGATGACGGCACGAGTCATGTCCTGCGTGTGTTGGCCGACGCGCTGCCGTCCCGGCGGTGAGGTCGAGGTCGGACGACCGTCAGCGTAGGGTCGAGAGGTGACCATCCTGACCCTCGTGCGCCATGGTGAGACCGACTGGAATCGTGAACGGCGGATCCAGGGCTCCACCGACATCCCCCTCAACGACACCGGACGTGAGCAGGCTCGCGCTGTCGCAGCCGCCCTGCGGGAGTCGCTCGACGGGGATGCAGTCGTCGCCTCGAGCGATCTCTCGCGCGCAGCCGAGACGGCTCGGATCATCGCAGACGGGCTGGGGGCCGCTGCGCCGCGCACCTATCCGGAGCTGCGGGAGCGCGGCTACGGGGATGCCGAGGGCGTCGGGGTCGAGGAGTTCCACGCTCGCTGGGGCGAATGGGCCGTGGCCGACGTGCCGAACGCGGAGCCGTGGCCGGTGGTCCGCGAGCGGGCGCTGCGCGGGCTCGAGCGGGCCGTCCGCGATGCGCGTGCCACCACGGCACCGATCGCGGTGCCGCTGATCGTCGTCGCGCACGGCGCCCTCATCCGTGAGGTCATCCGGCATGCGACCGCAGAGGAGTTCCCGTTGCAGGGAGTCCGCCTCGCCAACGGATCGGCCCACACCTTCGTCATGGAGCGCGAGCGTCTGCGCCTCATCGACTCCCCCGCGCTCGCGACGATCTGACCCTGCCGCCGCCCCGTCGCTCGCCGCGAGAGGCGATGCTCCGAGGTGGGGCTCCGAGCGGTGTATCGTCCAGCATCATGACCATGCACGACCGCGTCGACCTCGCGTTGCTCGAAGCTCTCGCCGATGACCCCCGCGCGACGGTGGTCGCGCTCGCCGAGCGCCTGCGCATGTCACGCAACACGGTCCAGGGGAGGATGGCACGGCTGGAGCAGTCGGGTGTCTTCCTCTCGTACGAGCGGTCGATCTCGATGCGTGCTCTCGGCTTCCCGATCGAGGCGCTCATCAGCGTCGTGCTCCGTCAGCCCGACCTGCCCCGTATCGCGCAGGAGCTCGCAACCATCCCCGAGGTGCTGCAGGCTCAGGGGCTGAGCGGTCAGGTCGACCTGATGGTCCGCGTGGTCGCGCGCGACACGCAGCACCTTTTCGCCGTTGACGCGCGCATCCTCGCCATCGATGGGGTCGAACGCACGGAGACCTCGCTCATCATGGACGACGTGATCCCGCACCGGGTCAAGCCGCTGCTCGCTGAGGGGCGCGCGGGCTGACGGCTGCCGGTGCGCGTTCGGCGTCGAGCCGCACGAGGACCACACCGACGAGGATGAGCGCCCCGCCGACGAACTGGACCGGCGCGGGCGCCTCGGCCAGGAGCAGCCACGCGAAGCCGAGTGCGAACAGAACCTCCGAGAGACCGATGAACGATGCCAGACGCGACCCCGTGCGCGGAACCGCGGAGACTCCCAGGGCGTAGGCGGTCCCGGTCGCGGCGCCCACCCAGAGCAGGACGACGATGGGCGGCAGCTGCATCCCGACGACGTCTGCGAGCACGGTGCTCGTCGCGAAGGGCAGGAAGCCCGTGAGAAGGAGGGTGCCGATGATCGCGCTCGCGATGACCATGCCTCCGGCGGCCAGGACGAGGGGCGGCAGCGTGTCGCCGGTGCGCTCGGCCATGACGAAGTACACGCACGTGCAGAGGGCGGCACCGAGGGCGAGGAGAGTGCCCCAGAAGTCGAAACGGGCTCCGGCGATGTCGACGACCAGCACCAGACCCGCCATGGCGACGACGGAACCGGCGATCACCGTCGGTGACGGTCGGCGGCGGGTGGTGAGCCATACCCAGATCACCAGGAGGACGGGCGCCAGATACTGGATGAGGAGGGCGACGGCGACCGGCATCCGCTGCATCGCTGAGAAGTAGAACAACTGGCAACCGACGACGGGCATCGCACCGAAAGCGATCAACGCGAGTCCGTGCCGGCGCAGGAAGTGCCGTTCCCGAGCGATCGCGCGAATCAGGAACGGCGACAGCACGAGGGCTGCGACGCCGATCCGGATGAACAGCGCGGCGCCGAGCGACCAGCCGTTCTCGAGGAGCGGCTTCACGAGCGGACCACTCGACGAGAACGCCAGCGCGGAGGCGATGGCCATGGCCATGCCCGCGGTTCGCCTGCCCGGGACGCCAGTGGGCGGTGTCTCCGGTGCGCCTGCGATGATGGGCAGGGGCGCGGTCGGGTTCGTCATCGGCAGCCTCGGTGGTCAGGGGTGAAAGTTATCTACACTCGTGACAGTAACGCTCGCGATCGTCAGGAGTCAACGTGGTCTTCATCCATGACACGGAATTGTCGCTGCGCGCGACTGCTGCACTGGTCAACACGCTCCCGCTCACGAGCGCGGACGCCGCCGACACGCTCGTCGACGGGGACGACCTGGATGCCTTTCTCACCGAGTTCGCCTTCACCGGCGCGATCGTGCGCGACGAGGCGGAGCTGCAGGCGATGCGCGGCATCCGGCCGCGCCTTCACGAGCTCTGGGAGCTCGACCGGGACTCCGCCGTGCCCCACGTGAACGCGATGCTGCGCGACGGCCGCGCGCAGCCTCAGCTGGTGATCCACGACGGATACGACTGGCATATCCACGCGACTCCCGACGACGCGCCTCTGGCAACGCGCGTGCTCGTGGAGGCCGGCATGGCGTTCGTCGACGTCATCCGCGCCGACGCGTACGACCGCGTGCGGATCTGCGCCGCCGACGACTGCGCGGCGGTCTACGTCGATTTCTCCAAGAACGGTTCGAAGCGCTACTGCGACACCGGCAACTGCGGCAACCGCATGAACGTCAACGCGTACCGTCGTCGGAAAGCGCGAGAAACCGCCTGATCGCGGCGGCGGCCTCGCGGGGCTTCTCGTAATGGATGAGGTGCCCCACGCCGTCGATCTCAACCAGCTCGGCCACGGGGAACAGCGCGCGCAGCCGGCGTTCGGCCTCGATCGGGGTGATGTCGTCCTGAACGGCAGCGACGAGCAGGGTCGGCTGAGAGATGCGCGGAGCGAACGCGCGGACGTCGTTCGAGACGGACGTCACGAACGCGTCGCGGAGCACGTCGCGATCGGCGAAGCTCGAGAAGTACGTGTCGTGCTGCTCATGGACGAACCGGCGCAGGGTCCGGTCTCGCGTCTTGACCATCGCGAGGCTCATCACCCGGACGATGAGGCGATTGCGCAGCAACGCTTCGCCCACCCGCCGCGGGAGGCGCGCCCCGACGTCGTAGTACCAGACGGCGAGGCGCGTGAAGACCCCACGGGGTCCCTCGAGGGCGGGCGCGCCGATGGGGTTGATGAGGATCATGCGGGGGGCGGGAAGCCCGCCCGCCACCGCAGCGGCGGAGACGATCGAGCCGAATGAGTGGCCGACGACCACCGCGCCGGGAGCGACCCCGGCCGCGAATGCGGTGAGCCAGTCGGCGTATGTCTGCAGGTCGTGTTCGCGGCCCGGTATCGCTGGGGTCTCGCCGAAACCCGGCAGGTCGGGCATGATGACGCGCACGTCGCCGAGGTGCGCGACGACGGGCTCGAGACCGTGATGCTCTCCCCGGAACCCGTGGACCGCCAGGAGCGTCAGCGGTGCCTCGTCGCGCCCGTAGACCCAGTACGCGGTCGTTCCGCCGAGGACCTCGGTCTCGAGGCGGCGCACCGGGATGCGCGCGAGCAGGGAGTCGTACGGGGAGACGGTCGGCACCCGTCGAGTCTACGGAGGCGGCGCGTCGAATCCTGCGTGTCCGACCCGAGCCGTAGCCTCGATTCCGTGGAGCCGGATCGCCCTCTTGTCGTCGCAACGCCCGAACTCGACCTGTGGCCCTGCTCGGCACCCGAATGGTGCCAGGTGGTCGGGGTCTTCGATCTGGAGACGACGGGCGTCGACGTCACCGTGGATCGCATCGTGACGGCGCACGTGGGCGTCCTCGACGCCGACGGAACACCGGTGCGGGCCGACAGCTGGCTGGCCGACCCGGGGATCGACATCCCCGATGGTGCGGCGGCGATCCACGGCATCACGACCGAGCATGCCCGTCGGCACGGACGGCCCGCATCGGACGTGGTCGCGGAGGTCGTCGCAGCCCTGCGCGGCCTGTTCGACGCCGGCATCCCGGTGGTGGCGTACAACGCGCCGTTCGATTTCTCGATGCTCAAGTACGAAGCGCTCCGGCACGGGATCGATCCGATCCACTCGCCCTCCCCCGTCATCGATCCGCTCGTCATCGACAAGCGGTACGACCGCTACCGCCGCGGGAAGCGCACCCTCTCGGTCGTCGCCGAGCACTACGCCGTCACGCTCACCGGGGCGCACGAGGCCTCCGCAGACGCGATCGCTGCGGGGCGCGTCGCGCAGATCCTCGCTGAGCGGTTCGCCGAGGGGCTGCCGTCGACCGCCGCCGAGCTTCACACCCGCCAGGTCGGCTGGGCGCGGGCTCAAGCAGAGAGTCTCACCGAATACTTCGTGAGCATCGGACGGATCGACGCCGACGTCGACGGCTCGTGGCCCATCCGCTGATCGGTCGGCGTCCGGAGTCTCGACAGGTGGAAGGCTGACGACGGAGCGGGGGCGGCCCCGACCGACCAGCGAGGCCGCCCTCGCGGCGGTGCGACGATCCTCAGACCGCGGTCAGCTCCGACGAGCGCTCGCGGGTGCGGATCGCGCGGTTGACGCACGATACGACGGCTTTGAGGCTCGCCGTCGAGATGTCGCCGTCGATGCCGACGCCCCAGAGTCGCTGGTCATCGACCTGCAGCTCGACGTAGGCCGCCGCCTGAGCGTCGCCACCCGAGCTCAGCGTGTGCTCGACGTAGTCGTAGAGCGAGATGTCGAAGCCGCGGTCGCGCAGCACCGCGAGGAACGCCGCGATCGGGCCGTTGCCGACACCGGACACATCGTCGTGCTCGTCACCGTCGCGCAGTGTGACGTCGAGCCGGACATCACCCGACATGTCGCTCTGCGTGCGGGTGCCGAGCAGCTCGAACCGGCCCCACTTGTCGTCGTCGGCCGGTGCGGGCAGGTACTCGTCGGTGAAGATCGACCAGATCTGCTCGCTCGTGACCTCGCCGCCCTCGGCATCCGTCTTCTCCTGCACGACTCCCGAGAACTCGATCTGCAGCTTGCGCGGCAGATCCAGGGCGTGGTCGGTCTTCAGCAGGTAGGCGACGCCGCCCTTGCCCGACTGCGAGTTGACCCGGATCACGGCTTCGTACGAACGACCGAGGTCCTTGGGGTCGACGGGCAGGTAGGGCACCGCCCACTCGATCTCGTCGATCGAGACGCCGTCGGCAGCCGCACGTGCGGACATCGCCTCGAAGCCCTTCTTGATGGCGTCCTGGTGCGAGCCGCTGAACGCGGTGAACACGAGGTCTCCGGCCCACGGGCTCCGCTCGGGCACGGGCAGCTGGTTGCAGTACTCGACCGTGCGCTTGATGCCGTCGACGTCGCTGAAGTCGATCTGCGGGTCGATGCCCTGCGTGAACAGGTTGATGCCGAGCGCGACGAGGTCGACGTTGCCGGTGCGCTCCCCGTTTCCGAACAGGCAGCCCTCGATGCGGTCGGCGCCGGCCATGTAGCCGAGCTCCGCGGCAGCGATCGCGGTGCCACGGTCGTTGTGGGGATGCAGCGACAGCACGACGTTCTCGCGATGCGCGAGGTGACGGCTCATCCACTCGATCGAGTCGGCGTACACGTTCGGCGTGGCCATCTCGACGGTTGCCGGCAGGTTGATGATGACCTTGCGGTCGGGCGTCGGCTCGAAGATCTCGATGACCTGGTTGCATACGTCCACGGCGAACTCGAGCTCGGTGCCGGTGTAGCTTTCGGGCGAGTACTCGTAGTAGACGGCCGTCTCGGGGATGGTCTGCTCGTACTGGCGGCACAGGCGCGCGCCCTCGAGTGCGATGTCGATGATGCCCTGGCGGTCGGTGCGGAAGACCACCTCACGCTGCAGGATGCTCGTCGAGTTGTACAGGTGGACGATCGCCTGCTTCGCGCCGGCGATCGCTTCGTACGTGCGCTTGATGAGGTGCTCGCGAGCCTGCGTCAGCACCTGGATCGTCACGTCGTCGGGGATCAAGCCGTCCTCGATCAGCTGGCGCACGAAGTCGAAGTCGGTCTGGCTCGCGCTCGGGAACCCGACCTCGATCTCCTTGTACCCCATCTTCACGAGCAGCTCGAACATCACGCGCTTGCGCTCGGGACTCATCGGATCGATGAGCGCCTGGTTGCCGTCCCGCAGATCGACAGCGCACCAGCGGGGCGCCGTCTCGATGCGCTTCGCCGGCCAGGTGCGGTCGGGCAGATCGACACGGATCTGCTCGTGGAACGGCCGATACTTGTGGATCGGCATGCCCGAAGGCTTCTGGTTGTTCTCCATGGTCGTCTCGCTCTTCCTCATCGGGTGTGACGGGCCAACGCGAAGCTCCGCGACGAGAGAGGCCCTAGAACGAGGACTCGTCGCGGCGACTAAGGAGAAGCAGTCGGCCGAAGCGCATGCGCCCAGGCTACACCCCGCTCGCCGCCGGGACGCACACGGGCGTGCCTCACCTGAGACGAAGGCGTCGTGCGCGACACTGTGGGGATATGAGAACTGCGCGCGCGGGCTCGTCCGCCCTCCTGATGTGTGCGATCGCCCTGACGGCGGGCTGCGCCTCGACGCCCGCGGCCGGCCCGACTTCGCTCGACCCGGCGCCCCCGAGCGGCGAGGTCGTCGCGCAGGGGACGGTCCTCGACGACGGCTCTGGTGCCGAGCTCTGTCTCGGCGCTGTTGCGGAGTCGGCGCCGCCCCAGTGCGACGGCATCCCTGTGAAGGATTGGGACTGGTCCTCGCTTTCCGATGCGACCACGATGTCGGGCTCGACGTGGGGTACCTATGCCGTCCAGGGACGGTACGACGGCTCTGCCCTGACGGTCACCGCGCCCGCCGTCCCGCTGGCGCTCTACGACCCGATGCCGATCCCCGACCCGACGGGCGGCTTGGCCGGCACGGCGGACGACGCGACGCTGCGAGATGTCGAACAACGGGTGCACGACACCCTCGGCGACACCGTGCTCGCCTCCGGTGCGTACGACGGCCGGCTCTGGGTCACGGTCGTCTGGGACGACGGAACGCTTCAGGATGCCGCCGACGCCGAGTTCGGCGCGGATGTCGTCGTCGTCCAGTCGGCGATGCGCGAGGTCGGCTAGAACCCGAGGCGTCCCAGCTGCTTGGGGTCGCGCTGCCATTCTTTCGCGACCCGCACCCGCAGCGAGAGGAACACCCGGGTCCCGAGAAGCGGCTCGATCTGTGCCCGGGCACGAGCACCGACATCGGCGAGCCGCGAGCCCTTGCGGCCGATGATGATGGCCTTCTGGCTGTCGCGCTCGACGACGATGTTGGCGTACACGTCCGTGAGGTCGGAGCCCTCACGGGGCGCGACATCCTCCACCGTGACGGCGATCGAGTGGGGCAGTTCGTCGCGCACGCCCTCGAGGGCGGCTTCTCGGATGATCTCGGCGATCCGGTCCTCGGTCGACTCGTCCGTCACCACATCGTCGGGGTACAGCGCCGGCCCTTCGGGCATCAGCGCGAGCAGCTCGTCGGCCAGCACATCGAGCTGATCCTCGGTGACGGCGGACAACGGGATCACAGCTGCCCAGTCCTCGCGAAGGCTGTCGACCTCCATGAGGCGCTCCATGATCTCGTCGCGGGTCGCCAGGTCGGTCTTGGTCACGATGGCGACCTTCTTCGCGCGGGTGTAGCCGTCGAGCGACGCGGCGATGCGGCGGTCACCGGGCCCGACCTTGTCCACGGCGGGCACGAGGAAGCCAATGACGTCGACGTCACCCAGCACCTGTTCGACGAGGTCGTTCAGGCGCTGGCCGAGCAGGGTGCGCGGCTTATGGATGCCGGGCGTGTCGACGATGACCAGCTGTCCGCCGGGCCGATTCAGGATGCCGCGGATCGCGCGCCGCGTCGTCTGCGGCTTGTCGCTCGTGATCGCGACCTTCTCCCCCACCAGGGCGTTCGTCAGCGTGGATTTCCCGACGTTGGGACGTCCGACGAAGGTCACGAAGCCCGATCGGCTCTCTGCTGCGGTCATCTGCTGTCTTCTCCTCTTCGTGCCACGCGGACCTCTCCGGTCCGCGGGTGCGTCGTGTCGTCCGTCTCGTCGGTGGGGGCGCGTTCGACGAAGACGGTCGCGAGTCCCCGCCCGCGGCCACGCGAGACGCCGCCGGTGATCGTGATCGCGTCGACGGTCACGGTCGCCCCCGGCATCGGGACCCGGCCGAGCGTCTTGCCAAGCAGCCCGCCGATGGAGTCGACGTCGTCATCGTCCAGCTCGATGCCGAACAGCTCGCCGACCTCGTCGAGGCCGAGCCGGGCACTCACGCGGTAGCGGCCGGGTTCGAGCTCGACGACCTCCGCCGCGCCGCGGTCGTACTCGTCGGCGATCTCACCGACGAGCTCCTCGATGAGGTCCTCGAGGGTGATCAGGCCGGCGACCCCGCCGTACTCGTCGACGACGAGGCACACGTGGACGGCATCCCGTTTCATCTGCTGCAGCAGCGATTCGGCGCGCATCGACTCCGGGACGAACACGGCCGGGCGCGCCACGCGGCCCACGGGTACGTCGCGCCACCCCTTCGCCTCGCCGTACGAGAACTGCACGAGGTCCTTGAGGTACACGACGCCGACGATGTCGTCGCGCTCGTCGTCCGTGACCGGCACCCGCGACACACCGCGCTCGAGGAACAGCGCGAGCGCTTCGTGCGTCGTGGCCGTCTGCGGCACCGTGACCATGTCGGTCCGGGGCACCATCACCGCACGGACGAGCGTGTCGGTGAAATCGAAGACCGAATGGATGAGGTCGCGATCGTCGGCTTCGATGAGGTCCTGCGAAACCGCCTCGTCGACCATGCTCAGGAGTTGCTCTTCGGAGGCGAAGGAGGTGCCGCGCGAGACGCCCGGCGTGACGCGATTGCCCACGATCACCAGGAGGTGGGCGAGAGGTCCCAGCACGATGCGGGCACCGCGCACGATCGGAGCACACGCGATGAGCAGGCCACGGGCGTGCTGGCGCCCGACCGATCGCGGGCTCGCGCCGACCAGAACGAAGGACACCGCCGTCATGAGCAGGGCGGCGACGAGGATCGCCCACCACAGATTCTCGAGCGCGAGGGTCAGCGCCGCCGTGACGAACACCGCAGCCGTCGACTCCGCGAGGATGCGGATGAAGACGACGGCGTTCGCGTGGGCCGTCGTGTCATCGGCGATGCGGCGGAGCGCCTGCTGGCGCCGACTGGACTCCGCCCAGTCGGCGAGGTCAGCGCGCGATGTGACACCGAGAGCGGCATCGAGAGCGGCCATCAGACCCCCGAGCGCGACGAGGAACACCGCGCCGAGGACGAGGAGGAAGACGGTCACGCGCGGCGGCGCTCGCTTGCGTGGAAAGCCGAGATCAACTCGCGCTGGAGGCCGAACATCTCGCGCTCCTCCTCCGGCTCGGCGTGATCGAACCCGAGCAGGTGCAGCAGCCCGTGCGTCGTGAGGAGGATGAGCTCGTCGAGCGTCGTGTGGCGCGCGGCCTGCGCCTGTGCCTCGGCCACCTGCGGGCACAGCACGATATCGCCGAGAAGTCCCGGCGGGGTCGGGGCGTCCTCGGTGCCCGGGCGGAGCTCGTCCATCGGGAAGCTGAGCACGTCGGTGGGGCCGGGCTCGTCCATCCACTGCACGTGGAGAGACTCCATGGCGCCCTCGTCGACGAGGAGGATGGCGAGGTCGGCGTCCGGGCTCACGTTCAGCTGCGCGAGGTTGTGCTCGGTCAGGCGCAACAGCACGGTCTCGTCGACGGACACGCCGGATTCGTTGGTGATCTCGATGGTCATGAACGTCCTCGTTTCGGGAGTCGGTCGCGCGGACCGACGGGCCGTGTCGCGGTGCGCCGCTCGGCCCGGTTGGCGAACTCGCTGGCCTCGTCGCGCTCACGACGCGCGGCCAGCCGCTGCTCGTCGTACTCGCTGTACGCGTCGACGATCCGGCCGACGAGAGTGTGCCGCACGACGTCCTCGCTGGTGAGGGTGGCGAAATGAATGTCGTCGATGCTCTTCAGAACGCGTGTCACGGTGCGCAGGCCGGACGTCCCCTGGGGAAGGTCGACCTGTGTGATGTCGCCGGTGACGACCATGCGCGTACCGAATCCGAGACGCGTGAGGAACATCTTCATCTGCTCGGGCGTGGTGTTCTGCGCCTCGTCGAGCACGACGAACGAATCGTTCAGGGTGCGTCCGCGCATGTACGCCAGCGGCGCGACCTCGATCGTGCCGGTGGCCATGAGCTTGGGGACGAGCTCGGGGTCGAGCATCTCGTTGAGAGCGTCGTACAGCGGCCGGAGGTACGGGTCGATCTTGTCGGTGAGGGTGCCGGGCAGGAAGCCGAGGCGCTCTCCCGCTTCCACGGCGGGGCGCGTCAGGATGATGCGATTGACTTCCTTGCGATGCAAGGCCTGCACCGCCTTCGCCATCGCGAGGTAGGTCTTGCCGGTTCCCGCGGGGCCGATGCCGAAGACGATCGTGTTCTCGTCGATCGCGTCGACGTAGGCCTTCTGCCCAAGCGTCTTCGGCCGGATCACCTTGCCGCGCGAGGAGAGGATCGCCTCCCCCAGCACCTCGGACGGGCGCGGGCCTTCATCGCCCTTTCGCCGCTGCAGGATGCGACTGGACGTCGACACGTCGCTCGGATCGAGGCCTTGCCCGGCCCGTGCCATGGCGATCAGCTCGTCGACGAGCGACTTCGCGGCGGCGACGTCATCGTTCGAGCCCGTCAGGGTGATTTCGTTGCCGCGGACGAGGACGTCGACGTCGGGGTGCTCCCGCTCGACGACGCGCAGGAGGCGGTCTTGGGGCCCGAGCAGCTGGACCATGGCGACACCGTCGGCGAGGATCGTCGCGACGGCGGGTTCGGAAGCATCAGCCACCGAGGCTCCCTTCGGAGAGGCCACCGGCGAGGACGTGCGCGTGAACGTGGAACACGGTCTGTCCTGCGCCGGGGCCGGTGTTGAAGATCAAACGGAAGTCGCCGTCCGAATGCTCGGCAGCGACGGAGTTCGCGAGCCCGACGAGCTCGCTGAGGAGAGCGGGGTCGCCCGCGGCGAGCTCAACCACGGTGCGGTAGCGCTCGGTCTTGGGGATCACGAGGACATGCACCGGAGCCTGCGGAGCGATGTCGCGGATCGCGAACGCATTCTCGGTCTCCGCGATGATCTCGGAGGGGATCTCGCCGCGGAGGATGCGCGTGAAGACAGACGGTTCGCTCATACGTTCAGTCTATCGACGGGGTGCGGTGGCGGGACGGGCGGCGTTACCAGCGACCGAGGGCGACGTTGACGACGCCGAGCGCAGCGGGGCCGGCCGTCGACGTCCGCAGGACCGTGTCCCCCAGACGCACGGCGACCGCGCCGGCCGCGACGAGCGCGTCCAGCTCCTCGGCTGCGATCCCGCCCTCGGGACCGACCACGAGCGACACGTCGCCCTCGCCCAGTTCGACCTCGCTCAGTCGCCGCGTCGCCGTCGGCTCGAGCACCAGCACTCGCTCGGAGCCGCATCGCGCCGCGAGCTCCGTCGTCGACACGGGCGCGTCGACGGCGGGCAGCCACGCGCGATGCGCCTGCTTCGCCGCTTCGCGCGCGATGGTCGCCCACCGCTGCACACCGCGCTCGACCTTCGGTCCGCTCCACCGCGAGACGCTTCGCGCAGCCTGCCAGGGCACGATCGCATCGACGCCGAGCTCGGTGCAGGCCTGCACCGCGAGCTCGTCGCGATCGCCCTTCGCGAGCGCTTGGATCAGCGTCACGCGCCGTGCGGGCGCGGAATGCTCGACTCGCGAGAGCGCCTCGATGCGGACGAGCTTCGGATCGGCTGCGGTGACGGTGCCCTCGAGCCACGCCCCCGCGCCGTCGCCCACCGTCACCGTCTCACCGACACGCACGCGACGGACGCCGGCCGCGTGATGAGCCTCGGCGCCGGTGAGGTCGACGAACTCGCCCGGCCGAGTGATGAGCGGCGGGTCGACGAGGAAGTGCAGGGCCATGCGCTCAGCTGTTCCGGAACCGATCGCGGAGCTTGGCGAAAAGGCCCTGGTGGAACTCCGCGAGCTGTGGTGCGGGCGACTTCGTGCGCTTCTTCAGCTCCTCGATGAGGGCCCGCTCCTTGGCATCCAGACGCGTCGGGGTGACGACGTGAACGCCGACACGCAGGTCGCCGCGCGTCGAGCCGCGAAGCGGCGTGATGCCGCGACCCTTGACGGTGAGGACGTCGCCGGACTGGACGCCGGGGCGCAGCTCGAGCTCGACCGGACCGTCGAGCGACTCGATCGTGGTGCTGGTGCCGAGGACGGCGTCGGGCATCGACACCTCGAGCGTGGCGAGCAGATCGTCGCCCTCGCGGCTGAACACGTCGTGCGGAGCGACCGTGACCTCGAGGTACAGATCGCCGTTGGGGCCGCCGGCGGGACCGACCTCGCCGGATCCGGGGAGCTGCAGGCGCAACCCGGTCTCGACACCTGCGGGGATGTCGAGCGAGACGGTGCGGCGAGCCCGGACGCGTCCCTGCCCCTGGCAGGTCGTGCACGGGTACGGGATCGTCGTGCCGTAACCCTGGCAGACGTTGCAGGGCTGCGACGTCACGACGTTGCCCAGCAGGCTGCGGACGGTGCGCTGCACGTTGCCCGCGCCGTGGCAGACGTCGCAGGTGACCGGCTGCGTTCCCGGCTGGCAGCACGAGCCCTGGCAGGTGTCGCAGAGCACCGCGGTGTCGACCTCGATGTCGCGATGCACGCCGAAGACGACGTCGCCGAGCTCGAGGGTGACCCGGACGAGCGCATCCTGTCCGCGTTCGCGCCGGGAGCGCGGACGCCCGGCGCGACCGCCGCCTCCGGCGCCGCCGCCGAAGAAGGTCTCGAAGATGTCGCTGAATCCGCCGAAGCCCGCGGCGCCGCCGAAGCCGCCGGCGGAGTCACCGCCCATGTCGTAGCGCTGACGCTGCTCCGGATCGCTGAGGACGTCGTAAGCATGCGTGACGAGCTTGAATCGCTCGGACGCATCCTCTCCCGGGTTGACGTCGGGGTGCAGTTCTCGTGCCAGGCGTCGGTACGCCTTCTTGATCTCGTCGGGCGACGCGTCGCGCGCAACGCCCAGGACCTCGTAGTGGTCAGCCACGGATCGCCTTTCCGCCCGTTCGGGCGTGGGTGGGGTGGGTCAGCGGGACTTCTCGTCTTCGTCGAGAAGCCGGCTGAGGTAGTGCGCGACGGCGCGGACCGTCGCGAGGTTCGTCGGGTAGTCCATGCGCGTCGGTCCCATGAGGCCGACGCGTGCATGCGAGCCCGGGACGTCGTAGTCGCTCGTGACGACCGAAGCTTCGGAGAGCCCGTACGCCTCGTTCTCGCGGCCGATTCGCGCTGCGACGCCGCGGTCGTCGGCGACCATCTCGCCCATGAGCCGAAGCAGCGTCACCTGCTCCTCGATGGCTTCGAGCAGCGGATAGATACTGCCGCGGAAATCCGCCTCTCGCCGCGCGAGCGTGGCGGTGCCGGCCATGACTAGGCGGTCCTGCCGGAACGTCTCGAGCTCTTCGACCAGGATGCGGGCGATCTCGCGCACCGCATCGCCGATCGGGTCGCCGACCGACTCGCTCTCCGCGAGCGCCGACACCGCGGTGACGGCGTCTCGCACGGCGACGCCGGTGACAGCGGCGCGCAGCGTCGCCTTGGCTACGGCGAATTGCGCTTCGTCGAGGAGGGTGCGTACCACGCCCACCCGCTGGGAGACACGGCCGGTGTCGGTGACGACGATGACGACGAGTCGTCCGCCGCCGAGGTCGACCAATTCGAGGTGCGAGACCTGCGCGCGCGCGAAGGAGGGGTACTGCACCATTGCGACCTGGCCCGTCAGCTGGGTGAGCGCACGAACCGTCCGCACGAGCAGGTCGTCGAGGTCGGTAGGGCCGTCGAGGAAGGTCGTGATGGCCGAGCGCTGGGCGGCGCTCAGGGGGCGAAGGCCTGCCAGATGGTCGACGAAGACGCGGTAGCCCTTATCAGTCGGCACGCGTCCGGATGACGTGTGGGGCGCGGCGATGAGCTCCTCGTCCTCGAGGAGCGCCATGTCGTTGCGGATCGTGGCAGCCGAGACGCCGAAGGCGTGGCGCTCGACGATCGACTTGCTTCCCACGGGCTCGCGGGTGTCGACATAGTCCTGCACGATCGCCCGCAGCACCTGCAGTCCGCGCTCTGAGACCATGTCCGTCACCTCCTGTTTGGCACTCGATGTCTGCGAGTGCCAATTCTACCGCGTGGGCGAGGCGGGTCGCCGCCCGGGATCACTCGGTGAGCGCCCGTACGACCGCATCGGCCATGAGGCGTCCGCGGCGAGTCAGGACGACCCGACCGCGGACGGCGTCGGCGCCTTCGATGAGCCCGTCGGCGATGAGCGATGCGACGGCACGGCGCGAGTCGTTCGCGAGCTCATCGACGGCGAGCCCATCCACGATGCGTGATCGCAGCAGGACGGACTCGAGCCGTCGGGCCTCGGCATCCGGGCGCTCGCGGCCTGCGGCGGGAGACTCGCCCGCGGAGAGCCGCTGAGCATATGCCGCCGGGTGTTTCACGTTCCACCAGCGGAGGCCCGCGATGTGACTGTGCGCGCCCGGCCCGTAACCCCACCAGTCGGTTCCGCGCCAGTAGGCGAGATTGTGGCGCGAGCGCTGGTCGGTCGACCGGGCCCAGTTCGAGACCTCGTACCAGGAGAAGCCGGCGGCGGCGAGACGGTCATCGGCCAGTTCGTACATGTCGGCCTGGAGATCGTCGTCGGGCGCGGCCACCTCACCGCGGCGGATCTGACGCTCGAGACGGGTGCCCTCCTCGATGATCAGCGCATAGGCGGACACATGGTCGGGTTCGAGCGCCACCGCGGTGTCGACCGAGCGCCGCCAGTCGTCGAGGCTCTCCCCCGGCGCTCCGTAGATCAGGTCGACCGAGACGTCGAGTCCAGCCCCGCGCGCGGCAGCCACGGCGGTGGCGACGCTGGCGGGATCGTGCGTTCGGTCGAGCGCTGCGAGCACGTGCGGAACCGCGGACTGCATGCCGATCGACAGGCGCGTCACGCCCGCCGCCGCCAGCTCGTCGGCGACCCGAGGGTTCATCGTGTCGGGGTTCGCCTCGACGGTGACCTCCGCGCCGGCGGCGATGCCGAACGTGTCCCGCACTCCGCTCAGCATCCGAGCGAGGTCCCCGGCCGGAAGCAACGTGGGAGTGCCGCCGCCGAAGAACACCGTCTGCGCCGGACGCCGGGGGCCGCGCTCGTCCATCACATCGGCCGAGAGGGCGATCTCGCGCAGCACCTCGTCGGCGTAGGCATCTTGCCGCGCGCCACGCAGCTCTGTGGCGGTGTAGGTGTTGAAGTCGCAGTAGCCGCACCGCACCCGGCAGAACGGAACGTGCAGGTACACCCCGAACGGGACGTCGGGGTCGATGACGAGGTCGTCCGGCAGCGTCCCGCCGACCGGCACCGGATCACCGATCGGCAGTGCCGCGCCCATCAGGCCTCAGGCGTCGCGTACAGCGGCGAGATCGCGCGGAGGTAGCCCTGGAACAGCATCCGGCGGCGGCGGCGGACGAGACTCTTGAGCATGCGGTAAGCCAATGCCGTCGGCCGATCGAACGCCCGCACGACGAACCAGACCTCATCGTTGTCGCGCCATTCGAGGAGGAAGGACTCCTCGCCGCTCACGACGGAACCGCCGACGGTCCCGAGAGCGAACGCGACCCGGCGGGGCTCCTCGTCGACGAAGATCACGCGGAGCTCCGCATCCGCATTCAGCCCCGACACACGCCCGTGCACCTGAAGCGTGGTGCCGGCTCCGACGTAGGGGGTGCCGTCCGCCGCGAAGCGCTGCTCGTGTTCCATGCTGCTGGGCGCGACGGCGTTTCCCTGGTCGTCGAACGCGACGCCGGTGTACATCGGTCCCGATGCGGGCCGAACATCCGCGACGCGCAAACCCGCCCCACGGAGCGCTGCCCACGACATGAGGAGGTCGGCGGCGGTGTCGAAGCGAGCCTGCCCGCTGCCGATCCGCCATGCGTCCTCCGCGGGGATGCTGTGTTCGGGCGGATACGCCATGAGGTCGTGCGCGCGTGTCGCGCCGACCGCCGCGTAGTCGACGGTCTCGTCCCGGAAGGTCCCGCGTCGCTGATGCATGGGTCTCCTCGTTGCTCCCCGTGGGGCTACTTCTTGTCCTTGCCTTCGACGTCGCCCGACAGCGCGGCGATGAACGCCTCCTGCGGCACCTCGACGCGACCCACCATCTTCATGCGCTTCTTGCCCTCTTTCTGCTTCTCGAGGAGCTTGCGCTTACGCGTGATGTCACCGCCGTAGCACTTGGCGAGGACGTCCTTGCGAATCGCGCGGATGTTCTCGCGGGCGATGATACGTGCGCCGATGGCGGCCTGGATCGGCACTTCGAACTGCTGGCGCGGGATGAGCTTGCGCAGGCGCTCGGTCATCATCGTGCCGTAGGCGTAGGCCTTCTCGCGGTGGACGATCGAGCTGAACGCGTCGACCTTCTCACCCTGCAGGAGGATGTCGACCTTCACCAGGTCGGCGGTCTGCGACCCGGCGGGCTCGTAGTCAAGGCTCGCGTATCCCTGCGTGCGCGACTTGAGGTGGTCGAAGAAGTCGAAGACGATCTCGCCGAGCGGCATGTTGTAGCGCAGCTCGACGCGGTCCTCGCTCAGGTAGTCCATGCCGAGGAGAGTGCCGCGGCGCGACTGGCAGAGCTCCATGACCGTGCCCACGTAGTCCTTCGGGGCGAGGATGCCGACCTTCACGACCGGCTCGGACACCTCGGCGACGCGGCCGTCGGGGTACTCGCTGGGGTTGGTCACCACGACGGTCTCGCCCGTGTCGGTCGCGACCTCGTAGGTCACCGACGGTGCCGTCGTGATGAGGTCGAGGCCGAACTCGCGCGACAGGCGCTCGGTGATGATCTCGAGGTGGAGCAGCCCGAGGAAGCCGCAGCGGAATCCGAATCCGAGCGCGACCGAGGTCTCCGGCTCGTACTGGAGCGACGCGTCCGACAGCTTGAGCTTGTCGAGAGCCTCGCGCAGGTCGCCGTAGTCGCTGCCGTCGATCGGGTAGATGCCGGAGAACACCATCGGCTTGGGGTCGGTGTATCCGGGCAGCGCCTCGGACGCCGGCTTGCGGTGGTTGGTGATCGTGTCGCCCACCTTGGACTGGCGGACGTCCTTCACACCCGTGATCAGGTAGCCGACCTCGCCGACGCCGAGTCCCTTCGTGGGGATCGGCTCGGGGCTCGACACGCCGATCTCGAGCAGCTCGTGCGTCGCGCGCGTCGACATCATCTGGATGCGCTCGCGCGGTTCGAGCTTGCCGTCGACCATACGGACGTAGGTGACGACGCCGCGGTAGGCATCGTAGACGGAGTCGAAGATCATCGCGCGCGCCGGTGCCTCGGGGTCGCCGACGGGGGCAGGGATGCGGTCGACGATGCGATCCAGCAGATCTTCGACCCCCATACCGGTCTTGCCGCTGACGCGCAGGACGTCTTCGGGGTCACCGCCGATGAGGTTCGCGAGCTCGGCCGCGTACTTCTCGGGGTCTGCCGCCGGCAGGTCGATCTTGTTGAGCACCGGAATGATCTGCAGGTCGTTCTCGAGCGCGAGGTAGAGGTTCGCGAGCGTCTGCGCCTCGATGCCCTGCGCGGCGTCGACGAGCAGGATGGCTCCTTCGCACGCGGCGAGAGAGCGGCTGACCTCGTACGTGAAGTCGACGTGACCGGGCGTGTCGATCATGTTCAGCGCGAACGTGCCGGAGTCTTTCGACCACGGCATCCGGACCGCCTGGCTCTTGATAGTGATGCCGCGCTCGCGCTCGATGTCCATGCGGTCCAGGTACTGGGCGCGCATGTCGCGGTCGGCGACGACGCCGGTGATCTGCAGCATCCGGTCGGCCAGCGTCGACTTGCCGTGGTCGATGTGGGCGATGATGCAGAAGTTGCGGATGAGCTCGGGCGGCGTTGCGGCAGGCGCGAGCGGCTGGAGTGCGCGCGGAGACATGTCCCGGAGAGTCTACCCGGGGCCGCGCAACGGCACTGCCGCGAACCCTCGCGCGCGGGATGGTACGAGGCCGAAGGCCGGACACGCCAGCACTCAGCTGGGTGATAAACAATTAACCATTCCGCTACTTGCCGAACACGTCGATGACGTCGAATGCTCAGTGCGGCGGCCGGTGGTTGCGCGATATCCCCCGCGCCCGGTCCGCCCCCCGGGAGAGCACCGTGATCACAGCAGACCCTGTCGCGCCCGCGCGACGCCCCTGGTACAGATGGGTGGCCTCCAGCGCCGCCGTCGCGATCGTGGCGGGAGGTGTGGGGTGGGCCGCGATGCCCGCGCGTGCCGCGGTCGGCGCTGACGCGCCCGTCGTGATCAACGAGATCTACGGCGGCGGTGGAAACAACGGCGCGCCCCTGAACCGCGACTTCATCGAGCTTCGCAACACCTCGGATGCCGCTGTCTCGCTCGACGGCTGGAGCGTCCAGTACGCGTCGAGCACGGGAGCCAACTGGCAGGTGACTGCTCTCGCGGGTGCCACCATCGAACCCGGCGGGCACCTGCTGATCGGCCAGGCCATCGGCGGTAACGCCGCGCTGCCCGGCTTCACGGCCGACATCGAGGGCTCCATCCCGATGAGCGGCACGCAGGGCAAGGTCGCGCTCGTGAACTCGACGGCCGCGCTCAGCGGTGGATCGGGCCTCGCGCAGAACGACGCTGTCGTCGACTACGTCGGGTGGGGCAACGCGACCGACTTCGCAGGCTCCGGCGCGGCACCGGCGACGACCAACGCGACGAGCATCGCTCGGGACGACCAGGGCGCGAACACCGCCGACAACGGGGCCGACTTCACGGCCGGTGCACCGACGCCCCAGGGCGCAGCCGGGACGATCCCCGAGCAGCCGGGTGAGCCGGAGCAGCCGGGTGAGCCGGAGCAGCCGGGTGAGCCGGAGCAGCCCGGTGAGCCGGAGCAGCCCGCTGGGCCCGAGGTGGTCTCGATCAGCGAGATTCAGGGCACGGGCGCTCGTTCGCCCCTGGCAGGTCAGACCGTCACGACGGAAGGCGTCGTCACGGCGCACTATCCCACGGGCGGGTACAACGGCTACGTCATCCAGACAGGCGGCACCGGCGGTGCGATCGATTTCGCGACGCATCGGGCCTCCGACGCGATCTTCGTCTACTCCCCCGCTGCGGTCGGAGAGGTCACGCCCGGTAGCACGGTGCGCGTTACCGGTGTCGTGGGCGACTACTTCGGGCTGACGCAGCTCACCGTCGGCCCGGGAGGTGCGACGGCGATCGCCGACGCGGCCCCGGTGGTGCCGGCGACGGTGGCGTGGCCGACCGACGACGCGCACCGCCAAGCGCTCGAGTCGATGCTGGTTCAGCCGCAGGGCGACTTCGTCGTCGCCGACAACTACAACCTCAACCGATTCGGCGAGCTCGTGCTCGCCACGGGTGCCGAGCCGCTGCGCCAGCCCACGGATGTCGCTCGTCCCGGTTCCGCGGAAGCGGCGGCCGTCGCGGCGGACAACGCCGCACGCCGCGTGGTGCTCGACGACGGCTCGTCGACTAACCTCGCGGCAGCCGGTGCGACACCGCCCTACATCTCGACCAGCGAGCCCGTTCGCGTCGGCGCTCGGGTGACGTTCGACGCGCCGGTCGTCTTCGATTACCGCAACGACGCTTGGAAGCTGAGCCCCGTGCGGCACATCGTCGCCAGTGAGAACCGTGACGACGACATCACCGTCGAGAACACGCGCACCGCCGTTCCGGCGGAGGTCGGCGGGGACGTCTCGGTGGCGTCGTTCAATGTCCTGAACTACTTCACGACCCTCGGTGTCGAAGACAGCGCCTGCCAGGCCTACACCGATCGTGAGGGCAAGGGGACCAACGTCCGCGGGGGCTGCGATCAGCGCGGGGCGTGGGACGCGGCATCCTTCGAACGCCAGCAGGAGAAGATCCTCGCCGCGATCAACGCGCTCGATGCCTCCGTCGTCGGACTCATGGAGATCGAGGACTCGGCGCGGCTCGGTGAGCAGCCTGACGAGGCGACCGCTTCGCTCGTCGCCGCCCTGAACGCGGCGGCCGGCTCGGAGCGCTGGGCGTTCGTGCCGTCGTCGGACGAGCTGCCGGATGCCGCGGGGCGCGACGTCATCACGAACGCGATCATCTACCAGCCGAGCGCCGTCGAACGCGTCGGCGACGCTCGGGCTCTCGGAACCGAGTCCGACGCGGGCGAGGCCTTCCAGAACGCACGGGCTCCGATCGCGCAGGCCTTCGCCCCGGTCGACGGCGGCGAGCCGTTCCTCTTCGTCGTCAACCACTTCAAGTCGAAGGGCTCGGCGGGTCCCTGGGCGGGTGACGCCGACACGGGAGACGGCCAGGGAGCCTCGAACGAGTCGCGCGTGCGACAGGCGCGCTCGCTCGACGCGTGGGTCGATCGGATCCAGGGCGACGTGGACTCCGTCCTGCTGGCGGGAGACTTCAACTCCTACTCGCAGGAGGACCCGATGCAGGTGTTCTACGAGTCGGGATATGTCGACGCGGGGATCACGTTCGATCCGACGGACACCAGCTACGTGTTCCAGGAGCTTTCCGGCTCGCTCGACCACATCCTCATGAACGAGGCCGCGTGCGAGCGCGCCACGGGCGCCGACGTGTGGAACATCAATGCGGGCGAGTCCATCTTCCTGGAGTACAGCCGGTACAACTACTTCCCGGTGAACTTCCACGACGACGGCCCCTACCGTTCCTCCGACCACGACCCGGTCAAGGTCGGCCTCTCGGCGGAGGCCACGGCCCCGGTCGAGCCCATCGATCTGACGCTGCTCGGGATCAACGACTTCCACGGCCGCATCACCGGGGTCACGCCCGCCAAGCCCGCCGAGGGCAAGGTGGAGGCCCAGCCCGAGGTTCCGGGGACCGTCGGGTTCGCCGGAACCATCGAGGAGCTGCGCGCCGCTGCACCCGACGCTGTGCTGCTGTCGGCCGGTGACAACATCGGGGCTTCGCTCCCGGCGTCGTCACTCGCTCAGGACGAGCCGACGATCGACGTGCTGAACGCCCTTGATCTGCGGGCGAGCGCGGTGGGCAACCACGAGTTCGACCGCGGCTTCGCCGACCTGCGCGACCGCGTCATCCCGCGTGCGGACTTCTCGCACCTCGGGGCGAACGTCTACGCCGCCGGCACGACCGATCCCCAGTTCGACGAGTACGAGCTCATCGAGTCTCAGGGCCTCACGATCGGCGTCATCGGCGTCGTGACGGAGGAGACCGCGTCGCTGGTGAGCGGCGCGGGCATCGCCGGTCTCGAGTTCGGCGACCCCGTCGAAGCGGTCAACCGCGTCGCAGCCGACCTCACCGACGGCTCCGGCGACCAGGCCGATGTCATCGTCGCGCTCTACCACGAGGGTGCGGCCGACAGCGCCTCGGACGCGAGCCTCGACGAGGCCGTCGCCGACAGCGCGGTCTTCGCCCGCATCGTCAAGGAGACCTCCCCCGAGGTCGACGCCATCTACACCGGTCACACGCACAAGCTGTACGCGTGGTCGGCGCCGATCCCGGGAACGGACCGGACGCGACCGATCGTCCAGACCGGCTCGTACGGCGAGTTCGTCGGCAAGGTCATCCTCTCGGTCGATCCCACGAGCGGCGAGGTCGTCTCGCACTCACAGGAGAACGTCGGCCAGACCGAGACGCCCGCCGCCGACCTGATCGCGACCTACCCGCGCGTCGCCGAGGTCGACGAGATCGTCCGGCAGGCGCTCGCGGACTTCGCTGAGATCGGCAACACGCCGGTCGCGACGATCTCCGCCGATATCACCAGCGCGTACTCGGGCGGCTCGTATGTCGACGGCGCCTATGCCGGCGGCAAGCGCGACGACCGGGCGTCGGAGTCCTCGCTCGGAAACCTCGTCGCGGAGTCGATCCGCTCCAACCTGGCGAACTTGCCGAACGGCGCGCAGATCGGCGTGACGAACTCCGGCGGCCTTCGGGCCGACCTGTTCGACACGCAGGCCGAGTTCGGGGCCAACGCGGTCGCGGGCGTGCCGGACGGCACGATCACCTGGGGTCAGGCGTACGCCGTGCTGCCGTTCAACAACACGATGGCCCTCGTGACCCTCACGGGCGCCGACTTCGTGCGCGTCCTCGAGCAGCAGTGGCAGCGCGATAAGGACGGCAACGTGCCGTCGCGTCCGTACCTGCAGCTGGGCCTGTCCGACAATGTGACCTACACGTTCGACGACACCCGCCCGGAGGGCAGCCGGATCACCTCGGTCACGGTCGACGGGCAGCCGCTCGACCTCGACGCCGAGTACCGCATCGGCACGCTCTCGTTCCTCGCATCCGGGTCGGGAGACAACTTCCGCGCCTTCGCCGCGGGCACCGACTACGTCGATACCGGCTTCCTCGACCACGAGGCCTGGATCGAGTACCTCGGCGCGCAGCAGCCCGTCGCGCCGTCGTTCACGAAGCACGCCGTCCGCGTCCAGGGCGTCCCCGAGACCGCTGCCGCGGGCTCGACGCTCGAGCTGACCGTGTCGAACCTCGACATGACGAGCCTCGGAGCCCCCCAGAACGGTGCGGTGGATGTCTCGCTCGGCGGCGAGGTGATCGCGTCCGCACCGGTCGCGGGCGGAAGCACGGTCGTGTCGGTGCCGCTTCCGGCCGACCTCCCGGACGGCGCCGCCGAGCTCGTCCTGATGACGGATGCCACGGAGACGACGGTCACGATCCCGGTCCGGATCGGCGAGCCGAGCACCGAGCCGGGTACCGAACCGGGCACGGCGGCGTGGGCGCAGGTCCAGCTCTCCACCACCCGCGTCGAGCAGGGCGGGTTCATCGATGTGCGGGTCTCGGGCCTCGAGCCCGGCCAGCAGATCGGTGCGACCCTCTTCAGCGAGCCGATCGAGGTACGTGGCATCCCGGCCGCTGACGGCTCCGGCGTCACGTCATTCCGGGTGGCGATTCCCGCAGACTTCGCGGTGGGAGCCCACACGCTGCGGATCTCGACGGCCGGCGAGGAGCCGCTGGAGTTCGCGATCACCGTCGTGCGCTCGGGGCAGCTCGCGGTGACCGGCGCGGAGACGCCGCTCGGCGTTCTGCTCGCGGGAGCGATGCTCCTCGTCGCGGGCGGCGTCATCGCGGTGACGCGGCGACGAGGTGCCGTCTCGGAGCGATGATTTCGCGGGCACGCTGATGCGACGTGAGGGCGGCCGGGATCACCGGTCGCCCTCACTCGTTCATGTGCTCGCCGAGCTGCTCCCCCGCGCAGGGTTCGGGTCCGTAGGGTGGAAGCATGACCGCGCAGGTGGTGCTCGTGCACGGGATCCGGACCTCGGCCACGATGTGGCGCGCTCAGGTGGCCCACCTCCAGGATCGCGGCATCCCCGTCACGGCGCTCGACCTGCCCGGCCACGGCACTCGCATGGCCGAGACCTTCACCCTCGATGGTGCGTTCGCGACGATCGACGATGCGGTTCGGGATGCCGCTGAGCGCGGCCCCGTGTTGCTGGTGGGCCACTCGATGGGCGGGCTGCTGAGCACCGCTTACGTCGGCCGCGAGGAACGCCCGCCGGTGTCGGCGTTCATCGCCGCGTCCTGCACCGCGATCCCCCGTGGCTTCGGCCTCGCGGTGTACCGAGCGCTCGCCCTCGGGTTCGACCGCTTGCCCGGCCGTGGCCAGCGGATCACCGACTGGGTCCTCGACCGCACGCTTCCCGTCGAGACCCGGCCGGACTTCGGCGCCGGCGGATACGCCTACGACGCGCAGGACGTTGCGCTGGCGAGCCTGTCGGTGCTCGACCTGCTCGCGGCGATCCGACGGATCGATGTGCCGACCTGGTTCGTGAACGGTCAGTACGACCAGCTACGCGTCAATGAACGGCTGTTCGCGAAGCTCGCCCCCGAGGCGGAACTGATCGTCGTCCCCCGCACCAGCCACCTCGTCACGGCCATGCGTCCGCGCGTGTTCAACGCGGTCATCGACCTCGCCCTCACGACCCTCGCGAATACCGGCTCTCGCGACGCGACCTGATAGACTCTGAAGTCGGCTTGCCGTGTGGGTTCCTCCCTCACACGACCGCCGTGCGGCATCCCTCTACTGTCGCCCGGCACATCCACCGAAAACTCCGAACGAAAGATACGTCGAACGTGGCGAACATCAAGTCGCAGATCAAGCGCAACAAGACCAACGAGAAGGCGCGCGAGCGCAACAAGGCCGTCAAGAGCGCGCTGAAGACCGAGGTGCGTCGCACCCGCGAGGCCATCGCCGCCGGCGACAAGGCCGCTGCCGAGAAGGCGCTGGCCAAGGCCACGAAGAAGCTCGACAAGGCCGTGAGCAAGGGCGTCATCCACGAGAACCAGGCTGCGAACCGCAAGTCGGCTATCGCGAAGCAGGTCGCCGCTCTCTGAGCCGCCGCTGTCGAAGGCCCGTCCCCATGTGGGGCGGGCCTTTCGCTTTGCCGCTGAGCGATCAGGACCCGTAGGGTGACCGCGTCGCGATGACGGTGACAAGCCGCTCGACCGCGAAGACGGGGTCGCGCGAGGCGCCCTTCACCTCGGCATCCGCGCGGGCGGCCGCCTGGATCGCGGTCGCGAGGGCGGATTCCGTCCAGCCGACGAGATCGCGCTTGGCTCGGTCGACCTGCCAGTCCTTCATGCCGAGCCGGGCAGCGAGCGCGGCGGACGGCTCGCGCGTACCGACGACGCGGGCCATGGTGCGCAGCTTCGAGGCGATCGCAGCGACGAGCGGCACGGGGTCGGCCCCACTGGCCAGAGCGTGCCGCAGCGTGATGAGGGCCTCGCCGTAGCGGCCGGCGATCGCGGTGTCGGCGACGGCGAAGGCGGTCGTCTCGACCCGACCCCCGTAATACCGCTCGACGACCTGGTCGCCGATGTCACCGGGCACGTCCGAGATGAGCTGCTGACAGGCGGCCGCGAGCTCGGTCAGGTCGTCGGCGAAAGCGGAGACGAGGCTGCGCAGCGCCGACGGAGCGATCCGCTTGCCCGCAGCCTTGAACTCCCCCGCCGCGAAGTCGAAACGGTCGGAGTCGCGCTTGATCGCGGGAACTGAGATCTCGACCCCGCCCCCGATGCCCGAACGGATGGCCTCGAGCAGCTTCTTGCCCCGGACACTCGCACCCGTGTGCCGCAGGACGATCGTGGCGCCCTCCTGCGGATTCTCGAGATACGCGAGGGCCTCTGCGAGGAAGGCGTCGGAGCACTTCTCGACGCCCGCTACTCGCACGAGCCGAGGTTCGCCGAAGAGTGAGGGCGACGCCATCCCGAGAAGGGTGCCCTCGGCGTAGTCGTCGGCGCGGATGTCGGAGACCTCGAGGCTCGGGTCCTCGGCCTTCAGATAGTCGCGGAGTCCGGCGATGGCGCGCTCGGCGCACACCTCTTCGGGGCCTGCGACGAGCACGATGGGCGCCGGTTCCGGCGTACGCCACGACAGCTGCCGGATAGCCGACTTCGCGGCACCGCGGGCGGCAGGACGTCGGGGACTCGGCGGCATGCTCCCAGCCTAATCGCGACCACCGACCTCACCTGGCGCCACCCACAGGCAGGACACAAGCTTCCGAGCGGAGGAACTCTTGCGAAGTGACTGCGCAATGCGCGGTTCCACGATCATGGCTTGAGAGCCGGGGCCCATGAGGCATGATGGGGCGCGTGGTGAATAAGACTAATCCGGACCTGCGCATCGAGGAGTTCACCTCCCGAGCCGAGGAATCCCTCGCAGACTGGCAGGCTATCGACGCCGCGATCGTGGCGAATGGTGGGACGCTTCGCCTACGACGACGAGCGGCGACGGACTCCTTCATCTCGCTTGCGATCTCCTGGGAGTCGTTCATGTCGTCATGGTTCACCGCTGCCGTCAACCGCGAGCCGCGAAAGGCGATCAGATACCTGACCAATCAACTCTCGAGCTATGCGCAGAATGAGCTACGCATCCCTGCCAATATTCTGTCGAGCACACTGCTTACCTCCAGCCATGTGACGCATGCGGATGTGGTGAAGATCCTGGATAAGAACGGCCGCAACTTCGTCATGGCCGATTTCGCCGACTTCACGGAGAAGTCGAAGAGGTGGCTCTATCATCCATATGGCACACGGACTGCGACCATCAGTGAGGCCGAGTTTTCCACCGCTTACGCCGCGCGGATTCTCCGCAATCTGTTCGCGCACGAGTCCTCGTCCGCGGCGGCCGAAGCATGGAAGCTCGTGACGGAGTATCAGTCCCTTCTCCCCTCGCTGAAGGTGACTTCGCGCACCGAGAGGAAGTTCAGCATCACGAGCTGGCGCGGCTACATCCTGGAGTCCGTGGGAAAGAAGCCTCGGGTTCAGATTTTCCACGAAGAGCTTTCCTTGCTGGCCGGGAAGCTGCGAAGGTAATGCTCTGCGCCTCGCGCGGCTCCGAGATAGCCGCCTCGGCGTGGCTGCTTTCGGGCTATCCTGGCGCCACACCCGGATGCCGTCATCCGTCATGGTGAGCGCTGCCGCCCCGGTCTCGTCGGTGCGGACGATCTCGTGACCGAGCGACCGCAGGAGGGCGAGGGTTTCTTCGCGTGGATGGCCGTAGGAGTTCTCCCCCACCCCGATCAGCGCAACGCGCGCGCCGAGTCGGCGGTACAGCGACGCGGCTTGGTCGGCGCTGCCGTGGTGCGACACCTTCACGACGTCGTATGTCGACCGCAGCGAGGCGCCGAGGGCCAGCTGGGGCGTCTCCGAGAGATCGCCGAGGAGCAGCACGGCGGGAATCCCGCCTCCGCGGACATCGATCACTACGCTTGAATCGTTGCCGGGCGCGAACCCGCTCGCGCGACTGCGCGGCCACAGGACCTCCCACTCGGCGGCGCCCAGCACCCCCGCCAGCCCGGCGGAAGCTGTGCGAACCTCTGCCCCGGCAGCGGCGAGCCGCGCGAGCAGCTGCTCCTCCTGCGGCTCCGCGACCGGACCGTGAAGAACCGCACCGACGCGCCCCATGACCGCATCGCTGCCGCCGACATGGTCGAGGTCGAAGTGGGTGAGTACGAGGAGATCGATACGGCTGACCTCGAACCGGTCCAGGCACGCCGCGAGGGCCTCGGGATCGGGACCGGTGTCGACGAGAGCGACGGCGTCATTCGAGCGCACGAGGACCGCGTCGCCCTGGCCCACGTCACACAGCGCGATCGCCCAGTCCTCGGGTGTTCGCGCCCGGTCGAGCGGCCCCGTTACGAGGCCCGCGCCGACCGCCCCGCCCACTGCGAGGGCGACGAGCCCCGTCGAAATGCGACGAACCCGGCGAGGGGTGCCGGGCAGCATAGCCAGCAGCAGCGCGGTGCAGAGGACCGTCGCCAGCATGACGCCCGGCGCACCCGGGATCCATGCGATCGAGTTACCCGGGACGGCGTCGACCGCTTCCGCCGTGGCGGCGATCCAGGCACAGGGCACCCAGGCGATCGCGGCGAGACCGCTCGCCAACAGCGGCACCCCGGCGCTCAGGCATGCCGCGAGGCCGGCGATGGTCGCCAGCGGTGCCGCGGGCGCGGTCAGCGCGTTGGCGAGCACGGCGTACACGGGCAGTCGCGGATCGATCATCACCAGGATCGGGGTGCACGCGAGCTGGGCAGCGGCCGGTACTGCGATAGCGAGCGCGAGCGGGCGCGGCATGAAGCGCCGAAGCGAGTCGCTCACAGGTCCGGCGAACAGGATCAGGGCTCCGGTCGCCGCCGACGACAGAGCGAACCCGATACTGCCGGCGAGCCAGGGGTCGGCGATCAGACACGCGACGATTGCCAGGCACAGAACGGATGTTCCCGCACCCGCGCGCCCGAGCAGCGCTGCGAGCATCGCGATCCCGGCCATGGCAGCCGCGCGCACGACGCTCGGCTCGGGTGAGACGAGGATCACGAAGCCCGAGAGCGCCGCGAGCCCGATCGTGACGCGCCACGGGCGGCGCAGCCCCAGCATCCCGGCGCCGACGAACGCGATGCCGACGACGAGCGCGCAGTTCGCCCCGGAGACCGCGGTGAGATGCGAGAGCGAAGCGGTCTTCATCTGCGCATCGAGCTCGACAGTGACCGCGGATGTGTCGCCGACTGCGAGCCCTGCGACCAGGCCTGCGCCCGGCTGCGGCAGCGAAGCGGCCTGCGCGAGCAGCGTCGTGCGGAGGCTTGAAGCCAGGGCGAGGGGACCCCGCGGCCGGGACACCACCTCGGGCGGGCCGGCCGCCGTGATGACGAGGACCGGCCGCTCCCCCGGCCGGGCGGGCGCGGCGGAGCCGGTGAGCGAGACGGTGGCACCGAGGTCGAGCCCGACGGGACGCTCGGCCGTACGGACGACGACAGGCACCCGGGTCGCGGTGACGTCGCCGCCGATCCGCACACGGGTGGCGACAGCGTCGAAACGCCAGCCCGTCGCAGAGCTCAGGATCTTTCCCGTGACATCGGCTTCGATCGCCACCACTCGCCCGCCGGAGAGGGGCAATGCGAGGACCCGATCGCGGTCCGGCGCGCTCATCGCGATGTGTGAGACGGCCGCGGCGGCGAAAGCGAGAGTGACGGCGAAGACCGTGATCGGCGAACGTCGCGGGCGTGCGGCGCCGCGGGATCTGCGAAGGGAGATCGCCACGGCCACCAGCAATGCCGTCGCGACCGTCCACAGGACCGCCGCCACGATGACCGCGACCTCGGGATGGTGCGTCGCCACGAGTGCGACGACCCAGACACCGATCGCGACGGGGAGCAAGCGGAGGTCGCGACGGCGGATGCGGGCGCTCACACGCGGACCCGTTCCCGCAGTGCCTCCAGCATCTTCTCGCCGATCCCGGACACCGCCAGCAGGTCTTCGACGCTCGTGAAACGCCCGTTCTCCTCGCGCCAGGCGATGATCCGCTCGGCCAGCGCAGGACCGACGCGCGGAAGCGTGTCGAGCGCAGCGGCATCCGCGGTGTTCAGATCGACGAGGCCGTCCGTACCCGCCCCGCCGGACGCTCCACCGCCTGCCGATTCGGGCGGCGCTTGACCGGGCTCGGGGACGAAAAGCTGCTCGCCGTCGGTGACGGTGCGCGCGAGGTTCACTCCCGCCGGATCGGCCGTGTCGCTGAACCCGCCGGCCGCGGCCACAGCGTCGACCACGCGCGCGTCGGCGTCCAGGCGATACAGGCCGGGACTCACGACGGCGCCGTGGACGTGGACGTACACAGCGGCGCCGGTGTCGCTGTCAGGCCTCGCCGTCGGCGTCACGACGGGGGTCACCACCGCCACCGGCGCCGCGAGCGATCGGATCATGCCGATCGCGACGGTGACCGCCGCTGCGGCGAGAACGAGGACGACCAGTGCCCCAATTCCCAGGCGGCGCCGGGCCGGAGCGGAGTCGGGAGCAGTCACGCCGTCAGGCTAGGCGGGACGCTCCCAACCGCTCGGCCGCGGGTCGTCGCTTCGGGAGATCGCGGGCGTCACCCTGCCTGGGGAGGGCCCGACGCGGCATCCGGCCGTCGTCGAGTAGCCGGCGCTGATCCCCGATCCGCACCTGCGGGTGGATCCGCCTCATGGGTGACCGGGACGCTCTTGTCCTCTGCGGTGCGCATGTCCCACGACGGCTTGCGCACGGCGTAGAAGATCAGCGGCGGTGCACCGAGGACGATGATCACCAGCCCGACGATCCAGGGATACAAGACGGGTGAGAACGCGGTGAACCCCGACGGCGGGATGAACGAGAACACGAACGCGGCAAGGCTCGCGAGGAACCCGACACCCGCGACCAGCCCCATGGCCGGGACGCGGTAGGTCCGGAAGAGCACACCCCAGGGCGCGCTCCGCGGTCAGACCTCCCGCAGCAGACGGCTGATCTCGGTCGCGAGCGCGGACCGATCCGGAAGACCACCGGTGCGCTGACGAACCCTCCCGGTACCGTCGAGCACGAGAACCGTGGGTGTCTGCATGACTTCGAACCGACGAGTCATGTCCGGGCGATGCGTGAGGTCCACGTCGACGTGGCGGACGCCGTCATGCTCCGCGGCGAGCGACGAGAGAACGCGTCGCGCCGCGGGGCACCGAGAGCACAGCTCGGTACTGAACTGCAGCAGGGTCGCGGACCGGCCGAATGCGGGCGTGCCGACCATCGCGGGAGTCAGTACGTCGCCGTCCGCGACGTCGCGCGTACGACCGCGGAAGTGCCGGGAGATCACGCCGATCGCCGCGACGAACGCGACGAGCACGACGGTGAGGATGACGGCGGGAAGCGGCTGCACGATCGCCACCGTAGACCGCCGGCGACAGCGGCGGGGAAGTGTGTCATCGCGTGACGACTCCCCCGCCGTCATCAGCGAGCGGTGGTGAAGCTGACCACCTTCGGCGCCCGCACCACGGCGCGGGCGATCTCACGACCGTTGAGCGCGCGGACGATCTTGTCGTCGCTGCGGGCGAGCGATTCGAGCTCGTCGGAGGAGATCTTCGCCGACACGCTGAGCGTGCCGCGGACCTTCCCGTCGATCTGGACGACCGCGGTGACGGACTCCTCGACGAGAAGGGTCGGGTCGGGCTGACGCCAGACGGTAAGGCCCACGAACGGCCGGTGGCCCAGCGTCTCCCACATCTCCTCGGCGGTGTGCGGGGCGAACAGGTCGAGGATGACGGCGATCGCTTCCGCTGCCTCGCGAACCGCCGGGTCGCCGGCGCCGGCGCCGCTGTCGATGACCTTGCGGGTGGCGTTCACGAGCTCCATGAGTCGAGCGACGACGACGTTGAACTTCGTCTGCTCGACGAGCCCCGGAGCGTCGGCCCAGAGGCGGTGGGTGACGCGACGGAGCGCGGCATCCCCCTCGGCCCAGACGACGTCGATCTCGCTGTCGACGTCCGCAGCCACGCGCAGCGCACGGGCGAGGAACTTCGCCGCTCCCGTCGTCGAGACGTCTGCCCAGTCCTTGTCGTCTTCGACGGGTCCGGCGAAGGCCAGTGCCACACGCAGGACGTCGGCGCCGTGCTGCTCGAGCTCCTCCTGGAAGAGCACGAGGTTGCCCTTGCTCTTCGACATCTTCGCGCCGTCGAGGATGACCATGCCCTGGTTGATGAGGCTCGAGAACGGCTCGGTGAACTCCACCTGCCCCATGTCGAAGAGAGCCTTGGTGATGAACCGTGCGTAGAGCAGGTGCAGGATCGCGTGCTCGACCCCGCCGATGTAGAAGTCGACCGGGCCCCACTTGTCGGCCTCGCGAGGCGCGAAGGGCTGGCCTGCGTCGTTCGGCGACAGGAAGCGCAGAAAGTACCACGAGCTGTCGACGAAGGTGTCCATCGTGTCGGGGTCGCGAAGGGCCGGCTCCCCCGTCTCGGGATCGGTCGTGGTGACCCAATCGGTCGCCGCCCCGAGCGGCGAGGAGCCCTTCGGCGTGAGGTCGAGCCCCTCCACGGACGGGAGGCGGACCGGAAGCTCCTCGGAGGGCACCGGGACGATACGGCCGTCGTCGGTGTGGATCATCGGGATCGGCGTTCCCCAGAAGCGCTGACGCGAGATCAGCCAGTCCCGCAAGCGGTAGGTCTTGGCTGCGCGCCCGTTTCCGCTCGCGGTCAGCTGCTCGATGGCACGGGCGATGGCGTTGCGCTTGCTGAGCCCGTCCAGCGCACCCGAGTTGATCATCCGGCCGTCGCCCGTGAGTGCAACACCCGTGCGGGCGGGGTCGATGTCGTCGATCGCGGGCGTCGGGTCGATCGGCACGCCCTCTTCGTCGAGCTCGATGACCGGCATCGCCCCGGTCACCGGCGCGGTGGTGTCGACGACGACGCGCACCGGCAGGTCGAATGCGCGTGCGAAGTCGAGGTCGCGCTGGTCATGCGCCGGAACAGCCATCACCGCACCGTGGCCGTAGTCGGCCAGGACGTAGTCCGCCGCCCAGATCGGCAGTCGCTCGCCATTGATGGGGTTGATCGCGAAACGGTCGAGGAAGACGCCGGTCTTCGGTCGATCGGCGGTCTGACGGTCGATCTCGCTCGTCTTCTGGACCGTCTGCAGGTACTCACGGAAACGCTGCTGCACCTCCTCGGACGACCCCGCCGCCAGCTCGGCGGCAAGGTCGGAGTCGGGCGCGACGACCATGAAAGTCGCACCGTGCAGCGTGTCCGGTCGGGTCGAGAAGACCCTGATCTTCTCGTCACGGCCCTCGATCTCGAAGTCGATGTCGGCGCCGACCGACCGGCCGATCCAGTTGCGCTGCATCTGGATGACCTTCTGCGGCCAGAAGCCCTCGAGCTGATTCAGATCGTCGAGCAGGCGGTCGGCGTACTCGGTGATCTTGAAGTACCACTGCGTGAGCTTCTTCTTGACCACCTCGGCGCCGCAGCGCTCGCAATGCCCGTCGACGACCTGCTCGTTGGCGAGCACCGTCTGGTCGTTCGGGCACCAGTTGACCGGACTCTCCTTGCGGTAAGCCAGCCCCTTCTCGTACAGCTTCTGGAACAGCCACTGGTTCCAGGTGTAGTACTCGGGGTCGCTCGTATGGAGCACGCGGCTCCAGTCGAACGAGACGCCGTACTCGTGCAGGCTCTGCTTCTGCTGGGCGATGTTGTCGTACGTCCATGCGCGGGGGTCGGCACCGCGCTTGATGGCGGCGTTCTCAGCGGGCAGGCCGAAGCTGTCCCAGCCGATCGGGTGCAGCACGTTGTAACCGCGGTGCCGCCAGAAGCGGGCCACGATGTCGGAGTAGAGGTAGTTCTCGGCGTGCCCCATGTGAAGGTCGCCCGAGGGGTACGGGAACATCGCGAGGACGTACTTGCGGGGACGCTTGTCGTCATCGCCGCCGGCCCGGAAGGGATCGGCGTCTGCCCAGGCGCGCTGCCACTTCGCCTGCACGGCGTGGGCGTCGTAAGCGGCGGAATCGGGCGTGTTGGCGCGATCAGTGGAGCTGTCGGTCACGGGTGAACCAATCTGGGAATGCGAAAAGGGCGCGAGAGCACCGCTCCCAGGCTACCGGACCCGTTCCCGCCACCGGGGCGGCAGGTCCGCTCCGAGCGCGGCCAGCGGCGCCCGCGCCTTCAACGCGACCTCGTCGACCTCGGCTTCCGGCTCGGATCCCCACGTGATGCCCCCGCCCGCGCCGACGTAGGCCTGCTCGCCGTTCACGACGATTGATCGGATGATCATCGCGAGATCGGCGTCGCCGTCGCGGCCGACCCAGCCGAAACAGCCCGCGTACGTCCCCCGCGGAGCGCCCTCGAGGTCGTGCAGGATCGTCATCGCCGAGAGCTTCGGTGCACCCGTCATGCTGCCGGCCGGAAACGCGGCGGCGAGCACTTCCGACAGCCGCGTACCGGGCCGGATCGATCCCGACACGCTGCTGACGAGCTGGTGCACCGCGGGGTAGGTCTCGACCTCCAGCAGACGCTCGACCACGACGGAACCCGGCGCACTGACGCGCTGGAGGTCGTTGCGCATGAGATCGACGATCATGACGTTCTCCGCGCGTTCCTTCGGGCTCGTCACGAGGTCCCGCACCAACTGATCATCGGATGCCGCGTCATCGCCGCGCCGCCGCGTGCCCTTGATCGGACTGGTCAGCACGGTTCCGCCGGTGAGCCCGAGGAAGCGCTCGGGGCTCGCGCTGATCAGCGCCCGCTCCCCCGATCGGATCAGCCCGCCGTGATGCGACGACGACGCGGCACGAAGCCTCCGAAACACCGCGAGCGCGTCGAACGGGTGATCATCGCGAACGGTGAAACGCGTCGTGAGGCACAGCTGGTACGCGTCACCCCGGCGGATCGCGCTCCGGCAGTCCCCGACGAGCGCGGCGTACTGGTCAGGGTCGACGCGGGCCTGAGCGAAGAGACCACCGGTCGCCGCGTCCGCGCATGCGCGGGCGGAAGCCCCTGTGCGCCAGGTGTCGACCTGCGCCGCGAAGTCGTCGACGGCGTCGGCCGGCGCCGCCACCCATACGCGCCGCGCGGCGTGGTCGAACGCGACGAACCTCTCCACTCGGAGCCAAAGAGCCTCGGGGCCCGCAGCATCCCGCTTCGACGGCGCGCCTGCTCGGGATGCCGCCGCGTCGTACCCCGCCCAGCCGACCCAGCCGCCGACGAAGGGGCCCGTGCGTGCCTCGCGGCCCATCCTCTGCCGGGAGGATCCGTCGACGACCGGGTCCGGCGGATCGGCGGGCTCGCCCGAGCCGATCCAGCTCCAGCCCGAGGCGGCGTCGACGCCGGCGTCGAGCCAGAAGACATGCTCGCCGGGCACCTCGCCGATGAGGTTCGCGGGATCGGTCCAGCCGTCGAGGCAGCGGAAGCTCGTCGTCTCGGGCACGATCACAGGTTATGTCTTAGGTCACGCCCCTAGGCTCGGAGCGTGAACGAGATCCTCGACTGGATTCTGAACACCGTGCAGAGCATCGACCCGGTGTTGCGCACGGTCGTGGCGGGTATCGCGATCATGCTCGAGACCAGTGTGCTCATCGGGCTCGTGGTGCCGGGGGACACCGTGGTGATCGTGGCCGCGACCGCGGTCGGGAGCGTCGGCGAAGGCTTCATCCTGGGTGCTGCGGTCGTCGCCGGCTCGCTCGCGGGAGAGTCGATCGGGTTCGCGCTCGGGCGCTGGCTCGGCCCTCGCATCCGCTTCTCTCGTCTCGGGCGCCGCATCGGCGAGGACAACTGGGTGCGTTCGGAGCTCTATCTGAGACGCCGCGGCGGCCCCGCGATCTTCCTCTCGCGATTCCTGCCCGTCCTGCATTCGCTCGTGCCTTTGACGGTCGGCATGAGCGGCTTCTCGTATCGGCGCTTCATCGCGTGGACGGCGCCGGCCTGCGTCATCTGGACCTCTCTCTACGTCGGAGTGGTCGCGGCCGCGGCGAAGACCTATCGCGAGGTCTCCGACAACATCCAGTACGCGGGATACCTCTTCGTCGGCGTCATCGTGGTCTTCCTGCTCCTCGCCTACCTCGTGAAGCGACTGATCAGCCGCCGCGAGGCACGTCATCTCCGGCTCGAAGAGGAGAAGATCCGACGCGCGGACGGGGACGTGAAAGACTGAGGTGATGGCTTCCTCACCCGCACCACGGAAGAAGATCCTGTGGTTGGCGCGCCTCGAGCGCCGCTTCCACTCGTGGCGCGAACGACGCGCCCGCGCGCGCGGTCAACGACCGACCGTCGCCGCATACCCCGGCTATGGCGGCGACGGCTGGGTCCGTGTCCTCGGACGCGTGCTGATCGCACCGAAGAAGCGGCCCGCGAAGGGTGGCGAGTACGCCTCGGTCCGTGGGTGGCGCAGCTTCGCGTCGGTCCCGGTGGCGTTCGCGCAGGTGAGGGTCACCGTCGCGGGCACGACGCATGAGATCGTGGCCGATCGCGGCGGCGTCATCGACGTCGAGCTGCCCGGAGCCCTCGAGCCGGGCTGGCAGACGATTTCGATGACCGTCGAAGGCAGCGAGGTCATCGAGACCCGCGTCTTCGTGATCTCCGGCGACACCGACTTCGGAATCATCTCCGACATCGACGACACGGTCATGGTGACCGCTCTGCCGCGTCCCTTCGTGGCGGCATGGAACTCGTTCGTCCTCGACGAGCACGCGCGCCAACCGGTGCCCGGGATGGCCGTCATGCTCGAGCGGCTGACGCGCGACCGTCCGGGCAGCCCGGTGATCTATCTGTCGACCGGCGCGTGGAACGTCGCGCCGACCCTCATCCGATTCCTGCGACGCCATGTCTTCCCCTCGGGACCGATGCTTCTCACCGACTGGGGGCCGACCCACGACCGCTGGTTCCGCAGCGGACGCGATCACAAGGCCGAGAACCTGCGCCGCCTCGCGAAGGAGTTCCCGCATGTCCGCTGGCTCCTGGTCGGCGACGACGGCCAGCACGACGACGCCCTCTACACGGCGTTCGCCAGTGAGTACCCCGATCGGGTGCGTGCTGTTGCGATCCGTCGACTGTCACCGGCGGAGGCGGTTCTCGCCGGTGGCCGCACCGCGGTGAACGATCACTCCGCGGCGCAGGTGCCGTGGGTCTCCGGCTCGGATGGAGCGGCGCTGCTCGACCGGCTCGCCGATGTCGGCGTGATCGCGCGCGACTGAGGTCGGCATCGCCCGGATGTCGCACGGGCGCCCTACGCTGAAGACATGTGCGGTCGTTTCGTCGTAGCCCGCGTCGGTTCCGAGCTCGCGAGCGTTCTGCACGCCGAAGTCGTCCCCGACGATCTGCCCCGTCCGTCGTTCAACATCGCGCCGACAGCGCAGGCGACGATCGTGCTCGACTCGGTCAAGACCGAGCCTCCGACGCGTCGCCTCGCCTCCGCCCGCTGGGGCCTCGTGCCCGGCTGGGCCAAAGATCCGTCGGTCGGATCGCGGGCGTTCAACGCCCGGTCCGAAGAAGCGGCGGAGAAGCCGACGTTCCGCGATGCGCTGGTCTCGCGCCGGGCCGTCATCCCGGCATCGGGCTATTACGAGTGGCGAGATCACGGCGGTGCGAAGACGCCTCACTTCGTCCGGCCCGAGAACGGTGAGCCGCTCTTCTTCGCTGGGCTCTACGAATGGTGGAAAGACCCGTCGCGCCCCGTCGACGACCCGGGCCGGTGGCTGCTGAGCTTCACCATCCTGACGCGCTCAGCGGTCGGCGGTCTGGCCGAGATTCACGACCGCATGCCGCTGATGATCGACGCCGAGTATGCCGATGTTTGGCTCGATCCCACCACCGAATACCCGGCCGACCTGCTCGACGCGGTGTCCGAGGCGGCTCCGGCCGTCGTGGACACGCTCACCTGGTTCGCCGTCGGCTCCGCTGTGGGAAACGTGCGCAATGACGATCCATCGCTCATCGAGCCGGCGTGACGCGGTTTCCCAGCGCACCGGTGTCTATCCTCGAGAGGTGACGCTCCGCCTCTCCGCCCCCGTGCAGTTGGCGCCTGAGACATGGCATCAGCTCGCCGACGAGCACGCGGAGCGCGCTGATGCGCTCACGGAGGCGCACCGGCGGCGCGCTTCGCGCGCTGAGAAGCACCCGGTCGAGGACTTCCTGTTCACGTATTACTCCTACAAGCCGGCCATTCTCCGGCGCTGGCATCCAGGCCCCGGTGTCGTCCTGAACGGCGGCGCGGACCAGCGCGGCGGCTGGCGCTGGTATGAGATCGTCGGCGGCCGCAACGTGCGTGTCGCAGACGAGCAGTTCCGCCAGGAGCGCGCGTCACTGTACCGCGGTGTGACGGGACTCCTCCGCGCAACGCGCGACCGCGCGGGGGTCTTCGGCTGCTTCGGCCTCCATGAGTGGGCGATGGTCTACCGGACCGATGCCACGCGCCACGAGATCCCGCTCCGGCTGGGCGCGGCGGGAACGGATGCCGTCGTCGAGGCCCACGACCTGCGCTGCACGCACTTCGACGCGTTCCGGTTCTTCACGCCCGAGGCCGTGCCGCTCAATCGCGAACCGCTCGACCGAGAAGGGGCCGTCGCACGCGAGCAGCCGGGTTGCCTGCACGCCGGCATGGACGTCTACAAATGGATGCTGAAGCTCGGGCCCCTCGTTCCCGGACATCTGCTCCTGGACGCCTTCGTTCTGGCTCGCGACATCCGCGAACTCGATATGCGCGCCTCGCCCTACGATCTGCGTGACTGGGGCTACTCCCCCGTTGCGATCGAGACTGCCGACGGCAAGGCCGAGTACGTGCGCCAGCAGCGGCTGCTGAGCGCCCGCGGTCAAGCGTTGCGCGCCGCGGTGCTCGACGTGGTCGACGCCGCAGCGGCCGTCTGAGCATTCGAGTCACGCCGGGTGTGTCGCCCGAGCCGCAGCACTCCGCCACTCGGGCGACACCACCGCCGTAAAAACACGAAATCCCCGCCGAAGCGGGGACTTGGTGGACCTGAGGGGACTCGAACCCCTGACCCCCTGCATGCCATGCAGGTGCGCTACCAGCTGCGCCACAGGCCCATGGTTTCCGCTCTCGCGGCAACTCATTTAGCTTACAACATCTCCAGGGGTGCTCGTGACCACGGCGGCCTCGATCGGGATGACCGGGCAGTCCTTCCACAGGCGCTCGAGCCCGTAGTAGACGCGCTCCTGCTCGTGGAACACGTGAACGACGAGGTCTCCGAAGTCGAGCAGCACCCAGCGCGACTCGGTGCGGCCCTCCCGGCGCAGACGCTTGTGGCCGGCCTCGAGCATGCTCTCCTCGACCGCATCGGCGATCGCGGCGACATTGCGCTCGCTGTTCCCACTGACGAGCAGGAACGCATCGACGAGCGGGAGGGGCTGCGACACGTCGAGGGCAACGAGGTCTTCGCCGCCCTTCGATTCTGCGGCCGTCGCGGCGACGGCGACCATGTCGATGACTGCTTGTGAACTCATCCGAAGACTCCTGTGAAAAGCGAGACGAGCAGAACGCCCGCCAGGGCGAGGGCGAGGGCCCCCGCGGTGATGGCGAGGGCGACCGTCCAGCGGCTGCCCTTCTCCGGCGCCGGCGGACGAATGACGTCCTCGGCGCTCTTGATGGTCGAGATGGCCGCGCTCGCGGCGATGGGAGTGGGCGAGGACGACGCCGGCAGCTCGCCGTCCACGAGAACCGCATCGACCTCCTTGCCGTCCGCAACGCCCGGGACGACACCGGTCGAACCGAAGTTCTCGGGCAGCGTGAACGTCCCGGTGATCAGAACCTCGCCTGTCGCGGTCACGGGTGCGACCAGCGGGCCGCCGTCGGGGTTCTCGGCGAGGATCAGTGCGTTCGGCGTCGTGAACGCGCCCGTCGCCGCGGCACTGCGCGACAGCAGCTGATCGAACGATGCGGGCACGTCGCTGGCGGCGGACTCCCCCGCGAGCAGATCGGCGCCGAGGTCGTTCGAGACGACGTGGCGCTCTGGTTCCTCTTCATCCGCGGTCTCGTCGATCGCGCGCTCGTCGTCACCGACAACATCGTCCTCGGCGATTTCGTGCGCGGCGATGTCGTGCTCGGCGATGGACTCTTCAGGGACGGTCTGCTCCGCCTCGACAGCCTCGGAGCCCGCTGCCTCGGACTCGGTCTCGACCACAGCGTCAGTGACGTCCGGGGAGGCGGCTTCCGTTTCGGCATCCGCACCATCGGCCGCCTCGGCCTCACCGTCAGCCCCGGGGGCGTCGAGCTCGGCGCGGTCCTGGGCATCCTCGTCGGCGGCATCCGACTCGACCGCTCGAGCCGCTTCATCGGCGTCGTGTGGACCGGACGCGTCGGAGTCGTCGGATTCGGCCGCCACGGTCGGGTGCTCGCCGGTCGCTGTCACGACAGGGATGGATGCCGTGCGGATCTTCTCCTGCAGGCGAGCCTGGCGGCGGGTCAGCGCGGGCGAGCCGAGATCGACAGACGTCTGCGGGACGGGCGCCGGGGGAACCTCGACCGGCTCCGCAGCACGCGGCAGCGGCGCTGGGGCGGGCGTCGGCTCCGCTCCGGTCGCCGACGCGTCGTCGGTGGCGTCAGGGTCGACGATGATCGGATTGGAAGCCGTGTTGCGCAGCTCACGCAGTTGTCGGCGCGTCAGCTGCGGAGTCGGTGGCTGTTGCTCGTTGTCGCTCATGCCTTGCTCCGATAGAGATGATGCTTCGCAATGTATTGGACGACCCCGTCTGGAACGAGGTACCACACCGGATGTCCGCGTCCGACTCGTGCCCGGCAGTCGGTCGACGAAATGGCCAGCGCGGGGATCTCGAGCAGGCTCACGTCATCGCTGGGCAGTCCGGCACTGGAAAGCGTGTGGCCGGGACGCGAGACGGCGACGAAATGCGCGAGCTCCCACAGTTCATCATGGTTCCTCCAGCTGAGAATCTGCGCGATGGCGTCAGCTCCGGTGATGAAGAAGAAGTCGGCGTCGGGACGTTGTGCCTTCAGATCGCGCAGTGTGTCGATCGTGTACGTCGGACCGTCGCGGTCGATGTCGACGCGACTCACCGTGAACATCGGGTTCGAGGCCGTCGCGATGACCGTCATGAGGTACCGATGCTCCCCCGGCGACACGAACGACTTCTGCCACGGCGTTCCCGTCGGCACGAAGATGACTTCGTCCAGATCGAACGACTGCGCGACCTCGCTCGCGGCCACCAGGTGCCCATGATGAATCGGGTCGAACGTGCCGCCCATCACGCCGATACGCGGCGCACGCGTTCCCGTCATCGGTGCGGCCTCAGTGGTGGCCGTTCTCCGACTGCGTCAGTTGCTTGCCGTGAGCGGCGGCGTAGGCCTCGGCCTTGCCGTCGTGGCGGTTGGCGACGTTGCGGTACGACAGCGTCACGAGACCGAGAGCGAGGAAGATGACCAGGGCGATGACGCCGAAGATCATCGTCTCCGCCTGCACATTGCCGTGGTGCTCGGTCTGCTCGGCGGCGAATGCGGTGATCGTGGCGAGGGTCATCGTGGCTCCGTTCGTTTCGCGCGGCGGCGCGTATCAAGTTTAGGTGGTCAGGCGCGCGTCTGCCCGGCGCCGCGCGCGAGCCACTTCGTGCTGGTCAGCTCAGGAAGTCCCATCGGGCCGCGGGCATGCAGCTTCTGAGTCGAGATGCCGACCTCGGCACCGAAGCCGAACTCGCCCCCGTCGGTGAACCGCGTCGACGCGTTCGCCATGACGACAGCGGCGTCCACTTCAGCGAGGAAGCGCTCGGCATTCGCATCGTCGGCGGTCACGATGGCCTCGGTGTGCATCGTCGAGTAGCGACGGATATGGTCGAGAGCCTCGTCGAGATCGTCGACCACGCGCATGGCGAGGTCGAGGCTCATGTGCTCGGTCGCCCAGTCGTCGTCCGTTGCGGGAACGGCGGCGGGCACGAGGCGGCGCACGTCATCGTCGCCGTGGATCGTGACTCCTGCGCCGATGAGCGCCGCGGACACGGGCGGAACCAGGCGGTCGGCCGCCGACCGCACGACGAGCACGGTCTCGACCGCATTGCAGACGCTCGGCCGCTGCGCTTTCGCGTTCACGACGATCTCGCGCGCCCACTCGAGCGGAGCGGACTCGTCGAGGACGATGTGGACGACCCCGGCTCCGGTCTCGATGACCGGCACCGTCGACTCGGTAACGACGGTCTCGATGAGCTGGGCACTGCCGCGAGGAACCAGGACGTCGACGAGGCCCCGGGCCCGCATGAGCGCCCGCGCGCCGTCGCGGCCGAAGTCATCGACGGTCTGGATGCTGTCGAGGTCGACCCCGGCTCGCTGCAGCGCACCCCGCATCGCCTCGATCAGCGCGGCGTTGGTCGACTGCGCTGCGGAGCCGCCGCGCAGGACGACGGCGTTTCCTGAGCGCAGCGCGAGCGCCGTGATGTCCACCGTGACGTTCGGCCGGGCTTCGTAGATCGAGGCGACGACGCCGAAGGGCACGGACACCTTCTGGAGTCGCACGCCGCCCGGCAGCTCGCGCTCATCGAGCACACGCCCGACAGGATCCGGGAGGCGTGCCACATCGCGCACAGCACGCGCGAGGGACGCGACGCGTGCCTCGTCGAGCATGAGGCGGTCGCGCAGACCGGCAGAGATCCCGTCCGCCTCGCCGCGCTCCAGGTCATCGCGGTTCGCCGTGACGATGCGGGCGGTGTCGGCGATCAACGCGTCGGCGATGCCGTCGAGGAGCAGGGTCTTGGCGGCATCGTCCAGAAGGCCGATCGAGCGGCTCGCCCGTTTCGCGGCGCCCAGGCGCCCGGCGACGTCGGATGCGACGGCTGTGGTCATCACGCCAGTCTAGCGACGGCGGCCTCAGCCCTGACCGACGCCGATCGCCCCGGTACCGGTGATCAGCGCGGGCGCGGGATTCGCCTCGAACCACGTGCCGACATCCGCACCCGCGAGGGCTTCGCTGGCGAGGTCGATGCTCGTCACGAGCGCCGCGACCCCGCCCTCGGCGGCCAGCCGCGCGGCCGAAGCCTTCGTTGCGGCACCGCCGGTGCCGACGCTGTTGACCACCGTCGCGCCGAATTCGTACCCGCTGAGGTCGTCATCGAAGGAGACGGTCTCGATGGGGCGCGCGCCCGGCTCGCTCGGCGGCCGGGTGTAGAGGCAGGCGATATCGCTGAGCAGCACGAGGGCGTCCGCCCCGACGAGGCGCGAGACGAGAGCCGCGAGCCGGTCGTTGTCACCGAAACGGATCTCGTGTGTCGCGACGGTGTCGTTCTCGTTGACGATGGGAAGGATGCGGAGCCCCAGCAACCGCTCCATCGCGCGGCGTGCGTTCGATCGGTGCGTCGGGTCGTCGAAGTCCCCCGCGGTCAGCAGCACCTGGCCCGCGACGATGCCGTACTGTCGCAGGGCGTCCAGGTAGCGATAGACCAGGACGTTCTGCCCGACGGCCGCTGCTGCCTGCTGGGTGGCGAGGTCGGTGGGGCGCTCGTCGAGACGAAGGTACGGCATGCCGGTCGCGATCGCGCCCGACGAGACGAGCACGACCTCGGTGCCGCGGGCGTGCGCCTCTGCCAGCGCGTCGACGAGGGAGTCGATCTTGCCCGCGTTGTCCCCGCTGATCGAGGAGGAGCCGACCTTCACGACCACGCGTCGGGCACCGTTGAGCTCCCGGCGCGCGAGCAGGCTCACGCGTCGTCCTCTGCGACACCTCGCGACTTCTCAGCGCGGCGCTCTGCCTCGAGTTCCGCCCGAGCCTCAGCCTTGGCATCCATCCGCTCGCGGTACCGCTCGCGACGCTCATTCGACGTCCGGCGCGGATTGAGGTCGAGACGCGGATCGGTGCCGCGCGGAGCGGTCATGAGCTCAGCGGCCGACGACAGCGACGGATGCCAGTCGAAGACGATGCCGTCGCCCTCGCCGATCACGACCGTCGAGCCCGGGGTCGCACCGAGCCGGAACAGCTCGTCCTCGATGCCGAGCTTGTCGAGACGATCGGCGAGGAAGCCCACCGCTTCCTCGTTCTGGAAGTCGGTCTGCTGCACCCAGCGCACCGGCTTGGCGCCGAGGATGCGGTAGACGTTGCCGTAGGTGCCGCCTTCGACGCGGATAGTGAAGTCGCGTTCGGCGCCCTTGGGGCGGATGACGATCCGTTCTGCGGGAACCTCGGCAGCGGCGGCGACACGGTGCTCGGCGACGAGCTCGGCCATGGCGAACGAGAGCTCGCGCAGACCCTGACGGCTCACGGTCGAGATCTCGAACACGCGGTAGCCGCGGGCTTCGAGGTCGGGACGCACGAGGTCAGCGAGATCGCGAGCCTCGGGGACGTCGGTCTTGTTGAGAGCGATGAGCTGCGGGCGCTCCAGCAGCGGCACCTGACCCTCGGGAACCGGATACGCGCCGAGCTCGGCGAGGATGACGTCGAGGTCGGTGAGGGGATCGCGTCCCGGCTCCAGCGTCGCGCAATCGAGCACGTGCACCAGGGCCGAGCAGCGCTCCACATGGCGCAGGAACTCGAGACCGAGTCCGCGTCCCTCGCTCGCGCCCTCGATGAGGCCCGGCACGTCTGCGATCGTGTAGCGGATGTCGCCGGCCTGGACGACGCCGAGGTTGGGATGCAGCGTCGTGAACGGGTAATCTGCGATTTTCGGGCGGGCGGCGGACATCGCCGCAATGAGGCTCGACTTGCCCGCGGAGGGGAACCCGACCAGTGCGATGTCGGCGACCGTCTTCAGCTCGAGCTGGACATCGCCTTCCCAGCCCGGGGTTCCCAGCAGCGCGAAGCCGGGAGCCTTTCGCTTGGGAGACGCCAGTGCCGCGTTGCCGAGGCCGCCCTGTCCACCCGGAGCCACGACGAAACGCATGCCCGGGGTCACCATGTCGACGAGTGTCTCGCCCTCGGGAGACTTGACGACCGTGCCGACAGGGACGGGGAGCTCGAGGTGCTCCCCCGCCGCGCCCGAGCGGTTGTCGCCCATGCCGAAGCCGCCGTTGCCGCCCGACCGGTGGGGCGAGTGGTGATACGACAGAAGCGTCGTCACCTGGGGATCAGCGACGAGGACGACGTCGCCGCCGTCACCGCCGTTGCCTCCGTCGGGGCCGGCGAGCGGCTTGAACTTCTCGCGGCGCACCGACACGCAGCCGTTGCCGCCCTTGCCGGCACGCAGATGCAGCGTGACCCGGTCGACGAACGTCACCATGCGGTGCCTCCTGGAAAACAGGGCGAGGGGCGAGCCGAAGCCCGCCCCTCGCCGCGAAGTGGTCTGGTCCGAATTACTCGGCAGCCGCCACGATGTTGACGACCTTGCGGCCACCCTTCGTGCCGAACTCGACGGCACCGGCCGCGAGTGCGAACAGGGTGTCGTCGCCGCCACGGCCGACGTTGGCGCCGGGGTGGAAGTGGGTACCGCGCTGGCGGACGAGGATCTCGCCGGCGTTGACGGCCTGGCCGCCGAAGCGCTTCACGCCGAGGCGCTGTGCGTTGGAGTCACGACCGTTACGGGTGGAGCTTGCGCCCTTTTTGTGTGCCATCTCTGCGTCTCCCTGGCTTACTTGATGCCGGTGATCTTGACGCGCGTGAGGTCCTGACGGTGGCCCTGGCGCTTCTTGTAGCCGGTCTTGTTCTTGAACTTCTGGATCACGATCTTCGGGCCGCGCTCCTCACCGAGAACCTCGGCGGTGACCGTGACCTTCGCGAGCTTGTCAGCGTCGGTGGTCACGGCGTCGCCGTCGACGAGGAGAACGGCGGGAAGCTCGAGCTTGTCACCGATCTGAGCCGCCTGACGATCGAGGACGACGATCGTGCCGACCTCGACCTTCTCCTGACGGCCGCCGGCGCGCACAACTGCGTAAACCACTTCACACCTGTTTCTTCTGTGGAGCGCACGGCTCCGATTGTCTTTGCGAGACTGGAAAGTCTTGGTGCGCGTGCCCCAGAGGATCCTGTGGCTGAGCCGCAATCGTGACGGGACGTCGACGGACTCGCTGCACCAAGGGTCCACTTTACCGGATGCCGGGAGATCCGGCAAAAGGACGGCCGGGTGTGTCGCTTCGGAGCCGCCGAGCGAGGCGCTCCCTAGGATCGGAGGATGGCGATCCTCATCGACGATCCGCGCTGGCCGGCCCACGGCCGCCTGTGGTCGCACCTGGTCAGCGACACGGACCTCGATGAGCTCCATGCCTTCGCGCGACGCCATGATCTGCCCGCGCGGGCATTCGACCTCGACCACTACGACGTCCCCGATTCGGCATTCGAGCGCCTCATCGCCGGCGGCGCCCAGCACGTCTCTGGCCACGAGCTCGTACGCCGGCTCATCGCCTCCGGGCTGAGGGTCACAGCGCGCGAACGCCGCGGGATCTGAAGCGATCCCGCGGCGTTCGTCTCGACGATGGGCGTCAGTCGTCCGAAGCCGGCGCAGCCGACACCGGGGTGCCGCTGAGAGCGGCCGTGGTCACGCGACGACGTCCTCGTCCCTGACCGGGCGCCTTGGGCTCGGGAAGCGCGTTGAGGACCGAGTCGAGGAGAAGATCCTTCTCGGTCCGCGGCGCCTTGGGCTCGGCCTTCTTGCGACGGGGCTTCTTCGGGCGCTCGACGGGCGCAGGCTCGGCCTCGACGGGAGCCGCGATGATCTCGGCATCCTCATCGGCCGCGGTCGCCTGGATCGTCGAGGCAGCGATCTGCGCCAGGGCCGACTTCGCGCCCTCGGTGATGACGTGGGTGCCACCGTTCGCGGGAGCCGGTGCCGCGTTGCCGGAGCCGCGACCGCGCCGCGCCGAGCCGTTGCCGTTGCCGTTGCCGCCCTGAGCTCCGCCACCGCGGTGCTTGACGACCGGGTCGTGGTGAACGATGACCCCGCGGCCAGCACATACGTCGCACGCCTCGCTGAATGTCTCCAGCAACCCGAGGCCCAGCTTCTTGCGCGTCATCTGGACGAGACCGAGAGAGGTGACCTCCGCGACCTGATGCTTGGTGCGGTCGCGGCTCAGGCATTCGATGAGGCGCCGCAGGACGAGATCGCGGTTCGATTCGAGCACCATGTCGATGAAGTCGACGACGATGATGCCGCCGATGTCGCGCAGACGAAGCTGGCGGACGATCTCTTCCGCAGCCTCGAGGTTGTTCTTGGTGACGGTCTCTTCGAGGTTGCCCCCGGAACCGACGAACTTGCCGGTGTTGACATCGACCACGGTCATCGCTTCGGTGCGGTCGATCACGAGCGAACCTCCGGAAGGCAGCCACACCTTGCGGTCGAGGGCCTTCTCGATCTGTTCGGTCACGCGGAACGCGTCGAACGGGTCCTGCTCGTCCTCGTACTTCTCGACGCGCTCCAGGAGATCGGGAGCGACGCCGGTGAGGTAGGAGGTGATCGTCGAGTACGCCTCGTCACCCTGGATGAGCATTCGCGAGAAGTCCTCGTTGAAGACGTCGCGCACGATCTTCACCAGCAGATCGGGCTCGGAGTGCAGGAGGGCCGGCGCCTGGATCTTCTCGAGCTGCGAGCTGATGTGCTCCCACTGCGAGGTGAGGCGCTGAACGTCGCGCGTCAGCTGATCCTCGGTCGCGCCCTCGGCGGCGGTGCGCACGATCACACCCGAGGACTCCGGGAGCACCTCTTTGAGGATGCGCTTGAGACGCGCCCGCTCGGTGTCGGGCAGCTTGCGAGAGATGCCGTTCATCGCACCGCCGGGGACGTACACGAGGTAGCGGCCGGGCAACGAGATCTGGCTGGTGAGGCGCGCGCCCTTGTGGCCGACGGGGTCCTTCGTGACCTGCACGAGGACGCGGTCGCCCGACTTCAAGGCGAGCTCGATGCGACGGGGCTGGTTGCCCGTCTCGACGGCATCCCAGTCGACCTCGCCCGAGTACAGCACGGCGTTGCGGCCACGCCCGATGTCGACGAACGCGGCTTCCATGCTCGGCAGGACGTTCTGCACGCGGCCGAGGTAGACGTTGCCGATGAGGGAAGCGTCCTGGTTGCGCGCGACGTAGTGCTCGACGAGCACGTTGTCCTCGAGCACGGCGATCTGGATGCGGCCGCTCTTCGAGCGCACGACCATGACGCGGTCGACCGCTTCGCGCCGCGCGAGGAACTCCGCCTCGGTGACGACGGTGCGTCGACGACCGGCTTCCCGCCCGTCCCGGCGACGCTGCTTCTTCGCCTCCAGGCGAGTGGAGCCCTTGATGCGCTGGGGCTCGGTGATCAGCTCGACGGCGCGCTGGCGCGGAGCGGGCTCATTGCCCTCGTCGCCGTTCGACCCGCCGCGGCGACGGCCACGGCGGCGCGAGCTGCTCGAGCTCGACGAGGATCCGTTGTCATCGTCATCGGTGTCGTCCGGCAGCGCGCGGAGAGGCGCGATCTCGGGCGCGTAGAAGTGCAGCGCGGTGGACACCGCCGACACGAACTCCGCCGGCAACAGGCCGAGCGAGACCGCGGTGGGCGGGCCGGAAGCGGCCGGCTCGTCCGTGGGCGCCGATTCCTCAGCGGTGGCCGGCTCCTCAGCTTCTTCGGCGGGCGCCGGCTCGCCGGTGGGGACGACGGGTTCCTCCGAGGGCGCGGCCTCCTCGACGGGCGGGGACTCGGGCGCGGGTGCGGCAGACGTCCCCTCGGTGCCGGTCTCCGCGGTCATTCCGGAACCGGGTTCCGGCACGGCATCCTCGGCGGCGCGCCCGCTGTCGATGTGCTCCTCGGTGGCGTCGATCGACGTCACCGCGTCAGCGAGCTCGGCTGCGGCGGGGTCTACCGCGTTCGCGGGCTCATCGGGGGTCGGGCTGTCGTTGCGATCATCGGCCATCACTGGCGTACTCCTCTTCGGGCGGCACCGCGCGCCACCCGGTACATCTCTGGCGGCGTCGCTCCCGGAAGGACGAGCCGCGAACTCACTCGGTGTGCAGCCGGCTCTCGGCGCGGCCTGCGTGGGCAGCCATTGCCCGAAGTCTCTCGTGATGTCCTGTCGCAGCGCGGCTGCAGACGAGCATCGGCATCCATTATCGCACTACGCGCGTCGCTTCGTGGGACACGGGGCCGATGCTCGCGGCGGGGTCATCGATGCCGATGGGATAATCGCGGTCATGTCCGCACCCCGTAGCCACGCCCGCCCTGTCGCACTCGCCGTCTGGCTGATGATCGCGGGCGTCATCGGGTGGATCGCAGCGTTCGCGCTGACGACAGAGCGGCTCCACCTGCTCGAGGACGCCACGGCCACGGCATCATGCGACTTCAACCTCGTCGTGCAGTGCGGGGCGAACCTGACCTCTGCCCAGGGTTCGGTCTTCGGCTTCCCCAACCCGCTGCTGGGGCTCACCGGCTGGGTCGCGCCGATCGTCGTGGGCGCCGCGATCCTCGCGGGCGCACGCTTCGCCCGGTGGTTCTGGCTGCTGTTCTGGGCGGGCATGGCGTTCGCGTTCGGCTTCGTGGTGTGGCTGATCTCGCAGAGCATCTTCGTTCTCGGAACGCTCTGCCCCTGGTGCATGGTCACCTGGTTCGTGACCATCCCGAGCTTCTACGCCGTCACCCTGCACCTGCTCAGGTCGGGTGTCGTGCCGCTGCCGCGTCGAGGCCGAGCGATCGCCGCCACCCTGACCGGCTGGGTGCCGCTCCTCGCCGTGCTCAGCTACGTCGCCATCGCCGTGATCGCACAGGTCCGGCTCGACTGGATCGGCTTCCTCTGAGACGACGACGCCCGCCGCTCGACGTCGTGACGTCGAGCGGCGGGCGTGATGTCGCGGATGCGGTCAGCCGAACCAGATCTCGAGCTCGCGCGCGGCGGACTCGGGGCTGTCGGAGCCGTGGACGAGGTTCTGCTGAACGGCCAGGCCCCAGTCGCGTCCGAAGTCGCCCCGGATCGTACCGGGTGCGGCCGTCGTGGGGTCGGTGGTTCCGGCGAGCGAGCGGAAGCCCTCGATGACGCGATTGCCGGCCAAGCGGATGGCGACCGAGGGGCCGCTCTGCATGAACTCGAGCAGCGGTTCGTAGAACGGCTTGCCGGCGTGCTCCTCGTAATGCTTCTCGAGCACCTCCCGGTCGGGTTCGACGAGCCGGATGTCGACGAGCGCGTAGCCCTTCGCCTCGATGCGGGCGAGGATCGCGCCGGTGAGGCCGCGGGCCACGCCGTCGGGCTTGACGAGGACGAGGGTCTCTTCGGTGGGCATGTCAGTCTCCGTTCGATTCGTCGGCTGCGAGGGCGGCGTTCCGCCGGTCGAGAGCAGCCCCCTTGATGGTCGCATACGCGTACATGCCGCCGAAAACGAGCGCGACGATCCCGAGCGCCGGCACGAGGAACACCCCGAGCGCCAGGACCACCTGCAGCAGCCAGCCCAGCAGGATGCCCCATCGGTGCCGCAGCAGACCTGAGATGACGATCATCCCAACGGCGAGCACCGCACCGGCGACAACTCCCCACCAGTCGGCGACGCCCTCCGGCAGAGCACCGAGTCCGTAGACGGTCAGTCCGCCGAGGAAGACCACGATCGATTCGAAACCGAGGACGACGGATCCGAGCGACTCCGCGGCACCGCGACGTCGGCGCTCGCGAGGCCGTTTCACGCCTGCCATCCCGACTTCCAGTCCTCTGCGGCGGCGAGGGCGATCGCTTCGCCCGCGAGTACGACCGAACCGGCGATGATCACCGCGCGCCGTTCCGCAGCCGCGGCCCACTCGCGCGCAGCCTCGGCCGCTTCGACGAGGTCGCGGTGCTCGGTGACCCCGAGTCCGCGCTCCTCGGCAAGATCGGCGACGAGGGTCGGCTCCGACGCGCGCTCCGAGTCCGGTGAGGTCGCGAACACGTGCGCGGCGACCGGTGCCAGGGCCTCGACGATCCCCGCGGCGTCCTTGTCTCCCAGAACACCGAGCACGACGCCCCACTCGTCGAAGTCGAACGACTCGCGCAGCGCCGCCGCGAGTGCCGCTGCCCCGTGGGGATTATGTGCACTGTCGACGAGCACGGTCGGGCTGATCCCGAGCAGCTGCAGACGACCCGGGGAGGTGACAGCGCCCAGTCCGTCCGCGACGACCTCCGCGTGGAGTGCCTGGTCCTCGGCGCCGATGAGAGCTTCGACCGCGGCGACCGCGAGGGCGGCGTTCTCGGCTTGGTGAGAGCCGTAAAGCGGCAGGTAGAGCTCGGGGTACTCCCCCGCGCGCCCCCGAACACTGATCTGCTGTCCGCCGACGGCGAGGCTGTGCGCGGTCAGACCGAACTCCTCGCCGGCGAACCCGACGGTGGCGGCCGCCTCCGCGGCGCGCGCTCGGATCTGCTCGGCCGCCTCGGGGGTTTGCACGGCCGAGACGACCGCCGCGCCGGGCTTGATGATGCCCGCTTTGACCGCGGCGATCTCGGCGATGGTCTCGCCGAGGCGGTCGGCGTGGTCGAGCGCGACGGGGCCGATGACGGCGACGTCCCCGTCGGCGGTGTTGGTCGAGTCCCACGATCCGCCCATGCCCACCTCGATGACCGCAACATCGACGGGCGCGTCGGAGAACGCGACGAAGGCGAGGACGGTGAGCAGCTCGAAGAACGTCAGAGGAGCGTCACCCGCCGCATCCAGCTCAGCGTCCACGAGGTCGACGAAGGGAGCGATCTCGTCCCATGCGTCGGCGACCGCGGCGTCGGCGATCGGCTCGCCGTCGATCAGGATGCGCTCGGTGAAGCGCTCGAGGTGCGGGCTGGTGAAGAGCCCGGTGCGCAGCCCGTGCGCGCGGACGAGGCTCTCGATCATCCGGCTCGTCGACGTCTTGCCGTTCGTTCCCGTCACGTGCACGACGCGGTAGGTGCGCTGCGGGTCGTCCAGCAGTTCGAGAACGCGTCGTGTCCGCTCGACGCGGGGCTGCACCCACTGCTCCCCCTGACGCTGCAGCAGCGCCGTGTATACGGCGTCGGCGCGGGCCTGATCGGTCATGCGGTCTCTCCTGTCAGCCGGGTGACGCTCACGGCGAGGTCTCCCCTGTTGGCGTAGGTCTTGGCGGCGACCACGGCCTCGAAGTCGGGCTCGGTCGCGGCGACGGACTCCGCAGACTCGGCAACGGTCGAGGTGCGTGAGCGCACCACCCATTCGCGCGCCAGCGTCTCGCCCGCCACATCGGCGGCATCGAACGCCGATGCGACAGCAGCGGCGTCCTCGTCGGAATCGAAGGTCAGCGTCAGTCGGATGCGGTCGCTGACTTCGAAGCCGGCGGCCTTCCGGGTGTCCTGCACCGCGCGGATCACGTCGCGCGCCAGGCCCTCGGCCTCGAGCTCCGGGGTCGTGGTGGTGTCGAGCAGGACGAACCCGCCGCCCGACAGCAGTGCGATCGCGGTGCCTTCCGCCACCCCTCCCGCTTCGAGGGTCAGGTCGTACTCGCCGGGCTCGAGCACGACGCCGTCGACGGTCACGACACCGTCCTGCTCGCTCCACAGGCCCGCCCGGGCACCCGCGATAACGTGCTGCACCTGCTTGCCCAGTCGTGGACCGGCCGCGCGCGCATTGACCGAGAGACGCTGGCTGATGCCATACGAGGCCGCGAGGTCGTCCGAAAGCTCGGCCACAGTGACATCCTTCACGTTGAGCTCATCGCGGAGGATGTCGGCGAACTGCTCCAGCGACGCCGCGTCACTCATCGCGACCGTGAGCTGAGGCAGCGGCAGGCGCACGCGCTTGCCCTCCTTCTTGCGCAAAGCGTTGGCCACCGATGAGACCTCGCGGACGGCGTCCATAGCCGAACGGATGTCGGCTGCGGGCGCGAACTCGTCCGCGTCCGGCCAGTCCTCCAGGTGAACGCTTCGTCCGCCGGTGAGGCCCTGCCAGACGCGCTCGCTCACAAGGGGCAGAAGCGGCGCCGCGACCCGGGTCAGCGTCTCGAGCACCGTGTAGAGGGTGTCGAACGCCTCCGTCGAGGAATCGTCGCCGGGCACGACGCCCACCCAGAAGCGATCGCGGGAGCGGCGGATGTACCAGTTCGTGAGCGCTTCGGCGAAGTCGCGCAGCTTGGCGGCGGCCATCGTGGAGTCGAGGGCCTCCAGGTCGGCTGCGACATCGCGCACCAGGTCGCCGGTCAGCGCCAGGATGTAGCGGTCGAGCACGTTCGTGGAGTCGGTCCGCCGCCGCGCCTCGTACCCGGCCCCGCCCTCACCGCCGGCCGCGTTGGCATAGGTGGCGAAGAAGTACCAGGTGTTCCACAGCGGAAGCAGGAACTCCCGCACGCCCGCCCGGATGCCCTCTTCGGTGACGACGAGGTTGCCGCCGCGGAGCACCGACGAGCCCATCAGGAACCACCGCATCGCGTCGGAACCGTCGCGATCGAAGACCTCGGACACGTCCGGGTAGTTCCGCAGCGACTTCGACATCTTCTGACCGTCGCTGCCCAGCACGATGCCGTGGCAGGCGACGCCCGAGAACGCCGGCCGGTCGAACAGCGCACCCGAGAGCACGTGCATGACGTAGAACCAGCCGCGGGTCTGTCCGATGTACTCCACGATGAAGTCGGCCGGCGCGTGCTCGTCGAACCACTCCCGGTTCTCGAAGGGGTAGTGCACCTGCGCGTACGGCATCGACCCGGAGTCGAACCATACGTCGAAGACGTCCTCGATGCGGCGCATCGTCGAGCGGCCCGTGGGGTCGTCGGGGTTCGGACGCGTGAGGTCATCGATGAACGGCCGGTGCAGGTCGACCTCGCCCGCCTCGTTGCGCGGTAGGCGACCGAAGTCGCGTTCGATGTCGGCGAGCGAGCCGTACACGTCGGTTCGCGGGTACTCGGGGTCGTCGCTCTTCCAGACCGGGATCGGCGAGCCCCAGAAGCGGTTGCGGCTGATGGACCAGTCGCGCGCGCCCTCGAGCCACTTGCCGAACTGCCCGTGCTTGACGTTCTCGGGTGCCCACGTGATCTGCTCGTTCAGTTCGAGCAGGCGGTCCTTGATCGCCGTGACCCGCACGAACCAGCTCGACACCGCCTTGTAGATGAGCGGATTGCGGCAGCGCCAGCAGTGCGGGTAGGAGTGCTCGTAGCTCGCCTCGCGAAGGAGACGGCCCTCGGCCTTCAGGAGGCGGATGAGCGGGCGGTTGGCGTCCATCCACAACTCCCCCGCGACGTCGCTGACCTGCGGGAGGAAGCGCCCGCCGTCGTCGAGGCTCATGATGAGCGGGATGCCGGCTGCGCCGGTCACGCGCTGGTCGTCCTCACCGTAGGCCGGCGCCTGGTGGACGATGCCGGTGCCGTCGGTGGTGGTGACGTAGTCGTCGACGAGCACCCGCCACGCGGAACCCGTTCCCCAGGTGTCGGTGTCCGCGTAGTAGTCGAAGAGCCGGTCGTACTGCACGTCCGAGAGCTCGCTGCCGAGAACGGTCCGCTCGATCGCGGCGCGCGCCTCGTCGACGTCGCCGTACCCGAGGTCCTTCGCGTAGCCCGCGAGGAGGTCTTCGGCGAGGAGGTAGCGGTGGGCGTCGGCCTCGACACGGTCCTCATGAACGTCGGCGGCGCCGGCCGGCCCGCCGGGGAGCACGACATAGCGGATGTCGGGGCCGACGGCGAGAGCGAGGTTCGTGGGCAGCGTCCACGGGGTCGTCGTCCACGCGAGAGCGCGCACACCGGTGAGCCCGAGGGACTCGGCCTTCGCCCCGACGAGCGGGAAGGTGACGGTCACCGACGGATCCTGGCGCATCTTGTAGACGTCGTCGTCCATGCGCAGCTCGTGGTTCGACAGGGGCGTCTCGTCGCGCCAGCAGTAGGGCAGCACGCGATGCCCCTCGTAGGCGAGGTCCTTGTCCCACAGCTCCTGGAACGCCCAGAGCACCGACTCCATGAAGCCCGTGTCGAGCGTCTTGTACCCACGTTCGAAGTCGACCCACCGCGCCTGCCGGGTGACGTAGTCCTCCCACTCGCGCGTGTACTCGAGGACGGATGAGCGCGCCTTGTCGTTGAAGGCGGCGATGCCCATCGCCTCGATCTCGCTCTTCTCGGTGATCCCGAGCTGCTTCATCGCTTCGAGCTCAGCCGGGAGGCCGTGGGTGTCCCAGCCGAAGACGCGGTCGACCTTCTTACCGCGCATGGTCTGGAAGCGAGGGAAGACATCCTTCGCGTACCCGGTGAGCAGATGGCCGTAATGCGGGAGCCCGTTCGCGAACGGAGGGCCGTCGTAGAAGACCCACTCGGGCGCCCCCTCGCGCCGCGCGATGGAGCTGCGGAAGGTGTCGTCGCGCTCCCAGAACGCCAGCACGTCGCGCTCGACGTCGGGGAAGCGGGGGCTCGGAACGACGCTGTCGGCGGCGGGGCCGAAAGCAGAGGACTTCGGATAGGTCATGGCTTCTCTCGCAGGGTCGGACTTCCTGCGAGGACGATCGTGCGACCGCGGTACCACCCCGCTTGCCCCGGAGGGCCACTCTCCCAGCGGCTGTGACGGGCCTGCCCCGCTCGGTTCTACTGGGCGGATGACCGCCGTTCTTCCGAGAGCTCCCCGGTGATGGCCGGATCGGTGCTGATGAGCCCATCATACCGTCGGCATACGCTGAACGTATGGCCCGCCCTCGTACCCGCCCCACGCCCCCTCGGGTGAGCGAACCCGACCTGCCGCGTCACCTCGAGCCCGGAGTCCTCACTAGACACGGCGATCTCGTCGAGACGTCGATAGCACTCGGCAGCGAGGCGGTCGACGGCGCCCACGCACGGCTGAGCGAGAGCGCCGTCGAGGCCGGGTCCCCCAACCGGCTCGATCTCACGGGCGCGGTGCTCGCCGACGTGGCCATCCGCGACCTCGCGACGGCCGAATTCCGCTCGGGCGACGGCAGCTGGCGCACCGTGACCCTCAGCGGTGGGCGGATCGGCACCCTCGACGCCCAGCGTGCTCACTGGGACGGCGTCATCCTCCGCGGCATCCGGATCGACTACCTCTCGGTGCCCGCCGCGACGTTGCGCGACGTGCTCATCGTCGACTGCCGCATCGGAACGCTCGATGCCCCGGGCGCGATGCTCGAGCGGGTCCGTTTCGTCGACACGACGGTCGACGAGTTCGACTCCCGTGCGCTCTCGAGCGCGGATCTCGACCTCCGCGGCCTGGAAGCACTCGCCTTCACCGACATCCGGGCGCTGACCGGCGCCACTGCATCGCGTCGGCAGATCGAAGCGCATGCCCCCGCGTTCGCCGCTGCGCTCGGATGGGACGTGCGCGATGAGGCGTCCGCCGAGGAGCCGAGCCGATGATCGCCCGCACCGAACGTCTGGTCCTCCGGCTGATGACCGAGGACGATCTGGACCCGCTCCGCGAGATACTGACCGACCCCATCGCGATGACCGCCTACGAGGGGGCGTTCGACGACGACGAGAGCGCGCGGTGGCTCGCGCGCAATCTTCGTCGCTACGAGGAGGACGGGTTCGGCCTCTGGGCCGTCGACCTCCCTGGGGCCGGCATGATCGGGCAGTGCGGCATCACGCGGCAGTTCGTCGGCGACGAAGCGGTGCTCGAGGTCGGCTACCTCTTCCAGCGGGCGCACTGGCACCGCGGTTACGCGACCGAGGCCGCCGCCGCCGCGCGCGACTGGGGATTCCGCGAGCTCGGCGCTCCGGCCATCTGGGCCAAGGTCCGCGACACCAACATCGCATCCATGAACGTCGCCATCCGCCTCGGCATGACCGTTCGCCGCCGGTTCACGGTGCACTACCGAGGCGTGGACATGCCCCACCTCGGATTCGCCGTCGATCGCTGACGGCGCCTCGTCAGGACGCCGACCAGGCCTCGCCGCGTACCTCGGCGAGCGGCGATTCCCGCAACAGGCGCGAGATCGGGCAGCGATCGTGCGCTGCGGCGGCGAGTTCCGCCGCCTCGGAGGCATCCAGCCCCTCGCCGGAGATGAAGGCCGTCACGAGGAACTCGTACCCCGTGCGCCCCTCGGCGTCGCGCAGCTCGACCTCGACCCGCGCCTTCGTGCGGTGGCGGCCCGCCACGATCGCCTGCGCCGTCGCGTTCAGGCACGTCGACCAGGCCAGCGCGAGGAGCTGCTCGGGATTGCTCGCGGCGGTGTCATGGCCCGGCTGCAATGGATTCGACACGGCGACCTCCAGGCCGTCCGGAACGCGGCTGACCCCCGTGCCGCCGTCGTCGTTGAAAGCAGAGGTGCGGTACCGGGTGACCATGGTTCGACTATAGTTGAACGTCGTCCAACTATTAGGGGATGCCCCGTGCCACCGACCGACGCGCCGATCGCCCTCAGCGGCGTGAGCGTCACCTACCCCGGCGGAACCCGCGCTCTCACCGGCGTCGATCTCGCTGTTTCTCCGCGCGAGATCTTCGGAGTCATCGGCGAGAGCGGTGCCGGCAAGAGCACTCTCCTGGCTCTGCTCACCGGCGAGATCAGCGCGACCGCAGGAACCGTGAAGGTGCTCGATCAGGACCCGATCGGTCTCAGTCGGACAGCGCTGCGGGATCTACGCCGGCGGATCGGCGTGGTCTTCCAGGGTGTGCACCTGCTGGCGAATCGCACCGTCCGTCAAAACGTCCTGCTCGCCCTCGAACTGCGCGACCGCCGGGACCGCCTGAGTGTGAATGAGCGACGCGCCGCGGTCGACGAGACGCTGCGTTTCGTCGGTCTCGGTGGTCGCGAGGATGCGTACCCGTCTGAGCTCAGCGGCGGTCAGCGTCAGCGCGTGGGGATCGCCCGCGCGCTCGTGGGCCGGCCCGAGGTCCTGCTCTGCGACGAGCCGACCTCCTCGCTCGACGCCACCACGACCGACGGCGTCCTCGCGCTCCTCCGCGAGGCCCGGGACCGGTTCGGAACGACAGTGGTCGTCGTGACGCACGATCTCGCCGTCGTGCGGCGCGTCTGCGACCGCGTCGCGCTGTTCGAGGACGGGCGTCTGCGCGACATCCTGCACGTCGAACCCGGATCGGATCTGGGCCGGGAGAGCTACCTCGACCGCGCCCGGCGGGAGCTGGGCGCATGACCGGCCTGGTCGAATCACTCGAGCGCCGCGGCGGAGACCTGCTCGAGGCGCTCGGCGAGACCGGATACATGCTCCTCGTCTCGCTGGCCGCAGCGGTGGTCCTCGGGCTCCCCCTCGGGATGCTCGTGTACCTGACGCGGCGGGGCGGCGCTGCGCCGAACCGGTTCGTGTGGTGGATCGGAAACCTCTTCATCAACGTCGTGCGCTCCTTCCCGTTTCTCCTCCTGGTCGTGTTCCTCGTGCCGGTGACACGTCTCGTCTACGGGACGACATTCGGCACTCCTGCGGCGACGTTCTCGCTCTGCTTCGTCGCGGTCGCGATCTACGCACGACTCGTCGAGCAGATTCTGCGCGAGATCAGCCCGGGCATCCCCCGGGTCGCGCGCACGATGGGAGCGACCCTGCCTCAGACGATCCGGCGCTTCCTGCTTCCCGAGGCCGTTCCCGGCCTCGTCTACGCGCTGACCTCGGCGACGATCAGTCTGCTGTCGTATTCCACCGTGCTCGGTGTGGTCGGCGGTGGCGGCATCGGCGACTTCGCGCTGCGCTACGGCTACCAAGAGTACGACTATCCGCTGATGTACTTCACGATCGCCGTCATCCTCGTCGTCGTGCTGGTCATCCAGTCGGCCGGTCACCGCCTGTCGATCCGACTCGATCACCGTTGACCCTCGTCCACCCGCTCTCACAAGGAGAACCCATGCCCGTTCGCACCCTTCGCACCCGCATCGCCTCGGCGGCCGTCGCCACCTTCGCGGTCGCCGGACTCCTCGCCGGCTGCGCCGGCTCGCCCGGAGACACGGATTCCGGGGTCACGACGCTCCGCGTAGGCGCGGTGACCGCCCCCGCGACGGACATCGTCGAGGCCGCCGGAGCCGCGATCGCCGACGGGTACGAGATCGAGCTCGTTCCGGTGTCGGACTACGTCACGATCAACAACATGCTCGCTGCCGGCGACATCGATGCGAACTTCTCGCAGCACGAGCCGTACATGACGGAGTTCAACGAGAAGAACGGGGCATCGCTCGAGGCGGTCCAACCCGTCTACAACTTCGTCATCGCCTTCTACTCGAAGACGCTGACCGACATCGGCCAGCTCCCCGACGGTGCCACGGTCGCCATCCCGAACGACTCGTCGAACACCGCGCGTGCGCTCAAGCTGCTGGCCGACGCCGACATCATCGACCTCGCCCCCGGCATCGACCCGTACACAGCGACCCTCGACGACGTCGCGGAGAACCCGAAGAACATTCAGTTCCTGTCGCTGGAGATCAACCAGTTGAACACGGCGTACGACGAGGCCGACCTGGTCTTCCAGTGGCCGTCGCACATCGCCGCGCTCGGCCTCACGCCGCAGGACGACGGCCTGCTCACCGAACTCGACGACCGCTTCGCGCTTCAGCTCGTGGTCCCCTCGGCTGAGGCGGATTCCCCTGCCACGAAGGCACTCATCGACGCGTTCACGAGCGACGAGGTGCGAAAGGTCATCGACGGCAACGAGACCATCGAAGCCGCCTTCTGACCCCCGGTAGACTCGGACGACGCACACTCAGGCACGCTCACACAGTGCCGCACATATCGTCGAGGAGTTCCCATGACAGCGCACATTCCCGAGAAGCCCGCTCTGGAAGGCCTCGAGCAGAAGTGGGGCGCCGCGTGGGCCGAGCAGGGCACCTACCTGTTCGACCGCGCGCGTGCCGCGAAGACCGGCCGCGGCGGCGTCTTCTCCGTCGACACGCCTCCCCCGACGGCATCCGGGTCGCTGCACATCGGCCACGTCTTCTCGTTCACCCACACCGACCTCAAGGTGCGATTCGAGCGCATGCGCGGGAAGAGCGTCTTCTACCCGATGGGCTGGGACGACAACGGCCTGCCCACCGAGCGCCGCGTCCAGAACTACTACGGCGTGCGCTGCGACCCGACTCTCCCCTACGACGAGTCGTTCGTCCCGCCGTTCGAGGGCGGCGACAACAAGTCGAGCCGTGCCGCCGACCAGGTGCCCATCAGCCGTCGCAACTTCATCGAGCTGTGCGAGAAGCTGACGATCGAGGACGAGAAGCAGTTCGAGTCGCTCTTCCGCCAGCTCGGGCTCTCCGTCGACTGGACCCAGACGTACCGGACGATCTCGGACGAGACCATCCGCACCAGCCAGCTCGCGTTCCTGCGCAACCTCGAGCGCGGCGAGGCCTACCAGGCGCTGGCCCCCACGCTGTGGGACATCGACTTCCGCTCCGCCATCGCGCAGGCCGAGCTCGAGGATCGCGAGCAGCAGGCGTCGTATCACCGCATCGCGTTCCACAAGACCGACGGCAGCGGCGACATCCACATCGAGACGACGCGGCCCGAACTGCTTCCGGCGTGTGTCGCCCTCGTGGCGAACCCCGATGACGAGCGCTACCAGCCCTACTTCGGCAAGACCGTCCGCACGCCGCTCTTCGACGTCGAGGTGCCGGTCCTCGCCCATCACCTCGCTCAGCCCGACAAGGGCTCGGGAATCGCGATGATCTGCACGTTCGGCGACGTCACCGACATCATCTGGTGGCGCGAGCTCGACCTGCCCAACCGCACGATCCTCGGCCACGACGGTCGCATCGTGGCCGAGGCGCCTGACGTCATCGTCACGGATGGCGCACGCGCGGCCTACGCCGAGCTGGCGGGCAAGACCGTCTTCAGCGCCAAGAAGCGCGTGGTGGAGTTGCTGCAGGAATCGGGCGAGCTGCTCGAGGTGTCGAAGCCCTTCAGCCACCCGGTGAAGTTCTTCGAGAAGGGCGATCGCCCGCTCGAGATCGTCTCGACCCGTCAGTGGTACCTGCGCAACGGTGCCCGCGACGAAGAGTTCCGGGCGCGCCTCATCTCGCTCGGTCAGGAGATGTCGTGGCACCCCGACTTCATGCGGGTGCGCTACGAGAACTGGACCAACGGTCTCACCGGCGACTGGCTCGTCTCCCGTCAGCGCTTCTTCGGCGTACCGATCCCGATCTGGTACGGCCTCGATAAGAACGGCGAACGCGATTACGAGCGCGTCATCACCCCCGATGCCGCCCAGCTCCCGATCGACCCGACCACCGATGTCCCTCCGGGATACACCGCCGAGCAGCGCGGCGTGCCCGGCGGATTCGACGCCGAGCGCGACATCTTCGACACTTGGGCGACGTCGTCGCTGACCCCGCAGCTCGCGGGCGGGTGGCAGCGCGACGAGGAGCTGTGGCAGCTCGTCGCGCCGTTCGATCTGCGGCCGCAGGGGCAGGACATCATCCGCACCTGGCTGTTCTCCACGATGCTCCGCAGCGCTCTCGAAGACGGCCGCGCACCGTGGTCGGATGCCGCGATCTCCGGCTTCATCGTCGACCCCGACCGCAAGAAGATGTCGAAGTCGAAGGGAAACGTCGTCACCCCCGCCGACATCCTCGCCCAGCACGGCACGGATGCGGTCCGCTACTGGGCCGCGTCGAGTCGCCTCGGTTCCGACGCCGCGTTCGATCCGCAGAACCCCACGCAGGTGAAGATCGGCCGCCGTCTCGCCATCAAGGTGCTGAACGCCGCGAAGTTCGTGCTGTCGTTCCCCGTGCCCGAGGGCGCGGCGGTGACCCACGACCTCGACGCCGCCATGCTCGCAACGCTCGACCGTGTGATCGTCGATGCCACGCGGGCGTTCGAGGCCTACGACCACGCTCGCGCGCTCGAGATCACGGAAGCGTTCTTCTGGACCTTCTGCGACGACTACCTCGAGCTCGTCAAGGAGCGCGCGTACGACCGCTCCGACGCCGGTCAGGCGTCGGCGGCGCTGGCACTGCGACTCGCGCTGTCGTCGCTGCTGCGTCTGCTCGCCCCGGTGCTCGCCTTCGCCGCAGAGGAGGCATGGTCGTGGTTCGAGGAGGGCTCCGTGCACACCGCGCCGTGGCCGGAAGCGAGCGGCATCGACGGCGACCCGGCCGTTCTCACCGCGGCCAGCGCCGCGCTCATCGGCATCCGCCGGGCGAAGACGGAAGCCAAGGCCTCGCAGAAGACCCCCGTCTCGGTACTGACGCTGCGCGCGGATGCCGCGACGATCGAGCGACTGCGCCGCGCGGAGGGCGACCTGAAGGCGGTCGGACGCATCGCCGAGCTCGAGCTCCTCGACAGTGACGGCGACCTGGTCGTGGAGCGCGTCGAGCTCGCGCCTCAGGAGGCGTGAGATGCGTTTGGGAACGCGGTGGACCAGTGGCGATGAGCCGCCCGTCTCGCTGCCGGCCGCTTTCCGCGACCGGGTTCGCGCGGTCGACGGCGGGCTCGACGCAGATCCGCGTCCGAACTGGACTCTGACCTGGCTCGAGGGACGCCCCGTGGCCGAGCTCGAGACCGGTGTCGTGGTCTCGCTCGACGCCGCCGGTGAACCGGTCGTCGGTCAGATCGACGACGACGAGTTCTGACGCCCCGCTCTCCCGCCGCTCACTCCGACGCGGCGGGAGAGCTTTGCGCGGACGCGGAGCGGATGAGGCGCGTGCACGCGGCCGTCGCGGTGAGGCAGACAGCGCCCGCAGCGATGAACGGCAGCCGCAGGTCGATCGACGCGACCAGGCCGCCCAGGATCGTCGCCACGGGGAAGAGTCCCCAGGTGAGCGTCCGGATGATGCCCAGAGTGCGCCCGAACAGCGCCGGCGGGATGATCTGCTGCCGCAGCGCACCCCACGGGACATTCCACACCGACACCGCGAACGCCATGCCCGCGTAGGCGACGACCGCGACGACGATTCCGGGGGCGAACCCGACGGCGACCATGCACGCTGCGGCGGCGAGGTTCGCGCCCCACATGACGTTGCCTCGGCCCCAGCGGGCGACCATGCGCGCAGCGAGGAGTGAGCCCGCGAGCGCACCGACCCCGACACCCGCTGTGACGAACCCGATGGCGAACTCGGGTACCCAGTGGACATCGAGGAAGTAGAGCAGCGTCGGAGCCTGCGCGAAAGCGAAGGCGCAGCCGACGACCGACGTGAACACGACCAGGGCACGCAGGAACCGATGGCGCCAGAGGTAGCGCAACGCTTCCCCGGCGGGAACGGCGACGTCCGGTGCTGCCGGCAGGGGCTCGGGGACGGCGCCGGCGACGACGTCGCCCTGATCCGCGCCGATGACGTCCGAAGCCCGTGAACGCGCCGCGGCCAGCGGGAGAAGGAGCGCCAGCGCGATCGGCACCAGGTAACCCGCGGCGCCGAGCCACAGCGGTAGTGCGAGCGAGACGGCGAAGAGAACGCCGGCGACGGGCTGCGCTACGAAGCTGTCGATGGTGATCTGCGCGGCCTGGATGCGCCCGTTGGCCCGATCGAGCTGATCCCGCTCGACGACGCTCGGAATGATCGCGTTGGTCGCGTTGTCGAACAGGGTCTCGCCGAAGCCGAAGACGAGCGTGCCCACGAGCAGCCACACGATGTCGAGACTGCCCGTGACCGTGAGCACGGCCAGACCGACCGCGGCCGCGCCGCGCACGCTGTTCGCCAACGCCATGACACGGCGCCGGTCGAACCGATCGACGATGACGCCGGCAGGCACCCCGAAAACGAGCCACGGGAGGAAGGCGGCCGCGCCGAGCAACGAGATCAGCAGCGGGTCGCGCGTGAGTGTCGTGGCGATCAGGGGCACCGCCGTGCGGCCCAGGCCGTCCGCGAGGTTGCTGAACGCGGCGGCGGTCCACAGTCGCGAGAAATCGCGCCCGAGCGGACGGGGGCGCCCGGACTCGGGTGGGCGGATCCGGGAGACGGTCACGCTGGTCATCGTCAGTCGCTCTCTGTCGTGATCGGAAACGCCTCGGCGCGCAGCGAGACGATGCGGTGTTCGGAGGACGAATTCGGGCCGGGGTCCGGGTCAACGCGGTACTCGTCGACGACGTCGTCGATGACTCTTTGGATACGCGCGTTGACCTCGCGGAGCTGCTCGACCGTCAGCGAGACGGTGGCCGAGGTGATGAGCGCGTTCTCGGCCCATGGGTCGAGTTCCTCGCGCAACGTGCTCTCCACGAAGCGCATGAGCTGCTCGTGTCGACGATCGAGGAACTCGCCCATGACGACCTGGGTCGCGGCGCGGCCCGCCGGCGTCCGCATCGTGTCCGCACCCGGGAACGAGACGCCGCCGGTGGGCCGTTCCCACCATCGCTCGCGCGCCGTGCCCCGATCGGGGATCTCGCGAATGAGGTCGTGCTTCGCGAGAGCGCGCAGGTGGTAGCTCGTCGAACCGGACGAATCCCCCGTCATCGCCGCGAGCGAGCTGGCCGTCTGAGGGCCTTGCTGACTCAGGATGTCGTAGAGACGCACGCGCACGGGGTGAGCGAGGGCACGGAGCGCGCCCGAGTCGAGCGTGCGGATGTCGCGAGGCGTCCGCTTCTCGGCGTTGTCTTCGGTCATGGGTCCAAAGATAGCTTTGCAAGCATCTCTTTGCAACATAGTCTTTGGAACACATCGTAGGCTTGTGCCATGTCGGCATCTTCGAATTCCCTTCTCACCGCCTCGTCACTCGCGTGGGGCCTCCCCGACTACCGCGAGATCGACGTCAATGACTACCTGCCCGCCTTCCGCGAGGCCTTCGCTCAGCAGCGGCGCGAGATCGACGCGATCGCCGGCAGCACCGAGCCTCCGACGTTCGAGAACACGGTCGTGGCATGGGAAGAGAGCGGCCGGCTTCTGGGCGACGTAGCGCGCGTCTTCTACACGGTCAGCTCTGCGGACGCCACTCCCGCGGTGCAGGCCGTCGACGAAGAGCTCGCCCCGCTGATGTCTGCGCACTCCGACGCGATCCTCCTCGATCCCCGCCTGTACGACCGGATCGAGCGCCTGCACGCGAGCCGCGATGATCTCGGACTCACGGCCGAGCAGCGCTACCTGCTGGAGCGGCGGTTCATCCAGATGACCCACGCCGGCGCCGGGCTCGACAGCAGCGCTAAGCAGCGACTGACCGAGCTCAACAGCCGACTGTCCGTTCTCACGACGACCTTCGAGAAGAACCTCCTCGCCGATACGAACGATCTGGCCGTGGTGTTCGAGTCGCGGGAGGAGCTCGACGGGCTGAGCGAGGGTGAGATCTCCGCCGCCGCGCGCGCGGCTGCCGATCGCGGGCGACCGGAGGCCTACGTCATAACCCTGACACTGTTCACGGGCCACCCGGCGCTCGCCTCGCTCACGAACCCGCGGTCCCGCCGCCGCATCCTCGAGGCCTCGCGCGCTCGCGGCTCCCGGCCCGGCCGCCACGACAACCGCCCCGTGCTGCTCGAAATCGTCCGCCTCCGCGCCGAGCGCGCGGAACTGCTCGGCTTTCCCTCGCACGCGGCCTACGTCACCTCCGATCAGACGGCGGGCAACCCGGAAGCGGTGTCCGCGCTGCTGCGCCGGCTCGCCGGTCCTGCTGCACGCAACGCACAGCGTGAGAAGGTGGCCCTGCAGGAGGTCGTGGACGGCGCCGAGGTCGGGCCGGAGGATTGGGCATTCGCAACCGAGCGCGTGCGCGCGAGCACGCTCGACATCGACACGGCCGCGCTGCGCCCATGGTTCGAGGCCGAACGAGTGCTGCGCGACGGCGTCTTCTTCGCCGCGACACGTCTCTACGGGATCACGTTCCGTGAGCGCGATGACCTGCCTGCCTACCACGAGGACGCGCGTGTGTTCGAGGTCTCGAACGAGGACGGCTCCCACCTCGGACTGTTCGTGCTCGACCTCTACACGCGCGACACCAAGCGCGGTGGTGCATGGATGAACTCCATCGCCTCCCAGTCGGCGCTACGAGGGACGACTCCGATCGTCGTCAACAACCTGAATGTCCCGAAGCCCTCCCCCGGCACCCCGACGTTGCTGACGCTCGACGAGGTGACGACGCTCTTCCACGAGTTCGGGCACGCGCTGCACGGCTTGTTCGCCACGGTCACCTACCCGACCTTCGCCGGCACCAGCGTTTTCCGCGACTTCGTCGAGTTTCCCAGCCAGGTCAACGAGATGTGGATCTACCGACCCGAGGTGCTGGCGAACTACGCCCGACACGTCGACACCGGTGAGCCGCTCGCCTCGGACGTCGTCGAGCGCCTCGAAGCCTCGGGGACCTTCAACCAGGGATTCGCCACGAGCGAGTATCTCGCCGCCGCATGGCTGGACCTCGCATGGCACTCGCTCAGCGCGGAGGATGCAGCAGCTGTCACCGACGTCGCAGCCTTCGAAGCCGCAGCCCTCGCCGACATCGGACTCGACGACCCCGCTGTACCGACACGCTATTCGTCCGCATACTTCGCACACATCTTCTCGGGTGGCTACAGCGCCGGGTATTACTCCTACATCTGGAGCGAGGTTCTCGACGCCGACACCGTCGAATGGTTCGAGGAGAACGGTGGGCTGACCCGCTCGAACGGGGATCGCTTCCGTCAGCGCCTCCTCGGCGTCGGCGGTTCGAAGGATCCGCTCGAGGCATACCGTGACTTCCGGGGCCGTGACGCCCGCATCGAGCCGTTGCTCGCACGCCGCGGGCTGAGCGCCTAGGTCGCGTCTGCGGCGAGGAGTCCGTCGGCGGGAGCGCTTCGCGCGTCGCGCCCACCAACGGGGATCACGTCGTAGACCAGGCGCGCGAACGCTCCCACCCGCTCTGCTGAGCGCAACGAGAGCCGGTCCGACTCGATGCGACGCGGAAGCAGGGGCGCTCCCCCGCCCAACGTCACGGGCGCAATGGAGACCGCGATCTGGTCGAGCGCACCGGCGTCGAGGAACTGACCGGCCAGGTCGCCACCGCCGACGACCCACACATCGTGCCCCGCAGCGGCCTCTCGGATATGCGCAAGCGCATCGGACACGGGCCCGGACACGAATCTGACGTCTGCGCCCGCCGGACGCGGAAGCTCGCGTGTCGTGAACACGAAGGTCGGCCGATCGCCGTGGAACTCCTGCCATCGCTCAGGATGGGCGAGGAGGTCGGACTCGGCGAGTACCCACTCGTAGGTCGTGGACCCCTCGACGAGCACGCCCGCGTTCTCCGGGAGCAGACTCGCGTCGGGCTCGTCGCCACCGTCGACCGCGAACAGCCAGGAGAGCGAGTTCGCGCCGTCGGCGATGAAGCCATCGAGCGAGCTCGCCGTGTCGAAGATGATGCGTCCCATATCGGCAGGTTAACCGGGACCTCGGACACCTCCGCAGGCGTCGCGGCTCGGTCGTCAGGCGCTCTTGCGCTTCTGCCGCAGGACGAGCGTGGGCGGAGCGCCGTCATCGACGGCGGCCCGGGTCACGATCACCTTGTCGACATCGTCGGCCGACGGGATCTCGAACATGATGGGGCCGAGAACGTCTTCGAGGATGGCGCGCAGGCCGCGGGCACCGGTCTTGCGCGCCACGGCGAGATCGGCGATCGCGCGCAGCGCCTCGTCTTCGAACTCGAGCTCTACGCCGTCGAGTTCGAACATGCGCTGGTACTGCTTGACGAAGGCGTTCTTCGGACCGGTGAGGATCTCGATGAGCGCCTTCTGGTCGAGCGGCGCGACAGACGTGACGACGGGGAGACGGCCGATGAACTCGGGGATGAGACCGAACTTGTGCAGGTCTTCCGGCTCGACCTCGCGGAAGAGGTCGAGTTCCTTGTCCTTCTCCTGCAACGGGGCGCCGAAGCCCACGCCGTGCTTGCCGACACGGGACGAGATGATCTCCTCGAGGCCGGCGAACGCGCCCGCGACGATGAACAGCACGTTGGTCGTGTCGATCTGGATGAACTCCTGGTGCGGGTGCTTGCGTCCACCCTGCGGCGGAACCGACGCCACCGTCCCCTCCAGGATCTTCAGCAGAGCCTGCTGCACGCCCTCGCCCGACACGTCGCGCGTGATCGAGGGGTTCTCCGCCTTGCGTGCGATCTTGTCGACCTCGTCGATGTAGATGATGCCGGTCTCCGCACGCTTGACGTCGAAGTCCGCCGCCTGCAGAAGCTTGAGCAGGATGTTCTCGACATCCTCACCGACATAGCCCGCCTCGGTGAGCGCGGTCGCATCGGCGACGGCGAAAGGCACGTTGAGGCGTTTCGCGAGCGTCTGCGCCAGGTACGTCTTGCCACAGCCGGTGGGACCGAGCAGCAGGATGTTGCTCTTGGCGATCTCGACGTCGTCGGCGCGCTGTTCGGCGGGTTGGAGGGTCGAGTGTGCCCGCACGCGCTTGTAGTGGTTGTAGACCGCGACCGAGAGCGCACGCTTCGCCGGGTCCTGCCCGACGACGTACTCCTCGAGGAAGGAGAAGATCTCGCGCGGCTTGGGGAGGTCGAACTCGGCGACCGACTCGTCGCCTGACTCGGCCATGCGCTCTTCGATGATCTCGTTGCACAGCTCGACGCACTCGTCGCAGATGTAGACGCCGGGTCCTGCGATCAGCTGCTGGACCTGCTTCTGACTCTTTCCGCAGAACGAGCACTTGAACAGGTCGGCACTCTCACCGATGCGAGCCATGTACCCCTCCTGGATGCCGGAAACCATCGCTCACCTGAGAACGTGGTGCTCCGAGCCTAACCTCTCCCGCAGACATCCCCGCGGATTTGCGAGCCCTTCGAGTCGAACCGCCCCCACGACGCGTATGGCCCCGGCTCGTCGCCGGGGCCATACGCTGTGAACTCGCCTCGCTCAGGAGGTGATCGCGGCGGGGGTCCGCTTGCGCGATGTCAGCACCTGGTCGACGATGCCGTACTCCATCGCCTCGTGTGCCGAGAGGATCTTGTCGCGGTCGATGTCCTTATTGACCTGCTCCTGCGTGCGGTTGGTGTGGCGCGCCATGGTCTCCTCGAGCCACGTGCGCATGCGCAGGATCTCGGCCGCCTGGATCTCGATGTCCGACGCCTGACCGTGACCGGCCTCGCCGACGGCGGGCTGGTGGATGAGGATGCGGGCGTTCGGAAGCGCGAGCCGCTTGCCCGGGGCGCCGGCGGCGAGCAGGACGGACGCCGCCGAAGCCGCCTGACCGAGCACCACCGTCTGAATCTGGGGCGACACGTACTGCATGGTGTCGTAAATCGCGGTCATGGCGGTGAACGATCCACCGGGCGAGTTGATGTACATGATGATGTCGCGGTCCGGGTCCTGCGACTCGAGCACGAGCAGCTGGGCCATCACGTCATCAGCCGATGCGTCGTCGACCTGGACGCCGAGGAAGATGACGCGGTCCTCGAACAGCTTGTTGTACGGGTCCTGGCGCTTGTAGCCGTAGGCGGTGCGCTCCTCGAACTGCGGCAGGATGTACCGGCTCGAGGGCATCGCCGCACCGTGGGGAAGGCCGAAGGCGGGTGTGTTCATCGTTGTCTTTCTCCTTCGGTCGATCAGTTCTCGGTGCCGCCGCCGCCGACGACGTCAGTGGCCGACTCGCGGATGTGGTCCACGAAGCCGTACTCGAGCGCCTCCTGAGCGGTGAACCACCGGTCGCGGTCGCCATCGGCGTTGATCTGCTCGACGGACTTGCCCGTCTGGGCCGCGGTGATCTCGGCGAGACGACGCTTCATGTCGAGGATCAGCTGCGCCTGCGTCTGGATGTCGCTGGCCGTGCCGCCGAACCCGCCGTGCGGCTGGTGCAGCAGAACCCGGGCGTTGGGCGTGATGTAGCGCTTGCCCTTCGTGCCGGCGGTCAGGAGCAGCTGCCCCATGGACGCGGCCATGCCGATGCCGACGGTGACGATGTCGTTCGGAACGAACTGCATCGTGTCGTAGATCGCCATTCCGGCCGTGATCGAGCCGCCCGGCGAGTTGATGTAGAGGTAGATGTCCTTCTCGGAGTCCTCGGCGGCGAGCAGGAGGATCTTCGCGCAGATCTCGTTCGCGTTCTCGTCGCGCACCTCCGACCCGAGCCAGATGATGCGGTCCTTGAGCAGTCTGTCGAAGACGCTTGTTGCGATGAGGGGGTCAGCCATGTGTGCTCCTGATCCGAAGTTTCGTGACGTGTCGAATCTACCGACGCCGCCGCATGCGCCTGACCGTGTTCGCCGTGGGCATAGCCCGTGTCACCGCCGTCCCTGATGCGGAGCATCTGTCGGGCAGAGCAGAAGGGGCGGATGCCGCAGCATCCGCCCCTTCTGCCGGTCGGGCGACCGTCGCGATCAGGAGATCACTCGGCGGCAGCCTCGTCGGCGGCCTTCTTCTTGGCGGGGGCCTTCTTGGCCGGCGCCTTCTTGGCAGGAGCCTTCTCGTCGGCGGCGGGAGCGTCGTCGGCGGCATCCGCCTTCTTCTTAGCGGGCGCCTTCTTGGCAGGCGTCTTCTTGGCCGGCTTCTCCTCCGCCTCGGCGGCGTCGGCATCGGCGTCGGCGGCCTCGTCGGCGATCTCCTGCGCCTCCTCGACGACCTCGTCGGCGGCGGACTCCTCGCCCTCGACGGTGATGAAGCCGGTCAGGTCGACCGAATTCCCGTCGGTGTCGACGACCGTGACCTTGCCCAGGGCGATCGCGAGGGCCTTGTTACGGGCGACCTCGCCGACCATCACCGGAAGCTGGCCGTTCTGCTGGAGCGCGTTGACGAAGTCCTGCGGGGCCATCCCGTACTGCGCAGAGGCCTGGGTCAGGTACTGGGTCAGCTCGTCCTGCGAGACCTGGACCTCGTGCGTCTCGGCGATCTTGTCGAGCACCATCTGCGTGCGGAACTGCTTCTCGCTCGCCTCGGTGACCTCGGCACGGTGCGCGTCGTCCTCCAGACGACCCTCGCCCTCGAGGTGCGCGTGAACCTCGTCCTCGACCAGTCCGGCCGGAACCGGGATCTCGACCTTCTCGAGGAGCGCGTCGACAAGCTTCTCGCGCGCGGCAGCGCCCTGCGTGAACAGGCTCTGCTGCGAGACGCGCTCGACAAGGCTCTCGCGCAGCTCGGCGATGGTGTCGAATTCGCTCGCCATCTGCGCGAAGTCGTCGTCGGCCTCGGGGAGCTCGCGCTCCTTGACAGCCTTGACCGTGACGGCGACCTCGGCCTCCTCGCCGGCGTGGTCGCCGCCGACGAGCTTGGAACGGAACGTGGTGTCCTCACCAGCGGTGAGCGACTCGATGGCCTCGTCGATGCCCTCGAGGAGCTCGCCCGAGCCCACCTCGTACGACACACCCTCGGCGCGGTCGATCTCGTTGCCGTCGATCGTCGCGACGAGGTCCAGCTCGACGAAGTCGCCCTTCGCGGCAGGACGGTCGACGGTGACGAGCGTGCCGAAACGGCCGCGCAGGCGGTCGAGCTCCTCGTCGATGGCGGCGTCGTCGGTGGCGACGGGCTCGACCTCGATGGTGATGTCCGCGTAGGCGGGAAGCTCGAACTCGGGACGCACGTCGACCTCGACCTCGACCTTCAGGTCGCCCGAGAAGTCCTTGTCGCTGGGCCAGTCGACGACCTCGGCCGACGGACGCCCGAGGACGCGCAGCTCGTTCGCGGTGACGGCTTCGCGGTAGAAGCCGTCGAGGCCCTCGCTGACCGCGTGCTCGATGACCGCACCGCGGCCGACACGCTGGTCGATGATGGGAGCGGGCACCTTGCCCTTGCGGAAGCCGGGAATCTGCACGTCCTGAGCGATGTGCTCGTACGCGTGGGTGATGCTCGGCTTCAGCTCGTCCGGGCTGACCGTGATGTGGAGCTTCACCCGCGTGGGGCTGAGCGTCTCGACGGTGCTGGTGACCATGCCTGTCGTTCTCCTTTATCCGGCCGCGCACATGCGCGTCCGTTCGGTGGTCTGGGTTCGTGGGGCCGTTGTCGGGGCGACAGGATTTGAACCTGCGGCCTCCCGCTCCCAAAGCGGGCGCTCTACCAAGCTGAGCTACGCCCCGGGCGCGCAGCACACGTGCGTCGGAAAACGGCCGTGGTCAGTCTAGCCGACGGAGTCCGCTAGACTGTTCGAGTTGCCAGCGCTGGACATGGTTCTCAGCGTGACGGCGATCCACATCCGATCCAGGTCGGATGCGGGGCTGTAGCTTAGTGGTAAAGCCTCTGTCTTCCAAACAGATGATGCGAGTTCGATTCTCGTCAGCCCCTCCGATGCTCCTCCTCGTCTTCGTACGCGGAGGAGCTCTTCATTCAGCGCAACGGGCGCCGTGATCGGTGGCCAGCTGCAGGTATGTCGCGGCGTTCCCGTGAAGCCCGCCCCGTTCGTCCTCCGTGAGCGCCCGGCGGACCTTCGCCGGCACCCCGGCGACGAGGGAACCGGCGGGGATCACGGTTCCCTCGAGCACGACCGCTCCCCCGGCGACGAGAGATCCGGCTCCGATCACCGCACCGCTGAGGATCGTGCTGTTCATCCCGATGAGGCAGCCGTCCTCCACCGTGCACCCGTGGACGACGGCGTTGTGGCCGATCGAGACGTCGTCGCCGATCTTCGCGGGCGACCCCGCGTCGACGTGGATCACGACGCCGTCCTGGACGTTGCTGCGATCTCCGATCACGATGCGCGACCGATCACCGCGGATCACCGCGTTGTACCAGACGCTCGACATCTCGCCGATGACCACGTCACCGACCAGTCGCGCCCCGTCCGCGACGAACACCGTCGGATGCAGGCGGGGCCGAGACTCTCCGAGAGACACGAGGGATGCGGACGAGGCGACGGGCATGGCCTCACGTTACCCCTGGTGAGCCCAGCCTTCTCTTGCTTGCGGAATGTTCCGGCGTGAGTAGCGTTTGGACAGATGCAGGCCACGACCTGCCAGAAGGAGCGCAGACATGACCGACACCAACATCACCACTCCCGCCCTCACCGCCGACCCCGAGGTCGCCGCCGCTGCCGCGCAGTTCCTCACCCCGGTCGTGCACAAGATGCAGGCGCTCGTCGTCAACGGCAAGCAGGCGCACTGGAACGTCCGCGGCTCGAATTTCATCGCGATCCACGAGTTGCTCGACACGGTGGTCGCCCACGCCCAGGACTACGCCGACACCGCCGCTGAGCGCATCGTCGCCCTCGGCCTGCCCGTCGACTCGCGCGTCTCGACCATGGCCGAGAAGACCAGCACCGCCGTGCCCGCCGGGTTCGCGCAGTGGCAGGACGAGATCAAGGCCATCGTCTCCGACATCGACGGGGCGCTCGTCGACCTTCAGAACGCCATCGACGGTCTCGACGAGGTCGACCTCACGAGCCAGGACGTCGCGATCGAGATCAAGCGCGGCGTCGACAAGGATCGCTGGTTCCTCCTCGCACACCTCGCCGAGTAATCCTCAGCGCCGAACGGGGCGGTGATCGCGACGAGGGCAGCTGGACGCTTCCCACCGATCACCGTCCCGTTTCGCCGTCCCGTTTCGCCTTCCCGGGACGCGTGCCCCGAAAGAACGCGATTCAACCGATGTGCGTGATCCGGCCGCCGAGGAGGGTCGCCGTCACGCCGGTTCCGCGCAGAGCGCCGGGCGTGTCGGCGGCGAGAGGGTCACGGTCGACGATGGCCAGATCCGCGATGTCTCCGGGCGCGATCGCCGAGCCGGTCTGCGACCCACCCGCCGTTGAGGCTGCGAGGGCGACTGCAGCCGCGATTCGCTGATGCGGACGCCAGGGATCGCGCTCGTCACGCGTACGGAACACCGCGTCCGACATCGTGGTCCAGGGATCGAGACGGGCCACCGGCGCGTCCGAACCGAGCAGCAGGTTGGCTCCGGCCTCGACGAGCTCCCGCATCGGGTAGCCGACGGCCGTCTGCCCCGCCCAGAACTCCTCCGCCATGTCGCGATCATCGACGGCATGCGAGGGCTGCACACTCGCGCCGATGCCGAGGCGGGCGAACCGCGGGATGTCGGCGTGAGCGACGAGCTGAGCGTGCTCGATGGTCCCGGTGGCTCCCGTCATCGCGAAGGCGTCGAGGGCGTGCGAGTTCGCGACGTCGCCGATCGCGTGCACCGCGCAGGAGATGCCGGCCCCCGTTGCGCGCCGCATCAGCTCGACGAGCTCGGCAGGCGGCACGGTCATGACTCCGAAGTCGTGCTCGGCGTTCGGATAGTGGTGCGAGCACGCCGCCGTCCGGGTGCCGAGTGAGCCGTCGGTGATGACCTTGAATGGCCCCATCCGCACGAGCCCCGCCGGATCTATCGCGTCGCCGGTCTGCAGTCCCGCTGAAATCGCTCGATCCAGCATGCTGGCGTAGACACCGAACGACACGCGCACCGCGTCGTAACCGCGAGCCAGCCTGCGATCCCAGTCCTCCGCGTTCCATGCCATGTCCAGGTCGACGATGCCGACCACGCCGCGGGCGGATGCCGCGGACATCGCCTCGATCACCGCGGCATCCGCGACCGCCGTGTCGAGGGCGTTCAGGCGGCGGGAGATCTCGAACGCGGGCTCCTCGCGCAGCACCCCGTCGGCCGCCGACATCCCCTCACGCCGGAGCGCGGCGCTGTTGAGCCAGACGCTGTGGACATCGGAGTTGATCAGATAGGTGGGCGCGTCGCCCGTGGTCGCGTCGAGCAGTGCGAGCGAGGGCCGATCAGGCCAGAGCGCGTCGCGGAAACCCGAGCCGACGCGGCGACCGTCGAGCTCCAGTCCCGCTCGACCCATGACCGCCGCCGCCTCGGCAGCGCTCACGATGCCCTCGAGGTCGACGCGGCGCGCCGCCAGGGCCCACTGCACGGTGTGAACGTGGTGGTCCCAGAGTCCGGGGATCAGCCAGCCCCCACCACCGTCGAGAACGACCCCGCGTCGCGGGAGGGCGCCCGCAGGCGCGATGTCGACCACGACATCACCCGCGACGTGCACGTCGACCAGATCGGCACCGAACGGATCCGTGCGCCCCGGGCCGGTCAGTCGGACGTCCGCGACGATGTCCACTGTCTCGCCCGGCGCTGCGAGGTTCACGACCGATCCTCGCGGGCGGCGCGCATCGCCTCGTGAGCCCGGCGCATCTCCGTCGCCAGCCGGGGGTCGGCATACGGTGTGGCGGCCTGCTCGAGCTCGGCGATGATGGTGTCGACCACGGCATCCGGCCGATTCTGGCTGAGCTTGCGTTTAGCCTCGACTCGGGCCGGTGAGAGACGGAATCCGACGGTCCCCCGCTCGAGACGCCGGACGAAGTCCTCATCGTTCGGCGCGGCCCACATGCCCCGTGGCGCACCCAGGCCCGACTCGAACCGGTCGACGAGGCGCTCGAGCACACGCAGGTTCTCTTCCGGCGCGAGGATCTCGGGCACGCCGGAGAGATGAACCGAGACGTAGTTCCAGGTGGGGACGGCAGGCACGTCGCCGTACCACTGAGGCGACACGTACCCGTGCGGCCCCTGCACCACGACGAGCAGCTCGCCGCCACCGAGGCCGTGGATCACGTCATCCGGGCGCCCGACGTGCCCCACGATCGTGAGGTCGTCGCGTTCGTCGTCCAGGAGCACGGCGTAGTGCGACGCGACGAGTCCGTCGGTGCCCGCACTGACGATCGTGACCCACGGGTTCTCGTCGATCACACGGCGCAGCTCGACGACATCCGTCATCGCGAAGCTGGGATTCTGTCTCATGCGCTCACCTCTGGCAGTTCGGGCACCAGTACAACTTGCGTGACGCCATCTCCTCGAGGACGATCGACGTTCCGCACACGCGGCAGGGCAGGCCCGCCCGGTGATACACCCAGTGCCGGTCGTCACGATGGGCCATCGCCCGGCGCCATGCCTCGGGATCGAGATCGTCCATCGTCATCATCTGCCCCGTCTCGACGCCGATCGCGAGGAGCCGTACCCAGTCGCGCCAGAGCTCTCGGACGGTCTCCGCCGGCACGTCGCGGCCCGGCGTGTGCGGGTTCAGGCGTGCGCGGAACAGCATCTCCGCGCGATAGACGTTGCCGATTCCGCTGACCACGCTCTGGTCCATGAGAAGCAGACCGATCGCCGTCGGCTTGCGGCGGACGGTCGCGGCGAATCGCTCCTCGCCCTCCGTCACGTCATCCACGAGCGGATCGGGCCCGAGCTTCGCGATCGTCGCCTGAACCTCTTCCGGTGTCTGCAGCTGACAGGCGGTCGGTCCGCGAAGGTCGGCACAGGTCACGTCTGTGAGCAGGCGCAGGCGCACCTGACCGACGACGGGCGGCGGCCATCCCCCGTCTTCGGCAGCACCGTCGTCACCGAGCCCCGTGGTCTGTTCGCTCATGCGGACTCGTCCGCGGGCTCGTCGCGGCGCACCGATCGAGCTGAGGGAGTTCTCTCCGGCGGCGTCGTAGATCGGCGCGATCTCTGTGCCGCGCTGATTCGTATGTCCCATCCGTCCGTTCGCGGACGCGATCGTGGGGTCGACGACGATCTCGCCGGCGAAATCCCACGCGCCATACATCCCCAGGTGGACGCGCAACCAGACGTCGTCCTCGAACGCGAGGAACATCTGCTTGCCGACCGCCCGCGCCTCGATCGCCTCGCGACCGTCGAGCACCGCCGCGCCCTCGACGAACCGCCCTTGCGGGCTCGACGCGGCGACGACGCGGCCGACGACGTTGCGCTCGAACTGGCGGGCGATCCGGTGGACGGAATGGCCCTCGGGCATCAGCCCGCTTCCGGATCGAACGAGTCGGTGGCGGGCAGCGGCGACGTGGTGCCGCCGTCGACCGCGCGCGGGTCGGGCAGCAGGCTGCCGTCGGCTTCGTAGGCGGCGAGCTGGGCGATACGTCGCGCGTGGCGCTCCTCCCCGCTGAAGGGCGTCGCGATGAAGCGGTCGATGAAGGTGACCGCCTCGTCGAACGTGTGCTGGCGCGCGCCGATGGCGATGACATTGGCGTCGTTGTGCTCCCGCGCGAGCTCGGCCGTCGGGATGTTCCAGACGAGTGCTGCGCGTGCACCATGCACCTTGTTCGCCGCCATCTGCTCGCCGTTGCCGGACCCGCCGAAGACGACGCCGAGCGCCTCGACGCCCGCCTGCTGATCCCGGACGACGGCCTCCGCCGCACGGATGCAGAAGGCGGGGTAGTCGTCTACCGGGTCGTATTCGATCGGGCCGTGGTCGACGACATCGTGACCCGCTTCGGCGAGGTGGTGCTGGAGCTGAGTGGAGAACTCGAGACCGGCGTGGTCGGTCGCGATATGGATGCGCATGGCACCATCCTATGAACGTGCGAGCCCCGAAAGCGTAGGCTGGCACGGTTGCCGTCGGCGCCAGCAGCGCGCGGCCCCGAATCCTCACCCCGACCCTGGGAGCAGAACGCACGTGCCTGGAGAGAACCTCACCCGCATCGAGGCGCAGGAGCGCCGCGCGATCGTCGACACGCAGAGCTACGACATCGCCCTCGATCTGACCGTCGGCGCGGAGATCTTCCGCTCGCGCACGGTCATCCGTTTCGCCGCCGCCGAGGGCGCCTCGACCTTCGTCGATCTGATCGCCCGCGATGTCCGGGAGATCACCCTCAACGGCCGGGCGATCGACCCCTCGGCATTCAGCGATTCCCGCATCGCACTCGACGGTCTCGCGGCGCAGAACGAGCTCATCGTCGATGCGGACTGCCTCTACACGAACACCGGCGAGGGCCTGCACCGCTTCGTCGACCCCGTCGACGGCGAGGTCTACCTGTACTCGCAGTTCGAGGTTCCCGATTCGCGTCGTGTCTTCGCGGTGTTCGAGCAGCCCGACCTCAAGGCAGAGTTCCGCTTCACGATCACGGCCCCCGCCAAGTGGAAGGTCGTCTCCAACTCCCCCACACCCGAGCCCGTGCCCGGCGACGGCGGGACGGCCACGTGGGCCTTCGAGCCGACTCCCCGGATCTCCTCGTACATCACCGCTCTCGTCGCGGGCCCGTATGAGCAGGTCTTCTCCGAGCTCACGAGCGCCGACGGGCGCGTGATCCCCCTCGGCGTCTACGCGCGCAAGAGCCTGTGGCAGTACCTCGACGCCGACTACGTCTTCGAGAAGACACGTCAGGGCTTCGCCTACTTCGAGGAGAAGTTCGGCGTCCCCTACCCCTTCGCGAAGTACGACCAGCTCTTCGTGCCGGAGTTCAACGCCGGCGCCATGGAGAACGCGGGCGCCGTGACCTTCACCGAGACCTACGTCTTCCGTTCCAAGGTCACCGATGCGGTGAAGGAACGCCGTGTCGTGACCATTCTTCACGAGCTCGCCCACATGTGGTTCGGCGACCTCGTCACGATGAAGTGGTGGAACGACCTCTGGCTCAACGAGTCGTTCGCCGAATGGGCGTCGACGATCGCGACGGCCGAGGCGACCGAGTGGACCGAGGCCTGGACGACCTTCAACGCAATGGAGAAGACCTGGGCCTACCGCCAGGATCAGCTTCCGTCGACGCACCCGGTCGTCGCCCGCATCAACGACCTCGAGGATGTCCAGGTCAACTTCGACGGCATCACGTACGCCAAGGGCGGCTCGGTTCTCAAGCAGCTCGCCGCGTGGGTCGGCGTCGAAGCCTTCTTCGCCGGTGTCTCGGCGTACTTCCAGAAGCACGCGTGGGGCAACACGGAGCTCTCCGATCTTCTCGTCGAACTCGAGGCCACGAGCGGTCGCGAGCTCGAGACCTGGTCGAAGAAGTGGCTCGAGACGGCCGGCGTGAACACGCTCGAACCGGAGATCGTCACGGATGCCGACGGGATCATCACCCGTTTCGCCATCGTGCAGACGGCACCCGCCGACTACCCGACGATCCGTCCGCACCGCCTCGGCGTCGGCTTCTACTCCCTCCAGGGCGGCACGCTCGTGCGCACGCACCACGTCGAGCTCGACGTGGACGGCGATCTGACCGAGGTGCCGGAGCTGAAGGGTCGCGCGCAGCCCGACCTGGTCCTCCTGAACGACGAGGACCTCGCGTACGCCAAGATTCGCCTCGACGAGCGCTCGCTCCGTACGGCGGTCGAGCACCTCGCGAAGATCAGCGACCCGCTCGCGCGCTCCCTCGTCTGGGGCGCTGCGTGGGACCAGACCCGAGACGCGGAGGCATCCGCGACCGAGTACATCGACCTGGTTCTCCGCAACATCGGCACCGAGACCGAGTCCACCACGGTGCGCACGACGCTCGGACAGCTCCAGCTCGCAGCGAACTCGTACGTCGATCCGCAGACCCGGGATGCCGCGCGTGCCCGCGTCGCCGACGGGCTGTGGGAACTCGCTCAGCAGGCCGAGGCGGGCAGCGACAGCCAGCTGCAGTTCGTGACCGCCTTCGCGTCGGCCGCATCGACCGACGCCCACGCCGACGTCGTCCGCGCCCTGCGATCGGGCGACACCGTTCTCCCGGGGCTGGAGATCGACGCCGACCTCTCGTGGGCGCTCCTGGTATCGCTCGCCGCGTCGGGCGCCGTCTCGGCGGCGGACATCGACGCCGCGCTTGCGGCCGACAACACCGCGAAGGGCGGTGAATTCGCGGCGCAGGCCCGGGCGGCGCTCCCGACGGCCGACGCGAAGAAGGCCGCGTGGGCATCGCTCATCGAGAACGACGATCTGCCCAACACCGTTGTACGTTCGGCGGCTGCCGGCTTCACCCACCCGGCGGGCGTGGCGCACCTCGGCGCCTTCGTCGACGAGTACTTCCGGATGCTGCTGCCGATCTGGGAGTCGCGCACCTACCAGATCGCGCAGTACCTCATCGTCGGCCTGTACCCGGCGGCCCTCGCCAACGCCGAGCTGCGCGACGCGACCCGCTCGTGGCTCTCGGAGAACGCAGAGGCCCCGGCTGCGCTCCGCCGACTTGTCGCCGAGAACCTCGCGGGCGTCGAGCGGGCGCTCGCTGTGCAGGAGCGCGACGCGCAGGACTGACGTCATCCGCAATGCTGATGGGCGTCGTACTCCGGTACGACGCCCATCAGCATTCTCGGCACTCCCGGCGGACGACAGCGGGATGCGCCCGTCGATAGCGTGGGGCGCATGATCGTTGCAGAAGGCCTCACGAAGAGGTACGGAGACAAGACGGCCGTCGACGGGGTGAGCTTCACCGTGCAGTCGGGCAAGGTGACCGGCTTCCTGGGGCCCAACGGCGCCGGCAAATCCACCACGATGCGGATGATCGTCGGCCTCGACCGGCCGTCGTCCGGGCGCGTCACCATCGACGGCCGCGACTACCGCTCGCTGCGGTCACCGCTCACCGAGGTCGGCATCCTCCTCGACGCGAAGGCCGTCCACACCGGCCGCAGCGCGCGCAACCACCTGCGCGCGATGGCGGCGACCCACGGCATCCCCCGCTCCCGCGTCGATGAGGTGATCGAGATCACCGGCCTCGGCTCGGTAGCGGGCAAGCGCGCCGGCAAGTTCTCGCTCGGCATGGGGCAGCGCCTGGGCATCGCAGCCGCGCTCCTCGGCGATCCGCAGACCCTGATCCTCGATGAGCCGGTGAACGGTCTCGACCCCGAGGGCGTTCGCTGGGTCCGGCAGTTCGTCCGCGGTCAGGCGGCGCAAGGGCGGACGGTACTGCTCTCGAGCCACCTCATGAGCGAGATGGCCCTCACCGCCGACCACGTGATCGTGCTCGGCCGAGGCCGCGTGCTGGCTGATGCCGGCATCGACGATCTGGTCCGCTCGTGGACGAGCAACACTGTCGTCGTCCGCACCCCGCGGGCCGACGAACTCACCCGCCTCATCGCCGGCCCCGACGTCGCGGTGACCACGGGCGAGCCGGGACTCCTGCAGGTCGCCGGCCTGAGCGCGGCCGCGATCGGCGACACCGCAGCCGCGCACGGCATCCCGCTTCACGAGCTCACACCGCGCGTGGGATCGCTCGAAGACGCCTACCTCGCCCTCACCGAGGGGTCGGTCGAATACCAGACGAAGGGAGCGGCGCGATGACCGCCACCACCACCGTGCAGACCCCCGCGCCGGCGCGCGCCACGCCGCCGAACGCGCGACTGTCGTTCGGTCGCCTTGTCCGCAGCGAGACCATCAAGCTGCTCTCGTTGCGCTCCACCTGGTGGTCGCTGGGAGTCACGGCCGTCCTCGCGATCGGCATCTCGCTGCTCATGGCGTGGGCTTCGCAGGATTTCGGTGGCGACTTCAACCCGGTCAGCGCGATCGTCGCTCCGATGCAGTTCACGATGCTGGTGGCGGGCATCCTCGGTGCCATGGCGATCACCGGCGAATACTCGACCGGCATGATCCGATCGACCCTGACCGCCGAGCCACGACGCGGTGCCGTGCTCGTCGCGAAGGCGGTCGTGGTCGCACTGCTGCTCGCCGCCACGACGGTCGTCACCACGATCGTGTCGGTCGTCGCCTCCGCGCCGATCTTCGGCGACCGTGCCATCGACTGGGCGGACGCGGAATCGTCGGTGTTCCCCCTCGTACTCGGTGTTCTGGCGATGGCCACGTTCGCCCTGCTCGGACTCGGATGGGGCTTCATCATTCGCAACGGCGCCGGCGCGATCGCCGCCACGGTCGGCATCCTGTTCGTCATGCCGATCGTCCTGAGCCTGTTCGCCTTCGGCGGGGAATCGTGGGCGTGGATCGTCGACCTGGGCAAGTACCTGCCCGCGAGCGCAGCGCAGACGGTGACCTCGCCCGGTTCCGACGACTTCGTCACGGGCCTCATCACACTGCTCGCGTGGCCGACCGCGACGCTGCTCGGCGGCTGGGCTATCCTCCGCTCGACCGACGCGTAGGGTACGAGGAGTGTCTCCCGGAAGCCGTGGCTCATCGTCGCCCGACGATGAGCTGCGGCTTCCGCGTCCGCCCGGATTCCTCCGGCGGTTCTGGGGGCGGCACCCGGTCTTCGCCGACATCCTCACCGCGCTCATCTGCCTGGCCTTCTCGCTCGTCCCGGCGACGAGCTTCACGGATCGCATCGACGACGCGATCGGTGTCGGCCGGCTCTGGGCCACCACGGCTCCTATCGTCATGGTCGTGGTCGTGCTCGGGTGCGCCTCGCTCCTCGTGCGCAGGCGCTACCCGACGCTCGTGTTCGTCGGAGCCGTGGCGGTCGCGCTGGCTTACCTTCTTGCCCCTGCGCCGACCGGTGGGCCGATGCTCGGCATCGCGGCGTACACCCTCGCCGTCCATCGGAGTGCTCGGGCCTGCCTGATCGGTGTCGCCGTCGCGTTCGGCACCATCGCCGCGTTGGTGGCCGGCCTCGCGTTCACGGGAATGATCGGCCCGATGATCGCCTGGAACGCGCTGATCGGCGAGGGCCTGAGCGCGCTCATCGGGGCCCTCATCGGCACGAATGTCGGCAACCGGCACCGTTACGTCGCCGCTCTCATCGACCGGTCGCGCCAGCTCGTCGTCGAACGCGATCAGCAGGCGCGCCTCGCCGCGGCATCGGAACGCGACCGGATCGCCCGGGAGCTGCACGACATCGTCGCTCACTCGCTGACGGTGATGGTGGCCCTGGCCGAGGGCGTCGCCGCATCGAGCGACATCGACCGCGCCCGTCCCGGCGCCACCGCCATCGCATCGACGGGGCGCGAAGCCCTCAGCGACATGCGCGCGACCCTCGGCATCCTCCGCGAGGACGACGCCGCTCCGCTCGCCCCGCTGGCACGCGACACGACCGCGGACACGGTCGATTCCGCGCGCGCCGCCGGGTTCGACGCGACTCTGACCATCTCGGGCGACAGACCGGAGCTCAGCAGCGCGGTGCAACTCGCGATCTCGCGCATCGTGCAGGAAGGCGTCACGAACGCGATGCGCCACGCACGCGGTGCCGAACGGATCGACGTGCGGGTGGGTTACCGTCCTCACGCAGTCGAGGTCGATATCGTCGACGACGGCGAGCCGGTCGCTTCCTCGACGACGTCGTCATCGGGGTACGGCCTGCGTGGCCTCCGAGAGCGCGTGGTCCTGGCGGGCGGAGCGGTGACCGCGGGACCGGGATCGGGCCGTGGGTGGCGCGTGCACGCCGTCATCCCCCTCGAACAGGAGAATCATGACCGCTGATCCCGCTTCGCCGATCCGCGTGCTGATCGTCGACGACCAGCAGCTCATCCGCCTCGGCTTCCGGATGGTGCTGGACGCCGCTGACGGCATCGAGGTCGTCGGTGAGGCAGCCGATGGCGCGGCCGCCCTCCGCGCCGTCTCCGAGTCGTCGCCCGACGTCGTATTGATGGATGTGCGCATGCCGGTGGTCGACGGCATCGAAGCCACCACTCGCATCCGGGGCGAGCATCCGACCGTCGCCGTGCTGGTGCTCACGACGTTCGACCTCGACGAGTATGCGTTCGGGGCGCTCCGCGCCGGCGCCGGCGGCTTTCTCCTGAAGGATGCGCGACGCGATGAGCTCGTCGCTGCCGTCCGCGCCGTCGCCGCAGGCGAGGCGACGCTCGCTCCGCGGATCACCCGTCGCATGATCGAGCTCGTGACCGCGACCGGGCTGCCCGCTCCGCAGCCCGTCACCCCGGCCGTTCTGACGGCGCGGGAGGCGGATGTGCTGGCTGCCATGGCGCGAGGACTGACGAATCTGGAGATCGCCGGTGAGCTCTTCCTCAGCGAGTCCACGGTCAAGACGCACGTCGGCCGCATCCTGACGAAGCTGCCCGCGCGAGATCGCGTGCACGCCGTGCTGATCGCGCACGGGCTCGGCGAGCCCGGCCTCGATGCCTGATGGCTCTCTCGGAAATGTCGTGGTGCCGCTCGGTAAAATCGGATCGATGACCACCGTGACCACTGCCGTCCCGCTCGCCTGGGAGTTCCCCGCCGAGGAGTTCTGGAAGTTCCTCACCGAAGCGGGATGGAACATCGTCGCGGTCGCGGGCATCATCCTCGGCGCCTTCGCGCTCTCCTGGTTGATGCGCCGCCTGATCGCCCGCATCGTCGACCGGATCGTGCGCGGCGCGAAGACGCGGGCCGAGGCCGAGGACACGCGAGCGATCGACATGTCGCCGCTCGCACAGGTGCGTATCGTCCAGCGGACCCGCACACTCGGGTCGATCCTGACCAACATCGTCAACGTGACGATCGTCATCGTTGCCCTGCTGATGATCGTGGGCGTTCTCAGCCCCGACATCCTCGGGTCGTTCACCCTGCTGTCGGCCGCGATCGGCGCCGGTCTCGGTTTCGGTGCTCAGAACATCGTCAAAGACGTCCTGAACGGGATGTTCATCGTGGCCGAGGACCAGATCGGCATCGGCGACGTCGTCGACCTCGGACTCGCCACGGGCATCGTCGAGTACGTCAGCGTCCGTGTCACGCATGTCCGAGACGTCAACGGGACGCTGTGGTTCGTTCGCAACGGTGAGATCACTCGCATCGGGAACATGTCGCAGGGCTGGTCGCGCGTGATCATCGATCTCGGCGTGCCGACCGACGCCGACGTCGATGTCGTCGAGAAGACCGTGATCGAAGCCGCTAAGGATCTCGCGCGCGAACCGAAGTGGCGCAGCCGCATCATCGAGAAGCCCGAACTGTGGGGGCTCGAATCGATCAGCGGCGACGCGTTGGTGATCCGTCTCGTCGTCAAGACGCGGCCCAACGCCAAGGACGATGTCGCGCGAGCCCTCCGCGCGCGACTCAAGGATGCCGTGGACGAGCTCGGCGTCGCGCTCCCCCAGCTCAACTCCACCGTCCTCACCGGTTTCGAGGGTGCCCAGAGCATCCGAGGCGCGAACCCGCCGCGGACCAAGCCCCAGCCGGTGGCGCCGCCGCAGGTGAAGGCGCGCCCCCAGTGGCGGCCGAAGCGCGGCAAGGGGGCCTCGGCGTCGACGCAATCGCCCGACGCCCAGGAGGCGCCCGCCGGTGACGGCGACGCAACGGATCGGCAGAAGGACACCCCGTGAGCGACCAGGTCAGCTTCTACGACGAGGTCGGCGGTCACGAGACCTTCGTCCGCCTCGTCGATGTCTTCTACCGAGAGGTCGCCGCCGACGAGGTGCTGCGGCCGATGTATCCCGAGGCCGACCTGGGGCCGGCGGCGCACCGGCTCACGATGTTCCTCGAGCAGTACTGGGGTGGCCCGACCACCTACGGTGAGGAGCGCGGTCATCCTCGGCTGCGAATGCGCCACCGCCCGTTCCACGTAGATCCCGACGCTCGCGACCGGTGGCTGCGCCACATGCGCACGGCACTCGACGAGCTCGCGCTGCCCCCGCTCCATGACGCGACCCTGTGGGACTACCTCGAGCGCGCTGCGTACGCCATGGTCAACACGTTCGAGCCGGCCGGCATCGGTCCACAGGGCTCGGCACGGCGGCCGATGCTGGGCGTGCACCCCGCATCCGCCGCCGACGCCCCGGCGTCGGACTGAATCAGCGCGGCGTTCCCGTGGCGCGAACGGGAGTGAGACCCATCGCGACCGGCCCCCGTGTCAGGACGTGGCCCCGTGCGAACGACACCCGCGTCCAGACGTCGGTACGGCGGATGGTCGGGTGCTCGGCGCCCGCGATGAACCCCAGGCCGACCGCGGCGAACGCGACTCCCAGAGGAAGGCCGCCCAGATCCTCGTCGGGTGCTCCCCAGATCGACGAGCGGACGAGATGGACGACGTCATCGCCGGCGCCGGCGGGGAGTTGACGAGCGACCGCCGCGATCCCCCACTGCGCCCGGAGCGACACCTGAGCGGAGTCGAGGCTGCCGGCCTCGCGCCATCCCGAGCGCGGAGGCGACACGCCGGCCCAGGAAGCAGCGACCCCGCTGTCGGGAAGTCGCACGGCACGGTCGTCATCGCCATCGGGTGCGAGCGCAGCCGCGTCGATCGTCAGGTCGCATTCGAGCTCGGGATCGACGCGAGCCGTCCGGAGCGCAAGCACGAACGGAGTCGCGTCGGTCAGTGAACGCGGTGCCAGGGGCGCGCACGAGAGCGCTAGGACGCCGGCACGAGCGCGGAGCCGAAGGATGCCGTCGCCGTGGCGGGCTGCACGGCCCGCGAATGTCAGGACGTCACGGGCCACCTCGGGCTGCGGGAACAGGAGGCGCTCGGACATCCGTCCTAGACTACCGACCGATGCCCGCACACAGCTCAGAGCCCATGCCCGACAGCCTCACGGAAGAGACGGATCCCGTCGCCGCGATGCTCAGCGTGCTCGATCTCTCCTCCAGCGAGGCGCGGACCATGGAGGACATCTTCACCGGCAGGTCGCAGGTGATGCCCCAGGGTCGGGTCTTCGGCGGCCAGGTGCTCGCACAGGCGACGATGGCGGCGATGCGGACGGTGCCGCGCGAACGCGTGCCGCACTCGATGCACGGCTACTTCCTGCGCCCCGGCGACTCGTCGAGGAACATCACTTTCTCCGTCGATCGCATCCACGACGGGCGGTCGTTCTCGACACGGCGAACCCAGGCTTTCCAGAACGGGATGCCGATCTTCTCGATGATCGCTTCGTTCGAGGATGAGGATCCCGGCGTCGAGCACGCGGAGCCCATGCCCGACGGTCTGCCGCAGCCCGAAGACCTCCCCGCTCTGGAGGAACAGCTGAGCGGTATGCACCCGCTCAGCCGGCGGATCTTCTCCGCCAGCCCCATCGAGCTGCGCCACGTCACGGCGCCGATCTACCTGCAGCCCGACGACGACGCGACGCCTCGGCAGGCGGTGTGGGCTCGCACCCGCTCAGCCCTGCCCGACGACCCCGCGGTGCACCGGGCAGCCCTCGCGTTCCTCAGCGACCTCACGATCCAGGAGCCTGTGCTGCGAGCGCATGGGCTGGCGTGGGCGACGCCCGGCCTCAAGGTGGCGAGCCTCGACCACGCCATGTGGTGGCACCGCTTCGCGCGGGTCGATGACTGGCTGCTTTACGTGCAGGAATCGCCCAGCGCACGCGGCGGGCGCGGGCTGTCGACCGGGCGGATCTACGATCGGGCGGGCACACTCGTCGCCAGCGTCGCCCAGGAGATCATGGTCCGCGTTCCCGCGACCACGGATGCTGGTGACCCTAACGCCGATGAGCGTAGGTGATCGGCTCCCCGAGGATGGGCGCCCATGCGCGGTGCATCTCATCCGTCAGGCGGACGGGCCGACCGGTCTCGGTCGACACCATCACCACGACGGCAGTCGAGCGGGCGTAACAGGTCTGCGGGTCGTCCTCATGGGGACTGTAGACCTCGTAGCAGACGTCGATGCTCGAACCGCCGATACGGCCGATCCAGAGCTGGACGTCGAGCGGGCGCTGGCCGTACGGCACCGGAGCGAGGTACTCGATCTCCTGCCGCGCGATCAGCGTCATCGTCTCCGCCGACAGGCTCAGCGCGTCGAGGATGGCCGTGGTCGGGCCCGACATCCCTGCCTCGGGCTTCCAGAAGGCGCGCAGGCGCGCTTCTTCCAGCAGCTTGAGCATCGAGGTGTTGTTGACGTGCCCCAGAGCGTCGAGGTCGCCCCAGCGGAGATGGACGGGGATACGGACACGGGTGGCCCCGGCAGTTGTCACCACCGAGGCCACCGTGTGCGGCGTGTGCTCAGTCACGCGTCAGCTTGCGGTAGGTCGACTTGGCGGGGTTCGCGGCATCCGCGCCCAACCGCTCGATCTTGTTCGCCTCGTACGCCTCGAAGTTGCCCTCGAACCAGTACCACTGCGACGGGTTCTCCTCGGTGCCCTCGTACGCGAGGATGTGCGTCGCGATGCGGTCGAGGAACCACCGGTCGTGGGTGATGACGACCGCGCAGCCGGGGAACTCCAGCAGCGCGTTCTCGAGCGAACTGAGGGTCTCGACGTCGAGGTCGTTGGTCGGCTCGTCGAGGAGGAGGAGGTTGCCGCCCTCCTTCAGGGTGAGGGCGAGGTTCAGACGGTTCCGCTCACCACCGGAGAGCACGCCCGCCTTCTTCTGCTGGTCGGGTCCCTTGAATCCGAACTTCGACACGTAGGCCCGCGAGGGGATCTCGGTCTTGCCCACCGTGATGATGTCCAGTCCGTCGGAGACGACCTCCCAGAGGGTCTTCTCCGGATCGATGTTGCCGCGTGACTGGTCGACGTAGCTGATCTTGACGGTCTCGCCGATCTTCAGCTCTCCGCCGTCGAGCGGCTCGAGACCCACGATGGTCTTGAACAGCGTGGTCTTTCCGACGCCGTTGGGGCCGATGACACCGACGATGCCGTTGGGCGGGAGGTTGAAGCTCAGGCCGTCGATCAGCACGCGATCGCCGAACGCCTTGTGAAGCTTCTTCGCGTCGATGACGACGCTGCCCAGACGCGGGCCCGCGGGGATCTGGATCTCTTCGAAGTCAAGCTTGCGCGTGCGCTCGGCCTCTGCCGCCATCTCCTCGTAGCGGGCCAGACGGGCCTTCGACTTGGTCTGACGCCCCTTGGCAGAGCTCCGCACCCACTCGAGCTCGTCCTTCAGACGCTTCGCGAGCTTCGCGTCCTTCTTGCCCTGGATGTCGAGGCGCTCGGCCTTCTTCTGGAGGTACGTCGAATAGTTGCCCTCATAGCCGATGAGGCGACCGCGGTCGACCTCAGCGATCCACTCGGCGACGTTGTCGAGGAAGTATCGATCGTGGGTGATGGCGATGACAGCACCCTTGTAAGCCTGAAGGTGCTGCTCGAGCCAGAGCACGCTCTCGGCGTCCAGGTGGTTCGTGGGCTCGTCGAGGAGGAGCAGGTCGGGCTTCTGCAGGAGCAGACGCGCGAGGGCCACGCGGCGGCGCTCCCCACCCGACAGCGGCGCCACCGAGGCGTCGGCCGGCGGCGTGCGAAGTGCTTCCATCGCCTGGTGGAGCTGAGAGTCGAGGTCCCACCCGTCGGCCGCGTCGATCTCTTCCTGCAGCGTGCCCATCTCGGCCAGGAGCGAGTCGAAGTCGGCGTCGGGGTCGGCCATGAGCGCGGAGATCTCATTGAAGCGGTCGAGCTTCGGCTTGATCGCGACCCCGGCCTCGATGTTCTCGAGCACGGTCTTCGTGTCGTCGAGCTCCGGTTCCTGCATCAGGATGCCCACCGAGAAGCCCGGCGCGAGCCTCGCCTCACCGTTGGACGGCTGATCGAGCCCCGCCATGATCTTCAGGATCGTCGACTTACCGGCACCGTTGGGGCCGACCATTCCGATCTTGGCACCGGGAAGGAATGCCATCGTGACGTCGTCGAGGATGAGCTTCTCGCCGACGGCCTTGCGGGCGCGGACCATGGAGTAGATGTATTCGGCCATAACGTCTCGAGTCTAGTCCGGGAGGGCGCCGCGTTCGCCCGCCCGGACCCCGCGATTCACCAGTCGATGGGGCGCGTCTGGCCGATCAGGCAGCCACCGCTCGGCAGTTCGGGCAACACCGTCGCCGTGGGGGCGGGAGTCGATGGACCCACCTGTCCGACCAGGCACTCCCCCGCCCACAGGACCGAGAACTGCAAGCTGTCGACCGGGTCGTCGACGGAGGTGCGGTCGGCCGTCACCTGCATCGTCGACTTGTCGAAACCGGCTGCCACGAGCGCATCGATGTACGCCCGCCCCGCGACGCTGTCGGGCGACGCCGCCACCTGGTTCATCACCTCGGAGAACAGCGGCAGGTTGTCAGTCGCGGTGCTCTCGGGCGACAGGGGCGCCGGACCTTCCGTGGTGGTCGGTGCCGGCGTGGGCGCTGTGGATGTCGCCGGGGGCTCCTCGGGGAAGAGCATCGAGCACCCGGCGAGGGATGCGGCGAGGACGAGAGCGCCGGCCGTTCCCACGAGCGAGCGAGTGAACCGGGGACGAGGCGAGCGCATGTCTGAATTCTAGGCGGCCCCGGTCCCCGACTCGCGGCGTCAGAACGGCGTCGGCTCGACGGGGTCCCTCTCGGGCACCGGAGCGACGGCCCACTGGCCGTCGGTGGTCACGGGGTGGGCCGCGTTCTCGCCGGCGGCCTCGGTGCCATCGGCCGCCCCGCCGGGACGTGCGGGACCGGCCGCATCCGTGCGGGGGGTCCGTTGGAACGACGCGGTCCCCCACTTGAGGTCGGGACCGATCGCGTCGGCGTCGATCTCGATCTCGATGCCGCGCTTCTCGCCGGCTTCCCACTCCTTCAGCCGCAGCCGCCCGTCGACGATGACCCGCTGCCCCTTCCGCAGGGACGCGAACGCATTCTCTCCGAGCCCACGGAACACGCTGATCCGGTACCAGTTGGTGGTGCCGTCGATCCACTCGCCGGACTGGGCGTCCCGGTAGCGCTGGCTGCTCGCGAGACGGAAGCTCGTGACCGGGATGCCGGTACCCGTCCGTCGCTGCTCGGGCTCGGTGGCGATGTTGCCGATGACGGTGATGCGATCTGACATGTCTGCTCCTCAGCAGGGCACGGAAGGTGGGACGCTCCGACACCCGAGTGCCCGTCGGGTGCCGGAGCGCTTCCAGCCTCGGCCCCGGCGCCGGAACACCGAGGGCGGTTCCGCACATCGGTGCAGAACCGCCCTCGAATCGCGCTGGGGAGGAGTCAGCTGCGGGCGTACTCCGCGAAGCGCGCGCGCACCTTGTTCACCTTGGGAACGGCCACCGCGAGGCAGTATCCCTGCCCCGGGTTCTTCGCGAAGAAGTCCTGGTGGTAGTCCTCGGCCGGGTAGAACGTGTCGGCGGGTTCCATCGTCGTCACGACCCCGCCACCCCACATCTCGTCGGCGCGGTCGCGGGCCGCCGCGAAGAGCTCGCGCTGGTCTTCGTCGAGCGGGAACATGGCCGAGCGGTACTGAGTGCCGACATCGGCACCCTGGCGATTGAGCTGACGCGGGTCGTGCATCGTGAAGAACGCATCGAGGATGACGTCGGCCGGGATGACATCGGGGTCGAACGTCACCGACACCGCCTCGGCATGACCGGTCGTGCCGGTGCACACCGCCTCGTAGCTCGGGTGCGGAACGTGCCCGCCGATGTAGCCCGACACGACCTCGGACACACCGTCGAGCGCACGATAAGCGGCATCGAGGCACCAGAAGCAGCCGCCGGCGAGGATGAAGGTGGTGGTCATGGAAAGCTCCGTTCTCCCGCTTGCGCGAGGTCTCACCCTAGCCAACCACGGGCGCCGTCCGCGTGTTCCCGCGGATGTCCGAGGCCCGTTCTAGCCTCGTTCGCGAGGAGGAGATCATGACGTTGGTGCAGGCCCACACCCCACAGGCCCGGGAACAGCGGCCGGGCGGCGAGCTCATCGCTATCGGGACCGACCGCTGGCGAGTCGTCGAGGGCGATGGACACGTCAGGGGCCTCGTCGCGCGCGTCCAGACGCCCACCGGAGACCGCTTCCGCGCGCTCCGGTTCCACCCGCCGTCACGTTCCTTCCGGGCGATCGGCGAGTTCTGGCGCATCAATGAGGCGTCCGACACCCTCCGACTCTCTCGCTGACCTTCGCCCGCTCTGCCCGGCTCGCACAGCTCAGACCAGGGCGTCGAGAGGCGTGGGGCCGGCCGTCCGAGCTCCGCTCGCCAGGCGCGGCCACATCGAGGCCAGCACTTCGACGGCGCGCTCCAGTTCTGCAGGCGACGCGGTGAACGGAATCCGCAGACGGTTCTCGTGCCCGCCGTCGACCGCGAAGCGCTGTCCGCCGCTGAGATACACGTGCTCGGCACGGGCACCCAGAACGAGCGGTCCGCTGAGCGGCGCCGGAAGACCGACCCAGAGCGCCACGCCACCGCAGACCTCGGGGACGTCCCAATCCGGCAGCCTGTCGCGCAGCGCGGCTCGGACCGCGCGGTATCCCGTGGCGAGCAACTCGGCGCGTTGCGGCAGGATCTCCGGCATCCGCGGAATCAGCCTCGCCGCCACCTCCTGCTCGAACTCGGGCGTGCCGAGGTCGCGCGCCGGCCGCGCCGCATGCAGCCGCCGGATGACCTCCGGCTGGGCGCGAACCCATCCGACGCGCAGGCCGCCCCACACCGTCTTGCCGAGCGAACCGATCCGCACGACGTCGTCGTCCGGAAGGGCTGCGGGTGCCGGTGCGTCGAACGACAGTTCGGCCGTCGTCTCGTCGACGACGAGCGTGCACCCCCGCTGAGCCACCTCGCGCAGTGCATTCTGCTCCGTCGCCGTCATGGAGCGACCGGTCGGGTTCTGCAGCGTGGGCATCAGGTAGGCGAGCGTCGGTCGCGTCCGTCGCGGGGCTTCGTCCAGGCGGTCGAGGTCCCAGCCGTGCGCAGTCGTCACGGGTACGGCTACGAGCCGCGCTCCCGCGGCCCGGAGAGCCTCCGCCGCATGCGGATAGGTCGGCGTCTCGACGAGCACGCGATCGCCCCGCGCCACGAGCACCTCGGCGATGAGGTGGATGGCGCTCTGCGCGCCCGCGGTCACGAGGATCTGATCGCGCGACGTGGGAATGCCACGCGCGGTGTAGCGTTCGGCGATGGCGTCGCGCAGGCCGGTCGACCCGAGGGTGTCGTATCCGGTCCGCGAGACGAGTCGGGCCGCATCCGACGCCATCTCCGCCATCACGCCGGCCAAGCCCGGCCAGGCGCTCGGGCTCGCCTGCTGCAGGTCGATCGCCCCCGGTTCGGCGAACACCGTCCCACCCCCGCGCAACGGCTGAGCAGTGGTGACGCTGCCCGAGCCCCGCACGCTCTCGATGTGCCCGCTCGCGCGCAGGCTCGCATAGGCGCTCGCCACCGTCGTGCGGCTCAGCCCCAGCGTATGCGCCAGGGCGCGCTCGGCAGGGAGTAGGGTGCGCGCCGCGATGCGGTTGTCCAGACACAGCAGTCGGATGCCGTCCGCGAGCGCTTCATAGGCCGGCTCGCGGGTACGCCATCCTCCGAGCGACGCTTCCAGCGACCTGGCGGAGATCCGGGAGTGCATACGGCCACCATACGGTAATTGGCATCTTTTGCTACGGCCAATCCTGCAGTGCAATAGACGAGTGATACTCCGCTTCTCGCAGCTCATCGTCGGCCTCATCCTGTTCGGAGCGGGGTGCGCGGTGATGGTCGACGCGGGAATCGGTCTCGACCCCTGGACCGTCCTGGCCGAAGGAATCAGCAAGAACACCGGCATCGGGATCGGCTGGGTCGTCAGCATCACCGGGTTCCTGGTCCTGCTCCTGTGGATCCCACTCCGTCAGAAGCCCGGTGTCGGCACCGTCGCGAACATCCTCGTGGTCGGCGCCGCGATGCAGTTCACCCTCCCGCTCGTGAGCACGCCCGATCACTGGATCGCGCGGGTGGCGATGTTCATCGCGGGCACGGCGCTCGTCGGTGTCGCCTCGGGCATCTACATCGGGGCGCGATTGGGTCCGGGCCCCCGCGACGGCTTGATGACCGGAATCCATCAGCGGTGGGGCTGGCCCATCTGGGCGGGGCGGCTCGGGGTCGAGGCGACGGTGCTCGTCACGGGCTGGCTCCTGGGCGGCACGGTGGGCCTGGGCACAGTGCTCTTCGCCGTGCTCATCGGGCCCATGGTGCACGTGAGCCTGCCGGTCTTCGACGGCCGGGCACGCCGCCGACGTCACACAACACCAGCCGCGACGGTGGGCGGCCTCAGTGCTCCCGGAACCTAGGCCAGTCCGCTCCCGGCGCCATGTGCGCGTGCAGCGCGTTCTTGGCGATCTCCATCGTGGGGTACGCGCCGAGTTCGGCGTCCGCACCCGCCATCGTCACGATGTACTCGTCGCCGCGGTGGCGGATCATTCCCGCGACTCCCCCGGCGCCGTACGCCACCCACAGTGCGGTCGATCCTGTCTGCGCGTTCATCATCGAACCCCTTCCGACACCCGCAGGGTACGCCCCCGACCGCCCCGGAACCAGTGTTCCGCGGCATCCGGCCCGAAACCGGCGTCTCCGCGCGATAGCGTAGAAGCATCCGCCTCCGTAGCTCAGTGGATAGAGCAGCGGCCTTCTAATCCGTTGGTCACAGGTTCGAATCCTGTCGGGGGCACTCCAGGCGCCGCTCAGGCCTGCGGCGTGAATCTCCGCGCGGTGTCCGCCAGCAGCGGTCGAGCCATGAGCGCGAGCAGACCCGCGAACGCCCACAGGAGGAGCAGCACGACGGTCTCGCTCACCACGATCACGAGAAACACCGTCACGATCAGCAGGGACAGCACCCCCAGCGAGAACCGCCACTGGGAAGCGAGCTGCGCCGCCGCGACACGCGCTGCATCGCGCGCGCGACAGTGGAACCCGGCCGTCAGGACCACCATGTGCCCGGCCCAGACGAGGATCAGCAGCCCGAGGACGCTGTAGAGCGGGCGCAGCGTCGCCCCGCCGTCGACGCCGTCGAGGTGGACGAGATTGAAGGCGAGCAGAGCGAGAGCCACCGCCGCCGGGGCCGCCCAGCGGAGGGTCGGCACGAGCTCGCGGCCATACGCACGGAAGAAGTGCCGACCCGGCGACAGGTCGGTGCGCGGAACCATCGCCGCCGCCACCCCCGCCACGAGGGCGGGGGCGACGGGCAGCAGCGCGAGGACGAAGAGGGGGACGTTCGACGGGTCCCGGTCCAGCAGCAGCACCGCTACGACGGAGGGCAGCGACGCGAGCAGCAGCTGCGCCTCCAGGACCATCTGCCGGTAGATGAAGGCGGCACCGCGTGAGAGGGGGCCGCGGCCGACCTCATCTGCCGGGTCGCCGCGACGAATCGTGGTGGTTTCCGCATCCATTTCCTCGGCTCCTTCACTCGACGAGACGAGGCGGCCCGCCCCGGTCAGAAAGCCGGCCGCTCTCGGTCATCCCTGATTCTGCGTGCGCTCGAGCGCCGTGTTGAACGTGTCGATGAGCTGGCGCGACCCCAAGCCCTCGAGCTCGGCCACGTAAGCGTCCCAGTCGTCCTCGATGGAGCGCTGGCCCGTGATGAACGACGCGGTCGCCGCGTGGACGGCATCCGTCAGCTGCGTCTGCAGCAGAGAGGTCTGCTCGAGCTCGATCTCGTTGAGCAACGGAGCCGGGGCGGTGGGCAGCTGTTCCTTCTTCTCGAGCTGCTCAGCGGTCCACTCGGCGATCTCGTCGGTCATCATCGAGAGCACCAGCTCCTGGGACGAGCCGTTCGCGAGAAGGAAGACCCCGTTGCTGTAGCCGTAGTCGGCGTTGAGAAGCTGTGGAGCGCCGGCGTTGATCGAACTCCACGCGATATCGTCCATCAGCTTGCGAGTACCGTCGGCCTCGCGGGTGAACGTCTCGCCCTCGACACCCCACTGAGCGAACTCGAGGCCCTCGTCTGAGTAGTACAGCCAGTCGACGAATTGCAGCAGTGCCTTGAAGTACGGCTTCTCGGCCGCATCGCTCGAGATGAGGATGCCCGAGGTGAAGCGGCCACTCGGAAGCTTGTCGCCCGCCGGCCCGCCCGGGAGCGAGATCAGGCGGATCGGGACGTCGCCCTGCCCCGAGTCGGCGAACTTCTGCCGGTATTCCGCGATCGTCTGGGTGTTCCCGGAGATCGCGGCCGACTTGCCCGAGATGAACTTCTGCACAGCCTGGTCATCGCTCTGGGTGATCTCCGGGTCCAGGACGCCCGCCTCGACGAGAGCAGCAGCATCGGACACGACCTGCTTGTATCCGTCCGATGCTCCCGTGAACACGTACTCGCCGGCATCCTGGTCGTACCACGTGTTCGCGTAGCCCCAGCCCGCGGCCGTGGGGTAGTTCGGCGCCATGATGCTGAGCAGGGAGCCGAGCGGTGTCGCATCCGTCCAGCGATCCGACATCGCGTAGTCCAGCTCGGGATTCGCCTGCTTCACCCTCTCGAGCTGCTCGAGGTACTCGTCCCAGGTCGCCGGATCCTCGGTGATGCCGGCCTTCTTCCACAGATCCTCGCGGATGGCCACCGAGTACTGGACATCGGGCACCTCGCGCAAGCCGGGAAGGTGGTAGATCTTCCCGTCCTCCTGGCGACGATTCCGGAGATCGTCCTCGAGGTCCCAATCAGCGATCTTCTGCTGGAAGTTCGGCATGTAGTCGAAGTAGTCCGAGACCGGCAGAATCGCACCGCCCGAGACGAACTGCGTCTCGGATCCCGCGTACGTCGACGAGATGATGTCGGTGGCCTCGCCGCTGCCGATGAGAAGAGACTTCTTCTGATCGAAATCGGCCATCGGGATGTCCGTACGGGAGAACGTGACGTTGTGGTCCTTCTCGAGATGCTCGAAGAACGACCAGTCGTCCTTCACCGGATAGTTGGGGTGGTCCCGATACATGATCGAGAACTGGACCGGCTCGGTCGCGGCGAAGGAGACCCCGGCCTCGAAGTCCTCCATTGCGCCGACGGACTGGGCCTCTCCGATCGTGGCACCGCCGTCGCGGGCGGCATCCTCGGTCGCGGGCCCGGAGCAGGCGGACAGCGCGACCGCGACCGCAGCCAGGCCCGCGGCACCGGCGAGGGTGTGGCGAGTGATTCTCATGGTGTTTCTCCTCTGTGTGAACGTCGTCGTTCGACGTAGGGGATTCAGCCCTTCACCGACCCGAGCATCACGCCCGAGACGAAGTAGCGCTGGATGAAGGGGTACAGGCAGATGATGGGGAGCACGGTGAGCAGCATCGTGACGGCCTGGATGTTCGAAGCGACCTGAGCGGACTCGCCGCCGATCGCTTCCTGGACCCCCGTCGCCGCCGCGATGAGGTTCCGTAGGTAGACGGTCACCGGGAACAGTGACTTGTCGTCCAGGAACAGGAAGGCGTTGAACCACGAGTTCCAGATGCTCACGGCGTAGAACAGCGTCATCGTCGCGAGCACGGCCTTCGACAGCGGCAGCACGATCCGGAAGAAGATGCCGTAGGTCGTGAGCCCGTCGATCGCTGCGGCTTCTTCGAGTTCCTCCGGGAAGTTCTCGAAGAAGGACTTCATGACGAGCAGGTTGAAGACGCTCAGCGCTCCGGGTACCACGACGGCCCAGATGCTGTTGCGCCAGCCGAGGTAGTTGGCGATGAGGATGTAGTTGGGGATGAGCCCGCCGCCGAAGAACATCGTGAACACCGCGATGCCGACGAAGAAGGTCCGTCCCTTCAGATACGGCTTGCTGAGCGCGTAGGCGTACGTCGTGGTGATCGCCATCGCGATGACGGTTCCGACGATCGTGTACAGGAACGTGTTCCCGTAGTTCGTCCAGAACGTGCCGTCGTTCATGACAACGCGGAACGTGTCGATGTTGAAGCCGCGCGGGATCAGGTTCACTTCGCCGGCGGCGATGTACCCCTCCGACGAGAACGCCTTGGCGACGAGGTTGATGAACGGATAGAGCGTCACGACGCAGACGAGCACGAGCGCGACGGCGTTCACCACACGGAAGGTGCGGTAACCCGCTGACTCCTTGATGATGCCGGTCTCCCGGCGCACGCGGGCACTGTCTGGCTTCGGGGGAAGGGCTTCGGTCACCACAGCGAGGTACCAACCAATCGACGGGAGAGGGCGTTCGCGCCGAGGACGAGCACGAGGCCGATGACGGCCTCGAACAGACCGATGGCCGTTCCGTACGAGAACTGGGCCGACTGGATGCCGACGCGGTAGAGATACGTAGAGATGACGTCCGCCGTCGAGTAGATGAGTGGATTCTGCAACAGCAGGACCTTCTCGAACCCGACGGCCATGAAGGAGCCGATGTTCAGGATGAGGAGCACCATCATCGTCGGGCGGATCCCCGGCAGTGTGATGTGCCAGGTCTGCTGCCAGCGATTGGCCCCGTCGATGCGGGCGGCCTCGTAGAGCTGATCGTCGATGGTGGTGAGCGCGGCGAGGTACAGAATCGTTCCCCAGCCGACCGTCTGCCACACCTCGGACGACACGTAGATGGAGCGGAACCACTCGGGGCGCTGCATGAACGGCACGGGGTCGCCCCCCATCGCCTCGACGACCTGGTTGACCGTCCCGTTCAGAGCGGTCAGCTGCAGCACCAGGCCGGCGACGATGACGACCGACATGAAGTGCGGAAGATACGAGATCGTCTGCACGATGCGCTTGAAGCGACGCGAGCGCAGCTCGTTGAGCATGAGCGCCAGGATGATCGGCAGCGGGAACGTGATCAGCAGGGTGAGGCCTCCGAGCACCACCGTGTTCCAGAACACCGTCCAGAACTGCTGGTTCGAGATGAACGCCTCGAAGTAGTAGAAGCCCACCCACTCGTCGCCGAAGATCGATCCCCCGGGGCGAAACCGCCGGAAGGCGATGACGTTTCCGAGCATCGGGATGTACCGGAACACGAGCAGGAAGACGACCGGCACGAGAAGGAAGGTGTACAGCCGCCAGTCGCGGACGAGGGCACGACGCCAGGTCTGCTTGGCTCGCGGGGTGCGATCACGGCGGAACAGTCGCCGCTTCGCGGGCGCCGTGGTGATCGCGCGCGTGGCGGTGCCCGGCCTCGGGCCCTCCCCGAGCCGAACCGGCGCGTGAACGGATTGCGTCATTCGGAACTCCACATCCTCGTGGTCTTCGTGACCGGGTCCCCGTCAGGGTGTCAGGACGGGCGCCGGCGACGGAGAGCCGATCACCGTCGCGCCCATCTGCGCGTGCAGGCTGAGCTCCGCCGCCATCAAGGCGTGGTCCTGGCTCATCGCGGTTTCGGTGCCATCGATGCAGTCGCGGATGAGCTGCCCGAAATACGGGAACCCCGTCATGCCGTTCGCGTTGAACCGGTGCTGCGCCTCCTGATTCACGAGGAGCACCTGGCCACCACCGTTGTCGGTCGTGATGTCGATGTACTTGCGCAGCTCGATGTACCCGTCGGTGCCCAGCAGAAGCGTGCGCCCGTCACCGAACACTCCCAAGCCGTCGGGGGTGAACCAGTCGACGCGGACGTATCCCGTCGCACCGTTGTCGAGGACCACGTGCGCGTCGCCGAAGTCCTGCAGGCCGGGAGTCTCCGGATGCGCGTAGTTCGCGATGGTCGAGGTCGACACCCGACCGGTCGTCGCACCCGTGTAATGGAGGATCTGGTCGAAGTTGTGGCTGCCGATGTCACAGAGGATGCCGCCGTACTGCGCCGGGTCGTAGAACCAATCGGGGCGTCCCCCGCCGATGCGATGCGGACCGAAGCACACGACCTGCACGACCCTGCCGATCGCGCCCCGCTGGACGAGCTGATCTGCGAGGATCGCCGCCTCCGAGTGCACGCGCTCGCCGTAGTACACCGCATAGAGCAGACCCGTCCGTGCGGTCGCCTCCCGGACGGCATCCAGTTGCGCGAAGGTCGTCAGGGGCGCCTTGTCGACGAAAGCGTGCTTCCCTGCGTCGATCGCCCGCAGTCCGATGGGCGCACGCTGCGACGGAATCGCGGCGGTCGCGACCAGCCGAACCGCGGGGTCGTTCAGGACCTCCTGCTCGCTCGAGGCGATGCGTGCCGTCGGATACTGCTTCGCGAACGCGGCGGCGCGTGCGTGATCCTCGTCGAACACCCAGGTCACCGTCGCCCCGGCGCCGATCAGTCCATCGGTCATGCCGAAGATGTGGCCGTGGTCGAGACCGACCGCCGCGAAAGCGAACTCGCCCGGAGGGACGACGGGGCGCGGGAGGGGGTCGAAAGTGTATGAATCGGTCATCGGGTGTTCTCCTGGTCTGTCAGGTCGTAGGCACGGATCCGTCCGCACATGCCGAAGGCGCGTTCCCCGGGGGGCGCGGGAGCGACACGGGCTCGGGCATCGCGCAGATGGGCGACGTCGCCGCGCGCGGTGGCCTCGGTGAGCGTCAGCGAGGTCTGCGCCTGAGCGAGCGCACCGGCGCGGACGAGCTCGCTCCAGGCGGCCGCCCGGTCGCGGACGAGCGCGCCGGCGCTTGCGTAGAAGTCGTCGAGCGGAGCCCGATCGCCGGCGGCGACCGCATCGCGCAAGGCCTGGAACCCCGTCACGGCCAGGTCCCGACGGCGAGCGGCGCGCGCGGCCCGCTCCTCCCCCTCGCCCAGTGCTGCCGCCTCGGCGTACGCCGCCGGGTCGCCGACGATATGCGGGGGGAAGGTCATGACGGCATCGCCGGCCTCCGGCAGTCCCGCGTTGCTCATCAGCACCAGCACCTTCAGCCCGCCGCGGTTGACCGCACGGTGGATCGTGCCCGGCGTGAACCAGACGACCGATCCGGCATTCAGCTCGGTCTCCCGGACCCCCTCGCCGTCGATCGTCTGAAGGGCGCCACGACCCTCGACGACGAGGTAAGCCTCCGTCGAGACGAGGTGGATGTGCGGACTGCCGCCGCAGATGCCATCGGGGGCGGCGTCGTGGTAGATGTCGAGGTGCGACAGCGAGGTGCCGCCGGGGAACGAGAGGCCGGTCACGATGCCGCCTCGATGAGTGAGTGCTGCTTCTCGTAGAAGCGGGGTGCGCGCTCGACGAGCTGGCCGGCGCGGTAGTAGGGGTCGTCGGCGGGGATCGGGAGGTCGACGAAGGTGCGCTCGATGCCCGCCTTGTAGATGGCCGAGACGACCTCGATCGCGTTGCGGCCGTCCCGCCCGTCCGCGACCGGAGCGCGCCCCTCCCGGATGGCGGCGAGCAGGTCTCCGATCTGCCCCGCGTGCCCGGTGTGCGCGAGAGGTTCCCGGGCAGTGACGACAGCCTCGATCGCTGCCACCAGCTCGGGATCACCGCCCTGCGCGGGGAATCCGCCACCATCGGCGCGCTCGGCGATCACCCGCCACGGCTGCGACACCCGGGCGTTCGCCCCCTGGATGACGATCTCCTGCTCTTCCCCGTGATGGACCACGGAGCTGGTGAGCTGGGCGAGCCCGCGTTCGTAGCGGAGGACCGCGACGGAGAGATCCTCGACCTCGCTGTTGTCGTGCTGCGCGTTGGCGAGCATCGCGGTCACCTCCATCGGGCGGCCGAGGAGCCACAGCAGCAGGTCGATGTGGTGAATCGCGTGGTTGAGGGTGCAACCGCCGCCCTCCTTCTCCCAGGTGCCACGCCACCAGAGGTCGTAGTAGGGCAGCCCGCGCCACCACGCCGAATCCACCCGCACGGAGGAGATCGGACCGAGAAGCCCCGAGTCGACGACGGTTTTGAGCGTCGCCAGGTCGTCGCGGAACCGGTTCTGTGCGACGACCGAGAGCACCTTGCCTGAGCGCTCCTGGGCGGCCAGCATCGCGTCGCACTCTTCGAGGGACGGCGCCATCGGCTTCTCGACCAGCACATTCACACCGCCGTCCAACGCCGCGATCGAGAGGGCCGCGTGCGTCGACGGCGGAGTCGCGATGCTGACGAGGTCCAGATCGGCCTCCGCGATCATCCGGAGCGGGTCGTCGTAGCCGGCGGCATCCCTCAGGCCGAACTCCTCGGCCTTCTGCGCCGCCTTTCCCGGCATGACGTCGGCAAGGGCGACGATCTCGCACTCCCCAGGGAACGCGAGGTACCCGCCGATGTGGGCACTCGCTATGCCGCCCGTGCCGATGATGCCGATTCTGAACATGCTTCCTCGCACTTCTACTACGTATTACTACGACGTAGTAGTCATGATGGTCGCATCTGCCGCGCGCGGTCAACAGTTTTCTAAAACGACCGTGTCGCGACCGGTCACTAGGATGGGCGACATGGTGGGAACAGCCGAGAACGACCGTCTCGTATGGATCGATTGCGAGATGACGGGGCTGGATCTCAGCGTCGACGAGCTCGTCGAGGTGGCGGTCATCGTCACCGACTACGAGCTGCGGCAGCTCGACCCGGGCTTCCAGCTCGTCATCCGTCCGAGCGAGGCGGCGCGAGCGAACATGGGCGACTTCGTGACCGCGATGCACGAGACGTCGGGCCTGCTTTCCGAGCTCGACTCGGGCGTCCCCCTCGTCGACGCTGAAGCGGCGGTGCTCGAGTACATCCAGCGCTTCGTGCCCGAAGGCAAGGCAGCCCTGGCCGGCAACACGATCGGCACCGACCGGATGTTCCTCGCGAAGTACATGCCCCGGGTCGACTCCTGGCTGCATTACCGCAACGTCGACGTCTCGAGCATCAAGGAGCTCTCGCGGCGCTGGTTCCCTCGCGCCTACTTCCAGGCACCGGCCAAGGACGGCGGACACAGGGCGCTGGCCGACATCCGAGAGTCGATCCGCGAGCTCGCCTACTACCGTTCCGCCGTGTTCGTGCCGGCGCCCGGACCCACGAGCGACGAGGCTCGGGCAGCCGCTGAGGCCGCCGTGTCGTCGTATGCCCCATCCGTGTAATACAATCGTCTGGTTGCCCGGTTTCACCGGGAGACATGGTGGCTATAGCTCAGTTGGTAGAGCACCGCGTTGTGGTCGCGGGGGTCGCGGGTTCAAGTCCCGTTAGCCACCCCACGTAAACACCCCGGTCCGGGAGTGCAGATGATCGAGATGGATGTCGAGGAGTTCGAGCTCCTCGTCACCGACGAGCTGGATCGCCTCCCCGACGACATGGTCGACGGACTCGACAACGTCATCTTCGTCGTCGAAGACCGCCCGGAAGACGGCAGCCTCGACCTGCTCGGCCTCTACGACGGCTACGCCCTCACAGAGCGCGAGCGCTACGGGCAGGGTGAGCTCCCCGACCGCATCATCGTCTACCGCGAACCGCATCTTCACGCGTGCGCCGACGTCGCCGGCCTTCGCGACGAGGTCCACACCACGCTGGTCCACGAGATCGCCCACTTCTACGGCATCGACGACGACCGCTTGCACGAGCTCGGATGGGCCTGATGAGCACCGCTCTCCCCGACCTCGACATCGAGACCGACCTCCGTGCTGCGCCCGACGAACCATGGCAGACCGTCGTGTGGAACGACCCGGTGAACCTCATGTCGTATGTGGTCCACGTCTTCCGGACCTACTTCGGGTACTCGCGCGACCGCGCGACGCAGCTCATGCTCTCCGTCCATCACGAGGGGCACGCGATCGTCGCCGAGGGTCCGCGCGAAGCGATGGAGGCGCACACGCGCGCGATGCACGAGTTCGGCCTCTGGGCGACGGTCAGACGGGCGAACGAATGACCACAACCATCGTTTTCGCGCTGCCCGCGGCCGAGGCGGACTATCTCCGCGAACTCGTCGATCAGTACCTCGAGCTCGTCGAAACCCCCGACGATCCTCGGGATCCGGCAGCCCGCCGGCTCTCCCCCGACGCATACCCGGACGACCCGGCTGCCGCGACGGAGTTCCGCGCCCTCACACGAGACGATGTCGCTGCGACACGCGCCGCGGATGCGCGCCTGGTGCTGGCCACCCTCGCGAGAGGCTCCCGCGATCGCTCCACCCATACGGCGTCCGGCGAGGGACTCACGCTCGATCCGCAAGAGCAGACCGCGTGGCTGAGGACGCTCGCTGGGCTCCGTCTGGTGCTTGCGGAGCGCATCGGCATCACCGACGAGAGCATCATGCCGATGGGGGATCCCCGCTTCGACGTCTACGAGTGGCTCGGGTACCGGCAGGAGATGCTGCTGCAAGCACTCGACGGGTGATCAGACCAGTTCGACGACGTGCGTCGCGAGGCGGCGGGGATCGTTCCGAGCGATGTGGTCCTGCTCCTGCGCCGCCCAGCGCTCCCAGTGCGGCCGATAGGTGTCACCGTCGCGGTCCAGGGCACGCCGCTTGCGCACATCGCTCGGCGCGTCCAACCAGATCCGTACGGTCGCGAAGGCTGCGGCCGCAGCAGTCAGCGCACCGCTGCCCTCCAGGATGATCGACTCGTCGCCCTTCAGCGCGCGATCCTGGCCATAGCGGTCCGCCGCCCAATCCCACTGCTGCCAGCGCGCGGGCGCGCCTGTGCGACGCGGGGCGAGCACGCGCGCGACGGCGTACTCGGCACCCGCAGCGAGGCCATCCCATCCGGGATACAGCTCATCGAGCGCGACCAACTGCGGCGGCTGCGCGCCGTCCCACTGTCGCTGGAGCTCGCGCGCCAGCGTGGACTTTCCCGCGCCGCTGCGCCCATCGATGATCACGACGTCGCCCGGCGAGACCTCGTCGAGGACGGTGCGGACGAGCGCCGCCGAGGTCAGGCGCGCGACGGCCCTACTTCTTGAGGGCGCGGATGACACGGCTGAGAGCGCGGCCCACGACCCAGACGAAGGGAATGCCGACGGCGACCAGCGACACGAGGTTCGGCTCGAAACGCAGATCATCGCGCTTGCGCACGTACGCCCCGACGGGGATGGCGTAGCCGCCGCCCCCACCGCCGCTGTTTCCCTCATTGTCCTCGCCGGCCCCGAAGCCGCTCCACGTCAGCGCGACCGGAATGAGCGTGATGCCGTCGACATCCTGCTGTTCGCCGTAGACGCTGGTGACGCCGAGATTCGCGGTCTGCTTGCCGAGTTCGAGTGCGAGGTTGGGCATGGACCCACCGTACCCTCCCCCGGGTGCCGCGGTACAGGTGTCAATGTTCGTGGTCGGGGCGCGGGTTGGTCGGCATGGCGCCGACGTCGCGACGAGGTCCGAGCACGCTCGCCCGCGTGACCGCACCCCGGCCGAAGCGGGCGCGGGCCCCGTCGAGGGCGTCGTCGACGCGGCGCCATTCCTCATCGTCGTCCCAGAGCGTGAGGCCGCCCGTGCCGTCCGGACGCAGCTTCTCGGCTCGGACGCCGATGAGTCGCACCGGTTGCGAGAGCTCCACCGACGAAAGCAACTCGATCGCCGCTGACCCGATGCGCTGCCCGACGTTCGTCGCCAGGGGCAGAGTCTGCGAGCGGGAGTACGTCGAGAAGTCGCTCAGTCGCACCTTGATCGACACCGTGCCAGCCTCCCAGCCGCCAGCGCGCAGTCGCGCGCCCACCCGGTCGGCCAGACGCCTGAGCTCGGAACGGAGCACCGTGAGGTCGGTGACGTCGTGGGAGAACGTCTCCTCGTGCGAGATGCTCTTCTCGGCCCGCTCGGTCTGCACCTGACGAGCGTCGTGACCGCGCGAGAGATGCCACACGCGCTCGCCCATCGCCGGACCGAGCGCACGGTCGAGGACGGAGCGCGGGGTGTCCCACACGTCGGCCACCGTCCGGATGCCGCGCGCGAGGAGGGCCTCGGCGGCTTTGGGCCCTACGCCCCACAGGGCACCGACCGGGCGACCTGCGAGGAAGCGGAGCGTCTGATGCTCGGCGACGACGAGGAGCCCGTCAGGCTTGGAGATCGTCGACGCCATCTTGGCGACGTGCTTCGTCGCCGCGACCCCCACGCTGCAGGTGAGGCCGGTCTCGCTCAGCACGCGCCGTCGAATGAGCTGCGCGATCTCGCGCGGGCTCCCCCAGAGCCGACGGGCCCCGCTCACGTCGAGGAACGCCTCGTCGATCGAGAGCGGCTCAACTAGTGGCGTGATCGACCGGAAGATCTCCATCACGCGTCGAGAGAGCTCCGTGTAGCGCTCGAACGTCGTCGGGACCACGATGGCCTGCGGGCACAGCTGCAGGGCGCGCGCGACCGGCATCGCCGACCGGACGCCGAAGCGCCGCGCTTCGTACGAGGCGCTCGAGACGACGCCGCGGCGCTCCACGCCGCCGACGATGATGGGCTTGCCCGCGAGGGACGGGTCGTCCAGCACCGCGACGGCCGCGTAGAAGGCGTCCATGTCGACGTGGAGGATGCGGGTGCCGGTGTCGTCCGCATCCGGCGGCGACACGATGCGTCCCGTGCCGTCGCCGCGTCCCATGCTTCTATTGTCGCGGGTACCGCCGACAACGGCCGCGCCGTCGGACGACGCGGCCGTGCGACGAAGCTGCGCCTACTGGGCCGCGCGCTCGAGGATCAGCTCGCGCACGCGCGCGGCGTCGGCCTGACCCTTCATAGCCTTCATGACCGCGCCGATCACCGCTCCCGCAGCCTGCACCTTGCCGTCCTTGATCTTCGCCAGGACGTCCGGCTGAGCGGCGAGGGCGTCGTCGATCGCGGCGATCAGAGCGCCGTCGTCCGACACCACAGCCAAGCCGCGCGAATCCACGACCTCCTGGGGCGAGCCTTCGCCGTCGATCACGCCCTCGAGCACCTGGCGCGCCAGCTTGTCGGTCAGGGTTCCGGCATCCACCAGCTTCTGCAGCGCCGCCACGTCAGCCGGCGAGACGAGCGCCTGCGGCTCGGCCCCACGCGCGTTCGCGACGCGCGTGATCTCGCCGGTCCACCACTTGCGGGCCGAAGCGGGCGACGCCCCCGCCGCGACCGTCGCGTCGACCTCGGCGAGCAGGCCGCCGTTGACGACGTCCTGGAACTCGAGGTCGGTGAAGCCCCATTCGCCCTGCAGCCGGCGGCGTCGGGCAGCCGGCGGCTCGGGAAGGGCCGCGCGGAGCTCGTCGATCAGCTGCGGCGACGGTGCGACCGGCAGCAGATCGGGCTCCGGGAAGTACCGGTAGTCGTCGGCATCCGACTTCGGGCGCCCCGGCGAGGTCGTGCCGGTGTCCTCATGCCAGTGCCGAGTCTCCTGCGTGATGGTGCCGCCCTCGGCGAGGATGGCGGCCTGACGCTGGATCTCGTAGCGCACCGCACGCTCGACGGAGCGCATCGAGTTGACGTTCTTCGTCTCGGTACGCGTGCCGAGCTTCTCCTGGCCCCGGGGACGCAGCGACACGTTCGCGTCGCACCGCAGGTTCCCCCGCTCGAGGCGCGCCTCCGAGATACCCAGGCCGATGACGATGTCGCGGATCGTGCGGACATAGGCCTTCGCGATCTCCGGCGCGCGGTGCTCGGCACCGAAGATCGGCTTGGTCACGATCTCGACGAGCGGCACTCCGGCTCGGTTGTAGTCGACGAGCGAGAACTCGGCGCCCTGGATACGACCCGCGGCGCCGCCCATGTGCGTGAGCTTGCCCGCATCCTCCTCCATGTGGGCCCGCTCGATGTCGACGGTGACGGTGGTGCCGTCGGACAGCTCCACCTCGACCGCGCCCTCGAACGCGATCGGCTCGTCGTACTGCGAGATCTGGTAGTTCTTGCCGAGGTCCGGGTAGAAGTAGTTCTTCCGCGCGAAGCGGCTCGAGGGTGCGATCGAGCAGCCGAGCGCGAGACCCAGGCTGATCGACGACCGGATCGCCGTCTCGTTCACGACAGGGAGCGCCCCGGGCAGACCCATGTCGACGGGCGCGACGAGGGTGTTCGGAGCTGCGCCGTGGTTCTCGGGGTGAGCCGGGTTCGCAGCCGGCGAGAACATCTTCGTGCGCGTGTTCAGCTCGACGTGCACCTCGAAGCCGAGCACGGGCTCGAACAGCTCCAGCGCCTTGTCGAAGTCCATCAGTGCGACCTTGGCAGCCATCAGCGTGCCCCTCCCAGGATCGGTGCGCGGTCGAGCAGCGGGCCGCCCCAGCTGTCGACGAGCAGAGACTCGAGCGCGGCGCCCACCCGATACAGCTGTGCGTCCTGGCGCGCCGGAGCGATGAACTGGATACCGACCGGCAGACCATCGTCATCCGACAGCCCCGACGGAATGGAGATCCCCGGAACGCCGGCGAGATTGACCGGGATGGTCGTCACGTCGTTCAGGTACATCTGCAGCGGATCGTCGATCTGGTCGCCGAGACGGAACGCGGTCGTGGGTGCGGACGGAGTCGCGATGACATCGACCTGCGCGAAAGCTTCGTCGAAATCGCGCTGGATGAGCGTCCGCACCTTCTGAGCGCTGCCGTAGTAGGCGTCGTAGTAGCCGGCCGACAGGGCGTAGGTGCCCAGGATGATGCGGCGCTTGACCTCGTCGCCGAAGCCGGCTTCGCGGGTCGCCGACATGACGTCCTCGACGGTGCCGCCGGGCACGTCGACGCGAAGTCCGAACCGCACCGAGTCGAACTTCGCGAGGTTGCTCGACGCCTCGGCCGGGAGGATCAGGTAGTACGCGGCGACCCCGTACTCGAAGTGGGGTGCACTGATTTCGACGATCTCCGCGCCCTGCGCCTCCATCGCCGCCAAAGATGCGCGGAACGACGCGCTGACGCCGGGCTGGAAGCCGACATCGGCGAGCTCGCGGATGACGCCGACCTTGAGTCCGCGCAGCACATCGCCCCGGGCACCCTCGCGCGCTGCCGCGGCGAAGGACGGCCACTGGTCCGCCAGCGACGTCGAGTCGTGCGGGTCGTGGCCGCCGATGACGTCGTGCAGCAGAGCCGAGTCGAGAACGGTGCGCGAGACGGGACCGACCTGGTCGAGACTCGAGGCGAGCGCGATGGAGCCGTAGCGGCTGACGCCACCGTACGTCGGCTTCACTCCGACCGTGCCCGTGACGTGCGCGGGCTGACGGATCGAGCCGCCGGTGTCGGATCCGAGGGCGAGCGGCGCCTCGAACGCGGCGACGGCGGCGGCGGAACCGCCCCCGGAGCCGCCGGGGATGCGGTCGAGGTCCCACGGATTGCGGGTCGGCCCGTACGCGGAGTGCTCCGTCGAGGAGCCCATCGCGAACTCGTCCATGTTCGTCTTGCCGAGCGGGACGAGTCCCGCAGCACGAGCGCGCGCCACGACCGTCGCGTCGTACGGCGACATGAAGCCCTCGAGGATCTTCGACCCACTCGTCGACGGCATGTCCGTGGTGACGAGCACGTCCTTGATCGCGAGGGGCACACCCGCCAGCTCGCCGAGCTCCTCACCCGCGGCGCGGCGCGCGTCGATCTCGCCCGCCACCTCGAGGGCGTGCTCGGAGACGTGCAGGAACGCGTGCACGTCACCATCGACGGCGGCGATGCGGTCGAGGTGAGCCTGAGTCACCTCGACGCTGCTGATGCTGCGGTCGGCCAGACGGGCGGCGAGCTCGGCGGCGCTCGACCGGATGAAGTCGCTCACTGCTCCTCCCCCAGGATCGCGGTCACGCGGAAACGGTCGTCCGCTCGTTCGGGTGCGTTCTGGAGAACCTGGTCGAGCGTGAGCATGTCGCCGGGGACGTCCTCGCGGAAGACGTTCTCGAGGGCGATCGGGTGGCTCGTCGCCGGAACATCCGGCGTCGCCACCTCCGACACCTTCGCGATGTTGTCGACGATCGCGTCGAGCTGTCCCGTGAGACGCTCGACCTCCTCGTCGTTCAGCTGGATCCGGGCGAGCACGCCGAGGTGGCGCACGAGATCGGGGGTGATTTCAGACACCCGACGATTCTAGTTGGGGCCCGATCGCCCGCGAGACCCGTAGGGTGTCAGCGTGACGACCTACGACCCGCCACGTCCCTGGATCGCCAGCTACGCCGACGGGGTGCCGGAGGACCTCCCGCCCATGGAGGGCTCGCTCGTCGACATCGTGGCGACGTCCGCACGGGAGCATCCCGACGCCCCCGCCCTGGAGTTCTTCGGCCGCACCGTCTCGTACCAGCAGCTGCAGGACCGGATCGAACGAGCCGCCGCGTACCTGCGGGATGCCGGTGTGCGCCGCGGCGACCGGGTGGCTATCGTGCTGCCCAACTGCCCGCAGCACATCGTGGCCTTCTACGCCGTTCTGCGCCTGGGGGCCGTCGTCATCGAGCACAACCCGCTCTATACCCCGCGCGAGATGCGCAAGCAGTTCGAAGATCACGGCGCGAAGGTCGCCATCGTCTGGAGCAAGCTCGTCTCGGTGCTGCTCGACTTCCCCGACGATCTGGCCCTCAACGCCGTGATCGCCGTCGACATCACCACGGCCATGCCGTTCCACATGCGGGCGGCGCTCCGCCTGCCCATCGCCAAGGCGCGCGAGTCGCGTGAAGCACTCACCTCTCCCGTGGCCCGCAATCGCGTGCACGGGTTCTGGTCGGATGCCGAACGCCACGATCCCCTGCCGGCGAGCCACGTGGGTCCGACCACGGGTGATCTCGCTCTCATCCAGTACACCAGCGGCACGACGGGCAACCCCAAGGGCGCGGCGCTCACCCATCAAAACCTCCTGGCGAACGCGGCCCAGGCGCAGGCGTGGACCCCGACGATCGAGCGCGGCGCGGGTTGCGTCGTCTACGCGGTGCTGCCGATGTTCCACGCGTACGGCCTGACCCTCTGCCTCACTTTCGCGATGTCGATGGGTGCGCGGCTCGTCCTCTTCCCGAAGTTCGATCCGGCCCTCGTGCTCGCGGTGCACAAGCGGCATCCGGCCACTCTCCTGCCCCTGGTTCCGCCGATCGCCGAGCGGTTGCTTGCGGCCGCCGATGCGGCGGGCGTGTCGCTCGCGGGCACGCAGGTCGCGATCTCCGGCGCGATGGCGCTCCCCCACGAGCTCGTCGTGCCGTTCGAGGCATCGACGGGCGGATACCTCGTCGAGGGATACGGGCTGTCGGAATGCTCCCCCGTCCTGATGGCCAATCCCGTGGCCGGGAACCGTGTCCCCGGCACCGTCGGTCTACCGCTTCCCGGCACCGAGTGCCGCGTCGTGGACCCGGACGAACCGACACGGGACGTCGAGCCCGGCGGGCGGGGCGAGCTACTGGTCCGCGGCCCCCAGGTGTTCACCGGCTACTACGGCAAGCCCGAGGAGACCGAGAAGGTCTTCGTCGACGGCTGGTTCCGCACGGGCGACATCGTGACGATCGACGAGGCGGGATTCGTGCGGATCGTCGACCGGATCAAGGAACTCATCATCACCGGCGGCTTCAACGTCGCACCGACCGAGGTCGAGATCGCGCTGCGTCAGCACCCGCAGATCGCCGACGCCGCCGTCGTCGGGCTGCCCAGCGAGCATTCCGGCGAGGATGTCGTGGCCGCCGTGGTCGCCGCCCCCGGGGCGACAATCGACGAGGCCGACGTGCGGGACTTCTGCCGCGGCATCCTGACGCCCTACAAGGTGCCGCGTCGGGTGGTCGTCGTCGACGAGCTGCCGAAGTCGATGATCGGCAAGGTCTTGCGTCGCCAAGTCCGCGATCGGCTCCTCGCGGGCTGATCCCCGCCCTTCGCTCACGCGCGGAAGGCGCCCGGCTCCGGCTGCAGCCAGCGCGGCCTGCTGTACCCCTCATCCCAGGGGAAGCGACCCTCGATATCGTCGTAGATCAGCTGGAGGGCCGGGACCGAGGCGAACGGCGGCCGGTCGTAGTACGAGTTGGCCGAGAACAGCACCTCGCCGGGGTTCGGGACCTCCGCCACGCTCACGCGATGCGCCCAGCCGGGGAATGACAGCACCTCGCCGACCGTGAGATCCGACCCGGCCCGCACACGCGCCGCAACGTCGTTGATGAGAGCACCCGCGTTCGCGTCATTCAATCCGAAGACGAGGACCTCGGGATGACCGAGGCCGAACAAGCCGATCGAGTATGCGAAGCTCGGCTGGCGGCGCGGCGGGTCGCCGATGACATACTCGGCCGCCACACCGTAACGCCGTATGGTCTCGGTGACGCGGCGGTGCTCCTGATCGAGCCAGGCGATCTCCTGCGGGGTGAGCGGATCTGACATGCGGCCTCCTTGTGATCGTCGTCACTCTAGGTCGAGCCGCAGACACCGGTCTCGCGTCATCCCCTGTTCAGGAATCGAGGGCCGCTGGCCCCTGCTCGACGAGGAGGCGGAACTGCGCGGCATCGATGATCCGCACACCGAGCTGTTCTGCCTTGGCCAGCTTGGATCCTGCGCCCGGCCCCGCCGCGACGAAGTCGGTCTTCTTCGAGACGGACGAGCCGGCCTTTCCACCGGCGGCGAGGATCGCCTCCTGGGCGCCTTCGCGGGTGTAGCCCTCGAGCGATCCCGTCGCCACGACGGTGATGCCCTCGAGAACTCCGCCCTCGACCACGGCTGCGCCCGGTCCGGGGTGACCCGGTACCTCGAGCCGCGCCCCGGCGGCTTCCCATCGCTCGACGATCTCGCTGTGCCAGTCGACCTCGAACCAGTCGATCAGAGAATCCGCGATGATGCCGCCCACGCCCTCGACGGCCGCCAGTTCGTCCCGCGTCGCCGCACGGATCGCGGCGATCGAGCCGAACCACTGCGCGAGGGCACGCGCCGCGACCGGACCGACGTGGCGGATGCTGAGCGCGACGAGGAACCGCCACAGCTCCTTCGTCTTCGCCTTCTCGAGCTCGTCGAGCAGCTTCAGTGCCTGCGCCGACGGTTGCGGTCCGGTCAGCCCATCCTTCTTCTCCGCAGCCGAGGGGTTGCGCCGGAAGGGAGCACGCCGCACGGGTTCGCCCGTCTTCTCGTCCACACGAGGCTCGCCCGTCTCGGAGTCGCGGACGATGACCTCGATCGGCACGAGCTGATCGAGGGTGAGCTCGAAGAGAGCGGCCTCCGTCACCAGCGGCGGGCTGGCATCGCCCAACGGCTGCGTCAGGGCGGCTGCCGTGACCTCTCCGAGCGCCTCGATGTCGAGGGCGCCGCGGGACCCGACGTGCTCGACGCGGCCGCGGACCTGCGCCGGGCAGGAGCGCGCATTGGGGCAGCGGAGGTCGATGTCGCCCTCTTTCGCCGGGCGCAGCGGCGACCCGCACTCGGGGCAGTTCGTGGGCATGACGAACGCGCGTTCCGTGCCGTCGCGCAACTCGACCACGGGTCCGAGTACTTCGGGGATGACGTCGCCCGCCTTCCGCAGCACCACGGTGTCGCCGATGAGGACACCCTTGGCGCGCACGACGTCCTGATTGTGCAGCGTCGCCTGCCGCACGACGCTGCCCGCGACGCGGGCGGGCGCCATCACGGCGAAGGGCGTGGCCCGGCCGGTGCGACCGACCGACACGACGATGTCGAGCAGCTTGGTGTTGACCTGTTCCGGCGGGTACTTGTAGGCGATCGCCCAGCGAGGTGCGCGACTGGTCGCGCCCAGCTCGTCGTGCAGCGCCAGCTCGTCGATCTTCACGACCACGCCGTCGAGCTCGTGCTCGACGCTGTGACGGTTCTCGCCGTAGTGCGCGACGTAGCCGAGCACGCCGTCGATGCTCTCGTGCGTCTGCGAGTGCGGGCTGATGGGCAGACCCCATTCGGCCAAGAGCGCATAGATCTCGCTCTGCGACGACACCGGCGGGTTCTGCCACGCGCCGATTCCGTGCACGTAGAGCCGGAGTGAGCGGACGCGGGCCTCGGAGGCTTCGAGCTCGAGACCCGTCTTCTTATCGAGCTGCTGCCGCAGGCCCCCGCTCGCGGCGTTGCGAGGGTTCGCGAAGGCCGGAAAGCGGCGCTCGGCGCTGATGCGCGCGCGTTCCTCGTCGAACGCGCGGGAACGGGACCGCGCCTCCTCGACCATACGATCGCGCATCTCGGCCTGAAGCCCGTTGAGTTGGGCGAACTCGGCGACGGGGATGAAGATCTCGCCGCGCACCTCGACGATGGCCGGGTGCCCCTCTCCCGCGAGCCGCTCGGGGATGCCGCTGACGCGCAGGGCGTTCACGGTGACGTCCTCACCGACGCGTCCGTCACCGCGTGTCGCGGCAGATGTCAGGACGCCGTTCTCGTAGCGCAGGCTGATCGCGAGTCCGTCGATCTTGAGTTCGGAGAGCCAACGGACAGGACGGCCGGCGGACGCCGCTGCCTTGACGCACCAATCGGTCAGCTCTTCGGGCGAGAAGACGTTGTCGAGGCTCAGCATCCGTTCGGCGTGCGTGACCGGCGCGAACAGCGTCGACTCGGCGGCGCCGACCGTCTGTGTGGGCGAGTCCTGCGACTGCAGCTCGGGATGCACTCGCTCGAGCTCGTCGAGGCGACGCATCCACCCGTCGTACGTCGCATCGTCGACGACCTCGGCATCGCGACCGTAGTACGCGTCGCGCGCCGCGGTGATCCGCTCGATCAGGTCACGGGATTCTGCGCGCGCCTCGTCGAGGGTGATCTCGGGGAGTTCTCCGTCTGCCACCTCGTCAGTCTAGGCAGGGGGTACGACGCCGCGGACGGGGTTCCCGTCGGCCGGCTGGATGCGGTACGTGAACGAACCGTGATAGCGGAAGAGCTCCCCGATCAGCCACGCCCGCACGCTCACCTCGACGCGCTGCGCCACGGCATCCGCGTGGTCCGCAGTCTCGGTCACGGCCACTCCCGCCACCGGAGGAAGCGGCAGCCGCGCCGCACCCAATCGGACGGCGAGTCCCACGGACCGCATCCGCATCCCGCGGAGGTCGGCTTCGGCGCGAAGGCGCACTTCCAGCCCGCCCCGACGACCGAGACGGTCGACGATCTCGCCGGTTCGAGCGCAGCTCATCGCGTCGACCATGCGCCGCGGGGCACCGGCGAAGAGGAAGTCGCGCTCCGCGTGGAGAGAATCGTCCCGCCGGGGCGTGTTCACGACCACGAACGGTACGTCGGTACCCCGTTCGGGGAACATCACCCCGCGCCCCGCGAACAAGCGGACGATGGGCCGCAGCCAGCGGGGGCCGCAGTAGCCCGCCTCGTCGTAGATGCCCTCTCCGACCCCGACGCACCCCGCGGGTATCGAGCCGAAGTAGACGCGGAGCACGGGCGGCATGCGCGAGAGGTCCCCCCCGAGCGCGCGTTCGTATATCGACCGATCGTGCGGACCGTTTCCTCCGGTACTGAACATGTTCAGAAACTACTACGATGACCGTATGAGCAACACCCGCCCCCGCGCCGTCGTGGCCGGCGCCTCCGGATTCATCGGCACCGCAATCGTCGACGCGCTCACGACCGACGGTTATACCGTCGACACGATCGGGCGCGCGTCCGGCAGGACGTGGGACGATGCGGCCGCCGTGGCCCGCCTCATCGACGGCGCGGATCTCCTCGTCAACCTGGCAGGCAAATCGGTGGACTGCCGCTACACCGATCGCAACCGCGACGAGATCCTGCGCTCGCGGGTCGCGACGACGCGCGACCTCTCCGCTGCCGTCCGCCGGGCCGCACAACCGCCGCGACTCTGGGTCAACGCGTCGACCGCCACGATCTACCGTCACGCGACCGACCGGCCGAACTCCGAATCAGACGGCGAGCTCGGGAGCGGCTTCTCCGTCGACGTGGCACGCGCATGGGAGGCGGCGTTCTTCAACGGCGAGCTTCCGCGGACGCGCCGCGTCGCCCTGCGGATGGCCATCGTCCTGGGCCCGGGGCCCGCCACCGCCATGCTGCTGACGCTGGCCCACGTCGGCCTCGGCGGCCCGCAGATCGACGGTCCGATCATGCCGCACCGCCGCTATCGCGGCATCGGCGATCACCCGACCGGGAGCACCGCACCCTGGTATCGCACGCGCGGGCGGCAGCGGTTCAGCTGGGTGCACATCGACGACGTCGTGGGCACGCTGCGCTGGGTCGATGCGCACGAGGACATGGCGGGAATCGTCAACGTCGTGAGTCCGCACGCATCGGATAACCGCACCCTCATGCGAGAGCTGCGCTCCACCGTCGGGATGCCGTTCGGCGTTCCCTCCTGGCGGTGGATGCTCGAACCCGCGATGTGGCTCCTGCGCACCGAACCGGAACTCGTGCTGAAGAGCCGTTGGGTCGTCCCCGAGCGCCTCCTCGAGGCGGGGTACCGGTTCCGCTACACGGAGCTGGGCGACGCGCTGCGCGCCGCCGCCGGCTCGATCAGGCGTCGACCGGGACGGCCGAGACGGTCCGGTCGATCGTGAACTGTCCGAGAACGCGCGAGCCGTCGTAGATCACGGCCGTCTGACCCGGAGCCACGCCGTCGAAGGCAGTGTCAGGGGTCACGACGATCTCGTTCTCGGTGATCTCGGCTCGGGCCGGGACCGGATCGGCGTGCGCCCGGATCTGCGCTTCGCAGGCGAAGACGCGCTCGGACGGCGCCCGCCCGGCCCACGTGAAGCGGCCGCCCGCGATCTCAGCGGTCGCCAGTGCCTCCTTCGGACCCACCACGACACGGTTGTCCACCGGGCGCACCTCGAGCACGAAGCGAGGCTTGCCGTCCGGCGCAGGAACGCCCAGCTGGAGCCCTCGGCGCTGACCCACGGTGAACGCGTGCGCCCCCTCGTGACGTCCGACCACCGCTCCCGTGCGGTCGACGATCTCGCCCGCCTCGGCGCCGACCTTCTCGGCGAGCCACCCTCGGGTGTCGCCGTCGGGGATGAAACAGATGTCGTGACTGTCGGGCTTCTGCGCGACCGTCAGACCACGCTCGGCCGCCTCCGCGCGCACCTCGGCCTTCGAGGGCGTCGACCCGAGCGGGAAGTAGGTGTGGGCGAGCTGCTCCGCCGTGAGCACGCCGAGGACGTACGACTGGTCCTTCGCGGCATCCGACGCGCGGTGCAGCTCGCGTCCCTCGGGGCCGTCGACCAGGAGGGCGTAGTGACCGGTGCACACAGCATCGAATCCGAGTTCGATGGCGCGCTCGAGGAGCGCCGCGAACTTGATCTTCTCGTTGCACCGCATGCACGGGTTCGGTGTCCGGCCGGCGCGGTACTCCGCGACGAAGTCGTCGATGACGTCATCGCGGAAGCGCTCGGAGAAGTCCCAGACGTAGAAGGGGATGCCGAGGAGGTCGGCGGCGCGGCGCGCGTCCATCGCATCCTCGATCGTGCAGCAGCCGCGGCTGCCGGCCCGCAGCGTGCCGCCCGCGCGGGAGAGCGCGAGGTGTACGCCGACGACGTCGTGCCCGGCGTCGACGGCTCGGGCCGCGGCGACCGCCGAGTCGACGCCGCCGCTCATCGCAGCCAGTACTCGCATCGCTCCAGTCTACGTGCGGGCTGCACGCCCGGCGCGGGCGGCGACCGCACGCCGGTGCACCTCGGGAAGGGCCGCGAGGAACGCGTCGACGTCGGCGTCGGTGCTCGTGCGACCGAGGGTCAGACGCAGCACCGCGCGGGCGTCGTCGGCGTCACGTCCGAGGGCGAGCACGACGTGCGAGGGCTCCGTGACCCCGGCCTGGCAAGCCGAACCGGTCGACACCGCGATCCCGACCGTGTCGAAGAGGAACAGGAGAGTCTCGCCGATCGTGCCCGGGAAGAGCACGTGGACGTTGCCGGGCAGCCGGTCGCGAAGATCGCCCAGGATGACCGCCGACGGCACGAGCGATCGAATGCCCTCGATCAGGCGACCGCGAAGGCGCTCGACCCGGACCGCCTCGTGGGCGCGCTCGGCCTCGGCGATGTCGAGCGCCGCCGCGAACGCCGCCGCCCCGGCGACATCCTGGGTACCCGCGCGAAGCCCCCGCTGCTGGCCACCGCCGTGCGCGAGGGGTGTCAGCTGCGCGTGGCGCGATACGACGAGCGCGCCCGTGCCCACTGGGGCGCCGACTTTGTGGCCGGAGACGGACATGGCCACGAGGCCGTCGGGCGTCGCGCCCCCGCCCCGCCACGCCGCGAAGTCGAGGGCGACGGTGCCGAGCGCCGCGACCGCGTCGAGGTGCAGCGGCACCCCCGCGTCGCGCGCCGCCCGGGCGAGCGCCGCCGCATCGTTGCGCGTTCCGACCTCGTTGTTGGCGACGAGCGCGGTCGCGAGAGCAGCGCCGGGCAGCGCGTCGGCGAACAGAGCGGGATCGATCCGGCCGACGGAGTCGAGACCGACGGGGCGCACGGCGGCACCCCAGCGCGACGCGAGCCACGCGACCGCATCGATCGTGGCGTGGTGTTCGCCGTCAGGCAGCACGATCGGCCCGGTCGCGGAGGACTCGGCGCCGGCGTCGGCGGCGAGCCAGAGCCCTTTGACGGCCAGGTTGATCGCCTCGGTCCCCCCGGACGTGAAGACCACCTCGATGGGCTCGCAGCCGAGCGCCGACGCGACCGCATCGCGCGCATCCTCGAGGAGCCGGCGCGCCGCCTGTCCCGCGCCGTGCACCGACGAGGCGTTGCCGAGCGTCTCGTGGGCCGACAGCCACGCATCGCGCGCTTCCGGGCGGAGCGCGGTCGTCGCAGCATGATCGAGATAGACGACCATCCGACCTCCCCGGGCGTTCACCGACGCTCATTACTGTAGATCGCATGCCCGACAGCACCAGCCCAGCCGGACTGCACGATCCCCGATTCACCGACCTCGGCGTCACGCTCCGCGAGAACGGCGGCACCCTTCGGGTCTGGTCCGAGCGGGCGACATCGATCGACGTGGTGCTGTTCGATGACGACGACCTCGACTGGGCCGTCGACGAGCGACCGCTCGAGCCCGTCGGCGACGGGATCTGGGCAGCCGACATCGAGACGCTGCGGCCGGGAGTCCGGTACGCGCTGCGCGTGGATGGACCGCACGGGGCGGGCAACGTCTTCAACCCCCAGACCCTTCTGCTCGACCCGTACGCTCGCGGCGTCGTCTCGGGCGCCCCGGGCGATCACCGCTCGGCCGTGATCGACTCGGGCTTCGACTGGGGCGGCATCCGTAAACCGCGGGTCCCCCGGGACCGCACGGTCATCTACGAAGCGCACGTCAAAGGCCTCACCAAGCGGCATCCCGACATCCCCCCGGCGTTGCACGGCACATACGCCGGACTCGGTCACCCGGCGATGATCGACCATCTCCGCTCGCTCGGCGTCACGAGCGTCGAGCTTCTGCCGATCCACGCCTTCGAGAGCGAGCCGCGGCTGCTCGCTCTGGGGCTGGCCAACTACTGGGGCTACAACACGCTCGGGTTCTTCGCGCCCCACGCGGCCTACGCCACGCAGGACGCGCGCCGCAGCGGCCCCACCGCCGTCCTGAAAGAGCTCAAACGCACAGTGCGCGCTCTTCACGCCGCCGGCATCGAGGTCATCCTGGACGTCGTCTACAACCACACCGCCGAACTCGAGCTGGGCGGACCGCGGTCGAGCTTCCGAGGCATCGACAACCGCGGCTACTACCGCCAGCAGGACGACGGCGCCTACATCGACGTGACCGGCTGCGGCAACTCCGTCGACACGTCGACCCACGCCGCCGCACGACTGATCCTCGACTCTCTGCGCTATTGGAGCGAGGAGGTGCAGATCGACGGGTTCCGCTTCGACCTGGCTGTGACCCTCGGTCGTGACGCCGAGCACGTGTTCGATCCGGACCACCCGTTGCTGCGGGCGATCGCCGACGACCCCATCCTGCGCGACGACAAGATCATCGCGGAGCCGTGGGACGTCGGGCTGGGCGGCTGGCACACCGGCGGGTTCGGCGACGGATGGCAGGAGTGGAACGATCGCTACCGCGACGGGGTCCGCAACTTCTGGCTCAGCGACATCGACTACCTGCGCCGAGCCGGAACCTCACCGGCCGGCGTCGGCGGACTCGCCACGCACCTCGCGGGCTCTGCGCCGCTGTTCGGCGCGAAGCGCGGTCCGCTGGCGGGGGTGAACTTCATCACCGCGCACGACGGCTTCACCCTGCGCGACCTGGTCTCTTACGACGTCAAGCACAACGACGCCAACGGCGAGCAGGGCCGCGACGGCGCAGACACGAACCGGTCCTTCAACCACGGCGCCGAGGGCGACACTGCGCTCGAGCACATCCTGTCCGCGCGGCATCGCGCGATCCGAAACCTGGTCGGGACCCTCCTGCTGTCTGCCGGAGTGCCGATGCTGACCGCCGGAGACGAGATGGGCCGCACACAATTCGGTAACAACAACGCCTACTGTCACGACAGCGCCCTGACCTGGGTCGATTGGCAGCTCGCGGACTGGCAGGTCGACTTGCTCGCGCACGTGCGGGAACTCACGCGGCTGCGCGCCGAGAACCCGGCCCTGCGCCCCGTGCGGTACGCCGCCCCGGACGACGAGGTGCCCGAGGCATCCGTCATCCAGTGGTTCGACGCGCAGGGCCAGCCCATGACGCAGGCGGCATGGACCGATCCGGAGCAGCGCACCCTCCAATACGTCGCGACGTCGACCCCGGCGCACGAACCCGCCAACTGCGTGCTCCTCATCATCCACGGCCGCGAGGACGACGCAGAGGTCGTGCTGCCACCCGTCGGCGCGGCGTCATCTCTGGTGTCCCTCTGGTCGAGCGCCGACGAGCGTCCCCGAGAGAACGGCGCGCGATTCGCCCCGGGCGACCGCCTCCCCCTCTCGGGGCCGACGTTGCATTTGCTCAGAGCGGAGTGAGGCGCAAGCCCGTTTTTCGAACTCGTCCACCGCGATAGGTTCGAGCCGTGGCATCAACGACGCGCACGACCTCACCCGCCCCGTTCCGCAGCACCGCCGAGATCCCCGGCCGCCCCGCCGCGCCGCTTCCGTCGGCCGGCGACACGGTCACGGGACGCATCCCGCTCCAGCGCCCCGCCCCCTCGGTTCCGGGTGGCCGGTTCCGTCCCTCCGCCTTCGCCGGCGAAGCCGTGCCGTTCCGAGTCACGGCGTTCCGCGAAGGGCACGACGCGATCGGTGTGCATCTGCGGCTGTTCTCGCCCGATGGACGTGAGTCGTTGCACCGGCTGACGCCCCTCAACGACGGATTCGACCGATGGTCCGTCCTCGTCGCCCCGCTCGCCGAGGGCGTGTGGCGCTTCCGCTACGAGGCTTTCGGTGACGACTTCGCCACCTGGCAGCACGCCGCCGCGATCAAGATCGCCGCCGGAGTCGACGTTCCTCTGATGCGCGAGGCTGGCGCCCTCCTGCTCGTGCGCGCTGCCGCAGAGAAGTCCCGCCCCGCTGCCGAGCGCAAGATCCTCGAGAAGGCCGCCGCGAGACTTCGGGATGCCGCGGTCGACGCGGTCGATGCGCTCGCGGTCGTCCGCGACGCCGATCTCGCGCGCGTCTTCGCCGATCGCCCGCTCCAGTCGCTCGTGACGGTCGGCGACGAGCACGAGCTGCTCGTCGAACGCGAGCGCGCGGGCGTCGGCGCCTGGTACGAGTTCTTCCCCCGCTCCGAGGGCGCCGAACGTCTCTCCGACGGCTCCGTACGCAGCGGCACGTTCGTCACCGCGCGAGACCGCCTGCCCGCCGTCGCCGCCATGGGGTTCGACGTCCTCTACCTGCCACCCATCCACCCGATCGGGCGCACTCACCGCAAGGGGCCGAACAACACCCTGACCGCCGGCCCGGATGATCCGGGCTCGCCCTGGGCGATCGGCGGCCCCGAGGGCGGTCACGACGCGGTGCACCCCGACCTCGGGACGCTCGAGGACTTCCGCGGCTTTCTCGCCGCGGCCTCCGGCGCGGGCCTCGAGGTCGCGCTCGACCTGGCGCTGCAGGCATCCCCCGACCACCCCTGGGTCGCGGAGCATCCCGAGTGGTTCACCACGCTGCCCGACGGCTCGATCGCGTACGCCGAGAACCCGCCGAAGAAGTACCAGGACATCTACCCGGTCAATTTCGACAACGACCCCGCGGGCATCCGCGCCGAGGTGCTGCGGGTCGTGCGCCACTGGATCGCGCAGGGCGTGCGGATCTTCCGCGTCGACAACCCGCACACCAAGCCTCTGCAGTTCTGGGAGTGGCTGATCGCGACCGTTGCCGACGAGACGCCCGGCGTCGTCTTCCTGGCGGAGGCGTTCACCCGCCCCGCCCCGATGCAGAGCCTCGCGATGGCCGGGTTCCAGCAGAGCTACTCGTACTTCACGTGGCGGAACACCAAGGAGGAGCTCGAGGAGTTCCTGACCTCGGTCGCCCACGACACGGCCGACTTCATGCGTCCGAACCTCTTCGTGAACACCCCCGACATCCTCACCGAGTACCTGCAATACGGCGGCCGCCCCGCCTACAAGATCCGCGCCGGGATCGCCGCCACCGCCGGGGCGTCCTACGGCGTGTACGCGGGGTACGAGCTCATCGAGAACGTCGCGCGCCCGGGGTCGGAAGAGAACATCGACAACGAGAAGTACGAGTACAAGTTCCGCGATTGGGCGGGCGCCGAGGCACGCGGCGAGTCGCTCGCTCCCTACCTCACGCGCCTCAACGAGATCCGGCGCACCCACCCCGCGCTCCGTCAGCTCCGGAACCTCTCGTTCCACTGGTCCGACGACGAGGCGATCGTGGTCTTCTCCAAGCATCTCCCCGGCGCACTGACGGCCGACGGCAGGGACGACACGATCCTCGTCGTCGTCAACGTCGACCCGCATTCGGCACGCGAGACGACGGTCCACCTCGACACGTCGGTCTGGGGCGTCGCCCCCGGCGACGAGTACGAGGTCGAGGATCTGCTCACCGGCGCCGTCTGGACCTGGAACGACCACAACTATGTGCGGCTCGACGCTTTCGCCGAGCCCATGCACATCCTGCACGTGAAGGAACGCCGATGAACGCCCCCGCAGACCACGTCCTCGACTCGGTCGCCACCGGCTCGTACCACGCTCCGCACGACGTGCTCGGCTCGCACCAGACCGAGGACGGCTGGGTGATCCGCGTGCGCCGCCCGCTGGCTCGCACGGTCACCGCCGTTTTCGCGAACCAGCCCGAGGCTTCGTTCCGCCACCTCCGCGCCGGCGTGTGGGAAGCCGCTCTCGACGAACGCCCCGAGGCTTACCGGGTGGTGGCCACATACGATGAGGCGCCAGCCTGGGTGTCCGATGACCCGTACCGTCACCTCCCGACGATCGGCGAGCTCGACCTGCACCTCATCCGCGAAGGTCGCCATGAAGAGCTCTGGCGCGTCCTCGGCGCTCATGTCCGCCTGCACAACGGCGTCCCGGGGGTGTCGTTCGCCGTCTGGGCGCCGAACGCGCGCGCGGTCCGGGTGATCGGTGACTTCAACGGCTGGGACGGCCAGGGCCACGCGCTGCGTTCGATGGGCGATTCCGGGGTCTGGGAGCTCTTCGTTCCGGGGCTGAACGCCGGCGCTGTCTACAAGTTCCAGATCCTCACGGCCGACGGTGCATGGATCGATAAGGCCGACCCGATGGCCCGCCAGTCGGAGGTGCCGCCCGCGACCGCGTCGATCGTCGCCGCGAGCTCCTACGAGTGGGAGGATGCCGCGTGGCTCGATCGGCGCAGCACGTCGACGCCCGTCTCCCAGCCGATGTCGGTCTATGAGGTGCACCTCGGGTCGTGGCGTTCCGGACTCGGTTACCGAGACGCCGCCGACCAGCTCATCGACTACGTTCGCGAACAGGGCTTCACCCATGTCGAGTTCCTGCCGCTGGCCGAGCACCCGTTCGGCGGCTCGTGGGGTTACCAGGTGTCGGGGTACTACTCCCCGACCAGCCGCTTCGGCTCACCCGATGATCTGCGCTACCTCATCGACCGGCTTCACCAGGCGGACATCGGCGTCATCATGGACTGGGTCCCCGGGCATTTCCCGAAGGACTCGTTCGCGCTGGCGCGATTCGACGGGCAGCCGCTGTACGAGCACCCGGACCCCCGCCGCGGCGAGCACCGCGACTGGGGAACGCTGATCTTCGACTACGGACGCAACGAGGTGCGCAACTTCCTCGTCGCGAACGCCCTGTACTGGTTCGAGGAGTTCCACGTCGACGGCCTCCGGGTCGATGCTGTCGCCTCCATGCTCTACCTCGACTACTCCCGCGAGGAGGGGCAGTGGGAGCCCAACGTGCACGGCGGGCGTGAGAACCTCGAGGCAGTCTCGTTCCTCCAGGAGGTCAACGCGACCTCGTACAAGCGCTACCCCGGCATCGCCATGATCGCGGAGGAATCCACGAGCTTCCCGGGCGTGACCGCACCGACGGAGTGGGGCGGCCTCGGCTTCGGGTTCAAGTGGAACATGGGGTGGATGAACGACTCGCTGCAGTACATCAAGCGAGACCCGATGTACCGGGGTCACCACGAGGGTGAGCTGTCGTTCTCATTCGTCTACGCGTTCAGCGAGAACTTCGTCCTGCCCATCAGCCACGACGAGGTCGTGCACGGCAAGGGAAGCCTGTTCACCCGGATGCCCGGCGACCACTGGCAGAAGCTCGCCAACATGCGCGCCTACCTCGCGTACATGTGGGGACATCCGGGCAAGCAGCTGCTGTTCATGGGGCAGGAGTTCGGGCAGATGTCGGAATGGTCCGAATCACGCGAGCTCGACTGGTGGATGCTCGACCAGCCGGCGCACCGTGGGCTGCACGCGTTCGTTGCGGACATGAATCGCACGTACCGAGACCAGTCCGCCCTCTGGTCCCGCGATTCGGACGGCGAGGCCTTCAGCCGTCTCGGCGCGCCCAACTGGAACCCGAACGTCATGGCGTTCGCGCGCCGCGACAACCACGGGAACACCGTCGCGGTGATCTGCAACTTCTCGGGAGTACCGCTGCACGACTACACGCTCGAACTGCCGGCGGATGGCGCGTGGCGCGAGGTCCTCAACAGCGACGCCGAGGCATACGGGGGTTCCGGCGTGGGCAACTTCGGCACCGTGCACGCGACCGACGGACGAGCGACCATGGTGATTCCTCCGCTCGGCGTGTTGTGGCTGCACCACGCTCCCGACGCCGCACCTGGGGTCTCGGAAGACTGAACGAACGCCGCGGGCCCGGGGTATGTCACTAACGGTGACACCCCGGGCCCGCGGCGTTCGCCTCAGAACATCAGAGAGGTGAGCCGCCGGCGCGCGCTGATGACTCGCGGGTCGGCGTTTCCCACGAGGCCGAACAGCTCGAGGAGCCTGTCGCGCACCGTCGATCGAGCATCCCCGTCGACCGCGGCGAACAGATCCAGGAGTCGGCCGAACGCGTCGTCGACGTGACCACCGGCGACATCGAGGTCGGCGACGCGCAGCTGCGCATCGACATCGTGCGGCGCGGCCGCGGCTGCGGCGCGGGCCTCACCGAGGTCGACGCCCTGCACCCGGTCGAGGAGCTTGACCTGTCCGAGACCCGCCTGAGCGTCGGCGTCGCGCGGGTTCTCCGCGAGCGCCCGCTCGTAAGCGCTGATCGCACGCGGGTAGTCGCCCGCTTCGATCGCAGCGAAGGCTTCGGCATGCAGCGGGGGCAGCGGCGGCTCGGCGGCCTCTACCGGTGCGTCCGTCTCCCCTTCCAGGGGAACGGTGCCGGTGACACCGTGCTGAGACGCGAGTTGAAGCAGTTGCGCGAAGACCTCGCGCACCTGCTGCTCGGGCACCGCTCCGGTGAACAGCGGCACGGGCTGCCCTGCCACCAGCGCGACCACCATCGGGATCGACTGCGCTCGGAACCCTTGCGCGAGCTGCGGGTTGGCGTCGACATCGACCTTGGCGAGGACGACGCGACCGGCCAGCTCGGTGACGACCTTCTCGAGCACGGGGCTCAGCTGCTTGCACGGGCCGCACCATTCCGCCCAGAGATCCACGACGACGGGTACCGTTCGCGAGAGCTCGAGGACCTCACCGAAAGTCTGGTCGGTTACGTCGAAGATCAGGCTCGATGCACTCTCGGACGGCTGCCCGGCGGGTGCCGACGCGGGCACCGGGCCCGTGGGGCGGTTACGCAGCGACGACAGATCGAGCGCGCCACGGAGCACGGCGTTGGAGGAAGGATCACTCATTCATACGACCTTTGCTGAGAGGACATTGGAACGGTAGCCGAGGAACTGGATCGGCTCGGATGAGCCGGCGCCGGGCACGAAGAAGAACAGCTGGTCCGCGTACGTGGTGGTGAAGCCGGTGGACGACTGCGACACTCCTGTCAGCGCGCTCGCGACCGGGTTGGTGTCGGGCACGTTGATCACGGCATCCGGATTGCTCGGCTTGAACGTGTGGTCCTCTGTGATGGTCACCGCCACGACGGCGCCGCTCTCGAGCGTCTGGAGGGCGATCGGCGGCTGCGTCCCGGCCTGGGTCGTGAACGAGACCGTGCCCGTCTCCGCACCTGTCTGGTTGAAGTCGTTGACGATCTGCTCGCGGTTGGAGGTGACGCCCGCACGGAAGGCGTCGCCGTCCGCTTCGAACAAGCCCGCATACGGACTCGCGTCGCCGTTGGTCAGCAGGTCGGCGTATGCGGCCGCGAGGTCCTTCGGCGGCAGGACGAGGAACGGCGAGTCCGGCGCCACCTGCGCGGCACCCAGGTATGCCGGTGCGAGTTCCGGGAACGAATCGGTCGCCAGCTCGGCGATGTAGCCGAGCTTGTAGTTGGACCAGGGATCCTGCTGACTGACCGTCATGATCGTGTCAGCTGCGCCCTCGCCGCCTTCGACGACCGCGAGGAAGGTACGCGGCCACTTCTCGAACGTCTCCGGCAGGAGGATCTCGAGGGGTTCCGCCGGGATGGGCGGCAGCGGGGCACGATCGGTGATCTTGGAGCGGAGGGTGTAATTGGTCTCGCGCTCCGCGAGCGCCGGCCCCGCGAGCCGCGTGCCGGCGAGGGCGGCGTCAGCGCTCGCGTCGGCCGTCGAGACGTCTTCCGCGATACGCGTGAGGATGCGCTCGGCCTGCTGCTGAGTCACCGCCGGCGGCGCCTGATCGGGGTCGGCGACGACCGTCGTGGTCGGCGAGGGAGTCGGGCTCGGGGCCAACTGGGGCCAGGCGTCCGCCGAGCACCCCGTCAGCGCCACGAGGGAGACCAGCGGGATCGCGAGGAGAGCCTGACGCCCGCGTGTCAGGCGGCGTCGCGGCGGCGTGGACGAGATGACGCCCTTCGCTTCCGCGTCCGTCGCGAGATCGATGGGCTGAGTGGCGCTCATCGGAAGCCCCTTCCGTCGCGGACCGCGCGAGCGACGCAGATGGCGCCAGCCGAGCGCGTACATGACGATTCCGAACGCGAGGAGGATCCCACCGGCCACGATCAGCGGGCCGGCCCAGGGCGTGTTCGACTCGATCGGCCACGTCACCTGGATGTCGGCGGGCGCGGGCGCGGTGCCGTCCGATGCGATCAGGACGCTCATGTCCTGCGGCAGCTGCAGGGATGTGGTCAGCGCGTCATCGCGCTGGAACTCTTCGAGCCAGAGATCCGACCCGACCGGTGACGGCATCGCCGGGATGTTGCCGTCGGCATCCGGCGTCGGCGCGGACGCGGCCGCGACCTGGGAAGTCGTGATCGCCCCCTCGGCGTCGACGCCGAGGCGCGTGTAATCGGTGCGCGCGAGCCACGCGGTCACGTCGGACGTGCGGCCGTATGCGGCGAAGACGGTCCCGGTGCCCTGAACGCTCAATGCCTGCGCGCCGGGGCGCGAGGTGAGCACGGCGCCGTCGATGAGGGTGAAGGGGGCGTCTCCCGTCACCGTCACCGACTCGGTGACGGTCTCGGGCCCGCGCAGGATCGTGCGCTGCGCGATACCCGCCCCGATCATGACGGTGGCCAGGACGAAGGCGACGACAGCCCACACGAAACGCACGAAGAAACACCTCTCCACATTCGGAACGGGACCACCGAACGCTTGATCGACGTTCCAGAGTATCCAAAACGACCTGAAAGGGTCGTGAAAGGGGCGCCTCCCAACGAAAGTTCGCGCGGCTCGTAAAGTGAAGTGATTCGACCCCGGAGGCGTTCGTGAAGATCCAGAACCCGTTTCGCACTGCACTGATCGCCACGCTCGGCGTCGGCGTGGGCATCGTGATCATCGGGGGCATCCAGACCCTCTCGACCATCCTTCTCTACGTCGGCACCGCGCTCTTCCTCGCTCTCGGGCTCGACCCGGTGGTCTCGTGGCTCGAGCGGCGACGCCTGCCACGATGGGCAGCTCTCCTGATCACCTTCGCAGCGCTGCTCGCGGCCTTCGCCGGCATCATCCTCATGGTCGTGCCGATCATCGTCTCGCAGATCTCGCAGCTCGTGGCCGCCATCCAGGACCTCGTCACCAACGGCGACTGGGACCCGGTCAACGCCGTCAAGGACTGGCTGACCGTCACCTTCCCGCAGCTGAACGTCGACGAGCTGTTCCAGTACCTCTCCGACTGGTACAACTCGCTCGACATCGGGGCGATCGGCGGGTCGATCACGGGCTCGATCATCCTGATCGGCGGTGGCATCATCAGCGGGTTCACCGGCGCGGTCATCGTGCTCATCCTGACGATCTACTTCACGGCGTCGACCCCGAACCTGAAGGCTGCGGTCTATCAGCTCGTGCCGGCTTCGCGACGGCCGCGCTTCATCGACCTGGCCGAGCAGATCACGGCATCCGTCGGCTTCTACGTCATGGGCCAGGTGTCCCTGGGCGTCATCAACGGTGTGCTCAGTGCCATCTTCCTGAGCGTGATCGGAGCCCCCTTCCCCGCGGTGCTCGCGGTCATCGCCTTCTTCTTCTCGCTCATCCCCCTGGTGGGAACCCTCACCGGGTCGGCGATCATCGTGCTCACCTGCCTGATACCCGGACTCGCAGAACCCCAGACGGCACTGTGGGCGGCGATCTGGTACCTCGTGTACATGCAGGTCGAGGCCTACCTCATCTCGCCGCGCATCATGAACCGTGCCGTATCGATCCCCGGCGCGGTGGTGGTCATCGCAGCCCTCGCCGGAGCCGCGCTGGGGCAGCTCCTCGGAGCGCTCGTGGCGATCCCGGTGGCAGCCAGCATCCTGATCATCTACCGCCAGGTCGTGATCCCGCGGCAGAACGAGCGCTGACGCTCAGGAGGCGTCGTCCGCCGCGTGATCGTCGTCCCACTCTTCGGCGAGCGGCAGCGCGTCGGGGTTGACGGCCGCGACGATCTCGGTGAGCACCCGACGGGTCTGGTTCTCCCCCACCCACAGGTGTTTGCCGCCCTCGACGGCGATGAGCGTCGCATGCGGGATCGAGGCGAAGCGCTGACGCGCCTCGTCCGGGCGGAGGTAGTCGTCGAACTCGGGCACCACGATGACGACTCGTCGATCGTCGCCTGCCCAGGCAGCGACCTCGTCGGCTGTGGCCCGGTGCAACGGCGGCGAGAGGAGAACGACGCCCTCGATGTCGTGGTCGCGCCCGTATTTGAGGGCGAGCTCGGTTCCGAAGGACCAACCGACCAGCCAAGGACGCGGCAGGCCCCGATCGCGCACGAACGCCATCGCCGCCGCGACGTCGAACACCTCGCCGACACCGCCCTCGAACGTCCCCTCGCTGGTCCCCCGAGGCGATGTCGTTCCTCGGGTGTTGAAACGCAGCACGGCGAGGTCGGCGAGGGCGGGGAGGCGCCCGGCCGCCTTGCGCAGGATGTGCGAGTCCATGAATCCGCCCGCCGTCGGAAGCGGATGCAGGGTGACGAGCGTCGCGACCGGTTCGCGATCCTGTGGCAGCGCGAGCTCGCCGACCAGGGTCAGCTCGTCGAGCGTGCGGAGCTCGATGTCCTCACGACGTGCGGGGAGCTGAACGGGTCCACGGATTTCGAAGCTCATGCGATCCTCCAACATGCCGAATGCCAATGCCGACGCGCGGCGAGGTCCGCGGCGTCGCCCAGGACACCGTCCGCCCGCCACGCGACCACATGCGCCGTGGCGGGCGCGATGTCACGCCCGCAGCCCGGGCAGGTATAGGTCTTCTGCGATTGCGCGGCCGACACCGGCTGCACGGTCCATTCGACGCCACGTCGCGTCTCGGAGCGCTTCCAGCCGCTCAGCAGCCGCTCGAGCGAGTCGTCGCGCGGTTCCGGCCGTCGCCTGTTGGAACGGGGCATGACGCGCGCAGTCACCACCAGTGGTTGCTGGACCAGAAGGCATACGCCTCGCTCCAGCTGCCGTAACGTCCGACGGCGTAGCCGTTCGCCCACGTGAGGTTGTCGACGGGGTCGTACCCACTGCCCGGCACCTTGCTGCAGGGATAGGCCTGAACGAGACCGCAGGCCCCCGACGAAGCGTTCGTCGCGTTCGGGTTCCAGCTGCTCTCGCGCGACACGATGTAGTCGACGTAGCCCCAGTCGCTCTCCGGGATGCCGGCGGCGCTCAGCCAGTCGGCGGAAGATCCCCCGCCGGAGTACAGGACCGGCGCTGCGCGCGACGTCCCGGTGCTCTCGCCTTCCACCGGGGTGGGGGTCGGGGTGGGGGTCGGCGTCGGCTTGGGAGCGACGTACACGGTGAAGCCGCTGCGATCGAGCTGAGCGGGCGTCGTCGCCGTTCCGTCACCGGACAGCGCCTGCGCGTCGCCGCGCGACTCGGCCCACAGCGAGACGACTTCGACGGGCTTCTCCTGGGCGACCGCGAGTGCGGTGCCGAGCGGTGCCAGAGCGCCGCCCGCCATACCGAGCGCAGCGACCGCGGCGAAGACGGAGGACACACCGCGACGTCGCGACCAGCGCGCGGAGACCGGCGTGCTCCGGCGACGAGCCGGGACGCGCGTCGTGCGCCGGGAGACAGTCGAGCGGGAAGTCACAATGCCCTCGAGTTTAGCGAGGCGTGCAGCTTCTCTCCATCAGACTCACCCAATGGCGAGAATCACCGACACCACGCCGTCGAGAACCGCATCGACCTGCGCTTCGCGGTAGCCTCCGCGCTGCATGCGGAACGCGACCGATCGCACCTGCTCGACGGTGAGCGGTTCACCCGATTCGAGGTAACGGGCGATGCGGTGCGCCACGAGGTCGACCTCGTCCATGCGATAGCCGTACGACAGCACACCCACACGATCGAATCTCCGCCGCTCGGGACGCGACAGCCGGTCGAGGATCTCCTGGGCGAGATTGCGTGAGCGGCCGACCCAGGCGCGGGCGCCCGCACGTGACAGGGCACGTTCCCGCTCGCGCGCCGCGAATGCGTCCTCGATCCGTCCGATCGCGGCGTCGACGGGGGCGACGGCATACCCGCCGCGCACGAGCGGGAAGGCGGTCGCGCGAATCGCGGCGGAGTCGAGGTCGTCCTCCTCGGACGCCTCGAACGCTTCGCGAGCGCGCCGCAGGAAGGCATCCACAGCGGCTCGGTCGTATCCCTTGGCTCGTCCCTGCACCTCGGGGAACGGGCTCGTGGAAAGGGAGGTATCGGTCGAGGTCATGACATCACCAGAGGGGACAGAGCGTGGAAGAGGACGAGCGCCACGACGGTGGACGGCAGGATCGAGTCGAGTCGGTCGAGCACTCCCCCGTGGCCCGGCAGCCACGAGCTCATGTCTTTGATGCCGAGATCACGCTTGATCATCGACTCAGCCAGATCGCCGACCGTGGCGGAACCGAGGATGACGATACCGATGATGACGCCGGTCCACGCCGGGAGTCCGAGAAGCAGCCAGGCGAACCCGACAGCGACGAGCATCGCCACCACGCCCGCGCCTGCGAAACCCTCCCAGGTCTTCTTCGGGCTGATTCGCGGGGCCATCGGATGCTTGCCGAAGGCGAGCCCAGCGGCATACGCGCCGGTGTCCGCGCCCACCACGACGGCGATCATCGCGAGGACCCAGAACTCTCCGCCGTCCTCGCGCAGGAGGATGAGCAGCAGGCTTCCGAGGAACGGGACGTAGAGCTGAACGAACCCGCTGATGAGCACGTCGCTGAGCACCTGGCCGTAGCGACGGCTCTCGCCGCTCACCATCTGCGCCATCAACCGCCAGACGATCACCGTGACCCCGGCGGCGAAGACAACGACCCAGTGCGTGCCGGCATCGAGGAGGAAGCCCGCCGCCAGCACCGCGGCGCCGGCGACCAGCTGTGGTGCGACGTCCACGCGTCGTCCCGCGGCCTGCAGGGCTCGGACGAACTCGAAGACGCCGAGCAGCGCGACGGGGATCGCAAAGAGGACGAACACCCACTTCACGAAGATGAGCGACCCGATCACGACGACGCCGATGGCGACCCCGATCAGGATCGCGACGAAGAGATTGCGTCCGGTCCGCGCGTTGATGCGCTCGTTCGCCTGCTCGAAGTCGGCCCGAGCTCGGCCGATGTGCTGTTCGAACTCCGTTCGCGCGGCACGCACCTGATTCTGAAACGCCGAATCACCGTGCTCGCGCGAACGGGACCGCTCCCGCTCGGATCGAGACGGGGCGTCGTCGCCGGGTGCGCTCATCGGTCTCAGACCTCGAGAAGCTCGGCCTCTTTGCGCTTGAGCGCGTCGTCGATGAGGTCGACGTGTGCACGCGTGAGACCGTCGAGTTCCTTCTCCGCACGCACCAGCTCGTCCTCGCCGACCTCGCTCTTGAGACCATCGAGCTCGTCCTTGGACTTCCGCCGGATGCCGCGCAGGTGGACCTTGTGGTCCTCGCCCTTCGAACGGACGAGCTTGACGTACTCCTTGCGGCGCTCCTCCGTGAGCTCGGGCATGGTGACGCGCACGATGTTGCCGTCGTTCGTCGGGTTCACGCCGAGGTTGGGGGTGTCGCGGATCGCCTGCTCGATCGCCTTGAGCGCCGACTTGTCGTACGGCGTGACGATGATCGTGCGGGCCTCGGGGTTGTTGAGCGACGCGAGCTGCGCGAGCGGAGTCGGCGACCCGTAGTAGTCGACGAGGATCTTCTGGAACAGCGCCGTGTTGGCGCGCCCCGTGCGCACGGTGGAGAAGTCCTCCTTGGCCGCCTCGACGGCGCGTTCCATGCGGGCTTTCGTGTCAGCGAGGATCTCGGGGATCACGTCACTCCATTCGTCGGTACGTCCGGTCAAGTCTAGTCTGCAGGCGGGCGGGGCTCAGACGGTGACGAGCGTGCCGATGCGCTCGCCCAGCAGTGCGCGCGTGACGTTCCCCGCCGGCTCCATGCCGAAGACGCGCATGTCGATGCCATTGTCCATGCACAGGCTGAATGCGGTGGAGTCCACGACCTTGAGCCCCTGCTGCAGCGCCTCGCCGTAGGTGATCTGCTCGATCCTCTCCGCCGTGGGGTCCTTCTTCGGGTCGGCCGTGTAGACCGCGTCGACACCGTTCTTGGCCACCAGGACCTCATCGGCCTTGATCTCGAGGGCGCGCTGCGCCGCCACCGTGTCGGTGGAGAAGTAGGGCAGACCGGCGCCGGCGCCGAAGATGACGACGCGACCCTTCTCCATGTGGCGCTCCGCGCGACGGGGAATGTACGGCTCAGCGACCTGCGTCATCGAGATGGCCGACTGCACGCGCGTTGCGGCGCCGGCCTGCTCAAGGAAGTCCTGCAATGCGAGGGCGTTCATCACGGTGCCGAGCATGCCCATGTAGTCGGCGCGACCGCGGTCCATCCCGCGCTGGCTCAGCTCTGCGCCTCGGAAGAAGTTCCCGCCGCCGACGACGATGGCGACCTCCACCCGGTCGGCGGCCTCAGCGATCTCGCGGGCGATCTGCCCGACGACATCCGGGTTCACGCCCAGCTGGCCGCCACCGAATGCCTCGCCCGACAGCTTCAGCAGGACGCGACGGCGCCCGGTCTTCTCATCGTTCATCGTGTCCCTCTCATCGCTGTGTTGCAGAGTATCGCCCGGATGGGCATGGAAAAGGCCCGCATCCGAAGATGCGGGCCTTTCGGGCTGTTACGCGCCGACCTTGAACCGAGCGAAGTCGGTGATGGTGATGCCGGCGTCCTTCGCGACCTGCGCGACGGACAGCTTGTTGTCCTTCGCGTAGTCCTGGTCGAGGAGGGCGACCTGCTTGAAGAACGCACCCACGCGGCCCTCGACGATCTTGGGAAGGGCGGCCTCGGGCTTGCCCTCGTTGCGGGAGATCTCGGTGACGATCTCGCGCTCCTTCTCGACGTCGGCCTCGGGAACGTCCTCGCGCGACAGGTAGCTGGGGTTCGCGAACGAGATGTGCTGCGCGATCGAGCGGGCGGTCTCCGCGTCCGAGCCCGAGTACGCCACGACGACGCCGATCTGCGGGGGCAGGTCCTTGCTCGTCTTGTGCAGGTAGATCTCGAACGCGTCGCCGGTCAGCGTGCGCACGCGACGCAGCTCGACCTTCTCGCCGATGATGGCGGCCTCATCGTTGATGAGCTGCTCGATCGTCTGGCCCGACGCGTCTGCGGCGAGGGCGGCCTCGACCGAGTCGGCGGATGCCGCGGCGGCCGCGTCTGCGACCTTATCGGCCAGAGCGATGAAACGGTCGTTCTTCGCGACGAAGTCGGTCTCGCATGCGAGCTCGACGAGGGTGACCTTCCCGTCCTGCTCACGCGCGACGACGAGGCCCTCGCTCGTGGAGCGGTCGGCACGCTTCGCGTTGCCCTTCGCCCCCTTGAGGCGGAGGATCTCGACGGCCTTCTCGACGTCGCCGTCGGCCTCTTCGAGGGCCTTCTTGGTGTCGACCATTCCGGTGCCGAGCTGCTCGCGCAGAGCCTTGATGTCGGCGATGGTGAAGTTTGCCATGAGTGGCGGCTCCTTCTGTCTGTGTGAAATCTCGTGGATGCCGATCGGCGCGGCCGGGCTCAGCCGCGGCCGCGCCGATCGTAGCGGGTCAGGAAGACGCGCTGATTACTTCTCGGTGGCCTCGGTGGCGACGGCCTCGGCCTGCGCCTCGGCACCGGCCTCGTCGGCGGGCGTCTCCGTCGCGGCGACCTCAGCGTCAGCGCCCTCGACCGGGGCGTTCTCGGCGGCAGCGGTCTCTGCAGGAGCGCTCTCGAGCAGCTCGCGCTCCCAGTCGGCGAGGGGCTCGGCCTCGGCCGACTCGTCGGACGGCTGGTGGCGCTGGATGAGGCCCTCGGCAGCAGCGTCGGCGACGATGCGCGTGAGCAGGCTCACCGAACGGATCGCGTCGTCGTTACCGGGGATCGGGTACTGGAACTCGTCGGGGTCGGCGTTCGTGTCGAGGATGCCGATCACGGGGATGCCGAGCTTCTTGGCCTCATCGATCGCGAGGTGCTCGCGCTTGGCGTCGACGACCCAGATGGCCGACGGGGTCTTCTGCAGGTTGCGGATACCGCCGAGCGACTTGTGCAGCTTGTCGAGCTCGCGTTTCTTGAGCAGCAGCTCCTTCTTCGTGAAGCCGCTGGCCGCGGGGTTCTCGAAGTCGAGCTCCTCGAGCTCCTTCATGCGGGCGAGGCGCTTCGAGACCGTCTGGAAGTTGGTCAGCAGACCACCGAGCCAGCGCTGGTTCACGTAGGGCTGACCCACGCGGGTCGCCTGCTCGGCGATGACCTCCTGCGCCTGCTTCTTGGTGCCGACGAAGAGGATGGTGCCGCCGTGCGCAACCGTCTCCTTGACGTACTCGTAGGCACGGTCGATGTACGACAGCGACTGCTGCAGGTCGATGATGTGGATGCCCGAGCGCTCGGTGAGGATGAAGCGCTTGACTTTCGGGTTCCAGCGGCGGGTCTGGTGCCCGAAGTGGACGCCGCTGTCGAGCAGCTGGCGAATGGTGACGACGGCCATGGCCGTTCTCCTTCTGTTTCGGTTGATTCGCCGGACCGACGGCCCGGTACTCCTGGCGCCCGACACACTTCCGCTCGCCGCCGGAGCGGGAGACCTGGGGAAGATGCGCCACGATCGGGAACCGATCGCTCAGGGCACGCGTAGTCACCTCGACGAGCGAGGTGCGGTGATCAGTGTAGCAGTGAGCCGCTCCTCCCCGACGCTGCGTGCGAACGGGTTGCTCACGTGTCGCGGCCGACGTCGCTGCGGCGAACGAACAGGTCTCGAGACTCGACTCGTGACCCGTTCCCCGGCCGCCCTGCTCGCAGCAGCGCTCCTCATCGTGAGCACGTTTCTTCCCGACGCCGTCGCGCCAGGTGGTGAGCCGCGTCCTTCACCCGGCTGGACCATGCCGCTGCGCGGAGCCGCCGTCGCGCGAGCCTTCGAAGCTCCGGCACATGAGTACGCTCCCGGGCATCGAGGGGTTGACCTCGCCAACGGGGGCGAGGGCGAGGTCGTCGCGCCGGCGAACGGTGTCATCGCGTTCGCGGGGCCCGTCGCCGGCCGCCCCGTCGTGACGATCGACCACGGCGACGGGGTGGTGACCAGTCTCGAGCCGGTCGACACGGGCCTGCAGACGGGGACGGCGGTCGGCCGAGGGGAGCCGGTGGGAACCGTGGCGCCCGGCGGCCATACCGGCGACGGCACGATCCACTTCGGAGTGCGGCGCAACGGTGAGTACATCAACCCGCTCCTGATGATGGGTGGCCTCACCAGGCCGATCCTGTTGCCGTGCTGCTGAGCGTCAGTCGTTCCCGATCGTGTTGCGGTCACCGCTCTGGGTGACCGCTCCCAGGCGATCCGCGTCGACGTGGTTGTCGTTGCCCGATACCGATACGGTGCCGACCTCGTCGGCGTCGACGGAGTTGCGGTCTCCTGCGATGGTGAGGGCGCCGACCCTGACGGCATCCACATCGGCGGATTGCCCCGTGATCTCGAGCGAGTCGACCGAGCCGAGGTCGATCTCGATGCGATCACCACTCGCGAGGACGTTTCCGACGCGCGCTCGCTCGAGGTCGACGTCGAGCGAAGCACCCTCGATGCGGACCACGTCGCACTCGCCGGCGAAAACGAGGTCGAGGTCGGTCCCGCGGATCGCGACGACGCCGTCGATGCACGCGGGGTCGTTCGGCCCCGGCACCGCCGGAACCGTCGCGTCGGATGATGCTTCCGGCGTCGCGGCGGGCGAGGCCGAGGGAGCCGCCGAGGTCTGCGGCGCCGTAGGCCGGACGATCCGGTCGGGCTCGTTCGACGCCACCGGCGCGCATGAAGCGAGCATCCCGACGAGCACGGTCGCGCCGATCGCTGCAGCAACTCTTCTCATGCGTGCCCCCTCTTCGTGCTCCTCCGTGCGCTCTCCCAACGCTACGACGGCGGAGGGCCAGCGCACCATCATGCGCGCGGATGCGCTTGTCGATAGGCGGCGGCGAGCCGTTCCCCCGAGACGTGCGTGTAGATCTGCGTCGTGCCGAGGCTCGCGTGCCCGAGGATCTCCTGAACGGCCCGCAGGTCGGCACCGCCATCCAGCAGATGGGTCGCGGCGGAATGCCGCAGAGTGTGCGGCCCGACGGCATCCACCCCGAGTGCGGGGCCGAGCTTCTCCGAGACCGTCGCGTATACGGCGCGCGCCGTCAGCCGACCACCGCGCGACCCGAGGAACACTGCACGCGCGGCTTCTGCTCGGCCTGCGGCGCGCGCCGCGAGCACCGGACGCCCGCGGACCAGGTAAGCCTGCACGGCGTCGAATGCCGGACCGCCTACGGGAACGACCCGGTCCTTATCGCCCTTGCCCATGACACGTGCCGTGCGGCGTTCGCTGTCGATGTCGTCGAGGTCCAGTCCGCATAGTTCGGACACGCGGATGCCGGTCGCGTACAGCGCTTCGAGGATCGCGTGGTCGCGGAGGAGAACCGGATCTCCGTCGGCCGCCCGCGCCCGCAGATCGTCGAGGACGGATGCCACCGTCTGAGCGGTCGCGACTTTGGGCAGGGTCCGCGCCCGCTTCGGTGACGCCAGGCGGAGGGCGGGGTCGCTGGCGATCGCGCCGCGCTCGGTCGCCCACGCGAAGAAGCCCCGGGCGGTCGCGGTACGGCGAGCGAGGGTGGACCGCGCCTCGCCCCGCTCACTCGCGCGCCAGACCCAATCGCGGAGCACCTCGATGTCCACCTCTTCGAGCTCGATGTCGCCCGACGCCGCAGCCAGATCGGCGAGGTCATTGCGGTAGGCGCGGACGGTGTTCTCAGAGAGCCTGCGGACGCGCAGCAGGTGGTCTGCGTACGCGTCCGCCGCCTCCGAGATGAGCATGCAGCCAGCATGACCGATCCGCAGGCACCGCCGGGCCAGGCTCGCGGGACGCCAGCCGTCAACTGCCCGCTCGACGCCACCCGCGTTCGTCGGACACGACTCGACCATCGAGCTCCAGGAGTCCCAGCCAGGCGCTCACTTCCTCGCCGGCCACGCCGGAGCGCCGAGCGATCTCTGCGACATCCCGGGGCGCTCGTGTGCTCAGCGCGTCGAGCACCCTCGTCGCATCGTCCGTACGGCCGTCGCTGTCGAGAGCCGCGGGAGGCCCGGGCTCCTTCGACCACCCGAGCAACTCCCGGACGTCGTCCGCGCTCGTGATGCACCGACCGTCGTACTCGCGGAGGATCCGGTGGCATCCTGCCGACGCCGCAGAGGTGACCGGCCCCGGTACCGCACCGAGGGCCCGCCCGAGCGCCGCTGCGTGGCCCGCGGTGTTCAACGAACCCGACCGCCACCCCGCCTCGACCACCACGGTGGCATCGGAGAGCGCGGCGATGACCCGATTGCGCTGCAGAAAACGCCACTTTGTCGGCGCCGTGCCGCACGGCACCTCGCTCACGACCACACCACGGCGCGACACCTCCGTCAGCAGGCCGGCATGGCCCGACGGGTACGCCTTATCGACGCCCCCCGCGAGCACGGCGATCGTGCTGCCGCCGACCGCGAGGCAGGCTCGATGCGCCGCAGCGTCGATCCCGACGGCGGCCCCGGACACGATCGTCACCCCCGCGACGCCCAGTTCTCCCGCGATCTCCCCCGCGACCTGCACACCGTACGCGGTCGCCGCGCGCGCTCCGACGAGCGCAACCGCCGCAGCTGGCGCCGCGAGAGCGTCTGCCCGTCCTCTGGCCCACAGCGCGACCGGGGCATGGATGCCGAGTTCCTCGACCCTCTCCGGCCAGGCGGGATCACCCGGCACGATGAGCCGTACCCCGACCCGCTTCGCCCGCTCGATCGCGTAGGAGTGGTCGTCCTGCCGCGGACGCCACCGGGCACAGGCGCGGCGCCAGTCCCGCACCTCGAGGCCGAGCTCCGCCGGGGGTGTGTCGTCTCGCAGCGCGCACTCGAGGGCGCGGAACGCCCCCAGCCGCTGTATTGCGAGCCCGGCGATGCCGTCTCCGGGCTCGGCCAGCACCGACCATCGGGCTCGCCCCCAGCGCTCGCGACCGCTCTCGGGATCCACGAGGCCGTCCGCGGGCACGAGCCCCGCCAACGCACTGCGCACCTCGTCGTCGCTCACTGCTGGAGCCCCTTCTTCAGGAACAGCGCGCGCCCGACGTCACCCGCGGTCAGCCGCTCGCGACCCGCGAGGTCGGCCACCGACCATGCCACCCGCAACACCCGGTCGTAGCCACGCAGGGTGAGCGCTCCGCGCTGGAGAGCCGCGTCGAGCGGAGCACGAACGCGCGGTTCGGGAGCGAGCGGTCCATCCCGCAGCCACGCGCCCGAGACAGCGGCGTTCGATCGCCACGGGGTCTCCGCCAATCGCAGAGCGGCACGCGACCGCGCGGCCGCGACCTGCTCGCGCGCGGTCGCCGTCGTCGTCTGCGCAGGACCGCGCGCCGTCAGGTCGGCGAGCGACACCCGCGAAAGCGAGAGCTCGATGTCGATGCGGTCCAGCAGCGGGCCCGAGAGCCGGCCGAGATAGCGGCGGATCGCGAGGGATGGGCACGAGCAATTGCCGCCACGGACGCCGTATTGTCCGCACGGGCAGGGGTTCGTGGCCAGCACCAGCTGGAACCTCGCCGGCAGAGTTGCCCGGAATCCCGCCCGGTGGATGTCGATCGACCCCGCCTCGAGTGGCTGACGAAGAGAGTCCAGCGCGTGCGCGCTGTACTCACCGGCCTCGTCGAGAAACAGGACGCCCCCGCTCGCCCGAGCGATCGCCCCCGGTCGCAGCGACCTGCTGCCACCGCCCACCAGCGCCGCGACGCTCACGCTGTGATGCGGCGCCTCGAACGGAGGAACTCTGCTCAGGCTGTCGACGACGGTGCCCGACAGCGAGCGAATCGATGCGACTTGCAGCGCGGTCTCGTCGTCGAGCGGGGGCAGGATCCCCGGCAGGCGACGTGCAAGCATGGTCTTCCCGGCACCGGGCGGACCGCTCATGAGCAGATGGTGGCCGCCGGCCGCCGCGACGACGAGCGCATCGATCGCCTCCTCCTGCCCTCGGATGTCCGAGAGATCGTCGACAGGCAGCCCGTCGCCGTCATGCTCCCCATCATCGGCGGGAACCGGCACCTCGGGTACCGCCTCGTCATCACTGTCGATCTCGAGCCCGTGCCAGCGCGCGACGCCCGCGAGGGTGCGGCATCCGACGACGCGGACCCCGTCGACGAGAGCGGCTTCTGCTCGGCAGGCCTCGGGGACGATGACCGTCCGCTTCCCCGCGCGCGCTGCGGCGATGACTGCGGGGAGAACTCCCGGTACCGGCCGCAGCCGCCCGTCGAGGCCCAGCTCGCCGATGTGGACGGTGTCGGCGAGCGACGTCGGGTCCATCGGGAGCTCCGTCGCGAGCGCCGCGACGGCGATGGCGACATCGAAGCCAGCTCCCTGCTTCGGAAGGCTCGCCGGTGAGAGATTGACCGTCACACGACGTCGTGACAGCGGCAGCCCGCTGTTCTGACAGGCGTTGTGCACCCGCTGCTGTGCCTCGGCGAGGGCTCGGTCGGCGAGTCCGACGATGCGGAACGCGGGCGTCTGGTTCGACAGGTCGGCCTCGACTTCCACGAGGTCACCGGCGAGCCCGGTGAGTGAGACCGCCCAGGTACGCCCGAGGCTCACCGCAGGTCCTCGACGTGCTCGAGCACCGCCGTATCGACGTCGTCGCCGGTGATACCGATGACGTCGAGACGGATCCGGCGACCGCGCACCTCCCCCGGGTGCGCGGCGATCCAGGCGCAGGCGAGCCGCCACAACCGGTCCTTCTTGCGTTCGTCCACCGCCTCGAACGGATGCCCGTACGCCGCGGTCCGCCGGGTCTTGACCTCGACGATGACGAGTTCGTCGCGCGATACGGCGACGATGTCGATCTCGCCCTGCCGATCGCGCCAGTTTCGATCCAGGATGTCGTACCCGAGGCGGGTCAGGTGCCGCGCGGCCCGCTCTTCACCGGCGCGGCCCCGGTCGTCTTTCGCTGCCATATGAGCACTCTCGCGCGGCGGCCGACGGCCCCGGGGTCACGGCTGCGCGGCCGTGCAGAACCGGCTCGACGACGGTCCTGGGGAGGAGCGTCAGCTGTCGAGCGAGAGCTCGTCGGGGAGCTCGAAGTCGCGGCGCTGGAGCTCCTCGACGTTGACGTCCTTGAACGTCAGTACACGCACGGACTTCACGAAACGGTCGGCGCGATAGATGTCCCAGACCCACACGTCGTTCATCGTCAGCTCGAAGTAGAAGTCGTGCTCGGTGTCGCGCCGAACGACGTTGACGTCGTTCGCGAGGTAGAAGCGACGCTCGGTCTCGATCACGTACTGGAACTGCGACACGACGTCGCGGTACTCCTTGTAGAGCGCCAACTCCAGCTCGCGGTCATAGTCTTCGAAGACTTCGTCATCCATGGTGCTTCCATCCTAGGCGGCGGCAGCACGGCGTTCTCGTCCCCGCGACCCCGCCCACCGAAGTCAGAACAGCGTCGGCGCGTCGGCGATCGCCCAGGACGCCCGGTGATGCCGTGACAGCCCGTGCTCCCGGATCGCGGCCCGGTGGAGCGCGCTGGCGTAACCCTTGTTCCGTGCCCACTCGTACATCGGCGTCTCGTCGTGCAGCTCGGTCATGTGGGCATCGCGCGCCACCTTCGCGATGACCGACGCCGCCGCGGCACTGGCGCAGTCACGGTCCGCCTTGATGATCGTCCGCACCGTCATGCCCGGTCCGGCCATCGGACTGACATAGTCGTGATTGCCGTCCAGGATGACGACGGTCTCAGCAGCGAAGGGATCCGCGACGCCGAGACCCTGGATCGCGCGAACAGCGGCCAGGCCGAGCGCCCGCATGATCCCCATCTCGTCGATCTCACCCGGCGTGGCCGACCCCACCGCCGAGGCCACGACCCAGTCGGCTGCTCGCAGCGCCAGCTCTGGTCGGCGAAGCTCGGTCACGAGCTTCGAGTCACGAAGCCCCTCGGGAACGCGACGACGCGCGCAGCGTGCGTCGAGCACGGCGGCACCGACCGACACCGGGCCCGCCAACGCGCCCCGCCCGACCTCGTCGAGAGCGATGACGAACTCGTACTCGCGCAGCAGCCGCCGTTCGACGGTCAGCCGGGGCGCGACGACGGTCATCGTCCTTCGGGCGCGGGGACCCCCGCGAAGACGTCGTGGTGGAAGTCGATGAGGCCGAAGCGGTCGAGGGGCCAGGTGATGAGGAAAGCTCGTCCCACGACGTTGTCGAGCGGGACGAAGCCCTGCGAGGGCTGGTCGCGGTTGTAGCGCGAGTCCCGCGAGTGATCACGGTTGTCGCCGAGCACCCAGAGCGAGTTCTCGGGCACCGTCACGTCGAACGGAACCTCTTGCGGGGCCGACTGGCCGTCCGCGAGCGAGACGTACGAGGATTCGTCGATGGGAACGTCGTTCACCGTGATCTGGCCGACGGCGTTGCAGCACACGACATGGTCACCCGGCATCCCGATGATCCGCTTGATGAGGTGGTCCTTGCTGTCGGGAGCCGACAGTCCGACGACGGAGAGCACCCAGTCCATGCCCTCGACGAGCGGCGGACGGGCCTGCTCGACGGTGGGAGGCAGCCACCCTCCGGGATCGCGGAAGACGACGACGTCACCCCGCGCGTAGCCGCCGAACCGGGGCGTGAGCTGGTCGACGAGGATCCGGTCGTCCTTCAGCAGCGTCCGTTCCATGGATCCGGATGGGATGTAGAACGAACGGACGAGGAAAGTCTTGACCAGAAACGACACCGCGAGAGCGATGGCGACGATCACGAGGATGTCGCGAAGAAGCAGGCCGAGGCGACGTGATCGTGAACGCGCGGGCTTCGGCGCCTGCGCGGCAAGGTCATCGGTGGTCATTCATCGCCTCTCATCCGACTCGCCCGCCGGGGAGCCCTACCCAGGGTCGCACATTCCGCGACCATCGCCGGTCACCGCGCAGCGGAGACGACGGATGCCCCGAGCCTGAGCCCGGGGCATCCAGAGAATGCGTCGCTGCGATCAGCGGTCGCGCTTCTCCTTGATCTTCGCCTTCTTGCCGCGCAGGTTGCGCAGGTAGTACAGCTTCGCGCGACGGACGTCACCGCGCGTGACGACCTCGATGTGGTCGATCACGGGGCTGTGGACGGGGAACGTACGCTCGACGCCGACCTGGAAGCTGATCTTCCGGACGGTGAAGGTCTCGCGCACGCCGTCGCCCGAGCGGCCGATGACGACGCCCTGGAAGACCTGGATACGCGAGCGGTTGCCCTCGGTGATGTTGACGTGCACCTTGACGGTGTCGCCGGGGGCGAATGCGGGGATGTCGCTGCGCAGCGATGCTGCGTCGACGGAGTCGAGGATCTGCATGATCTGTTCTTCCTGCGACCGCCTCAGGTCGACCACGAGAGAGTTGAATAAGGATGCGGTGCCCCGGGCGCCCGCCGGGCGCCGCTCCCCTGAGGCAGAGATCTATCAGGGCACAAGCGTTCATTCTGCCATGCCGGGCCCTGCTGACCAAAACGTCAGCCGTCGCTGCGCCGGACCTCTTCGATGATCACGACCTTCTCGTCGGCACGTCGTTCGGACGTCGGTCGCATCGCTTCACGCAGGTACGCCGGATCCGTGGCGACGGAGAACAGCGAGACGGGCCGCGCTTCCCGGAAGAGCTGCCAGAGCGACACCCAGAAGACGGCGAGGAACGCCGCGACCGCGGCGAAGAGCAGCGGCCAGAAGGCGCCCTCGGGGTAGAACCCGATGACGATGATGAGCGCGTGCCACACCGTGAACACGAGGACGTCCCACCACGACAGCATCCGCGAGTGCCGAACGGTGCCGCGTGCCCGCACCAGCAGTGTCGTCACGAGCTGACCGATCAGCACCGCCGGGACCGCGATGAACAGGACCCAAAGGAACACCCAGCCGCTCGCACCCGAGATCGCCCAGCCCACGACGAGCCACAGCGGCAGCGCCAGGGCCGCGGGAAGGAGCCAATGGAAGAGCGCGCGTCGCAGCCACATGCTCCCGATGCTACGCCGGTCCGGCAGGATAGAAGCTGAAGAGAGGATCACGATGATCGAGCTGCGCACCCCTGCCGAGATCGAAGCGATGCGTCCCGCGGGACGCTTCGTGGCCGAGACGCTGGCGACCCTTCGAGACGAGACGAAGGTCGGCACGAACCTCCTCGCGATCGATCGGCGCGCGCACGAGCTCATCCGCCGCGCCGGCGCTGAATCCTGCTACATCGACTACCACCCGTCGTTCGGAGCCAGCCCGTTCGGCAAAGTGATCTGCACGTCGATCAACGACGCGGTCCTGCACGGGCTCCCCCACGACTACGCCTTGCGCGACGGCGATCTCGTCACGCTCGACTTCGCGGTCTCGGTCGACGGCTGGGTGGCCGACTCGGCCGTGTCGTTCGTCGTGGGAACGCCGCGAGACGAAGATCTCGCCCTCATCGACACCACCGAGCGCGCTCTCGATGCAGCAATCGGAGCCGCCGTGGTCGGCAACAAGATCGGCGACATCTCGCACGCCGTCGCGACGGTCGCCCGGGCCGACGGGCTGTCGATCAACACCGACTTCGGCGGCCACGGCGTCGGCCGGGAGATGCACGGCGACCCGCACGTCCCCAACGACGGCAAGCCCGGCCGCGGCTACCCGCTGCGCGCCGGCCTCGTGGTCGCGCTCGAGCCCTGGTTCCTGCAGAGCACCGACAAGCTGGTCACGGATGCCGACGGATGGACCCTCCGCAGCGCCGACGGGTCCCGCGGTGCGCACTCCGAGCACACCGTGGCCATCACTGCGGACGGTCCGGTCATCCTCACCGACCGGTCGTTCCTCGGCGTCGACTGACGTGTGCCCTGGGCCGGTCCGTCGTCGCGGCGGCCGGCTCAGGCCTCGAGGTCTCGGGGCAACAGGTCCGGACGGCGCTCGCGCGTCCGCTCGACCCGCTGAGCGTGCCGCCACTCCGCGACGCGGCCGTGGTGCCCGCTGAGCAGGACGGCCGGCACCTCGTGGCCACGCCAGGATGCGGGCTTGGTGTAGGAGGGGTACTCGAGCAGCCCGTCTTCGTGCGACTCCTCGACGAGGCTCTCGGGGTTGCCGACCACACCGGGAATGAGGCGGCCGATCGCTTCGATCATCGCCATCGAGGCGACCTCTCCCCCGTTGAGGACGTAGTCGCCGAGGCTCATGAGCCGGACGTCGCCGAGCGTCGCCGCGTATGCGAAGACGCGCTCGTCGATCCCCTCGTAGCGGCCACAGCCGAAGACGAGGTGCGACGCTTCGCTCAGCTCGCGAGCGGTGCCCTGCGAGAACCGCTCGCCGGCAGGCGAAGGAAAGATGAACGTCGGCCGGTCGCCCGCGTCCGCGACGATCGCATCCAGCGCGAGCCCCCACGGCTCGGGCTTCATCACCATGCCGGCGCCGCCGCCGTACGGGGTGTCGTCGACGGTGCGGTGCCGATCGGTGGTGTAGTCCCGCAGATCGTGGACGCGGACATCGAGGAGGCCGGCGCCTCGCGCCTTGCCGAGAAGCGAGACCTCGAGGACGTCGAAGAACGCGGGGAAGATCGTGACGACGTCGACGCGCACGTCAGTCCTCGGAGGAGGCGCTGTCGCCGTCTTCCACGGAACCAGCTTCCGCGGGGTCGTCGGACTCATCAGCGGGCAGGTCTTCGAACAGTCCCGCCGGCGGAGTCACGATGACACGACCCCCTGCGACATCCACCTCGGGCACGATCGCCTTGACGAACGGTACGAGGATCTCGGTGTCGTCGCCGTCGCGCTGGACGATGAGGAGGTCCTGCGCGGGGAGATGATCGACTCGTGCGATGCGTCCGACCCGCTCGCCGTCACGCACGACGTCGAGGCCGACGAGCTGGTGATCGAACCAGGCGTCGTCCTCGGCCGTGGCGTCGCCGTCCTGGTCGACCCAGAGGATGGCCTTGACGAGGCTCTCGGCGGCATCGCGGTCGTTGACGTCTTCGAGGAAGAGGACGGGGTGCGAGTTCATCCACCGGAACTCTCGGACGGTCACGGACTTGCCGTGCCAGGGAGACGCCTCGGGGACCTGCAACGTGAACGTCGCGCCCGGCACGAAGCGGCCGTCGGGATCATCGGTGTACAGCTCGAGCTTGAGTGCGCCCTTGAGGCCGTGCGCCTTGACGAGGCGCCCGACGCGCAGCTGAGTGCGAGCGGGGTCGGCGGCCATGTCAGTCGTCCGCGACGTCGACGCGAACGCGCGTGCCGTCGGCAAGCGCGGAGATCAGCGCGCGCAGCGCCTTGGCGGTGCGTCCGCCGCGCCCGATCACCCGTCCCCGGTCGTCGGGGTGCACGCGCACCTCGAGGACCTCGCCGCGGGGCGACGAGGAGGAACGGATGACGACGTCGTCGGGGTGATCGACGATCCCCTTGACGACGTGCTCGAGCGCGGCGGACAGCAACGGATTACTCCGCGTCGGTCGCGTCGGCGGCGGGAGCCTCGTCGGCGGGAGCCTCAGCGGCGGGCTCCTCGGCCTTCTTGGCGGCCTGCGGCTTGATGACCGACTTCTTCGACGCGTCAGCGACGAACTCGCCCTTGGCCTCGGCCGTGCGAACGGTCGAGACGGCGTTCTTGTCGCCCTTGAACTTGCCCCAGTCGCCCGTGAGCTTGAGCAGAGCGGTGACCTGCTCGGTCGGCTGAGCGCCGACGGACAGCCAGTACTGGGCGCGGTCGGAGTCGACCTTGATGATCGAGGGCTCCTCGGTCGGGTGGTACTGACCGATCTCCTCGATCACGCGGCCGTCGCGCTTGGTGCGCGAGTCGGCGACGACGATGCGGTAGTAGGGCGCGCGGATCTTGCCGAGGCGCTTGAGACGGATCTTGACAGCCACAATTCTCCTGAGTGGTGTGATGTGAAGTGAACGTCGCCTGGAGCGTGGGGTGCACACCCGGCGGGAGCTCTGAGGGTGGACCTTCCCGCCGGATAGAGGGTCGAGCGAGCGGTCCAACCGTCTATTTTGCCAGATGATGACGGTCGTCGCGAACCGCACCGCACCGCGTGTCAGACTGAGCGCATGACGGTCCCCTTCGCCACGTCTGCCCGTTCCTCCGTGGGGCTCGAGTGGGAGTTGATGCTCGCCGACCGCGACACCGGGGATCTGGCGCCCCGAGCGCCGGAGGTGCTCGCCGAAGTCGAGGAATCCTCCGCGCTCGAGCGCTACACGATCACGGGCGAGCTGCTGACGAACACCATCGAGGTGACCAGCGGTGTCGGCGACACCGTCGCCGCGGCGGTCGACGACATCGACGACGCGATCCAGCGGGTGCGCGAGTTCGCGGCACCGCGCGGTCTTGAGATGCTCTGCGCCGGCAGCCACCCCTTCGCCCGGTGGTACGAGCAGCAGATCACCGACAAGACCCGCTATCACAAGCTCATCGAACGCACCCAGTGGTGGGGCCGGAACATGATGATCTGGGGCATCCACATCCATGTGGGTGTCGAGGACGTGAACAAGGTGTTCCCGCTCATCAACGCGCTGTCGCTCTACCTCCCCCACCTGCAAGCCCTGTCGGCGTCGAGCCCGTTCTGGGCCGGCGACCGCACCGGGTACGCATCCAATCGCGCCCTCGTCTTCCAGCAGCTGCCCACCGCCGGCCTGCCCTGGAGTTTCACGCAGTGGAGCGACTTCGAGAACTACCTCGACGGCATGGTCCGCACGGGCGTCATGGAGGACGCGTCGGAGGTGCGTTGGGACATCCGCCCCGCGCCGAAGTGGGGAACGATCGAGATCCGCGCCTGCGACGGGATGTCGACGCTTCCCGAGCTCGCGGCCGTGGCATCCCTCGTCCAGGTGCTCACCGAGCACCTCTCGCGACAGCTCGACGAGGGGCGCGAGCTCCCGACGATCCCCCCGTGGTTCGTGCGGGAGAACAAGTGGCGCGCCGCCCGGTACGGGCTGGACGCGCGTCTGATCGTCGACGCCGATGGCACGCAGCGACACGTCGCCGATCACCTCCGCGACACGATGGCCGAGCTCGAGCCGATCGCCGAGGAGCTGCACTGCGCACGCGAGTTCCGCGGGCTGAACACGATCCTCGATCAAGGGGCGAGCTACCTCCGGCAGACACGCGTCGCGGATGCGGCCGACGGGGACCTGCGCGAGGTCGTCCAGCACCTGATCCGCGAGTTCCGCGACGGCCCCACGCTGCGCCAGCACCTGGCGCAGCCGGACGTCGGCCGCTGATTCAGGGCGGCTGACTCAGCCCTTGCCGAAGAGCTTCTGGATCTCGGCGAGGTCGGCCTCGCTCGGCTGAGCCTGACCGCCGGCTCCGAGACCGAAGCCCGAACCGGTCGGCGCCGTCGCGGTCGCGAGGCCGGCGTTCTCTGCGGCCCGCTTCGCCGGGTTGCCCGAACGCGAACCGCCCTTGTTCTTGGCCTGCTTGCCGCGCTTGCTCGAGGCGCCGGGCTTGCCGCCCATCGGCCCCATGCCGGGGATGTTGGGAACGCCACCGCGAGCGACCGTCTTCATCATCTTCGCCGCCTGCTCGAAGCGCTGCACGAGCTGGTTGACATCGGTCACCGTCATCCCCGAACCGCGGGCGATGCGCAGGCGGCGCGAGCCGTTGAGGACCTTCGGGTTGCGACGCTCGGCCGGCGTCATCGACCGGATGATCGCCTCGGTGCGGTCGATCTCGCGCTCGTCGAACTGCTCGAGCTGCTGCTTCATCTGCCCCATACCCGGCAGCATGCCGAGCATCTTCTTCATCGACCCCATCTTCTTCATCTGCTGAAGCTGGTCGAGGAAGTCCTCGAGCGTGAACTGCTCCTTCGCGAGCTTCTCGGCGACCGCGAGGGCCTCCTGCTCGTCGAACGCCTGCTGTGCCTGCTCGATCAGGGTGAGGATGTCGCCGAGGTCGAGGATGCGGCTGGCCATGCGGTCCGGGTGGAAGGGCTCGAGGTCGTCGAGGCCCTCACCCGTGGACGCGAAGATGATCGGCCGCTGGGTGACCGAGGCGACCGAGAGCGCAGCACCACCGCGTGCGTCGCCGTCGAGCTTGGAGAGGACGACACCGGTGAAGTCGACGCCTTCCTGGAACGCCTTCGCGGTGTTTACCGCGTCCTGACCGATCATCGCATCGATGACGAAGAGCACCTCGTCGGGATCGATGGCCTTGCGGATCGAGGCGGCCTGCTTCATGAGCTCCGCATCGACGCCGAGGCGTCCCGCGGTGTCGATGATGACGACATCGTGCTGCTGGCGGCGTGCGTGCTCGACACCGTCACGCGCGACTCGCACGGGGTCGCCGACTCCGTTGCCGGGCTCGGGCGCGTAGATGGCGGCGCCGGCACGCTCGGCCACGACCTGGAGCTGGTTCACGGCGTTCGGCCGCTGGAGGTCGCACGCGACCAGAAGGGGGGTGTGGCCGTCCTTCTCGAGCTGCTTCGCGAGCTTGCCGGCGAACGTGGTCTTACCCGAGCCCTGGAGGCCCGCGAGCATGATGACGGTGGGCGGGTTCTTCGCGAACTGCAGTCGCCGCTGCTCGCCGCCGAGGATGCCCACGAGCTCCTCGTTGACGATCTGAACCACCTGCTGCGCAGGGTTCAGCGCACGGTTCACCTCATCGCCGAGCGCGCGCTCACGCACCTTGGCGGTGAACTCCTTGACCACCGCGAGGGCGACGTCGGCGTCGAGAAGCGCGCGGCGGATCTCACGGACGGTCTGGTCGACGTCAGCCGCCGAGAGCTTTCCCTTGGTGCGGAGATTCCGGAAGGTCTCGGTAAGACGGTCGGAGAGCGTGCCGAAAGTTGCCATGATCCCTCGATTCTATGCGAGCAGCCGACCCGGTCAGTGCCCCCGGACGATCGCGATCGCTCGGACCATCTCGTGCGCCAGATCCGTCCGACCCGCTCCCCCGCGCGCCCAGGAGCGGACGGCTCCGAGCACAGCACCGCCCCAGGCGGCACCGAGGATGTCGGCTTCGAGCCGTTCCGTCCCCGACCCGTGCAGGGCCGCGGCGACGGCTCTAGCGATGCGAGCGGCCCGCAGTGCGGCATCTCGCGCGAGCTCGTCGGACAGCCCCATCGCGACATCGTTCACGATCGCGAGCGCCAACGCATCGGGGGCGAAGCCGCGGGCGAGCTCCGCCACCGCGGACGCGACGTCGTCGACGCCGCCGGCGCGCCGCAGACCGAGCTCGAGCACGCTGATCCGCTCGTCGAGTCCGGCCCACAGGACGGCCGACTTCGACGAGAAGTAGTTGAAGAAGCTCGAACGGCTGACACCGGCGCGTCGGGTGATGTCGGCGACCGTCGTCGCCTCATAACCGCGCTCGAGGAAGAGCTCGCAGGCGGCCTCCGCGAGGGTCTCGCGGGACGATACGCGAGGCCGGCCGGCGCGGCTGGAAGACGTCACCAGGACAGCCTAGGCGTGTCGTATTGTTGGACGCGGTCCAGTATTCGAGGAGGAACCGTGCTCGATGTCCGCGTCGTGGGGCTCGCCCCCGCCGTCGTCCCCTACGCAGAAGGCTGGGAGCTGCAGCGCCGCGTCCACGATGCCGTCGTGGCCGGTGGTCCCGACACGCTGCTCCTGCTCGAGCACGAGCCGGTGTTCACCGCGGGCGCACGTACCGAGCCCGGCGAGCGACCGACAGACGGCACCGCCGTCGTCGACGTCGACCGCGGTGGCAAGATCACCTGGCACGGACCGGGCCAGCTGGTGGGGTATCCGATTCTGCGTCTGCCGGAGCCGGTGGACGTGGTCTCGCACGTGCGGCGGCTCGAGCGGATGCTCATCGACGTCGTCGCCGACCTGGGCGTCGCGGCCCGTCAAGTGACGGGCCGAAGCGGCGTCTGGGTGAGTCAGGACGGCCGAGACGCGAAGATCGCGGCCATCGGTGTGCGGGTTCAGCGCGGCGTGACGATGCACGGCTTCGCCCTCAATTGCGACAACGACCTCGCACCGTTCCAGCAGATCATCCCGTGCGGCATCGCCGATGCCGGCGTCGCTTCCCTCTCGACAGTGCTGGGCAGAAGCGTCTCCCCCGCGGATGTGGTGGACACCGTCGCGTGTCGGTTCCGCGCCGAGTTCGAGACGGCGGCCGCAGCATGAGCGGCGGCTGCGCCGTGCCCGCCGCTCCCGCCGCGGGTGGTCCGGACGGGCGCAAGCTCCTGCGACTGGAAGTGCGCAACGCGCAGACGCCGATCGAACGCAAGCCGGAGTGGATCAAGACGAAGGCGCGGATGGGCGAGGAGTATCGCGCTCTGCATGACCTGGTCAAAGAAGAGGGACTCCACACGGTCTGCCAGGAAGCGGGATGCCCGAACATCTACGAATGCTGGGAGGACCGGGAGGCGACCTTCCTCATCGGCGGCTCGCAGTGCACACGTCGGTGCGACTTCTGCCAGATCGACACGGGCAAGCCGGCCGAATACGACACCGACGAGCCGCGCCGCGTCGCCGAGAGCGTCAGCCGGATGCAGCTGCGCTACGCGACGGTCACCGGGGTGGCGCGCGACGACCTCGCCGATGGCGGAGCCTGGCTCCACGCGGAGACGGTGCGACGGATCCACGCGGAGAACCCGGGCACGGGCGTGGAGATCCTCGCGACGGACTTCAACGGCGACGCGGCGCAGCTCGACGAGGTGTTCGCGTCACGACCCGAGGTCTTCGCACACAACGTCGAGACGGTCCCCCGCATCTTCAAGCGGATCCGGCCAGCCTTCCGTTACGAGCGCTCCCTGGGCGTGATCACGCGCGCCCGTGACGCCGGACTCATCACCAAGTCGAACCTCATCCTCGGGATGGGCGAGACGCCCGAGGAGGTCGTCCAGGCCCTCCAGGACCTCCACGACGCGGGCACCGACATCATCACGATCACGCAGTACCTCCGTCCCACGCCTCGTCACCTGCCGGTCGACCGCTGGGTCAAGCCGGAGGAGTTCGTCGGCTTCCGTGAGGAAGCGGAACGCATCGGCTTCCTCGGCGTGCTCGCCGGACCGCTCGTGCGGTCGTCCTATCGGGCCGGGCGCCTGTGGGCGCAGTCCATGACTGCCAAGGGCCGGGAGATCCCGCCCCATCTCGCGCACCTCGCCGACTCGGCCCAGTCCGGATTCGCGCAGGCCGTCTGACGGCGTGCCGGCCCGGCCGCGAGGTCTCAGGACGCGGTCGGGTCCGGCGGCCAGACATACGGCAGGTCGTCGGGAACGTCACCGAAGCGCGGCCGGTAGAACGCGGCATCCTTGCGCACGAGGTTCGAGCGGTGAGACAGGTGGAACGCCTCATCGCCCAGCCACGGCGGCATCTCGAGTTCGCTCTCGGGCATCCCGTCGACATCGGGCGCGAACTGCAACAGCTGCGGCCGGACCGTGTCCGGGCGACCGGCGGCGATCCACGCGTCCGTCATCGCGAGGCCGTACGCCGTGAGAGCGGGCAGATAGCCGCGCCACATCTTGGCGGCCGGATGGTTCCGCCATCCGTATCCCGGGACCGTGTTGGCCCGGAGCAGCTGCAGCGTCTCCACGCGCTGCTTGCCGAGCCGCGCCGTGTCGAGGGCCGCCGCCGACTGGGCGAACGAGGGATACGGCAGAAAGGTCTGCACGTCAGTCGGCGCTGGTGACCGACTGGATGCTGCCGTCGCTCGTGAGATTCACCAGGAGCACCTCTTCGGTGGAATCGGGGTCGAGCGCGTACTCGAGCACCGCGAATGGGTCCGATCCCCCGTGCTCATCGGCCAGGATCGTCATGCTGATCAGCTGCAGCGACCGGATGACGTCCATGTGGACGTCGCCCGAGATGTCCACGAGGTACGACTCGATGTCCTCTCCGAGCTCCTCCTGCTGCTGGAGGATGAACTCCGTCACCTCGCTGGTGCGGTCGTTCAGCTCGGAGACCATCGCGTTGCGAGCGGAGAGATCGATCGATTCGATCGCCGAGATCATGGCGGCGGCGACATCCAGCGCGGCAGCCGAGACGTCGTCCTGATCCGGAGCCGTCAGATCGACGGTGACCGTCTGATCGCCGATCTCGACGTGATCCGACCAGAAGATCGATCCGTCCGGCCCCGACTCGAGGAGTCCGAAGTAGTCGTGCTCGATCGCCATGTGTTTATGAAACCAGCCGTGAGGGTGCGGGGGAAGTGGTGATGCGGCGCGGCGCGCGACTCAGTCGACGAGCGCCGACGCGAAGACGTGCGGGGTGAAGCCCGTGAGGTCGTTGATTCCCTCGCCCTGGCCGAGAAGTTTCACGGGGATGCCGGTGCGCTCCTGCACGGCGAGGACGAATCCGCCACGTGCGGAGCCGTCGAGCTTCGTCAGGACCAGGCCGGTCACTCCCGCGTGCTCGAGGAACGCCTCGGCCTGCATCACGCCGTTCTGCCCGGTCGTCGCGTCGAGAACGAGCAGCACCTCGCTGATCGGCGCCTGCTTCTCTATGACGCGCCGGATCTTGGTGAGCTCGTCCATCAGCCCGCCCTTGGTGTGCAGGCGGCCGGCTGTGTCGACGAGCACGATCTCCGTGCCTGTCCGCTTGGCGTAGTCGATCGTCTGGAACGCAACCGAGGCCGGGTCCTGGCCTTCCTGCTGCGGACGGACGATCTGCGCGCCTCCGCGCTCGGCCCACGTCGCGAGCTGGTCGACCGCGGCCGCACGGAAGGTGTCGGCGGCTCCGACGACGACCGACCGACCGTAACGCTGGAGGAACTTCGCGAACTTGCCGATCGTCGTGGTCTTCCCCACGCCGTTCACCCCGACGACCAGGACGACGGCGGGACGCTCCGTCAGACGCAGGGTCGAGTCGAACGCGGCGAACCGCTCCTCCAGGGTCTCCTTGAGCATGCGCTGGAGGTCGCGGGGGTCGGTCGTGCGGTACCGCTCCACCTTGTCGCGCAGGTCATCGACGAGACGCTCCGTGATGTCGGGCCCGAAGTCGGCGGTCAGCAGCGCCGTCTCGAGATCGTCCCACGTGTTCTCGTCGATGGTCGGCTTGACGAAGAGCCCGCGCAGCGCGCGCGAGAGCGACCAGGGATTGTCGGCCATACCCTCAGCCTACGGCGCCCGCGCGCTCCCGAACGCGCTGACCGACGACCGCCGACACTCCGTCCTGGCGCATCGAGACGCCGTAGAGCGCGTCCGCGATCTCCATCGTGCGCTTCTGGTGCGTGATGACGATGAGCTGGCTCGATTCGCGGAGCTGTTCGAACACGCCGAGCAGGCGTCCGAGATTCGCGTCGTCGAGCGCTGCCTCCACCTCGTCGAGGATGTAGAACGGGCTCGGCCGCGCCTTGAAGATGGCCGTCAGAAGAGCGACAGCGGCGAGGGAACGCTCGCCGCCCGAGAGGAGCGACAACCTCTCGATCTTCTTGCCCACAGGTCGCACCGCGACCTCGATGCCGGTCGTGAGCGGGTTGTCGGGATCGGTCAGCGAGATGCTGCCGGTGCCCCCGGGGAACAGGATCGGGAATACCTCGCCGAATGCGACCTTCGTGTCCTCGAAGGCGGACAGGAAGATCGTCTGCATCCGCTCGTCCAGCTCGCTGATGATCGTCAGCAGGTCCGAGCGGGTCTGCGTCAAATCCGCGAGCTGTTCCGTGAGGAACGCGTGCCGCTGCTCGAGCGCGGCGTACTCTTCCAGCGCCAGAGGGTTCACGCGCCCGAGCTGCGCGAGCTTCCGCTCCGCCTCCGCGAGGCGACGGCGCTGAGCGGCGCGATCGAAGGGCACCGGCTCGCCGGAATCGTCGAGGGCGGGGTGGTCCGGCCCATATTCCGAAACGAGAATGTCCTCGTCGAAGCCCAGTTCCGACCCGACGCGTTCGAGCAGACTCGTCACGTGCAGCTTCTTCTCGTGCATCTGCATCTCGAGTCCGTGCACCGACTCGGTGAGGGCCGAGAGCCGGCTGCGCGCCGACTGATCCTGGCGGCGCAGCTCGGCGAGCTCGCTCGTGATCTCGCTCCGCGCCTGCTCAGCCCTCCCCATTTCCACGCGGGCGGCGGCGACGGACCTGTCGATCGATTCGAGCAGCGGCGGCAGTTGTGCGGCGACGGCATCCGCGATCGCACGCTGCTGCCGCCGGATGACGGCGCGTCGGGCGGCCTCGGCGGCGGCGGCGCGCTCTCGCTCGCGCTGGCGTTCGAGCTGAACCACGCGGGCCTCGCCGGCTCGCACACGCTCTCGCAGGGTCTCGACGTCGAGGCGTGCGCGCATCTCGCGTTCACGAGCCTGTTCGAGGGCTTCGAGGAGACCGTCACGCGCCGATGCGTCGAGGATCGGGCGCGGCGCCGCAGCCGCCGCCGCGAGCGCTTCCTCGGCATCGCGGGCCGCTGACTCGGCCTCGGTCGCGGCCGAGACGGCCGGCGCGATGCCTGCCTCGAGCCGGTCGCATTCTGCGATGGCCGCTTCGTACCGCACTGTGGCTCGGTTGAGCTTTTCCGCGTCGGCCGCAAGCGCCGCATCGTGGGCACGCAGCGTCTCGAGCGCTGTCCTCGTCCGGGCGCGAGCCTCGGTCCAGGCTGCCTGTGCATCGGTCAGCGACTCCCGGAGCGCGTCGGCGACGACGGTCATCTCGCTCAGCCGGTCAGCCGCCGCGTCTCGCTCCGCGGCGAGTTCGAGACGTGACCGGCCCTCGCCGGATCCGGCTCGGACCGTGCGCCACGAGACCAGCTCGCCCTGCTTGGTCACGACGACGGCGCGTCCGCGTTCGCTCGCCGACCATGCATCGCGGATACGGACTGCTGTCTCGAGGTCATCAGCGACGAGCACGTGCTCGAGCTGGCCGACGACGCCGTCGGGCCCGCTGACGACGTCGATCGCACGCACAGCGCCCGGCACGGCGTTGACAGCCTCTCCCCGGTCGGCATGCGCGAGGACGATGTCGACGACACCGAGGTCGTCCTCGGCAGCGGTGGCTGCCGCCCGCAGCGCTGCGGGCACATCGGCGGCGAGCACGCCCTCGGCCAGCGCCCCCAGCGCCGCAGCGACAGGCGCTTCGTATCCCGGTTCCACCTTCAGGGCGTCGGCGACGAGTGACCGCAGCCCATCGTCGCCGCGCGACAGCAGATCGGCGGCCGCGTTGCGGACCTCGAGCGCCCGCCCGAGCGCAGCCGTCTGCGCCGTCAGCGACTCGACCTCGCGCTCGGCCGCGTGCAGCCGCTCACGGATGCCCGCGAGCGTCGTCTCCGCCTCCGTCGCCTCGCGCTGAGCGCGCTCGTACGCAGCCGTGTGCTCGGCGGAGCTCGCCTCGGGAGCCGCTTCGGACTGGACCTGCTCGAGGGCCGCCTCAGCCTCCGCGCGCCGCGTCCGTGCGGCGTCCAGCCCCCGCTGCTGCCGTTCGACCGTCGCGCGCAGAGCTTCCAAGCGCGACGCGGCGGCGTCTGCTCGGCCGCGGAGCTTGGTCAGCCGCATGTCGTGCTCGGAGACGAGAGCGCTCTGCGCGGCGATGTCGGAGTCGAGAGCATCCAACTCGGCACGCGCTCGAATCACATCCCGGGATGCCGCGGCGGCGGCATCCTGCGCGTCGCCGACGCCCGAGGCGATCTCGTCGACCTCCTGGCGGGCCTCGTCGATCGCCCCCTGTCCTACCGTGGCGACCTCGATCGAGAGCTGGCCGTCGTCCTCGAGAAGAGCGCGGCGCTGCGCCGCGAGCGTGTGCAGTCCGCGCACCCGCTCCTGGACCTGCTCGAGCGCGAACGCGGTGGCGCGTGCCCTGTCGACGGCCTCGGATCGCTGCTCGGCCTCGAGCTCGTCGATGCGTCGTTTGACGCCGTCGAGCCGGTCCTGCAGCACGAGGCGTTCGGCGTGCCGCTCGTGCTCGTCGCGTGCATGGTCGGCGAGCTGGGAGCGCAGCGCGACGAGGTCGTCGGCGTACAGCCTCGCCTTCGCGTCGCGGACGACGGCGGCGATCGTCGCGGCTTCACGTGCGATCTCGGCCTGCTTGCCGAGGGGCTTCAGCTGCCGCCGCAGTTCGCCCGCCAGGTCGCTCAACCGCGTGAGATTGGCCTCCATCGCCTCGAGCTTGCGAACCGTCTTCTCTTTGCGGCGGCGGTGCTTCAGAATGCCCGCCGCTTCCTCGATGAAACCGCGCCGGTCCTCCGCGCTCGCCTGCAGCACGGTGTCGAGCCGGCCCTGCCCGACGATCACGTGCATTTCGCGACCGAGACCGGAGTCGCTCAGGAGCTCCTGCACGTCGAGCAGTCGGCACGTCTCGCCGTTGATCGCGTACTCGCTCGATCCGTTGCGGAACAGCGTGCGGCTGATCGTCACCTCGGCGTACTCGATCGGAAGCACGCCGTCGTGGTTGTCGATCGTCAGCTGGACCTCGGCGCGACCGAGCGGACCGCGCGTCGCAGTGCCGGCGAAGATGACGTCTTCCATCTTCCCGCCGCGGAGGGTCTTGGCTCCCTGCTCGCCCATGACCCAGGCGAGCGCGTCGACGACGTTCGACTTGCCCGAGCCGTTGGGCCCGACGATGCAGGTGACGCCCGGCTCGAGCACGAAAGTGGTCGGTTGGGCGAACGACTTGAAGCCCTTGAGCGTGACGCTCTTCAGGTGCATGTCGGGCCCTCCCGGCGCTCGGTGGATGCCCACACGCTACCGGAGGATGACGAGCCGGACTTGACGCCGCACCGGGCGGACCGCTAGCGTCACTTCCCGCATCCCTGACGAAAGGAGGTTCCCCGATGTTGATTTCTGTCACCGCGTTTAACGCTGTTGCTGTTCGTTCCGAGCACCGCGACCGTTTCTCCTGCGTGATCGGTGGAGCCGCCGTCATGGGTGCTCCGCTGAACGTCTGAGTCCGCGAGTCCCTCGCCCCGTTCCGCCTCTCCGCCCGCGCGACACCTCGCGCCGGGCCGCAGCCGACGGCTGCACCTGCGACGCACATCGTCGCCATCGCACGTCCGCCCTCTTCGAACGAGGACACCATGAACACCGTCGTACAACGACGTCCCGAGGTCGCGCCTGCGCGGCCCGCCATTTCCGAGCAGACGGCTCTCGGCCGTCCGACCCTCGCCCAGCGCCTTGCGCTGCGCATCGCACTGCGCCTCATCGTGTGGAGCGCGAACCGCGGCGCCAGCTCTGCGCCCGAGGTCGCGTACCGCCGCGAACAGCTCGCCGCCCGCGAGGCGCGCGAGCGGCACTGGGAACGCGCGTACCTGCTCACTCCCTACCGTTGATCCGCGTGGGGTCTCGGTGACGAGACCCCACGCCGCCGAAAGAGAATCATGAACGACATCACTGCGCGGCTCGAGCTGCGCCCCCTCCGCATCCCCGAGAGGATCGATGCACCGGACGCCGCGGATTTCTGCGAGATGGTGCGCGTGCGCAATCTCGTGTATCGCGAGATCACCGGCGGCGATGACGATACCGCCCGCCCCGACGAGCTGCTCCCCCACTATCGCCCGAGCCCGGACGAGACGAGATTCAGCTGGCTCGCGGTATGGGACGGCAGAGTCGTCGGGCGCGTGGGGCTCGACATCCCCCACGAAGCCGGATCCGACAGCGCGTACTGGCTCATCGAACTCCTGCGCGAGGTGCGCGGACTCGGCATCGGTTCGCAGGCCCACGCGCTCGTCGAGCGGACCGCCCGCGACCATGGCCGCCACGTTCTGCAGACGTACGCCGAGCATCCCGATGAGCCGGGCGACAGGCTGGCCGCACCGACGGGGTACGGCGACATTCCGCGCGACCATGCCGCGCGCTTCCTGCTGCGTCACGGCTACACGCTCGAGCAGATCAATCGGAAGAGCGTGCTCGATCTGACCGACTCCGCCACCGTCGTCGATGATCACCTGGCGAAAGCCACGGTGGCGGCCGCCGGCTACCGCGTGGTGCGATGGACCGCGCCGACGCCGCCGGAGTTCGTCGAAGGGTACGCCTGGCTCAAGTCGCGCATGTCGACCGACGCCCCCGCCGCCGGCCTCGAGGTGGACGAGGAAGAGTGGGATGCCGCGCGCCTGGCCCGCCACGATGCGCGCTACGTCGAAGCGGACCAGACACTGCTCGTGACCGCGGCGCAGCACATCGAGACCGGCGAGCTCGCGGCCTTCAACGAACTCATGATCGGCTCCGACCGCACCGGCGCGACCCATCAGCACGACACGCTCGTGTCGGCGAGCCACCGGGGCCACCGGCTGGGAATGCTCGTGAAGTGCGCGGGCCTCGTCGCGTGGCGCGACATCGCCCCCGAATCACCCCGCGTCATCACCTACAACGCCGAAGAGAATCGCCCGATGCTCGACATCAACGAGGCCCTCGGGTTCCGCCCGCTGTCATACGAGGGCGCTTGGAAGAAGCGGCTCAGTGGCGACGACGCTGGCAGCGCGGGCAGTAGTGCGATGAGCGATTCGTGAACGCGACCCGGACGATGGCCGAGCCGCACCGCGAGCACTCCGCTCCGGTGCGGCCATAGGCCTCGAGCGAGTGCGCGAAGTAGCCGGCCTGGCCGTTGACGTTGACGTACTGGGCGTCGAAGCTCGTGCCGCCTTCGGCGAGAGCCTTCGTCATCACCGCGACGACGGCCTCGAGGAGGCGCTCACGCGCGGGCCGCGAGAGGAGGGATGCAACGGTCTCCGGATGGACGCGGGCAGCCCACAGCGCCTCATCGGCGTAGATGTTGCCGATGCCGCTGACCACGCCCTGGTCGAGGAGGACGCGCTTGATGCCGGACGACCGCCGGGCGAGTTCCCGATGGAACCGCGGAGCGTCGAACGCCGGGTCGAGGGGGTCGCGGGCGATGTGCCGCACCTGCCCCGGGATCAGTGCCGCATCCGTTCCGCGCCCGGCTGGTGCGCCGTCCACCGTGGGTTCGAGGTCGTCCACCGCGAGAGAGCCGAAGGTCCGCTGGTCGACGAACAGAACGGAGAGCTCGCCGTGCTCCGGGTGCACGATGTCCCAGCGGATGCGTTCGTGGCGTTCGGTCGGCGCACCGGGCTCGCGCAGCAGCATCTGCCCGCTCATTCCGAGGTGGGCGATGACCGCACGCTGGGTGCCCTCTACGGGAAACCAGAGGAACTTGCCGCGTCGCGCGGCGGCGGTGAGGGAGCGGCCGGTCAACTCCTGCTCGAACGACGCCGGCGTTCCGACGTGGCGCGTGAGCGCGCGAGCGTCGAGCACCGTGCACGCCTCGATCCGTGCGCCGACGACGGCCGGCTCGAGACCGGCGCGCACGACCTCGACTTCGGGCAGCTCAGGCACGGGCAGACAGCACGTGCCACACAGCGAGGGCGGCCGCCATCTCGGCCTGCTTCTTGCTGCTTCCCACGCCCTCGCGTGACACGTCCCCGACGGTGACGGTCGCGGTGAAGACCCGGTGGTGGTCGGGTCCCGAGGCCTCGATGCCGTAGACCGGCGGCGCAACGCCCAGGTGAGCGGCGAGCTCTTGCAGGGAGGTCTTCGGGTCCATCGCCGCGCCGTAACGCGCGGGGTCCGCCAGAAGTGGCGCGACGAGACGGAGGACGAGTTCCTGCGCCCGCTCGGGACCGGCCGAGAGAAAGGCCGCTCCGATCACGGCCTCCATGGCGTCGGCGAGGATCGAGTCTTTATCGCGCCCGCCGGTCTGCGTCTCGCCGCGGCCCAGCTTGATGTGGTCGCCGAGCCCGATCGTCCGAGCGACCTCGGCCAGGGCGATCGTCGACACGACGCTCGCGCGACGCTTGGCCAGCGCACCCTCGTCGAGATCGGGATGCGTGCGGAAAAGATGCACGGTCACGGCTTGGCCCAGGATCGAGTCGCCGAGGAACTCGAGACGCTCGTTGTGAGGCGTCCCGCCGTTCTCGTACGCGTACGAACGGTGGGTGAGGGCAAGCGACAGAAGCTCGGGGTCGATGTCGACCCCGAGCTTGTCGGTGAGCGCGGAGCGCTCGGTGGTGTTCTCAGTCACGCCGCGCGTCGTCAGACGTCAGCGACCTTGCGACCCTTGTACTCGAGGAACAGCTCGGTGCCCTGCGAGTCGGTGACGACCTTCGCCTGGTGGGGGCGGCTGTAGACGACCTTTCCGTTCTCGATGGTCTTGACGAGCGTGGGAGCCTCGGCCTTCCACTGCGCGCGACGCGAACGCGTGTTGGAGCGGGAGACCTTCCGCTTCGGGGGGTTACCTGCCATGGCTAGCTCTTCTCTGTGTCGGGCGCGACGCGGTGGTCTGCGTCGTCGTGGTCTGGGGTGTAGGCCGTCAGCGCGGCCCAGCGCGGGTCGATCTGCACCTGCTCCGCAGGTTCCGCTCCCGGCGTCAGCTTCTCACCCGTGACCGGGTCGAGCCCGGGGCAATCCGGCTGACACACCGGTTGGAACGGAAGCGCCAGGACGATCGAATCCCTGACCGGAGTTTCAAGATCCACGTGGTCGTCTTGAACCTCGAAGTCGGACGCTTCGTCCCCAGAATACCCGAAGAGCTCCTGAAACTCGATTCGGAGGGGGCGTGTCAGTTCCGTCAGGCACCGACCGCAGACGCCGTCATACACGGTGTCGGCCTCAGCGGTGGCCAGGATGCCCTCGTGCACCGACTCGAGGCGCACCTCGAGATCGATCGGCCGGCCCGCGGCGACCGAGACGAGACCCTCGCCCCACTTGTCGGGCGCGGGCACGCTGAACGCGAACTCCCGCATCTCCCCCGGCTGGCGCACGATGTCGCGCACGGGGATGACGAATGGTCCGGTGACGTGCTTTCTACCCACGATCGACCATGCTAGTCGCCGTGGCGTCGAGCGGACTCAGATGCCGCGGGATCCCGTGTCGAGGAACCGCGCGACGGGGCCCGGCACGAAGGGCGACACGTCGCCGCCGAGCGAGGCGACCTGCCGCACGAGCGAGCTCGACACCAGCGCGTGCGCGGGGTCGGGAAGCAGGAACACGGTCTCGATCTGAGCGAGGTGCCGGTTGACGATCGCCATCGGCGTCTCGTAGGCGACGTCGACCTGCGACCGGATCCCCTTGACGAGGATCCCGGCACCGACGTCGGTCGCGTAGTCGACGAGCAGTCCCATGCTCCACGCCGCAACGACGATCTCACCCTCGATCCCGGCCTCGTCGATCGACTGCTCGAGAAGCGCCTGACGCTGCGCGATGGGGAGCATCGCTTCTTTGCCGGGGTTGTGGACGACCAGGACGTGGAGCTGGTCGTACAAGGCAGCGGCCCGACGGATGACGTCGAGATGGCCGAGGGTCGGCGGATCGAAGGAGCCGGGCACGACCGCGATCCGGTTGCTCATGGTCTGAGCCTAGTTCCTGTGGAGCGCGCCGCGCTCGTCCTCGCCCAGGCGCCGCGCAATGGCTGCGGCGAGCCCGGGATGCTCCGACAGATCGGGGTCGTTCTGCAGCACGGATGCGGCTTCGTCGCGCGCCTGCGCGATCAGGTCGGCATCCGCGACGACTCGCAGCAGACGAAGCGATGACCGCGCACCTGACTGAGCATCGCCGAGGACGTCTCCCTCGCCCCGCAGCTCGAGGTCGACCTCTGCGAGGGAGAAGCCGTCGGTCGTGGCCGCGACGGCCTCGACCCGTGACCGCGCCGCCGTATCGGGGTCTGCCTCGGTGACCAGCAGACACAGCCCGGGCACGCTGCCCCGGCCGACGCGGCCGCGCAGCTGATGAAGCTGCGACACTCCGAATCGTTCAGCCTCGAGGATCACCATGGTCGAGGCGTTCGGCACGTCGACGCCGACCTCGACGACTGTCGTGGCCACGAGCACGTCGATCTCACCGCGGGCGAACGCCTGCATGACGGCATCCTTCTCGTCTGCGGGCATCTTGCCGTGCAGCGTCGCGACGGTGAGGTCGGCGAACGACGGATGCTGTGCGAGCATCGCGGTGGCCTGAACGACTCCCCAGCGAGTCCGCGTCCGCGTGCCGTCTTCGAGCATGCCAGCGTCGTCGGTGTCGTCGACCACGGCCTTCTCGGCGTCGATCGCCGCACACACGACGAAGGCCTGTCGTCCCTGAGCGACCTCTTCGGCCACGCGCTCCCACACCCGGCCGAACCAGCCCGGCTTCTCGGCCAGAGGCGCGACGAAGGTGGAGATGCCCGCGCGCCCGGTCGGCATCGTGCGGATCGTCGACACGTCGAGGTCTCCGAAAACGGTCATCGCCACGGTGCGCGGGATCGGCGTCGCCGTCAGCACGAGCACGTGGGGCGAGGTGCCCTTCGCGCGGAGCGCCTCGCGCTGCTCGACGCCGAATCGGTGCTGCTCGTCGACGACGACCAGGCCGAGGTCGGCGAACGTCGTCGACGCACTCAGCAGCGCGTGGGTGCCCACCACGATCCGTGCCTGGCCGGATGCTGCCCGCAGGGCAGCCTTGCGCCGCTCAGCGGCCGGCTGCGCCCCCGTGAGCAGAGTGGGCATCAGCTCGGGGGCGAGCCGCGGCCCCAGCATCTTCGCGATGGATCGCACGTGCTGCGCCGCGAGGACCTCCGTCGGAGCGATGAGTGCTGCCTGCCCGCCGGACTGCGCAACCTGCAGCATGGCGCGAAGAGCCACGAGCGTTTTACCCGAACCCACCTCGCCCTGCACCAGCCGGTTCATCGGCCACTCGTTCACGAGATCGTCGGCGATCACGTCGCCGACGGCGATCTGATCGGGGGTGCGCTCGAAGGGCAGAGCGGCGTCGAACTGCTCGAGAAGGTCTCCCGCCGGTCGGGCAGTGGCGGCGAGTCGCCGCACCTGGATGCGGTGCTGCAGGAGCGCTGCCTGAAGGACGAAGGCCTCGTGCATGCGGAGGGTCTCGAACCCCGGCCGCACGTGCTCGGGGACGGTCGGGGTGTGCACCTGAACGAGCGCCGTCCGGGCATCGAGGAGCTGACGCCGTTCACGCAGCTCGTCGGGCAGCGGATCGGCCACGTCACCGAGCCGCGCGATGACGTCGGCGATGATCTTGCGCAGCTGCCAGCTCGTGATGGTGCTGGTGGCCGAGTAGATGGGGATCGGTTCGAGGCTTCGCGCGACCGCCGTCACGCGCGCCTCGACCTCGTCGTCGAAGAGCTCGTAGTCGGGGTGGGCGAACTGCTGCTTTCCCTTGAACACCCCGACCTTGCCCGAGAAGATGCCCTGTCGCCCGACCCGGAGCTCTTGGAGACGCCACTTCTGTCCGAAGAACGTCAGCGTCGCTTCGCCGACGCCATCGCTGATCACGACCTCGATGAGCGACCCTCGGCGCTGACGCATCGGACGCTCCGAAACCGATTCCACCTCGGCGACGATCGTCGCCATCTCCCCCACGGGCAGCGACGAGATCGGGGTCAGCTCGCCGCGGCGGGCGTAGCGACGCGGGTAGTGCGCGAGGAGGTCACCGACCGTCGACATCGCGAACGCACGCGAGAGCGTCGCGGCGACCTTCTCGCCCACGGCCTGCGGCAGCGGGGTATCCAGGTCGACCTGCGGCATGGAGTCGAGTCTAGGCAGGAGGTCGGACACGCTGCCGCCAGGCTTTACGGTAAGAGCATGCTCCGACGCGCGATCGCCCGCATCTTCTGGACGTTCAGCCGCTGGCGCCTCGTCAGCACGCCCGCACCCACACGACCCACCATCCTCATCGGTGCGCCGCACACCTCCAACTGGGATTTCGTGCTCATGCTCGCGATCGCGTGGCGTCTGCAGATCCCGGTCCGGTGGCTGGGCAAGAAGAGTCTGTTCCGCGGCTGGCGGAGCGGTCCGATGCGTCGCCTCGGCGGCATCCCCGTCGACCGGGACGACCCCTCGCGCGTCGTCGACGATGTCCTCGCGCAGATCGCGGCGGGCGAGGTGTTCGGTCTGGTCATCACCCCGGACGGGACCCGCACCTCCCGTACCGGCTGGAAGTCGGGGTTCTACCGCATCGCCCGCGCCTCGGGCCTGCCGGTGACGCTCGGGTACGTCGACCGCACCACCATGACTACCGGCCTCGGACCGACGATCGAGCTCACGGGCGACGTCGCCGCCGACATGGCCGTCATCCGCGAGTTCTACGCCGACAAGGCGGGGTTCCGCCCCGAGCTGCGTAGCGAGCCGCGCCTCCGCGACGAGAACGGCGGCAGCGCCGGCGACGAGGCCGCGGAACATACGGCGGGCCCGTCATGACACGCATCATCGCCGGCGCCGCCGGATCGCTCGTGCTGCGGGTTCCCGACCGCGGCACCCGACCGACGAGCGACCGGGTCCGCGAGTCGCTCTTCGGGGGGCTCGATGCCTCGGGCGTTCTCGACGGCGCGCGCGTGCTCGACCTCTACGCCGGTTCGGGTGCCCTCGGTCTCGAGGCCGTCAGTCGGGGCGCGGCGTCCGTCGACCTCGTCGAGAAGTCGGCGTCGGCGGCCGCCGTGACCGACCGCAACGCGCGAACCGTCGCTCGGGCCGTCGGCTCGTCGGCGGTCCGGGTCCATCGCAGCAGCGCCGACGCGTTTCTGCAGTCGGCATCCGGGCCCTTCGACCTCGTGTTCATCGACCCGCCTTACGACCTCGATGACGAGGCCCTCGCGATCACTCTCGCACTGCTGGCCGACGTCACCGCGCCAGGGGCGGTCGTCATCGTGGAACGCGCGAGCCGCTCCCCCCAGCCGCGCGTTCCGGCGCAGCTCGAACCGCTGCGCAGCAAGCGTTACGGCGATACCGCACTGTGGTGGTACGAACGCGCGGACAACGGTGGTCAGCCGCCCGCGCCGTCCCAGTCGCGGTAAGGGTCCCATCCGCCGGCCGAACGTTCCGGCCTACCGTCCACGGTGAGCGGGTCGAGGCCGGCCTGCTTCACCGAGCCGATGCGACGGAAGCCCGCGGGAAGCACCGTCCCGGCGGCGAAGGTCGCGAGGAGCGCATGATCCTCGCCGCCGCGAAGCGCGCGATCGCTGTCCGGGCCGAGCGTGCTCCGCTCGAGATCGATCGTCACGCTCGAGGCCTGGCCGAGACGACGAGCATCACGCACCAGGCCGTCGGACACGTCCATCATCGCGGTCGCGCCTGCTCGCGCCGCAGCTGTGCCGGACCCGATCGGTGGACGCGGGCGGAGCTGCCCCCGCACCGCGACGCGCTCGGACGGGCTCAGCGCAGCGTCATCGACGGCGATCGCCGCACCCCGCTCATCTCGGAACCGATCGAACAGGATGTCGAGACCCGCGGCAGCGAGACCGACATCGCCGCAGATCGCCACCATGTCACCGGGGCGTGCCCCGGAGCGCAGCACCGGAGCCCGGCCCGGGTCGAGCTCGCCGACCGCGGTGACGGCGATCGTGAGCGTATCGGAGCTCGTGAGATCGCCTCCCTCGACCCGGCATCCCGGGGCGAGCTCGTCGCACGCCTCTCGAAGCCCGGAGGCGAGTTCGCCGACGAACCCGATGCTCGTCTCGGGCGGCATGGCGAGAGCGACGAACAGGGCGACGGGTCGGGCACCCATCGCGGCGACGTCCGCGAGGTTGACGGCCGCAGCCTTCGCGCCGAGGTCTCGCCCGGACGACCAGGCCAGCCGGAAATCCGGACCGTGGATCAACGTGTCGGTGGTCACCACGACGCGTGCATCGGCGAGCCGCAGCACCGCGGCATCGTCGCCCGGCCCGACGAGCGCCTGGCCCGGGCCTAAGCGCTGGAGGATGTGCGCGAGCACAGCCTCTTCCGACAGGGAGCCGACGGGGGTGGCGGGATCGACGTCGGGCATGGTCCCACGCTACCCCGGCGGTCGTGGCCCCTCACGGCCCAGTACCCTGGAGGGATGCCGCTCCGCCGTACGATTCCCGCACTCGTCCTGGCCTCGGTGACTCTCGCCCTCGCCGGCTGCGCCGGGACCGTCAACGTCCCCGCGGCCCCGGAGGCGAATGCTCCCGAATGCGCAGACCTGATGGTTCGGCTTCCGCAGCAGGTCGCCGGCGCAGAGCGCCGCTGGACGGACAGCCAGGCAACGGCCGCGTGGGGCGATCCGGCGACCATCATCTTCTCGTGCGGTGTCGCCTCTCCCGGTCCCACGACGCTTCGCTGCGAATCGGTCGCCGGCGTCGACTGGGTCATCGACGAATCGGAAGCGCCGCGCTTCCGTGTCGTCACGTACGGGCGAAAGCCTGCAGTCGAGCTCTACTTCAACACCGAGACCTCGGCCGAGGTGCAGGGCGTATCGAGTCGAGAGGTCCTCGACGAACTGTCACGGGTCGTGTCGCGGCTGCCCAGCGACGGGGGTGCATGCGTCGACCGTGCGGAGGCGACCCCCGTCCCCTCGCCCGTCAGTCCCTGACGGCGCGCCCGACGGGCCGGGAGAGCGCGACCTCGATCAGCTCGGCGATGAGGTCGCTGTAGCTGAGGCCGGAGGCGATCCAGCACTTCGGGAACATCGAGATCGGCGTGAAGCCCGGCATCGTGTTGAGCTCGTTGACATACAGGCCGTCGGCCGTCTGGAAGAAGTCGACGCGCGCGAGCCCGCGGCCGTCGACGGCGGTGAATGCGGCGACCGCCATGTTCTGGAGCGCCTCGATCTCGTCAGCCGTCACATCGGCCGGACAGACGACCTCCGCGCCGTCACCGCCGAGGTACTTGCCCTCGAAGTCGTAGAACTCGCGCGTTGTGAGCACGATCTCCCCCGGCAGTGACGCTCGGGCGGAGTCTTCGCCGCGCCCCTCCAGAACCGCGACCTCGACCTCGCGGCCGACGATCGCCGGCTCGATCAGCACCTTGCCGTCTTCCGCGAACGCCAGCTCGAGGGCCGCGTCGAGCTCGGCCGCCTCGTGGACCTTCGACACCCCGACGCTCGATCCGGCGCGCGCCGGCTTGACGAAGCTCGGAAAGCCGAGGCCTGCGGCATCCACACGAACACCGTCGGGGTCTCGACGCCACCGGGTCTCTTCGACGGTGACCCAGGGAGCGACGGGGATGCCGGCAGCCTGCAGCACGATCTTCATGAAGTGCTTGTCCATGCACAGGGCGGAGTCGAAGACCCCGCCGCCGGCGTAGGGCAGCTGCAGCGTGTCGAAGAACCCCTGGATCGTGCCGTCCTCGCCGTGCGGACCATGCAGGATCGGCAGCACGACGTCGATCTCGCCGAGCGCCTCGACGGAGCCGTCGGCGCGGCGCACCCGGAGCTCTCGCCGGCCGCCGGGCTCGGGCCACAGGATGCGCGTGCCGTTGTCGACGACCTCCGGCATCCGTTCCGGGTTCAGCGCGAACTTATCGGCGTCGTCGTCCTCCAGGACGAACGCACCCTCGCGCGTGATCCCGACGGGGATCACGCGGTAGCGCTCACGATCGATCGCGCGCAGGACTCCGGCCGCCGTTGCGGAACTGATCGAGTGCTCGCTGGAACGCCCGCCGAAGAGCACCGCTACTGTTGTCGTCGCCATGGGGGGTCCTCTCGCCGGTCGGCTTGTCGTCGTCGGTGGTCAGGTGGGGCGCGATGTCGCGCGGGTTCATGGTGCCGTCGAGGACCATCTTGACCTGCTCGACGATCGGCATCTGCACTCCCGCCGCGCGCGCCAGTGTCAGGACGGGCGCGACCGAGGCCAGGCCTTCGGCGGTCTGGTCCATCTGCTTCACGACGTCCTGGAACGAATAGCCCTGCCCCAGCAGGCGCCCCGCCGTGTTGTTGCGGCTCAGGGGCGACTGGCACGTCGCGATGAGGTCGCCGAGGCCCGCGAGTCCCTGGAGGGTTTCGGGGTGAGCCCCCTGCGCCACGGCGAAGTCCGTCATCTCGACGAGACCGCGCGTGATGATGGACGCCTTCGTGTTCTCGCCGTACCCGACGCCGTCGACGATGCCGATCGCGACGGCGATCAGATTCTTCAGCACACCGCCGAACTCGGTGCCGATCACGTCGGTGTTCACGAACGTGCGGAAGTAGGAATTGCGTGCGCGCAGCGCGACCGCCTCAGCCGTCTCCTGGCTCGCAGACGCGATCACGGCGGCCGTCGGCTGTTCGCGTGCGATCTCGAGGGCGAGATTCGGTCCGGATGCGACCGCGATGCGGTTCGGGTCGCAGTCGAGCCCCTGCTCGATCACCTGGCTCATTCGCAGGCCTGTGCGCTTCTCGACGCCCTTCATGAGGGAGACGACGGGCATCGTTCCGCCGGCGATGAGGGGCCGGATGGCCGTGAGGTTCTCACGCAGCGCCTGACTCGATACGGCGAGGTACACCTGCTCGGCGCCCTGCAGCGCCTCCGAGAGATGGTGGGTGGCCGTCATCGAACGCGGGAGGTTGATGCCCGGCAGATACCGGCTGTTGCGCTTGCCTTCGCGGATCTCATGCGCGAGCTCGGCACGGCGCGCCCACATCGTGACCTGGGCGCCGCCGTCGGCGAGCACCTTGCCGAACGTGGTTCCCCAGCTACCCGAACCGATGACGGTGACCCGGGGTCCGGAGGTCTCGGGCTTACGGCTCAAGGCGACCCGTCTCCTTCTGGCCGTGCTGTCCCGGGTTCCAGCGCTCGGCGGGCGGGGTCTCGCCGCGAAGCTCGCCGAGCAGCCCCGAGATGCGGGCCATCACGGCGTCCGTTCCCGCCACCAGCTGCGTCGGCGACGGAGTCATGCCCGGTTCGAAAGGAAGCTCGACGCGCGGACCGAAGCGCACGCGGATGCGCTTGCGCAGCGGCCAGGCGCTGAACTTCCCGTAACGCGGGAGGATCGACTGAACGCCCCACGTGGCGACCGGGATGATCGGGATGTCGCCGGCCGCCGCGACCCGGACGGCACCCGACTTCCCTCGCATCGGCCACAGATCGGGCTCGCGCGTCAGCGAACCCTCGGGATACACGATCACGCCGCGACCGTCGGCCACGAGCTCGGCGGCCTGCGAGATCGCCTGGCCCGCCGCCGAGGCCGACGTCGTCCGCGAGACGGGGATCATGCCGAGGCCCTTCAGCACCGCACCCACGACGGGCACGCGGAAGAGGCTCTCCTTCGCCATGAATCGCGGTGCCCGGCCCAGGCGCCAGGTCGCCACTGCGATGACGATCGGGTCGAACTCGCTGTAGTGATTGGGCGCGAGGACGTACGGGCCCCCCTCCGGAAGATGCTCCCCGCCCTCGATCTCGATCCGGGCCAGCAGACCGACCGCGGGCACGACGAGGGCCGCGGCCAACCAGAACGGGGTCGGCTTCGTCTTCTCCGCGGACGCGCGACGGCGGTTGTGCGACACGCGTCAGCCGATGATGTCGAAGTCGGCGCCGAGCGCCTCGAGCTTGTCGAAGAACTTCTCGTAGCCCCGGCGGATGATCCCGACGTTGCGGACGACCGACGTTCCCTCGGCCGCGAGAGCCGCGATGACGTAGCTGTATCCGCCGCGCAGGTCGGGCACGACGACATCCGCACCGTGCAGCGGCGTCGGGCCCGTGATGACCGCGGCCTGCTCGAGGGCGCGACGCGGGACGCGACGGTCCGGGCTCGCGATGCCCTCGGGGTGCACCACGATCTGCGCGCCCATCTTGTTCAGCGCCTGAGTGAAGCCGAGACGGTTCTCGTAGACCGTCTCATGCACGGTCGAGACGCCTTCGGCCTGCGTCAGGGCGACGATGAGCGGCTGCTGCCAGTCGGTCATGAATCCGGGGTGGACATCGGTCTCGACCGAGACGGGACGCAGCGCGCCGTCGCGACGGAAGCGGATGCCGTCCTCCTGGATGTCGAAGTCGCCTCCGGCCTTGCGGAAGACGTTGAGGAAGGTGAGCATCTCCTGCTGCTTCGCACCGCCGACGAAGATGTCGCCGTCGGTCGCCAGGGCGGCGCACGCCCATGAGGCTGCTTCGTTGCGATCGAAGATCGACCGGTGGTCGTACCCGCGGAGCTTGTCGACGCCCTCGATGAAGATCACGCGATTCGGCTCGTAGGAGATGATCGCGCCCATCTTCTGCAGCACGGCGATCAGGTCCATGATCTCGGGTTCGATGGCGGCGTTGCGCAGCTCCGTCGTGCCCTTGGCCCGCACCGCAGTCAGCAGCACCTGCTCGGTGGCGCCGACGCTCGGGTAGGGCAGGTCGATGTCCGCACCGTGAAGTCCCTCGGGCGCCGAAAGACGGATGCCGTTGGGCTGCTTGTCGACGATCGCGCCGAACTTGCGGAGCGCGTCGAGATGGAAGTCGATGGGGCGGTCCCCGATTCGGCATCCGCCGAGGTCGGGGATGAACGCCTGGCCGAGCAGGTGCAGGAGCGGCCCGCAGAAGAGGATCGGGATGCGCGAGGCGCCGGCGTGCGCGTCGATCTCCTCGAAGCCGGCCGATTCGGCCCCGCTCGGGTCGAGCCGGTACGTGCCCTCGCCGTCGTCGGCGACCGTCACGCCGTGCACCTCGAGAAGGGACCGGACCACGGCCACATCGCTGATGTCAGGAACGTCGCGCAGGACGCTCTCGGTCTCGCCGAGCAGCGAGGCAACCATGGCCTTCGTCGCGAAGTTCTTCGCTCCCTTGACGTCGACACGTCCGACGAGGGGCCGCCCGCCCCGGATCTCGAGGATCTCGCCGTCTTCGCGACGGTTGCCGTTCTCCGATGCGGACGGCTCACTCGGCGGAGTGCTCATGCAGGACTTCCTCACTTGGTGATCGAGGGCGGGGCGGATCTTCGCCCCACGGTTCAGGGCGTGATCCGGGGCTACGCGACGGGGAGTGTCCGGGGTCGCCACGCCTCGCGGCGCGCCTCGAACTGCGCGATCGCCTCTTCATTGCGCAGCGTGAGCCCGATGTCGTCGAGTCCTTCGAGGAGCCTCCAACGAGTGTAATCGTCGATCTCGAACGGGACTCGGAGGTCGCCGAGAGCAGCGACGCGTGCCTCGAGATCGACCGTCATCCGCACCCCCGGCTGCGCATCCACGGCAGCCCAGATCGCCTCGCGATCCGACTCCGAGATGACACCGGCGAGGAGGCCCTGCTTGCCCGCGTTGCCGCGGAAGATGTCGGCGAACTTGGGTGCCAGCACGACGCGGAATCCGAAGTCGCGCAGCGCCCACACCGCATGCTCACGGCTCGATCCGGTACCGAAGTCGGGCCCGGCGACGAGGATCGACGCCCCCGCGAAAGCGGGCTGGTTCAGCACGAACTCGGGGTCCTGACGCCAGTTGGCAAAGAGCGCGTCCTCGAAGCCGGTCTTGGTGACGCGCTTCAGGTAGACGGCCGGGATGATCTGGTCGGTGTCGACGGCGGAGCGCTTGAGCGGTGCGACGACACCGGTATGGGTCTCGAACTTCTCCATGGTCAGGCCTCGACCTTCTCGCGTGCGGGCAGATCGCTCGGCGATGCGAGGCGCCCGAGCACAGCGGTGGCGGCGGCCACGAGCGGCGACACCAGGTGCGTACGGCCGCCCTTGCCCTGGCGTCCCTCGAAGTTGCGGTTGCTGGTCGACGCGCAGCGCTCGCCCGGAGCGAGCTGGTCGGGATTCATGCCTAGGCACATCGAGCAGCCGGCGAAGCGCCACTCGGCCCCGAACTCCGTGAAGACCCGGTCGAGGCCCTCTGCCTCAGCCTCGAGCCGAACGCGGGCGGAGCCCGGAACGACCATCACGCGAACTCCGTCAGCCTTCGTGCGCCCCTCGATGATCGACGCGAACGCGCGCAGGTCTTCGATGCGGCTATTGGTGCACGAACCCATGAAGACGGCGTCGACCGGGATCTCCTTGAGCGGAGTACCCGGCTGCAGGTCCATGTACTCGAGCGCGCGTTCAGCCGCCGCCTTCTCGTTCGGGTCGCTGAAGTCGTCGGGCGAGGGAACCGTCGCACTGAGCGAGACGCCCTGGCCGGGGTTGGTTCCCCACGTGACGAACGGCTCGAGCTCGGCCGCATCGATGAAGATCTCGGCGTCGTAGACGGCGCCCTCGTCGCTGGGGAGCGTGCGCCAGTAAGCGACGGCGTCATCCCAGTCCTGCCCGGTCGGCGCGTGCGGGCGACCCTTCACGTATTCGAAGGTGATCTCGTCGGGGGCCACCATGCCCGCGCGGGCGCCCGCCTCGATCGACATGTTGCACATGGTCATGCGCCCCTCCATGGAGAGGGCGCGGATGGCGCTGCCGCGGTACTCGAGCACGTAGCCCTGGCCGCCGTTGGTGCCGATCTTCGCGATCACGGCGAGGATGATGTCCTTCGCCGACACGCCTTCCTTCAGCTCGCCCTCGACGGTGATCGCCATCGTCTTGAACGGCTTCAGCGGGAGGGTCTGCGTCGCCATGACGTGCTCGACCTCGCTCGTGCCGATGCCGAACGCCATCGCGCCGAACGCACCGTGCGTCGAGGTGTGGCTGTCGCCGCACACGACCGTGATGCCCGGCATCGTGAGGCCGAGCTGGGGTCCGACGACATGGACGATGCCCTGCTCCGCGTCGCCGAGCGAGTGGAGGCGGACGCCGAACTCCTCGGCGTTGCGCCGAAGGGTCTCGATCTGCGTTCGGCTCGTGAGGTCCGCGATTGGCTTGTCGATGTCGAGCGTCGGGGTGTTGTGGTCCTCGGTCGCGATCGTCAGGTCGAGGCGCCGCAGCGGACGCCCCTCGGCACGCAGACCGTCGAAGGCCTGCGGGCTCGTGACCTCGTGCACGAGGTGCAAGTCGATGTAGATCAGGTCGGGCTGACCGTCTTCACCCTTGACGACGAGGTGGTCGTCCCAGACCTTTTCGGCGAGGGTGCGCGGGCGCTCGGGAGGGGTGGGAATGCTCATGGGTTTCGTTCTCCTTGCGAACCGGGATCAAGCCCACGACGGACTCCGCGGCGAGGAGGGGCTCAGAACGAGACCTCGCCGCGGCCGCTAAGGAGAAGGCGAGCGATCCGCATGCGGTCAGAATACCACCGGGCGCCGCGGCGGCGTCCGGTCACGAGCGCTCGTCGTCGCGCGGGTGCGGCTGCTCGACCGTGGGGGGCGTGCCCTGCTCGTCGGCGACGGCGGCCGCAGCCTGGGTCGGGCCGGCCGCGTCGCGGTCGTGCCGCGCGGCGATCAGACTGGCGACGGTCGCGACGAGCATGGCGCCGATGATGACGCCGAGCGACACCCACGTCGAGATCTCCGGCGCCCAGGCGATCCCGTCGCCGCCGTTGATGAACGCGAGCTCGTTCTCGTGCATCGCGTGGAGAATCAGCTTCACGCCGATGAACGCGAGGATGAACGCGATGCCGTAGTGCAGGTACTTGAGCCGGTCGAGCAGATCGCCCAGCAGGAAGTAGAGCTGGCGCAGCCCCATCAGCGCGAAGATGTTCGCGGTGAACACCAGGAACGGGTCCTGCGTGATGCCGAAGATCGCCGGGATCGAGTCGAGGGCGAACAGCAGATCGGTGACGCCGATCGCCACGAAGACGATGATCATCGGGGTGAACATCCGCTTGCCGTTCACGACGGTCCGGACCTTGGGGCCGTCGTACTCGTCGGAGATGTCCACCGTGCGACGGATGATGCGGACGAGGAAGTTCTCCTTCTTCACGTCGTCGTCGTGGTCGCCCTCGGGCAGCGCCTGCTTGATCGCCGTGTAGATGAGGAAGGCACCGAAGATGTAGAACACCCAGCTGAACTGCTCGATGATCGCCGCCCCCGCGAGGATGAAGAGACCTCGAAGCACCAGCGCGATGATGATGCCCACCATCAGCACCTTCTGCTGATACCGGCGCGGAACCGAGAACTGGCTCATGATCAGGACGAACACGAAGAGGTTGTCGATGGAGAGGCTGTATTCGGTCAGCCATCCGGCGACGAACTGTCCGGCGTGCTCGACGTCTGCAACGGCCCAGAGGATGCCGGCGAACACCAGCGCCAGGGAGACGTAGAACAGCACCCACAGCGTCGATTCCTTCGGCGACGGGATGTGGGGCCGCTTGACGATGATGAGCAGATCGGCGACGAGCACGAGCACCAGGACGACGAGCGCGACGATCTGGAACGGCACGGGGAGGTCCATGCGAGCCTTTCGGGGAGGAAGCCTCCCGAGACTACACCCCGGCTCCTCCGCGGCCCGGGTGTGAGACGGTTCGCGACGACGCGACACTGATGGGATGAGGGAAGGAACTCAGACGCATGGTCGACACGATCACACGCGGTGATGCCGAGCTCGTCGAAGCTGCGGTGTCCGGAAGTGAGCACGCCTTCCGTACGCTCTATCGCGCCTACGTGCGACCGGTGTACTGGCTCGCGCATGGCCTGCTGGGCGATCGCGTCGAAGCCGAGGACGTTACGCAGGAGACGTTCCTGGTGGCCTGGCGCAAACTGCCCGAGCTCGAGCTGGCGGGCGAGTCGCTGCTGCCGTGGCTCGTCACCATCTGCCGGTTCCAGAGCGCGAACCGCATCCGCCGACGGCAACGGGAACGACGCCACACGACGGATGAGGACGCCGCCGAGGTCGCCGACACGGTGGACGTCGAGCGGCAGGTCGTGCAGAGCGATCTCGTCGAACGCATCCTCGCGGCCGTCGGCTCGCTGAGCCCCCTCGACCAGGACATCTTCCGGCTCTGCGCCGCGGAGGGGTTCGCGTATCAAGCAGCAGCCGACCAGCTCGGCGTCAGCCACGGGACGGTCCGGAACCGGCTCTCCCGCATCCGCACATTCGTCCGCTCGAGCGTTGAACCGGAGCAGTCATGAACGATCTACCCGCCCTGGATGACAGCCGTATCGATGCGATCGAAGAGGCTCTGTTCGCGGACATCGGGCGCGAGCGGGCCGAACGCCGCGCCTCGGCTGACCGGGCCGCCGCGCAGCGGACGCGACGGCGGCGGGCCTGGTGGGGCGCGTCCGGCGCCGCGGCAGCCGTGATCGTCGTGGCCGCGGCCATCGCGCCGCAGCTGACGAGCAGCAGCGGCGGGGCATCCTCCGTCGCGCCCGCCACCGCCCCGGAGGGGTTCTTCGGCACGATGGAGAACGGCGAAGTGTCGCGAGACGCCGGCGACTCGGCGGCGCAGCCCGAGCCGTTCGCGTTGGACGGGTCGACCGATGAGGGGTCGGCCTCCGGCGCCGTGTCCGACTCCCCCGCCGGGCGCGACGTCATCGCCACAGCGTCCGCCACAGTGATCGCCGACGATCCCCGTGACGCGGCGGAATCGATCGCCGAGGCCGCCGTCGCCGCGGGCGGCTATGTCGAGTCGATGAGTCTCGGGGGCACGGCGGCGGGCGCGCTGCCGTACGCGGATGACCGCGCGGTCTGGCCTGCCTCCGCCGGCTCGGCCTGGGTGTCCGTCCGGGTTCCCGCAGCGAGCCTCGAGCAGGCCATCACTGCGCTCGCAGATGTCGGCGAGGTCGAGACCTCTCAGGTCTCACGCGACGACGTGACGACGCAGACGACCGACCTCCGCGCCCGGGTGTCCGCCGGGCAGGCATCCGTCGAGCGGTTGACGGAGCTGATGGGTGAAGCGGGATCGGTCGCCGACCTCATCGCAGCGGAGTCCGCACTCGCGGATCGGCAAGCCGAGCTCGACTCGCTGCAGCAGCAGCTCACGGCGCTCGAGTCCCAGGTCAGCCTGTCGTCGCTCACGGTGCAGCTGCAGACCCCGGCCGAGAAGGTGGACGCCGATCCCGCCGGCTTCGGCGACGGACTCGCGACGGGGTGGAACGGGCTCATCGCCACCTTCAACGGGATCGTCGTGGCGCTCGGGTTCCTGCTGCCCTGGCTCGTCGTGATCGGTCTCACCGCCGCGCTGATCTGGCTCGTCGTCTCGACGACGCGCCGGCGCCGAGCGCGACGGAGCTCCACCGGCGACTGACCTCGCGGGGCCGGAGGCCGGTTCCCGAGAAACGCGAAACGCCCATCCGATCGGATGGGCGTTTCGCAGTGGTGACCCCAGCGGGATTCGAACCCGCGTTACCGCCGTGAGAGGGCGGCGTACTAGGCCGCTATACGATGGGGCCGTACTTTTTTGTCTTCCCCGGGGCTCCGGAGGCAACCGTTAAAGTATGCCACGGGCTCGCGCATCCGGCAAAATCGAGGCCCCCATTGCCCTCTCGGGCGTGTCGGGCGTTGACTGAGGGCATGCATGTCACCAAGCACGAACACGCCTGCCTGCGCCTCGAGCGCGACGGCAAGACCCTGATCATCGACCCCGGCACGTTCACCTCGCCGCTCGAGGATCTGCATGACGTCGTGGCTGTCGTCGTCACGCACGAGCACCCCGACCACTGGACGTCGCAGCACCTGTCGACGATCCTCGAGCAGTTCCCGAACATCCCCGTCTACGGCCCGGAGGGTGTCGTGCGCGCGGCCGCAGGGTTCGACATCCGCGAGGTCTCCCCCGGCGACAAGCTCGAAGCGGGCCCGTTCAGCCTCGAGTTCTTCGGCGGACGCCACGCGGTGATCCACGAGTCGATCCCCGTGATCGACAACGTCGGCGTCCTCGTCGACGACGCGTTCTACTACCCCGGTGACTCGTACGCCGTGCCCAAGGGAGCGAAAGTGGAGCTTCTGGCGGCGCCCGTCGGCGCCCCTTGGCTGAAGATCGGCGACGCGATGGACTTCGTGCTCGAGGTCAAGCCGCGGCGTGTCTTCGCGACCCACGACATGACCCTCTCACCGGCAGGCCTCGCGATGGGGCGCGAGCGGCTGACGTGGGCGGCCCAGCAGAACGGCGGCGACTTCGTCGCGCTGGACCCGGGCGACTCCACCGACATCTGACCCGCGCGGGAACGACGGATGCCGTGGACCCGAAGGTCCACGGCATCCGTGTGTTCCGAGCGGATCAGGCCGCGTCGTGGTCGATCTCGAGGAAGGCGACGAGTTCATCGAGAGCCTTCTCGGCACCCTCACCCTCGGCCTTGAGCGTCACGACCGAGCCCTGCGAGGCGCCCAGGCCCATGATGCTCAGGATGCTGCCGGCGTTCAGGTCGGGGCCGCCCTCGACGGCGATCGTGACGGGAACGCCCTTCGACTGCACCTCCTGCACGAAGAGCTTCGCGGGGCGGGCGTGCAGTCCGGAGCTGCTCGCGATGGTGGCGGTGCGTTCTGCCATGGTGGTGTCTCCTCAGACTGTCGCGGTCGCCGCGGCCGGGGCCGGGGCGGTGGAGCTCTTGCGGACGTACTTCTTGAGCACGACGAGCAACAGCGCAGAAACGACGGTACCCGCCAGAAGCGCGACGAAGAAACCCCACACCGGCGAGATGGCGAACAGCACGAACACGCCGCCGTGCGGAGCGAAGCTCTGGACGCCGAACCACATGCTCAGCGCACCGGTGATCGCCCCACCGGCGAGCGAAGCCGGGATGACGCGCAGCGGGTCGGCCGCGGCGAACGGGATCGCCCCCTCACTGATGAACGAGGCGCCCAGCAGCCATGCCGCCTTGCCGTTCTCGCGCTCAACCGGCGTGAAGAGCGGACGGGCGAGCACCGTCGACGCGAGCGCAAGAGCCAGCGGCGGCACCATGCCCGCCGTCATGACCGCGGCCATGATGAGGTACGGCGCGGTGTTCTCGGTGGAGGCGGCCGCGAGTCCGGTCGTCGCGAAGACGTAGGCGACCTTGTTGATCGGACCGCCGAGGTCGAAGCACATCATCAGGCCCAGGATCACGCCGACGACGATGAGGCCCGCACCGCTCTGGGTGAGCGACGTGAGGCCATCGGTGAGGAGCGCCATGAGCGCGGCGATCGGCCGGCCGAGGAACAGGATCATGAGACCCGAGGCGACGATCGAACCGAGCAGCGGGATGATGACCACGGGCATCAGACCGCGCAGCCAGCGCGGGGCGGGGAGGCGCCCGAGCCACCAGGCCACGAAGCCGGCGAGGAAACCGCCGATGATGCCGCCGATGAAGCCGGCGCTCATCGTGACGGCGATCGCACCGGCGACGAATCCGGGAGCGATGCCCGGACGGTCGGCGATCGCGTAGGCGATGTAGCCCGCGAGAGCGGCCACCAGGAAGCCCATGGATGTCGAGCCGATCATGAACGCCACCGACCCGAGGTACTGGCCGAGCGGCCCGAACGGCGAGGTGATGTCGGTCGTGGGCAGGTTCCACAGCGCGTTGTCGATGATGACCTTCGACGCGTTCGCCGTGACCTCATAGCCGCCGAGGGCGAAACCGAGGGCGATCAGCAGCCCACCGCCGGCGACGAAGGGGATCATGTAGCTCACGCCCGTGAGCAGGATGCGCTGGATCTTCGCCCCCCACGACAGATTCTGCGACGCGGTGCCCGCACCGGAACCCGCATCCGCTGCCGCACCGCTGACGCGGGCGGCGTTCGGGTTGGACGCGGCGGCGACGGCCTCACGGATCATCTCCGCGGGCTGCTCGATGCCGCGCTTGACGCCCGAACGGATCACCGGCTTGCCGGCGAACCGTGAGATCTCACGGACGTCGACGTCGGTGGCGAAGATGACCGCGTCGGCGTTGTCGATGACGGATGCCGGCAGCGCCTGGTAGCCGCTGGAGCCCTGGGGTTCGACCACGAGGTCGATCCCGGCTTCCTTACCTGCGGCAGTCAGCGCGTCGGCAGCCATGAAGGTGTGGGCGATGCCCGTCGCGCAGGAGGTCACGGCGACGATGCGGGCGGGACGGCCGTCGATCGTCAGGTCGCCGGCGGTGGCCTCAGCCGGCGCGGCCGAGGTGGCCGTCGGCGCGGCGGCAGCGGGTGCTGGGGCGGCATCGCCCTCGCCGATCGCCGCGCGAACCGTACGCACGACGTCGTCGGCGGATGCCGCGGCGCGGAGGTCGCTCGTGAACGAGTCCTGCATCAGGCTGCGGGCGAGACGCGACAGCACCGCGAGGTGCTCTTCAGCGGCGTTCTCGGGCGCGGCGATGAGGAAGACGAGGTCGGCCGGGCCGTCGGGGGCTCCGAATGCCACGCCCGGCTTCAGTCGAGCGAACGCGAGCGAGGCCTGGGTCACCGCAGCGCTCTTCGCGTGCGGGATCGCGATGCCGCCGGGAAGCCCGGTCTCGTCCTTCTCTTCGCGCGCGATGGCGTCTTTCGCGAGGGCGTCGGCGTCCGTGGCGCGGCCCTGCGCTGCGACGAGGCGAGCGAGGGCGCGGATGACGTCTTTCTTGTCGGTCCCGAGGGGCGCGTCGAGGCTGACGAGCTCCGGGGTGATGGTGTCGGACACGGTGTCCTCCTGGTTCGAGTGTTGCGGGTCGTTCGGATCAGTGATGGAGCGCGCGGACGGGGATGTCCGCGGTGGGGAGATCGGTCGGCGTCGGGGCTTGCGTTCCCTCGAGCGCCGCGGCCGCCGAGCCGTACCGGATGGCGGAGACGAGCGCGGCTGCCGGGTCCGCGCCGCGCGAGTCGGCGAGGAGGAAGCCCGCGAGCGAGCTGTCACCGGCACCGACCGTGCTGCGGACGCGGGTGGGGGGCGGAGTCGCTGCCCACGCGCCGCGGTCGGAGACGAAGACCGCACCGTCGCCACCGAGGGTGACCAGCGCCGCGCCGACCGCCGCGGGGACCAGCTCGCGAGACGCGAGGTGGACGGCGTCGGCGAGGGTGTCGGCCGCCGGCAGCGGCGCGCCCAAGAGATCGGCGAGCTCCTCGTCGTTGGGCTTGATGAGGTCGGGACGTCCGTCCGCGACGACGGCGCGCAGCGCGGCTCCCGACGTGTCGACAGCGATCCGTGGGGCTTCCTCCCCCAACCGGTCGCGAACCGCGCGGATGACGCGGACGTAGGCGTCATCCGGCAGGCCGGGCGCGAGCGAGCCGGCGAGCACGAGCCACTGGGCACCGCGCGCGCACTGCGCGACGACGTCGATCACGTCGTCGAGGTCGGCCGCGCTCAGAGCCACACCGGGGAGATTGATCTTCGTCGTCTCGCCGGTCGGGTCTGTGACCGCGATGTTCGCGCGAGTGCGGCCGTGCACCGCGACCGTGCGCACGTCGACATCCCCGTCCGCCAGCACCGCAGCGAACGGGTCGGCGGGGTCCAGGGGAAGCACGGCGAGACTGTCGACCCCCGACGCGTGCAGCACGCGCGCGACGTTGATGCCCTTGCCGCCGGCATCCTCGCGGACGGCGGACGCCGTCTGCACCTCGCCGACGCGCAACGACGCATCGATCGAGATGGTCCGGTCGAGCGACGGGTGCACCGTCAGGGTCACGATCATGCGATCCATACCTCCACGTCGGCCTCGCGCAGGGCGCGGGCGAGCTCCGAATCCGGCTCCCGGTCGGTCACGACGACGTCGAGGTCCGAGAGGTCGGCGAACGACACGAGCAGTTCGGCGTCGAACTTGTCGGCATCGACGAGGAGGATCACGCGCCGGGCTCCGGCGACGATGGCGCGCTTCACGGCGGCCTCGTCGGGGTCGGGCGTCGTGAGTCCGGCATCTCGGGCGATGCCGTTCGTGCCGAGGAAGGCGACGTCGGGCCGCAGCCGCGTGATGGCGCCGACGGTATCCGATCCGACGGCCGCCGCGGTGAGGCCCCGAACGCGTCCGCCGATCGCCGTCAGGCCGATACCGGCCGCTCCGGCGAGCGAATGGGCGATCGTCATCGAATGGGTGACGACCTCGAGCCCGGTCGGCGCACTGCGCTCGATGAGTGCGTCCGCGAAGGCGCCGGTGGTCGTGCCGGCATCCACGTAGATCGATCCGGTCCCGGACGGGAGCGCTGCCAGAGCACGCCGGGCGATCCGTTCCTTGGCCGCCGAGTGGCGCTGGGAGCGTTCCGCGACGGATGGCTCGGCGGTGCTGACGCGCTCCGCCGACACCGCGCCGCCGTGAACCCGGCGGAGAACGCCGGTCTCCTCCAGGGCCGCGAGGTCGCGCCGGACCGTCTCGGTCGTGACATCGAAACGCGAAGCGAGGTCGACGACGGCCACGCGACCGTGGGCGGCGAGCATTCGTTCGATGAGCTGCTGGCGCTCCATTGCGTACACGACATCCTCCTTCGGATGCCCACACGTTACAACGCATTCACACGCAAAGCAACAGAAAGCAACACGGTATTTGGTCCCACCGCGAAGGACGAAGAAGGGAGGTGCCGGCCGCAGCCGACACCTCCCCTTCAGGCGAGTCCGAGGCTCAGGCCTCGCTCATCGCGATGACCTCCTGCTGACCGCGTGCTGCGAGCGCGGCGGCACGAGCGGCGATGCGGCGCTCCTGCTCGATCTGGCCGGCGTCGAGGGTCTCCTGGTCGACCGGGTAGCTCTCCACCTTGTTCACGCCGTTGTACTTGGCGATGTAGGCATCGAGCTCGGGACCCGACTCCCACGAGGTGATGAGGCAGTAGCGCGGCTCGTCACCGTAGTGAGCTGCCGCGTGCCACAGGCGCTGGGTGTCGACGATGAGCTGCGCACCGGCGGGCAGCGCGATGCGGGTCTCCTCGCTGGGGTCGGTGCGGTTCTCACGGAGCACGAAGTAGCTCGTCTTGTCATCCGTCAGGTTGAAGAAGCCGCGAACGACCCAGCCCGTGCCGTCGGGGTTGAGGCGGTTGTTGTCGTCCTGGTGCAGGTTGTAGAGGCAGTCGGCGTACGTGTTCGGCTGCAGCTCGATGATGCGGCAGCGGCCGACGTTGGCGCCGGGCTCCTGCGCACGCGCGGTCAGCGTCGGAGCGATCGCGGTCTGCGAGTCGATCCACACGCCGTCCTTGTCGGTGCGCGGCGGCTTGTGGTTCCAGAAACCGTTGCACTCGATCTCACCCTTGGCCGAGGCCAGCGGAGCGAAACGGGTGTCGCCGGAGGACTTCCAGTCGACGTACTCGACGTCGAGCCACTCCTTCGGATCGATCTCCTTGTTGTAGCGGTCGAGGACGACGTAGCCGGTCTCCTCGAGGGCAGCGGACTTGATGTAACCCATGACGGATCATGACCTTTCTGTCGGACAAGCGAAGTTTTTACAGGCCCGACTTAGGTCAGCCTACCTAGGGCTCCTGAACGCGCCGGTAGACTCGTCCGGGGTTTTCGAGGAGCGATTTCGGAGAACATGAGCACTGCCACGAATGTCGAAGCGACCGCCGTCAACACGATCGGCTGGCTCTCGGCATCCGAGACCACCATCGTCGTCCCGGTCTATCAGCGGCAGTACCGCTGGGACATCGGCGGGTGCGAGCAGCTGCTCGGCGACATCCGGTCGGTGTCGGCCTCCGACGACACTCATACCCACTTCATCGGATCGATCCTCTCCACCGCGAGCACCTCGTCCGACGACGACGCGCAGCTCGTGCTCATCGATGGTCAGCAGCGGATCACGACCCTGATGCTGCTCGTCGCGGCACTCCACCACACGCTGCGCGACGACGATCCCGACCTCGCGCGGGAGCTCGAGGCGGTGCTCGTCCGCGCCGACGACCCGACGCGCACCAAGCTCCGTCCCCACCGAGCCTGGGCCGACGTCTTCGAGAGCGTCGTCCTCGACCGGCGCTCCCCCGAAGACGAGCAGCGCGCCTCGCGCTTCGACGACAACTACGCGTTCTTCCGCAGCCAGATCCGGCCCGGCGAGGCCGCCGCGCTGTGGCGCGGCCTGCAGAAGCTCGAGCACGTCGCCATCACTCTGGGGGCGCAGGCCAACGCTCAGCAGATCTTCGAGAGCCTGAACTCGACGGGCGAGCCGCTGCGCGACCACGAGCTCATTCACAACTACGTGCTGATGGGGCTCACGCACGGCGAGCAGAACGAGATCGAGCAGGAGTACTGGCTCCCGATCGAGCAGAACACCGGCGACGCGATCGGGTCATTCTGGAACCACTACCTCGTCATGCTCACGGGGCGCGAGGTGCTCATCACCGGAGGACGCGGCGTCTACGACGTCTTCCGGCAGCAGTTCCCCCGGCTCGACATCGGCAGCCTGCGGGAGCACGCGACGAGCTGGCGGACGTTCTCGGGGATCTACCGCGAGCTCCTCGACCCGGCCACGAGCGACGACCCCGAGGTCGGCCGGCAGCTCGGCTACCTCGCGGTGCTGGGACGTCAGATGTTCCCGCTCGCGATGCGGCTCGTTCACGACCAGCGCGCCGGCATCCTGCCCCGCGACGAGCTGATCGCCCGTCTCGAAGACATCCAGTCGCTCCTGCTGCGCCGTGTCGTCGTCGGCATCGCGACGGAGCGGCTCGTCGCACGGCTGTGCCGTGCGTACGCCGAGGGGCCGGACGCGCTGACCCGCGCCATCGCGCGAATAACGCCCTCGGACGAGCGCGTGCGCGTCGGACTCAAGTACAGCGACCTCCCCCACCCGCGCTACGTTCTCGGCCGCCTCGCCGACGTGGATCCCGCAGACCTCCTCGACGTTTCGCCGGTCTTCCCTGCCGGTGCCGGCGACGACTGGTCGGGAGACGGCACGCGACGCTTCGCCGATTACAGCGAAGACGAGCAGAACAGCCACCGCGCCCTGGCGCACACGATCGGCAACCTCACGCTGCTCGAACAGGATCGCGCGGAGCGCGCGCTAGACGCGACCTTCCCGCAGCTGCGTCCTCTCCTCGCGGGCAGCTCGGTGCAGATGTCGCGCGACGTGGCCGAGCGCCCGAGCTGGGACACCGCAGCCATCGGGGCGCGTACCGAGGAGCTCGCGGCGCGCTTCGTCGAGGTCTGGCGCCGTCCCGCGCTGACAGGGATCGACGACGACAACCTCACGCCGATCCTGGATGCCAAGCTGCGACGGGGCTGGCCGCGCGGCTGGCAGCGCGAGTTCGACTACGTCGAGTTCCGCGGTGAGCACTGGGAGGTGCCTGACGTCCGGTACCTGTTCAACCGCGTCTTCAAGCGCCTCTGGGTGGACTCCCGTCAGAGCGTCGTCGACTTCAGTGCTCGTCGCGGCGGCCCGGTGTACCCGGCGATGGCATGGAACGGCCAGTGGGACGAGCTCGGTGAGGGCAGCTACCTCTACATGGGTTGGGACTCCCGTTACATGCTCACGGCGGTCCAGGGCGTTCTCGAAGAGGCCGGCTGGGCGTCGGAGGTCTTCCTGAAGTACTCGTACATCGGCGAGGCGATGCGCTGATCGCCTAGCAGAGTCGGAAGCGCGGCGTCAACGACCCCGACGCCCCGCCTGCGACCGCGTAGTTTCACTGTTGTACGTGAGCGGCTCGGTAGAGACGGTGTTCGGGTCACTTTCTCCCAGGGCTCACTGACGGCCCCGCCGTGAGATCTCATCTCCGGCGGGGTCGTCCCCTTCTCCGGAGTCGTTCAGACCGGGTGTCGTAGAATTCCGTGTGCTTCCCGACACGATCTCCCCCGCTTCCGTAGCGCCCAGCGGCATCGATCCGGCCGACCTCGCCGCGACGCTCCGCGTTCTGGAGCAGCTCGCCGATATCGACCACGCCCACCCGGACTACGTCACGGTGCGTCGCGCGACAGCGGCGATGTTCAAGGCGGCGAAGAAGGTGCGGCGCCGTGAGATCCGGGATGCCGTTGCCTCCGCCGACCGCGCCGTGGTGCACGCCACCGCGACCGGCGCCCCCGACCGCATCGACGACGAGACCCGCGGCATCCCGATCTCGTCGTCGACGACCGCTCCGATCGCCGGCACCCTCATCAAGGCGCGCGCCTGCTACATCTGCAAGCAGCCGTACACGATCGTGGACGCCTTCTACCACCAGCTGTGCCCGGACTGCGCCGCTCTCAGCCACGCGAAGCGCGACGCCCGCACCGATCTCACGGGACGCCGGGCGCTGCTCACCGGCGGGCGCGCCAAGATCGGGATGTACATCGCACTGCGGCTGCTGCGCGACGGCGCGCACACCACCATCACGACGCGCTTCCCCCGCGACGCGGTCCGCCGGTTCACGAGCCTTCCCGACTCGGCGGAATGGATCGACCGGCTCAAGGTCGTGGGCATCGATCTGCGCGACCCCGCTCAGGTCGTCGGGCTCGCGGATGACGTCGCCGCGGCCGGTCCGCTCGACATCCTTATCAATAACGCCACCCAAACGGTGCGACGCTCCCCCGGCGCCTACCAGCCCCTCGTCGACGCCGAGCTCTCGCCGCTGCCGGACGGGCCGCTGCCCGAGCTCGTCACATTCGGCCACACCAACGACATGCACCCCCAAGCTCTCGAGCGCTCGGTGAACGCTCACCCGATCCTCGCCGCCGCAGCCTCGCGCGCAGACGAGCTCACCGAGCAGGCGATGGCCGCGGGCTCGAGCTCGCTCGAACGGCTCGCCGCCGGTACGGCGATCGACGCGGGCGGACTCATCCCCGACCTCGACAGCGTCAACTCGTGGACGCAGCGCGTCGGCGACGTCGACCCGCTCGAGATGCTCGAGGTCCAGCTCGCCAACACCACGGCCCCCTTCCTCCTGGTCTCGAAGCTGCGCGCCTCGCTCGCCGCGAGCCCGGCCCGCCGCACCTACGTCGTCAACGTCAGCGCGATGGAGGGCGTCTTCAACCGCGGCTACAAGGGCCCCGGTCACCCGCACACGAACATGGCCAAGGCCGCCGTCAACATGCTCACGCGCACGAGCGCGCGGGAGATGTTCGAGACCGACGGCATCCTGATGACGAGCGTCGACACCGGATGGATCACCGACGAGCGTCCTCACCCGACTAAGGTCCGTCTGGCCGAGGAAGGCTTCCACGCCCCGCTCGACCTCGTCGACGGCGCCGCGCGCGTCTACGACCCGATCGTTCGCGGCGAGGCCGGCGAAGATCTGTTCGGGGTCTTCCTCAAGGACTACTCCCCCGGCGCATGGTGAGGCTGCCCGCTCCCGGCGCCCGCGTCGTCGTGCGCTACCTGCTGCCGACGGGACAGGCGACGGATGCCCTCGGCGAGCTGCTGAGCGCGGACGACGAGCTGGTCGTGGTGGACGGCAAGCGCGGGGTCGAACGTATCCGTCGCTCGGACATCGTCGCGGCCAAACCCGTCCCGCCGCGGCCGGCGCCGCGGCCGCGCCGCACCTGACCTCCGCTCCTGCTCAGCAAGAACACGAAAGCCCGCGAACCGATGACTCGGACTCGCGGGCTTTCGCTTCGAGGCGTCAGGCGTCAGGCGTCGGAACGCACGAGGATCTTCGCCCCGGCCCCACCACGGAGCTTCTCGATGGCGCCGACGACACCGTCGATCGGGACCTCCTCGACCCATCCCGTCGTGTCGTAGACGCCGCGCGACATCGCGTCGATGACGGCGTCGAAGTCGGCCGGCAGGTACGCCAGCGCCCCGGCGATCTCGGTCTCCGCCATCACGAGCTGCGTGGGCGAGAACTCCATCGCGCGCTCGTGGATCGCCACGACGACGAGGCGGCCGCCGGGCACCAGGCTCGCGAGTCCCGACGTGATGGCGGGGCCGGCGCCTGCGGCGTCGAACGCGACGTCGGCACCGCGTCCGTCGGTCAGCTCGGCCACCGCGGCGGCGAGGTCGCCCGAGACGGGGTCGACGACCGTGGCACCGAGCGCGGCGATCGTCTCACGCCGCGAGGCGCTCGGCTCTGAGACGAGGACCTTCTCGACACCGCGAGCCTTGAGAGCGAACCAGACGCCGATGCCGATGGGACCGGCACCCGCGACGATCGCGGTCTGCCCCGCCTTCACGAAGGAGCGCTCGACCGCGTGCCACGCGACGGCCATGGGCTCGACGAGGGCACCCATCCGCAGATCGACGTTCTCGGGGAGCTTGTGCAGCATCGACGCCGGAACCGTCGTGTATTCCGCCATGCCACCGCCGTGCGAGCTGAGGCCGTGGAAGCCGATCTTCTGGCAGGCGTTGAACATTCCCTTCCCGCACGCGGGGCACTCGCCGCAGTAGTAAACGGGCCAGACCGCGGCGCGGTCGCCGACCGAGACCCCCTCGACGCCCTCGCCGACCTCGACGACGGTCCCCGCGAACTCGTGACCGAGGATCTGCGGAAGCTGCGCGCCCGTCACGGGGTGCGGCTCGTCGAGTGTGAGGCCCGCGGCCTCCGGAGCGTAGTAGACGTGCAGATCCGACCCGCAGATACCCGCGAAAGCGTTCTTCAGCTTCACCTGGCCCGCGTTCACCGTCGGTTCGTCGACGTTCTCCACACGGAGGTCTTCCTTCGCGTGGAACACTGCTGCCTTCATCGTGATCTCCTCTCGTTCGGCCGCGTTACCGCAGCCACCATTCCGGTGATGCGGCGAGGATCGCCCTCGTCGCCCACGCCACGTCGTCCGCGCCGGAGCGCAGCCAGACCTCGATCGCCGCGACCGTCCCGCCCGCCGCGTACGCGACGGCGATCTCTCGCGTCGGCTGGTCGTCGATCGCGGGCGGCTCGATCTCGGGATGCCGCGCAAGCCATTCCTCGAGGCCGCCGGCGACGACCCGCTCGAGCACGCCACGAATAGGTGCGGCGAGCGAAGGATGCAGCGCCCCGCGGTACACGTCGGCTCGTTCCTTGACGTGCGTGAGCAGCAGGGTCTCGGCGCTCGAAAGCGAGTCGAGCTCGCCGACGTCGGAGAGCACCTCCGCCAGCTCGACGCTCAGCGCGTCGGCGACGAGCGAGACGGGCGAATCCGCGTGACGGTAGAACGTATCGCGTGTCACGCCGGCCGTGCGGCAGATCTCGGAGACCGACAGATCCGCAAGCGGACGAACAGCGGCCAGATCGAGCGCGGCCCGGCGCAGTGCCTCTCGGCTGCGCATCGACCGCGGGTCCATGTGATCAGCCTATCCGACACCTGTCAGACAGTGGGCGGCTCGCTGCGTGATCCCGGCTCGCCGTCGGCGTCGGCGTCGGCGTTTTCATCCTCCGTCGCGGTCGGAACCGCCAGCGGAATCGAGATCGACGCGATACCGCCCCCGCCGAGCAGGTCGCCCGCAGGGTCGGCGGCCGGCGGCTCGTCGGGCAGCAGCTCGGCGTTCGACTTCCGACGAACGGGCTCGGAGGGCAGACCCGCCCATTCGCTCGGTTCCTCGGGTCGCTGCGTGAAGAGTCCCATACGCCCATTGTCACTCGGCGGCACGCCGTTCGCGGCCGCATGGCCGTCGCCTTGCGATGATCGTCTGGGTGCTTTGCACGACCCGCCCCTCCGCTGCACCCGACGGCGCCCCCGGACGGCATATTCGAAGCTCAAGAGAAACCAACGTGCAGATTCCCTCTCCCGCTGCCGCAGCACCGCGTTCCGCACCCACCCCGGCGCTGCTCACGACGCAGTTCCTGTTCAACACGGGCTTCTACGCCGTCGTGCCCTTCCTCGCGCTCGTCCTCACCGAGGACTTCGGCGTCGCGGCCACCACGGTCGGACTGATACTCGGGGTCCGCACGTTCGCCCAGCAGGGCATGTTCCTCGTCGGCGGGGTGCTCGCCGACAGAATCGGCGCGCGCCGCGTCATTCTCCTCGGCTGCGCCGTTCGCGTGGCCGGGTTCACGACGCTCGCGGCATCCCTACTGCTGGCACCGCCCCAGCTCGCTCTCTTCGTCGCCGGGACCGTCCTCACGGGCCTCGGCGGAGCGTTGTTCTCACCGGGGCTCAACGTGCTCCTCGCGGACGCCGAGGGCCGGCGACCGGCCGCGGGAACCGGACCACGTGCCTCGCTTTTCGCCTGGCTCAGCATCACCGGCGAGCTGGGAGCTGTGACCGGCCCCGTCATCGGTGCCGCTCTCCTCGGCTGGGGCTTCGAAACGGTCGCCCTCTGCGGGGCCGGCTTCTTCGTTCTGATCGGACTGTTCCTCGCATTCTCGCTGCCCGCCGCGAGCCGCGAACACACGTCGAAGGTCGCGGCGGGCCCGACAAGACGCTGGTGGTCGTTGCGTGACCGGCGCTTCGTCGGCTTCTCGGCCGCGCACGCCGCCGATCTGCTGGCGTACAACCAGCTCTACCTCGCGTTGCCGTTGCAGCTCGCCACCACGGACCACCCGGCCACCGCGACCGCCGGGATGTTCGCGTGGGTGTCGGTCCTGACGCTGACGCTGCAAATACCCGTCGCCCGCTGGTCGGCGCGCGTCGGCGCGCCGGTCGCCCTTCGCACCGGCTACCTGCTGTCCGCCGCCGGCTTCGCCGTCGTCGCGGTCGGCGCGCTGACGCCGGTGGCGGATGCCGCACGCGTCACGATCGTCGTCGTCGCGGCATCCCTCGTCGTGGCGGGCCACGTGACGACCAACCCGACAGCCCTGTCGCTGGCGCCCCGCTTCGCGGAGGATCGTCCGACAGGGTCGTTCTTCGGCCTGCTCGCCACCTGCGGGGGCATCGCGGTGCTCATCGGCAACCTCATCGTCGGCGTCCTGCTCGCGATGCCCGGGACATCGGCTGCCGCCTGGCTCTTCTTGGCCGCACCGCTGATCGTGGCGGCGGTCGTGGCACCGCGGCTGGCACCTTCTGCTCGGCCTCACTGACCGCCGCCACGTCGCACACGAAACGGAAGAAGCCCCGCCGAAGCGGGGCTCTTCTCGAAGCTGGGGTACCTGGACTCGAACCAAGAACAACTGAACCAGAATCAGCCGTGTTGCCAATTACACCATACCCCATGGTCGGTTTGACCTCAGTCGCACCGAGGATCAACTATACCCGACGGATGCGGTGGGGCCTAACCGAGCGCCGCCCGGGCGCGTCAGCCGACGCGCTGGACGAGCGCGTCGAGCCGGCGGATGGTCTCGGCCTTGCCGAGCAGCTCCATCGACTCGAACAGCGGCGGCGACACGCGACGTCCGCTGAGCGCGACGCGCAGCGGGCCGTAGGCGACACGCGGCTTGAGCCCGAGCCCCTCGATGACGGCGGGCGCGAGGGCATCCTGCACCGCGGCTGCGGTGAAGCCCTGCTCGGGAACGAGCTCGAGGGCGCCGACCGATGCGACGAGCACCTCCCCCGCGTTCGCCGGAAGGCCCGAGAGAGCATCGTCGTCGTAGGCGACCTCGGAGCGGAACAGGAAGCCGAGCAGGCCCGGTGCATCGCCGAGCAGCTGCATCCGCTCCTGGACGAGGGGCGCCGCGGCCTCGAGGATCTCGCGCTGCGCCGCCGTGGGAGGGTTCTCGATCAGCCCGGCGCCGGCGAGGTAGGGCACGAGGCGCTCGGCGAAGTCGTCGGGCGCGAGCATCCGCACGTGGTCGCCGTTGATCGACTCGGCCTTCTTCTGGTCGAAGCGGGCCGGGTTCGGGTTCACGTCGGCGATGTCGAACGCGGCGATCAGCTCGTCGCGCGTGAAGACGTCGCGATCGGGCGCGATCGACCAGCCGAGGAGCGACAGGTAGTTCAGGAGCCCCTCGTGAATGAAGCCCTTCTCGCGCTGCAGGAAGAGATCGGCCTTCGGGTCGCGCTTCGACAGCTTCTTGTTGCCGGTCTCACCGAGGACGAGCGGCATGTGACCGAACCGCGGGACGAAATCGGTGACCCCGGCCTCGATGAGCGCCGCGTACAGCGCGAGCTGACGCGCCGTCGACGGCATGAGGTCCTCGCCGCGCAGAACGTGGGTGATGCCCATGAGCGCGTCGTCGACGGGGTTCACGAACGTGTAGAGCGGAACGCCGCCGGCGCGAACGATGACGAAGTCGGGGAACGACCCGGCGGGGAAGGTCACCTCGCCGCGGATGAGATCGACGAAGGTGAGGTCGTGGTCGGGCACGCGCAGGCGCCATGCGGGCTCGCGACCCTCGGCACGGAAGGCGGCCTTCTGCTCGTCGGTGAGGTCACGGTCGAAGTTGTCGTAGCCGAGCTGCTTCGCGCGGCCGTTCGCCTCGTTGCGGGCGTCGATCTCCTCGGCGGTCGAGTACGACTCGTAGACGACCCCGGCGGCGATGAGCTTGTCGAGCACCTGGCGGTAGATCTCGTGGCGCTGCGACTGGCGGTACGGCGCGTGAGGGCCGCCCTTCTCGACGCCCTCATCCCAGTCGATCTCGAGCCACCGCAGCGCTTCGAGCAGCTGCTGGTAGCTCTCCTCGCTGTCGCGCGCGGCGTCGGTGTCTTCGATGCGGAAGACCATCTTGCCGCCGTTGTGGCGCGCGTAGGCCCAGTTGAACAGGGCCGTGCGGATGAGGCCGACGTGCGGCAGACCGGTCGGCGACGGGCAGAACCGCACGCGGACATCGGTTCCGGCGGCGGTCGTGGTGGCGGGGTGCGGTGCGGTGGACATCCCCTCCAGCTTAGTTCTCGTGAGCGTCGCCGCCGGTGAGCTCCGCGACGACGGCCCGCAGGTGGCCGAGGACCGATGCCACCGCGGGAACCCGGCCCGCTCCGCCCGCGGAGACCGCGTGGATGGCGCGGCGTTCGCTCGCGGGAAGCGGTCGCGTCACCACACCGGGGAGGAGAGGGAATGACGCGACCGCGAGCCCGGGAAGAGTGGCGACACCGATTCCCTGGGCCACGAGCTGCTCGACCGCGACGAAATTGTCGGTCTCGAAGCGGATCGCGGGCTCGAACCCGGCTCGGCCGCACACCTCGAGCAGATGACCACGGCAGCGGGGGCATCCGGCGATCCAGGCCTCGTGCGCAAGTGGCGCGATCTCGATGGCCCCCGCCCCGCGGGCGGCCGGGTGGTCGGCCGGCAGCACCGCCAGCAGGTCGTCGTACCCGATGGCCTCGGTGTCGAGTCCTCGGACGTTCTCACCGTGCGGGTCGCTCCGATCACCCGGGTAACCGAACGTCAGAGCGATGTCGGCCCGGTCTGCGCGCACATCGGCGATCGCCTCGGGCGGCTCCGCCTCGACGTATGTCAGGGTCAGCCCCGGCTCCGCCAGGGCGAGCCGGTCCATCAGCCGCGGCAGCACCGTCGGCGAAGCGGAGGGGAAGCCGACCATGCGCACGGTCCCCGACCGCAATCCGGCGAGCTCGGCCAGTTCACCGGAGGCCGCCTCGATGACCGTCGCGACCGCCGCCGCGTGCCGGGCGATCACGCGGCCTGCTTCGGTGAGCCGCATCCGTCGCCCGACCCGCTCGACGACCGGCACGCCGAGGCGCTGTTCCAGCCGCTTGATCTGCTGGCTCACGGCCGGCTGACTGTAGCCCAGGGCCGTCGCTGCCGCCGTGATGGAGCCACCGTCGGCGACGGCGCGCACGACGCGCAACTCGGTGACGTCGAGACGATAGTCCGGGGTATCCATCCGGATAGATAACTAGGCGTGATGCTTTGTATGCAAATCCTGCCGTAGACCAATAGATCACGATCGCGCAGCCTGGATGCATGCAGACGACGACTCTCACGCCGGAGGAGCTTCACGCCGCGTTCCCGGGGGCTCAGGGCTATCTCGCCGCCTGCAGCACGGGCCTGCCGACGGTCGCGACGCGGGCGGCGGTCGTCGCCGACCTCGATGCCCGGCCCGATCTCGTTCATTACGCGGACGTGGCCGAGCGTTGCCGCGGCCACTTCGCCCGATTGGTGTCGACCGACCCCGAGCACGTGGCCATCGGGTCGCAGACGTCGGTCCTGGTCGGCATGATCGCGGCTTCGCTCCCCGATGGCGCAACCGTGCTGTGCCCCGAGGGCGAGTTCTCCTCGCTCGTTCTCCCGTTCGCGCACGCCGGGCGCGGCATCCGAGTCCGCGCCGTCCCGCTCGCCGACCTCGCCGACGCGATCACTCCGGATGTCGACCTGGTCGCATTCTCGATCGTGCAGTCGGCCACGGGAGAGGTCGCCGACGCGGCCGCGATCGCCGAGGCCGCGCAGCGGACCCGAGCCCGCACCCTCTGCGACGCGACGCAGGCGGCGGGCTGGCTCCCCCTCGACGCCGGGCAGTTCGACGCCCTCGTCTGCCACACGTACAAGTGGCTGTGCGCGCCTCGCGGCGTGGCTTTCCTCGTGCTCGCCGACGACTTCGCAGCGACGCTCACACCCCTCCACGCCGGATGGTACGCCGGCGAGGACCCGTGGGCCGCGTGCTACGGCGTCGACGCGTCACTCGCGCGCTCGGCGCGGCGCTTCGATGTGTCGCCAGCGTGGCAGGCGATGGTGGGCGCCGAACCAGCACTGGCGATGTTCGCGGATGCCGACCCTGCGGCCCTGCACGCGCGGGTGACCGGTCTCGCCTCAGCCTTTCGCGAGCGGCTCGGACTTCCCGAGCCTCTGCGGGCGACCCCGATCGTCACGTGGCCCGACCCCGCCGGTACGGATCTCGCACGGCTGACGTCCGCCGGGGTGGCGGCATCCGGCCGTCGCGGCAATGCGCGCATCGCGTTCCACGTCTTCAACGACGAGGCCGACGTCGAGCTGGCCGCGACCGCCCTCCTCGGCTGATCAGCGGAGCACGGCGGTGGGCGGCGTCACGCCGTCAGTGCCCACCCGGTCGACGCGAGCGCATCGGCGATGTGGGAATCACCCGCGAAGTCGATGCCATCGGTGAAGAAGCTGATGATCACCAGCGCGAACATCAGCGCGATCGAGAGGAAGAGGATCGCGCTCGAGACGAGGGCGATGATCAACTGTGCGCGGTGGCTCATGACTCCACGGTGCCAGCCTTCCGCCCCGGAGCAAAATGCTTGCCGCTGAGCGGCCCAGGGTCTAGGTGCCGACGGGGTGGTTCGAACGGTCGGGCGAACGCATAGACCGGCCAGCCAGAAGTCCGCCGATCACGACGACAGCGACGACAGCGAGAGCGCACACCGCTAGACCCGCGTAGCCGAGGACGCCCAACACTCCCCCGGCCGCGGCGGCGCCCGCGGCCCCGACGACGTTCATGATGGCGTCGCTGCGTCCCTGACGCGCGGTCCGGCGCTCCGGCGACGACGCCTCGGTGAGCAGCGCCGATCCCGCCACGGTGGCTCCGCTCCAGCCGAGCCCGAGCAGAATCAGTGAGGCAGTGACAGCGAGGGCCGAGTCGGCGCCCATCGCGGCGACGACGAGCGAGGCGGCGAGCAGAGCCTGACCGAGCAGGACCGTCGCCACGCGCCCGAGACGGTCGGCGAGGATGCCGAAGAGAGGTGACAGCGCATACATGCCGGCGATGTGCAGGCTGATGGTGAGCCCGACGACCGAGAGTTCCGCACCGTGGTGGACGAGATGCAGAGGCGTCATCGCCATGACCGACACCATGACCCCGTGCGATCCGGCGATCGCGAGCACGGCGTATCGGGCGGCACCGGGTCGGTCGGCCTGCGCCCGGCGCGTCGCCGGCGCCTGGGGTGCCTCGGCGCTCGCCGTGCGCGCGAGCAACAGCGGGTCGGGCCGCAGAGCGACGAGGTATAAGGCGATGGCCAGCAGCTGCGCGACCGCCGTGAAGAGGTACGGCCCGGTCAGGGGAGGCATCCCCACCACGTCGCCGAGCGCCTCACCGGCGCCGATCAGGTTCGGACCGAGCACAGCGCCGATGGTGGTCGCCCACACGACGATCGAGAGGTCGCGCCCGCGCGTGCGATCGGTCGCGAGATCGGTCGCGGCGAACCGGGACTGCAGATTCGCGGCCTGGCCGGCGCCGATCAACGCGAAGGCGACGAGCAGAACCGGGAACAGCGCTGCCGCCGTCCCCACGACCACGAGCGCGACGCCGACGAGCGCCAGCAGCATCCCGAGGGCGAGCGCCGGGCGTCGCCCCGACCGCGACGCGAACGAGGCCAACGGCACCGCCAGCAGAGCAGCCCCCAGCGTCACCGCAGCAGTCGGGAGACCCGCCAGAGCCTCGTCGCCCGTGAGCCGCTCGGTGATGACCGCTCCGAGCGAGATGGTCGACCCGAAACCGATGCCGCCGAGCACCTGGCCGAGCGAGAGCACGACCAGCGCGCGGCGCCGCACGACCTCCCGTGGGACGCCGGCGGACGCCGCGCTCGGAGCAGGAGTTCCGATCGTGTCAGGCATCCCGGACGATGTTGCGCAGGATGCCGAGACCATCGATCTCGACCTCCACGACATCGCCCGCGACGAGCGGACCGACGCCGGCAGGCGTTCCCGTCAGGATGACGTCGCCCGGCAGCAGCGTGAACGCCGCCGAGGCGTAGGCGATGAGGTCGGCGATGCCATGGACCATGTCGGTCAGCGGTGCACGCTGCTTCTCGTCGCCGTTCACCCGGGCGACGAGCTCGGCCTGTGACGGGTCGAACTCGGTCTCGATGGCCGGCCCGAGCGGGCAGAACGTGTCGAAGCCCTTCGCCCGCGTCCACTGGCCGTCGCTGCGCTGCAGGTCGCGTGCCGTGACATCGTTCGCGATCGAGTAGCCGAACACATGGCTTAGCGCGTCGTCGGCGGAGACGTTGCGGGTGACCTTGCCGATGACGACGGCGAGCTCGCCCTCGAAGTCCACCTGCTGCGACTGGGTCGGGCGGATGATGGCGTCGCCGGGACCGATCACCGAGGTGTTCGGCTTGAAGAACAGCAAGGGTTCCGCGGGCACCTCATTGCCGAACTCCGCGGCGTGCTCGCGGTAGTTCCGGCCGACGGCGATGATCTTGGATCGCGGGATGACGGGAGCCAGCAGCACGGCGTCGCTGAGCGCAACGCGCTCGCCCGTCGTGTCGTAGCCCGCGTACATCGGGTCGCCTGCCAGGGTCACCAGGTCGGTGCCGTCGAGGATGCCGTAGCGGATGGCCTCGTTGTGGGAGAACCGTACGATCTTCATCTCAGCCGTCCAATCGCACGAGCCAGCCGTGCTTGTCTTCGCGTCGTCCGTACTGGATGTCGGTGAGCTCTTCGCGCAGCGACAGGGCGAGCTCGCCGACCGGCTGCTCGTCGAAGAAGTCGTGCCCCTTGAGAATCCCGATCGGCGTCACGACGGCAGCGGTACCGCAAGCGAAGACCTCGACGATGTCACCGGATGCCACGCCCTGGCGCCACTCGTCGAGCGAGACGGCGCGTCCCTCGACCTTGTGCCCGCGGTCGCGCGCGAGCTGCAGGATCGAGTCGCGGGTGATCCCTTCGAGGATCGAGTCGGACTGCGGCGTGACGATCGTGCCGTCCTTGTAAACGAACACGACGTTCATGCCGCCGAGCTCCTCCACGTTGCGGTCCTGATCGAGGAAGACGACCTGGTCGCATTCGTTCTCGTACGCCTCGGCCTGCGGGAGCAGGCTCGACGCGTAGTTGCCGCCGGTCTTGGCGGCACCCGTGCCGCCCTTGCCTGCGCGGGCGTAGTCCTCGCTGAGCCAGATCGAGACGGGCTTCACACCCCCGGTGAAGTAAGCACCCGCCGGGCTCGCGATCAGGTAGTACGCGACCTTGTTCGCGGGGCGCACGCCGAGGAACGCCTCCTTCGCGAACATGAACGGCCGCAGATAGAGCGACTGATCGGCGCCGGAGGGCACCCAATCCCCATCGACGGCGATGAGCTCGCGGAGCGACTGGATGAACCATTCGACCGGCAGCTCGGGCAGCGCGAGGCGGCGCGCGGAGCGCTGGAGCCGCCGACCGTTCTGGTCGGGTCGGAAGGTATGGACCGAGCCGTCGGCGTGACGATAAGCCTTGATGCCCTCGAAGATCTCCTGGCCGTAGTGCAGCACCGCCGCAGCCGGATCGAGGGTGATCGGACCGTACGGCTGGACGCGCGGGCGGTGCCAGCCGCCCCGGACCGACCAGCAGATGTCCACCATGTGGTCGGTGAAGTGCGTGCCGAACCCGGGATTCGCGAGGATCTCCTCGCGACGGGCAGCCGAGGCCGCGGTGAGGTTTCGCGTGACGGCGAACTCGAGGGCTTCGAGTCCGGCGTCGGGGTCGTTTTCGAGGAGCGTCATCTGTCTTCCCAGAGAATGTCGGGCGGCGGGCGGCTTCCAGGCTACGCCCGGAGTCGAGCCGTGATCGCGTCGCCGATCTGTGTCGTGGTGCGCGGGTCCGAGCTGCGGTCCGCGATGTCAGCCTCGACCGCGCGTGTCACGCGTCGAGCGGCCTCCGTGAGCCCGAGGTGATCGAGCAGCAACGAGACGGAGAGGATCGCGGCCGTGGGATCGGCCTTCTGCAGGCCCGCGATGTCGGGCGCCGATCCGTGGACGGGCTCGAACATCGAAGGGAACGCGCCGTCGGGGTTGATGTTCCCCGATGCGGCGAGGCCGATGCCTCCGGTGACGGCGCCGGCCAAGTCGGTCAGGATGTCGCCGAAGAGGTTGTCGGTGACGATCACATCGAAACGGCCCGGGTTCGTGACCAGGAAGATCGTCGCCGCGTCGACGTGGAGATAGTCTACGGCGACGTCGGGGTGCTCAGCCGCCACCTCGTCCACGATGCGCTTCCAGATCCCGCCCGCGTGCACGAGGACGTTCGTCTTGTGCACCAGCGTCAGCTTCTGCCGCCGGCGCTCGGCCAGATCGAACGCGTAGCGCACGACACGCTCGACACCGAAAGCGGTGTTCACCGAGGTCTCGTTCGCGACCTCGTGCGGGGTGCCGCGGCGGATGCTGCCGCCGTTGCCGACGTACGGCCCCTCGGTGCCCTCGCGGACCACGACGAAGTCGATCTCCCCGGGGGCGGCGAGCGGACCCGGAACGCTCGGATACAGCTTCGACGGCCGGAGGTTGACGTAGTGGTCGAGCTCGAAGCGAAGCTTGAGCAGGAGTCCCCGCTCGATGTTCGCGTCGCGCAGCCGCGGGTCGCCGGGCACTCCCCCGACCGCGCCGAGGAGGATCGCGTCGTGCCCCGCGATGGCCGCGAGGTCGTCGTCCGTGAGCGTGTCACCGGTCTCGAGGTAGCGCGCCGCACCGAGCGCGAACCGCGTCCTGTCGATGACCACATCCGTCCCCGCCACGGCCGCGTCGAGCACCTTCTCGGCCTCGGCGACGACCTCGGGACCGATTCCGTCGCCCGGAATCACGGCCAGCTTCACGACGCGCGACATCGCTCTCCTCGTTCTCGGCGAAGCGGCGCGCCGAGCGCTCAGTGCTCGGCGGGCCGCGAGTGGGATCCCTTCAGCGTAGTGGCCGCGATGATGCCTGCGCAGACGACGAGCACAGCGCCGATGGCGGCGGTCACGCCGACGCCGGAGTCGAACGCGTGCGCGGCTGCATCCATCAGCTGACGTCCGATCGGCTCGGGCAGACCCTGCGCGACGTTGACGGCTCCCGCGAGAGTCTCGCGCGCTGCATCAGCGGCCTCGGCTGGCACCCCTTCGGGGACCGCCATGCCGACGCGATACATCGCGGTGAGGATGCCGCCGAGCACCGCTGTTCCCAGCACGGCGCCCACCTCGTACGCAGTCTCGGACACTGCACTGGCCGCTCCGGCCTTCGCCGGCGGGGCGCTCGCGAGCACGAGTTCGTTCGACACCGTCTCCGCCGCGCCGATGCCCATACCCAGCAGGGCGAACGCGAGCACGAGCTCGATCATGCTCTCGGCGTCGGTCAGGAGCGCGATCATGACGTACCCGGCGGCCGACAGCGTCAGTGCCGCGGGCACGACGATGCGAGGCGACACCCGGCGCGAGATGGGCACGACTCCCAGGCCCGCGACGATCATCATGGCCAGACCGGGCACGAGCGCGAGCCCGGCCTGCAGCGGCGAGAGACCGACGATCAGCTGCAGATGCTGCGTCACGAAGTACAGGAACCCGACGAGGGCCACGACGCTCAGGAGGTTGACCAGCAGCGCACCACTGAAGGTGCCCCGGGAGAACAGTCGCATGTCGAGCATCGGTTCGTTCACGCGAAGCTGGCGCCGCACGAAGAGCCAGCCGAACACCAGCCCGAGCGCGAACAGCAGCGGCGGGGTGATGCCCCACCCCTTCACCGCGAAGTCCTTGATGGCGTAGACGATCGGCACCATCGTCAGCATCGACAGGGCGATGCTGATCGGATCGATGCGCCCCGGCCGCGGATCGCGGCTCTCGGGAACGAGGAAGGGCGCGAGCACGAGCAGCGGCACGAGTACCGGCACCGCCATGAGGAACACCGACCCCCAGCTGAAATGCTCGAGCAGCACGCCGCCGACGATCGGACCGAGCGCGGCGCCCGCCGAGAACATCGAGGCCCAGACCGCGATGGCGAGCCGGCGCTGGTCCCGGTCGGTGAAGATGCTTCGCAGCAGCGACAGCGTCGACGGCATCAGCATGGCGCCGAACACGCCCATCGCCGCCCTCGCCGCGATGAGCATCTCGGCGTTGGGCGCGAAAGCCGCCAGGGCGGAGACCGTTGCGAACCCGGTCGCGCCGACCAGCAGCATCCGGCGCCGACCGAAGCGATCGCCGAGCGACCCCATCGTCACGAGGAGTCCCGCGAGGATGAGCGGATACACGTCGATGATCCAGAGCTGTTGCGCGCTGGTGGGACTCAGGGCTCGTGCGATCTCGGGCAGCGCAAAGCTCAGCACCGTGTTGTCCACCGATACGAGCAGCACCGGCAGCATCAGCACGCCGAGCGCGGCCCACCCCCGCCAGCCGACCCGTCGGCCCTGGCCGTCTGCGATTGCGATCTCTTCTGTCAACGTCATTAGTTCACCGTCCAGCCGGTATAGTAACAGGACCGAACGCCGAGACGCGAGAGGATTGAGGACATGAGTCGTCCCCCACGCGCACGCGAGAGCGTGCTCGACGCGTACGAGAATCTCCTGATCTCCGACGGAGCCCGCGGCGCCACGATGGACGCTGTCGCCGCCGCAGCCGGGGTCTCGAAGGGAGGGCTGCTGTACCACTACGCCTCGAAGGAGGCGCTCGAGACGGCCCTCCTGGAGCGGATGATGGAGCTCGCGCGTCTCGACGTCGACGACATGGCGCAGCATCCCGAGGGGATCGTCGCGGCCTATCTCCGCACGTCGGTGATGGAGGACAGCGCGCTCGATCGCGCGCTCTTGGCCGGTTCCCGTCTGGCTCAGAGCGGTCACCCCGCCGCGAGCGCCGCGCTGCGCGACGTCCGCACCCTGTGGGAAGAGGCGCTCCGCGAGCACACGCGCGACGAGACGGCGCTGCAGCTCGTGCTTCTGGTCGGCGACGGCCTCTACTTCAACAACGCGCTGGGGGCGGGCGCTGTCGTGGGTCCACTCCCCCAGGGCGAAGACTTCGACGCACTCATCCGGCTGGTGCTCAGCGTCGCCCGACCATGACCGATGCCCGGGACGAATCCGCCCCGGGCATCGAATAGAGCACTCAGACCTCGGTCAGCTCGATCTGGCGGAACAGGTCTGCGGCCACGGCCTCGCGCATCTCGTCGAGAAGGTGGTCGGGCACCGGCGAATCGACCGTGAGCACCGAGAGCGCGCGGCCCGAGGCGTCCGGCCGCGCGACCTGCAGACCGGCGATGTTGATGCCCGCCTCCCCCAGCTTCTGGCCGTAGATCGCGACGATGCCGGGCCGGTCGGCGTAGCGCATGACGACGTGGTGACGCTCGATCGGCACCTCGACCTCGTAACCGTTGATACCGACCACCTTCGGAACCATCCGCGTTCCGGCGAGAGTGCCCTCGACCGTCAGGACCGACCCGTCGGAGAGGGTGCCCCGGAGAATGGTGATGTTGCGGTAGAGCGGGCTGTCGGCCTCGACGATGAGACGAGTCTCGATGCCGCGCTGCTCGGCGAAGAGCGGTGCGTTCACGTACGAGACGTTCTCGCTGACGATATTGGTGAAGATGCCCTTCAGCGCGGCGAGACGGTACACGCTCACGTCGTAGGCGGCCAGCTCGCCGCGGACCTCGATGTCGAGGCTCGTCAGTGCGCTGGGCGCAAGACCCGTGAAGATCTGGCCGAGCTGCTCGACGAGCGCGATGCCGGGGCGGACGAAGGGGTCGATGACACCCCCGGCGACGTTGACGGCATCGGGCACGAGGTCGCCCTCGAGAGCGAGCTTGACCGACTTCGCGACCGAGACGCCCGCCTTCTCCTGAGCCTCATCGGTCGACGCGCCGAGGTGCGGCGTGACGACGACGTTCGGCAGAGAGAGCAGCGGGTACGCCGTGCCGTCCTCCTTCGGCGGCTCGCTCGTGAACACGTCGAGCCCCGCCCCGGCGATCTCGCCGGTCGTGAGAGCGGCGTAGAGGGCCTCCTCGTCGATCAGGCCGCCGCGAGCGACGTTGACGACGTAGGCGGACTTCTTCATGCGCGCGAACTGCTCGGCGCCGATCATGCCGGTCGTCTCAGGCGTCTTGGGCATGTGGATCGTGACGAAATCGCTCTGCGCGAGCAGGTCGTCGAGGCTCAACAGCGTCACGCCGAGCTGCTGTGCACGGGTGGGAGTGACGTAGGGGTCGTATGCCACGACGTTGACGCCGAATGCCTGCAGTCGCGCAGCGATCAGCGCACCGATACGGCCGAGGCCGATGATGCCCACGGTCTTCTCGAACAGCTCGGTTCCGGTGAAGGACGAGCGCTTCCACGCACCGGTCGCGAGCGACGCGTGAGCCGCGGGAATGTGGCGCGCAAGGCTGAGGATGTGGCCGACGGTGAGCTCGGCCGCGGAGATGATGTTGGATGTCGGAGCGTTGACCACCATCACACCGGCAGCAGTTGCGGCCTTGATGTCGACGTTGTCGAGTCCGACGCCCGCGCGAGCGATGACCTTCAGCGAGGGCGCGGCAGCGATCGCCTCGGCATCCATCTTGGTCGCCGATCGGATCAGCACAGCATGCGCGTCGGCGAGAGCCGGCAGCAGCGCGGCACGGTCGGCGCCGTCGACGGATCGGATCTCGAAATCAGGACCGAGGGCATCGATCGTGGCGGGCGAGAGTTCTTCGGCGATGAGCACGACGGGCTGGGGCACGGACGATCCTCTGGAGCATGCGCAGAAGCGCGGAACGGGTGGTCGCCACGACAGCCGACGGCGGTGCGGCGGGTCGTCTCAGCCTAGCGCGGCGTCGGCGACACCCATGACCGTGTGACGTTCCGCCGCGTCAGACCGCACCGGAGGTGAGCGCGAACGAGATGACGTTGAGGAAGAACACGGACGCAAGCCCGAGGCCGCCCAGCAGAATGAGCGCGAACGCCCAGGACGGCCGGCGCCAACCGAGCGCGAAAGCCCCGGCGAAGATCACGATCGGCATCACGACCGCGGCGACGACCGCCACCCACCCGACAGCGGTGCGTGCCGGAGAGGGCGCGAAGAGGAGCGGGACCGCCGCCCAGACCGCATACGCGTAGAACAGACCGAACGCGCCCGCGACAGTCGCCACCCGCCAGACCGGGGGCGCCTTCCGTGACGGCTGCGCTTCGTTCGACACCATCAGCTCACCGCCCCGAGCGTCGCGAAGGGCCACGGAACGAGAAGCAGCGCTCCCGCGACGAGCCAGGCGAATCGAATCCACGCGCGCGAACTCCGAGTGAGGACGTAGGCGGCCGTGAACCAGATCGCCGGCGCGGCGACGGCGAGCACGAGCACCGGGATGGTGACGGCCGTCTCGATCCCGAGCAGTCCGCTCAGGTTGTGGACGCGCATGCCGCCGACGAACCAGCCGACCGAGTACAGCAGATAGATCCCGCCGAGGACACCGAGCGAGATGAGAGCAGCACTGCTCAGGCCCTCGGACGAGGGGTGCTCCGCCGACTCGGCAGGCAGGTCGGACGCCGTCTCCCTGGAATCGTTCTCCCTAGGGCCGGACGCCGCCGGCGTGGGCTGACCCGTGGCCGCGGACACGAGTGTCGGATCGTCGTCCCCCGCCCAGCTCAGGGCGTCGTCATCGCGGCTCGTCACCTGCTCAGAGTACCGCGCGACCACGGCCGGCACGGGCGCGGCGCCGTGCCGCGCCGATCAGCGACCGATCTGACGACCGCCGCGCAGCACCAGAATCGCGACACCGGCGCCGGCCAGAGCGAGCGCTCCGGCCCACGGCGCCCAGACGACGGGTCGCGTGAGTTCCTCGCCCGACCCGTCGTGCAACGATCCGACTCGGACCGCGTCGGTCCGCCCCGTCGGGTCTTCAGCGGGGACGGAAGCGCCGAGCTGCGCCGACCCGCCCACGTCAGGACCGCCGTCGATGTGGACCGCGTCGCTCGGTTCGGGGGTGGGCGTTGCCATGTCGGTGCCACGCGGCGCGAGCCGCAGCAAGGCGCCGAGTCGGATAGCAGTAGAAGCGCGCAGCTCGACCTGGGCGTCGGTCTCGATGCGCGGCGGCGTCGGCGCGGGCGGCTGCTCGACGGGCACCGTCGGCGGGGGGTCCGCCGGAGAGGACGGGCTCGGTGCCGGACTCGTGGTCGGCGCCGGAGTCGGCTCGCCATCCGTCGGCGACGGTTCGCTGGTCGGCGCCGGCGACGGCGTCTCGGTCTCACCCGGCGCGGGCGTCGGGACGCCCTCGTCCGATTCCTCATCCGGGATCACGGGCGCAACCGGGGCGTCCGATCGCGGGACGACCTCGATCTCATCGGCGGTGACCGACCAGGCGGACGGTGCGGTGATCGCCCCCGCGATCACAGAAGCTGCGACGCACACCGCCCCCAGGCGCGCGCGAGCGAACTGCTTCTTACGGACGGGCATGCATCCATCGTAAAAGGTCACGACTGTGGGGGCACGCCGAAAGCCCGGCCCCTGATGGGGACCGGGCTTCCGTGGCACGAGGCCGGGCTCGACGGGGTGCCGCCGAGGGTCGCGGAGCGGACTGTGCCGCTCGTGACGGGTCAGCGCGCGGCGCTGCCCTCGATGTAGTCGCTGTCCTGCTGCTTCCAGGCGAAGAGTCCGCGCAGCTCCTTGCCGGTCGCCTCGATCGGGTGGCCCTGCTCCTTCTCGCGGAGGCCGAGGAACTCGGTGGCGCCGTTGTCCTGGTCGGCGATGAAGCGCTGCGCGAACGCGCCCGACTGGATGTCGGCGAGCACGGCCTTCATGTTCTCCTTGACCTCCGGCGAGATCACGCGCGGGCCCGAGACGTAGTCGCCGTACTCGGCGGTGTCGGAGATCGACCAGCGCTGCTTGGCGATGCCGCCCTCCCACATGAGGTCGACGATCAGCTTGAGCTCGTGCAGCACCTCGAAGTACGCGATCTGGGGCTGGTAGCCGGCCTCGATCAGCGTCTCGAAGCCGTACTGGACGAGGTGGCTCATGCCACCGCAGAGCACGGCCTGCTCGCCGAAGAGATCGGTCTCGGTCTCCTCCGTGAAGGTGGTCTTGATGACACCCGCGCGGGTGCCGCCGATGGCCTTCGCGTACGAAAGCGCGGTGTCCCAGGCCGAGCCGGACGCGTCGCGCTCGACGGCGATGATGTCGGGGATGCCGCGACCCGCGACGAACTCGCGGCGCACCGTGTGGCCCGGGGCCTTCGGGGCGACGAGGATGACGTCGACGCCCTCGGGAGCGTCGATGTAGCCGAAGCGGATGTTGAAGCCGTGCGCGAACGCGAGGGTCTTGCCCGCCGTGAGCTTGTCCTTGATGGAGTCGGCGTAGATCGAGCGCTGGTGCTGATCGGGAGCCAGGATCATGATGAGGTCGGCCCACTCTGCGGCATCCGCGACGTTCTTGACCTCGAAGCCCTCGTCCTGCGCCTTCGCGGCCGACTTCGAGCCGTCCTTGAGCGCGATGACGACCTCGACACCGGAGTCGCGGAGGTTCTGGGCGTGGGCGTGTCCCTGCGAGCCGTAGCCGACGATCGCGACCTTCTTGCCCTGGATGATGGACAGGTCGGCGTGGTCGTCGTAGAAGATCTCGGCCATGTTCGTGTGTTTCTCCTTGATTCGTGGTTCGGAAGGTCAGCCGCGCAGAACGCGCTCGGTGATGCTCTTGCCGCCGCGCCCGATGGCGAGCAGGCCGGACTGGGCCAGCTCCTTGATGCCGAAGGGCTCGAAGGCGCGGAGGATCGCGTCGATCTTGCCGCGGTCTCCGGTCACCTCGACCACCAGCGCGTCGGGGGCGTAGTCGACGATCGCGGCGCGGAACAGGTTCGCGACCTCGATCACGTTCGAGCGGGTCTGGTTGTCGGCCCGCACCTTGATGAGGATGTGCTCGCGCTGCACCGACGACGAGAAGTCGAGCTCGACGATCTTGATGACGTTCACGAGCTTGTTCAGCTGCTTGGTCACCTGCTCGAGCGGCAACTCCTCGACATCGACGACGACCGTGATGCGCGAGAGCCCCGGCACCTCGGTGACGCCGACGGCGAGCGACTCGATGTTGAAGCCGCGTCGGGCGAACAGCCCGGCGACACGGGTCAGCAGACCCGGCTTGTCCTCCACCAGGAGGCTCAGCACGTGGCGCGACATCTCAGGCCTCCTCGTCGAATGCGGGCGCGTGCTCGCGGGCGTACTGGATGTAGCTGTTGCTCACACCCTGCGGGACCATCGGCCACACCATCGCGTCTGCGCTCACGACGAAGTCGATCACGACGGGGCGATCGTTCGTCTCGAGGGCGAGCTTGATGGCGTCGTCGATCTGGTCCTCGGTCTCGACCCGGATGGCGAGGCAGCCGTACGCTTCGCCGAGCTTGACGAAATCGGGGACGCGCGCCGTTCCGTGGCCGGTGTTCAGGTCGGTGTTCGAGTGACGGCCATCGAAGAACAGCGTCTGCCACTGCCGCACCATGCCCAGCGACGAGTTGTTGATGATCGCGACCTTGATCGGGATCTGGTTGATGACGCAGGTCGCGAGCTCCTGGTTCGTCATCTGGAAGCAGCCGTCGCCGTCGATCGCCCAGACGACGCGCTCCGGCTGAGCGACCTTCGCACCCATGGCAGCGGGCACCGCGTAGCCCATCGTGCCGGCGCCGCCGGAGTTGAGCCATGAGTTGGGGCGCTCGTACTTGATGAACTGTGCGGCCCACATCTGGTGCTGGCCGACGCCCGAGGCGTAGACGCCCTCGGGGCCCGTGAGCTCGCCGATCCGCTGGATCACGTGCTGCGGCGACAGCAGCCCGTCGGTCGTCGGGGCGTAACCGAGCGGGAACTCCTCACGCAGCCCGTCGAGGTAGGCCCACCACTCGGTCGTGTCGGGCTTGCCGTCACCGATGACGCCGCGGAAGGCCGACTCAAGGTCGACCAGCACGTCGCGCACATCGCCCACGATCGGGACGTCGGCGAAGCGGATCTTCGAGATCTCGGCCGGATCGATGTCGACGTGCACGACCTTGGCGTGCGGCGCGAACAACGACGCTTTGCCGGTCACACGGTCGTCGAAGCGCGCACCGAGGGCGACGATCAGATCGGACTCCTGCAGCGCGAGCACCGCGGGCACCGTGCCGTGCATGCCCGGCATGCCGAGGTGCTGCGGGTGCGAGTCGGGGAAGGCGCCGCGCGCCATGAGCGTCGTGACCACGGGTGCGCCGGTCGCCTCCGCGAGCGTCAGCAGCTCGTCGGATGCGCCGCCGCGGATGACACCGCCGCCCACGTACAGCACGGGCTTGTGCGACTCGGCGAGAAGCTGCGCAGCCGCTTGGATCTGCTTGCCGTGCGCCTTGGTCACCGGACGATATCCCGGCAGGTCGATCTTCGGCGGCCAGACGAACGGCGCGCTGTTCTGCTGAGCGTCCTTCGTGATGTCCACGAGAACCGGGCCGGGGCGGCCGGTGCCGGCGATCTCGAAAGCCGCGGCGATCGCGCCGGGGATCTCCTCGGCGGTCTTCACGAGGAACGAGTGCTTCGTGATCGGCATCGTGATGCCGACGATGTCGGCTTCCTGGAAGGCATCCGTGCCCATGAGGGTCGAGAACACCTGCCCGGTGATGCAGACGAGCGGGACGGAGTCCATGTACGCGTCGGCGATCGCCGTCACGAGGTTGGTCGCGCCCGGGCCCGAGGTGGCGATCGCGACGCCGACCCGGCCGGATGCCGCGGCGTAGCCCTCGGCCGCGTGCCCTGCACCCTGCTCGTGACGGACGAGGATGTGGCGCACCGCCTCGTCGTCCATGAGCGGGTCGTAGACGGGCATGATCGCGCCGCCCGGGAGCCCGAAGACCTCGGTGACGCCGAGATTGTCGAGCGATCGGACAACGGCCTCTGCTCCCGTGATCACGGGTGCCGAGGGTGTGCGGGACGGCGGCCGGGGAATGGCCGCGGAGATGTCGGTGGACATGGTGATGAACCTCGCTGGAGAAGAGGAGACGATGTCGGAGCCGAAGTCAGCCGGTGGTCGCGCCCTCCGCGGCGGAGCGCACGAGCTTGGAGTACTTGGCCAGAACGCCACGGGTATAGCGCGGGGGAAGAGGGGCCCAGCCGTCACGGCGGGCGTTCAGCTCAGCCTCGTCGACGAGTAGGTCGAGGGAGCGAGCCGCGATATCGACCCGTATCAGATCACCATCGCGCACGAATGCGATGGGACCTGCGTCCACCGCTTCGGGTGCTATGTGGCCGATGCACAGGCCGGTTGTGCCGCCTGAGAATCGTCCGTCCGTCAAGAGTAGTACATCTTTTCCGAGCCCGGCGCCCTTGATGGCGGCGGTGATGGCGAGCATCTCGCGCATGCCCGGTCCACCCTTCGGGCCTTCGTAGCGGATGACGATGACCGAGCCCGGCTCGATCTCACCGTTCGCCACGGCATCCATCGCCGCGCGCTCGCGCTCGAACACACGCGCGGGCCCCTCGAACACCGCGGCGTCGAAGCCTGCGGTCTTGACGACGGCGCCCTCGGGGGCGAGCGACCCGTGCAGGATCGTGATGCCGCCGCTGGCGTGGATCGGGTTGTCGAACGTGTGGATGACCTTGCCGTCGATCGGCTCCGGGTCGAGGTCGCGGAGGTTCTCGGCGAGAGTCTTTCCGGTCACGGTCAGAGCGTCGCCGTGCAGCAGCCCCTCGTCGAGCATGGCCTTCATGACGACGGGGATGCCGCCGTGCCGGTCGACGTCGTTCATGACGTACTGGCCGAAGGGCTTCATGTCCGCGACGTGCGGCGTCTTGTCGCCGATGCGGTTGAAGTCGTGCAGGCTCAGGTCGACCTCCGCCTCGCGGGCGATCGCGAGGAGGTGGAGGACGGCGTTCGTCGAGCCGCCGAGGGCCATGACGAGGGCGATCGCGTTCTCGAACGCCTCCTTCGTCAGGATGTCCTTCGTCGTGATGCCCTGACGCAGGAGGTTGACGACGGCCTCGCCCGAGCGGTGGGCGTAGTAGTCGCGACGGCGGTCGGCCGACGGCGGCGCGGCGGAGCCCGGCAGGCTGAGGCCGAGGGCCTCGCCGACGGAGGCCATCGTGTTGGCGGTGTACATCCCGCCGCAGGCACCCTCCCCCGGGACGATCGCGCACTCGATGCGCTTGAGGTCCGCCTCGCTCATCTTTCCGGCACGGCACGCGCCGACACCCTCGAACGAGTCGATGATCGTGACGTCCTTCTCGGTGCCGTCGCTCAGCTTGACCCAGCCCGGCATCGTCGAGCCGGCGTACAGGAAGACGCTCGACAGGCCGAGGCGCGCGCTCGCCATCATCATGCCGGGGATCGACTTGTCGCAGCCGGCGAGCAGGACCGTGCCGTCGAGGCGTTCGGCCATGATGACGGCCTCGACCGAGTCGGCGATGACCTCGCGCGACACGAGGGAGAAGTGCATGCCCTCGTGGCCCATCGAGATGCCGTCCGAGACGGAGATGGTGCCGAACTGCAGCGGGTAGCCGCCGCCCGAGTGGACGCCCTCCTTGGCACCCTGCGCGAGCCGGTCGAGGCTCAGGTTGCAGGGGGTGATCTCGTTCCAGCTCGAGGCGATGCCGATCTGGGGCTTGTCCCAGTCCTCGTCGCCCATTCCGACGGCACGGAGCATGCCTCGGGAGGTCGTGGCTTCGATGCCGTCGGTGACGGCACGACTGCGGGGCTTGATGTCGATGGTCTCGGAGCTGTCGGACATTCTCGAATTCTATGCCCGTGCGGCAGGGCTCATTCTCCCGCCCGGGCCTCGGCGAGCCGTCCCAGCAGGACCGCGAGGGCGGCGGCATCCGCCACCCGGTATTGAGCGACCGTCTCTCCCCCACCCACGCGGATCCCCACGTCGCCCGGGTCGAGCGAGGCGAGCGCGTCCTCGTCGGTCACGTCGTCGCCGGCGAAGAGGACGACGTCGGCCCCGACCCGATCACGGAGGCTGCGGACGGCCGAGTCCTTGCCCTCGTGCCGCGAGGCGAACTCGAGGATGTCCTGGCCGGTGCGGCGGCGCCACGCGGGCGCCTCGGTCCGGACGAGATCATCGATCCGGGTGGCTGCCTCGGCGGCCTGCTCCCGATCGGCCAACCGCGTGTGGAGGGCGAACCCGAACCGCTTGTGCTCGATCCATGCGCCGTCGAGGCCTCCGGTGATCTGCTCCGCGCGCGCCGTGAGCTCGTCGCGGAGTGAGACGTCGCTGTCGCTGTCATGGGCGGAGTCCGCGCCCGGACGCCAGAACTCGGCGCCGTGCGAGCCGGCGAGATGTATCCGCGAATCCGGCTCGCGCTCGGAGATCTCGGCCAGGTGTTCGAGCGTACGACCCGACACGAGCGCGACCGTCGTCGCGGGTGCGTGAGCGAGCCGCGCGAGCGCGTCGCGCGCGGCGGGCAGCATTCTGGCCGACATCGGCTCATCGACGAGCGGGGCGAGCGTGCCGTCGAAGTCGAGCGCGATGAGGAGGTGCCGTGCGCTCGCTGCGCGCGCGACGGCTTCTGCGAGACCGTCGGGCGATGTGTACGCGACGGCGCTCATGCGCTGTGCTCCGCTTCGGTGGCGGCGGTCGAGACGGCGCGCGCGGTGGCAGCCGACTCCGCCGGGCTATTGGACTGAGCGGCGGTCGCGAGCGCGTCCAGGAACGATCGCGACCAGTCGTCGACGTCGTGTTCGCGGACGCGCTTGCGGAGAGCCCGCATGCGCCTCCCCTGCTCGGCTGCGGGCATCTCGATCGCCCGCACGATGGCATCCTTCATTCCGTCGATGTCGTGCGGGTTGATGCGCACGGCGCTCGCGAGTTCGTCGGCAGCACCGGCGAACTCGCTCAGGACGAGTACCCCGCGGTTGTCGATGCGACTGGCGACGTACTCCTTCGCGACGAGGTTCATGCCGTCACGGAGCGCGGTGACGAGCATGATGTCGGCGGCGAGGAAGAGGGCCACCATCTCTTCGCGCGGGAACGCCTGGTGCATGTAGCGGATCGCGCTGTGACCCCAGGTGTCGTGGTCGCCGTTGATGCGCGCGACGGTCAGCTCGATCTCGTCGCGCAGCTGCACGTACGACTCGACGCGCTCCCGGCTGGGGCTGGCGACCTGCACGAGAGTGGCGTCCTCGACGGAGACCCGTCCATCCTCGATGAGCTCGCCGAAGGCCTTGAGGCGGTGCCGGATGCCCTTCGTGTAGTCCAGCCGGTCGACGCCGAGCAGGACCGTCTTGGGGTTGCCGAGATCCTCGCGGATCTCCGCGGCCCGCGCCTGGATGTCAGGACGCTGTGCGAGCTCGATGTAGTCGTCGGTCGAGATCGAGATCGGGAACGCCTTGGCGAGTGCCGTGCGGTGCCCTCCGCCCGGGGCGGGGACGCGGATGCCGCTGGCCTTGGTTTCGTACCGCAGTTGACGCCGCACAGCGCGCGCGAAATTGCCGGCGTCGGCCACGCGCTGGAAACCGATCACGTCAGCGCCCAGGAGGCCCTCCAGCACCTGCTTCCGCCACGGGAGCTGCGAGTACAGCCCGTAAGCGGGGAACGGGATGTGGTGGAAGTACCCGATCGTGAGGTCGGGACGCATGTCGCGCAGCATCTTCGGCACGAGCTGCAGCTGGTAGTCCTGCACCCACACGGTTCCGCCGTCCGCTGCCACCGCAGCCGCAGCCTCGGCGAAGCGCCGGTTCACGCGCTGGTATGCCTCCCACCAGTTGCGCCGGTATCGCGGGGCGGCGATGACGTCGTGGTAGAGAGGCCAGATCGTGTCGTTGGAGAAGCCCTCGTAGTAGTCCTCGACGTCGGCGGCGCTGAGGGCGACGGGAACGAGGTGCATGCCGTCGAAGTCGAACGGATCGAACTCGAGGTCGGGCTTTCCGGGCCAGCCGACCCACGCGCCCTCGGTGCGGCGCATGACGGGCTCGAGGGCGGTGACGAGCCCTCCCGGCGAACGGCGCCATTCTCCGTCCCCACCACCGTCCGTGTTCCGGTCAACCGGAAGCCGGTTGGCGACGACGACGAAATCAGCGGTGCTCATGCATGCCTCCAGGCTGCGATCGGCGGTGATCCCAGCCTACCCGCGCGCCCAGCGCCCCCTGCGGGCGGCTACGTTTGTGGTATGCGCAAGTACCTCTTCGGCACCGGCCTCCTCTCCGCGATCACCGGTGGCGTGACGCTCCTCCGCTCGGCCCGCAGCGACGAGCCGTTCACGTGGCGCACCGCCCTGGCATGGCTCAGCTGGGGCATCACGATGGCGCTGGCGATCGGCGCCGTCGTCGACAGCTACCGCGGTGCTCGTGGGCGGCTCGTGGCGGACGACTCGAACGTCGACCGCGACAAGCTCTTCGCGGAGCGGGTCAAGCGCGGCCGGCGCTGACCCCGGGTCGAGGCGGGCTCAGCGCGTCAGGATGAGCGCTTCGCCCTGACCGCCGCCGCCGCACAGACCCGCGGCCGCTGCTCCGGCTCCGCGGCGCGCGAGCTCATGGGCGAGGTGGACGACGAGCCGTGCTCCGGAAGCGCCGATGGGGTGCCCGAGCGCGATGCCGCCGCCGTCGATGTTGACGATGTCAGCAGAGACACCGAGCCGGCGCACCGAGGCTGCCACGACGGCGCCGAACGCCTCGTTGATCTCGACGAGATGGAGCTCCGAGACCGTCATACCCTGCTTCGCCAGGGCCCGCTCGATCGCGGCGGCCGGCTGCTCGTGGAGCGAGTTGTCGGGACCGGCGACCTGGCCATTGGCACCGACGACGACCATCACCGACCATCCCTCCCGCTCGGCGCGCTCGCGCGTCGTCAACACGACCGCCGCTGCGCCATCTGAGATCTGAGAGGCATTGCCGGCGGTGATCGAGCCGTCCTTCGCGAAGGCGGGACGCAGCCCACCGAGGGTGTCGACGGTCGTATCGGCACGGATGCCCTCGTCGGTATCGACGATGAGTGGCTCGCCCCGACGCTGCGGCACCGCCACCGGAGCGATCTCAGCCGCGAAGCGGCCTGCGTCGCGGGCTGCCGCAGCACGCTGATGAGAGCGCGCGGCAGCGGCATCCTGGTCCTGCCTGGACACAGCGAACCGAGGGTTGAGGCGCTCGGTCGACGCGCCCATGCTCTCGCGGTCGTACGCATCGGTGAGCCCGTCGAAGGCGGTGTGGTCGAGCACCTCGATCGATCCATAGGACCAGCCCGAACGCGAGCCCGGGAGGAGGTGGGGCGCCCGGCTCATCGATTCCATGCCGCCGGCTACCACGACCTCGGCGTCGCCGAGCGCGATCATGCGCGCGGCGTCGATGATCGCCGTGAGGCCGGAGAGACAGACCTTGTTGACGCTCGAGGCCGGGACGTCCCAGCCGATGCCGCCCGCGAGCGCGGCCTGCCGAGCCGGATTCTGTCCATTGCCCGCGGGGAGGACCTGCCCCATGATGACGGCGTCGACCGCAGTGGCGGCGACGCCTGATGCCGCGAGAGCACCGGCGATGGCGGCGCCACCGAGCTCGGGGGCCGGAACGGACGACAGACTCCCCTGCAAGCGCCCCTGCGGCGTGCGGGCGGCGGCGACGATGACGATCTCGGGCGTGGTCATGTTCTCAAGCCTACGAGCGTCCCCGACGTCGATGGCCCGTGCAGGTCCCCGCCGCGGGGACGAGATTCCGGCCCCTGTGGAGAGTGGCGGGCCGATGTCGGGGGTTCGTGACAGTATTCGAACATGCATTCGAATGACGAACTCGGCGGCCGGCCTGGCAGCGGGATGGGCAGCGACGGTGACGTCGATGCCCTGGCGGTGCTGGTCGCGGATGCCGAGGGCGCGGCGGATGCTGCGCGGTTGGCGCAGATTCGTGAGGTTCGGGTGCTCGCTGCGGCGGGGGTTCTCGCGGAGAAGCAGGCCGTGGGCGCGTCGGAGAAGGTCAAGGCGCGCGAGATGGCGTTGCGCGGGATCGCCGCGGAGCTGGCCGGGGTGTTCGTCGCGACCGACCGGACACTGCAGCGGCGGATCGACGAGGCGCGCGATCTGGTCGACAACTTCCCGCTGACGATGGCCGCGTGGGAGGACGGGCGCATCGTGCGTGGGCATGTGCGGGTGATTCAGGAGGTCGGATGCCTCGTGCCCGTGGAGGGCCGGGCGGAGTTCGAACGCGTCGCGATCGAGCGGTGCGAGGGCGAGAGACCCAACCGGGTGCGGGACGCGTTGCGGATGATCGCGGAGCGGATTCACCCGCGGACGTTCACCGAACGGCACGAAGACGCCGCCGCAGGACGGGGCGTGTGGGTGCAGGCCGGGGCGGATGGGATGTCCGATCTGATCGCGACGCTGCCGACCGTGATCGCCGACGGGATCGTGGACCGGCTCACCCGGCAGGCGCGGGAGATCATCAACGCGCGGGCTCAGGCTGAAGCCGCGGGCGTTGACGCTCGAGCCGACGCGCCTGACGCTCGAGCCGAGGCGCCTGACGTTCGAGCCGACACCAACGGCGGCGCGCCCGGCGCCGACACGACGATCCGCGACGGGTCGTCGTTCGTCGACGACGCCCGCACCATCGATCAGGTCCGCGCCGACGTGCTCAGTGACCTGCTCCTCGCCGGGACACCCGCCCTCGATCCCACCGGCACCGGTGACGGCGACGGAACCCTCGGGGCGATCCGGGCACACGTGCAGGTGGCCGTGTCGGCACTCACGCTGATGGGACAGGACGAAGGGCCCGCGGATCTGGCAGGACGCTCGCCCATCGACGCCACCACCGCACGCGAACTCGCAGGCAACGCGACCTCCTGGGACCGGCTTCTCACCCACCCGGTCACCGGGACGGTGCTCGAGTGCGACAGCTACCGGCCCACCGCAGGGATGGTGCGGCTGCTACGTGCGCGCGATCGGCACTGCCGATTCCCCGGATGCCGGCAACCCGCCATCCGCTGCGAACTCGACCACACCATCGCCGCATCCGACGGCGGTGCCACCCACGTGTGCAACCTTGCCAACCTCTGCAAGAGACACCACGACGTCAAACACCACACCCGATGGCGAGTCCAACAACTCCCCGGCGGAAGGCTGATCTGGACATCACCCACCGGACGGGTCTACCGCGAAGACGCACCACCACCACTCGTCGCATTCACCGTCACGGAACCGGCCGGCGGTGACGGACGGCACTCCGTCCTGCACGAAGCACCGACCGAGTCGGTCGCTGTCGCGCGGCCCGCTCACAGCGCTCCGCCGTTCTGAGGCGCTCGACCGCGCCGTGACGGCAACACACGAAGGCCCCGCAACTGGCGAGAGTTGCAGGGCCTTCGTGCTGGTGCACCCCCTGGGACTCGAACCCAGAACCCACTGATTAAGAGTCAGTTGCTCTGCCGATTGAGCTAGAGGTGCAGGCTGTTCGCAGTGAAGCGAACCGAGGAGAAACGTTACCCCACTTCGCGTCGTCGCGCCAATCGAGGCCCCCGGCGCGTCGTATCCTGGAGCCGTGACCCCCACCACACCGGATCTGACAGCGCCTTCTGCAGACGCCCTGGCCGACGACCTGGCATTCGCACTCCGGTTGGCAGACGCCGCCGACGCGGTGAGCATGGCCCGTTTCGACGCGGCCGACCTCGACGTGCGCCTGAAAGCGGACGCGTCGCACGTCACCGAGGCAGACCTCGCCACAGAACGCGCCATCCGCGACATGCTGGCCGCCGAGCGCCCGGACGACGGCGTGCTGGGCGAGGAGTATGGCGCCACCGGCGACGCACGACGCCAGTGGATCATCGACCCGATCGACGGCACCGCGAACTACCTCAAGGGCATCCCGATGTGGGCGACCCTGATCGCGCTGTCCGTGGTCGGCACGCCTCGCGTCGGCGTCGTCAGTCAGCCGGCCATCGGTCGTCGCTGGTGGGCCGCGACAGGGCACGGGGCGTGGACGAACGTCCCGGGCGAGACGACGCCGCGGTCACTCTCGGTCTCGTCGATCGACGACCTCGCGCAGGCGAGCATCAGCTTCCAGAGCATCCACCAGTGGGATGAAGTCGGCCGGGGCGAACAGCTCCTCGCACTCTCGCGCCGAGTCTGGCGCGATCGTGGCTACGGCGACGCGTGGCCCTACATGCTCCTCGCCGAAGGACGGCTCGAGTTCGTCGCCGAGTTCGGTGTCAAGGAGTACGACCTGGCCGCCCACGTGCCCATCGTCACCGAGGCAGGGGGACGCTTCACCGACATCGACGGCGCTGAGACCCTGTCGACGCGCTCATCGCTCGCGACCAACGGCATCCTGCACGACACCTTCCTCGAGATGCTCGCTCACGAGGGCGGTCGCGCATGACCCGGCGGCACGCATCCCTCGTCCTGGCGACCGGCTCGGCCCTGGCTCTGACGTTCCTGACCGGCTGCTCCGCACCCGAACCGACGGAGACCGCGCCGCCGGAAGCTGTCCCCTCCTCTCCCGTCGCGACGCCAGAGGCCACCGCCTCGGAGCCGGCGCTCCCGGACCCGACCTGCGAGAACATCATCCGAGAGGCCAGCCTCGAAGAGCTGCAGTCGCAGGGCTGGGAGTACCAGCAGGGCCCGTTCATGATCGGCGAGATGCAGATCGACGCGGGCGTCTCCTGCACCTGGACGAACGCGGCCGAACCCGGCGGGAACATCCTCCAGTTCGGCTGGGCACCGCTGACAGCCGCCGAGACCTCGGACGCCGAGCGCGCCCTTGTTTCGGAAGGCTGGATCCGCGAAGAGGGCGACGGCGGGGTCTACATCACCGAAGATCCGGCGTTCGCGCTGAACATCGACGGCGACGGATACGGCGTCACATACTTCTTCGGCGAAGGCTATGCCCAGGTCGCCGATGTGAAGCAGGGCCTCGTCGTCATCGAGCGACGTTGATGGGAGAGCTTCACGCCGTCGGTGTCGCCGACGATCTGGCGGGCCGTATCCGCGACGCCGAACGCGACCTGCTCACCAGTGCCGTCCGGCAGGACGCGCGCCGCCTCCGCGAGCTCATCCACCCGGACTTCACCGAGATCGGCCGGTCCGGCCGCCTATGGACGCGCTCCGACCTTCTCGTCGAGCTCCTGGAGGAGGCGACCCGCGACACTCCGCATACGGACGAGTGGGTCATCCAGCGCCTCGACGTGGACACGGTGCTCGTGACATACCGGCTCATCGCCGGTACCCGGGTCAGCCGGCATTCGTCGGTCTGGGCCACCTCGGGTGACGTCCTCGCGCTGCGTTTCCACCAGGGCACCGAACAGTCGGCTGCCGACGCACGTCCGTAGCCTCGCGCATAGAGTCTGCGGCCCGCGAGGTCAAGCACCTGCGGTGAGGCGGCACCCACGTGCACAATCGAGGCATGCCTGCACTTGCGATCATCCTCATCATCATCGGCATCGCGTTGCTGTTCACGGGAATCTTCGTCGAAGCGGTGAAGTTCCTGCTCTTCATCGGCATCGCGCTGATCATCATCGCGGTCATCGCCTGGCTCATGCGTTCGATTCGCAACAAGACCTGAGACCGCACGTATCAGCGAAAGCCCCTGCGCCTCAACCGAGGTCGGGGGCTTTCGCTTGCGCCGACAGCATCACTCGGGACCCTCGTCGTGTGCGGCAGCGCCGTCACGACGGGCCCTGATGGCGCCGATCAGTGTCGCGACCCAGAACACCAGCAGCACGCCGAACAGCACCGCGAGCACCATCGTGAATGCACCGCCGTCACCGCGCGCGACGGACCAGACGTTCATGGCGAGCAGGCCGGCGGCCACCACGATCTGGACGATCAACAGCCACAGCCGCGATCCCGACCACGTCTTCACGTTGTCCCGCCAATACGCCATGCCCCGAACGTAGCGCACGACGGTGTCGGCTCGACATAGCAGAAGCCCCCGATCCCACTGTTTCCAGGGGATCGGGGGCTTTGCAGCGTGACAGCGGCAGTGGTGGAGATGGGGGGAATCGAACCCCCGTCCATCGCTGAGATACGGCGTCTTCTCCGGGCGCAGTCTGTAGAGGCGTTCTGCTCGGCCCCGACTTTCAGTACAGACACATAAGTCGACGGGCCCAGTCCGGGAAGAGTCCCGCGTGACGTCCGGACGCCGTCACGCAGCAAGATCCCTAGATGACGCCAGGGTCCGTGGCGGGATCACACACGGTCTGACGGACTATCGGGCTCGCTTACGCAGCGAGGGCGAAGTCAGTGCGCTTGGATTCGGCACTTATAGTTTTGCAGAGATCGTTAACGAGATAACCCTGCATCCTCGGCCCGCTTCTCGCCGACACACAGGCGATGTCGAAACCGATCATCCCCATGAGCCTTCGGTCGAAGGGCCGCTGTCACACTGTGGACTTACCAAACCGGATGCCGCAGCACCCGAGCACTACAGACTACAACCGATCGGCGCCCCACGCCATTCCCACCCTTCGCGCCTAGAGTCGGAGCATGGCAGACATCCTCATCTCCGTCCGCGGCGAGGCCGAGCGACGCGTCTCGCCCGAGGTCGCGATCGTCTCCGCCGCCGCCTCCGCCGACGGTCCTGAACGGACCGCCGTCGTCTCCCGGGCGACCGCGACGATCGCACCCCTGCGCACGCGCCTCGAGGAGCTCACACGAACGGGCGTCGTCTCGAGCTGGTCGAGCGGGTCCGTCTCGACCTGGTCCGACCGGCCGTGGAACCCCGAGGGGAACCAGCTCGCGCCCGTGCACCACGCGACGATCGACCTCGTGGCCACATTCGACGACTTCGTCGCGCTCGCGGAATGGGTGTCTCTGCTCTCCGACGACGAAGGGATGCGCGTCTCGAACGTCGAGTGGCAGCTCTCCCCCGCGACACGGGCGACGATCGAACGCGAGGTCGCGACCTCCGCCGTCGGCGTCGCTGTGGCACGCGCCTCGGCGTACGCGACCGCGCTCGGTCACGGCACGGTCGAGCCTGTCGAGATCGCCGATGTCGGGCTCCTCAGCGGCGCCGAGGCTCCGCCTGCCGCGCCGATGTTCGCGCGAGCGGCGACGATGTCAGCCGACGCGTCGTCCGGGGGCATGGAGCTCCGGCCCGCTGAGATCGTCGTGACCGCCGCGGTCGAGGCGCGCTTCCGCGCCCGTTGACGACCGGACGGCGAAGCGGGATACCGCTATTCGCCGAGTCGGTTGCGGGTGCGCATCGCCCGCTCCGCCTCGCGCTTGTCCTCGCGCTCGCGGATGGTCTGTCGCTTCTCGAACTCGCGCTTACCCTTCGCGACCGCGATCTCGACCTTCGCCCGGCCGTCCGAGAAGTACAGCCGTAGCGGTACGAGGGTGTACCCCCCGGCGCTGACCGCGTGCGAGAGCTTGATGATCTCCTCCTTGTGGAGCAGCAGCTTTCGCGTGCGCTTGGTCGCGTGATTCGTCCAGTGACCCTGCGAGTACTCCGGAATGTGCACGGCATCGAGGTAGGCCTGACCGTTGTCGATGTAGGCGTAGCCGTCGGTGAGGTTCGCGCGGCCCTGTCGCAGCGACTTCACCTCGGTGCCGGTGAGCACGAGACCCGCCTCGTACGTCTTCTCGATCGCGTAGTCGTGTCGGGCGCGCTTATTGCTCGCCACGAGCTTCTCGCCCTGTTCCTTCGGCATGACGCGCCTCCTTCCTGGTGCACTGGCGCAGCCCTACAGTCTAGGGGTACGGCGACGCGCGGGCGACGCGGCGGGGTTCGGCCTCAGGCGCGCAGCCACCGTCTGATCGCGAACCCGGCCGAGACGGCGGCCAGCACGACGCCGATCACGATGACAGCCGGAACCACCAGCGCGACGTCGCCCAGGTTCACCCAGGTCGTCACGAAGTCGATCTGCGACGACAGGTAGTCGCCGACTCCGACCTGCACCATCGCGATGATCGCGACGCTCGCGAGCGCCGATCCGATCAGCGCCGCGAACACCCCCTCGAGGATGAAGGGCGTCTGGATGAACCGGTTGGAGGCTCCCACGAGGCGCATGATGCCGAGCTCCCGCCGCCGCGCATAAGCCGACAGCCGGATGGTCGTCGCGATGAGGAGCACCGCAGCGATCAGCATCAGACCGGCGATGCCGACCGCGATGTATGTGGCGACGGTGAGCGCCGAGAACAAGGGGTCGAGATACTGCAGCTGGTTCGCGACCTCCTCGACTCCGTCGAAGTCTTTGAACGCCTCGCTGATGACGTCGCTCTGCGACGGGTCGGCGAGGTTGACCCAGTAGGTGTTGTTCAGCTGCTCGGGGCTGACGAACTCGGCGTAGTCCTCCCCCATGAGCGAGAGGACGTTGTCGTACGCCTCCTGACTCGTCTCGAACCGCACATCGCGCACGACGCTCTGCAACGCGGGCGAGGCCAGCCTCTCGGCCACCGCCGCGATCTGCTCGTCGGTCGCGGGACCGTCGGCGCAGTTCTGCACCGTCGCTTCCTCACGACACATGTAGACGGCGACCTGCGCACGCTCGGACCAGTAGTCCTTCGTCTTGCTGATCTGCATCTGCATGAGCATCGCCGCACCCACGAAGGTGAGCGAGACGAAGGTCACGAGGACGACGGAGATCACCATCGACGCGTTGCGGCGCAGGCCCGTCAGAGCCTCGCCGAGGATCAGGCCGACTCTCATGACGTGGGCCCCACTTCGTCGCTGCGATCGTCGCGATCGCCGAGTCCGAGCTTCTTCGCGACGTCGGGCAGTCCGAGGCCGGCAAGATCGATGTCGGGGGCGACGATCGGGATGGCCCGCGTCTCCCCGACCGGCGGCGGCGGCTCCGCCGGCGCCTCGGGCTCGTCGGGCACCGGGACGTGCGCGGTGGGCGGGGTCTCGGCGATCTCACGCTGCAGCTCCAGAACCGCCGTGAGAGCAGCGACCGCGGCAGCGCCGCGCACCGGCTCGGGGGCCAGGCTCGGGAGTGCCGAGGTGTCGCCGTACCCGCCGCCGACCTCGTCGCGGACCATGACGCCACCGCTCAGCTCGATCACGCGGCGCTGCATCTGGTCGACGAAGCCGGCCTCGTGCGTGGCCATCACGACCGTCGTGCCGTTGGCGTTGATCCGGGCGAGCAGCTGCATGATGTCGACGGATGTCGCGGGGTCGAGGTTTCCGGTGGGCTCGTCGGCCAGGAGCACCTGCGGACGGTTGACGATCGCGCGCGCGATGGCGACGCGCTGCTGCTCTCCGCCCGAGAGCTCGTGCGGCAGCCGCTTCTCCTTGCCCGCGAGGCCGACGAGCGCGAGCGCCTCCGGAACGGCCTGCGAGATGAAAGCGCGAGACGAGCCGATCACCTGGAGGGTGAAGGCCACGTTCTGGAAGACGGTCTTGTTGGGCAGCAGCCGGAAGTCTTGGAAGACCGCGCCGATGTGGCGACGGAAGTAGGGCACCTTGCGCGTCGACAGGCCGCGCAGGTCGCGGCCGAGCACGACCACGCGCCCCTCGGAGGCGACATCCTCGCGCAGGATCATCCGCAGACACGACGACTTGCCGGATCCGGAAGCGCCGACGAGGAAGACGAACTCGCCGCGCTGGATCTCGAAGTCGACGTCGCTGAGCGCGGGCTTCGAGGTGCCGCGATACCGCTTGCTGACGTGTTCGAACCGGATCATGACTCGATGAGCCTAAGCGGCTCCCCCGCACAACCACGCCGCGACACCCGCGCGCCGCGGCATCCGCGCCTCAGCACTCGATCAGGCGTCGTCGTCCTTGCGCTTGCGCCACCGGATGCCCGCGGCGATGAACCCGTCGAGGTCGCCGTCGAAGACGGTCGACGGGTTGCCGACCTCGTGGCCGGTCCGCAGGTCCTTCACGAGCTGCTGGCCGTAGAGGAAGTAGGAGCGCATCTGGTCACCCCAGCTCGCGGTGATGGTGCCCGCGAGCTCCTTCTTCTTCGCCGCCTCTTCTTCGCGCTGCAGCAGCATGAGTCGGGTCTGCAGAACACGCATGGCCGCTGCGCGGTTCTGGATCTGCGACTTCTCGTTCTGCATCGACACGACGATGCCGGTGGGGATGTGGGTGATGCGCACGGCCGAGTCGGTGGTGTTGACCGACTGCCCACCGGGGCCGGACGAGCGGAAGACGTCGACGCGGATGTCGTTCTCGGGGACGTCGACCTCGACGGCCTCCTCCATCACCGGGATGACCTCGACGGCGGCGAAGCTCGTCTGGCGCTTGTCCGCCGACCCGAACGGGCTGATGCGCGCGAGACGGTGCGTACCGGCTTCGACAGACAGCGTGCCGTACGCGTAGGGCGCGTCGACCTCGAACGTGGCCGACTTGATCCCCGCACCCTCGGCGTACGAGGTGTCCATGACCTTCACGGGGTACTTGTGGCGCTCGGCCCAGCGCAGGTACATGCGCAGCAGCATGTCGGCGAAATCAGTGGCGTCGTCGCCTCCCGCGCCCGAACGGATCGTCACGACCGCCGCACGGTCGTCGTACTCGCCGTCGAGCAGGGTCTGCACCTCGAGCTGGCCGATGACCTCTTCGAGCTGCTTGAGCTCCTTGCGCGCCTCCTCAGCCGATTCCTCATCGTCCATCTCGATCGCGAGCTCGACGAGGACATCGAGGTCGTCGAGTCGGCGCTCGACCTCGGTGACGCGCTTGAGCTCGGCCTGGCGGTGGCTGAGGGCGCTGGTGACCTTCTGAGCCTTCTCGACGTCATCCCAGAGATCGGGCGCGCCGGCCTCCTCGGAGAGGCGGGCGATCTCGGCCCGGAGAGCCTCGACGTCGACCACCGCCTGGATGTCGGCGAACGTGGAGCGCAGGGCCTGGATGTCGGCGGAGATATCGAATTCGAGCATGGCACTCCAGAGTATCGTGGAAGCAATGGGAGCCAGCGACGAGAACGAACCGATCCGCCGCGTTCTCTGGCGCCTCGCCCCGATGATCTACGGCCCGACGACCCTGTTCGGTCTCGGCGAGGGCGCCGTCATACCCCTCATCCCGGTCATCGCCGCCGAGCTGGGCGCCGACGTCGCCACCTCGGCGCTCGTCGCCGCCGCACTCGTGGTGGGACAGCTGTGCGGCAATCTGCCCGCTGGGTGGGCCGTCGCCCGCATCGGCGAGCGGGCCACCATGATCATCGCCGGGCTGCTCGCCCTCGTCGGTGTCGGGGCTATGGCCTTCGCCCCGGTGCTGGGGGTGTTCGCGGCATCCGTCTTCCTCATCGGCATCTGCGCGGCCGCCTTCGGAGTCGCCCGTCACGCGTTCATGACCACCCGCGTGCCGCTCACATTCCGCGCTCGGGCCCTGTCGCTGCTCGGCGGCAGCTTCCGCCTCGGCATGTTCGTCGGACCCTTCATCGCCGCTGCGCTGCTGTGGGCGTTCGGCGACGAGCACGCCACGATCTGGTTCTTCGGCGTCTGCCTCGTCGCGATGATCGCACTGGTCGCCTTCGGGCCCGAACCCGAGAAGCGGCTGGGACCGCCGCCCGCCATCGCACGGACCGTCGAGGGCGAAGCGATCACGACGGCGCCCGTCCGGACGCGCCGCGTCCCCGGCACCGGTGTCGTCCGCACCGCTTGGCGCAATCGCGACGTGCTCGCGCGGCTCGGCGTCGCCGCCGCGTCGCTGTCGGCGTTGCGATCCACGCGCCAGGTGCTGCTGCCGCTGTGGGGCGTCGCGATCGGACTGGACGGCTCGACGATCGCACTCGTCGTGGGCGTCTCGGGAGCCATCGACTTCGCGCTCTTCTACGCCAGCGGTCAAGTCATGGACCGCTTCGGCCGCCTGTGGGCGGCCCTCCCCGCCATGCTGCTCATGAGCGCGGGCCTCATCGCGCTGGCACTCACGTCGGCCAGCGCGCAGCCCGAGCTCTGGTTCGCGCTCTTCGCCGCCGTGCTCGGTGTCGGCAACGGACTTTCGAGCGGCATCCTCCTCACGCTCGGAGCGGATGTCGCGCCGACGGCGAACCCGGCCCCGTTCCTCGGCTCCTGGCGCACGCTCACCGACGCGGGCGGTGCCGCCGCCCCACTGCTGGTCTCCGGGATCACGGCTGTCGCCTCGCTGCCGGTGGCAGCCGGTGTCATGGGCGTATTCGGTCTCGTCGGCGCGTTGGGGTTCATCCGGTGGGTCCCCCGCTTCGTCCCGCGCACCCGGATCAGCCGTGATCCCGAGGGCCCGGACGGCGGCCCCGACGACCGTGACGACCCCGCGTAGCATGCTCGTCGTGCGCAGATGCGCGGAGGCCGGCTCGGCCATCCTGATCGCCGCCCTTCTCTCCGGCTGCACTGTCGGCATCCCCGGGCACGGGGATGCGAAGAGGGATGTCGCCGAGTCAGCTCACGCCGTGGACGTCACGCTGCCGCCGGCCGGCGGAAAGCCGGACTACCAGCTGGGCGGAGCGTACCCGCCCGGCGAGGCCGTGGAGATCGTCGGCCGCGACCGCACAGCAGAGCCCGCGCCGGACCGTTACTCGATCTGCTACGTGAACGGGTTCCAGACGCAGCCGGCAGAACGCGACCTGTGGGATGACGATCTGCTCGTGACGGTCGACGGCGAGCCCCTCATCGATCCGGACTGGCCCGACGAGGTGCTGATCGATTCATCGACGGCCGACAAACGCGAGCGCATCCTCGCCCTGGTCGCCCTCTGGATCCGCGGCTGTGCCGAGTCCGGGTTCGACGCGGTCGAGTTCGACAACCTCGATTCGTTCACGCGCTCCGAGGGCATGCTCGACATCGACGGCAATCTCGCTCTCGCCGCCGCCTACGTCGACATCGCCCACGATGCGGGTCTCGCCGCAGGCCAGAAGAACGCCGCGGACTTCGCTCACCAGCTCCGCGACGAGGCAGGCTTCGACTTCGCCGTCGTCGAGGAATGCGCCGCGTATCTCGAGTGCTCCCGCTACACCGAGGTCTATGGCGAGGCCGTCGTCGACATCGAGTACACCGACAATCTTCCGCGCACCTGGGACGAGATGTGCGCCGATCCGGAGACCCCGCTTTCCGTCGTGCTGCGCGATCGGGGCCTGACGGTGGAAGGCTACCCTGAGCATGTAGCGACGCATTGCTGAGGCGAATCTTGGTCTGAACGTCGTTCCTGGCGCAACCCGTTTCAGGTTGCGACCGGGGGCTGACAGCGTTGCTCTCGACCGAGGGAGATCGATGGTCTTCGAGACGACGTTGGGCCGCGAGGGGACGCGGCGGGATGCGGCGCGCCAGTCGAAGAAATCGTCGAGACGTCTCGCACTGATCCGCCTGGTGGTTCTGCTCGCAGCGATCTCCGGTGTGAACTACATCGTCTGGCGCTGGCTCGCCTCGGTGAACTGGGAGGCGTGGTGGATCGCCGTGCCCCTCGTGCTCGCCGAGACGTACAGCCTGATCGACTCGCTCATCTTCGCCGTCGGCGCCTGGCGGCTGCGCGAACGCCACGATGCGCCGCCGCTGACGCGCGAGGTCACGGTCGACGTCCTCGTCACCACGTACAACGAGCCGCTCGACCTCGTCATGCGCACGGCGCGCGCCGCGCAGGCGATCAGCTACCCGCACGAGACCTGGATCCTCGACGACGGCGACCGGCCCGAGCTTCGCCGTCTCGCCGAGGCGGAGGGCATCGGCGTCGTCACCCGGTCGCAGGCATGGCGTGACCGGCCGCGCCACGCGAAGGCCGGGAACATCAACAACGCCCTCATGGTCACGGAGGGCGAGTTCCTGCTCATCCTCGACGCCGACCAGGTGCCCTCGCCGAAGATCCTCGATCGCACGCTCGGCTGGTTCATGGACGACAAGGTCGCCCTGGTCCAGACGCCGCAGTGGTTCGTCAACGTTCCACCCAGTGACCCGCTCGGCAGCCAGGCGCCGTTGTTCTACGGCCCGATCCAGCAGTCGAAGGACGGGTGGAACGCGGCGTTCTTCTGCGGATCGAACGCAATCCTCCGCCGCGAGGCACTGATGCAGCTCGGGGTCTCACGCTACGTCGACGAAGTCACGCTCGCCGTCAACCGCGGCGTGCGATCCTCCCGTCGCGTTCTCGCACGCGCCCGCCGGGATCACGGATCGGACCCGCGCATCGCGGCCGCCCTCGACACCGTCGCGGACGCCCTCGATCAGGTGAAGGTCGAGATCGCGCGCGGCGATGCCCTCGCGGATGTGACCTACGCGTTCCAGAGCCGCATCGACCGGGTGCGTCGCGAGCTGAGCGATCAGGACGTCTCCGACGTCCGCGAGGAGTTGCGCGCTCTCGCCGAGCTCACCGCCGACACCGAGGCCCTCGCCGTCATCGATGAGGTCACTCTCGACGCTCTGGGCGATCGGAGCCTCTCTCCGCTGGCTGCGCTCGAGTCGATCAGCATGCTCGTCTCGGCGTTCGATGTGGGGCGCGACGAAGAGGCCCAGGCGATCATGCCCCTCGCGACCATCTCGGTCACGGAGGACATGGCGACCTCGATGCGGCTGCACGGCCTGGGCTGGAAGTCGGTGTACCACGACGAGGTGCTCGCCGAGGGTCTCGCCCCCGAGGATCTGCCGACGATGCTGACGCAGCGGCTGCGATGGGCTCAGGGCACCATGCAGGTGATGTTCCGCGAGAACCCCCTCGTGCAGCGCAGCCTCAGCTGGGGCCAGCGGATCATGTACTTCGGCACGATGTGGAGCTACCTGGCCGGCTTCGCCGGCATCGTCTACATCGCCGCGCCCGTGCTCTACCTGACGTTCGGCGTCATGCCCGTGCAGGCGTGGAGCGTCGACTTCTTCGCGCGCTTCATCCCCTTCTTCCTCCTGAATCAGCTGCTCTTCCTCGTCGTCGCCAACGGGCGCCCGACCTGGCGCGGTGCGCAGTATTCGCTCGCGCTCTTCCCCGTCTGGATCCGCTCCGTGACGACGGCGTTCGCAAACGTCTACCGCGGTCGAGCCTTGGGGTTCGCCGTCACCCCGAAGACGCGCGCCGCCGAGGACAGCCCGCGATGGGACCTCGTGAAACCGCAGCTGATCGCGATGGCTGCGCTCGTCCTGTCGCTCGTCGCCGTCGCCATCCGGTACGCCGTCGGGCAGGCGCAGGGCATCGCGCCCCTCATCAACATCGTCTGGGTGCTGTACGACCTCATGGTCTTCAGCATCATCATCCGCGCCGTGCTCTACCGGCCACCGGCACACCTGGAACTGAAGGAGACCTGACCCATGCTGGACCTCGATATCGACGTACGCGAGAACGGTCGGGTCGTCCGCCCCCACGGGCGGCTCACCATGGTCTCGGCCCGTCCTTTCCGCGAGCGGGTGACCGAAGAGATCGCCGCAGCGGGCGAATCGCCCGTGATCGTGGACCTGTCGGATGTCGCCTTCATCGACTCGTCGGGCCTCGGCGCCCTCGTCGCGTGCCTCAAGACCGCGCGTCAAGGCGGCGGCGACCTGCGGCTCGCCGCGCCGAGCGAACAGGTGACGATGGTGCTCGGTCTGACGAACCTCGACCGCGTGCTCCGGCCGCGCGCCACCGTGCAGGACGCCCTCGATGGCTGAGGTCGTCCACCGGTCGCTCGTCGCCGATGTCTCGCTCGAGAGCGTCGAGGCCGTCCATGATCTGCTCGCATCGTGGTGGGGGGAAGCCGGCGACGTCGAGCCCCGTACGCGCTTCGCATTCGAGATCGCCGTCGTCGAGATCGCGGGCAACATCGTCGAGCACTCCGTCGCCGCGCACGGCGCCGAAGGTCGGCACTTCACCCTCGACCTGCGGGCCACTCCCGAGGCATTGACGGCGACCTTCGAGGACGACGCTCAGCCCGCCGAACTCGACCTCAGTGCTGTGACCATGGCCGACGCCGACTCCGAGGACGGCCGCGGCCTCGCCCTCGCCCTCGCGAGCGTCGACTCCGTCGAGCACCGCTACGAGAATGGGCGCAACGTCTGGACTCTCGAGTGCCGCCGCGAGTGACGCGGCACCTGCGGCGGGCGCTGGCGGCCCTGGCTTTAGCGACGGCCACCGCTCTTCTGACGGCGCCCGCGGCGATCGCTGATTCCGGCGAGCCTGCCCCCGTCGCGCAGGACGGACTCTGGTTCGGCCCGGAGCTCGACTGGGGCTCGGACGGCCCGGACGGATACGCCGACCGGCTCGGCGAGACGCCCGCGACCTACGCCATCCGCTTGTCGTACCCACTCGATGACAGAGCCCGCCAGGACTGGTCCCGCGCGGCCACGGCGGCCTCCGCCCAGGGCGCCGTCCTCGTCCTGAGCATGGAACCGCGGGTTCCTCTCGCGGACCTGACGCGCGACGATGCCGCGGCGTTCAACGAGATGCTCGAGAAGATGCAGGGCGACTACGACACGCACCATCTCGTGCGTTTCGCCCCCGAGATGAACGGTTCGTGGACCTCGTGGGGGCAGCAGCCGCGCGAGTTCGTGCGCGCGTTCGAGGCCGTGTCCGACGTCGTCCACGACGGCGGATCGGGAGCCGAGATGGTCTGGGCCCCGTCATACGGCGCGGGTTACCCCTTCGAGCGCGCCGACGGGCGCCTCGACGACCTCTCCCCCGCGGACCTTCGTGCGCTCGACACCGACGCGGACGGACTGCTGACCGAGGCCGACGACCCGTACGGCCCCTACTTCCCCGACGCGGATGCCGTCGACCGGGTAGGCCTGACGATGTTCTACTTCGGCAAGGGCGAGTCAGGTGCCGCCGCGGGTCGCGACGTGCCGCTCGTGTCGAACACCGCTCCTGACGAGGGTGAGGTGGCCGCGCGCCTGGACGAGCAGTGGGGCTACACCGTGCCGCAGGCGGAGACCTTCTACGACAGGTTCGCGGCGGGTGAGAGCCGGGACCTTCTGCTCGACACCGGCGCGCTCTACGACTTCTCACTCGACGGAGACACCGAGATCGCCGTCAAGCAGGGCTGGTGGCGCCAGGTGCTCGCCGAGCTGCCCGACCACCCGCGAATCACCGCGGTCACCTGGCTCGAGGCCGTGCGCGAGGAAGCCGAGGCCGGCGCCCAGGAAGTCGACTGGCGTCTGACCGCCTCGGGTGAGCTGGCGAGCGCGTTCCGCGCCGACCTCGCGGCATCCGGGCAGGTGCAGTGGAGTCCGATCACCGACGTGATCACCCCCGAGCAGGCCTCGGCCAGCACCGTGCAGGTGCGCGAGGGCAACGACGAGATGAATTGGATCACCGGCGCCGCCGCCGTGCTCGCCATCGCGTTCCTCGTCTCGGGGATCGTGGGACGGATGCTGCCGTCGTGGCGCTACCCCGACGATTCCGCGACTCGCGACCTGCGCATCGACATGATGCGGGGCTTCGTCATCATCGTGGTCGTCGTGACGCACATCGAGGTGCTGAGCCCCTACTCGTTCGCGTCGCTGAACATCATCGGCGCCATCACGGGTGCCGAGCTCTTCGTCCTGCTGAGCGGCGTCGTCCTCGGCATGGTCTTCCCCGCCGCAGTGAAACGCGGCGGGGAGTGGGGCGCGGCGCTCGCTGCGTGGGCCCGAGCACGAAAGCAGTACCTCGTCGCGCTCGCCGTCATCCTGCTGATCTTCGTCGTCAGCTTCGTGCCGTTCATCGACGCGTCGGCGATCATGACGTTCACCGACCGCGGCACCGGCGAGGACGGTCAGGCGACCTCCGGCCGCGTCTACGACCTCTACCCGAATGCCGATCGCCTGCTCGACTACCCGCCGCCGTGGTACGCCGTGCGCCAGCTGCTGCTGCTCGAGATGGGACCGTGGCCCTTCAACATCATGGGGCTGTTCGTCGTGCTGAGCCTGGCCTACCCCGCGCTCATGTGGCTCATCCGCCGGCGCCTGTGGTGGCTCGTGCTGGCGGGCAGCTGGGGCCTGTACGCCCTCCACATCACGATGCCGGAGCTGTCACCGCTGCCGTCGCAGTTCAACGCGGTCTTCCCCCTGCTTGCCTGGCAGGTGCTCTTCACGCACGGACTCGTCATCGGGTACTACCGGCGCCAGATCATCCGGGCGCTCACCTCCACACCGGGGAAGATCCTCGTCGGGCTCTTCGTCGTCGGCTACGCCGGGTTCCTCGTCTATCTCTGGGCGGGCGACAGCTTCGGGTTCGAGCCGGCCCCGTTCCCTGCCGGCCTCTACGGGATGCTCTACGACTCGGGCTACCCGCGGATCGATCTGCACTGGGGGCGCCTGCTCGACCTCGTTCTCGTGATCACCTGCAGCTACGCCGTGCTCACGGTGGCCTGGAGGCCGATCAACGCGGTCATGGGGTGGCTCTGGATCCCGCTCGGGCAGGCGAGCCTCTACGTGTTCATCGTGCACGTGTTCTTCGTGCTCGCCGTCGCGAACATCCCCGGCCTCGACCGGCAGAGCTTCTGGCAGGGAACGCTGATCCATACCGCGGTCATCGCGCTCATCTACCTGATGGTGCGGCGGCGGTTCCTCTTCTCGGTGATCCCCCGCTGACGCGCGGTCAGAGCGCGCCCGCGCCGTGCGTCAGCGCACCGAGATGACCACCGCCGTCACGTCATCGTCGACGACGTGCTCGGAGACGCGGATGGACAGCTCGTCGAAGAAGGCATCCGGTTCGCTGGCGCGGCGGAGGTCTTCGCCGATGAGACGCAGGCTGTCGAGCGTGGAGTCATAGGCGTCGAGGGCCCCGTCCGAGACGGAGACGATCAGGTCGCCGTGACCGACCACGGTCTCGCCCGCCTCCCACTCGGCGTCGGAGGGGCGCAGGCCGAGCGGGAGGTTGCGGGAGCTCAGGCGCTCGCTCGTGCCGTCGGCGCGGAGAAGCAATGTGAGCCCGTGCCCCGCATCGACGTAGGCCACCCGGCCGCTCCGGGTCTCGATAACCGCGTGGAACAGGGTGGCGAAGGTCTCGCGATAGCGCTTGTCGTGCCGGGCATAGTCCTCGACCGAGAGCATCGCCTCGACGGGGTCGAGGTGGGCGCGCTGCTGGAGTGCGCCGATCAGCTCCTCGGCGAACCCGCCGGCCTCTTCACCCTTGCCCATGACGTCGGCGAGAGTGACGATGATGCGGTCTCCGACCTGTTGCCAGCTGCTCCGGTCACCGCTGACCTGCCCATACGGGATCGCCAGGGCGGCCAGGCGAACCTCCCCCGCCGCCAGACGGTCATCACGCACGGCCGGGGCGACCGACGCGGCGGGCACGGGCCCGGCACCGGAGACACCGGGATCGTCCATGCGCATCTCGGCCTGCGCCCATAAGCCGAAGCGCTCGAACGCGTCGCGGTCGGCGTCGCTGAGATCACGAGGCGAGGTGTCGAGCAGGCAGAGTGTGCCGACGGTCTCTCCCGCATCGGTGTGGATCGGAAAGCCCGCGTAGAAGCGGATGCCGTGCTCGGCGACGATCGCGCGGTCGGCGAACCGCGGGTCGGCGCGGCCGTCGGGAACCTCGAGGACGGCGGGCTGCTTGACGGCCTCGCCGCAGAACGAGTCCTCGATCGGGGTGTGCCGGAAGTCCGACTCCGCCGGCTGCGACTTCGTGAACACCGTCTCGGAGTTCACGACGTTGACGACGGCGTAATCGACGTCGAACATCTCGCGTGCGAGCCGCGTGATGCGGTCGAAGCGCTCCTCCGGGGCGGTGTCCATCAGACCGAGTCGCGTCACCGCGTCGTCGTTGACATCGAGTTGCTGGGTCATGAGTGGGCTCCCATCCACGCATTGCCGGTCCTCCGACCCTAGTCAGCGCGAATTCCTCCGGTAAGGAGGTTGCATTATCGCTGCGCGTCCGGGACTCAACGCAGCACGGTCCGGCTCGTCGCGGTCGCCTCGACCCTCACGCCGTCGGGCACGAACACCGATGACACCGGAGGGTGCCACACCGTCGCCACGGTGACTCGCGCGGACACCCCATCGGGCGTGCCGGCTTCGACCAGCGTCACGTCACCGGTTGCCGCGATGACCTCGGCGGCCAGGTCACGGACGTCGGCCGGGTCGAGCACAGTGCGCGGTGAGCCTTCGTCGACGACCAGCGCAAACCCGTCGGATGCCGCCAGGGCCGCGGCATCCGCGACGGCGTCCGCCCGCTTGTGGGCGAGATACAGGCTCATCGCGTCCGCGCCGACGAGGACGAGCACGATGGCGAGCAGGGCGTATCCGAGTGTGAGGGGCAGCACGCTCCCCTCGTCCCCCAGCCGGTGGTGACGCCTCATGGCGCGCCCCACAGGCGCGGCATCCGTTGCACCGCGGTCGCCTCGATCGGAACACGGGCGAGCCGGTCGAGGCCGAGCACGGGAGGCACGAGCGGAAGCGTCGCCTCGGTCTCCGCGGTGACGCGGAACATCTCGCCCGGTCGCGGGCACGGACCAGCCCCGTCGCACGAGACGGCGAGCGCGAGATCGTCCGCCGCCATGCCGTACTCGGCGGCGATAGCGCGCGTGATCGCTTCAGCGCGCGTGTCGGCCTGGGCTACATCAGTGGCTGTCGCAACCGCGCGGGCGATGTGTCGTGCTGCCGCCTGAGCCGCGAACGTGTGCGACTGAACGATGCCGAGGGAGACGATCAGGTATACGACGGGGACGAGCAGGATGAGTCCTGCAGTCAGGAACTCGAGCGACGCCGACCCGTCGTCAGCACGGTGCCGCTTACTCCCCGTCGTCCGCAGGCGCATGCGCGGTCACCTCCCACGCTGCCGGGATGCCCATCAATCCGACGAGCGGCAGGGTCAGCCGCATCGTCACCTGCACCATGGTCGCGTCGTCGACCGCAGTGCGCTGTGCCCGAACGCCCTGCACGAACCCCGCCCCGAGCGTCCGGTCGACGATCTCCCGGGCGCGCGCGGCTCCCTCTCCGTCGGTCACGTCGGCGAGCGCGGCGTCGTAAGCGCCTTCGACAGCCGCGTCGTGAGCGACCCCTCGGACGTAGACGGCGAGAGCGAGCTGCATGACCCCCAGGGTCAGCAGGGTGAGCAGCGCTCCGACCATGACGAACTCCGCCGGACTCGACCCGCGGTCGTCGAGAGCGAACGCCATGTCAGAGTCCGGACACTCGCGCGATGGCCTGCTCGAACAGGTTCGACAGCGCGGGCCCGGCGAGCGCCCAGATGACGACGACCAGCCCGGCCGTCATCAGGGTGACGAGCACCCAGCCGGGAACATCGCCTCGCTCGTCATCCCGGAGATCTCGTGCAGCGCCTCGGACCATCGTGACCGTTCGTCTCATCGCGTTTCCTTTCTTCGTTCTGAATGTGGTTCACAGCCCCAGGCGCAGCATCACGATGCCGGGGAATACCGCGAACAGGACCGAGAGAGGCAGCACGAGGAACACCAGCGGAAGCAGCATGAGGATCTCCTTGCGCCCGGCCTGCTCGATCAGAACCCGCTTCGCGTCCTCGCGCGCATCGGCAGCCTGGGTCTGCAGGACCTGCGCCAACGGGGCGCCACGTTCGATGGCTCCCACGAGCTGGTCGACCGCGCGATCGATACTGGCCACGTCGAGGGAGCGCGCCATGTCGCGCAGGGCATCGATCAGGGTCGACCCGGTCCCGGCGGCCAAGACGGCGGCGCGCAGATGTGCGGTCAGTTCGCCGGCGCCCACCTCGCTGACGCGGCGCAACGCATCGTTGAGGCTCTCGCCCGCAGAGAGGCAGAGCGCGAGGAACTCCAGCACCGTGGGCACCTCTTCTCGCACCTGCCGCATCCGCTTCTCCGCGGCCTGGGCCAGCACCATGTGGAGACCGAGCATTCCGGCGGCAGCGAGAACGACCGGAAGCAGCAGCGTGGCGCCGTTCGCATCGCCGCGCATCACGACGGCGACGGTCAGCGCGGTGCCGAGCGTGAGTCCCCCGACCCCCGCGAGCAGCTGCCGGAGACGGAACCTCTCGGGCGTCAGCGCCCAGCCGGCCCGCAGGAGCCGTCGCCGGAGGGCTACCGGGCCGCCCAGCTTCGCGCCCATCCGCGTGGCGCGTTCCCGCCAGCCTGCGAGCCACGACGAGCCCGCATGGAGCGGGGTCAGGCCGATCGGATCGGCGATGTCGCGCAGATAGGGCGCAATCCTGCGCTCAAGAGGTGGCGCGACCCATCGCGGCATTCCGGAGATCGTGAGAAGCACACCGGCAGCAAGCGCTGTGCCCAGCACGACGGCAATGGCGAGCTCCGACACCCCGGTCACCGCACCCACCGCCGCGGTTCGGGAAGCCGGCCGATCCGCAGCATGACCCGGTATGCGAGGAACGACACCGCCGCGCCCACGATGATGAGGATCGCTCCCTCCGCCGAGGCATACGCGCGGGCCCCTTCCGGTCGAAGTGCCAGGAGCGTGAGCACCACCCAGGGAGCGATCAATCCGAGCACGGCTGCGCCTCGGATCCACGACTGGCGCGCCTCCACCTCGGCGCGGAGAGCCGCATCGGCGCGGACGGACGTCGACAGCGCCCTGAGAACCGGGACCAGCTCAGTCCCTCCGACCTGCCGGGCCATCCGGAGGGTCTCGACGATGCGGTCGGCCACCGGGTCTGCGAGAACCGCCTGCAGACGCGCGGCACTGGTGTCGAAATGACCGGACGCGGCGAGATCTCGCGCGAAGCCCCGGAAGGCGAGTCGCAGGGCGGGCGGCCCGGTCTCGGCGATCGACGAGACCGCGTCACCGAGCGGCATCCCGGCCCGAACCGATGCGACGAGCAGATCGCAGACGTCGGGCCAGAGCCCCCGGCGCACTTTCCGAAGTCGGCGGGCGCGCGAGCGCAGCCAGGCCGTCGGCAGCAGCGCTCCTGCCCCGGCAGCGACGGCGGCGACGACGGGGAGGGAGGTCACCAGCCAGGCAGCCGCGGCGGCGAGCGCTGCTGACCCGACCGATATGGCGCCGAGCCCGCTCACCGGCGCATGTGCGAACCCGGCGGATTCGAGGAGGCCGCGGCCGAATCCGCGAGCGCGACCGGATGTGGCTGGTGTCATCGCCTCACGAGGCGACAGCCACGGCGCGACGATGAGCACGAGCCCGGCGCCGAGGGTCGCGCCCCAGAAAAGGGTCACCCGTGGCTCCGATACACCGACCGGGTCGCGATCACACCGTCGGTCACGGCGCCGGTGGGCGACACGATCTCGGCGACGCGTCGGCGCCCCGAGTCCAGGAGCTCGCAGTGCACCACGATGTCGACGGATGCCGCGAGGGCATCACGCACGAACTCGACGTCGATGTTCCGCCCGGCCAGAAGCGGGAGGGCCGAGAGCTTCCGCAGCGCGTCCGCGGCGGAGTTCGCGTGCACCGTTGCGGCGGCGGGCACGCCGGTGTTGAGAGCAAGGAGCAGATCGAGAGCTTCGGCATCGCGCACCTCCCCCACGACGAGGCGGTCGGGTCGCATACGGAGCGCCTCCTTCACGAGGCGCCGCAGCGTCACCTCTCCCCCGCCCTCAAGGCTTGGCTGCCGGGCCTGCAGGGCGACGACGTCGGGCAGATCGACGAATAGCTCGAACGTCTCCTCCACCGTGACGACGCGCTGCTCGGCGGGGCTTGCTGCAACCAACGCGCTGAGCATGGTCGTCTTACCCGCGTGGGTGGCCCCGGACACGATGATGTTCCGTCCGCTCGCGATCGCGGTGCGCAGGATGTCCGCCGCCTCCACGGTCACCGACCCGACCGCCACCAGGTCGTCGAGCGTGCGGAACGTGCGGAGGAACTTGCGGACGTTGACGGCCCAGTGCCGCGTGATGTCGGGGATGACGACGTGGAGCCGGGAACCGTCGGGAAGCGACGCGTCGGCGAAGGGTTGACTCAAGTCGACGCGGCGACCGCTGGCGTGCAGCATCCGCTCGACGAGGTCGCGCACCTGCTCCTCGGTCAGGGCCAAAGCGACCCTCTCGCTCCGTCCGCCTCGCGCGACGAAGACGCGGTCGGGAGCGTTGATCCACAGCTCCTCGACACTCGGATCATCGAGCAGCGCCTGCAAGGGGCCGTAACCGGCCACGGATGCCAGCACGCGGCGCACCGCAGCGGACTCGTCGTCGACCGCTTCGAGCCCGCGTGCCAGAGCGAAATCGTTGTGTCGCTGCACCTCCGCGACCGCGACGCGCTCGACCTCGTCCGGGCGCTCGGCAGGATCGATGCCCTCCGACCGCAGCCGATCGCGCAGACGGCACGCGATCCGCGTCTCGGGCGGCAGGTCAGGCGGCTCGGACCCGGACGCGGACGAGAGAGAAATGCTCACCCGCAGCATCGTGGTCGTTACCTCGTCAGCCCGTGGCGACTTTCCACAGGGCTAGCCAAAAGGGTGAATCCATCGGTCTGAAAGAGCACTCATAAGCCCAGCGTTGTGGATGACGTCGAGCTTGACGCTGGCATGTGATGCTTCAGCGGGATTCAACGTCGGGACGAGAGAGACCCCCGCAGGTAAACATCCACGGGGGTCTTCCATTCTCCTGCTGTGCAACACCTATGTCGGAGATGTCTGCTTCCAGTTTGGGCAGACTTTCCATGCGACGAAGGCGCTTGCTGCGAAGATCGCTCCGAGCACGGCAGGGATCCGACTCTGCACTGTGGCGTCATCGCCGAGCGCCGCTGGCAGCAACCAGATCAGGCTCGCGCCCGCCGCCACTGCGATGATGAAGAAGAGCAGAAAGTGGCCTCTCGAACGCTTCATAACTCACCTCCGGTGAAGCAGCCCATGACGGCTCCGATAGACGCGCCGCCAACGGCCGCGATGCCGCCGATGCATGCTGCACAGATGGTAGCAGTGGGGGCGTAACGGGCACCCGGCATCGTGGCCGCTACCCCGTGAAGCGGTGGCGACCTTCCACAGGGCCGGTCGGCTCACCACCTCGCCACCCCAGCCTCACCCGAGCAATTCGATGCCGAACCCCGCGACGACGGCCCGCACCTCGTCGAGATACCGCTGCGCCTGCTCCGTGAGCGGAACAGCCGTGCGGCCGATCCAGCCGATCTCGATGCGCTCGTCGACGTCGAGGGGCACGGCGACGATCTCGGGGTCGAGGTCGTCGCTGATGATGCCCGTCGAGATCGTGTAGCCGTCGAGGCCGATCATGAGGTTGAAGATCGTCGCACGGTCCGACACCCGGATCTCCTGCTTGCTCGAGAGCGTCGAGAGGATCTCCTCGGCGAAGTAGAACGAGTTGTTCGCACCCTGGTCGAACGTCAGGCGGGGCAGGTCGGCGAGGTCGTCGAGCGTCGCGCGGGCCCGCGAGGCGAGCGGGTTCCGGCGCGCGACGAAGATGTGCGGCTGGGCGACGAACAGCGGGTGGAACGCGAGCCCGGAATCGCGCAGCAGCTTGTCGATGACATTCCGGTTGAAGTCGTTGCGGAACAGGATGCCGAGCTCGCTGCGCAGCGTCCGGACGTCTTCGATGATGTCCCACGTCCGGGTCTCGCGCAGCGAGAACTCGTACTCCGGCGCCCCGGTGCTCCTGACCATCCGAACGAACGCGTCGACGGCGAACGAGTAGTGCTGCGTCGAGACGCCGAGCAGCCGGCGCGACGGCGGCCGCCCGAGGTAGCGCTGCTCGAGCAGCTCGGCCTGCTCGACGACCTGGCGGGCGTACCCGAGGAACTCGACGCCGTCGGTGGTGAGAGTCACGCCTCGGGCCGACCGCACCAGCAGATCGCGGCCGACCCGCGCCTCGAGGTCTTTCATCGTCGCAGACATCGTGGGCTGGGCGACGTAGAGCAGATCGGATGCCGCCGAGATCGAGCCCTCGGCGGCGACCTCGATGAAGTACTGCAGCTGCTGCAGGGTGATCCCGCTTCGACGCACGGCCATAGCCTCAGACTATGGCACCGGATAGCGACAGGGAATTACCCGATGACCGCCGTCGGCGCGCACGATGGAGCCATCATCTTCCGCACGGCTCCCCCGGAGCTCCGCTCGATTGGCTGCTCATGGCGAACGACTTCGCGTTCCGCATCTCGACGACGCGCTTCGACGAGGACTACACCCCCTCTGACTCGTCGCGCATCACCACGAACTTCGCCAATCTCGCCCGCGGCGAGCGCCGCCGGGAGAACCTCCGCGGCGCGCTCGCGATGATCGACGCCCGTCTCAACGACCTCGCCCGCACCGGCAACCCGGACGGTGACCGGTACACCGCCGAGCTCGACATCGTCTCGGCCAACCTGCGGTTCGACACCGGCACCGACGAGACGGCGACGGATGCCGCCGATGACCGCGAGTTCCCGCTCCTCGAGGTGCTCGACATCCACATCCTCGACCGGCAGACCGGCGAGCGCCACCACGGCATCGTCGGCAACAACTTCTCGTCGTACCTGCGCGACTACGACTTCAGCATCCTGTTGCCGTCCGCGCAGCAGACGCCCGGTGCGTTCACGGTGCCGGATGGGTTCGGCGACCTCCACGGGAAGCTCTTCCAGCACTTCCTCGAGTCCGAGGCCTACCGCGAGCGGTTCCCGCAGTCGCCCGTCGTCTGCATCAGCGTGTCGACGAGCCGCACCTACCGGCGTAACGGCAACCGGCATCCGGTTCTCGGTGTCGAGTACGAGCAGGACTCCTTCTCGCTCACGGACGAGTACTTCGCCAAGATGGGGCTGCAGGTGCGGTACTTCATGCCGCGCGGCAGCGTCGCCCCGCTGGCGTTCTACCACCGCGGCGACCTGCTCGCTGAGTACACCGACCTGCAGCTGGCCGGCACCATCGGCACCATGGAGACGTTCCAGAAGATCTACCGGCCTGAGATCTACAACGCGACCGAGCCGGCGGGCGAGGTCTACCGGCCCACCCTCGAGAGTGACGACTTCGTGCGAACGGACATCACCTACGACCGGGTCGAGCGCAGCCAGCTCGCCACGACGCAGGGCAAATACGCCGAGGAGCACTTCGTGACCCCACACCGGCAGGTGCTCAGCCGCTGGGCCGCCGACTACGCCGCCCCGACCGCCGAGGCCGTGCCGGCCGCGCTGACCCGCTGACCCGAAGGACGATCCGTGTCGCATTCCCTCCTTCCCACCTCGACCGTCGGCAGCCTGCCCAAGCCGTCCTGGCTCGCCAAACCCGAAGTTCTGTGGTCGCCGTGGGAGCTGACCGGCGATGTGCTCGTCGAGGGAAAGCGCGATGCTCTCCGCGCTGCCGTTCACGAGCAGGAGCGCCGCGGACTCGACATCATCAGTGACGGCGAGCAGACGCGCCAGCACTTCGTCACGACCTTCATCGAGCACCTCGACGGTGTCGACTTCGAACGGCGCGAGACCGTCCGCATCCGCGACCGCTACGACGCGAGCGTCCCCACCGTCGTCGGCGCCGTCAGCCGCCGGCGGCCCGTCTTCGTCGATGACGCGGCCTTCCTCCGGCAGCAGACCGACCGCCCCATCAAGTGGGCGCTCCCGGGCCCCATGACCATGATCGACACGCTGGCCGATCGTCACTATCGGAGCCGCGAGAAGCTCGCGTGGGAGTTCGCGACGATCCTCAACCAGGAGGCCCGAGAGCTCGAGGCCGCCGGCGTCGACATCATCCAGTTCGACGAGCCCGCGTTCAACGTGTTCTTCGACGAGATGAAGGACTGGGGTATCGCCGCACTCGAACGAGCCGCCGAGGGCCTGCGCGCCGAGACGGTGGTGCACATCTGCTACGGCTACGGCATCGCGGCGAACAACGAGTGGAAGGCGACGCTCGGTCCGGAGTGGCGGCAGTACGAGGAGTCGTTCCCGCTTCTCCAGCGCTCGAGCATCGACGTCATCTCGCTCGAGAGCCACCACTCGCACGTTCCGGTGGAGCTGATCGAGCTCATCCGAGGCAAGAAGGTGATGCTCGGCGCCATCGACGTCGCCAGCCACGAGGTCGAGACGCCGGACGAGGTCGCCGAGACCCTCCGCCGTGCCCTCGAGTTCGTCGACGCCGACAAGCTGATCCCGAGCACCAACTGCGGCATGGCACCGCTGCCCCGCGCCGTGGCGAACGACAAGATCAGCGCCCTGGTGGCCGGGGCCGCCATTGTCCGAGCCGAGGTCTCCGAGCCGAGCGCGCTCGCCGTGCGCTGATCGGGGTTATCCCCGGCCCGCCGCCCCCTTTCGGCCCGCGCATCGAGCGCACACTGGCGGCGGAAGGACGGTGATCCCGTGCTCACGATCCCCGAGGCGCTCGCCGCACAAGCCGAGAACGGCCGCCACAAGACGGACGGGCTGCGCTCGCCCGCTCGCTTCACGGTGTCGGGCATGCTCGCCGGCGCTTACATCGGCGTCGGGGTCGTGCTCATGGTCACGGCAGCCGGGCCCCTCTTCGCGGCGGGCTCGGGCTGGGGCAAGCTCGTGTCCGGACTGGTGTTCGGGGTCGCCCTGACGATCGTCGTCATCGCGGGCGGCGAGCTCGTGACCTCCTCGATGATGACGGTCACCCAGGCGACGCTCATGAGGGCCGTGCCGGCGGGGCGCGCCGCCGGGGCGGTCCTGTGGACGTTCGGCGCCAACCTCGTCGGATCGGTCGTGTTCGGAGCGCTGATCGTCGCGTCGGGGGTGCTGCACAGCAACGCCGCGGCCGGCACGATGATCTCCGACATGCTCGCCGCGAAGGCACACGAGTCGCCGGTCGAGCTGTTCGTCCGCGGCATCCTGTGCAATGTGCTCGTCTGCATCGCGATCTGGATGACGGTGCGGCTGCGCAGCGAGACCGCCCGCATCCTGGTCGTCTTTGCGGCGATCCTCGCGTTCATCACATCCGGCTTCGAGCACGTCGTGGCGAACATGACCACGTTCACGATCGGTCTGCTCTCCGGCGACCCGTCGGCGACCGTGGGCGGCTTCGCCCTCAACCTGCTGCTCGTCGGCGCCGGGAACCTCGTCGGCGGCGGGCTCGTCGTCGGCGCCGGATACTGGTTCGTCGGCGGCTCCCCGCGACTCGCTGACGCGTCAGCGAACGTCCCGAACTCCGGACTCAGGAGCTCCATCGCGCGATAGGTGGGCCCGAGCGGCCATGCGCGCCGCGACCGCCCCATCGTCTCGGCGAATTCGGGGGTTATCCGGACGGATTCGCTTATCGCTGACGCCTAGACTGAACCCGTCCGCGGGAGTGGTGGAATTGGCAGACACGCAGGATTTAGGTTCCTGTGCCTCACGGCGTGTGGGTTCAAGTCCCACCTTCCGCACGGATCGGGCGTTCGCCCGCCCTCGCGTCATCCTCTCCCGACGGGAAACTCGTGCATCAGATCGCCCTCATCCCCTGGCTCGACCCCGCCACCATCATCAGCGCGGCGGGTCCGTGGGCTCTGCTCGTGGTGTGCTTCATCATCTTCGCCGAGACGGGACTGCTCGTCGGCTTCCTGCTCCCCGGCGACACGCTGCTGATCATGGCCGGCCTGCTGTCGAACCCGGTCACGCACGCCCCCCACGGAGTCTTCGGGATCAACGTCTGGATCGTCGGTCTCCTGATCGGATTCTCGGCATTCCTCGGCGGTGAGGTGGGCTACGTGATCGGTCGCAAGGGCGGTCCCGCCGTCTTCGAGCGCAAGGAATCGGGCCTGTTCAGTCGCCGCAACGTCGAGCGCACGAACGCGTTCTTCGAGCGATACGGCGGCGTCACCGTCATCCTCGCCCGATTCGTGCCCATCGTCCGCACGTTCGCGCCCGTCGCCGCCGGTGTCGGCAAGATGCCGTGGCATCGGTACTCGCTCTACAACCTCATCGGGGCCGTCATCTGGGGCTTCGGCCTGACCGTGATCGGCTACCTCGTGAGCCTCATTCCCGGCGTCGGCGAGTTCGTCGCGAAGTACATCGACGTCATCCTGCTCGCGGCCGTCGTCGGCACCGTCTTCTTCATCGTGTGGCACTACTTCGCCGAGAAGCGCAAGGCGAAGAAGGAGATGGCCGCGGGACCCGACGAATACACCGACGCCGACGAGGCGCGCGAGCTCGTGCTCGACCCGGAGGTCTTCCGCGAGCACGGCCACAGCGCTCCGCACGCGCACCACCCCGACGCGTCCACGACCGACACCGATCGGCACACCGACCCGCGGAGCTGATCAGGAGGCTTTCGCGCTCTTCTTCGCCGGAGCCTTCTTCTCGGCCGGCTTCTTCGCGGGAGCCTTCTCGTCCGTGTCCTTCTTCGCGGCGCTCTTCGCGGTGCTCTTCTTCGCGTCCGTCTTCGTGCCGGAGCGCCCCGCGTCGCCGCCGTCCGACGTCTTCGAGCCCCCGCCACGCGCCGCACGGCTGCGCTCGACACTCGCCCGCAGCGCCTCCATCAGATCGATGACCTCGCCGCCCTCCTTCTCGGCCTTCTCACCGAAGGTCTCCGAGGTGTCGAGGGCGTCGCCCTTCTCGAGCTTGGCGTCGATGAGCGTCCGCAGCTCCTCCTGGTACTCGTCCGTGAACGCCTCGGGATCGAAGTCGCTCGAGAAGCTCTCGACGAGGGATGCCGACATCTCGAGCTCCTTCGCCGAAATGCGCACCGACTCGTCGAGGGCGGGGAACGCCGCCTCCCGAACTTCGTCGGCCCACAGCAGCGTCTGCAGCACGAGCACATCACCCCGCACGCGCAGCGCGGCGAGCCGCGTCTTCTGCCGCAGGGAGAACCGCACGATCGCGGTCCGGTCGGTCTGCTCGAGCGTCTTGCGGAGCAGGACGTACGACTTCGGCGAGGAGGAGTCGGGCTCGAGGTAATACGCCTTGTCGAGCGTGAGCAGGTCGATCTGATCGCTCGGCACGAACTCGACGACGTCGATCTCGCGGCTCCGCTCGGAGGGCAACGACGCCAGGTCCTCCTTCGTCAGGACCACGGTCTGCTCGCCGTCGTCGTAGGCGCGATCGATGTCGGCGTAGGGCACGACCTCACCGTCGATCTCGCAGATGCGCTGGTAGCGGATACGCCCGCCGTCGGCGTTGTGCACCTGGTGCAGCGGCACGTCGTGGTCCTCGGTCGCCGAGTAGACCTTCACCGGCACATTGACGAGCCCGAAGGTGAGGGCGCCTTTCCAGATCGATCTCATGCACGAAGTACACACCGCAACCCCTCACCGACGCCAGCGGGTGGCGCAATAGCCTGTCGGCATGGCAGGAGAGCAGACGGTCCAGGTCGACGGCCGCCGGCTGCGCCTGTCGAACCTCGACAAGGTGCTGTACCCGAGAACGGGCACCACGAAGGGCGAGGTGATCGACTACTTCTCGCGCATCGCGCCGCTGATGCTGCCGCATCTCGACCGGCGCCCGGTGACACGCAAACGCTGGCCCGAGGGCGTCGAGCAGCCGGACTTCTTCGCCAAGGCCCTCGAGCCCGGAGCCCCGTCGTGGCTCCCCCGCCTGCCGATCGACCACTCCAGCGGGTCGAAGGACTACCCCCTCGTCGAAGAGGTCGCCTCGCTCGTCTACCTCGCACAGGTCGCGAGCCTCGAGCTGCACGTCCCGCAGTGGCGTTTCACCGACGCCGGCGAACGCGGCGCCCCCGACCGACTCGTCCTCGATCTCGATCCCGGCCCCGGCGTCGGCCTGGCCGAGTGCGCCGAGGTGGCGCGGTGGGTGCGCAGCATCCTGTCGGACATGGGCATGGAGTTGTTCCCCGTCACGAGCGGCAGCAAGGGCATCCATCTGTACGCTCCGCTCGCCGGCGCGCAGACGAGCGATCAGGCCTCCGCGTTCGCCAAGGAGCTCGCCCGGGCGCTCGAGGCCGACCACCCCGACCTCGTCATCAGCCAGATGACCCGCAGCGCCCGGGCGGGCAAGATCTTCCTCGACTGGAGCCAGAACAACGGCTCGAAGACCACCATCGCTCCCTACTCGCTGCGTGGCCGCGACGAGCCGACAGTGGCCGCGCCACGGACGTGGGACGAGCTGGACGACCCCGACCTGCGCCATCTGCGCTTCGACGAGATGCTCGAGCGCGCCCGTGACCTCGGCGATCTGCTGGCGCCCCTCGCGCCCCGGCGGACGGCACCGCTCGCGCCGTACCTCGCCAAGCGCTCCGCGGACCGGACTCCCGAGCCGATGCCCGAGGCGGTGTCGGTGGGTGCGTCGGGGGTTCCGGGTACCGGGTCCGCCGGCAAACCCCGGTTCGTCATCCAGGAGCATCATGCTCGCCGCCTCCACTACGACCTGCGACTGGAGCGGGATGGCGTACTCGTCAGCTGGGCCGTGCCGCGCGGCATCCCCGAGACACCGGACCGCAACCATCTCGCCGTGATGACCGAGCCGCACCCGATGGAGTACCTGACCTTCCACGGCGAGATCCCGGCCGGCGAATACGGCGCGGGAACGATGACCATCTGGGACACCGGTCTCTACGACCTCGAGAAGTGGCGCGACGACGAGATCATCTTCACGCTTCGAAGCACGAATGGCGGAGGGGCAGCCGATGCGCGCCTCGTGCTCATCCGCACCGGCGGGTCGGGTGAGAAGTCGCAGTGGCTGCTGCACCGGATGAAAACCGACGTCGCGGATGCGGCAGGCGCGGCGAGCCCCGGTTCTCCAGCATCCGAGACAGCGGCGTCGTCGCTGGGCGCGGCGGGTCCGGTGCCGCCCATGCTGGCCGTCTCCTCGTCGCCCGGGCCTGCCCGCGCGGCCGCGGAACGGTGGGGTCCCTGGGTCGAGTTCAAGTGGGACGGAGTCCGGGCGATCGCCTTCTGGGACGGCAAGCGGATGCGGTTGTACGCGCGAAGCGGTACCGACATCACCGCACGCTACCCCGAGCTCACCGACGCAGATGCCGATCTCGGCCTGGGCGACATGGCCCTCGTCCTCGACGGTGAGATCGTCGCGCTCGACGAGGCGGGCCGGCCGAGCTTCCCGCTCCTGCAGAACCGGATGCACCTCACCGAGGCCCGCGAGATCGCCCGAGAACGGGCTCGGACTCCGGCCGACTTCTTCGTCTTCGACCTGCTGCGGCACGGCGACCGTGATGTCACTGATCTCCCGCTGCGGGAACGTCGTCGCCTGCTCGAGTCCGCGTCGGCGCGAGCACAGCCTCCGCTGGCCATGCCGCCGGTGACGGATGACCTCGACGCTGCGCTCACCGTGGCCCGCCAGCTCGATCTCGAGGGCGCGGTCGTCAAAGACCCGTCGTCCCGCTATCGCATCGGCGTCCGTTCCGAAGAGTGGCTCAAGGTCAAGCTGACGCGAACGCAGGACGTCGTCGTCGGTGCCATCCGGCCGGGCAAGGGCGCCCGACGGGGCGGCATCGGGTCGCTGCTGCTGGGCATCCCCGACGACGACGGGGCGCTCCGGTACGCCGGCCGCGTGGGGTCGGGGTTCTCGGATGCCGAGCTGACACGGCTCACCGCGGCCCTCGACCCGCTCCGCACCGATCGGAATCCGTTCGTGGGTGTCCCGGCGGCCGACGCATCCGATGCGCTGTGGGTGCGACCCGAGCTCGTCGGCGAGGTCGAGTTCGCCGAGTTCACCCCCGGCGGCATCCTGCGCCATGCCCGGTGGCGCGGCCTGCGGCCGGATCGAGCGCCCGGCGACGTCCGCCGCGACGACGGCTAGAGCGAGCGCAGCACCTCGGTGAGCGCTACGAAGGCTCGCGCCCGGTGCGACGCGGCGTTCTTCTCCGCGGCGGACCACTCCGCGACGGTGCGAGCGGGCCCGGACTGCCCGTCCGGAACGAAGACGGGGTCGTATCCGAAACCACCCTCGCCGGCCGGCTCGGCGGCGAGCCGCCCCGGCCAGACGCCCTCGACGACGTGCTCGGTGCCACCGTCGACGAGCGCGATGACCGACACGAACTGCGCGGTGCGACGCGGGTCGGCGATGTCGGAGAGCTGATCGAGCAGCAGGGCCGTGTTGGCGGCGGCATCCTTCTTGTGGCCGGCCCAGTAGGTCGAGAAGGCGCCCGGGGCTCCCCCGAGGGCGTCGACGCAGATCCCCGAGTCGTCGGCGAGCGCCGGCAATCCCGTGTGCGCCGCTGCGGCCCGGGCCTTGATCAGCGCATTCTCCGTGAAGGTGACGCCGTCCTCGACCGGCTCCGGACCGTCGTAGCCGATGACCTGCAGATCGGGGCGGACCGCCGCGACGATCGCGTGGAACTCCTCGACCTTGTGCGGGTTGTGGGTCGCCAGGACGATGCGGCCGGTCATGCCAGCGTCGCCGCCTGGATGTCACGCAGTTGCGCGCATCCGTTCACACCGAGCTCGAGCAGCGCGTCGAGCTCGCGCTTGTCGAAGGGCGCGCCTTCGGCGGTGCCCTGCACCTCGACGAAGAGTCCGCGGCCGGTGACGACCACGTTCATGTCGGTCTCGGCCCGCACGTCCTCCACGTAGGCGAGGTCGAGCATCGGCGTTCCGTCGATGATCCCGACCGACACCGCCGACACCGAGTCGACCAGCGGGGCGGAGCGCTGTGCGATGAACTTCTGCGACCGGCCCCACTCGATCGCGTCGGCCAGAGCGACGTAGGCTCCGGTGATCGCGGCGGTACGGGTGCCGCCGTCGGCCTGCAGCACGTCGCAGTCGATGACGATCGTGTTCTCGCCCAGCGCCTTCGTGTCGACGACGGCGCGCAGGGCACGACCGATGAGACGCGAGATCTCGTGCGTCCGCCCGCCGACCTTGCCCTTGATCGACTCGCGGTCGTTCCGGCTGTTCGTCGCGCGCGGCAGCATGGCGTACTCGGCCGTGACCCAGCCCTTGCCCTTGCCCGTCAGCCAGCGCGGGACGCCGTTGGTGAACGACGCCGTGCAGAGCACCTTGGTACCGCCGAAGCTCACGAGAGCCGATCCTTCGGCATGGGCGCTCCAGCCGCGCTCGATCGTCACGGTGCGGAGCTGGTCGGCGGTGCGCCCGTCGGCGCGCAGGGAATCGGTCATGAGGGGTCTCCGATCGGACGGCGGATGAGGGTCAGGATGCGGGTGGGGCGAGCTTCGGCAGCACGATCGCTCCGGTCTGGACCATGCGGACCGACGGCACGCCACGACCCATGAGCCGGTCGGCCAGGTTCAGGAAGTCGTCGCCGGAGTCGCCCGTGGCCTCGTAGACGTGACGGGGAACCGCGTCATCGTTCGCGAGCAGGCCGCAGGAGACCAGCTGTCGGTACACGTCCTTCGCCGTCTCGGAGTCGCTCGACACGAGCGCGACGTCGGGGCCCATGACGTAGCTGATCGCGCCTTCGAGGAAGGGATAGTGGGTGCAGCCCAGGACGAGCGTGTCGACCCCGGCGTCCCGGAGCGGCGCCAGGTACTCCTCGGCCACGGCGAGCACTTCGGGAGACTGCGTGATGCCCGCCTCGACGAACTCGACGAACCGCGGGCAGGATGCCGCGAACACCTCGAGGCGCTCGTTGACCTCGAGCATGTCCTGATACGCGCGGGATGCGATCGTGCCGATCGTGCCGATGACGCCGATGCGGCCGTTCCGGGTGGTGGAGATCGCCGCGCGGACGGCAGGGTTGATGACCTCGACGACCGGGACGTCGTACCGCTCCCGCGCGTCGCGCAACAGGGCCGATGAGGCGGTGTTGCACGCGATCACGAGCATCTTCACGCCCTCGTCGACCAGTGTGTCGAGGACCTCGAGCCCGTAGCGCCGGACGTCAGCGATGGGCTTCGGGCCGTAGGGCGAATGAGCCGTGTCGCCGATATAGAGCAACGACTCTCGTGGCAGCAGCTGCGAGATCGCCCGCGCCACCGTGAGCCCGCCCACGCCCGAGTCGAAGATTCCGATGGGCGCGTCATTCACGATCATCGAGCCTACCTGGCGTCGCGCCATGCCATCCCGAGGCGCTGCGGCGGGATGCGGCGTCGCTACAGTGGCACACATGGCCTCCAGCGCTCTGCTCACCGACCGTTACGAGATCACGATGCTGCAGGCTGCGCTGCGCGACGGCACCGCAGGTCGGCACTGCGTGTTCGAGGTCTTCGCGCGTCGGCTCCCGGGCGGGCGGCGGTTCGGCGTCGTCGCGGGCACCGGGCGATTGCTCGAGGAGGTCGAGAACTTCCGCTTCGGCGACGAGGAGCTGGAGTTCCTGCGTGAGCACGGGGCGCTCGACGAGCAGACCCTCGCGTGGCTCGCCGACTACCGTTTCACGGGCACGATCACCGGATACCGCGAGGGCGAGCTCTACTTCCCCGGCTCGCCGGTTCTAACCGTCGAGGGCACCTTCGCCGAGGCGGTCGTGCTCGAGACCCTCGTGCTCAGCATCCTGAACTACGACTCCGCCGTCGCCACGGCGGCGGCGCGCATGGCGATCGCCGCCGGTGACCGCCCGCTCGCCGAGATGGGCTCGCGTCGTGCGCACGAGCGCAGCGCGGTGGCTGCGGCCCGGGCCGCTCACATCGCGGGCTTCGGCGCGACCAGCAACCTCGAGGCGGGTCGCACGTGGGGCATCCCGACCATGGGCACCGCCGCACACGCCTGGACGCTGCTCCACGACACCGAGGAGGCGGCGTTCCGCAGCCAGATCGACGCTCTCGGCGTCGACACCACGCTGCTGATCGACACCTACGACATCACCGAGGGCGTCGCGACGGCGATCCGAGTGGCCGGTACCGGCCTCGGCGGCGTTCGGATCGACTCGGGCGATCTCCCGACCGTCGCAGCCGACGTCCGCGCGCAGCTCGACGAACTCGGCGCGCACGACACGCGCATCACGGTCACGAGCGACCTCGACGAGTACGCGATCGCGGCCCTGGCGGCATCCCCCGTCGATGCCTACGGCGTGGGGACGTCACTCGTCACCGGCTCGGGCACCCCTACCGCGGGCATGGTGTACAAGCTCGTCGCGCGGCAGAACGACGACGGATCGTGGCTCTCGGTCGCGAAGGCGTCAGCGGACAAGGCCTCCCACGGGGGTCGCAAGACGGCGTTCCGTGCGCTCGACGGCGGTACGGCCAAAGAGGAGGTCGTCGTCGTCTCCGACGGCTTCGAGCCGCTCGACACCCCTGCCGAGCACCCCGACGCGCGCGCACTGCAGACGACGCTCTTCTCGGATGGGCGTGCTGTGACCGAATGGATCGGGGCCGCGGGGGTTCGCGCCGCCCGCGCCCACCACGCCAGCGTGATCGAGGAGATGCCGGTGCGCGCTCTGGCGCTCAGCCGATCCGAGCCCGCGATCCCCACGGTTTACCGCGACGCCGATTGAGGTCGCCGCGTCGACTGGGCCCACGACGCCGAAAACGCCGGGTCCAGCGACGACGCGTCAGCGCGTCATCGACTCGTAGATCTCCTTGCATGTCGGGCAGACGGGGAACTTCTCCGGATCACGACCCGGCGTCCACTTCTTGCCGCACAATGCGCGCACCGGCTTGCCGGTGATCGCCGACTCGAGGATCTTGTCCTTCTTGACGTAGTGCGAGAACCGCTCATGGTCGCCCGGCTCGATCGTCTCCTCGCGGATCAGCTCTTCGAGCTCGCGGTCGAGGGTCGCGAGACCGCCCTGGTCGGGAGAATCGAGAGGAGTGCTCATGCGGGAATTCTATCGGCGAACGATCAGGTCGTCTCGGCGAATGCCATCAGCCGGTCCCCGCGGCGGTCGAACAGCAGACCCCCGATGAGGATGCCGACTGCGAGCACAAGCAGCCCGACCCCGAGTCCGGTTCCGAGAGCCCACCACTGCGCGTGCGCCTCCCCCTGCAGGAACCGCCAGGACCACCACAACGCCGGCGATGCGGCGAGAAGCGCGCCGACCAGCACCGCGCCCTGAGCGACCCCGCCGCCCGTGCGCTGGGGCTGCTGGAACGGACTGTCTCCGTGCCGGGCGACGGCGTAGGGAGCGAGGACGGACGACACCGACGAGAGGCCGAGGCCACCGAAGAGCAGCGCGGAGCACACCCCGACCATCACCGGCAGAACGTTCCAGTCACCGTGGATGCCGATTCCCACCGGGATCGCGATTGCGAGCAGCGGCAGTGCGACCAGGAGCAGCGGCACGAGTCGCCCGATGCGGTCAGACGCACCGCGCACAGCGCTCGAGATGTGCAGCCACACCGCCGAACCGTCGTACGCGAGGTCATTGTGGACGACCCAACCGAGCAGGAGGGCGATGAGCGGAGCGGGGATCAGCGCCGCGATCTCATGCGGCACGCCGACGATGATGAGAGGCACGACCGCGACGACGGCCGCGACCGGGATGATCGCGATGTCGACGAGGTACCGCGGATCACGCAGCCAATACACGAGAGAGCGCGCCGCCACCGCGCCTCCGGGCGTGCCCGGGGTGACGGTGAACCAGCCGAGTCCCCGGCGCTCACGGACGGATACGGGTCGCTCGGTGTGGGTGAGCATCCGTCGCACGATCAGGATCCATGCTGCGGCCAACGCCGCGACGGACAGAACCGCGACGATCACGACGGCCGGACGCGGATCGAGCGGCAGAACCCATGCCGCCCCGACGGGGGTGACCGCGAGGGTCCTCACCGCAGCGAGTAGGGGGCCCGGAACGCCGTCGTCCCAGTTCAGCGATGCGAGGAAGACCGCGACCGGGATCGCGACCACCGCGATGCCGAGCAGCAGCAGCGTCGTCAGCTCGCGCGACCGGCGGTCGGCGAGCACGAGAGCGGCGACCCCGAGGGCTACTCGCGCGAGCAGGAGCTGGGTGACGACGATCAGCGCGGCGCCGAAACCCGCCGCTACCGGGTCGACGCCATGGGCGATCCAGGTCAGGGCGACGGCCACCGCGACCACGATCACGGCCGCCGAAGGCAGACTCAGCGGACTGGCCGCGGCGGTCGCGGCCGCGACGAGCCGCCAGTCACGGCCGGTCACGATGAAGGCGCGCGGATCGAGAGGGTCGCGAACGGGAGTGACCAACGGCACCACCGCGAAGCAGGCCGACACGGCCGCCCCACCGACCGCGAGCACCACCAGTGCGCTCGCGAGGGGCGCGTCCTGCAGGCGCAGGAGCGCGAGGACGATCGCACCGACCAGCACGACGGCCGCGGCCAGCGCTGTCAGAGCGCGGGCACGGTGGAATCGCAGCGCCCCGACCAGGACGTCGAACCTCAGTCGGAGAACGTGTGCAACCATTCGAGGCCCTCCACCGCGCTGGTCCCGCCGGCGAGTTCGAGGAACCGCTGTTCCAGCGTGCGCCCGTCCCGCACCTCGTCGACCGTCCCGGCTGCCAGGATGCGGCCGCCGACGAGAACGGCGACGCCGGAGCAGGCGCGCTGGACGAGTTCCATGCCGTGACTCGACAGGATGACGGTGCCGCCGTGGGCGACGTACTTCTGCAGGATGTCGAGGATGGCGGCGCTCGATACGGGATCCACCGACTCGAAGGGCTCGTCGAGCACGAGAAGGCGCGGCGCGTGGATCATGGCACCCGCGAGCATGACCTTCTTCGTCATGCCGGCCGAGTAATCCGAGACGCTGCGTCCGAGCGCGTCGGTCAGATCGAAGGCCGCAGCGAGGTCGTTGATGCGATTCTCGACGACCGCGGGCTTCAGTCCCCGCAGGACGCCGTAGTAGTACAGGAGCTGACGGCCGGACAGCCGGTCGAAGGTCCGCAGGCGGTCGGGCAGGACGCCCATCTGCCGCTTCGCCCTGGCCGGGTCTCGACGGATGTCGATGCCCGCGATCTCGACAGCCCCCTCGTCGGGACGGAGGAGTCCGGCGATCATCGACAGCGTGGTCGTCTTGCCGGCACCGTTCGGACCCACCAGCCCGTAGAACGACCCCGCGGGGATCTCGAGGTCGATGCGGTCGACTGCACGCGCCTCGCCGTAGGCCTTGGTGACGCCGCTCAGACGCAGCGCCGGGGGCGCGGCTTCCGTCTCCACATCGGCCACAGCATCGGCCGCCGGCGCGGTGACGACGGGCTCCGGCTCCGGCTCAGGTTCCGGCAGGGGCTCGGGCTCAGGTTCCGGCTCCGGCTGCGGTTCTGGCTCCGGCTCAGGCTCGGGCTGCGGCTCCGGCTCCGGCTCCGGCTCCGGCAGGGGCTCGGGCTCGGGCTCGGGCCCGGGCTCGGGCTCGGGCTCGGGCTCAGGTTCCGGCTCCGGCTGCGGTTCTGGCTCCGGCTCAGGCTCGGTCGCCGGGGCGCTCTCCGGTCCAGCCGCGTCCGTCGCTGCCTCGTCGTGCAGCTCAGCGGGCGCGGATGCCGCGTCGCCCACGATCGCATCGCTCGATGCCATGCCATCCGACTCCGCGTTCTCACGCGCGGCGTCCTCCGCCGGTGCCACGAACGCGGCCGCAGCGACGGCTGCGGGAATCTCAGGCTTGGGCGGCGTCGTACCCGCCGCGGTCGAAGCGCTCGCGGAGCGCGGCTTCCGCGGGGACTTCTTCGCCGCGGGTGCCCCCGACGCGCGCGGCTTCCGCGGCTTCGCCGTCTTCACGGGGGACTTCTTGCGGTCCGTCGACGCTTCTTCGGACGAGGCGGCAGCCGACGTCGCGGCGACCGCGAGTCCGGCCGCAGCGACCTCGGCGGGGATGTCCGGCAGAGGTGGCACAGAGGTATCGACAGGCGACTCGACACGCTTCTCGATCTGGGGGGCGGAGGTGTCGTCTGTCACCCCCCAAACCTATCAAGCGGGTGGTCAGCGCCACGGCTCGTCGTCATCAGCAAACACCGAGAATCGCGCTACCAGGAAGGTCACGAAAGCGCAACGGCTCCGAGTGTTCCGGCGAGCTCCCAGAAGCGGTCGGTACCATGAAAAACGCTCTGCCGGGGTTTCACCTCGGTGAATACTGATCTAACTCGTAACTTCAGGAGATGCTCGTGGGCCTTCAGATCGTGATCCTCGCCGCAGGGATGGGTTCCCGTCTGGGCCGTTCCCTCCCCAAGCCGCTGACCGAGCTGAACGACGGCCGGAGCATCATGCAGCAGCAGCATGACAACATCCGCGCCGCTTTCGGCGACGACGCGCGCATCACGACCGTCGTCGGCTACCGCGCCGAGACGATCGTCGACGCATTCCCGGATGTCGACTACGTCTACAACGCCCGCTACGACGAGACGAACACCTCGCAGAGCCTGCTGCGCGCACTCAAGGCCTCGGGCCGCGGCGGCGTGCTCTGGATGAACGGCGACGTCGTGTTCGACCCCCGCGTGCTCGGACGCGCCGTCTCGCTCATCGAGCGGGATCAGTCGTTCGTCACGGTCAACACCGCGAAGGTGAGCGACGAAGAGGTCAAGTACACCGTGAGCGGAGAGGGCTTCATCAAGGAGCTCTCCAAGACCGTCCGGGGCGGCATCGGCGAAGCGGTCGGCATCAACTACATCTCCGGGCGCGACAAGAAGGCTCTCATCGCGCAGCTCGGTCGTGTCGACGACCAGGATTACTTCGAGCGCGGACTCGAGCTCGCGATCGCCGAGAACGGCCTGCTGCTGGAGCCGATGGACATCTCCGACCTCTACGCCGTCGAGGTCGACTTCGCGGAAGATCTCGAACGCGCGAACCTCTACGTCTGACCCCGCCGCGCCCGCGGCGCGAGAGGATGGGTGTCATGGCCCGAAAGGTGCATCGCATCGACTCTCTTCCCGACGACGCCCCGCGCCGCGACGCGGGCGACCCTGAGGGAGCGCAGCATCCGCTGACCGTCCGCACGCTCGACCGGCTCCTCGCCGTGCAGCGTCCGGTCGTCCTGGCACATCTGCGCGGCATCCGGCAGCGGCACCCCGGTGCCACGACCGCCCAGGTCGTGCAGATGCTCGAACGTCGATACCTCACGGCGGTCACCACGGGCGGCGCGGCGGTCGGTGCCACGGCGGTGATCCCCGGGATCGGCACGGCCACGACGCTCGCCCTCAGCGGCGTCGAGACGGCGGGATTCCTCGAAGCGACCGCTCTGTTCGCGCAATCTCTCGCAGAACTGCACGGCATCCCGGTCGACAACCCTGATCGCGCTCGAGCCCTGGTCCTCGCGCTCATGCTGGGCCGCGAGGGCGCGGATCTGGTCGGTCAGTTCGCACGACAGGCCAGCGGCAAGGGCGCAGCGCGCAGCTCCTACTGGGGCGAGCTCGTGACGTCATCCCTCCCCCGTACGGCCGTCGGTCCTGTCCTCGACCGGTTGAAGCACGCTTTTCTGCGCCGCTTCGCCGCGGCGGGAGGCGCGTCGGTCGTCGGCAAGGCGCTTCCGTTCGGCATCGGCGCAGCGATCGGCGGCACGGGCAACCACATCCTCGGGCGCCGCGTCATCTCGGGCGCACGCCGGGCCTTCGGCGTTGTCCCGAGCGCGTTCCCGGCGACGCTGGATCCCGGAGAGGAAAATCAACCGAACGGACGAGGTCCGGCGCTCGTGGCGCGTCGGATCAGCGGCACGTTCGCCGAGGGCGGCCGTCAGATCGGCTCGCTCGCCTCTCGACCGTTCCGGCGTGTCGAGCGGCGCAGCGCTCGAGAGAAGGGCGCGAACGACGCTTCCGCCGATCGGAGAGAATCATGATCGCTTTCGTCGTGACGATCCTCCTCGTGGGCGCCGTCTTCAACATCGTCACGTGGCCGACCTTCCTGCGACGTGTCTCACGCGACCCGCGCGCGAGGGATGCCGACGGGCGGCGTACCCGGTTCTTCACCGTGCATCTGGTGCTCGTCGTGATCGCCGTCGCGCTCGCGGCGCTCTTCCTCGCCGGCGCGGCGATGATCGGGCTCGCCGGGATCTGAGCCGGCGCTGGTCCCGGTCAGGCGTCGTCGAACTCCGCCTCGTCGCGTTCGTCGGCGACCGTGACCGTGCGTGCGTCCCACTCCGCCCATCGCTGCATGAGCAGCTCGATCGCGGCGTGGAAGCGCGCCGTCGCGGCCCCCGGCGACGTGTCGCCGAAGTAGTGTTGCGACCACCCGCGCAGGTGCCCGGACGCGTCGGGGTCGTCGGCGATGCGGTCTGCCATCTCGACGATCGATGCCGCCGAGGCCGCGTCGAGCCAGGCGGCATCCGCGAGGTAGCCGCCCGTATCGACGAGCGCTGCCGGATCCGCGGGCCGGGTGACGAGCAGCGGCTTCGCGACCGCCAGCCGGTCGTAGATCATCGCGGAGATGTCGACGACGGCGAGATCGGCGGCGGCGAGCTGCCACCCCAGCTCGGGACCATCGTCGTACACGTGATGAGCGAGCGGGTCAGCGCTGTTGGCGGCGGCGATCGCCGCGACGATGCGCCGATGCGCGTCACCGTACGCCGCGTCGACGACCCCGGACCTCGGATGCGGCCGATAGATCAACCGGTGCTGCGGTGACGCGAGGACCGCGGCCGCCAGAGCCTCGCCGTGCGAGGCGATCGAGCCATAGTGCGCGGCGGGGCGGTCGCCCTCCCAGGTGGGCGCATAGAGGATGACGCGGCGCCCGTCCTCGGGGTACGGGAGCGATCCCGAGAAGTGATCCGCCTGCGGCCGACCGATCGCGATCGTGCGCGCGTCGAGGTCGTAGTCCCAGAGAACGCGACCGAGACGCTCTCGAGCCGCATCACCTGCGATCAGGGCATAGTCGTACGCCTTGAACTGGTTCGTGGTCATGTACATCTTGTCGGACTCGCCGTGGTTGATGAACACATGCCATCGGTGCCCGTAGCGGAACATCTGGAAGTTACGGGTGTTCTGATTGACGTACAGGACGACCCGGATGTCCTGCGCGGCGACCACCGATTCGAGGGCCCGGACGGTCGGGGCGAACAGGACGGGCAGCGCACCATCGGCGAGGATCGCCTGCGCGCCGGTGGCGCTGCGGCTGATGACGACGACCGGCCAGGTCTTCGCGAGGAGTTGGAGCGGCTTGTACCACTGCCGTATCTGGTACATGTTCACGTCACCGTCGGCGAAGTACACCGCGATGCGGAAGTGACCGGCGGGTGGCTGCGGCGCCCTGGTGAGGGAGCGTCGCACGTCGACGTACGCGGCCCGGTTCGAGACGGCACGCCGCACCAGGGCGACGGCTTTTCGGACGTCCGAGATGATTCCCACCCTTCCAGGGTACCGAGCGGGTCAGCCGGAGCGTATCAGCGGGAGCGGGCGCGCGTGACATGATCGACGGATGCATGACGACGCGCACGGATGGCGTCCGGCGCCCGTACCGGACCGAGGCGCGGGCGTGTCCTTCGTCATCCCCGTGCTCAATGAGCGCGACTACCTCGAACACGCCGTGCGCAGCGTGCTCGCTCAGGACCTCGACGCGCCCATCGAGGTGATCCTCGCGCTCGGCCCGTCCTCCGATGGAACGGACGCGGTGGCCCGCCGGCTCGCCGACGAGGAACCGAGGATCCGTCTCGTCCGAAACCCCGCGGCTCACATCCCCGTCGGCTTGAACATCGCGATCCGGGCGGCTCGCTACCCGACGATCGTGCGGGTGGACGCGCATTCGGAGCTCGAGCCCGGGTACGCGCGCGCCGCACTCGACACGCTCGCTCGGGTGCAGGCGGCGAACGTCGGCGGTGTGATGCGCGCCGAAGGCCGAAGCGCTTTCCAGCGAGCGGTGGCCCGCGCCTACAACTCGCGCATCGGGCTCGGCGGCGGCGCATACCACGGCGGTACCACCGAGGGCCCCGCCGAATCCGCCTACCTGGGCGTGATGCGGCGCAGCGTCCTCGACGAGGTCGGGTTGTTCGACGAAGGAATCCGCCGCGGCGAGGATTGGGAGCTCAACCTCCGCATCCGGCGAGCCGGGTATCGGGTGTGGTTCGACCCCGACCTGCACGTCACCTATTGGCCTCGCGACAGCTGGTCCCGCCTCGTACGGCAGTTCCGGGCGACCGGCTCATGGCGGGGCGAGCTCGTACGACGTTTCGGCAGACGGAACGGTCTGCGCTTCTTCGCTCCCCCGGCACTCGTCGTGGCGACCGCCGCATCGCTCGTCGTCGGCGCGGCCCAGCTCCTCGGAGCGGCGCCGGGACGCGCCGGCATCCTGCTGTCGATCGCCCATGCGCCTGTCGCGGCCTACGCGGCCCTCATCGCCGTCGTCGCGGCCGGGCGCGGCGGCGGTCGCGGACTGCGAGACCGCCTCTGGACCCTCGCGGTCCTGCCGTCGATGCATCTGTCATGGGGCGTCGGCTTTCTGCAGGGCGCCGCGCGCGGGGCGCGGGGCACCGTCGACACATCGCGTCTCGAGCGGAACACGCCGCTTCCCTAGGTCAATCGCGCGAGACCAATCCCTGGTCGAGGATCCGCGCGACCACGCGCTCTGCGGCCCGAGAGTCATCACGAGCGTTGAACCGGGCGCGCCAGCGGGCGTACCGCTCGGGGTCGCCCCCCTCGCCGGAGGTGATGGCGCGAACCAGTTCCTTCTGCGTCCGCACGACCGGACCGGGGGCCGCATCCGTCAGATCGAAGTAGAATCCGCGCAGCTCACCGCGGTAGTGCTCGAGGTCGGGAACGAAGAAGTACATCGGCCGCCCGGTGACGGAGTAGTCGAACATGACGGACGAGTAGTCGGTGATGAGTGCGTCCGAGGCGAGCTGAAGCGCAGCCAGGTCGGGGTACGACGTCACATCGATCACGCGGGCCCCGCGCTCGTCGGCGCCGGGCGCCAGCGTCCGCGAGTGCCCGCGGACCAGCACCACGGCGCCCGTCGCCTCGGCGAGCGCTGGCAGATCGAGGAAGTCGACGATCGTCTGACGGTCGTCGCGCCACGTGGGCGCGTACAGCAGCACCTGCTCTCCGGCATCGATCCCGAGGGACGCGCGCACGGCTTCCCGATCGCCGGTGTGCAGTTCATCCGTCCGCGGATACCCTTCGACCCACACCGGCTTGCGCCGGAACGCGTACGCCGCCCGGAGCACACGTGCGCTGTAGGGGTTCTGGGCGAGGAGGATGTCCCAGCGCCTGCTCTCTCGGAACACGGCGAGGGCCCGTCGCGGGTCGAAGCCCGGCCGGTGGAGAGCGAGTCGTTTGAGAGGCGTACCGTGCCAGGTCTGGAGGACGACCTGACCCGGTTTCCGGACGAACTGCCGGCGCAGCCAGTCGTTGACCACGAGCAGTCGGGCGGCGCCCCGGGCTCGCCACCATTCGGGGCTTCCGTCGACCACGGCGATCGCTCCCTCGGGCACCGCGACCGAGAGATCGACAACGCTCCAATAGCGGGTGACTGCGGGAGCCACGCGTGCCAGTTCGCGGTCGATCGCGAGCGGATTGTCGCTCGCGCTCCGGCCGTAGAAGCTCTCGAAGAAGACGGCGTTCTCGAGGGGTCCGCGGTGAGCGGCATAGCGCTGTTCGAGGGCCCGACTCCCCTCTCCCGACGCGAGCGCCGGATCGACGGGCGGCCCGATGCGCAGCAGTGCTCCGTCCCAGCTCGCGCGAAGCGTGCGCCCGTGGAAGGGCGCCGGCATCTCGGTGTCCTGGCCGCCGTCGCCCTGCATTCGGACGCCGTCGATGACGAGGTCGTAGCTTCCCCCGGGCAGCGGGAGGGAGGCGCCGCCCCAGCGGGACGCGTGCAGAGGGACACGCGCCGTCCAGCCGCCGGCCACAGTCGTCACCTCGGCGCGAGATCGCGCCCGCGGGCCGACGACCTGAACCTCGCCGGGCGTGGGGCCGGCACCGCTCACGGTGAGGACGGGTGAGCCCTCGACATCGAACCCGATGATCATCACGACCGCTCCCCTGCAGCTTCCGGCACCGCAGCGACGATCGCCTCGTGTACTCGACGCGCGTTCCCGCCGTCTCGCCACGCGTGCATGCGCAGGCTCAGCTCAGCCGATCGGCGGCGACGACGATCCGTTTCCGGTCCTCCCGCGAGGAGCTCGTCGAGCTGCGAGCACAGCTCGGGCCACGATCGGGCGGCGTCGTCGCCCGCGACCTCCCCGTAGGTGCCGTAGAAGCCGCGAGTGCGGGCGTAGCGCTCGACATCGGGGGCCAGGAAGAGCGTCGGCAGCGGCACGAGCCCGGCGTCGTAGACGAGAGAGGAGTAATCCGTGACGAGCGCGTCCATGGCCGGGAGCAGGGGCGTCACGTCCGGGACGAGGTCGCTCCCGAGTATGCGGACGCGCGGCGTCGGCGACGGTGGGGTGTAGTCGCCCCCGCCCAGGGGGTGAGAGCGGACCAGGAGAACGGCGTCGTGCGCCTCGAGAACGGTAAGGATGCGCTGCCAGTCGGCAGCGTCGGGCGTCGCCGGATCGGGGTCTCCGTCGCGCCAGGTCGGCGCGTACAGCACGGCATGAGCATCTGCGAGGCCGGGGACCGCGGTCTCGAGGCGCCGACGCGCGTCCTGTCGCCCCTGTCGGCGGTCCGCGGGCGAGAGCACGTCGACCCGCGGCTCACCGAGCACGGGCACATGGCTGTCGTCGAGCCCGAAGGCGCTCTCCAGGCGGCCGCGCACGCGGTGGGACGCTGCCGGCAGGAGGTCGATCTGAGCCTGCGTGCGCCGATACGCCAGAGCCAAGAGACGCCGGATGCCGGGAACACCGCCCAGCCGACCGGGGTCCGTCGTGACCGGCGCGTCGAGGCCGATCCGCTTCAGCGGGATGCCGTGCCACAGCTGCACGAGGAACGCACCGCCGACGCCGTAGCGATTGACGTCGCCCAGACCATGCGTGACCACGACGACCCCCGCCCGGGCCGTATGCCAGAAGCCCGCAAGCGAGTCCCGCTGCACGGTCGGGATGCCGAGGCGCTTCGCATCGTCGGCCTGCCGCTGCGACGACACCAGCCACACGGCCCGGCGACGGGGCGCCGCCTGCCAGAGGGCGAGCGCCCCATCGGCGATGCCGACGGCGCACCCGAACACCCAAGCGGATCGATCACGCGGGATCACGAGGGTGGCGAGCCGTCCCGCGAGATAGGCGGGGATGCGCAGGACCTTGCGCACATTGCCCGCGCCGAACGAGAAGGACGCCACCCCGCGAGCCTATCGCGGGGTGGCGTCCGGGCCGGTACGGCGCTTACTGCTGCAACTGGCCGAGGGTCACGGTCGCGGTCTGCTCACGGCCGTCACGCACATACGTGAGCTTGGCTTCGCTGCCTGCGGCCAGTGCGCGCACCTGTGCGGTCAAGTCGACCTGGTCGGTGATGGCGATCCCGTTGAACTCCGTCACGATGTCGCCGTTGCGCAGGCCCGCCGACGCGGCGGCCCCACCCGAGCTCACCTCATTGATGAGAGCGCCGGCACGCGTCGCGCCGGGTGCCGCAGCGGCATCTCCGACCGTCGCGCCGAGGAGGCCGTGGGTAGCCGAGCCGTTGTCGATGATCTCGTTCGCGACGCGTTCGGCGACCGTCGAGGGGATGGCGAACCCGACACCGATGGAGCCGGCCTCGGTGGACGCCCCGCCCGCGCTCGCGATCGCGACGTTGATGCCGATCAGTCGACCCTTGCCATCGACGAGGGCGCCGCCGGAGTTGCCCGGGTTGATGGCGGCGTCGGTCTGGATGACCGAGATCGCGATCGACGACTTCGGCTGGGACGGCGTCTGCTGACCCTGGCCGAAATCGAACTCGAACGGCGTGCGCCCGCCCGGGGTCTCCTGCTGCGATCCGCCTTCCGATTCGGGCGCCGCCGACGACGCGATCTGGATCGAGCGGTTCAGCGCGCTCACGATGCCCGTCGTCACGGTGTTGGACAGCCCCAGAGGCGCGCCCACGGCGACCGTCTGGTCGCCGACGTTGAGCTTGCTCGAGTCGGCGAACTCGATGGGGGTGAGGCCTGAGGCGTCGGTCAGCTTGATGACCGCGAGGTCGTACGTCGGGTCAGTGCCCACGATCGTGGCCGCGTACACCCGGCCGTCCGAGGTGGTGACCGAGAGCTTCGGGTCGCCGGTGGCTCCGTCGAGCGTGACCACGTGCGTGTTCGTCAGTACGTAGCCGTCTTCGCTGAGGATCACGCCGGAGCCCGTCCCGCCGGAGGTGCCGGACGAGGCGGAGATGGTCACGACACTCGGCAGCACCTTCGTCGCGATGGCCGTGGTCGCGTTGACCGAGTCGGGGTTGTTGACGGTGATCGACGACGGGCCCGAGCTCTGGGAAGCGGGAGCCGCGACGAACGACGATCCCACCGCCGCCGCGCCACCGACACCGGCCGCACCACCGACGAGGGCCGCCGCAACGAGGATCGCCGCGATCTTCCCGCCTCCGACCTTGCTTCGGTCGTGAGACTCGGGGGCCGCGGTCGTCGCGAAGGGCTGACCGAAGGCCGGAGCGCCACTGTGCGGTGCGGGCTGGCCGTAGGGCTGAGTCGGCTGGGTGTGGAAGGCCGGGCCGGGGTCCGCCGGCGCGCCGGGCAGCGGCGGGCGGGGCGGGATGGACGCGTCGGCGCGCGGCGTCGCTGCCGCGTCAGGTGCCGACACGGGCGAGGTACGGGCGTGGTCGGCAGGCTGCTCGGCGTCGCTGCGCGCGTCGGGAGTCCGGTCGTCGGGGAAGTTCTGATCGCTCATCGAGGTTGCTCCTTTGTCCAAGCAAGAACAGGTTGCCGCCCCATGCTGTGGTTTGCCTATGCCGAGGATGGGACACGCCTATGCGTGTAGCCTGAGCCGGATGCACGAGGTTCCCGGCGCGTGGCGCCGCGCCGCACGAGGCGCCGGTCTCCTGACCGATGACGGTCTGCCCGTCCCCACCATCTTCGCCGAGATGACCGCGCTCGCCGCTCGAACGGGCGCGATCAACCTGGGTCAGGGCTTCCCCGACGAGGACGGGCCGCAAGAGGTCCTCGAGGCCGCGCGCGCGGCCATCGCCGGCGGCCGTAACCAGTACCCGCCCGGTCGCGGAGAGCCGGAACTGCTGGCCGCGATCGCCGAGCACCAGTCGCGTTGGTACGGCATCGAGCTCGACGCCGACACGCAGGTGCTGGTGACCGCCGGCGCTACCGAGGCTCTCGCCGCGACGGTGCTCGCGCTGGTCGACGGCCCGGATGACGAAGTCGTCGTCTTCGAGCCCTACTACGACGCGTATGCGGCCCTGGTCGCGCTGTCCGGTGCCCGCCTCGTGGGCGTTCCGCTCCGGTGGCCCGACTTCCAGCCCGACCTCGACGAGCTCGCCGCAGCCGTCACCGATCGCACCCGCATCATCCTGGTCAACGACCCGCACAATCCGACCGGGACGGTCTTCTCACGCGAGACGATCGACGAGATCGTCCGCTTGGCGCATCGGCACGACGCCGTGATCGTCACGGACGAGGTGTACGAACACCTGACCTTCGACGCGCCCCACGTCCCGATCGCGACCCTGCCCGGCGCCGCTGGGCGGACGCTGTCGATTTCGTCCGCAGGCAAGACGTTCTCGGTGACGGGCTGGAAGGTCGGGTGGGTCACGGGCCCCGCCGAGCTCGTCCGCGCAGTCCTCGCGGTCAAGCAATGGCTCACGTACGTCAACGCCGGCCCGTTCCAGCTTGCCGTCGCCGCCGGACTGCGGCTTCCCGACGGCGTCTTCTCGGGTATCGCCGATCGTCTGCGCGCGGGTCGGGATCTCCTCGGCGCCGGGCTGCGCGAGGCCGGCTTCGCCGTGTCGACCCCAGCCGGTTCGTACTTCACCGTCGCGGATGCCGCGCCCCTCGGGGCTTCCGACGGCGACGCGTTCTGCCGGGAGCTGCCGGACCGTGCGGGTGTCGTGGCGATCCCGCTGACGGCCTTCGCGTCGCCCGCGCACCGGACCGAGTACGCCACGCTGGTGAGGTTCGCCGCCTGCAAGCGCCCGGACGTCCTGGCCGAGGCGTCAGCTCGACTCGCGCGGGCCTTCTGACCGGGGCACGACCTCGAAGCGGCGCAGCCGAAGCGCGGGGTTGACCCGTCGGACGCGCTCGACCGCATGGACGTCGATGTGGGCGACGGCGACGTCGCTCGACGTTCCCACCGCGGCGATCTCCACACCCTGCGGATCGAACACCCCGGAGTTGCCGACCCCCAGCGGCGGCGGATGGTCCGCGGCCGCGACGAAGAAGGTGTTCTCGATAGCGCGAGCCCGCAGCAGCGTGTTCCACTGCAATTCCTTGAGCGGGCCGCGCACCCACTGTGCGGGAACGAGGACGACGTGCGCGCCGGTGTCGGCGAGTACGCGGCCGATCTCCGGGAACCGCAGGTCGTAACAGGTCATCAGCGCGAAGCGCACGCCGTCGATCTCGAAGGTCTCCGGCGGTGCGATCTCACCGGGCTCGACCCAGTCGGACTCGCGCTGCCCGAAGGCATCGTAGAGGTGCAGTTTCCGGTACGACGCGACGAGCCCGTCGGGTCCCACGGCCACGACCGTGTTGCGCACGCGCTCGGCGTCCGAAGCCCGCTCCAGAAGGCCCGCGACGATGTGCACGCCGTGATGATGTGCGAGGTCGCCGAGCCCCTCGACGAACGGACCCTGGAGGTCCTGGGCGTTCTCGCGGAGCGTCTCGTCGAACGGGTCGACGAAGTAGCTCGAGTACTCCGGGAAAAGGACGATCTGGGCTCCGCGCGACCGAGCGCGTTCGACGAACCCGGCGATCGCGCGGAGATTGTCGTCGACGTCGGCCGCGGGCGCGAACTGGGCCACGGCGAGAGCTGTCATCGGTCCTCCGAACGGCGGTGGCGGTAGATGAGCGGTGAGACCACCCAGAGCAGAGCTATGAGGAACGCCAGCGCGCCCCCCGCTACCCAGGATGCCGCAGTGCTGACCACGACGTCGAAGACGAAGACGACCACGCCCACCAGCAGGACCGATACCGTCACCAGCGCGAACAGCAGAGCCGTGTGACCGAACGCGACGACGGCGGGCTTGGCCCGGCGGCGGAACAAGCCGCGATGGAGGGCCACCGGCGACAGGGCGACGATCGCGCTGAGTGCTGCCAGCACGACGAGGGTCAGATAGAACACCCGCTGCGGCCCGCTCAGGTCGCGGAACGCCGGTTGGAAGGCGAGAGCCAGCAGAAAACCGGTCAGGATCTGGGTGCCCGTCTGCAGGACGCGCAACTCCTGGAGCAGCTCGTTCCAGTTGCGGTCGGCACGCTCGTCCGCCGACTCGGCACGACCGTCGTCTGCGACGTCATCGCCTCGGTCGGTGACCGGGGTGGCGGGACTCATGTCGCTATCTTCCTCGCCCCGGACCGAGGACGCCAACACCCGGATGCCGGTCGCGTCACGACACGCCCGGGACGCTCCGGATGCCACCCCGATTGGACGCCCCTCGGACCTCGTGCTAGTGTTATCTCTTGTGCCGCGGGGTGGAGCAGCTCGGTAGCTCGCTGGGCTCATAACCCAGAGGTCGCAGGTTCAAATCCTGTCCCCGCAACAAGAACACGAAGGCCCCGTCGAAAGACGGGGCCTTCGTTGCATGTAGCCGCGCCCGCCGAAAGCCAGCGGAGCCAGTCTCAGCGGCTCTTCGTCAGTCGGCCAGCATCGCTTCGCTCATGCCGTCGAGGAAGCGTGTGACCGTCGCGAGCTCCTCGGGACTGAACGGGTCCATCGCCTCTCGCATGCGGCGCAGGCGCGCGGCGAAATGCCGGCCGAAGTCCTGCCGGGACGATTCGGTGAGCGTGATGACCAGTGCACGTCGGTCGTTCGGGTGCGGCGCGCGCTCGATGAACCCCTCCTTCGCCAGTCGATCGAGCATCTTCGTCGTGGAAGCGCTCGATATACCCAGATGGCGCGCGAGGTCGTGCGGCTTCACCAGCTCACCGCGCTGCTCGCGAATGCTGAGCATGCGCAGCGCCGAGAGGTCGGTGGCGTTCATGTCCATGTCCGAGCGGAGCCCGGTATGCATGCGATCCATCGCGTCGCTGAACGCTCGCACGGCTTCGAGAGCCGAGCGCTCTACACGACTTCTCGCCACCTCGGCATTCGGGTCAGCCATGTGGACACCACCTCTCGAGCCTGGTTATCATCGGCTCAAACGCTAGTTAAGCTAGCAAAAACGCCTCGCGAATGGCATATCCAGGACGGTGAACGTGATCTCCTTGCCCGATGACAGCAGAGCCGCTGTCGATCGCGCGCTCGAGGAGGTCCTCACCAGGCTCACACAGCGGGCCATCCCTCGGGGCTCATCGGCTCTTGCCCTCATCCGCGCCGCCTCGGCGGCGACATCCGGCGGCAAGCGCTTCCGCCCGGCTCTGGTGGTGGCGTCGTTCGACGCGTTCGGCGGCGACCGCCTGGCCACGCCCGGCCTGTGGGACGTGGCAGCCGCGTTCGAACTGCTCCACAGCGCGTTCGTGATCCACGACGATCTGATCGACCGCGACATCGAGCGGCGCGGTGTTCCCAACGTCGGCGGGACCTTCCGATCGCACGCCCGGTCCCTGGGCGTCAGCGCAGACGACGCCGAGCGGGTGGGCGATGCCGCCGCCGTCCTTGCCGGCGACATCCTTCTCTACGAGGCGGCGCGTCTCGTGGCCACGGCCGACGTCGCGTCGGATCAGCGGGTACCCCTGTTCGATCTGCTCGACGATGCCGTGCTGGTTTCGGCCATCGGAGAGCTCGCCGACGTCGAGCAGGCCGTCGTCCCTGCCGAGCCGGAGACCGCGCAACTGCTCAGCACGGCTCACGACAAGACGGCGGTCTACTCCTTCTGCGCACCGCTCGCGGCGGGTGCCGTGCTCGCCGGGGCGGACGACGGTGATCGCGGCGTGCTGATGTCGGTCGGAGCGGACCTCGGCCTCGCCTTCCAGCTGGTGGACGATCTGATCGGCACCTTCGGCGACGAGGCGCAGGCCGGCCGGGGCGCCGGCGCGGACCTCCGCGAGGCCAAGCGCACGCCTCTCATCTCCTTCGCCCGCGACTCGGCATCCTGGCCACAGGTGTCGTCCGCGCTGGCGATGGCGCCGACGGGTCCGATCGCCGTCCAGGCGGCACAGCGCGAGCTCGACGCCAGCGGCGCCCGCGAGCAGCTGGTGACCCTCATCGGCCAGACGCTCTCCTCGGTGCGGCGTCGAGCGGCCGAACTGCCACCCGCCGCGCGTGCGCTCATCGAGCAGCTCGCCGACGGCATCGAAGGACGGATCCCGTGACCCCCGACGACTCCGCGATCGCCCTGTACGACCGAACCGCGCGCGACGCCGCAGCCGTCGTGATCTCGGCCTACTCGACCTCGTTCGGGCTCGCTGCGCGGCTCCTGGGGCCGCGCGTGCGTCCGCACGTGCGGAACATCTACGCCTTGGTTCGCGTGGCCGACGAGATCGTCGACGGATCCGCCGAGCAGGCCGGGATGCCCCTGACGGCACAACGACGCGTCCTCGACGCGCTCGAGGAGGAGACGCTCCTGGCGGTCGAGGAGGGCTTCAGCGCGAACCTCATCGTCCACGCGTTCGCGTCGACGGCGCGGGAGTGCGGTATCGGCGCAGACCTCGTGCGACCCTTCTTCTCCTCGATGCGGACCGATCTCGAGGTGTCGTCCCACGACGCGGGCTCGCACGCCTCCTACGTCTATGGTTCGGCCGAAGTCGTCGGACTGATGTGCCTCCAGACCTTCGTCAACGCCGGCGGCTCGCACCCGCGCCCCGCCGACCCCGATCTCGTCGACGGCGCACGTCGCCTCGGCGCCGCATTCCAGGACGTGAACTTCTTGCGTGATCTCCCCCACGACGTCGGATCCCTCGGCCGCGACTACCTCGGTGTCGACGGCGCCGACGGCACCGCCTCGCGCGTGGAAGTGCTCGACCGTATCGACGCCGACCTCGACGCGGCCGGCGCCATCATCCCGCGCCTGCCGGCGGACTGCCGACGCGCCGTCACTGCAGCGCACGATCTGTTCACGGCGCTCTCCCGCCGCCTACGACGGGCCGGTGACACCGACCAGCGAGTCCGCGTGCCGAACACCGTGAAGCTCGGCCTGGCCGCTCGCGCGACGGTCGGCGCCGCTCCCCTGCGAGCCGGCGCATGACCCGGGCACGATCGCAGCGCCCCGCGCCCGGCTCGCGCGTCGTCGTGATCGGCGGCGGCATCGCCGGTCTCGCCACGGCTGCGCTGCTGGCCGATGAGGGTCACGCCGTGACGGTTATCGAGGCGCGGGAGGAGACGGGCGGACGGGCCGGCACATGGGAGCGCGACGGCTTCCGGTTCGACACCGGGCCGAGCTGGTACCTCATGCCCGAGGTCTTCGAGCACTTCTTCGCCCTGCTCGGGACGACGGCGGCGGCTGAACTCGACCTGGTCCCCCTGGTCCCGGCCTATCGCGTCTACGCGGAGCCCGAGGGCGACGGCATCGGAGATCACATCGACGTCGTGTCGGGGCGAGCCGAGGCGACAGCGCTGTTCGAGAGCCGTGAGCCCGGTGCCGGCGCACGACTGGACGAATACCTCGATTCCGCTGCCGACGCCTACGACCTCGCGGTATCGAAGTTCCTGTACGACACGTACGCCTCGTCCGAGGGGCTCCGCGACCCCGACATCCTGCGGCGCATCCCGACGCTCGCTCCGCTGCTCACCCGCTCGCTGAACCGGTTCGTCGACAGCCGGTTCCAGGACCCGATGCTGCGTCAGGTCCTCGGCTACCCCGCGGTCTTCCTCGGCTCGTCGCCGTATGACGTGCCGAGCCTCTACCACCTCATGAGCCACCTCGACCTCGACGACGCGGTGCTGTACCCGCGCGGCGGCTTCACCGAGATCATCGCGGCGATCGAGCGCTTGGCGCGCGAACGCGGCGTCGAGGTGCGCACCGGCACCGCCGTCGCGCAGATCCTCACCGCCGCGGACGGCAGCGCCCGCGGGGTCCGTCTGGCCGACACGAGCGAGGTCGCCGCCGACATCGTGGTGTCCGCAGCCGATCTGCACCACACCGAGACGGTCCTGCTCCCTCCCGAGCGGCAGACGTACCCCGAGCGCTGGTGGCGCAAGCGCACGCCGAGCTTCGGCGCGCTGCTGATCCTCCTCGGCGTCGAGGGCGAACTGCCCGAGCTGTCGCACCACACCCTGCTCTTCACCCGCGGTTGGCGCGAGAACTTCGATGCGATCTCGGGACGGGACACCCACATCCCCGATCCCGCGTCGCTGTACGTGTGCCGTCCCAGCGCGACCGACGACACCGTCGCTCCAGCCGGATCGGAGAACCTGTTCGTCCTAGTTCCCATTCCGGCCGACCCCGAACTCGGCCGCGGAGGTGTCGACGGGGCCGGTGATGCCGCGATCGAAGCCGCCGCCGACCGGGCGATCGAGCAGATCGCGCAGTGGACCGGGGTGGACGATCTCGCTTCTCGCGTACGCGTCCGCCGCACGATCGCACCCGCGGACTTCGCGCGCGACCTCGGGGCGTGGCGCGGAAACTCCCTGGGACTGGCGCACACGCTGGGACAGAGCGCGTTGTTCCGCCCGGGGAACGCCTCCAAGAAGGTTCCCGGTCTCTACTACGCCGGCGCTTCCGTGCTCCCGGGCATCGGGCTGCCGATGTGCCTGATCTCGGCAGAGCTCGTCGTCAAGCGCCTGCGCGGAGACACGACCGCCGGCCCGCTGCCCGAGCCGGCCGCCCCCACCGGGTGAGCGGTGCCGGGCCTGTACCTGCTCGCCTTGCTCGTATCGCTCTGCGGTGTCGGGCTGCTCGATCGTCGGTTCCGCCTGGCGTTCTGGCGCGACCGTCGACGCACGGTGATCGCCTCTGTGCTCGGCACGGCATTCTTCCTGCTGTGGGACGCTGTCGGCATCGCAACGGGCGTGTTCGTCAAGGGCGACAGCCCCGCGCTGCTCGGTGTCGATCTCGCCCCGCACCTGCCGCTCGAAGAGCCGGTCTTCCTCCTCTTCCTCAGCTACCTCGCGCTGGTCGCCTACGGCGGCGCGCGGCGCAGGCACGAGGGACGGCCGCACGAGCCCCGCCGGAGGGATGTCGCGCCATGACCTATCCCCTCATCGTCATCCCCTTCGTCCTCGTGACCGTCGTCGTGACAGCGATGTCCGCTCGGCGCCCGCGCTTCGCCGCCCGCATGGCCTGGTCCTCGGTCGCCGCGGTCGTGCTCCTCCTGCTAACGGCGGTATTCGATAACGTGATGATCGCCGCCGGGCTCTTCACCTATCCGGAAGAGCACCTGAGCGGCATCCGAATCGGACTCGCGCCGCTCGAAGACTTCGCCTACCCGCTGTGCGCGGCCTTCCTGGTGCCTGCCGTCGCGACCCTCTTGGAGAAGCCGAAACGATGACCGCCCCCGCGCTCGCGCGCCAGCTCCTCGTCGCCTCCCGCCCGGTGAGCTGGATCAACACCGCCTACCCGTTCGCGGCGGCGTACCTCCTCACCACTCGCCAGATCGACGCGACGCTGCTCATCGGCACCCTGTTCTTCCTCGTCCCGTACAACCTCGCGATGTACGGCATCAACGACGTCTTCGACTACGAGTCCGACCTGCGGAACCCGCGGAAGGGCGGCGCGCACGGCGCCATCCTCGACCGGCGGGTGCACCGGGCGACGCTCTGGGCTGCCGCCCTGTCGTGCTTGCCGTTCGTGGCCTATCTCGTCGCGGTCGGCTCCCCGCTGTCCTGGCTCGTCCTCGCCGCGAGCCTCTTCTTCGTCGTGTTCTACAGCGCTCCCCCGCTTCGGCTGAAAGAGCGGCCGTTCGCCGACTCGATCACGAGCAGCATCCACTTCTTCTCCCCCGCCGTATACGGGCTGGTCCTCACCGGCGCGACCTGGACGTGGCAGCTCGTCCTCATCCTGCTGGGCTTCGCCGCATGGGGCGTCGCCTCGCACGCGTTCGGGGCCGTACAGGACGTCCAGGCCGACCGCGAGGCGGGGATCGCGTCCATCGCGACCGTGCGCGGCGCGCGCTGGACCGTGAGGTTCGCGCTGGGCTGCTACGCCCTCGCCGGCGTTCTCATGCTCGCGACCAGCTGGCCGGGCCCGCTTGCGGCTCTCGTGGCGGTCCCGTACCTCATCACGCTGTGGCCGTTCCGAAACATCACCGACGAGACGTGCGAACGGGCCACCGCGGGCTGGGACCGCTTTCTCTGGCTCAACCAGCTCGGCGGCTTCCTCGTCACCCTGCTGCTCGTCTGGTGGTGGCTGATCACGTCGTGATCGGCCACCACCCGTTCGGCGCTGACGAGATCAGGCGGCGGGGTTGGTCGCGTTCGCGGTCTCGATGATGCGGCTCGCGCGAATCGGGTGTCCCTGGGTGGTCAGGCATCGCCCGGTCGCGAGGTCCCACTTCCAGTCGTGCAGCGAGCAGGTGAGCACACCGTCCTCGATCTTGCCCGTCTTCGTGAGGTCTGCTCGCAGGTGCGGGCACCGGCGCTGCACGGTCCAGTCGCCCAGTTCGGCATCCTCGGTCTGATCCGACTGCTCGGCGTACCAGTTCTCGACGTACTCGATGCGATCACGGGACAGGCACTTCAAGAACGTCGTGAGGAACTCGTTGAACTTGCCGCTGCGGCCGACCTCGAACTGCATCGACAGGAAGATCGAGTTCGACCAGTCGATCTCGTGGTCGCGGATGTTCGTCGACACCAGGTCGGCGGGGATCGTGTACCAGTAGATGCACTCCTCACCGGCGTACTCGCGGACCTTCGCCTTCGGGAAGTCGACCACCATGTCGAGCTCGCCGATGCGGAAGCGCACCATCCCGCCCACACCGTTGCGGATCGTCCGCGCGCGGCGCAGAAGCGGCTCCCACCACTGCTTGATCGCAGCCAGCATCTCGTCGGGCGGCAGGATCGGGGCGCGACGCTCGATCTCGGCGCGGACCTCGGCCTGACGACTGTCGCGCTGCCCGGCGAGGTAGGCCCACTTGTCCGAGAAGATGCGCTCGATCTCGGCATCCGTGTACAGCGTCTGGGTGACCTCCAGCACGCCGTCGTTGAGATCGACCTGCGTTCCCGGAACGAACAGGTAGCCCTTCTGATCGGGACGCTCTTCGGCCATATGCGCCAGGAACTGCGCCTGATCGGTGAAGATCGAGTCGTTCTGCTCGCCCCAGCCGTTGTAACGGAAGAGCTCTTCGCGCAGGAACATCGGCGGTCCGGCCATCGGGAAGACGTGAGGCGCGTCGACCTTGTCGATGTAGTACATCGCGCGCTTGTTCTGCGCATCGCGCTTGAGCTGAGCGAAGTTCTGCTTCGCGTCCTGCGGCAGGTCGTAGACCATCGGCCACCAGATCGCGCCGGACACCTGGGTGAAGTAGGCCTCGGGCTTGCCGAACGACATCAGCTTCTCGAGATCCAGCGGGTGGGAGTCGTTCTGGTTCAGCACCGAGGCGGTGCCGTCGTCGACCGACAGGGACGAGTCGCCGATCGGGCCGTCGCTCGGGGCGCGCAGGGGCGTGACCATGACCTTGAGGTCGCCGAACTCCAGGGGCACACCCGCCTGCGTGTAGATGATGTTGTCGTACCCGAGATCGCGGAGATCGCGTTCGAGATCGTCGGTCGGGTAGTCCGGCAGAAGCACGCGGATGTCGGTGGGGACGTGCGCGCGCAGCAGCGCGGGGTCGAAGTGATCGCGGTGCCGGTGCGAGATGTACAGGAAGTCGGCGCGCCCGAAGCGCTCCCAGTCGAGGCCCCGGTTGTCGGGGAACGGGAACCACGAGCCGAAGAAGCTCGGTCCGACGACCGGGTCGCAGAGGATGCTGCCCCCTGCCGTCTCGATGAACATTCCGGCGTGTCCCAGGCCTGTGATGCGCATGACGATGACCTCCTGTTGCGACTGGTCGAGTCTACGTGAGGCGTCGGCGACCCCTGCCCGCCGTGGGCCGTGTCAGTTCACCCGACGTCGATGCGAGGGGAAGCTCACGCCAGCAGGAGGCGGATGTCGTCGGCGGTCAGGGCGTTCGAGAACGCGCCGTCGGCGTCGAGGACCGCACCGACGAGTCGTGCCTTGCGCCGCTGCAGCTCCACCACCTTCTCCTCGATCGTGCCCGCCGCGATCAGGCGGTACACGCTCACTGGCCGGTCTTGGCCGATGCGGTGCGTGCGATCGATCGCCTGCTGCTCGGCCGCCGGATTCCACCAGGGATCGAGCAGGAAGACGTAGTCGGCCTCCGTGAGGGTCAGCCCCACGCCGCCCGCTTTGAGGCTGATGAGGAACACCGGGTCATCGCCCTTCCGAAACGCTTCCACCACCGCCGCCCGGTTGCTCGTCGAACCGTCGAGGCGGACCACTCCGGTGCCGCGCGCCCGGAGGTCGGCTTCGACGATGTCGAGGAACGAGGTGAACTGACTGAACACGAGCGCTCGGTGCCCCTCGGCGATCACCTCGTCCAAGCGCCCGCGGAGCGCCTCGAGCTTGCTCGGGACGAGACCCGGCCCACCGGCGTCCACGAGAGCGGGCGCGAGAGCCAGCATGCGCAGAAGAGTCAGGGATCGGAAGACGATGAACCGCTGGCTGTCGAGATCGTCCAGCAGCCCGAGCACCTTCCGGCGCTCCCGCTGCAGCACGCGCTCGTAGACGGCACGGTGACCGCTCGAGAGCTCGACGCGCACGTCCTGCTCCTGTCGAGGCGGCAACTCGGGAGCCACGACATCCTTCGTGCGTCGGAGCAGGAACGGCCGGATGCGCCGCCGCAGCCGCGCAAGCCGGCGTTCGCGCGCGGGGCCCCCTTCGAGGTTCTCGTCGACACGGCCACGCTCGATCGGCTGTACATACTCCTCCCGGAAGCGTCGGGCCGAGGGGAAGAGGCCGGGGCTCGTCAGCGACAGGATCGCCCAGAGGTCGGTCAGACTGTTCTCGAGCGGTGTGCCGGTGGCAGCGAAGACGACATCGGCACGCAGGCCGAGCACGGCGCGGTGCACGCGCGTCCGCGGGTTCTTGACGTACTGCGCCTCATCGAGCACGACCGTCGACCACTCGCGCTCGGCGTACGCGGCGGCATCGAGGCGGAGCAGCGCATAGGAGGTCAGGACGAGATCCGCCTCGATCCGCTCGGGCGCGGCCCCCACACCGTCGACCACGACAGTGCGCAGGCCCGGGGCATGACGCGCAGCCTCGTCGCGCCATGCCGACACGACCGAGGTCGGCGCGACGACGAGCGCGGGCCGACTCGAACCGCGCTCGCGCTCGCGCTCGAGCAGCGCGAGGAGCTGCAGAGTCTTGCCGAGCCCCATGTCATCGGCCAGGATGCCCCCCAGGCGCGCGTCGCGCAGTGCCGCGAGCCACGCGTACCCCTCATGCTGGTAGGGCCGCAGGGCGGTGACGATGCCGACCGGCGTCTCCGCGGCGGCCGCAGGCACGCCCTCGGCTGCCGCATCGCGGAAGTCGCCGACGGCCGCACGCCACCGTACGGCCGGCTCCGCCTCGTCGGCGACGTCCTCGAACGCCGTCCAGAGCTCCACCTGATAGCGGCTGACGCGGGCGCTGCCGGTCTCCCATTCGACCAGGTCGCGCGAATCCTCGATGAGCTCGCGCAGACGGTCGAGTGCCGGATGCGAAAGGGAGAAGTACGCACCATCGGACAGCAGCATCTTCTTCCGACGCTGCGCGAGGGCGGTGAACAGGGGGCGGAACGGAACGCGGCGTCCCTCGACCTCGACGTGCACGCCGAGGTCGAACCAGTCCGCGTCGGTGGTCTCGACCGTCTTCACGGTGATGCGCGGGTCGCCCGAAAGCTCCCGATACGACCGCGTCACGCCCGACACCTCGACGCGGACCCCGTCGAGCGCCTGCAGCACCGGCAGCACCTCGGTCGTGAACTCCGCCGCCTCGACGCCGCTGCGGGTTCCTTCGGGCACGAACGGGTCGTCCGTAGCGCTCGCCCACGCCGCCTCGAGGGCCACTCGGAGCTCAGGATCGGCGGACGCCGATCCCGCGGCAGCGTCCCACGCGACGCGGCCTGCGCCGGGCACCTGCCAGGCGAACGCGTACGCGAGCTCGTCGCGCGGGCCGTGATCGACCGTGACGACGAGCGTCGTGCGTTCGGGCGGGGGCAATCGGACTCCCGGGGCGGGCACGACGACCGTCTCGCGGGCCAATCTGGGGTATGCCTCGCGGAGGAACTCTTCGCGATCCGCCGCGGGAACGCGGATCGAGTCGCCGGCCGCCAGGAGAGATCGGACACCCGGGCCGAAGCCCACCGGTGCGAAGACGACCCGCAGGCCATCCGCGACCTGGCTGGCGCCGTAGATGCCGACATGTCCGAGCGGGCGCGCATGGGCAGCGGTTTCCTCACCGCCGGCGAACCGCACGACGGGCGTGAGCTGCAGGTCACCGTCGACGCTGTCCACCCGCACCTCGATCGACGCGCCGTCGGCCAGGAGCACCTGCTGATCGGGTCGGGTCGGCACGATCGGGATGCCGAGACCGGCCGCGGCGCGAAGGTGGGGCCAGAGGAGCTCGGAGTCGGCGCCGTCGAGCGTCAACCACTCCGAGTCGCCGTAGCCGCCGAGCAGCCGAGCGTCATGCGCGATGCCGTACAGCGTCGAGAACCAGCGCGCGCGCACCGGATCGACCCGCCACGCACCACGTCGCAGCGATTCCCAGCTCTCGTCGCCCTGCACCCATCGGCCACTGGTTCCGCTGCGAGAGAGCGGACGCACCGCGAGCCGGAGCTCGCCGTCGGAGGTGGCGACGCTCCGCGGGGTCGCCGGAAGCACCCGACGCGGCCCCCAGTGAGCCGCGGCGGCGCTTTCTCGCTGGCGCAGCTGCACGCCCAGGGCGACCGCGTTCTCACCCGACGCCGCCGGCGCCAGGACGGCGCGCCACGACGGCGCTGCCCTCTCGATCACGGGTTCGACCTCATACGAGGATTCTCGAGGGCGCCTCCAACGTCGGTCAGCCCAGTCGGGCGACCCGACCGAGGACGCCGTGGACGAAAGCGCTCGACCCGTCGGTCGAGAACTCCTTCGCGAGCTCGACGGCCTCGTCGATGGCGACTGCGGCGGGAACCGCGTCGTTGTACACGATCTCCCAGACGCCGAGTCGGAGGATCGCCCGGTCGACGGCCGGCATCCGCGCGAGGGACCAGTCCTTCGCGAACGTCGTGATCTGCTCGTCGATGTCTTCGCGGTTGTCGATGATGCCGTCGATGATCTCGCGCGCGTACAGCCACGACGCCTCGCGGGCGGGCTCGAGAGCCGCGCGCTTCGCCTCGGCGGCGAGGGTCACCCCGAGGTCGTCGCCGCGGATGTCGGACTGGTAGAGGATGTCGAGGGCGCGCTTGCGCGCCTTGGAGCGAGCGCTCATCGGGCGGGGACCGGCGTCAGTTCACGCGGCCGAGGTAGTCACCCGTGCGGGTGTCGACCTTGACCTTCGTGCCCTGCTCGACGAACAGCGGAACCTGGATCTCGTAGCCGGTCTCGACCGTCGCGGACTTCGTGCCCGCCGACGAGCGGTCGCCCTGCAGGCCCGGCTCGGTGTACGTGATCTCGAGGACGACCGAAGCGGGCAGCTCGATGTAGAGCGGGTTGCCGTTGTTCAGCGCGATCTGCACCTGCTGGTTCTCGAGCAGGTAGTTCTTGGCGTCGCCGACGGTGGCGGCGGGGACCGTGATCTGGTCGTAGTCGTCGACGTCCATGAAGACGAAGTTGTCGCCGTCGTTGTACAGGTAGGTGAAGTCGCGGCGGTCGACGTTCTCGATCTCGATCTTCGCGCCGGCATTATAGGTGCGGTCGACGGTCTTGCCCGACACGACGTTCTTCAGCTTCGTGCGCACGAACGCACCACCCTTGCCGGGCTTGACGTGCTGGAACTCGATGACGTTCCAAAGCTGACCGTCGATGCTGAGGACGACGCCGTTCTTGATGTCTGCGGTCGATGCCATGAGTGTGGAGTTCCGTTCGTGTGGTCGGGCGGCCGACGGGCCGAGGATCGATTCTACGCGAGGATGTCGAGCAGCTGTCGCGTCGCGCGCGCGTATCCGGCGACACCTTCGCCGATGACATGGACCGAGGCGACGTCGGCGACGTAGGAGTGGTGGCGGAAGCTCTCGCGCTCGTAGACGTCGGAGATGTGGACTTCGGCCACCGGCAGGGACACTCCCGCGAGCGCATCACGGAGGACGACGGAGGTGTGCGTGAGCCCGCCGGGGTTGATCACGATGCCGACGCAGTCCGCACGGGCCTCGTGGATGGCATCGATGAGGACGCCCTCATGGTTGCTCTGCACGCAGCGCACCTCGACGCCGCGTTCCCCGGCCGCCGCGATGACGAGGGCCTCGACGTCGGCGAGGGTCTCGCGTCCGTAGATCTCGGGCTCGCGGGTGCCGAGCAGATTGAGGTTCGGCCCGTTGACCAGCAGTAGGCGTCGAGGGGTGCTCACGCGCCCACCCTACCGATGACGCGCCGGCTCAGGCCCCCACCTCCTGGTAGGCGGCGAAAAGCAGCGACTCATCGGGGGCCTGCAGAACGGTCGGCTTGGCGATGTCGTCGAGCACGATGAACCGCAGCATCGAGCCGCGGGTCTTCTTGTCGCGCTGCATCGTCGCCAGCAGCTGGCGCCACGCACCCGCACGGTACGAGGTGGGCAGCCCGAGGGTCTCGAGGATGTCGCGGTGACGCTGGGCTGCGGCATCCGGGAGTCGTCCCGCCAGACGCGACAGCTCGGCCGCGAACATCATCCCCACCGAGATCGCGGCGCCGTGGCGCCACTGGTACCGCTCGGCGTGCTCGATGGCGTGCCCGAGCGTGTGCCCGTAGTTGAGGACCTCGCGAAGCCCCGCTTCGCGCAGGTCCTCCCCCACGACCTTCGCCTTCATGTCGATCGCGAGCTCGATGCTCCGCCGGAACGCGTCGCTGTGCGGGTCGACGGCCGCCTCGGGATCCGCTTCGATCAGGTCGAGGATCTCGGGGTGCCAGATGAAACCGGCCTTCACGACCTCCGCGAAGCCGGCGACGCGCTCGTTGCGCGACAGCCCGTCGAGCAGGTCGAGGTCGCAGACCACGGCGACCGGGGGCCAGAAGGCACCCACGAGGTTCTTTCCCTCCGCGGTGTTGATGCCCGTCTTCCCGCCGACGGCGGCATCCACCATGCCAAGCACCGTCGTGGGGACCTGCACGACCGCGATGCCGCGCAGCCACGTCGCGGCGACGAAGCCGGCGAGGTCGGTCACGGCGCCGCCGCCGAACCCGACGACGGCATCCGTGCGCGTGAAGTCCGCTTGGCCCATGACCTGCCAGCAGAACGCCGCGACCTCGACGCGCTTGCCCTGCTCGGCGTCGGGGATCTCCGCCAGCAGCACCTGGCGGTCCGACCCCAGGATCTCGCGGAGACGCTCGGCCTGAGCGGACAGCGTCGGGGGGTGCACGATGAGCACCTTGCGCGCGGCCTCGGGCAGCGCCGAGCCGACGAGCGGAAGAATGCCGCGCCCGATGGTCACGTCGTAGGGCGCGGTGCCCCCGACGGTGATGACGGTGGTGTCTGTCATGACGTCTCCTCCTGAGCCCACGCCGCGATGGCGTCGACGATGTCCTGGATCCGGCCGGTGGATGTGTCGAACCGCGCGTCGGCGAGCCGCTCGTAGAGCTCGCGTCGACCCTCGGCGACCTCGCGCCAGCGACCCACCGGGTCGTCACCCTGGAGCAGGGGGCGCGTGGTGCCGGCGAGGCGTGAGGCGATCGTCTGCTCAGACACGGTGAGCAGCACCACGCGGTGCGCGGCGATGTCGCTCCGCGTATCGGGATGCAGCACCGCGCCGCCACCGAGGGCGACGACGCCGCCGCGCCCGAGGGCCTCGGCGACCGCGAGCCTCTCGAGCTCACGGAAGCGCTCCTCGCCATGCTCCGCGAAGAGCCGTTCGATCGGGCCGTGGTCGCGGACGACGAGGCCGTCACTGTCGGTGAACGTCGTGCCGAGAACGCGCGCCAGCTTCTTGCCGATGCTCGACTTGCCCGCGCCCATCGGTCCGATCAGGACGATCGCGGGGGCGGTCATCCGATCGCGTCGTCGCTCAGCGCCGCCGAGCGCAGCGTCTCGGGGATCGCCGCGAGGTATCCCTCGAGGTTGCGGCGGGTCTCGGCGACGTTGTCGCCCCCGAACTTCTCGAGCACGGACTCCGCGAGCACGATCGCGACCATCGCTTCGGCGACGACGCCGGCTGCCGGCACCGCGCACACGTCGGACCGCTGGTGATGAGCCGTCGCCGCGTCGCCCGACGCGACGTCGACCGTGCGCAGCGCCTTCGGCACCGTCGCGATCGGCTTCATGCCCGCTCGGACCCGCAGGACTGTGCCCGTCGACATCCCGCCCTCGGTGCCACCCGCCTTGTCGCTCGAGCGCGCGATGCCCGCGTCGGTCGCGAAAAGCTCGTCGTGTGCCGCGGAGCCGCGACGACGCGTGGTCTCGAAGCCGTCGCCGACCTCGACGCCCTTGATCGCCTGGATACCCATGAGCGCCTGGGCGAGCTTCGCGTCGAGACGGCGGTCCCACTGCACGTGGGATCCGAGCCCGGGCGGGAGCCCGTACGCGAGGACCTCGACGATGCCGCCCAGCGTGTCGCCGTCCTTCTTCGCAGCGTCCACCTCGGCGACCATCGCGGCAGAGGTCTCGGCGTGGAAGCACCGCAGCGGATCGGCATCCAGCACGTCGACATCGTCGGGCGTCGGCAGCGCCGAGCCGTCGGGCACCCGCACGGGGCCGATCGAGAGCGTGTGGCTGACGAGCCGGATGCCGAGCTCGTTCAGGAACGACCGGGCCACCGCGCCGAGAGCCACGCGCGCGGCCGTCTCACGGGCGCTCGCGCGCTCGAGGATCGGTCGGGCCTCGTCGAATCCGTACTTCTGCATGCCGACGAGGTCGGCGTGGCCGGGGCGAGGCCGAGTCAGGGCGGCACCGCGTCCGCGGGAGCGCTCGGTGAGCTCGATCGGCTCGGGGCTCATCACCTCGACCCACTTCGGCCACTCGGTGTTGCCGATGCGCAGAGCGATGGGGCTGCCGAGGCTGAAGCCGTGTCGGACGCCCGTCGAGATGGTGAGTTCGTCCTCCTCGAACTTCATGCGCGAGCCGCGGCCGTAGCCCAGCTTGCGCCGAGCGAGGTCGGCCTGGATCGCGGCACGTGAGACCGGCACGCCGGCGGGGAGGCCCTCCATGAGGGCGACGAGTTCGGGGCCGTGCGATTCGCCGGCCGTGAGCACGCGGAGCATTCGTCTATCCTCCCATGAGCGCCCGGCGCATGACGGCGACGACGTCCTCCTCGCCGGGCAGCGGGTCGTCGGGCGAACCGGTCGCGAAGATGCGGATCTGGAGCACCGCCTGATGCAGCAGCATGGTCGCGCCCGGGTGGGCCGGCTGTCCTGCGGCGAGCCAGGCGTGTCCGAGCGCTGTCGGCCACGTGCCGTAGACGACGTCGTAGAGCGTGCCCCCGCTCGCGGCGAGACCCGCGGAGACGGCGTCAGCGACCGGCGCGTCGCCCGGGAGGGTCGACACGGTCAGCTCGACCTCCCCCGCCGGCGCGTCGAGGGGCGACACCGTCGCCGCGATGCCTCGGCTCGCCGCGAGCGTCCGCAGCGGCTCGGCTGCGGCGGGCCGTCGTGCCGCGATGTCGATCCGGCCGACGCCGACGCGCTCGAGCGCGAGGAGCGCCGACGTCGCCGTCGCGCCTGCGCCGACGATGCGGGCACGAGGCGCAGCCGCGGACCCGATCTCCGCGAGCGCAGCCGCGAGTCCGCCGACGTCGGTGTTGAACGCCGCCCACCCATCGCCCGTCCGGAGGAGCGTGTTCGCTGCGCCGGTTGCGGTCGCCGCGGCATCCCGCATCCGAGCCGCGTCGTGCGCGAGTGTCTTCAGCGGCATGGTGAGCGACAGCCCGTGGAACTCCGGCCCGAGGGCTGCCAGCTCGCTCGCGAACGACGCCTCGTCGACGTGCCGCCGCCCGTACCGCCACGGCAGACCGAGCCGGTCGTACGCCGCGGTGTGGAGGACCGGCGACAGGCTGTGGTCGATCGGCGAGCCCCACACCTCGAAGCGGCGCGGGTCTTCCGCAAACGGATCAGCAGCCGCGGTTGTCATTCGCGTCGCACCACGCGTGCCACTGCTCGATGCCGGCCTGGTGCTCCTCGTAGGTCGCGGAGAAGATCGTCTCGCCGGTGTCCATGTTCCAGGTGACGAAGTACAGCCACGGCCCGTCTGCGGGATTCATCGCCGCGTCGATCGCCTCATCGCCGGGATTCGCGATCGGCCCCGCCGGCAGCCCCGCTCGGACGTAGGTGTTCCAGGGATTGTCGTCCTCGAGCGCCTCTGCCGACGAGCTGACCGTACCGTCGTGCATCTCGTTGTACCCGTACTGGGCCGTCGAGTCCATCTGCAGGGGCATGCCGTCTGCGAGGCGGTTGGCGATGACGCGAGAGACCTTGTAGAAGTCGTCGGACAGACGCGCCTCGCGCTGAATGATCGATGCCGTCGTGAGGATCTCCTCGTGGCGCTCCTGCGGAACGCCCGCGGCGTCGAGCGACTCGAGCGTGCGGTCGACCATCGTGCGCACGATGTCCGTGGCCGAGAGCCCGGGGTCGAACTGATAGGTCGCCGGGAACAGCCAGCCCTCCAGCGTGTCGGCCGCGACGCCGTACGCGGATGGGTCGGCGACAGCGGCGGTGAAGTCCTCGACCGGCATACCCGTGCCCTGCGCGAGCACCTCGACGGTCTGGTCGACGGTCAAGCCTTCTCGCAGCTGGGCGGCGTTCTGTCGCTTGCTCGCGGGATCGAGGATGAGCGTCAGGGCCGCCTCGGACGTCATGCGTTGCTGCAACGCGTACACCCCCGGCTGGAACGTCGGGTCCTGTGCCGTCGCGATGAGGTGATCGTAGAACGCAGTGGGCGTCTTCGTGACGCCCTGATCGAAGAGCGTCTGAGAGATCGTCGACCCGGTGTCGCCGCTCACGACGGTCACCAGCACCTCGCCGGTCGCCTCGCCGGGCTCGAAGTCCTTCGGCTCCTCCCACCCCATCACGGAGCGGATCTGAGGCTCGTACGTGTTCCACACCCATGCGCCCGCGGCCACGATGCTGCCGAGGATCGCCAGGATCACGATGAGGACGACCCATTTCGCGATCCGGCTCTTCTTGCGGTCGCGATCATGCCGGCTGGGAACGGCGCCCACCTCGTGCGTGCTCACGTCGCCCGTGAAGAGGGCGTCGAGTGTGCCGACAGCAGGCGCAGCGGCCCGCGGCGTCTGCCCGTACGACGCCTGTTCGCCCAGAGCCTGCTCGCGGGACGCCGGTGCGTCCACCGATCCGCGGTGCTCCGCGGCCGGAGTCGGGGTGTGCTCCGCACGCGAGGAGTCGTCGGGACGCGCTGCGCCTCCCGGCGTGGATGCCGGACCCTGGGACGCCGGACTCTGGGATGCCGCACGCGCGGCGCGTCGGCTCGTCGGGACGCCATTGTCGTGCGGCGGGCGGTCAGTCATGTCAGGGGTGCTCCTGCAAGGGTGCGACGGGAACACCGGGCGGGTTACCGGTGCTCTTCTCGACGTCGAGTGCCTGCTGGAGGAGCACTACGGCGGCGACCTGGTCAACAATGCTACGAGACGATCGCTGTGATCGGCCCGAGCCGCGCAACGCACTGTGGGCGCTCACGGTGCTCAGCCGCTCGTCGACGAGACGGACACGGTGTCCGGCGGCCGCGAGAGCCTCGGCGAAACCGCGTGCGTCTGCCGTCGACGCGGTCTCCCGCCCGCTGAGCGCGACCGGCAGGCCCACAACGAGCTCGACGGCGTCGTACTCCTCGGCCAGAGCGCCGATGCGTGCGAGATCTCCCTCTGCGCGCGGCACGGTCTCGACCGGAACCGCGAGCAGGCCGTCGCGGTCGCATCGGGCGACGCCGATGCGGGCCGTACCCACATCGACGCCGAGCCGCACGCCCGGCCGGAATCCGCTCACAGGCCGCTCGCCGCGTCGCGCACCGCGCGGAGGGCCACGGGAAGCGCTGCGGCGTCCGTACCGCCGCCCTGCGCCACGTCGTCGCGCCCGCCGCCACCGCCGCCGAGAGCGGATGCCGCGGCCTTCGCGAGCACACCGGCCTTGGCTCCTGCCGCGCGGGCGGCATCGTTGGTGGCGACGACCACGACGGGGCGGTCCCCCACGACGGCCCCGAGGGCGACGATCGCTGCGGCGTCGGCTCCGAGACGGTCGCGCACCTGCAGTGCCAGGGTGCGGACATCGTCCGCCGATCCCGCCGAGCCGAGCGATTCGGCGACGATCTGGAACGGGCCGGCGGCCGCCGCAGCGCCCACCAGCTGCGGCAGCCGGTCGGCGAGGGCGCGAGCCTCGAACTGGGCGATCCGCTTCTCTGCGGCCTTCAGGCTCGCGGCGAGCTCGGCCACGCGAGCGGCGAGCTGGTCGCGCGGCGTCTTCAGCGAGGTCGTCAGCTGCGACACGATGGCACGCTCGGCGGCGAGCTCACGGAAGGCGTCCTGCCCGACGAGCGCCTCCACGCGCCGGTTCGACGCGCCCACCGACGATTCGCCGATGAGGTTGATGAGTCCGACCTCGGCGCTCGACGACACGTGGGTCCCCGCGCACAGCTCGCGCGACCAGGGGCCGCCGATGTCGACCATGCGGACGGTCTCGCCGTACTTCTCACCGAACAGGGCCATCGCGCCGGCGGCTTTCGCCTCGTCGAGCGACATGATCCGGGTCGTGACCTCGAGGTTGTCGCGGACGGCGTTGTTGGCGATCTCCTCGATCTCGGTACGAGTCTCGGGCGAGAGCGCCTGACCCCAGGAGAAGTCGAAGCGCAGGTAGCCGGCGCGGTTGAGCGAGCCGGCCTGGGTCGCGCTCTTGCCCAGCGTGTCGCGCAGTGCGGCGTGCACGAGGTGCGTCGCGGAGTGAGCCTGCTGCGCAGCGCGGCGGTTCGCGGCATCCACCACCGTCGTGGCGGCCTCGCCCACGGCCACTTCACCCGTCGTCACCTCGACGGTGTGGCTGACGAGACCGGGCACCGGCTTCTGCACGTCGAGGACCTCGAGCTCGTAGCCCGGGCCGACGATGACGCCCTTGTCGGCGACCTGGCCACCCGACTCGGCGTACAGCGCCGTCTCGGCAAGGATCACCTCGGCGATCTGACCTTGGCTGGCGCGGTCGACGGAGACGCCGCCGACCAGAAGGCCGAGTACCCGCGAGCCCGTCTCGAGCTCGGTGTAGCCCGTGAACACCGTCTCGCCCTGAGCGCGGAAGTCACGGTAGACGCTCGTGTCGGCGAGCTGCCCCTTGCGGGACCGCGCGTCGGCCTTGGCGCGCTCGCGCTGCTCCTGCATGAGCGAATCGAAGGCGCCGCGGTCGACGCTGAGCCCCGCCTCCTCGACGATCTCGAGAGTCAGGTCGATGGGGAACCCGTACGTGTCGTGCAGAAGGAACGCCTGCGCGCCGCTCAGCTTGCCCTCCCCCGCCTTCTTGGCCTGCTCGACCGACTCGTCGAGCAGCTCGGATCCCGCGGCCAGGGTGCGCAGGAAGGTCGCCTCCTCGGCCAGAGCGTACTGCGAGAGCCGCGCGTAGTCGGTCTCGACGATCGGGTACGCCTCCTTCATCGCGTCGCGCGACGCTGCGAACAGCTCCGCGAAGCTCGGTCCGTCGACGCCCAGCAGGCGCATCGAGCGGATGGCGCGACGCATCAGACGGCGCAGGATGTAGCCGCGCCCGTCGTTCGACGGCGTCACGCCGTCGGAGAGCAGCATCAGCGACGACCGGATGTGATCTGCGATGACACGGAACCGCACGTCGTCTTCGTGGTTCGCGCCGTAGGTCTTGCCCGAGAGCTCGACGGCCTTATCGAGCACGGGACGCACCTGGTCGGTCTCGTACATGTTGTCGACGCCCTGCTTGATGAAGGCGACGCGCTCGAGCCCCATGCCCGTGTCGATGTTCTTGTTCGGCAGCTCGCCGACGATCGTGAAGTCGTACTTCGAGCGCACGTCCGCGATCTCGTACTGCATGAACACGAGGTTCCAGATCTCGACGTACCGGTCGTCGTCGGTCGCCGGTCCGCCGTCGATGCCGTACGCGGGACCGCGGTCGAAGAAGATCTCCGAGCACGGGCCGGCAGGACCCGGGAGGCCGGTGCTCCAGTAGTTGGTGTCCTTGCCGAGACGCTGGATGCGCTCGTCGGGCAGCGTCGAGTGCTTCAGCCACAGCTGGCGCGCCTCGTCGTCCTCTTCGTAGACCGTGACCCAGAGATCCTTCGGGTCGAACCCGAGGCCGCCCTCCGATTCGGGGCTGGTCAGCAGTTCCCATGCGAACGAGATGGCGCCCTCTTTGAAGTAGTCGCCGAAGGACCAGTTGCCGAGCATCTGGAAGAAGGTGCCGTGGCGCGGCGTCTTGCCCACCTCTTCGATGTCGTTGGTGCGGATGCACTTCTGGACATCGGCCGCTCGCGCGTACGGGGCAGGGACGTCGCCCGAGAGGTAGGGGATGAAGGGGACCATGCCCGCGACGGTGAACAGCAGCGCGGGGTCGTCGGTGACGAGCGATGCGGAGGGCACGATCGTGTGCCCCTTCTTCTCGAAGTAGTCCAGGTAGCGCTGGGCGATCTCGGCGGTCTTCATCGGGTTCCTTCGGCAGGCAGGCATCGGCGTCGCGCCCGGAGGCACGACGTCAAGATCAGGTCGGGTGTCAGTGTGAGGAGTCGGCGGCGTTCTTGGCCTTCGCGACCGCGTCGCGCGCTGCGTCCGCGGCGTCGGAGGCGGCGTCCGCGGCCGAGTCGAGGGCGTCGGAGGCCACGCCCTTCACGTCGGCTGCGAGACCCTCGATGCGGGCTTCCTGCTCGCGGTAGGCATCGCCGATCCGATCGGCGAATTCGGAGATTCGCGCGTCGACCTCGGCGAGCATCTCGTGACCGCGCGGATCCTTGTTGACCACGTGCGCGGCGACGAAACCGCCGGCGACGCCCAAAACGAACCACAGCGCGTTCTTCATGGCATCCATGTTAGGTGCAAAGCATGAAGGGCGCCGGGAGAACCCGACGCCCTTCATGGCAGTGCTGAGACTCAGCGAGCCGTACGACTCAGCGCGCGGCGTAGTACTCGACGACGAGCTGCACGTCACACGTGACGGGCACCTCGGCGCGCTTCGGGCGGCGCACGAGGCGCGCCTGCAGCTTGTCGAGCTCGACCTCGAGGTAGCCCGGGACCGGGGGCAGGACGTCGGCGTGACCGCCGGCGGCTGCGACCTGGAAGGGCTCGAGCGACTCGCTCTTCTCCTTGACGTGGATGAGCTGACCCGGCTTCACGCGGAACGACGGGCGGTCGACGAGCTGGCCGTCGACGAGGATGTGACGGTGCACGACCAGCTGGCGGGCCTGTGCGGTCGTGCGGGCGAAACCGGCACGAACGACGAGCGCGTCCAGACGCATCTCGAGCTGCTCGACCAGGTTCTCACCGGTCAGACCGTCCTTGCGGCGGGCCTCGTTGAACTGGATGCGCAGCTGCTTCTCGCGGATGCCGTACTGCTCGCGCAGACGCTGCTTCTCGCGCAGACGGACGGCGTAGTCGCTGTCGGCCTTGCGCTTGGTGCGGCCGTGCTCACCCGGAGCGTAGGGACGCTTCTCGAGGTAGCGGGCGGCCTTCGGGGTCAGCGCGACGCCGAGGGCGCGCGACAGACGGACCTTGCGGCGGTCCTGAGACTTCGTGGTCACGAAGCTCTCCTTCCGATGACGTGGTCGCGACGTTCACGACTCACGGACGTATCTCCGTCTCCTCGCCCGTCTCGGACTGCACGCCGGGGCACGCCGAGAGGTCTTGATCAGAAGAGAGGGATGCCCGAAAACTGGGCTTCGAGCCGGTCGAGTCTATCAGACGGCGTCCGCGTCGACCGCGGCGGCGAGGTCGAGGACGCCGGCCGGGTAGAACGGGGTCGCATCCCGTCGCAGGTCGTCGATGCGATACCAGCCGACGGAGGTGTCTCCGTCGAGCACAGGGAGCCGTTCCCCGAGGGGCAGCGCCTCGAGCGTGGCGCTGCGGACGGCGAAGACATGCGCGATCTCGTGCCCGCTCTTGCGACCGTCGTCGAAGATGTTCTCGCTCACGGTGAGCAGCGTGAGTTCGTCGACGCCGGCGGCGAGCTCCTCGCGCAGCTCGCGCCGCATGGCGGCCGCCGCGGTCTCGCCGAACTCCACGCCGCCGCCGGGTGCTCGCAGGAACCGCCCCGCGCCCGGCCCGCCGGGGTACTCCTCGGCGAGGACGTACCCGTCGGCGACGATGACGGCCACCGAGATAACCCGGATACGGCGAGGCGAGGTGAGGTCGGCCGCGTACCCCTCCACCGAACGGCGGTAGGCCGGGAGGTGGGGCGCGAGCGCCTGCAGCGCCGTCCGGAGTGCGGGCGCGGGCTTCTGATCGCTGAACAGCGCCAGCGCCTCGAACGCCCGGGCGGCGTCGACGAGCGGATCGGTGTCGGGAAAGCGGTGCAGCAGTGCGAGAGCGCCCGAGGGATCGCCGACGTTGCGCAGCGAGCTCGCCAATTGGATGATGCACGCCGAGCGCCGCTTTCCGGCCAGGCCCTCATCGAGCGCCGACCGGTACAGCGGGATCGCCTCCGCCTCCTCGCCGAGGAAGTCGTGCAGCGAGGCGCGCTCGTAGCTGCGCACCGCCTCGGCCGAGTCCGCGGCGAGCGGGTCGAGCTCGGCCCACAGGGCGGCGGCGTTCTTCCCGTCGGCGGCATCCCAGAACGCGTCGAACGGATCGGCACCGGCCGTCGTGTCGTCGTCGGCGGGGAACGTCGCGAGAAGCTCCCGCACGCGAGACTGCAGACCGCGGAGTGCGGGGTCGACGCCCCGACTCGCCGCGAATCGGATGAGCCCCCGCAGGGCGGGCCCGCCGTCGCTGGTCTCGCCGGCAGTCAGGTGATCGATGAGGTCGGATGCCGCGATCGTCCGCACCCGGCCCGTCTCGTGCTCGCCCCACTCCGGCGCGGCGACGCGCAGACAGTCGGCGGCGATGACCACGTGCCGTCGTCGCCGGGCGTTCGCGGCGGCCCACTCGCCGCCGGCGTCGAAGACGGCGCCGGCACGATACCCGGTCTCCTCCAGCAGCTCTCGCACGCCCGCCGCGACAGCGTCCTCACCGGGATCGATCAGCCCGCCGGGCAGCTCGCCCAGCACGCGCTGGGGGCCGACGCGGTACTGATCGAACAGCACGACGGTGTCGTCGGGCGTGACCGCGACCACCGTGACGGTGTCGCCGACCTCGACGACATCCCAGTCGCTCTCACTGCCGTCGGGCAGCAGGTAGCGGTCGCGGCGCACGCGCACGTAGCCGTCGAAGGCGGGCGACGAGCCCAGCAGCGTCCACGCGGGTACGGGATCGTCCACGGCTCAGTCCCCCAGGATCTTCCGCAGCTTCTCGACCCGCGCGCCGATCTCGCGCTCGACACCGCGATTCGTCGGCTCGTAGTACCGCTTGCCACGCAATTCGTCGGGGAGGTACTGCTGCGTCGCGACGCCGACCTCGAGGTCGTGCGGATAGACGTACCCCTTGCCGTGCCCCAGCCGCTTCGCGCCGGCATAGTGAGCATCGCGCAGATGTTTGGGCACGCGACCGAACCCGCCGGCGCGGACATCGGAGATGGCCGCGTTGATCGCGTTGTAGGCGGCGTTCGACTTGGCGGTGGTCGCGAGATACGCCGTGGCCTCGGCGAGCGGGATGCGGCCTTCCGGCATCCCGATGAAAGCGACCGCGTCGGCGGCGGCAACGGCGATCGTGAGAGCCTGCGGATCGGCGAGGCCGATGTCCTCAGAGGCTGAGATGACCAGGCGCCGCGCGATGAACCGAGGATCTTCGCCCGCCTCGATCATCCGAGCCAGGTAGTGCATGGCGGCATCGACATCCGATCCGCGGATCGACTTGATGAACGCGCTGATGACGTCGTAGTGCTCGTCGCCCTGCCTGTCGTACCGGAGCAATGCACGGTCGACCGCCTGAGCCACGTGGTCAGCGGTGATGACCGGCGCCTCGTCGTCATCGCCGGGCTCGGCCATCGTCGCGGCGGCTTCGAGCGACGTCAGCGCGCGTCGGGCATCGCCGGAGGCCAGCCGGATCAGCGCCGTCCGCGCATCGTCGGCCAGGACGACCGAGCCGGCGAGTCCGCGGGCGTCCGCGACGGCGCGGTCGATGAGCCCGCCGAGGTCGTCGTCGCTGAGCGGCTGGAGGGTGAGCAGCAGCGAGCGGGACAGCAGGGGCGCGACGACGGAGAACGACGGGTTCTCGGTCGTCGCGGCGATGAGCAGGACCCAGCCGTTCTCGACGCCCGGCAGCAGAGCATCCTGCTGCGCCTTCGTGAAGCGGTGGATCTCGTCGAGGAACAGGATCGTCGAGATGCCGTAGAGGTCGCGCTGCGTCATCGCCTCTTGCATGACCTCGCGCACGTCCTTCACGCCTGCCGTGACCGCCGACAGCTCGACGAAACGGCGGCCCGACGAGCGGGCGATCGCCTGCGCGAGCGTGGTCTTGCCGGTGCCGGGCGGCCCCCACAGGATGACGGATACCGCTCCCGCCCGGTTGCCGTCGGGCGACGCGAGGGCGACCAGGGGCGAGCCGGGCCGCAGCAGATGACCCTGGCCGGCGACCTCGTCGAGCGACGTGGGGCGCATCCGCACCGCGAGCGGCGTCTGCCCGGAGAAGAGCGCGCTCGAATCGGTCATCCTCTCAGGCTACTCGCGCGCGCGGACACCGGGATTTTGTCGCGGCGCAGACCCGCGCCATAGGCTTGAGCGGCCCGCAACGGGCACGAAGGAGGCAACGTGGCAGGTCGCGGCAAGAACCGGGACGATCGCGCGGCGCACGAACGCGCTCGTCTCTATGCGGCCCGGCGCGAGTACCACGACGGCCTCGCACGGCGCCGGTCGCGCGACAACGTCATCGCCGCCGTCGCCGGCGGCGTGCTGATCCTCGCCGCTATCGGCGCTCAGGTCGCATACTTCACCGCAGGTCCCGGAGCGCCCGCGCCCGCCGAGAGTCCGGCGCCCTCTCCCACGGAGACCTTGTCACCCACGCCGACGCCGACACAGACCCCGACACCGGCGGATTCCACTCCGACAACGATCCCGTCGCCCTGACGCCCTCCGTACTAGGCTGTCCCCCGACCTGACCCCCATGCGGCGCGAGCCGCGACGAGGTGCCTTCCGTGACTTCCACCCCTGACTCCACGACCACCCCCGCCGACGACGCCCCGTGGGGTCGCGTCGATGACGACGGCACCGTCTCGGTGCGCGAGGGGGCCGAATGGCGCGTCGTCGGCCAGTACCCCGACGGCACGCCGGAAGAGGCGCTCGCCTACTTCCAGCGCAAGTTCTCCGACCTCGCCGGCGAAGTGACGCTCATCGAGGTCCGTCACCGCCGCGGCGGAGCGTCAGCCTCCGACCTGCGCTCCACCGTGAGCACGCTCCGTTCCCGCATCGCGGGGGCTGCGGCCGTCGGCAACCTGGCCGCGCTGGAGGCGCGCCTGGTCGCGCTGGAGGGCGAGCTCGACGCCGCCTCCGAGTCCGAGGCGGCGGAGGCCAAGCAGGCGCTCGACGCCGCGATCGCCGAGCGTACGGCGCTCGTCGAGGCGATCGAGGCGATCGCCTCGCGCGATCCGAAGTCGATCCAGTGGAAGCAGACCTCCGCAGAGGTCACCGACCTCTTCGACCGCTGGCAGCGCCATCAGGCCGACGGCCCGCGTCTCCCCCGCGGCACCGGCCAGCAGCTCTGGAAGCGATTCCGCGACGCCCGATCGACCATCGACAAGCACCGTCGTGAGTTCTACGCCAGCCTCGACGAGACGCACAAGAGCGCGCGCGACGCGAAGCAGCGCCTCATCGAGCGGGCCGAGGCCCTCGCTCCCCGCGGCGAGGACGGCATCGGCGCCTATCGCGATCTGCTCGAGCAGTGGAAGCAGTCGGGCCGCGCGGGCAAGAAGGCCGACGACGCGCTCTGGGCACGGTTCAAGGCCGCAGGCGACGCGCTCTACGGTGCCCGAGCGGAGCGCGAGCAGGCCGACGCCGAGGCCTCGCAGGAGAAGATCGTCGCGAAGCGCGCTCTGCTCGACGAGGCCGCCGCCGTGACCGCAGAGAAGGACACCGCTGCCGCCCGGGCGCTGCTCACGGGCATTCAGCGTCGTTGGGACGAGATCGGTCGCATCTTCCCCCGCGACAAGGAGCGCGCCCTCGACGACGAGCTCCGCAAGATCGAGCAGTCCGTGCGTGCGCGCGAGGACGCCGACTGGAAGAACAACAACCCCGAGACGAAGGCGCGCCAGGGCGACATGCTGTCGCAGCTGCACGACGCGATCGCGAAGCTCGAAGCCGAAGTCGCCGACGCGGAGGCGTCGGGCGACAAACGCGCCATCGCACAGGCCAAAGAGGCGCTCAGCGCCCGGAAGGCCTGGCTCAGCGCTCTCGGCGGCTGACTCTCTCCCCGCGAACGGTCTGTGGAGGCCATGCTGTCCACAGACCGTTCGGCTCTCTCCGCGCGGTTCGGACGCACCCGCCAGACTGACGGAATGATCTGGCCGTTCGTCTACACCCCGGGTACCCAGCTCTCCCTGGCCGAGCTGGCTGCTGCACGCCTCGACGGTGACGTCGTCGAGGTCGGCGAAGCATTCATGCCTGCGGACGCCGTCGAAGGACCCGAGATCCGGGCCGCATCGCTGCGCCCCCTCGTCGCGCCGGGCCTGGCCCTGACGCACGAATCGGCTGCCTGGGTCCACGGCGCGCTCGCCGACCCCCCGGTGCGGCACAGCGTGCAGCGCTGCACCGAGCGACGCCGGAACCACGTGCTCGATCATCGGCTGCACTACCGCGACCTTCAGCTTCCGGCGCGAGAGACCGTGCATCTGGGCGGGATGCCCGTGTCGAGCCGCGTCCGGACCCTGTGCGACCTGTTGCGCGCCGATGCCGCCGCCAGCGACGCGCCACGCGCGGGCGCCGTCGCGATGATCGCCGCGTTCCCCGGCATCCTCGACGAGGCGCATCGGTCGTTGGCGTCGAGCGGCCCCCTGCCGTTCAAACGGCAGGCCCTGGCCTGGCTGGAGCGCCCGCCGGTCAGGACGACGTGACGCGGTACACGTCGTAGACCGCGTCGATGCGCCGCACCGCGTTCAGCACGCGGTCGAGGTGGACGGTGTCGCCCATCTCGAACACGAACCTGCTGAGTGCGAGCCGATCGTTGTTGGTCTGCACCGACGCGGAGAGGATGTTGACGTGGTGCTCGCTGAGCACGCGCGTGACGTCGCTGAGGAGCCCGGCACGGTCGAGCGCTTCCACCTGGATCTGGACCAGGAAGAGACTCTTCGTCGTCGGCGCCCACGACACCTCGATAAGTCGTTCCGGATCGCGCATGAGCGACTCGACGTTCGTGCAGTCGGAGCGGTGCACCGACACGCCGCTCCCGCGGGTGACGAAGCCGACGATCTCATCACCCGGAACCGGCGTGCAGCACTTCGCGAGCTTCACGAGGATGTCGGGCGCGCCGCGGACGAGAACACCCGAGTCGCTGTCGCGCTTCTGGCGCGACCGTCCCACAGCCGGCAGCTGGATCGGTCCGGTGGAGGTGTCCTCCTCTGCCCGGACGAGCGCGGTGACCTTCTCGATCACCGACTGCGTCGAGACGTGCCCCTCGCCCACAGCCGCGTAGAGCGCAGTGACGTCCTCGTAGCGCAGCTGGTGCGCCACTTCCGTGAACGCGTCCTGCCCCATGAGGCGCTGGAGCGGCAGGTTCTGACGTCGCATCGCCCGAGCGATCGCGTCCTTGCCCTGCTCGACGGCCTCTTCGCGCCGCTCCTTCGTGAACCAGCCGCGGATCTTGTTGCGGGCCCGCGTGCTCTTGACGAATGTCAGCCAATCCTGGCTCGGGCCGGCGTCGGGGTTCTTCGAGGTGAACACCTCGACGACATCGCCGCTGGAAAGGGTCGACTCGAGCGGCACGAGACGCCCGTTCACCTTCGCACCCATCGTGCGGTGGCCGATCTCGGTGTGCACGGCGTAGGCGAAGTCGACCGGGGTGGCCCCCGCCGGCAGGCCGATGACCCGCCCCTTCGGGGTGAAGACGTAGACCTCCTTCGCGCCGATCTCGAATCGGAGCGAGTCGAGGAACTCCCCCGGGTCGGCCGTCTCGGCCTGCCAGTCGGAGATGTGCGCGAGCCACGCCATGTCGTTGTCGATCGCCTTGGCGTCGGCCTTGCCGCCCGCCATCCGCTCCTTGTACTTCCAGTGCGCCGCGACACCGAACTCGGCCTGCTGGTGCATCTCGTGGGTGCGGATCTGGATCTCGACCGTGCGACCACCCGGTCCGATCACGGTGGTGTGGAGCGACTGATACAGGTTGAACTTCGGGGTCGCGATGTAGTCCTTGAACCGCCCGGGCAAAGGCGTCCACCGCGCGTGGATCGAGCCGAGCACGGCGTAGCAGTCGCGGACCGTCGTCACCAGCACACGGATGCCGATGAGGTCGTAGATGTCGTCGAACTCGCGCCCGCGCACCACCATCTTCTGGTATACGGAGTAGAGCTGCTTCGGTCGCCCCATGACGCGACCGCGGATGCGGAGCTCACGGAGATCCGTCTCGACGGCGTCGATCACGGTCTGCAGGTACTGCTCGCGCTGCGGGGTGCGCTGGGTGACGAGGCTGTCGATCTCGGCGTACAGCTTCGGATGCAGGACCGCGAAGGAGAGATCCTCGAGCTCGCTCTTGATGGCCTGAATACCCAGCCGGTGCGCGAGCGGCGCGTAGATCTCGAGGGTCTCGGTCGCCTTCTTCGCCGCTTTCTCCGGCGGCACGAAGCCCCAGGTACGCGCGTTGTGCAGCCGGTCGGCCAGTTTGATCAGCAGGACGCGGATGTCGCGCGACATCGCGACGATCATCTTGCGCACGGTCTCGGCCTGCGCGGCGTCGCCGTACTTGACCTTGTCGAGCTTCGTGACGCCGTCGACGAGCATGGCGACCTCGTCGCCGAACTCCGCCGTCAGCTGGTCCAGACCGTATGAGGTGTCCTCTACGGTGTCGTGGAGCAGCGCGGCTGCAATGGCCCTCGGGCCGAGGCCGAGCTCGGCGAGGATCTGGGCTACGGCGAGCGGATGCGTGATGTACGGCTCGCCGCTCTGACGCTTCTGCTGCGCGTGCGCCCGTGACGCCGTCTGATAGGCGCGATCGATGATCGCGATGTCGCCCTTGGGGTGATGTGCGCGCACCGTCCGGACGAGCTGCTCCAGCCCCTCCCGCGGCGCAGCGCGGGAGAAGATCCGAGGAACGAGGCGCCGGAGCGAGCTCTGGGCAGGGGGCGGGGTGATCTCGGTCATACCCTCACCTCCGCCATGCAGACATCGATTCTACGCGCCCTGGCGGCGCTCAGGCCTCGACCGAAGCACGCTCGCGCGACTCGAGAACCCGGGTGTCGTTCGCCTTGATGGCGGGCTCGTTCTCGCGCAGCAGGGCGAACAGCGGCACCGCGACGAAGAGCGTCGAGTAGGCGGCGACGAGCGTCCCGACGAAGATCGACAGCGAGATGTCGGTGAGAGTCTGAGCACCCAGCCAGAGCGCACCGATGAAGAGGATCGCACCGGTCGGAAGGGCCGCAACGATCGTCGTGTTGATCGAGCGCACGAGCGTCTGGTTGGCCGCAAGGTTGACCGACTCGCCGAACGTCCGCCCCGACTTCTCGCCGTCTTCGAACGTGTTCTCGCGGACCTTGTCGAACACGACCGTGGTGTCGTACAGCGAGTAGGACAGGATCGTGAGGAAGCCGATGACCGCCGCGGGAGAGATCTCGAACCCGAAGAGCGAGTAGACGCCCACGGTCACGACGAGCACGTCGACCAGGCCGATGATGGCGGCGACGGACATCTTCCAGGTGCGGAAGTACAGCGCCAGGATCAGGAACGTCAGCGCGAGGAAGATCGCCAGGCCCCACAGCGACTGTCGGGTGACGTCCTGGCCCCAGCTCGGCCCGATGAACGATGAGCTCACCTCGGCGGCCGGGACGTCGTACGCCTCGGCCAGTCGCGCCGTGACGTCGCGGGTCTCGGCGTCGGACATCTGGTCGGTCTGCACGCGCACAGCGTCCTCGCCGATCGTCGTCACCTTCGTCGTCGCGCCGGGCACGACCTCCTGCACCGCGTCGGTCGCGAGCAGCTGATCGGTGTTCGACACGTTCGTGACGGTGAACTGCGATCCGCCCGTGAACTCGATCGAGAACTGCGGCGGCTTGACCACGAGGACGAGCACCGAGCCCAGCACGAGGGCGGCGGCGATGATGAACCACAGCGTGCGACGGGCGACGAAGGGGAACGAGAGCTTCCCCGTGTAGAGGTCGTTGCCGAACCGATTGAAGAAACGCATCAGTGCTTGTCCCCCGTCGCATCGCGCTGGTCGCCTGCGGCCTGTTCAGCACGCTTGCGCTCCGCGATCGTCTGTCGCCGTTCGGCCTCACCACGCGACTTCGCTGCGCGGCGTCCTGCAGAGGTCTTCGCCGCCGCGGCGACCGGCTCGCGGAACTGCGCCCGTCCGCGGTACACGGCGCCCAGAGCGTCCGGGTCGAGACCCGACAGCCTGTGCCCCGACCCGAAGAACCGCGTGCGCACGAGCAGCTGCAGCACGGGATGCGTGAAGAGGATGAAGATCAGGATGTCGATCGCGGTCGTGAGCCCGAGGGTGAACGCGAAGCCCTTCACCGTCGAGTCGGCCAGGATGTACAGCACGACCGCGGCGAGGATGTTGATCGACTTCGAGATGAAGATGGTCCGCTTGGCGCGGGACCAGCCGTCCTCGACCGCGCTCGTGATCGACTTGCCGTCGCGCAGCTCGTCTCTGATGCGTTCGAAGTAGACGATGAAGGAGTCTGCGGTGAACCCGATGGTCACGATGAGGCCCGCGACACCGGCCAGCGAGAGCCGGAAGCCCATGCGCCAGGCGAGGATCGTGAGCGCCGCGTAGGTGAGCACGGCCATGACCACCAGTGACGCGATGATGACGGTTCCGAGCGCCCGGTATACGACGAGCGAGTACACCGCGACGAGCGCGAGGCCGATGAGGCCGGCGATGAGACCGATCTGCAGCTGCTGGGAGCCGAGCGTCGCGGAGATCGTGTTGGTGCTCTGCACCTCGAAGCTCAGCGGCAGAGCACCGAACTTCAGCTGGTCGGCGAGCACCTTCGAGCTGTCCTGGTCGAACGTGCCCGTGATGGACGGCTTGCCGGTGAGGATGACGGCATCCATGGAGGGCGCCGACAGCACAGCGCCGTCGAGCACGAAGGCGAACTGGTTGAGCGGCGACTGCTGCCCGTAGAGTCGCTGGCTGATCTTGCCGAACGTCTCGGTGCCCTGCTGATCGAACGTGATGTTCACGGCCCAGCGACCGGTGCTCTGCTCGAGACCGTTCGTGGCGTTGTCGATGGACGAGCCGTCGAGCTCGACCGGGCCGAGGATGTACTTCGCGGTCCCGGTGCGGTCGCAGGTGACGAGCGGCTGATCGGCCGGTGCGTCCGCGGGGTCGTTCGCCGGATTCGCGCAGTCGTAGGCGAGGAACTGAGCCTGCAGCGCCTCGGTGATCCACGCCGGGTCGCTGCCATTGGACGGCGTCGTCGACGGGGTCGCCGGGAGGTCGGGATCGGGAGTGGGGTACGGCGTCTCGTTGCCGTCGTCGCCGACGAAGCTGGTGGCGGGTGAGCCGGTGTAGAGCACCGCGCGCAACTGCAGCTGGGCCGAGGCGTCGATACGCTCACGGGTCTCGTCATCGACCTCGCCCGGAAGCTGAACGACGATCTGGTTGCCGGCCTGCGTGGCGATGTCGGCCTCGACCAGGCCGGATGCGTCGACGCGCTGTCGGATGATGGACGCCGCCTGCTGCATCTGCTCGCTCGAGGGCGCCGCCCCGTCGGACTGCGCCTCGAGGATGATCTGCGTCCCGCCCTGGAGGTCGAGTGCGAGCTCCGGAGCCCACGAACTCGCCTTGAACACATAGACGCCGAGCGCGTTGATACCGAACAGGAGCGCCGTCAGGACCACGAGTCCGGTCAGCGCGCGCCAGGCACGGCGCACAGGTGTGGAAGTCGCCACGGGGAGGTCAGCTTTCGTCGAGCGAGCGCCGGGTCAGCGGCGGATCAGGCGCGGGGCTTGTCGTCGCGGTCGACCGCGCCCTCGGAGGCGGCGTCGGCGCGATCACGCGCGGCGTCGTCGCTGACCGAGGTGATCAGACCCTGCTCGACATCGGCGACGTACTCGTCGTGGTGCTCTTCGGCCTCGATGTACTCGTCCTCGGTGAGCGTTCCCTCTGCGGGGTCGACCACCCGCAGGATCGCCTGGCTGTGCACCTCGACCTCGACGCCGGGCGCGAGCTCGACACGAGCCGACTTCGAGAGGTCCTCGCCGTCGTACTCGACGATCGTGCCGTAGAAGCCGCCCTGCAGCAGCACCTTCGCTCCGGGAAGCAGCTGGCGGGACTTCTCCGCCTGCTCCGCCTTCATCCGCTGCGCGCGACGGCGCTGGCTCCAGAACATGAAGACGATGAGCAGCGCGAGGATGATCAGCAGACCGTACTCGGCGAAGAACTGCACCGCCGGGTTCGCGGGAGGGGCGTCGGCCGGAGTGGTGGCGAAGAAGAGCATGGAGGTGGGAGCACCTTTCACGGGTAGGCACGCGAAGAATGCGCACCCTCGGGATTCGTCGGCGAGAAGCCTTCAGCGATTATAGGTCATCGATCTCGAGCGCCCCGTCGGCGCGGGGAACGCCCAGGTGGCGGTAGGCCGAGGGCATCGCGACGCGGCCGCGCGGCGACCGGCCCACGAACCCGATGCGGACGAGGTACGGCTCGACGACCGACTCGATCGTCTCCGCTTCCTCCCCGACCGTGACCGCGAGGGTGTTGAGCCCGACGGGCCCACCGCCGAATCGGCGCACGAGTGCGTCGAGCACGGCACGGTCGAGCCGATCGAGGCCGATAGCGTCGACGTCGTACAGCTCGAGCGCGGCCGCGACATCCGCCTCCGTCGCACCCGCCGCCGTGTCACCGTGCACCACGACGAAGTCTCGGACGCGGCGCAGCAGGCGGTTCGCGATGCGCGGTGTGCCGCGGGAGCGGCGCGCGATCTCAGCCCGTGCGACGGCCGGGACGTCGACGGCGAGGACGCTCGCGGACCGCTGGATCACGCGTTCGAGCTCCTCCGGCTCGTAGTACTCCATGTGCGCGGTGAACCCGAACCGGTCGCGAAGCGGGTTGGGCAGGAGGCCCGACCGGGTCGTTGCGCCGACGAGGGTGAACGGGGCCAGCTCGAGAGGGATGCTGGTGGCACCGGCACCCTTGCCGACCATGATGTCGATGCGGAAGTCCTCCATCGCGAGGTACAGCATCTCCTCCGCCGAGCGCGCCATACGGTGGATCTCGTCGATGAAGAGCACCTCGCCGGGCACGAGGCTCGACAGCAGCGCCGCGAGATCGCCCGCGTGCTGGATCGCCGGGCCGCTCGACATCCGCAGCGGCCGGCCGCTCTCGTGGGCGACGATCATCGCGAGCGTCGTCTTCCCGAGACCGGGAGGTCCCGACAGCAGGATGTGGTCGGCTGGACGGTCCTGCATCGCGGCCGCCTGCAGAAGCAGCTCGAGCTGCCCGCGCACCTTCTGCTGTCCGACGAACTCCGCGAGCGAGGTCGGCCGTAGTGCCCCCTCGACGGCCAGTTCGGTCTCGTCGGCGGCGAGCTCGTGCGCGTCAGACACCGGTCTGCTCCGGTCGCGCCGGCCCGAGCTGCGCGAGCGCGAGCTTCAGCAGAGCGGGCACGGTCGCGGGGGCCGCAGCATCCGCCGTGACCTGCGCGACGGCATCCGCGGCCACGCGTTCGCTCCACCCCAGAGCCACGAGCGCTGCGACGACCTGACCCACGAGCGTCCCTCCCCCCGAGGGAGCGGACGCCGGCTGAGCAGACGGCACCGCCTGCAGCTTGCCCGCCAGCTGTACCACGATGAGCTTCGCGGTCTTGGGCCCGATGCCCGACACCCGTCGGAACGGGGCGTCGTCTTCGGCGGTGACCGCCTCGGCGATCTGGGCGACGCTCAGTGCCGACAGCACGCCGAGAGCCGACTTCGGTCCGACACCGGTCACGCCGATGAGCAGCAGGAAGACTCCGAGCTGCTCGCGCGTCTCGAAACCGAACAGCGAGAGCGCGTCTTCGCGGACGACGAGGTTCGTGTGCAGCACGATCTCATCGCCGACGTGGAACGAGCGCGGGATGTCGGGGGTCACGGCGACCGAGAACCCGACCCCGCCGACGTCGATGACGACGCTGTCGGACTCGAGGTGCAGCACGCTGCCGCGCAGGGAGGAGATCATGATCCGAGCCTAGGCGCCGCTTCGCAGGTATGTTCGAGCGACACGCGTCGCTCACCACCGGGTGGGAGCGTCAGCGCCGGGCCAGGCGCTCGGCGTCCGCCCACGCCCGCTGCGCCGGAGTGAGCGCCGCTGTGCCGGACGACGACGCCGGGCCGCCGACACCGCGTCGCCACGCATGGCAGATCGCGAGGGCCAGCGCATCAGCGGCATCCGCGGGCTGGGGCAGCGAGTCCAGGCGCAGCACGCGGGCGACCATCGTCTGCACCTGCAGCTTCTCCGCCGAGCCGTAGCCGGTGATCGCCGCCTTGACCTCGGAGGGCGTGTGGGTCGCGGCATCGAGGCCGCTCTCCGCGGCGACGAGCAGCGCGATGCCGCTCGCCTGCGCCGTCCCCATGACGGTGCTCCGGTTGTGCTGAGCGAAGACCCGCTCGACGGCGACGACGTGAGGCTGGTGCTCTGCGATGACCGCGCGCAGGCCCGCTGCGATCGTCGCGAGCCGCCGCTCGATCGGCAGCTCGACGTCGGATCGGACAACCCCGACATGCACGAGGGCGGCGGATCGATCGCGGGCGACGTCGACGACGCCGACTCCGCATCGGGTGAGCCCGGGATCGACACCGAGCACGCGCAGAGAGGTCACTCCCCCACGCTACGTCTGCCGCAGCCGAGCGGAGCGGCGACAACCCGCGAAACGCGCAGTTCCCGGCATCCGACGCGAAATGGGCTGCGCGGGATGCCGGGAACTGCGAGCGATGCTCGGACTGTTACTCGTCGTCGCTCTCGAGCTCGGCCTGCACCTCGGGGGTGAGGTCGAAGTTCGTGTAGACGTTCTGCACGTCGTCGCTGTCCTCGAGGGCGTCGATGAGACGGAACACCTTGCGGGCGGTGTCGGCGTCGACCTCCACCTTGAGCGAGGGGACGAACTCGACGTCGGCGGAGTCGTACTCGATGCCGGCGTCCTGCAGGGCGCTGCGCACCGACACGAGGTCGGAGGCCTCGGTGATGACGCCGAAGCCGTCGCCGTGCGGCTCGACCTCTTCCGCCCCCGCTTCGAGGACCGCGAGCATGACGTCGTCTTCGGTCGTGCCCTCGGACGGGACGACGATGACGCCTTTGCGGCTGAAGTTGTAAGCGACGCTGCCCGGGTCGGCCAGCGTTCCGCCGTTACGGCTGAGAGCGGTGCGGACTTCGGCCGCGGCGCGGTTCTTGTTGTCGGTCAGACACTCGATGAGGAACGCGACGCCGTTCGGTCCGTAGCCCTCGTACATGATCGAGGAGTACTCGACGGCCTCGCCGCCGATACCGGCGCCGCGCTTGATCGCGCGGTCGATGTTGTCTTTCGGGACCGAGGTCTTCTTGGCCTTCAGGACGGCGTCGAAGAGCGTGGGGTTGCCCTGCAGATCGGGGCCGCCGAGCTTGGCAGCGACCTCGATGTTCTTGATGAGCTTGGCCCACGACTTGGCACGGCGCGCGTCGACGACGGCTTTCTTGTGCTTGGTCGTGGCCCATTTGGAGTGACCGGACATGCGCTCGATCTTACCGGGCGGATGCGCTCGCCTCGCGGACGTGCGCGAGGAACCTCTCGTGGAAGCGGCGCTCGCCCGAGACCTCCGGGTGGAACGCCGTCGCGAGCAGACGGCCCTGCTCGACCGCGACGACCCCGCCATCCGGCAGGGTCGCGAGCGACCGCACCCGCGGCCCGAGCTCGGTGACGAGCGGCGCTCGGATGAACGCCGCGTGGACGGGCGCGTCCCAGCCCGCGACGGCGAGCGCCGTCTCGAACGATTCGGTCTGCCCGCCGAAGGCGTTCCGTCGCACGGTCACGTCGAGCCCGCCGAAAGTCTCCTGACCCGCGATCGCCCCGTCGAGGCGGTCGGCGAGCAGGATGAGCCCGGCGCAGGTGCCGTAGACGGGGAGGCCCGCGGCGATCGCGTCGCGGATGGGCTGCTGCATCCCGAACGCGCGTGCCAGCTTGTCGATGACGCTCGACTCACCGCCCGGCAGGACGAGACCGTCTACCGCCGCCAGGTCGCCGGGACGACGGACGAGGGATGCCGTCGCGCCGAGCTCCGTGAGCACGCGCAGGTGTTCGCGGACGTCTCCCTGCAGGGCGAGGACTCCGACGCGCGGCGGCATCCCTTCGTCCACCGACTCACCAGCCGCGATCGGCGAGACGGTGCGGGGCAGGCAGATCGGAGACGTTGATGCCGACCATCGCCTCGCCGAGTCCGCGCGAGGCCTCGGCGACGACGGCGGCGTCATCGTGGAAGGTGGTCGCCTTCACGATGGCCGCGGCACGGCGAGCGGGGTCGCCCGACTTGAAGATGCCGGAACCCACGAAGACGCCGTCCGCGCCGAGCTGCATCATCATCGCGGCGTCGGCAGGGGTGGCGACACCGCCCGCGGTGAAGAGCACGACCGGCAGGGTGCCGGTGGCTGCGACCTCGGCGACGAGGTCGTACGGCGCCTGGAGCTCCTTCGCCGCGACGTACAGCTCGTCGGGGCTCTTCGCCTGCAGAGCACGGATCTCGGCGGTGATCGTGCGGATGTGGCGCGTCGCCTCCGAGACGTCGCCCGTGCCGGCCTCGCCCTTGGAGCGGATCATCGCGGCCCCCTCCGTGATGCGACGCAGAGCCTCGCCGAGGTTTGTGGCACCGCACACGAACGGGACGGTGAAGCCCCACTTGTCGATGTGGTGCGTGTAGTCGGCCGGCGACAGCACTTCGGACTCGTCGATGTAGTCCACACCGAGCTCCTGGAGCACGCGCGCTTCGACGAAGTGCCCGATGCGCGCCTTCGCCATCACGGGGATCGACACCGACGCGATGATCTCGTCGATCAGGTCGGGGTCGCTCATGCGCGCCACCCCGCCCTGGGCGCGGATGTCGGCGGGGACGCGCTCGAGCGCCATGACGGCCACGGCGCCGGCATCCTCCGCGACCCGTGCCTGATCGGCGGTGACGACGTCCATGATGACGCCGCCCTTCAGCATCTCTGCGAGGCCGCGCTTGACGCGCGATGATCCGGTGACGGTCTGGTCGTTCGACACGATGGGGCTCCGATCCGGCCGTCTTCTCGGGATGCAGTTCGGCCTAGGCCAAAAAGTAGCATGGCATCCGACATAAGATCGTCCCGATGACTTCCCGTGACACGATCACCGGACACACGGCGGGTGAGATCGCCGACAGCGTCCGGATGCTGCTCGAGCGAGGCGCCCTGCGCGCGGACGACGCGCTGCCACCGGTGCGCGCCCTGGCGGAGCAGCTCGGCGTCAACCGGAACACCGTGGTCGCCGCCTACCGGCTCCTCGCGCAGGCCGGCGTCGTCGTGGCCCGCGGCCGCGGCGGAACGCGAATCGCCGAGGTCTCCCCCGTCGCCGCCGAGGGCGTGGCCGCCGACACGGTGCTGCGCGACGTCGGGTCCGGAAATCCGGATCCTGCTCTCATCCCCGATCCGCGCGGCGTGCTCGGCCGAGTCGCCGGACGCCCCGTCCTGTACGGCGAGCCGGTCATCGACGCCGGTCTCGCAGCCTGGGCCAGGAACTGGTTCGCCGCTGACACGGCAGCGGATGCCGACATCCACCTCACCGTCACCGGTGGCGCCGTCGACGCCGTCGAGCGCCTCCTGGCGCAGGCTCTCACCCGCGACGACGCGGTTGCCCTCGAAGACCCGTGCTTCCTCGCGAGCATCCACACGGTGCGCCTCGCCGGCTACCGCGCGATCCCGGTGCCCGTCGACAACGAGGGCATGACGGTCGATGGACTGCGAGCAGCCCTGGATGCGGGCGCCCGCGCTGTCGTCATCACCCCGCGAGCGCAGAATCCCACCGGTGCGAGCCTGTCGGCCGAGCGCGCGGCAGCCCTGCGCGCGGTACTGGCCGATCATCCGTTCGTCCTCGTCATCGAGGACGATCACTTCTCCCTCCTGTCGACCCAGCCGTACCGCTCGGTCATCGGCGACCAGCACGAACGCTGGGCACGGGTGCGCTCGGTGTCGAAGTTCCTCGGACCGGACATGTGCCTCGCGGTCACGGCATCCGACCCCACGACCGCGGAACGCCTGGCCCTGCGCCTCGGCTCGGGCACCACATGGGTCAGCCACCTGCTGCAGCGCCTTACACACGCTCTCGTCTCGGACGACACCGCCGCCGGCACGATCGCCGCCGCTCGGGCTCACTACGCCGACCGCAACAGCGCCTTCGCAGCCGAGCTGACGCGCGCGGGCCTCCCCTGCGCACCCGGTGACGGACTCAGTCTCTGGGTCGAGGTACCCGGCACCGCCCGCTCCGTCGCCGACGCCCTGATGCGCCGGGGCTGGCTCGCGCGCACCGGCGACGAATTCCGGCTGGCCGACGATGCACCCTCGCGCCACCTGCGGCTGACCGTGCACGACCTGAACGACGCCGACGCCGCACTGCTCACGCGCGACCTCGTCGCATCCGCCCTCCCCTCTCGAAAGGCATGACCCCATGAAGGTGCTCTCGATCCAGTCGGCCGTCGCATACGGACACGTCGGCAACTCCGCCGCGGTGTTCCCGCTGCAGCGCATCGGCGTGGAGGTCATGCCGGTCTACACGGTGAACTTCTCCAACCACACCGGGTACGGCGCCTGGGGTGGCCCGATGATCAGCCCGGACGACGTCCGCGCCGTCATCGCGGGTGTCGAGGATCGCGGCGCCTTCCCGCAGATCGACGTCGTCCTGTCGGGCTACCAGGGGGGCGAGGGCATCGCCGACGTCATCCTCGAGACCGTCGCGCGTGTCAAGGCCGCGAACCCGGATGCGGTGTACGCGTGCGACCCCGTCATGGGCAACGCGAAGTCCGGGTGCTTCGTGGCGCCCGCGATCCCGATCCTGCTCCGCGAGCGCGTCGTGCCGGCCGCAGACATCATCACCCCGAACCAGTTCGAGCTCGGCTTCCTGACCGAGACCGAGCCGACCGATCTCGACTCGACTCTCGCATCCGTCGACGCCGCCCGCGCGATGGGTCCGCGCACCGTGCTCGTGACGAGCGTCGAGCGCCCGGACCGACCCGAAGGCACGATCGAGATGCTCGCCGCGGACGACGCCGGGGCTTGGATCGTCCGCACGCCCCACATTCCCATGAAGGCGAACGGATCCGGCGATGTGACGGCGGCCCTGTTCACCGCTCACTACCGCAGCACCGGCTCCGCAGCCGAGGCGCTGGCGCGCACGACCTCGAGCGTGTTCGACCTGCTCACGCGTACGCACGAGTCGGGCGAGCGCGAACTCCAGCTCGTCGAGAGCCAGGAGGCCTACGCGCACCCGCGGATGCAGTTCACGGTCGAGCAGGTGCGCTGACCGGCGTCACTACTGTCCGCCGGACTCCGTCCACGCCTGCTCCCACTGCGGAGCGTCGTCCGGGCAGAGGAACCGCGTGCCGAAGACCATGATGCTCACGGCGCCCTCGCGCGACGCGTCGTCGACGGCGAGGCTCTGGATGAGCGGCGACGACGTGACGTGCATCTGGAACACGTTCTCGTCGACCTGGTGCCCGTTGAGGATGGAGGTCTCGCACGCGTCCAGGGCAAGGGCGAGCGTCACGGTCTCGGCCTGCTCGGACCACTGTCCGCCGTTCGCCTCGAGGTGCGCGCGCTGCTGTGCGACGAGCTCCTGCTGCGCGGGCGTCTTCGCGGTCAGCGTGGGCTGTCCCACCGGCTGCTGCTGCTCCGCGATGAAGGCGTCGCGCTCGGCGAGAGCGTCGCCCGCGTCGGGGGTCGCAGCCGAGCTCTCCTCCTGCGCGGACGCCGTCGGAGCCGGAGTCGGAGTCCCCTCCGAAGAGCCCGCATCACTCGCGGGCGTGCACCCCGCCAGGGCGACCACGCCCAGGACGGCCAGTGCGGCGAGGGTCGCGGTACGGGGACGGGCGGTGATCGACATGGTACCTCCTCAGGGAGCGCTCAGGTTATCGTCCCCGCGGCGCCCCACGGCGGGGCTTGCGCTCGGGGTCGAGCACGAGGAAGGACTGGTCAGTCGGTCGGCCAGGCGCCCGCGACCGCTTCGCGGACCTCGCCGAGCAGCTGCGGGAGTGCCTTCGTCTTCGCGATGATCGGGAAGAAGTTCGCGTCGGTCGCCCACCGGGGCACGACGTGCTGGTGCAGGTGCCCGTCGACGCCGGCGCCCGCGACCGCGCCCTGATTCATTCCGAGGTTGAAACCGTCGCACCGCGACACCTCCCGCAGCACGCGCATGGCCGTCTGCGTCAGCGCGCCGATCTCGGCCACCTCCTCAGCGGTCGCGAGGTCGTACGTCGGGATGTGCCGGTACGGGCACACCAGCAGGTGACCCGAGTTGTACGGGAAGAGGTTCAGCAGCACGTAGGCGGTGCGCCCCCGCGCGACGATGAGGCCGTCGGCATCCGACTTGCCGGGCGCCGCACAGAAGGGGCACTCGTCGCGCAGCGGCTCGGGACCGGCCTGGATGTACGCCATCCGGTGCGGAGTCCACAGCCGCTGGAACTCGTCGGGCACCCCGGCCAGGTGCGCGGCGTCCTCGACCGGGCGCGGGGTGTCCGACGAGCCGGTCACGCGAGCTGTCCCGCAGCGTCCAGGTGCTCCGCCGTGTCGACGAGCGTGCGGTTCGCGATGGCCGCCAGGATGCGCTCGACGGCTTCGTCCACGGCGACGCCGTTGGTCTGCGATCCGTCGCGGAAGCGGAACGAGACCGTGCCTCCGGCGCGGTCCTGTTCGCCCGCGATGAGCTGCAGCGGAACCTTCTGCGTGGTGTGGGTGCGGATCTTCTTCTGCATCCGGTCATCGGAGCGGTCGAGCTCGGCACGGACGCCGGCCTTGCGCAGACGCGAGACGATCTCCTGCAGGTACGGCGCGTAGTCGTCGGCGACGGGGATGCCGACGACCTGCACGGGCGCGAGCCAGACCGGGAAGGCACCCGCGTAGTGCTCGAGCAGGATCGCGAAGAAGCGCTCGATCGACCCGAACAGAGCACGGTGGATCATCACCGGGCGGTGCTTCTCGCCGTCAGGGCCGGTGTACTCGAGTTCGAAACGCTCGGGCTGATTGAAATCGAGCTGGATGGTTGACATCTGCCAGGTGCGGCCGATCGCATCGCGGGCCTGCACCGAGATCTTCGGGCCGTAGAACGCCGCGCCGCCGGGATCCGGAACGAGCTCGAGACCCGACCCCTCGGCAACACGCCGGAGCGTCTCGGTCGCCTGCTGCCAGAGGGAGTCGTCGCCGATGAACTTCGGGTTGCCCTCCTCCTTCGTCGACAGCTCGAGGTAGAAGTCGTTGAGTCCGTAGTCGCGCAGAGTCTGCAGCACGAACTCGAGGCTCCGCACGAGCTCGTCCTCGACCTGGTCGGGGGTGACGTAGATGTGAGTGTCGTCCTGGGTCATGCCGCGCACGCGGGTGAGCCCGGACAGCGTGCCGCTCTTCTCGTAGCGGTAGACAGACCCGAACTCGCTGAGCCGCAGCGGCAGCTCGCGGTAGCTGCGTCCGCGCGAGCGGAAGATCAGGTTGTGGAACGGGCAGTTCATCGGCTTGAGGTAGTACTCCTGCCCCTGCCGCGTCACGTTGCCCTCGGCGTCGACGGTCTCATCGAGCTTCATGGGCGGGTACATGCCGTCGGCATACCACTGCAGGTGGCCGCTCGTCATGAACAGATCGCCCTTGGTGATGTGCGGCGTGTTCACGACCTCGTAGTCGTTCGCGAGCAGCTGCTCGCGCATGTAGCGCTCGATCTCGTAGCGGATGATGCCGCCCTTGGGGTGGAACACCGATAGGCCGGGGCCGATCTCGTCGGGGAACGAGAACAGGTCGAGCTCGACGCCGAGCTTGCGGTGATCGCGGCGGGCCGCCTCGGCGAGGCGTTCCTGGTACGCGCGCAGTTCGTCCTTCGACGGCCAGGCGGTGCCGTAGATGCGCTGCAGCTGCGGGTTCTTCTCGCTGCCGCGCCAGTAGGCGGCCGCCACCCGGGTCAGGTCCCAGCCGTTGCCGACCATACGGGTGCCGGGCACGTGCGGTCCGCGGCAGAGATCCTTCCAGGCGGTCTCCCCGTCGCGGGTGACGTTGTCGTAGATCGTCAGCTCACCGGCGCCGATCTCGGCCGACGCCCCCTCTGCCGCGTCAGCGCCCGACCCGGGGCCGCCGGCGAGGTCTACGAGCTCGAGCTTGAAGGGCTCGTCGGCGAGCTCGGCGCGCGCCTCGTCAGCGGTGACGACCCGGCGGACGAACCGCTGGTTCTCGCGGACGATGCGCTCCATCTCCTTCTTGATCGACTTGAGGTCCTCCGGAGTGAAGGGCTCATCGACGCCGAAGTCGTAGTAGAAGCCGTCCTCGATGGGCGGTCCGATTCCGAGGTTCGACTGCGGCCGGATGCGCTGCACGGCCTGGGCCAGCACGTGCGCCGTCGAGTGGCGGAGGATCGCGAGACCGTCGGGGCTCGATACGGTCACCGGCTCGACGGCATCCGTCTCGGCGACGACCGTCGCGAGGTCCTTCAGATCGCCGTTGACGCGCAGAGCGACGACGGAGCGGTCGGGGAAGAGGGCGAAGCCGTCGGCGGGGTACGACACGTCCGACGGGGAAACGACGTCAGTCAAGGGAACATCTCCAGATGGGTGGCTCGGATCAAGGCTACTCAGCTTCGGACGCTCGCCGCGTCCCGCCCGCTCAGGCCGAGAGCGTTCGGCCGGCGGCGACGAAGCGGGTGAGCACACGGGCTCCGATCCGGCGTCGTTCCATGCGTCGATCCTACTCGTGAGCGTCGTCGACTTCAGAGCGGGCCCCGAGGGCCCATGATGGATGCCGTGAAGCTCGCCATCGCCGGAGCCGCACTGCTGCTCGTGGCGGCGGGCGCGGTGGTCTCCGGCGTGCTGCCCCCGGACGATCTCGTCGGGATCGCCGAGCGTGTCGCCCCGATCCTCGCTTTCGTGGTCGCCGTCACGATCGTGGCGGAGCTGGCGGCGAAGGCCGGCGTGTTCGACGTCGCGGCCGGCCGGCTCGCCCGCGCCTCCCGGGGCCGGACCATTGTGCTCTGGCTCCTCGTCGTGGCGCTCGCCGTCCTCGCCACGGCCTTCCTCTCGCTCGACACGACCGCGGTGCTGCTCACCCCGGTCGTCGTCGCCGTCGCACGCGCCAACGGACTGCCGCCGCTGCCCTTCGCCTTCACAACGGTGTGGCTCGCGAACACCGCTTCGCTCGTGCTCCCCGTGTCGAACCTGACCAACCTGCTGGCCCTCAGCCGGCTGCCCGAGGGCGGCCCCCTGGCGTTCCTCGCGCTGATGGGGCCGTCTGCAGCCGTCGCGATCCTCGTGACGGTCGCGCTGCTGTTCGCCGTCCACCGGCGCTCGCTCGTCGGGCGCTTCGAGCCCGCGCCTGTGCCGCGCGTCACCGACCGGATGCAGCTGGTCGTGGCATCCGTCGTCGTCCTCGCACTCATGCCGGCCCTCGTCAGCGGGCTGGAGCCGTGGATCCCGGCGACGGTCGCCGCGATTCTGCTCATCGGACTCTTCGCATGGCGATCGCCCCGCGGGCTCTCCGCGCGCCTCGTCCCGTGGCAGCTGCTCGTGTTCGCGGCGGGACTGTTCACCGCCATGGCGGCGCTCGAGTCCCTCGGCTCCGCAACGGTGGTGTCGCTGGTCGCCGGAGAGGCCGGCGGGCCGTTCGAGCTGTGGCGCATGGCGGGCACCGCCCTCGTCGCGGCGAACACCGTCGACAACCTGCCCGCGTACCTGCTGCTCGAGTCGGCGGCGGGAACCCCGGAGCGTCTCGGCGCGCTGCTCGTCGGTGTCAATGCGGGACCGCTCATCACCCCGTGGGCGTCGCTCGCGACGCTGCTCTGGCACGAGCGGCTGCACGCGGTGGGTGTCGACGTCCCCTGGCGGCGCTTCATCCTCTGGGGCCTCGTTGCGGCACCGCTCGTCGTCGGCTTGTCGGTCCTGCCGCTCGCGCTGCGCTGAGCCTCACCTCGCCCGGCCGTAGCCACTAGAGGCGTCGAGGCTCACGTCAGGGTGAGGTCGACCTGGATCTCACCCGCGAGACGCTCGAGGTCCGCCACGATGTCGGCGGCGTCGAACTCCGCGGGCAGGCGGACCACGAGAGTCGCCTCGAACAGCGTGCCGCCCGCCATCGGAGCGTCGAGGGTGCGGCTGGTCAGCGCGTCGATGCTCAGCGCGTGGGCGCCGATCGCGTCGCTCACCTCGCGCACGATTCCGGGACGATCGTTGCCGAGCACCGTGAAACGCAGCACTTGCCCGCTCGCGACGACTGGCGTCAACGGCTGGTGTGTCGTGATGCGCAGCAAGCCGTCCAGACGCTCGAGCGCCTCGACGAGGCCGGCCTCGCGATCGGCGGGCACCTCCACCAGCACGATCCCCGCGAAGGCGCCGGCGAGCTCCGCGAGTTCGCTGCGCTCCCAGTTGCCGCCGTGCGCGGCGACGGTGTCGGCGAGCGTGCGGACAAGTCCGACCCGGTCGTCTCCGACGACGGTGAGCACGAGCTGAGTCATGGCGCCGAGCCTAACCGGCGGAGAACTCCGGCGCAGCGGAGACCCAGGTCACCGACCCGCGAACGACAAAACCCCCGGCAGAACCGGGGGTTTCTCGGTGCGCGATACTGGGATCGAACCAGTGACCTCTTCCGTGTCAGGGAAGCGCGCTACCGCTGCGCCAATCGCGCCTATACAGGCTGTTCAGTTATGAGGCGAGGTGGCGACGGGATTCGAACCCGTGTAAACGGCTTTGCAGGCCGGTGCCTAGCCGCTCGGCCACGCCACCGTGTGTGGTTCTGACCCACGTGCCGGATCTCCCTGACGGGAGATCCTCGCACTCGAGCGGATGACGAGATTCGAACTCGCGACCCTCACCTTGGCAAGGTGATGCGCTACCACTGCGCTACATCCGCATTTCGTTCCGGATCGCTCCGGCACTTGTTAAACATTAGCCGACGATCGCACGAGTGCAAAACCGGCGTCGCCCCGCGCGTGTCTCGCCGCCGCGTTCGGGAACCGTCGCGGCATCCGGTATGCTCGTGTCTCGGCCCTCACGGGCCAGATGGGCGATTGGCGCAGTTGGTTAGCGCGCTTCCTTCACACGGAAGAGGTCGTGGGTTCGAGTCCCGCATCGCCCACCACCCCGCCCCGGCTCTCACAGCCGGGGCGTTTTTCGTTGGGCGTGCACTCTGCGGGCGGCGAGGACGCACCAAGGCCGCGAGCACGCACCGAACACCATGCGTCCTCGCGTCAGCGGTGCGTTCTCTCCGCGCTCGACATCGCCCGCGGGAGCCGGGTCAGACGGCGCCGGAGACGCCGAGGAGCGAGCCCACCGTGAAGGTCGCGATCAGCGCGAGTGCCCCTCCGACGACGACCCGGATGACGGGGCGAAGCGGCGGACTGTCGCCGAGACGCGCGCTCAGGTAGCCGGTGAGAGCGAGAGCGATGAGGACCGCGACGAAAGTGACGGGAACCCGGATGCCGGCGGGCGGCAGGAGGATCGCGAGGAGCGGCAGCAGCGCGCCGATGGTGAAGGCGAGCGCACTCGCTCCGGCCGCCGACCACGGACTGACGACCTCGTCCTCGGTCAGCCCCAGCTCGGCCTCGAGGTGCGCGGCGACCACATCGTGCTCGGTCAGTTCCTCCGCCACCCGTCGCGCGGTCTCGGGCGAGAGCCCGCGCTGCTCGTAGAGCCCCGCCAGCTCTATGAGCTCCGCCTCGGGGTCCTCGGCGAGCTCGCGGCGCTCCTTGGTGATCATCGCCCGCTGACTGTCGCTCTGACTGCTGACCGAGACGTACTCGCCGAGCGCCATGGAGATCGCGCCGCCCACGAGGCCCGCGACGCCGGCGGCGAAGATCGGTGCGGCACCCGTCGTCGCCCCCGCGACACCGACGACCAGGGCCGCGGTCGACACGATGCCGTCATTCGCGCCCAGGACGCCCGCGCGCAACCAGTTCAGCCGCCCCGACATGGACGACGCGTGCGGCTCCCCCGGGTGCGCCCCCGGGGCCGCCGAGAACGATTCGCTCATGACGCCATGAAACCACCCGTGCGGCGATCACGGCAGGCCCCCATGCGCCGAGGACGCACCGTCTCCGCGAGAGCGCACGCTCCCCGGCACGTCCTCGCCGAGAGGGTGCGCTTTCGAGGCGCCGAGCCGGCGCGGGTCAGCGCGCGGCGCGCCAGCCGTAGCGCTGCGAGAGGGCTTGCGCGACCCGACCGTAGGTCGCGCGGTCGAGGGCGCCGGCCGTGCGGCGGATGCCGCTCGTGGGCACGAGGTAGATCTGGTCGACGTCGAGCCACGATGGTCGCCGCTCGCGGTCCCAGTCCCCCGTCCCGAGCGGGATGTGGTCGCGCTCGCCGTCGTGCGGCTTGCTCGTGAGCTTCATGGCCCAGCTGCGGCCACTGTCGGCGCGTGCGAGGACGAGCAGCGGGCGATCCTTGCCGCGCGCGGCATCCTCCGCATACGGAACCCACGCCCAGACGATCTCGCCGGGATCGGGTTGCCCGTCGGGCGTCGGCTCGTAAGCCAGACGCAGGCTGCGCGCATCGGGCAGCGCCACCTCGACGACGGATGCCGCGCCCGCGCCCCCTCCGCCCGACGCGGACGGCATGTTCGGGCGAGCCGGCGTGACCGCCCCCGGCCGCGGACGCGCAGCGGCCGGCCGACCCGAGCCATCCGCCGTCCGACGCGGTCGCAGCAGGTCCCACACACGCGAAAGCACACCCATGCGCCCAAACCTACCCAGCTCGCGAGGCGCGCGCGCCCGTCTCCCCCTCCGCTTCGCCTGGCAGCTCGCGCCGCTTCACCTCTCGCGAAGCGGCGCCGCCTGCCAACCGAGCGCCAACGAGAAAGAGGGCGGGACACCGCGGATCACTCCGCGATGCCCCGCCCGGGTCAGAGCCGGGGTCTGATCAGACCTTCGCGTCCGAGAGGGTGTAGCCGACCTCGCCGTGCATGACCGTGTCGATGCCGGCGATCTCGTCCTCGTTCTTCACGCGGAAGCCGATGGTCTTCTCGATCGCGAAGCCGATGATGAAGGCCAGCACGAAGGAGTAGACGAGGACAGCGAGGGCCGCGATCGCCTGGACGATCAGCTGGCTGGCGTCGCCGCCCATGAACAGGCCCGTGCCGTTGGCGAAGAAGCCGAGGTAGAGCGTTCCGATGAGGCCGCCGACGAGGTGGATGCCCACGACGTCGAGCGAGTCGTCGAAGCCGAGCTTGTACTTCAGCTCGATCGCCAGCGCGCAGGCGGCACCGGCGATGAGGCCGAGCACGATCGCCCAGATGGGGTCCACCGAGGCGCACGCCGGGGTGATGGCGACGAGGCCCGCGACAGCGCCCGACGCGGCGCCGACGGAGGTGGGCTTGCCGTCCTTGATCTTCTCGACGAGCAGCCAGGCCAGGAGAGCCGCGGCGGGAGCGGCGATCGTGTTGATGAAGGCGAGCGCGGCGGTGCCGTCGGCAGCGAGCTCGGAGCCCGCGTTGAAGCCGAACCAGCCGAACCACAGCAGACCGGCGCCGAGGAGCACGAACGGCGGGTTGTGGGGAACGTGGACGCCCTTCTGGAAGCCGACGCGCTTGCCGAGGACCAGGGCGAGGGCGAGAGCCGCAGCACCGGCGTTGATGTGCACCGCGGTACCACCGGCGAAGTCGATCGCCCCGACGCCGAAGACATCCTGCAGGCCCTTGGTGATCCAGCCGCCGTATTCGAAGGAGCCGTCATCAGCGAGGCCGAAGTTGAAGACCCAGCTCGCGACGGGGAAGTAGACGATCGTCGCCCAGACGCCGGCGAACAGCATCCACGCACCGAATTTGGCGCGGTCGGCGATGGCGCCCGAGACGAGCGCGACGGTGAGGATCGCGAAGGTCGCCTGGAAGCACACGAAGGCCATCGGCGGGAAGTCGGCGTCGGCGGGCGTCTCGAGCAGGCTGCTCAGACCGATCGCGCTCCAGTCGATCGACCAGGGGGCGACGGTTCCCTCAGCGCCGGGGAAGGCGATGGCGTAGCCGAAGAGCACCCAGAGGACGCCGATGAGCCCGAGGGCGCCGAAGCTCATCATCATCATGCTGATGACGCTCTTGGCCTTGACGAGACCGCCGTAGAAGAACGCGAGTCCTGGCGTCATCAGCAGGACGAATGCGGCCGCGATGAGTATGAATGCGGTGTTGCCTTGATCCATCTCGAAGGGAACCTCTCTGCAGGGACGCAGGTGTAGCGTCGGGTCCCCTCAGTGTCGAGGCGCTCAGTTTCCCCCGACGGCGCAGTCGTGTTTCCGAACGGTTACGCTGCCGCTCCCCCGGTAAACATCAGGTTTCCTCGCGCCGCACGACTCCTGCACAGGCGCTCAGGAGTGGGTGAGAGCCACGAGGCGCGAGATGGCGCGCAGGTACTTCTTGCGGTATCCCCCGCCGAGCATCTCGTCGCCGAACACCTCGTCGAGCGGACGCCCCGTCGCGCGGATCGGGATCTGCGCGTCGTAGGCGCGGTCGACGAACGCGACGAAGCGCAGGGCGGCCGACTGGTCCGTCAACTGCGTCACGTCACGCAGGCCGATCGTGGCGATGTCATCGACGAGACGGATGTAGCGCGAGGGGTGGACGGTCGCGAGGTGCGCGATGACGTCGGCGAACGCGTCGTCCGAGACGAGTCCGGATGCCGCGGCCTCCGCGATCGTCGCCTCGTATTCATCGGGCGCGAGTGCGACGGCGTGCCCGTCGACGGCACGCTGCCGGTAGTCGGTGCCGTCGATCCGGATCGTCTGGAAGCTCGCCGACATCGCGTGGATCTCGCGCAGGAAGTCCTGAGCGGCGAATCGCCCCTCGCCCAGCGCGTTCGGCGGCGTGTTCGAGGTCGCCGCGAGACGCGTGCCCGACGCGACGAGCTCGCCGAGGAGCCGCGTCATCACCATCGTGTCGCCCGGGTCGTCGAGCTCGAACTCGTCGATGCAGAGCAGATCGGCCCCGCGGAGGAGCTGCACGGTGTTCTGGTAGCCGACGGCCCCCACGAGCGCGGTGTACTCGATGAACGACCCGAAGTACTTCCGGCGTGCCGGCATCGCGTGATAGATCGCGGCGAGCAGGTGGGTCTTGCCGACGCCGAAGCCGCCGTCGAGATAGACGCCGGGCTTCGTCTCGGGCACCTTCTTCGCACGGCGGAACAGTCCCCCGCGCGCCGCGGGGGCGCTGCCCCCGGCGAACGCCTCGAGGAGGTCCTTCGCCTCTTGCTGCGACGGGTACTGCGGGTCGGCCCGGTACGAATCGAACGTCGCCGCGTCGAACTGCGGCGGCGGCACCAGGGCGGCGAGCATCTCGGTGCCGCTCACCTCGGGACGGCGGTCGCTGAGACGCAGGATTCCGGCGGATGTGCTCGTCACGGATCAACCCTAACCGCGTGAAAGGATGACGCCGTGCGTGTGACCGAGATGCTTCCGGAAACCGGCGAAAGCGCCGATTCCGCGACGGATGACGGACGGGCGTGGCTCGAGCGGCGCTACCGGCGAGCGCCGGGCGCGTACGTCCGCCTGAACATGGTGACCACCCTCACCGGGTCGGCTTCCGGCGGTGACGGGACGAGCGACACCATCACGAGCCCGACCGACCGCAGCATCCTCGGCATCATCCGCCGGGATGCCGACGTCGTCGTCGTGGGCGCGGAGAGCGTCCGGGCCGAGGGCTACGTCGTCCCGCGCACCGCTGCCCTCGCGATCGTCTCGCGGTCGGGGCGTCTCGACGGCCACCGCCTGGCCGAGGCCGAGGCCGGGCGCGTCGTCCTCGTCGTCCCCGACGGCATCCACCCCGAGGCGCCGGCCGGGGTCACCGTCGTCACCGCTGGCCGCGGTCCCGATCTGTCCCCAGACGACGTGCTGGCCGCCCTATCGGCCCGCGGCTGGGAGCGCGTCGTCTGCGAGGGAGGACCGACCCTCGCAGCGCAGTTCGTCGCCGCGGGCGTGGTCGACGAGATCTGTCTCACGGTCGCGCCACGGATCGGCCCCGTCCGGCATGCGGTCCTGCCGGTCGCCGACGACCCGCCGACCGCCGTCGCGGGCGCCCTGATGGATGCCGCGGGCTTCAGCTATCTACGGCTGAGCGTCGGCGCTCGAGCCACTCGCGGATGACCGAAGTCCACCGTTCGGGGTCGTAGTTCCACAGCTTCGTGTGCCGGGCGGTCCGGAACACCTCGAGCTCGACGAGGTCGGGACGCGCCTCCGCCAGCTGATACGACGCGTCCGCGGGGACGAAGCCGTCGTCGTCGCTGTGCAGGATGAGGATCGGATGCCGCAGCTCGGCCGCACGCGCGACCACGTCGAGCCGGTCGAACGGTATCGGCGTGTTCAGCCCGACGACCCGCGAGCCCCACTCACTGTCCAGTGCCCGCACGGCCGTGCTCGCGACCGGCCCCGGGATGCGCAGCAGGTGCGCCTGGTAGTCGAGCACGATGCGCCAGTCGATCGCCGGCGATTCGAGCACGACTCCGGCGATGATGTCGCGATGGGCCGAGTTGAGTGCCACCTGGAGGGCGATCGCGCCGCCCATCGACCAGCCCATGAGGAAGATCCGGCGCGCGCCGCGGCGGCGGGCCGCTCCGATCGCGGCATCCACGTCGCGCCATTCGGTCGCGCCGAGCATGTACGTGCCCGAGCGACTGCGCGGCGCCTCGCCGTCGTTGCGATACGACACCAGCAGGGATGAGACACCGGCGGCGTGGAACACCGGCACCGCGCGGAGCGTCTCGGTCCGCGTCGTGCCACGTCCGTGGATCTGAATGACCCAGGTGTCGCTCGGCGCTCCGGTTTCGTCCGTGGCCGGGAAGAACCATGCCGGGCAGGGTCCGAGCGGGGACCCGACGAGCTCGGAGTGGTACGGCAGGTGCAGCTCCGCAGGATCGGAGTAGTACCAGCCGCTGAACGCGGCAGCAGCCGACAGCCGGTCGTCGGTTCCGATCTGCGTGAGCAGCTTGCGCTTGACCGAACTCTCGTCCAGAGCCAGCACGGCACCGACCTTGACGTACGACGCGGTGCCCGTCGTGAACAGCCCGTATCGACCGGGGAGCTCGGTGTCTGGGGTGCGCGAGAGGGTGAGCGTCTGCGCGGCAACGTCGACGGCGAGCAGTTCCGTATCGGGCACCCGCCCCGCGGGCGTCACGACTCTGCGAGCTACGCGCATCGACACGGTGCCGAGCGCCGCGAGCGAGATACCGAGGGCTCCGGCGAGCGCCGCGATCGTCGTCTTCGCGGCGGTGGCTGCTGCGGGAGATGCGCCCGCAGCCCCGGCGCGCCTGGAACCCATCATCGAGGCCTCACTCTAGTCTGTCGACGTGGCCGATTCCCGTCCTCCCGCCGACGCGACGGCATTCGTCGTCGCTCGCGATGCGGTGCTGGCGATGACGTTCCGCGACGACCTCGTGGTGCGCGAGATCCCCGCACCGACCGGGCTCGCGCCGGAGGCCCTCGCACTCGCGGGCGATGTGCGGCCCGAGGATCACGCCGTCGACTCCCCCTACGGCACCGGGCGCATCGTCATCCTCCACGACGACGACGAGCCCGACGCCTGGGGCGGTCCGTGGCGCATCGTCGCTTTCGCTCAGGCGCCGCTCGAACCCGAGATCGGAGTCGATCCGCTTCTCGCCGAGGTCGCCTGGTCATGGCTGATCGACGCTCTCGATCACCGCGACGCCTCGTTCCACTCGGTTTCGGGGACCGCGACGAAGACACTCTCGCGCGGCTTCGGGAGCCTTGCCGAGGAGGGCGACGGTGCGCAGATCGAGCTGCGCGCCTCGTGGACCCCCGTCGGAGACATCACCGCCCACATCGACGCCTGGGCGGAACTGACCTGCATGCTGGCCGGCCTTCCTCCGGGGTCGGAGGGCGTCGCCGTTTTCGGAGCACGCCGGGGGAACCGTGGCTGAATACACCGTCATCGCCGATGACGCCGGACTCGAACGCGCCGCGGAACTGCTCGCGGCCGGTGACGGCCCCGTCGCCGTCGACGTCGAACGGGCGTCGGGCTTCCGATATTCGCAACGCGCCTATCTCATCCAGGTGTTCCGCCGCGGCGCGGGCGTGCACCTGTTCGACCCGCCGGCGATCTCGACCTTCGCGCCCCTCCAGGCAGCGATCGGCGAGATCGAGTGGGTGCTGCATGCCGCGAGCCAAGACCTGCCTTCGCTGCGCGAGGCCGGCCTCGACCCGACATCGATCTTCGACACCGAGCTGGCCGCACGGCTGCTGGGCCACGCCCGCGTCGGGCTCGGCGCCGTGGTCGAGGACACGCTGGGCATCGTCCTCGCGAAAGCGCACTCGGCCGCCGACTGGTCGACGCGCCCGCTGCCGCAATCGTGGCTCGAGTACGCCGCTCTCGACGTCGAGCACCTGATCGACGTCCGCGACGTGCTCGCCCGCGAGCTCGAGGCCCAGGGCAAGGTGGAGTTCGCGGCCCAGGAGTTCCAAGCCGTGCTCGACCGGCCGGTCAAGCCGCCCCGCGAGGATCCGTGGCGCCGACTCAGCGGCCTGCACACCATTCGCGGCCGGCGTGCCCTCGCCGTCGCTCGTGCGCTGTGGACCGCGCGCGAGGAGTACGCCCGCGAGCAGGACATCGCTCCGGGCCGGCTCGTCCCCGACCGCGCGCTCGTCGCGGCGCTCGCCGCCGACCCGAAGACGAAGCAGGACCTGGCGAAGGTCAAGGACTTCACCGGCCGCGCGAGCCGCTCGCAGCTCGACCGCTGGTGGGCGGCCTTCGAGGCGGGCCGGGCCGAGCAGTCGTTGCCGCCGGACCGGCTGCCCGGCGACGGACTGCCGCCGGTGCGGGCCTGGGTCGACCGGAACCCTCCCGCCGACGCCCGCCTGAAGGCGGCGAAGCCACTCGTCGAGCAGCGCGCCGAGGAGCTGTCGATGCCGACGGAGAACCTGCTCACGCCCGAGCTCCTGCGCCGCGTGGCGTGGGCGCCGCCCGCCGAGATCTCCGCTGAGACGGTCGGCGCAGCACTTGCCGAGCTCGGCGCACGTCCGTGGCAGATTGAGCAGACCGCACAGGTGATCGCGCAAGCCTTTGTGGATTCCGTGAACGGGGATGCCGCGCCCTCCTCGAGCGGTTCGTAGGTTCGACCCAACCGATTTTCCCGGCCTCCCCGGCTCTCTAGGCTGGAGTCGATCCCATCTTCTGGAGGCAAAGTGGCCGAGATCTCGGACGTCTACTTCATCGACGGCATGCGCACCCCGTTCGGGCGCGCCGGCGAGAAGGGCATGTACTGGAACACCCGAGCGGACGACCTCGTCGTCAAAGCGATCCGGGGCGTGATCGAACGCAACCCCGATGTGCCGCTCGACCGGATCGATGACGTGGCGATCGCCGCGACGACGCAGCAGGGCGATCAGGGCCTGACCCTCGGCCGCACTGCGGCGATCCTCGCCGGCCTTCCGCAGAGCGTGCCGGGCTTCGCCATCGACCGCATGTGCGCAGGCGCGATGACCAGCGTCACCACGATGGCCGGGTCGATCGGCATCGGCATGTACGACCTCGCCCTCGCGGGCGGCGTCGAGCACATGGGCCGCCACCCGCTCGGCGGCGGAGACACCGACCCCAATCCCCGCTTCCTCACCGAGAAGCTCGTCAGCGCAGATGCCCTGAACATGGGCATCACCGCCGAGCGCCTGCACGACCGCTTCCCGGTCCTCACGAAGGAGCGCGCCGACCGGTTCGGCATGCGCAGCCAGCAGAAGGCGCAGGCCGCGTACGACGCCGGCAAGCTGCAGCCCGACCTCGTTCCCGTCGCGGTGAAGTCCGCGGACGGCGCGTGGGGCCTCGCGACCGAGGATGAGGGGCGCCGGCCCGAGACCACCATGGAGGGCCTCGCGCAGCTGAAGACCCCCTTCCGGCCGCACGGCCGCGTCACCGCGGGCACTTCGTCGCCCCTCACCGATGGCGCGACCATCAGCCTTCTCGCCGGCTCGCGCGCGGTGAAGGAGCTCGGGCTCACCCCGAAGATGCGGATGGTCTCGTTCGGCTTCGCCGGCGTCCAGCCCGAGGTGATGGGCATCGGCCCCATCCCCTCGACCGAGAAGGCGCTCGCCAAGGCCGGCCTGACGATCGACGACATCGGGCTCTTCGAGCTCAACGAGGCGTTCGCGGTGCAGGTGCTCTCGCTGCTCGACCACTTCGGCATCGACGACGACGATCCGCGCGTCAACCCGTGGGGCGGCGCGATCGCGGTCGGTCACCCCCTGGCGGCATCCGGTGTGCGTCTGATGATCCAGCTCGCCGCGCAGTTCGCCGAGCGCCCCGACGTCCGCTACGGCCTCACCGCGATGTGCGTGGGCCTCGGCCAGGGCGGATCCGTGATCTGGGAGAACCCGCACTACACCGGCAAGAAGAAGACCGCGAAGAAGTGAGGCGCGCCGACATGACCTACGACGACATCGACTTCTCCCCCCTCGACGCCCTCACCGGTGACGAGGTCGTCACGCATTCGCTGGTGCGCGATGTCCGGCTCGCCTCGGGCCGCACGCTAGCGCTCGTCACCCTCGACAACGGACGAGACCACACCCGGCCGAACACGCTCGGTCCGGCGACGCTCGCCGAGCTGGGCGGCGTGCTCGACACGATCGCCGCCCGTGCGGCGGCCGGGGAGATCGACGCCGTCGGCATCACCGGCAAGCAGTACATCCTCGCTGCGGGCGCCGACCTCTCCGATGTCTCACGGTTGCCCTCGAAGGAAATCGCGAGGCTCGTCGCGCAGCGCGGGCACCAGGTGCTCGGGCGTCTGTCGCAGCTCGGCGTCCCCTCCTTCGCTTTCGTGAACGGCCTCGCCCTCGGCGGCGGTCTCGAGATCGCGCTCAACAGCACCTACCGCACCGTGGACGCCTCCGCCGCGGCGATCGCGCTGCCCGAGGTCTTCCTCGGGCTCATCCCGGGCTGGGGAGGCGCCTACCTGCTGCCGAACCTCATCGGGATCGAGAACGCGCTCGAAGTGGTCATCAGCAATCCGCTCAAGCAGAACCGCGTGCTCAAGCCGCAGCAGGCGTACGACCTGGGCATCATGGACGCGATCTTCCCCGCGGTGAGCTACCTCGAGGACTCGCTCGCCTGGGCCGACCGCGTGCTGTCGGGCGCCGTCTCGGTCACGCGCAAGAACGAGCCCGGCAAGCTCGAGCGCCTGACCAAGTGGCCGATCGCCGTCAAGGTTGCCCGCGGCATGCTCGAGTCGAAGATCGGCACCGTCCCGAAGGCCCCCTACCTGGCCCTCGAGCTGCTTGAGAAGGCCCGCGGCGGCTCACGCGACGAAGGCTTCGCCCGCGAGGACGACGCTCTGGCCGAACTGATCTCGGGTGACCAGTTCGCCGCGTCGATGTACGCCTTCGACCTGGTGCAGAAGCGCGCGAAGCGGCCGGTCGGCGCTCCCGACAAGGCGCTGGCGAAGAAGGTGACGAAGGTCGGCGTCATCGGCGCGGGCCTCATGGCCAGCCAGTTCGCGCTGCTGTTCGTCCGCAAGCTCCAGGTGCCCGTGCTCATCACGGACCTCGATCAGGCGCGCGTCGACAAGGGGCTCGCCTACATCCGCGACGAGATCGGCAAGCTCGAGGCGAAGGGCCGCATCGATTCCGACACGGCGGGCAAGCTCCGCTCGCTCGTGCACGGCACGGTCGACAAGAGCGAGTACGCCGACTGCGACTTCGTCATCGAGGCGGTGTTCGAGGAGGTCGGGGTCAAGCAGCAGGTCTTCGGCGAGATCGAGAAGATCATCGCCGACGACGCGATCCTCGCGACGAACACCTCGTCGCTGTCCGTGGCGGAGATCGGCGCGAAGCTCGCCCACCCCGAGCGTCTCGTCGGCTTCCACTTCTTCAACCCCGTCGCGGTCATGCCGCTGATCGAGGTCGTGAAGACATCGCAGACGACGGATGCTGCCCTGTCAACCGCGTTCGTCGTCGCGAAGGGCCTCGGCAAGAACGCCGTCCTGACAGCCGACGCGCCCGGCTTCGTCGTGAACCGACTGCTGGCGAAAGTCATGGGCGAGGCGGCGCGTGCCGTCTACGAGGGCACGCCGGTCGCCGATGTCGAGAAGGCCTTCGCGCCGCTCGGGCTGCCGATGGGGCCCTTCCAGCTCATCGACCTCGTCGGCTGGAAGGTCGCCGCACACGTGCAGGACACGATGACCTCGGCGTTCCCCGACCGCTTCTATGCGAACGAGAACTTCCACCAGCTCGCGGAACTGCCCGAGGTCGTCGAGAAGGACAAGGGAGGACGGGTCACCGGCTTCACCAAGGCCGCGGAGAAGATCGCGAAGAAGGCGACGGGTTCGTCGCCGGTCGCGGCCGACACGATCCTCCAGCGCGTTCAGGACGGCCTGGCGCAGGAGATCAAGCTCATGCTCGACGAGGGCGTCGTTCCCGAGGTCCAGGACATCGACCTGTGTCTCATCCTGGGCGCCGGCTGGCCGTTCGTCGACGGCGGTGCTTCGCCCTACCTCGATCGGGAGGGCGCATCGGAGCGGGCGTTCGGCGACACGTTCCACCACCCGCCCATCCGCGGGATCGCGAACCGCTGACAGCCAGCGCTGCACCGCCGACGAGGACCCCGTGGCATGAAGCCGCGGGGTCCTCGTCGCGTCACGCCGGTCGGCCCTGCGCGCTCTGCACGCGCAGGTCGCGCTCGCGGACATCGCGCTGCTCGATCACGATGCGACGCAACGCGGCCGGCGCCCCGGGGTTCGAGTCCAGCCACGTCGTCGCCGCCGTCAGGTCATCCGTCGCCGGGAACAGACCGCGCACGAGGCGGCGCGCGATCTCGATGCTCCGGGTCTCCCAGACTCGGCCGATGCGCGAGAAATAGTCGCCGTCGAGGGCCGCGATGAGATCGCGCCGCCCTCCGGCGCGGACACCCGCGATCGTGGCGTCGAGCTCGTCGTTCGACAGGGTCTCGTCTGTCCATGCCGCGACCCACGCGGCCTCGCGCACCGGCGCCTCCGGCAGCGCCGCTCGGGCGGCGCGGTGGGCTCGCCTGCCCTTCGAGGTATCGTCGCGGACCAGCTCGGCGTCGATCTCGGCGGCGCTGGCCTGGCCCGTCGAGGCGAGCGCGAACAGCCAGCTCCATCGCAGGTCCGCATCGAGCACGAGACCCTCGGGGAGCTGCCCTTCGCCGGCGAGCAGCTGGCGCAACGACGCCGCACGCCCCGCATCCACCGCGGCGGCAGCGCCCAGGGCGCGCGCCCAGACAAGCTGGGCGTCCGTCCCGGGGCGGGCTTCGTGCAACGACCGCCAGACGGTCTCCAGCCAGCGCGCGGCGAGCGACTCGCGCTGTGCGGGAGCGGCGTAATGGGCGATCGCGTAGTCGGCATGCGCGACCGCGTCGGTGAGGAGGCCGATGTGGGTCTCGGCCGCGGCGTGTGCTCCGACGATCTCGAGGTAGCGCGCCACTTCGAGGCGACCGTCGCGAACCGCGTTCCAGAGCGCGGCCCACGCCACCGAACGAGCGAGCGGGTCGCCGACCGTCGAGAGCGAGCGCTCGAGGGCTGCCGTCGTGTCACCGTCGAGGCGCACCTTGGCATAGGTGCGGTCGTCGTCGTTCGGGATGATCACGCCCGCGGCATCACCGGGCAGCGGCGTCCGGGCGTCGACGAGATCGAGCTCGACCCCGCCCTCTCGGCGGAGCGCCCCCTCCGACGCCGCGTACCGTCCGATCGTCACGCGGTGGGGTCGGGGATCGGTCTGGACGATCGTGACGCCGTCCGATCCATCGCGCTCGACCGACAGATCCGACATCCCGGTGGTCTCGAGCCAGGCGCGACTCCACGCCCGCAGGTCGCGCCCGGAGGTGTGCTCCAAGGCGTCCAGCAGATCACCGAGCGTGGTGTTCCCGAAGGCGTTGTCGGCGAAGTACTTGCGCGCGCCGGCGAAGAACGCCTCCTCCCCCACGTACGCGACGAGCTGCTTGAGCACGGAAGCTCCCTTGGCGTACGTGATCCCGTCGAAGTTGAGCTTGGCCGCCTGCAGGTCGGGAATGTCGGCCACGATCGGATGCGTGGTCGGAAGCTGGTCCTGCTCGTAGGCCCACCCCTTCCGCCGGCTCGCGAAGCTCACCCAGGCATCCGGATAGAGCCCGGTCGCGACAGACGCATGCGAGCCCATGAAGTCCGCGAAGGACTCCTTGAGCCACAGGTCGTCCCACCACCGCATGGTCACGAGGTCGCCGAACCACATGTGCGCCATCTCGTGGAGGATCGTGTTGGCGCGGGCCTCGCGCTGCGCGGCGGTCGCGGCCCCGCGGAAGACGTACGCCTCGGTGAACGTGACGAGACCGGGGTTCTCCATCGCGCCGAGGTTGTACTCGGGCACGAAGATCTGGTCGTACTTGCCCCACGGATAGCCGAGCCCGAACGCCTCACCGAAGTACGCGAGCCCACGGCGGGTGATGTCGATGATCTCCTCGGCGTCGAGGTACGGCGCCAGCGAGGCACGGCACAGGACGCCCAGGTCGACAGGTCCCTCGGGTCCGTCCCAGACCGCGCCGACGCGGTGGTAGGGGCCTGCTGCGACGGCGGTGATGTAACTGGAGATCGGGAGGGTCTCAGCGAAGGTGACCTCGGTACCGCCGTCGAGGTCCCGGCGGTCGGTCTCCGCACCGTTGGACAGCACCCGCCAGCCCTCCGGCGCCGCGACCCGCATCCGCCAGCGTGCCTTCAGGTCCGGCTGCTCGAAACACGGGTAGACGCGACGCGCGTCCGCGGGCTCGTACTGCGTGTACAGGTAGACGGCGCCGTCGACCGGGTCGACGAAGCGGTGGAGGCCCTCGCCCGAGCGGCTGTAGACGCCGCGCGCCGCGATCAAGACGGTGTTGCGCTCCGCGAGGTCGCGGATGCGGATGCGCGCGCCGTCCCATTCCACGGGCCGGCTCTCGCCGTTCACGATGACCGCATCGACGCTCGAACCGAGGAAGTCGACCCAGGTCTCACCGCCGACGCGCGCATCGAACGACAGGATCGCGCGGGTGCTGAACGTGGTCTCCTCGGCGCGCGGGGCGTCACGGACGTCGAGGGAGACATCGATGGTGTGGAGCCGGACCTCGGCTGCACGATGCTGGGCGTCGGTACGGGTGAGGTTGTCGCCGGTCATCCCTCCATGCTTCCACGGGAGCGGGGAAGCCTGTGGCCGGGGCTGCCTGCACGCTAGTATCTGAACATGTTCAGCACCCCGGAGCCGACCGGATCGAAGCGCGACCGCACACGTGCCCTGATCGTCGATACGGCGCTGCGTTCGTTTCGCGAACGCGGCTACGACGCGACCACCATCCGCCGCATCGCATCGGAGGCCGGCGTGTCGGTCGGGACGACGAACTACCACTTCGCGTCGAAGAACGAGCTCGTGCAGGAGTTCTACCTGCAGGTGCAGCAGGGTCACCGCGCGGCCGCCCTGCCCGGACTCGAGTCGAAGCGCGACCTCAAGGACAGGCTCGCGATCGTCTTCCACACGGGCCTCGATCAACTGACGCCGACGCATGGCCATGCGCCCGAGTTCCTGACGGCCGCCGTCTCGCCGCGATCGTCGATCAACCCGCTGTCGCCCGAGTCGAACGCCTCGCTCGCGATCGTGGAGGATCTGTTCCGTACCGCCGTCGACGGTGCCGACCACAAGCTTCCGAAGGACATCGCCGAGGCGCTGCCCGGCGCGCTCGTTCTCGCGCATCTGCTGCTCGCGATGTACTGGGTCTACGACGAGTCCGATCACCAGGCGAAGACGCGGCGCTTGCTCGACAAGGGCCTGGCACTGCTCGCGATGGCGCTCCCACTGGCGCGCCTCCCGATGCTGCGGCGGCCGGTGCGGGAACTTCTCGACCTCATCGCCGAGGCCCGCTCGTGACGGGCGCCGGCCCGCAACAGCAGCGCGCACCACGTCGAGACTCGCCCCGCACGGATGCCGAACCCCTCGCGTTCACCCGCGCCGAGTTCCTGGCGGGCATCGCCCGCGCGTGGGGCGCGACCACGCTGCTACTCATCGTCGCCTGGGCGGTGCTGACGGGCGGCTTCAGCTTGGTCGTGGGCACCGTGATGATCTTGGTCGTCTCCGTGCCCGCTGTGGTGATCGGCTCCCCCGGCGCATACGCACTCGGCCGCCTCCTGCGACGTTCGCCACGTGTCGGCGCACATCTCATCGCTTTCACGGCCTACGGCGCGCTGGTCGGCTTCGCCACCACGGCCGTCGCCCTTCCCTTGCTCATCGGCGACTCGGGCGACGGGTGGATCGAATCGATCGCCTTCCTCGTCAACGTGCCTCTCAGCGCCCTCGGACTCGCAGGCGCCTGGTTCATCACCATGCGGCGAGCCCTCCGCCTCGACGCCGAGGTGTTCGGCGACGTCGTGCCGACCTCGAACCCGGACGCCGCCACCGAGGATCCCCTCGACGAGAACTACCGCATCATCTCCCCCGACCGGCGACGACGTCAGCGGCCGCGAGGCTGAGGCTCGCCGTCGCTCGCACCCGCGCGGCCCGGCGCGTCGGCGGCATCCGCCCAGTCCGTCGCGGCATCCGCGCTCGGCCGGGCGATCGGGATGCGGGTACCGAGGACCTGCGCGACGACGTCGTGCGCGATCTTCGCGGACGTCAGACCCGCGTCGTCGAGGATCTCGTAGCGCTCCGCGTGATCGATGAACTCGTCGGGCAGTCCGAGCTCGTCGACGGCCGTGTCGATGCCGGCCTCGCGAAGAACCTGGCGGATGCGTGTGCCGATACCACCGACACGGATCCCGTCCTCGATGGTGATGACGAGCCGGTGTCCAGCGGCGAGATCCACGACCGAGCGAGCGACCGGGACCACCCAGCGAGGATCGATGACGGTCGCGCCGATTCCCTGTGCTCGCAGGCGCTCGGCGACCTCGATGCCCAGGCGCGCCATCGGGCCGATGCCGACGATGAGGACATCGTCCGATTCGCCCCGCACCAGCACGTCGGTTCCGTCGTCCAGACGTTCCACAGCGGGCAACTCGTCGCCGACCGATCCCTTCGGATATCGAACGACCGTGGGCGCGTCCTCGATGTCGACGGCCTCACGGAATACCTCGCGGAGACGCTCAGCGTCTCGCGGCGCCGCGATACGGACGCCGGGCACGAGCTGGAGCATCGCGAGGTCCCAGATGCCGTGATGGCTGGGTCCGTCGGGTCCGGTCACGCCGGCCCGGTCGAGGACGAACGTCACACCTGCACGGTGCAGCGCGACATCCATCATCATCTGGTCGAACGCGCGGTTCATGAACGTCGCGTAGATCGCGACGACCGGATGCAGGCCGCCGAAGGCGAGGCCGGCGGATGCCGCGACGGCGTGCTGCTCCGCGATGCCGACGTCCAGGACACGGTCGGGGAACCGCTGCGCGAAGGGCAGCAGCCCGGTCGGACGCAGCATCGCCGCAGTGATCGCGACGACATCGCCGCGGCGCTCCCCCGCAGACACGAGCTCCTCGGCGAACACGTCGGTCCAGGTCGTCTTGCCACCGGAGGAGACCGGCTGGCCCGTCGCAGGGTCGATCTTCCCCACGGCATGGAACTGGTCGGCTTCGTCGAGTCGGGCGGGCGCGTAGCCGCGGCCCTTCTCGGTGATCGCGTGCACGATGACCGGAGCACCGTACGACTTCGCGAGGCGCAGGGTCTCGATCATGGCCTCGAGGTCGTGGCCGTCGACGGGTCCGAGGTACTTGATATCGAGATTCGAGTACAGGGCCTCATTGTTCACGAACCGGGACAAGAATCCGTGAGTCCCACCGCGGAGTCCGCGGTAGACGGCCCGCGCCGCCGGCCCGAGGCGGCCGAAGAGCGACGCTGAGCCTTCGTGCAACGACCGGTAGCCCTCGGTGGTGCGCACCTTGTTCAGGAAACGCGCCATGCCGCCGATCGTCGGCGCGTACGAACGGCCGTTGTCGTTGACGACGATGACCAGGTTGCGATCGTTGTCGTCGGAGATGTTGTTGAGCGCCTCCCACGTCATCCCGCCGGTCAGGGAGCCATCGCCGACCACGGTGACGACATGGCGGTCGGTGCGACCGGTGCGGGCGAAGGCCCGTGAGATGCCGTCGGCCCAGCTGAGCGAGCTCGACGCGTGCGACGACTCGACGACGTCGTGCTCGCTCTCGCTGCGCTGCGGGTAGCCAGCCAAGCCGCCCCGCGAGCGCAGCCGCGAGAAGTCCTGGCGGCCCGTGATCAGCTTGTGCACGTAGGACTGATGCCCGGTGTCGAAGACCACCGGGTCGTTCGGAGAGTCGAAGACCCGATGGATCGCGAGGGTGAGCTCGACGACTCCGAGGTTGGGTCCGAGGTGCCCGCCGCTGCGCGCGACGTTCTCGACGAGGAACGAGCGGATCTCACCGGCGAGCGTCTCGAGCTGAGCGATCGAGAGGGCGTCGAGATCGCGCGGGTGCGAGATCGAGGAGAGCAACGACATCGAGCTCCTCCTTCCATCGGGTGCCGGTAAGTCTAATCAGCGGGATGCACGAGAGGCCGGAGCTGGACGCTCCGGCCTCTCGTGGACTACTGCAGCTCCGTGTCTCAGACGAGCGAGCGCAGCACGTACTGCAGGATGCCGCCGTTGCGGTAGTAGTCGGCCTCACCGGGGGTGTCGATGCGCACGATCGCGTCGAACTCGACCGTCTGCTTGCCCTCGGGCGAGAACTCGCTCGGCTCGGCGACGACCTTCACCGTCTTCGGGGTGACGCCTTCGTTCAGCTGTTCGAGTCCCGTGATCGAGATGATCTCGGTGCCGTCGAGTCCCAGCGACTTCCAGCTCTCACCGGCGGGGAACTGCAGCGGGACGACGCCCATGCCGATCAGGTTCGAGCGGTGGATGCGCTCGAAGCTCTCGGTGATGACCGCCTTCACGCCGAGGAGGTTGGTGCCCTTCGCCGCCCAGTCGCGCGACGAGCCCGAGCCGTACTCCTTGCCGCCGAAGATGACGAGCGGCGTACCCTGCGCCTGGTAGTTCTGGCTCGCGTCGTAGATGAACGACTGCGGGCCGCCCTCCTGAGTGAAGTCGCGCGTGTAGCCGCCCTCGACGACCTTGCCGTCGTTGACCGCTGCCGTGAGCTCGTTCTTCAGACGGATGTTGGCGAAGGTTCCGCGGATCATGACCTCGTGGTTGCCACGGCGCGAGCCGTAGGAGTTGAAGTCCTTCTGCGCGACGCCGTGCTCGGTGAGGTACTGCGCGGCCGGGGTGCCGGCCTTGATGTTTCCGGCCGGGCTGATGTGGTCGGTGGTGACCGAGTCGCCCAGCGTCGCCATGACGCGCGCACCGGTGATGTCGGCGACCGGGGTCAGCTCCATCTGCATGCCGTCGAAGTACGGCGCCTTGCGGACGTAGGTCGAGTCCTCGTCCCACTCGAACACCGGGCCGGTCGGCGTGGGCAGGTTCTTCCAGCGCTCGTCACCGTCGAACACGGTGGCGTACTGCTTGATGAACTGCTCACGCGAGATCGACGAGTCGATGATCTCCTGGACCTCATCGGGAGCGGGCCAGATGTCCTTGAGGAAGACGTCGTTGCCGTCCGAGTCCTTGCCGAGCGCATCGGTCTCGAAGTCGAAGTTCATCGACCCGGCCAGGGCGTACGCGACGACCAGCGGCGGCGAGGCCAGGTAGTTCATCTTGACGTCGGGGCTGATGCGGCCTTCGAAGTTGCGGTTGCCCGAGAGCACCGCGGTGACCGCGAGGTCGTTCTCGTTGATCGCGGCCGAGACCTCTTCGATCAGCGGGCCGGAGTTTCCGATGCAGATCGTGCAGCCGTAGCCGACGGTGTAGAAGCCGAGGTTCTCGAGGTCCTTGTCGAGGCCGGACTTCTCGTAGTAGTCGGTGACGACCTTCGAGCCGGGGCCGAGCGTCGTCTTGACCCACGGCTTGCGCGTGAGGCCGCGCTCCGAGGCCTTGCGGGCCAGCAGACCTGCGGCGATCATGACCGACGGGTTCGACGTGTTGGTGCACGACGTGATGGCCGCGAGCGTCACTGCGCCGTTGTCGAGCATGTAGCTCTCGCCCGACGGCTGCGTGACCTTCACCGGGTTGGATGCCGCATGGCGTGCGCCGCTCGAGAGCAGACCCGCGTGCGCGTGGTCGTGCTGGTGCGAGACGGTGTCGTCGGAGTGGGTCTCGTGCTCGACGCCCGGGGCGTTGCCCGGGTCGGACGCCGGGAAGGTGCCCTCGACCTCGACGGCCTCGTCGGCGGCCGTCGCGTAGTTGAGGATGTCCTTCGCGAACTGCTCCTTCGACTCCGACAGGAGGATGCGGTCCTGCGGGCGCTTCGGGCCGGCGATCGACGGGACGACCGTCGAGAGGTCGAGCTCCATGTACTCGCTGTAGCTCGGCTCGTTCGCGGGGTCGTGCCAGAGCGACTGCTCCTTCGCGTACGCCTCGACGAGGGCGACGGTCTGCTCGTCGCGGCCGGTCAGGCGCAGGTAGTCGAGCGTGACGTCGTCGATGGGGAACATCGCGGCGGTCGACCCGAACTCGGGGCTCATGTTGCCGATCGTGGCGCGGTTCGCGAGCGGGACGGACCCGACGCCGGCGCCGTAGAACTCGACGAACTTGCCGACCACGCCGTGCTTGCGCAGCATGTCGGTGATCGTCAGCACGACGTCGGTCGCGGTGACGCCCGCGGGGATCTCGCCGGTGAGCTTGAAGCCCACGACGCGCGGGATGAGCATCGACACGGGCTGACCCAGCATCGCGGCCTCGGCCTCGATGCCGCCGACACCCCAACCCAGGACACCGAGGCCATTGACCATCGTGGTGTGCGAGTCGGTGCCGACACAGGTGTCGGGGTACGCACGGAGCACACCGTCGACGTTGCGGTCGTAGATGACCTTCGCGAGGTGCTCGATGTTCACCTGGTGGACGATGCCGGTGCCCGGGGGGACGACCTTGAAGTCGTCGAACGCGCCCTGACCCCAACGGAGGAACTGGTAACGCTCGCCGTTGCGCTCGTACTCGATCTCGACGTTGCGCTCGAGGGCGTTCTCGCTGCCGAAGAGATCGGCGATGACCGAGTGGTCGATGACCATCTCGGCGGGCGAGAGCGGGTTGATGCGGTTGGGGTCACCGCCGAGCGCGGTCACCGCCTCGCGCATCGTGGCGAGATCGACGATGCAGGGCACGCCCGTGAAGTCCTGCATCACGACGCGGGCCGGGGTGAACTGGATCTCGGTGTCGGGCTCTGCCGAGGCGTCCCACGAACCCAGCGCGCGGATCTGCTCCTGCGTCACGTTCGCGCCGTCCTCGGTGCGCAGGAGGTTCTCGAGCAGCACCTTGAGGCTGAAGGGAAGACGGTCGTAACCCTCGACCGTGTCGATCCGGAAGATCTCGTAGTCGGTGCTGCCGACCGTCAGGGTGCTCTTGGCTCCGAAGCTGTCAACAGTGGACACGTCTGCTCTCCTTCATCGGCGGGCCGCGCGCTCGCGCGCACTGTCCCATCATCCCCTCGCCGCACCGGTCGATCTAGTGAGGCGACCCTTAGTCGGATCGGGGGAAATTTATCTTGACGTCAAGATAAATGTATCACTCGGCGGGCCGCTTATAGAGCGCCCGCACGGCGAGCCAGGTGACGGCCGCGAGCGGGGCGAACAGCGGCAGGCCCATGACGAGCTTCAGGGTTCCGAGGGCGGCGACTTCGTCGGCGAAGTACAGCGGCAGTTGCACGGCGAGCCTGAGGTAGAAGAGCCCCGCCCAGGCGATCGCGAGCCAGAAGTAGACGCGGCGCTTGCGCTTGTCACGCCTCCAGGCGACGCCCTCGTTCATGAGGAATCCGGCGGCGAGTCCGATGAGCGACCATCCAATGAGGGCCGAGACCAGGAAGGCGGTCCCGTAAGCCGCATTGGTGATCAGACCCGGGATGAAGTTGTCCTGCCCCCGCCCCGTCCACAGCGCCAGCCCCGCGGCCGCAGCGGTAGCGATGAGACCTCCGAATGCGGCTCCTGCCGGGCCGCGCTGGATGAGGCGCAGCAGCGTGAACACCGCGGCGACGCCCACCGACAGCCCGAGCGACAGCCAGAGATTCGCCTCACGGGTCTGCGGGTCCGTCGTGAGCGTGAACACGACGATGAAGACCAAGCCGGGGAGGACGGCCTCGACGATGCCGCGGAAACCGCCCATCGCGCGCCAGACGACGCCCCCGGTCGAAGCCTCGGTGTCGGGATCGAAACCGGCCTTACGCGCAGCCTCGCCGAGCGCGGCTCCGAGAACGCCCGAGGTCGAGGCCACCGGTTCGGGCGGGGTCAGATCGGCGGGGCGCTCGGTCGCGGCCTCGCGCCGTTCGTCAGCGCTCACGCCGAGCCGGGGGTCGCCGGCATCTTGAGCGGGATGAGGTCACGCGGCGGCATCGGCGATCCGCCGCGGACGACCACGAGCGACCGGAAGAGGTCCTCGACCTGCGCAGCCGCGTCGACGTCATTGGTCGCCGCACCGCCGATGACGCCTCGGAGGAACCACCGCGGCCCGTCGACGCCGACGAAACGTGCGAGACGCTTTCCGCTGCCCTCCGCCCCGGCCATCACGGGGACCTCGGCGAGCAGCTCCGGGCCGAGCGGGCCTTCGCGCTCCTCGACGCGACCGCCCTGCTGGCGCACCTGCTGGCGGATCTGCTCGCGCGTCTCCTCCCAGAGCCCCGTCGAACGGGGCGCTGCGAACGGCTGGACCTGAAGCGTCGAACCGGCGTAGTCGAGACCGACCGCGACAATGCGCTTCGTCTGTTCCTCGACCTCGAGACGCAGGTTCAGCCCCTCGCGCGGCAGCACCTTGATACCGCCCAGATCGATGTACGGACGAACCGGGTTGGCCTCGGACTCGTCGAAGGGGCCTGCCGTGGCCCGGTCGGCGGGTGCCGACTTCGCGTCGTCGCTCATGCGGGTACTCCTGTCTGCTGCTGATAGCCGGTCGAGCCGAAACCGCCCTCACCGCGAACGCTCTCGGGCAGGGTGTCGACGGGGATGAAGCGGGCCCGGGTGACGGGCATGACGATCAGTTGGGCGATGCGGTCGCCGGGCGCGATGTCGTACGGCTCGGCGGTGTCGGTGTTCAGGAGCGTGACCTTGATCTCTCCGCGGTACCCGGCGTCGACCGTCCCCGGCGAGTTGACCACGGTGATCCCGTGCTTCGCCGCGAGCCCGCTGCGCGGCACGACGAAGGCGGCGAAGCCGTCCGGCAGGGCGATTCGGACACCGGTCCCCACGAGTGCGCGCTGCCCGGGCTCGAGACGCAGCTGCTCGACGGACACGAGATCTGCTCCGGCATCTCCGGGATGGGCGTAAACGGGAACGTCGGCGGCGATAATGGGGACGTCCACGGATTCGGTCACCCCACGAGGCTAATGCACAGTTCCGCCCCCGCCACCTCGCCCGCCACAAGCTACCGCGAGCGCTTGAGCCCATCCCTGTGGGCTCTGGTGAGCGCCGCCGTCTGCGGGCCGATGGTCGCTCTCGTGCTCGCCCCGCTCGACTCGGTGGTCGGGCTCATCGCCGGCATCGCCGTGGGAGCCCTCGTCGTGGCAGGACTCATCGCCCTCTCACCGGTGATCGAAGTCACCGGCGAGCGGCTCCGAGTCGGGCGCGCGAGCATCGAGCTCACCTACCTCGGCGAGATCGAGACGTTCACCGGCGACGCCGCGCGGCAGGCACGCGGGCCCGGCCTGTCGTCGAGTTCCTGGCACCTTCTGCGTGGCGGCATCGACGGAGTCGTACGGATCGCGATCGAAGACGACGACGATCCGGTCACCCACTGGGTGTTCTCCTCGCGGACGCCCGCCCGCGTCGCCGCGGTGATCGAGAGCGCCCGCGCGACCGCCGCCCCGGCCGGCTCGGACGCGTAAACGCCGCCCGGTAAAAGACCGACCCCCGACGCCGGGGCGTCGAGGGTCAGCGAAGGTCGTGCGATCAGGCCGCGCACTCGGTGCAGATGGCGCCGACCTTGGTCTCGTGATCGATCTGGGTGCGGTGCTTCACGAGGAAGCACTCCATGCACGTGAACTCGTCCTCCTGCGGGGGCAGGACGACGACATCGAGTTCGAGGTCCGAGAGGTCGGCCCCGGGCAGCTCGAAGCCCGACGGGTTGTCGGCGTCCTCGTTGTCGATCGAGCCCGACGACTTGTCGGGCACGCGCTCCTTCAGGGCCTCGATCGACTCGCTGTCGTCCTCGGTCTTGCGGGGTGCGTCGTAATCCGTAGCCATGTCGAAAGGCCTCTACTTCCAGGTGTTGCCGGTTGCCGCGCCGAGTGGGGCGGCGATAGTTTGCATGACCGGCGCGATTTTCGCAAAACGTCGCGGAAGATCCTTCCGGGAACGGATGCGCACGACCGGTTCGCCCCCCGAAACCGGCGGCGCGCCCCGGATATTCCCGCGGTGCCCGGATGCCTGTGACACCATGACGGCACACGTATCGCTGGGAGGGTTCTGCGCATGGAACAGCTCAAGGTCATCGGGACCGAGGAGGGCATCCTCGTCCTCGCCACCGAGTCCGGGGAGCGCTTCGCGTTGCCGGTGAACGAGACGCTGCGCGCCCAGCTGCGCCGCGCCCGGCCGACGGACGAACCGCGGGCTCCTCGCCCCAGCCCCCGCGAGATCCAATCGCACATCCGCTCCGGGATGAGCGCCGCGGACGTCGCCACCCTCCTCGGAGTCCGGGCCGAGGACGTCGCGCGTTACGAGCGCCCGATCATCGCCGAACGCGAGCACATCGTCGGGCAAGCGCTCGCCGTGCCCGTCCTCATCGCAGGCGAGCTGGAGCCCGATGCGCAGCCGACCTTCGGAACGGCGGTTCGAACCAAGCTCAGCGAGGCAGGCGCGACCGGCGAGCGGTGGAGCAGCTGGCGCGAACCCGACGGCTGGATCGTGAAGGTCGAGTTCACGGTCGGCGAGGTGGAGCACGACGCACGGTGGTCGTTCGACCCGCGGCGCTCGTCGCTGGCACCGCTGAACTCGGATGCGACGCAGCTGTCGCGGCAGGGGTCGCTGCCGGAAGGTCTGATCCCCCGTCTCCGTGCCCTCGACACGCCACAGGCCAAGGACGAGTCCCGGTTCGACAGCGGCGCCTTCGGGCCGCGGCATCCCGCCGCCGCCGCCGCTGACGCTGACGCGGTCGCGTCGAACTCGCTGCGCAGCACGAACGCGAAGGACGCGGCGATCAAGCGAGCGCCCGAGCCGGTCGTGACCTCGTCGGAGACCGCCGATCTGCTCGAAGCGCTCCGGCGTCGCCGAGGCCAGCGTGAGCCGATGCCCGGCGAGGACCGCGGTGCCGACACGCGTGAACGCACTCCGGTCGCCCTCTTCGATGCCCTGGAGGCCGGTCAGCGCGAGCCAGCCGAGCCTGCGCCGTCCGAACCCGAGACGCCGAAGACCGAGCCCGCGAGCGAGGATTCCGCGCCCGAGACTCGCCGTCGCGGTGGCCGCACGTCGATGCCCTCGTGGGACGAGATCGTCTTCGGCGCTCGCAGCGAGGACGCCTGACCGCTCAGGCGAACGCGCCGAGACGGACGAGCGGAACGATCCGCTCCTGATCCGTCAGAGATCCGTGCTGGCCGACCATGCGCTGCGGTTTCTTGTCGGCGAGACGATCGTCGTAGTAGGCCACCGCTGAGCGCGCGGCGACCAGCACGTCGCCGATCCGCGGTACGACCTCGGGATGCACCGGTCCGAACAGCCCGGCGTCGATCGCCTCCTCGCGCGTCACGACCCAGGAGCGATCCGACTCCGCGTCGCGCCAGCGCGAAGCGACGCGTTCGGCCGCGCCGTCGGACGCATAGAGGTGCAGCATCCGCGGCTCGCCGCCGATGACTTCGACCTCGTCGAGGAGCGGGTCCCCCTCTCGGAGCAGCACATGCCGGTGCGCGGGAACGTCGATCATGCCGTGGTCGGCCGTCAGCACCGCGCCGATCCCGGGTGCCAGTTGACGGTCCCAGCGCCGCAGCTCGGCGTCGAGCGACTCCAGCTCGGCCGACCACCGGTCGCTCTCCCAGCCCTGCGCGTGCCCGATGACGTCGAGCTCGGGAATGTAGACGTAGACGAGGGACCCGTCATGAGTGCCCGCGAGGGCCTCAGCCATCGCGAGACGCTCGCCGATCCCCGAGGCCGCGACGAACTCGGCCCCGCGCACCGTAGCCGTCGTGAACCCCGTGCCGGCGTACTGCGCCCGGCTCACGACGAAACAGCGTCTTCCCCCGGCGACCTCGCGCTCGAAGACCGGCTGCGAGCGCTGCCACGAGAGCGGATCGAGCCCGTCTTGCTCCCACCCCGTCAGCTGATTGGGAGCGGATGCGGTGCCCGGCACGCGGACGCGATAGCCGACGATGCCGTGCTCACCCGGAAGCACGCCGGTGAAGAGGCTGCTCAGGGCGGCGGCGGTCGTCGCCGGGAACACCGTGCGAGCGGCATCCCGCTTGGCCATCCGCTCGGAGAGGAACCGGGCGTAAGCGGCCCGCTGAGCGAGGTTGCCGCGCCCCAGCCCGTCGGCGACGATGACGATCGCCGATCGCGCCGGAGCGAACCAGTCGGATCGACCCGAGACGGAGGCGACCAGCTGCGGCAGCACACCGGTGAGGCTCCGGGCCGCCGGCGGGTCGATCGGTAGGCTGGAGGGCATCGCGGACAGTCTCGCACACCCGGCATCCGCACTCCCATCCCCGATCGAGGTCCGTACAGCTCCATGGCCGCATCCCGCACCGCTTCACCCGTCCCCGACCAGCCGGAGCGCATCGAGGACGTCGACGTCTCGGCGGAGATGCAGGGTTCGTTCCTCGAGTACGCGTATTCGGTCATCTACTCCCGCGCGCTTCCCGACGCGCGTGACGGCCTCAAGCCCGTGCAGCGGCGCATCCTGTTCCAGATGGCCGACATGGGCCTCCGTCCTGACAAGGGGCACGTCAAGAGCGCCCGTGTCGTGGGCGAAGTCATGGGAAAGCTGCACCCGCACGGCGACTCCGCGATCTACGACGCGCTCGTCCGTCTCGCACAGGACTTCGCTCTGCGCGTGCCCCTGGTCGACGGACACGGCAACTTCGGCTCGCTCGACGACGGGCCTGCGGCAGCGCGGTACACCGAGGCCCGGCTGGCGCCCTCCGCGCTGGCCCTGACCGAGAACCTCGACGAGGACGTCGTCGACTTCGTCCCGAACTACGACGGACAGTTCCAGCAGCCGGCCGTCCTTCCCGCCGCGTACCCGAACCTGCTGGTCAACGGAACGACGGGCATCGCCGTCGGCATGGCGACGAACATGGCGCCGCACAACCTCATCGAGGTCGTGGCGGCAGCCGTGCACCTGCTCGAGAACCCCGACGCGACGCTCGACGAGCTCATGGAGTTCGTGCCGGGCCCCGACCTGCCCGGCGGCGGCGTGATCGTCGGACTCGACGGCATCAAGGATGCCTACACGAACGGGCGCGGCACCTTCCGCACCCGCGCGAAGGTGTCGGTCGAGTCGCTCGGGCCACGGCGCACCGGTCTCGTCGTGACCGAGCTGCCGTACATGGTCGGCCCCGAGCGGATCATCGAGAAGATCAAGGACGCCGTCAACGCCAAGAAGCTGACCGGTATCTCGGATGTCCAGGACTTCACCGACCGCAACCACGGGTTGCGCCTCGTCATCACGATCAAGACGGGCTTCGACCCGAACGCGGTGCTCGAGCAGCTCTACCGGCTGACCCCGCTCGAGGACTCGTTCGGCATCAACAACGTCGCGCTGGTGGAGGGACAGCCCCAGACGCTCGGACTCAAAGAGCTGCTGCGCGTCTACCTCGACCACCGCATCGAGGTCGTCACACGGCGCAGCCGGTACCGCTTGGCCAGGAAGCAGGAGCGCCTGCACCTCGTCGAGGGCCTGCTCATCGCGATCCTCGACATCGACGAGGTCATCCAGGTCATCCGCGCGTCCGATGACGGGGAGCAGGCGAGGACGCGACTGATCGACGTCTTCGATCTCTCGCAGCCGCAGGCCGAGTACATCCTCGAACTGCGTCTACGCCGCCTGACGAAGTTCTCCCGCATCGAGCTGGAGACCGAGCGCGACCAGTTGAAGGCCGAGATCGCGCACCTCGAGGAGCTCCTCGCGAGTGACGTGCTGCTCCGAGCCCAGGTGGCCCGCGAGCTCGAGGCGGCCGCCGAGACGTACGGCACGCCGCGTCGCACGCTGCTGCTCAACGGCGGACCCGTGACCGCACGCTCGGGCAAGAAGGCCGGCGTCGACCTGCAGATCGCCGACGCGCCCTGCCGCGTGTTCATGTCGGCGACCGGCCGCATGGTCCGCGCAGAGCTCGGCGAAGATCTGCTCAGCAGCGGCATCGTCCCGCCTGCGCGGCGGAGCAAGCACGACGCCATCCGATCGGCCGTCGACGCGACGGTCCGGGGCGACCTCGGCGCCGTCACCAGCACGGGGCGCCTCGTCCGCTTCTCGCCCGTCGATCTGCCCTCGGTTCCCGGCAACAGCGTTCAGCTCGCGGCAGGCTCGAAGGCCGACCAGTACCTCGGGCTCGGCCCGAACGAGCACGTCGTGGCCATCGTGCCGTTGACCGGCGAACCGCCGATCGCGCTCGGCACCGCTCAGGGCGTGGTCAAGCGTGTCGCGGCCACCGAGCTCGCGCCGGGGAAGCCCGACGCCGAGATCATCTCGCTCAAGCCCGGTGATCGCGTCGTCGGCGCCGCGCCCGCCCCCGACGGTACCGAGCTGGTCTTCGTCACCTCCGACGCCCAGCTGCTGCGCTTCGACGCGGCTGCGGTGCGGCCGCAGGGTCGAGCCGCCGGCGGCATGGCGGGCGTCCGCGTCGCAGACGGCGAGCGAGTCATCGCGTTCACCGCCGTGACCGCGTCCGAGAACACCGTAGTCGTCACGATCGCTGGGTCGACGCAGTCGCTCGCCGGTGCTGACGCCGGCAGCGGCAAGGTGTCGGCATTCTCCGAGTTCCCGGCGAAGGGCCGCGCGACCGGCGGCGTCCGTGCGCAGCGCTTCCTGCGCGGCGAAGACACGCTGACCCTGGCGTGGGTGGGCGACTCCCCCCGCGCGGTCGGTCCTGACGGTGCGACCCGCGCTCTGCCCGAGGCCGGAGCCAAGCGCGACGCGTCAGGCCAGCCTCTGGATGGCGTGATCGGTGCGGTCGGCACCGTCGTCGCCTGAGCCGCCGGCCGCCGAACCTCGGAGAATGACGTCGACCTCGGACCCCTGGCCGGGATGCCTCCGAGGCTCGCGTCGTCCTCCGAGTTTCGTGCGCGCCGCCGTGGCGTGGGTCAGGCGTCGATGGCCTCGCGCGAGAGGCGGTCGCTCGAGGTGACGATGAAGTCGCGGCGCGGCGCGACCTCGTTGCCCATGAGCAGCTCGAAGACGGCGTTGGCCGCATCGGCGTCCTCGACACGGACACGGCGGAGCGTACGGCCGGCGCGATCCATCGTGGTCGTCGCGAGCTGATCGGCATCCATCTCGCCGAGACCCTTGTAGCGCTGCACGGGCTCCTGCCATTTCCGCCCGGACTTGCGGAGCTTCGTGAGCAGCCCGTGTAGTTCGGCCTCGGAGTACGTGTAGATCGTCTCGTTCGGCTTCGACCCCGGGTTGACGACGACCACGCGGTGCAGCGGCGGAACCGCGGCGAACACGCGACCATCCTCGATGAGCGGTCGCATGTACCGGAAGAAGAGCGTGAGCAGCAGGGTACGGATGTGTGCGCCGTCGACGTCGGCGTCGCTCATCAGGATGACCTTGCCGTAGCGAGCCGCGCTCAGGTCGAACGAGCGTCCCGACCCCGCGCCGATCACCTGGATGATGGCGGCGCATTCGGCGTTGGAGAGCATGTCGCTGACCGACGCCTTCTGCACGTTGAGGATCTTCCCGCGAATGGGAAGCAGCGCCTGATACTCGCTGTTGCGGGCGTGCTTGGCGGTGCCGAGCGCCGAGTCACCCTCGACGATGAACAGCTCGGACTCGGCCACGTCGTTGCTGCGGCAGTCCGCGAGCTTCGCCGGCAGCGACGAGGACTCGAGAGCGGTCTTGCGCCGCTGCGTCTCCTTGTGGGTGCGCGCCGAGATGCGCGCCTTCATCTCGGAAACGACCTTCTCGAGCAGCTGCCCCGTCTGCGCTTTGTCGTCGCGTCTGGTGGATGAGAACAGCGCACCCAGTTCACGGTTGACGACGGATGCCACGATCTGCCGCACCGCCGGTGTTCCGAGGATCTCCTTGGTCTGGCCCTCGAACTGGGGCTCGGGCAGACGGACCGTCAGGACCGCGGTGAGCCCGGCCAGGATGTCGTCCTTCTCCAGCTTGTCGTTGCCGACCTTCAGGCGCCGAGCGTTCTGCTCGACCTGGCTGCGGATGATCTTCATCAGACCCTGCTCGAAGCCCTGCTGGTGGGTTCCGCCCTTCGGAGTCGCGATGATGTTCACGAACGACCGGGTGACGGTCTCGTAGCTCGTGCCCCACCGCAGCGCGATGTCGACCTCGCACGATCGCTCGACCTCGGTCGGGACCATCGCACCGTTGGCCTGGAGCACGGGCACGGTCTCGGTGAAGTTTCCCGAGCCCGTCAGCCGCCAGGTGTCGGTGATCGGGGCATCGGGAGCGAGGAACTCGGCGAACTCGGAGATGCCGCCGTCGAAGCGATAGCTCGTCTCGACCCGCTCCTCGCCGCGCTCGTCGACGATGACGATCTCGAGGCCCGGGACGAGGAAGGCGGTCTGCCGTGCCCGCTGCACGAGCTCTTCGAGATGGAAGGCGGCATCCTTCGTGAAGATCTGACGGTCGGCCCAGTAGCGGATGCGGGTACCGGTCGTACCCCGGGGCGCCTTGCCGACCACACGCAGCTCGGACGAGCGCTCGAACGGGGTGAACTCCGAGTCGGGCGTATCGCCCGCGAAGAGCCCCGGCTCGCCGCGATGGAACGACATCGCGTAGGTCTTGCCCGCGCGGTCGACCTCGACGTCGAGGCGCTCCGACAGGGCGTTGACGACCGATGCGCCGACACCGTGGAGACCGCCCGACGCCGCGTACGAGCCGCCACCGAACTTGCCGCCGGCATGCAGCTTGGTGAAGACGACCTCGACACCGGTCAGGCCGGTGCGGGGCTCGACGTCGACGGGGATGCCGCGGGCGCGGTCACGCACCTCGACGCTGCCGTCGGCATGGAGCACGATGTCGATGCGCGAGCCGTATCCGCCCAGGGCCTCGTCGACGGAGTTGTCGATGATCTCCCAGAGGCAGTGCATGAGGCCGCGGGAGTCGGTCGAGCCGATGTACATGCCGGGGCGTTTGCGGACGGCCTCGAGCCCTTCGAGCACCTGGAGGTGGTGGGCGGAATACTCAGCAGTCACGATCTCCAAGCGTATCCGCGGGCGCCGACACGCTGGGGAGGACACACGAGGTCACGGCGGTCCCGGTCCGGTCTGTGCGCGGTGAGCGTACGCGCAGAGCGAAATGCACGTCAAATGGGGCATACCCCCGGCTGGTCGTGGTTGTATCGAAGGCACTCAGTTGCACGACCCGATCGACCGAGGAGGCACCCATCATGACCACGAACACTTCCGAGAGCACCGCCGTCCTCGAACACCGCCTGACTGCGGCAGATCGCTGTGACTCGTGCGGCGCACAGGCTTACATCGCCGCCGAGGTGAACGGCAGCGAGCTCCTCTTCTGCGCGCACCACGGCCGCAAGTACGAAGAGAAGCTCCGCGCCGTCGCCACCAGCTGGCACGACGAGACCTCGCGCCTCGTCGCAGCCGGCTGAGGACGGCCTCACGACGAAAGCCCCGAGCATCGCGCTCGGGGCTTTCGCGTACCGGGAACCTACCGGGAACCGCGGCCCAGTTCCGGTCGTCAGGTCAGAACCCGACGGCCGCCTGGTACACGGGAAGCAGGCCGGTGCGCACGCCCGAGGCCGACGGCTTGGGCTGGAACACGCTCGAGTTGTGATTGCCCTCGATGACGACCGGACCGTTCGGCGTGATCGCCAGGTCCCACCCGACATAGGGCGCCTCCGGCGTCCGGCGAGCCAGCTGTTCGGTCAGCGCGAGCACCTGGTCGAACAACGGAACGGTGAAGCCGACGATCGGGGTGCCGGTCACGGGGTGCTCGCGGTAGACGTTCGAGTTCTTGTCCACGCCCGGGTAGAGCGCGACGCCGTGCTCGTCGAGCATCGTGAACATCCCGCCCGAGGCGAAGTTGTCGATGACGTCGCCGTTGCCGATCCGCAGCACACCGGCGAGGAGGCGCACATCGCCCTCCGGGGTGAGGAACGTGATCATCCGTACCGTGTTGACGCTGTCGGGGTAGAGCGAGGCCATCTCGGGATGCTGCACGATGAACTCGTCGACGATCGACTGCCCGGCGGCGGTGGCCTCGGCGCGGAAGGCCGCAGCATCCGTCACGTTCTCGTGCAGGGTGATCCCGCCGCCGCCGTGTCCGTCGAGCGGCTTCGCCAGAACCTTCGGGTGGCGGCCGAGGAAAGCACCGAGTTCCGCGTCGTCGACATCGCGCAGGTCGAGCGTCTCGCGGCCGAGCAGGTCGGCGTACTCGCGAGCGAACCGGCGCTTGTCCTCCAGCTTCGCGCGCCCCTCGGGCGTGTTGTGCATGCGGGTGATCCGGAACGACTTCGGGTGCGTCATCCAGGTGGCGCGCTCGCGCGCGTTCAGCAGACGGATGTCCCAGACCGCGTAATCGCGGAATCCCATGTCGTACTTGACCGAGCACCAGAGCATGTCGGCGATGATCAGCGGCAGCGGTGCCTTCGACACCTTCTGCACCTGGCGCCCGAACTCGACGAGGTTGCCGACCCGGACGTTGCGGGCACGGTCGAGGAGGTAGCCCAGCCGTACGCGTGATCGACCCATTGCTCGTTCTCTCCGTGTTTCTCGGTGTTCCGGTGGCGGATCCAGCGGACCTCAGAAGCGCATGGCGGCGCGGTAGCGCGGCAGCAGCCCGCGCCGGATGCCCGACACCGACGGCTTCGACTGGAACACACCCGTGTTGTGATTGCCCTCGATGACGACGGGCCGCTCGGGCGTGATCGCGATGTCCCAGCCGATGTACGGCATCTCGGGAACCCGTCGGGCGAGCCGATCGACGAGCTCGAGCACCTGCGGGTAGAGCGGAACCTGGTAGCCCGTGATCGGAACTCCGGTGATCGGGTGCGTCTCGAACGGGCGGCCTTCTTCATCGCTCGCGGCGTGGAGGGCGCGGCCCTCGTCGTCGAGCATCGTGTACATGCCACCGTTGGAGAAGTTGTCGATCACTCCCCCATTGCCCACCTTCAGCACCGAGGCGAGGACGTGAACCACATCGTCGGGGTCTCGATAGGTCACCACGCGGAGAGAGTTGACGCTGCCGGGATAGAGCCGCGCCATCTCCGGATGCTGCACCAGGACCTCTTCGACGAGCGTCTCCCCCGACGCCAGAAGCTCCTCGCGAAGCGCGGCGACGTCATCGATCGAGGCGACCTCGCGCATCGTGATGCCGTTGCCGCCGACTCCCCCGGGGTTCTTGGTGATGACGCGGTCGCGACCGTCGAGGAAAGCGGCGAGGGCCGCCGCGTCGGAGGTGGTGACATCGAGCCACGCCCGTCCGAGCTCGTCACCGAACCGCTGGGCGAACTGGAGCTTGTCGTCGAAGACGCCGCGCACCGAGTTGTCGTTGAGACGCCGCGACAGGTGGAACGACTTCGGGTCGGTCATGTATGTCCGGCGCTCACGCGCCTTCAGGATCCGGAAATCCCACTCCGAATAGTTCTCGAAGGTCGTCTCGTAGCGAACGGCGCACCACGCCATGTCGGCGGCGACCCACCACACCGGCGCCTTCGAGAGCGCAGCGGACTGGCGGGCGAACTGGAGCACCCGCTCGCGGTCGAACGATGAGACGCGACGGACGAAGAAACGCGCACGCCGGTAGAGCCGGTTCACCGCTCCCACGTCAGACCTCGCGGATGACGCCGAGCGGCGTCGACTCGTGGCCCTGACCGAGCGGGTTGTCGCGGAGGATCCGCACGAGCCGCTGCTCTCCGGCCTTGTCGAGCGTCGAGCCGAGGATGTTGCCGCCGATGTCGTTGATGTCGACCACCGCGACCTCGGCGACGCCGCCGAGCTGCGACTTGATCCGCGCGGCGACACCCTTCGGGTCGGTAGGCCCGAGGACGACCGCCTTGTTGTAGGGCGGGATGGTTCCGGACGTGGGCCCGTCGATGGCGCGCGCCTTGTCTCCGGCCACGCGGTAGAAGTCGCCGCGGCGGCCGAAGACCTTCGTGACGGCGCTGACGGCGGCGGCGAAGAGGATGCGCGGCGTGCCGCACTCGCGGAGTGCCATCTCCATCGTCTCGGGCATGCCGAGGCCGATGCCGTACGGGGTGCGCGTGACGTACTTCGACAGGAATCGGGCGAGCGGGCGCACCTCGATTTCGTCGAGCGTGTAGGAACGACCCTGCGTGATCGCCACGATCTTCTCGGTGACGAAGAGCAGGTCTCCCGGCTGGACGGTGGACGTGGCGTATTCCGAGATGACGGCCTCGAGATCGTCGCCCGGCATCACCACGCGGGTGCGGATCGGGATCCGCGCGTAGGACGTGCCGTCGACGACGACCTCGAGAGCCTTGCCCTCGTTGGCGGCGCCGGTCACTCGAGGTAGTCCCGCAGCGACTGCGAACGCGACGGGTGGCGCAGCTTCGCCATCGTCTTCGACTCGATCTGACGGATGCGCTCGCGAGTCACGCCGAACGTGTCGCCGATCTGGTCGAGCGTCTTCGGCTGGCCGTCGCCGAGGCCGAAGCGCATGCGGATGACGCCGGCCTCGCGCTCGCTGAGCGAGTCGAGGAGCGACTCGAGCTGACGCTGCAGCATGGTGAAGCCGACCGCGTCGGCCGGGACGACCGCCTCGGTGTCCTCGATGAGGTCACCGAACTCGCTGTCGCCGTCTTCACCGAGGGGTGTGTGCAGCGAGATCGGCTCACGACCGTACTTCTGCACCTCGATGACCTTCTCGGGGGTCATGTCGAGTTCACGGCTCAGCTCTTCGGGCGTGGGCTCGCGTCCGAGGTCCTGCAGCATCTGACGCTGCACGCGGGCGAGCTTGTTGATGACCTCGACCATGTGCACCGGGATGCGGATCGTACGGGCCTGGTCTGCCATGGCGCGCGTGATCGCCTGACGGATCCACCACGTCGCATAGGTCGAGAACTTGAAGCCCTTCGTGTAGTCGAACTTCTCGACGGCACGGATGAGACCGAGGTTGCCCTCCTGGATGAGGTCGAGGAACTGCATCCCGCGGCCGGTGTAGCGCTTGGCGAGCGAGACGACCAGACGCAGGTTAGCGCCCAGAAGATGGCTCTTGGCGCGCTGACCGTCACGTGCGACCCACTGCAGGTCGAGACCGAGCTGGTTCGACTTCTCGGCCGCCGACATGTGGGAGAGCTTCTCTTCGGCGAAGAGTCCGGCTTCGATGCGCATCGCGAGCTCGACCTCTTCGGCCGCGTTCAGCAGCGGGACCTTGCCGATCTGCTTGAGGTAGTCCTTGACCGGGTCCGCCGTCGCGCCGGTGATCTGCGTCGAGTAGACGGGGACGTCCTCCTCGTCGCTCGACGAGATGACGATGGCACCGGTCGGCAGCGCCTCGGTGACGACGGGCTTCTTCGACTCGTCGTCGTCCTCGTCGTCGTCGGCCTTGGTTGCATCGCCCGCGGGGGCGGCGTCGTCGGTCACGTCGTCGGTGTCGACCTCGACGTCGTCCTCGACGTCCTCGTCGTCCATCTCTTCGTCGTCGGCCTTGGCCTTCGCCTTGGAAGCCTTCGCGGGGGCGGCCTTCTTCGCGGCGGTCTTCTTCGCAGGCGCCTTCTTCGCGGCGCTCTTGGGCGCAGCCTTCGCTGCGGTAGCGGGCGCGTCCTCGACGAGTTCGGTGTCCTCGCTCGCGCGGGTGCGGGTGGTCTTCGTGCCTGACGTCACGGTTAGCCTCTCACCGGTGCGAACGCACCGGGTTCTCGGACACTAGTAAGACCCTTGTCAAGTCCCCCGCCACTCGAACGACGAGGAGCACAGGATCGACAACGGGTCAGGTCCTTCATTGTCTCATATCTCGTGCGCTGTTCCTGCGCAAGCATTCATTCCTATGAGAACGCCGACGGCCTACCGGGCATTCCCACCATCGGAGATGACCAGGGCCGGAGGGGCAAGCTCAGGAGCGACCGCGCTTGTCGTCGTCCCCTGGCGGGCGCGAAGCGAGGAATCGTTCGAGCTCGGCAGCGAGCTCATCCGCACTCGGAAGATCACCCGTATGGATGATGGGCTGTCCGAGCGCCGACCCCGCCATGTACGAGTCGTAGCGTTCCTCGAGCGTGTGCAGCATGGTCGTCAGCTCTTCGCTGCCGGAAACCTGATCAGCGACCTTCTCGAGGTAGTCGCGGTTCTCGTTGCGCAACGTGTCGCTGTCGAAGACGAGCCCGGTCGCGACGCTCAGGCTGTCGAGGCCGGCGATGGCCGCAGCCGGGTACTCGGTCTCACCGAGGTAATGGGGCACGAGCAGGGCGAAGCCCGCGACGCGCGCGTCGGCCTCGGCGAGACGGAGCTCGAGCAGATGGCCCGCCGTGGCGGGGATCTGCGTTCGGGGCTGCCAGACGGAGTGGGCCGCCGTGAGTTCGGAGCGGGTACCGCTGACCGTCGCACCGATGGGTCGCGTGTGCGGCACGGGCATGGGAATCGCGTGCACCCACGTGATCGAGGCGACCTGCATCCCCTCGGCCAGTCCCACGACGGTTTCGGCGAACGCCTCCCACGCGAAGTCGGGCTCGTAGCCGGCGAGCAGCACGAACGGCTGGCCGAGCGAGTCGTGCGCGAGAGAGAGCTCCAACCGCGGCGTGCGGTAGTCGGTGAGGTGATCCTCGTCGAAGGTGACGATCGGCCGTCGTGCGCGGTAGTCGAACAGGACGTCGTTGTCGAACGCGACGACCGTCGTGGGGTCGAGCTCGCCACGGAAGTACTCGACGATGCGCGAGACCGCACCGCCGGCATCCGTGAACCCGGTCAGCGCGATGACGAGCGGCAGCCCCGCGGGAACGGGCGGAGACCCGGCGGCACGTGCGTAGAGCGGTCCGGACAGCGGCATGGTTCAACTCTACGAGGCCCATCACACCCCCGAGGCGGCTCACCCCCTCGCTGTCAGCGAACGCCCGCGGCGCGCGAACCTAGGATGGGAGGATGCCGTTCCCCGAGATCGCGCACAGCAGCGCGCCCGTCACCGAATCCGACGCCGACGCTCTCGTCCTCGTTCTGCCACCGCTCGATGAGCAGGCCGACGTCGCCGACTGGCCGGGCATCACCGAGATGCTGACCGCCGTCGGGTTCACCGGCGCGCGAGGATCGGTCCATCGCGTCTTCCTGCCGGCCGTGTCGTCGACCCCCGTGGTCGTCGTCGGATCGGGAACCGATCCCGACGCCGCCGCGCTGCGCGACGCCGTCGGCACGGCAGTTCGCGTCACGACAGGTTTCGCCTCGCTCGCCGTGGCCGCGCCGCTCGCGGCGGCGGATGCGTGGGGCGCTCTCGCGGAGGGTGCCGCCATCGGCGGGTACCGCTTCGCCGGGTACAAGGGCGGCACGCCGAAATCGCGCGCGGAACGGGTCACGATCCACTCGTCGGCTGAGCCGTCCGCCGAGGACGTCGCGGCCGTCAACGCTCTGGGTCGGGCGCTCGCGCTGGTGAAGGACCTGGTCAGCACGCCCGCCGAGTGGCTGTCGCCCGCAGACCTCGCGGAGCGCGCGATCGAGGCCGTCGCGGGGCTCCCCGTCGAGGTCGAAGTCCTCGACGAGAGCGAGCTCGAACGTCAGGGCTTCGGTGGGGTGCTCGGCGTCGGGCAGGGCTCCGACCGCCCGCCCCGCGTCGTTCGCATCGACTACTCCCCCGCGGACGCCGCACGTCACGTGGCACTGGTGGGCAAGGGCATCACCTTCGACACGGGAGGCCTCTCGCTCAAGCCCCCGGCGAGCATGGTCGGCATGAAGTACGACATGGCCGGTGCCGCGACGGTGCTGGCGGTCGTCCAGGCGGCCGCGGCGCTCGCCCTTCCGGTGCGCGTCTCGGCATGGCTCTGCGTCGCCGACAACATGCCCTCGGGGCGCGCGACGCGCCCGGGCGACGTGCTCCGCATGCTCGACGGCACGACCGTCGAGGTTCTGAACACCGACGCCGAGGGGCGCCTCGTCCTCGCCGACGGCATCGTCGCTGCCAGCCGAACGCGGCCGGACGCGATCGTCGACGTCGCGACTCTGACCGGGGCGATCATCGTCGCCCTCGGCAACCGGCACACCGGTGTCATGGGAGACGAGGCCGCCGTCGCCGACTATCTGGCGGCGGCCGAGCGGGCGGGCGAGGACGCATGGCACCTGCCGCTCCCCGCTCACATGGAGGACGAGCTCGACTCGCCGATCGCCGACATGCAGAACGCGAAGATCGGCGACCCCTCGGGCGGCTCCCTCTTCGCGGGCCTCTTCCTCCAGCGCTTCGTCGGGCGTACGGGTGACGATGACGACGCTCCTCGGATCCCCTGGATCCACCTCGACATCGCCGGGTCGGGTACGACGAAGGCCGCCTTCGGCGGCACCGACAAGGGCCCGACCGCGGCGACCGTCCGCTCGCTCGTCGAGTACCTCCGGGGTTCGCAGCGATGACCGATCACAGCGTCGATCTCGTGATCCTCGGCGGTGGCAGCGGCGGTTACGCGACCGCGCTGCGCGCCGCGGAACTCGGCTCATCAGTCATGCTCATCGAGAAGGACAAGCTCGGCGGAACGTGCCTGCACCGCGGCTGCATCCCCACCAAGGCGCTCCTGCACTCCGCAGAGGTCGCCGACAGCATCCGCGGCTCGGAGCACGTCGGCGTGCGCGCCACGCTCGAGGGAATCGACATCGCTGGTGTCCACGCATATCGCGAGGGCATCGTGGCCAAGAAGCACAAAGGCCTCGAAGGCCTGATCGCGGCACGGAAGATCACCGTCGTGCACGGCGAGGGCAGACTCGAGGCGGACGGCGGCGTGACCGTCGGCGACGACCGTTACCGCGGCACGGATGTCGTGCTGGCCACCGGCTCGTACAGCCGATCGCTGCCCGGACTCGAGCTCGACGATCGGATCATCACGAGCGAGGGCGCCCTGGCACTCGGCACGGTGCCGCGGCATGCCATCATCCTCGGCGGCGGCGTCATCGGAGTCGAGTTCGCCAGCATCTGGCGATCCTTCGGCGCCGAGGTGACGATCATCGAGGCTCTCGACCGGCTGCTGCCCGCTGAGGATGCCGCCATGAGCAAGGCCATCGAGCGCGCGTTCCGCAAGCGCGGGATCAGCGCTCGCACCGGAGTGCGCTTCGCCGGCGCCGAGAGCCGAGCGGACGGCGTCCGGGTGTCGCTCGAAGACGGCACCGAGCTCGAGGCCGACGTCCTGCTGGTCGCCGTCGGCCGCGGCCCCGCGACGGCCGGTCTCGGTCTCGAAGAGGCCGGAGTCGAGCTCGATCGCGGCTTCGTCCGCGTCGACGAGCGGCTGCGCACGACGCGCGACCGGGTGTGGGCCGTCGGCGACATCGTCCCGGGCCTGCAGCTCGCTCACCGCAGCTTCCAGCAGGGCATCTTCGTGGCCGAGGAGATCGCGGGCCTGCGCCCGACCGTCGTCCCCGACAGCCTCGTGCCGCGCGTCACTTACAGCAGCCCGGAGGTCGCATCCGTCGGGCTGACGGAGGAGCAGGCCCGTGCCGAGCACGGTGACGCGATCGTGGTGCGCGAGTACAACCTCGCCGGAAACGGCAAGAGCGAGATCCTCGGGACGGCGGGCCTGGTCAAGGTCGTTCGACGACTCGATGGCCCCGTCGTCGGGGTGCACCTCGCCGGCGATCGCGTCGGGGAGCTCATCACCGAGGGCCAGCTCGCGGTGGGCTGGGAAGCCCATCCCGAGGACATCGCACCTTTCATCCACGCCCATCCGACGCAGAGCGAAGCTCTCGGAGAAGCATTCCTGGCGCTGGCGGGCAAACCGCTGCACGCGCTCTGACCGGTCGACCGATGCAGATCAGTAAGCTAGAAGGACATCGGCATTTCTTGAAGGAGACAGATTCATGAGCACTTCCGTGGTCCTCCCCGCGCTCGGAGAGAGCGTCACCGAGGGAACGGTGACCCGCTGGCTCAAGAAGGTCGGTGACACCATCCAGGAAGACGAGGGTCTTCTCGAGATCTCCACCGACAAGGTGGACACCGAGATTCCGTCGCCCGTGAGCGGCGTCATCGAAGAGATCCTCGTGCAGGAGGACGAGACCGTCGAGGTCGGCGCCGTTCTGGCGAAGATCGGTGACGGTTCGGGCGTGCCCGCAAGCGACGCACCGTCCGAGCAGGCTCCGGCTGAGGAGGCTCCCGCTCCCGCGGAGGAGGCTCCTGCCGCCGAGGCACCCGCCGCACCCCAGCAGGCCGCTCCCGCTCCGGCAGCTTCCGGCGACGCGAAGGATGTCGTGCTCCCCGAGCTCGGCGAGAGCGTGACCGAGGGCACCGTCACCCGTTGGCTCAAGCAGATCGGCGACGACGTCGCGGTCGACGAGCCGCTTCTCGAGATCTCCACCGACAAGGTCGACACCGAGATCCCCGCGCCTTTCGCCGGCACGCTCGTCGAGATCCTCGTCCAGGAGGACGAGACCGTCGAGGTCGGCGCGGCACTCGCGCGCATCGGCTCGGGTGCTCCCGCCCCGGCCGCGGAAGCGCCCGCCGCCCCCGAGCCCGCCGCAGCGCCCGAGCCCGCAGCTGAGAAGCCCGCCGCGCCGGCCGAGGCCCCCGCGCAGGAATCGGCGCCCGCTCCGGCTCAGCAGGCCGCTCCCGCTCAGCAGGCCGCTCCCGCTCCGCAGGCCGCTCCCGCTCCGCAGGCTGCTCCGGCGGCTCCGGCCGCTGAAGCAGCGTCCGCCTCCGACAACGACGGCGTCACCTACGTCACGCCGCTCGTGCGTCGCCTCGCCCAGCAGCAGGGCGTCGATCTGTCGTCGATCAAGGGCAGCGGCGTCGGCGGTCGCATCCGCAAGGAAGACGTCCTCAAGGCCGCGGAAGCAGCATCGGCCCAGCCCGCCGCCGCATCCGCGGAGGCTCCCGCCTCCCCCGCGCAGGTCGAGGTCTCGGAGCTGCGCGGAACGCGCGCGCCGATGTCGCGCTTGCGCAAGGTGCTCGCCAAGCGCGCCGTCGAGTCGATGCAGCAGACCGCTCAGCTGACGACCGTCGTCGAGGTGGACGTCACCAAGCTGTCCGCGTTCCGCGACAAGGTGAAGGTCGACTTCAACGAGAAGACCGGCGCGAAGCTGTCGTTCCTGCCTTTCTTCGCCCTCGCTGCAGCCGAGGCGCTGCAGACCTTCCCGATCGTCAACTCGACGGTCGACGGCGAAGAGATCGTCTACCCCGCCACCGAGAACATCTCGATCGCGGTCGACACCGAGCGCGGGTTGCTCACGCCCGTGCTGCGCGACGCAGGCTCGAAGAACCTGGCCCAGATCGCTCAGGACATCGCAGACCTCGCCGCACGCACGCGTGACAACAAGCTGAAGCCCGATGAGCTCGCAGGCGGAACGTTCACCATCACCAACACCGGATCGCGCGGCGCGCTCTTCGACACCCCGGTGGTGTTCCTGCCGCAGTCGGCGATCCTCGGCACCGGCATCGTCTACAAGCGCCCCGGCGTCGTGACTGTGGACGGCAAGGACGCGATCTCGGTGCGCTCGTACGTATACCTCGCGCTCTCGTACGACCACCGCACCATCGACGGCGCCGACGCAGCTCGATTCCTGAGCGCGATGAAGGCACGCCTCGAGGGCGCCCAGTTCGAGGGGAACCTCGGCTACTGACCAGCTGAGCACCCACCTCACGGCTGGTCCGCGACGTCATACACGTCGCGGACCAGCCGTTTGTCGTCACGCCGAACCAGCACGACGACTTGCGCAGGCAGCGTCCCGGATGGGTCGTCGACGCGAACCACCTCGACTCCGCCCAGATCATCCAGGAGGGCCACCTCTCGGGGGCCGGCGGACGTCGCGACGCCTTCCGGGAGCGCCGCATCCGGACGCTCCAGGATCGCCGCACGGCATTGCTCATCCTCCTCCCGCCAGCATCGCGCGAGTTCGTCGATGGCGCTCCCGACCGGGTCGGCCTCCTCGTCGCCTTCGGGCGCGCCGGAGACCGGCGCAGGAGCCTCCTCGGCGGCGGGGACCGGCGCGGCCGACGTCTCCTGTGCTGCGTCATGCCTCGGCGTCGGGCGCATGATCGAGTCTTCGGGCACGTCTCGGGCCGAGGCGGATCCGTTGTCGCTCTCGCCACCCTCCGGCCACAGCAGACCCACCACGAGCGTCGTGGCGACCGCAGCGAGCGCGACCATCGGGACGCGTCGCCGCCCGGTCGCGGTTCCCCCGCTCTTGTCGTCGGCCTCGGCGCCATGGCCTCGCCGCCGGGCCGGGAGCCGGTCGGACACGCGTCGGACTGCGGCGCGCACCGAGCTGAGAACATCGGTCAGGCGCTCGACGACCTCGCCATCGACGAGCCCGGCGGCAGCATCCCGTGCCAGCGGAGCCAGGCCCGGCCGGGCGCCGGGATGGCCAGCGGCGTCGTGCTCGCGAACGTTGCGCGCGGACGGAGATGACGCCGACACCGACACCGCGAACGGCTCCGGGGTCGCCATCGCGAAGAGGTCGTCCTCGAGGCCGGGCACCGTGAAAGGCAGCGTGACCCGGTCGCTCAGCGCCTCGTCGAGTCGGTCACGGATCCGCCGGGGCAGCACGGCGTCCGCGATCCGGTCGAGCACCAGCCGCGACGAGAGTTCCCATGCGCGGTCTCCGCTCGGCACGAGCACAGGTCGTCCCTGGGTCGTCGACCACCACTCCCCCTCATGACAGTCCGATTCCGCCGCTTCGGCCGCCCCTCGGAGGACGCTGACCGCAAGTGTCACCGCCTGGCCGGGCGTGAGGTCGAACGGCTGCTCACCACCGCACAGGCGTGTGTCGAGCAGCGGCAGAATCGCCACGGTCGTCCCCGCGATCCGGTCCACGTCCTCGACGGCGAGCAGGTGACCGTCCGGCCGCGCCGCCCACGCCGGACGCGGCACGTCCGCCGCAGAGACTCGGTACACCGCGCCGTCGGACGTCGCCAGGATCTCCCCGGCGAAAGGCACCTCCGGAGGCGCGACGCGGCGTAACGGAGTGGTGACGTCGAGATTGCCCGTTCGGATCATGGCCCCAGTCTCGCGATGGCGCCCGGCGCGCCTGCGACCTTCCGGTGCCGATGTGCACAGTGATCGCGCGACGGTGCCTGTGCAGGCGGAACGGGGCGGCCGAAAAGGTAGGCTGTGAGCATGTCGTCCCGCAGCACCGCACCCGAGAAGCGCCCCGGATTCTTCTCCCAGCTCCGCTCCCTCTTCACCTTCACGAAGGAGTACTACAGCTGGTTGCCGTGGCTGCTCATCGGCATCGTGGTCGTCGGCATCGGTCTCGGCGTCCTCGTGGGCTTCCTCATCCCGCCGGGAGCGATCTGGAGCATCATCCTGTGGGGCGTCACGGGTCTGCTCTTCGGCATCCTCGGCGCCATGATCACCATGACGCGACTGGCGACCCGGGCGATGTACAAGCGCATCGACGGGATGCCGGGAGCGACGGGGCACATCATCTCGACCAACCTCGGCCGAAAGTGGCAGGCTTCGGAGATGCCCGTCGGCGTGAACCCGAAGACTCAGGAAGCGGTCTACCGGGCCGTCGGCCGTGGCGGTGTCGTCATCATCGGCGAGGGTGCCCGCGGACGTCTGACGCGACTGATCAACGACGAGCGCAGCAAGGTCAAGCGCGTGGCCTCGGGTGTGCCGATCCACGTGCTGTACGTCGGCCACGGCGAGGACGAGGTCCCCATCGCCAAGCTCGCCCCCACCATCAAGGCGCTGCCGAAGGCGATCGACCGCACGACGATGGCAGCCGTCATCAAGCGCATCGAGTCCGTCTCGCAGTCGGTCACCTCGCTGCCGATCCCGAAGGGCGTCGACCCGATGAAGGCCCGCGCCCAGCGACCCCGCTGAGTTCCACCCGGCCCGAGGCTGGCGGGATCAGGCCCGGACGAGGATCGTGCCGGCCGCCTTGTCGTGGAGGCCCCGCTGGTCGGGATCGAACACGACGGCGGGGATGACGAGGACGAGGAGCAGCGTCCGGATGATCGGACGCCAGAGGCCCGTCCAGCCGCCGTGCAGGAGCTCGAGGCGCAGGCCCACGATGCGGTGACCCGGGCTGCCCCCGATGAGCGGGATGAAGATGACCTGGAGCGCGGCGAAGACGGTGATCGGCGCGAACTGCGTCACTCCCGCCTCGCCCGGAAGGGCGAACTGGTTGAAACCGAGGAACGCGGTCGCGAGCAGCGTGGCCGCGGCGTAGTCGATCACCAGCGCCGCGAGCCGCCGTCCCAGGCGGCCGACGCTGCCGGGGCCGTACTCGGGACGCCCCAACCGCTCGCCGGGATAGGTGTTCTCGCGCAGGGGTTCGGGCACTCCACCAGCCTAAACGGGGGCCGGCCGCGTAACATCCCGGAAACATCCGAGATACTGCCGGGCAACTGGATGCCGATAGGTTCGAAGAGGTCTGGATGACTCCAGGCTGTTCCTCACCCGATCTTGGAGACTCCATGTTCAAAGATTCTTCCGAGGTGCTCAAGTTCATCCAGGACGAGGACGTCAAGTTCCTCGACATCCGTTTCACGGACCTCCCTGGCGTGCAGCAGCACTTCAACATCCCGGCCTCGACCGTCGACGAGGAGTTCTTCACGGTCGGTCAGCTGTTCGACGGCTCGTCCATTCGCGGCTTCGCGAACATCCACGAGTCGGACATGCAGCTGATCCCGGACGTCTCGACGGCCTACGTCGACCCGTTCCGTGAGGCGAAGACGCTGATCATGATCTTCGACATCTACAACCCGCGCAACGGCGAGATCTACGCGAAGGACCCGCGCCAGGTCGCGAAGAAGGCCGAGAAGTACCTCGCTTCGACCGGTATCGCCGACACCGCGTTCTTCGCCCCCGAGGCGGAGTTCTACATCTTCGACGACGTCCGCTACGAAGTGAAGCAGAACTCGAGCTTCTACTCCGTCGACTCCGAAGAGGGCGCCTGGAACACCGGCCGCGTCGAAGAGGGCGGCAACCTCGCCAACAAGACCGCGTACAAGGGCGGCTACTTCCCCGTCTCGCCCGTCGACAAGACCGCCGACCTGCGCGACGACATCTCCCTCAAGCTCATCGAGTCGGGCCTCGTGCTCGAGCGCGCCCACCACGAGGTCGGCACCGGTGGACAGCAGGAGATCAACTACCGCTTCGACACCATGGTGCACTCGGCGGACGACATCCTGAAGTTCAAGTACATCGTCAAGAACACCGCCGAGATGTGGGGCAAGGTCGCGACCTTCATGCCCAAGCCCCTCTTCGGCGACAACGGCTCGGGCATGCACACCCACCAGTCGCTGTGGCTGAACGGCGAGCCCCTCTTCTACGACGAGAAGGGCTACGGCGGGCTCTCCGACATCGCACGCTGGTACATCGGCGGCCTGCTCAAGCACGCTGCCGCGGTGCTCGCGTTCACCAACCCGACGCTCAACTCGTACAAGCGTCTCGTCAAGGGCTACGAGGCTCCGGTCAACCTGGTCTACTCGGCCGGCAACCGTTCGGCGGCCATCCGCATCCCGATCACGGGCACCAACCCCAAGGCCAAGCGCATCGAGTTCCGCGCCCCCGACGCGTCGGGCAACCCGTACCTCGCCTTCGCCGCTCAGATGATGGCCGGCCTCGACGGCATCAAGAACCGCATCGAGCCGCACGAGCCGGTCGACAAGGACCTCTACGAGCTGCCGCCCGAGGAGGCCAAGAACATCCCGCAGGTTCCGAACTCGCTGCTCGACTCCCTCGAGGCGCTGCGCAACGACCACGAGTTCCTGCTGGCCGGCGGCGTCTTCACGCCCGAGCTGATCGAGACCTGGATCGAGTACAAGATCGAGAACGAGATCCAGCCGATCAACGCGCGTCCTCACCCCTACGAGTACGAGCTGTACTTCGGCGTCTGACGCCTCGGCTGCGACGAGCCCCGTCGCCCGCTCTGCACGAGTCGGGCGGCGGGGCGCCGTCATTTTCTGGAGCTTGCACAGCGGCGACAGCGAAGCGATCCTGATCGGGTGAATCTCACCGACATCCCCGGACCGTTCTTCCACGGTACGAAGGCGTCGCTGCGCGTCGGCGACCTGCTCACCCCGGGCTTCCCATCGAACTACCGCCCGGAGATCACGATGAACCACGTGTACTTCACAGCGCTGAAGGACGGCGCCGGTCTCGCGGCCGAGATCGCCCCAGTCCCGGGTGAGCCGCATGTCTACGTCGTCGAGCCCACCGGCGAGTTCGAGGACGACCCGAACGTCACCGACAAGAAGTTCCCCGGCAACCCCACGCGGTCGTACCGCTCTGCAGCTCCCCTGCGCGTCGTCGCCGAAGTCACCGATTGGACGCGGCTTTCGGCCGAGGCGCTGCAGACGTGGCGGGAACGCATCGATCGGATGGCGGCCGAACGCGCCGAGATCATCAACTGACGAGCCTCACTCGGCCAGCCGCACGACCTCGGCGATGACCCGCGGGTGCGCGAGGATGCGGAAATGTCCTCCGGTCTCGAGCCGGACGTTACGCGCGCCGTCGAGCTCGCTTCCACCGGGGATGTGCGGGTCGAACTCGCCGTAGACCGACACGATGTGCGGGTTGGGTGCTACTTCGCGCGCCAGCGCCAGAATCCCGGGCGCACTCGGCGAGAACGCGCGCAGCGTCGGTACGATCATGAGCCGGCCGTAGGCAGATCCGGCGAACGGACTCGCGACGGAGACCATCCCCCGGACGCGACCGCCGACGGCGGGGTCCGCCATGACCTGCTTGCCGACGAGGCCGCCCTTGCTGTGCGCGACGATCACGACGTCGTCGACATCGTGCTGCTGCAGGTACTCCGCGACGTAGCGCGCGGCACGCGGCACCGGCCAGCGGTTCCGCCCCAACGCGGCGATCACATGAACCGGATGCCCGCGGTCGTGCAGCTCGGTGATCAGGGGCTGCAGGAAGCGCCACGTCTCGTAGACGCCGGGCAGCACCACGATGGGCGTGCCATCCCCCGACCCGAAGTCGCCGGGATCCGTCCGCGAGAAGAAGGCGCGAGCCTGCCAGACGACGGCGTAGGCGTAGTCCGCGATCCACCACGCGGCATTCCTCACGGGGCGGAAGATCACGGGCCCTCTCCCGGGTCCCTCGACGCGGCCATCGCGAGGATGCCGCGGGCGACAGGTTCCGCCGCGGTGCGCTCGACGTGGTGGCCCTTACCCGGTACGACGAGGACGCTGCCTCGTGCCGTTCGGGCGGCGAGGCGCTCGACCCACGCGTCCCCCGCGATCGGGTCGCGGCCGCCGCGTACGAGAAGCGTCGGCACATTCAGCTGCGCCACGCGCTCCTCGATGGGATAGGCGAGCATGTGCCGGACCTGCGCGAAGAACCAGCGGGGGCCGGTTCGGAAGTAGTCGAGCGTGACGCGGGCGTTCACCCGGGGCGGCTCGAGCAGTCCATCGCGGGACAGTGCCAGGGCCTGCGCGCCGAGCGTGCGGTGGTGATCATCGACGACCGGGCCGATCAGGGCGAGCCCACTCACCAGATCCGGATGCCGCGACGCCGTCTCCACCGCCCACTGCACCCCCATCGAGTGCCCGACGAGCACAACGGGTCCCGCGAGCACGCGACCCAGCACCTCCGCCAGCGCATCCGACATGGCGGCGACCGGCACATTCCGACGCGGCGCCGGCAGGCCCGCGAAGCCGGGCAGATCGACGCTGTGCACCGATGCGCTCCGCGCGAGCAGCGGGTGCAGCCGGAGGAACGAGCGGTGCGACATCCCCACCCCGTGGAGAAGCACGATGTTCGGAGGCGACGCTTCGGTGGCGGAGCTCCAGACGCGGAACGCGAGCCCGTCGACGGAGATCCGCCGGGGCGACCATCCGACACGCTCCGGGCGAGGCAGCGTCGAGGTCGTCATCACCTCGTCAGGCTATGAGAGCCGGGAACCGAGTGCAGGCGGCTTGACTTCGTGTCAACCACCGTGACCGGATGCCGACGCCGCGGTGGACTGCCGTCATGACCGATGCATCCCGTGACCAGCAGCCCATCGCCGACCCCGCCGCGCAGGACACCGATCGCGACGACACCTCGATCGTGCCCGATCTCGACACCGACCCCGTCGAGGCGGAGCAGAACCGGATTCCGAACGCCGAGCGCGGCGAGCGCTGACGCTCAATGCGTGCCGGCGCCTCCGGCATGCTGCGGTTCGCTGTGCCGGAGGCGCCGGATCACCGTGAGCACACCGACGATCACGAGCCCGACGAGCAGCCCGGCGATCGCCGACACGGCCGTCTCGCCGATCCAGACGACCACACCGCCCGCGGCTTCGAGCAGGTGCTCCACCCCGTGCAGCAGGTCGAGGGTGAAGGCCACTCCCACCTCGCCGAGGTTCGCAAGCACGAGGTGACCGCCCACCCACAGCATCGCGACGGTGCCCACGACGCTGATCACGCGGAACACAGCGGGCATCGACCGGACGATCCGCATGCCGGTGTGCCGGACGCGAGATGACGGGTTCTTCGCCATCCGCAGGCCGATGTCGTCGATCTTCACCAGAAGCGCGACCGCTCCGTAGACGATTCCCGTCATGAGCAGGGCGATCACGGCCAGGACAGCGAGGGTCTGCCAGATGCCCATCCCCTCGTCGAGGTTCGAGAGCGAGATGAGCATGATCTCGGCTGAGAGGATGAGGTCGGTGCGGACAGCGCCGAGCACGAGCTTCTTCTCGTCGCGCGGGCCGTCGTCCTCCGCCCCGTGGTGCACCCCGAACCACTCCAGCACCTTCTCGGCTCCCTCGTAGCAGAGGAACATTCCACCGAGGATGAGAAGGAAGGGCAGCACAGCCGGCGCGAACGCGGTCAGCAGCAGCGCGACCGGGATGATGATGAGGAACTTGTTCGCGATCGAGCCGAGCGCGATCTTCCCCACGACCGGCAGTTCGCGAGCGGGCGTGATCCCCTGCACGTACTGGGGCGTCACGGCGGCATCGTCGATCACGACACCCGCCGACTTCGCGGAGGCGCGCAGCGCCGCGCTCAGGATGTCGTCGACGACAGCCAGCAGACCAACCGACATGTTTCCCCTTAGCCGTAGAAGAGCTTCTCGAACACGCGGCGGGCTTGACGCGCAGCGCGCATCCAATCCTCCTCCACGATGGTCGCCGATCGCGCCGGATACTCCAGCAAACGACCGATTCCGTCCAGTCGGCCACGATCGGTCGGCAGGACGTCGCTCGTCTGTCCCGACAGCAGGGTGTTCGCCGAGCGCAGCCGACTCGCCAGCCGCCATGCCGCAGCGAGCTTCTCCGCGGCATCCCGCGGGATGAGGTCGGCCTCTACTGCCGCCCCGAGTGCGGCGATCGTCGAGGTCGTGCGCAGGCCCGCTACGCGGTGAGCGTGCTCGAGCTGGATGAGCTGCACGAGCCATTCGACATCGCTCAGGCCCCCCGGACCGAGCTTGAGGTGCCGGGAGCGGTCCTGCCCCTGGGGCAGTCGCTCGCTCTCGACGCGCGCCTTGATACGCCGGATCTCGCGGAGGCCCTGAGGGTCGGGGGCCACCGGATAACGCAGGTCGTCGGCGAGGGCGAGGAAGCGATCGATGAGCGTCACACTGCCCGCCACGCCCCGAGCGCGCAGAAGCGCCTGCGCCTCCCACGACAGCGACCAGCGCCGGTAGTACTCCGCGTACGACTCCAGCGAGCGCACGAGTGGACCGTTGCGGCCCTCGGGGCGCAGGCCCGCGTCGAGCTCGAGCGGCAGACGGTGATCCTCGGAGTATCGGCGCACGCCGTGAACGAGCTGGAGGGCGAGCTCCTGAGCCCGCTGCGCCGGCACCCCATTCGCGTCGAAGACGTAGATGATGTCGGCGTCCGATCCGAACCCGAGCTCGGCACCGCCGAAACGCCCCATCGCGATGACCGAGAAGTCGAGGCGGTCGTCCTCTGGCGGCACCACCTCGCGCCGCACGGCGCGCAGCGTCGCCTGGATGGTGACCTCCGTGATGGTGGTCAGGCCTTCGGCGAGCTCTTCGATCGACAGATCGCCGACGACAGCCGCCATCGCCAGGCGCAGCAGCTCGCGCCGCCGAAGGGCGCGGACCGCCGACATCGCGTCATCGATCGAGGCGTGTCGGGTCTGGATCGCGCGCGCCTCCTCCTGCAGCACGAATCCGGGTCGCGGCCGGAGCTGATCAGGCGAGTCGAGCCAGGCGATCGATTCGGGGATCCACTCCATCAGTTCGCCCACGTAGCGCGAGCCCGAGAGTAGCCGGGTGAGACGCTCGGCGGCACCCGCCGAGTCGCGCAGCATCCGAAGGAACCACGGCGTGTTCCCCAGCCGTTCGCTGACGCGGCGGAACGCGAGCAGTCCGTAGTCCGGATCGACGCCATCGGCGAACCAGCGGATCATGACCGGCATGAGGTGTCGCTGGATGACGGCCTTGCGGCTGAGGCCGCTCGTCAGGGCGCCGATGTGCCGCAGCGCGCCCGCGGGATCACGGAACCCGATCGCGGCGAGACGGGCCTTCGCCGCGTCGGGCGAGAGCGTGTGCTCATCGGCGGGCAGCGCCGCGACCGCCGAGAGGAGCGGCCGGTAGAACAGCCGCACGTGGATCTCACGCACCTCGCGCTTGATCTCCTCCCACACCGCGACGACCCGGTCGCCGCCGTCGCCGATGCGCGACGAGCGCGCGAGCGTTCGCAGCGCCGCCCCGTCCTCGGGCATGAGATGGGTCCGGCGCAGCTCGCGCAGCTGCAGCCTGTGCTCCATGACGCGCAGACGCCGGTAGTCGAATGCGAAGCGTGACGCGTCCTCGCGTCCGATGTACCCCTCCGACACGAGCGCGTCGAGGGCGTCCAGAGTCGACCGTTCCCGGATGCGGTCATCGGAGGCGCCGTGCACGAGTTGCAGCAGCTGGACGGTGAACTCGACATCGCGGATGCCGCCCGGTCCGAGCTTGAGCTGCCGCGCGACCTCGCCCGGTGGGATGTGGTCGGTCACCCGCTCGCGCATCTTCTGCACGCTCTCGACGAAGTTCTCGCGAGCCGCGCTCGCCCACACCATCGGCTGGACAGCGTCGACGTACTGCTCCCCCAGCTCCGGGTCGCCGGCGAGCGGCCGCGCCTTGAGCAGAGCCTGGAACTCCCAGCTCTTCGCCCAGCGGTCGTAGTAGGCGACGTGCGACTCGAGGGTGCGCACGAGTGCCCCCTGCTTCCCCTCGGGCCGCAGGTTCGGGTCGACCTCCCACAGGGGCGGCTCGACCTCCACCTCCGAGATGCCCCGCATCGTCTGGATCGCGAGTCTCGTCGCGATCTCGACGGCCTGCGACTCCGAGACGACGGCTTCGTCGGCTGATCCGCCGACGAAGATGACGTCGACGTCGCTGACGTAGTTCAGTTCGCGCGCCCCGGACTTGCCCATCCCGATGATCGCGAGGCGAGTCGCGGCGACGGCGTCGCGCTCGGAACGCGCCGCGCCGGGGACGCCGGCGACGAGCCTGCTGCGCGCGACGGCGAGAGACGCCTCGAGGGCGGCACCGGCAGCGTCGGCGAGGGCCGCAGCGACCGCGTGCAGGATGATCGTCGGGTCGGATGCCGCGAGGTCGAACCGTGCGATGCGCGCCAGCATCCGGCGGTATCGTACCCGCAGCGCGACCCAGGCCTCGTCACCCCAGGAGGCCGCGAAGCCGTCCTCGGCGCCGACGGCATCCAGCATCTGCGCGCTCAGCTCGTCGCGTGTGGGAAGTCCGTCGCCGTCGGAGGCGAGATCGGCGAGCTCCTCGGGATGCCGCAGGTAGAAGTCGGCCAGCCCGAGCGACGCGCCGAGCACCGACCACACCGCCGCAGGCCGCCGTCGCAGCGTGTCGGTGACGATCTCGGCATCCCGGCGGGCGATGCGCAGCAGCGCCGCCACCGCTCCGTCGGGGTCCGCCGCCAGCTCCGCCGATCCGACGAGCTCCTCGCGCTCGATGCCGGTCAGCTCGGCGAGCTCGGCGAGGTCGGCATCCGCGCGCGCGAGGTCATCGAAGCCCGCCCGGGCCAGCCCCGTCAGCCCGGTCGAACGAGGTGACCGGGTCATGGCCTCAGAGCATCTCCAGGTTGCTCTTGAGCTCGAACGGCGTCACCTGGGCGCGGTAGTTCTGCCACTCGCGACGCTTGTTCAACAGCACGTAGTTGAACACCTGCTCGCCGAGCGTCTCGGCGACGAGCTCGGACTCCTCCATGTACTCGAGAGCGTGATCGAGGCTCGCGGGAAGCGGCGCGTAACCGAGGGCCCGACGCTCCGAATCGGTGAGCGACCAGACGTTGTCCTCGGCCTCGGCGGGAAGCTCGTAGCCCTCTTCGATGCCCTTCAGTCCCGCTGCGAGCAGCAGTGCGTAGGCAAGGTACGGGTTGGCAGCCGAGTCGAGCGCACGATACTCCACGCGGGACGACTGGCTCTTGTTCGGCTTGTACATGGGCACGCGCACGAGCGCCGAGCGGTTGTTGTGACCCCACGTGATGAAGCTCGGGGCCTCGTCGCCGCCCCACAGACGCTTGTACGAGTTCACGAACTGGTTGGTGACCGCCGAGATCTCGTTGGCGTGACGGAGGAGACCGGCGATGAACTGTCGACCGGTCTGCGAGAGCTGGTACTGCGCACCCTCTTCGTAGAACGCGTTCACGTCGCCCTCGAAGAGCGACATGTGGGTGTGCATACCGCTGCCCGGGTGGCCGCTGAGGGGCTTCGGCATGAAGGTCGCGTAGACACCCTGCTCGATCGCCACTTCCTTGATGACGGTCCGGAAGGTCATGATGTTGTCGGCCGTCGCGAGGGCGTCGGCGTAGCGCAGGTCGATCTCGTTCTGGCCCGGGCCGCCCTCGTGGTGGCTGTACTCGACCGAGATGCCGAGGTCTTCGAGCATCCGCACCGAGCGCCGGCGGAAGTCATGCGCCGTGCCGCCGGGGACGTTGTCGAAGTAGCCGGCTGAGTCGACCGGCTCGGGACCGTCTGGCCCGTACGACGACGACTTCAGCAGGTAGAACTCGATCTCGGGGTGCGTGTAGAACGTGAACCCGGCGTCCGCGGCCTTCGCGAGGGTCCGCTTGAGCACGTTGCGCGGGTCGGCGACGGCGGGCTGGCCGTCCGGCGTCGTGATGTCGCAGAACATCCGAGCGGTGGGGTCGATCTCGCCGCGCCAGGGCAGGAGCTGGAACGTCGTCGGGTCGGGGTGCGCGAGCAGGTCCGACTCGTAGCTTCGGGTCAGTCCCTCGATGGCCGAGCCATCGAAGCCCAGGCCCTCCGCGAAAGCACCCTCGACCTCTGCCGGGGCGATCGCGACCGACTTCAGGGTGCCGATCACATCGGTGAACCAGAGCCGCACGAATTTGACGCCGCGCTCCTCGATCGTTCGCAGTACGAAGTCCCGCTGCTTGTCCATCGCGTCCTCTCCGAGACAGGGTCGGATCCCAGACTACTGGCGGCGAGCGCCCTCCGACGGCGGCGTGCCCCAGTCGTCCTCCCGAGCCTCATCCTCGCGCCATGCCTGCGCACGTTGCGCCATGATCTGCGGAGCCCGCGCTGCTTCCTCGGCGGAGGCGAAAGGGCCGGCACGATCGGCGCCCGGCGACTGCTTGCCGTGCTCCACCTCGTGCGTCGTGAGGTTGTACCAGTACTCGTCGTGGCTCTCGGGCATGGTCGCTCCAGACTGCGCCTGCGGTGGCGCTCAGCCCGAGCCTAATCCGACCGGCTCGCGCTCGATAGGCTGAGCCGTATGAGTGCGAGTGCGACGCGGGCCGTCGGAGTGGACATCGGCGGAACCGGCATCAAGGGAGCCGTCGTCGACCTGTCGACGGGCGAGCTCCTGACCGATCGGATCAAGGTCGCCACGCCCCACGGGGCAGAGCCCGAAGACGTCCTCGATGCCGTCAAGGTCGTGCTCGACCGACTGGAGGTGACCGACGCGGGCGACGTGCCGCTCGGCGTGGCCTTCCCCGCGATCGTGAAGAACGGCCGCACCCTCTCGGCGGCCAACGTCGCAGACACCTGGATCGATTTCGAAGCCGAGAGCTTCTTCGAGAAGGGCCTCGGCCGTCAGATCCACTTCGCCAATGACGCGGATGTCGCCGGCGTCGCCGAGCTGCGTTACGGCGCCGCGCGCGACCAGGATGGGCTCATCATCCTGACGACGCTCGGCACCGGCATCGGCTCGGCCATGATCTACAACGGCGTGCTCATCCCGAACTCCGAGCTCGGGCACGTGCACCGGGCGAAACACGGCAAGGATGCCGAGGCCTGGGCCGCGTACTCGGCGATGGAGCGCGACGAGCTCGACTGGCCCGAGTGGGCCGAGCGCCTGCAGTGGTACTACAGCCACATCGAGTTCCTCTTCTCCCCCGATCTCTTCGTCGTGGGCGGTGGAGTGTCCAAGCATGCCGACAAGTTCCTGCCGCTGCTCGACTTGAAGACGCCGATCGTGCCCGCCGTCCACCGCAACAACGCCGGCATCATCGGCGCAGCGGCCCTCGCGCTCGCGGGCGAACGCCCCGGTGTCCTCGACGAGACGACGGAAGACCTCGCCGGCACGACCGCCCACTGACCCCGCACGGCGAGGTCTCGCCGGCAGCTGCGGCTTCGGGCGCACTTCCGCGCATCCCGCGCGCTTCAAGCCGCGCCTGATGCGCGGAAGTGCGCCTGACGTGAAGCGGGGTTAGGCGAATGGGCCGGCCTGTACGCCGGGCTCTGTGGCCGGGCATAACGGCCCTGCGCCCACGCTGTAGCTGAGCGTTCGTCACGCTGTGCGCGTCCCCGGGAGCAGAAATCGGACGATGCGACACCACCGAGCGACGATACGCCGAGCGGAAGAGACCTACGCGCTCAGCCGTGACCGCGGGGGTGCGAGATCAGGAGGCGATGAGCTTGTTTGACTTAGAACGGTTGCAACGCCAACAGAGCGTCTGCAGGTTCTCCTCAACCGTCATCCCGCCGCGCGACACAGGGACGATGTGGTCGACTTCCAGGAGGAGATTCGGTTCGACCCGAACGGACGCGCCACAGCTCTTGCATGCCCATCCGTCGCGATCCTTGATGTAGGCGCGGAGCCTGGCAGTCATCAGCGCCCGCTGCCCCGCGGCAGACTTCCGGAACCTGATCGACTGAGCGAGGAACTCGACCATCGCGTCGATCGCCGGAGTGTCCAACTTCACCGTGGTGCGCTGGGAGCTGTTGCCGCCAGCGCTCACATACTCGAATCGGTACTCCGGGTAGGGAACGGACACAGGCGACAACTTGACGCCGACCTGCGACATGAACTCGTCCGCGAAGTACCTCATGATGAACGGAGGCGGGCTAACTACGCCCACGATCTGCGACTCGCGGGCCCGAAGGTTTGCTACTGCCGCTTCGAGGCTCGCGATACTCTCCCCCAGCGTCTCGACGTCGGCGAGCGTGTCCTCGTCTGCTTTAATGTCAAAGTACTTAGTTACGTACTTGATCGGGTTGCTCGCGGCGTTTCTGACCAACTGCAGCGAGCAGTTGTGCACGTTACTCGCCGCGTACTCCGCGACATTGCGGTCCCGTCGATAGTTGTGGGCGCTGGTGTTCTCAAACGTGGCGAGGTGCGCGTGCCGCCCCGTTCCCGTGGCGCCGACCTCAAAGGACCCGCGATCCCGAATCTCGGCGACGTACTGGGTGACCTCGTTGTGTTCATAAGTGAGCGCCGCTATCTCCGCCTTATGCGCAGCGAAATCCTCACTGGCGAAGTACCTACGCTTGCGCATCTCGCGAACAATGCTCGGCGTTTTCCAAGCAATCACCGCGATGATCGCCGCGGGAATCGCGAGGTACCAGAAGTTCACTAGCAAAGAGATGATCAAGACGATCGCGAAAAATATGATGACGTACTGCACCTTAAGGCTCCCCCCAAGCTCAGGTATTGCGCTCATTTAGCATAGCCGCTAAATCGCGCTGCCTAGCATCGATGATTCCACCCACACTGAGATTCAGGTCCCAGGTTCGCGCTTCTCGATAGCGAGGATAGGACGCACTCAGGAAGCATGGCGCTGCCTCGCGGCATCCGTACTCGCGCCTGATGCGGGGAAGTGCGTCTAACGCGGGCGCGGGTCGAGGCGGTTAGGCGAATGGGCCGGCCTGTACGCCGGGTTCTGTCCGGGGGCGTGAGCCCCGTGGACGGCCATCTCTCTCGGCGACACGTTGCCGTGCCGCTCCAGCGGTCTACCCGGGGACTCAGCGGACCGCGTCAACATCCCCTGTCTGACCTTGCTCCGGACGAGGTTTACCGTGCGAGTCGTGTCACCACGACCCCGGTGGTCTCTTACACCACCCTTTCACCCTTACCGGCGCGGACGCCGGCGGTCTGCTTTCTGTGGCACTGTCTCGCGGATCACTCCGGGTGGGCGTTACCCACCGTCCTGTCCTGTGGAGCCCGGACGTTCCTCGGTGCGGTTGCCCGCCACGCGACCGTCCAGCCGACCCATTCGCCCGTCGAGTCTACCGGCGGGCCCACCCACGCCCGTCGTCAGCTCTTGTCGGCGGATGCCGCGATGCGCACGTCCAGCAGAAAGTCGAGGGGGAACGAGCCGAAGAGCAGTCGTCCTGCCGCGTCTGCGGCCTCGCGGACGGCTGCCGCGGCGGACTCGGCGTGCTCGACCGGGGTGTGCACGATGATCTCGTCGTGGAGGAAGAACGCGAGGTGCGCGCGCCCCGTGACGGGGTGGTCTCCGACGCTCGGAAAAGCCGCGAGGCGCTGCCGGAGGTCGGCGAGCCAGGCGAGCGCCCATTCGGCCGCCGTCCCCTGAACGACGAAGTTTCGGGTGAAGCGGCCGCGCTCGCGCGCCCGTGATCGCGCGAGCGTCTTGATGGCATCGGATGCCTCGGGCTCGGCGGCATCCGCTTGGAGCTCGCGCCACGCCGCGGACGGCGCCGGGCTGGTGCGACCGAGCAGCGTGCGCACCGAGCCGCCCTCCTCTCCCACGCGCGCCGCGTCATCGACGAGGGCCATCGCGCGCGGGTACGCGCGGCGCAACGACGGCACCAGCCGCCCGCTGTCTCCGGTCGTCGCGCCGTACATCGCGCCGAGCAGCGCCATCTTCGCCTCCTGACGCGAGGGCACGGTGCCGCGGGCGACGATGCCCTCGTAGAGGTCGCGCCCCCGCGCGGCATCGGCGAGGGCGAGGTCGCCGGACATCGCCGCGAGGATGCGCGGCTCGAGCTGAGCGACGTCCGCGACCACCAGCTGCCATCCGGGGTCGGCTCGCACCGCGGGGCGCAGCATCCGCGGCAGCTGCAGCGCTCCCCCGCCGGACGACGCCCAGCGGCCCGTGACGACCCCTCCCGGCACGTAGACCGGACGGAACCGGTCGGTCGGGATCCATTCGTCCATCCACGCCCAGCCATTGGCGCTCAACAGCCGCATCGCGCGCTTGTAGGCCAGAAGCGGCTCGATGACCGGGTGCTCGTGACGTCGGAGCTCCCACTTGCTCGTCGACTCGACGAGCACACCCACTCGGTGCAGCGAGCGCAGCAGGCGCGGCTGCGAGTCGAGGCTCGCGGTCGGGTCGCCGAGCGCCTTCCGCACCCGGTCGGCCAAGTCGCGCACGAGGCTCGGAAGCTCACCCGGTCGCGGACGGGGGCCCAGCGCGTCCGCGAGGATCGCGTCGTGCACCTCGCGACTCCACGGGACACCGGCGCCATGCAGTTCGACCGCGACGAGCGCTCCGGCGGACTCCGCGGCCGTCAGCAGCCGCAGACGACCGGGGTCGGTCGCGCTCTCGATCGCCCGGGCCTGACGCGCGAACTCCGCCAGCGTCGCGTCGAGGTCATGCGGAAGGGCGTCGGCAGCCGGCTCGAGCGAGAAGAGGACGTCGCGGTCAGACACCGGGTCTTCGGGCGCGGCGTCCCAGGAGGTCGCGGCCCGCAGCTGTGCCGGTTCCGTGACGAGCGAGCTATCACGGAGGATCGCATGGCACAGGCGCAGGTCGTGACACCGCGCCACCCGGACGCCGGCGGCCAGGATGTCGTGGTACCAGGCCGTGGTGTCGGACCAGATCCACCGCGCATCGGGGTCGGCTGCGATCTCACCCGCCAGCTCGCCGGCGGCGACACGGCCGCGCTCGATCACCGCGCCGGCGGCATCCACCACCGCGATGTCGACGTCTCCGTCATTGCGGCGTCCCACCGCGCGCCACCGGGCGCGCGGTGTGGTCATCGACGGGTCACAGACCGGATTCGTCGGTGCGGACGAGGATGCAGCCGCACTCGGGGCACGTCACGACCTCGTCGGCGGCAGCCTGCCCGATCGCCTTGAGGTCGGTTCCGGAGAGCTCCATGTGGCACCCGCCGCACGTGCGGCGCTGCAGGAGGCCGGCGCCCGGCGTCCGCTCGGCGAGCGACTCGTAGCGTGCCAGGAGATCCGCGGGCACCTTGGCCGCGACCGCCGCGCGGTCACGGGTGGCCGCGTCGAGACGAGCCTGGGCGTCCGCGACGGCGGCCTTGCCCTCGGCGCTCAACCGCCCGCCTTCGGCATTGACCTCGGCGATCAGGGCCTGCTGTGCGGAGACCGCGGTTTCCGCGGCCTCGAGGCGCTCCATGGCTTCGAGCTGCGCGTCCTCCAGCTCGCTCTTACGGCGGGCGAGCGAAGCGATCTCGTGCTCGAGGCCCTGGGCGTCCTTCGGGTTCGAGGTCGCCGCGAGTCGATCGGCATCGCGAGCCGCTCGAGCGTCGACGACAGCGACGTCCGATGCGATGCGCTTGAGCTCGGCCTCGATGTCGTCGCGATTGCCGAGCAGGCCGGTCAGCTCGACGGAGAGCTCCTGACGGCGTGCGAGCAGCTCGTTGACACGCGCCGCCTGAGCCGGATTGCGCTTCGCGGCCTCCGCTCCGCGCGCCTGCGCGTCGAGGCGGGCGATGTCCAGCAGCAGCAGCTGATCTGCGGGGGTGGCTTTCATGTGGGCCCAGAGAGACTCGAACTCCCGACTCCCTCGGTGTAAACGAGGTGCTCTAACCAACTGAGCTATAGGCCCCTGCTCTCAGTGTACGAGAGCGCCGACCCCTCCGAGCGTGAGTAGGCTGTCGTGCGGTGCTTGTGCGCGCCCGACAATGCCCGCGCCCTGCCCGTGGTGATTACCTGGCACGATCTGCCATACGAGAAAGGTCGCCCGTGACTGTCAACGATCAAGACCCCTACTCCCAGGACGCCCTGGACAGCGACCCGGAAGAGACCGGTGAATGGCAGGAGTCGCTGCGCCAGCTGGTCGATGCGAAGGGCTCGGGTCGCGGTCGCGAGATCATGCTGAGCCTGCTCCAGGCCTCGCACGAGCTGCAGCTCAACGTCCCGCAGGTGCCGGTGACGGACTACATCAACACCATCGCGCCCGAGAACGAGCCGGAGTTCCCCGGTGATGAAGAGCTCGAGCGTCGCTACCGTCGCTGGATCCGCTGGAACGCCGCGGTCACCGTGCACCGCGCCCAGCGTCCCGGCATCGGTGTGGGCGGACACATCTCCACCTACGCGTCGTCGGCCTCGCTCTACGAAGTCGGCTTCAACCACTTCTTCCGCGGTCCCGACCACCCGTCCGGCGGCGACCAGATCTTCATCCAGGGCCACGCCTCACCCGGCATCTACGCCCGCTCGTACCTCGAGGGACGCCTCAGCGAGAGCCAGCTCGACGGCTTCCGCCAGGAGGCTTCGAAGGCGCCCGACGGCATCCCGTCGTACCCGCACCCCCGTCTGATGCCGGACTACTGGCAGTTCCCGACGGTCTCGATGGGTCTCGGTCCGATCAACGCCATCTACCAGGCGATGAACAACAAGTACCTCACCAACCGCGGCATTAAGGACCTGTCCGACTCGCACGTCTGGGCCTTCCTCGGCGACGGCGAGATGGACGAGGTCGAGAGCCGCGGTCAGCTGCAGGTCGCAGCCAACGAGGGACTCGACAACCTCACGTTCGTCATCAACTGCAACCTCCAGCGTCTCGACGGCCCGGTCCGTGGAAACGGCAAGATCGTCCAGGAGCTCGAGGCGTACTTCCGCGGCGCGGGCTGGAACGTCATCAAGGTCGTCTGGGGACGCGGCTGGGACGAGCTGCTGTCGCAGGATGACGAGGGCGCCCTCGTCCGCCTGATGAACACCACCCCCGACGGCGACTTCCAGACCTACCGCGCCGAGGACGGCGCGTTCATCCGCGAGCACTTCTTCGGGCGCGACGAGCGCACGGCGGCGCTCGTGAAGGACTGGTCGGACGACGACATCTGGGGCAAGCTCCGCCGCGGCGGTCTCGACTACCAGAAGGTCTACGCCGCCTACAAGCAGGCGATGGAGCACAAGGGCCAGCCGACCGTCATCCTCGCGAAGACGATCAAGGGCTATGGTCTCGGTCACCACTTCGAGGGTCGCAACGCGACCCACCAGATGAAGAAGATGACGCTCGAGAACCTCAAGCACTTCCGCGACTCGATGCGCATCCCGATCACCGACGCGCAGCTCGAGGAGAACCCGTACCTCCCGCCGTACTACCACCCGGGCGCCGAGGACGAGACGATCCGCTACATGCTCGAGCGTCGCCGTGAGCTCGGCGGTTTCCTGCCGCAGCGTCGTACGAAGCACGCGCCGCTGACGCTGCCCGGCGACGAGTCGTACGCGCTGCCGAAGAAGGGCTCGGGCACGCAGGAGATCGCCACCACCATGGCGTTCGTCCGACTGCTCAAGGACCTGCTGCGTGCGAAGGACTTCGGCCACCGCATCGTGCCGATCATCCCCGATGAGGCGCGCACGTTCGGCATGGACGCGTACTTCCCGACCGCGAAGATCTACAACCCGCACGGGCAGAACTACACCTCGGTCGACCGCGAGCTGCTGCTGGCGTACAAGGAGAGCCCGCAGGGTCAGATCCTCCACGTCGGCATCAACGAGGCCGGCGCCGTCGCGGCGTTCACCGCGATCGGAACCTCGTACGCCACCCACGGCGAGCCGCTCATCCCGGTCTACGTCTTCTACTCGATGTTCGGATTCCAGCGCACCGGCGACGCGCAGTGGGCCGCGGGCGACCAGATGGCCCGCGGGTTCATCATGGGCGCGACGGCCGGCCGCACGACCCTGACCGGCGAGGGCCTGCAGCACGCTGACGGCCACTCGCACCTGCTCGCTTCGACCAACCCCGCCACTGTGTCGTACGACCCGGCCTACGGGTACGAGATCGCCCACATCGTTCGTTCGGGTCTCGAGCGCATGTACGGCGGGAACCACCCCGACCCGAACGTCATGTACTACATCACGCTCTACAACGAGCCGCTGGTGCAGCCGAAGGAGCCTGAGGATGTCGACGTCGACGGCATCATCCGCGGCATCCACCGCGTGAGCGTCGGCGAGGGCGACGGGCCGCGCGCGCAGCTGCTCGCGTCGGGCGTCGGCGTGCCGTGGGCCTACGAGGCGCAGAAGCTCCTCAAGGACGACTGGGGTGTGATCGCCGACGTCTGGTCGGTCACGAGCTGGACCGAGCTGCGTCGTGACGGTCTCGCCGTCGACGAGCACAATTTCCTGCACCCGACCGACGAGCCCCGCACGGCCTTCGTCACGCAGAAGCTCAACGACTCCGAGGGCCCGGTCGTCGCGGTCAGCGACTTCATGCACGCCGTGCAGGACCAGATCCGGCCGTGGGTGCCGCGTCGCTTCGCGACGCTGGGCGCGGAGGGCTTCGGCTTCTCCGACACCCGCCCGGCCGCTCGACGGTTCTTCAAGATCGACGGGCCGTCGATCGTGGTGCGCACACTCCAGGCTCTGGCCGAGGACGGCGTCGTGGACCGCGGTCTGTCGGCGCAGGCGATCGAGCGCTACCGTCTGCACGACGTGACGGCGGGCACGAGCGGAAACGCGGGCGGCGAGAGCTGACCCTTCGGTGACCGACGACAGCTCGAAGGCGGAGACACTCGCGTGGCTCCGCCGGATCTCGGGTGATCTGGCCACAGCCACGATCAATCGGCTCGAGGAGACGCTGCCCTGGTACGCCGAGATGCCGCCTGCGCGCCGGTCCTCCGTAGGACTGGTCGCGCAGGCGGGCATCACCTCGTTCATCCAGTGGTACGAGGATCCGACCTCGACCCCGCGCATCGCGGCCGACATCTTCGCCGCGGCTCCGCGCGAGCTGTTGCGCAGCGTCAGCCTGACGCAGACCCTGCAGCTCGTGCGGGTGACCGTCGAAGTCACCGAGGAACGGGTGGCGCACCGCGGCGACGATGTCCGCGAGGCGATCCTGAAGTACTCGCGTGACGTCGCTTTCGCAGCGGCAGACGTGTACGCGCGCGCCGCCGAGGCGCGCGGGTTGTGGGATGCCCGCCTCGAGGCGCTCGTCGTCGATTCCATCCTCACGGGTGAGACCGACGAGGAGCTTCCGAGCCGGATCGCCGCGCTCGGCTGGCACGGGCACGGTGCGGTCGCCGTCCTCGTCGGCACCGCTCCCCCGCAGTTCGACGTCGACCAGCTGCGCCGTGCCGCGCGCAAGATGGGCGTCGACGTCCTCGTCGGCGTTCAGGGCCTTCGCCTGGTGATCGTGATCGGGCGTGCCGACCTACCAGGCCGGGCGGAGCCGGTGCCCGAGCTGACCTTCCTCGAGATAGCGGCGAGACTCGAGCCCGGTTTCGGCCCCGGTCACCTGGTGCTCGGCCCCACCGTGCCCGCCCTGGTCGATGCGAGCCAGAGCGCTCGCGCGGCTCTCGCCGGCTTCGCGGTCGCGAGTGCCTGGCGTCATGCGCCGCGACCCGTCGAGGCCGACGATCTGCTTCCCGAGCGCGCGCTGGCCGGCGATCCCGTCGCCAAGGCAACTCTGGTCGAACGGATCTATCGTCCGCTGCTCGCCCACTCTGCGGACCTCGTCGCTACCCTGTGGAGCTACCTCGACAACGGTCGTTCCCTCGAAGCGACGGCCCGCGAGCTCTTCGTGCATCCGAACACCGTCCGGTACCGGCTGAAGCGCGTGTCGGACGTCATCGGCTGGGACGCGACCGGGCCCCGTGAGGCGCTCATCCTGCAGACTGCGCTCATCCTGGGCTCTATCGGCAATGACCTCACGAGACGACGCGCGCCGCAGTCGCGCCGGAGCTGACGAGGCCGCGCCTCCGTCGGACGCTCCTCATGACCCGTCGACTGTACGGTCGACACAAAGGTTCGCCGCATTGTTGTGCGATCGTCGCCAGCGGTCGACCGACTGAACTTGGAAGGATGTAACAGTGATCATCGCCGTGTTCCCCGGGCAGGGGTCGCAGTCCCCCGGCTTCCTCGCCCCGTGGCTCGAGCTGGAGGGTGCGCGTGAACGCCTCGAGCGCTTCTCCGAGCTCGCCGAGGTCGACCTCGTCGCCGCCGGTACCGAGTGGGATGCGGATCGCATCCGAGACACCGCCGTGGCCCAGCCGCTCATCGTCGCCGCCAGCCTGCTGTCGTACAGCGCGCTCGTCGCCGACGGCGCTCGCCCGGCAGGCGTCGCCGGCCACTCGGTCGGCGAGATCGCGGCACTCGCCGCCGGCGGTGTGCTGAGCGACGATGACGCGATGCGTCTGGTCGGACTCCGCGGCCGCGCCATGGCGGATGCCGCGACCCGCGAGCAGACCGGCATGAGCGCCGTGCTCGGCGGCGACCAGGATGCCGTCGTCGCCCGTCTGGAGGAGCTCGACCTCACCCCGGCCAACTACAACGGTGGAGGACAGATCGTCGCGGCCGGCGCACTCGACGCTCTCGCGAGCCTCGCCGCCGAGCCCGTCGCTGCGACCCGGGTCATTCCCCTCCAGGTCGCCGGCGCGTTCCACACGCGGTACATGGCGCCGGCCGTCGACACGCTCGCCGCGGCCGCATCCGCCACCTCGGTGAACGACCCCGACCTCACGCTGTGGTCGAACCGCGACGGCGCCGTCGTCGCCGAGGGCCGTGACGCTCTCGACCGTCTGGTCGCCCAGGTCGCGTCTCCCGTGCGCTGGGACCTGTGCATGTCGTCGTTCGCCGAGCACGGCGTCACCGGCATCATCGAGTTCGCCCCCGCCGGCACCCTCGTGGGCCTCGCGAAGCGTGCTCTTCGCGGCGTCCCCTCGGTCGCCGTCAAGACCCCCGACGACCTCGTCGCCGCATCCGCTCTCATCTCCGGAGGTGCCGCATGACCGCCGCCATTCGCCAGGCCACCGGCCCCGCTCACACCCGCATCTACGCGTACGGCGCGGCTCGCGGTGAGAACGCCGTACCCAACGACGACCTCGTCGGACCGATCGACTCGAGCGACGAGTGGATCCGTCAGCGCACCGGCATCGTCACTCGCGTCCGCGCGGACAAGGAGACCACCGTCATCGACCTGGCTGCGGATGCCGTGGCCGAGGCGATCGAGCGCAGCGGCGTTCCCGCCGACCAGGTCGACGCCGTCATCGTCTCGACGATCTCGAACCCGAAGCAGACCCCGTCGGTCTCGGCGATCGTCGCCGACCGCGTCGGGGCGAACCCGGCGGCGGCGTACGACGTCAACGCGGCGTGCGCAGGGTTCTCCTACGGCGTGACTCAGGCCGACGCGCTCGTTCGCGCGGGTGCGGCCCGCTACGTCGCCGTCGTCGGCGCGGAGAAGCTCAGCGACATCGTCGACCCCACCGACCGCACGATCTCGTTCCTGCTCGGCGACGGCGCGGGCGCGGCGATCATCGGGCCGAGCGACACCCCGGGCATCGGTCCGACGGTGTGGGGCTCGGACGGGTCGAAGGCCGACGCCGTCGGCATGAACCACACACTCGTGGAGTTCCGCGACGGGACTGCGCCGTGGCCGACACTCCGGCAGGAAGGCCCGACGGTGTTCCGCTGGGCGGTCTGGGAGATGGTCAAGGTCGCACGGCGAGCCATCGAGGAGGCCGGCATCCAGGCGGGCGACCTCGCCGCCTTCATCCCGCACCAGGCGAACATGCGCATCATCGACGAGTTCGCCAAGCAGCTCGGGCTGCCCGAGACCGTCGCGATCGGTCGTGACATCGAGACCACCGGCAACACGTCGGCGGCATCCATTCCCCTCGCCACTCACCGCCTGCTCGAGGAGAACCCCGAGTTGAGCGGCGGTCTGGCCCTCCAGATCGGCTTCGGCGCGGGGCTCGTCTTCGGCGCGCAGGTCGTCGTCCTTCCCTGATCGGGCGGGTCCCCGCACCTAGACTGAACAGCGGCCCGCGTCCGGGTCGGTCCAGAGATAACAAGGAGAAACCCCATGGCATTCAGCAACGACGAGGTCCTCGCAGGACTCGCCGAGCTCATCACCGACGAGACCGGCATCTCGGCCGACGAGGTCGCCCTCGAGAAGTCCTTCACCGACGACCTCGACATCGACTCGATCTCGATGATGACGATCGTCGTCAACGCCGAGGAGAAGTTCGGCGTCACCATCCCCGACGAAGAGGTCAAGAACCTCAAGACCGTCGGCGACGCCGTCACCTACATCACGTCCAACCAGGCGTAACCCCCACCGGCGGGGGCACACGCCCCCGCCGGGGTTCCACCGAGGAGATCCATGAGCACCCCGCGTATCGTCGTCACCGGAATCGGAGCGTCGTCGCCCCTGGGCGGCACCGCACCCGAAAGCTGGGAAGGCCTGCTCGCCGGCCATTCCGGCACGCGCACACTCGAGCACGAGTGGGTCGAGAAGTACCAGATTCCGGTTCACTTCGCCGCCGAGGCCATCGTGCGCCCCGACACCGTGCTGGAGCGCCCTGTCTCCAAGCGTCTCGACCCCGCGTCGCAGTTCGCGATGGTCGCCGCGATGGAGGCGTGGGCGGATGCCGGCAGCCCCGAGGTCGACCCCGAGCGTCTCGGTGTCGACTTCGCGACCGGCATCGGCGGGGTGTGGACGCTGCTCGATGCGTGGGACACGCTGCGCGAGAAGGGACCGCGACGCGTTCTGCCCATGACGGTTCCGATGCTCATGCCCAACGCCGCCGCCGGTAACCTCTCGCTGCACTTCCGGGCGCGCGCCTTCGCCCGGACGGTCGCGAGCGCCTGCGCCTCGAGCACGGAGTCGATCGTCAACGCGATCGAGCACCTGCAGGACGGCCTGGCCGACATCGTCATCGCCGGTGGCACCGAGTCGGCGATCCACCCCATCACGATGGCGTCCTTCGCGTCGATGCAGGCACTGTCACGCCGCAATGACGACCCGGCGACGGCCTCGCGCCCGACGAGCATCGATCGCGACGGCTTCGTCATGGGTGAGGGCGCCGGTGTGCTGATCCTCGAGACCGAAGAACACGCCAAGGCTCGCGGCGCGAAGATCTACGCCTACGCGGTGGGCGGCGGCGTCACCGCCGACTCGTACCACATCACGGCCAACGACCCCGAGGGCGCCGGCGCCTCGCGCGCGGTCCGCGCTGCTCTCGAGCAGGCCGATGCCTCCCCCGATGATGTCGCGCACATCAATGCGCACGCGACCTCGACCCCCGTCGGCGACCCCAACGAGTACCAGGCGCTGCGCAGCGTCTTCGGCGACCGCATCGACGAGATCCCGGTCTCGGCCACGAAGGCGTCCACGGGTCACCTGCTGGGTGGTACCGGTGCCCTCGAGGCGATCTTCACGATCCTGGCTCTACGCGAACGGATCGCGCCGCCGACGATCAACATCACCGAGCAGGACCCCGCCGTCCCGTTCCGGGTCTCGGGCGAGACCCAGAGCCTCGGCGACGGTGATCTGCTGGCGATCAGCAACTCGTTCGGCTTCGGCGGACATAACGCCGTCGTCGCGTTCCGTTCGGCCTGACCGGTCTCGGAACACGAAACAGACCCCCGCGGACGGCGTTCCGCGGGGGTCTGTTCTTCTTTCGGGTCAGTCGTCCCGTACGTGCTCCCGTTCCCCGGGATCATTCCACCGGGGCTCGGTACGAACGCACGGGCCGACTGCGTCTGTGCGACTCGGAATCAGCCCACCTTGTGCAGCCACACCACGGCAGCATCGTCGCCGGCGTGACGGAAGGGCTCGAGCTCTTCGTCCCAGGCTGCGCCCAACGCGACGTCGAGCTCGCGCTGCAGCTCGCGCACATCGCCCGCCGCGATCTCCATGGCGTAGCGGATGCGGTCCTCACCGATCACGACGTTGCCCGTTGCATCGGTCTGGGCGTAATGGATGCCGAGGCTCGGGGTGTGCATCCACCGGCCCCCGTCGCTGCGCGGCGTCGGATCCTCCGACACCTCGAATCGCAGGTGCTCCCAGCCCCGTATCGCCGTTGCGAGTGCTGCTCCGGTTCCGGCGGGGCCCTCCCAGTAGAACTCCGCGCGACGGCTGCCGTCGAGCACCGGCTGGTCCTCCCAGTCGAAGCTGACCGCGCGTCCGAGCGCGCGCCCCGCCGCCCACTCGAGGTGCGGGCACAACGCGCGTGGCGCGGAGTGGATGAAGATCACTCCACGCGCCTGTGGTATCGCCATGACTTCTCCGTTTCATCAGGTACGTCTTCCCCTACGACCTGAGCCCGGATGTCGGCGATGTGTTCGGTTATGGCGTCGATTATCGCGCACGAACCTGAAGAATCACAACCGTGTCACGATTTCTCCCGGCATCCGATGTCAAGCGCCTTCCTCGCGACCCACCCGAGCGGCAGGCTGGATCTCACACCCCGAGGAAAGGATGCCGCATGTCCGACAGCACTCCCCACCACCGCGACGCCGATGACGCACACGCCGACAGCGCCGCGCCGACGGATGCCGCCAGCGATGAGGTGAAGGCCGACGCGGCTCGCGCGGGCTCCGACCTCGGCGACACCGATCTCAAGGCGGGCGACGACAACACCGACTTCCCGCAGGATCCCGCGATCACGCACCCCTGACGCTTCACGCCCCTGTGCGTGCGAATGGCCGCCCGCGGGCGGCCATTCGTGCGTAGGGCGGGTGGGACTTGAACCCACGATCGTCGGGTTATGAGCCCGCTGCCTTGACCAGCTTGGCCACCGCCCCGTGCCGTATCGAGCCTAGCGCGAGCCGCCTCGAACCGACGCGACCGCTCAATCGTCGAGGCGCTTGCCCTTGCTCCCGCGCGGAATCGGCAGCTGCTGACTGTCGAGCACGACCTGCGGATGGTTCCGCGCCAGCGACGTCACGCCATAGACCGCGATGGCTCCGGCGACGACGAAGCCGACGAATGCCGGCAACGGCGCCGTTGCGGCCTCACGCAAGATGGCGATGCCGATGATGACGGCGACGATCGGGTCGATGACGGTGAGCCCGGCGATGACGAGATCGGGAGGCCCGACGGAGTAAGCGGTCTGAACGAAGTACGCACCGACCGCGGTCGCGGTGATCAGGCCGACGAGGCACAGGAGCGTCAACCACTCGAAGTCGCCGTTCTGGATGCGCGAGATCACGACCTTCGCGAGCGTCGCGACGAAACCGTAGATGATTCCCGAGGCCGCGATGTAGAAGAGCGGCTTCGCGCCCTTGCGCACCAGCATCCACACGGCCCCCGAGATCAGCAGCACCCCCGCGAGCAGAGCGAGGATGGTGATGAGCTGCGCCTGATCGATCGGCTCCTCCGTCGCGACGAGCGCGGCCACCGTGACGAAGGCGAGGATGCCTCCGACGCACAGGATGATCGAGCGAACCGACCGCTTCGTCGGCTTGACGCCGGTGATGCGTGCATTCAGCAGGGTCGTGATCACGAGAGAGATCGCACCGAGCGGCTGAACGAGGATGAGCGGCGCGAAAGTCAGCGCTGCGAGCTGACACACGATCGCGAGCCCGAGCATGATCGTCCCCGCCACCCACGACGGACGCTTCAGCAGACTCAGCAGCTGCGAGCCGTTGAGCCCGGCGCTTCCCGACGAGTTGGTGAGACGCTCGACCTTCTGCACGCCCCGGTGCTGGTAGAGCGCTCCGAAGGACATGAACACGGCGCCGAGCAGCGCGAGCGGGATTCCGATGAGGATTCTGGGTTCGCGGAAGACTCCGATCAGCTGATCGGTTACGTCATCGAGGGACGCGACAAACGGAATCACCTTTCGACCATAACGGCGAAGCGGGCTCGATTAGGCTCGCAACGTGCCCGTTCTTCCGATTCGCATCATGGGCGATCCCGTGCTGCACGCCCCCGCCGAGCCCGTCACCGAGATCACGGACGAGATCCGCCAGCTCGTCGCCGACATGTACGAGACCATGGATGCCGCCCCCGGGGTCGGCCTGGCTGCTCCGCAGGTCGGCGTCGGCCTGCGGATCTACGTCTACACGTACCAGGACGACGACGGCGAGCCCTGGCGCGGCGAGATCATCAATCCCGAGCTCTGGATGCGACCCCTCGAGCCCGGATCACCCGATCCCGACGACGAGTCGGAGGGGTGCCTCTCCTTCCCCGGTGAGCGGTTCCCGCTGCGGCGCTCCGAGGAGGTGCTCGTGACCGGCACCGACCTCGCCGGCTCCCCCGTCGAGATCCGCGTCGATGGCTGGCGCGCGCGCATCATGCAGCACGAGTTCGATCACCTCGACGGCATCCTCTACGTGGACCGCCTCGACGACTCGGACTGGAAGACGACGCAGAAGATCGCGAAGAAGCGCGGCTGGGGCCGTCCGGGCAACGCCTGGATGCCGGGCGTCGACGATCTCGACGCCTGACGCCATGAGCGACGCCAGCGGTCCGCGTGCATACGATCTCGACGCTCTGCGTGGACGGTTGCTGCCGGCGCGCGACGGTGAACGCTCGACGAGCATTCCGGAGCTCGCCGACGCCGACCGCGACCTGTGCGCGATCGCACTGGCTCTGCCCGACGGCTCGGTCCGATCGTCGGTGGATGGGGAGGTCCCGTTCAGCATCCAGTCAGCCGTCAAGCCGTTCCTGTTCGCCCTCGCTCTGGCCGACACCGACGGCGCAGCTCTAGACCGGGTCGGCATCGAGCCGACGGGCGAGGCGTTCGACGCCATCAAGCTCGAGAGCGGCACGGGAAGACCCCCGAACCCGATGGTGAACGCCGGCGCCATCCTGACCTGCGCGCTGGTCGATGGAGACGATCCCGACGAGCGGGCGAGCCGCATCGTGGCCGGGCTGTCGGGATTCGCCGGTCGCCGACTGGAGGTGGACGACGATGTCGCCCACAGCGAGCACCTCCTCGGCGACCGCAATCATGCACTCGCGCATCTGATGCGCGATGAGGGAACGCTCGCCGTCACGGCCGATGACGCTGTCGCGGTCTACGCCCGTGCGTGCGCCGTGCTGGTGGACGCGCAGACCCTGGCCGTCATGGGCGCGACGCTCGCTCTCGGCGGGGTGAATCCCGTGACCGGCGAACGGGCGGTGTCTGCGCGGATCGCGAGAGACGTCGTCGCCGTCATGGCCACGTGCGGCGTCTACGACGGATCGGGTCGCTGGATGCGAGCCGTCGGCGTCCCCGCGAAGTCCAGTGTCTCCGGCGCGATCGTGTTGTCGGCTCCGGGCAAGCTCGGCGCTGCCATCGTGAGCCCGCCTCTCGACGAGCACGGGACGAGCGTGCGCGGTCGCATCGGCGCGGAGGCGCTGAGCGACGACCTCGGACTGCACGTCTTCGGCTGATCGTTCGCGCGATCGCACGTCTCCGGTTGGCACTTCGCGCCGCTTCGAGGCCGAGGAACGGGCATCGAGTGCCAGGCGAACCTCAGACACATGAGTAAAGGCCCGGGGTGGAAGCCCGGGCCTTCGGTGAGAGCCGCGGTAGATAACGCGGGTCTCTCGCTCCCCGGCTTGGACTCGAACCAAGAACCTATCGGTTAACAGCCGATTGCTCTGCCAATTGAGCTACCGAGGATCAGCCGCCCCGCTCGCGCCGGGCAACCCGTCTATATTAGCAAAGCTCCGGGGGTGCTCACGACATCGGCCGACCGCCGGGCGGGTCGCGGCCGTCAGGACGCTCGCGATCGCCCGTCCGGCGTCCAGACCACATCCGATGCGGTCTGCCCGTATCCCACGGGCCGGCCACCGTGCAGGACGAGAGCCGCGGCATCCAGCTCGTCGGCGGTCTCGACGTCGTTCGTCGCGATGACGATCGCCATCCCCGTGTCGTCGCGACGCGAGAGCAAGGCCTCTCGAGCCGCGATACGCACCTCGATGTCGAGGTTCGCGTACGGGTCATCGCCGATGAAGACCTTCGGGTCGAGCACGAGAGCGCGCGCGAGCGCGACGCGCTGGCGCATGCCCGCGCTGAGCTCGTAGGGATACTGCGAGGCCGCCCCCAGCGGAAGGTGCAACTCGTCGAGGAGCGAGGCGACCCGAAGCGACAGAGCGCGCTGACTCACCCGCCGGTCACGCGAGGTGATGGGCTCGGCGATGACTTCGGCCACGGTCAATCGAGCCGGGAGCGAAGCGCCCGCCGCCTGTGGCATGTGCCCGGCGTAATAGGTGAGCATGCGGCGCGAACGGCCACCCTTCCGCACCGAGAGGCCGGCCACCTCCGCAGCACCGCCGACGACCCCGACATCGGCCGGCGCATTGCCGGCCAGGACGGAGAGCAGCGTCGACTTGCCGGATCCGGTCGCGCCCATCACGGCGAGGGCTTCTCCCGCCCGGACCGTGACGCTGACGCCCTCGACGACGCGATCGGAATCGCCCGTCCGCGCTATCGACAGATCGTCGCAGCGCACCGCGATCTCCGCGTCGGGTCGTCGGGACATGCGCATCATCCTGCCGTTTTCATCGCTCGACCGCTACTCGTCGCCGACGGCGGCTACTCCGACTCCATGAGCTGCCGCAGCCGAAGGTCGAGATCGCGGATGGCGACGCCGATGGAACGGAACTCGGGCGAGCCCGGTTCCAGGCGCTGCTGCGCGCTTCGCAGCTCGGCCTTCTCGCGTTCGAGCGCCCGCTGGCGGAGTTTGCGCAGCGACTCCATCGCCGTCGTCTGCGCGATGCGTTCGGTTCCCGCGGGGAAGTCCGCCGTGAGCAGTTCGATCGCGAGCGTGCGATAGGGCTCCCGAGTCGCGTCCACCGCAGCCGAGGTCCATCCGGGCCGGGTGAGATCGGTCTGCATCGAGACGGCCTGACGGACGGCTTCGAGAGCCGGATGCGGCATGGGCAGACCCAGCGCGATGTCGACGGCCTGCTTGTCGAGCAGGTGCCCGTACTGCAGCACGCCCATGAGCGCGCGCTTCTCGAGCTCGAGGGCGGCCGGCAGTGAGGCGAGGGTGACACGGACCGACACGGGCGGCGGTTCGGAGGCCGCGCCGGGCGCGCCTGAGGGCTGCGCTCGGCCTGCGCCCGGTGCCTCGCCGCGAGTGCGCTCCCCTGCGCTCCCGGACGCCGACGCGCGGCGCGCGGCCCGCTCGACCTCGGGCTGCACCTCCGAAAGGTCGAGCCCGAGCTTTCCGGCGAGGACACGCGTGTAGCCCGGTCGAAGCGCGGCATCGCGGATGTCGGCGACGATCGGTGCCGCTGCCCGCAGAGCGCCGATGCGTCCTTCGACGGTGGAGAGGTCGAACGTCGACAGACGCTGATCCATGACGAACTCGAACATCGGCGCCTTCGCCTCGATGAGCGAGCGCACCGCTGCATCACCCCGGTTGAGCCGCAGATCGCACGGGTCCAGCCCCTCGGGGGCGACCGCGACGTACGTCTGCGCCGCGAAGCGCTTCTCGTCGCCGAAGGCGCGCAGCGCGGCCTTCTGGCCGGCGGCATCCGGGTCGAACGTGAAGACGACCTCACCCGAGCTGCCCTCGCTGTCGCCCATGACGCGACGCAGCACCGTGATGTGATCGGTACCGAAGGCCGTGCCGCACGACGCGATGGCTCCGGTGACCCCGGCGAGATGGCACGCCATCACATCGGTGTAGCCCTCGACGACGACGACGCGATGCTCCCGCGAGATCGACTTCTTCGCGAGGTCGAGGCCGTAGAGGACCTGCGCCTTCTTGTAGATCGGCGTCTCTGGCGTGTTGAGGTACTTCGGACCCTGATCGTCGTCGTAGAGGCGGCGAGCGCCGAAACCGATCGTCTGACCGGCGACGTCGCGGATGGGCCAGACGACCCGTCCCCGGAACCGGTCGTAGACGCCGCGCTGCCCCTTCGAGACCAGTCCCCCGGTGAGCAGCTCCTCGTCGGTGAATCCCTGCGACCGCAGTGCGTCGCGAAGCGCCGACCAGCCTTGGGGCGCGTATCCGACCCCGAAATGCGCGGCTGCACCGGCGTCGAAGCCTCGTTCGCCGAGGAACTGACGTGCGGCCTGCGCGTCCGGGGCGGACAGCTGCGACCGATAGAACTCGGCCGCGGCGGTGTGGGCGGCGTACAGCCGGGAACGACCGCTCGTCTCGGGAGCCGCAGCGCCGTCCTCGTAGTGCAGTGAGTAACCGATGCGCGCCGCGAGGCGCTCCACGGCCTCGGTGAACGAGAGGTGATCCATCGCCCGCAGGAACGAGTAGACGTCGCCCGACTCACCGCATCCGAAGCAGTGGTAGTACCCCACCTGCGGCCGGACGTGGAAACTGGGGCTGCGTTCGTCATGGAACGGGCAGAGCCCCTTCAGCGAGCCGACGCCGGCGGACTTCAGGGCGACACGCTCGCCGACGATGTCGCCGATGTTCGTGCGCGCCTTGACCTCTTCGATGTCGGTCTGCCGGATCCGTGCCATCAGAGCCCTTCGATGGGCTCGGGCAGCGCGAAGTGGCTCGGCGCCGTCGCGCGCGGATCAGACGACCACAGGCCCAGCTCGCGAAGGTCGACCGGGCCCACCAGGCGGCCGTGCCACTCGATCGCGAAGCGGTCGGTGAGGGTCGCCACCTGGTCGACGATGACGCGGCGGCGGGCGGCATCCGTCACCGCCGCGGCGAAGTCCTCGGCGTGCAGCGCGTCGAGGTGCTCCGGACGCTCCCACAGGGCGTCGGCGAGGCGGCGCAGGACGCGGCGCTGCTCCTTGTAGAGCCCCTTGCGTCCCTCGATCGAGACGACGAAGGCGCCGATGACTCCCTTGAGCACCGCCATCTCGACCTCGATGACGCGCGGGACGATGACACGACCGCGGAAGCGGGTCAGGACGGGGATGTCGTAGTGCTCGCGGGTCGCCGCCGTGGCGGCGCGCGCGAACCGGCCGATGAGATCGGAAGTGAGGTTCTTGAGACGTGCCATCGCCGCGCGCGAGCCGTCGTACGACTCGAGCCACTCGGGAAGCAGTGTCAGACGGTACAGCGCATCGCCGAGCTCGTCCTTCGTGAAGCCGTAGCCCACCCAGCTCTGGATCGCGGTGAGCAGCGCCTCGCGTTCGCGCGGATCCCCGAGCCGCGCCGGATCGAGGTAGCCGTTCAGGACCGCGTCCTCGAAGTCGTGCACCGAGTAGGCGATGTCGTCGGAGAGATCCATGACCTCGGCCTCGATGCAACGCAGGCGACCCGGGGCGCCCTCACGCATCCACTGGAACACCGCCTCGTCCTCGGGGTAGACGCCGAACTTCTGCCGTCCGCCCGGGTCGGGGATGGCGTGCTCGACCGTCCACGGGTACTTGCACGTCGCATCGAGGCTCGCCCGCGTGAGGTTCAGGCCCGCGCTCTGACCGAACGCATCGACGACCTTCGGCTCGAGACGCGAGAGGATGCGCAGCGACTGCGCGTTGCCCTCGAAGCCGCCGATGTCCTCGGCCCAGTCGTTGAGGGCCCGCTCACCGTTGTGGCCGAACGGCGGGTGTCCGAGGTCGTGGCAGAGGCAGGCGGTATCGACGACGTCGGGCGAGAGCTCCAAAGCGATGGCCAGCTCGCGCCCGACCTGGGCGACCTCGAGCGAGTGCGTCAGGCGGTTGCGCGCGAAGTCGGCCGGGCTCGCCGGACTCAGCACCTGCGTCTTGGCGGCGAGACGGCGCAGGGCGCCGGAATGCAGCACACGGGCGCGATCGCGGGCGAAGCTGTCGCGGCGCGAGCGGTGCTCCTCGCGGTGGAAGCGGGCGGCGTCGTGGTCGTTGTAGCCGGAGGGGCGTCCCGCCGAGACGCCGACACCGCTCGTGACCTCAGCCCCCACTGTTCTCGACCTCCGCTGCGGCGATGGCCGACGACTCGGCCGCGTCGACGTCGCGGGAATCCAACCAACGATCCGGCAGCGCGGGACGCTTGGGGGTTCCCGCGCGACCACGCTGCCCCTCCGCAGCCGAGCCGGGGTAGGGCGCCGCCCAGTCCAGCGTCGCGAGGATGTCGTCGATCTCGGCGAGGCTCGACGCGGTCGCCAGCCGCGCCCGCGTGTCACCGCCGACCGGGTAGCCCTTGAAGTACCACGCGACGTGCTTGCGGATGTCGCGGCATCCCCGGCCCTCATCCTCGAAGAACTCCACGAGAAGCTCGGCGTGCCGGCGGAAGGCGGTCGCGACGAACCCGAGCGTGGCATCGACCTCGGGCCCAGCTGAGCCGGGTTCGCCCAGCGCTCGCGCGAGGTCTCCGAAGAGCCACGGTCGCCCGAGGCATCCGCGACCGACGACGACGCCGTCGCAGCCGGTCTCCGCCATCATGCGCACGGCGTCGTCGGCGGACCAGATGTCACCGTTGCCGAGAACCGGAACGCTCGTGACGGCTTCTTTCAGCGCGGCGATGGCCGACCAGTCGGCGTGCCCCGAGTAGAACTCCGCCGCGGTGCGTGCGTGGAGCGCGACCGCCGAGACCCCGGCGTCCTCCGCGATGCGACCCGCGTCGAGGTAGGTCAGGTGGTCCGAGTCGATGCCTTTGCGCATCTTGACCGTCAGCGGGACGTCGCCGGCCGCGCGCGCGGCGCGCGTGACGATGTCGCGGAACAGGTCGAGCTTCCACGGCAGGGCGGCTCCCCCGCCCTTGCGCGTCACCTTGGGCACGGGGCATCCGAAGTTCAGGTCGATGTGGTCGGCGCGGTCCTCCTCGACAAGGAGCCGCACCGCGGCCTCGGTCGTGGCGGGGTCGACGCCGTAGAGCTGGATGGAGCGCGGCTTCTCCGACTCGTGATGGGTGATCAGGCGCATGGTGGTGGCGTTGCGCTCGACGAGTGCGCGGGTCGTGATCATCTCGCTGACGTAGAGACCAGCGCCGTACTCGCGGCACAGCCGACGGAAGGCGGTGTTCGTGATCCCGGCCATCGGCGCCAGGACGACGGGTGCATCCAGGGCGATCGGGCCGATCCGCAGGCGCGGGGAAGCGGAAACGACGGTACTCACCAGATCATTCTCCCAGAAGGACGGATGCCGGAAGGCGGCCGGGCGTAGCCTGGGGACGTGACCGAAGCGACCACCGACATCCGTTCGATTCCCTTCTCCGCAGCCGACGGCACCGCCACCACGCTGGAGGAGCTCGGCGACGGTGTGCTGCTCGTCGTCAACGTCGCCTCGAAGTGCGGCCTGACGCCCCAGTACGAGCAGCTCGAGCAGCTTCAGCGCACCTACGGCGAGCGCGGGCTCCAGGTCATCGGATTCCCCTGCAACCAGTTCATGGGTCAGGAGCCGGGCTCGATGGAGGAGATCCTCGATTACTGCGCGATGACCTGGGGAGTGAGCTTCCCCATCATGGACAAGATCCGGGTCAACGGCTCGCACGCCGCTCCCCTGTACAAGGCGCTGAAGAAGATCCGCAACGAGGAGGGTGCGCGAGGCCCGGTGATGTGGAACTTCGAGAAGTTCGTCATCACGCCGAGCGGTGAGGTGCACCGCTTCCGCCCCCAGACGAAGCCCGACGCGCCGGAGATCGTCGCGGTCATCGAGGCGAACCTCCCGCGCTGACCCTGCGCGCGTGTGCGGACCGCGCTCAGCCCGCGGTTTCGACGCCGTTCCGCTCGGCCCACACCTGACGGGCGATCTGCGCGAACGCCTCGGCAGGCTGCGCTCCGGAGACGCCGTACTTGCCGTCGATGACGAAGAACGGGACGCCGTTGATGCCGTACGAACGCGCCTGATCCTGATCGGCGCGAACGGCCGGCAGGTGCTCGCCCGACTCGAGCGCGGCGCGGATCACGTCGCGGTCGAGTCCGACCTCGGCCGCGAGCTCGACGAGATCGTCGATCCGTCCGACGTGGCGGCCCTCGGTGAAGTACGCCGCCATCAGGCGCTCGGCCATCTCGTGCTGACGGCCCTCCGCCTTCGCGGCGTGCAGCAGCTCGTGCGCCTTGACCGTGTTGGTGTGCTTGAGGATGTCGAAGTGGTAGTCGAGGCCCGCGTCCTTCGCGACGCCGGTGACGTTGTCGAGCATCTGCTGCACCTGCTCGCGCGGCATCCCCTTGTGCGTCGAGAGGAAGTCCAGCTCGTCGCCCTCGAAATCGACCGGAGTGTCGGGCGAGAGCTCGAACGAGTGGAAGGTCACCTCGACGCGCGGAGCGTCTTCGTCATCCGCCGTGGCCGCGAGGCCCGACTCGAGGTTGCGCTTGCCTATGTAGCACCACGGGCAGGCGATGTCGCTCCACACGTCGATCTTGATTGCGTCCGTCACACCGGGTGCAACGTCCTGGCGCGCGCGGGCTATTCCCGCTCGCGCATCACGCGGTGGGAGCGTCGACAGCGCCGCCGAACCGGCGGTCGCGCGAGAGATACAGCTGAATCGCACCCCACAGGTCCGAACGAGAGAAGTCGGGCCAGAGCGTGTCGAGGAACACCATCTCGGCGTAGGCCGCTTCCCACAGGAGGAAGTTCGAGGTCCGCTGCTCTCCGCTCGAACGGATGAACAGGTCGACGTCGGGCATGTCGGGCACATAGAGGTGCCGGCGCAGGGCCTTCTCCGTGATGGCGGAGGGCTTCATCCGCCCCGCGGCGATCTGCTCCCCCATCGCCCGCATCGCATCGATGATCTCGTGCCGGCCGCCGTAGTTGACGCACATCGTGAGCGTGAGGACGTCGTTGTCGCGGGTGAGCTGCTCGGCGTACTGCAACTCGGAGATGACCGAGCCCCACAGGCGCGGCTTGCGCCCGGCCCACCGCACACGCACGCCCCACTCGTTGAGCTGATCACGACGACGGTGGAGGACGTCACGGTTGTAGCCCATGAGGAAGCGCACCTCATCAGGCGACCGCGACCAGTTCTCGGTCGAGAACGCGTAGACGCTCAGGTGCTTGACGCCGGCCTGGACGGCGCCGGCGACGACGTCGAGCAGCACCTCTTCGCCCGCGCGGTGCCCCTCGATGCGGGTGAGTCCGCGGCGGTTGGCCCATCGTCCGTTGCCGTCCATGACGATCGCGACGTGGTTCGGGACACCGCCTCGCGGGAACGCCGGCGGGTACACCCCGGTCCAGTCGAGGGGGCGATAGGGAACCGCGTCGCGGTGCGTGTACGGCTTGGGACTCATCGGTTCGAGCCTAGGCGTTCGAGCTGCCCGCCATCACCGTGGTCAGCGCGCCGCGCCGATGTGTCCGAGTGACCGGATGCCGCGCTCGAGATGCCACTGGGCATACGCGGCGATCAGCCCCGATGCCGCGTTGGCGGTGCCGGGGCTGCCCGCGTCAACGGTTTCCCATTCGCCGGCGATGAGAGCGCGGAGCCGGGCGCCGGTCTCCGGTGCGATGCGGGCCGATCCCGCCGGAGCGCAGGCATCGCAGACCGAGCCCCCGAGGGGCGCGACGAACCCGTCGTGCGGCCCGGTACGACCGCAGCGGGCACAGGCGTCGAGCGAGGGCGCCCACCCCGAGAGCGCCATGGCGCGAAGGAGGTAGGAGTCGAGCACAGCGCGACTGTCGTGCTCGCCACGCGCGAGCGCGCGGAGGCCGCCCACGAGCAGCAGGTACTGCTGCGGCGTCGTCTCGGCCTCGTTCAGACGGTCGGCGGCCTCGACCATCGCCGACGCCGACGTGTACCGGTCGTAGTCGGTCGCGATGTCGGCCCCGTACGACCCGAGCGACTCGGCCTGCTGCACGATGTCGAGCGACCGTCCCTTGTACATCTGCACGTCGGCGACCATGAACGGCTCGAGGCGCGCCCCGAAGCGCGACGACGTGCGACGTACTCCCTTGGCGACGCCACGGAGCTTGCCGTGCCGACGGCTGAGCATCGTGACGATGCGATCCGCTTCACCCAGCTTGTGGGTGCGGAGGATCACGACCTCGTCGCGGTAGGTGGGCACCCTCCAATTATCGCGCCGACCGACGACAATGGTTCCGTGACGCAGTCTCAGTTCGTGATCCCGCTCTGGGCGGATCTGACCGCTGTCGGCCTCGGCGGGGTGCAGGGCGCTCTGTTCGCCTCGGGGTTCGTGGGCAAGCAGCGGCTCGACCCTCTCGGCGTGGTCATCATCGGGATCCTGATCGGGATGGGCGGCGGCCTCATCCGCGATCTGCTCCTCGGCGTCCAGCCGGTCACGCTGCAGAGCAACTGGTACCTCATCACCGCTACCTCGGCAGCCCTCGTGGGAATGCTCCTGTCGAACGTCTTCCGACGGCTCAACGCCGTCATCATCGGCCTCGACGCCGTCGTCATCGGCTTGTTCGGCGCATTCGGAACCAGCAAGGCCCTCGTGCTGGGACTTCCGATCGTCCCGGCGATCTTCATCGGCTCGTGCGCGGCGGTCGGCGGCAGCATGTTGCGCGACGTCATCCTCGGGCTTCCCGTCGCCATCATGCACGTCGGCTCCCTCTACGCCGTCGCGGCAGCGGTGGGGTGTGCGGTGCTCGCCGGCGCATCGGCGCTCGGAGCCCCGATCGTGGCGGCGGCCATCGTCGGCATCGCTGTCACCACCGTCATCCGTCTGCTCGCCGTCGTGTTCGACATCTCCCTGCCCGAGCAACGCGCCCTGCACCGCCGCAAGGTCGCCGCCGAGACGGCGTCGATCCCGATCGTCAAGCCGTGATCGCGTGAGCGGGCACAGCACACCGCCGAGAACGACGAAGGCCCCGCCGAAGCGGGGCCTTGATCGAAGAACGACTTACTTGGAGCCGAAGTTCTTGAAGCGCTGGTTGAACTTCTCGACGCGACCGGCCGAGTCCATGATGCGCTGCTTGCCCGTGTAGAACGGGTGCGAGGCGGACGAGATCTCGACGTCGATGACGGGGTAGGTCTCACCGTCCAGCTCGATCGTCTTGTCGCTCGAGACCGTCGAACGGGTCAGGAAGGTCTCGCCGGAGCCCAGGTCGCGGAACACGACGGCGCGGTACTCGGGGTGGATGTCAGTCTTCATGGGATTCCTTACGTGGTGCCCTGGATTTTGCCAGGGCGAGGGAAGTCTGCGATGCGTCTGCACCAAAGAGCGATCTTACCAGGTTCACGATGCCGCCCGAGCCGCGTAGCGACCGCCCTCCTCGGTGAGCGTGATGGACAGCCCGAACGTCTCGGTGAGGTTCTCCGCGGTGAGCGTCTCGGGCAGCGGACCGGCAGCGACCACTCCACCCTCGCGAAGAAGGAGCACGTGCGTGAACCCGACCGGGATCTCCTCGACGTGGTGAGTCACCATGATCATCGCGGGCGTGGTCGGGGCCTGGGCATAACCGCCCAGGAGAGCGAGCAGCTCCTCGCGGGCGCCGAGGTCGAGGCTCGCCGTCGGCTCGTCCAGAAGCAGGAGCTCGGGGTCGGTCATGACGGCGCGGGCGATCTGGACGCGCTTCTGCTCACCGTCCGAGAGGGTGCCGAAGGTGCGCTCGGCCAGACCGTCGAGCTTCCATTCTGCGAGCACCCGCATGGCGCGCCGCTCATCGATGTCCTCGTAGTCCTCGCGCCAGCGCCCGGTCACCGCGTAGGCGGCGGTGAGGACCACGTCGAGTACGGTCTCCTCAGCCGGGATGCGGCGGGCCATCGCCGACGAGGCGAACCCGATGCGCGGGCGGAGCTCGAACACGTCGGTGCGCCCCAGGCGCTCGCCCAGGATCTCGACGGTCCCCGAGGTGGGGTGGAGCAGGCTCGCCGCCAGCTGGAGCACTGTCGTCTTGCCCGCGCCGTTGGGGCCGAGCACCACCCAGCGCTGATCATCGGAAACCGACCAGTCGACCCGGTCGATGATGTTCCGGGCGTTTCGGCGGACGACGACGTCGGAGAACTCCAGGACCTGCGGCATGGGTTCAGCCTAGCGGCCGAGCCCCGCCACTCTCGCGTACAACGCGGCGGTCTCGTCCGCGATCGCAGCCCAGCTGAACGAGTCGGCGGCACGCTCGCGGCCCGCGGCGCCGTAGCTTCGCGCCGTCTCGGGATCCGAGACGACCTCGGTCAAGGTGGCGGCCAGATCGGCGACGAACCTGTCGGGATCGAGCGGCGTCCCGGTGCCGTCGTCCGACTGCTCGATGGGAACGAGGCGCCCGGTCACGCCGTCGACGACGACCTCCGGGATGCCGCCGGTCGCGGTACCGACGACGGCGGCGCCGCACGCCATCGCCTCGAGGTTGACGATGCCGAGCGGCTCGTAGACCGACGGGCAGACGAACGTCGTCGCGGCGGTGAGGATCGCACAGAGCTCGTCGCGCTGAAGGAACTCCTCGATCCAGACGACACCCGAGCGCTCGGCCTGCAGCTCGCGCACGAGCCCCTGCACCTCGGCCATGATCTCGGCCGTGTCGGGCGCGCCCGCGCAGAGGACGACCTGGACGTCGGCGGGCAGGAGACGAGCCGCGCGCAGGAAGTAGGGCAGCCCCTTCTGCCGCGTGATGCGGCCGACGAAGACCACCGAGGGGCGTGCGGGATCGATGCCGTGGCGCTCGAGGACCGCGGGATCGTCGACGGGGCGCCACGACTCGACGTCGATGCCGTTGTAGATCACCGAGACCTTCTCGGGATCGAGATCCGGATAGCTGCGCAGGATGTCGCGGCGCATGCCGTCGCTCACGGCGATGATCGCGGCCGCGTTCTCGTAGGCCGTCTTCTCGATGTAGCTCGACACGGCGTAGCCGCCGCCGAGCTGCTCGGCCTTCCAGGGACGCAGCGGCTCGAGCGAGTGCGCTGTGACGACGTGCGGGATGCCGTGCAGGAGCGAGGCGAGGTGACCCGCGAAGTTGGCGTACCAGGTGTGGCTGTGCACGACGTCCGCGCCGGCGACATCCCCCACGATCTCGAGGTCGGTGCCGAGCGTCTGCAGCGCGCCGTTCGCGCCGAGGAGTCCGACCGGGGTGGCATAGGACGTGGTGTCGGGCTCCTCCCGGTCGGCCCCGAAGGCGCGCACCTGCACCTCCATCGACGCGCGCAGGGCGCGGACGAGCTCGGTGACGTGCACCCCCGCTCCCCCATAGATCGCGGGAGGATACTCCTTCGAGACGATGTCTACACGCATGTCTCGAACGCTAGTACAGGAGCGTTCGGCGGGCCTAGTGTGGTGCCATGCCAGCAGCGCCCAAGGTCTTCGGAATCGTTCTCGCCGGCGGCGAGGGAAAGCGCCTGATGCCGTTGACGGCAGACCGCGCCAAGCCCGCCGTCCCGTTCGGCGGCCAGTACCGCCTGATCGATTTCGCGATCTCCAACCTGATCAACTCGGGCCTGCGCCAGGTCGTCGTGCTGACCCAGTACAAGTCGCACAGCCTCGACCGCCACGTGTCGCAGACGTGGCGCATGTCGGCCCTGCTGGACTCCTATGTGGCTTCCGTTCCCGCACAGCAGCGTCTGGGAAAGCGGTGGTTCTCCGGCTCGGCCGACGCGATCCTCCAGTCCCTGAACCTCATCAACGATGAGAAGCCCGACATCGTCGTCGTGATCGGCGCCGACCACGTGTACCGCATGGACTTCCGTCAGATGCTCGACGCGCACATCGCCTCCGGCGCCCGCGCGACAGTCGCCGGCATCCGCCAGCCCATCGGGCTCGCCAACCAGTTCGGGGTCATCGACGTCGACCCCGCTGACGAGACCCGCATCCGGGAGTTCCTCGAGAAGCCGCAGAGCCCCGCCGGGCTGCCCGACTCGCCGCACGAGGTGCTGGCCTCGATGGGCAACTACATCTTCGACACCGACGCCCTCATCGAGGCGGTCGAGGCCGACGGCGAGCTGCCGACGTCGAACCACGACATGGGCGGCGACATCATTCCCTACTTCGTGAACCGAGGCGAGGCGGCCGTCTACGACTTCAAGCGGAACGACGTGCCCGGCTCGACCCCGCGGGATCGCAACTACTGGCGCGACGTCGGCACCATCGAGTCGTTCTTCGACGCCCACATGGACCTCATCTCGACGCTGCCGATCTTCAACCTGTACAACACCGACTGGCAGATCCACTCCCAAGCCGTCAACTCGCCGCCGGCGAAGTTCGTCCGCGACAGCGTGGGACGCATGGGCAATGCGATCGACTCGATCGTCTCGCTCGGCTCCGTGCTGTCGGGGACCCATCTCGAGCGCAGCGTCGTCGGCCCGTGGACACTCTCCGGGGGCGGCGCGACCATAACCGACTCGGTGCTGTTCGACTACGTCAGCGTCGGCGCGGGGGCGCGTGTGCACCGGGCGATCCTCGACAAGAACGTCGTGCTCGAAGACGGTGCCACGGTGGGCGTCGACCGTGAGCGTGATCTCGCCCGCGGTTTCACGGTGACCGACACCGGCATCACCGTCGTCGGCAAGAACGCGCGCGTCGAGCGCTGACGCGCGTTCCCGCTAGCGTGGTGGTCATGCCCCACGCGCGTTTCCTCGTCGTCTTCGATGCCGACTCGACCCTCCTGCGCAACGAGGTCATCGAGCTCATCGCCGACGAAGCAGGACGCGGCGCGGAGGTCGCCGCCGCGACGGAGGCGGCGATGCGCGGGGAGGTCGACTTCGCGTCGAGCCTGCGCTCACGCGTCGCACAGCTCGCGGGAGTGCCGCTCACGGCCTTCGAGCGGGTGCGGTCGCGCGTCGAGCCGACGCCGGGCGCGGCTGAGCTCATCGCCGCCATCCACGAGCGCGGCGGCGCTGCCGCTGTCGTCTCCGGGGGCTTCCACGAGGTGCTCGATCACATCGCTCCCGGGCTGGCGGTCGACCTGTGGCGCGCCAATCGGCTCGGCACCGACGGCGCGACGCTGGACGGCACGGTCGCGGGCACCATCGTCGACGCGGAGGCCAAAGCGGCGTCCCTGCGCGAATGGGCGGATGGTCACGAGGTCCCTCTCACCCGGACGATCGCCATCGGCGACGGGGCGAACGACCTGCGGATGATGGCGGCTGCCGGCCTCGGCGTCGCGTTCAACGCCAAGCCCGCGGTGCGCCGCCAGGCGGACGTCGTGGTCGGCCCGGTCGACCTGCGAGAGGTCATCCCGCTCCTCCCCTGAGACGAGGCTGTCGCGTGTCCGGGCCGAGCGCTACGGTCGGGTCATGCACGTGATCGTCATCCCGGGCCTCTGGCTCGACGCCTCGTCCTGGGACGATGTCGTCCCCGCCCTCCACGATGCCGGACACCACCCGCACGCCCTCACGATGCCCGGTGTCGGTGACACCGCCGGAGCGCCCTCGACGACGCTCCGCGACTGGGTCGACGCGGTGGTCGCCCGTATCGACGACCTCCCCGGCCAGCTCGCTCTCGTGGGGCACAGCGGTGGCGGGAACGTCGCGTGGGCGGCCGCTGACCGGCGCCCCGATCGCATCGCGCGGGTCGTCCTCGTCGACACTCTTCCGCCCGCGCCCGGCGCCGAGATCTCGGCGTTCCCGGTCGTCGACGGCGTCGTGCCGTTCCCCGGTTGGGAGTTCTTCGACGAACCGGATGTCGCCGACCTCGACGACGGCACGCGTGCCCGGTGGGCGGCTCGCACGCACCCGGTTCCGGCCGCGGTGCCGACCGACGCCGTCGAGCTGCGCGACGCCCGCCGACACGGCATCCCGGTGACTGTCCTGTCGGGCTCGGCCGACGAACCGGGAGTCCGCGAGATGCTGACGGCGTGGCCGCCGTTCCTCGAGGAGTTCGACGCTCTCGACGACGTCACGGTCGTCGAGCTCGGTTCAGGTCACTGGCCGCAGTTCTCGCAGCCCGACCGCCTCGGGCGCGAGATCGTCGCCGCGCTCATGTGACGCTCGACGGCGCGTCAGTGTCCCATTCCGAGGCCGCCGTCGACCGGGATGACAGCGCCGGAGATGTACGCCGCGTCATCCGAGGCGAGCCAGGCCACAGCCCCGGCCACCTCGGCAGACGAGCCGTAACGACCCGCCGGAATGCTGCGCTTGTACTCGGCCTGTGTTTCCTCGGGAAGAGCCGCCGTCATGTCGGTCTCGATGAACCCCGGCGCGACGACGTTCGCGGTGATGCCGCGCGCGCCGAGCTCTCGGGTGAGCGAACGGGCGAAGCCGACGAGCGCGGCCTTCGACGAGGAGTAGTTGATCTGCCCCGCCGAACCGAACAGCCCGACGACGCTCGAGATGAGGATGACGCGGCCCCACTTCGCCCGCAGCATGCCCTTCGAGGCGCGCTTGACGACACGGAAGGCGCCACCGAGGTTCGTCGCGACGACGGAGTCGAAGTCGTCCTCCGTCATACGCAGCAGAAGCGTGTCCTTCGTGATCCCGGCGTTCGCGACCACGACCTCCACGGGACCGAGTTCACTCTCCACCTGGGTGAACGCTGCGTCGATGGATGCCGCATCCGTCACGTCGGCACGAACCGTCAGCGCACCCTCGGGGCCTTCGCCCGACCGTGCCGTCACAGCGACGCGGTGACCGTCGGCGATGAAACGCTCCGCGATCGCGCGGCCGATGCCGCGGTTTCCTCCGGTGACGAGAACGACTCGGGACGTGGACATGCGACTCTCCTGTGTCTGCGGCGGGAACCCCGCAAGCCTAGCGGGAGCGTGCGCGAGGCTGACGACCGATAAGCTGGCGGCCCGACGTCGACGAGGAGCAGATGTGAGCGACCAGCCCCAGCCGCAGCAGCCGTACCCCGCGCCCGGACAGCCCGCCTCCGGCGCGCCGGTCCCGCCCCCGGCGCCGCCGTACGCCACCCCGCCCCAGCAGCAGGCGTACCAGCCGGCGGGGTATCCGCCCCCGGCGTACGGCCACGGCGGTTACCAGCCGCAGAAGACGAACACGCTCGCGATCGTGTCGATGATCGCCTCGATCGTGGGCTTCATCTGGCTGCTCCCGGTCATCGGGTCGGTCGCCGGTGTGATCATGGGCCACATCTCGCTGTCGCAGATCAAGCGGACCAACGAGAACGGGCGAGGAATGGCGTTGGCCGGCCTCATCGTCGGCTATGCGGGCCTCGCTCTCGCGATCGTCGGCATCATCATCGTCGCGTCGTTCATCGGCTGGGCCATCGAGCAGGACAGCTACACCAGTTACTCGTCGAGCTTCTGAGCCCGGCCGCACCACTCACCGCGGGCGTATCCTTGATGCACCGTGAAGCATCAGACCGCCACACCGTCGGCGACCTCGCTCCCGCGAGCCCCGCACGACGACTCGAACCGTCGCATGACGAAGTACTTCATCATGATGGCGGTGCGCGTGGTGTGCTTCGTCCTCATGGTCGTCATCGCCCCCTACGGCTGGCACACGGCCGCCCTCGCGGTCGGTGCGATCTTCCTCCCCTACTTCGCGGTGGTCATCGCGAACGTCGGCGACGACGTGCGCGAACCCGCGGCCGTCTCACCCCTCGCGGCGCTGCCCGAGCGCCCGGAGGAGTCGCCGAGCAAGCCGCAGGAACCCGCGAAGCCGACCGTGATCGAGATCCGGGAGTCGCGGCCGGAGTGAACGACATCGAGTGCTCCCGCGCCGGATGCCGCGCGTCGGCACGGTGGCGGGTCATCTGGCGCAATCCCCGCATCCATACCGCCGACCGGCGGAAGATCTGGGTGGCCTGCGACGACCACGTCGCATACCTGAGAGAGTTCGTCGCCGCACGCGACTTCCCCGTGAGCGTGGAGCGTCTCGTCGTCGACAACAGCGAAGCAGGTGGGTCGTGAGAGGCAAGACCGCTGTGCGCTGGACGGGCTATGTCGCCGTCGCCGTGGCTTTCGCGATCGCCTGCGCCTACCTGTCGAACTGGCAGTTCACGCGCAACGAAGAGCGCAGCGCTCAGCTCGAGCTCGTCGAGCGGAACTACGACGCCGACCCCGCGCCGCTGTCCGACATCCTGCCGTCAGGCGCGGAGCTCGACCCGGCGGACGAGTGGCACCCCGTGGAGCTGATCGGCCAGTACCGCGCCGACGATCAGGTGCTCGTTCGCAACCGCCCGCACGGGGGCACATCGGCCTTCGAGGTCCTCGTGCCGTTCGAGACGACGGACGGTCGCATCTTCGTCGTCGATCGCGGCTGGGTTCCACCGGCGTCCGACAGCCCCGTGCCGGCCGCGATAGCCGCACCGCCCTCGGGCACGGTGACGGTGGTGGCCCGGCTGAAGCCCGCCGAAGCCGCCCCCACCTCGGGGCGCTCGGCGCCCGACGGCCAGGTCCCGACGATCAACGTCGACCTCGTCGCCGGAGAAGCGGGCCTCGCCGGCGATGTCGTGACGTCGGCGTACGGGCTCCTCGTCTCCGAGGACCCCGCCCCCGCCGACAGCCTCGGAGCCATGCCGAGCCCGTCCGAGGATCCGGGACCGCACCTGTCGTATGCGATCCAGTGGATCCTGTTCGCGATCATGGGCTTCGTCTTCATCTGGTACATGATCCGCACCGAGCGCCGTCACCGGCGTGAAGACGAAGAGGATGCCGCAGCCGCCGCCGCGCTCACCGCCCCGGTCTCCGAGGAATCACCGGCGCCTGCCGGCACGGCATCCGGTCCGCACGAGTCGTCGGTCGTCCCGCCCAGCCTGCGTCGCCGTCGCGACACCAAGCGCGACCGCGACATGGAGGACGAGGACGCGATCCTCGACTCGTCGCGCAGCTGATCGCGCGGCCCGGTCGGCTCAGGCCCGGCCAGGCCAGGTCAGGTCAGGTCAGGTCAGGCCAGGGTGATGAGCTCGAGGTAGTCGCGTCCCCAGATGTCCTCGACGCCGTCGGGCAGGATCAGCACTCGCTCGGGGTTGAGGGCCTCCACCGCGCCCTCGTCATGCGACACCAGCACGACAGCGCCCTCGTAGTGCGCGAGCGCTCCGAGGATCTCGTCGCGTGAGGCGGGGTCGAGGTTGTTCGTCGGCTCGTCGAGCAACAGCATGTTCGCCGACGAGACGACGAGGGTCGCGAGCGAGAGCCGTGTCTTCTCTCCGCCGGAGAGCACACCCGCGGGCTTGAGCACGTCGTCTCCGGTGAACAGGAACGACCCGAGCACCTTGCGCGCCTCGGTCTCGGTGATGTCCGGCGCCGCGGACATCATGTTCTGCAGCACGGACCGCGCCACATCGAGGTTCTCGTGCTCCTGCGCGTAGTAGCCGATACGAAGCCCATGCCCCGGCTCCAGCACTCCGGTATCGGGCTGATCGACGCCCGCGAGGATGCGCAGCAGCGTCGTCTTGCCGGCACCGTTGAGCCCCAGCACGACCACCTTCGAGCCGCGGTCGATCGCGAGATCGACGTCGGTGAAGATCTCGAGCGACCCGTAGGACTTGGACAGCCCTGACGCCATCAGCGGCGTCTTGCCGCACGGGGCGGGCTTGGGGAAGCGCAGCTTCGCGACGCGGTCCTCCTGGCGCACCTCGTCGAGACCGGAGAGCAGCTTCTCAGCGCGTGCCACCATCTGGTGCGCCGCGGCGGCCTTGCTCGCCTTCGCACCGAACCGGGCCGCCTGCTGCTGCAGTGCGGTGGCCTTCTTCTCGGCGTTCGCACGCTCCTTCTTGCGGCGCTCCTCGTCGGCGACCCGCTGGCGCAGGTAGTTCTTCCAGTTCATGTTGTAGACGTCGATGACCTGGCGCATGGCGTCGAGGTAGAAGACGCGGTTGACGGTCTCGCCGACCAGCTCCACATCGTGGCTGATGACGATCAGTCCGCCCTTGTATCCCTTGAGGAACTCGCGCAGCCAGACCACGCTGTCTGCGTCGAGGTGGTTCGTGGGCTCGTCGAGGATCATCGTCTGCGCGTCCGAGAACAGGATGCGGGCGAGTTCGATGCGTCGCCGCTGCCCACCGGACAGGGTCTTCAGCGGCTGGTCGAGGATCCGATCCGGCAGCGACAGGTTGTGGGCGATGGATGCCGCTTCGGCCTCGGCTGCATAGCCGCCGAGCGCCTCGAAACGCTCCATGAGGTTGCCGTAACGGCGCATGGCTTTTCCCGCCACGGCTTCGTCTTCGGAACCCATCTCGAGCGACGCGCTCTGCATCTCCACCGCGATCGTGCCGAGGCCGCGCGCGTCGAGGATGCGCGTGCGTGCGAGCATCTCCGGGTCACCCGATCGGGGGTCCTGCGGGAGGTAGCCGAGCTCGCCCGAACGTTCGACCTTGCCGTCACTCGGCAAGAGGTCACCGGCGAGCACCTTGGTGAGAGTGGTCTTGCCCGCGCCGTTGCGCCCGACGAGTCCGATCTTGTCGCCGTCGGAGACGCGGAAGGACACGTCCGCCATCAGCGTGCGCGCGCCCACGCGGATTTCGAGGTCGTGCACGGCGAGCACAGCGAACGTCCAATCGTCAGGAACAGGGAGGTCGGCCGAACGGCCAGCCTCTCATCCTACTCGGTGTCAGCGCTCCGCTCCGCGGGTCCCCTGACCTTCAGGGCGACTGCAGCGGATTGGCGGGATCGGCATGGCGGACGTAAAGTAAGCCTGCCCTTACTCACCTCTCCTCTTGGAGGCCCCTGTGCCCCGCATCCGCACAGCCGCCGCAGCCCTGATCGCAGCCACGCTGCTCCTCGCCGGCTGCGGTTCGACCGCCGCTCCCGACTCGGCACCCGCCGCCTCCGGTGACGCATCGTCCGACGCCTTCCCCGTCACGATCGGCCACGCGTTCGGTCAGACCACGATCGAGAGCAAGCCGACGCGCGTTGCGACCGTCTCATGGGGAAACCAGGAGGCCGCGCTCGCCCTGGGCGTCGTCCCGGTCGGCATGCCCGCCGTCACCTGGGGCGACGATGACGGCGACGGGATCCTCCCCTGGGTGGAGGACAAGCTCGACGAGCTCGGCGGCGAGACTCCCGTGCTCTTCGACGAGGCCGAGGGCATCGACTTCGAAGCCGTCGCGGACACGCAGCCCGACGTCATCCTCGCGGCCTACTCGGGTCTGACGCAGGACGACTACGACACCCTGACCAAGATCGCGCCGGTCGTCGCGTACCCCGACATCGCGTGGGGCACCAGCTGGCAGGAGCTCACCGTCATGAACGGTACGGCGCTCGGCCTCAAGGACGAGGCGGAGGCGCTCGTCGACGAGCTCACGGCGCACCTGGACGAGCTGACGGGCGCCTACCCCGACATCGCCGGCAAGACGACGCTCTTCAGCTCCTTCGACGCGACCGACCTCAGCCAGATCGGCTTCTACTCGACCGCCGACCCGCGGCCCCTCTTCCTCGAAGACCTGGGGCTCACGCCGGCCGCGACCGTTACTGAGCAGTCCCAGGGCACCGACCAGTTCTGGATCACCAACAGCACGGAGGAGATCGAGCGGTTCTCCGACCTCCAGGTGCTCGTGACCTACGGCGACGATTCCACGCTGGCCGCCATGCAGGCCGATCCGCTGCTGTCGCGGATCCCCGCCGTCGCCTCGGGAGCCGTGGTCGTGCTGCCCGCGGCGAACGACCCGCTCGCCGCGGCGGCCAACCCCAGCCCCCTCTCGATCACCGACCCACTGACGTCGACGTACGTCGACATGATCGGCGCGGCGGCCGCGAAGGCGACCTCGTGACCGCAGTCGATCCTCGTCGGATGCCGTGAGCGTCACGACCGTGACGACGGCCCCCGCCGCCGTGAGCGCGCCCCCGCGGCGCCGCTCCCGGCGGCGGCGGGTCGTCTGGCTCATCGTTCTCGCTCTGCTCGTCCTCGCGGCCGGCATCGTCTCGGTGACCTTCGGAACGCGAGCGGTCAGTTTCGACGACATCGTCGCCGGGCTCAGCGGAAGCATCGAGAGCACCTCCGCGGCCGCGGTCGCCAAGCGCGTTCCGCGCACCGTGCTCGCTCTCGTCGTCGGAGCCGCCCTCGCCGTATCGGGCGCCGTGATGCAGGGAGTCACGCGCAACCCCCTCGCCGACCCGCAGATTCTCGGCATCAACGGCGGTGCGTCGCTCGCGGTCGTCATCGGGCTCGCGTTCTTCGGCGTCACCGGCGCGTTCGGCTACATCTGGCTCGCGATGATCGGCGCGGCGATCGCGGCGGTCTTCGTCTACACGATCGGCTCGCTGGGCCGGGGCGGCGCGAGCCCCCTCAAGCTCGCCCTCGCCGGAGCCGCCACAGCAGTCGCCTTCAGCTCCCTGATCAGCGCCATCCTCCTCCCCCGCATCGACGTCATGAGTGTCTTCCGGTTCTGGCAGATCGGCGGCGTCGGCGGTGCCACCGTCGAGAAGATCCTGCTCGTGCTCCCCTTCCTCGCCGTCGGCATGGTGATCTGTCTCGCGGCCAGTGCCGCGCTCAACTCCCTCTCGCTCGGCGACGAGCTCGCCGCGGGCCTGGGCGAGCGTGTGCGCACCGTACGTCTGATCGCCGCGCTCGGCGCCGTCATCCTGTGCGGCGCGGCGACCGCCGTCGCCGGCCCCATCGGCTTCGTCGGGCTGATCGTGCCCCACATCTGCCGCCTGCTCGTCGGTCCGGACCATCGGTGGCTCCTGCCCGTCTCAGCTCTCGTCGGCGGGGGCCTTCTGATCGTCGCCGACGTCGTCGGCCGTGTGATCGCCCGGCCTCAGGAAGTCGAGGTCGGGATCGTGACCGCGCTCATCGGCGCTCCTTTCTTCATCGCGATCGTCCGCCGACAGAAGATGCGCGCGCTGTGACCGCCGCCGCTCCCCGCACGACAGTCGACATCGTCGTCTCCGGCCGCGCCCGCCGCGCCTGGCGCCGACGCATCGTCCTCGGCTCCCTGCTGACGGCCGTCGTGGTCATGTACGCGGTCTCGCTCATGGTCGGTCAGACCTTCTACACTCCCGCCGAGGTGTGGGGCGTCATCACCGGCCAGACCGTCCCCGGCGCTTCGTTCACCGTCGGCGAGCTGCGACTGCCCCGAGCCACCGTCGCTCTCCTCACCGGCCTGTGCTTCGGCATGGGCGGCGCGGTGTTCCAGACGATGCTGCGCAATCCGCTCGCCAGCCCCGACATCATCGGCGTCAACGCGGGTGCGAGCGCGGCCGCCGTGGTCGGCATCGTCTTCCTCTCGCTCAGCGAGACCGGCATCTCCCTGCTCGCCACCGTCGCCGCCCTCGTGACGGCACTGATGATCTACCTGCTCGCTTTCAAGGACGGCGGGGCCGGGGCTCGCTTCATCCTCATCGGAATCGGCGTCGCGGCGATCTTCAACAGCGTCGTGTCCTACGTGCTCTCGCGCGCGGCGGAGTGGGACCTGCAGGCGGCGATGCGGTGGATCACGGGCAACCTCAACGGCGCCTCCTGGGACCAGGCCATCCCCCTGGCCCTCACGATGATCGTGGTCGTCCCGGCCCTGCTCTGGCTGACCCGCGATCTCGAACTCATGCGACTCGGCGACGACACCGCGGCAGCACTCGGCGTTCCCGTCGAACGCCGTCGCGTCCTGCTGATCATCGCCGCGGTTGCGCTCCTCGCCTTCGCGACCGCCGCCGCCGGCCCGATCTCGTTCGTCGCATTCCTCTCCGGCCCGATCGCCGCACGGATGCTCGGGCCCGTCGGCTCCCCCGTCTTGGCCGCCGGACTCTTCGGGTCGCTGCTCGTCCTCGTCGCCGATCTCACGGCGCAGTACCTGCTCGGAATCCGTCTGCCCGTCGGAGTCGTCACCGGGGTGCTGGGCGCCCCCTATCTCATCTTCCTGCTCATCCGCAGCAGCCGCTCAGGAGGCTCACTATGACCGCGGACCGCTCACTCGAAGCACGCGGCGTGCGCCTCGGCTACGGCGACCGCATCATCGTCGACGAGCTCGACCTCGTCGTACCCGGGGGCCGCGTCACCGCGATCGTCGGCGCCAACGCGTGCGGCAAGTCGACGCTGCTGAAGTCGATGGCACGCCTGCTCACCCCCCGCACCGGCAGTGTGCTGCTCGACGGCAAAGACATCCACCGGCTGCCCACGAAACAGGTGGCCCGCGATCTGGGTCTGCTGCCGCAGTCGCCGATCGCGCCGGAAGGCATCTCGGTCTCCGACCTCGTGAGCCGCGGACGAACCCCGCACCACGGGCCCCTGGCGCGGTGGACGCGCACGGACGACGAGGCAGTGGCCCGGGCCCTCGACGCCACCGACACCGCCGCCATCGCCGATCGCTCCGTCGACGAGCTGTCGGGCGGCCAGCGTCAGCGCGTCTGGATAGCGATGGCCCTGGCGCAGCAGACCGATGTGCTCCTGCTCGACGAGCCCACGACGTTCCTCGATGTGAGCCACCAGATCGACGTCCTGGACCTTCTCACCGACCTCAACCGCAGCCGCGGGACGACGATCGTGATGGTCCTGCACGACCTGAACCTCGCGGCGCGGTACGCCGACCACCTCGTCGCCATGGCCGGTGGACGCCTCTACGGTGCCGGAGATCCCACCGAGGTCTTGACGGCCGAGACCGTGCGCGCGGTCTTCGGGCTCGACAGTCGCGTCATCCCCGACCCGCTCACGGGGCGGCCGCTCGTGCTGCCGATCGGCCGTCACCACGTGCCTGCAGAGCTGATTGGAAAACCATGACTCGTCCCGCACTCGACTTCTTCCGCGTATCCGTCGCGGCGATCACCGACCTGACCCCCAGCTTCCGCCGGTTCACCTTCCGCGGCGAAGACCTGGCCGAGTACGGTGATCCGGGCTTCGACCAGCGGGTGAAGATCCTCTTCCCCACAGACACCGCGTCGATCGACACGATGCCCACGGGCCCCGACTGGTACGAGGGGTGGCGCGCCCTCTCCCCCGACGCCCGCCCCGTGATGCGGACGTACACGACGCGCGCCGTCCGCCCCACCGTGCAAGAAGTCGACATCGACATGGTCGCCCACGACGTCCTCGGGCCGGCGTCGGCATGGATCGCGAACGCACGCGTCGGCGACGAAGTGCTCATCCTGGCGCCGACGACCACGCACGTCGGAGTGAGCTACGGGATCGATTTCGTTCCGCCGGCGGATACCGACGCGATCCTGCTCGCCGGCGACGAGACAGCAGCGCCTGCGATCGCGACGATCCTGGAGCAGTTGCCGCTCGACGCTCGCGGCACCGTGGTGCTCGAGGTCCCCACGGTGGCTGATATCGACTACCTCCCCCACCACCCCGGGTTCGAGCGTCGCATCGCCGCGCGCAGTGATGACGGCGAACGTCACGCGCATCTGATCCCGGCGGTGGAAGACACCGCTGCGCGCCTCGCCCCCGCGGGCATCGGCGCCGAAGTGGAGGAGATCGACATCGACGCCGACATCCTGTGGGAGGTGCCGCGTACGGCGAAGGGCGGCGCCGCCCTGAAACGCGCGCCGCTGTACGCCTGGCTCGCGGGAGAGGCATCCGCGATCAAGACGCTGCGACGCCACCTGGTCGGCACCGTCGGGGTCGACCGCCGAGCCGTCGCCTTCATGGGCTACTGGCGTCTCGGGCGCTCCGAGAACTGACGACGCGCGTGCGGCGCCACCGATTCAGCCGCGGGTGAGCACCGTCTGACGCGCGAACGCACCGACACGGCTGACGGCGTCTCGCAGTACGTCGGGCCCACAGCCGAAGTTCAGGCGCACGTGCCCGATGCCCTCCGTACCGAAGAACGGGCCGTGGTGGAGGGCGACACGGGAACCTTCTCGGATCGGGTCGGCTGGATCATCGCCCCAGCCGTACGCCGACACGTCGATCCACGCGAGGAATCCCGCGTCGGGGATGCGAAAGCGCGCCAGCGGAAGGTGCTCGGTCAGCAGCTCGCCCAACAGCCGCCGGTTGACATCGAGGCGCGCGAGCAGGCCGTCGAGCCAGGCATCGGATTCCGGCGAGAAGGCGGCGATCGCTGCGAGCGCGCCGAAGAGACCCGTGCGCCACTCCACCTCCCAGGGCAGTCCCCGAACGACGTCAGCGTTCGTCTCGGATGCCGTCACGAGCACGGCGCATTTCAGCCCAGCGAGGTTGTAGGCCTTCGACGCGCTCGTGACCGCGAAGCCGACGGCGGCGGCTTCCGGCGATGCTGTGAGGAACGGGGTGAAGACGACGTCGGCTGCCGCGAGGGGACCGTGGATCTCGTCGCTGATCACGACGGCGCCGTACCGGTGCGCGAGGATCGCGAGCGCACGGAGCGATTCCAGCGAGTGCACGGTTCCCGTGGGGTTGTGCGGATTGCAGAGCAGAACGGCCCGCGCGCCCCCGGCGAGGGCTCGCTCGATGCCGTCGAGGTCGAGCTCCCAGGCCGTGCCGGTGTCGACGAGGGGCACCTCTTCGACGATGGCGCCCGCCTCGGCCACCGTGTCGAAGAACGGCGGATACACCGGAGGGTTGACGACGACGCGATCGCCCGGCGAGACCGTGGCGCGCAGGAGCTCGACGACGCCCATCATGACGTCCCCGGTCCAGCGGACCCGGCTCGGGTCGACCGTCCATCCCCATCGCCGCTGGGCGAACCCGACGAACGCCTCCGCGATACCGGGCTGCGGAGGCGTATAACCGGTGTCACCGATCTCCACCGCGTCGCGCAGAGCCTGCGTGATGGGCTCCGCGAGCGCGAAATCGGTCTCCGCGACGAACATCGGGATGACGTCGTGCGGGTACGATCGCCATTTCGTGCTCGACCGTCGCCGCAGCGTCTCGAGCGGGAGGGCGTCGAGGGGCTGGATGCTCATTCGGCGAGCCTAGTCGCGGGTCCGGGCGCGCCGCCGGCAGGTGTCGCCGCATGACGAAAGCCCCCGTCTCCGCCGTCCGGCGGCCACGGGGGCTTGTCTGCGGAAGTCGTCAGATCGCGAAACCGAGGGCGCGCATCATGTCGCGGCCATCGTCCGTGATGCGCTCGGGGCCCCACGGCGGCATCCACACCCAGTTGATGCGGAAACGGTCCACGACGTTGTCGAGAGCCTGAGCCGTCTGCTCCTCCAGCACGTCCGTCAGCGGGCAGCCCGCCGAGGTCAGCGTCATGTGGATGATGAGGGCGTCGTTCTCGTCGTCCCACGCGAGGTCGTAGATGAGGCCCAGGTCGACGACATTGATCCCCAGCTCGGGATCCATGACGTCCTTGAGAGCCTCGGTGACCTCGTCGTACTTCTCGGGCGCGAGTGTTGCGGTCATGTAACGATCTTACGCGTCGACGGGGGTGTCGGCGTCGAGGAAGCGGTCGTAGCCCTCTTCCTCGAGTCGGTCGGCGAGCTCGGGGCCGCCCTCCTCGACGATCCGTCCCTTGACCATGACGTGGACGAACTGCGGCTGGATGTAGCGCAGGATGCGGGTGTAGTGCGTGATCAGCAGCACGCCCAGGTCGGTGTCGGCCTTCGCGCGGTTCACACCTTCCGAGACGATCTTGAGCGCGTCGACGTCGAGGCCGGAGTCGGTCTCATCGAGCACCGCGATCTTCGGCTTGAGCAGCTCGAGCTGGAGGATCTCGTGGCGCTTCTTCTCGCCGCCCGAGAACCCTTCGTTGACGTTGCGCTGCGCGAACTTCGGGTCCATGCGCAGGTTGGCCATCGCCTGCTTGACATCCTTGGTCCACGAGCGGATCGCCGGAGCCTCGCCCGCGACGGCCGTCTTGGCCGTGCGGAGGAAGTTGGTGACCGTGATGCCGGGCACCTCGACCGGGTACTGCATCGCGAGGAAGAGGCCCGCGCGGGCGCGCTCGTCGACGGACATCTCGAGGACGTCCTCGCCGTCGAGCGAGATCGAGCCGCCGGTCACGGTGTACTTGGGGTGTCCGGCGATCGCGTAGGCGAGCGTCGACTTTCCGGAGCCGTTGGGCCCCATGATCGCGTGGGTCTCGCCCGTGCGCACCGTGAGGGTGACACCGTTGAGGATCGGGGTGGCCCCCGCCTCGGTCTCGACCGTCACGTGCAGGTCGCGGATCTCGAGAACAGACATGTCGGGTTCCTTACTTCACTTCACATCGCGGGTCACGGCGGGGTCGATGAGGATGTCATCCCCGTCGATCGTGACCTCGTAAACGGGGACCGGCTCGTAGGCCGGAAGATTCAGGGGCTGGCCGGTGCGCAGCGAGAATGCCGAGCCGTGCGCCCAGCACTCCAGCGTGTCGCCCTCCACGAAGCCCTCGGCGAGCGAGATGTCGCCGTGGGTGCAGGTGTCGCCGATCGCGTGCACCTCGCCGTTGGCGTCGAGGACGACGGCCATGGGGACCTTGTCGATGACGACGCGCACCGCCGTGTCCTGCTCCAGCTCGCTGAGCTTCAGGACCTTCTGCGCGGTCACGCGCCGGCTCCGGCTGCGAGCTCGGCCTCGATGGCCTGCAGCAGCTCGTCCGCAAGCTCGTCCACGCCCATCTTCTGGACGATCTCGGCGAGGAATCCGAGCACGACCAGGCGGCGCGCCTCGGCCTCGGGGATGCCGCGCGCCTGCAGGTAGAACAGCTGCTGGTCGTCGAACCGGCCGGTCGCGCTCGCGTGACCCGCGCCCTGGATGTCGCCGGTCTCGATCTCGAGGTTCGGGATCGAGTCGGCACGCGCGCCATCGGTGAGGACGAGGTTGCGGTTCGCCTCGTAGGAGTCGGTGCCCACGGCGTCGGGGCCGATCAGCACGTCGCCGATCCAGACGCTGTGAGCACTCTCGCCCTGCAGCGCACCCTTGTACAGGACGTCGCCGACGGTCTGGGGGCCCTTGTGGTGGAGGTACACCTGGCTCTCGAGGTGCTGCCCCGAGTCGGCGAACGACAGACCGTACATCCGCCCCTCGGCCCCGGAACCGGCGAGTTCGAGCGACGGGTTCACGCGGACCACCGCGCCACCGAGGCTCACCACGACGTGGGTGAGCGAGGCGTCCCGGTCGACGCGGGCCTGGTGCGCCGCGGCGTGGACAGCGTCGTCGTCCCAGCGCTGCAGCGACACGACCGTGAGGGCTGAGCCGTCGCGAGCGATGATCTCGACGTTCTGCGCGTGGGCGGCGGTCCCCTCGTGGCGGAGGATGACGGTGCCCCGCGCGTTCGGCATGGCTTCGATCACGACGTGCGCGTGGGCCAGGCCGCCGTTGCCGCGGAGGCTGACCACGACCGGCTCATTCAGCTCGACGCCTGCGGGGATCCGCAGCAGCGGCGCCTCGGCCTCTTGCGACCACGCGATGGCGCTCGGCAGGTCCTCGGGACGGAAGACCTCGCCGCGGGGCGCATCGCCGACGCGGAGCCGGGCCTGCTCGACCTCGGCCGGCGCGGTCACCTCGACCGAGACGACGCCGGTCGGGCCGGCCTCGTCGACCAGCAGCGGGGCCAACCGGTCGATGGGGGTGTGCTTCCAGTTGACCTCGCGGCCCGTCGGGGCGCCGAAATCGGCCGGGTCGTACGACGACGGCCGCTCGGAACGCGTCTGGACGGGCACGAATGCCGCTGCAGGGTCGATGTGGCCCTTCTCGCCGGTGGCGGGGGCCTGGGTGACGCTGGTCATATCAGCCGACGCTGCCTTCCATGCCCATCTCGATGAGCTTGTTGAGTTCGAGGGCGTACTCCATCGGGAGCTCGCGCGCGATCGGCTCGATGAAGCCGCGCACGATCATGGCCATCGCCTCGTCCTCGGGCATACCGCGGCTCATGAGGTAGAACAGCTGCTCCTCGGACACCTTCGACACGGTGGCCTCGTGCCCGAGCTGGACGTCGTCGACGCGGATGTCGATCGCGGGGTACGTGTCGGACCGCGAGATGGTGTCGACGAGCAGGGCGTCGCAGCGCACGGTGTTGGCCGAGTGATGCGCGTTCGCGTCGACCCGGACCTCTCCGCGGTAGCCGGCTCGGCCGCCGCCGCGCGCGATCGACTTCGAGACGATCGACGACTGGGTGTAGGGCGCCATGTGGATCATCTTGGCGCCGGCGTCCTGATGCTGACCGGGACCGGCGAAGGCGACCGACAGGGTCTCGCCCTTCGCGTGCTCGCCCATGAGGTAGATCGACGGGTACTTCATCGTCACCTTGGAGCCGATGTTGCCGTCGACCCACTCCATCGTCGCGCCTTCGTGGGCGACGGCGCGCTTGGTGACGAGGTTGTACACGTTGTTCGACCAGTTCTGGATCGTCGTGTAGCGAACGCGGGCGTTCTTCTTCACGATGATCTCCACCACGGCCGAGTGCAGCGAGTCGCTCTTGTAGATCGGCGCGGTGCATCCCTCGATGTAGTGGACGTAGCTGTCCTCATCGGCGATGATCAGCGTCCGCTCGAACTGCCCCATGTTCTCGGTGTTGATCCGGAAGTACGCCTGCAGCGGGATCTCGACGTGGACGCCCTTGGGGACGTAGACGAACGAGCCGCCCGACCACACGGCGGTGTTGAGCGCCGCGAACTTGTTGTCGCCTGCGGGGATGACGGTGCCGAAGTACTCCTCGAAGAACTCGGGGTGCTCCCGCAGCGCCGTGTCGGTGTCCATGAAGATGACGCCCTGCGCCTCGAGGTCCTCGCGGATCTGGTGGTAGACGACCTCGGACTCGTACTGGGCGGCGACGCCGGCGACGAGACGCTGCCGCTCGGCCTCGGGGATGCCGAGCTTCTCGTACGTCTCGCGGATCTCCTCGGGGAGGTCCTCCCACGACTGCGCCTGCTTCTCGGTCGAGCGCACGAAGTACTTGATGTTGTCGAAGTCGATGTCGCTGAGGTCAGCACCCCACGTGGGCATCGGCTTGCGGCCGAACAGCTGATAGCCCTTCAGACGCGTCCTCAGCATCCACTCCGGCTCGTTCTTGAGGGCCGAGATCCCGCGGACCACGTCCTCGTTGATGCCGCGTTGCGCGACAGCGCCCGCGGCATCCGTGTCGTGCCAGCCGAACTCGTACACCCCCAGGCCTTCGAGTTCCGGTCGGTCGATCAGCACATCCGACATGACTTTCCTCCTCTTCGCACCGCAACGGTGTCATCCGTCCCGGCATTCCCGACTCCGACGGGAGTCACGTGGACGGGGATGCCGATTCGCGGGCCTGATGGACGCGGATGCCGCGCCTAGACTATGAGGGACGACGTGCACACGCGCCGCCATCCCGAACACACCCGATTCTACAGGCAACGCCCCCATCCGCGGGCCTGCCCGGAACGTACGAGGCGCGAATCGAGCGCCCCCGGAGGAGTCCGATGTCACTGGTCCGAACCCGCCCCGGACTCGTCGCGACGATCATGCCGACCGCCATCACGCGATGGACGCGCATCATGGGATGGCTGCTCGTCATCACGAACATCGGCATCGTCGGCACCGGCGGCCTCGTCCGGCTCACCGGATCGGGCATGGGGTGCGAGACGTGGCCGTACTGCACGGAGGGCTCGCTCACCCCGACGCCCGAGATGGGCATCCACGGTCTCATCGAATTCGGCAACCGCACCCTCACCGGCGTGCTCGTCATCGTCGCCCTGCTCGCTTTCCTCTCCGTCGTCCGCCTTCGCGCGACGCGACGCGAGCTGCCCGTCCTGAGCTTCCTGGTCGGCCTCGGGATCATCGTGCAGGCCGTCGTGGGCGGCATCACGGTCTGGCTTCACCTCCACCCGAGCATCGTCGGGCTCCACTACCTCATCTCGGCGGCGCTTGTCGCGCTGGCGACAGCGTTCCTCGTGCGCGTCTATGCGACGCCCGGCCCGCGCGCGCGGATCGTGCCGCGGGCGTACGCCATCACCACGCACGTGACGACGCTCGCGGTGACCGTGACGGTCGTCGTCGGCATCCTCCTCACCGGAGCGGGGCCCCACGCCGGTGACGACGCCGCCGCCCGCAACGGCCTCGACCCGATCTTCTGGCAGCACGTGCACAGCTGGCCCGCATACATCACCCTCGTGCTGACGCTCGTCCTCGTGTCGGGCGCCATCCGGCTCCCCCGCACGACCGGCTTGCAGCGCTGGACGGGCCTCTTGCTCGGCATCGAGCTGCTGCAGATCGCGGTCGGCCTGTGGCAGGCGCGCACGGGCCTGCCGATCGCGCTCGTGAACATCCACATGGTGCTCGCCGTGGCCCTCGTAGCCGCGATGGTCGCCGTCGTGATGTCGCTGAAGGCTCCGCTGTCGAGCGTGGCGCCCGCGACCGAACGAGAGGTCGCGCACACAGAAGCCTCATAGGCTTCGGAAGGGGCACGCAGAGGTCGATCCCCCAGAGTGTTCGAGGCCGCCGACAGCGGTCGCGACACGAAGGAGCACCATGAGCGTTCACCCCCGCATTGTCCGCAGCATCCCGTTCTGGATCCTCGTTGCCGGATCGGTTGCCGCGATCGGCGGTGGCACCTACGTCCTGGTCGAGAAGCTCAGCCACATGGAGGCGACCATTCTCGACAACACCGCCACGGGTGTCGACGTCTACGTCGGCCAGATCTGGGGCGTGTTCGGCGGCATCCTCCTCGGCGCCGGCGTCGTCGGTCTGGCTCTGGCCCTCGCCACCGCGGCGCTGAGCTCGGTCTTCCCGCGGGAGCCGCGCCGCACCGCCGGAGAGCAGGATCGGCATGCAGCTGTGCCCGCCTCGGAGCATGTCATCTCGGAGCCCGTGGTCTCGGAGCGCGCGGCCTCGGAGCCGGCGGTCTCGACCGAGACGACCGCGGTTTCGGCCGCAGACACGACGGCGCCCGACCCGGCCACGACCTCGACCCTGGAGTCGCCGTCCAACGACCCGCAGCAGCGCTGACCCGCGCCGCCACACCCTCAGAACGGCCGTCCTCCGCGGCACTCGGGCTTCCCGGGTGAGGAGGGCGGCCGTTCTGCGCGCGCCAGCACTCGGGTCGACCCCAACCGGGTTCACCTGGCAGCTCGCGCCCCCACCCATGCGCTGAGGGGGCGCCCCTGCCAAGTGAGCCCAGCGACCCCGGGCCTGCAGATCCAGGTGGCAGCTCGCGCCCCTACCCACGCGCCGAAGGGGCCCCACCTGTCAAGTGAGCCCAGTGAGCCCAGCCGCGCGGGTGCGGCCTCAGAAGGGCAGCAGCGGGTCGACCGCGATGGCCACGAAGACCAGCGTCAGGTAGGTGATCGAGGCGTGGAACACGCGCATGGGGCGAGCCTGCTCGCCGCGGACGGCGCGGTTGTACAGACGGTGCGACTCGTAGAGGAACCACCCGCCGAAGACGATCGCCGAGACGGTGTACACGAGCCCCATCGGCGCCACCGGGATGAGCAGCAGCGAGCACGCGACGGTCGCCCACGCGTAGAGGATGACCTGAAGGCCGACCTGCGACCCGTTGCGGGTTGCGCCCAGCATGGGCACGTCGACCTCGTCGTAGTCGTTCTTGTACTTCATCGACAGCGGCCAGTAGTGCGGCGGCGTCCAGAGGAAGACGAGAACGAACAGGATGAGCGCCGCCCACGAGAGCGAGCCGGTCACGGCCGACCATCCGATCACGACCGGGAAACAACCCGCGATGCCGCCCCAGACGATGTTCTGCTCCGTGCGGCGCTTCAGGATCATCGTGTAGATCACGACGTAGAAGAAGATGGCGAAGACGCTGAGGGATGCCGCGACCCAGTTCGTCGTCACGGCGAGCCACACCGTGGATGCCACCGCGAGCGTCCACGCGAAGATCAACGCGCCGCGGGCCGAGACCTCGCCCGTCACGATGGGCCGGTTCTCGGTGCGCTTCATGTGCGCGTCGATGTCGCGGTCCAGGTACATGTTGAACGCGGCGGCGGACCCGGCGCTCATCGCGCCTCCGACGACCGTCGCGAGCACGAGCCAGAGATTCGGAAGACCGCCGGCCGCGAGGATCATGACCGGCACCGTCGTCACGAGCAGCAGCTCGAGCACGCGGGGCTTCGTGAGCGCGACATACGCGCGGACGGTCGCACCGAACGACGTGCCACGAGAGGTGTCGACGGAGGCCGAACCGGCAGTCGTCGTGATGTCCATCGCTCCCCGCATCTCACCGCTGTGAACCTGTCCAGTCTAGGGCATCCGCCGAGGAGGGCCTCCGCGGGGCCGCCCTATCACGACTGTCACATGACGACGTGCGCGCCCCGGCCGTCTGGCGTCCTCGCTATGCTGAGGTCATACGCGCGCCGGCGCCGAACCCCTCCCTTCCTGACTGCGGAGCGGCATGCGCAGGCGCTGCCTCTCGAGAAAGGCGACCGAGTGTCGGAACTTCGTTGGGACGAGATCGATCGGCGCGCGGTGGACACCGCCCGCGTCCTGGCCGCGGATGCGGTGGAGAAGGTGGGCAACGGCCACCCGGGTACGGCCATGAGCCTCGCCCCCGCCGCCTACCTCCTGTATCAGCGCGTGCTGCGGCACGACCCCACGGACACCGACTGGCTCGGGCGCGACCGCTTCATCCTGTCGGCGGGTCACTCCTCCCTCACGCAGTACGTGCAGCTCTACCTCGGCGGCTTCGGTCTCGAGCTCGATGATCTGAAGGCGTTGCGCACCTGGGGCTCACTGACCCCGGGACACCCCGAGTACGGCCACACCAAGGGCGTCGAGATCACGACCGGCCCGCTCGGCCAGGGCCTCGCCACCTCAGTCGGCTTCGCCTACGCGGCTCGCTACGAGCGCGGTCTGTTCGACCCCGAGGCGCCGGCCGGCACCTCGCCGTTCGACCACTTCATCTACGTCATCGCGAGCGACGGCGACATCCAGGAGGGCATCACGGCCGAGGCCGGATCGCTTGCCGGACACCAGCAGCTCGGCAACCTGATCGCGATCTACGACGCGAACCAGATCTCGATCGAGGACGACACGAACGTCGCCTTCACCGAGGATGTCGCAGCGCGCTACGAGGCCTACGGCTGGCACGTGCAGACGGTCGACTGGAAGAGCACGGGCGAATACGTCGAAGACGTCGCCGCCCTCTACTCCGCGATCGAGGCGGCGAAGGGCGAGACCGACAAGCCCTCCCTCATCGTCCTCAAGACGATCATCGGCTGGCCGGCTCCCGGCAAGCAGAACACCGGCAAGATCCACGGCTCCGCGCTCGGCGCCGACGAGCTCGCCGCCACGAAGAAGGTGCTCGGGTTCGACCCCGAGAAGAGCTTCGAGGTCGCCGACGACGTCATCAGCCACACCCGTTCCCTCGCCGAGCGCGCCGCAGCCGAGCGCGCCGAATGGCAGAAGTCGTTCGACGCCTGGGCCGAGGCCAACCCCGAGCGCAAGGCGCTGCTCGATCGCCTCGAGTCCGGCGAGCTGCCGGCCGACGTGTCGGTCCCCGCGTTCGAGGCGGGCAAGGCCGTGTCGACCCGCGCCGCGAGCGGTCAGGTCATCAACGCGCTCGCCGACCAGCTCCCCGAGCTCTGGGGCGGATCCGCCGACCTCGCCGAGTCGAACCTGACGACGATCAAGTCGGGCAAGAGCTTCATCCCCACCGAGTGGTCCACGCACGAGTGGTCGGGCGACCCGTACGGCCGCGTCCTGCACTTCGGCATCCGCGAGCACGCGATGGGCGCGATCGTCAACGGCATCGTCCTGCACGGCAAGACGCGCGCCTTCGGCGGCACCTTCCTCATCTTCAGCGACTACATGCGCCCCGCGGTGCGCCTGGCCGCCCTGATGAACATCCCGTCGATCTACGTGTGGACGCACGACTCCATCGCCCTCGGCGAGGACGGCCCGACGCACCAGCCGATCGAGCAGATCTCGTCGCTGCGACTCATCCCCAACTTCACGGTCGTCCGTCCGGCCGACGCCAACGAGACGGCGGCCGCGTGGCACGAGCTGCTGCGCCGCCAGGCCGGCCCCGCGGGCATCGCCCTGACGCGACAGAACATCCCGGTGTTCCCGCGCGGTGAGGACGGCTTCGCAACCACGGACGGCGTGGCGAAGGGCGCGTACGTGCTCATCGATGCCGAGGGCGGCCAGCCGGACGTCATCATCATCGCCACCGGTTCCGAGGTGCAGCTGGCTGTCGAAGCGCGCGAGGCTCTCGCCGCCGACGGCATCCAGGCCCGCGTCGTCTCGGCCCCCGCGCTCGAATGGTTCGCCGAGCAGGACGAGGCGTACCGCGAGTCGGTGCTGCCCGCAGCCGTCCGTGCGCGCGTCTCCGTCGAGGCCGGTGCCACCCCGCTGTGGCGCTCCATCGTCGGCGACACCGGACGCTCGGTCGGCATCGACCACTTCGGCGCTTCGGCCGACTACCAGACCCTGTTCGAGAAGTTCGGAATCACCACCGAGGCCGTCGTCGCGGCCGCCCGCGCAACCGTTGAGGAGAACAACGCATGAGCACGCCCACCCAGGACCTCTCCGACGCCGGCGTCAGCATCTGGCTCGACGACCTGTCGCGTCAGCGCATCACCACCGGCAACCTGCAGGAGCTCATCGACACCCGCAACGTCGTCGGCGTGACGACGAACCCCTCGATCTTCCAGGCCGCCATCAGCGCGGGCGTCGGCTACGAGGAGGCCATCGAGGCGCAGGCCAAGGCCGGAGCCTCCACCGACGACACGATCTTCGAGCTGACGACGACGGACGTGCGCAACGCGTCCGACATCTTCCGCCCGATCTTCGACCAGACGGGCGGCGTCGACGGTCGCGTGTCGATCGAGGTCTCCCCCGACCTCGCGCACGACACCGACGCCACCATCGCCGAGGCCAAGAAGCTTGCCGCCGCGGTCGACCGCCCGAACGTCCTGATCAAGATTCCCGCGACCAAGGCCGGCCTGCCCGCGATCACCGAGGTCATCGCCGCCGGCATCAGCGTCAACGTCACGCTGATCTTCTCGCTCGAGCGCTACAGCGAGGTCATCGACGCCTACCTCGCCGGCCTGGAACGCGCCCGCGAGGCGGGCATCGACCTCGGTGGCATCCACTCGGTCGCGTCGTTCTTCGTCTCGCGTGTGGACACCGAGGTCGACAAGCGCCTCACGGCGATCGGATCGGATGCCGCGAACGAGCTGAAGTCGCTCGCCGGTGTCGCCAACGCGCGCCTGGCTTACGAGCTCTTCGAGAAGAAGTTCGCCGAGCAGCGCGCCCAGGACCTCGTCGCCGCCGGCGCGAACCTGCAGCGTCCGCTGTGGGCCTCGACCGGTGTCAAGGACCCCGCGCTGCCGGACACCCTCTACGTCACCGAGCTCGTCGCCCCCGGCACCGTCAACACGATGCCCGAGAAGACCCTCGAGGCGACCTTCGACCACGGTGTGATCTCCGGCGACACCGTCACCGGAGCCTACGAGGCCGCGCACAAGGTCTTCGCCGACCTCGCCGAGGTGGGAATCGACCTCGAAGACGTCACCCAGTTGCTGGAGGACGAGGGCGTCGACAAGTTCATCGCGTCGTGGCACGACCTGCAGGGCACGGTGACGGAGGCTCTGGAGAGCGCCCGTTGAGCTTCGAGATCCACGTCTCGGGGCATGTCTCCGACGTCGTCGAGAAGACCGTGCCCCGGCTCGTGGCCGATCTGGTGGCGAGCGGCATCACCGCCGGTGACGCCGACCTGTGGGGTCCTGATGCCGCCGCCGAGGCGTCCCACCGACTCGGCTGGGTGCAGGCCGTCACCGTGTCGCGTCCGCTCGTCGCCGAGATCGAGGCGCTGCGCTCCGAGCTCCTCGGCCGGGGTATCACGCGCGTCGTGCTGGCCGGGATGGGTGGCTCGTCGCTCGCTCCCGAGGTCATCGCCCGCACGCACGGTGTGCCGCTGACGATCCTCGACTCCACCGCCCCCGGGCAGGTCCTGGCGGCCATCGACGGCGACCCGGAGACAGGCGGTCTCGCCGAGACCGTCCTCGTCGTCTCGTCGAAGTCGGGTTCGACGGTCGAGACCGATTCGGCGCGTCGCGCCTTCGCTGCTGCGTGGAGCGATCTCGGTATCGATCCGGCCGATCGCATCGTCGTCGTCACCGACCCGGGCTCTCCGCTCGAGCACGAGGCGCGCGAAGCGGGACACCGGGTGTTCACCGCCGACCCGACGGTCGGAGGGCGCTATTCGGCGCTCACGGCCTTCGGCCTCGTGCCGGCGGGATTGGCGGGGGCCGACATCGGGCAGCTGCTCGACGAAGCCGACGCGACCCTGCTCGAAGTGGCCGTGGACGACCCGCGCAACCCCGCTCTCGTGCTCGCCGCGGCGATCGCGGGCGGCGAACCGCGCCGCGACAAGCTGGCCCTCATCAGCGACGGGACCCACATCGTGGGACTCCCCGATTGGATCGAGCAGCTGGTCGCCGAATCGACCGGGAAGGCCGGCACCGGCATCCTGCCCGTCGTCGCCACCCCGCTCTCCCCCGAGCTCGACCTCCTTCCCGATGACCTGCAGGTCGTGCGACTCGTCGGCGACGCGGTCCACTTCCAGATCCTCGAGCAGCACCCCGGCGAGGTGCTCGTCAGCGGTTCCCTGGGCGCTCAGTTCCTGGTGTGGGAGTACGCCACAGCGATCGCCGGTCGCCTGCTCGGGATCAACCCCTTCGACCAGCCCGACGTCGAGGCTGCGAAGACCGCCGCGCGTGGCCTGCTCGATGCGCAGCCCGCGTCGACCGCGCCGCTGTTCGTCGAGGACGGCGTCGAAGTGCGGGTGTCCGATCCCGCCCTCGCGGCGGATCGCACGCTCGCGGGGGTCCTCGCGAATCTGTGGCGGGTCGTCCCGGCCGACGGATACGTCGCCGTCCAGGCCTATGTCGATCGCACCGCCGTGCCGCAGCTGGCCGGCGTGCGCGAACTGATCGCCGCCGACTCCGGCCGCCCCACCACGTTCGGGTGGGGACCGCGGTTCCTGCACTCGACCGGTCAGTACCACAAGGGCGGCCCCGCGAACGGCGTGTTCGTCCAGATCACCGAGCGCACGGACGTCGACCTCGAGATTCCGGGTCGTCCCTTCACGTTCGGCCGTCTGATCGAAGCGCAGGCCTCCGGCGACGCCGCGGTCCTCGCCGAGCGCGGCCGCCCCGTCGTGACGCTCACCCTGACGGACCCCGCGACCGAGGTCCTCACCCTTTTCGAAGCCGCCCAGTAGGAAGACCCCTCCCATGACCGTGGAGATCTCGCGCGCCCACAACCCCCTGCGCGATCCCGACGACCGCCGCTTGAACCGCATCGCAGGGCCCAGCGCTCTCGTGATCTTCGGCGTCACCGGCGACCTGTCGCGCAAGAAACTCATGCCCGCCGTCTACGACCTCGCCAACCGCGGGTTGCTGCCCCCCGGGTTCGCCCTCGTGGGCTTCGCCCGACGCGATTGGGAGGACCAGGACTTCGCGGAGGTCGTGCACTCGGCGGTGAAACAGTACGCGCGCACGCCGTTCCGCGAAGAGACCTGGAAGCAGCTCCTCCAGGGCATCCGCTTCGTCTCCGGCGAGTTCGGCGACGCCGATGCTTTCCGTCGGCTCCGCGAGACGGTCGAGAAGCTCGATGTCGATCGCGGGACGATGGGGAACCACGCGTTCTACCTGTCGATCCCGCCGAAGGACTTCCCGATCGTCGCGAAGCAGCTCAAGGACTCCGGCCTGGTCGACGAGCACGCGGATGCCGACACCTGGCGCCGCGTGGTCATCGAGAAGCCGTTCGGCAGCGACCTGAAGACGGCCCGCGAACTCAACGAGGCGCTCGAGGTGGCCTTCCCGGCCGACTCGATCTTCCGGATCGACCACTACCTCGGCAAGGAGACGGTGCAGAACATCCTCGCACTGCGCTTCGCGAACGAGCTGTTCGAGCCGATCTGGAATGCGAACTACGTCGACCACGTGCAGATCACGATGGCCGAAGACATCGGCGTCGGCGGGCGTGCGGGATACTACGACGGCATCGGCGCGGCCCGCGACGTCATCCAGAACCACCTTCTCCAGCTCCTCGCCCTCACCGCGATGGAAGAGCCCATCTCGATGGAGGCGGGCCACCTGCGGGCCGAGAAGGAGAAGGTGCTCGCCGCTGTCCAGCTGCCGGCCGATCTCTCGACCGCGACCGCCCGCGGACAGTACGCCGGCGGGTGGCAGGGCGGCGAAGAGGTCACCGGCTTCCTCGACGAGGACGGGATGAATCCCGAGTCGACGACCGAGACCTACGCCGCCATCAAGGTCGACATCGCCACGCGCCGCTGGGCAGGTGTGCCGTTCTACCTCCGGACGGGCAAGCGCCTGGGCCGCCGCGTGACCGAGATCGCGGTCGTGTTCAAGCGGGCCCCGCAGCATCTGTTCCTGCGCAATCAGACGACGGAGCTCGGCCAGAACGCCCTGGTGATTCGCGTCCAACCCGACGAGGGCGTCACGATCCGATTCGGCTCCAAGGTGCCGGGGGCCGCCACCGAGGTCCGCGACGTCACGATGGACTTCGGCTACGGCCATGCGTTCACCGAATCCAGCCCCGAGGCATACGAGCGGCTCATCCTCGATGTCCTCCTGGGCGATCCGCCGCTCTTCCCGCGGCACGAGGAGGTCGAGCTCTCGTGGCGCATCCTCGACCCCGTCGAGGAGTTCTGGGCAAAGCAGGGCGGTCCGCTCGAGCAGTACGCGCCCGGCTCCTGGGGCCCCACTTCCGCAGATGAACTGCTGGCCCGCGACGGCCGCGTCTGGAGGCGTCCATGATCGTCGATCTGCCCGACACGACCGTGTCGAAGATCGCCCGCGAACTCGTCAACGTGCGCGAGGAGGGCGGTGCCGTCGCCCTCGGACGCGTCCTCACACTCGTCATCGCGACGTCGCACGGGCTCGAAGAAGACGCGATCGAGGCGGCCAACGACGCCTCGCGCGAGCACCCGATGCGCGTGATCGTGCTGATCACCGATGCGAAGGGCGAATCGAAGCTCGACGCGCAGATCCGGGTCGGCGGCGACGCCGGTGCAAGCGAGGTCGTGGTCCTGCGCGCCAGCGGTGGCGCAGCGAGCAACGACGAGGCTCTCATCACGGGCCTCCTGCTGCCCGACGCGCCTGTTGTGGCCTGGTGGCCCGACCACCCGCCCGCAGACCCGTCGCAGTCCCCCATCGGCCGCATCGCGCAGCGCCGGATCACCGACGCCGCCACGCTGCCCTACGACAGTGGACGGCTCGCCGCGCTGGGCGACGGCTACGCGCCCGGAGACACCGATCTGGCGTGGACACGCCTGACGCACTGGCGCGAGCAGCTCGCGGCCGTCCTCGACCAGCCTCCCTACGAGCCGGTGACCGAGGTCGAGGTCGTCGGCAGCGGCAGCTCGCCGTCGACAGGACTGCTCGCCGCCTGGCTGTGCTTGATGCTCGATGTACCGGTGAACTGGCAGTACGCTCCCCGCGACGAGTGGGAGCACGGCATCCGCAGTGTCCGCCTCAAGCGGCCGAGCGGTGACGTCCTGCTCGAGCGCACGACGACCGTCGACGCGACGCTGACCCAGCCGGGCCAGCCGTCGCACGATCTCGTCCTCCCCCGTCGGACGCTCCGCGAATGCCTCGCGGAAGAGCTCCGACGCCTCGGGCCCGACGTCCTGTACGGCCGGGTCATCACGGACGGCTGGGCGCGGCTCCACCGCTCGCCTGCCGGAGACGCCTGAGATGCCGACCGCTGAGAAGCGCGTCGTCATCAGCCCCGACGTCGAGACCCTCACCGGCTCGATCGCGGCACGTTTCCTCGATCGCGTGGCGAAGTGGGGAACGGACGGAAGAACCGTCAACGTCGGTCTCGCGGGCGGCGGCATCATGACGGATGTGCTCGAGCGGCTCGGGTCCCACCCCGAGCGCGACACTGTCGACTGGTCGCGCGTGCACTTCTGGTGGGTCGACGAGCGCTTCGTCGCCCGCGACAGCGAGGATCGGAACGAGGCGGTCGCACGTCGCGCCTTCCTCGACGCGATCGAGCTGCCGACATCGAACGTGCATCCCATCGCTGCGTCAGACGAGGCGCCGGATGCCGAAGCCGCCGCCAGCGCGTACGCCGCCGAGCTCGCTACGGCGGGCATCGACGGCGCGGCCTGGCCCGTCTTCGACATCTGCTTCCTGGGCGTCGGCCCCGACGGCCACATCGCCTCGCTGTTCCCGGACCGCGGCGAGATCCGCATTACCGACAGCGCGGTCTCAGCCGTCCACGACTCCCCGAAGCCCCCGGCCGAGCGCGTGACGCTCACTCGGCCGGTGATCAACGCGTCGAAGCGGGTATGGATGGTGCTCGCCGGTCCGGACAAGTCAGCCGCGCTCGGGCTCGCGCTTGCGGGTGCCAGCTACCACAGCGTGCCGGCAGCCGGTGCGAAGGGCACCCGTCGCACCATTCTCTTCACGGATGAAGCGACCGCCGCGCAGGTTCCGCCGGAGCTCATCGACGACGAGTACTGACTCGCGCGCACATACGAAGAGAGCGGATGCCGTGGCATCCGCTCTCTTCGTATGTTGCGACGTGTGCCGCGTCAGTTCAGTCCGCGGCGTTCGCGAAGCTGCTGCAGCGCTTCGTCGAGCAGCTGCTCGGCCTCTTCGTCCGAGCGGCGCTCCTTCACGTAGGCGAGGTGCGTCTTGTACGGCTCGGTCTTGGCGACGGCAGGCGGATTCGCCTTGTCGCGACCGGCCGGCAGCCCCGAGTGGGGCGAGTCGATGGTCTCGGGGATCTCTTCGTCCGCGATGCCGGCGGCGAAGTAGCGCACCGTCTCGTTGCCGAGAGCGTCCCAGTACGAGATCGCAACGCGATCAGCGTGGTGTCCGTGGTCCTGCTCGCCCATGGGGCCCGCACCCACGCGGGTGCCGCGAATGGCGTTTCCTCCGGTGGCCATCAGAGCACCGTGAACTTCGTGATGAGGCCGAGGGCGACGATGGAGAGGAACCATGCCAGCGCGAGCACGATCGTGAAGCGGTTGAGGTTGCGCTCCGCGAGGCCCGATGAGCCCATGGCGGAACTCATCCCGCCGCCGAACATGTCGGACAGGCCGCCGCCGCGCCCCTTGTGGAGCAGGATCAGCAACGTCAGGAGCAGGCTGGTGATGCCCAGAAGCACCTGCAGCACGAACTCGAGGATCTGCACGGTGGTCGTCACCTTTCCGGCGATCGTTCCGATCGCACGAGGGTCAAGTATATCCAGCAGCCGCACGGATACGCGTACGGCCCGGCGACCGGTGGGTCGCCGGGCCGTACGACGTCACACGCCGACGTGCTTCTGGTAGCGGATGATCGCGGCGAACTCGTCTGCGACGAGGCTCGCGCCTCCGACGAGAGCGCCGTCGACATCGGGCTCGCGCATGAAACCGGCGATGTTGGCCGACTTCACCGATCCCCCGTAGAGGATGCGGGTGCGCGCAGCCGCATCGGCGCCGAGCACGGAGCCGACGACCTCACGGAGCTTCGCGCACACGTCCTGCGCCTGCTGCGGGGTCGCAGCCTGGCCCGACCCGATGGCCCACACCGGCTCGTAAGCCACGACGATGTCGGCATCCGCCGCCACGCCTGCGAGGGCCGCCTCGAGCTGCGCCACCGGAACAGCCGACGCGCCGTGCTTTTCCAGGTCTTCCGCCGTCTCACCGACGCAGATGACCGGCGACAGACCGTGACGGAGGGCCGCCTGGACCTTGGCCGCGACGACCTCATCGGTCTCGGCGTGGTACTCACGACGCTCCGAGTGCCCGATGATCACGTACCGGCAGTCGAGCTGCTTGAGGAACGCTCCCGAGATCTCGCCGGTGTATGCGCCGGAGTCCTTCGTGGAAAGATCCTGGGCACCGAGAGCGAAAGCGATCTTGTCGGCGTCGAGCAGCGTCTGCACCGTACGCAGATCGGTGAAGGGCGGGAAGACCGCCACCTCGACGGAGTCATCCTCGTGCTTGGCGTCCTTCAGCGTCCAGTGCAGCTTCTGCACGAACGCCACCGCCTGCAGGTGGTCGAGGTTCATCTTCCAGTTGCCCGCGATGAGGGGCATACGGTTCATGCCCATCCGAGCACCTCCAGACCGGGCAGCTTCTTGCCCTCCAGGAATTCCAGCGACGCACCGCCGCCGGTCGAGATGTGACCGAACGACGAGTCGGCGAACCCGAGCTGCCGCACCGCGGCCGCCGAATCTCCGCCGCCGACGACGGACAGCCCGTCGACCTCGGTGAGCGCCTGAGCCACGGCTCGCGTGCCTGCCGCGAACGCGGGCATCTCGAACACGCCCATCGGGCCGTTCCAGAACACGGTGCGCGAGCTGCGGATCGCGTCGGCGAACAGCTCTGCGCTTTTCGGGCCGATGTCGAGGCCCATGCCGTCGGCACCGAACGGGGTGTCCTCCAGAGCATCGGCCGCCGCGACCACGTGATCGGCGTCCGCCGCGAAGCCGGAAGCCATGACCGCGTCGACGGGGAGCACGAGTTCGACGCCGCGCTCCTTCGCCGTGGCGATGTAGCCCTTCACCGTCTCGAGCTGGTCGCTCTCGAGCAGGCTCTTGCCGACCTTGTGTCCGAGCGCGGCGAGGAAGGTGAACAGCATCCCCCCGCCGACGAGGATCTTGTCGGCGCGCGGAAGCAGGTGCTCGATGACACCCAGCTTGTCGCTCACCTTCGACCCGCCGAGCACCACGGCGTACGGACGCTCGGGGTTCTCGGTGAGGCGGTCGAGGACGTCGACCTCCTTCTCGATGAGGAAGCCGGCCGCCGACGGCAGGATCTCCGCGAGGTCGTAGACCGAGGCCTGCTTGCGGTGCACGACACCGAAGCCGTCGGAAACGAGCACATCGCCGAGCGCGGCGAGCTGCTCGGCGAACGCGCGACGCTCGGTCTCGTCCTTCGCCGTCTCGCCCGCGTTGAAGCGGAGGTTCTCGATCACTGCGACGTCACCGTCGCCGAGCGACGAGACGACCTGCTGCGCCGACTCGCCCACCGTGTCGCCGGCGAAGGCGACGGGCTTGCCGAGCAGCTCCGACAGACGCTGTGCGACGGGTTCGAGCGAGTACTTGGGGTCGGGGGAACCGTCGGGACGTCCCAGGTGCGAGCACGCGATGACGCGAGCTCCCTGGCCGATGAGGTGGTCGATGGTGGGCAGTGCCGCACGCACACGGCCATCGTCCGTGATGACTCCGTCCTTCAGGGGGACGTTGAAGTCAACACGGACGATGACGCGCTTTCCTGCGAGCGGGCCCAGCGAATCGAGGGTTCGCAGAGCCATGGTCGTCAGAGCTTGCTGGCGACGAGCTCGGTGAGGTCGACGAGGCGGTTGGAGTAACCCCACTCGTTGTCGTACCAGCCGACGACCTTGACCTGGTTGCCGATGACGCGGGTCAGGCCGGCGTCGAAGATGCAGGAGTGGTCGTCGGTGACGATGTCGCTCGAGACGATCTCGTCCTCGGTGTACTTCAGGATGCCCTTGAGCGGACCCTCGGCAGCAGCCTTGTACGCAGCCTTGATCTCCTCGACCGTGACCTCGCGCTCGAGCTCGACCGTGAGGTCGGTCGCCGAACCGGTGGGAACGGGCACGCGAAGAGCGAAGCCGTCGAGCTTGCCCTTCAGCTCGGGGAGGACGAGGCCGATGGCCTTGGCCGCGCCCGTCGAGGTGGGGACGATGTTGAGGGCGGCGGCGCGGGCACGGCGGAGGTCGCTGTGCGGGCCGTCCTGCAGGTTTTGGTCGGCCGTGTAGGCGTGGACCGTCGTCATGAGGCCCTTGACGATGCCGAACTCGTCGTTCAGGACCTTCGCCAGCGGCGCGAGGCAGTTCGTGGTGCACGACGCGTTCGAGATGACGTTGTGGTTCTCGGGGTCGTACAGGTCCTCGTTCGCGCCGATGACGAACGTGCCGTCCTCGCCCTTCGCGGGAGCCGAGATGAGAACCTTCTTGGCGCCGCCCGCGATGTGCTTCTTGGCGTCCTCGGCGTTGGTGAAACGACCGGTCGACTCGATGACGATGTCGACGCCCAGCTCGCCCCAGGGGAGGTTGGCGGGGTCGCGCTCTTCGAAGACCTTGATGGTCTTGCCGCCGACCGTGATCGAGTCCTCCGAGTACGTGACCTCGGCGTCCAGGCGACCCAGGATCGAGTCGTACTTGAGCAGGTGGGCGAGAGTCTTGTTGTCGGTGAGGTCGTTCACCGCCACGATCTCGAGGTCCGCGCCCTGAGCGAGGGCGGCGCGGAGGTAGTTGCGTCCGATGCGGCCGAAGCCGTTGATGCCGATCTTGACAGACACGATGTCTCCCGTTTCTTGTCGCGCCGGAAAAGCCCGTGCTGGCTGACCGAAACGCGATCTGATGAAAAAGAAGAGGATGCCGGGTTCGGCTCCCGTTGCCGGGAGGAGCCCGGCATCCTCACCTGTTTATGACCCTACTACGCGAGCAGGCCGGCCGTCTTCTCCCGAGCCGTCACAAAGCGCTCGGCGACGTTCTGCCAGTTCGCGATGTTCCACGCCGCCTTGACGTAGTCCGCCTTGACGTTGAGGTAGTCGAGGTAGAAGGCGTGCTCCCACATGTCGAGCTGGAAGATGGGGATGGTTCCCTGGGCGGTGTTCGACTGCTGGTCGAACAGCTGCTGGATGATCAGCTGTGCGCCGATCGGGTCCCAGCTGAGCACGGCCCAGCCGGAGCCCTGGATGCCGGTGGCGGCAGCCGTGAAGTGCGCCTGGAACTTGTCGAATCCGCCGAAGAACTCGTCGATCGCCGCGCGGAGCTCGCCCTCGGGCTCGCCGCCGCCCTCGGGCGAGAGGTTCGTCCAGAAGATGGAGTGGTTGACGTGCCCGCCGAGGTTGAACGCGAGGTCCTTCTCGAGCTTGTTGACGTTCGCGAGGTTGCCGGTCTCACGGGCCTCCGCGAGCTGCTCGAGAGCGGTGTTGGCGCCGTTCACGTACGTCTGGTGGTGCTTGGAGTGATGAAGCTCCATGATCTTGCCGCTGATGTGCGGCTCGAGTGCCGCGTAATCGTAGGGGAGCTCGGGAAGGGTGTACTTCGTCATTCTCTATCTCCTGTCAGCACCGCGCAGCGCGCGGCTCGTGCTGTCGAAGGCGCGCGACCGCACGCCTCGTGGACGTTTCTCATCCTATTGAGGGGCAACGCGTCGCACACCCCGTTGCTTCCCGCTCGGAACGCGGTGTAACGCGGGCGTGGTCGCTCAGTCGGAGAGTCCCGCGGGAACCGCCGACTCGGTGTCGGGCAGTCCTTCAGCGGCGGCCTTCTTGTCGGCCATCGCGAGAAGGCGGCGGATGCGGCCCGCGACAGCGTCCTTCGTCAGCGGCGGGTCGGCGTGATGACCGAGCTCATCGAGGCTCGCGTCGCGGTGTGCCAGACGGAGATCGCCGGCCTGCTTGAGGTGGTCGGGCACCTCGTCCCCCAGGATCTCGAGGGCTCGCTCGACGCGCGCGCAGGCCGCGACGGCCGCCTGGGCCGAACGACGCAGGTTCGCGTCGTCGAAGTTCACGAGGCGGTTCACGCCCGCGCGCACCTCGCGGCGCTGCCGCATCTGGTCCCACGTGTCGGCCGTGCGGGTGGCGCCCATCTCGGCGAGGGTCTGCCGAATCGCCTCGCCGTCGCGGACGACCACACGCGGGATGCCGCGGACCTCGCGCGCCTTGGCCGCGATGCCCAGACGGTGAGCCGCGCCGACGAGGGCCATGGCGGCCTCGGGAGAGGGGCAGGAGATCTCGAGAGCGGCCGAACGTCCCGGGTCGGACAGTGAACCGGCAGCGAGGAAAGCACCGCGCCACAGGGCGGCCAGGTCGGGACGCGATCCGGTCGTGAGCCTGTTGGGAAGGCCGCGCACCGGGCGGCGCCGCTGGTCGAGAAGGCCGGTCTGACGTGCGAGGGTCTCGCCTCCCTCGCGAACGCGGACGGCGAACGTCGCGCCGTCGCGGCCGCCGGACGCCTGGATGCGGGCGAGCTCGGGCCGCACGCCGTAGATCTCGACGAGTTCGCGCGCCACGCGGCGGGCGAGGATCTCCGAGTCGACCTCGGCCTCGACGGCCACTCGGCCCGCGATCGAGTGCAGACCGCCCGCGAAGCGCAGGATCGCGGTCACCTCGGCCACACGGGCGGCGGGTCGAGGGTCGCGCATCGCAGCCAACTCGGTCTTGACGTCAGCGGTCAGCGGCACGGCGCTCCTTCGGGAGGGGGTTCGGGGGACGAAGGGATAGCCTACTCGCGACCGAGGTCGCGGTGCTTGAGTCGCACCGCCACGCCGGGCAGCCCCGACAGCCGCTGCGCGAGTTCTCGAGCCGTGACGACGGAGCGGTGCTTGCCTCCCGTGCATCCGACGGCGACCACGGAATGGCGCTTGTTCTCGTCCTGGTAACCGCGCAGCACGGGGGCCAGCGCCGCAGCGTAGGCGTCGATGAATTCGCGTGCGTTGTCGTGCGAAAGGACCTCTTCGCGGACGGCGTCGTCTTCGCCGGTGAGCGCCTTGAGGTCGGGGTTCCAGAACGGGTTCGGCAGGAATCGCATGTCGGCCACGAGGTCGGCGTCCGGCGGCAGGCCGTACTTGAAGCCGAAGCTCATGACGGTGACGGTGTGGCGAGCCGCACCGTCGTCGGCGAACAGGTCACCGATGTAAGTCGCCAGCTGATGGATGTTGTCGCGGGAGGTGTCGACGATCACGTCGGCACTCTCGCGAATCGGGGCGAGGCGTTCGCGCTCGCGGCGGATGCCGTCGACGAGTGTGCCGTCGCCCTGGAGAGGGTGCGGGCGACGCACCGACTCGAACCGGCGCACGAGCACTTCGTCGGCGGCATCCAGGAACAGGATCCGGAGGGCCCGCCCGTGCCGAAGCGCACGCGTGATCTCGGGCAGTGCGGCGAAGAGCTCACCGCCGCGGACGTCGACGACCGCCGCGACTCGCGGCAACGCATTCCCCGCCAGCTCGCTGAGCTCGAGCAGCGGACGCAGCATCTGGGGCGGCAGATTGTCGACGACATACCACCCGAGGTCTTCCAGGGCGTTCGCGGCCGTGGTGCGGCCGGCACCGGACATGCCCGTGACGATGAGAATCTCGCCCGCGGGCACCTCGTCGGTCACCGTCACCACCCCTGTCTGTCGCCGACGTCCAGCCTATCCGTCCGCGAGATGGCGATGGATCGCCTCGGCCAGTCGAGGGCCGATGCCCGGCAGCTCCTGGATCTCCTCCGGCGTCGCCTGCTTGAGCTTGGAGACCGAGCCGAAGTGCCGGAGCAGAGCCTTGATCCGGGCCGCTCCGAGGCCCGGTACCTCGGAGAGGACCGAGGTGATGTCGCGCTTTCGCCGCTTGCGCTGGTGGACGATCGCGAATCGATGGGCTTCGTCTCGCAGCCGCTGAAGGAGATACAGCGACTCGGACGTGCGCGGGAGGATGACGGGGTACTCCTCCCCCGGCAGCCAGATCTCCTCGAGCCGTTTGGCGATGCCGCAGAGAGCGATCTCGCTGTGTCCGGCGTCGGCGAGGGCTCGCGCTGCCGCTTCGACCTGAGGCTTGCCGCCGTCGACGACGAGCAGCTGCGGACGATAGGCGAAACGCGGGCGCTTGCGTGCCGTCACGACCTCGCCGTCGGCGGTTGCGTCGGGAACCGGCTCATCGTCCTCGTCGGGTCGGTCGAGGTAGGCGAGGCGGCGCGTCAGCACCTGGTACATCGAGTCGGTGTCGTCCGTCGTCTCGTTGACGCCGAAGATCCGGTACTGGTCCTTGCGGGGAAGCCCATCCTCGAAGACCACGAGAGACGCGACGACGTTGGTGCCCGACAGGTGCGAGACGTCGTAGCACTCGATCCGCAACGGAGCCTCCTCGAGGCCGAGGGCCTCCTGGAGGTCGGTCAACGCCTGGCTGCGCGCGACGTAGTCGCTCGTGCGACGGGTCTTGTGAAGCATGAGCGCCTGCTGCGCGTTGATGTTGGCGGTCTTCATCAGATCCGCCTTGCGTCCGCGCTGCGCGACCTGCACGGTGACGCGCTTGCCGCGGCGAGTCTGCAGCCATTGCTCCAGCTCGCCGGCATCGCCGGGCAGCGTCGGAACGAACACATGCCGAGGGATGTCACCTGGCGCGGCATCCCCGTACGTCCGCTGGAGCACCTGATCGACCAGATCGGCCCCGGAGATGTCGATCTCCTTCTCGATCGTCGTCGCCCGCACACCGCGAATGCGACCGCCGCGCACGACGAAGTGCTGGACGGCAGCGGCGAGCTCGTCCTCGGCGATGCCGAAGAGGTCGGCATCCATATCGTCCTCGAGCACGAGGGCGCTCTTGTTGAGGACGGCGTCGATCGCCTGCAGCTTGTCGCGGTAGACAGCCGCCGACTCGTAGTCCATCGCCGCGGCCGACTCGCGCATGCGCGTCGTCAGCTCTCGGGCGAACCGCTGATCACCGCCCGACATGAACGCGACGAAGTCATCGACCATCGCGCGGTGCTCTTCGATCGTGACCTTCATCGAGCACGGCCCGCCGCAGCGGCCGATCTGACCGGGGAAGCACGGACGCCCCGAGGCCATCGCCTTCTTGTACGACGAGTCGCTGCACGTGCGGATCGGGAAGACCTTGATCATCAGATCGATGGTCTCGTGCACCGCCCAGACCTTGGGATACGGCCCGAAGTACTTCGCACCGGGAATCCGCCGGTTGCGCGTCACGATCACCCGCGGCGCCTCATCGGCGAGAGTGATGGCCATGAACGGGTAGGACTTGTCGTCGCGGTAGCGGACGTTGAAGGGCGGATCGAACTCCTTGATCCACATGTACTCCAGCTGCAGCGAGTCGACGTCGGTCGCCACGACGGTCCATTCGACCGAGGCCGCGGTGGTGACCATGCGGCGGGTGCGCTCGTGGAGGGTGTGGAGCGGAGCGAAGTAGTTCGACAGCCGGGCCCGGAGGTTCTTCGCCTTGCCGACGTACAGGACCCGCCCTTCCGCGTCGCGGAAGCGGTAGACCCCGGGGTCTGTGGGGATCTCGCCGGCTTTCGGCCGGTACGGAAGGACGTTCGCCACGTCAGCCCGCCTTGCGCGCCGCCGGGGCCCCCAGGATCTCGGCGAGGAACTGACCGGTGTGGCTCTCGGCAACGCCCGCGACCTGCTCGGGCGTACCCGTGGCCACGATCGTGCCGCCGCCGGCACCGCCCTCGGGACCGAGGTCGATGATCCAGTCGGAAGCCTTGATCACGTCGAGGTTGTGCTCGATCGTGATCACGGTGTTGCCCTTGTCGACGAGACCGTTGAGCACCTCGAGCAGCTTGCGGACGTCTTCGAAGTGCAGGCCCGTCGTGGGCTCGTCGAGCACGTAGATGCTGCGGCCGTTCGAGCGGCGCTGCAGCTCCGTGGCGAGCTTGACGCGCTGCGCCTCGCCGCCCGAAAGCGTCGTGGCGGACTGACCGAGCCGGACGTACCCGAGCCCGACGTCCACCAGCGTCTTCAGGTAGCGGTGGATCGCCTGGATCGGCTCGAAGAACTCCGCGGCCTCCGAGATGGGCATCTCGAGGACCTCGGCGATGTTCTTGCCCTTGTAGTGCACAGCGAGCGTGTCGCGGTTGTACCGCTTGCCGTGGCACACCTCGCAGTCGACGTACACGTCGGGCAGGAAGTTCATCTCGATCTTCAGTGTGCCGTCGCCGGAGCACGCCTCGCAGCGACCACCCTTGACGTTGAACGAGAACCGACCCGGCAGGTATCCGCGGACCTTCGCCTCGGGCGTCTCGCTGAACAGGGTGCGGATGCGGTCGAAGACGCCGGTGTAGGTGGCGGGGTTCGATCGCGGGGTGCGGCCGATCGGCGCCTGGTCGACGTGAACCACCTTGTCGAGGTTGTCGAGGCCGGTGACGCGCGTGTGCTTGCCCGCGACGCGGCGTGCACCGTTCAGGCGGGTCGCCAGCACTTCGTACAGGATGCCGTTGACGAGCGTGGACTTGCCCGAGCCGCTGACTCCGGTCACCGAGGTGAGCACACCGAGCGGGAACTCGGCGGTCACGTTCTTGAGGTTGTTGGCCCGGGCGCCGACGACCGTCAGCATCCGCTTCTTGTCGATCTTGCGACGCTTCGTCGGCGTCTCGAGCGACCGGCGTCCCGACAGGTAATCGCCGGTCATGGAGTTCTCGTCGGCCAGCAGAGCGTCGTACGGGCCGGAGTGGACGACGTTTCCGCCTTCGACGCCGGCACGCGGGCCGATGTCGACCACCCAGTCGGCGGCGGCGATCGTCTCTTCGTCGTGCTCGACGACGATGAGCGTGTTGCCGAGGCTCTTCAGCTTCACCAGCGTGTCGATCAGCCGGCGGTTGTCGCGCTGGTGCAGTCCGATCGACGGCTCGTCGAGGACGTAGAGGACCCCGGTGAGGCCCGAACCGATCTGTGTCGCGAGCCGGATGCGCTGTGCCTCGCCACCCGAGAGCGATCCGGCGGCGCGCCCCAGGCTGAGGTAGTTCAGTCCGACCTCGATGAGGAAGTCGAGTCGGGCGCGGATCTCGCGCAGCACCGCTGCCGCGATCTTGGCCTCGCGCTCGGTGAGCTCGAGCTGGTTGAAGTAGGTCTGCGCCTCGGCGAGGCTCAGCCGCGCGACGTCGGCGATGGAATGCTCGTGGACGAGGACCGCGAGCACCTCCGGCTTGAGCCGGTCGCCGTCGCACGCGGGGCACGGGACCTCGCGCAGGTACTCCGCCCAGCGCTGACGCTGCGTGTCCGTCTCGGCCTGGAGATACTGACGTTCGATGTACGGGATGACGCCTTCGAAGCCCGATGCGTAGCGCATCTCGCGCCCGTAACGGTTCTTCCACTTGACCGTCACCTTGTAGTTCTCGCCGCGCAGCACCGCGTCCTGCACCTCCGCCGGCAGTTTGCGCCACGGGGTCTTGAGCGAGAACTTCAGGTCGGATGCGAGCCCTTCGAGCAGCCGCTCGTAGTACTGGAAGAGTCCCTTGCCTTGCGTTGTCCAGGGCAGGAGGACGCCCTCGGCGATCGAGAGCTCCTCGTCGCCCAGCATGAGCTCGGCGTCGACCGACATCCGGGTGCCGAGACCCGAGCACGTCGGGCATGCGCCGAAGGGTGCATTGAACGAGAAGGTGCGCGGCTCGATCTCGGTGAGCTGCAATGCGTGGCCGTTCGGGCAGGCGAGCTTCTCGCTGAAGCTCTGCCACGCCGCGTCGCCCTCTTCGTCGACGAAGTTGATCTTGATGACGCCGCCGGCGAGTGCCAGGGCGGTCTCGACCGAGTCGGTCACGCGCCCGAGCAGATCGGGGCCGGCGACGAGGCGGTCGACGACCACCGCGATGTCGTGCTTGTAGCTCTTCTTGAGCGTCGGCGGCTCGGCCAGCGAGATCACGTCGCCGTCGACGACCGCCCGGGCGTAGCCCTTCGCGCTCAGCTCCTTGAAGAGGTCGACGAACTCGCCCTTCTTCTGCGTCACGACCGGCGCGACCACCTGATAGCGCGTGCGGTCGGGCAGTTCCATGAGCTGGTCGGCGATCTGCTGGACGGTCTGACGCTGGATCCGCTCGCCGCACTCGGGGCAGTGCGGCACACCGATCCGCGCCCACAGGAGGCGCATGTAGTCGTGGATCTCGGTGATCGTGCCGACCGTCGACCGCGGGTTGCGGTTCGTCGACTTCTGATCGATCGAGACGGCGGGGCTCAGGCCCTCGATGAAGTCGACGTCGGGACGATCGACCTGACCGAGGAACTGTCGCGCGTACGCGCTCAGCGACTCGACGTAGCGGCGCTGCCCCTCGGCGAAGATCGTGTCGAAGGCGAGACTCGACTTTCCCGAGCCGGAGAGGCCGGTGAAGACGACGAGACTGTCGCGCGGGATGTCGAGATCCACGTCCTTGAGGTTGTGGACGCGGGCTCCGCGGACGCTGAGTTTCGATGAGGAAGCGACGGGGACGATGGGCACCGCACAAGTCTAGGTCGGGCCTCCGACACCGGCTCCGCGGTTCGCCCTGGGCTCACTCTTGCGCTACAGGCGGCTGCTCCCGAGGGACCCGCCGCCCGGCGAACGGCTCGAGTCCGTCGCGCAGAGCGGTCACCTCGTCGACCGTCATTCCGACCGCCGCCATGACCTGTTCGGGGACACGCACCGCGTCCGCGCGCAGCGCTCGGCCCGCAGCGGTCAGTCCGATCTCGAGCACGCGTTCGTCGCCTCGCCGCCGCGCGCGCGTGACCAGCCCCTGGGCCTCGAGACGTTTGACGAGCGGAGACAGCGTCGCCGGCTCCATCGCAATATCGGCCGCCAGCTCCCCCAGCGCCTGCGGTGACGCTTCCCAGAGGGCGAGCATGACGAGGTACTGCGGGTGGGTCAGGCCGAGCGGCTCGAGAATCGGCCGGTAGATGGCCACGACGTTCCGGGCCGCGGTGACCAACGCGAAGCAGAGCTGGTTGTCGAGCTTCAACATGTCGTCGGCGGAGTCCACCCTCGCATCCTATACGCCCTAATCGTTAGTACACTGATGATCATGACCGAGCACGACCGCCGCCCACCCCTTCGCACGCGCGTCCGCGAGGCGGGCGGCTGGTACGCCTATCTGAACTCGCGGCTCATCCGTGCCGCCGGGCCGGCGTCCGTCGGCCCGTACGAGAGCGAGCCCGAGCCCGAGCGCACCGGCCGCGCGTGTCCGTTGTGCGGCCACCCGATGACCGAGCACGACGTGGACCGAGCCGGGCCGAAGCCCCTGCTCCACTGCCCCCGTTGACCCGGCGCCGCCGCTGACACCTCTCGCGGTCAGGCGTGCCCGGCTCGCTCCATCGCACGCAGCTCCTTCTTGAGGTCCTGCACCTCGTCACGGAGGCGCCCTGCCAGCTCGAACTTGAGTTCCGCTGCCGCGGCGAGCATCTGCTGCGAGAGGTCTTCGATCGTCGCCTCGAGCTGCTGAGCCCCTTCTGCGGCGATCCCCTCACGGCGCAGCTGCGGTGTCGGGCTCTTGCCCTTGCCCGACTTGTTGCGAGCCGTCGCCTTGCCGTTCAGCAGGTCGCGGGTATCGGATGCCTCTCGCGCGAGGGCATCCGTGATGTCGGCGATCTTCTTCCGCAGCGGCTGCGGATCGATGCCGTGCTCGAGGTTGTAGGCGATCTGCTTCTCACGGCGACGCTCGGTCTCCTCGATGGCTGCGGCCATCGAGTCGGTGATCTTGTCGGCGTACATGTGCACCTGGCCCGAGACGTTTCGCGCCGCGCGCCCGATCGTCTGGATGAGTGAGGTTCCCGAACGCAGGAACCCCTCCTTGTCGGCGTCGAGGATCGCGACCAACGACACCTCGGGCAGGTCGAGTCCCTCGCGGAGCAGGTTGATGCCGACGAGCACGTCGTACGCGCCCTGGCGCAACTCCGTGAGGAGCTCGACACGGCGGAGCGTGTCGACGTCGGAGTGCAGGTAGCGCACCCGCACGCCGTGCTCGCCGAGGAAGTCGGTGAGCTCTTCGGCCATCTTCTTGGTGAGTGTCGTCACCAGGACGCGCTCGTCGCGCTCCACGCGCAGCCGGATCTCCTCGAGCAGATCGTCGATCTGACCCTTCGAGGGCTTGATGATGATCTCGGGGTCCACGAGACCGGTGGGCCGGATGATCTGTTCGACCACGCCGTCGGCGATGCCCATCTCGTACCGCCCCGGTGTCGCGGAGAGATACACGGTCTGCCCGACGCGCTCTTTGAACTCGTCGAAGCGGAGCGGCCGGTTGTCCATGGCGCTCGGCAGACGGAACCCGTGGTCGACGAGGGTGCGCTTGCGGGAGGCATCCCCCTCGTACATCGCTCCGATCTGGGGAACGGTCACGTGCGACTCATCGATCACGAGGAGGAAGTCGTCGGGGAAGAAGTCGAGCAGCGTGTGGGGCGGGTCACCCGGGGAACGACCATCGAGGTGCCGCGAGTAGTTCTCGATGCCCGAACAGAAGCCGAGCTGCTGCAGCATCTCGAGGTCGAACGTCGTCCGCATCCGCAGACGCTGCGCCTCCAGCAGCTTTCCCTGGCTCTCGAACTCCTTCAGACGCTCACCGAGCTCGTGCTCGATCGTTCCGATGGCGCGCTGGACCGTCTCGGTGCCCGCCACGTAATGCGACGCCGGGAACACCGGGACGCTGTCCAGCTTCTGGACGACGTCACCCGTCAGCGGGTGGAGCATGTACAGCGCCTCGATCTCGTCGCCGAAGAGCTCGATGCGGATGGCGTACTCCTCGTACACCGGGATGATCTCGATCGTGTCGCCGCGCACCCGGAAGTTGCCGCGCGAGAAGTCCACGTCGTTGCGGTTGTACTGCATCGCGATGAACTTGCGGATGAGGGCGTCACGGTCGTATCGCTCGCCCACCTGAAGCGCGACCATGGCGCGGAGATACTCCTCCGGCGCACCGAGGCCGTAGATGCACGAGACCGTGCTCACCACGACCACGTCGCGACGACTCAGGAGCGAGTTCGTGGTCGAGTGGCGCAACCGCTCGACCTCGGCGTTGATCGACGAGTCCTTCTCGATGAAGGTGTCGGTCTGCGGGACGTACGCCTCGGGCTGGTAGTAGTCGTAGTAGCTGACGAAGTACTCGACCGCGTTGTTCGGCATGAGGTCGCGGAACTCGTTCGCCAGCTGCGCGGCGAGCGTCTTGTTGTGCGCCATCACGAGCGTCGGACGCTGCACCTGCTCGATGAGCCACGCCGTCGTCGCCGACTTGCCCGTACCCGTGGCACCCAGCAGCACCACGTCGGTCTCGCCCGCGTTGATCCGGCCTGCGAGCTCGGCGATCGCCTGGGGCTGGTCACCGCTCGGGACGTATTCGCTGATGACCTCGAAGGGCCTCACGGAGCGCGTGGTCTGCATGATTCCAGCGTAGGCGGGGCCACCGACATCGGGCCCGGCCTTCGCTCAGAGCGTGCGCGCGTGCTACGAGGCCGGCGCCGCGGTGAGCTCGGCCCAGAGGGCGTCGACCTGCGCCAGCGTCACCTCGAGGTCCCCCGCGGTGTCGATGACGACGTCGGCGATTGCGAGCCGCTGGTCATCGTCGACCTGCGCCGAGATCCGCCGATCGGCCTCCTCCGCCGTCATCCCGCGAAGGCGCTGCAGACGCTCACGGCGGACGGATGCGGGCGCGTGCGCGACGACGACGGAATCCCAGGGGTCGTCGACGCGAGCCTCGACGAGCAGAGGCACGTCGTACACCACGACGGTCCCGTCCCCTCGGCCGAGTGCTTCGTCGAAGCGTCGCTGCGACTCCGCACGCACCGCCGGGTGAACGATCTCGTTCAGCCTGGTTCGCGCTTCCGGGTCGGCGAACACGATGGCCGCCAGCGCGGCGCGGTCGAGTTCGCCGTCAGCCGCGATCACGCCGAACCCGAACTCGGCGCTGATGGCCTCGAGCACGCGAGACCCGGGGCGCTGGACGTCCCGCACGATCGCGTCCGCGTCGACGACAACGGCCCCGTGCTCGGCCAGCCGACGCGCGATCGTGGATTTGCCGGACGCGATCCCGCCTGTCAATGCGATCAGAGGCATACACCCGAGGATGCCACGGGCGCTAGGCCGAGCGCGAGGCCGCCCGGTCGATACGATGGATTCCACACAACCCGCGGAAGGTGGGATCACCGTGGAACGCACCGCCGTCATCGTCGAAGACCAGGCCGACATCCGCAGCCTGCTCTCGGCGATCCTCGAATCGAGCGGATTCTCGGTGCACGCGACCGAGAACGGCCTCGACGCGGTCGAGCTGATCCGATCGGTATCCCCCGACGTCACGACCCTCGACGTCAACATTCCCGGCATCGACGGGTTCGAGGTCGCGCGTCGCGTCCGCGAGTTCAGCGACACCTACATCATCTTCATCTCCGCCTTCGTGGAACCGGGCGACGCCGAGCGCGGCAGGGCAGCCGGCGGTGACGAGTACCTCGGCAAGCCGTTCCGGCCGCGCGATCTCAAAGCTCGCCTGGCCGCTATTCCGTCACAGCGGCGACGCGAGGAGGCGCCCGTCGTGGATGCCGCACCGGCCGCGACCCCGACTCCGGCCGCCCAAAACCTCTCCTATGGCGACGTATCGGTGACCGACGGTGTGTTCCGCCTCGCGGGCGTTCCGATCGAGCTCGCGCAGACGGAATCGTCCGTGCTCCGCGCCCTGCTCCTCGCGCAAGGACGCACCCGGACGAAGCACGACCTCGCACTCGCTCTCCGGTCCCGGTCACGCGCAGACGCTCCCGATCCCGACGAGGTGCGGGCGATCGAGCGCAGCGTCGAGGCGCTGCGCGGGACGTTCGCAGCCGCCGCGACGTCAACCCTGATCGCCTCGGATCAGGGCACGGGGTACCGGCTCGACCAGCGCTGACAGCGGCGCGGACAGCGTCAGGACGGTTCGGCGAGCAGCACGGCCGAAGCCACCCCCGACGAGGCGCGGGTCGCCGCGGCCGCGGCCGCCTCGATCAGGGCATCCGCGTCGTAGCCGACGGCATCGCTCAGCGCGACGCCGATGCCGATGGCGGGAAGCACGCCGCCCTCGACCGAGCCGAGCGCCTCGAACAGGGAGCGGTAGAGCGCCAGCGCCTGCCGTCGCGCGTCCGCCGCGGATCCGACGACCGTGATGACTCCGATCCGCTCGGCCCCGACCTCGCCCAGAACAGCGAGCGTCGGCGCGTTCGCCGCCATGGTCTTCCGCCACGTCCGTACGACCGCATCGCCTACGTCGAGACCGAATGCGGTGGCGATGTACTCGAGGCCGTCGAGCTCGATGACCCAGACCGCAACCAACTCGCGCCGTGCGCTGGCCCGCTGGGCACTCAGGCCGACCGCGCGCCGGAAGCCCGCGATCGTCGCGATCTCGCCCGAACCGGCATCGCGCCCCTCCGGCGAATCGGACCCGCGCACACCGACCCGGCCCGCGCGGAGGACCGACGCACTGACGACCGCAGTGATGGAGAGGACCACGGTGAGGATGCTCGTGGGTATGGAACCCGCCCACAGGTCGAAGACCTCGCCGTATCCCAGCGTCGCGACGATCACGACGCGCACGAGGTAGAACAGCGCCTGCACGCCGAAGACGATGCCGAGCGGGAGCGCGGTACGGGAGGCGCCCAGGGCACCGCGGAAGCACTCCACCGACGCGGCCGCGGCCAGCACGCTCAGCGCTCCGAACATCACCACGGCTCCGGACCAGTCGTCGCCGCCCAGAGCGAACTCGACGGAGGCGGCGACTGCGGCAGCGGTGCCGCCGAGCGCGACGACGACACCGGCTCCGCGCACCGGCCGCCGGTTGTAGGCGCGGCATCCGAGCCACATGAGACCCGTACCGACGACGGCAGCGGTGTTGCCGCACACGACGGCCCAGGCGGTTTCAGGGGCACTGGCCCAGACGACGTAGAACATCGTGGTCAGCACGGCGGAGAGGAATCCGACTGCCCAGAATCGGCCGCTCTGCTCGGGCCGACGCAGCAGAGTATCGAAGATGAACAGCACGGCGCACACCAGCACCACGACGGCGGTCACGAGCGAAACGGAGAACTGATCGATCATGATGTCGCCGTCCCGGGCCGCCGCGCCGGAAGCGTCACCGAGAAAGTCGAACCGACGCCCAGAACGCTGGTGACCGTGATGTCCCCGCCGTGCCTGCGCACGATATCGCGGCTGATTGCCAGACCGAGCCCGTTGCCGGTGACGGACGAATCGCGGACGGCTGCCCCCCGGTAGTAGCGCTGGAACACCGAGCCGAGGTCCTCCTCGTTCAGCCCGACCCCGGAGTCCTGCACGGCGATCAGCGCCCACTGGTCGCCGACCGAGGTGGCGACCGAGACACGACCGCCCGGTCGGTTGTACTTGACCGCGTTCGAGAGGAGGTTGTCGAGAACTTGCCGGATGCGAACAGGGTCCGCATAGGCCCGGGCTGGTTCGACGCGGGACACGTCGATCACGATGCCGCGCTCCCCCGCGCTCACGAGGATCGACTCCACGGCAGCGTGGACGATCTCGACGAGATCGATGTCCGCCGGTGAGACGGTGAGCTGCGCCGCGGATTTGTGCTGACTCGACGCCGCCAGCACGTCTCCCACGAGGCGGAGCAGCTGGTCGGCGTTCCGATCTGCGACGCGCAGGTTCTCGAGCGCCGCCTCGGGAACACCCGGCGTGTCGATGGCCAGCTCGAGGTAACCCAGGATGGACGTCAAAGGGGTCCGCAGCTCGTGCGAGACCGACGACACGAGGGCGTCGCGCTCTCGCAACGCGTCGGTTTCGGCCGTGACGTCGCGCGTCACGACGACCGCGCCGGAGTCCCTGCCATCCGGCTCGATGATGCGCCGCGCCGACACGCTCAGAACACGGCGGTCCTCGCCCTGGCCGACCTGGATTCGCGCGTCGGTGAAGGCTTCGCCGTGCCGGACGCGCGCCAGTGGATGCTCGTCAGCGGCCAGCAGCGTCGAACCGTCGGCCGAGAACACGTCAGGCTGTCCGCTGGTGCGCGACCCGCGCTGCAGGCGCGCGTGGGCGTCATTGATGATCGAGGCCGAGCCGTCCGACTCGATCCGCGCGACGCCGAAGTCGACGCGGTCGAGGGCCTCGGTGAGCACCTGCTCATGTCGGCGCGCTCGCTCGAGAGATTGCGTCAGCACCGTCGCTTGACGGTCGAGGAGCAGCCGCTGTGCGCTGGCGCGCCGGCTGCTGAGGAACGTCGACGTGCTCACGGCGATGAGCAGGAGAGGCAGAAGCAGGAAACCGAAGGATGACGGCGACGACCGGATCACCGCGTCCGTCACGCCGTATGCGGCGAGAGCTAGGAAGATGCCCCCGAGCCAGCCGGCGGCGCCGAAACCCGCCGCGAGCCAGATGACCGGGAAGACCCAGAGCAACCCGAATCCACCGGTCGGCTCGGCGACGCGCATGACGCCGATCGCGACGATGTCGCCCAGCGGGATCAGAGCGAGCCACAGGGGCGGGAGATGCCCCCACGGGACGATGATCGATGCGCCGGTCAGCACGAAGACAGCGGTGACGGCGAGGAAGAACAGGGCCGTGTCACCGCGGAATCCCACCATGAGGCCCGCAATTGCAACGACGAGCACGACTGACGTCGTCACGATCTGATTGAGCATCGCCGACCGCGCGCGGTCACCGTCTCCGAGGACGGCATCCACCCACCGCGGGGGCGCGGGGAGAACGTAGGTCGCGCGCGTTCGTTGCGGCGTCTCGTTCTCCATGCACTGAAACTATCGCGTCACGGACGCCCGCGCGCACGGCACGGCGGAATCTCGTTCCGCCGCCCGGAAACGGCGGAAGGGCCGGAGCACGAGGCTCCGACCCTTCCGTCGTATCAGTGTGGGCTCAGCGACCCGAGAGCTTCTCGCGCAGAGCGGCGAGAGCCTCGTCGTCGGCCAGCGTGCCGCCGCCGGTGCTCGCGGACTGGACGTCCGACGAGAACGACGAGCCGTTGTCGGCGGGGGCAGCCGCCTCGGCCTCGAGGGCCTTGACGACAGCAGCCTTGTGCGCCTCCCAGCGACCCTGAGCTGCCGCGTACTCGGCCTCCCAAGCCAGACGCTGCTCGTCGAAGCCTTCCTTCCACTGGTTGGTCTCCGGGTCGAAGCCCTCGGGGTACTTGTACTCCCCGTTCTCGTCGTACTCGGTGACCATGCCGTAGAGGGCGGGGTCGAACTCGGTGCCGTAGGGGTCGACCGACTCGTTCGCCTGCTTCAGCGAGAGCGAGATGCGGCGACGCTCGAGGTCGATGTCGATGATCTTGACGAAGACCTCTTCGCCGACCGACACGACCTGCTCGGCGAGCTCGACGTGCTTGCCCGACAGCTCGGAGATGTGCACGAGGCCCTCGATGCCGTCAGCGACGCGAACGAACGCACCGAACGGAACGAGCTTGGTGACCTTGCCCGGCGCGACCTGTCCGATCGCGTGGGTGCGGGCGAAGACCTGCCACGGGTCCTCCTGCGTCGCCTTGAGCGACAGCGAGACGCGCTCGCGGTCGAGGTCGACCTCGAGGATCTCGACGGTGACCTCCTGGCCGACCTCGACGACCTCGGAAGCGTGCTCGATGTGCTTCCACGAGAGCTCGGAGACGTGCACGAGGCCGTCCACGCCGCCCAGGTCGACGAACGCACCGAAGTTGACGATCGACGAGACGACGCCCTTGCGGACCTGACCCTTGTGGAGGTTGTTGAGGAACGTGGTGCGCGACTCGGACTGCGTCTGCTCGAGCAGGGCGCGGCGCGAGAGCACGACGTTGTTGCGGTTCTTGTCGAGCTCGAGGATCTTGGCCTCGATCTCCTGGCCGAGGTACGGCGTGAGGTCGCGGACGCGACGCAGCTCGATGAGCGATGCCGGCAGGAAGCCGCGCAGGCCGATGTCGACGATCAGACCACCCTTGACGACCTCGATCACGGAGCCGGTGACGACACCGTCGTTCTCCTTGATCTTCTCGACGTCACCCCAGGCGCGCTCGTACTGCGCGCGCTTCTTGGAGAGGATGAGGCGACCTTCCTTGTCCTCCTTCTGGAGAACGAGGGCTTCGACCTCGTCGCCGACCTTGACGACCTCGTTGGGGTCGACGTCGTGCTTGATGGAAAGCTCGCGCGAGGGGATGACACCCTCGGTCTTGTAGCCGACGTCGAGGAGGACCTCGTCGCGGTCGATCTTCACCACGGTGCCTTCGATGAGGTCACCGTCGTTGAAGAACTTCAGAGTCTTCTCGACCGCGGCCAGGAAGTCCTCAGCAGATCCGATGTCGTTGATAGCGACCTGCTTGGTGGCCGGGGCGGTCGTTGCGTTAGTCATGTAGTGGGTTGTCCTTGTTGGGTCAGGGTGTCGGGCCGCGAATCCGGGGCTCGTCGTCTCGGGGACGACGGCCGCGATCGAGGCGGATGGTTGTGGATGATGCGTCAGATGCGCATGGCGACGAAGCCACACGAGTGACGATCCAGGGTATCAGAGCGAACCCGCTCGATTCCAGTCCTCCAGCGCTTCCTGCTCGCCGCGGCGGCGCCGGGTGCCCGGCCCGTCCCGATCGGTCACGCGGAGGGGTCGACGACACCACCGACGTAGAGCCATCGGCCGCGTACTCGAGTGAATCGGCTGACCTCGTGGAGCTCTCCGGAATCGGAACCGGAGCGCCACCGGGCCCGGAACTCGACGATGCCCGTGGCGTCGTCCGCGCCGCCGGCGGCCCGAACGACCGTGAGCCCCGTCCACTCCTCCGGGCCGTCCGCCTCGAGATCGTCGGGACGCGTCGCAGGGTGCCAGGTTCGCGCGAGATGGGTACGGTCTCGCACGGCGAACGCGGTGTAGCGCGAACGCATGAGCTGCTCCGCAGTTCCCGCCGCCTGCCCATCGAGGATGGGACCGCAGCAGGCGCCGAACGCGCCGCCGCCGCACGGGCAGGGCGCCGCGTCCGTCGGACGCCGCCTGAGCGCCGCCTCACCGAACGACATGTGCACCACCACTCCGCATCCCTCCAGGCTACGAGACAGCCCTGTGGAAAGTTCCCGCGGGCGGAGGATCGGGCTCGCTACGTTCGGGGCATGTTCGTCCGACGCCGCCATGCTGTCGCCGCCGTCCTCGCCGTCGCACTGCTGACAACCGGATGCGGCTCCCCCGCGTCCTCGCCCACCCCCGAGCCAACGGCGACGGCGCCCTCCCCCACCGACAGCGACACCGCCGCTTTCGCCGCCGCCGAAGCGACCTACCGCGCCTACGTCGACGCCCTCAATGCCGTGGACCTCTCCGACCCGACGACGTTCGAACCCGTCTATGCCCTGACTACCGGGGCGATACTCGAATCCGATCGGAAAGCGCTCAGCGAATACAACGCCTCCGGCGTCACTATGAGCGGCCGGACGGAGGTGCGGCAGGTCTTCCCGCGAACTGTTGACCACAGCTCCGTCGAGCTCTACATCTGCATCGATGTCACATCAGTGTTGCTCTCGGATGCAGAGGGCCGGAGCATGGTGCCGCCGGACCGCGATCCGGTCCAGAAGATGCTCGTAACAGCTGAAATCGACATGCTGAGCCCAACCGGAGCGCGACTAGTCGATGTTGTCAGCTCCACTCAGGGGCCAGCATGCGGCTAACGCCCGTCCTCGTTGCCGTAGTCAGTTTCATTGGCTTAGCTGCACCTCCGGATGAGCCTCCACGCGGGACCATCGGAAGCTGGTCGGCAAGCGCAAGTGGCAGCGAGGTGCTAGTGGGAGCAACTAGTAGGCAACCCGGGTCTGCGCACGGTAACCAGCCTCGCGACGAAACCGACACCCAGCCAGCCCCACCGAGAGACTGCGGGGCGCTGAACCGGTGCGACGACTTCACCGTCTCGCTTCTGCCGCAGGCGACGATCGCCGATGTCGCGTCCTTCGCTCCGCAACCGGGTGCGCTCAGCAGCCAGCCGGCCCGCTACGGTGTCGCCGGGCTCCCGCTCGACTTCCTGATCGCGGCGTCGCAGCACACGGCCACGGGAACGCTGTTCGACCTGCCGGTCACCGTGCGCTTCACGCCGGACGAGATCGTCATCGCTCCCGGCGACGGCAGCACCCGCACCGTCGCAGCCACCGCTCGGACACCGGCGAGCCACACCTACCGCTCGCGAGGCAGCTATGTCGCGACCGCCACCATCCGCTACCGCGCGGAGGTCGATTTCGGCCGCGGCTGGCGACCGGTGCCGGGCGCCCTCGAGATCCCGACCGCCGGGTACACCGTCGAGGTGCTCGAGGCACGGGGAACGCTCGTCGATCGGGTCTGCACCGAGCCGCCGTCGGGGCCCGGATGCTGAGCAGTCTGGGTCAGTACGATGCTGCAGGGTCCGCCTCCCGTGCCAGGATGATGCGATGAGCGACCGACTCATGCTGCTCGACAGCGCATCCCTGTACTTCCGCGCGTTCTACGGCGTCCCCGACACCGTCAAGGACTCCGAGGGCCGGCCGGTCAATGCGGCCCGCGGCTTCCTCGACATGATCGCGAAGCTCGTCACGACGTACGAGCCGACTCACCTGATCGCCTGCTGGGATGACGACTGGCGACCGCAGTGGCGTGTCGACCTGATCCCGACATACAAGACGCACCGCGTCGCCGAGACGGTCGAGACCGGTCCCGACGTCGAGGTCGTGCCCGACCCGCTCGAGGCGCAGATCCCGACCATCCGCGAGAGCCTCGACGTCCTCGGCATCCCGATCGTCGGGGCACCCGACCACGAGGCCGACGACGTGATCGGCACGCTCGCGACGCGCGCGACGATGCCCGTCGACGTCGTCACCGGCGACCGCGACCTCATCCAGCTCGTGGACGACACGCGGCAGATCCGCGTCGTCTACACCGGCCGGGGCATGAGCAACCTCGATGTCCTCACGGGCGAGGCGGTCGTGGCGAAGTACGCCGTGCGCCCCGACCAGTACGCCGACTTCGCCACGATGCGCGGTGACGCTTCCGACGGACTTCCCGGAGTGGCCGGTGTGGGCGAGAAGACCGCGGCGACCCTCCTCGCCGCTCACGGCGACCTCGACGGCATCCTGGCGGCGGCCGAGAGGGGCGAGGGCATGAGCGCCGGGGTTCGCTCGAAGCTCGCCGCGGCAGCGGATTACCTCGCGGTAGCTCCGCGGGTCGTCCGGGTGGTGCGCGACCTGGACCTCGGCGCTGTCGAGGGACGCATCCGCGGCACCGATGCCGACATCGTCGCAGAGGTTGCCGATCGCCGTGGGCTGGGCGGTTCGCTCGCACGCGCGGCATCCGCACTCCGCGACCGCACCTGACTCCACCGCCGCGTTCTCAGGAGCGGGTGCGACCAGTCCACTCCCGCAGCCGGTCGAGAGGCCATGTCGTGACGATGCGATCGGCGGGAACCCCCAGCCGCTCCGCGCGCTCGGCCCCGTAGTCGATCAGCGACAGCTGCCCTGGGGCGTGAGCGTCGGAGTCGATCGAGAACAGGCACCCCGCCGCGATCGCCTGTTCGATGAGGTCGTCTGGCGGGTCCTGCCGCTCCGGCCGCGAGTTGATCTCCACCGCCACCCCGTGTTCCGCGCACGCCGCGAAGACGGGCTCCGGATCGAACTCGGACGGCGGCCTCGTCCCCCGGGAACCTTCGACCAGTCGGCCGGTCACGTGCCCGAGCACGTCGACGCGGGGATCGGATGCGGCGGCCACCAGGCGTCGCGTCATCGCCCCACGGGCCATCCGCAGCTTCGAATGCGCCGACGCGACCACGATGTCGAGGCGCTGCAGCAGCTCGTCCTCCTGATCGAGCGCCCCGTCGTCGAGGATGTCCACCTCGATGCCGCTGAGCAACGTGAACCCCTCACCGCTCATCCCGGCGACGACGTCGAGCTGATCGCGCAGGCGCTCGGGAGACAGCCCGCGGGCCACCCGGAGTCGCGGCGAGTGGTCGGTCAACGCGAGGTACTCGTGCCCGAGATTCCGGGCCGCGGCGACCATCTCGGCGATCGGGGTCGTCCCGTCCGACCAGTCGGAGTGGCAGTGCAGGTCGCCGCGGAGTCGACGTCGGAGCTCGCCGGCGACGACCACACCGCGCCGCTCCCGCAGATCCGCGAGGTATGCGGGCACCCCGCCGGCGCGGGCTTCCACGATCACGGTCAGCGTGCGATCGCCGATCCCCGGACGTCGGCGCAGCGCGGAGACGTCGTCGAGAACGTCGTTCGGCAGGTCTCGAATCGCGTCGGCAGCGGCGCGGAACGCCTTCGACTTGTACTTCGACGACCGTTCGCGCTCGAGCAGTTCGGCGATCTCGGTCAGGGCGTCGACAGGTTCCATATGCATGCCGGAGGCCCGCGCCGCGGCGCGGGCCTCGCTCCTCCCTGTTCAGCCGGAGGTGACCGCCGACCGGCGGACGACCACCGGGGCCGAGGCCAGGCGGTGAATCGCGAAGCCGAAGATGATCGACAGGATACCGACGCCCATGGCGAAGGCGGCGACGCCGAACGACACGACGGAAGTGAACAGCGACGCGCGCAGGAACGACGCGTTCATCATGGTGGCCCGGACGGGATCGTCCTTGTCCAGCTCCGCATACGTCTTGCCGCCGGACGCGTCGAGTGCGTGGTGCTGGATGATGTCCGCCTGCACGTATGCGGTGAACGGCCCAGCCACGGTCTGGCCCTGGAAGGCGGCCGCGTCTTCGGGGACGGTGATGTTCTCCGCGCGGAGCTGACCCGACACGATCGACCAGACGACGAGCCCGCCGATGATCAGCACGACTCCGCCCAGCATCCCGAGCACGCCCAGGATCTTCACGAGGCCGGCTCGGCGGACGGGCGCTTCGACCGTATCGGCGGTGGGGGTGGTGTGTGACATCGGGTCCTCCTCGGGTGCGTTGCGCCTCACGCTATGCATCCGGGCTCTCGGCGCCGTGCGCGCGATGCCGTGAAAAACCGATGTGGTCTGACCTCAACCGGCCGACGCGGAGATCCAGCGCTCCAGAGTGCCGGCAGCGGCGCCGGAGTCGAGGGCCTGCGACGCATCGTCGGCCGCCTCCGCGAGGCGCTCGAGGATCGGGCGCTGCACCTGGGCAGCATCCCGCCACAGGCGGTACGCCACGATTCCCGCCGCCGCGTTCAGCACCACGATGTCACGCACCGGCCCGGTCTCTCCGGACAGAACCCGGTGGACGACCGCGGCGTTGTGCTGCGGGTCCCCGCCCAGCAGATCCTCGATGCGCGCGAGCGGCATCCCGAGATCGCGCGGATCCAGATCGTGCTCGTGGATGTCGCCGCGGCTGACCTCCCAGATGCGGCTGTGGCCGGTCGTCGTCAGTTCATCGAGCCCGTCGTCACCGCGGAAGACCAGGGCGGTCGCACCGCGAGTGCGGAACACGCCCGTGATGAGCGGCACCCGGTCGAGGTGCGCGACGCCCACCGCGTTCGCCTCAGCGCGCGCCGGGTTGCAGAGCGGCCCGAGGAAGTTGAAGACAGTGGGGATGCCGAGCTCAGCTCGGGCCGCGCCGGCATGCCGGAATCCGGGGTGGAAGGCCGAGGCGAACGCGAAGGTGATCCCCGCTTCCTGCAGCACCCGTGCCACATCATCGGGGTCGAGCGAGAGGTCGATGCCCAGCGCGGCGAGGACGTCCGACGAGCCCGACTTGGAGCTCGCCGCCTTGTTGCCGTGCTTGACGACGGGAACGCCGGTGGCAGCCGCGACGATGGACGCCATGGTCGACACGTTCACCGTGCCGAATCGGTCGCCCCCGGTCCCCACGATGTCGAGCGCGTCGGTCGGAACGGCGAGAGGGAGCGCCGCCTCGAGGATCGCGTCGCGGAATCCGACGATCTCGTCGACGGTCTCCCCCTTGGCGCGAAGAGCCACGAGGAACCCGGCCAGCTGAGCGGGGGATGCGCGACCGGCCATGACCTCGCGCATCGCCCAGGTCGCCGCCGACACGCTGAGATCGCGCTTCTCGAGAAGGTCGGTCAGGATGTCGCGCCACGCGTACTGAGCCATGACACACGATCCTATCGGCCGGTCGTCGGGCGACTTTCGGCTGATTCTTAGGTCGCCCTAACCGCGGCGCGATCCGACCAGACCTTCAGCGATGCAGAAACCACCCTCCAGATCGGCCATAATGGATGCCGTGACGACCACTCCAGCGACGTATTCCCAGGCCCTGCGCTCGGTCAAGCGGCCGGACCCGGTCGCTGTGGGCACCATCGTGTGGCTCGGCAGCGAGGTGATGTTCTTCGCGGGGCTCTTCGCGATCTACTTCACCCTGCGCAACACCTCACCTGAGTTGTGGGCCGACCGCACCGAACTGCTGAACATCCCGTTCGCCGCGGTCAACACGCTCATCCTCGTGTTGTCGTCGGTGACGGCGCAGATCGGTGTCCACAACGCCGAGCACTTCCGCCCCTACCGGTCGGGCTCCTTCTGGAACCTCCGCAAGTGGGGAATGGTGGAATGGTTCTTCCTGACCTTCATCATGGGAGCGATCTTCGTCTCCGGCCAGGTCTGGGAGTACGCGACGCTCGTCGCCGAGGGCATGCCCATCCAGGCCGACTCGTACGCTTCCGCGTTCTACATCACCACCGGCTTCCACGCCCTCCACGTCACCGGTGGTCTCGTGGCGTTCCTCCTCGTCATCGGGCGCGCCTTCGCCGTCAAGAACTTCGGCCGGAAAGAGATGACGTCCGCCATCGTCGTGTCGTACTACTGGCACTTCGTCGACGTGGTGTGGCTCGTCCTGTTCGCCGTCATCTACTTCCTGAAGTAAACCGGAGCTGATTCACCCATGGCATCCAAGAACCCGCGCCGCAACGGCGGTCGTCGCAGCAAGTGGGCTGCCGCCGCGCTGATCGGCATCGGACTGCTCGTCACCGGCGGAGGCTACGCCGGCGCCACCGCCGCGATGGCGGCGGGCGACACGACGCAGACGGCATCCACGCTCACGGTCGAGGACGGCAAGAAGCTGTTCCAGGCCAACTGCGCCACCTGTCACGGTCTCGACCTGCAGGGCACGAACGACGGCCCCTCGCTCTACGGCGTGGGCGAGCTGTCTGTCGAGTTCCAGGTGGCCACAGGACGCATGCCGCTGCAGATGCAGGGGCCGCAGGCTCCGCAGAAGCCCGTTCAGTTCACGCAGGAGCAGATCGAGGCCATGGCGGCCTGGGTCCAGTCCGAGGCCCCCGGCCCGACCTACCCGGCTTCCGAAACGCTCGACGGTGAAGGCGACGTCTCACACGGTGCCGAGCTCTTCCGCATCAACTGCGCGATGTGCCACAACGTCGCCGGCGCCGGTGGTGCACTCACCGAAGGCAAGTACGCACCGCCGCTGACGACCACGTCGCCCCTGCACATGTACGCAGCCATGGTCACGGGCCCGCAGAACATGCCCGTCTTCAACGACATGACCCTCACCACCGAGGAGAAGCGCGACATCATCAGCTACCTGATGATGCGCCCGACCGAGAACTCGCCCGGCGGCTTCTCGCTCGGTTCGCTCGGCCCCGTCTCGGAGGGTCTGTTCATCTGGATCTTCGGCATCGGCTCGCTCGTCGCCATCTCGGTGTGGATCACCGCGAAGTCGAACTGAGAACCGTGACGATCGAAGCAACGCACAAGGAGCAAAATGGCTGACGAGAAGGCGCCCGAGCAGGTTCCTGCTTCCCCGGTGCCCTCATCGGGGCTCGCCGTAGCGGTGTCCGACCCGGTGCACAACCCCGGGCTCGCACCCCACCGCAAGCGCATGACCGACAAGGACCCCGCCGCCATGACGCGCGCGGTCCGCACGGTGTACACCCTGTTCTACCTGTCCGCAGCGGCAAGCATCTGGGCCATCGCGGCGTACCTGATCTTCCCGATCGAGAGCGGGATGATCAGCGACATCCGTCGCAATAACCTGTTCATCGGTCTGGGCATCGCGACCGCCCTCCTCGCCATCGGCATCGGCGCGATCCACTGGTCGAAGGCCGTGATGAACGACACCGAGTTCATCGAGGAGCGCCACTCGACGCGTGGCAGCGAGAAGACCCGCGCCGCGGCGGTTCAGGTCTTCGCGGACGCGAACAACGAGTCGGGCTTCGGCCGCCGCACGATGGTGCGCAACTCGCTCTTCGTCGCGCTCGCGGCGTCCGTCCTCCCGGGGATCACGCTGTTCCGCGGTCTCGCGCCGCACAGCTCGCCCGAGCACCCGCACGCGGGCGACCCGGTTCACCTGCTCAAGCACACGATGTGGGAAGAGGGCATGCGCCTGGCGCACGACCCGACCGGCAAGCCGATCCGCGCCGCCGACCTGACGCTCGGCTCCGCCGTGCACGTCATCCCCGAGTCCCTCGCGACGCTCGCGCACCACGACGGCTACCTCGAGGAGAAGGCCAAGGCCATCGTCCTCCTCATGCGTCTGCTCCCCGAGCAGCTGAACGAGGCGGATGACCGCAAGGACTGGTCGTACGACGGCATCGTCGCGTACTCCAAGGTGTGCACGCACGTCGGATGCCCGGTCGCCCTCTACGAGCAGCAGACCCACCACCTGCTGTGCCCGTGCCACCAGTCGCAGTTCGACGTGACCAACGCGGCGGCCGTCATCTTCGGCCCCGCAGCACGTCCGCTGCCGCAGCTCCCGATCACCGTCGACGACGAGGGCTACCTGATCGCACGCAGCGACTTCACCGAACCCGTCGGCCCGAGCTTCTGGGAGCGTCATTGAGCACCTCCACCCACCCCACGGAGAACGTCACGACCGCACCCGCGGTCCACGCTGACGGCCCGACCCGTCCCTCGGACAAGCCGCTCGGCGGCAAGTTCGTCGGCGGCGTCGCGAACTACCTCGACGAGCGCACGAGCATCTCGGGCCTCGTCAAGGAGCTGGGCCGGAAGATCTTCCCCGACCACTGGTCGTTCATGCTCGGCGAGATCGCGCTGTGGTCGTTCGTCGTCGTCCTGCTCTCGGGAACGTTCCTGACGTTCTTCTTCGAGGCGTCGATGGCGGAGACGCACTATTACGGCGCTTATGCACCGATGCGAGGCCTCGAGATGTCGGCGGCCATGGCCTCGACCCTCGAGATCTCTTTCGACATCCGCGGCGGCCTCCTCGTCCGTCAGCTGCACCACTGGGCGGCGCTCGTGTTCGTCGCCGGTATCGGCGTGCACATGCTGCGCGTATTCTTCACCGGCGCGTTCCGCAAGCCGCGTGAGCTCAACTGGGTCATCGGGTTCATCCTCTTCATCCTCGCGATGGCAGAAGGCTTCACCGGATACTCGCTGCCCGATGACGTTCTGTCGGGCAACGGTCTGCGCATCATCGACGGCATGATCAAGGGCATCCCGCTGATCGGAACCTGGACGTCGTTCCTCCTGTTCGGCGGCGAGTTCCCGGGCACCGAGATCGTGGGGCGCCTGTACGCGCTGCACATCCTGCTGCTGCCGGCCATCCTGGTCGCGTTGCTCGCGCTGCACCTGATGCTGATGATCGTGAACAAGCACACGCAGTTCGCCGGCCCCGCGCGGACGAACAACAACGTCGTGGGCTACCCGATGATGCCGGTCTACATGTCGAAGATGGGCGGCTTCTTCTTCATCACCTTCGGCGTGCTGGTGCTCATCGCGGCCCTGTTCACGATCAACCCGATCTGGAACTACGGCCCGTACGACCCCTCCCCCGTGTCGGCCGGTACGCAGCCCGACTGGTACATCGGCTTCGCCGACGGCGCGCTGCGCCTCGTCCCGCCGCACTGGGAGTTCGTGCTGTTCGACCGAACCTGGTCGTTCAACATCCTGGTCCCGCTCGTCGGACTCGGTCTCTTCATCGTCATCGTCATGCTCTACCCCTTCATCGAGGCGTGGGTCACCGGTGACAAGCGTGAGCACCACATCGCCGAGCGCCCGCGCAACGCGGCGACCCGCACCGCGATCGGTGCAGCCGGTGTGACCTTCTACGCCGTCCTCTGGGCAGCTGCATCGTCGGACATCATCGCGACGCACTTCCACCTGACGATGGAAGGCGTGATCCACACGCTGCAGGCGCTGCTGATCCTCGGACCGGTGATCGCGTACTTCGTCACGAAGCGCATCTGCATCGCGCTGCAGAAGAAGGACCGCGAGATCGCTCTGCACGGCTACGAGTCGGGTCGCATCGTGCGTCTGCCCGGCGGCGAGTACATCGAGGTGCACCAGCCCGTCGACGAGTACGAGCTCGTCAAGCTGGTCGACTACAGCACGAACGCTCCCCTGGTGGTCCGCCCGAACGACAAGGGTCAGATCCCGTGGCACGAGAACCTTCGTGCCGGACTCTCGCGCTGGTTCTTCGAAGACCGTCTCGCGCCCCTGACTCAGGCAGAGATCGAGGCTGCGCGGGCACACGCCCACCACGACCTCGAGCACATCAGCGAAGAAGAGGACGCCGAGATCCAGGGCGCCCACGAGCGCGCCGGTGTCCCGAACGCTCCGCATCAGCCCATGGATGATGGCGAGGGCGTCGAGACCGCGAACCGTCCGTCGAACATCATCGTCCCCGATGAGGATGCCGACGGCGAGGCGCCGAAGAAGAGCTGACCCGGACCTGTCCGGATTACGGCGGGGTGTGACCGATCGGTCGCACCCCGCCGTTCGTCTGTCTGCGTAGCGTGTCCACCATGACTGATGCACTCGCCTACTTCACCGCCAAGCTCGAGCATGAGACGGATGCCTCCGACGTCTACGAAGCGCAGCGCGCGGACGAGCCCTTCACGCTCGTCGATGTCCGCAGCGCCGAGGCATGGGCGCAGGGGCACGCTGTCGGAGCCGTGCATCTCCCCCACCGCGAGATCGCAGTGCGCGCCGCGGACGAGATCGACCGTTCACTCGACGTCGTCGTCTACTGCTGGAGCCCCGGCTGCAACGGCGGCACCCGCGCCGCGATCGAGTTCGCCAAGCTCGGATACCGGGTGCGTGAAATGATCGGTGGCTTCGAGTACTGGGCTCGCGAGGGCTACCCGGTGGCGAACGCGCACGGTCCCCTCCCCCGGCTCTCCGACCCCCTGGTGGCCCTCGTACGCTCCTGAGCGTTCCACGGCCTCACGTCGGCCGCCTGACGTCGCGGAGGCTGACCTGGCGACCCGGCTCGCTGCAGGCGACCCCGTGCCGCCGGGTCGCCTGCAGCGGCATCCCTGCCGGCGCGTGTGCCGCGATGCAATGGTTCAGGCGCAACACCCCGTTCCGTCCGTGCCCGACACGGGGTGTCGGTGCTGTTCCATTGCATCGCGGCGTGCCCCCGCCTCCGGGCAGCCGGCACGGTGACGTTCCGGCCGGCGGGGGCTCGCTAGCCGGCCACCGAGTCATGTCGCACCAAGAACGTCATCCCCCGGGCAGCCCTGCCCGCTGTCCATCGGCCGGGCCTGGATGCAACAGAGCAGCGGCGACACGCTGAGCCCCAGCGCTACGACGCGGCGTGTTGCGGCGACGACCTTGCGTCCCGGGACAGCGATCAGCGCGGGCCTTCACGCGTCGCGGGCGAGGCGCGTGAGGCGGGCGAGGCCCGTGAGGCGGGCGAGGCGCGTGAGGCGGGCGAGGCGCGTGAGGCGACGGTCCTACTGACGGCGCATAAGGCCGGAAATAGCGACGGCCACCGCACCGGAGTGCGATGGCCGTCGTGCAGCGCGTGGAATCAGCGCGCGAAGTAACCGCGGTAGTACTCGTAGACCCATCCAACGATCGCCACGATGAAGATCGCGAACCCGATCGGCAGGAGGAACTGGCCGACCGCGAGTCCGATGATGAACACCGAGGCAGCGAAAGCCAGCACGAGCGGCCACCAGGACCACGGGCTGAACTCGCCGACCTCGGGGTCGCCGTCGTCGATGTCAGCGGTGAGCGAGTCCTCCGGGAGCTCGCCGCCCTGCGCCTTGTGCACGCGCGAGACGTAGAACGCGATCATCGCGCCCATGAAGCCGGTGAACAGGAGGGCGGTCGAACCGACCCACTCGATGCGGTGCCACCAGACACCCTGGTCGGTGTGAGCAACGAGGTTCCACACGGTGTAGGTGATGAACACCGCGAAGAAGAACCAGGTGAGCACCCACCACAGGTTGATGTTGGTCTTCACGGCTTACTTCACCTCTCCATCGGCGACATCCACAACCGGTGCATCGGGGGCGTCCTTCGCGGGGCCCACGCCGACCGGGATGGCGGCCTCGGGGTGGTTCAGGTCGAACGCCGGCCGCTCGCTGCGGATACGCGGGATCGACGTGAAGTTGTGTCGCGGCGGCGGGCAGCTCGTCGCCCACTCGAGCGACGCTCCGTAGCCCCACGGGTCGTTGACCGTGACCTTGGGGGCGGTGCGCGAGGTGATCCAGACGTTCAGGAAGAACGGGATCATCGAAGCGCCGAGGATGATCGCGCCGATGGTCGAGACCTGGTTCTGCCACGTCCAGCCGTCAGCCGCCGAGTAATCCGCGTAGCGACGCACCATTCCGTCGACACCCAGCCAGTGCTGGATGAGGAACGTCATGTGGAAGCCGATGAACAGCATCCAGAAGTGCACCATGCCGAGACGCTCGTTGAGCATGCGCCCGGTCCACTTCGGCCACCAGAAGTAGAAGCCCGCGAACATCGCGAACACGACGGTGCCGAACACGACGTAGTGGAAGTGAGCCACGACGAAGTACGAGTCGGAGAGGTGGAAGTCGAGCGGCGGCGACGCGAGGATGACGCCGGTGAGACCGCCGAAGACGAACGAGACGAGGAAGCCGAGGGTGAAGACCATGGGCGTCTCGAACGTGACGGAGCCCCGCCACATCGTTCCGATCCAGTTGAAGATCTTCACACCGGTCGGAACCGCGATGAGCATCGTCATCAGCGCGAAGAACGGCAGGAGCACAGCACCCGTGACGTACATGTGGTGCGCCCACACCGCCACCGACAGGGCGGCGATCGCAATGGTGGCGTAGATCAGCGTCTTGTATCCGAAGATCGGCTTGCGGCTGAACACCGGGAGGATCTCGGAGACGATGCCGAAGAACGGCAGCGCGATGATGTAGACCTCGGGGTGGCCGAAGAACCAGAACAGGTGCTGCCACAGCAGGACTCCGCCATTGGCGGTGTCGTAGATGTGCGACCCGAGGACACGGTCGGATGCCGCCGCGAAGATCGCAGCCGCCAGAACCGGGAACGCCATCAGGATCAGGATGCTCGTGACGAGGGTGTTCCACGAGAAGATCGACATGCGCCACATGGTGAGGCCGGGCGCGCGCATCGTGATGATCGTGGTGATGAAGTTCACCGCGCCGAGGATCGTGCCGAAACCGCTCATGCCCAGACCGAGCATCCAGAGATTTCCTCCGGCTCCCGGCGAGAACGTCGCGTTCGCGAGCGGCTGGTACGCGAACCACCCGAACGACGCGGCGCCCTGCGGGGTCAGGAAGCCCGAGATCGCGATGATCGAGCCGAAGAGGAACAGCCAGAAGGCGAAAGCGTTCAGACGCGGGAAGGCGACGTCGGGCGCGCCGAGCTGCAGCGGCAGGATCGCGTTCGCGAAGCCCGCGAACAGCGGCGTCGCGAACATCAGCAGCATGATCGTGCCGTGCATCGTGAAGAGCTGGTTGTACTGCTCCTTGGTCGGCACGATCTGCATGCCGGGCTCGAAGAGCTCAGCACGGATGATGAGTGCCATCACGCCGCCGAGAAGGAAGAACATCACCGAGGCGATGAGGTACATGTACCCGATCGTCTTATGGTCGGTGGAGGTGATCCACTTGACGATGATGTTGCCCTTCTGCTCGACGCGCGATGCGCTGAGCAGGGCCGCCTGGCGCGGCGGCAGGGTCGTGGGGCGGCCTGCGGGCTGTTCGCCCTGAAGCGGAAGTGTCGTAGCCATCAGTGGCTTCCCTCACCGGAGTCGTCGGTGACCGCGCCCGTTCCCGGAGCGTTCTGGAGGCGGTCATATGCCGTGTTGATGTCGCCGGTCTGGCCGCTCTCGCGCAGGGACTCGAGGTACTCCTCGTACTCCTGCTCGGACACGACCTTGACGTTGAACAGCATCATCGAGTGGTACTCGCCGCACAGCTCGGCGCACTTGCCGGCGTACGTTCCCTCGCGGGTGGGGACGAAGGACCACGAGTTGGTGTCGCGGTGCGGGTACATGTCCTTCTTGTAGAGGAAGTCGATGACCCAGAACGAGTGGATGACGTCGCGCGACTGGAGGTTGATCTTGACCTCCTTGTTGACCGGCAGAACGAGCGTCGGCAGCTCTGCCTGGTCGATGTCGCCGTTGGCGTCGGGCTGCGCCTGGACGCCCATCGTCCATACCGCATCGGAGTTGTCGGACTCGTCGCCGTTGTACTGGAAGTCCCACGCCCACTGCTTGCCGATCGCCGTGATCGAGACCTCGGGATCGTCGTACTGCGTCTCGAGGATCGACTGGTCGCGCGCCGTGAAGGCGAAGAACCCGATCACGAGGATGAGCGGCACGATCGTGTAGAAGATCTCGATCGGCATGTTGTAGCGCAGCTGGACCGGCAGACCCGTCTGACCGCGACGGCGGCGGTACGCGATCGCGGCGAAGGCCATAAGGCCCCACGTCAGCACGCCGACGGCCAGGAGCACGATCCAGGAGTTCACCCAGAGGCCCGACACCATCTCGGTGCGGTTCGTCGCCTGCGTACCGTCGTCGGTGAAGCCCGGGAGGTAGCCGTTCAGCTCCGTCGGTGTACAAGCTGCGAGGGAGACTGCCGTGACGATCCCGAGTGGGATCACGGCCCAGCGGAGGCGGCGTTTGAAGCGCACAGTGCACCTTTCCGGGACGAATGGTTCGACCTTCAGTCTAGGGCAAGCTTTCACCCTATTCAGGCCATCCATTCGGGATGTCGGAGACGGGGGATGTCGCGGGCGAGGCTCAGTGGAAGCTGTCGCCGCACGCGCACGAGCCCGCCGCGTTGGGGTTGTCGATCGTGAAGCCCTGCTCCGAGATCGTGTCCTTGAAGTCGATCGTCGCGCCGTCGAGGTAGGGCACGGACATGTCGTCGACGATGACCTCGACGCCGTCGAAGTCGACGGCCTTGTCGCCGTCGAGGAACCGCTCGTCGAAGTAGAGCTGGTAGATCAGTCCGCTGCAGCCGCCGGGCTGGACGGCGACCCGAAGACGCAGGTCGTCGCGGTTCTCCTGCGAGAGGAGGCTCTTCACCTTGAGCGCCGCCTCATCGGTCAGCGAGACGCCGTGGGCACGGACGGTGTCGGACGTGGCGATGTCGGTCATGATTCTCCCGAGGTCTCGGGCCGCGAGACACGCGGCCGGTGCCACGATTCTACGCGTGAGCACCGGCCGCGGGTCGGTCCGAGACGACGTCGTGACCGTCAGCGCGAACTGGCGTCCAACCGCTCGAGCAGCAGCGCCTCGGACACGAGGGCGTGCCGGAAGGTGTCGAGGTGGAGCGACTCGTTCGGGCTGTGGGCGCGGGCGTGCGGGTCTTCGACACCGGTGACGAGGATCTGGGCCGCCGGGAACTCCCGCACGAGGTCCGCGATGAACGGGATGGACCCGCCCACACCGATGTCCACGGGATCGACCCCGTAGCCCTCAGCGAGGGCCGCGCGAGCGTGCGCGACGGCGTCTCCGCTGGTGTCGACGAGGAACGGATTCCCGGTCTCGATGTCGCGGAAGCTCAGTTGGGCACCGAACGGTGCATGGGCGCGCAGGTGGGCCTCGATCGCTTGGTACGCCTCTTCGGCGGACTGTCCCGGAGCCACGCGGGCGGAGATCACCACGGAAACCTCGGGACTCAGCGTGTTCGATGCGTTGCGCACGCTGGGAGCGTCGATGCCCGTCACCGTGATGGAGGGCTTGTTCCAGATGCGCGAGAGGATCGTTCCCGATCCGATCGGCGAGACACCCGGCGGGAGACCGGCCTCGGAACGGAGCGTCTCCTCCGAGTACTCCGGCGTCTCCGCGTCACGCTCGGACAGTCCCTCCACGGCGACGCCGCCGTCGTCGTCCCAGAGCGTGGCGAGCAGCTTCACCGTCGCCAGCATCGCGTCCGGGACCGCTCCCCCGAACATCCCCGAGTGCGACGCGTGCTCGAGTGTGCGCACCGTCATCGTGAAGCGCGCGTTGCCCCGGAGCGAAACGGTGAGCGCAGGCGTGGTCGCATCCCAGTTGCCGGAGTCGGCCACGACGATCACGTCAGCACGCAGGGCGTCGGCGTTGTCGGACAGGAATGCCGCGAAGGACGCCGACCCGGCTTCCTCCTCACCCTCGATGAAGAGGTTGACGCCGAGGTCGAAGTCTTCGCCGGCCGCCTCGACGAGAGCACGCAGGGCGCCGATGTGTGCCATGACCCCGGCCTTGTCGTCGGCTGCGCCGCGACCGTACAGGCGACCATCACGGACGGTGGGCTCGAAGGGAGCGGAGTCCCACAGGGCCTCATCGCCGACCGGCTGCACATCGTGGTGCGCGTAGAGGAGGATCGTCGGTCGGCCATTGCGTGCAGCGCGAGTCGCCAACACCGCCGGCATCCCCTCCTCACCCGTCTCCGGAATGGTCGCCGTCGCCACCTCGACGCGATCGAAGATGCCGAGCCCGCGCGCCAGATCGGCGACGGCCGCGGCGCTGCGCTCCACTTCAGCCCGGTCGAATCCGGGGAACGCGACCGAGGGGATCCGCACGAGCGCGCCGAGATCGGCGAGGGCGGCGGGGACGGCGGAGAGGGCGGCGTCGCGCACGGCGACGGACCGAGGAGATTCGGAGGTCATGCGGGTAATCTTAAGAGGCACGTTCGTCGCAGAACCCGAGGATCCCCGTGGCCAAAACTCCCGCTGCCCCTGCTCCGGACGACGCCGCTCAGGCGTCGACGGGCTCCGGCAAGAACCGTCCCACCCCCAGCCGCGCCGCCCAGGAGGCGGCCCGCAAGCGCCCTCTGGTGCCGGACACCAAAGAAGCGAAGGCGCGCGCTCGCGCAGAGCTCGCCGAGCGCCGCGACAAAGCGCGTATCGGTATGGCCAACGGCGACGAGCGCTATCTGCCGATGCGCGACAAGGGACCGCAGCGTCGTTTCGTCCGCGACTACATCGACGCCGGATGGCACCTCGGCGAACTCGTCATGGGCGCGATGGTGCTCGTCATCATCGTGACGTTCCTCGGCTCGAACGCGGTGACCTTCTACGCGTTCATCGCCCTGTGGTCGTTCATCCTGCTCGTGATCGGCGACATGGTCATCACCAGCATCCGCGTGAAGAAGGCCGTTCGAGCGAAGTTCGGCGCAGAACGCATGGAGAAGGGCCTCGGCTGGTACGGCGCGATGCGCTCGATCCAGATGCGCTTCATGCGTCTGCCGAAGCCTCAGGTCAAGCGCGGCCAGCGCCCCGTCTGAGCTCGACCAGACCACGGTTGATCTGCCGTGCCCACAGGGGGCCGCGGTAGATGAACGCGGTGTACCCCTGAACCAGATCGGCGCCCGCGGCCAGCCGCTCCTGCACGTCCACCGCGGTCTCCACTCCCCCGGCTGCGATGACGCAGAAATCATCGGGGACGGCCGACCGCACCACGCGCAGCACCTCGAGCGCGCGACGGCGAAGCGGCGCGCCCGAGAGTCCGCCGGCGCCGATCTGCTCGATAGTCGCCTCGTCCGTCAGCAGGCCGTCGCGAGAGATCGTGGTGTTCGTGGCGATGAGGCCGGCCAGGCCGGCGTCGACGGCCATGCGCGCGATGGCCGTCACCTCGTCATCCGCGAGGTCGGGCGCGATCTTCACCAGCAGGGGCGTCATGCCGGCCGCATCCCGCACGGCCTCGAGCAGCGGGCGGAGCGTCTCGACCGCCTGCAGCCCGCGGAGCCCGGGTGTGTTGGGCGACGACACGTTGACGACCAGATAGTCGGCCTCGGGGGCGACCAGACGCGTGCTCGTGACGTAGTCGGCGGTGGCCTGCTCGACGTCGACGACGCGGCTCTTGCCGATGTTCGCTCCGACGATGGCATGGTTCCGGCCGCGACGCAGACGCCGGAGGCGGGATGCCGCGGCCGCCGCGCCGCGGTTGTTGAAGCCCATGCGGTTGATGAGCGCACGATCCGGAATCAACCGGAACAGCCGAGGCCGGGGATTGCCTTCCTGCGGCACAGCCGTCACGGTACCGATCTCGACGTGCCCGAAGCCGAGGGCGCCGAGCCCGCGCACCATGACCGCGTTCTTGTCGAACCCTGCCGCCACACCGAACGGCGAGTCGAAGACGAGTCCCAGCGCCTCGGTCCGAAGCGACGCGTCCGGACGGGTCAGCGCACGGGCGATGGTCGAGAAGGGCGGGACGCCGAGCAGACGGATGACCGGGACCACCAGGTGGTGCGCCGTCTCCGGCTCCATGCGCGAGAAGACGGTGCGGAAGATGAACGGATACATCGCCGTCCAGCCTAGAGCGCGCCCGACCCCTCCGATGTCCGTGCCGCGATGTGATCGGCACGCAGCTGTTCGATCGCTGCTTCGAAATCTTCGAGCGTGTCGAACGCCTGATACACACTCGCGAATCGCAGATAGGCGATCTCGTCGAGATTGCGCAGCGGTCCGAGGATCGCGAGGCCGATCTCGTTCGTATCGATCTGCGACGAACCGGTCTGGCGCACGGCCTCTTCGACCGCCTGCGCCAGTACGGCGAGGTCGGCCTCGGTGACCGGTCTGCCCTGACACGCCTTGCGGACGCCCGACATCACCTTCTCGCGGCTGAACGGCTCGATGACTCCCGAGCGCTTGATGACGTTGAGGCTCGCCGTCTCGATCGTCGAGAAACGGCCGCCGCACTTCGGGCACTGGCGCCTGCGACGGATGCTGAGGCCGTCATCGCTCGTGCGGGAGTCGATGACGCGGGAATCGGGATTGCGGCAGAAAGGGCAATGCATGACGAGCCCAGATTACGCGTCGAACCGCGCCGAGACCGCTTCGCCGTGCGCGGGAAGCTGTTCCGAGTCGGATAGAGCCAGGATGCCGTCGTGCACCGCGCGCAGCGCCTCACGGTCATAGGTGATCACCTGCTGCGATCGCAGGAAGGTCGCGGCACCGAGACCGGCGGCGTAGCGCGCCTGTCCCCCGGTCGGGAGCACGTGGTTGCTGCCGGCGAGATAGTCGCCGAGGCTCACCGGGGTGTGCGAACCGACGAAGACGGCCCCCGCGTTCACGTACTCGTCAGGACGCGGATCGCGCAGGTGCAGTTCGAGGTGCTCGGGCGCGTAGGCGTTCGAGAACGCGGCCGCAGCCGGGATGTCGTCGACGAGGACGATCGCGGACTGGGGGCCGTCCAGGGCGATCGCGACGCGGTCCGCGTGACGTGTACCGGCCGCACGGACTGAGACCCGCTCCGCCACCGCGGCGGCGAGATCGGCGGAGTCCGTGACGAGGACGGCGGCTGCCTGCTCGTCGTGCTCGGCCTGGCTGACAAGGTCAGCAGCCACGAGATCGGCGTCGGCGTCAGCGTCGGCGACGATCAGGATCTCGGTGGCGCCGGCCTCGGAGTCGGTGCCGACGACGCCCGCGACGACGCGCTTCGCGAGGGCGACGAAGTTGTTGCCCGGCCCGGAGATGACATCGACGGGATCGAGCTCGAGAGAGTCGACGCCGTACGCGAACGCGCCGATCGCGCCGGCTCCGCCCATCGCGTAGACCTCCGAGATACCGAGGAGACGTGCCGCCGCGAGGATCACCGGGTGAATACGCCCGCCGTGGTCGCGCTGCGGAGGCGAAGCCAGCGCCACCGTCTCGACACCGGCGACCTGCGCCGGCACGACGTTCATCACGACACTGGAGGGATACACCGCTTTACCGCCGGGGACGTAGACCCCGACGCGCCGGACGGGTCGCCAGCGCTGCTCGACGCGGGCACCCGGGCCGAGCTCGGTGACCCGGTCGGGCGGGACCTGAGCGGCCGACGCCAACCGCACGCGGCGGATGGATTCCTCGATCGCAGTTCTCACGGCCGGCGAGATACCCGCCAGTGCCTCATCGAGGTGTTCAGCGGGAACTCGTACCGCGTGATCTTCGACCCCGTCGAAGCGAGCCGCCTGCTCACGGAGCGAAACCTCTCCGCGAGCGGCGACATCATGCACGATCTCAGCTGCCGTAGCCAGGGCAAGCCCGCGGGCGGCTTCGGCCCGGGGAACGGCGGCGAGCAACTCGGCGGGCGTCAGACGACGGCCGCGAAGATCGATAGTGCGCATCGTTCCAGGCTAGCGCGCGCCCGCGGCGGACTCAGCCGCGCGTGACATCGCTGGTCTCGTGGAGATATCCGACGCGGCCGTCCTCGTGGCGGACCACGAAGACCTCGCCGCGATCCTCGATGACGAGGGCCCATGCCGTCGGCCCGATCCGGAAGAGCGGCGCACCCATCTCGTCGAGGACATCGCGCTCATCCGGGACGAGCGCCCAGAACGCCTGGGGCGCGGCAACGGGCTCGATGACCGTCGTCGCGCCGGTGTCGAACGGCTCCGCAGCGTCGGCCGGTGCCGACTCGGGCGCGCCGGAGGATGCCGGAGCCTCCGCGGGGACGGCGTAGCCGGCCGGAGCCGCGTAGCCGGTGTAGGCGGGGGTGCCGGCGCCTGCTGCGTGCGGAGCGCTGTGCGCCGATGCGGTGTGCGACGGGCCGGTGTGCGGGGCCGGGCGGGCGGATGCCGGCCGGGCGACGACCGGACGCGTCGCCCGCGCCACCCGGTGCGCCGGCGATTCGGGCCGGTGCGCGAAATCGTCGCCGAGAACGGGAAGGTGGGGCGCGACGACGGTGAGCACGACCCCCGCCAGAGCCAGGATCACCTCGACCCACACGACCCAGCTCGCGAGGAACACGCCGGACTGTGCGAGGCCCGCGAACGAGCTCCAGATGATCCCGAGCCACACGGTGGCGGAGACCGAGAAGGCGACCGACGCGAACTGATCGATGCCGAGGGAGCCGACACGGCGGATGCCCTGCGGCGAGAAGCGGCGCAGCAGCACCAGGAAGACCGCGACCGTGGGCACGCCGATCGTCAGGATCCAGTCGATCCCCGCGCCCCACACCGACACCCCGGCACCGAAGCGGCCGTACACGGGGAAGAACGAGCAGATGAACGCGACAGCCCAGACGCCGGCGAGAGCGACCTCGCGGATCGAGAGCGGACCCACGCCGTACTGCGGCGGCGCCTCCCCCGACGAGCCCACGGCGGACTGCGCGCCGCGCTCGTCCGAGCCGGGAAGGACCGAGGTCTGCCCGGCCACGGCGGACGCGGCAGAGGTGCCTTCGGATGACGCCGGCATCTCCGCCGCGTCGTCGACCGGGGCGTGCTCGGCGGGCTCCTCGATCACGACGGGCTCGACCGCGGACTCGTCGATCACGACCGCTGCATCCGCTGCGGGCGCGAACGCGTCCGAGGCCGCGTCGGTCTGCGCACCGTCGAAGTCGTCGGTGGCTGTGGTCTCGTGTGCCGGCTCGGCAACGCCGGGCGCTGCGTCCTCGGGACGGCCGTCGTCGGAGTGGATGTTCTTCTCGTCGGTCACGATGTTCCCTTCGTCGCGGCGGTTGCGCTGCGGTGGAATCCTACCCGGCTCAACCCAGACACTGAGGTCCCAGAAGTCCCTTGAGCTCACCGTAGAGATCGGGCGTGACGCGTACCGGATGCGGCACCTCGAACACCTTCGCCGTACCCGCCCTGTGGAGCTTCAGCGACACCTCGGTCTCACCGCTGTGACGACGCAGGACGGCCGCCAGCTCGCCGATCGTCGACTCCGTCGCACGCTGCTCCGGAAGCAGCAGCACGAGCGGCCCGGCGGCATCGAATGAACCGAGGTCGGGAGAGAACGCGGATTGGCCGTGCAGGTTCAGCCCGTCGTCGCGTCGCGACACCCGCCCTCGGACGACGAGGATCGAGTCGGCCACGAGCATGCTCTGGAACTCCGTATACGTCTTCCCCATGAACATCACGGTCACTTCACCATCGAAGTCCTCGACGGTGATCATGCCGTAGGGGTTGCCGCTCTGCTTGGCGACGCGGTGCTGCACGCTCGTGACGAGCCCGGCGACGGTGACCTGATCGCCGTCCTGGACGTCATCCGACGCCAGCAGGTCGTGGATCGAGGTTGAGGCGTGCTTGGCCAGCGGGATCTCCAGCCCGGCGAGCGGATGGTCGGACACGTAGAGTCCGAGCATCTCGCGCTCGAAGGCCAGCTTGTCCTTCTTCGTCCATTCGGGCCGCTCGGGCACCTTGGCCGGCATGACTTCCTCGGCCTCGTCGTACAGGCTGTCGAAATCGAATCCGATCGCACCGGTCGCGGCCTTGCGCTTCGCGTCGACCGCGGCTTCGACCGCGTCCTCGTGGATCTCCATCAGGGCGCGGCGGGTCGAGCCCAGTGAGTCGAATGCGCCGGCCTTGATGAGGGACTCGACGGTCCGCTTGTTCGCGACGTGGAGCGGGACCTTGGTGAGGAAGTCGTGGAAGCTGACGTAGTTGTCGTCGGCCCGCGACGCGATGATGCCGTCGACGACGTTGGCACCGACGTTCCGCACCGCGCCCAGACCGAATCGGATGTCCTCGCCGACGGCGGCGAAGTATCGGATCGACTCGCCGACGTCGGGCGGCAGCACCCTGATGCCCATGCGGCGGCACTCGTTGAGGTACACCGCCATCTTGTCCTTCGAATCGCCGACGCTCGTGAGGAGTGCGGCCATGTACTCGGCGGGGTAGTGCGCCTTGAGGTAGGCCGTCCAGTACGAGACCAGGCCGTACGCAGCGGAGTGCGCCTTGTTGAACGCGTAGTCGGAGAACGGGAGCAGGATGTCCCAGAGCGCCTTGATAGCGCCCTCGCCGAAGCCGCGTTCCTTCATACCGCCCGAGAAGCCCTCGTACTGCTTGTCGAGTTCGGACTTCTTCTTCTTGCCCATCGCGCGGCGGAGGATGTCGGCCTGGCCGAGCGAGAAGCCGGCGACCTTCTGCGCGATCGCCATGACCTGCTCCTGATAGATGATCAGGCCGTAGGTCGTGTCGAGGATGTCGCGCAGCGGCTCTTCGAGCTCGGGGTGGATCGGCGTGATCGGCTGCAGGCCGTTCTTGCGCAGTGCGTAGTTCGTGTGCGAGTTCGCGCCCATGGGGCCCGGCCGGTACAGCGCGATGACAGCCGAGATGTCCTCGAAGTTGTCGGGCTTCATCAGGCGGAGCAGCGATCGCATCGGTCCGCCGTCGAGCTGGAACACCCCGAGCGTGTCGCCGCGGGTGAGCAGGTCGTAGGCCGGGCGGTCGTCGAGCGCGAGATGCTCGAGGTCGAGCTCCTCACCCCGGTTCATGCGGATGTTATCGAGCGCATCCGAGATGATCGTGAGGTTGCGCAGCCCCAGGAAGTCCATCTTGATGAGACCGAGCGTCTCACACGAGGGGTAGTCGAACTGCGTGACGATCTGACCGTCCTGCTCGCGACGCATGATGGGGATGATGTCGAGCAGCGGCTCCGACGACATGATGACGCCGGCCGCGTGCACGCCCCACTGCCGCTTCAGGCCCTCGAGCCCGAGGGCGCGATCGAACACGGTCTTCGCCTCGGGATCGGTGTCGATCAAGGCGCGGAACTCGCTGGCTTCCTTGAACCGCGGGTGCTCCTTGTTGTACATGCCGTCCAGCGGCATGTCCTTGCCCATCACCGCCGGCGGCATCGCCTTGGTGAGCTTCTCGCCCATGCTGAAGGGGAACCCCAGCACGCGGCCGGCATCCTTCAGTGCCTGCTTCGACTTGATCGTGCCGTAGGTGACGATCTGCGCGACGCGCTCGGAGCCGTACTTCTCGGTCACGTACTCGATGACCTCGCCGCGGCGACGGTCGTCGAAGTCGACGTCGAAGTCGGGCATGCTGACACGATCGGGGTTGAGGAACCGCTCGAAGATGAGACCGTGCTCGAGAGGATCGAGGTCGGTGATGCGCATCGCGTAGGCCACCATCGATCCGGCGCCCGAGCCACGCCCGGGACCGACCCGGATGCCGTTGTCCTTCGCCCAGTTGATGAAGTCGGCGACGACGAGGAAGTAGCCCGGGAAGCCCATCTGGAGGATGATGCCCGTCTCGTACTCGGCCTGCTTGCGCACCTTGTCGGGGATGCCGCCGGGGTACCGGTAGTGGAGTCCCGCCTCGACCTCTTTCACGAGCCAGCTGTCTTCGGTCTCGCCGTCGGGTACGGGGAACCGCGGCATGTAGTTGGCCGAGGTGTTGAACTCGACCTCGCAGCGCTCGGCGATCAGCAGGGTGTTGTCGCACGCCTCGGGGTGGTCGCGGAACAGCTGCCGCATCTCCTGGGCCGTCTTGATGTAGTAGCCGTCGCCGTCGAACTTGAAGCGGTTCGGATCGTCGAGCGTCGAGCCTGACTGCACGCAGAGGAGCGCCGCGTGCGCATCGGCCTCGTGCTGATGCGTGTAGTGCGAGTCGTTGGTCGCGACGAGCGGGATGTCGAGGTCTTTCGCCAGCCGCAGCAGGTCGGTCATCACCCGGCGCTCGATCGACAGGCCGTGATCCATGATCTCGGCGAAGTAGTTCTCCTTGCCGAAGATGTCCTGGAATTCGGCGGCCGCGGCGCGAGCGGCGTCGTACTGACCGAGGCGGAGCCGCGTCTGCACCTCCCCCGAGGGGCAGCCCGTCGTCGCGATGAGCCCCTTGCCGTAGGTCTGCAGCAGCTCGCGGTCCATGCGCGGTTTGAAGTAGTAGCCCTCCATGCTCGACAGGGAGCTCAGCCGGAAGAGGTTGTGCATGCCCTCGGTGCTCTGGCTCCACATCGTCATGTGGGTGTAGGCGCCGGAACCGGAGACGTCGTCGCTCTTCTGCTCGGGCGATCCCCACGCCACGCGCGACTTGTCGCTGCGGTGCGTTCCCGGCGTCACGTAGGCCTCGAGACCGATGATCGGCTTGACGCCGGCCGCCTTCGCGGCACGGTAGAACTCGAAGGCGGCGAACGTGTTGCCGTGGTCGGTCACCGCGATCGCGGGCATGCCGTAGTCGGCCGCCGCCTGAGTCATGGCCGCGATCTTGGCTGCACCGTCGAGCATCGAGTACTCGCTGTGCACGTGCAGATGAACAAAGGAGTCGGATGCCACCAGACGAGTCTACGTTCGGGCTCGGACACCGGTCCTAGGCTGGGCCCATGGCCACTCCCGACTTCGTCCTCGATCTGCGCAAGAAGATCGGCACCGCTCCGCTGCCCCTCGTGGGGGTCACCGCCGTGGTGTTCCGCGATGAGAAGGTGCTCCTGGGCAAGCGCGCCGACAACGGGAGCTGGCAGCCGGTCTCCGGCATCGTCGACCCGGGTGAGGAGCCTGCAGACGCCGCGGTCCGCGAGTGTCTCGAAGAGGCGGGCGTCGTCGTCCGTGCGGAGCGCCTCGCCCTCGTGCACCAGATCCCCCGCATCGTCTACGCCAACGGCGATCAGGTCGACTACCTCGACCTGGTGTTCCGGTGCTCCTGGGTCTCGGGCGACCCGCACCCTGCGGACGGCGAGCTGACCGACGTCGGGTTCTACGACCTCGGACAGATGATCGACGTCGCGCCCGAGCACGTCCGCAAGATCGCCCTCGCCGTCGCCGAGGATGACCCGGCGACGTTCCGGCGCGGCCGGTGAGCTCGCGCGTCGCCCTGGGCGACCTGCTCGACGCCCTCGCGCGGGACAACGGCGACCCCGGCGGCGGAGCGGCCAGCGGAGTCGTGACGGCCGTCGCGGCGGCACTCGCTCAGATGGTGAGCCGCTACAGCTCCGCGGAGCCGGCCGCGGACGGGATCGACGACCGTCTCGCACGGCACCGCGACGCGGCCATCTCCGCGGCTGACGACGACGGCCGGGCGTCGGGCGCGCTCGGTGCGGCGCTGAGGCCGGACGACGACCCGGGCGAGCGCGACCGTCGCATCGTCGATGCGGCGACCCGCGCCATCGAGACGTCGGCTGCCCTCGGCGAGATCGCGCTCGGCGTGTGGGACGAGGTGCGCTTGCTCGCCGACGTCGGCAACCGCCACCTCATGTCGGACGTCGCCGTCGCCGCTGACACAGTCGCCGCGGGCCTGGGCGGCGCGGCGACGAACCTCCGCGGCGGGCTCGCTCTGCTCCGCGCCCACGGCGATGCCAGTGCCCTCGAGTCTGCGCACGACGGCCTGTCTGATCGACTCATCGCAGGGCGTCGCGAGGCGCGTGCTCTCGCCGATCGGCTCGGCGAGCCGTGATCGCGACGCGAGGGGCGAACGCGGGGCGACCCGTCAGTCGCCGCTGAGGATCTCGAGGGCGCGCGCGAGGTCGGGGGCGTAGGGCGACGTGAACGCCGACCACTCCCCCGTCACGGGGTGTTCGAATGCGAGGCGATGAGCGTGCAGCCATTGACGCGTCAACCCGAGCCGGGCGGACAGTGTCGGGTCGGCACCGTAGAGCGGGTCGCCGACGCACGGATGCCGGTGAGCGGCCATGTGCACGCGGATCTGATGGGTACGACCGGTCTCCAGGTGGATCTCGAGCAGGGAGGCGCCGACGAACGCCTCCAGCGTCTCGTAGTGGGTGACCGAGTCCTTCCCGGTCGGCGTGACGGCGAACTTCCAGGAGTGCGACGGGTGGCGGCCGATCGGGGCGTCGATCGTCCCCGAGAGCGGGTCGGGGTGACCCTGCACCACCGCGTGATAGATCTTCTCGACCTCACGCTCCTTGAACGCGCGCTTGAGGGCGACGTAGGCTCGCTCGCTCTTCGCGACGACCATGAGACCGCTCGTCCCGACATCCAGGCGGTGCACCACGCCCTGGCGCTCGGCCGCCCCGGTCGTCGCGATGCGATAGCCGGCAGCGGCCAGAGCGCCGAGCACGGTCGGGCCGTCCCATCCGAGCGATGGATGGGCGGCGACACCCGCCGGCTTGTCGACGACCACGATGTCGTCATCGTCGTGCACGATGCCGAGGTCGGGAACCGCGACCGGGACGATCTGAGCCTCTGCTCGCTCCTCCCAGAACACGTCGAGCCACGCTCCGGCGGCGAGCTTATCGGACTTTCCGAGCGCGCGACCGTCGAGCGTCACACCACCCGTAGCCGCCACCTCCGCGGCGAACGTCCGTGAGAAGCCGAGCAGCTTGGCCAGCGCGGCGTCGACGCGGACGCCGTCGAGTCCGTCGGGAACCGGGAGCGCGCGTTGCGGCATCTCAGCGTTCCGTATCCGCAGTGGCAGCGGCCCCGGGGGCCTCGTCCACGTGGCGGCGCTCGCGCGAGCCGTCGAAACGGACGCCGATCACGACCAGCACGGCGACGGAGATCATCATCGTGACGATGAACATGTCGGCGACGTTGTAGATCGCCGACGGGAACCACAGCCACATCCACGGGGTGTGGATGAAGTCGACGACGTGCCCGACGAGGAAGCCGGGTTCACGGAGCAGGCGATCGGTGAGGTTCCCGAGGACGCCCCCGAGGAGCAATCCGAGGACGATGGCCCACGACCTCGTGCGCACGCTGCGGACCGTGAGCACGATCACGACGACCGCCACAGCCGCGAGTGCGAGCGTGAAGAGCCAGGTGACCCCCGTGCCGAGCGAGAACGCTGCACCGGGGTTCTTCGTCAGATACAGCTGGAAGAACTCACCGAGGACCGGAACCTCACGCTGGTACGGCAGGTTCTCCAGCGCGAGATACTTCGTGAACTGGTCGGCGGCCAGTACCACTGCCGCGAGAATCGCGACGAGGGCACCGGCCGCCGGACCGTTCAGACGCTTGCGCGACGCCAAGGATTACGCGCCGGCCGAGACGCCGGTCGTGTCGAGGTCGCGGAGCTTGCTCTCGATGAAGCCGCGGAGCTGGCCGCGGTAGTCCTTCTCGAACTGCTGCAGCTCGGAGATACGACCCTCGAGCGACACGCGCTCGGCCTCGAGACGCGCCACCTCGTCGCGGCCGCGGGCCTCCGCCTCGGAGATGATCGACGCAGCCTGAGCCTGCGCGTCGGCGATGAGCTTGTCGCGCTGCGCCTTGCCCTCGGCCACGTGCTCATCGTGCAGGCGCTGGGCCAGCTCGATGATGCCGGCGGATGCGGCGGCGGGAGCCATGTCGGCGGCCGGGGCGGGCTGCTCGACGGCGGGAACCGGCGCGGGCACGTCCTCGACGACGGCGTCGTCGGCGGGAGCTGCAGCGGGCGTCTCACCCGACTCGTAAGCAGCGAGCTTCGCCTTGAGCTCGTCGTTCTCGGCGATCGTCTTGCGCCATTCCACGACGATCTCGTCGAGGAAGTCGTCGACCTCATCGGGGTCGAATCCTTCCTTGAAACGCACGTGCTGGAACTGCTTGGTGACGACGTCTTCAGGGGTCAAAGCCATGGTGTTGTCCTCTTTCAGGGCTCACGACGCGGGCCGGTCAGCCGGCACCCGCCGCAGCGGGCCGTACCCACCCAGCATAGTCCGACGCCTTCGCGGTCGCGACGATCCCGCCGCGACCGCCTCAGGAGAAGGCGATCACGCGGGTGATCGACAGCAGGATGAAGCACGCCAGCATGGTGAGCGGGAATGCCAGATCGATTGCGATGACGCCGAGTCGGATCGGAGGGATGACCCGGCGCAGTGTCTTGATCGGGGGGTCCGTGATCGTATAGACGACCTCGGCGAGCACGAGGGTGAAGCCCCGCGGGCGCCACTCCCGGTTGAACAGGGGAATGTACTCCAGGATCAGTCGGACGAACAGAACGAGGATGTACAGCAGCAGAGCGAAGTAGACGAGCGCGGCGATCAGCCGAACGACATCCACGTCAGGTCACTGCGCGAACGGCGCCGCCTCAGGCTCAGCCTGAGCCACAGCGCCGTCGCCGGAGACGGCGATGTTCTCGGGTGAGAGCAGGAACACCTTGCTCGTCACGCGCTCGATGCGGCCGTACAGACCGAGGGAGAGTCCGCTCGCGAAATCGATGAGGCGCCGCGCGTCGGCGTCGCTCATCTGCGAGAGGTTGATGATGACCGGCACACCCTCGCGGAAGTTCTCGGCGATGACCTGCGCATCGCGATACTGCTTGGGGTGAACGGTCAGAATCTCGCTGACGGTTCCCGTGGTGGGCTGACGCACGACCGCCGGACGGTGCAGCGGAGTCACCGGCGCGGCCGGCTTCTCGACGGGCTTGTCACGGCGGGCCTGCTGCTGCTCGGCCTGCGGCTCTTCGTACATTTCTTCCTCATCTGCGAGGCCCAGGTAAACCATGGTCTTCTTCAGCGGGTTCGACATCGCATCCTCCGTTTGCTCGTCTGTTCCGAGGCTATCCGCGGTCCGGGCGCGGTCCCGTGATTGCCGATCCGATCCGCAGGTGTGTCGCACCGGCGGAGATCGCTTCGACGAAATCGCCGGTCATCCCGGCGGAGATCCAGGTCGCGTCGGACGCGACGGAGCGCAGGGCGACGGACGCCTGCGCGAGACGGGCGAAGGCCGCGGCCGGCTCCTCGCCGAGGGGAGCCACAGCCATCACACCGCGCATCCGGAGACTCGTGCAGTGCTCCGCCACGTGGGCGGCGAGGGCCTCGACACCGCTCGGCGCGACGCCACCGCGGCCCGGGTCGTCGGTCAGATTGACCTGCACCAGCACATCGAGCGGCGCCCCCTCGGGAGCCGCCACATGGAGCGCGTCGGCAATACGCGCGCGATCCACCGAGTGGACGACATCCGCTGCGGCTCGCACGGCACGGGCCTTGTTCGTCTGCGCCTGCCCGATGAAATGCCAGTGCATGCCCTCGAGGTCGGCGAGCTCATCGTGCTTGGCGGTGAGCTCCTGCTGTCGGTTCTCCCCCACGTCGCGCACGCCGAGGGCGTGCAGCTCAGTGATGAGCCCCGGAGGGTGGAACTTGGTCACCACGATTCGCGTCACCTCATCCGCGGCGCGACCCGACGCCCGCATCGCAGCTGCGATGCGGGCGTCGACGTCGGCGAGCCGTGCGGCAAGGTCCGGCATGGATCGTTCGGTCTACTTCAGGAAGTCGGGGATGTCGAGGTCATCGTCACCGAAGACCGAGTCGTACGACTCGCTCTTCGCCGAGACCGGCACCGTCTCCTTGGCCTCACGACGCTCGACCGGCTCGGATGCCGCGGCCTGCTCAGCCGGGATCTCGGGGACCACCGGAGGCGCCGACGGCCGGGCGGCGGCGATCGGCTCGATGCGAGCCTGGGGCTCGCCGCCGTCGAAGCCCGCGGCGATGACGGTCACGCGAACCTCGTCGCCGAGGGTGTCGTCGATGACCGTACCGAAGATGATGTTGGCCTCGGGGTGCGCCGCCTCCTTGACGAGCTGCGCCGCGTCGTTGATCTCGAAGATGCCGAGGTTCGATCCACCCTGGATCGACAGCAGGACGCCGTGGGCGCCTTCGATCGAGGCTTCGAGCAGCGGCGACTCGACAGCCAGCTCGGCCGCCTTGATGGCGCGGTCGGCGCCACGAGCGGAGCCGATGCCCATGAGAGCCGAACCGGCGCCCTGCATGACCGACTTCACGTCGGCGAAGTCGAGGTTGATGAGGCCGGGCGTCGTGATGAGGTCGGTGATGCCCTGGACACCGGCGAGGAGCACCTGGTCGGCGGTCGCGAAAGCCTCGACCATCGAGATGCCACGATCGCTGATCTCGAGCAGGCGGTCGTTCGGGACGACGATGAGGGTGTCGACCTCTTCCTTCAGCTTCGACACACCGGCCTCGGCCTGGCTCTGGCGACGACGACCCTCGAACGAGAAGGGCTTGGTGACGACACCGATCGTGAGCGCCCCGATCGACTTGGCGATCCGCGCCACGACAGGAGCACCGCCGGTACCGGTTCCGCCGCCCTCACCGGCGGTGACGAAGACCATGTCGGCACCTGCGAGCGCCTCCTCGATCTCCTCGGCGTGATCCTCTGCGGCGCGGCGACCCACCTCGGGGTCGGCGCCGGCACCGAGGCCTCGCGTCAGTTCGCGGCCGACGTCGAGCTTGACGTCCGCGTCGCTCATGAGGAGCGCCTGCGCGTCGGTGTTCACCGCGATGAACTCGACACCCCGCAGCCCCAGCTCGATCATCCGGTTGACGGCATTGACGCCGCCACCGCCCACACCGACGACCTTGATCACCGCGAGGTAGTTCTGGTTCTGGCTCATGCCGGCCTCCATCTCGTCCCGAACCCTGCTCGTAAACCTTCAACCTCACGTAGAGGTTTAAAGAATTGCCGGGTATGCAATTCCTGAGTTGAAGCTACGCACTCAGGGACTCACCCGCCGGACGTGCGCGGCGTGTCGCGACATCCCGTGTTGCGCGTTTCTCGGAGCAGCGGAAAAGGGGCAGGATCGACGCCTCAGCGGACGACTGCCGCCTGCGGCGACGACACGTCGTAGCCGGAGGCATCCGGTCGAGCCGCCATGAGCGCTTCGAGCGCCTGGACCTTCTTGGCCGAGTCGCTCGCCCCGCCCCAGACCACCGAGCGGCCGTCGGTGAGCGTGAGCGTCACGTCGTTCGGCGTCGTCGCGGACAGCACCGTGACCTGGGTCCGCAGGGACTCCGGCAGCGAGCGGAAGACCTGCCCCGCGGCGGCGAAGGTGCTCGACGACAGGCCTCCCTCGACCTCGAGGAGCGGCTGGCCGGACGGCGGTTCCGGGGTGGTCGACAGCGCGACGCCCGCGGCATCGACCAGCGTGTAACCGGCCTCGCCCTGCACGGCGCCGACCGGTGTCCGCTCGACGATGCGAACCACGAGCTCGTGCGGCGGACGCGCTTCGAGGCTGTACGACTCGACCAGCGGGAAGGAGACGAGTGCTGCCTTCACAGCGCTCTCGTCGACGAGGGGCATCGGCGTCCCGATCTGACCCTCGAGCGCTGTCTCGACCGCGCCGGCGTCGAGTTGCGAGGTTCCCACGATCGTGACGCGTTCGACCGCGAACAAGGGGCTGTAGGCGGCACCGATAGACCCGAGCACGAGAGCCGCCAGAACGCCGGCGGATATCAGCCAGATACGTCTGCGCCGACGCTGACGTGCCGTGAAGCGCCGCACCTCGCGACGCAGCGCCCGCCGCCTCGCACGCGCCGCGCCCCACAGATCGCGCGCCGTGAGCGGCCGGTCGGGCTCGCCGACATCCGAGACGTCGGATGCGGGCGGCGCCGCCGACTCTCCGCGGGCGGGCGGATCGAACGGGATGATCGGCGCTATCCCGTAGTCGCGGCCGCGCTGGTGCCACAGCTCCTCGACGGGCTGGGTCTCGGTGGCGTCCGGCGAGACGCTTTCCGCCACGCCCGCACCCCGCTCATCGGCGTCGCGCCGCGGTGGGTCCACCCGCCGCGGAGCCGACGTGGGACGGTCGGCCGGCGCACTGGCGCCGTCCTGCCCGCCGCGCGGCCGCGGGGACGGTGGCAGCGGACTCGGGCGACGCACCGGCTACCCCTCCGCCCGGGCGAGCGACTCGAGCACCTGCGGGATGATCAGGTTGACGTTGCCGCAACCGAGGGTGACGATGAAGTCGCCCTCGCGCGCGACGCCCGCCGCGTAGTCGGCGGCCTCCTGCCAATCGGCGACGAAGTGCACGTGCCCGGGGTCGGTGAACGCGCCGCTGACCAACTCGCCCGTCACTCCCGGCACCGGATCTTCGCGCGCTCCGTACACATCCAGGACGACCGTGTGGTCGGCATGGGTCTCGAGCACGTCGGCGAACTCGCGGAACATCTCCTGCGTGCGCGAGTACGTGTGCGGCTGATGCAGGGCGATGATCCGCCCGCCGCCCACGACGGTCCGCGCTGCGGAGAGCGCCGCAGCCACCTCGGTCGGGTGGTGCGCGTAGTCGTCGTAGACGCTGACGCCCCGGGTGACGCCGTGGAGCTCGAACCGTCGGGCCGTGCCGCCGAATCCTTCCACCGCTCGGAGGGCGCGCTCGAGCTCGTATCCGAGGGCGACGAGCACGGCGACGGCGCCCGCCGCGTTGATCGCGTTGTGGGCGCCCGGCACCGAGAGCCGGCCGTGGGCCGTCTCTCCCCCGGCGGTGAGCGAGAACGACACCGGCCCGTCCGTCACGATGTCGGAGACGCGGACGTCGGCGTCGGCGGCCTCACCGAAGGTGACGACGCGGCGGTGGCTGAGGGCGGCCGCGACGCGTGCTGCACCCGGGTCGTCGGCGGAGATGACGACGGCCTCGCGCGCGCCATCCGCGAAGCGGACGAAGCCGTCGTAGAACGCCTCTCGGGTCTGCCAGTGATCGAGGTGATCCGGATCGACGTTCGTGATGAGGGCGATGGAGGTGTCGTAGAGCAGGAAGGTGCCGTCGGACTCGTCGGCTTCGATGACGAAGACATCGTCGTCTCCGGTCGCGCTCGAGACACCCAGGTCGGCGATGACACCGCCGTTGACGAAGGTCGGCCGCGTCCCGAGACCACGGAGCGCCGTGACGATCATGCCCGTGGAGGTCGTCTTGCCGTGCGCACCCGCCACCGACACGAGTCGGCGGCCGCCGACGAGCCAGTGCAGGGCCTGCGAGCGGTGGATGACGTGCAGGCCGCGCTCCTTGGCGAGGAGGAACTCGGGGTTCTCGGGCCAGATCGCCCCGGTGTGGACGACCGTGTCGGCGTCGTCGGGAAGATGCGCCGCGTCGTGTCCGATGTGGACGTCGGCGCCGCGGGCGGCCAGCGCGCGCATCGCAGGGCTGTCGGCCCGGTCGGATCCCGAGACGCGGATGCCGCGGTCGAGGAACATCCCGGCGAGGCCGGACATGCCCGATCCACCAATGCCGATGAAGTGCGCGGCGGTGATGTCGGCGGGGATCGGGAGGCTCAAGTCGGGTCTGATCATGACCCGTCAAGTCTAGGTCGCCCGGCTGACAGCACCGCCCGCCACGCCCTCAGCGTCGCTGGGCGGCATCCAGGAGGGCCACCACGTTCGCCGCCCCCTCGCGTGTGCCGACGGCGCCGGCTGCGCGCCGCATCCGCTCCAGTTCGTCGCCATCGCTCAGCAGGGGCACGACCTCGGAGCGAACGCGCTCGGGCGTGAAATCGGCGTCGTCGATGATGCGCGCGGCTCCGGCGCGGACGGCTCCCGCGGCGTTCAGCGCCTGCTCGCCGTTTCCCACCGCGTAGGGCACGTAGACGGCGGGGATGCCGAGCGCGCTGACCTCGCTCACCGTCGCCGCCCCTGAGCGCGAGACCACGACGTCGGCGAGGGCGAACGCCAGGTCCATTCGATCGAGATAGGGCACGACCCGGTAGTCCGGCGACGCGGCCTCGGAGACCTCGTTGCGCTCGCCCGACGCGTGCAGCACCTGCCAGCCGGCATCGACGATGTCTCGCCACGAGCCCGCGAGCGCCTCGTTCAGCCGACGAGCGCCCAGCGAGCCTCCGAAGACCAGCACGACGGGGCGCGCGGGGTCGAGACCGAAGGCCGCCGCAGCCTCGGCACGACGCGCCGCCCGGTCGAGGTCGACGATCTCGCGGCGAAGCGGCATTCCGACCACCTGCGCACCGCGCAGCGGGGTGCCGTCGAACACGATGCCCGTCGCGGCCGCGCGTCGGGCGCCGAGCACGTTCGCGAGCCCGGGACGGGCGTTCGCCTCGTGGACGACGTAGGGCACGCCCTCGCGGCGCGCCGCGACGTAGGCCGGAGCGGCGGCGTAGCCACCGAAACCGGCGACGACGTCGACTCCTCGCTCGCGGATATATGTGCGCACCTGCGCGACCGCACGCAGCCAACGGGCCGGGAAACGGATCGCGGCACCGTTCGGACGCCGGGGGAAGGGCACCTTGTCGACGATCAGCAGTTCGTAGCCCCGTTCGGGGACCAGCCGGGACTCGAGCCCCTCGCGGGTTCCGAGTACCAGAACCGTGTCGTCGGGTCGTCGGTCGCGCAGGGCATCGGCCACGGCGAGAAGCGGATTGACATGGCCCGCCGTGCCGCCGCCTGCCAGAAGGTAGGTCGTCACTGCACCGAGCCTACCGGCGGGCCGAGCGTGCCTCGGCGCCCGCGGGACGCACCGGTCGCGCCCCTGAGGCGGCCTCGAGCGCCGGAGCGCGAACGGGCAGCGTCCGCGCGAACGAGAGCAGAACCCCGGTCGCCAGCAGACCCGACACGAGAGAGGTCCCGCCCTGCGACATGAAGGGCAGCGGCACGCCCAGGACCGGGAAGATGCGCAGGACGACGCCGATGTTCACGAGCGCCTGACCCACGATCCAGATCGTGATGCCGCCCGAGACGATCCGCACGAACGGATCGTGGGTCTTGCGCACGATGTGGAAAGCCCCGACGGCGTAGAGCGCGAAGAGAGCGAGGACGACGGCGCAGCCGATGAGGCCGAGCTCCTCCCCCACGATCGCGAAGATGTAGTCATTCGCGGCGGCGGGCAGCCACTGGTACTTCTCGCGCGAGTTGCCGAGCCCCAGACCGAAGATGCCGCCGCTCGCGAGCGCCCAGATCCCGTGGAGGGGCTGGTAGCACGAACCCGCATCGGCGAAGTAGCAGTCGGTCGAGTCGACGTTGAGGAAGCTCATGATGCGCGCCATGCGGTTCGGGCTCGTGACCGCGAACACCGCAGCAGCAGCCACGACCAGGATCAACGGGATCACGAAGAGCCGAAGCTTGACGCCGGAGAAGAAGAGGCAGCCGAGGAGGATCGCCATGAGGATCATCGCCGTGCCCAGATCGTGACCGCCCATGACGGTGCCGATCACCAGAGCGCCGACGGGAACGACCGGGATGAACACGTGCTGCCACTTCGACAGGAGCGTCTGCTTCCGGTAGAGCACGAAGCCCAACCACACGGCGAGGGCGAGTTTGAGGAACTCCGACGGCTGCGCCTGGAACCCGAAGACCGAAATCCAGTTGGTGTTTCCATCGTTGCGGACGCCGAGGCCGGGCACGAAGACGAGCAGCTGCAGGAGGATGCCGGCGACGAGGGCCGGCCACGCGATGCGTTTCCAGAACCGCAGCGGCATCCGGCTCGCGATGAACATCAGCGGGATGCCGAGCAGCGCGAACACCGCTTGCTTCAGCACCGTCTCGAAGGGGCTCGCGTTGGCCGTCGCCATCGTCGCCGACAGCACCATCACGAGGCCGAAGCCGGTCAGGATGAGGGCGGTCGAGGCGAGCAGCAGGAATTCGCTGGGCACCGGCGCGAACACGCGCCCGAGCGACACACGCGCCGCGAAGCCGCTCCGCGTCTGACCGTCGTCAGCGAGCTTCGTCGGCGGGGGCGTCGGGCGGCTCGGCGTCGTGGTCACCGTCTCCCCTTCCGATCCGTTCGCGCACGGCCTCCGCGAAGCGACGACCGCGGTCTGCGTAGGAGGCGAACTGATCGAACGACGCCGCAGCGGGTGCGAGGAGCACGACATCCCCGTCACCGGCGACGCCGGCCGCCAGTTCGACGACCCGTGCCATGACATCCTCAGTCTGAGTCGCCTCGACCTCGATCACCGGAACCGCGGGGGCGTGTCGCGCGAACGCGGCGAGCACGGCGGTGCGGTCCTCGCCGATGACGATGGCCGCTTTGGTCGCCGCACCTCGTCCCGCGACGAGTTCGGAGATGTCGACGCCCTTGAGGAGCCCGCCCACGACCCAGATCGCGCCCGGGAAGGCGGCGAGCGACGAGGCCGCCGCGTGCGGGTTGGTCGCCTTCGAGTCATCCACCCAGGTCACGCCCGACACGCGAGCGACCACTTCGATCCGGTGCGGGTCGAGGCGGAACGCCAGCACCGCCTCGCGGATGGCGGCGGGCTCGACATCGAGCGAGCGAGCGAGGGCCGCCGCGGCGAGGATGTTCGCGACGATGTGAGGAGCCGCGAGGCCGCGCGCCGCGAGCTCGGCGACCGTTGTCAGTTCGAGAGCCGACGAACGCCGGTCCTCATGGAAGGCACGATCGACGAGGATGCCGTCGACGACCCCGAGATCGCTCGGGCCCGGAACACCGAGGTCGAACCCGATGGCGCGGCAGCCCTCGACGACCTCGGCCTCCTCGACCATCTCGCGGGTGGCTGCATCCGACTTGTTGTAGACGCACGCGACGCGGGTGTTCTCGTACACGACGGCCTTCGCGTCGCGGTACGCCTCGAATGAACCATGCCACTCGAGGTGATCGTCCGCGAGGTTCAAGCACACGCTCGCGTGAGGCGAAAGCCGGTCGGGGTCCTCGGCCAGGCCGAGGTACCAGAGCTGATGGCTCGACACCTCGACGACGAGGACGTCGAAACCACCCGGATCGCGGACGGCGTCGAGTACCGGGACGCCGATGTTGCCGCACGGGGCGGCCCGCAGCCCGCCGGCGGCGAGCATGGCCGCGGTGAGCTGCGTCGTGGTCGTCTTGCCGTTCGTGCCCGTGATGAGCACCCAGTCAGCCGGGCTGCCGTCAGGACGGACGACCTTGTCGCGCACGCGCCACCCGAGCTCGATGTCGCCCCAGACGGCGATCCCGTTCTCGCGGGCCCAGCGGATCACCGGGTGGTGCGGGGGGAACCCGGGGGATGCGATCACGACCTCCGGCGCATGCGCCACGACCGTCTCCGGCACGCTCTGCAAGGAGCCGTCATGGAGCGAGACGTCGATGACGGGCAGAAGCCGCGCGTACTCGGCATCCGCGCCCTCGGTGGCAACGAGCACATCGGCGCCGAGCTCGGCGAGGGTGTCAGCGACGGAGAAGCCGGTGACCGACAGCCCGAGGACGACGACGCGGAGTCCGCGCCAGTCAGCGTGCCAGCTCGTGAGGCTGTCCAGACGGGTGGTCATACCGCTGCCAGCCATGCGACGTAGAAGAGACCGACGCCGCCGACCGCCAGCATTCCGGCGATGATCCACATCCGGACGACGATCGTCACCTCGGGCCACCCCCGCATCTCGAGGTGGTGGTGGAACGGGCTCATGAGGAACAGGCGCTTACCGCCGGTGGCCTTGAAGTAGTAGCGCTGGAGGATCACCGAGCCGGGCGCGATGATGAACACGCCGGCGATGATGACCGCGAGCAGCTCGGTGCGCGAGAGCACGGCCATAGCGACGATGACCCCGCCGATCGCCATCGATCCGACGTCACCCATGAAGATCTTGGCCTTGGGCGCGTTCCACCAGAGGAACCCGACGAGCGCGCCGACGAAGGATGCCGAGATGATGGTGAGATCCATCGGGTCGTTGGTCGTGTAGCAGGCGGACTCGTACGCCGGCACGAGAGCACCGCTCGCGCAGCGTTGCTGGAACTGCCAGAAGGTGACGAGGCTGTAGGCCGACACGGTGAAGATGCCCGCGCCGGTCGCGAGCCCGTCGAGTCCATCGGTCAGGTTCGTCGCGTTCGACCAGGCCACCGCCTGGAACGAGATCCACGCGAGGTAGAGAAGCCAGCCGGCGACACCGCCGATCGCCATGAACGACAACCAGTCGATGTCGCGGAACAGCGAGATGAAGGGGCGACCGACCGGCTCGCCGCCGTCGTTGGGCACGAGCAGGGCGAGGATGCCGAAGGAGACTGCCACGATCACCTGGCCGGCGACCTTGCGCCATCCGGACAGCCCCAGGCTGCGCTGCGAGCGCACCTTCATGTAGTCGTCGATGAACCCGACGATCCCCAGCCCGACCATCATCCAGATGACCAGGAGACCCGACATCGATGGCGGCGCCCCGCCGGTGAGCGTGCCCACGAGGTAGCCGACGATCGTGCCGACGATGAAGATGATTCCGCCCATCGTGGGCGTTCCACGCTTGGCGTGGTGACTCGGGTTCGTCGCGTCGTCCGGCGTGCGGATGACCTGGCCCCAGCCGAGCTTCTCGAAGATCCGGATGAACAGGGGCGTCAGGAAGAGTGTGAACGCGAGCGAGATCGTCGCGGCCGTCAGCAGAGATCTCACGAGAAGAATTCTCCCAGACGATCGCCGAGGTGCCGCAGCCCGGCGGAGTTCGACGACTTCACCAGCACGCGATCGCCCGCCCGCAGCTCCTCGACGAGGTAGTCGTACGCGGCATCGGCGTCGGCGAAGAACACCGCCTCGCCGTCCCACGACCCCTCGCCGATCGCAGCGAGGTACAGGCGTCGCGCCTCGGCGCCGACGACCACGATCCGCTCGATGCGGAGGCGGACGGCCTGGAGGCCGACGCGATCATGCTCGTCACCGGCGAACTCTCCGAGCTCGCTCATCGCACCGAGCACGGCCACCTTGCGCTCGCCGGGCTGCGTGATCTGCGCGAGAGTGCGCAGAGCTGCGGCCATCGAGTCGGGGCTCGCGTTGTAGGCGTCGTTGATGATGCGCACGGACTCCGACCCGAGCGGCTGCATCCGCCAGCGCTCTGCGAGCTCGACCGTCTCGAGCCGCGCGATGGCGTCTTCGAGCGCGACCCCGAGCTCGAGAGCCGCGGTGATCGCGGCCAACGCGTTCATGACGTGATGCTCGCCGAGGACCCGCAACCGCAACGGCATCCGCTGGTCGCCGACCACGACGACGCACGAGGTCCCCGATGCATCCACCTCGACGTCGTCCGCACGCACCTCTGCCGCGGCGCCCCGCCCGAACCAGCGGACGCGGACGTCACGAGCCTCCGCGACCGCAGCCATCGTCGCGACGCGCGCGTCGTCGGCGTTGAGGACGGCCACGCCGCCGGGACGGACCGCCTCGACCAGCTCGGTCTTGGCCTTCAGCGTCGCCTCGACGCCGCCGAACCCGCCCGCGTGCGCCATGCCGACCATGAGGACCACTCCGACGTCGGGGGTCACGAGACCGGCCAGACGTGCGATCTGACCCGAGCCGTCCGCACCGAACTCGCTGACGAGGAAACGCGTGTCGGCGGCGACACGAAGCATGGTCAACGGCGCACCGACGGAGTTGTTGAACGACGCCCGCGGCGCGACCGTCGGCCCCTCCCCCTCGAGGATGCGCGCGAGGAGGTTCTTCGTCGTGGTCTTGCCGTTGGAGCCGGTGATCCCCACGACGCGGAGATCACCCGTCGCGCGCACGCGTCCGACGACCTCGCGAGCGAGGTCAGCCAGCGCCGTCACGGCGTCGGCGACGACGATCTGCGTGATCTCGGCGTCGACGAGGTGCTCGACGACCGCCAGCGCGGCTCCGGCCTCGGCGGCCGCCGGCACGAAGAGGTGACCGTCGGTCGCCTCGCCCGGCTTGGCCACGAAGACGTCGCCCGGACCGATGTTCCGCGAGTCCGTGTCGACCGTCCCTTCGACCCGGGTGTCGGGAGCGTCGCTCCCGGCGAGGTGGAGGGTGCCGGAGAGCACTCGAGCGATGTCGGACAACGGAAGGGAGATCATGTTCAATCCTCGGACGCGCTGATGCGCATCACTGGGTCACGGGGAGCAGTGGCGTCTGCGAGTCGGACGGCATGATCCGGTAGTGCTTGAGCACCTGGGTCATCGCCTTCTGGAACGCCGGCCGGTTCGCTGCCGAAAGGCGCAGGGTCTTCGGCTCGTCGAATGCCGTCAGGACAACATACTTCGGATCGTCGGCGGGTGCGTAGCCGACCAGCGACGTGTAGTACAGGTTGTCCTTGTACGCGCCGGTGTTCGGATCGACCTTCTGAGCGGTTCCCGTCTTGCCCGCCATACGGTACCCGGGGATCGCGATGTCGTCCGCGAGGGTCCCCTGAGCGAAGACGTTCTCGAGCATCTCGCTCACCTGGCTGGCGGTGCTCTCCTTGATCACGCGCACCGGCTCGGGAAGATCCGGCTCGGTCACTGTTCCGTCCGACGCCGTGCAGGACTCGACGAGGCTCAGCGGCTCGCGCACACCGCCGTTGGCGATCGTCTGATACACCGATGCCACCTGCGGCGCCGTCACGGTGAAGGCCTGGCCGAACGTCGTCGTGTAGTAGGTCTGGCTGTCCCACTGGTCGGTCGGGATGTACGTGCCCTTGGGTTCACCCGACCAGTTGAGCGCGGTGCCCTCTCCGACACCGAACTTCTTGAGGTACTCCAGCCGGGTCTCGGGGTCGACCTGCGAACCGAACTGCGACAGGGCGACGTTGGACGACGTGACGAGCCCTCCCGTGAGCGTCAGGTTCTGGGCCTCGTGGTGCTCCGAGTCGTTGACGACGGCTCCGTTGGGGAATTCCATCCGATCGGGTGACCATGCGGTCGAGAGCGGGGTCAGCCCCGCCGCTTCGATGGCGGTCGCGGCCGTCACCGGCTTGAAGGTCGATCCCGGCTCGTACGAGTCGCGGAAGAGGCGGCTGCCCCGGTCCGCGGGATCGGATGCCGCGATGTCATTGAGGTCGACGCTGGGGTACTCGGCAGCGGCGCGGATCTTCCCCGTGGCGACCTCGACCACGAGGATCGAGCCGCTCTCGGCGCCGAGGTTCTGCGTCTGCTCCGCGATGAGCTGCTGCATGTACCACTGCAGGTCGCGGTCGATCGTGAGGCGGAGCGTCCCGCCGTTCACCGGGGCGGGGTCTTCGATCTCCGTCCCGGGGATGACGACGCCGTCGAGGCTGCGCATGTAGCGGACCTTGCCGTCGCTGCTCTGCAGGCACGAGTTCTGCAGGGCTTCCATGCCCTCGAGCGGCGCTTCGTCCGAGCCGACGAAACCGATGACGTTGCCCGCCACCGCCCCGTCGGGGTAGGTCCGGTGGGGGTGGGGGTCGAACCCGACGAACGGGAGCTTCAGGTCGGCGAGAGCGCGGTACTGGGCCGTCGAGATCCCCCGCTCGAGGTACGCGAATCGCGACTCCGGGTCGGCGGCGACGGCCGTCGTGACGATGCCCTCGACCTCGGCGGCATCCTGCCCGGTCACCGCGGCGATCTCGGCGGCCAGCTCGGGCCAGGTGACCGTGACCGTCTGACCGTCATCGTTCTTGCGCTTGATCCCCTCGATCGCCAGCTTCGGGTCGATCTTCGCGTCGTAGACGGAGGTCGTCGTGGCGAGGGTCGCACCGTTGGTGTCGGTGATGTCGCCGCGCGTCCCGAACAGGTCGGTCCCGGCCTCCATCGCGAGGTTGCGGGCATCGGCCTCGTGCTCCTCGGCGTTGACGACCTGGATGTCGACGAGCCGGACGATGAACGCGACGAGGACGGTGAGGACGACGAGGAGTGCGACGACCGTACGGCGGCGCGGACTGCGGGTGGCTCGTGTCGTCATGTGTCTCAGTGTGTGGTCGGGGCGGGCAATCCGTCGGCGATGGGCGGGGGTGTCGCACGATCGGCACCGACCAGCTCGTCGGTGCTCGTGCCGGTCTCGAGGCTGGCAGCGGGATCGGTGACCAGCGGGACGCCGGCGACGAGTGAATTGGCGACGGCGGCGCGGCCGAGGGCGTCGACGTTCGAGTGCGCGCCCGCGGCGCTGGCGGAGCCGAGCACGGCGCCGTCGCTGAGTCGCAGATAGTTCGGAGACTCGGCGATCACCATGCCCAGGGCGGTCGCATTGGCCGCGAGGTACTGAGGTGAGGCGAGTCCCGCGAGATCATCCTCGATGATCTGCTTCTGCCAGGTGAGCTGCCGCTGCTGCTGCGAGAGCGAGGAGATCTCATAAGAGGTCTGAGTCGTGAGGATCGACAACCCCATCTGCACCGCCCCGATGAGCACCGCGCCCGACACGGCGATGACGCCGTAGAGCATGCGCGGGCGACGGCGACGGGAAGCGCCGGCGACGAGGCGGAGATCGCGCTGACGCTCCCGCTCCCCCTCGCGCGGCAGGCGACCGGGAACGCTCGCGAAGAAGTCGTCGCCGAGCGGCGATGGGATGCGGGCGGTGTTGTCGGCAGTCACGAGGCCTCCCTCATCCGTTCCGCCGCACGCAGCCGGACCGGCGTCGCGCGGGGATTGCGTTCACGTTCTTCCGAGGACGCCAGTTCCGCGCCGCGGACCAGCAGCCGGAACCGCGGCGCATGCTCGGGGAGCTCGACGGGCAGGCCGCTGGGGGCAGTCGATGACGACGCCTCGGCGAGCACGCGCTTGACCGCGCGATCCTCGAGCGACTGGTACGACATCACGACGATGCGTCCGCCGACCGCCAGCGCGTCGAGTGCCGCCGGCAGCGCACGCTCGAGCACGGCGAGCTCGGCGTTGACCTCGATGCGCAGGGCCTGGAACACGCGCTTCGCGGGGTGCCCGGAACGGTCGCGCTGCACGGCGACCGGGGTCGCGGCGATGAGGACGTCGACGAGCTGACCTGATCGTGTCAGCGGCGACCGGCCCCGCGCCTCGATGATGGCCCGCGCATACCGCCCGGCCAGCTTCTCCTCGCCGTAGCGCTCGAAGATGCGCCGCAGGTTGCCCTCGCTGTAGGTCGCGAGGATCTCTGCCGCGGTCGTGCCCGCAGTCTGATCCATACGCATGTCTAGAGGAGCATCCTGCGCGTAGGCGAACCCCCGCTCGGCCTCATCGAGCTGGAGGGACGAGACACCCAGATCGAAGAGGATGCCGTCCACGCGCCGGATGCCGAGCGAATCGAGGGCCTCGCGGATGCCGTCGTAGACGGTGTGGACGAGGTCGACGCGGTCTCCGAACCGGGCGAGGCGCTCTCCCGCGATGCGCAGGGCGTCGGTGTCACGGTCGAGCCCGACGAGCCGAACGCCGGGGAACCTCTCGAGAAGCGCTTCTGAGTGACCGCCCATGCCTTCGGTCGCGTCGACGACGACGGCGCCCTCGCGGTCGAGCGCGGGCGAGAGCAGCTCGACGCAGCGGTCGAGCAGGACGGGGGTGTGGATGTCGTCGTTCGTCATGGTCGTGGCGGGACGGGTCCCGGAGCCCTGATCCCCCTCCGCTGCGACCTGACACCGGGGAAGTGCGTCAGGGCCAGCGGCTGAGGATCACGGCCACGGGTCAGAAGAGTCCCGGGATCACCTCCTGCTCCATGTCGGAGTAGGCGTCTTCGTTGCCTGCGGCGTAGGCGTTCCAGGCATCCGCGTCCCAGATCTCGGCGTGCGCGCCGACACCGGTCATGACCAGTTCGCGCCCCAGCCCGGCGTAGGTGCGCAGGTGCGGCGGCACGGTGATGCGGTTCTGGCTGTCGGGCTTCTCCGCGCTCGCGCCGGAGAGGAACATCCGCTGGAAGTCACGCGCCTGCTTGTTCGTGAGAGGCGCTTCGCGGATGCGCTCGTAGACACGCTCGAACTCCACCGTGCTGAACACGTAGAGGCACCGCTCCTGTCCGCGCGTGACGACGACACCGGGGCCGAGGTCGTCGCGGAATTTGGCGGGGAGGATGACGCGGCCCTTCTCGTCGAGCTTGGGGGTGTGCGTGCCGAGAAGCATGGTGCTCCACCACCCCCTCCCGGCCCGTCGGTGGCCACCACTTTACTCCACTTTCCTCCACTTCACTATGGCCACAGCACCCATTCCTCCCCAGGGCACAAAAAAGAGCACCGACCCGAAGGTCGGTGCTCTGAGAAGAAGCGGGATGCGTCAGCGTTCGCCGTTGCGGCGGTCCCAGCGGTCGTTCATCCGGTCCATGAAATTCGAGGACCGGGCGGCGGGCTTTCGCGTGCCGGTGGTCGCCGTCGGTCGGCTCGCTGTTCCGTTGCGAGAGGGCGTCAGCGCCAACACGACCCCGCCCACCATGACGAGGAAGGCCACGACGCCGATCGCGATGATGCTGCTCGAGACGCCGGCGATGAGACCGCCGAGACCGAGGAGGACGAGCACCGCACCGTAGACGATGTTGCGGTAGCTGAGGGACTGACCTTCGCGCGGAGCACTGACGACGTCTGCTTCATTGCGCATGAGATGGCGTTCCATCTCGTCAAGCAGCCGCTGCTCCTGTTCTGACAGTGGCATGCATCCCCCTCTGTTCGGGTACCGATGCGCCCGATTCTACGCGCGCTGATGAGAACTAGGCTAGGCCTGTGACGAGCTCCGCCGACCCGATCTCGACCGTTTCCCAGCGACTGGAAAGCTTCGCGGCGGAACGGCGGGCCGAGGCCGCCGATCTCGGGGCCGAAGCGGTCGATTTCGTCGACCGCGCCTTCGCCGCCGTCGCCGGCGGCAAACGCCTCCGCGCGCGGTTCCTCACGGCTGGGCACGCGGTGGCCGGGGTCTCTTCCGACGACGCCGACATCGCAGGTGTCGCCGCTTCCCTGGAGATCTTCCATGCGGCCGCGCTCGTGCACGACGATCTGGTCGACAACTCGGACACGCGACGAGGACGCCCCGCCGCCCATCGCGCCCTCGAGGAGGCGCATCGCCGATCCGGCTGGCTCGGTGACGCCGACGCGTTCGGACGGGCCGCCGCGATCCTGCTCGGCGACCTGCTCATCGCCTGGAGCGACGACCTCCTCGAAGAGGCCGTCGACGGACACCGCTTCGCGTCGGACGTCCGCCGCCAGTACGCGACGATGCGGCGCGACGTCACGGTCGGGCAGTATCTGGACGTGGCCGAAGAGGCCGCGTGGGCCACGGCACCCGACCACGAGCACGCCGCCCGAGCACTGCGGGTCGCGTCCTACAAGTCCGCTCGATACAGCGTGCAGCAGCCCCTCCTGATCGGCGCGGCACTCGGTGGCGCCACCGCGGCCCAGCGCGAGGCCCTCGCTGAGTTCGGCCACTCCGTCGGTCTCGCCTTCCAGCTGCGCGATGACGTACTGGGCGTCTTCGGCGACCCCGCGGTGACGGGCAAACCGTCCGGCGACGATCTCCGCGAGGGCAAGCGGACCGTCCTCATCGCTTACGCGCGCGAAGCGATGGACGCCGACGGCCGCGCCGACCTCGATGCTGCGCTCGGCGACCGGGCACTCGACGAGGCGACCATCCGACGCCTGCAGCGGGTCATCGACGAGAGCGGCGCCGTCCAGCGCCTCGAACAGGAGATCGCGCAGCTCGCCGCCGCAGCCGATGCGGCGCTCGATGACGCGCCGATCGGTGGTGCCGAGATCGCAACGCTCCGAGAGATCGGACAGGCCGCGATCCAGCGGACCGCCTGAGCGTCCGGAGCCTCTGCTCCGGTCAGGCGAGCGTCTGCGCGACCCTGCGGACCTCGGTCTTCCGTCCTGCGCGCAGGGCGGCGATGGGAGCGGCGCCGATGGAGTCCTCGGTGGCGAACAGCCAGTCGATCGCCTCGTCGTCCGAGAACCCGGCGTCGTGCAGCACGGTGATAGTGCCCCGGAGCGACGACAGCGGCGCGCCGTCGAGGAAGAAGGCCTCCGGCACGCGAAGCGTTCCGTCCCGACGCGAGCCGATGAGGTGATTCTCATCCAGCAGTCGCCGGACGCGGCTGAGCGTCTCGCCCGTCAGCTCGACGACCTCGGGCAGTGTCAGCCAGGACAGGGGAACGGCGGGGTAATCGGGAGTGCTCACCCCTTCACTATGTCAGTTCCGATGGGCGTCCCGGCCCGCCGTCGGGTCGGCTTTCACACGAGTCACAGCAGTCACTTCGGTTGACACCTCTCACAGCGACATGTCAGCGTTTCCGAGACCTCCGAGAAGGGACCCTCCGTGCGCCGCGACTCGAACTCTCCCCCGCACCGCCCGCGACCACGCCTGCGTGGCGCCGTCGCGCCCGCCGTCGTCGGTTCCATCGCGCTCAGCCTGACCGCGCAGCCGGCGACGGCAGCGCCGATGACCGAGACCGCCCAGCGCGACGCGGTCCCCGGCGTGTCGTCCCGAGCCGCCACGGTCGGCACCGCGGGCCCGGTGCGCCCGCTCTCGTCGCGTCCCGCAGAGCACACCGTCGTGCTCGGCGACACCGTCAGCCGCATCGCGTCCGCTTACGGACTCCGCACGGTCGATCTCCTGGCCTGGAACGGTTTGGACTGGTCGTCGGTCATCCGCCCCGGCGACCGCATCCGGTTGAGCGCGGAGCCGGGCGCCTCGGCGACGCCGGCTGCGGTCCCCGTAGCCCAGACCACCTCGACGGGACTCACCCATACCGTCGCGAGCGGCGACACCCCGTGGTCGGTCGCTCAGGCTCACGGCGTCGACGTCGCCGCGCTCCTGGCAGCGAACGGGCTCGCGGACGGTGCCGTGATCTTCCCCGGTCAGACGCTCGCGGTCCCGGGGTCGCCCTCGGCCGCCCCGACCCCGGCGCCCGCAGCCGCGGACGCCTCGCAGTCCGTGCCGATCGCCGCCGCGGCGCACACCGTGTCGGCAGGCGACACGCTATCGGCGATCGCCGCCGCTCACGGTCTCGGCCTCGACGCCGTACTCGCGGCGAACGGGCTCGACCGCTCCTCGATCATCTATCCCGGCCAGCAGCTCGTGATCCCGGGAGCCGCCGCAGCACCCGCCGTCCAGACCGCCGCTCTCCCCGACCTCGGCCTCGACGCGGAGCAGATCGCCAACGCGCGGCTGATCATCCAGGTCGGTCGGGAACGCGGTGTGCCCGACCGCGGGATCGCGATCGCCCTGGCGACTGCGATGGTCGAGTCGTGGATCCGCAACCTCGACTGGGGCGACCGCGACTCGCTCGGCCTCTTCCAGCAACGTCCGAGCACCGGGTGGGGCACCCCCGATCAGGTGCGCGATCCCGCTCGCTCCATCGCCACGTTCTACGGCGGCGCGGCCGATCCCAACGGCACCGCGACGCGCGGACTGCTCGATATCCCGGGGTGGGAGAGCCTCGCCTTCACCGACGCCGCGCAGGCCGTGCAGATCTCCGCCTACCCCGAGCGGTACGGCGAGTGGGAGCAGCAGGCCTATCGCTGGCTCGCCGCACTCGGCTGACCCCGAGAACGCTCGGAAGCCATGTCGCCGACGCACGAGGGTGAGCCGTTGCCCGGGCTCGCAGCATCCGCTCCGTAGAATCGCTCCGTGAGCATGAGCCAGCAGACCGACCCGCTGATCGGCCGACTGGTCGACCAGCGGTATCGCGTCCGCGCTCGCATCGCCCGTGGCGGCATGGCCACGGTCTACGTCGCGACCGACCTCAGACTCGAGCGACGCGTGGCACTCAAGGTCATGCACGGGCATCTGTCGGACGACTCGGTCTTCCAGAGCCGCTTCATCCAGGAGGCCCGCTCTGCGGCGCGCCTTGCCGATCCGCACGTGGTCAACGTCTTCGACCAGGGCCAGGACGGCGAGATGGCCTACCTGGTGATGGAGTACCTCCCGGGCATCACTCTGCGTGAGCTGCTGCGCGAGCAGAAGCGTCTGACGATCCCCCAGACGATCACCATCATGGATGCGATCCTTTCCGGTCTCGCCGCCGCCCACCGCGCGGGGATCGTGCATCGCGACGTCAAACCGGAGAACGTCCTGCTGGCCGAGGACGGCCGGATCAAGATCGGCGACTTCGGCCTCGCTCGGGCCACGACGGCGAACACCGCGACCGGGCAGATGCTGCTCGGCACGATCGCCTACCTGGCACCTGAACTCGTCACCCGGGGCACGGCCGACGCCCGCAGCGACATCTACGCCCTGGGCATCATGCTCTACGAGATGCTCGCCGGCGAGCAGCCCTACAAGGGCGAGCAACCGATGCAGATCGCCTACCAGCACGCGACCGACTCGGTCCCGCGCCCGAGCGCGAAGAACCCGGGGGTGCCCGAGCAGCTCGACGAGCTGGTGCTGTGGGCGACCGAACGCGAGCCCGACGAGCGTCCCCTCGACGCCAAGGTCATGCTCGATCGCCTGCGCGAGATCGAGCGTGAACTCGGGGTGTTCCCCCAGGTCGTGCGCACGGCGCCGTCCGGCGCGCCGGTGGTGGTCATCGACGACGACGGCGAAGGTTCCGGCGAGCTCACGAAGGTGATGCCCGGGACGTTCACGGCGCCCCCCGTCACGACGGATGTCGACAACGCGACCCGGCTGCGCCGACACGCACGTCGCAACCGGACGAAGGGCGCCTGGCTCGTCACGATCGTGCTTCTGCTGGCGGCTCTCGCCGGCGGCACGGGATGGTGGTTCGGGTCGGGGCCGGGCTCGCTGGTCGCCGTTCCCGATGTGCGCGGAACGAGCTTCGCCGATGCGCAAGCCGCCATCATGGCACAGGGACTCCAGGCTCAGGAGACCGGCGAGAACAGCCTCGACGTCGCAGAGGGGCTCGCCATCCGCACCGACCCCGACCCCGGCTCCCGGCTCGATCGAGACGCGGTCGTGACGGTCGTGATCTCGCGAGGCCCGGCGGAAGTCTCCATACCCGCGTTGTCGGGTCAGACCGAAGACGCAGCGCGCGAGATCCTCCGCCAGAACGTCATCGCCGTCTCGGACGATGCCGACGCGGAGTTCGATCCGGATGTCGCCGAGGGCACCGTCATCCGCGCTTCCGGCACGCCTGCGGGGGGTGGCGAACCGGTCGACTGCTCCGGTGGTTGCACCCTGCGCCAGGGCGATTCAGCCGGACTCCTGGTCTCTCGGGGTGCCGTGCCCGACGTCGCGGGCCAGAGCGTCAACCGTGCGACCGGAATTCTGACCGACGCCGGACTCGAGGTGTCGGGCGAGACCCGCACCGAGGCGAGCGAGCGCATCGCGAAGGGCGATGTGATCGGCATCGCCGACCGCGGTGAGGAAGGCAACTGGCGGCCGGGTGACGTCGTCACGCTCATCGTCTCTAGCGGCCCCCCGCTGTTCGAGGTGCCGAGCGTCGTCGGACAGACCCGCGATGCGGCCGCACAGACGCTCCGCGACGCCGGCTTCGAGGTCAGCTTCTCGGCGCTGTGGAACATCTGGCCGGACGGACTGACGAAGGTCACCGCTCAGGACCCCGCCGGTGGCAGCAAGCACGTGCGCGGCACCACGATCACGCTGCAGATCACCGCCACCGGCTGACCCTCCCCGCCGCCGCGCGCCGATGACCCGGTACCCGGCATCCTCGAACAGCTGAACGCGCGTGAGGTCGTCGAGCCACCGTCGCCGCAAGGTGCGGTGCTCGACCCCCTGGTACTCGACGGGCAGCCGGTGCACGACGCGCAACAGCGACTCGCGGGCGGGAGCAGGCCTCGCCGACCCAGCGCTCTCCACAGCCCGAAACGGCGAGAGCGCACATCTGCACGGTGGGAAGACCCCACAACCGTGCGGATGTGCGCTCTCGCGCGGCCGCGAAGCCCGAAGCTCAGCGCTTCTCGAGCTCCTCGGCTACCAGGAAGGCCAGTTCCAGGCTCTGCATGTGGTTCAGACGCGGGTCGCACAGGCTCTCGTACCGCGTGGCGAGCGTCGCCTCGTCGATCATCTCGGAACCGCCGAGGCACTCCGTGACGTCGTCACCCGTGAGCTCGACGTGGATGCCGCCCGGGAAGGTGCCCACCGCGCGGTGCGCCTCGAAGAAGCCGCGCACCTCGTCGACGACGTCGTCGAAGCGACGCGTCTTGTAGCCGGTGGGCGTCGTGATGCCGTTGCCGTGCATCGGGTCGGTGACCCACAGCGGCGTCGCGCCCGAGTCCTTCACGGCCTCGAGCAGCGGCGGCAGCGCATCGCGGATCTTGCCCGCCCCCATACGAGTGATGAAGGTGAGGCGACCCGGCTCGCGCTCGGGGTCGAGCTTGTCGATCAGCGCCAGCGCGGTGTCGGTCGACGTCGTGGGGCCGAGCTTCACCCCGATGGGGTTGCGGATCTTCGAGAAGTAGTCGACGTGCGCGCCGTCGAGCTCGCGCGTGCGCTCGCCGATCCAGAGGAAGTGAGACGACGTGTTGTACGGCGTGTTCGTCCGCGAATCGATGCGCGTCATCGGGCGCTCGTAGTCCATCAGCAGGCCCTCGTGGCCCGTGTAGAACTCGACGCCGCGCAGCTCGTCGAAGTTGGCCCCGGCCGCCTCCATGAACTTGATGGCCCGGTCGATCTCTCCCGCGAGGCCCTCGTAACGGGCATTCGCCGGGTTCGACGCGAAGCCCTTGTTCCACGAGTGCACCTCGCGCAGGTCGGCGAACCCACCCTGCGTGAACGCGCGGATGAGGTTCAGCGTCGACGCGGCCGTGTGGTAGCCCTTGAGCAACCGGGCGGGGTCGGGCTGACGCGAGGCGGCGGTGAAGTCGTAGCCGTTGACGATGTCGCCGCGGTACGCCGGCAGCGTGACGTCGCCGCGCGTCTCGGTGTCGCTCGAGCGGGGCTTGGCGAACTGCCCGGCCATGCGACCCATCTTGACGACGGGCATCGAGGCGCCATAGGTCAGCACGACCGCCATCTGCAGCACCGTCTTGATGCGGTTGCGGATCTTCTCCGCGGTCGCGCCGGCGAACGTCTCGGCGCAGTCACCGCCCTGCAGGAGGAAGGCTTCTCCGGATGCCGCGCGCGCGAGGCGCTCGCGGAGGATGTCCACCTCACCGGCGAAGACGAGGGGCGGGAGCGTCGCGATCTCGGCCGACACCGCAGCCACGGCGTCGGGGTCGTTCCACGCCGGCTGCTGCTTGATGGGAAGATCGCGCCACGAGTCGAGTGAATCCAGCGTAGGCACGGGCCAAGTCTAGTGCTCGGCCGACACCCCGCCGGCCGTGTGACGATCAGGCCTGCTGCTGCGCTGCGCGCTCCTTGACCGACGATGCGTACACGTCTTCGTACTCCTGCTCGCCCAGCCGCTGCAGCGCGACCATGATCTCGTCGGTCACCGAGCGCAGCACGTACCGGTCGCTCTCCATCCCCTGGAAACGAGAGAAGTCCAGCGGCTCGCCGATGACCATTCCCACCCGTCCGACCCGGGGGATGCTGCGCCCGATGGGCATGACCGCGTCGGTGTCGACCATGACGACGGGGATCACGGGCACGCGGGCCTCGAGCGCCATGCGCGCCAATCCGGTGCGTCCGCGGTAGAGCTTGCCATCGGGGCTCCGCGTGCCCTCGGGGTAGATCCCGAGCAGATCGCCGCGGCCCAGCACCTGGAGTCCCGTGTTGAGCGAGGCTTCGGACGCCTTGCCCCCCGTCCGGTCGATGGCGATCTGACCCGTCGCCTTCATGAACACCCGAGTAGCCCAGCCCTTGAGGCCCGTTCCGGTGAAGTAGTCGCTCTTGGCGAGGAACGACATCGGCCGGTCGATCATGAGCGGCAGGAAGATCGAGTCGCTCACCGAGAGGTGGTTACTGGCGAAGATCGCCGCACCGGATGCCGGGACGTTACGGCGCCCCACGATCCAGGGCCGGAAGATCGCCTTCACGACGGGTCCGATGAAGATGTACTTCATCAGCCAGTAGAACACCGGTCACCGCCCCCCGGCCAGATCGGCGACGCCGATCAGGCCCGCGTCGTTGCCGAGCGTCGCGATCGCGAAGTCGGCGGGAGCCGCGTTCTCGCCGCCCGGGAGCGCGTCACGGTAGGCCGCCCGGACCGGCGCGAGGAGCGTCTCGCCGAGCTGGGCGACGCCGCCGCCGATGACGAAGATCTCGGGGTCGAGCGTCGCCTGGAACCCGCCCGCGGTCTCGCCCAGCGCCGTCGCGACCCGGTGGAGCGCCTCGAGCGCTCCGGGATCGTCGGCGAGGATCAGGCGCGAGATCGCGTCGCCCGGGATCGAACCGTGCTCGTCGCGCACCTGCGCGAGCCCGGCACCGAGCTCGAGGTCGTCCGCGATGGCCACCGCCTCGCGCTGCAGCGCGCGTCCCGAGGCGTACTGCTCGAGGCATCCCTTCAGGCCGCACCCGCACAGGCGCCCGCCGCGCTCGAACCGCACGTGGCCGAGCTCGCCCGCCGCTCCTCGACCGCCGATGAGGAGCTGCCCGTCGATGATGACCGCTCCCCCGACGCCGGTGCCGAGGGTCAGCATCACCATGTTGGAGCTGCCGCGGCCGGCGCCGAAGCGGTACTCCGCCCACCCCGCGGCGTTGGCATCGTTCTCGAGCACGACGGCGACGCCGACGCGCGCCTCGAGCTCGGCTCGCAGCGGGTGCTCCACCCAGTCGATGTTCGGGGCGTGGCGCATGATCGACCGGGTGCGATCGAGGAATCCCGCGGCAGCGACGCCGACAGCGGTGACGTCGTGCGATGCGCGGAAGTGCCGCACCATGTCAGCGACGGCGTCGGCCAGCGCGTCGGTGTCGGCGGGGGTGTCGACGCGGATGCGGTCGACGATCGTCCCGTCGGCGGAGACGACACCTCCGGCGATCTTGGTTCCGCCGATGTCGATGCCGATGTTGAGCACGCGTGGTCCTTTCCGTCGGCCGTCCGGCGGCGACCCGCAAAGTCTAATGGGGCACCGCGTTCGCGCGCGGGCTCGGCGGCCGGGCGGCCGATAGAGTGTCTGTACCCTGCCAGACGCTTCCGGTACCGAAGGAGTTGCCGCCCATGAGCGCCGTCCAGTTCGAAGTCCCCGCTGTCGTTCCAGCCGACCCTGACGCGAACATCACCGATCTCCTCGTCGACCGGGTCGCCGCGACCCCGTCGCGAGCGCTCTTCGCCGTGCCGCACGACGGTGGTTGGCGAGACATCTCCGCGGCCGAGTTCCAACGCGAAGTCATCGCGCTGGCGAAGGGTCTCGTCGCCGCCGGTGTCGAGCCCGGCGACAAGGTGGCGTTCATCGCCCGCACCACGTACGACTGGACGCTCGTCGATTTCGCGATCTTTTTCGCCGGCGCCGTGATGGTCCCCGTCTACGAGACGAGCTCGGCGTCGCAGATCGCCTGGATCCTCGGCGACTCGGGCGCGACATTCGCGATCGCGGAGTCGGCCGACCACGCGGGTCGCATCGACGAGATCCGGTCGACCGTGCCCCTCGTCCGCGAGGTGTGGGTCATGGCTTCGGGACATCTCGACAAGCTGCGCTCGAGCGGGGGCGGCGTGTCCGACGAGGAGATCGAGCGGCGACGGAACCTCGCCGTCGGCTCGGACATTGCGACGCTCATCTACACCTCGGGATCGACCGGGCGCCCGAAGGGCTGTGTGCTGACCCACAGCAACTTCGTCGAGCTCGCCCGAAACTCCGGCGAAGCACTCAAAGAGGTCGTCAACCACCCCGGCGGCGCATCGACGCTGCTGTTCATCACCACGGCTCACGTCTTCGCTCGCTTCATCTCGATCCTCAATGTCCATGCCGGGGTCAAGACCGGGCATCAGCCCGACACCAAGCAGCTGCTGCCTGCTCTCGGCACGTTCCAGCCGACCTTCCTGCTCGCGGTCCCGCGCGTGTTCGAGAAGGTCTACAACTCGGCGGAGCAGAAGGCCGAAGCCGGCGGCAAGGGCAAGATCTTCCGCGCCGCCGCGCAGGTCGCGATCGATCACTCGCGGCTGAAGCAGGAGGGCAAGAGCATCCCGCTGCTGACCAAGCTCAAGTTCCGTGTCTTCGACAAGCTGGTCTACGGCAAGCTCCGCGCCGCCATGGGCGGCCGCGTCACCTACGCCGTCTCGGGATCCGCTCCCCTGGGCCCGCGCCTCGGCCACTTCTTCCACAGCCTCGGCGTCACGATCCTCGAGGGCTACGGACTCACCGAGACGACGGCTCCCGCGACGGTCAACCTCGCGACGAAGTCCAAGATCGGCACGGTCGGGCCGGTCCTGCCCGGCGTCGGAGTCCGCCTCGGTGAGGACGGCGAAGTCGAGGTGCGCGGCATCAACGTGTTCGCGGAGTACTGGCGCAACCCCGAGGCCACCGAGGCGGCGTTCAACGACGGCTGGTTCAAGACCGGCGACATCGGATCGTTCGACGACGAGGGCTTCCTCACGATCACCGGACGCAAGAAGGAGATCATCGTCACCGCCGGCGGCAAGAACGTCGCCCCCGCCGTGCTGGAAGATCCCATCCGCGCCAATCCGATCGTGGGCCAGGTCGTCGTCGTGGGCGATCAGAAGCCCTTCATCTCCGCGCTCGTCACGCTCGACCCGGAGATGCTGCCGACCTGGCTGACGAATAACGGCCTCTCCGGAGACATGTCCCTCGCCGACGCGGCGAAGAACGCCGAGGTCCGCGCCGAGGTCCAGCGCGCGATCGACGAGGCGAACCGCAACGTCTCGCGCGCAGAGTCGATCCGCAAGTTCACGATCCTCGACACGGAGTGGACCGAGGCGAGCGGCCACCTGACGCCCAAGATGAGCATCAAGCGCAACGTCATCCTCACCGACTTCTCGGACGCCATCTCCGACATCTACGACGAACCGGTGAAGACGAGCAACGTCCCGCTCGGATGATCGGATGACGCAGAAGCGGGGCCCGGCTGGTGATGACCGGCCGGGCCCCGCTTCTGCGTGACGCGTCAGAACCAGGACGACTCGCGCACCTCGCGCATGGCGATCCGACGCTCGGCGGGCGAGAGCCGGTCGAGGTACAGGATGCCATCGAGATGATCGCACTCGTGCTGCAGGGCCTGCGCCATCAGCCCCTCGCCCTCGAGGACGATCTCTTCGCCGTCGAGATCGATGCCCACGGCGCGCGCGTACGGGTGCCGGAGCGTGTCATGCCACAGGTTGGGTACCGAGAGGCATCCCTCGCCGATCAGAGACGGTTCACCGGAGACCTCGACGAGACGCGGATTGAGGATGTAGCCGATGACGCCGTCCACGTTGTAGCTGAACGCGCGCAGGCCCACGCCGATCTGCGGAGCGGCGACGCCCGCACGACCGGGCAGCTCGACGGTGTCGAGGAGGTCCTGGACGAGCGAGCGCACACCGTCGTCGATCGTCTCGATCGGAGCTGCCGGCGACTTCAGGACCGGGTCGCCGAAGAAGCGGATCGCGCGAACCGTCATGTCAGGCCGCCCCTCCCAGACGCAGACCTTCGACCACGCTCGCCGCGAGTTTGCGCGCCGCTTCGCGGGTCGCCGGCTCGAGGTCGCGGAACGAGACCGCGCTCCCCGCCGCCAGGTGCGGGTCGTACGGAACGCGCAGGACGGAGCGCACGCGCGTGGCGAAGTGCGTCTCCAACTCTTCCGCGCGAACCATCGGCGTTCCCGGACGGGATGTGTTGAGCACCACGACGGCGTTCTTCACGGCGTCGGCGAAACCGTTGGATTCGAGCCACGTCAACGTCTCGGAGGCCAGCCGGGCCTCGTCGACCGAGAGACCGGCGACGACGACGATCTGGTCGGACAGTCCGAGAGTCGCGCCCATCACGGAATGCACGATCCCGGTGCCCGTGTCGGTGAGGACGATGGAGTAATAGTGCGCCGCGATCGCGGCCACATCCTCGTAATCGTGATCGCTGAACGCTTCGGATACGTGCGGATCGGCGTCGGAGGCCAGCACGTCGAGCCGGGTTTCGTCGCGCGCGACGATGGCGGAGAGGTCGTTGAAGCCGACTACCTCACCGCGTGCACGCGCCAGATCGCGCACGGTCTTCCCGCTCGTTCGGCCGATGCGATCGGCCAGCGTGCCACGGTCGGGATTGGCGTCGATGGCGATCACGCGGTCATCGCGGGCATCTGCGAGAGCCATGCCGAGGAGGGTCGTCACCGTCGTCTTGCCGACGCCGCCCTTGCGCGAGAGCACGGGGACGAACTTCGCGCCACCGACCAGCGGCGCGGCGATGCGTCGGTCGAGCTCCTTCCGCGCCCGCGCGCGCTTTCCGTCGCCGAGGTTGATGCGATGGCCGGAGACGCTGTACAGCAGCCGCTGCCAACGGCCTTCCGGCTCGGCTCGCACGACCTGCGAGGGGTCGAGCAGACGTTCGGCCGTGAGGAGGTCGGCGGACTCGCGCCCGGGCTCGAGGTCGCCGATACGTCGCGATTGGAGGACGGGCTCGGTCGTACGTGCCACGGACACGCGCTCGCTGGCGTGACGCACCTGCTCGGCGGCCTGGTGCGCTTGCCGGCGCGTCGTCGGCACGGTCCCGGTGATCGGGGTGGAGGTCGGCACGACCGTCGCGACGACGGCACCGCCCTCGAGCGTTTCTCCGACGTCGGGCCTCGGGGCGTCGTGCTCGACGGCGGCGTCCGTCGCGTCGCCGGACTCATCACGCACGTCCAGAGCCTCGCCGGCTGCACCCGCGGTCATCGGTTCCGAGTCGTCCTGACCGTCGGTCTCCGCGTCCTCGTCGTCGATCGTGGCGGTGACGACCTCGTCGGCCGGCTCGGCTGCGTCGTCATCGGTCGCGACGTCGTCGTCGGTCGCGACGTCCTCATCGGTCGCGACGTCGATGTCGTCGTCGTCGACGACGAGGTCGGCTGCTTCGGCCTCCGTCACCTCGTCGTCCGGCTCGCCGTCGCTCGACCGATCCGGCGCCGCGAGGTCGTCGTCGTGGTCTGGAGTCGCGTGCTCGCCGACGCCCGCCTCGTCGTCGGAAGCACGCGATGTGTCATCCTCTGACGCGTCGGCATCGTCGTACGGCTCGCCCGGTCCCGCCCCGAGGGGGATGTCGCCGGTCGTCAGCTGCTCGTCGCCGACCTCGCCGTCGATGACGTCGTCGTCATCGAGGTCGTCTTCCGCGACGGGAAGCGCGACGTCGACCTGCGCGGTGCCGCCGATGATCCCGATCGCCGTCGTGTGAATGCTCTCGCTGTCGGCGAGGACCGCGGGATCGGTCTCTTCGGGCTGATTCTCGTTGCGCTCAGGCATGTTTTGCTGCGTCCACTCCCAGGTCTCGAGCTCGCGCCCGACCCCTTAGGCTACCCGCCGGGCCGGACGACGACCAAAAGGTCACCGGCTTCGACCGCTGCGGTCGGATCGACGACGAGCCGCTCGACGACGCCCGCCACGGGCGCCGTGATGCCCGCTTCCATCTTCATCGCCTCGATCGACGCGACGGGCGCCCCGGCCTCGACGGCATCGCCGACGGCCACCTTGAGCGTGACGACGCCCGAGAACGGAGCCGCGACCTGACCGGGAATCGCGGTATCGGCCTTCTCTGCTTGGCGGGCCTCGACGCTGATCCCGCGGTCGCGGACGAAGACCGGCCGCAGCTGCCCGTTCAGGGTCGCCATGACCGTGCGCATGCCCTTGTCATCGGCCTCGCCGATGGCCTCGAGCCCGACGTAGAGCTGGACGCCCTTCTCGATCTCGACGACGTGCTCGGCGCCGGGAACGAGCCCGTACAGATAGTCCGCGGTGTCGAGCACGCTGAGGTCACCGTACGTCTCGCGTACCCGGTCGAACTCCTGGGTCGGCGCGGAAAAGAGCAGCGCGTTCAGCGTGCGCCGTCGTGTTGCGGAATCCGCGTCGAGGTCCGCCGCCTGCGCTGCCGACAGGTCGGTGACAGCGGGTCGCACGGTGCGCCCGGCGAGCACCTTCGACCGGAACGGTTCGGGCCATCCGCCCGGCAGGTCGCCGAGCTCGCCCGCCATGAAGCCGACGACCGATTCCGGGATGTCGTACGCACCCGGGTCGGCGGCGAAGGCTTCGGGATCGGCTTTGACGGCTGCCAGATGCAGGGCGAGGTCGCCCACGACCTTCGACGACGGCGTGACCTTCGGAACCCGGCCGAGGATCCGGTTCGCCGCGGCGTACATGTCCTCGATGAGCTCGAAATCGTTGGCGAGCCCGAGGGCGATGGCCTGCTGCCGCAGGTTGGAGAGCTGGCCGCCGGGGATCTCGTGGCGGTAGACCCGGCCGGTGGGGCCGGGCAGACCGGACTCGAACGGCCGGTACATGTGCCGCACGGCTTCCCAGTAAGGCTCGAGGTCCGACACCGCATCGAGGTCGAGCCCCGTGTCGCGGTCAGTGTGCGCGAGGGCGGCCACGAGAGCGGAGAGCGACGGCTGGCTGGTCGTGCCCGCCATGGGCGCGGACGCCGCGTCGACGGCATCCGCCCCCGCTGCGCTCGCGGCCAGAAGGGTCGCCAGCTGCCCGCCGGCGGTGTCGTGCGTGTGGACGTGGACGGGGAGATCGAACCGTTCGCGCAGCGCCGAGACCAGGCGCGACGCTGCGGCCGGCCGCAGCAACCCGGCCATGTCCTTGATGGCGAGGACGTGCGCTCCCGCTTCGACGATCTCCTCGGCGAGACGGAGGTAGTAGTCGAGGGTGTAGAGGTCCTCGCTCGGGTCGAGCAGATCTCCCGTGTAGCAGAGCGCGACTTCGGCGATCGTCGTTCCGGTCTCGAGGACGGCGTCGATGGCGGGCCGCATCTGCGTGACGTCGTTCAGTGCGTCGAAGATCCGGAAGATGTCGACACCCGCATCCGCCGCTTCCCGAACGAAGGCTTGCGTGACGGCTGTCGGGTAGGGGGTGTACCCGACGGTGTTGCGGCCGCGCAGCAGCATCTGCAGCGCCACGTTGGGAAGCGCGTCACGGAGCTTGTCGAGCCGTTCCCAGGGGTCTTCGCCGAGGAAGCGGAGCGCCACGTCGTAGGTCGCTCCGCCCCACGCCTCGACGGAGAGAAGCTGAGGAGTGAGCCGCGCAACAGCGGGGGCGACCGCAACGAGGTCCTTTGTCCGCACGCGGGTCGCGAGAAGCGACTGGTGCGCGTCGCGGAAGGTCGTCTCCGTCACGGCGAGCGAGGTCTGGCGGCGCAGGGCTTCGGCGAACCCCACTGGCCCGAGTTCGAGGAGGCGCTGACGCGAGCCCGCCGGTGGCGACGCAGCGAGGTCGATCCGCGGAAGCTTGCTCCGGGGGTCGACGCTCGTCGGAGTAGAACCGTGCGGGCGGTTGACGGTGGTGTCGGCGAGCCAACCCAGGATCTTCGATCCGCGGTCCTTGGACGCGCGTCCCTCGAGCAGCTCGGGGCGCTCGTCGATGAACGACGTGCTGAGGTCACCGCGAGCGAAAGACGGGTCGTCGAGAACCTGCTGCAGGAACGGGATGTTGGTCGAGACGCCACGGATGCGGAACTCGGCGAGGGCGCGGCGCGAGCGAACGACCGCGGCGCCGAAGTCGCGGCCCCGGCAGGTGAGCTTGGCGAGCATCGAGTCGAAGTGCGGGCTCACCTGAGATCCGGCGGCGGTCGTGCCGCCGTCGAGACGGATGCCGGCCCCGCCGGGCGACCGGTAGGTGGTGATCTTCCCCGTATCGGGGCGGAACCCCTGAGCCGGGTCCTCGGTCGTGATGCGGCACTGCAGAGCCGCGCCGCGCAGCTGGATGCGGTTCTGGGTGAGGCCGAGCTGCGCGAGGCTCTCCCCCGCCGCGATCCGCATCTGGGATTGGACCAGGTCGACGTCGGTGACCTCCTCGGTCACCGTGTGCTCGACCTGGATGCGGGGGTTCATCTCGATGAAGACGATCTCGCCCGCCCGGGGGCCGGCGGTCTCGAGCAGGAACTCGACGGTGCCGGCGTTCACGTAGCCGATGGAGGTCGCGAAGGCGATCGCGTGCCGGTGCAGGTCGGCCCGCGTCTCGTCGTCGAGATTGGGAGCCGGCGCGATCTCGATGACCTTCTGATGACGCCGCTGCACCGAGCAGTCCCGCTCGAAGAGGTGAACCGTCTCCCCCGTGGCATCGGCGAGCACCTGAACCTCGACATGGCGGGGTCGCTGCACGGCCTGTTCCAGGAAGACGCGCGCGTCGCCGAAGGCACTCCGGGCCTCGCGCATGGCCTCGGAGAGGGCCGGCGCGAGCTCGTCGGGGCTGGCGACGCGCCGCATCCCGCGTCCCCCACCACCGGCGACGGCTTTGACGAAGACGGGGAAGCCGATGTCGCCTGCCTGGGCCACGAGAGCGTCGATGTCGTCAGAGGCGTCGGTCGATCGCAGCACCGGCACGCCTGCGGCGACCGCGTGGCCCTTGGCCGTGACCTTGTTCCCCGCCATCTCGAGCACGCGTGCGGAAGGACCGATGAACGCGATGCCCGCCTCGGCGGCGCGCGCCGCGAGTTCCGGATTCTCCGACAGGAAGCCGTAGCCCGGGTAGATGGCGTCTGCCCCGCTCTCACGCGCGACGCGGATGATCTCGTCGACGTCGAGGTAGGCACGCACCGGGTGACCCTTGACGCCGATCTCGTAGGCCTCGTCGGCCTTCAGCCGGTGGAGCGAGTATCTGTCCTCATGGGGATAGACCGCCACGGTCCGGGCCCCGAGCTCGAACGCCGCGCGGAAAGCGCGGATGGCGATCTCACCACGATTCGCGACAAGGATCTTCCGGAACATGCTCACCTCGCTGGAGTGAGTCGCGCGGCAACGGCGCCGCGCGGGGGCTCGAATACCCTCACAGCCTAGGGGAAGGTAACGTAGAGCCTCGTGCACGTACTTTCCGTCAGCTCGCTCAAGGGCGGGGTCGGCAAGACGACGGTCACCCTGGGGCTCGCATCCGCCGCGTTCGCCCGCGGTGTCCGGACGTTGGTTGTCGACCTCGATCCGCAGTCCGACGTGTCGACGGGGATGGACATCCAGGTCGCCGGCCGTCTCAACGTCGCCGATGTCCTCGCCAATCCGAAGGAGAAGGTGGTCCGTCAGGCCATCACCTCGAGCGGATGGGCGAAGGTGCACCCCGGCACCATCGACGTTCTGATCGGCAGCCCGTCGGCCATCAACTTCGACGGACCGCACCCGAGCGTGCGCGACGTCTGGAAGCTCGAAGAGGCTCTCGCGACCATCGAGGCCGACTACGACCTCGTGCTCATCGACTGCGCTCCCTCTCTCAACGCCCTGACCCGCACGGCGTGGGCGGCCAGCGACCGCGTGATCGTCGTGACCGAGCCCGGCCTGTTCTCTGTCGCTGCCGCCGATCGCGCCCTCCGTGCCATCGAGGAGATCCGACGCGGCCTTTCGCCTCGCCTGCAGCCCCTCGGAATCGTGGTCAACCGCGTGCGTCCGCAGTCGATCGAGCACCAGTTCCGCATCAAGGAACTCCGCGACATGTTCGGTCCCCTGGTGCTCTCGCCTCAGCTGCCCGAACGCACCTCGCTGCAGCAGGCCCAGGGTGCGGCGAAGCCGCTCCACATCTGGCCCGGAGACTCCGCGCAGGAGCTCGCGTCCGACTTCGACGCGCTGCTCGACCGCGTGCTGCGCACCGGCCGCATCCCGGTCGCGGGCGAGACTCCCACGGCCACCCCGAGCTGATCAGCTCGTCCCCACACGAACGAAACCCCGGCCGCACCGCAGGTGCGCCGGGGTTCTGTGTATCGGGAGCGACTCAGGCGCTGCGCGCCGAGCGTCGCGCGGCGAGCTCGTCGACGGGGTCCGGCGCCTGGGGGTCGAACTCCACGAGCGTCGACTCGACCTCGCGGAGGACCTTCCCGACCGCGATGCCGAACACGCCCTGACCGCGGCTGACGAGGTCGATGACCTCGTCGTTCGACGTGCAGAGGTAGACCGAAGCGCCGTCGCTCATCAGGGTCGTCCCGGCGAGATCACGAATGCCGGCGGCGCGGAGCTGATCCACGGCGACGCGGATCTGCTGCAGCGAGATGCCGGTGTCGAGCAGTCGCTTCACGAGCTTGAGGACGAGGATGTCGCGGAAGCCGTAGAGCCGCTGCGACCCGGAGCCACTGGCGCCGCGAACGGTCGGGACGACGAGTTCGGTGCGAGCCCAGTAGTCGAGCTGACGGTAGGTGATCCCGGCGGCGCGAGCGGCCTGCGCTCCCCGGTACCCGGCTTCGTCATCCATCTCGGGGAGACCGTCGGTGAAGAGCAGGTCGGTCGTGAACCGCATCTCGCCGAGCGAATCATGCGCGGTCATCTGGTCCTCCTGCCGGACGGTCGGGTTACTTCCACGCTAGATGAGGGATGCCGCCGCGGCAACGACATCCGTTCCGAGCCCGCGGCGTGTCGCGCGCGGCTCACCTGACGAGTCGGTCGATAGCCGCCTGGACGAACGCCGAACGGACGTCGTCGAGCCGGCGCACCAGTTCGGGAGCGAGCTCGTGGGCGCGTCCACGAGACGAGGAGTCGGTTCGGCGGAGCAACGGCGCGAGCGCCGTCTCGACGAGCGCGACGTCACGCTCGGCCGCCTGGCGCACCGTGCGGAGGTGGCGAGGACCGATGCCGTGACGATCGAGGGCGACGAGGGTACGCAGCAGCACCAGCGCGCGTTCGTCGTAGGTGTCGGCGGCGGGCAGCAGGCCCGCTGACACCGCGTCGCCGAGCAGCGCCGCGGTGGCCTCGGCCTGATCGATCAGCTCGTCGCGCCGATAGCGCCGATGCTGGACGATCGACGCCGGCAGCGCAGGCGGAAGCCCCTCGGCCCCCGGTGTGTCGAGGTACTCACGGATGCGTGCCAGGGGCATGTAGTGGTCGCGCTGGAGCGTCAACGCCGTGCGCAGGCGCTCCACGTCCGCGGGCGAGAACTTCCGGTATCCCGACCCGGTGCGCGTCGGTGTGACGATCCCCTGGTCCTCGAGGTAACGGAGCTTGCTCGAGCTCAGAGCCGGAAACTCCGGGCTGAGCCGGGCGAGCACCTGACCGATGCTCAGATGACCCGCCGTCGTGGACCGACTGCGGGCGGCGGGGGCCGCGCTCACGCGCCGGTCGCCGGTCCGCGATCGAGCGGTGAGACGAAGAAGTTCAGGCGGAATTTGCCGACGCGCAGTTCGGCGCCGTCCGAGAGCACAGCTCGGTCGACGCGCTCACCGTTCACGTACGTGCCGTTCAGGGAGCGCTGGTCGACGATCTCGAATGCCGAGCCGGTGCGAGTGATCTCCGCGTGCCGGCGCGAGACCGTGACGTCGTCGAAGAAGATGTCGGCCTCGGGGTGGCGACCGACGGTCGTCACGTCGGTGTCGAGCAGATACCGGGCTCCCGCCGTCGGGCCCGAACGCACCAGAAGCAGGGCTGCCCGCTCCGGCAGAGCCTGGATGGCATCGCGCTCGACAGCGGTGAGGTCAGCCCCGAACGGCACGAATGACAGGTCCAGGTCGTGCCCGAACGTCTGCGTCGTGTCCGAGGACCCGCTGTGCGGCGCGCGGTCGGGGCCGCGTCGGATGTCGTCGACGTCTCGATCCTTTTCGTCCACAGTGTCCTCCTCTTCCGGGCCAGCCTAACGGATCGACGACGAGTCGCGAACGCGATTCCCGAGGGCTCTCACGACCTTCATATGCCTCGCGGATTAGGCTCGGGGCGATGTCTCAACGCACCCCCGCTCTCCGCACGCGCCTCCTCGCCGCCCTCGGCCTCGCACTCGGCCTCGCCGTCGCCGCACCCGCGTCCCCCGCCCTCGCACACGACGAGCTGCTCGCTTCCGATCCGGCCGCCGATTCGACGGTGACCGCGCTGCCCGACGAGCTGACCCTCACCTTCAGTGGCGTCCTGATCGACGAGGACGGGGTCAACGCGATCTCGGTGACCGACGCAGCCGGAACCGAGCTCGCCGAGGGCGCGCCGACCCTCGATGGGACCACGGCGACCCAGGCGCTCAGCGGCGACAGCCAGGGCCCGATCACCGTGCGGTGGCGTGTGGTCTCGAGCGACGGCCACCCGGTCTCGGGCGAGTTCTCGTTCACCGCCGGCGACCCCGCGGCCGCGCCGACATCCCCCGTCGGCGGAGAAGCCGAGACCACCACGGAGGAAGGCCTTCCCGCCGTGTTCTGGATCGTCGTGTCGATCGTCGTCGTCGCCGGCGTGATCGCGCTCGTCATCGCCCTCGTAGCGGCGTCTCGGCGGCGCACCGAGGACTAGGCTGGGAGCATGCCTCACTACAACGTCGTCATCCTCGGCGCGGGCCCCGGCGGGTATGTCGCAGCTGTCCGCGCTGCGCAGCTCGGACAGTCCGTCGCGATCATCGAAGAGAAGTACTGGGGAGGCGTCTGCCTCAACGTCGGCTGCATCCCTTCCAAGGCGCTGCTGAAGAACGCCGACCTCGCCCACACCTTCAAGCACAAGGCCGATCTCTTCGGCATCAGCGGAGATGTGAACTTCGACTTCGGCACCGCGTTCGACCGCAGCCGCAAGGTGGCCGAGACGCACGTCAAGGGCATCCACTTCCTGATGAAGAAGAACAAGGTCACCGAGTACGAGGGTCGCGGTTCGTTCCTCGACGCCAAGTCGATCCAGGTGACCAAGACCGATGGCTCGCAGGAGACCGTCACGTTCGACAACGTCATCATCGCCACCGGCTCGACGGTGCGCCTGCTCCCCGGCGTTCAGCTCAGCGACAACGTCGTGACCTACGAGGAGCAGATCCTCACTCGCGACCTGCCGAACTCGATCGTCATCGTCGGTGCCGGCGCGATCGGCATGGAGTTCGCCTTCGTGATGTCGAACTACGGCGTCAAGGTCACGATCATCGAGTTCCTCGACCGCGCCCTCCCCAACGAGGACGTCGAGGTCTCGAAGGAGATCCAGAAGCAGTACAAGAAGTACGGCATCGACATCCTCACCTCGACCAAGGTCGAGCAGATCGTCGACTCCGGCGACAAGGTCACCGTCTCGTACTCGGCCAACGCCGACGGCGCGAAGGGGCAGATCGAGGCCGACAAGGTCCTCATGTCGATCGGCTTCGCGCCCCGCGTCGAGGGCTTCGGTCTGGAGAACACCGGCGTGAAGCTCACGGAGCGCGGCGCGATCGACATCGACGACCACATGCGGACCAATGTCGAGGGCATCTACGCGATCGGTGACGTCACCGCCAAGCTGCAGCTCGCACACGTCGCCGAGGCGCAGGGCGTCGTCGCGGCCGAGACGATCGGCGGAGCCGAGACGCAGACTCTCGGCGATTACCGCAACATGCCGCGTGCAACGTTCTGCTCGCCGCAGGTCGCATCGTTCGGTCTGACCGAGCAGCAGGCGCGCGACGCCGGTCACGACGTCAAGGTCGCCAAGTTCCCCTTCTCGGCGAACGGCAAGGCGAACGGCCTGGGCGAGCCCGTCGGCTTCGTCAAGCTGATCGCCGACGCTGAGCACCTGGAGCTCCTGGGCGGACACCTGATCGGCCCCGACGTGTCGGAGCTGCTGCCCGAGTTGACCCTTGCTCAGAAGTGGGACCTGACCGCGCTCGAGGCCGCGCGCAACGTCCACACGCACCCGACGCTGTCGGAGGGCCTGCAGGAGGCCTTCCACGGTCTCGCGGGCCACATGATCAACCTCTGACGCTCGCGTCTCCAAGACGAACGCACCGCGCGGCTATGGCCGGCGGTGCGTTCGTCTTTTCGTCTGAGCGAGCTGCGGATACTCAGCGCGCGAGGGCGCGTCCGAGCTTGGATTCGGATGCCGCCGGCGCTCCCCCGACGGATGCCACGAGCTCATCAGCCGCCGCGAAGAGCTCGGCGACACCCGCCGCAGTGCTCGGGGCCGCAGGGCCCAGCTCGAGCTCCCACTCCCGCCACGAAGTCGTGCGCCCCGAGCGCTCGTCCGTGGCCGTCACCCGATCGTCGACGAACTCCGCGACCATGCCGCCCTCGGCATCGAGCAGAGCGAAGGCGGTGCGCGAGTTCCGGATGCGCGCGATGACCTCGAACGGCGGCTGCGCCACCTCGGCGAGCTCCGCGATGATCGCCTCGGGCACCTCAACCGGGGCCGACTCATCGGCGTCGTCGAGGGGCCAGTGCGTCTCGAGCTTGCCTTCCGGCGTCGAACGCTTGACGTGCCAGCCCGCGTCGGGACCGCCTGTACGTCGCCGCAGCGCGGTCAGCGCCTCGGCGAGTCGCCCGTCGGCGGTGTCGAGGTAACGCGCGTCGAGCTCGCGGGGCTCGGGCTCACCGACGGACGCGACTCCGGGAAGAGTCGACCAGTCGGGCACCGCCGTGCCGGCCTCGACGTCGTACTTGCGCTCGATCTCGAGCGAGCTGCGCGGCTCAGTCGTCACTGGTGACGCGGTCGTCGCGCTCGTCGGTCGAGGGGTCGATGTCGCCCTCCGCCTCGACGAAGTGGAACTCGGACGACGTCGGCCCGTCACCCTCGCCGGTGTGCTCCGGCTCGCCGGCGCGCTCATAGACCACCTGGGTCTCGCTGTAGGGAAGGATGAGCCGGTCTGACGCGTCTTCGTCCAGCGGAAGGGTCTGCCCATCGAGGGGACCACCGTGCAGTCGTGCAATAGCCATGTTCTGACCTCCTGGGTCCGACGATACCCGCGCCGCCCGGACCGGCCGATACGCTTGCGCCATGCGTGCTCGGCGACTACGAAAGCTCCCCTCGGCGTGAAGCCGTTCGTGCTGCTCGCCACCCGCGCTGAGGACGTACCCGCAGACGAGGAGTACGAGCTCTTCCTCCGCCATACGGGCCTCGAGCCTGCTTCGCTCCGGCGCGTGCGGCTCGAGGCCGGGCCGATGCCCGACATCGACCTCGACGACGTGTCGGGCATCTTCGTGGGCGGCGGCCCGTTCAACGCATCCGATCGGTGGGAGCAGAAGTCTGCCGTGCAGCGCCGGGTCGAGGCCGAGTTCTCGGATCTTCTGGCGCGGGTCGTCACGCAAGACGCCCCGTTCCTCGGGGCCTGCTACGGCATCGGTACGGTGGGCGCCTTCCTCGGCGCCACGATCGACCGCCGATTCGGCGAGCCCATCAGCGTCGTCGACGTCGAGTTGATGGATGCCGGCAGGCGCGACCCGCTCCTGGCCGGGATGCCGCAGACGTTCTCGGCCTTCGTCGGGCACAAGGAAGCGATCTCAGAGCTCCCGCCGCGCGCCGTGCTGCTGGCTTCATCAGCCGGATGCCCGGTACAGATGTTCCGGGTCGGCGAGAACGTCTACGCGACGCAGTTCCACCCCGAGCTCGACCTCGAGGGCATCACCACCCGTATCCACGCCTACGCCGGCTACGGCTACTTCGCACCCGACGAGCTCGACCTCACCCTGAGCGCCGTGCGGCGCAGCCCGGTCACCCACACGGGGTCGATCCTGCGTGCGTTCGTCGAGCGCTACGCGCGGTAGGTCAGGCGTTCGCTTTCGCGCGTTCCTCGGCCTCGAGCTCGCGGGCCTTGTCGAGTTCCCGGGCGGCGGCGGAGACGGCATCCTCGGCACGCTGCACGCGCCGCTGCAGGAATGTCGCGGCGCCGAACCGAGCCCGAACGCGGTCTTCCTCTTCGCGCACGCCCGTGATGATGTACGCCGTGGCGATGAGGATGACCTGCGATGACAGGTTGAGCCACAGCAGCAGCGCGATGAGCGAGGCGAACGACGCCAGCAACGGGTTCGAGGTCGCGCCACCGACGAACAGCCCGGACAGCTGCTGCAGCACCGTCAGCCCTGCGGCACCGAGGAGTGCGCCGCTCCAGAGCGCACGCTTTCGCACCTTCACCCCGGACAGAACCCGGAAGAGCACGGCCACAGCGACGGCGTCGAGGGCGAACACCACCACCAGCGACACGGCCCAGCCGCCGAACTGCACGAGCGGGTTGTCGTCGGAGAAACCGAGGAGGTCGGCGAGCAGTCCCACTCCGGCCGTCCCGAGGAACGTTACGCCCGCAGCAGCGACCAGTGCCCCGCCGATACCCATCGCCAGTGCGAGGTTGCGCAGCAGCACCCAGACGAAGAGCACGTCGTCGGTGAGCTGGTCTGCGATCGCGCGCATCGCGGTACGGAGCGATCCGATCGCACCGATCGCCGCGCCGAGCAGACCGACGGTGGCGATGACTCCCGCGATCGTGAGTCCCGCGGGGGCGGTGATGTCGTCGAGCTTGATGAGGCCGTTTCTGCCGACGAGCCCCGGGATGACACGGTTCACCGCGTCGATGAGCGCCTGCCACGCAACGGGGTCACCGGCAAGCCAGAGCGCCGCGACAGAAAACCCCAAGAGCACTCCGGCGAAGACGCTGAACAGGGTGCGATAGGTGACGCTGTCGGCGAGCACCGGCCCACGGTGCTCGCTGTACAGCAAGAACGCGCGCACCGGTTTGCGCTGCAGCGCCCACGCGATCGAGCGGGAGATGAACGTGGACTCGGCCATGGGGCCACGATAGCGCGGCGCTCTCCCTCGCCCCCGTGCACTTGACACGCCTCAGCTCCCGACCCAGACGCCCCCGACGACTGCCCATGCGCCGAGCAGCATGAAGGGGCCGAACGGTATTCGGGTATGCCGGTCGCCGCGGCGGGCGGCGATGACGACGACGGCGACGAGACCGCCGGAGAAGAACGCGAGCGCGGTTGCGACGAGCGGCGCCACCCAGTCATGCGTGCCCGTGAGGAGCCCGATCGCCGCCGCGAGCTTGACGTCTCCCCCGCCCAGCGCCCGACCGCCCCGGTGCAGGAGGTAGTAGACGACGAACAGCACGATCCCGGCGCCCGCCGCTCCGACGATCGGTCGCATCGAGGCCTGTTCGATGGCGAAGAGCACCGCGAGGCTCGCCGCCGCGCCCGCCAATCCGAGGACGAGGCGGTTCGGAAGCCGGTGCGTCGCGATGTCGACCGCCGCCAGCGCGACACTCAGCACGGCACAGGCAGCCACGACCACGAGCGTCGCCATCGAGACCGCCGTCACGCGTCGAGGACCTCGAGCATCACCCGGACGACGCCGTCGGATCCGATCGATTCGGCGCGGCGGATCGCTTGCTTCAACGGGAGGACATAACCGCCGCGCCCTGCATCTGGAAAGATCGAGGTCTGCCACGTCGAACCACCGATCGTCGCCCGCACCCGCACGGACCCGAACCCCCGCGGCATCCGCGGGATCTCTCGGATGTCGGCGCTGGGCTCTGCCGGGACGGCCGCGAAGTACCAATCCTGGGTACGAGCCTCCCAACGGAAGACCTCCGCATCGAACTCCATTCTCACGCGATCAGCGTAGGCCGTACCTCGACCCGAGCGCCGGGGGTCTCCACAGGTGCTCGGCTAGGGCTGAATCAGGACCGGCGTCCCGGTCGGCAGCTGAGCCAGCCGGTCGACCGCGGGCCCGTCGAGGTAGATGCAGCCGAAGGATGTATCGCCCTCGCGCGCCCGGTAGTAGTGGAAGGCCGTCACAGCGACGTCTCCCCCGTCGAAGCCCGCCATCACGGGCGATTGGACCCCGAGGTAGACCATGGGATGCCCCTGGGTGTACCGGAACTCCGGCACGACCGTCGTCCACATGACGAAGGTCCGTCCGGTCGGTGTCGGTGTCGACGGCTTTCCCCACGCGAACTGGTCCGACACGCGTTCGCGTCCGGCGGCGCTGACGATGTCGATCGTGTTCCCCGCGAGGTGCACCTCGACGTACTGCGGGGTCGTGGTCAGCTCCACGTCGGCGACGCGCAGCCACCCGACGGTCTGCCCGCCGTTGCCCTCGGGCGGCACCCCCTGCCGGCCCGGCAGGATCACCTTGACCCAGTCGGCCTGGGCCTCGACGACGGGCACGGTCGTGCCGCCGTAGTGGTGGTCGCGAGGAAGGTGCCCGACCGGTTGCCCGGTGGGGTCGGCGAACACGGGCGCGCCCGCACCCAGCGGCCGCGCGAGCGATGAGGTCACCGGTCCCATCGGATCGTCGTCGACGGGCACCGCGGGGTTGACCGAGCGCACGTCGATCAACGGGAGAGCGGTGATGTCGTAGAGGGTGTCGTTGCGGGCGTAGGGTGCCGACCCAGCATCCGTCGCCTGCGCCACGGGCGTGGATGACGGAGCGTCACTGAGGGCGGCGGCGGCCGGCGGCTCGGCTGTGGCGGCCGCGAGGTCGCGAAGCGGGGCGAGCGCCCCGTACCCCGAGGCGGCCAGGACTCCGACCGCGACGACGGCCACGAGGGCTGCGGGATGCGGTCGCCGAGTCATACGCCCATGCTCGGTCGCACACGGCGATGACGCAAGAGCGGGCCGCGGGTCACCAGTGCGGGTGGATGTCTGCTCGCAGGAGCTCGTCGTAGACGTCGACGACGGCATCGGCGAACGCCGTCAGATCGGTGCCATCGTCGAGCAGATCCGCCGCGGCCGCGTTGGCGCGCGCCTGCTCTGTCGTGCGGGCTCCCGGAATGACGCTCGTGACGCCCGGACGCGAGGCGATCCACGCCAGCGTCGCCGCCGGCAGGGTGATGCCTTCGGGAAGAGCGGCCGCGAGTCGGCGCGCAGCCGTCAGGCCGGTCTCGAAGTCCACCCCCGAGAACGTCTCGCCGCGGTCGAAGGCCTCGCCGTGCCGGTTGTACGAACGGTGATCGTCGGCCGCGAACTCGGTCTGCTCGGTGTAGCGACCGCTCAGCAGACCCGACGCCAGGGGGACGCGCGCGAAGATCGCGACGTCGGCGGCCTGGGCCGCGGGAAGCACCTCGTCGAGCGGCTTCAACCGGAAGGGATTGAGGATGATCTGGATGTTCGTGACGTTCGGCCGCGCGATCGCCGCGAGCGCCTGCGCCGTGGTCTCGACCGAGACGCCGTAGGCCGCGATCGCTCCGTCTGCGACCAGTTCGTCGAGGGCGTCGTAGGTCGCGTCCGACTCGATGACCGCCGACGGCGGGCAATGCAGCTGCACGAGCTCGAGCGTGTCGACACCCAGGTTGCGCCGCGATCGGTCGGTCCAGGCGCGGAAGTTCTCGCGCGTGTAGTTCTCGGGAACCTGCGCTTCGCGGCGCCCCATCTTGGTCGCGACGGTGATGCCGTGCCGCGGACGGCCGGCGAGGAATCGGCCGATGGTCGTCTCACTGCGGCCATCGCCGTAGACGTCGGCGGTGTCGAAGAGCGTGACGCCGGCATCGGCGGAGGCCGCGAGGACGGCCAGAGCCTGGTCGTCGTCGACCTCGCCCCAGTCGGCGCCGAGCTGCCAGGTGCCGAGGCCGATGGCCGAGACGGAACGGGAGGTCGAAGCGAGGCTGCGCTGCTGCATGGCTACAGCGTAGGCGCAGGGCCGGACACCTCGGTCCGGCCCTGCGCTCCGCGGATCGTCGTCAGGCGCCGTGCGCCGCCTTCGCCTTCCCGCCGTTCTTCTTCGTGGGGGCATCCGAGGTCTCCGCGTTGACCGGCGCAGCCGGGAGGGCGGCATCCGCAGCCGCGACGGCCGCCGCGCGGGTGGTGCGCACCGCGGCGAACGACGTGCCGTAGTACGCGGCCTCCATGAGCGTCTTCATGTCATCGATCATCGGCATCCGCGGGTTCGCCGGTGCGCACTGATCCTCGTACGCAGCCATCGCGAGACTGTGCAGGTTGTCGAGGAAGCGGGCTTCGTCGACGCCCTGCGCCTGGAACGAGCGCTCGATGCCGACGCGGTCGCGCAGCTCCTCCACCGCGCGGGCGTAGCTCTCGACACCTTCCTCCGGCGTGGCAGCCGGAAGCCCGAGGTGCTGCGCGATCTGCTGGAAGCGCTCGGGAGCGATGTACCGCTCGTACTTGGGCCAGCTCGTGAGCTTCGTCGGCACCGTGCCGTTGTACCGGATCACGTGCGGCAGGTAGACCGCGTTGGTCCGCCCGTGCACGAGCTTGTACGTCGCGCCGGTGACGTGAGCCATCGCGTGCACGATCCCGAGGAAGGCGTTGCCGAAAGCCATCCCCGCGATGGATGCCGCGTTGTGCATCTTCTCGCGAGCCTTGCGGTCGGCGCTGTCGGTCGAGCCCGGCTGAGCCTTCGTGCTGCGCTCGATGTTCTCGAAGATGAGCTTGATCGCGTGCAGGCAGAGCCCGTCGGTGTAGTCGTTGGCGTACACCGACACGTACGCCTCGGTCGCGTGCGTCAGCGCGTCGAAGCCGGCATCCGCCACGAGGAACCCCGGGAGCACCCGCGTCAGCTCGGGATCGATGATGGCGACGGACGGCGTGAGCGCGTAGTCGGCCAGGGGGTACTTCATCCCGGTGGCGTCGTCGGTGATGACGGCGAAGGGAGTCATCTCCGAGCCCGTCCCCGACGTGGTGGGAACGCAGACGAGCTTGGCTTTCTTGCCCATCTCGGGGAACGTGAACGCACGCTTGCGGACATCGAAGAACTTCTCGCGCATGTCGGAGAACTCGATCTCGGGGTTCTCGTACAGCAGCCACATGACCTTCGCTGCGTCCATGAGCGATCCGCCGCCGAGCGCGATGATCGTGTCGGGCTGGAACTGGCGCAGCTGTTCCGCCCCGGCCACGACCTCCGACACCTTCGGCTCGGGGCGCACCTGATTCAGCAGCTGCACCTGGACCCGGTTCTCGCGACGGTTCAGGACATCGGTGATGCGGTCGACGTAGCCGAGCGAGGTCATGGTCTCGTCGGTGATGATGCTGACGCGTTCGACGCCCCGCATGTCGGCGAGGTAGCGGATCGCGTGCGGCTCGAAGTACGTCTTCGCCGGGATCTTGAACCACTGCAGGTTGTTGTTGCGTCGTCCGACGCGCTTGACGTTCACGAGGTTCACCGCCGAGACGTTGTTGGAGACGGAGTTGTGACCGTACGAGCCGCAGCCGAGGGTCAGCGAAGGCAGAAAGGCGTTGTAGATGTCGCCGATGCCGCCAAGGGCCGACGGCGAATTCTCGATGATGCGGACCGCCTTGACGACCTCCGCGAAGCGGGCGATCACGTCCGCATCGTTGGAGTGGATGGCGCCGGAGTGACCGAGCCCGTCGAACGCCACCATCTGCCGCGAGAGCTCGATGCCCTCATCCGGAGTCGAGGCACGGAGAACGGCGAGGACCGGGGCGAGCTTCTCGCGCGTGAGCGGCTCGTGCGGGCCGACGCCGGAGACCTCGGCGAGGAGGATCGAGGTGTCGGCGGGCACGGTGAAGCCCGCCTGCTCGGCGATCCACACCGGCGACTGGCCGACGACCCGCGCGTTGAGCTTCGCGTCGGCGCAGTTCACGCTGTCGGCTGTCACCCCGAAGATGAACGCCTCGAGCATCGCCTTCTCCCCCGTCGTCACCCGGTAGGCGTGCAGGCGGGCGAACTCGTCCAGCGCCTCCTCGGCGACGGGCTCGTCGAGGATGACCGCCTGCTCGCTCGCGCAGACCATGCCCATGTCGAACGACTTCGACAGCACGATGTCGTTGACGGCGCGACCGACGTCGGCGGTGCGTTCGATGAAAGCGGGCACGTTGCCGGCGCCGACGCCGAGGGCGGGCTTGCCGCACGAGTAGGCGGCGCGGACCATGGCGTTGCCGCCGGTGGCGAGGATGAGGGCGACGCCCGGGTGGTTCATCAGCTCGCCGGATGCCTCCATCGACGGCTCTTCGATCCACTGGATGCAGTCGGCGGGCGCGCCGGCCGCCACCGCGGCCTCGCGCACGATGCGGGCAGCTTCGGACGAGCAGCGCTGTGCGGACGGGTGGAATCCGAAGATGATCGGGTTGCGGGTCTTGAGCGCGATGAGCGACTTGAAGATGGCGGTCGAGGTCGGGTTGGTGACCGGGGTCAACGCACAGATCACCCCGACGGGGTCTGCGATCTCGGTGATCCCCGTCAGCTCGTCGTGCGCGATGACGCCGACGGTCTTCTGGTCGATGATCGAGTGCGTCACGTGCTCGCACGCGAACATGTTCTTCACGGCCTTGTCTTCGAACAGGCCGCGGCCGGTCTCTTCGACGGCCATGACGGCCAGCTCACCGTGATGGTGCAGCGCCGCGACCGATGCCTTGCGGACGATGTGGTCGATCTGTTCCTGGGTGAAGTGCGCGTACTCGTCGAGGGCACGCTGTGCCCGGGTGACGAGGGCGTCGACGGCGATGGACATCGTGAGCCTTCCCGGCGCGGACGGTCGCCGCGTCTGTGTCCGAATCCGGGATGGAGGGACCTCGACCCCGTGATCACAGTCTGCGCCATGTGGTCTGACCACAGTGTCCATGCGGGCCGGAACAAATCGGAACCGCGACTTTTCCCGATCCGACACCGGTCCGTCACGGACACCGCGGAGCAGACTGACCCCGTGGCGCAACTCCCGGTGTACTTCTTCTCCTCGACTTCTAACCTCATCCGCCGCTTCGCGAGCAACCTCCACGCCACCGACGGCCGTCCCGTGCGCGACCTCTCCGAGCGGACCGTTCGCTCGAGCGAGGCACCGGGACCCTGGATCCTGCTGACGCCTTCGTACAAGGCGGGGAACGACGCTCACGCGACCCTGCCGGCGGCGGTTCGCGCCTTCCTGCGCTCCCCCGCGAACCGCCGGCGCCTCGTCGGGATCATCGGCTCCGGCAACCGCAACTTCGGCGACCACTACCAGGCGGCGGCACGCGAGCTCGCTCGGGTGTCGGGACGTCCGGTGGTGTTCGAGTTCGAGCTGGCGGGCACCCCAGAGGATGTCGCGGAGTGCGCTCGCATCTTGACGGCTTTCGATGCGCGCTTCGGGAACGCTCCCGAGGCGCACGATCGATGAGTCGTATTGCGTCTTTCGGTGACGTTGCACGACGCGTCGCCCCACAAGCGTCCGAAATCGCGTAGCATTCGAGAGTCGGTGCGTCACGGCGCGCCTCTCCGTCGGTTCACTCCGACGTGCACTTCGTTTCATTCCGCCGTCGATCTCATGCACCCGGGCCGTGCTCTCGGCCCCGCGACCGCACCTATCTGGACAGGTCGCCCACACCGGCGAGTGTCTGCTCGCCCCCACACACTCCGCGGCGGCCCCGCCGCAGCGGTATCCGGATCATCACAGCGGTGGTCCCAGAACACAGAAGGAAAATGACGACATGGCCACTGGCACCGTCAAATGGTTCAACTCGGAGAAGGGGTTCGGCTTCATCGCTCCGGACGACGGCACCGCGGACGTGTTCGCGCACTTCAGCGCCATCGCCGGCACTGGACACCGCAACCTGTTCGAGAACCAGAAGGTTGAGTTCGACGTGGAGCAGGGCCAGAAGGGCCTGCAGGCGACGAACATCCGCGCTCTCTGAGCGTTCGACGCAGTGAAGGGGCCGGTCCGAAAGGGCCGGCCCCTTCCGCGTGCCTAGCGGGCGCCGCTGCCCGCGGGTAGATCGACACGGCGCGCGACGTTCGCGGTGACGGACTCGAGTGGTCCCCGGCCACAGCTGAGCGCCCACATCGTGCATCCGACGAGAAGCACCACGACGCATCCGATCCAGAACCATCCGCTGACGGCGGGATCGCCATCCCACGACGAGAGATCGGGGGCGAGCCCGAGCGGGGAGATCAGGACCGCGAACGAGACGACGTGGGCTGTGTAGGCCGTCAGCGGCATGGAGCCGACTGCCGCGACAGGCACGAGCAGCGCACGAAGCGGACGCGCGAGGAGCAGGCAGGCGCCGACGACGGCGAGCGCGAAGCCGCCGGACCCGATGATCTCCCACGTCCCTCCCGAGTGCGGCGCCACGCCCCACGCCTGAGACAGCGCGGCTCCCAGATCGACCTCGCTCAACCGTTCCAGATAGCCGCGCCCGTCGGGACCCATCGACGAGGACGATGCCACCAGCGAGGACGCTCCCGATGATGACAGCGCGGATGCCGACGACGAGACGCTCCCCCACCCCGAGAGCCACCCGCGGACCGTTCCGTTGAACGCGTCGCCCAGGCCGTAGCCGAAGGCGGCGAGCCCGACTCCCGACCCGAACAGCACCGCCGCGGTCCGCGGCCGGTCGAGTCGCATCCGCCCGAGCGCCATCCCGGCGAGAACCAGGGGCAGCCACACGGTCAGCGGATACGAGCCGCTGATGAGGAAGTCGACCGCGGTGCCGCCGATGCCCTGCGGGATGCCGGCGCCCGAGAGCGTCACCGCACGCAGGAGCGCGACGACGGTCGGCCCCGCGACGGCGATCGCGGCCGCGGTGAGCGCGAGGGTACGGCGACGGAGTCCCAGGAACGGGATGAGGATCAGGAAGAGGATGCCGTAGATGGGCAGAATGACGGCGATCCCGCTCCCGAGCATCTCCAGCGCCAGCCCGAGGGCGAGAACGACGAGGGCGCGGCCGGCCATGCGCAGACGTGCGGACCGCAGTGCCTCTCCCCGGGGGAGCTGCTCACGTCCGGTCGCAAGCGCGACGGAAATGCCCGCGACAACGGCGAAGAGGATGGACGACCGCCCCTGGACGATCGCGGCGAGGTCGGGCCCGTCGGGCCCCGCGACCATCCACGAGATCCCGACGTGCGCGCCGATCATGCCGAAGATCGCGAGGCCCCGGGCGACGTCGATGCCCATGAGCCGGGGCGGGCGGCCGAAGTAGCCCCACCGGCCGCGTACGGAACGGCGGGCCGACTCAGCGGGTCGAACGATCGAGGTGGACGGCAGGGACACGACAGGATCTCCTCGGCGATGGGCCGGACGACGACACGGGCGCGTGCGGCACGTGCCGCGCACCCGGTCGACGGTAGGTCTCGGCCCTGTGCGCGGATTAAGCGCGCGGGTGGCATCCGCCGGTCAGGCGGCGTCCGACGGGATGCGGATCCCGAAGCGCGTACCCGTGCTCGAGCTGGCCACCGACACGTCGTAGCCCGAGGCTGTCGCCAGCGCCTGCACGATCGCGAGCCCGAGTCCGACCGTCGTCCGCTCGCGCGTCTGCGTCCGGCTGCCTGCCTGGGTGAAGCGGTCGAAGATGGTCGGCAGTGCCTCGGGATCGATTCCCGGCCCGTCGTCCTGGACGACCAGCTCGACGGAGGTCGCCGTCGTCTCGAGAGAGACGGTCACACTGGTTCCGTCCGGAGTGTGGTGCCCCGCATTGGCGACGAGGTTCAGCAGCATCTGACGGATCGCCCCCTCGTCCCCGACCACGGAGACATCTTCGTCCGGCAAGGCGATGCGCCAGACGTGCCCGGGATATGCGAACCGCGCGTCGGATGCGGTCTCCGCGACGATCATCGACAGCTCGACGTCATCGTGCGCGACCACCGGGTCGGCGTCGAGACGCGCGAGCAACAGCAGGTCGTCGATCAGCGTGCTCATCCGCGACGCCTCCGACCCGATGCGCTGAAGCGCGCCCTGCGTCTCGCGGGGGTCGGCGTCGGCATCGGGATGGGCGTAGAAGTCGGCGTAGCCGCGGATGGAGGCGAGAGGGTTGCGCAGCTCGTGGCTCGCCTCGGCGATGAAGCGACGCATCGATTCCTCGGCGCGGTGACGCGCGTTGAGCGAGAGCTCGACGTGGTCGAGCAGGCGATTGAGCGCGTCCGCGACGCGGTCGGTCTCCGACCCCAGATGCCGCACGTCACGGGGAACCCGGCGTTGCGGGGCGATCTCGCCGGACGAGAGCGGGGTGGCCGTCACTTCATCGGCGATCTCGGCGACCCGTTCGAGGGGGTCGAGCTGCTGCCGGGTCCACCGCCAGCCGAACACCGCAGCGAAAGCCGCGATCGTGATTCCGACGACCGCGAGCCAGAGCGCGTAGGTCCCGACGACCCTTTCGGTTTCGGTGAGCCCCACACCGCTGACGACGGTGAGCTCCTGCCCGTCTGCCGCCGCGACCTCGGAGGCCGTCACGAGGTACCCGCCGTCGTCGGCCACGTCGATCGTCGTGGTGTACCCGCTCTCCGCCATCCCGTCCCGAACGTGCGTGAGCTCGCGCTCGGTCATCGGGCGGTAGGTGTAGTCACGGGTGAAGAAGGCCGAGACCGCGACGCGGTCGCCCTCGACGACGAAGAAGAACCCGTCGGAGGGAACCGCCAGTGACACGTCGTCGAATGTCGGAACGCTTCCGGTCGCATCCACGGCCGAGAGAGTCTGCCCGATGGCGGTGTCGTTCGCCAGGTACAGCGTCGACTCAGCCTGGGTGACGAGATTCTGACGGAGGATCGCGACCGAGACGATGCCGAACACGGTCACCGCCGCGAGAAGCAGCCCCGAGATCATTGCGACGGAGCGGCCACGCAGGGTGCGCAGGCCTCCCGGCCGCGCCGACGTCACGATGGAGCCGAAGCGGTCGGAGCTGCACGCAGGATATAGCCGACCCGCCGCAGCGTGTGGATCATCGGCTCACGCCCGTGATCGATCTTCTTGCGCAGATACGAGATGTAGATCTCCACGATGTTCGACTCCCGTCCGAAGTCATACTCCCAGACACGATCGAGGATCTGCTCCTTGCTGAGGACGCGATCGGCGTTGAGCATCAGGAAACGCAGCAGCGAGAACTCCGTCGCGGTGAGCCGGATCTGCTCCCCCGCGCGCGTGACCTCGTGGTTGTCTTCGTTCAGTCGCAGGTCGCCGACCTCGAGCATCGGGGTCGGCGCACCCTGCATGAGCATGGGGCTGCGTCGCAGCAGCCCGCGCAGACGCACCACCACCTCTTCGACGCTGAACGGCTTGGCGACGTAGTCATCGCCGCCGGCGGCGATGCCGGTGATGCGATTGGCCACCGTGCCGTTGGCGGTGAGGAAAAGAACCATGGTCTCGCTCAGCTCGCTGCGGAGCGTGCGCAGCACCTCGACACCGTCGATGTCGGGGAGCACGACATCGAGGACCATCAGGTGCGGCCGCATCCGTCGCGCCGTCTCGATGGCGCTCGCGCCGGTCGCGGCGACCTCTACCTGCCAGCCCTGCCGTGACAGCACCGCCCCGAGCAGATGGCGAAGGTTCGGCTCGTCATCGACGACGAGCACGCGGATCGCGGGATCGGACAGCGGGGACGACGAGAGCGACATGGCTTCATGGTCCCGCGTGAGAATATGCGCCCGTTAAGAAAACCCGAGAGGAATCTCAGGCGAGCACGAGCTCGACCTCGGGGTGGCCCGCGAACACGTCCAGCACCAGGTCGAAGTAGGTCTTTCCCGCGCCCCGGTCCAGTTCGTCGAGCGCCGCGCGCGCAGGCCGTGCCGCGTAGATGTCGGGGCGCTCGAGCTTTGCGGCGAGGTAGGCCCGGGTGAGCGGGATGCCCAGCGCCTGTCGCGAGATCGCCGAATCCGCCCACACGACGCGAGCGGACGAAGCGTGCGCGAGGACGCCGAACCCGCCGTAGAGCAGATCGTCGAGGGCGTCCAGGCTCTCCCCGAGAGTCCACTCCTCGTCGGGCATGAAGACACGGTTCAGCTCCGCGTAGAGCGACGGGATGTCGCGGACGCGCGCGCCCTCGATCCGCAGGTCGACGGCGGCGGACGGCGGGCGATTCACATGCCGAGGCTAGCCGCCGCGACGATGACGAGCGCGCGCGGCACCGCCGAGAGACAGCGTCGCAGGAGACGCGTGACGTTCGTGATCACGACGGGGATGCTCGTTGGAGCCACGATGACCGCCGCCCCGCTGGTCGCTGCAGCGGCCCCGGCAGAACTGATCCGGAACGGGGACTTCTCGACGGGTCACGAACCCTGGTGGTCGGTCGGTGTCGACGGCTTCGACACCGCAACCGGCGCCTTCTGCGCCGGCGTGCCCGACACCGAGAACCCCTGGGATGTGCTCATCGGCCAGAGCGACCTCGCGCTGGCCGATGGGGCCACCTACACGCTGACGGCGAGAGTTCGCGCCGATGCGCCCGGCACGGTCGTCACTCAGGTGGCGCCGAAGGTCCCCGATGCCGCCTACACGGCGTACCTCGCCGAGAGCACGCCACTCGCCGACACCTGGCAGCAGATCAGCGCGGAGTTCACGGCACGCGACCTGGGCCAGGGCACCGTGTCCGAGCTGCAGTTCCGCCTCGGCGCGAACGGCGCCACGCGATTCTGCGTCGATGACGTGAGCCTCGTCGCCCGCGACGCCGCGACTCCCCCGGTCCCCCCGATCGGCGACGACGAGCTGCTCCCGAACCCCACACTGGACGAGAGCACGAACCCGTGGTGGACGAGCGGCCCCGTGGCGCTGTCGAACCCCGGCCAGCGGATGTGTGCGACGGTGACCGAGCGATCTGTCGAACTCGGCACCGAACCCCAGTCGTACGACCTGCCGTTCACCACGTCGCCGGCCGGCGACTATCACCTCGGGCAGGTCCAGTTCCGCCTCGGCGCGGTCGCAGCCGACACGGAGGTCTGTTTCGACGAGATCTCCCTCCAGGGAACCGCCTACTCCTACACCGCCGACCCCGGACCGGCCGTCAAGGTCAACCAGGTCGGGTATCTGACCCGGGGCCCCAAGCGCGCGACCGTCGTGTCCGATGCCAGCGCACCGTTGCCGTGGACCCTCGAAGCGCCGGACGGTACTGCCCTCGCCACGGGCGAGTCTCAGCCGGCAGGCTTCGACGCCTCCGCAGGGGCTTCCGTTCACACGATCGACTTCAGCGACGTCACCGAGGAAGCGGTCGATGTGAGGCTCCGCGTCGGCACGGACGTCAGCCATCCCTCCACGATCTCCGCCGACGTCTTCCGATCGCTGCGCGCGGATTCGATGCGGTTCTTCTACACGCCGGTGGCAGCATCGCTGTGCACCCGCTCGCCAACGACGTCGCCGGCGATGCCGACATCCCGCTCGATGCGGCGTCGCTCGCCCTCCTCGACGCGGCCGGCGCGCCGACCACCTCCGTCGTCACCGACGGACAGGGTCGATACGAGCTGAACGGGGACGTCGTGTCGTTCATCGCGGATGCCGGGTTCGAGGGAACGGCGGCCCCGGTGAGGTACCGGGTGGCGGATGCGCGTGGCACCGAGGTGACCGCGACCATCACGGCCACGGTGACGGCACAAGCCGGTGAACAGCCCGACGAGCCGGGCTCGGCGGGCTCGGCCTCTGCGGGCGCGGCGCGCAGCGTCCTCGCGAGCTCGGGCATGGACCCGCTGCCACTGTGGATGCTGGTCGGCGCGGGCGCGGCGCTGATGGCGGCCGGCGTCTCGTTGCTGCGTCGGCGACGGCTCGGCTGAGTTCGGGCGGGCCGCTCGGGACACGCTTCCGAGCGGCCCCCGTCGTCCGTGTTAGCTTTCGAGAACCGCGACCAACAGCCGGAACGAGATATGACCGACACTCCCTCCACCCGAAGGGCACCCCGGGTGACGCTGCGGGAGGTCGCGGAGCGTGCGGGCGTCTCGCGCTCGGCCGTCTCGTTCGTGATGAACGGTCGCACCGACCAGCGCCTGTCCGACGACATGTTCGAACGCGTCCGTCGCGCCGCGGACGAGCTCGGCTACCGCCCCAACATCACCGCGCAGACCCTGCGCACCGGCCGCTCCGGCACGGTCGCGCTGGTCTCCGACTTCGTCAGCAGCACCTCGTTCGCCAACTCGATGGTCCGCGGTGCGATGCAGGAGCTACGCGAGCGCGACACCCTCCTGTTCACCGTCGACACGCAGGGCGATGCGGAACTCGAGGAGCAGCTGCTCCAAAGCCTCCTGGGCCGCGACATCGACGGTGTGATCTACGCGTCGATGTTCACGCGGACCATCGCGCTTCCGCGGGCACTCGAAGGCGTCCCGACGGTCCTGTTGAATTGCGTGACGGCAGACGGGTCGATCGACGCGGTCGTGCCCGACGAGCTCGCGGCAGGGCGTGACGCCGCGCGGATGCTGCTCGATCACGGTCACCGTGACGACATCTGGTTCGTCGGAGCGCTGCCGGCAGGCTCGAGAGGCGGGGCCGCCTGGCCGGAGTGGGACCCCATCGCTCTGGCCGAGCGTCGCGCGGGCATCGACGCGGTGCTCGCCGCGGCGGGAACGAGCCTCGCCGGCGTCACCGCAATCGACGACGACTGGGACGTCGCGAACGGGCGCCGGGCGGTGTCGCGGATGCTCGCGGAGCCCCGGGTCAGGCCGACCGCGCTCGTGTGCGCAAACGACGCGCTCGCCGTCGGCGCCTATCAGGCGCTCCATCATGCCGGGCTCGGTGTCCCCACCGACGTGTCGGTGATCGGCTTCGACGGCAGCCCCTACGCCCGCGCCGTCGAGCCCGAGCTCACGTCGATCGCGCTCCCGCACATCGAACTCGGGCGGCGAGCGGCGGCGATGCTCGCTGCCCCCGGCGATTCGCCGCGCCTCGAACGCGTGCCGATGCCGATCCGAGCGGGCGGGTCGGTCGGGGTCGCACCCTCCCGGTAGCGGCTCAGCGCCCTAGCGCAGCGGCAGGGCAAGCGGGGCGCCGTCGCGTCAGCGGAAGCCGCCCGGCGCGAAGAGGTCGGGGCGTTCGGCCTTCAGATGTGCCAGGAGCTGTCCGTAGCCCGTCATGGCCGAGGTCGCCGTGAAGGCCGTCCGCCGGCCGCGCTTCGCGAGAACCCCGCTGTAACGATGAGCCACGTGCGGGCGCAGCCGGGTGATGTCCGCCAGCTCGACCCGGATCGGCGGCATGAAGCCCCGCGAGACGAAGACCACCTGCGGGGCGACCTCGAGCCGCATCCGACTCATCCCGTGCGCCAGCCACAGGAGCGCCGCGCCGATGAGCAGAGCGCCCAGCCCGACGATCCGCCTTGCGGGCGAGTCATCCGGACGGGTGAGCGGACCGACGAGATTGATGACGCCGATGATCGCCATCATGCAACCCCCGACGCGCACCATGATCCGCCGCCAGCGCTGCGTCGATACGACGAAGAGCACCGTGGCGCGTTCTTGACGCCACGCCGCAGCGACGTCGGACGATCGCGCCAGTACGGCGCTCGCGCCCGCGATCGCCAGCATGACGACAGCGACCGCGAAGCCGACCACGGAGAACAGAGCGTCCATGGGCGACGGGCCTCTCGTCGGGATCGGGCGACCCTCGACGGTATCGCATCAGCCGATCCGCTCGACGCGGACGTCGTCGATATTGAGCCAGTTACCGCCGGCAGCCTCGGTGTAGAACCCGAACTCGAGAGTTCCGTTCGAGACCGGCACCTCCAGAGACACCCGCTTCCAGTCGTTCGGACTCACCGGCAGCGCTGCCTGGCGCTCCGGCACGCCGGAGTTCTTCGCGTACAGATAGGCGGAGGTCTGGCCGCCGCTGTTGAGCGTCCACGCGGAGACCCGGTAGAGCCCCGACGGCAGCCCGCCGAGCGCCTGATAGGCCGACGCGGTGTAGGGCGTCGACTTCCAGAACGTGAGCTTGAGCGCACCGACGACCGCCGGGTCCTGAGTGAAGACCGCGTTGGCGTGGGCGCCTCCCGGCGACCACACACCCCAGCCGGTCGGATCGTTCGTGTAACCGTCCTGCTCGAAGCCGCCGTTGACGACGAGGTTCGGCGGCGGCGCCTCCCCGAACACGTCGAGTGTCGTCAGGGCCGCGCCGCTCCAGTCGAACAGCGTCTGGTTGTCCCAGGGGTTGGAGAGGACACCCGGGTCATCGTTGTCGATCTTTCCCGCCTCGGTCCCCCAGTTCGCGCCCGGGACGGGAAGCCAGCCCGGCTCCCACCAGATGAGTCCGCGCCCGCGCCCGTCAGGCACAGCACGGACGATGTCGCGGAGGTCTCGCAGAAACGCCGTCTGGCCCGCGACGGTCGCCGGATACCCACCGGTCGCCGCCTCGGCGGTGTAGAACGAGTTGCCGAGGCCGTCGGCGTCGCCGAGAGTCCACCCGTAAGCGGTCTCGACGATGAGGACGTCCTTGCCGTATCGCGCACTGATGTCGTTGAGATTGGCCGCGAGCTGGCCCATGGTCCCGTGCCAGAACGGGTAATACGACAGCCCGATGATGTCGAACGGAACACCCTGCGCTGTGATCGCGTCGAACCACCAGCGGTAGAGGGCGTTGTCGCCGCCGTGGTCCAGGTGCAGGACGATCTCGATGTCCTCCCCCGCTCGAACCGCCGCGTCGACCCCCGCGATCCCCGCTTTCAGCAGGCCCGCGAGCTGAGTGAAGTCCGAGACGCCGTTGCCGACCCGACCGTGATCCCACAGGATGCCGCCGGGTATCTCGTTGCCCATCTGCACCATGTCGGGCACCACCCCGGCCGCTCGCATCGCGTCGATGACGTCCTCGGTGTACGCGCGAACGGTCGACACCAGCTGCGGATAGGACAGCCCGCGCCACGCCTTCGGCACGGTCTGCGTTCCCGGGTCGGCCCACCAGTCGCTGAGGTGGAAGTCGAGCAGGACGTCCATCCCCGCGGCCTTCGCGCGCTGCGCCGTCGCGATGGTCGTCGCGAGGTCGTTGGTGCCACCGCCGTATGGTTCGCCGGCAGCCGTGTAGGGGTCGACCCACAGACGGAGCCGAGCGAGGTTCATGCCGGCATCGCCCATGATGTCGATCGGATCGCCCACGACTCCGCCCCGGGAGAACGTCCCGCCACGCGTTTCGACCTCGTGGATCATCCCGAGGTCACCGCCCATCACGAAGTCGTCCGGATCGAAAGCCGCGCTCGCGGTGGTCGCCGGAAGGAACGCCGCGACCAGGACGGCTGCGGCCGCGGTGGCAAGCGCCGTCGCTCGCCGCCGTGCTCGGTTCGTCATCTGTGTTCCTCTCTCGTGACTGTGGGCCGACCGGAGGTCGCCCCGAGTGCGCTCAGTGACGCGAGAACGCGCCCCCGCTCATCGAACAGCGTCTGGTTCGCCCAGCCGTTGCCGGGCTCGGCCACGTCGTTTCCGTAGTCCATCCCCGCCGCCGACGCCCAGGAGGTTCCGGGCACGGGCAACCAGGCGGGCTCCCAGTACACGATCCCGAGTCCCCGACCACCGGGCACTCCCCGCACGACCCCCGCGAGGTCGTCGAGATACCCGGCCTGACCCTCGACGGAGGCCGGGTAGATCGCCGCAGGCGAGCTCGCGTCGAACATCGAGGTCCCGCCGGGGTTGTCGGGCCGGTACGCGTACGCCGTCTCGACGACGATGAGGTCCTTCTCGTAACGCTCGACGAGCTGGTGGAGGTTGTCGCGCAGGTCGTCCAGCGACCCGTGCCACAGCGGGTAGTACGACAGTCCGACGGCATCGAAGTCGACGCCTCTCATGGTGATCTCGTCGAACCACCGGCGATAGAGATCGGCAGCACCTCCGGCGTCGAGGTGAAGGACGATGCGCGAACGGGAATCGGCCGCGCGCACCGCACTCGACCCCGCCTGCAGCAGTCGGGCGAGACGGTCGTACTGCTCGGACGCCTCATCCGGCGACACCTCCTCGAAGGCACGGCTCTCGAGGTCGTACCGCGGCGTGCGGCCGTGCGGCCACAGCATCCCGTTCGTCGTCTCGTTGCCGACCTGCACCCATTCCGGGCTGCCCGCGCTCGACTGCACGGCGGTGATGACCTCCGCCGTGTGCGCGGCGACGGCATCGCAGACACCGTCGAGGTCGAGGCCCTCCCAAGACCTCGGCAGCGACTGCTTCTTCGGATCGGCCCAGAAGTCGCTGTAGTGCAGGTCGATCATCAGGTCGAGTCCGGCTGCCCGCGCGCGCTCGGCCAAGCGCAGCGTCGTCGCGAGGTCGTTCGTGCCGCCTTGGTACGGCCGTCCTGCGCTGTCGGTCGGGTCGACCCAGACCCGCAGGCGCGCGAGGTTCACGCCGTGGTCGGCCAGGATGCGAAAGAGGTCCCTCGTGCCCGCGGCATCCGAGAAGCTGCCGCCCAGCGCCTCGACCTCCGCGGTCATCGACACGTCGGCCCCGCGAATCGGTAGTGATGTCGTCGTCATTCCTTGTCTCCTCCTTGCGCTAGCCCCGCGACCAGGTATCGCTGGAGCACCATGTAGAGCACCGTGATCGGCACCGCGACGAGGATGGCCCCCGCCGCGAACGTTGTGAAGTCGTTCCGCGTCTGGTCGGAGATCAGCTGGAACAGCCCGATCGCGACGGTGTAGTTCTGCGGGCTGCTGATCAGAAGACGCGGGAGGATGAAGTCCATCCACGGCACCGCGAATTGGGTGACCGCGACGAAGGTCAGCATCGGCGTCATCAACGGCAGCAGAATGCGCGTGAAGATCTGCAGATGCGAGGCCCCGTCGATCACGGCCGCCTCGTCGAGGCTGGTGGAGATGCCGTCGAGGTATCCCTTGAGCAACCAGATGTTGTACGGCACCGCCGCCGCCACGCTCGCGATCACGAGACCGGTGAGACTGTCGAGCAGGCCGAAGTTCAGATAGAGGATGTAGATCGCGATCGCGGTCATGAACGTCGGGAAGATCTGGATCACCAGCATCACGAGCAGTCCCAGGCGCCGCCCCGCGAAGCGCAGCCGAGCGAACACATAGGCGGCGATCGCCGACAGCAGCACGCTGATCACCATGTTCGACACCGCGACGAAGAGCGAGTTGCCGTACCAGGTGGCGAACGGCGTCTCAGCGAACAGCCTGATGTAGTTGGCGAGAGTCGGATCGGCCGGGATGGCCGACGCCTGCGCGAGTGAGCGCCCCGAGCCGAAGGAAGAACCGACGATCCAGGCCAGCGGGTAGAGGACGATGATCGCGACGATCAGCAGCTCGACATGGATCAGGACGGTGAGAAATCGGTTCCGAGTTCTATGCATCGGTGAACGCCTTCGAACGACGCAGGCTCCAGATCGAGAAGCTGCCGACGATGACGAAGATCAGGATCGACATCACCGAGGCGATGTCGTACAGACCGTTGTCGAGCGTGAGCTTGTAGAGCCAGGTGATGAGGATGTCGGTACCACCGGCGTACCGGTAGTCGGGATTCGCAGGGCCACCTTGGGTGAGGAAGTAGATGACCCCGAAGTTGTTGAAGTTCGCCACGAACGACAGGACGATCAACGGTGCCGTGGCTCGCAGGACGATGGGCAGCGTGAGGTAGCGCACCTGTTGCACCGCCGACGCGCCATCGATGCGCGCGGCCTCGTAGTAGCTCGGCGAGATGTTCGTCAGGGCACCGCTGATGAGAGCCATGAAGTAGGGGAAGCCCAGCCACAGGTTCACCAGAAGCGCGATGAGCCGCGCGAGCCAGGGGTTCGCCGGATCGGTCAACCACATCACCCGCTCGGGCGTGATGCCGAGGTCGACGAGCGCCTGACTGATGGGCCCGAACTGACCGTTGAACATCGAGCGGAAGACGAGAGCCGAGATCATGGCGGGCACCGCCCACGGCAGGAAGAAGATGCTCCGCCACAGGCGCGGCAGGCGTACGCGCCTGCTGGAGACGAAGACGGCCTGCAGAAAACCGAGCGCGTACGTCGTGGTCGTCGCCAGCGCCGCCCACAGCACCGTCCATCCGAGCACGCCGAAGAACGTCGCGCCCCAGGCGCCGGCTCCCAGCAGCTGCCGGAAGTTGGCGAGGCCGACCCAGTCGACCAGCTGCATCGGCGGCAGGTTGTCGCTGCTGTAGTCGGTGAATGCGATGAGGATGCCGAAGACCACCGGCAGGGCGGTGACGAACAACAGCAGGATCAGGGTGGGTGCGAGCACGAGGTAGGGGAACGCCGTCTGCCGAGCGGCGCGCACCCACTCCCCGACGGTCAGCCGCTCTCCGCTCGTGATGAGTCGGCGCCGCGTCCGTGCTGCGTCGCGCACGGCCCAGACGGTGGTCGCCGCCATGAGCCCGAGGACGAGGACCGCGATGATGCCGTTGATCATGAGGACGATCGAGTGGTCGCCCGGCGACAGCCCCGCGACCGTCATCGTGCGCGGTTGCGTGCCGAGGGTGACGAGACCCCACAGACCGCGGACGAAGAACCCGCCGTGGGTGCGCGGCGTGTAACCCGAGAGGTCGGCGTAGTGGCCGGTGAGCAGCTCAGCGATCACCGCACCGGCGCCGACGACACCGAGTGCCAGACCCTTGCCCCACTCCCGGTTGAGGAACTGCCCGAGACCGGGCACCAGCGCGGAGGCGAGCCCGAGCGTCCAGGGCGCCACGGGGTCCGCTCCGCGTCGGTGCGGGCTCACTCCCCCAGCCCGGTCAGGTCGGCGTAGCCGGCGACCGCCTGCTGCTGCGCTGTCGCCGGATCGAGGACGCCGTCCCACACGCCCGCGACGAGGTTGTTGCCGACCGTCCAGAGCGCGTCGCTCACGTCCGCGACGAGGTCGGAGCGCTCGGCCTGAGCGAGCACCCCGTTCGCGTGCGGATCGTCGGCGAGTCCGGGGATGGCTTGGGCGTTGAGCCTCGTCAGCGCCGGGATGCCGCCCGTCGTTCGATAGAGCGCAGCGGCCGCCTCGTCCGACGCGAGGAAGGCCGCGAACACACGCGCGGCGCCGGGATACTCGGAGTAGCCCGAGACGACCCCCACTCCCAGACCCGCGAGCGTCGCTGCGTCGCCTCCCCCTTGGGCCGACGGGAGGGTCGTCACGCCGTATTCGAAGCCGTTCTCCGCCGCCGCCGCGGTGAAGTCGCCGATCGACCAGGGCCCCGTGATCGCATAGGGCGTCTGGCCCTTCGCGAACTCCATCTCGATGGAGTCCCAGGTGGCGTCCGCCGAGTTGACCGGCCAGAGGTCGCGCAGCGCGCCGTAGTATTCGAGGCCGGCAGCGAGAGCCGGCGCATCGAGACCGGGATCGCCCTTATCGGTGCCGAGATGCCACCCGAGCGAGCTGAGCACCGGGTACGCGTAGTAGAGCTGCCCGCTCAGCCAACGAATGGTCCACCGGTTCTCCCGGGGGTCATTGTAGGTCGCGGCGAGCTCGCGGATCTGCTCCCAGGTCGTCGCCGGTTCGGTCGAACCCGTGAGCTGCTGCAGGAGGGTCTTGTTGTAGAACAGCGCGATCGACTCGGTCGACACCGGCACGCCGTACAACTCGCCGTCGCGGCTGACGACGCCCGCGAATGCGTCACCGACCCGCGAGGCGATCTCGTCGGCGTACTCGCCCAGCGGCGCAGCCACCCCGGACTCGATCGCGTTCGCCAGGTCGGTGAAGTTCGTGAAGTAGACGTCGGCGCCCGTGCCCGCCTCACCGTCGAGCGCCATCTTCGAGACAGCATCCACCTTCGACACCGTCGTCACCTCGACGCGGATGCCGGGATGCGCGGCGGCGAAGGCCTCGACCAGCGCCTCGCCGTACTCGGGGTATTCGACCCAGACCTTCAGCGGCACCTCTCCGCTGGCGATCTCCGGCTCGATCTCATACGCGCCCGCCTCGGCGTCCCAGGTCAGCGACGTCTGCTCGACCGAGGGCGCGCTCGAGCATCCCGCGCTCACCGCGACGGCGAGGATGATCGCTGTACCCACCGTTGCGCGGGTGATGGCTGCTGTGTTTCGAATGGTCATGCGAACTCCCTCGTTGCCTTGACTGTGACCGGTCCCAGTCAACTGGCGCGATCCATCTGAGTCCATGACGGTAGTGGCAGGATCGCTGCTCCGACGCCCCTCTCCCCCTGGGGAGGAATCGGCGGTGATCCCGGTCCCCCGGCTCAGTCCAGCGGCGTGACGACCTTGTTCTGATACGCCCAGACGACCGCCTGCAGGCGCGAACGCACCCCGAGCTTCGTCAGGATGCGCACCAGGTGCGACTTGACGGTGCTGACCTCGACCGTCAACGCCTCGGCGATCTCGTCGTTCGACATTCCCTGCGCCAGCAGCTCGAGAATCTCGCGCTCGCGCGGCGTGAGGTGGTCGGCGGCCTCGGTGGCCGTCGACACCCGCTGCAATGCACGTCGGCGTGAGAACTCCCGCAGCACTCGCCGCGTGACGGCCTGATCGAGGGTGCCGTTGCCCGCGGCGACGTTTCGCACCGCTCGGACGATCTCTTCGGGCTCGGCGTCTTTCAGAAGGAAGCCCGACGCCCCGGCCTCCAGCGCCTCGAACACGTACTCGTCGATGTCGAAGGTCGTGAGGATCAGCACCGGGACGGCGGGTTCGTCTTCTCCCCGACCGGCAAGCGCTCGCGCCACCTCGATACCGCTGAGACCCGGCATCCGGACGTCGAGGCAGGCGACATCGGGCTGCAGCGACGTCGCCGATTCGAGCGCTTGGATGCCGTCGGATGCCGTCGCGACCACCTCGATGTCATCTTCAGCCGCGAGTAGCGCGGCGACCCCCGCCCGCACCAGAGGCTGGTCGTCGGCGACGAGCACGCGGATCACGAGCTCGCTCCCGGGGCGCCGAGGGCCTCGGCCGGCACCGTGAGCCGGACACGCCAACCACCGCCGGCCTCCGGTCCCGCGTCCAGCGTGCCGCCCACCAGGCCGGCCCGTTCGCGCATCCCGAGCAGTCCGAATCCCTCGCGAGCCGCGCTGGCGGACGGCGCCGCGAGGGCAGGTGGGACACCCGCGTCACGCACGGTCGCGACGAAGACGCCGGGCCGAGTGCCGTCGAGGCGGACCTCGCACGGCGCCCCGGGAGCATGCCGAGCGGCGTTGGCGAGCGCTTCCTGCACCATCCGGTACACCACGAGCTGACCGAGCGGGCCGACCTGTGCAGTGCCTCGATCCATCGAGAACTCGACCGCGCGCCCCGTGGCCCGGGCAGCGTCGACCAGAGCGGCGACGGTCTCGATCGTCTCGACCGTGTCGCACCCATCGCCGTCTCGCCGAAGCAGCCCGACGAGCTGGCGGAGATCGTCGAGCAGCACGCGGCTCTGTTCGCGCACCTGCCGGACGGCCACCCGAGCAGCATCCGGGTCGGTCGCTATCTGGCGCTCGATGACCCCCGACATCAGCGCGATGCTCGATACGTGATGGGCGGCGATGTCATGCAGTTCGCGCGCCATCGCGGTGCGTTCGCGGGCGACCGCGGCGTCCACGACCGCGGCCCGTTCACGGCGAACCGCCTCGCTCTCGCCCTGCTCGGCACGACGGGCGTCGCGACGAGCTGTCACCGCGAGCACCCCCGCGGCCGGCAGAGCGACGATGGCGACGGCTTGCAGCAGCGCCGCGCCTACCGCGGCCGGCACGGTCACCGCGCTCGACCCGAGGATGTCGGCGGCCTGTCCGCCCGCGACGAGGAGGCCGGCCACCGGCAGCACGACCCGGAGGGTCGGCACCGTCACGACCGGCGTGGCGCGCAGAACGGCGACCAGCACGGCGGCATCGGCGAGGCTGCCGAGTCCCGTCGGTGTGGTGATCCCGATGAGCAGCGCTCCGGCCGACGTGCCGAGCAGCACCGCGACGGGAGCAGAGCGCGCGAAGCACAGCGCGGCCGCCTGCACGGTGAGGACGGCGGCGAAAACCCACCACGAGGCTGACCCGAGGCTCGGCGTCGCGTGATCTGCGAACAGCTCGGGCGCAGCCGCCAGCGCGAGCAGCGTCACCGCGCCGGTGCCGAGCGCCACGACGACATCCGTGACGCTCGGCGCACGCCGCATCCGACTCATGCCGCTATCTTTGCGGCTTCCGGCGCGCGATGCCCCATCACGGGCCAACCCGCCGGAAGTCCGAGACGCCCGCGGGTGAGCGCGATCGTGACAACCGCGGCCACTGCCGCACCGATCAGGAGCACGTGCTGCAACTGGTCACCGCCCACGGTCGGGAACATCTCCGCCCAGAACACCGTGACGGTGTTGTTCAGGCTCACATGGAAGAGCATCACGATCGGCAGGCTCTGTCCGGAACGGTTGAACAGCCACATGATCACGACGTTGAACAGCGCACTGAAGGCGACGAACTCCACGACATTCAGCCATGTCACGTCCGGCCATGATCCCCACTCGGTGAGGAACAGCGGCAGGTGCCAGATGCCCCACAGCGGCCCAAGGATCGCCGCGGCGCCGAGCGGACCGAAGCGCTCCTGCAGCGGCGGTAGGGCGAAGTCGCGCCAGCCCGGTTCTTCGGCCAACCCCGTCGTCAGCATCTGCAGCAGGAGTGCGGGCACGTACAGCGCGATCGCGATGAGGCTGGGCGCCTGCGCCTGCCCGCCGGATGCAAGGAATCCGAGCGACAGCACGGCCAGCGGCACCGCGAGCAGCGCGACGGCGTACCACCGCGGCGCGACGCGCCACCGCAGCAGCCGGCCGACCCAGACACGCAGTCCCGCGCGTCCGCCCGTCACCGCGGTCACGACGAACGCCGCACCGAGCGGCCCGAGGTACGCGCCGAAGAGCATCCCGGTGAACTGCGAGGTGCCGAAGATCTGCGGGAACGCGTAATTCCAGACGCCGAGACCGTCGTTCGAGAGGATCCACGGGGTCCAGGCCACCCAGCTGAGACCCAGCGCGAGCACGAAGAACGATACGAGGGGCCGCCGGCGGATGATGCCGGTGACGCTCCTCTCGGAGGTGGAGCCGACGTGAATGGTGGCCATGAGGGTTTCCTTCCGGTCGTCGTCGGACCCCGAGGAACGGGGTCGTCGTCGACTGTAGGAAGGAGGCGGCGTGCGGCTCGACGTTCGAACGGCGGCAATCCGCGATCTCCATCGAAAGGTGGAGGGGGAATCGCGCCGACCTCCGCGCCACTGGCACAGTAGGGGTATGAGCACGACGCAGAGCATCATCATCGACGAGCGAGCGCTTCAGGCCGCGCTCGACGAGGAACCGTTCTCGGGGATCGTCCGCGTCGACTCCGGCGATGTGTCCGTGTGGCGCAGCGCGCACGGGATGGCCGACCGGGCGAGCGAGACGCCCGTCTCCGAGAGCACCCGCTTCGCGATCGCGTCAGGGAGCAAGGCCTTCACGGCACTCGCCATCATGCGACTCGTCGAGGACGGTCGGCTCGCGCTCGACACTGCCGTTCGAGGCGTGCTCGGCGACGACCTGCCACTCATCGACGACGCGGTCACCGTCGAGCAGCTCCTCGGCCACACCTCGGGAATCGGCGACTACATCGACGAGGACGACGACCTCGATGTATCGGAGTTCTACCTCGGAGTGCCCGCGCACACGCTCACGACCGCGGAGGCGTTCCTGCCCCTGCTCGACGGCATCCCGCCGAAGGCCGCTCCCGGCGAGACCTTCGCCTACTGCAACAGCGGCTACGTCGTGCTCGCGATCGTCCTCGAACGGGTCACGGGCCGCGTCTTCCACGAGGTGGTGCACGACCTCGTCCTCGTCCCGGCCGGCCTCGTCGACACCGGCTTCCCCCGCACCGACGAGCTCGACGGGAATCATGCCCGCGGATACGTCTTCGACGACGGACTGCGCGTCAACACGCTGCACCTGCCCGTCCGCGCCAATGGCGACGGCGGCGCCTCCACGACGGCCGCCGACGTTCACCGGTTCTGGCGCGCGTTCTTCGCCGGACGCATCGTCTCGCCCGAAACCGTGGCGCTGATGACCGCCCCGCGTTCCTTCGTCGAAGACGAGGAGATGCGGTACGGTCTCGGTTTCTGGCTCAACGAGACCGGACCAGGTGTCGTCCTCGAAGGGTGCGACATCGGCTCGTCGTTCCGGTCCGTTCATCACCCGCCGACCGCGACCACCGCGACTGTGATGAGCAACACGGCAGACGGAGCCTGGCCCGTCGCGCGCGTACTGGCCGATGCGATGGCGCAGCTCGACGAGCGGTAGGCCGGTCACCCGGCCGCGACAGACTCCGTCTCGTCGTCGTCGACGGCTGGCGGAGCCGCCGCGATGTGCGTGATCGGACGCCAGACCAGCAGCAGGGTCAGCGCCGCGCCGACGAAGGCGAACCACCAGGGGCCGGTCGGTCCCCAGACCTGGGCGATGACCCCGCCGAGCGCCTGCCCGATCACGAGTCCGCCGAAGACCCCGACCATGTTGACCGAGGCGATGCGGCCCTGCAGCTCGTGAGGAACGAGGCGCTGGCGGACGGTGGTCGAGATCGTGGCCCAGACGAAGGCGTAGGCACCGAACGCGATCATGATCACGAAGGCGACCGCCCCCGAGGTCGTCAGGGCGAACGCGAGGTGCATGAGCACCTCGGCGGTGAGACACACGCGCATGAGCGCGGCGAACGAGAAGCGTCGTTCCAGCCTTCCGAACAGCAGAGTCGCCGCCAGTCCGCCGATCGCGGAAGCCGTCGTCAGCGCGCCGTACCCGACCGGCCCCATCCGCAGGTAGTCGGTCGCGTAGAGGACGAGCACACCCCAGGGCGCGGCCCAGGTCACGTTGAAGGTGAGGATGATGATCACGAGCGTCCGCACCGGCGGGTTGCGCCACAGCCAGCGGATGCCGCTGAGGATATCGGTGTGCACCGGAGTACGCTCACGCGGTCCGTCCGCCGGTTCGACGCGCTTCGTCGCGGTGATCCGCGAGATGAGGACGAGCGCGAGCGCGACGCACAGCCCCTGGACGGCGAACGGCCAGAACGATCCCACGGCGAACAGGAAGGCACCCAGCGGCGGACCGCCGAGCTGGTTCGCCACGAGGAACCCGGCCTGAAGGCGCGCATTGCCGATGCCGAGGTCGCTTTTGCGCACCATCATCGGCAGCAGAGTGCTGCTCGTCGTGTCGACGAACACCTCGGCGGTGCCGTAGAGGAACGCCACGATCAGCACCATCCAGATGCTGGCGAGACCGGTGACGAGGAAGACGCACAGACCGACCAGCACGAGAGCCCGGATGCCGTTTGCCACCATGATCAGGACCCGTCGGTCGACCCGGTCGGCGATGGCGCCGGCGTGAAGCCCGAACAGCAGCCACGGCAGGAACTGCATGACCGCTCCGGAAGCCACCAGGATCGGCGAATCGGTCATCGAGGCGATCAGGAGCGGCGCGGCTGCGAGGGCGATGCCGTCGCCGATGTTGCTCGTCAGCGACGAAGCGAACAGCCACCGGAAGTCACGGCCCAGACGCCGCGGCGCGACCCACTCTGCGATACCCACCGCACGAGCCTAGGGCGCACCTCCGACACGTAGGCTTGCCCGATGTCCGGAAACTCGCGTGTCAGCCCCGATGCCTTCGTGCGCGTGCGCGGAGCGCGCGAGAACAACCTCCGGAACGTCGACGTCGACGTTCCGCGCAACGCGATCGTCGCGTTCACCGGTGTGTCGGGCTCGGGCAAGTCGTCGCTCGCGTTCGGGACGATCTTCACCGAGGCGCAACGCCGGTATCTCGAGTCCGTGGCCCCCTACGCCCGGCGCTTGATCCAGCAGGGCCACAATCCGCACGTCGAGTCGATCACGGGGCTCCCACCGGCCGTCGCCCTGCAGCAGCGTCGCGGTGCGCCCAGCTCGCGCTCGAGCGTCGGCACCGTGACGACGCTGTCGAACTCGCTGCGGATGCTGTTCTCGCGCGCCGGCACCTTCCCCGACGGGTTCACCGACCGGCTCGACTCCGACGCCTTCTCCCCCAACACCGCCGCCGGCGCGTGCCCGGAGTGCCACGGCATCGGCGTCGCGCACACGGTCACCGAGGAGACCCTCGTGCCCGACCCCTCCCTCAGCATCCGCGACGGCGCGATCGCCGCGTGGCCGGGCGCGTGGCAGGCGAAGAACCTCCGCGACATCACGATCGCCCTCGGCTACGACGTCGACCGCCCCTGGCGCGAGCTCGACCCCGCCGACCGGGAATGGCTGCTGTTCACCGACGAACAGCCCGTGATGGAGATCACTCCGCAGCGCGACCGAGTCGCGAAGCCCTACAAAGGCATGTTCTGGAGCGCGAAGAAGTACGTCTTCCACACCCTCGCCGACTCGAACAGCGCGAAGATGCGCGAGCGAGTGCTCCAGTTCGTGCGCACCGGCGTCTGCCCGCTGTGCGGCGGCTCGGGCCTGCGGCGCGAGGCGCTGGCTGTCACCTTCGCCGGCCGCACGATCGCCGAGCTGAACGCCCTGCCGATGAGCGACCTCGCCGACATCCTGCGTCCGACCACGATGCTGACGGATGCCGCGCCCGCGCTGCCGACGTCATCGTCCGGCGAGCGGACGGATGTCGCTGTCGCGATCACCACCGACCTCGTCGCCCGCATCGAGGTGCTGATCGACCTCGGGCTGGGCTACCTCGGTCTCGGCCGGGTGACCACGACCCTCTCCCCCGGCGAGATGCAGCGTCTGCGTCTGGCGACGCAGTTGCGCTCGGGCCTGTTCGGCGTGGTCTACGTGCTCGATGAGCCGTCGGCCGGCCTGCATCCCGCCGACGCCGAGCCGCTGCTCGACGTGTTGGAGCAGCTGACGGACGCGGGGAACTCGGTGTTTGTCGTCGAGCACAACATGGACGTCGTCCGCGGCGCGGACTGGATCGTCGATGTGGGACCTGGAGCGGGCGAAGGCGGCGGCGAGGTGCTCTACAGCGGAGCCGTCGACGGACTCGCCGAGGTCGCTGTGTCGGTGACGCGGCCCTTCCTGTTCCCCGACGCCGACGGCGCTGTCGTGAAGCCGCGCGACCTGCGCACCCCCACCGGTTGGCTGACGCTGAAGGGCGCCTCACTGCATAACCTGGTGGACGTCGACGCGTCGTTCCCGCTCGGGACGTTCGTGGCCGTCACGGGTGTGTCGGGGTCGGGCAAGTCGTCGCTCGTGGGAGGCGTGCTCCGCGACGTGGTGCGCGGCTACCTGCGCGGGGATGATGCAGCCGACCAGCCGGACGACGAGACACCGGATGCCGCGGCGCCGGCCGAGACCGGGCTGGCGGAGGCGACACTCCCCGACGGGCGAGCCGATATCCCGACGGTGCGGACGGTCGACGGCCTCGAGCACATCGACCGGCTCGTTCGCGTCGACCAGAAGCCGATCGGACGTACGCCGCGCTCGAACCTGGCGACCTACACGGGCCTGTTCGATGCGGTGCGCGCCATGTTCGCCGGCACCGACCTCGCCCGCGAGCGCGGCTACACCGCCGGACGCTTCTCGTTCAACGTCGCGGGAGGCCGCTGCGAGACGTGCCTCGGCGAAGGCTACGTCTCGGTCGAGCTGCTGTTCTTGCCGGGCAGCTACGGGAAGTGCCCGACGTGCCACGGCGCGCGGTACAACGCCGAGACGCTCGACGTCACCTACCGCGGCAGGAACATCGCCGAAGTGCTCGCCCTCACCGTCGACGAGGCTGCCGGGTTCCTCGAGCCGGTGCCCGCGGCATCCCGAAGCCTGCGCACGCTGCGCGACGTCGGCCTCGGCTATCTGCGCCTCGGCCAGCCTGCTACCGAGCTGTCAGGCGGCGAGGCCCAGCGCATCAAGCTTGCGACCGAGCTGCAGCGCGCCCGTCGCGGCCACACCCTGTACCTGCTCGACGAGCCCACCACCGGACTGCATCCCGCCGACGTGCGCCTGCTGCTCACGCAGCTGCACGCGCTGGTCGACGCCGGCAACACGGTAGTCGTCGTCGAGCACGACATGGCTGTCGTAGCCTCCGCCGACTGGGTCATCGACCTCGGTCCAGCCGGCGGCAACGCGGGTGGCCGCGTGGTCGCGGCGGGGACGCCGGAGAACGTGGCGCGGGAGGCCGAGAGCCGCACGGCGCCGTACCTCGCGCGGCATCTGGGGAACCGATCGGAGCCGAACGCTACGCCGTGATCGAGGCCGGGTCGGCGAGCAGGGATCGGCTGATCGCCCGTACCGAGGGGAAGGTGTCGAGCTCCATGACGTCCGCGAGCGAGAACCACCCGGCGCCGTGGACCTCGTCGGCCGCGAAGTTCACGGTCTCCTCCCCCGTCACGTCGAGCACGAACGCCATGTCGAGGTGGATGTGCGCCGGCTCGCCGGGGCGCTCGGGGATGAGCTGATAGCTCATGCTCGTGGGGAGGTCGAGCTGCGCCTCTTTCGTGCCGTCGACCTCGAGGTCGATGCCCGGGTGCGGCCGCACCGCCGCATGGATGCCCGTCTCTTCGAGCACCTCACGGACGACGGCGGCTTGCGGCGTCTCGTCCGGGTCGACGTGACCACCCGGGGGCAGCCATCTGGTGAGCTTCCGGTGATGCACGAGCAGTACCCGATCCGCCGCCGCGTTCATGACGTAGCCGCTCACGGTGAACTGCTTCTCAAAATGCGACGTGTGCTCGATGAGCGTCATATCGACGTCCCCTCGGTTTCTTGCGGCCGGGGCCGGGCTAGCGCACGCACCCTCGGCCATGCGCTCGGCCATGGTCCGGTTGAGAGCTACCACCAGTCTCCATCGAAGCTGCTCGGCGCGGGCTCAGGACACTCGAGCCACGTCGCGCGGACGGAACTGTTCTCGAGCAAGTAAGACCGGCACGCTCGGCGTGCCGTCTGCGGCCGCCAACCAGCTGAAAAACTACGATCCTCCAGGTGGAACTGGACCTCCACGTCAACGGTGGAATCCGTGCTGCTCAGCACTCTCCATGTGAACGATGGCACTTCTGCTAGTTCCTGGGGCGTGAGCTCGAGGACTCGTGCGAGCGCTCCCCGCTCATTGGCATCATCGGCGACCCCCTGCTGCACGCGCTGGAGCAGATCATTGTCAGCGAATGCCGCAGCGTAGGAGTCCTCTGGCTCTGCTTCCGAGTCCGACCACTAGCCCGCTGCAGAGCCCACTCCCCCGGCAGTCAGAAGGGCGCCCAGACAGATAACCAACACGATCCTGCGGCGACGGAATGCCCGGGGCACCTCATTCATTCCTCGATCCTGCTCCCAACTTGACCGCAGCGCTATGACCGGGATGTCGGTGCGTCTCGGAGTGGCACGTGTCCTTGATTGCCTTTCCATCCTGGAGACACCCCCCTGTGACCATGACCGACTGCCACCCCGGCGATCGCGTCATCCTGCGAAGTGGTGCCAGCACGCGACGAGCGAAACGACGGCGCCAATGCGAAGCCGAAGAGCTTGGGCCACACGGGGTAGGGCGTGAACAGCTGCAAGATCCTGCCCGCTCGGCGCGCGCAGGAAACGCGCGAGGAACACGCGTCCTCGCGAGCGTCACGACCGCTGAGGAAGCCCGCCTCGCCGACGCCTCGGGCGTGGATGGGCTCGTTGTCCAGGGACCGCGCGCCGGGGGGCACAGTGCGACGTTCGGCGCCACCCGCACACCCGACACCGTCCTCACCCGCGCCTTCACGGGACGCCCCACTCGCGCTCTGCGCAACGGGTTCATCGACCGCCACCAGAGAACCGACCTCAACGCCTACCCGGCCGTGCACCACACCTCACCCGTCCACTCCGACAGGCGGCGTCGCAGGCCGGCGACGCGGACCGGTTGCAGCTGTGGGCGGGCACCGGGTGGCGCAACGCCACCTCCGGTCCGGCATCGGAGATCATCCACCACCTCGCCGACGGGGTCTGAGCGCACCGAATCGCCTCGTCCCCGATGCCGCGGGGAGTGCGAATCCGGTCGACGGAGCGCCGGAGCAGCACACCCGCGTCCGCGAAGGCCGCGCGGAAGGGCGGGACGCCCGCCTCTGCGGTCAGGTCAGGGTGTCCCGTGCCACAGCCGCGCGGTCTCGATGTGCGTTCGCAGCAGGCGCTCGCGCGCTTCGTCCAGTGCGTCACGAGCATCCTCGAAAGCGCGACGCGCATCCTCGAGTCGGTGGTCGACCGCGGTCGGCGCTCCGGTCAAATGACGATCAACGGGGCGGCTGCAGATCGAATGACTCGATGTCGATGATCTGCTTCGTTATCGCATAGATCAGAACCTGCACTCGGTCGCGCACCCCCCACTTGGTCATGACCCGACCCAGATGCGCCTTGACGGTCGGCTCTGCGAGATGCAGCTGCCTCGCGATCTCTGCATTCGATCGCCCGTGAGCGAGTGCTTTGACGATCGACAACTCGCGCGGGGTGAGGGGTGGCGGTGCAGGCGCACCACCGACGATGCCCGGGTCGTCGCGCACGGAGCTGATCAAGTCGCGAGTGACGCGTGGGGAGATGACGGACCGGCCGGCATGGATCTCGCGGATCGCTTCCAGGATGTCGTCCGGGTCGGTGTCCTTCACGAGGTAGCCGGAAGCTCCAGCGCGCAGCGCCGGTACGACGTGCCGCTCCGTCGAGAACGTCGTGACGGCGAGCACCCGCACATCCGGGAAGGCCGTCGTGATCTGACGCGTGGCTTCGATTCCCGAAAGCTTGGGCATCTGCAGATCCATGAGCACGACGTCGGGTCGAAGCTCCCCCGTCGCCGCGACCGCACTCTCGCCGTCCACCGCTTCGCCGACGACGCTCATGTCACCGCTGGTGTCGACGAAAACACGGAGAGCATGACGGACGAGCGCTTCGTCATCGGCAATCAACACTCGCGTGGCTCCCACGCTGCGATTATAAGGAGCGCGTCGACAATCGGGTTAGTACATAGGTGTGAATTCCGATACCTCCGGACGCAGTGCACCGGCATGCTCTTCCGAAATCCTCCTCCGAGAACCCTCGTTAGGAGAATCGATGTTCACGGAACTCTTCTTGTTCACAGCGGGAATGCGACCGGCGGGTCCGATCATGAGCGAGTTGTGCCGCTTGCTGGGGATCTGCAAGTGACCCGATCACCCATGCGGGCATGATGGGAGGGTGACGGAGCGTCAGAGGAGACTACGACACCGGCACGCGCCGGGCCGAGTGGGCGCGGATGAGCGCGGGTTCTCCGTGCTGCCGCGCCGGGGGCGCATCATCCTGCTCCTCGTCCTGGCCGTGATGCTCGTCGTCGACATCGCTTTAGCCGTCACCGAGCCAGGTGTCGCGTGGCGCGGTCTGATGTTTGGGTTGCCTGCGATGCTGGCCACGGCTCTGTTCATCTGGTGGCCCCCGGCAGCAGCGACCAGCCTCCTCCTCATCGCGCTCGTGCAGATCACCGCGGGGCAGGACGGCAGCGATGTCCTCTACCTCGCGGGCGTTGCCGGCCTCGTGGTCTACACGAGCCCGCTCTGGTTCGTGTCGATCTACGTCGTCGCGACGCTGATCCTCACGATCCTGGCGAGCACCGTCCTCGGAATCTTCGCGAACACGGCGCTGCCCGCGCTGGCGCTCGTGGTCGCGATCTCCGCCTCCATCGGCTGGGCGCTGCGCGCGGCGCACGGGCGTGAGTTGCGCCTGGCGGGTGACGTCGCCGCACTGGCCCAGGCACGCACGGCGGCGATCGAAGCCGAGCGGGAACGCATCGCAGACGAGTTGCACGACATCATCGCGCACGACATCACGCTCGTCTCGATGCACGCGAGGGTTCTTGAGCGCGTCGATTACGAAGCACTGCGCGACCAGTCCGTTCGCGCCATCCGCGCCGGCGCAGACCAGGCGCTGGCTGACATTCGCAGGATGCTCCGGATCGTGCGCGACGACGGAGCTTCCCCACTTCAGACGCCCGATGACCACGTCCCGACGCCGAACATCGCCGCCGCTTTCGAGGAGGCCCGCGACGCGCTCCTGCAGCTTGGGGCGGCCATCACGGTGCGATACAGCGACGTCTCGGTGTCGTCCACGATCGAACAGGCCCTGGTGCACCTGATCCGTGAGGGCACCACCAACATCGCGAAGCATGCGCCCGCGAACGCCTCCGTGACGATCACGCTCGAGGTGCTCGACGACGACGTGTGTCTAGAGCTGACCAACAGCATCGACCCTGCTCCGACCACAAGCGGCGTCCCATCGTCCGGTTATGGGCTCGACCGTCTGCGCGAGCGTGTCTCGGTCTCCGGCGGGCACTTCACGTCGGGACCCGCAGACGGACGGTGGGTCCTCACCGCACGGTTACCCGCGCGCTGACCGTCGGCGACGTGCCGCCCGAGCGCGCACCGGGGAGCGCGGAGCGCAACGTCATGAAGGTCAGCGCACGTCGCAGCACTGCGACGACGAGCGCAGTGCCGCGGATCGTCACCCACAATCGGGGCGACGTGATCCTGTGCGCAGCCGAGAACACTCGATAAGGCGACCGGCTCGAGCGAGCATCACCCCCGGCGAAGTCAGTACGTTCGTCGCTACTCGCGGGTCCGGGCAAGCGCGAACATGACGATGTCGGGGCGCCCGCTCCGCGTGAAAGTGAGGAGATGAAGACATGAGCACTGTCACGGGTCTGGCCGAGGACCAGACGAGAATCAACGTCCGTCAGCTCGCGGGCGCGACGGTGGCCCTGACAATCGCCACCTTCGCGCTCGTCTTGAGCGGCACCTTCGGGCCGGAGGTGGTGAAGTCGATCATCACGGCGGCAGGAGTTGCCGAGGCCGGGGTCGCCGTCGCGATCGTAGATGCGGTCCTAGCGGGTTCCGCGGTCGCGACCGTGGTGGCCGCGTTCATCGGCCTCGGCGTCGGCGGCGCCGTCGTGGGCGGCATCCGCTGGGCGATCGCGACGTTCGGGCGCAAGCAGGCCATCGAGTAAGACCTGAGCGTGTCCGCCAGGAGCTTGCCCTCGGCTCGACGAGAGATGACGGGCGCACGGCGCTGGGCAGCGGGGGTGACGATCCCTCTGTGGATCGTGACCCTCGCGCTCGGCGCCACTGCCGGGCTGCCGTTCGAAACTGCCCGTCAGGACCCCGCATACATGCCCTGGGAGCAGGTGCCGCTGATCTTCGGCAGCAACATCATGGTCGGCCTCATCCTCTACGCGGGAGTCGCAACGCTCGGCACCATCACGATCGCGATGACGGTACTCGCGGGGATCTACATCGGCTCGGTGGTAGGACTCGCCGCTTCGGACTGGGGCGTCGGCGGAGCCGCCGACGCGCTGCTTCCGTTTCTCGCCTTCGAAGTTGCGGGTTTCGCTGTGTTCGGTTTTGCGGGACTTCTCCCGACTGCGGAGCTAGCTCGTCGCTTGTATCTGCGGAAGCCGTCTGGATCAGCCACGTGGCGGCAGCACGCGAACTCGTTGAGTGCGTCACTGTCCGCCACCCTCCCATACGCACTCCTCGGAACCGTGCTACTGATCGTCGGCGCGATTCTCGAGGTCGCTGGCGGCTTGCCGCGCTGACGACCGAGTCCGCCCGGTACGGAGAAAAATGATCAATGCACCATCCGAGTCCATCCTCGACCACGTATCGAGGACCCCGCGACGGCGCCGCGCGCTGCCGTGGGTGCTCGTCAACGTCCTCCTCGCCATAGTTGGCGCCTTCGCCCTCGTCAGACACATCGACGCTCAGCTCGCCTTGCCTGCGACCGAGGTGCCCCAGGGTTTCGAGGGCCTAGCGCGGGTTACCGCGCTCTCGATGCTGATACTGGCCGCCATCGCGACGTACGTCGTGCTACGGCTGGGAGCGGCGATCGTCGGCGGCGGCCTCGCCGGCTTGATCAGGTCCGAGGCGCGGTGGGATGCCCGCGATGCAGCGGTCGCTGCCGTCGATTACGCTTCCGCAGGCTCAACACTGCTCGCCATCATCGCTGCGGTAGCGGCTGTCCCCAAAGCCGCCGCAATCACGGCCATCGCGGTGTTCGGCGTGTCCATCATCTTCGCGGTCGGTTACCGCACGCTTCACGGGCGGCACGTCGCGGTGCGAGTGCAGGTCGTGACGATCGCTTTAGCCGCGGCAGCGACCGGCGCCGTGCTCGCCGCTCAGATCGGAAGGGTTCTCGCATGAGCGCGTGGAAACGTATTCGACCATGGATCGCCCCGGCTGCTGTTGGTGTTCTCTTCGTGGCGTCGGTCGTCGGGTTCTTGCTCCGCGACTCCAACGAGCTCGGCGCACCGGAACGCACCTTCGCCGTGCTTTCTGTTTCGCGTTCGGTGTTGGCCGTCGCGGGCGCGGTCGTAGCAGTGCTGCTGGTGATATTCGTTGCGAAGCCCACATTCGTGCCAGTCGTCGGGGTGCTTCTCTTCGCGATCGCCATGCTTCTCTGCGTCGTTATCGGGGCATTCCTGCGCGGGGAAGCCTGGGGTTGGCTTCCCTACTCGGCCGCCGCCCTGTGCGGGCTCGCGGCCCTCGCGCACCTTGAGGGAGCGTTTGATCGGAAGCAGCTCGGCCGGGAGCGGCACACGTGACAGTTGGTTCTCGATCCATAGTCGCAGCGTCTGCGGACGGAGGCGCGCTCGCGGCTCCGAGGCAAACATCGCTTGTCGGCCGGGCACGGTCGGCGCTGGGCGCGATCGTTGTCGTCGCGCGGTTCGAATTCGCTATGTGGGCGCGAGCAAACGGCGTCACCAACAATGTTCGCGCGGCCAGCACGATCCTTCTCGTGATGGTCGTCAGTTCAGGCGCGATGCTCGTGCTGCTTCTCGTGGCGATCGCTGCCGTCGTCCGCATTCTTTCGGTCGCTATCACTCCCTTCCTGCCGGTGGTCGCCCTTGTCGCCGAGGTACTGATGGCGCTCACCGCCCTCTCTGCTGTGAGCGGCTCAGCTCGCGTGCAGGCACACTTGACGCCCTTCTCCCGGCTCCTGTTCGACGGGCTGCGGGTCGCCCCGCGCGCGAGTCTGTTCGTGCGGGGTCAGCTTCGACCGCTGCTGCGTGTAGCTGCAATCGCCGTGATCGCGCTGACGGTGACGATCAGCGGCCCCGCCGATGTGGCCACGGTCGGTGGCGTTCTGCTCGTCGGCGTCGCAGCCGTGCTTCTCATCGCGGTCGGTGTGTCACGAGCGCCGACGAAGATGCACTCCTTTCCCGTCGCCGTCGCACTTGCCGTCGGCTGCGGGGCAGCGGCGGGCTTTTTCCTCTCGACCCTCAACCCCGTCGCACTACTCGCCCTGGACGTCGAGGAGTTGTTCCGATTCGTGACCGATCAGTTGCGCAGCGCGTCGTCCTTCTCTCCCGCAGCGATCGCTGCGGTCCTGGTAACCGACGCACTGGCGCTTCGATTCGGCCGCGCGACCGGCGTCGAGTCTGCGCTCCGCAGAGTCCACGGCTGGCCCTCGGCTTTCGTAGCGCTCGTGACGCGCTCGGTCGGGCGTGGCTCCATCATCCTCCGTCGCACTCTCCGCCCGCTGTGTCTGTTGAGCTCAGCTGTGCTGGCAGCGGGCCTCGCCGGCACTGGCGCTCTGGCGGGCGTAGCACCGGGAACGACGGCGATCGCACTGCTTCCTTTGGTGGTCGCCAGTATTGTCTCGGCGACCGCATCGACGTTCCTCACGCCGCTGCATGTCTTGCCCCTCTTCGCGTTGGCCGCCCGATCAGCGCCACGGTCTATTCCGGTCGCGGTCGCGGTCTACGGGGTGACTCTGACCGTCGTGGTCGCCGCTCCAACCCTGGTCCTGGGTGCCGGGGTCTCGCTGTTGCGCTTCGATCCGACTCCGCTGCTGGTTGCTGTTGTGACCTCGTTCGGGGCTGTAGCAGGCCTCATTCTGTGCCCATTCGCCGATTCCGGGGTCCAACGATTGCCGGACGGCACCATCGAACTCAGTATCCATGGCCACCTCGTTTCGGGTGCGCCTCCGCTTCTGGGCGCGCTCGCCGTGACATTCTCGCCGCTCGCCGTTGCCCCCGCGGTATTGCTGGCGTCGGTCGGGGCCGCGGCTGTCGCCCTCGTGTTCCTCCGTCGAAAGGTGCACGTCCTGTGAATGAAATGAGCGCAGTCGTCGCGTTCGAGAACGCCACGCTCGCATATCGCGGTGAGCCACCCGTACTCACCGACGTCACACTCACTATCGGACCAGGTTTGACTCTGATCACGGGGGCGAACGGCAGCGGAAAGTCGACGCTGCTCGAGACCGCAGCCTCGAATCTGCCCCTGCGCTCGGGAACATGCTCGATACGCGGCGTCTCGGTAGGCGACACCACAGCGCGACGCATGAGGGCATACGCTCCGCATGAGATCGGCCTCATTCCGGCGCTGACCCTGCGCGAGCACCTCATTCTTTGCGGGCGAAGTTCGGACGACGAAATCGACGCTGCGCTCCAACGATGGGGTTTGATCGACTACGGTGACTTGCCAAGCTCGGAGTTGTCGACCGGGAACCGGCGCAAGAGCTGGCTCCTCATGTGCACCGACGACGTCGAATCCTCCTGTGTGCTGTTGGATGAGCCCTTCAACGCGCTCGATGAGGACGCCGTGGAGGCGTTGATCGACACCATTTCGACATGGCTCACGCAAGGCCGAGCGGTGATCGTCGTCGCCCATGCGTTGCCAGCTCGCCTGCGCCAGCTGGCAACCCGACTCGTCGCGATCGAGAAGGGCGAGGTTCATGTCGCGGACGCTTGACTCCGGCGCTGCGCCGCGCCTCATCGTGTCCGGCGTCTCGAAAACACTCGGTGGGCGTCGGGTGCTCAACGACGTTTCCTTGCGCGTCACGCCCGGGACCGTGACGTCTCTCGTAGGCCCGAATGGGGCCGGCAAGTCCACGCTTCTCCGAGTAGTGCTCGGATTGGAACGCGCGGACGCAGGCGCGGTCAGCATCGACGGGGTGTCGTACACGCACCTGCAATCGCCGATGCGTTCGGTGGGCGCGTCGCTTGATGCTGGTTGGTTGCACCCCCGCCGGCGAGCATGCGATGAGCTACTCGTCGCCGCCCGGTCGCATCGGATCGACAAGGCCCGAGTGACAGAGGTGCTGATGGAGGTCGGGCTGACGGAAGCTGCGCGCCGCCGGGTCGGAACCTTATCGTTCGGCATGCGGCAGCGGCTATCGCTCGCGCGCGCCCTTCTCGGGCAGCCGAGCCTTCTGATACTGGACGAGCCACTCAATGGCTTGGACGTTGACGGCATCCGGTGGATGCGGTCGTTGGTACGAGGCGTAGCCGACAAAGGCGGAGCAGTGCTCATGTCGTCCCACGTGCTCAGCGAGGTCGCAGCGGTGAGCGACAACGTCGAAGTGATGTCGGCAGGACAGATTGTGACGACCCGCCCTCCGGCGAGGACGTCCGGAAGCTCGACGTCTGAGGCTGCCGGATGGACCGTCACCGCTCTCACGGATGCCGCCGCGGATCTCGCCGCCCTGCTGCGCCGCCAAGGCCACGTCGTCAGCGTCGACGGACGTCGCGTCGTCGTGCATGACGCGCGCGTCGCCGCCGTTGCCCGCGTGGCCTTCGTCGAGCGTCTTTTCGTTGAGTCGATCGGGGAGACACGTGGGGACCTCGAGGCCGAGTACACGCTCGCGATGGCGCGTGCGAACCAGGAGAACCTCGCGCCGTCTGCATTTCACCAAGGCTGAGACATGAACACCGAACCCGTGACCCAGACAGGGCTCCGCGCTCAGCGGCGTTTTCTTCGACCAGGCTGGCGCGACGTCGTCGCATTCGAAATCACCCGCTACTGCACCGTCCCCGCACCCTGGCTGATGATGGCGTCGGTGGTCCTGGTAGGAGCAGGATCGGCGGCACTTGCCGTGCTGCTGGCTCAAGCATTGGCCGACACGACACACGGCGGCCTGCAAGCCGACGCTACGAGTCTCCTTCGGGCGGCTCCGACCTCAGGCGCAACCACGATGTTCCTGGTAGCCGGCGTGTTGGGCGTTTATGCCTCCTCGGGCGACCGAACCACCGGGGGTAGTCGCTTGAGCAACCTCGCAGTGCCGTCAGCACGACGCCTTCTCGCGGCGCGCCTCTGTGCCGTCGGAGCTGTTTCCTCCGGCGTGGCGCTGGCGACTTTCCTCGTCTGCGTCATCGTGGTCGGAGGCTTGGCAGCGCTACTCGAGCAACGCCCGCCGAGCTTCTCGGTGGAGATCGCGCGAGGAGCGCACCTGGCGCTAGGAGCGGTTGCTGTTGCTTGGATTGGCACCGCCATCGGCGTCTTGCTTCCGTCCGGCCCTCTCGCCTACGGGTTGTTCTTGGCTATCGGCTGGCTCGTCCCGACAGCGCTGCGTGCGGTCAGGGCACCTGCCACGATCATCGATCTCCTGCCCGTAGACCAGGCCGCCGCGCTGGCCGGCGCGGCCGGTCCAAACGCCCCGATCACCTACATCATCCCGTTTACGTGGGCCGCTCTGCTGTGCGGTCTCGCCTGGCTGATGGCGCCGGTCACGACGCGTCGTTAGCCCAGAGCTTCCGCAGGCACCAGCCCCTTCGTGGCAACGCGAAGAATAGGGCGACGCGGCAGGTTGAAGCTGCCCCCCCGGCTCAAGCCTGGGCTCACGCCCGGCGGCCTCCGCTCCGCGACCTGATCCTCAAGGCTGATGAGGGAGCCCTGCATCCGGATGCCGACCTCGCCGCAGCAGGGCTCATTGCGAGCCCCCGACACGACAGCGGCAATGAGCTCGCGGCTCGGATAACGCTCCGTGGGCCTGCCGCGAATGCAGCAGAGGCGCCGAAGTCCTGAGCAACCTGCGACCTGAATGAGAAGCCACTGCCAGAGACCGCGAAGCCCCGACAAGCATCTCGCTCGCCGGGGCTTCGAACCGTCGGGATGACAGGATTTGAACCTGCGACCCCTTGACCCCCAGGCGTCCAGATGGCTCCCGCGAGACCGATTTCCGCGTGATTCCGGACACCAGATCATGCAGAGCGCGTCACGACATGCATGGTTCCCATGATTCTGGTCCCCTTCTGGTCCCCCTCCTGGATGGTGACAACAACGCCGAAAGACCGCCGTTCGCCGCGCCGACCGTCAGAACGCTGCCGCGTCCTGTCCCGCCCCTTGTCCGAGGTGAGGAGTGTTGATCCCACTACTAGCTGAGTTCCACCAAGCCTCACTACGGACACCCCGAGCCCGAGCGAGGCATGATATTCGTACCTTGCTTCGATGCTGAGCGAGGAGTGAAAGCCGAGCAAATTCGAGGCGCTCGACGTACCACGACCTCCGCTATGACCAGTTGCTTGTGACCTCGCTTGCCAAGATATCGAAGAAGTTCTTAGCTGTCAGCGTGATAAGGCGCTTCATCGGCGTATACCGCCGACCAGCTCTTTCCCACGTGAGCATTCGGTGTTGTTCAATAAACGAGCCGACCGAAGGATCGAGAAAAGGGGAAACCCAGTACTCGTTATAGCTTGTGAACCTGGGCGACCTCCAAGTGGTGGAAAGGTCTCTGTCACGCATGCTGTATCCGACGTACCACCATGACCGCACGGGCTGAGGTTCCAGTTCTTCCATCAGTCGTAACAGCGCCGCGTCACGCGCCGCCGAAAGACCGGCTTGAGTTTCGTCGATGTTGGCAACGATCGTATCGGGCAACTCGATGTCTCCATGCAGTTTCAGGAGTGGAATCGCACCGCCCTTGGATTTGTACTCGGTGAGGTACTCACCGAACTCGGACATATCCTCTTCCGAAACGAAGCGTCTGAGCCGGTCTTCACCAGCACGAGCTTCAATGACCCGGTCGAAGTTCACGGTCACCAACACCAGTCTTTGCTGGCAAGCGACAAGGCGTGTGAGTGGGTCGTTGCTCAGTTCTCCTGCCTCTCGACTTGCTCTGATCCCGGCTACGACTTCCGTGTGACGTCGAGCAAAGTCGCGCAGAGTGGTCGAGAAGTTCTGATTTTGTTGCCGCTGTTCGTGAGCAATGACGCGCTCTAGAGTCAACGTCCGAACAAACTCGTCGACGCCCGCCGCGATCTCTCCGTCCGAGAGATCATCGGTCGAGGCAAGATTGCGCCACCATTCGCGAGCAGCCTGGTCGAATGTGCCTCTGTCCACAGGCCTGCTGAGTAGTCGACTAAGCGATTGGTTGCGGAGCGAATCGCCTGTCGGCAGGCCGTCGGCAACACTCGCCCCAGCGCCGAGGAAGAGGACAAGAAGCGGTTGTTGTTCACGCGAGTATTGGCGTAGATCGAGTATCGGTTGGACTGAGCGACTCCATGAGTGTCGCGTTTGGAGTCCACCGCCGTCGAGGATACGTGCGCGCAAGCTGGGAAATCCATCGCAATGGATATCAAAGTCGATTGTGCCATCACAAGCTACGACCGCGACCGTCGCTGAGGCGGCGAGATTGAGCAGGCTTGGGAGACGCATCATGATGTCCCAGACTTCTTTCGCCCGAGATTCGTCGAGAGAGTCTTCCGCATAGACGACTGCCACGAGGTCCGTCGACCTCAGATCATCCGAACACAGGGCAGTGACTACTTCTCGGAATGCCCGTTGTGCGGCGTTGACGCTCTCATAGTCTTGAGCCCCGACAACTTGAGCAGACCCGCCAACGATTTCCAGCCTGAGGTCTGCATGCGCCTCTTCGCGGTTGAAGCTGCTCAACAGCTCACCGATCGCGTCGAGAAGAAGGGGCGCTTCTTGTTCGAGGTCTCCACACACCGCTCCGCGACCATACTTGGCCGCGTCCACCAAGACGCCTTCTTCCGCCTCGAGCATCTCACGAATGAGCGGTATCCAGCGATCTCGCTCGGGTAGCGCCGTTGCCATGATGACAGCTGCTTCACCCCGCTTATCCGGATGATCGTGATGCGCACCAAGGACCTGGCGCATCCAGTCCAGAACATCCTCTGTGGCGACACTCACGCGAAGGCGCCTTCCTCAGACAGGCCGCCGCTTGCGGCAACGATGTCGTCTCGGAGCCGCCGCGTATTCGAAGGTCGCTCGTGTGCCATACCGAGCCCGCTCAGCACCGGACGGACTCGTTCATATTCACCAAGCGCTGCATCAACAGCACGTGGTAGACGGCGTCGGATGCGATCAGGGCGGTCGCTGAGCGCGTCGATCAAACGTTGACGTGCGGCGTCTTCGTAGTCGGGGTCGATCCACACACCGTCGGAGGCACGATGCAGACCGGCGCCCAGCCGTCTAGCAATCTCGCCCATCGCCCAGCCTCGGTACAAATCAACGCCCCGCGAACTCGCCTTCTCGGTGCCAGCTAGCTCGCGCGCGAACGCTATCGCCGGCGCTGCGATCGCCCTCGTCATCTCTGCTGACGCGTTCGGGTCGTCTGGTGGCGGGAGGCGGCGCTGCGGTGATGTGTTCCTGTTCAAGAGGAGAACGAGAAGCAGCCCGGCCGCGGTCGGTCGTAGCGTCGCTGTTTCGGCACTCAAGAGACCAGTGACACCAGTGATGCGCTGAAGGTTCCAGTCGCGGTAGACGTCGTGGACAAGAACAAGGGCTGTTCTAATCGTTCCCTGCGAAATATAGATATTTGTCTGGTCCGGAAAGCTGTCGAGGTTGCCGTCAACGCTCGCCTCGATCGCCCACATCACCGCGCGGCCCTCAGGTGTCACGAGCCACCGCTCGGAGTCGATCGCCAAGAGCAACTCATCCGGAATTCCCTCCCCCGAAACTCCCAAGGGCTCGATAGAACTGAGGATGTCTCGAAGCCGCTTGCCGCTTGCGATCGGGTCAAACCAGAACTTCATCAGCCGCAAGTCTTCCGCCAGCACTCTTTCAGGGTCGCCTACGGAATTCCGCTCAGACGCCTTTCGCAGCCCATCCGGAAGTGACGCGATCTGGGCACTCCAGATTCGCTTCAAGTCATGCAGAAGTTGTCTCGCTTGAGGCGCAGTAAGTGTGGAAGTCGCGCCGAAAAGGTTCGAACTCGACGATGCCATCAGCCGACCCTCTCGGGTTCGGCAGAGGTAACAACATAGCCCTCCGCGTGGAAGACTCCGTCTAGTTCTTCTCTCAATGTGAGCGGTTCGTCAGATGAGGATGTGGGCAGCATGACCACGACCTGGTCGGCAATGTCCCCGAGGACATCATCTTGCACATAGCGCATAAGCTCACTGAAACGATCACGGGCGACGAATGCGCCAAACTCGTCGAGGAAAACGACGACGTACTGGGAAGTCGACTTTAGGTCTCTCAACGTTTCGAGTTTCGCGCGAGTGTAGGCGAATACCTGTTCCCCTGATGAAAATGCTTCGAGAGGGCGGCGTCGACGCTTCCCGTCTAGCGTCCGCCACTGAACTGCAAGTCCTTCGAGGTCAAAATGGACTGTCTCAGCATTGTTGAATAACTGCTCGCGCAACGCGGTTGAGGAGAGAATCCGGCCGATCTCAACTTCAGTCCAGGACCGCAACACCACACTGGCGGGCCCACTCATGCTGTTCGCCGTGAATCGATCCGGCTCTGCGTCGGCAAGCCGTCGCGCCAACCGGCGTGTTTCGTTATCTAGATAGGCAGTAGTCGATGCCCAAGCGTCTCTAACGGTCGCAGCGGAATCTTCAATCTGCTCCGCGAACTTTGCCAAATCCTGGAGCACTGTAGCGACTTTCATCTCGGCTGCCGCGACATCCACACTGTCTCCGCCATGAAGAAAACCTTGCTCTGACAAGACCACTGCTGACGCGGAAATCCCGGCTCTCGCAAGCGCTCTTTCTATTGCCGGGCGAAGGGATTCCCATTCGTTCTCAATAAGCAGCGACCGCACCGCCGACGCGATCGATAGTCGCATATGGACGAGCGCGGCAGAAGCGCCCGTTCTATGCTCGGTCGCAACGGCTAGTGTGGCAGACAGCTCCTGGACTCTCTGCGCCGCGGCCGTTTCCTCTGCTTCCACGGAAGCTCGAAGATTGTCAGTGTCCGTACCCGACGCCATTGAGGCGTCGAAGTGCATGTTCACCCCGGTAATCTCCTGCAGCTGGGCGAGGCGCGCCAGACGCTCGCCCTTCCAAGTATTCACCTCTTCCTGCACAGCGTCGGGGGTCCGTAGCAGGAGTTGCACAGCCGACGACAATTCGCCCTCAGCCGCGCTCAGTTCCGACTCATCCTGCTCTTCAGAACTCTCATCAATCGTTGTGGTTGACGGCTCGAGCTCCGGCACGGGCGCACCGATCAGGGCGTAGAGCCTAGACAACGTCGCGACGGCTTCGGCGCTGCCCGCGACCATGAGGTCACGTTGCTCCGAAAGAGAGAGCTGCGTAGCTTCTCGCTCTTCTCGCTCTGCGTCGGACAAGCCCATCAACGAAATCAACGTCTCTTGAGCGACGTTGACGTTTCGAGCCTTGCGATCGGTTATCTCAATGAGATTCGGCACTTGAGCGAGCACGGAAACACGGTCCCGTAGATCGTCGATCTTTCTCGACAACTGAACCGCTTCACCTGGTCGTGGAACACCGTCGAGATGAGCGCGGCGCTGCCGAACTCCGACCAGTAGCTGGCTCGCGGTAACAGGCCTATCAAGATCGGCGATCGTCTCGGCCAGCGCCGGCTCGGGCAGCTCATCAAGCATCCCCTCGATGTTGGTGGCTGCCGACCTGATCGTTCCGGCCATATCAGCCGTTCGCAGTTCAGCTTCGGCTTCTCTGAGGGCGTTATTGGTTTCCGTTCGCAGCTTTCGGACATCCGCCAATATGGGGCGCGTATCTATTCCGAGGTAGCCGAGTACACGACGTTCTTGCAGTCGCGCACGCGTGAGCGCCGTTTCTCTCAGATCGAGTAGCCGCGTCCACTTGGCTATGTCCTTACGTCGGCTGTCGTCGATGGCCGCCGCCGCGCCCGCCTGCGCTAGACGTTGCTCTAGCTGCTTGATCTGTTCGGAGGCATTGTGATGCTTGTCCAGACCTGCTGCGTATGCAGCCATCAGCGCCGGGTAGCTGTGCGCAAACTGGCTAAGACTCCGCAAGATAGTGCGGGCTTCAGACCACGCATCAGCAAGTTCTTCAGCCTTTGACAGATCCTCCCGTGTCTTCTCGTACTCGTCCTCAGCTTGCCGGGCATTTCTCCGGGCGGTATCCAAGAGTTCTGGACCGATTCCGCCACAAAGCACTCGAAGCGTATCGAGTCGGTGCGACCAAGACTCGACTAAGTCACCGATGCGTCGTCGCCCAGCATCAGCCTCCAGTGCGCGCTCTCGCACTGTGCGGCCGAGCGTCTCCGCAAGCCCTTCGTCACCGGCGATTCTTTGGACTTGGATAAGCTGACGAAGGCGTATCCAGTCAATTGGCTCACCGGCAAGGCGTGCGTCCCCTGGCTCGGCCGCACACTCGGCCTCCGATCTACCCCGCCATTTCTTGCTGTCGATGTCGATAATCAAAGGACCTTCTGGATGTCCTTCGATCGTGATCTTCACAACGCCGAGAAGCTCGACGAGACTCTCCCAGGCGCGAGGAAGGGCCGCGAACGGGCGCCCGCCGGAAACTAACTCGAGGAGCCGAGCAGCAAGTGTCTTCCCTATGCCGTTCTTGCCTTCCACCCTCGCGAGCCGGATATCCGGGATCTCGGGGATGATACGGATTCCCCGAGAGTCAGCGTCCGCAGCTTCGAACAAGAATCTCATCGCGCCGCGCCGTCATCATCGAGAATTGCGGCGAGAATCGCGTCAACGTCCGGAGTCTGGGACGCATGAAGAGCCTGCTGCACGTGCGTGCGGACGATCTGCGGCGGAGTGTCCTCTTGCTCGTCCGAGCTCGAGAACTCCGCGCTAAGCACCGCTTCTACGAGTTGAGCGAGGCGCGAAGAGTCATTGCCGTTCATCGGCGCTGTCCCTCCCTTCGACCGTTGTCGTGTCATCAGTTTGAGGGTGCCGCGCGAGTAGGTTTTCCCGCATCTTGCGGACGTTCCTGCGTGAGGCGGCCGCGTAGTACGGCGAGAGTTCAATCCCGTGCGCACGACGACCGAGCTCGATAGCGGACTCAAGCGCCCGACCGGTCCCGCAGAACGGATCAACAACCAAGCCCCCTGGCGGGCAGGAGCTAGCGATCCGAGGCTTTACAAGCGCGCGTGGAAATGTAGCAGAGTGCCCGTCCGAACCGCGCTCCGCAGCCACTCGCACTACATCCGTAGATGCTTCTTCCGTCTGCGATAAATCGTAGTAGTACGAAGCACGCCCTGATGATGGCTTGAGAACGAAATGGAAGAAGTGCTCGTGAGACAAACGAAGTCGATCCGTCTCGGGCCTTGGCGGGACCGAAGTCTTCGCCCAGATGACGTCGTTTCGTAGTATCCAGCCCGCGTCCTGCATCGCGATCGCAAAGCGCGCGGGCACCATCAATAGCTGCTTGTCCTTCAAGTAACCCACAGCAGGAGTGCGCCGTCTCGTCCGTGGGCTGTCACCGAGGCCCTGCCTGCCGTCCGCCCGCACGCTTGACCATCGCGCGAAGTAAGTGTCGCCAAGGTTCACCCAGACGCTTGCTCCTGCCTTGAGCGACGGGCGAATGATCTCGAATATCTCGACAAGATGGCCGATAAACCACTCTGGATAGGGTTCAAGCCCGAGCACACCACCGTTACTGCGATACCAGTCGTAGCCTGGAGCGTGCTTCGCGAGTTCCGCCTTCGTGAGATGCGGATGCGCAGCGAGCCACTTGTCCAGGATGCTCTCGTCATGCGCGTGGCCGTAGGAGCGGAGACCCCAGTAGGGCGGGCTTGTGACGACGCAGTCCACGCTCTCAGGTGCAATCTGACCAGCGAGATCGAACGCATCACCGACCGAGACGAGGGGCAATTTCTGGGCCGACTCTGCCATGGGCACACTTGCGTCAGCCGAACCAAACTCAGTTGATAACGCTCGCAGCGGCACAGTAGACTCCTCGACCTGATGCTCTCCTGGGCTGCCAACGTATCGTCGGCCACGACGTCTGGAGAACCACCGCCTACGATACCGTGGCGCATCGTCGTCTCTGCCGGCACCACTCCGACGGGACATAGAGCTCAAGCTCGTCGCGTGACACGCAACCGTGCGTCGCGGGATGGTGCTGGATCGCGCGCAAAGCCGGCCGCCCACTACCCTGCGTCTCCCGAATGGTAGGCGGTCCGTCGCTCGGGTCATCCAGCCTTACCGAAGGCGCGCTCAAGGTGCTCAGCGGTGACGGGGTTCACGGTCTCGTTGCGCTGGATGTAGTGCTGCATCGTGATCCTCGGGTCGGTGTGCCCGAGGAGTTCGGAGGCGAGGAGTGCGCCTTGGGCGTCGTTGACGACGGTCGCGACGGTGCGGCGGAAGCGGTGTGGGGTGACGTTCTCGATCCCGGCTGCGTCCATCACGTCGCGCAGGAGCCGGCGGACGTTGTTCGTCGTGTGGGGCGTACCCACACGCGTGCTGAACAGGAGCGTGGCCGGTTCGGTGTCGCCGCTACGCAACAGGCGCGAGCGGATCGCCTGCAGCGCGAACGACGGCAGCGCGACGCGGCGAACCGAGCGATCCGTCTTCGGATGATCCTGCCGGTGCGTCGGCTCGCCCTTGCGACTGATAATCGTCCCGGCAATCCGCGCTGTCGGGATCGGGCCGTCCATGTCGAGATCCTGGAGGCGGATGGCGAGGACTTCGCCGATACGCGCAGAGGTGCCGAGCATGACTTCGACGATCTGCCCGAGCTGCCTATCCGGCCTCGGTCCCGCCAGTATCCGCCGGGACTCCCAAGCCTTGATCGCAGCGCGGATGTCCTGCACTTCGCCGATGGTAAACGCCTCGGGGATGGTCCTCTTCCGATGCAGCCGAGAGACGTGATCCATCGGGTTGCGAGGAAGGATCTCGTGACGGACCGCGAGCGCGAGGGCGAGGCGGAGAACGACGCGAGCGTGCTTGGCCCGACTGTAGCTGCGCTTAGCGAGTCGTTTGAGGAAGTAGTCGCAGCGGGCGACCCCGATCTCCCGGAGGGTGAGGTCTTTGAATGCAGGGAGGACGAGGGCGCGCATGTCACGCTCGTAGAGATTCCTCGTCGTTCGGGAGAGGCGGTCTTCTATCTCCAGGTCTTCCAGCCAGTACGCGACGAGCTCCGGGAACGAGCTGTCGGCGCTCATCCCGTTGAATCCGGGCTGGTAGAGGGAGCGTTCGACGAGCTTCTGCTTCAGCTTGCGCTCCGCGGCAGCGCGTGAAGCGCCGGTGGCTTGCACGAGCCGGTTGGTGCCATCCCAGTCCCGGTATCGGGCGCGGGCCACATGGTTGCCGTTCGGCTGGGCTCGGGTGGCGATGATCCCGAAGGTGCCGATGGGTGTGCGGGGCCTACCCACGCGCGCCCTCCCCCGCTCCGGGAAAGGTGGCCGCACCGGTAGGGGCGGCGGGCTCGCGCATGGTGTCCATCCAGGCGCGGATGTCGGTGATGCCGAACATGATGCGCTTGCCGAAGCGGTAGGCGCGGGGGCCTTTGCCGTTGGTGCGCCAGTCGTAGATGGTGGAGACGGGCACGCCGAGGTAGTCGGCGAGTTCGTCGATGTTCAGGAGCGGTTCCAGGCCGTGCGGGCTGGACTGGTGTTGATTCATCCTTCCAGTCTCGAAGGACAGATGACCGGGTCTGTTCTCCCGCCCTGCTCCCCCGTCGAGTTGCCCGCCGCCCGGCACGCGAATCAGCGCCTGCAGTTGCGGCGTCGCTGTTCGAACGGTGCGGGCGAGGTCCCGATGCAGTTCCTACGGCATGCGCGCCGTTGTCGGTTCTGCAGGCTCAATCGGCCGACGTGTACGGCGGTCGCGGCCTCGGGTTGCCGACTCCTCAAGGCGAGCGCGGACGAGGAGGACAACGCTGATCGGGCCCATGATGAGGAACTTGAGCGCGCTCCAGCAGAACAGGAGCACGAGGAGGTTCAGCCAGCCGGGACCGCCGTCCTCGATCAGGGTGAGGCAGTAGTTCGCGGCGAGGAAGTACGGCGCGGCGAGGAGCATCGCGGGGGTGCCCCATTTCAGGCCGCGGCGGGTGCGGATCGCGTCGAGCGCGATGTTGGTGGGCATGTAGCGCCGCAGGTAGTAGCGGGCGTGGGCGCTGAGCGCCCAGAGCAGCCGGATCATGGCGTTTCCTCTCGTGGCACGGTCAGGTGTCGAGACAGTGCGTAGAGAGTGGCCCGGGGGCCTGTCCGTAGTGGGACGCCATATCAAGGAGGAATCTGCCTCGCTCCCAGGGTACGACTCCCCGGAGACATCCGTAAGAGGTGCGCCCGCTCGTTCGGGTGGCGCTCGCGCACCTGTCTGGCACACACGGACGGGAGCCGGCATGGCCACAATCACTTCTCTCTCCAAGGATGAGCGCGCCGCGCGGGTGGCTCTGGCTGCAACCTTGGAGCCCGATGACGCGGTGACCGGCCGTCTCATCACCGCGGTCGGCACCGTGGAGACTGTGCGCCTGGCAGCTGGTACCGGTGCGTTCCCGAAGAAGGTGGATGCGATCGAGGCGGGGCTGTGGCGCAACAAGGTTGCCCCACGAATGGATGCCCGCACGGTCACGCAGGCGCTGTCGGAGAGCGACCGTCTCGGGCTGCGCATCCTCATCCCTGGAGACGATGATTGGCCAGCCGCGCTCAACGACTTGGGCGAGCGTACCCCGACTGCCCTGTGGGTGCGCGGCGCAACATCGTTCCTCACTGCTCCGCTGAGTGATCGCGTGACGGTCACCGGAGCCCGCGCCGCCACAAGCTACGGCGAGCACGTCACGGGCGAGCTCGCCTCCGATCTGACGCATGCCGAGCGGATCATCGTGGCCGGCGGCGCCTACGGTATCGACGCCGCCGCACACCGAGCCGCGCTCGCCTCCGGTGGGCAGACTGTCGCCGTGATGGTCGGCGGCTTGGATCGGCTCTACCCGTCCGGTAACCGTGAGCTGCTGGAACGAGTCGGAGACCTAGGGCTTCTCGCCAGCGAGATGCCGCCCGGCGCGACACCGACCAAGTGGCGCTTCCTCGCCCGCAATCGCATCCTCGGCGCCCTCTCCGGTGCGACCGTCGTCGTGGAAGCCGGCTACCGCTCCGGCTCCCTCAACCTCGCCGCCCGCGCCGCGCAGCTCGGGCGACCCGTGGGCGCAGTCCCCGGTCCGGTCACCAGCGTGTCCAGTGCCGGCACGCACCGGCTCCTGCGCGAAGGCATCGCGTCCCTCGTGACCCGGGTTCAAGATGTGACAGCGCTCCTCGACCGGTCGACTGGGACGAGCCGAAGCACCATCGAACGCGGAGTTGGGCTCGGCCGTCCGGCACGACAGGAGGCGTCGGTTCGCTCCTTCTGAATGCTCTCCTGTGAGCAAGTCGCACCAGGCGCGATACCCGTTCTTGCGTCCTACGTCCAGTGCTTTCGCTCAGTAGTGGTCTCCAGCGAGCTCGTTGAGTGTCGGGCCTGCCGAGTACAGCCCGTCAACGTAGTCCGTGATGACGGTGAGATTGTCGTACTGCTGGTCGAGCAGCGCGGCGAGGTCGGGGAAGTCAGCGTGCTCCTGGGTGTTGGGTAACTGACCCGCATACCGAAACGCGGTGCCGCTCTTGTCTGCCTCATGAAGCATAGCGATGAGCTTCTCCACCTCCGGCGGGAACGATTCATCCAGATCGAGCGCGTCGTAGTGCTTCTTGGCCTCGTTGAGGAGCTTATGGAGGTTGTGCCCCAGCTCTTTGAACCGCTCGTCTGATCTCGCTTGCTCGAGCTCTGACGTTCTTCCTTCGACGTAGGTCATGCGGGTGCTCACCAAGAACTGGATGAGGTTCTTTAGCTCAAGCTCGAACGCCTGTCTGTAGAGAGTGAGGAACGGGAGCAGGATGAGGTCGTCAATGGTGTCCCCTGTGAAAGTTTCGGCGAGGCGTTTCGCCGCGAAGCGGTAGGACAGCGCGTAGTCGCGATTCGTTTGATACGGATAGCGGACAATCAGTCGGCTGTACACCTTGTTCGGCACCGTTTCGAGTAAACGCAGCGGCTTGGAGCGTGTAGACGACATGTTTCATTGTGGCATCCGCTCCCCAGAGCAGGCTCAGACGGGAGGGGCACGCGCTTCTGCGGCTCACGCCCCCTTCGCTTCTCCTCTGGCGCGCTGGGTACGTCTCGTCCCAAACTCTGGTTCGCTAGTGACGTGTCAGCTATGGATGACACGGGCAAGCAGCGAGGGGCAGCGGATCGTGAGCAAAGTTGAAGAGGAGCACGCGAGGCTCATGCTCGTCGGGGAGCTCGGTGTCGATTTCTGTGTCTATGACGATGGTTCGAGGCCGAGCATGCCCGACTTGCTCTCTGCCGACGGCAAGCATGTCGCGGAGGTAATTACTACCGTCCTGCCCGCCGTGCGCGAAGCTGAAAGACGCCTCGAGCCACTGGTTGAGCCGCGCCTGCCTCATTGCGTATGGGTGATAATCCCATACACGGTGCTGGGAGGCGTCACGAAAGATGTACGCAGCAAGATCGGCGCTGACATCATCCGGTGGGTCGAGGAAGCCGGTTGCGTCTTTCATTGGGCGTCACTCACCCAGCATCATTCGTTCGACGACCCAGGTACCGCTCCGTTCCTCGGTCTTGGCGCCTACGACGATGGTATCCGAGCTATGTGCGTTCAGTCCTGCTTCCATCCGGACGCAGGAGTACATCAGATCCGGTGGTCAATCGAGCACGCGCCGTCGTCCTATGATCCGTGGGAGTTGATTCGGCGATCGCTGCGAATCGTTGATGCGCAGCAGCGCGGCGGCGTGCAGGCTCTGGCGGACAAGCTGATCGGGTATCCGAACAAGCATCTGGTTATGTACCCGTTCGGTCCTCCCGGCAATCTGACGGCCGCGTTCGCCAGTTTTGCCACGCCGCCTGACCCGCGCGACCTCATTCCACCACAGCTGAACGCTCCGCTTTCCGATGTTCATCTTTGGCTCATGTACCAGTACGGCGACCAAGGCATCATAGAAGGGCTGCATGTCTGCAACGGGCACTGGGCACGGTTCGGGACACGGCTCCCGGGTGTCGATCAGGTGTCCCACTTGCGAAGGCTGCATTACAGAGAGTCGTAGTTTCGCGCAGCTCACGAACCTCCGTGCGTCCAGATTCTAGAGAGTGCGACTTCTCTGAGCTGGTGGCGCCGTACCACCCAATTCCTGGACTGCTACTCGGAGATCACTTAGCCTTCGTGCCCTGTCGAGCGCGGCACGGGCGCGGGCAGCGTCGAGCTTCTGCGTGTCGGCCTCAGCGGGTGCCCCGAGCGGTGCCGGCCCGGCGATGCCGTAGCGGTCGCGGTAGGCAGCGATGGTGCGAGCGGCGTTCCGCCATGCGTGGGCCGCTCGTGCCTGCTTCGGCTGGACGCCAAGCTTCGCCAACCACTCCTGCTTCTCGGTGAGCGCGGTGTCGAGGAGCACATCGGTCCGGGTCTCGATGAGGTCGCGCCGCTCTGCCAGTGCCTGCCGCATCTCCGATGGCATGGTGCCGGTGGCTTCGTGGATGAGGCCGGCGATCAAACGTGGTGCCTTCCGCGCGCGACCGGACCCTCCAGGGCGGGCGGTCGTCTTAGCGACGCGGTAGTGCAGGATGGCCGCGATGTCATCGGCGTCCCCGAACCCGCGTGCTCCCACGAGGCGCGGCAGCAGGGCCTCGACGTCGTGCTGGTTCGCCTCTGCCCGCCGCAGCTCGGCGGTCAGCGCTCCGAATGCGGGTGAAGCGATCGCGTCGTCTGCGTCGTCTGCGCTGAGCCCCGACGATCGGATGAGTGTGGCCCAGCGGTCGTGTTGTGCGGCAGCGGCCAGGGTCTCGTATTCTGCGGCGAGCTGCGCGATCGAGCCCCACGTGTCCTGCTCGACGGTGATCGTCTCGTGCGCGGACCGCTCGGTGCCGACGTGCTGCAGCACCCCGAACAGCACCGAGCGGGCCGTTGCTCCGGTGTTGTCGCCGGGGTGCGGTCCGTCGTGGGCGGGGTCGGGCTTGTCGATGGCGACATAGGCGATGTTCTGCTTGCGGCCTCGTGTCATGGCGACGTAGAACGTCTCTCTGGTCATCGCCGCGTCTGCCAGGACGTGCGAGGAGTCGACCGTGATGCCCTGCGCCCGGTAGGAAGTGACGGCGTAGCCGAGGTCGAGATGTTCGGCCGCGTACTTGGCCGGGACCACGACCGATGCGCCCCATCGCTTGCCTGCGCGGCGCAGGGTGAGGGCGCCGTCGTCGCGAACCTCGGTGACGTTCCACCTGTCGCCGTTACGGACCCAGGACCGGCCGACGCGAAGGCGGCGGTCGTTGCGGCGGGTGATGACGGTATCCCCGGTCGCGGCTCTCGTGCCGTCGTGCAGTTCGACCTCGCGGCGGGCGTTCACGGTGCCGTCGAGGATCAGATCAGCCCGAGCCCTGTTGTTGAGCGCGTGGACGGACTCGTTGGAGTCGGTCACGAGGACGCTGGCTCGCCCGTCGAGGGTGTCCGTACGCCAGGCGGTGTAGGCGGCGTCGATCATCTCCTCTGTCTCCCCGCCGATCACGCGACCGTGCTCGGCGTAGGTGTCGATGACGTCGGTGCGGCCGTACCGCAGCGCGAGGGATGCGGTCTTCTCCCACACGTTCACGAACCGGTGCACGTCGAACAGCTCCGGGACATCGTCGCGGTCGCGGACGAGGAGGGAGAACGCTCCCCCGGCTGTAACGGACTGAAGCTGGGCGTGATCTCCGACCAGCAGCACCTTCGCCCCAGCCTCCGCGGCCAGGGCCGTGATGCGGTCGAGGGAGAGCGTGCCCGCCAGCGACGCCTCATCGACGATGACGAGCTGGCCCTTGACGAACGTCTGGCCGGTGCGGTCGTGGGTGTCGTGCCACTTCGCTGTGTTCTCGGTCTGGATGCCGAGGTCATCGGCCAGGACCTGCGCGGCGACCGCAGAAGGAGCGAGACCGACCACGCTGCCGGAGCCGTGCTCGTGCTCCCACGCCCGCCGCAACGCGGACATCGCCGTCGTCTTCCCCGCCCCTGCGGGGCCCACCAGCACGTCGACCACCCGCCCAGAGACGGCGATCTTCGTCAACGCGGCCGCCTGGTCTTCTCCAAGCACCCGGCCCTTGCTATCGGGCCGCATGGCGATTCGTTCGAGGGTGGTCAGCGGCACGGTCGGGGCCGTGGTGGTGCGGGCGCGCTCGAGGAGGCGGTCTTCGGCCGTCAGCAGCACCTCGGAGGAGAACAGTACGGAGTGCTTCGGCCGGAACACGCTCGTTCCGTCCGGCCGGCGGAACACGGCCGGGCTCGACGCGAGCTCGGGCGGGGTCAAGCGCAGCGACGCGGCTTCGGCGGCATCCACGACCAGGCCGACGATGGCTTCTCGATCCTCGGTCGATGCGAACCGGTATCCCATCGTCTGCCGCGCGGCCTCGGCGGTGAGGTTCCAACGATGCCAGGTGGAGTGCTTCTCACCGACCGCGGCCACCACGTCCCGCCCTAGCGAGGCGATCACATCCAACGGCACGTCGTCAGCGCGCAGCAGCAGCGGTTCCTCGTTCACCGTCACGCCTCGCGCCCACGAGGTAGCATCCGACCCGAGCACCCGCCCGGCCCGTTTCCGCCAGGATGTGGTGAGGTCGGCCAGCGGCCGCACTTCCTTCTCTGGGCGGGTGGAGAGGGTGGCCTGGGCGCGGAGCTTCATGATCGTCGCCGGCGACGGCCGCCGCCCATGCGTCTCGACGTAGCGCTCGATGAGGCGGTCGGTCTCGGCGTCGATGTGCCGGGCACGGGTGGAGAACTCCTTGACCAGAGCCTCCGGCACCGCGGTGATCGCCCATGCGGGGTTCCGGTCTCGGCCCCTGTCGCGCGCCTCCCACGAGACGCCGAGCATTCGGGTGAGGTGGTCAGCGAGGACCGCCTCGTGCAGCTCGGAGATGGCGACGACGGCGGCGTGCATCGGCCGCCCGTCCAGGGACCGCCATTTGCCGTCGATGACGGTCTGCACCTTGTTACTGATGACGACGTGCGTGTGCAGGTGCGGGTCGCTCGCCCTGCTGTCGTAGTGATCGAACGCCGTGGCGACCAGACCGCGGACGTCGACCTGTGCAACCGCGCCGTCGCGTCCGGTTGCGCCGGTGCGGGTGGCTGCAACCTCTCGCTCCATGAACGCAACCACCTCCGCAATCGCCGCGTGGTGCGCGTCCGCGATCAGCGTCTGCGTCCCGGCATCCGCGACCGCCCAGAGTGCGCTGGCGGACTTCGGGATGCTGAACGTGAAGTCGAACCCCGCAACCGCCCGTCGCGTCCCGCGCTCGGCTTCCTCCGTTTCGATGGCTGCGACCGCCTCCGCGCGTGACGCTGGCCCGAGCGATGGATCGAGTGCCCCGGTGCGCGCCTCGATCCGCTCGGCCACGCTCCGGTACTCGGGATACGCGCGGCCAAGCGGTTCCCCGGTGATGGGGTCGCGGCCCATGCCGACGAGGAGTTGGAGCTGGGTTTCGGAGACCTGATCGCCCACGCCGACGCGCCCGCCGCCGAGCACGGTCGCCGCTGCGCCGAGCCAACGTCCCGGTGGGGTGCCATCGGTATTGTAGTAGCGCGTCAGCGGGGTGGAGAGCGAGCGGTCGCCGTCGCCGGCCGCGACGGTGCGCAGCAGGTACTTATACCCGTCGCCCGCCGACATCACGCGCATCGAGACCGTCACGTATTGCAGGTACGCGCACTGACACGCCTAGAGCTTAAAGTCGGGCACCCTTGACCAGTCCAGCGTGGCATGGCCTATGAAAGAAGCTGCTTCATCAGCGAGGCGTTGTGCACATACACGATAGATATGTGCACAAGATTCGGCGCCATGAACCGACAATGAGTACTTGCCATTGCTCCTCGGCCGCAACACACTCGAGGCCGACACTGTTCCTCTGAGCGGTCCCGGCCACACCTCGGAACGGAATCCGCGCGCTAACCCATGTGTGAGGCAATGACGGACTTGCATCCAGCCCTCGGCGTGCGTCTCTGCATCCGTCCACGAGAGCGCCTGCTTACGAATCCACGATGAGTCGCCGATCGCTGGAGGCTTCCAGACGTTCACAGCGAAAGGCGTCTTCCAACTCGTGCCGTCTCCCCAGGCAAGCACCTGTCGGAGCTTCTCATCGAACACCCTCACAGTGGGGTTGTTCATAGACACCAATTTGGCGATCTGTCCAAAGCTCTGATTTCGGTGAGCGGCGACGAGCGCCACGAACTCCTCGACGAAACCTTCAAAGGCAGACACCGCGGTGAGAACGATCGCAGGCGCGAGCGCCCCAGCGTTGCCGGGGTTCCCTCGAGCGCGAGGATGCAGTTTCTCCAGCATCGAGGGCACCGCGAGACTCGTGGCGTACCGATTCACGGCGTCTTGCAGACTCGGAACGTACATCATGTCTCCTGACGCTTTGGTCCGCTCAGTTTGACATGCCACAGTCCTCGATCTGCAAGAGGCGTGGTGGCTCTGAGATGACGTCGGAGAGGGACGCCTGCAGGTGCAGGTCCACCGCGAGGCTAGCGCGAGGCCTGCCGCAGGGAATCTCCGCGGGCCCCCGGCGGGCGAGCAGCATCCATCGCCTGCGCCATGGATTCGATGACGACTCTCCCGTCTGACATTGAGCTAATGACAAGCGCACTGGCCGATTACTGCATCAGATGGCCGATCTCTGCATGCTCTGCGCGCACTTGTAGTTATTTAGAGACGGTCGGTCTAAATTCGCTGTCATGACCGACATCGCAGCTCGACCACGCCGGGGACGGCCCCCGAAGATCCCTCGCGAGCACGGAGACACGCGGGAAGCGCTGTTGCGCTGCGGCATGGAAGTCCTCACAACGCAGGGCATGAGCGCGACCGGCATCGACGCGGTCCTGAAGCGTGTCGGCGTGCCGAAGGGCTCCTTCTACCACTACTTCGACAGCAAGGACGCGTTCGGATTCGAGGTGCTGCAACGGTATGCGGACTACTTCGCTCGCAAGCTCGACCGATGGCTGCTCGAAGAGGGGCCGTCGCCGCTGGAACGCCTGACGCGGTTCGTGGACGATGCCAAGGCCGGCATGGTGCGACATGACTTCGAACGAGGGTGCCTAGTCGGCAACCTCGGCCAAGAGGTCTCCTCCCTCCCCGACGGCTACCGTGAAGCGCTCGAAGACGTGCTTCGCGACTGGGAACGTCGCGTCGCGGCGTGCCTGCGACTGGCCGCAGACGCAGACGAGATCCCGCCCGGCTCCGACTGCGACGAACTGGCGTCGTTCTTCTGGGTGGGTTGGGAAGGCGCGATCCTTCGCGCCCGCCTGACCCGCGACGTCCGACCGATGGAAGTGTTCTTCGCCGGTTACCTCGCATCTGTCCGCATCCATCCCGGGAGAGCATGATGTTCAGCGCAATCTCCATCGACAAGACCGACGCCGGACACCAGGCAGCGCTGCGCGAACTCGACGAGAGCGAGCTACCTGACGGTGACGTCACGGTGCGCGTGTCGTACAGCGGCCTGAACTACAAAGATGCCCTCGCGATCACGGGAAAGGCGCCAGTCGTGCGTCGCTTCCCGATGGTGCCCGGGATCGACCTCGCCGGTGTCGTGGAACACAGCGACAGCCCCTCTTATGCGCCTGGTGACCGGGTGCTGGTGAATGGATGGGGCATCGGCGAGACGCACTGGGGCGGCCTCACCCAGCGGGCTCGCGTGAGCGCGGACTGGCTCGTGCCGGTTCCTGACGCGATCTCGGAGCGGCAGGCCATGTCGATCGGCACGGCCGGATACACGGCGATGCTCTCCCTCATGGCCCTCGAATCGCACGGCCTCAGCCCTGATGCGGGTGACGTCCTCGTCACGGGCGCGAACGGCGGAGTCGGCGGGTTCGCGATCGCGCTACTGGCAAGCGGCGGCTACTCGGTCGTTGCGTCGACCGGCCGTCCCGCTGAAGCCGACTACCTGCGCCGCCTCGGCGCGATGACGATCATCGACCGGACAGAGCTGTCGGAGCCCGGCCGGCCGCTCGGCAAGGAACGCTGGGCGGCTGCGATCGACTCCGTCGGCAGCCATACCCTTGCGAATGCCTGTGCCGGGACGAAGGCGGGCGGCGCCGTCGCCGCATGCGGGAACGCACAGGGCATGGATCTGCCCGCCACCGTCGCACCGTTCATCCTGCGCGGGGTGAGCCTGCTCGGCCTCAACAGCGTCACCCAGCCCCACGACAAGCGCGTCGCAGCATGGAACCGCCTGGCCGACGAGCTCGACCTGGACTTGCTGCCCGCTATGAGCCGCGAGGTCGGCCTGAGCGAGGCCCTCTCCGTTGCCGATGACCTTCTGGACGGCCGCATCCGCGGCCGGATCGTCGTCGACGTGAACCGCTGACCATCCCCCAAGACCACACAAACGAAAGAGGAAGTCCATGACGAAGATCACCGTGCTCGGAGCCGGCGGACGCATCGCAAAACACGCCATCGCCGCGCTCCTCGAGGAGCCTGCCAACGAGCTGACCCTCTACCTGCGTCGCCCCCAGAGCCTGCCGGATGTTCCCAGCGTCCGCGTGCAGGTCGTCGAGGGTGACGTGCTCGACAAAGATCTCCTCACACGCACTGTCACGGGACAGGACATCGTCTACGCGAACCTCGGCGGAAGCGACATCGAAGCTCAAGCCCGCGCCGTCGTCGCAGCGCTGACCGCCGCGGGAACGCGACGTTTGATCTGGATCTCGACCCTCGGCATCTACGACGAGGTTCCCGGCGAGTACGGCAAGTGGAATCACCAGATGCTCGACGGCGGATACCTGCAGACGTACAGCGCCGCCGCGAAAGTGATCGAGGAGTCCGACCTCGACTACACGATCATCCGTCCCGCCTGGCTGTCCGACGATGATGAGGTCGACTACGAGCTGACCCAGAAGGGCGAGCCCTTCCAGGGCACCGAGGTGTCCCGCAAGAGCGTCGGCGCGCTCGTCGCCGAACTCGTCAAGAACCCGGCCGACAGCATCGGCGCCTCGCTTGGCGTGAACAAGCCCGGCACCGACGGCGACAAGCCGTCCTGGTACTGAACGGAGCATGCCATGACCGCTTTGGACACGCTCACCGAGAACGGCTTGTCCCTCGGGATCGAGCTGCCCCTGGACAACGATCTCGCCCGACGAGACGTCTCCGGTCACGGGCTCTTCCCTGACCTGACCCGGCATCAGGAGCGTGCGCAGCTCGCCGACAGGCTCGGGTTCCGGGCGCTCTGGCTGCGGGACGTGCCGATGTGGCGACCGCGTGACTTCGGCGACGCCGGACAGGTCTTCGACCCCATCCCCTACCTCGGCTACCTCGCCGCATCGACCGAACACATCCTGCTCGGAACAGCGGGGATCGTGCTCCCCTTGCGGCATCCAGTTGCGCTCGCGAAGGAAGCTGCAACCGTCGATGTCCTCTCCGGTGGGCGGCTGCTGCTCGGCCTCGCCTCGGGCGACAGGCCGGGTGAGTACCCGTTCTTCGGAGTCGATTTCGATCGTCGGGGAGAGACCTATCGCGACGGTGTGCGCGTGCTGCGTGAGATCTGGGCGCAGGCGGCGCTGGGCCGGATCGATCAGGACTCATTCCTGCCCGCCCCTGCGGACGGGACGATTCCACTGATCGGGATCGGTGGCGCGCAGCAGTCGCCTGCGTGGGCGGCAGAGTACCTCGACGCGCACATGACCTACCACCGTGCAGGTCCGCAGATGCGCGCCGTCGCTGCGCAATGGCGGGCGATATCGCTCAAGCCGTTCATGACGAACCTCTACCTCGACCTCGCTGAAAACCCGGATGCTCCCTTCGAGCCGATCCGCCTCGGTGCACGAGTCGGCACCACCGGTCTCACCGATTACCTCACCGGACTGGCAGCGGCAGGGGTCGCGCACGTCAACCTCGTGCTGCGGCCGGGACGACGAGACGTCGAAGACGTCATGGAGGAGATCGGACAAGACGTCATCCCCGCCCTCCGAGCCCGAACCGCATCAGAGCCAGCCGGCGCAGACATCCGATCGTGACCGAATCCACCGAATCAAGAAACCAACGAGCAGGGAGAACGATTGAAATGAGCAGCACAGACACCGTCGCCACGACCGCGAGCGACCCGACAGCGGTTGTCGCGACCGCGCAGTTCCTCACCCCCGTCGTACTCGGCCTTCAGGCGCTGACCATCAACGCCAAGCAGGCGCACTGGCACGTGCGTGGCGCGAACTTCGTCGGCGTCCACGAGTTGCTGGACACCATCGCAGGCAACGCCGGCGAGTTCGCCGACGCGGCAGCGGAACGCATCGTCGCCCTCGGCCTTCCGCTCGACGCCCGCGTCAGCGCGGTCGCCGAGAAGAGCTCCGTGACAAGCGTTCCGGTCGGCTTCGCGAAATCAGACGACCTCGTGCACGCGGTGATCGCAGACATCGACAGGCTCCTCGCGGACGTCCGCGCAGCGGTCGATGGCCTCGACGGGATCGACCTCACCAGTCAGGACGTCGCGATCGAGATCCAGCGAGGTCTCGACAAGGACCGCTGGTTCCTCGTGTCTCACATCGCAGCCTGACCGACCTGCCAAGGCGCCTCTCACCGGTCCGGTGAGAGGCGCCGCGCGCACTACGTCGTGCAGTCGGACAACACGGGCTAATCGAGAATCGCGGTGACTTCGAGCTCAACGAGAACGTCCGGCTCGAAGAGGTAGTCGACCCCGATCAGGGACGCGGGCGGCAAGGGCTGAGGCAGCTTCAGCTCCTCAGCCACCCGAGCGATCCCGTCCATGAAAGGTGCGATCTTTTCGGGCTCCCATTCGGTGACGTAGAAGGTCAACCGAAGCGCATCGTCGAAGGATGCACCCGCGCCTGCGAGCGCACGAGCTGTGTTGCGGAGAACCTCCGCGACCTGACCCGCGAGATCGTTGATCGCGATGGGCTTTCCTTCCGCACTACGGGCGATCTGGCCGCTGATATGCACGTGACGCGTGCCGGTGCCAATGGCGACGTGATCATACGGCGTTCCTGGCTGGAGACCGGCAGGACTGAAGCGTGTGACTGGCATAGAAGGTCCTCTTCGTTGGTGGTTTACTATTGATACTTGGTAGTTGAAGGACACTTCAAGGAGACCTGGTTTCATGGCCGATACCGACGCCGTATGCGAAAGCGAGCTGCGTATCGCGACGCCGCATCGCGAGCTGCTCGACCAGGTGCTCGACAAGTGGTCACTCAGCGTGCTCAACGAACTGTGCGAGCGACCCTGTCGGTTCAACGAGTTACGGCGTGCGATTCCGGGAGTGACGCAGAAGTCCCTCACGGCGACGTTGCGTCGGCTGGAGCGAAACGGAGTCGTGCAACGCCGAGTCATCAGCACGCGGCCGGTGGCCGTCGAGTACGGGATCACCGCCTTGGGCAAGACGTTGCGCGGGCCGATTGACGCGCTCGTCGCCTGGGCAGATGAGCAACTGCCGAACATTGAACGCGCACGCATCGCCTTCGACGAAGACGAACAGTAGACGTCGGGACATCTTTCCCCTCGCGACCAAGCAAGAGCGCGGCTCAGCTCTCTGTCGGATGTTCAGGCTTTGCGCCTTCTCTGTCTCCCATGACGGCGTCCACCATGCCCATCGTCGCGTCGAACTGCGTCATGACCAGCGCCGCTGTGCTCGCGAAGCCGCACGCGAGAAGGATGAGCAGCGAGGGGACGAACTCAGTCGGATCGGGCACCCAGCCTCCCAATGTCCATGGCAGGACCATGGCGATGACGATGCCGGCGCTCGAGAGCCATTCGTTCACGAATAGAGCGCGTGAGGAGCCGGACCCGCCCCTCGCGAGGATACGACGTCCTGTTTCCACTGTCATCGCTACCAGGAGGATGCCGAGGACGATGAAGCTCAGCGCGCCCCAGAGCGGATCAAGCGACGCGAGCACGAGCGGAACAAGGAGCGGAATGGAGTAGGCGGTGAAGACCCAGCGGACCGACGAACGGAGATACCGGTCCGCAGCCTCCGACGCTGCGAGTCGGCGGTGCATCTCCGAGTCGATGTAGAAGAACACGCCCACGATGAACGTGCCGAGCATCGTTCCCGATACTCCGGCGAGCCCCAAGAGGAAGTCATCATCCGTACCTGACATCGTCTGCGTCCCTTCTTCCCTGGGCACCTGTGAAGCGGGCAATCCATGCGGTCGCAGGATTTCGTGCCAGATCGGCGAGGCTTCCTCGCTGCGTGATGCGCCCTGTCTCAAGGACGATCACCTCGTCAGCGAGCACCTCGACGTCTTCACGGTCATGTGTGACGAGGATCGTCGGACCGGCGAACTGGCGGAGACGCAGACCGAGGTCGGCACGCACCTCATCCCGGAACTCCACGTCCAGCGCCGCGAGCGGCTCGTCGAGGAGCAGTGCCTTCGGCTCGGATGCGAGGGCACGGGCTAGCGCTACACGCTGAGCTTGCCCGCCGGAGAGTGCACTGGGGTATCTCTCTGCCAGGTCCGCCATTCCGAAGCGAGACAGCCAGGGGTATGCGCTGCGCCGGGCGGCGGACCAACGCCCACCGCGGACTTTGGCTGAGAAGGCGACGTTCTCGCGCACCGTGAGGTGAGGGAAGAGGAGCAGGTCTTGGAACATGACGCCGATCCTTCGCTGGTCAGCAGGAAGACCGGCCAGATCCTTGTCCCCCAGTCGAATCGTGCCGTGGGACTCGGTGAAGCCTGCGATCGCCGCGATGGCGCTGGACTTTCCGGCACCGTTCGGTCCGACGACGGCGAGCACACTTCCGGGATCCGCTTTCAGCTCCACGACTACGTCGAAGGCGGGGCGTGGGATACGTGCGGAGACGGTGAGCTCGAAGGTCATGCGGTGCCTGGCAGCCATCGGTCGCGGAGTGCGAGGAGCACACCCAGTGATACCGCGAGCAGGACGAGTGCGAGGGCGATCGCGGTGTCGGGGTCCGAGTTCATCGCGAGGTACGACGCGATCGGGAGTGTGCGCGTCACGCCGGGGAAGGAGCCGGCGAACGTGATCGTCGCGCCGAACTCGCCGAGCGCGCGGGCGAAGCACAGCACGGCGCCCGCGGCGATTCCAGGCGCGGTCAGCGGAACCGTCACGAGGCGGAAGATCTGCCACGGGCTGGCGCCCAGGGAGGCGGCGGCTAGTTCGCTGCGGCGGTCCGCTGATCGCAGCGCGCCTTCGACGGCGAAGACGAGGAAGGGCATCGCGACGAAGGTTTGCGCGAGCACAACGGCACCGGTGGTGAAAGGAATAGTGATGCCGACCTGCGTGAGCCATTGCCCGAGGATGCCTCGCCGTCCCAGCAGGAGAAGCAACGCAATGCCGCCGACAACGGGAGGCAGTACCAGCGGGATAGTGATCGCCGCCCGCAAGAGGCGGCGCGGCAGGACCTTCCAGTGAACGGAATGGCTCAGCAGGACGGCTAGCGGGATACCGAGGACGAGACTCAGGCCGGTAGATAACGTCGCTGTGAGTAACGAGAGCCCGAGCGCCTGCAGTACCTCTTGCCGAACGAAGAGTTCGCCCAGCTGGCCCCATGGTGCACGCAGGATGAGTCCGAGCAGCGGGAGAACGAGCAGCGCGAGACCGATCACCCCGAGGGCGAGGATGACCGGCTGCCGGCGTTCACGGGGTCGCGAAGCCTGCATGCTCGAAGACCTGACGTGCCTCATCGGAGCGGAGGTAGTCGATGAACGCCTGTCCTGCGTCGGGGTTCGGTGCCTCGGCAAGAAGGGCGACCGGATAGTTGTTGATCACCTGCTGCGCCTCAGGCACATCGATGCCTTCCACCGCGCTCCCTACTGCGACGACGTCGGTCACGTAGACCAGTGCGGCGTCGGCCTCACCCAGAGAGACTTTCGTCAGTGCGGCACGCACGTCCTCCTCAAGTGTGTCCGGTTGGGCCTGAACACCAGCAAGGTCGAGCAGGGACTGCGCTGCGGCTCCACACGGCACCGCGGTGTCGCACAATGCGATTGTCAGCTCAGGCCGTGCGAAGTCGGCGAGACCGGTGATCCCTGCAGGGTTCCCGGCGGGAACCGCGATCTGCAGCGTGTTCGTGACGAGCACTTCCGGATCGGCAGCCAGGCCTGCGTCGACGACAGACTGCATCGTCGCCTCATTCGCTGAGAAGAACACGTCCACCGGGGCACCGGAGACGATCTGCTCGGCGAGCGCCGACGATCCGCCATAGCTGGCGACCACGTCGACATCTGCGTTCGCGTCCTCGAACCTCTCGGCGAGGACGTCGATCACGTCGGTCAAGGAGGCTGCGGCCAACACTGTCACCGTTCCGGAGGTCATGTCGTCCTTGCTTGCCCCGACATCCGATTCGTCGCTTCCCGTGCCGGGCGATGAGCATCCAGCGAGCAGAAGGAGCGCTGCGGCTGCCGCAAGGAGGGAGGGGGCACGCACGACAGGAACTCCTCTGAAAGACGGTCGGTCAGGCGAACGAAGTTGCCGACCTGTCTCAAGCCTCCCGTAGCCGAGGTCGTGAGAATGGCCTGCGACTGCTGGGCTTTGTCTGCTCTCTGCTGTCTCGCCGCTTCCGACCTCACCCGCTGGGACCGGCTCCCTAGCCTGAAGGCATGCCGGTCAATCCGCTCTCTCCGACCTTTCAGAGGCAGCGCGTCCTCACGGGCTTCGGCGTTCCCGCTCAGGAGCGTCTTTCGAGAGCGCATGTGCTCGTGATCGGCGCGGGTGGGCTGGCCAGCACCCTGTTGCCGGTCCTTGCTGCCGCAGGCGTCGGCAGCCTCACGATCGTCGATGACGACACTGTCGCCGAATCGAACCTGCACCGGCAGACGATGCACACGCCCGGCGACATCGGTCGCAGCAAAGCGGTCTCAGCCACCATAAGGCTCGCGTCGCTCGCTCCTGATGCTGAGCTCCGCGCCGTCGAGGGGCGTTTCGACGCCGTGACAGCCGAGGGTCTGCTGCACGGTGTGGACGTGCTCGTCGATGCCAGCGACAACCCGGCAACAGTGATGCTGGCAGACCGTGTTGCTGCCGAACGCGGCATTCCGCTCGTGTGGGGGTCAGCACTGGGGTACGCCGGCCAAGCAGGCGTGGCATGGGATGCCAGAGGCACCGACTACCGCGACTTGTTCCCGCATGGTCCGGACTCCAGTGCGGACACCTGCGACATGATCGGCGTGCTGCCGAGCGTATGCGCCGTCATCGGGGCGTTCATGGCGACCGAGGCACTCAAGCTCCTCACCGGCATCGGAGAGCCGTTGATCGGCCGGGTCGCCGCGTACGACGCACGCACCGGCCGCACCCGCGAGATCGCCTACCGGCGCGACGAGTCCGCCCGTGCCGCAGCGCAGAGCATCGAGACCACTCCGCTGTCATCCGACGATCAGAACGCCGTCTCGCCCGAGGAACTGCGCGACCTGCTCACAGCTTCCTTCCCGCCGCTGCTGATCGACGTACGCGAACCGTGGGAGGCCGACATCGCAGCGATCCCGGGAAACGTGCTGATCCCCTTGACCGAACTCCCTCGCCGGGCACCAGAACTCGACACCGGTCACCCCATCGTGCTGTACTGCCACCGCGGCACACGCTCACGCCAAGCGCTCGATCAGCTCCTCCAACTCGGATTCTCCGATGTGCGGCACCTCACCGGAGGCATCGATGCCTGGGCTGTCCGCATCGACCCCACGGCGAGCAGGTACTGACATGCCCCGCACATCGGTCGCTGAGCACACGGCCCGAGTCCGCACCCTCCTGAACGCCGTGAGCCAGCGCCCCGTCGAGCAGGTCGCCCTGTCTGACGCGCTAGATCGGGTGCTTGCCCACCCCATACGGACTCCGATAGATCTGCCCCCGTTCCGGAACTCACAGATGGACGGCTTCGCCGTCCGTACGGTCGACCTCGCGCGGACGCCAAGCAATCTGCCGCTGCGCGGTGCGATCCCCGCTGCTCCTGGCACACCTGGGCCGCTTCGCCCTGGCCATACCGTCCGGGTCATGACCGGTGCGCCGATCCCCGACGACGCCGATGCGGTCGTCCCTGTCGAACACGCCACCGTCCAGGGAACGACAGTGACGTTCACGCGGAAGCCGGACGTCGGAGAGTTCGTGCGTGAAGCCGGCTCTGACCTCGCGGGCAGTGAGCCTCTGTTGTCTGATGGCTTCCGGCTCGCTCCTCGCCACCTGGCGGCGCTCGCAGCTGCGGGAGTGGCGTCCGTCCCCGTTCGCTCACAGGTACGTGTCGCAGTGATCTCGACCGGAAGCGAGCTGGCCGCTCCCGGTGAGCTTCTGGCTCCCGGCCAGATCTACGACGCCAACGGCCCCGCACTCGCCGCAGCGGTACGAACCGCCGACGCCCTCTTGGTCGATGAGCATCGTGTCGTCGATGACACGGCCGCGTTCGCGCGCGCTCTCGACGCGTCGTGTGCGGCGGGAGCCGAGATCTTGCTCACCAGCGGGGGCATCTCGGCAGGCAACTACGAAGTCGTGAGGGAGCTTCTGGAGCCGCTCGGGGCGCACGTCGATACTCTCGCGATGCAGCCGGGCGGCCCCCAAGCCACTGCCATCTACAAAGGCGTTCCCGTGGTGTGCTTCCCAGGCAATCCCGTGTCCGCGCAGCTGTCGTTCATGCTCTTCATCGAGCCGGTCCTCCGTGAGGCAGCAGGACTGCACGCGCGACAGCCCGAGCCGCGGACCCTGGCCGAGCCTCTCACCTCTGTCGCCGGGAAACGGCAGTTCCGCCGTGGTGTGGGGTTGCCTGGAGGCCGGGTGGCACCGGTTGGCGGCCCTTCCTCGCACCTTGTCGCCGCCATGGCGGCATCCGACATGCTCATCGATGTCCCGATCGATGCCGTCACCCTCGACATCGGGACACGCGTGGAGACCTGGAATCTATGAACGAACTGCCGCACCTCGACGATCACGGCCGGTCGCGGATGATCGACATCGGCGGGAAGGCGATCACTCGGCGCACGGCGATCGCGACCGGCCGCCTCGACACGACACCGGCGGTGCTGGAACTGCTCGCCGCCAACCAGCTGCGCAAAGCAGACGCGCTCCCGACAGCGCGGGTCGCGGGCATCCAGGGCGCCAAGCGCACCAGCGAACTCGTACCCCTCGCGCACACATTGCCCCTGGAGTCCGTCACCGTGGACTTCGAGCTCAGCACCTCATCGGTGGAGATCCGGGCCACGGTCGCAGCGACGGCGAAGACTGGGGCCGAGATGGAAGCCCTCACCGCCGTCGCCATCGCCGGTCTCGCTCTGCACGACATGATCAAGTCCGTCGATCCGGCCGCCGTGCTCGGAGACATCCACCTCATCGAGAAGACCGGAGGAAAGCGCGGGCACTGGGTTGCAGACGCATCCGTGCCCGCAGAACACGGACAGGCGGTCGTGATCGTCTCCTCAACGAGCACCGCGGCCGGTACGCGCGAGGATCTCACCGGTCCGGCAATCGCAGACTGGCTTCGCGACCACGGGTATCGGCCAGACGAGCCCGTCGTTGTCGCTGACGCGGATATCTATCAGGCGCTCACGGATGCTCTCACCAGCGAGCCGGTATTGATCGTCACGACCGGCGGCACCGGGGTGCATCCCGAGGACCGCACCCCCGAGGCGACGAGCGCGGTGATCGAGAGAGCACTTCCCGGCATCGCCGAGGCCATCCGTGCAGCGGGCCGCGCGGCGACGCCGACAGCCTCGCTCAGCAGGGCGCTTGCAGGGATCGCCGGACGCACGATCGTCATCAACCTGCCTGGATCGCCACGCGGCGTGGAAGACGGCCTCATCGCACTGGAGCCGCTCTTGCCACACCTGCACGACCAGCTGGCCGGTGGCGGACATGCCTGACCCGATCGGTTTCGTCACCGCTGCTCCGCTGGACAAGACGCAGCTGGAAACACGGATACGCAGTAGGAAGAACGGGGCGGTGGTCACCTTCGAAGGCATCGTGCGCGACCATGATCACGGAGAGGACGTCGGCTCTCTCGACTACGAGGCGCACCCCGACGCGGAACGAATCCTCATCGACGTGTGCACGAGGATCGCTCAAACCACGGACTGCGATGTCGTCGCCGCTCACCGCATCGGGCACCTCGAGATCGGCGACGTCGCACTGGTCACGGTCGTCGCCGCCCCGCACCGGGCAGAGGCGTTCGCCGTCTGCGGGAACCTCGTCGACGCGATCAAGGCAGAGGTTCCGATCTGGAAGCACCAGCACTTCACCGACGGCAGATCGGAGTGGGTGGGGTTGTAGATACACCGCACGACCTAGCGAACCCGCCGGGTGAACGATGGTGCAATCACCGAGGAAAGAGGCGCCAGATGACTGGCATTGAGACTGAAGCACACAACTTTCATGGCAACCGACTTCCCCCGTCAGAAGCCGCCCGCGTCGCACCCACCGATGCGGCCGCTCGGACCGTTCTTGCGAGCCTCTGATGTCGTTGCTGCGTGGTGGTGATGCGTTCCCCGCCCTCGAGCTGCTCGAGGTGGGAGGCACACGCCGAACGATCCCGGCCGTATTCGCCGGGCAGTACGGCGTGGTTCTCTTCTCTCGCGGAGCAGGCTGCCGGTCTTGCGTGGAGCAGCTGCGTGCGTTCCAGCGCGGCCTACGACGCTTGTCCGCCGCGGGTATCGCTGTCGTCGCGGTGACTGCGGACGAGGAGCCGATAACCGCGGAGCTCGTGGCGCGCTATGGGCTGACTTTTCCGATCGGACACAGCGTGGACGTGGAGCAGATCACCGCCGCGACTGGAGCGTTCGTCACCGTGGACCCGCCGCAGTTGCAGACGACCGGATTCGTGCTGGATCCCGATGGGACGGTCGTGATCAGCGTGTACTCCTGCGGAACGTTGGGACAACTCGTTCCCGACGATGTCCTCGAACTCATCCGGGAGTTGCCTCAGCATGCGGATGCGAATCGGAAGCAGGCAGACCGATGAAAACCATCGATGCCATCTCGAGAGCGCGGATGCAGACCGCTGCGAGAGCAGTCGGCAAGGATGTGCGCAACCAGAACAGGATGCAGACACATCCTCTCTTGATCGTTCCGCCGGAGAAGCGACGTTGACCTCGTCTCCGAACGCCTCAGGTGCCACTGGGACAGCCGTCTGGGAGGAGCTCGCTCAGGAGGTCCTCAGCAGAAACCCACGCGGCCGGATACTCGTCGCCATCGACGGCGTGGACGCTGCAGCCCGCATGCACTTCGCCGACGCCCTGGCGGCAGCGCTGCGTGCAGTGGGACGTCACGCGACTCGTCTCAGCGCGGCCCCGTTCACGGACGATGACGCCGTCCGAACCATACTGCGCATGTTCCGCCACAACGGACCTGAGAGCGAGCTCGCTGCCGCGCCTGAGGACAGGATGCTGATTGTCGACGGTTGGTCACTGCTGCGCTCTAGCCTGCGCTCGGCGTGGCACTTCACCGTCTTCCTCGACGGCGGTGAGCCGGCGCACCCAGACACCCATGAACGGCATCTCCGCTACATGCGCGAGGACATTCCACGCGAATCATCCGATGCCGTGTACGAGGTGAGCGACAGCATGCATCCCCAGCGCTTGTACTCCGATTCCTGCTGAGACAAGGATCTGGGCAGCACCGCGGTCGTCTCACGTAAGAGGATGGCAGCGCAGGAGACGAATGCAGTTCACGACACGTGGACCCCCGCGGTGGATCGGACCTCAGCCGCTTGTGGTTTGGCTCAGCCGCCGGAGAACGGGGGCAGCACGTCCACCTGCGCGGAGACCGGTCGCGCGGGATCGCGTGAGGCGATGCCGTCGACGAGGAATGTCCCCTTTGCGATCACCGGCTCGAGTGCCGGGTGAGCTGTGAGGAGCGCGTCCTTCGCCTCTCCGAGGGTCGTCGCCTCGACGTGCTCTTCTTCGCAGCCAGCCGCTTCAGCGGCGGCTGCGAAGTATCGGACGAGTATGCGTGACATCGTCAGCCTCCGATCGCTCCCATGGAACGGGCCGGTCGACGAAAGCTCTTCTCTTCCATCCCGTGCCCAGCCTGTTTGTCCCACATCGTCGCCCGCCAGGCGTCGGCGATAGCGGCATCGTCTGCTCCACTTCGCAGCATCGTGCGCAGGTCTGTCTCGTCGTCTCCGAACAGACAGGAACGTACCGAGCCTTCGGCTGTCAGCCTGGTTCGGTCGCACGCGTCGCAGAAGCTGCGTGTGACGGACCCGATGATGCCGACGGTGGCCGGGCCTCCGTCGACGAGCCACTCCTCTGCGGGAGCGGACGGGTCTTCACGCCCGGCCGGGGTCAGCCGGTATCGGCGTCCGAGCACAGACAGAAATTCTTCGGCGGAGACGAGGTGGTCTCTGCGCCATGTCTGATCTGCATCCAGCGGCATCTGTTCGATGAACCGCAACCGCACGCCGTTGGCAAGCGCCCACGCCAGCAGGTCGGGCGCATCCGCGAGGGTCTCGCGCAGCGCCACCGCGTTGATCTTGATCGGGCTGAGCCCTGCGTACTGTGCCGCCTCGATCCCCTTGAGCACGGCAGGCAGGCGATCGCGTCGGGTGACAGCGGCGAAATGCTCGCGGTCGATCGTGTCCAGCGACACGTTGATCCGCGTCAGTCCAGCCTCCACAAGCTGCGGCGCCTTGCGGTCGAGGCCGATCCCATTGGTCGTCATCGACACCGGCAGGCCGGGCACGGCTGTCGTCGTCTGGCGCACGATCTCGACCAGATCAGGTCGCGTAAGCGGCTCGCCGCCGGTAAAGCGCACCTCACGGACTCCGAGATCGTGGACGGCTATGGTGACCAGACGCGCGATCTCTTCCGGAGTCAGCAACTCCCCGCGAGGGACGATGGGCAGGCCTTCCGCCGGCATGCAGTATGTGCAACGCAGCGAGCAGGCGCTTGTGATCGATACGCGCAGGTCTCGCGCGGTGCGCCCGAACCTGTCCACGAGAAACGGTGTCTCGGGTCGGCCGACCGTCGAGCGCGCGCGATGGCGAACGGTCGGCATGCCGAGCGCAACAGGGCACATGGTCACAGACTTCTTCTCGATGCTTGCGGGGGGGCGAGGTCGCCCGGTGGGGCGTCCTGTTCCACAGTGTGGTCGGCACAGTGGCCCGTTTTCACCCCGGGGACTCATCACCTGCAGTCATGGGCAAGTTCCGCGCAGGACCAGGCGATCAGCGAGAGAGCTCCCGCAATATCGTCGGTGGTGTACAGCCAGAGAAGACGGAAGGGGCGATGTATGTCGTTCACTACTCGCGGATTCGCGGGACGCCGGCGTGGACCCGATGATCAGCTCCCTCCGGGACAGACGCTGTTCGACAACTGGCCGGTGCTCACCGCCGGTCCCACCCCCTATGTCGATACCGAGACGTGGGATTTCGCCATCCTCGATGAGACCGGTACCGAGCATCACTGGAACTGGGAGCAGTTCCTGGCGCTCGGTGCCGAGGACATCACGGTCGACATCCACTGCGTCACGCACTGGTCCAAGCTCGACATGGCCTGGCGCGGGGTGAGCCTGGACAAGCTGTTCGAGAACGTCGAGACATCCCATGACTACGTCATGGCGCACTCCTACGGCGGCTACACCACGAATGTGCCGCTTGAGGATCTCCTGGATGGCAAGGCCTGGATCGCGACCGAGGCCGAAGGCGCACCGCTCGACGCAGAACACGGCGGGCCGGCACGTCTCCTGATCCCGCATCTGTACTTCTGGAAGAGCGCGAAGTGGGTCCGGGCATTGACGATGATGCCGACGAACGACCCTGGGTTCTGGGAGCAGAGCGGCTATCACATCTACGGTGATCCGTGGAAGGAAGAACGCTACTGGTGATGGAGCAGACCCGGCTCGCTCCGCTTCGCCCCCGCGTGAGGCCGTCGTGGTTCGTCGCCACGGTTTCGGAGGTGCGTCCAGAGACGCCGACTGCGGTTCGGCTGGTGCTCGATGTCCCGGGGTGGCCGGGGAGCGAGGCGGGCAGCCATCTCGATCTGCGACTGACCGCTCCGGACGGCTATCAGGCGACACGTTCGTATTCGATCGCATCCTCCGAGACGGGCGGAACGATCGTCCTCGCGGTCGATGAGCTGCCCGATGGCGAGGTGTCTCCGTTCCTCGTCCGTGAACTGCGCGTCGGTGACCAGCTCGAGGTCCACGGACCGCTGGGATCGTTCTTCCTCTGGCGCCCGGGACAGAGCCAGCGCCCCGTGCAGCTCATCGCCGGCGGGTCAGGTGTCGTGCCCCTCTACGCGATGGCGGCGTCTCATGCGGCCGCATCCGATCCCGTTCCGTTCCGGCTGCTGTACTCGGTGCGCACCCCGGAGGACGTCTACTTCCACCAGGAGCTCCTCGAGCTGTCGGACGGGTCGTTCGCCATCGACCTCGTGTACACGCGACGAGCGCCAGCCGGATGGCGGGAGCCGGTCGGACGGCTCACAGAATCGGCTGTCGCGGCGCGGACGCTCCCTCCGGAAGACCGCCCACGCATTTTCGTGTGCGGTTCGACAGGCTTCGTCGAAGCCGTCGCGCCCTGGCTCGTGAAGCTCGGCCATGCGCCGCAAGACATCCTCACCGAACGATTCGGAGGCCTATGATGACCAGCCACCTCGACGGGAACATCCTCGCCGGACCTCTCGCCCAGTTCCTCGTGCCCGATGCAACGATGATCGAAGGACGGTGCGGAGGTTGCGGGCGTATCGCGCCCCTTGGCGAGGCAGTCGTGTATCCGGACGCCCCGGGGCTGGTCGTGCGCTGCAAGACGTGCAGCCACGTGCTGGCGACGATCATCGACGCCGGTGAACGCCTCTTCCTCAGCTTCGCGGGGATGACTGCGTTCGCGATGAGGCGGGATCAGGCTGAGGAGTCGGTCTCAGTCGCGTAGGCCCCGAGTTGTGCGATAGCCATGTCGAGAGCGGCACGCATCGGATAAACATCTCGACTCGCCTTCGCCAGAAGATAACCTCCCTGCAGTGCCGATAGCAGCCCACTGGCAAGCGCTCGCGAGTCCGCATCGCTGCGCAACACGCCGCGTGTCTTCAGCCTCTCCACGGCATCGATCAGCATCTCCAGCCACTCATCGAAGTGGGCAGCGATCGCCCGGCGGGCATCCTCGTTGTGGTCTGCGATCTCGTTCGCCAGAGACCCGAGCGGGCACCCGTACGCGCCGTTGCGTAGCGCGTTGCGTTCGACGAGCTCATCCCGCCACAGCTCGAACCCACGTAGGGATTCCACCCGTCGAAGGCGCCGGCGCTGCTGCGTCAGGACGTCCTCCGCCCGGGTCTCGATGACTTCCTTCACGAGTGCGTCCTCGTCGGCGAAGTGCTGATAAACCTGAGACTTCGATGTCGCGCTGGCGGCTCGGACGTCGGCAAGGGTCGTCGCCGCAACGCCTCGCTCATACATCAGCTGGTTCGCTGCGTCGACGATACGCGCCCTCGTTGCCGCCCCTTTCGGCGTCAACCGGCGCGCACTCGTTCCGTCGGCAGTCACGCCTCCAGGGTAGTCTCCTCCGTCCGCAGGACTCGAAGTCGTCCGTCACGCGATGCCAGCCCGGCCGGCCCAGTGAAGTCCAGCGGAGCGGGACGCTCGCATCTCACACCTTCACAATAATGGACCTCGAAGTCCTTATCCAAGTCGACCCGAAACACCTAAGGCGATCCGAGCGCCCTGCTTTTCAGACCTATGACACCTCTCATCGATCGACGTCCGGCTCATACTTTGGTCTGGCGAGTCCTTTTCTGTCGTCGTAGGCTAGTGGTCATGATGTGCGGGAAGCCACGCGGCTCACGGATCTTCCGTGTGCGCGAGAACGTCCGAGCCGAGGGCTCGGTGCGGCTGCCCACGCGCGCCCGTCGAGAACGTTGCGCGCTCCGCAGGAGAGGGGCGTTCGGTGGACCTGCCTGTCAAGCTCGGTGACGCGCAAGAGTTTCTGATGCTCGTTCCCTCGCCTCTTGCGGAGCGGGTGGCTGAGGACGAGCGCCTGGTCGTGGCGGCCTATCGGTTTCGTAGGGGCCTGGGCATCCGGGCTCGACGGGCGTTGGCCTCACGCATCGAGCATGAGGTGACCGCCGCGCTGCACATCGTTCGGCCCGGAACGGTGGTGGTGGCGTTCGACGGTGCCGGCACGATGTCTCGAGCCCGAGTACACAGGTTGGCGACGGGCGTAGTCGGTGAGGTGAGCAGGAGCGCCACCAATCTCGTCGGCGCGGACACGACCGTGATTGGAGTCGTGGTGATGTCACCGGCCGAGCGAGATCTCGCCGCCGCGTGCGTGCGGCATGTCGCAGAGCAGCCACCGCACCGGGGCGACGGGCTCGTCTTTCACGCCAGCGACCTCCGCCGGGCGAACATCTATGAGCTGATCGAGGAAGCAGTCCTGTGATGACGGTCAGCTCTCCCCGTGGTCGCAGCGAGGACCACCTGTTAGTCATCTACCAGCGTCGGAACGCCTCGGTCCTGTCGCTGCAGGGGCGGGACGCTGAGCTGACCCCCGGGAGCATCGTCGTTGTCCCCCGCTCGACGGTGGAGAGCGCGATGCCCACCGAGGATGCCGATCGCATGATCGTCGAGGTGCCGTTGGGTGTGGTGGGGTTGACGGCGGATCAGGTCGCTGAGGTCTCGGGTGTCGACCTGCAGGAGCGGACCTCGCTGGCGGCGCTGCTGCGGTCCGTGCTCGGGGGCGTGATGGACTCCGAACTCAGCCTTCGCGACGAGGTCGACGTGTTCGCACCCGTCGCCGACCTGCTGAAAGTCACCCTGCTCAGCGCCCTCACTCCCGACCGCGCCACGACCCGGTATCCGCTGGCCGAGCAGATCGTCACCTACGTGCTCGACAACCTCACCGACCCCGGCCTCGGAGCCGCCAGGATCGCGAAGGACCTGCACGTGTCCGAGCGTCTGCTCTACGCAGAGATGTCCCGCGCGGACATCAGGCTCGCGCAGCTGATCCAATCCCAGCGCCTGCGCCGCGTCCGCGACGCCCTGACCGCACCGGCCACCATCGACGTCCCCATCGGCGTCCTCGCCCAACAGCACGGATTCGTCTCCGCCAGCCACTTCAGCCGCATCTTCCGCGAAGAATTCGGCACCACACCCCGCCAATGGCGCAACAACACCACGCCACCGGCACCGTGAGATCACCGCTCGCGTGTCAGGCCTCCGTTGCGACCTTCCCGCGCGATCAGGTCACGGGACGCGCTGTCGTCGGCGCGGATCTGATGGGCGGTCTCGAGCACGTCGTCGATGTCGCTGTCGGGGATGACGACGGCTCCCGATGAGTCGCAGAAGATGTACTGGCCCGGATAGATGCCCACTCCTTCGATGACGACGGGGATATTTGCCTGAAACGGCGTGACCACTGCTCCACCCCAGGCGACGGCCTCTCCCGAGCACCATGCGGCGAACGGTTCCGCGGCCAGTTCGTCGAAGTCGCGAAGGCGTCCGTCAGTTAGGACGCCGGCGAGGCCGACGTTGGTCGCACGGGAGAGCTTCGTTCCACCGGCGAGAGACGTCGAGCTGTGGCCGTTGCTGGCCATCACGAGGACCGTATTGCCGGGATTAGCTGCTGATCCGTCGACGGCCTGGTGGAACAGCCGTCCGAAGGTGTATTCCTCCGGGTCAAGTATGGCGTGGCAGGTCGGGAAGAAGGAGATCGTCGCGACGCGCCCGAACAGGATGCGTTCGGGTGTCGGGCTGACGAGCCCGGTGATATGGGCGCGGTGACGGTGCTTCCGGCCGAGCGCATCGGTCAGGTCTGCGCATGTGAGGACTGCGGCTGACGCTGCGCGACGTCGCTCCACCGCGTTGTCTTCATCTTCGTTCACGGTCGTTCCGCATCATTCCTCCGTCACTGATGACGTGGGGGCGCGCCACCGGCTCAGCGGTGGCACGCCCCCACGTGGACATGGTCAGACGGAAGCCTCGGTCGCCTGGATGCGGCGGGGCAGGACCCAGCCGGCACGAGGGTAGTGGCAGTTGTAGCCGTTCGGATACCGCTGGAGGTAGTCCTGGTGCTCAGGCTCGGCCTCCCAGAACGGGCCGGCGGGCTCGATCGTGGTGACAGCCGATCCTGGCCACAGGCCGGAGGCATCGACGTCGGCGATCGTCTCCTTGGCGACCTGCTCCTGCTCGGGGGTGAGCGGGAAGATCGCCGACCGGTAGCTGGTGCCGATGTCGTTGCCCTGACGGTTCAGGGTCGACGGGTCGTGGATCTGGAAGAAGAACGCCAGGATGTCCCGGTACGTCGTCTTCGATGGGTCGAAGACGATCTCCACGGCCTCGGCGTGGCCGGGGTGGTTGCGGTAGGTGGCGTGATCGTTCTGCCCGCCGGTGTATCCGGCGCGGGTGCTGATCACGCCCGGCTGCTTGCGGATGAGCTCGTCCACGCCCCAGAAGCAGCCGCCGGCCAGGACGGCCGTCTCGGTGCCGGGTGTGCGGGTGACCTCTCCGGTGTCGTGAATTCCACTGGTCATGATGCGTGCTCCTTCGTGGTCGTGGTGGTGGTCTCGAACAGTGAGCGGAACTCTCCATACCCCTCGGCCTCCAGGTCGGAGACGGGGATGAACCGCAGCGCGGCGGAGTTCATGCAGTAGCGCAGGCCGCCGGCGTTCGCGGGGCCGTCGTCGAAGACGTGCCCGAGGTGGCTGTCCGCCCCGGTAGAGCGGACCTCGGTGCGGGGCATCCAGAGGGATCGGTCCGTCTTCGTGTGGACGGCGTCAGCGACGACCGGCTTGGTGAAGCTGGGCCATCCGGTTCCGCTGTCGTACTTGTCGGTGGATGAGAACAGGGGCTGTCCGGAGACGACGTCCACGTACAGGCCGTCCTCGTGGTTGTCCCAGTACTCGTTGCGGAAGGCCGGCTCGGTGCCGTCCTTCTGGGTGACGCGGTACTGCTGGTCGTTGAGGCGGCTCAGGGCCTCAGAAGTCTTGCTGTAGTCGTGCGACACGATGTCCTCCTTGTTCGGCGCCGCTGGCTGCGGCGTCACTGTTGATAACGCCGGGGTGACGCGGTTTGGTCCCGTGAGCCTGGGAGTGGGCTGTGACTTCGAGAATCCTCCTGTTGTTGTTCCGGGCTATGAGGTACGGCCTTCGGTGAAGCCCCATGTCGTACCTGACTCGCTGTCGTTGAGCACGATCCCGGCGGCGTCGAGTTCGTCACGGATACGGTCTGCGGTGCGGAAGTCTCCGGCCGCACGTGCCTGGGCTCGCTGGTTGAGCGCCTGTGCGACCAGGGCCTCCACTGCGCGCTCGGCGTGCGGGGGTGTGGCCGTTGATTCGTCCCACGGGCTGTCGCGCGGGTTGATGCCGAGGACGCCAGTCATGGCGAGCACCGCATCCAGCGTGTCGGCACCGGCCCGCGCGTCGTGCTGGGCGAGGGCGGTGTTACCCCGCCTGACCTCGTCATGGAGGACCGCGAGTGCCGTGGGGATGTTGAGGTCCTCATCCAAGGCGTTTCGGAATGCGACCGGCAGCATCTCCGCGTCCGCCGTCCGCCTGGAGTGGTTGGTGCTCCGGGTGATGAAGTCTTCGATCCTGCGCATCGCCGCCGTGGCTGCTCGCAGGGCCGAGTCGGTCAGTTCCAGGTTCGACCGATAGTGGGCCGATCCGAGGTAGTAGCGCAGGTCGAGAGGACGCATGTGCTGCAGTAGATCGTCGAGGGGTGTCGCATTGCCGAGGGACTTGCTGATCTTGTCGCCGCTGGACGTGACCCAGCCATTGTGCATCCAGTAGCGCGCGAATCCGTATCCGGCGGCACGGGACTGCGCCTGTTCGTTCTCATGATGAGGAAAGCGCAGGTCGAGCCCGCCACCGTGGATATCGAAGCTCTCTCCCAGGTAGCGGAGAATCATCGTCGAGCAGCTCAGATGCCATCCAGGGCGTCCCGGCCCGTAAGGCGAAGCCCATGCTGCGCCCGCGGTACTCGCCGTTCCTGTCGCCGCATCCGAGAGAACCGACTTCCAGAGCGCGAAGTCGCGAGGGTCACGTTTCTCCGTCGCCTGATCGGTATGTTCGTCTCCGCGGAGAGTCCCGGTCTCCTGTGAGGTCAGAGACCCGTAGTCGGGCCATGATGAGACGTCGAAGTAGACGTCCCCCGCTTCCCCTCCCGCTCGGTACGCGTGGCCTCGGGCGATCAGCCGGTCAATGAAGGTAAGCATCTCGGCCGTGTGCCCTGTCGCGCGCGGCTCGATCGACGGCGGCAAGATGCCGATCATGCGATACGCGTCGGCGAACGCCCTCTCATGACGAGCCGCCCACGCCCACCATGGAACGCCCGCCGCCTGGCTCGCGACAAGGATCTTGTCGTCCAGGTCGGTGATGTTTCGCACCAGAGTCACGTCGAGATCGTGGCCGATCTGGAGCCATCGTCGCAGCTGGTCGAAGACCACTGCCGAGCGGAGATGACCGACGTGCGGCGGAGCCTGAACAGTCGGACCGCACAGATAGATGCCGACGTGGCCCGGTCGCAGGGGCGCGAACGTGCGCAGCGATGACGTTCCACTATCGAAGAGCCGTAACGTCATCGATCAGCCCATCTCACGGGTGCGCTGCTCTCGGAGCGCACGGAGGTGGACAGCGGCCCAGGAGCGGAAGGGGCGCCAGCGTTCCGCGACCTCCTCGAGCACCGAGTCGGGCCCGTACTGGTAGGAGATCTCGGCGTAGAGGCGGCGTTCCGCGCGCGGAAGGATGTCCTGGGCGTTGGCGCCGCGGATAAGGATGAGGTCCGTGGCGAACGGGCCGATGCCTGTCACCGCGAGCAGGTCGCGGCGAGCCGATTCTTCGGGCATTGCTCGGAGCCAAGGACCGTTGAGCAGTCCGGTGAGTGCGGCCTCTGCGACAGCCCGGAGATACTCTGGCTTCCGACCGGGTAGGTCTAGTTCTCCGGCGTCGATGGCGCGGATGAGCGCATCGGGCGCGGGAAAGGCCCCGTCGTTGCCGTGCGCGACGATAAGGTCGCGGCGGAGTCGGGCAGCGACTGGGACGCGAGTGCGCTGCGACAAGACACACCAGGCAGCGGCTTCGTACGGAGAATGGAAGCCGCACGGGCGATATCCGGGGAGAGCCCTTTGGGCGGTGGCGATGATCGGGTCGCGATCGCCGACGGCCGGCCATCCCCGCGCGTCCACATCGAGAGAGAGGAAGCGCCGCACCTGCTCAGCGGCTGCGGCCAGATCGCCCGGGCCGGACAAACCTATCTGGGCGCACTCCCGGCTCTGGGTGACCTGGGCGGACACAGACGTCCAGTCATGCTCGCTCACAAAGCGTGCGGAGAGGACGTCCGGATCACCGCCGGCCTCGATCGCGGTAGGGGTGAACTCTTCCCAGAACCGCTTGCTGGTGCGCAACGACCAAGGCCCGAGCATTGGGACCGAGAGGGTGTGCTGCGCCATGGTGGTGTTAGGCGCGGGCGTGAATGGTGACGACGTAGCCGTCGGGGTCTCGGAAAGAGAACTGCAGTCCGAACGGCCCCTCGAACGGTTCCTGCACGATCGGCACTCCCGCGTCGACGAGTCGTGCATGCACGCCTTCCGCGTCATCGTTGTGGAACCAGACGCCGATGCCGGCGCCGAGCTGAGGGATCGCGTCGAGATCCACGCCCGGGAACGGGTCGCGGATGGCGAACGCGGCACCTCCTGCGGAGAAGACGGTCGCTGCCGGGTTCGAGTCTGGGAGCCGCGTGAGTCCGACGAGCTTGTCGTAGAACTCCGCGGAGACGGCGCGGTCCCGCACCTGGAAAGAGACGAAGTCCGGGCCGGTGGTTGTTGCTGCCATGAGCAGGCTCCTGTTCTGTTCAATAACGCCAGTGTCAATATCCTGACACTCAGTGGAGTGTGTGTCAAACTATTGACATGGATGCATTGGACCGGAGCCCGGAGTCGCTGGGGGTGCTGATCAAGGAGACGCAGTCGCTCCTGAACCAGCGAATGGACGATCGGCTTCGCCCGCTCTCGCTGAGCGTGCCGCAGTACGCGTGCTTGACCGCCTTGCAGGACACGCCAGGTATCACGAGCTCCGAACTCGCCCGGCGCGCGTTCGTGTCTCGCCAGTCGATGAACGTGCTGCTGCAGGGACTGGAGAAGCGGGGACTGGTGACCCGCTCGAGTGATCCTGGGCCCAGGCGAGAACGGAGCGTGGTGCTGAACGACGCCGCAGAGCTCCTCCTCGAACGCGCGCATGAGGAAGTCTCCTCGGCTGTTCAACGCATGACCATGGAGGTCGAACCGGTGGAGCGCGCCCGTCTTTACGAGCTTCTGGCCCGTTGCCGAGACGCCCTGCTCATTCCTTGACGGCATTCTCAGGCCCGGGGAACTGGTACCGGCCGACGGCGGTGTAGGAGCCGCGGCGGAAGCGGAGACCAGCGATTCGCTCGTCTTCGACGAGCCAGCGCAGTTCGTAGCACGCTCGGTAGTCTGGCGGCCAGAAGGAGCAGAACTGCCCCCCTGCATCCACGTACCACTCCCCCAAGGTGGGTCTTCCGTCCTCGACGTACACGGTCTTGCCGTTCTCGGCGAATGCCTGCGTCGCCCCGTCCTCGTACAGGATCGATGCGGCCGTCAGCGCGCGAGGGATATCCGATGCTCGAACTTCCTCCGCGTCGATGACGGTGAGGTCAGACAGAGGCTCGTTCATCCGTACGTCTCCTCTGGTCTGATCTGCTGCGAGAGTTCCAGTCGGCTCTCGTCCTGGGTCTCCTCGAGGCGTGGTGTGGTGTTGTTGCGCCATTGGCGGGGGGTTGTGCCGAATTCTTCGCGGAAGATGCGGCTGAAGTGGCTGGCTGAGACGAATCCGTGCTGTTGAGCGAGGACGCCGATGGGGACGTCGATGGTGGCCGGTGCGGTCAGGGCGTCGCGGACGCGGCGCAGGCGCTGGGATTGGATCAGCTGCGCGAGCCTGATGTCCGCGCGGGACATCTCCGCGTAGAGCAGACGCTCGGACACGTGCAGGTCCTTCGCGATCCTGGCGGCTCCGAGGCCGGGGTCGGTGAGGTTGTCGAGCACGTAGGTGACGATCTGCTCGGCCAGCGGATACCGGGTCGTGGCGCGGTCGGGAGTGAGGGCGCTGAGCAAGGTGACTTTCAGCAGGTCGGCGACGGGTGCGAACACGTCGACCTCGTCGCGAAGGCTGAGTTCGGAGTCCATCACGCCCCCGAGCACGGACCGCAGCAGCGCCGCCAGCGAGGTTCGTTCCTGCAGGTCCACACCCGAGACCTCAGCGACCTGATCCGCCGTCAACCCCACCACACCCAACGGCAGTCGGAAGAAGTCCCCGATGACTCCTTCGTCGAAGGCGTGGACGTAGGGGCTCGTGCTCGGGTAAACGACGATGCTGCCCGGGGTCATCACGGTCTGGTCATCACCACGGCGCAACATCGACCGGTTGCCGCGCTGGAAAACCACGAACAAGGACTCGTCGTCGTCCGACATGATCATCCGCTGAGGACGCATAGCGAGGGCCGCCAGCGAGGGCACCGTCTTGACGGACAACGCTCTCAGCTGCCCAATGTCTTGGTACGACACGCTCACATGCGCCTCGCGGCCCTGCGGGTCGAGAGTCAGGTCTGTCTGAACGAGGTTCTCGCAGAGCATCGTACGGATCGTCTCCACGCGGTCACGTGGATCGACGCTGCGCGAGTCCCATGTCTGCTGCATCATTACAGCCTCCGCCGTTCTCCCGGGCTTCCCCGGTCTGATTCCAGACTATTGCCGGTCATAGTCGCCCTCGTCAATGACGACATGGATAGCTGCCTCCTCGGCGGAGGCGGCGCCGTTATCGATGCCGATGTCGGAGGCCCAGAAGTCGGAGGATGGGTCTGGGTTGCCGGGTTCGGTCCAGATCAGCCGTCCAGCGCGTACCGATCCGACCTGGTCGTCAAGGATCTCGCCGTCCGTGCCGATGATGTCGCCGATCCCGTCGCCCATCGGCTCTTCGGGTTCGTGCTCCGGCACCTCACGCGCCAAGCGAGCCGCCAGCGGTTCTCGAGTACGTGCTTCGCGTGCGGTGAATCCCCACGACAGTTCGGATGACCGCCGCTCCGGTGGAGAGTATCCCGGGCCGTCGTCATCAGAGTCTTCGCCGAGAAGATCCGAGTCGAGGCTCTCATCCGGCGGAAGCAGATCGAACTCGATGTCCTGCCCGCTGACCGATCCATCAGTCATGATGGGTTCCCTTTCTTTCCCCCGGCGCCTGGTCTATCGGCGTCACGTGCAGGCTCTTCGTCACCGGGTGATATCACCGGTACGGCGCCCTGCGCGAGCTTCAGCCGCGTCCACACGTTCATGTTGATGACGACGGCTGCGATCTCCGCGATCTCACGCTCATCGAAGAACACCGTCAGTCCTTGATGCATCTCATCGAAGTGCTCGTGCTCGTAACGTGTCAGCGCTTCGCAGTACGCCAGTGCAAGTGCTTCGGAACCGGAGAACATCGTGCTCTGCCGCCAGCTCGCCAGGTGCGCGACCATCGCCGCGCCGATGCCTACCTCCACGGCGATACGCGTGTGCAGGATCAGGCAGTACGAGCACGGATTGATCTGAGCAACCCGCAATCGGAGAAGAGCAGCTAGGCGATCACCGATCGACAACTTTGCCGTGTACCCGAACCCCGCAGCCATCTGCTTCGCAAGCTCATGGAAGTCAGAGAGATCCGGATCAAAGCGCACATTCTCGAAATCGATCTGCTCTGATATCACGATCTCTCCTCACCGTAGGGCACGGTTCGCTGGCTTGCCGGAGTTCCGACGCCTCCTCCGACGGTAGATCCGCTTCTCTGCCCCGTGTGGCCTGCCCCTGCAGAGAGCTGTCTTCTCCCTGCAACCGCCCGCCCCGCTTTCGAACGCGGCAGGTCGCGGACATTACGCTGCACAGCCAGGCCACCTGGACAGCACCCGGCTCCGTATCGTGACCCGAAGGGGCGTGCTGCCCGCCGTGAAGAGAGAGAAGACGATGCCGACCTCGAGAGTGATCCTCGCCAGCGGCTGCTTCTGGGGAGCCCAGGAGCTCTTCCGCTCACTCCCGGGCGTCGTGAGCACCCGCGTCGGATACTCCGGCGACGACGACACCCCCAACGCGACCTACCGGGATCACGGGGATCACGCAGAAGCCCTCGAAGTGATCTATGACCCCTCGATCATCCGATTCCAGATACTGCTGGAGTTCTTCTTTCAGATTCACGATCCCACCACTCGGAACCGTCAGGGAAACGACATCGGGCGCAGTTACCGATCAGCGATCTTCACGACGACCGAGGGACAGAGGAAGGTCGCCTTCCACGTGATCGAAGCGATCAACGCTTCCGGCCGCTGGCCAGGAAAAGTCGTGACAGAGGTGGGCGAAGCCGGCTCGTTCTGGGAGGCCGAACCCGAACACCAGGACTACCTGCAAAAGCACCCCAATGGCTACTCGTGCCATTTCATCCGACCCGACTGGGTACTACCGGGCCGCTGACCGAGATCTCGCGATAGGAGAGACATGAAACATCCCGACGGAATGATCGGCTTGACCGCGACCGACGCCGACACTGACCTCCCGGCTGCATCCTCGGACGCAGCCGAAGACTTCGTCATCACTGAGAACGTCGAGTCCGAGCTGTACGAAGCGACCGTGAACGGCAAGCTCGCCGCCGGCCTGCTCTACAGCAGAACCGGCGACCGGGTGCTTCTGCTCGCCGCGTCCGTGTTCCCCGAGTTCCGCGGAAAGGGAGTCGCGGCGCGACTCCTTGGAGGCGTCCTCGACCGTCTCCGCGAGGACAAGAAGACCGCGACGGTCTCGTGCCCCTTCGCCGCCGCGTACATCCGCGCTCATCCGGAGTATGCGGACGTCGTCGACACGCGATTCCCCGGCAACCCCCACGGACACCACCACTGATCATCATGCGCACAAGAGGAGAACCCACATGGCAACCGTCGAACTGACCGAGGACAACTTCGAGGTCACGATCAATCAGAACGACATCGTCCTCGTCGACTTCTGGGCGGACTGGTGCGCACCATGCCATCAGTTTGCGCCGGTCTTCGAGAAGTCGTCGCAAGACAATCCGGACATCGTCCACGCGAAACTCGACACGGAGTCGGAGCAGCGCATCACCGCGGCGGCCCAAATCACCGCGATTCCCACTCTGCTCGCCTTCCGCCAGGGGTTGCTCGTCTTCAGCCAGGCCGGCGCCCTACCGCCCACTGCCCTGGCCGAAGTAGTAGAGAACGTCAGAGGACTCGACATGGACGAGGTCAGGAAGGACCTCGACTCCGATGGCGGCTCAGCCAAGGAGGATCGGTGATGACGACCTTGCATGAACCACGCCCCTACATGGACAAGGCCGTCCCAGAAGCATGGGAAGCCGCGTCTGCGTTCGCGACCGCTGTGTCTGAGGCCGCTTCGCAACGCGGACTCACTCCCGCCGAGAGCGAGTTGATCAAGGTTCGGGCGTCGCAGCTGAACGGATGCGTCTTCTGTCTCGATCTGCATTCGCGGCAGGCAAGGCGCGCAGGCGTTAATCAGCAACTACTCGACATCTTGCCCGCCTGGCGCGAGTCGCCCCTGTTCAGCGATCGAGAGCGCGCCTTGCTCGCGATCGCTGAAGCAGCCACCCGGCTCCCGCTCGACGCCGCCGTGAATGTCGAGCTCGCGCAGGCCCGAAGCACCCTCACCGAGGAGGTGTTCGCGGCCGCGGAGTGGGTCGCTGCGGCCATCAACATGTTCAATCGGATCTCGATCCTCAGCCAACACCGCGTGCGACCACGCGACTCGGAAGGCAAGCTGAGCTGACGGTGTGCCGTGCGCAGCGTGGCCGCTACGCCAGAGGACGCGTTCGAGGCCGCGCACGACTTGCCGCCCAATCAACCGATCAAGTTCACGCGCCCCTACCCAGCGGTTCAAGCGCCAGGCGATATCGCGGCCATAGAGATGGTGCGTACGGTCCCGTCAAGCCGTACCGTGTTCCGGCACGCGAAGATACTCAACGTCGTCGAGGGCTCTTGCGCCCTCGATACTGCTGAGAGCGTGCACGTCCTGCGTCCTGGCATGTCTCTTGCCCTCGGCACCGGCAAATGGTGTCGCTTGCGGCCATCCCCGTCCGTACGCATCTGGGCCATCTACGCCGACGAGCAGTTCTGGCGCACCCAGATGGCATGGTTCCTCCCCGACGCAGAACGAGTAATCGCAGGACTACATCCCCTCGAGTGGGACGGCCGCGCGATCGTCCTTGCACCAGGAATCGCTGCGCTGCGGCAGGTCGAGCCGATATGGCGACAGATGAGCATCCTGCGCAGCGGGACCCACTCGCCCGAAGTCGTCGCGACTCACACTCTCGAGCTTCTCGCGCGATGGATGAGGTTGATACTGCCGTATTTTCTGGATGAAGCGTCGGACACCACCACGGCGCCGTGGACACCTATCAATGGACGACTGACCGACACCGGATCTATTGGCTACGTCGGTCAGGCAATCCGGTTGCTTCGCGGGCGCATCGCAGAGCCGTGGACCGTTGGAGCGCTCTCACGAGAGCTCTCCCTCTCACGGACCCACCTCACCCGCATGTTCGTACAGCACGCCGGCGCCGCCCCGATGCGTCTACTCACTGAACTCCGGCTCACTGAATTCGCGCGGCTCATTGAAGAAACCGATATTTCCGTGATGCGTGCCGCGAGCGAAGTCGGGTGGAGTGACCCGCGCGTAGCATCCCACTGGTTTCATCGTCGCTACGGCATCACGCCGACACAGTACCGACGCACACCACACACGGTTCCTGAAGATCGACAAAGCCACGCTATCGCTGCCAACGACACCAGCCGGTAACCTCTGCGGACTCGTCGTATGAACCGCTCCACTCGACGCGTGTCCCACGTTTCACCGGCGACGTCGACAGGTCTTGGACTGCCGTGTAGAACACGTCAAATACGTCGGGTTCATCGCGGAGCCTGACGGCCACAGGCCCAGTCCGTTGTCCGTCTCTTCTTCCTGATCCGCCCGGCGCACCTCATGGTCGCAAGGGTCAACGGCTTGTGCCGTTGGCCTCGCCGGGAGGAGGTCATTGATGGCGACGGACGAGGAGGCGCGAGCGGCGCAGGATGCGCGGCTCCAACAGCTCCACGAGCGGCTAACGGCTGCAGTCGATCAGCTCGTCTCGGGTGAGGACTGGAAGCGTGCGCTGGAGTTCGCGGCCCGGTTCCGGGCGAAGTCGTTCAACAACACCCTGCTGATCTGGGCTCAACATCTCGATCTCTACGAGGCAGGTCGCACAAGCGCGCCAGAGCCGACCTTCGTGGCCGGTTACAAGCAATGGAAGGCGCTGGGTCGCTCGCCGCTCGCGGGCGGGTCGATGCAGATCTTCGCCCCGCTGATGGCGCGGTTCGCGTCCTCGACACCGCAGAACCCCGGATCATGGCGCCGCCTGGACAGGTACGAGAAGCCGAAGCCCGGAGAAACGGTCCGGTCGAAGATGGTCCGCGCGATTCCGGTGCGTGTCTGGGACGTCTCGATGACCGACGGCCCGCCGATCCCTGAACGCCCGGCGCCGACGCTGATGGAAGGCCAGGCACCGGACGGCTTATGGGAAGGGCTATCGGCACTGGTGGCGGCCGAGGGCTTCGCGGTGCTGCGGGTCGAGCACGAGGGGATGATCCACGGCGCGAACGGCCTGACCGACTTCCAGGCGCGCACGGTCGCGGTGCGGACGAACATGGACGAGGTCGCGCAGGTGAAGACTCTCGCGCACGAGCTCGCGCATGTGATGCTGCACGGCCCCGACAATCCGAATGCGACCGGGCATCGAGGCGTCGGCGAGGTCGAGGCCGAGTCCGTGGCGCTGATGATCGGTGCCGCGCATGGCATGGACACCACCGCCTACACGATCCCGTATGTTTCAGGCTGGGCGGGCACGGTGAAGGACAGGGACCCGGTCGAGGTCGTGCAGGCCACCGGCGAGCGAGTCCGCAAGGTCGCGGTGACGATTCTCGACGCGCTGCCCACCGTCCAGGTCGGCACCGGCGACCCGCCCGGCCTATCCCGTGAGCCGGCTGGGACTTCGCGTGTGGCTGGCTCAGAGCGGATCGCACCCCAGTCGGTGCCGGTCGAGTCGGCGCGTTCGCCACGTCCTGCGGGCGTGGCGGTGAGGAGCCTGTGATGAGCGTCGCCAGCGTCCTCGCCTCGGTGTCAGGCCTTCCATTGCCGCAGGCCGCCGCACGGCTCGCGGCTGCTGGGGTGCCGGTGTTCCCGTGCGTGCCGGGCGCGAAGAACCCGCTGTTGAAGCCCGACGAGGAGAACCCGCAGGCGCAGCCCGGCGGGTTCCACACGGCAACCACCGAGACCCGTCAGGTGGCGGCGTGGTGGCGGCGCTGGCCGTCGGCGAACATCGGCATCCCGACCGGCGCTGCCTCCGGGGTCGAGGTCGTCGATGTGGACCGCAAGCCCGGCGGTGACGGGTTCGCGGCGTTCGAGCGCGCCCGCCGTGCCGGCCTGGTGCCGGGGTGGCTGGCCGTGGTCAGGTCGGCGTCGGGCGGTGCGCACTTCTACTTCCCGGCCGACCCGGACCGGCCGCAGCGGTCGTGGCAGGCAGCGAAGGCGCATGTCGACTTCCGCGGCGACGGCGGCTACATCATCGTCCCGCCCTCGGCCGTGACCAGCTCCGGTACCTACGAGTTCGTCGCCGGCGCCGACCGTGTGCCAGGACCCGTGGATGCGGCTCGACTGCGGGGCTTCCTCGACCCGCGCCCGGAGCCTGCCCCGCACCAGGCGCGCGGCCCGATCCGCTCGCAGGACGCGGCGCGGCTGGCCGCATGGGTCGGGATGCGCGCCGAGGGCGAGCGCAACCGCGGCCTGTTCTGGGCATCGTGCCGTCTCGCGGAGGCGGGCCTGTCGCTGCCCGAGATGGTCGACGCGCTCGCCCCAGCGGGCGAACGGGTCGGCCTCCCGCAACGGGAGATCGAGACGACGATCCGCTCTGCGTACCGCGCCACGCACGCCCAGCCCGCGTCCGTCGTCGGGCAGAGCGATGCCTCGCGCCAGCCGGCGCGGCTCACGGGGCAGGTGCTCTCATGAGTTCCGCGGTGCGGACGCGGGGCGGGCGGGTCGCGGTCGTGACGGCCGTGGCCGGGACGGTGTTCATCGCGGCCGGCGCGTTCTGGCTCTCGTTCACCGCCCTCGCGGACCTCGCTCGCCGCTCGGGCGTGGATGCCGGGCAAGCGTGGGCGTGGCCGCTCATCGTCGACGGGATCATCGTCGTCGCCACGGTCGCTGTCGTCGCCCTCGGGGGCCAGCGGTCGGCTTGGTACCCGTGGCTGCTGCTCGCGGCCGGTGCGCTGGTGTCGGTGACGGCGAACGCGATCCACGCCGTCGTTGCGGCCGACGCCGACGTGCCGGGCGTGCTCGCCGCGTGCGTGGCGGCGGTGCCGCCGCTGGTGCTGCTGGCGATCACACACCTCACCGTGATCCTCACCCGCCCCCTTCCCGTGAGCATCGAGCCCGCCGAGGAGTCTGCGCCTGATGAGGACATGCCTGATGCTGCGCCGGCGCCGCCGACAGTCGTGCCTGTGCGCCAGGTAGGCCGGGAGCTCGCGGCGCGCCTGCGGGAGGAGGGCTGGTCGAACAAGTCCATCGCCCGGCGCCTGGGCGTGCACCCATCCACCGTGGGCCGCTGGTTCGCCCCGCCCGCAACGACGAGGAGTCAGGAGGAGACGCCATGAACGACGACCAGCACACGACCGCTCTCCACGAGCAGGTCGAGCGCGAGCCCGACCAGCGGGAGCGCGACGAGACGCCGCGGGAGCGCGAGACCTCGGCGCTCGCCCGGCACCGCGACCCGTCGCTGACCCAAGACGCCACGGAGGCGGCGAAGAAGCAACGGCCGGGCGTGGAGTGGGTGCGCCCGACCGACCTCATGGCCTCTCGCTCGGCCCGGATCGCTGGGCGGGGCATCGACTTCCAGGCCGAGCTCGCCCGCCGCTCCCGCCTTGTTCCCGGCCAGGCATACCGGGCGACGCGCACCGGGGCACGCACGGGTGTCCGGTTCGTGAGCGAGCGTGCCCGGAAGCTGCCGCCCGTGACGGCGTTCGGCCGCGGGTCCGGGGAGCACTACTCCTGGGTGTCGCGCTCCGGGATCGGGCTCGGGTAACCATGTTCGCCCCCGGCGCGACGGCGCGAAGCCAGGCCACTGGGGGCCGTGTGCGCACCTGCCTGTCAGGAGGTGCCGTCATGGAGACTGCCACGGCCCGCGACCGGCGGGCACGATTCGAGGACTCGGAGGCGCTGCGCGCCCTGCTCACCCGCCTCCACGAGGCGGGGCGCGGAGCGTGGCGCCATGACCCGGAGGCCGCTGCGCTCATGGAACATGCGGCGAGAAAGTACGCGGCGCTGGCCCGCAAGCACGGGCTGGACCCGTGGGAGGCGGCGTCTGCGGCATTCGAGGCGATGCGCGGTGCCGCGACCCGCCGGGCGGAGGACCCGTGGGCGGTGATCACGCGGGCGGTGCAGGTGACATGCACCGCGGAGGAGCGCGGCAACGGGCTGCTGTGCTCCGTCCACCAGGCCCGCCGGCCCCGCTACTCGGTGTTCCATGACGCGGAGCGGTTCAGCGATCGGGAGAACCCGCTGCCCGACTACCACCCCGCGTTCCGGTTCGATCCCTTCACCGACGGGGAGCCGGATGCCGATGGCGATGCGGTGCCGGAGCGGGCAGTGAATGTGACCGCCGCGATCGAGGACACCATCGCGTTCCTGAGCTGGGTCGGGTGGGAGCCTGCGACGGCGCGGGCTGCGGTCGAGTACATCACTACGCGGCTCGCGGAGTCGGTGTCGCGGGCGTCGGCGTTCGAGGTGCTGCGCCGTGACCGGCAGGCCCGCGCCCTCCTCGACCTCCCCAGCGCCTCCTGGACGGCGCTGCTGCGGGTCGTGCTCGGCGTTCCCGACCCGGCCCTCACGCACACGAACGCCGGCCGCGGAATGCTCCGCCGCCTGCTAATCGGCCAGCCGCTGCGAGCACTCCTCACAGACGACAACCTCGTGATCACCGCCGGACTCGCCGCACCCAGATTCGGTGCCGGGAGCGGCGGGTCATGAGCACGCCACTGGAAGGACGCATCGAGCTGGAGCGCGCGGTCGATTCGATCATCGTCGGCGCGCGGCACCGGCACGACCACGGCGACCTGACCCCATTGGTCGAGTCGATCCGTCGCCACGGGCTGCTGCAGCCGATCACGGTCACCCTCGACGGGCACCTGATCTGCGGAGCCCGCCGGCTCGCGGCGATCAAGCTGCTCGGCATCAAGACCGTCAACGTGTGGGTGCGGTCCGGGGTCTCCGACCGGCTCGGGCAGCTCCTGGCGGAGCAGGACGACAACCAGCTCCACAAGCCCCTCACCCAGCTCGAAGCTGCCGCCCTCTACCGCGAGCTGAAGGCCCTGCTGGCCGAGGACGCCGCCCGCCGACAGGAGGCCACCAGGTTCCAAACGTCCGCCGAAGATGCAGAAGACGGTGGTGCCAATTTGGCACCACCGCAGATCGAGCAGGGCAAGACCCGCGCGCAGGCCGCTCGGATGGTCACTGGCCGCGCCTCATACACGACGTTGGAGCGCATCGGCCGGCTGGAAGACCTCGCCGCGGACGAGTCCCAGCCCGAGGCGGTGCGGGCGCGCGCCGCGCAGGAGATCGAGCGGATCAAGACCGGCGGCAGCGTCTATCCGTCGCATCTGCGCGTGAACGCGGAGCTGTCGCTGGCGGAGCTCGATCAGCTCGCCGCCGACCTGGCACAGCCCGCCGGGCTGCGCGAGCGGGCCCGTACCGAAGCGGATGCGGTGCGGGCCGCGGAGCGGGAGGCGAAGGCCGCAGAGCTGGAGCAGTTGGCGCAGTCCGCGCTCGCCCGCGTCAAGGCAGCCAAGACCGGCAGGAAGGCGAAGCGGCCCGCACTGACGGCGGTGGAGCCGGGCCTCCCGGTGCCGTTCCCTCTGACCGTGTTCACCGCGACGTGGGACGACATGGCCTCGTGGTGGAAGCACTACGACCCCACCGAGGTCGGCCCGGCACTCACCACCGAGCAATGGGCACGGTTCGAGGAGACGATCGCCGGCACCGTCGCGTTCGCCGATGCCGCGCGCGTCGCCCGGGAGGGCCGGCCCGAGCAGACCGCCTGAACAGGGCGGTGGCGCGCACCTTCCTGGCAGCCACGCATCCCCTTGTTGCCGTCCGGGAAGGACCCCTGTTCATGGACCCCGCCGCCCCCGATGACCGTCGCCGTCGTCGCCTGCTGATCGCCGCCACTGCCGCAGGCCTCGCCCTGCTGATCCTCGTCGGCATCGGCATCTACGGACTCGTCCGCGGCCCCGCCGCCCCGGCCGACCCGGCACCGAGCGAACGACCCTCCACCACGACGCCAGTGACGCCCGGCCCGATGCCGGGCGGTGAGCTGGAGCCGCTGCCGCAAAGGCTCGGCCCGGAAGCGTTCGCCCGCGCGGTCGCGACCGCGCTGTTCACCTGGGACACCACGACCGGGCACACGCCTTCGGACTATGCGCAGGTGCTCGCGGATGCCGCCCACGGTTCCGAGGCGGATGCGTTCGTGGGCGACGTACGCGCCTACCTCCCGACGACGGAGGCGTGGGCGCAGCTGCGCCAGTACGCGACGCGCCAGTGGCTCACCATCGACGAGGTGTTCATCCCGGAGGCGTGGGAGACCGCCGTCGATCAAGCCGCCCCCGGCCAGATCCCGGCCGGGGCAATCGCCTACACCTTCGAGGGCACCCGGCACCGCGACGGCACCTGGGGCACGACGCCGGTAGAGGCGTCCCGCCCGGTCGCGTTCACCGTGTTCCTCGTCTGCACCCCGCCCACGCCCGGCCACGGCGCGGCATCAGGTTCGTGCGAGGTGCTGCGGCTGTCCGAGCTCGACACCCCGCTGCACTGAGCCGGGAGCGTCGCGATGAAGAAGCTCGCCGTCCTCGCCCTCACCCTGCTGCTCATCGGGCCCTCCACGGCCCTGCTGGGCGTCGCCGCCCTCGGCGGCACCTCCGCGACCGCCGCCGTCTGCACGCCCGGCTCACTCGCGGTCGGCCCGATCCCGGACTCGCTGACCGCCACCACCCGCAACGGGGAGACGGTCACGCTGGACCGGCAACAGCTCACGCACGCGGCGACGATCATCACGGTCGGCAGGCAGACCACCGGCGTCGGACGCGACGGGGTGCTCATCGCACTCATGGCCGCCCTCACCGAATCCACCCTGCGGATGCTTGCCAACACCAGCGCCTACCCCGAGTCCGCGGACTACCCGCACGACGGCAACGGGTCGGATCATGACTCGCTCGGCCTGTTCCAGATGCGGCCCGCCAGCGGCTGGGGCACCGTCGCCGAGCTCATGGACTCGACATACCAGGCCAGGGCGTTCTACGGCGGCGAGTCCGGCCCGAACTACCCGTCCCCGCGGGGGCTGCTCGACATCCCGGGCTGGCAGCAGCTCGACCCCGGAGAGGCCGCGCAGGCCGTCGAGGTCAGCGCCTACCCGGACAGGTATCAGAACTACCAGCCGGTGGCGCAGGCGATCCTCGACGCCCTCACCCGACCCGCGCCCTCCGGCAACGGCGGCGGGGATGAGACACCGGTCGTGCCCGAGACGACCAGGATCGTGCTCCCGCTTCCCGAGGGAACCTGGGTGCGGACGAGTCCGTTCGGGTGGCGCAATGACCCGATCACCGGGGAACGTCGCTTCCACGCCGGCTCGGACTTCGCTGCCCCCGATGGAACCCCGATCTATGCCGTCGCCGACGGCGTCGTGGTGCGCGCGAACTACACCGACGCAGGTGGCGGGGTCATCGTCATCGAGCACACCGTCGGCGGTGAGCGGGTCGCGTCGATGTATGTGCACATGTGGCAGCACGGCATCCACGTCGCCGAAGGCGACACCGTGACCGCCGGGCAGCACATCGGAGACGTCGGCTCCTCCGGGCACTCGACCGGCCCGCACCTCCACCTACAAGTCCACCCCGGCGGCGCAGGAGCGGACCCGGTGGACTCCGACGCCTGGCTCACCGAACACGGTGCCGAAGGGATTGCGGGCGGCGAAGCCGCCCCCGCCCTCTGCACCGCCGGGGGTGCGTGATGGACGTGTTCCCCGACTTCGGCGGCGTGGGCGGCGCCGCAGACCTTCGGTCCATCGTCGGCGCGCTGCTGATGTTCGTGCTCGTCACCGCGGTGCTCATGCTCATCGTCTGCGCCATCATCTGGGCGATCGCGTCCGCCAGCGGCAACTACCAGGCCGCCACCAAGGCGCGCACCGGCCTGCTCGTCGCGGTCGGCGCCGCCGCGCTATCCGGCGCCGGCGTTGCCTGGCTCAACTTCCTCCTGGACGTCGGCACCCGGCTCTGACCGCCCCCGCCTGCGCTGGGAGCGGGTGTGCACCTGACCGTCGAGAACCCCGTCTCGACCAGTCAAGGGAGCACAACCGTGATCGACATCGACCCCAACAGCTCGGGCCTTCCGGGCATCGAGCAGCTGCGCATCATCGTCGGCGCCGTCATGACGGTGGGCCTGATCCTCTCCGTCCTCGCGCTCATCGTCTCCGCGATCGTCTGGGGTCTCGGATCGAACAGCAGCAACCCCCACCTCGCCAGCCGCGGCAAGGTCGGCGTCCTCGTCTCCTGCGGGGCGGCGATCATCTGCGGCGCCGCGGTCACGCTGGTGAACTTCTTCTGGGGCGTCGGGCAGGCCGTCTAATGACGACCCGACATGACCTCCGACGGCGGGGGTGGGCGCGGTGAGCGTCTGCGACGTCCCGGTCATCTCCTCCGTCTGCGACGCCGTCGGCGAAGGCACCGCCTCCCTGATCGCGGCTCCGTTCGACTGGCTCGCGCAAGCGATGGCCGGGGCCGCCGCATGGCTGTTCGAGGCCGTCTGGTGGGTGTTCGACACCACGACCCTCGTCGACGTCACGAGCGCCGAGTACGTCGGCGTCTACAACGTCCTTTTCGGTGTCGCCGTGTTCGTGATGCTGATCTTCTTCTGCCTCCAGCTCATCACCGGCCTGGTCCACCGCGACCCCACCGCGCTCAGCCGTGCGGCGCTCGGCCTGGCGAAGTCCGTCCTCGGCAGCTTCTTGGTGATCACGCTGACGGCGCTGCTGTTGGAGGTGACCGATCAGCTCGCGGTCGGGATCGTGCAGGCTACCGGCAACACGATGGAAGGGATGGGGACCCAGATCGGGCTCCTCGCCGTCGCCCTCGGCGCCATCAACATCGGCGGCCCTGGCGTCGGGGCGATCCTCACGATCTTCCTCGCCGGCCTGGCCATATCGGCGGCGGCGATCGTGTGGTTCTCCCTGCTGATCCGCAAGGCGCTGCTGCTCGTGGCGATCGTATTCGGCCCGGTCGCCCTGGCCGGGGCCACGTGGGACGCGACCAAGGGCTGGTTCGCCAAGTGGGCGGCCTTCGTGATCGCCCTGATCTTCTCCAAGCTCGTCCTCGTCGTGATCTTCCTCGTCGCGATCGGGCAGGTCTCGGCCCCGATCGAGGCCGACCTGGCCTCCATCTCCGACCCCATCGCCGGCGTCGTGCTGATGTTCATCGCCGCGTTCGCGCCCTACATCACCTACAAGTTCCTGTCGTTCGTCGGCTTCGACATGTACCACGCGATGTCGTCCGAGCAAGAGGCGAAGTCCGCGCTGAACCGGCCCGTGCCGGTGCCATCTGCCCCGCAGGCCGACACAGCCAAGAAGGTCCTCGACGGCGGCACCGACACGGGCAGCAACCCGCCAAGCGGTGGAGGCGGCGCAGGCGGAGGCTCGACACCGCCCCCGCCTCCTCCCGGTGCGTCGGCTGCGGCCCCTGCCAGCGCGGGAGCGGGCACGGCGGGTACCGGCGCCGCTACATCCGGTGCCGGAGCAGGGGCTGGAGCTGCCGGCGCTGGCGCGGCTGGTCCCGGTGCGGCCGCGGGGCCCGTCGGTGCCGCGGTGGTCATCGGAGCCGCCGTGGTCAAGGCCGCAGCGGCCGCCGGCCCGAAGGCAGGCAAAGCCGTGGGCGGCGCGGCGGACAGCCAGGCCGGCGCGGCGGCCGAGCAGGCATCCCCGCCGCCGTCGCAGGGCACCCCGCCGCGTCCCGCACCGTCAACGCCGCCCTCTCCCGGGCCTGCAGAGTCCTCGCCCGCGCCTCGGCGCCGGCAGGACCCGCCGCCTCCGCCATCGTCCGCACCGGCCGGGAAGGAGTAACACCTGATGGTCACGAACTCGACTAGCGACTACCCGCTGGCACCGGTGCAGTTCTCCCGGCTCGCCAGGCGCGGCATCATGCTCGGCCTGTCCCTGCCGCAGCTCATCGTCCTGGGCGTCGCGGTGCTCACGGTCGTCTTCTCCCTCTACGCCGCCGGCGGGATGGGCTTCGCCTGGACCGCACCCGTCTGGGGCACCTGCGCCCTGCTCGCGGTGATCCCTGCCGGGGGCCGGAAGGTGATCGAGTGGGTGCCGGTCCTCGCCCGCTGGGCCGCCCGGACCTATCTCGGGCAGCTCGTCTACCGGCGCCGCGTCATCAAGCCCCGCCCCGCCGGGACGCTCTCCCTACCGGGCGATGCGGCGCCGCTGCGGGAGTGGGAGGACCCCGAGACCGGGGCTGCGATGATCCACGACCCGCACGCACAGACCCTCACCGCGATCCTAGGCGTCTCCCACCCCGCGTTCGTCTTGCTCGATCCGGGTGAGCAGCAGCGCCGGGTCTCCGGCTGGGGCCGCGTGCTGGCCGCCGCGTGCCGTTCCGGACGGATCGCCCGCATCCAGGTGTCCGAGCGGACCCTGCCGGATTCCGGGACGGGCCTGGCGGAGTGGTGGCGCACGCACGGCACCGACGACGGCTCCTGGGCCGCGACCACCTACGCCGAGCTCATCGACCGCGCCGGCCCCGCCGGAGAACGCCACGCGACGACCATCTCGCTCGCGCTCGACATGAAGGCCGCCGCCCGGCAGATCAGGACCAGCGGTGGCGGGATACGGGGTGCGGCCGCGGTGCTGCGGCAGGAGATGAGCACGCTGACGACGGCGTTGCGCGCGGCGGAGCTCACGTCGACCGGGTGGCTGGCGCCCGGCGAGGTCGCCGTCGTCCTGCGCTCGGCCTACGACCCCGCCGCCGCGCCCGCGCTGGAGCGGCACGGGGACCTCGGCCGTGACCTGGCGACGGCCGGCCCGGTCGCGGTCACGGAGACCTGGGACCGGCTGCGGTCGGACTCCGCGCACCATGCGGTGCTGTGGATCACCGAGTGGCCTCGCTCGCAGGTGTATCCCGGCTTCCTTGCCCCGCTCGTGCTGTCCAACGGCATCCTGCGCACCCTCGCCCTGCACTACACCCCGGTTCGCGCCGACCAAGCAGCGCGGGACCTGCGGAAGAAGAAGACCGAGCTCATCTCCGATGCCGCCCAGCGGCGCAAGATAGGGCAGATCGACGACGCGGCCAGCAGCGCCGAGCTGGACGACGTGCTCCAGCAGGAGGCGGACCTGACTGCCGGGCACGGCGTCCTGCGCGTCTCCGGCCTCGTCTCCGTGTCCGCGCCGACCGTGGACGAGCTCGACGCGGCGGTGGCGGCGGTCGAGCAGGCGGCGATCCAAGCGTCCTGCGAGACCAGGCGGCTCGTCGGTCAGCAGGCGCAGGCGTTCACCGCTGCCGCGCTGCCGTTGTGCCGGCCGGTCTGACTCGGCGCACCTGCTCACCAACCGTCACGCCTTCTTGTGAGGAGCCTTGATCATGCCGATCTTCGATGACCCGCTCGCGGACGCCGCTGAGGCGTCCGCCGCGCTGCGGGGCCTGGCCCACGCGACCCGGACGTTCGCGAGCCCCGCCGACACCTACCCGGTGATCGGAGAGCTGCTCGCCGGCGTCAGGTCGCTGCGGCAAGTGCTCGACCAGCTCGCCTCCGCCCATATCAACGCCCGCGCCAGGGCGCACGACGACGCCGGGAATCAAGCCGCTGGCGCAACCTCGGCTCTCGCGGCTGCCGACGAGCTGCACCAGGCCGGCACCCTGCTGGACACCGTGGAGTGGCGGCTGGACGCCGCCTCCCAGCACTCCGGCCGCATCGCCTGGCACCCAGCACCTGCCGTCGAGGACGGCCCGGCGAGGCGGTGGGTCAGCGTCGTGTTCCTGGAAGGCTCCGAGGCCGACGAGGTGCTGGAGCTGATCGACCGCGACGGGACGGATGCAGCGATCGAGCACCTGGCCGGGCACGACTACGGAGCGGAGACCACCCAGGCCGCGCTCGAGAACGGATACGTCTACGACGAGCCCCCGGCAGGTGCGCTCGACAAGGTGGCGACCAGAGACGTCTACACGCTCACCTACAACCCCTTCCTCGGGCACGTCTCGCTGCTGCGCGAGCACGACACTATGCGCGATCCGGCACTCCTCGGCGTCGACGCCCCGGCCTCCGCATCCGCATCGGAGTCGGGGCGGGAAGCGGAACGCGCCGCGCACAAGTCCACGCGTGCAGTCGGCGCCGCGGTCAGTCGGGGGCGAGACGGGGCCGACTGGTTCACCCGCCGCCCCGGCACCGCCTCCGCACACGGCCGGGGGCTGGCGCTGTGACCGGGCAGGACGACAGCCGCCTGCACACCGCTGTGCTCGTCGGGCCCGAAGGCGAGCGGCGCCGGGCACGCAAGGCCCGCCGGCAGGCGGCGGCGAAGGTCGAGACCGATGCCCGCCAGCATCGCAAGCTAGAAGCTCGGGCGAAGTGGGAGGCGGAGCAGGCTGAACGCCGCAGCACGAGCTACCTGCCCGCCGCCGGCGAGGCGGGACCTGCGGCGTTGCGGACGCCGGGCCGGTTCCGGCTCCCCAAGCACCAGGACACCTCCGCGACGCTCGCCGGCCAGTACCCCTTCCTGGCCGAAGCCGGCCTCGGCAGCCAGGGCGTCTTCGTCGGCCAGGACCTCTACAGCGGCGGATCGTTCGTGTTCGACCCCTGGGTGCTCTATCAGCGGGGGCTCATCACGGCGCCGAACGTCGTGCTCGCCGGCATCGTGGGGAGCGGCAAGTCGTCCCTGGCGAAGTCGCTGTACACGCGCAGCCTGCCGTTCGGACGCAGGGTCTACGTTCCCGGCGACCCGAAAGGGGAGCATACGAGTGTTGCGGAGGCGGTCGGCGGGCGGGCGATCATCCTTGGCCACGGCCTGCGCAACAGGCTCAACCCGCTCGATGAGGGCCACCGGCCGTCTGCGGTGTCGGATGCGGAGTGGGCGATGCAGGTCGCCTCCCGCCGCCGCGACCTCATCGGCGCCCTCGCAGAGACCGTGCTGGATCGGGCGCTGTCGCCGTTGGAGCACACCGCGATCGACCTCGCCCTTCAAGACGCTGTGAGGAGCGCCGAGGTCCCGATCCTGCCGATGGTCGTCGACCGCATCCTCAGCCCCAGCCGCGTCGACGACGAGGACGGCCGGCTCGCGGAAGATGGCCGGCTCGTCGGCCACGCGCTCCGTCGGCTCGTCGCTGGAGACCTCCAAGGCCTGTTCGACGGGCCCAGCACTGTGCGGTTCGACCCGTCGTTGCCGATGGTGTCGCTCGACCTGTCGCGGGTCGCGGAGAACAGCACGCTGATCTCGGTGCTGATGACCTGCTCGTCCGCATGGATGGAGTCCGCCCTGTCCGACCCGGCAGGCGGACAGCGATGGGTGATCTACGACGAGGCGTGGCGGCTCATGCAGTACCCGGCGCTGCTTCGCCGCATGGACGCCCAGTGGAGGCTGGCGCGGCACTTCGGGATCGCGAACATGCTCATCTTCCACAAGCTCTCCGACCTGGACAACGTCGGCGATGCCGGGACCGCGATGCGCGCCCTCGCCTCGTCGTTGCTGGCGAATGCGGAGACGCGGATCGTGTACCGGCAGGAGCCGGACCAGCTCGGCTCCACCGCCCTCGCGCTCGGGCTCACCGGCACCGAGCAGAAGCTACTCCCAGGGCTCGGAACCGGGCAGGGGCTCTGGCGGATCAAGGACCGCAGCTTCGTCGTCCAGCATCAGCTCCACCCCGCCGAGCTCGCCGCGTTCGACACCACCGGCCGTATGACGAGCGATTCCCATGAGTTCAGGAATCTCGACGTGCCTTCAGGAATCCCGAACGATCGGCAGGATTCCTGATGCCCCGGCCCCGCTACAAGCGATCCTGGGGCGAACCCGCATCTCGAGACGGGAGTGTCGAGCCCGTGCCGGTCGTGCTCCCGCTCGTCGCCATCGCCATCGCCGAGGACGGCCGCATGACCGTCACTGTCGACGGGGCGCCGTTCGAGCCAGAGCCGTTCGCGCCGCCGTGGCGGCGGGAGGACTTCGCCCGCGTCCTCGACCAGCTCACCGACCTGCGCCGCTCCCCGGTGCGGGTCGAGGTGCGCGAAGCGGAAGGAACCGTGTTCACCGACATCATCACCCCGAGCAGGCGCCGCCGCACCGAATCCGATCCAGAGCCGGCATCGGAGGAACCGGCCCGCCGACCGGCGACGGATCTCGTCGTGCTGCACGGGGAGGGGTTCGTGCCGGGTGAGGACGTCGCGATCGCCGTCGTCATCGCCCACGGCGACGCCGCCCCGGATGGCACCATGCGCGGCATCATCGAGGCGGCACAGCTCGCCGGGAGCCCGACCCGCGAGGTCATCCTGCTCGGCCGGGTCTCCGGCACCTTCACGATCGGGCACCCCGAATGAGCACGCCCCGGCCCGCGGGGGCGCTCGGGGACGAGCTGAGCAACCTCGGCATCGGCATCCTCATCGGTGCCGCGGTCCTCGCCGCCATCCTCCGCGGCGCCGGGTCTGTCGCCGCCTGGATCACCGGGACCGGCCAGCCCACCGGCGGGATCGAGGCGGGCCTGGGTGTGCTGCTACACTCCGGCGACCCCGCTGCCGCGCTCGACGCTCCTGGCCTGAACGTCGTCGCGTACTGGATCACCGCCGGTCTGCTGGTCCTCGGCGCCGGGGTGGCCGGCTGGTGGGCGTGGCGGTTCTTCCGCGAGCACGGCCGCCGCGTGAAGACGGACCCTTACCGCATCGCCGGGATCGCCACCCGCAGCGAAGTCGCCAAGGCCGCCTCAGAGGCGGCGCTGCTGCGCCGGGCCGGTCACCTGCGGCCCTCGCTCCACCAGCCGCGGCCGGAGGATGTCGGCTACCGGATCGGCGCCTCACATGGCACGAGCGTCTGGGCGTCCGTCGAGGACAGCATCCTGCTGATCGGCCCGCCCCGCTCCGGCAAGGGTGCCCACATCGTCATCAACGCCATCTTGGACGCCCCTGGCGCAGTCGTCACGACGAGCACCCGCCCGGACAACCTCACCGCGACCCTCCGCGCCCGGCAGAAGATCGGCCCGGTCGCGGTGTTCGACCCGCAGCACCTCGCCGAAGGCCTGCCCGCCGGGCTCAGGTGGTCACCCATCCGCGGGTGTGAGGACCCGCTGACGGCGATGATCCGGGCGACCGGCCTCGCCGCCGGCACCGGTCTCTCGGCCGGCGGGGTCGAGGGCGGCGGGTTCTGGGAGGGCAAGACGAGAACCGCGCTCCAAGCGCTACTCCACGCCGCCGCCCTCGACCACCGGCCACCCTCGGAACTGTTCCGCTGGACCCTCGACCCCTCCGCCGCCGCGGACGCGGTCGCGATCCTTACCGCGAACCCGCGAGCCGCGACTGGGTGGGCGGACTCGTTGCAGGCGATGATCGACTCCGACCCCAGAACCCGCGACTCCATCTGGCAAGGCGTCTCGCTTGCCCTGGCCGCGCTGGCAGACCCGCGCGTGCTCGACGCCGTATCGCCGCGCGAAGACGAGGACTTCGACCCCGAAGCGTTCCTCCGCGACCGAGGAACCCTTTACCTGCTCGCCACCGGAGCCGGCGCCAACAACTCCGCTGCGTTGGTGGCTGCGTTCGTGGAAGACGTCGTGGAAGCTGCCCGCCGCCTCGCCGCCACCAGCCCCGGCGCCCGCCTCGACCCGCCACTGCTGCTCGCGCTCGATGAGGTCGGCAACCTCGCCCCGCTGCCGTCGCTACCGACGCTCATGGCTGAGGGCGGCGGAACCGGGATCACGACGATGCCCGTCCTCCAAAGCCTCGCGCAGGCGCGGGAGAAGTGGTCGGAAAACGCGGCCGGCGCGATCTGGGACGCCTCCATCGTCAAGATCGTCCTGGGCGGAGCGTCGAACTCCAAGGACCTGCACGACCTCACCACGCTCATCGGCGAGCGCGACGAGGTGACCGACTCCACCACGGTCGGAGACCACGGCTCCCGCTCCGCGCAACGCTCCATCCGCCGCGTGCCGATCATGCCGCCCGACACGATCCGCACCCTCCCGTTCGGGACTGCACTGGTGCTGCTGCGCTCCGCACCACCCATCGTCACCCGGATGCGGACCTGGACCGACCGGCCCGACGCGAAACAGCTGCGCGACGACCGGGCCGACATCGAGGCGACGCTGCAGCACCGCTCGGAGGAGCCGCCGGGCGCACCTGCCTGACAGAGCGGCCCCATCGTGGGGTCGCCGCCGATGTCAGAAAGAGGGGCAGTCCAATGGCTCTCCACACGCAGGAATCCGTCTCGGGGTTCATCGCCTCCGACCCGCAGCTCACCTACACGGAGCGGGGCGATGCCCGGTTCTACGCCAAGATCGGGCAGGAGCACTATCGCAAGGAGCCGGACGGGTCGTTCACGCAGACGGAGACGACCTTCCACGACCTCGTGGCGTTCAAGAAGACCGCCGAGCGCGCCCACGACCGGCTCGCCAAGGGAGACAAGTTCGTCGCCGAGGGCTACACCCGCGAGTACGACCGCGCCACGCCGGAAGGCGAGGTGGTCAAGTCCGAGGAGTTCGTCGCGAAGAAGCTCGGCCACGACCTCGCCCGCACGAGCTACGAGGTCGACCGCACCCGCCGCCAGCCCGCCACGACGCAGGAGCCTGTGGGACAGGCGGCCGGCGCAGCTCATCGCGAGAGCTCGGGCACCGCCCCGGCGCTCGGGCTCTGAACGGCGGTGACCGCGATGAACCAGAACGACACCGCCCCCGAGACCGACGAGCCGGACCTGGACGAGGAGTCCGAGGAGTTCAACGGGCCGCTGATCCCGGAGCCTCCGCGCCCGATCAACTGGAACCTCCTGACCAGCGAGGAAGCGGAGGCCGAGTGGCTGGAGCTGAACCGCTGGGTCGACTGGCTGCGCCGCACCTACGGGCTGCCTGCTTCGGTGGTTCCGCCGTTCTGGCACCGCCACCCGGAGCTGTTGTGGGAGCTGAGTGCGCTGCATCTGCATTGGCTGTCCGCCTACGACCCGGAGCAGAACGGCTCCGCGCCGCTGGGCTGGCATCGCGACTTCGCCGACGCCCGCCAGCGGCTCCGTGACTGGGTCGCAGCTTCCGGAACCCGGCTCGACCGAGACCGCCCGACCCGGCAAACCACCTGGCCCGGGGAGGACCCGGCAGGCCCGGTCGAGGACACGATCATCGCTCACCGGGATCAGGACTTCGTGCAGTTCGTCCTCGACGATGTCGCCGCGCGCCGCCAGGCCGAGGACGACTTCTATGCCGGGCTCAACCCGAACACCGGAGAAGTCGCATGAGCGATACCGGCGGCACGATCGTGGTCTCCCCTCTCATGGACAGTCGCGAGATCGCCGCCTATCTCAAGGTGTCCGAGTCGACTTTGTCGAGGTGGCGTTCGGCTGGTCAGGGGCCGCCGTTCCTGCGGCTGGGCGGGATCGCCCGGTACCGCATCGACGCGGTCGACGCCTGGCTGGCGGGGCTGGAGCACAGCCATGCCCAGGAAGGCTGAGCCGCTCCCGCACGCGCAACCGAAGCCGGTGCCTCCGGTCGGCGTGAGGATCTCCACCGACCTGGAACGTCGCTCCTACGGCATCCGCGCCCGTGCCCGCTGGACGGACCCGATCAGCAAACGCCGCATCATCCGCTCCGAGATCGTCGCTGACGAGGCTGCAGCGCATGAGTTCTTCGACTCGCTGCGGCAGTCCTCGGCCAAGGGCATGGACGTGTCCATGACGCTCACCGAGTTCGTCACCACGATCGGCGACCGATGGGCGCGCGGCCTCGACCCCACCTCCACCGGGGAGACCTACGGGTACGGGCTCAAGCTCCGCGTGCTACCTGCCCTCGGGCACCTACCCGTCACGCAGATCACCGCCGGGATCATCGACCGCACCATCGATGCCTGGGAGAAACGGCATGGGGCGTCAACGATCAAGAACTCGATCGCACCTCTCGTGCGGGTCCTCGACGAAGCAGTGCGCGACGGGCTCATCCCGATCAACCCCGCGAAGAACCGTGCCAAGCGCAGCCTGAACCGCAATGCCTTCCGTCTCCAGCCTGCGGAGGATGCTTCCCCACGCGCCCATGCGATCCCGGACATGGGCACGCTGACGAAGCTCGCTGAAGCCTGCGGGAAGGTCCACCAGTCGTACTCCGACTTCGTCATGCTCGCCGCCCTCCTCGCAGCGCGCTCCTCCGAGGTCTCGGGCCTTCAGGCCGGTGACGTCCGGTTCGACAAGAACATCGTGGTGATCGCGCGGCAGACCTACCCCGGCAAAGGCGGGCTCATCACGAAGCAGACCAAAGGCCGCAGAGAACGCCGCGTCCCGATCCTCGACCCGCTCCGACCGGTTCTTGAGCGGCTCACGGAGGGGAAAGAGCCCGAGGATCGGCTGCTGGTCGGCCCGAAGGGCGGCGCTCTCACGACCGCGACCGTGCGGGACGCGACGAACTGGGACCAGATCGTCAGCGATCTCGGCCTGCCCGACCTTACCCGGCACGGCCTCCGGCACACCGGCGCGACGTGGATGGCGGACGCCGGCATCCCGCTGCACGTCCTTCAGGACATCCTCGGCCACGCCTCCGTCGAGACCACCCGCGGATACCTGCACCCCGACGACCGCCACCTCGCCTCCGCTGCGGAGCAGGCCAACGCCTTCCTTGCCCGATCCGCCAAGGCCAGCAGACCGAGCCGGCGCGGGGCCTCGAGGTCACTGTGACGGGGAGCCGGGAGCCACGACGGAGGCTCTGGTCCCCTTTTGGTCCCCTTATCCACAGGCAACGACCTCCAGAGAGCCAGATACGCCCTCCGACGTCTGTGAGCCGGCATCGATGCCTTGGCGAGGGGACCAGAGGGGGACCAACAAAAACCCGTCGCCAGACATGACGAAGCCCCGATGAAAATGGCTTCTCATCGGGGCTTTTCTGTCGGGATGACAGGATTTGAACCTGCGACCCCCTGACCCCCAGTCAGGTGCGCTACCAAGCTGCGCCACATCCCGTGGCATCGATTTTCAGTTATTTCGGGCCGACCGGAGGGGGTGAACCCCTTGACCCCCAGTCAAGTGCGCTACCAAGCTGCGCCACATCCCGGTCCGCTGCCCGCACGCGGACAACTCCCCTATCCTAACGGGTCCGCGGCCCACTCGCGAACCGGTGCACCCGGGCGCGTTGCCCGTGTCGGTGGCGAGCGCTACGGTCGGCCCATGACCGAGACGAGGATCGTGCCGGTGACGCCCGGCAGCTTCAGCGACGCACAGCACGCCATCAGCGGCGGTGGTGACGGACGGGAGTGTCAGTGCCAGTGGTGGACGATGACGAACGCCGAGTTCCAGCGCACCGACATCGAGGGACGGGCGGCGGCGTTCCGCAGCGAAGTGAATGCCGCACCCTCCCCCGGCCTCGTGGCCTACGTCGACGGTGACGCCGCCGGCTGGGTTCGCGTCGGGCCGCGGACCCGCCAGGTGCGACTGAGCAAGACCCGCGCCTATGCCGGTGCGACCGACGAGCCCTGGGACGACGCGGACGTCTGGGCCGTCAGCTGCTTCGCGGTGCGCAAGGAGCATCGCGGCTCGGGCCTCAACGCGGCGCTTCTCGATGCCGCGATCGCCTTCGCCCGCGAGAACGGCGCACGCGTGGTCGAGGCGTACCCCGTCGACCCGGATGCGGGGCGAAAGGTGACGTCCAACGAGCTGTACCACGGGGCTCTCTCCACGTTCCTCAGCGCGGGCTTCCGCGAGGTCGCGCGCCCCAAGCCGCACGTCGCCGTGGTCTCGCTCGAGCTCGCTGACGCACACGAAACCAGTACCGGCGAGCACCCGTGACGCTTGGGCGAGAATGGAACGCATGACCGCATCCGATGCCCCTGTCCGCGTGGACTCGTGGCTATGGGCGGTCCGCATCTACAAGACCCGCTCAGCGGCGACCACGGCGTGCCGCGCCGGTCACGTCCGGGTCAACGGCGAAAAGGTCAAGGCGTCGCAGTCGGTAAAGCCCGGCGACGAGCTGCGGGTGCGGATCGCGGGCTTCGACCGCATCCTCGTCGTCCGGCAGACGCTCACCAAGCGCGTCGGCGCGCCCGTCGCCGCGACCGCGCTGGAAGACCGCACTCCCCCGCGCGAGCCGATGGCGATGCTCGCCGTCCGTGATCGCGGCGCCGGCCGGCCGACGAAACGCGAACGCCGCGAGATCGACCGACTGCGCGGAGTCGACTGACCCACACCTCGGGCACGCGACCACCGATCGCCTCGACAACTACCCCGCGTCACTCAGCGCACGACACGTCGCCGCGCCACCTGCACGACGACGCACAGCACGAGCGTGACCAGCCCCCAGATGGCGCATGCGGGCGGCAGCACGCGGTACGCCAGGTGCTGGGCGGTCCACTCCGCCGTCAGTGGCCCGTACGCGGCCAGGCCGATCAGCCACGCCACGACAAGCGCGACCGGCAGCGACGCCCACCAGACCACCCGCACGGCGCCGGGCAGTACCCGCCGCACCCGAGCCGACGACCGTTTCCGCAGCCAGAACGCCCCCGCGACTGCAAGCCCCAGCAGGCCGAGCGCGCTCGATGCGTACTGGAACCACCGGTAGCCGTGGAACGGTCCCCAGCGGTCGGCCAGCGCCGGGAAGAGCTCGACGCCCCAGCGCCCCTCGTGGGTGAAGGCATCCCAGGCGATATGACTCAACACGCCGAGAGCCAGCGACACCACGACCAGCAGAACCGTGACCGCGACCGACCGGCCGCGCCCCGTCCCCGGCACGACCGTTCGCAGCGCGTCGCCGCCTGTGGCATCCCACGTCGACGGCAGCCGTCCGGCAAGCCAGTCCGGCGCGAGCTCACGGACCGCGGGGCGCAGCAGGAGCCACCATGCGAGCAGCAGCACGCCCGCTATCACGACCGTCAGCCACGGGTACGCGTGCGTCTGCGCGTAGCTGATGCCGATCCCCCGGGCGAACAACGGCAGGTCTGGAGCCATCGCCCCGACAGCCACGGCCGCCGGCACGAGCGGTGTGCGAACAACCGCCAGCGCGACGACGGCGTGGCTCGGGGTGAACGGCATCCGGTCGGGTCAGTCCTCGACGAAGACGCCCGCGAGCGTCTTCTTGCCTCGCCGCAGTACGGCCACGCCACCCGGCAGATCCCCGACGACGACGGCCGACTCGTCGTCGACCTTCGCACCGTTGATCGAGACGCCGCCCTGCGCGATGGCCCGGCGGGCCTCCGACAGGCTGCCGACGAGCCCAGTGTCGACGAGCAGCTGCACGACCGAGGTGCCGGCCGACGCGGTGGCGTGCGGAAGCTCCTGCAGGGCCGAGCGCAGCGTGGCGGCGTCGAGAGCGGTCAGGTCGCCCTGGCCGAACAGTGCATCGGATGCCGCGATGACCTTGGCCGTCGCGTCGACACCGTGCACCGTCGCGGTGACCTCGAACGCCAGACGCTTCTGCGCGGCACGGCGGAACGGCTCGTCGGCGACGAGGCGCTCGTTGTCCGCGATCTCGGCGCTGCTGAGGAACGTGAACACTTTCAGACGCTCGACGACATCGGCATCCGCGGTCGAGAGCCAGAACTGGTAGAACGCGTACGGGCTCGTGAGCTCGGCGTCGATCCAGATGGCGTTGCCCTCGCTCTTGCCGAACTTCGTGCCGTCGCTGTTGGTGATCAGCGGCGTGCCGAACGCGTGCACCGAGGTGCCCTCGACGCGGTGGATCAGGTCGGTGCCGCTGGTGAGGTTGCCCCACTGGTCCGATCCACCGGTCTGCAGCGTGCAGCCGTACTGGCGGTAGAGCTCGAGGAAGTCGAGCCCCTGCAGAATCTGGTAGCTGAACTCGGTGTAGCTGATGCCGGCATCCGAGTTTAGGCGCGCGGCGACGGCATCCTTCTTCAGCATCGTGCCGACGCGGTAGTGCTTGCCGATCTCGCGCAGGAAGTCGATCGCCGACAGCGGCGCCGTCCAGTCGAGGTTGTTCACCATGCGAGCGGCGTTCTCGCCCTCGAAGCTGAGGTACTTCTCGATCTGACCGCGCAGCCGGTTGACCCACTCGGCGACGGTCTCGCGCGAGTTGAGCGTGCGCTCGGCGGTCGGGCGCGGGTCACCGATGAGGCCCGTCGAGCCGCCGACGAGACCGAGGGGCTTGTGACCGGCCAGCTGCAGGCGGCGGAGCGTCAGCAGCTGCACGAGGTGACCGAGGTGCAGGGATGCCGCCGTCGGGTCGAAGCCGCAGTAATACGTGATCGGGTCTCCGCCGAGCGCTTCTCGCAGCGCTTCCTGGTCGGTGGACACATGCACGAGACCGCGCCACACCAGCTCGTCCCACACGTTCTCGAACGCGGGATCGAGCGCCACGGGGGCGGTCGTCAGGGCTTCATCAGACACGCGCTTCAGGTTATCAGCGGCGCACGGCGCGGCTGGTCGGGCAGGTCCGACCTGTCAGGAATCAGCCTGAGTCGTCCCGCCGACAGGCTGAGAGGCGCTCGGGGCGGCTTCGCCGTCCCGACCTGGCGTCTGAGCCTGACGACGGCACGCGAGTCAGCTCGCCGAGACCTGGTCGTACAGACCGATCACATTGCCCTCGGAGTCTCGCAAGTAGACCCAGCGCGCGTCGTCGCCGAGAGCCTGGATCTCACCGACCTGTTCGCCGCCCGCTGCAACCGCCGCGGCCACGACGTCTTCGATGCGGTCGACGGTGAAGACGACTGTCGGATGCGGCACGGCAGACCGTTTGTGCAGGTCGCCGTTGACGCCTTCGCCATCGGGCTGCCGGAGCACGCCCATGTCATCTCCCCACGGCTCGTAGTCGAACCCGAGAACGGTCCGGTAGAACTCCCGGGCGCGCGCGATGTCGTCTGCCGGGATCTCGAAATGCTCCATCTTCGCCATGCCTCGAGCATGACGAACGCCGCTCAGCACGACAAGAGTCGACGGCGCACCCGCCGACCCGCCTCGATGACGCTCAGGCGGTGCCCCACCAGATGAGAAAGGCCGCGCCGAGGGCGACGACCCAGCTGACGAGGCTTCCGACGAGGAAGTACTCGGCGCGGTCTCCCCCGTCGTGGTCGCGTGAGATCTCCGGGAAGCGGACGATGCCCTTCGCCGCGAGCACGGCGGCCAGCAACGTGAACGCACCGGTGAGGGTGAGGGCGAACACGAGCACGCGCTCGAGGGGGCCGATGATGCGCCCGCCCTTCAGCTCGTTCGCCGCTTCGGCGGCGACGACACCGCCCCGCAGCGATGCCCGCACGATGACGTTGCCGGACTCGACGAGGAAGACCAGCGCTCCCGCGAGCGCGATGGCGAGGTCGAGGCTCACGACGCCGAGGGGCGAGTCGATCGGCCAGATCCTCTCGAGAGGCCCCTGGCCGTCGCGCACCCCGATGAGGGCGACCGCCACGGCCACCACAACGGCCAGGAGCGCCGCAGGCCACAGTCCCCATCGAGTGGGCTCGCGCGTCGAGGTGACCGCCGCCCACCCGGCCGCGACGGCGATCGCCGCGAACCACCAGGCCGCGGCGCCCGCCCAGGCTGCGAGCGGCAGCAGCGCAGCGCCGAGGACCACCAGCACGATCCCGAGCTTCGCGCCCGACATCCGTTTGCGAGCGAGATCGAGCCCGCCGACCGCGAGCAGCATGAGACCCGCGCCGATCACGACGAGCGCTCCGTCAGGGCCGTGTACCCGGCGACGATCGCGGGAGCTCCGGATGACGCCAGCAGCTGCGATACGGCCGACTGGGTGATGCCCTCCTCTTTCGCGAGAGCGCCCTGGGTGCGACCGAGGCAGCGGCCGTAGGTCAGGCGCCGCGCGCGCGCCGACATCGCCCCGACGAGTTCGTCGCGGGCGAGCGCGTAGGCGTTGGCGAAGCGGATGCGGTCGGCCATGGCGACATCCTCGTCCTCCCCTCCGACAATGCGGATGCGGGCGCGCGGAACCGCGCGGTCCTGCATCGCGTGCACCTGCTCGATCGCCTCGCGCGCCCGCCACCACCCCGGCCCGTCGGAGATGTCCGAGCTCTCGGATGCGACCGAGCCGACGTCGCCGACACCGACCCCGAAGCGCAGCGACGCCTCGTCGGGCAGCGACAGCTGCAGGAGCAGAAGCCAGGCCAGCGCGTCATCCAGCTCGTCGAAGACCGCCTGGAACTCGTCGGCGAACGTGGCACGCATCGGGGTCACGGCGACGGGAAGGGCGCGATCGACCTCGGCCATCGTTGCTTCGATCTGCGCCTGGGTGCGGCTGCGATCGTCGAGCAGACGAGAGCCGACGATGTCGGCGATGACAGCAACGGTCATGCAGATCAGGCTAGCACTTATATCCCGCGGATATCAGTCATCAGCTGATGAATGCCTGATATCAGATGATCGCTTATGTCAGAGCTGCCACACCCGCACGGCCTGCTGAGCCTGAGCGATCAGTGCCGCACGCTGCTCGTCGACCCGCACCGGCGCGGTTCCGCCGATGCCGTCGCGGCTGGCGACCGATCCCTCGGGCGACAGAACCTCGTGGACCTCGGGAGCCAGGTGCTCCGAGACCGAGACGAGGTCGTCATCGGATGCCTCATGCAGCTCGATGCCCCGCTCCTCGCAGAGCCGCACGAGCGAGCCCGAGATCTCGTGCGCCTCGCGGAACGGCACACCGCGCTTGACGAGCCACTCGGCGACATCGGTCGCGAGCGAGAACCCCTGCGGCGCGAGCTCGGCCATCCGGTCGACGTCGAAGCGGAGCGTCGCGACCATGCCGGCGAACGCGGGCAAGACCACCTCGAGCGTCTCGATCGAGTCGAAGACCGGCTCCTTGTCTTCCTGCAGGTCGCGGTTGTACGCGAGCGGCAGCGCCTTGAGGGTCGCGAGCAGGCCCGAGAGGTTGCCGATCACACGACCGGCCTTGCCGCGGGCGAGCTCGGCGATGTCGGGGTTCTTCTTCTGCGGCATGATGCTCGACCCGGTCGAGTAGCCGTCATCGAGCGTGACGAAGCCGAACTCGCGGGTGTTCCAGATGATGATGTCTTCGGCGAACCGCGAGATGTCGACGCCGATCATCGCGGCGATGAAAGCGAACTCGGCCACGACATCCCGCGAGGAGGTGCCGTCGATCGAGTTGTCGGCGGGACGCTCGAGGCCGAGCTCCGTGGCCACGAGCTGCGGGTCGAGACCGAGGGTCGCACCGGCGAGCGCTCCCCCGCCGTAGGGCGAGATCCGCGCGCGCACCGACCAGTCACGCAGGCGCTCCAGGTCGCGCAGCAGCGGCCAGGCGTGGGCCTGCAGGTGGTGGGCGAGCAGCACTGGCTGCGCGTGCTGCAGGTGGGTGCGGCCGGGCATGATCGCGCCGGAGTGGTTCTCGGCCTGACCGACGATGGCGTCGATGACTCGCAGGATGTCGCGGGCGATGACCTCGGCGTGATCGAGCAGGTACAGACGCACGAGCGTGGCGATCTGGTCGTTGCGGCTGCGTCCGGCGCGCAGCTTGCCGCCGAGCTCCGGCCCGACGGTCGCGATGAGGGCGGCCTCCAAGGCGCCGTGCACGTCTTCGTCGCCGGGGGCTGGCTGCAGCGATCCGTCGCGGACGGCGGCGAGCACCGAGTCGAGCCCCGCGTGCATGCGGCTCTCCTCGTCGGGCGTGAGGTACCCGGCGGCGGCGAGCGCCTTCGCGTGAGCGTGAGATCCGGCGATGTCGTATCCGGCGAGCGCCCAGTCGAAGTGCGTCGATCGGCTCAGGCGGGCCAGCTCGGGCGCGGGGCCCGAGGCGAAGCGGGCTCCCCAGAGAGCCCCGGAGTTCGTGCCGCCTGACGTGTCTGCGCTCATCGCTCCAGCCTATCGGGGCGGCATCGCTGTCCCCGGCGCCTCCACGCGCCCGCGCACCGTCAGCCGGGCGAGTGCGTCGATGCCGGCTTCGAGGGGACCGCGCCCGACGGCGAGCGCCCAGGCCGTGCATCCGACGATGATGCCGAGGGTCATCGGCCAGAACGGATCGAGGGCTCGGTAGGAGTCGAGCTCGAAGACGCCCGGCTCGGCGGCGGGCCGGGTGAGTGCCCATACGACGATCTGCGCCGAGTACGCGGTCAGCGGCATCGAGCCCACGGCGCGCAGCGGCAGCGCGACCCACGTGAGGGGCGTCCGGCACACGAGCACGCACACGCCGATGACGAGGAGGGCGAACCCGCCGGATCCGATCACCTCGAACAGCCCGGATGAGTGGGCTTCCCCGGTCCACGGGGTCTGTCCGAAGACCTCGGAGCGCCCCCACACGATGTCGAGAGCGGCCCCGGCAGCGGTCAGGGCGAGCCCCGCAAGCGCGAGGAACCGCGGCGTCGCGCGCGAGCGCAGGTCGAGGCGCGCCGCCCCCATGCCCGCGAGGACGAACGCCATCCAGGTCAGGAACGGGTAATGCCATCCGACAGCGTTCGAGACGTCGACCCCCTCGGGTGTCGACCAGAACGACAGGCCGTCGATCGCCGCTTGCGGAAACGGCGCGACGAGCCCGACGACCGCGGCCGCGATGAGCAGCGTGCGTGCCCGCAGCGGCAGCACCGCCGCGGCGATCACGAACAGCAGCGCGTAGGCGGGAAGGATGACGTACACCGGCACCGCGAGGAAGAGAAGCAGCACGCCGATCACCCAGATCGCTCCGGCCCGCACGAGCAGGCGCAGACGGGCCGTCTCGAGTCGTGGCCCGCGCAGCGGAACCGGTCCGCCGCTGATGAGCCCGATCGAGACACCCGCGAGCGTGGCGAACAGGATCGACGAGCGCCCGTGGACGATCCCCTCGTACGAGGAGGGGATCGTCCAATCGAAGTCGGGGATCGCGAGCAGGTGCGCCGCGAGCATCCCGATCACGGCGAGGCCGCGAGCGAGGTCGACGCCGTCGATGCGCGAGGGCGCGAACAGCGGGCGGCGGCGCAGCATCTCGCTCATCCCCGGCACCGGCCGCTCCTCACCGCTCCGCGGTCACTGCTGACGCAGCAGCCAGACCAGCAGCGCCTTCTGCGCGTGCAGACGGTTCTCGGCCTCGTCCCAGACGACGCTGTGCGAGCCGTCGATGACGTCGGCGTCGACCTCGTAGCCCCGGTCGGCGGGCAGGCAGTGCATGAAGATCGCCCCGTCGGCGGCGGCATCCATCGTCTGCTGCGTCACCTTGTACGCACCCAGATCGCGGATGCGTGCGATCTTCTCCTCCTCCTTGCCCATCGACACCCACGTGTCGGTCACGATGACGTCGGCGCCGGATGCCGCTTCGAGCGGGTCGACGAGGATCGTGACCGATCCGCCCGTCTGTGCCGCGATGCGCTGCGCGTCGGCGACGACATCCTCACGCGGGCCGTACCCCTCGGGAGACGCGACTCGAACGTGCATGCCCGCGGTCACGCCCGCGAGCACGTACGAGTGACCCATGTTCGACTGCCCGTCGCCGAAGAACGACAGCGTGAGCCCGGCGAGGTCGCCCTTGTGCTCGCGGATGGTCAGCAGGTCGGCGAGCAGCTGGCAGGGGTGGAAGTCGTCGCTCAGCGCGTTGACGACCGGCACGCGAGTACCGCGCGCCATCTCCTCGAGGCCTGCCTGCGCGTACGTGCGCCACACGATCGCGGCAACCTGGCGCTCGAGCACGCGCGCGGTGTCGGACGGGGTCTCCTTACCGCCGAGCTGGCTGTTGGCCGTCGAGATGATCAGCGGCGAGCCACCGAGGTCGGCGATGCCGACCGCGAACGAGACGCGCGTGCGGGTCGACGACTTGTCGAAGATGACCGCGACGGTCTGCGGACCCTCGAGGGGCTTCAGCTTCCAGCGGTCCTTCTTCAGCGAGAGGGCGAGATCGAGGACCTCGGCCTGCTCGGCCGGGCTCAGGTCGTCGTCGCGGAGCAGGTGGCGGGTCATGCGGATTCCTCCGTGGTCGTGTTCTCGAGAAGCAGGGCCGACTCGACGGTGCGCAGCGCGGCGGTGAAAAGCTCGGCGAACTCGTCGATCTCGACGTCGCCGATGGTGAGCGGCGGAGCGATCCGCACGGTGCGGTCGTTGGCGGCGTTGACGATCAGGCCGTGCTCCTGCGCCGCCGCGACGACGGCGCCGGCGACCGGATGCCGCAGCCCGACGCCCAGCAGCAGACCCTGTCCGCGCACGCCCTCGACCAGTGCCGAATCGATCGTCTCGAGCACCTGCCGCAGGCGTGCGCCGTGAGCTGCGGCGGCCTCGACGAGCCCGCCGTTCTCGATCTCGCCGAGCACCGCCGACGCCACAGCGGTGCCCAGCGGGTTGCCGCCGAACGTCGAGCCGTGCGTGCCCGGGTAGAACAGATCGCTCGCGCTCGCGAAGGTGATGAGCGCGCCGATCGGGAAGCCGCCGCCGATGCCCTTGGCGACCGTGATCGCGTCGGGCTCGATGCCGGCGTGCTGGAAGGCGAACCACGCGCCGGTGCGCCCGGCACCGGTCTGGATCTCGTCGATGATCAGCAGCGCGCCGTGGCGCTTCGTGATCTCGCGCGCCGCCGCGAGGTAGCCCTCGGGCAGCGGGATGACCCCGGCCTCGCCCTTGATGGGCTCGACGAACAGGGCCGCGACGCGGTCGTCGATCGCGGCCTCGAGAGCCTCGATCGTGGAGTCGATGCTCTCGACGCCGGGAACCATCGGCTCGAACGGCTGCTGCATCTGCGGCTTGCCGGTGAGGGCGAGGGTGCCCATCGTGCGACCGTGGAACGCATCCTTCAGCGCGAGGATGCGGGGGCGCTCGGCTCCGCCGTGCAGACGTGCGAGCTTGAACGCCGCCTCGTTCGCCTCGGCGCCGGAGTTGCCGAAGTAGACGCGACCGGCGTCGCCGGTGCCCGCGAGACGCTTGAGCTTCGCCGCGAGCTCGAGCTGCGGCGGCGTGGCGAAGTAGTTCGAGACGTGCGACAACGTGGCCGCCTGACGCGAGACCGCCTCGACGAACACGGGGTGAGCATGTCCGAGCGAGTTGACGGCGATGCCGGCCAGGAAGTCGAGGTAGCGCTTGCCGTCGACATCCCAGACGTACGCGCCCTCGCCGCGCTCGAGCAGCGCCAGGCGCGCGCCGGCGCTGCGGACGAGGTCGCGATCGACGTCATCCGCCCATGTGGGCGCTGTCTGCTGGATCGTCGGGTTCGTCATCCCGCCACCACCTCCGTACCGATTCCCTGTGCTGTGAAGACTTCGACCAGCACCGAGTGGGGCTGGCGTCCGTCGATGATGGCCGCCGTGTCCACTCCCCCGTCGACCGCGTCGAGGCATGCCTGCATCTTCGGGATCATCCCCGACTCGAGCTTCGGCAGCATCGCGCGCAGGTCCGTCGACGTCAGATGCGAGACGAGCGAGTCGCGGTTGGGCCAGTCGGCGTAGAGGCCGGGCACGTCGGTGAGGACGACGAGCTTCGTGGCACCGAGGGCCGTCGCGAGTGCAGCGGCTGCGGCATCCGCATTCACGTTGAGCGAATGACCGGGGTTGTCGAGATCGGGTGCGATCGAGGAGATCACCGGGATGCGTCCGGCGTCGAGCTGATCGTGCACCGGCTGCGGGTCGACCTCCACGACATCGCCGACGTGCCCGAGGTCGTGCTCGGTGCCGTCGATCACGACGCCGCGCCGGCGACCGCCGAACAGACCGGCATCCTCGCCCGACAGGCCGGTGGCGAACGGGCCGTACGCGTTGATGCGGGCGACGAGCTGCGGGTTGATCTGCCCGGTCAGCACCATCCGGACGACATCGATCGCCTCGGTGCTGGTGACCCGGTAGCCGCCCTTGAACTCGCTCTCGATCGAGAGCCGGTCGAGCATCTTCGAGATCTGCGGGCCGCCGCCGTGGACGACGACGGGCTTCACGCCGACGAAGCGGAGGTAAGCGATGTCCTGCGCGAACGACTCCTGCAACTCCTCAGAAACCATCGCGTTGCCGCCGTACTTGATGACGATGATCTGATCGCGGAAGCGCTGCAGCCACGGCAGCGACTCGATGAGGACGCCCGCCTTGGCGGCCGCCTCTTCGGGGGTCGTGTACTGGAGGTCGATGTCGTTCATGAGGAGTAAGCGCTGTTCTCGTGGACGTAGTCGTGCGTGAGGTCGTTCGTGAGGATCGTCGCCGTGGCATCGCCCGACTTCAGGTCGATGAGGATGCGCGTCGCGCGGGGCGTCAGGTCGACCTCTTCACGCGGGCGGTCGGGCCCGCCGGCGGTGCACACCCGCACGCCGTTGAACGAGACGTCGACGTCGTAGGGGTCGAAGGCCGCATCGGTCGTGCCGATCGCGGCGAGCACCCGGCCCCAGTTCGGGTCGTTGCCGAAGATCGCGGCCTTGAAGAGATTGTTGCGGGCGACCGAGCGTCCGACGACGACGGCGTCCTCTTCGGATGCCGCGCCGACGACCTCGATCGCGATGTCGTGGCTCGCACCCTCGGCGTCGCCCTGCAGCTGCTCGGCGAGGTCGGCGCACAGCTCGGCGAGCGCGGCGGCGAACTCGGCGGCATCCGGCGTCACGCCCGACGCGCCGCTGACCATGAGGGTGACCTGGTCGTTGGTCGACATGCACCCGTCGGAGTCGAGCCGGTCGAAGCTCGTGCGAGTCGCGGAGCGCAGCGCGGCATCCGCCTGCGCCGCGTCGAGAACGGCGTCGGTGGTGATGACGACGAGCATCGTCGCGAGGCCCGGTGCGAGCATCCCCGCGCCCTTCGCCATGCCGCCGATCGTCCAGCCACCCCGTGAGACGACGGCGCGCTTGGGCCGCGAGTCGGTGGTCATGATCGCGAGCGAGGCGTCCTCGCCGCCCTCGGCACTGAGCGAGCCGATCGCCGCCGTGGTGCCCTCGAGCACCTTGGCGCGGAACACCTCGTCGCCGGTGCCGATGAGGCCCGTGGAGCAGACGAGCACATCGCCCGAGCTGACATCCAGCAGCTCCCCCGCCTTCTCGGCGGTTTGGTGCGTCGTCTGGAAGCCGAAGCTGCCCGTGAAGCAGTTCGCTCCGCCGGAGTTGAGGACGATGGCTTCGACGACGCCGTCGGCGATCGCCTGCTGCGACCACATGATCGGGTTCGCCTTGGCGCGGTTCGAGGTGAACACCGCGGCGCCGACCTTGAGCGGGCCGCGGTTGACGACGACGGCGACGTCGGGCTTTCCGGTCGACTTCAGGCCCGCGGCGACACCGGCGGCTTCGAAACCCTGGGGGGCGGTGACGCTCACGGGGCGACTCCGTTCACGCTCAGGCCCGTGGTCTCGGCGAAACCGAGGGCGATGTTCATCGACTGGATGGCGGCACCGGCGGTGCCCTTGGCGAGGTTGTCGACCGCGGTCACGACGACCACACGGCCGGCGGCCCGGTCGATCGCCAGGCCCATGAGCGCGGTGTTCGCGCCGGTGACGTCGGCCGTTCGAGGGAAGGATCCTTCGGGCAGCAGCTGCACGAACGTCTCATCCGCGTAGGCGCTCTCCCACGCCTCGCGGATCTGAGCGTCGGAGACGCCGTCCGCGATCGGAGCGGTCGAGGTGGCCAGGATGCCGCGCGACATCGGCACGAGGACGGGGGTGAACGAGATGCGGATGTCGCCTACCGCGCCCGCTCCCCGAAGCGCCTGCCGGATCTCGGGGATGTGGCGGTGCGTCCCGCCGATGGCATAGGGGTTCGCCGATCCGAGGATCTCGGCGGCGAGGAGGTTCGTCTTCAGGCTCTTGCCCGCGCCCGAGGGACCGACCGCGAGCACGCTCACGATATCGCTCGGGTCGATGACACCGGCGGCGACACCGGGCGCGAGGCTCAGCGCGACGGTCGAGGCGTTGCACCCGGGAGCAGCGATGCGCGAGGCTCCGACGAGCTTGTCGCGCTGCTTGCCGGTGCCGTTCGCGCCTCCGACGAGGAGCTCGGGCACACCGTAGGTCCAGGGCTCGTGGAAGTCGCCGCCGTAGAAGGCATCCCAGTCGTCCGACGACGTCAGCCGGTGGTCGGCGCCCGCGTCGATGACGAGGGCGGTGTCAGCGAGCGCCTCGGTGTACTGACCCGACTGGCCGTGCGGGAGGGCGAGGAACACGATGTCGTGCCCCGCGAGCACCTCGGGCGTCGAGGGCTGCAGCGTGAGGTGACGCAGCGAGCGGAGGTGCGGCTGGTGTTCGATGAGCGGCTGACCGGCGTTGGAGTGCGCGGTGACCGTGCGGAGCTCGACCTCGGGGTGAGCGGCGAGCAGGCGCAGGATCTCGCCTCCCGCGTATCCGGATGCGCCGGAGACGGCGACGGAGAGGGGCATGACTTCCACCTTATTGTCTGGGATGACGTCGCCTTCGCGGCGACGGGGACCGGCGGCGGCGACACCACGCGCTCGACCGCGGATGCGGGAGCGTGCAGGGTCGCCTAGCGTCGGCGGTCGCCCAGACGTCGGCGCGCGCGAAGCACCGAGACGGTGCGCTGCGGGGCCGAAGACATGCGCCGACAGTAGCGCTCGCTCGCGGCATCCGCCAAATCCCCCGCTGCCGGCGTCCGCGGTATGAGGCGCAGTTGCGGCCGTCGGGCGCCGTTCGAACTGCGGCCGGCCCATCGAAGTGCGCTCGACCCGGCGGTGCGACCGCAACGATGCAGAGTTGACCGCGCAAGGTTTGCAGTGCAAAGTGGTTTGCATGGAGCACGATTCGATGGATGACGAGCAGCAGGCCGACCCGGCGGCGATGCTCGCCCTCATGCAGGACCAGCGCCGGCGCACCGCGCACTGGGTCAACCGCAACTACGCGGTGATGCTCATCACCTGGGCGGCGGCGTGGATCGTCGGATTCGGAGCCATCTGGAGCGCGGCCGACAGCGGCGGCAACCCCTGGTTCCGCATTCCGACGACCCCCGCGTGGATCGTCTTCGGCACGGTGCTCATCGCCGGCATCGTCGTCTCCGCCGTCGCCGGCATCCGCTCCGGCGTGGGCGTGCGGGGACCGTCGCGCCTGGCCGGGGCCATGTACGGCTGGGCGTGGTCGCTGTCGATGTTCGGTGCCGGCCTCCTCATCGGCGCGGTGCAGCGCACCGGCGCGGATGCCGACGTCATGGCAGTGCTCTCCCCCGCGATCTTCGTCCTGCTGGTCGGCGTGCTCTACCTCGCCGGCGGGGCGCTGTGGCGCTCCCCCGTCCAGTACGCGCTCGGCATCGTCATGATCGCCACCGCGATCGTGGCGTCGTACGCGGGCACGCCGACCAACTACCTCGTGTACGCGACCGTCGGACCGCTCGCGATGCTCATCGTCGCGACCCTGATGCTGCGCGGCGTCATCCCGGCGGAAGGCAGCCGATGACCGAGCTCGACCCGGTGATCCACGCCCCGGCCCGCCTGCGCATCGTCACGGCGCTGAACGAGGCCCTCGCCGACGGCGACGAGGTGACCTTCCCCGTGCTGCAGAAGCTGCTCGGGATGACCGCCGGGAACCTCACCACGCACCTCGCGAAGCTCGAGGCGGCGGGCTACGTCGAGACCAGCAAGGCCTTCGCGGGCCGGAAGCCCGTGACCTACGTCGCGCTGACCCCCGCCGGGCGAGCCGCGTTCCGCACGTACCGCACCCATCTGCTCGATCTCCTCGGAGGAGGATCATGACCGCCCTCATCAGCACCCGCGACCTCGTGAAGCGGTTCGGCGACGTCACCGCGCTGGCCGGAGTGACCCTCGACATCCACGCCGGCGAATGCGTCGGTCTGCTGGGCCCGAACGGCGCCGGCAAGACGACCCTCCTGTCGCTCGTCGAGGGCCTGCGAACCCCGACCAGCGGCGAGGTGCGGCTGTTCGGCGGCGACCCGCGCGACACGTCCTCGCGCGTGCGCCTCGGGTCGACCCCACAGGCGACGGCGCTGCCCGACGCCCTGCGCGTGGGTGAAGTGCTCGACTTCGTCGCGGCTCACTTCCCGCATCCTTCTCCCCGCGCCCGCATCATCGAGGAGTTCGACCTCGGCCCGCTGCTGCGCCAGCAGTGCGGGGCGCTGTCGGGAGGGCAGCAGCGGCGTGTGTCCGTCGCGCTGGCCTTCGTCGGCGACCCCGACCTCGTGCTGCTCGACGAGCCCACGACCGGTCTCGACGTCGACGCCCGACGAGCCCTGTGGGATGCCGTCCGCGCCCGGCACGCCGCCGGATGCGCCGTCGTGGTCACGAGCCACCACCTCGAAGAGATCGAGCAGCTCGCTCACCGCGTCGTCGTCATCGACGACGGTGTCGTCCGCACCGATGACACGCTCGCGGCCGTCGTGTCGAGCGTGTCGCGACGCCGTGTCACCCTGCGCGGAGTCTCGGCGGACGACATCCGGCGCCTCGACCCGGAGTCATCCGTCTCCACCGCGGACGACGCCGTGACGGCCGTCGTCGGCGACTCCGACGCTCTCGTCCGCTCACTCGTCGCCGCCGATCTGCCGTTCAGCGATCTGACGGTGCGCGGAGCGACGCTCGAGGAGGCGTTCCTCTCCCTGACCGCCACGTCCGCGCGCCCCGGCGCACCCTTACCCGCACCCACCACCGAGAAGGCCGCCTGATGTCCACGCTCTCGCTCACCCTGACCGCGACCAGATACAACCTCATCGAGACCGCGCGGGTTCCGATCGCGGTGATCGGGTCGGTCGTCTTCCCGACCCTCGCGTTCTGCCTGTTCGTGCTGCCCCAGGGCGCGGTCGTGGCGGACAGCAGCGTCGCCACCGCCGCCGTCTGCTCGATGGTCGTGTTCGCCTTCATGTCGTCCGGGCTGTTCTCGGTCGGGCTCGAGCTCGCCGAGCAACGCTCGAAGCCGTGGACGCCCTATCTGCGGACGCTCCCCGGCAGCCCGCTCGCCCGCATCGGGGCGCTGATCCTGGCGACCCTCGCGATCGCGACCGCGGCGATCGTGCCGCTGCTCGTCGTCGGAGGTGTCTTCACCAGCGCGCGGCCCGAACCGCTCCGGCTGCTCGCGGCCATCGTGCTCGTGATCGCGACGGCGCTTCCGCCGATGCTCATCGGTGCGATCATCGGTCTCACGACGGGCCCGAAGGCCGCCATCGCCGTCACGCAGGTGGCCCTGTTCCTGCTCGCCTTCGGCGGCGGCCTGTTCCTGCCCCCGCAGTTCTTCCCTGCTTGGCTCGACACTGCCTCGTCGGTCCTGCCGATCCGTCAGGCCCGAGAGATCGTCGTCGGCGTCGCGACCGGTGCCGAGGTGCCCCTCTGGGCGATCCTCGGCGTCGTCGCGTGGACGATCGCGCTGGGCGCCCTCGTCGTGTGGCTGTACCGACGCGACGAGGGCCGCCGCTACCGCTGATCTCGAGCGGGGCCGCGGGGCCGGACGTCGATCAGGTGGGGAACGACTTGATGCGCACGAGCAGGTCGGGACCGGTCCGTTCGATCGTGCGCCCTCCGACGAGCACCCCGACGATCGCGACCACTGCGCCGAACACGACACCGGCGGCCAGCGCGATCCAGCCCCACATCGCGTCTCCCGTCACGGCGTTCACGACGGCGGGCACGATGGCCGGCAACGACAACGCGATCACCGCGGCCCATACGACGAAGACCAGCAGGCCCATGATGGAGTTCTGACCCGGGGTGCTCTTGAACGGGCTGTCACCGGGTGCGGGCACCGGGGTGACGATGAGCGCCGACGACACCGCGCACGCGCCGTATCCGGCCAGCAGCACGCCGAGGGCCGCTCCCAGCACCGCGGGCAGGTGCGCCGCGTCGCCCGACACCACCGCGGTGGCGACCGCGATGAGGCCGATCAGCGGAACTCCGACGCACGCGGCGCCGAGCAGGCGACCGAGGCGGTCGGCACGGCCGGAGATGCCGGTGGCGAGGGTCGTGCCGAAGGCCGTGCCGTCGAAGGAGACATCGGCGTAGCCCACCGCGGCCATGACGAGCGCGGCGAGCACCGGCGAGATGAGGAACATGAAGCCGTCGGTCCCGCCGGTGAAGGCGAAGAGGACGGGGAACAGCGGGATGACGATGAGCTGCCGCAGGTACCGCGGATCACGCAGCCATCCCGAGAGCGATCGCGCCCACGTCGCGCCGACACCACCGGTCGGCATCACGCCGAAGAGGCCGAGCTTTCCGGCAGCCACGGTGCGAGTCGCGCGCTGGCGCGGCGACGACACGGCCGTCTCGATGACGCGGTCCCACACGATCCAGAGCACCACGACGGTCACGATGGCGATCACGGTGCTGGCGAGCGCGGGAAGCCACTGCCCCGCCGCCGCGCTCGGGGCGACCGACCAGGCGGCACCGAGCGGAGTCCAGGCGAGAATGCCGGCGGCCTGCTGCAATCGCGTCCACAGATCGCCACCGGCCTGATCGAGCAGCGCGGCGATGCCGGTGAGGATGGGACCGGTCATGATGAGGACGACGAGCACGACGGTGCCGATGATCTCGCGCGAGCGCCGGCCGCCCATGCCGCCCGAGAGCTCGCCCATCAGGCGCGAGGCCAGCACGCAGGTGAGAACGCCGAGCAGTACCGTCGGCACGGCGACGATGGCCGCGACCGGCCACCGCACCCACACGATCAGCGTCGCGAGGGCAGCGACCGTGGTGACGATGCCGGGGATGCCGGTGAGCCCGGCACCCGCGAGGGCGAGCATGACCTGACGGCGCGTCAGGGGGAACGGCGCCAGCCGCACGGCGTCGACCGTGCTGTCGAGCCCCGCGATGATGATCGGCCCCACGAGCCAGCCGAGGATCAGCAGCGAGCCGCCGAGGACCGCGACGACGGTCGCGGCCTCGAGGTTCTCGAACACCGACAGCGCGACGAACCCGACGACGAGCCCGCCGAGGATGCCGAGACCCCAGAGTGATCCCAGGATGAAGCCGACGAGCTGCCAGGGGCGACGGGCGAGCGTGTTCCCGAGAACGCGGTAACGCAGCTTCAGGACTGTCGCAACCACTGCGGTCCCTCCGACTGGTGGCGTCCGCCGACGAGCGAGACGAAACGGTCCTGCAGGCTCTCGCCGGCACGCACCTCGTCGATCGTGCCCGCGGCGAGCACGCGGCCTGCGGCGATGACGGCGACGTGGTCGCACATGCGCTGGACGAGGTCCATCGAGTGGCTCGAGACGATCACCGATCCGCCCGAGCTGGTGTAGCTGCGCAGGACGTCCTCGATGTTCGCGGCCGACACCGGGTCGACCGACTCGAAGGGCTCGTCGAGCACGAGCAGGCGCGGGGCGTGCACGAGAGCGCACGCGAGCGCGACCTTCTTGGTCATGCCCGCAGAGTAGTCGGCGACGATCGTCCCGGCTGCGCCGCGCAGGTCCATGAGGTCGAGCAGGTCCGACACGCGCGGTGCGATCTCGGGGCGCGGCAGCCCGAACATCATCGCGGTGTAGGTGATGAGCTGCTCCCCCGTCAGACGGTCGAAGAGCCGCACGCCGTCGGCGAGGTTGCCGATCGTGCGCTTGGCGGCCACCGGGTCGCGCCACACGTCGATCCCGTGGACGCGCGCGGTGCCGGCATCCGGGCGCAACAGCCCCGTGGCCATGGAGAGGCTCGTGGTCTTACCTGCGCCGTTCGGCCCGACGAGTCCGTAGAACGAGCCGGCCGGCACGACGAGGTCGATGCCGTCGACGGCGACCTTCTCACCGAACCTCTTGACCAGGCCGAGCAGTTCGAGGGCGGGGGCGGCACCGGCCGCCGGAGACGATGGGGTGACGCTGGCTGGGATCTCGCTCACGGCCCCGACACTATCGGGAAGCGGAGGGCGGTGTCAGACGCAGATGCCAGAGTGAGGGGATGCTGCGCACTCTGGCTGTATCGGGATACCGCTCGCTCCGCGACGTCGTCGTGCCGCTCGGCGACCTCACCGTCGTCACCGGCCCCAACGGCTCGGGCAAGTCGAACCTCTACCGCGCGTTGCGCCTGCTCGCCGCAGCGGCGCGGGGCGACATCGTGGGCGCGCTGGCACGCGAAGGAGGGCTGCCGTCGGTCCTCTGGGCCGGACCCGAGAACGGCGGAGATCAGGGAACGGTGCGCCGGGGACCCGTCGCGGTGCAGCTCGGCTACGCGTCCGACGAGCTGGGATACCTCATCGATCTCGGCATCCCGCAGGGCGACCAGACCAGTCCGTTCGCCCGCGACCCCGAGATTAAACGCGAACAGGTGTTCGCCGGTGTCGTCGCCAAGCCGTCGACGTTGCTCATCGACCGCACGCGACAGCTCACCCGCGTGCGCGAGCACTCCTGGACGATGCTCGACCAGCAGCTGGCGCCGTACGAGAGCATCGTCACCGATCTCGCCGACGGCGACACCGCCCCCGAACTGCTGACCCTCCGCCGCGCGATGACCGCGTGGCGCTTCTACGACCACTTCCGCGTCGACCTCGACGCCCCCGCGCGTCAGCCACAGGTCGGCACCCGCAGCCACACCCTCGCGCACGACGGGGCGAATCTCGCCGCGGCCTGGGCGACGATCGTCGACGCCGGGCACGGCGACGCTCTGGCGCGTGCGGTCGACCAGGCGTTCCCGGGCAGCCGCGTGCGCGTCGTGACCTCCGACGGACTCTTCCGCCTGACGATCGAGCAGCCCGGCCTGCTGCGTCCGCTCGATGCGGCCGAGCTGTCGGACGGCACGCTGCGTTACCTGCTGCTGTGTGCCGCGCTGCTGCCGGCGCGACCCGCACCGCTCCTGGTGCTGAACGAGCCCGAGGCGAGCCTGCATCCCTCCCTCCTCGCACCGCTGGCCTCGCTCATCCGAGCGGCATCCGAGCGCACGCAGGTGCTCACGGTGTCGCATGCCGATGCGCTCGTCGACGCTCTGCCAGAACCGTCGCGCGTCGAACTCCAGCGATCGAACGCCGAGACGACGGTCCGCGGTCAGGGTCTGCTCGACGTTCCGGCCTGGAACTGGGGCTCGCGCTGAGCCCCTCTCGGTCGGCCGGCCAGTCACGGGAACGCGTCGGGCGCAGTTCCGGACGTGGAGCGCGCCCGTAACCGCGCGTGACGTCGGGAACTGCGCCCGGTACGCAGGTCAGTCGCGGATGACGGCGCCGAAACGCTCGGCCGCGACGGCGACGCCCGCGAGCTTGGCCTCGCTCGCCTCGGCCGCCGTGAGGGTGCGGTCGTCGGCGCGGAAGCGCAGCGCGAACGTCAGGCTCTTCGAGCCCTCGGGAACGCCGGCACCGCGGTAGTCGTCGACGAGACGGAGCGACTCGAGCAGCTGGCCCGCCCCCTCCGACAGCGCCGACGCGAGCGCACCCGCCGTCACGTCCGCAGGAACGACGAGCGAGACGTCCTGCGTGGCCGCCGGGTAGCCCGACAGCGACGCGACGACGACCCGCTCCCCCGCGCTCGCCAGAACGGCGTCGAGGTCGATCTCGGCGACGAGGACACGGCCCGACAGGTCGGCCGCAGCCGAGACCTCGGGATGCAGCTCCCCGGCGTAGCCGACCTCGACACCTCCGACCGTGAGCGCGGCGGCGCGACCCGGGTGCAGCGCGGCACGACGGGCCTGCGAGATCTCGATGTCGACGCCGGCCGCCGAACCGATCGCGGCGACAGCCGCAAACACGTCGCTGAGATCGGCCGCGACGGCGGCATGCCCCGGCGACTTGGGCGCCACGTTGCCGGCGACGAGCACCGCAACGTGACGCGGCTGCGGCGGGATCGACGCGTGGAGCTCCGCGAGCGTGGCGTCGTCGGGACGCGCGGCGAGCGGCGGCACCGTCGCGGTGCCGTACTGCGTGCCCGGCTCGGGGAGGAAGACGGCACCGACCTCGAAGAGGGCGAGATCGGTCAGTCCGCGCGAGACGTTGCGGTGCGCGACCTGCAGCAGGCCCGGTACGAGCGAGCGGCGCAGGTAGGGCGCCTGCCCGTCGAGCGGATTGGCGATCTTAACCGAGGGCACTTCCTCGCCCGAGGCCGAACCGTGGAGATCGTTGCTGTCTCGCGTCGTGAACGGGAACGACGGGGTCTCGACGAAGCCCGCGGCCGCGAGCGCGTTCGAAACGCGACGTCGCCCCTTCTGCGCATCCGTCAGACCGCGACCGGAGGGAGCCGTCGGGAGGACCGACGGCACGCGGTCGAGGCCGTGGATGCGCGCGACCTCTTCGGCCAGCGTCCACTTGTCGGTGAGGTCGGGGCGCCACGACGGCGGGATGACCTCCCAACCGACATCCGTGTCGGTCACCTCGGCGCCGATCGTCTCGAGCGCCGAGACGACCTCGTCGTCGGTGTAGTCGATGCCGATGAGGCCTGCGACGAAGCCGCGCGGCAGATCGATCGCCTCGAGGAACACCTCGCCGAACAGCGCGCCACCGACCGGCTCGAGCGTGCCGCCGGCGAGCTCGACCATGAGGTCGGCGACGCGGCGGGCGGCCACGAACGGCAGCAGCGGGTCGACGCCGCGCTCGAAGCGCCGCGAGGCCTCGCTCGGCAGCTTGTGCCGACGAGCGGTGCGGGCGATCGTGACGGTGTCGAAGATCGCGGCCTCGATGAGCACGTTGCGCGTCGCATCCGTCATCTCGGTCGTGCCGCCGCCCATGACGCCGGCGAGGCCGATGGGGCCCGACTCGTCGGTGATGAGCAGGTCTTCGCCGTCGAGGGTGCGCTCCTTGCCGTCGAGCGTCGTGAGCTTCTCGCCCGCCGTCGCGCGACGCACCGTGATGCCACCGGTGAGCTTGTCGAGGTCGTAGCCGTGAATCGGGTTGCCGAGCTCGAGCATCACGTAGTTGGTGATGTCGATCAGGATGCCGAGCGAGCGGATGCCGGCGAGCGTGAGACGCGCGACCATCCACGGCGGCGTCGGCCGCGACGGGTCGACGCCCGAGACGACGCGCACCGCGAACTCGGTCGCACCGACGCGGCCGCGGATCGGCGCCTGGTCGTCGACCGCGACGTCGAAGCCCGTCGCGGGGTGCTCGAGCTCGTCGAACTCGCGGAGACCAGGGTCGCGGAATGCCGCGCCGGTCGCGTGCGAGTACTCGCGCGCGATGCCCCGCACCGACAGCGCGTAGCCGCGGTCGGGGGTGACGTTGACGTCGATCGCGGCGTCGTCGAGTCCGAGCAGCGCGATCGCATCGGTGCCGACCTCCGGGTCGAGTCCGAGCTCGGTCAGACGCAGGATGCCCGAGTGCTCGTCGCCGAGGCCCAGCTCCTTCGCCGAGGCGATCATGCCGTCCGAGACGTGGCCGTACGTCTTGCGCGCCGCGATCGGGAACGGACCGGGCAGCACAGCGCCGGGAAGGGTCACGACGACCTTGTCACCCTCGAAGAAGTTGCCGGCGCCGCAGACGATGCCGCGCACGCCGCCGTTCGCCTCGCCGACATCGACCTGGCACCAGCGGATCGTCTTGCCGTTGGACTGCGGCTCGGGCTCGAACGAGACCACGCGGCCCACGACGATCGGACCGGTCAGGTCGAAACCGTGGACGTCCTCCTCCTCGAAGCCGACCGACACCAGCGCCGCGAGGATGTCCTCAGGCGCGGCATCCGCCGGTACCTCGACGTACTCACGCAACCACGACAGCGGAACGCGCATCAGACCACCATCCCGAACTGCTCGCTGAAACGCACATCGCCCTCGGCCATGTCGCGCATGTCCTTCACGTCGGAGCGGAACATCAGCGTCCGCTCGATGCCCATGCCGAAGGCGAACCCGGAGTAGACCTCGGGATCGATGCCCGCGGCACGGAGCACGTTGGGGTTCACCATGCCGCAGCCGCCCCACTCGATCCAGCGCGCTCCGCCGGCGAAGGTCGGGTGCCACAGGTCGAGCTCGGCGCTCGGCTCGGTGAACGGGAAGTAGTTGGTGCGGAAGCGCGTCTTCGCCTCGGGGCCGAACAGCTCGCGCGCCGCGTGGTCGAGGGTGCCCTTGAGGTGCGCCATCGTGATGCCCTTGTCGACGACGAGGCCCTCGAACTGCGTGAACACGGGGAGGTGGGTCGCGTCGTACTCGTCGGTGCGGAACACCCGGCCCGGCGAGAGGACGTAGATCGGGATGTCGCGCTCGAGCATCGACCGCATCTGCACGGGGCTCGTCTGCGTGCGCATGACGAGGTGCCGCGCGACCGGGTCGACGAAGAACGTGTCCTGCATCTGGCGCGCGGGATGGTCGACGTCGAAGTTCAACGAGTCGAAGTTGAACCACTCGTGCTCGAGCTCCGGCCCCTCGGCGATCTCCCAGCCCATCCCGACGAAGAGGTCGGCGACCTCCTCCTGCAGGAGCGAGATCGGATGCCGCGCCCCGACGCGTCCGCGCGGGGCGATGGCGGTGACGTCGAGCGCCTCGGCCTCGAGCTTCGCGGCCGTCTCGGCGGCGGCGAGCTCGCCCTCGCGGGCGGCGAGGGCCTGGGTGACACGGCCACGCGCCTGGCCTACGAGCTTGCCGAACTCGGCCTTCTTCTCGTTGGGCACCGACCGCAGCTGCGCGTTGAGGCGCGCGAGCGGCGACCCCTCGGCCGTGTGGGCGTTGCGGGCGGACTTCAGCTCGGCGGTGGAGGACGCGTCGGCGATGGCGGCGAGGGCCGCATCCACCGCCGCGGCGACCGCGTCAGGGGTGATCTCGGGTGCGTCGGACACGGGAGTCGAGTCTACCGGCGACGGGCCCCTCCGCTTTCGCGTGAGGGGCCCGTCGGGGTCGTGCTGTGCGTCAGGCTCCGCCCGAGCTGTTGGAGTCGTACTTGCCGATCCCCTTCTGCGTGGCGATGAGCTCGGTATCGGTCGTCGGCGCCACCGGGTGGTGCAGCGGGTCGACAGCAGCTGCGCCGCCGCCTGGGGTGCGCGGCGACCGCGAGAGGCGCTTCTCGAGGAAGCTGGCGAACCACGACAGCAGCAGGCACATCACGATGTAGATCGCGCCGATGACGATGCCCGCCTGGAGGATCGGGCGCCCCGGCTGGGAGGTCAGCTGCTTGGCGTAGTACAGCAGCTCGGGATAGGTGATGATGAAGCCGAGCGCGGTGTCCTTCAGCGTCACGACGAGCTGCGCGACGATGACGGGCAGCATGGCCCGAACCGCCTGCGGCAGCAGGACGAGGCGCATGACGCCGCTCTTGCGCAGACCGATCGCGTAGCCGGCCTCCTTCTGTCCGCGCGGCAGCGACTCGATGCCGGCGCGCAGGGCCTCCGCCAGCACGGAGCCGTTGTAGGCGACGAGGGCGATGACCACGGCCCAGTACGGCTCCATGCGGATGCCGAGCGTCGGCAGCCCGTAGTACATCAGCATCATGAAGATCAGCACCGGCACGGCCCGGAACGCCTCGATGACGACGCCGAAGGGAATCCGCACCCACGCATGATCCGACAGGCGGCCGATCGCGAGAACGAAGCCGAGCGCCAGGGCACCGACGGCCGCGAGCCCGAAGGCCGCGAGCGTGTTGCCAAGCGCCCTGAGGATGCCGAGCCACACGTTGCTGAACGTGAAGATGTACCACTTGTCGGCGGAGAACTGACCGCTCACCGCGAAGCGGAAGACCACGAATCCGATCGCCGCGGCGACCAGGAGGATGGTGACGATGCCGAGGATGCGGTTGCGCAGGATCGCGCGGGGCCCCGGGACGTCGTACAGGACGGAAGTCATCGCGCGATCCTCCACTTGTTCTCGAGTCGTCGCTGCACGGCACTGAGGACCAGCACCAGGGCGACGAAGACGACGGCGACCCAGAGCAGCACGGTCAGGGCGTTCTCGCCGCGCTCGCTCAGGTTCGCGCGGATGGCGCCGAGCTCGACCACGGAGAAGCCGGCAGCGACCGTGGTGTTCTTCAGCAGCGCGATGAAGACGCTCATCATCGGCGGCACGACCGACCGGAAGGCCTGCGGCATGACGACGAGCGTCATGACCTGGCCGAACGTGAGCCCGATCGCTCGGGCCGCCTCGGCCTGGCCGACCGGCACGGTGTTGATTCCCGCGCGGATGACCTCGGCGACGTAGGTCGCGGTATAGATACCCAGCGCCCAGACGCCGAGCACCGTGAAGCCGGGGTTCGGCAGGTCGAGCTGCGGGTAGCCGAACGCGAAGAAAAAGAAGACGAGCGTCAGCGGGGTGTTGCGGATGGTGTTGACGTAGACCGTGCCGAAGGCGCGCGCCACCGGAATCGGCGAGACGCGCATGGCGCCGATCAGGGTGCCGAGGACCAGGGCGATCGCTCCGCCGGCGAAGAACAGCAACAGGGTGTTGCCGAGAGCCTCGCCCCAGAGGTCGAGGTTGTCGGTGATGACGCCCACATCGTCTCCTTGGATGGTGCGGGGCGGGGACGCGTACGCCCCCGCCCCGTGGTCATGGTGTCAGTGCGACTCAGTACGCGTCGACCGCAGGCTGCTCGACCGTGATCCCGGACTGACCGAGGTTCTTGTCGAAGATGCCCTGCCACACGTCGCCGCCGTCGGTGAGCAGCTCGTTGATGTGCGCGCGGAACGCATCGTCGCCCTTACGCAGGCCCACGCCGTACTTCTCCTCGCTGAAGGGCTCGCCGACGACCTTGATCTCATCGGGGTACTGCGCCGCGTAACCGATCAGGATCGCCTGGTCGGTCGTGACGGCGTCGACGGTGCCGTTGATGAGCGCGTCGACGCATGCCGAGTAGAGGTCGAACTCCTCGGTGGGAACCTCGGGGTAGTTCGTCTTGATGTTCTGGATGGGCGTCGAACCGGTCGCCGAGCACACGCGCGTGTTCTCGTTGAGGTCGTCCTCGCTCGCGATGTCGCTGTCCGCGGCGACCAGCAGGCCCTGGCCCGTGATGAAGTACGGACCGGCGAAGTCGATCTGCTGCTTGCGCGCGTCGGTGATTGAGTAGGTGCCGACGTAGTAGTCGACGTCGCCGTTCACGATGGCCTGCTCACGGTTGGCCGACGCGATCGCCTTGAACTCGATCTTGTCCTCGTCGTAGCCGAGGGATGCCGCGATCCACCGTGCGATGTCGACGTCGAAGCCGCTGCGCTCGTTGGACGTCGCGTCGAGGAAGCCGAGACCGGGCTGGTCCTCCTTGACGCCGACGATCACCTTGTCGCGCGACTGGATCGCGTCGAACGTCGGGCTGCCCTCGAGCGAGACGTCGGAGGCGACCTCCCACAGGGCTTCGTTGCTGTCGCCGCCGTCACCGCCGGCGGCGCCGCCGGGCGAGGTGGGCGAGCCGCTGTTGCAGCCGGTCAGAGCGATCGCAGCGATGGCGACACCGGCGAAGGCGCCGGTGATTCGTGTCTTGCGCATGTGGTCCTCCTGGTTGGGGCTTCCGCGCCCGGTGCAGAGCGCGGAGGTCGGTGGTCTCAGTGGGTGATGAGCTTGGAGAGGAAGTCCTTGGCACGGTCGCTCCGGGGCGACGTGAAGAACTGCTCGGGAACGGCCTCTTCGACGATCTGGCCGTCGGCCATGAAGACGACGCGGTCGGCGGCCTTGCGGGCGAAGCCCATCTCGTGCGTGACGACGATCATCGTCATGCCGTCCTGCGCGAGGCCGACCATGACGTCGAGCACCTCGTTGATCATCTCGGGGTCGAGCGCGCTCGTGGGCTCGTCGAAGAGCATCACCTTCGGCTTCATCGCCAGCGCGCGGGCGATCGCGACGCGCTGCTGCTGCCCGCCCGACAGTTGCGCCGGCAGCTTGTCGGCCTGGTGCCCCACGCCGACTCGGTCGAGCAGCTCACGGGCGAGCTTCTCGGCCTCGGCCTTCTTCATGCCCTTGACCTTGATCGGACCGAGCGTGACGTTCTCGAGGATCGTCAGGTGGGCGAAGAGGTTGAACGACTGGAAGACCATCCCCACGTCGGCGCGGAGCGCCGCGAGAGCCTTGCCCTCGGACGGCAGCTTCTCGCCGTCGATCGTGATCGTGCCCTCGCTGATGGTCTCGAGGCGGTTGATCGTGCGGCAGAGGGTCGACTTACCCGAGCCCGAGGGACCGATGACGACAACGACCTCGCCGCGGTTGACGGTCAGGTCGATGTCCTTCAGAGCCTGGAACGAGCCGTAGTGCTTCTGCACGCCCTCGATCACCACGAGCGGGTCGCCGCGGCGCACCGAGATGTTCGACGTCGGGGGCGCCGGGTTTTCGGGAGTCGTCATAAGAGATCACATTAAGAGCACTCCCCCGCCCTGGACCCCGCGGAACGCACCGAGTCACCGATCTGTAACAGAATCGGAATACACGGCGCATCCGGCTGGCGTCGTCGACGGGTTCAGCCGGCGCGCTGGGCGAACGCGGTCTCGTAGAGGCACACGCTCGCGGCGGTCGCCAGGTTGAGCGACTCGGCGGCGCCGTAGATCGGCAGCCGCAGCGCGAGGTCGGCCTGGGCCAGGGCCTCGTCGGCCAGGCCGCGCGCCTCGTTGCCGAAGAGCCACGCCGTGGGCTCCGCGAGCGTCGCACGGTGGTCGAGGAACTCCTCGCCCTTGACGTCCGCGGCGACGACTCGCAGTCCCGCCTCGTGCGCCCGCGCCACGGCGGCGTCGAGCTCGACACCGAGCACGATCGGCAGGTGGAACAGCGACCCGGTGGTCGAGCGCACCACCTTGGGGTTGTAGGGATCGACGGTGCGACCCGTCAAGACGACGGCATCCGCACCGGCGGCATCCGCGGCTCGGATGATGGTGCCGAGGTTGCCGGGGTCGCGCACCTCTTCGCAGATCGCGACGAGGCGGGGACCGGCGGCGAAGATGTCACGCAGCGACGACGGCGACTGACGCGCGACGGCGACGATGCCCTGGGGCGTGACGGTGTCGGCCATCGCCTCGAGCACGGCCTCGCTCGCCGAGACGACGGCGACGCCGGCCTTCTCGGCGTTCGCAGCCAGTTCGGGATGCCGCTCGATCGCGCCAGGTGTCGCGAAGACCTCGACCAGGGTGTCGGGACGGTACGCGAGCGCCTCCCGCGCGGCCTGCGGACCCTCGAGCAGGAACAGACCGGTCTCCTGACGCGCGCTGCGCTTGGTCAGCTTGGCGACGGCGCGAACGCGGGGCGAGCGGGGGTTCTCGAGCACGTTTTCAGCATACGGCGAAGGGGCGCCCTCCTCTCGGAGGACGCCCCTTCGTGCGGTGCGTGGAACGCGAAGACCCGATCAGGCCTTGGGAGCGTTGACGTCGGCGGGCAGCGCGCCCTTGGCCGTCGCCACGAGCGACGCGAAGACGGCGGGCTCGTTCACGGCGAGCTCGGCGAGCATACGACGGTCGACCTGCACACCCGCGAGGCCGAGGCCCTGGATGAAGCGGTTGTACGTGATGCCGTTCTGACGGGCAGCGGCGTTGATGCGCTGGATCCACAGACGGCGGAAGTCGCCCTTGCGCTTGCGACGGTCGCGGTACGCGTAGACGAGCGAGTGGGTGACCTGCTCCTTCGCCTTGCGGTACAGGCGCGAACGCTGTCCGCGGTAACCGGAGGCGCGCTCGAGGATGACGCGACGCTTCTTGTGGGCGTTTACTGCCCGCTTGACTCTAGCCATTTCGTTTGTTTCCTATTCGTGCGCAGCAGCGCTCAGATGCCGAGGAGCTTCTTGGCGACCTTCGCGTCGCCGGGAGCCAGGATCTTGTCGGCCGACAGGCGGCGCGTGCGCTTGGTGGGCTTGCCTTCGAAGTTGTGGCGGAGGTTCGCCTGCTGCTTCTTGATCTTTCCGCTGCCGGTGACCTTGAAGCGCTTCTTGGCACCCGAGTGGGTCTTCTGCTTCGGCATGTCTCTTCCTTCGTTGTGTTTCCCGCGAGGCGGGAGTCTGGGGGCTACTCCGCCGAGGCGGGAGCGGCGTCTTCGGTCGCGGGTGCGTCGCCGGAGCGGGCCTGGCGTGCTGCCTCCTTGTTGGCGGCACGCTGGGCGTTCTGCTCGGTCTTCACCTCGGACTTGTTCTTGTGCGGCGCGATGACCATCACCATGTTGCGGCCGTCGATCGTCGGGTTCGACTCGACGGTGCCGAGCTCGGCGACATCCTCGGCGAACTTGCGGAGCAGGCGCACACCCTGCTCGGGACGCGACTGCTCGCGACCGCGGAACAGGATCATCGCCTTCACCTTGTCGCCCGCCTGGAGGAAGCCCTCGGCGCGCTTGAGCTTGGTGATGTAGTCGTGCGCCTCGATCTTCAGGCGGAAACGGACCTCCTTGAGGACCGTGTTGGCCTGATTGCGGCGCGTTTCCTTGGCCTTCTGAGCCGCTTCGTACTTGAACTTGCCGTAGTCCATGATCTTGACCACGGGCGGCTTCGAGTTCGGGGCGACCTCGACGAGGTCGAGTTCGGCCTCCTGCGCCAGACGCAGGGCGACCTCGATACGGACGACGCCGACCTGCTCTCCAGCGGGGCCGACGAGGCGAACCTCGGGGACGCGGATGCGGTCGTTGGTGCGGGGATCGCTGATGTGCGGAACTCCTGTTCGTGCGGTGGTGGCCACCGGGACGCGAGGACGCGACCCGGGCGGAAGAGCATCGCATCCACCCCGCACGACGCGCGTGCGTCGGCATTCGTGTTCCGCACCCTGACTACCCCGGCCGCGGTGAGACGGACGGAGCGGAGTGCATGACCCGGTAGCCTGGAACGGCAAGCGCGGGTGGGATGTGATCCTCTTTCGATCCGGAGTAGAACACTCCGGTGCCCGCACAGTCTAGCAGAGAGCGACACGTGGACACGAACCCCGCCGACAACAGCACTTTCACCGACGACGAGGCTCGTCGCCAGCGGTGGGAGGAGCAGGAGCGCGCGGCCTCGGCCGCGACCCGCGACATCGCCGACGTGCCGGCGGTCGAGGTCATCACCACCGCCGCCGTGCACCTCATGAGCGCCGCCGCCGTCAAGGTCGGGCTCGCCGACGACCCGGCCACCCAGCTCGACCTCGACGAGGCCCGCAAGCTCATCAACGCCCTCGCCGGGCTCATCACCGCCGGCGCTCCCGAGATCAGCGACATGCACGCGCGATCGCTGCGCGACGGCCTGCGCTCGCTGCAGCTCGCCTTCCGCGAGGCGTCGACGATCCCCGACCCGATCGGCAAGGGCCCCGGCGAGAAGTTCACCGGTCCCGTCAACTGACGAGCTCCCGGGCTCGAGCAGCGCTCGGGCCCGGCACTTCCGTCAGGAAGCGCGCACCAGCTTGACCGTCAGCGAGTCGACGAGCACCGCGATGCGGTCGTCGGCGGCCCACCGCGACGCCAGCCGCGACAGCACCGCGTCGAGCTCGGCGGCATCCAGCCCATCGATGAGATGAAGCCGGACGATCAGCTCGGGGCCGCGCATCCGGGCGGCGGGATCACCCGCCGCGACCGACAGGTCGAGCACCGCGAGCTCTCCCCCGATGCTGGCCTGGAGAGCGGTGAAGACCTCGGGCGAGGTGGGCGCCGGTTCCCAGGGCAGTCCCTGTCCGATCGCCCAGACGGCGGGGCGTCGCAGCACGAACTCGGTCTCGGAGCCCGGGTCGATCACGATCAGGTCGGTGTCATCGGACGCCGCCGCCATCGCCGTGCGCACCCCGTCGGCCGGAACCGGACGCGCGACGGCATCCCACCGCGCGAGTGCGGCCACCGACGTGAAGACCGGCAGAACGCGCCGACCGTCAGGAGCCGCGACCGTGACGATCGACAGCTCCTGGGTCTTGTCGACACGCAGCCCCGTCGGCCCGACCCCTTCGTCGCCCTTCTCGGGCACGAGCGGGATCAGCAGCCGCGCCGCGCGATACGCCTCGACGACCGCCACGGCGTCACCGGTCCCCGCGCGGAAGGCTTCGAGCGCCGCGAGCAGCGCGGGATCGGCGGAGCCGTCGTCACCGGCGTGAGGGTTCGACTCGAAGCTGCGCCCCTCCCAGGGAACGCCCGCCGAGTCGGCGGCGTGGCCGCAGCCGTCGTCAGTCTCCGGCGACATCCAGCGCCTCGGCCAGCGTGAACGCGCCGGCGTAGAGAGCCTTGCCGACGATCGCACCCTCGACGCCCAGCGGCACGAGCTCGCGCAGCGCGGCGATGTCGTCGAGGCTCGAGATACCGCCCGATGCGACCACGGGCTTGGGTGTGCGCGAGGTGATCTCGCGCAGCAGCTCGAGGTTCGGGCCCTGGAGCGTGCCGTCCTTCGTCACGTCGGTGACGACGTATCGGCTGCAGCCGGCGTCTTCGAGACGCTCGAGGACGTCCCACAGGTCGCCGCCGTCGCGGGTCCAGCCCCGGGCGGCGAGCGTCGTGCCGCGGACATCGAGTCCGACCGCGATCGCGTCGCCGTAGCGGCCGATGACATCGGCGGCCCACTCGGGGTTCTCGAGCGCGGCAGTGCCCAGGTTGATGCGCGTCGCACCGCTCTCGAGCGCGGCCTCGAGCGTCGCATCGTCGCGGATGCCGCCCGACAGCTCGATCTGCACACCCTTGACCTGCTTGATGACCTTGCGGAGCACGGCGGTGTTGTTGCCCCGGCCGAAGGCCGCGTCGAGGTCGACGAGATGGATCCACTGCGCACCCTGCTTGGCCCAGGCGAGCGCCGCGTCGACGGGGTCGCCGTAGGTCGTCTCGCTGCCGGCCTCGCCCTGGGTCAGGCGCACGGCCTTCCCGTCGGCGACGTCGACGGCGGGCAGGAGGATCAGTTCGGGGGTGGACGCGAAGTCGTTCATCACATTCCAGGGGTGGGTCGGGATGCACGCTCGTCCACGCGAGCGCACCAGAGGGAGACTAGTGGCGCGGTAGGGCACCGATCCAATTGGCGAGGAGACGGATGCCGGCGGCCCCCGACTTCTCGGGGTGGAACTGCGTCGCCGAGAGCGGCCCGTTCTCGACGGCCGCGAGGAAGGGCGCGCCGTAGTCGCACCAGGTCAGCACGGGCTCGGCGAAGGGCTTCATGACCTCGAGGCTCCAGTCCTGGGCACCGTACGAGTGCACGAAGTAGAAGCGCTCGTCCTCCAGACCGTTGAACAGCGTCGACCCTGCGCCCGCGCGCACGGTGTTCCAGCCCATGTGGGGCAGCACGGGTGCCTGCAGCTCGGTGACGGTGCCCGGCCACTGCCCGAGGCCCTCGGTGTCATCGCCGCGCTCGACGCCGTTGCCAAACATGATCTGCATGCCGACGCAGATGCCCAGCACCGGGCGCCCCCCGGCCAGGCGCCGCTCGATGATCTCGTCGCCGCGGCTCTCGCGCAGGGCGGCCATGACCGCACTGAACGCACCGACGCCGGGAACCAGAAGACCGTCCGCATCGCGGATGAGACCACGATCGGACGTCAGTCGGGCGTCCGCACCCGCGGCGGAGAGGGCCTTGACGGCCGAGTGGATGTTGCCCGAGCCATAATCGAGGACGGCGACGAGCGGCGCGCGTCCGGTCGTGTCACCCTCGGTCATAGGGCGCCCTTCGTGCTGGGGATGCCGTGCACGAGCGGATCGAGCGCCTTGGCCTGCCGGAAGGCACGGGCGAAGGCCTTGTACTCCGCCTCGGCGATGTGGTGCGGGTCGCGTCCGCCGAGCACGCGGACGTGCATCGTCAGGCCCGCGTTGAACGCGATCGCCTCGAACGTGTGCCGCACGAGCGACCCCGTGAAGTGCCCGCCGATGAGGTGGTACTCGTATCCCTCGGGCTCTCCCGTGTGCACGAGGTAGGGACGCCCGGAGATGTCGACGACAGCCTGCGCGAGCGCCTCGTCGAGGGGCACGAGCGCATCGCCGTAGCGGGATATGCCCGACTTGTCGCCCAGCGCAGAGCGCAGCGCCTGCCCGAGCACGATCGCCACATCCTCGACCGTGTGGTGCGCGTCGATGTGCGTGTCGCCCGTCGCGCGTACAGTCAGGTCGGTGAGCGAGTGCTTCGCGAACGCCGTCAGCAGATGATCGAAGAACGGCACGGTCGTCTCGATCGTGCTGATCCCGGTCCCGTCGAGGTCGAGCTCGAGTTCGACACTCGACTCGCTCGTGGCACGACGGATGCTGGCCGTTCGGGGGCTGGTCATGCCTCCGAGTCTATCGACGCCAGTGCTTCGAGGAACGCGGTCGTCTCGTCTTCCGTACCGGCACTGACGCGCAGGCTGTGCGGGATGCCGACGTCGCGGACGAGGATGCCGCGATCGTAGAGCGCCTGCCAGGTGGCGCGCGGGTCGTCGACCCCGTCGAACAGGACGAAGTTCGTCCAGCTCTCGTAGGCGTGGTACCCGAGGGCATCGAGCGTCGCCGACATCCGATCGCGCTGCGCGACGATCTCGTCCACCATCCGGAGCATCGTCGACGAGTGCGACAGCGCGGCTGTCGCGGCCGCCTGCGTGAGGGCGCTGAGGTGGTACGGCAGGCGGACAAGACGCAGAGCGTCGATGAGGGTCGCGTCGGCGGCGAGATAGCCGACGCGCGCACCGGCGAAGGCGAACGCCTTGCTCATCGTGCGCGAGACGACCAGGCGCTCCCGCTCGCCGAGCAGCGTCAGCGCGGAGGGGCTCTCGCGCGGCGCGAACTCCTGATAGGCCTCGTCGACGATCACGATTCCGTCGGTGGCGTCGTACACCGCCTCGATGACGTCGAGACCGAGCGGCGTGCCGGTCGGGTTGTTGGGCGCGCAGAGGAAGACGACGTCGGGGCGTAGTTCGGAGACTTGTGCCGCGGCGGAGGCCGGGTCGAGCGTGAAGTCGGGGCCGCGCGTGCCCGCGACGTACTGCGCGCCGGTGGCTCGCGTCAGCAGCGGGTACATCGAGTACGTGGGGCCGAAGCCCATGGCGGTGCGCCCCGGGCCGCCGAAGGCCTGGAGCAGGTGCTGCAGCACCTCGTTCGATCCGTTCGCGGCCCAGATGCGATCGGGGGTGAGGCCGTGACCGAGGTACTCGGCGAAGGACTCGCGGAGGTGCGTGAACTCGCGGTCGGGATAGCGGTTGACGTCGCGCAGGGCACGGGCGACGGCATCCAGGATGTCGTCTGCGACCTCTTCGGGAACGGGATGCGTGTTCTCGTTGACGTTCAGCGCGACCGGAAGCGGCGCCTGCGGGGCGCCGTACGGGGTGAGGCCTCGCAGATCGTCTCTGAGGGGCAGATCATCCAGACTCGGGCTCATCCCACCCATGCTAGGCCGCGTCCGAGTCCGGCGTGGCCGCACCCCAGCTTCTGCGCCGAAGACGGCGGGCTTCAGCTCGCGGCGTCGTACTCGGCGGGGATGGCGAGTGTCTGGCCTGCCTCGAGCTGACCAGAGCCGAGGGCGTTCAGCCGGATGATGGCGTCGACGACGTCACGGGGGTCGGCGGCCGGCGCCACCTCTTCAGCGATCGACCAGAGCGATTCGCCCGACATGACGGTCACCGTCGTGAACGACCCCTCGGGCGCGCCCGCCTCGTTGGACGCGAGTGCTCCCCCGCCGGAGAGCACGGCAGCGGTGACGGCGACGACGGCGGGAAGCGCGGCGATCGCTGCGATGACGCGGCGTCCACGGCGCGTCAGGCGCAGACGGGTGCGGGGGGCCGGTGCGAAGCGGGCATCGATCGTGGTCATGACATCTCCTCGGGAGCGGTAGGAAGATTCGCTCCCGCCTCTCGGCCGGGAGAGACGGGTGCGAACTTCGGTTCCGAACGTATCTTCGATATTGTGTGGTGTCAACCACCCACCGAAATCGGAGACCGATCGAAGAGACACGCGGAGCGTTCCGTGATGTCGCTGTCGGATCGGGCTACCTTTTCGACAGCGAGAGCCCACCATGAACCTCCGACATCGGGTCGGGGACGGGGCGCGACGACAGGAGACCGGCGGTATGAGCGAGAAGCCGCAGACGCGACGACGCAAGAATCTGAGCGATAAGCAGCTCGCGATCCTCGAGGTGATCCAGCACGCGATCGCCCGCAACGGCTACCCGCCGAGCATGCGCGAGATCGGCGACGCCGTCGGCCTCAAGTCGCTGTCGAGCGTCACCCACCAGCTGAACCAGCTCGAGCTGAGCGGATACCTCCGCCGCGACCCCGGCAAGACCCGCGCGATGGAGGTCCTCATCGACCTCCCCGGCACGGCCGGCGAGAACCCCGCCGACGCCGCGCCCGCCCTCGGCGACGCCGCCCTCGTGCCGCTCGTGGGCCGCATCGCGGCGGGCGTCCCGATCACCGCCGACCAGCAGGTCGAGGAGATCTTCCCCCTGCCGCGTCAGCTCGTCGGCAAGGGCGAGCTGTTCATGCTCAAGGTCGTCGGCGACTCCATGATCGACGCCGCCATCTGCGACGGCGACTGGGTCGTCGTGCGGGCACAGGCGACCGCCGACAACGGCGAGATCGTCGCGGCCATGCTCGACGGCGAGGCCACCGTCAAGACGCTCCGTCAGCGCGACGGCCACACCTGGCTCCTCCCCCGCAACTCGGCGTTCGAGCCGATCCTCGGCGATGACGCCACCATCCTCGGCAAGGTCGTCGCCGTCCTCCGCACGGTCTGACCTCGCCGCACCGACGGAACTGCGGGAGGGGATGCCGCGACTCGGCGGCATCCCCTCCCGTCGTCCGGCACGACCCGGATCCGCTCGCGTAGCGTGACGGTATGTCGCAGCAGCAACTCCCGTACGGTTCTTGGCCCTCCCCCCTGACCGCCTCGTGGGCCAGCGCGTCCTCGTTGCGCCTCGACGGCGCGCGCTTTGTCGGGGATGAGATCTGGTGGGGCGAATCCCTTCCCGATGAGGCCGGTCGCGTCGCCGTCATGCGCCGCCGCCGCGACGATTCTGTGGAGGTCGTCCTCCCCGCGCCCGGGAACGCGCGATCGCGTGTGCACGAGTATGGCGGCGGCGCCTGGACGGCGTCCGACGACGGCGAGCTGTTCTTCGTCGACAAGTCGGACCAGCGCATTCGACGCCTCCGCCCGGGCGGCGAGCCCGAGGCGCTCACCCCAGAGGAGAGCGGCACCCACTACGGCGGTCTCCGCTGGCAGCACGGCGCGCTTCTCGCGGTGCGCGAGCGCGAGCGCCCGGGGCGCACTCCCGAACGACACATCGTGCGGATCGACGGCGCGAGCAGCGATGAGAACGCCGCGAGCGGCGACGAAGCGGGAGTGACGGAGCTCGCCGGGGGCAGCGACTTTGTGGCTCAGCCGGCACTGTCACCCGACGGATCACAGCTCGCGTGGGTGGCGTGGGATCACCCGGACATGCCCTGGGACCGCACCCGCATCCGTGTCATCGAGCTCGACGCCCCGGATCGTGTCCGCGAGGTGGCCGGCGGCAGCACGGCCGCGCTGCAGCCGGAATGGACATCCGACGGCCAGCTGTTGCTGCTCGACGAGCCGACGGGGCGCTGGAACCTCCATCGCGTCGACCCCGCGACCGGCGCGGCACCCGTCGCGGTCTCCCCCGCCGACGCCGACACGGGTGGTGGCCTGTGGGTCCTCGGCACCCGGTGGTACGCGCCGCTCGACGACGGCCGCGTCGTGGCCGTCCGCACGCACGGCTCGGACCAGCTCGTGATCATCGACCGCGACGGCGGCGCGATCCCTCTCCCCTTCCCCGCCACCGCTCGACTGCAGATCGAGGACGTCCGCGGCAGCCGCGCCCTCGTGAGCGGCGCCATGCCCGGGGCGAGCGGGCTCTGGCTGGTCGATCTCGACAGCGGCGAGACGACAGCGGTGCGCGGCGGTACCCCCGATATCGACGAGGCATGGATCCCCCATGCCCGTCAGATCACCACCGAGGGTCCCCACGGCCCGGTGCACGCCTTCGCCTATCCGCCGACGAACCCCGATGTCACGGCGCCGACCGACGAGCTGCCGCCGTACCTCGTCTGGGTGCACGGCGGGCCGACGTCGCACGTGGGCGGCACCGCCGACGCCAAGGCGGCCTACTTCACCAGCCGAGGCATCGGTGTGCTCGACGTGAACTACGGCGGGTCGACCGGGTACGGCCGGTCGTACCGTGAACGGCTGAAGGGCCAGTGGGGCGTCGTCGACGTCGATGACGTCGCGGCGGCGGCACGCGGCCTCGCCGCCGACGGACTCGCCGATGCGTCACGGCTCGCGATCGAGGGCGGGTCGGCCGGTGGCTGGACCGTGTTGGCGGCGCTCGTCGGCACGGACGTGTTCGGCGCGGGCGTCTCGCGCTACGGCGTCGGCGATGCCCGCGCCCTCGCGGCCGAGACCCACGACTTCGAGGCGCGCTACCTCGACGGCCTGATCGGTCCCCTTCCCGAAGCGGAGCACGTGTACATCGAGCGCTCGCCGCTGAGCCACGCCGAGGGGTTCCGCGTGCCGCTGCTGCTTCTCCAGGGCGACGAGGACGCGGTCGTGCCGCCGGCGCAGGCCGAGGCCATCCGCGACGCACTCGTCGCGCAGGGCGTGCCCCACGCCTATGTCCTGTACGCGGGCGAGGGGCACGGGTTCCGACGGACCGAGACGATCGTGAACGCTCTGGAGAGCGAGCTGGCCTTCCTCGGTCAGGTGTTCGGTTTCGACACGCCCGGCGTCGCGCCGATCGAGCTCGACTGAGCCCGGCGACCGCCTGGCGCTGATACGCCTGTCAGGCCGGCGGTGCTGGTGAGGCCTTCCGCATCCGCGGCGGGCTCACCAGCACCGCCGAGCCTGCAGGTGTATCGCCGACCGCGGGCTCAGACGGCGTAGGGCGCGAGCTCAGCCGCGAGACGCTCGGAGACGTGCGCGTGCACGGCCGTGCCGTCCTCCTCGTGCGAGGTGGCGACGATGTGGCCACTCTCGTGCACGGCCGAGATCAGGTCGCCACGGTCGTACGGCACGAGAGCGCGCACCTCCACCGCCGGCAGCGGCAGCGCATCCTCGATCGCGGCGCGCAGCTCGTCGATGCCCTCACCCGTGCGCGACGACACGAAATGGGCCGTCGGCTCGAGCCCGCGCAGCAGCAGCCGCGCATCGTCGTCGACGAGGTCGGCCTTGTTGAACACGACGAGCTCGCGGGTGGCGCGAGCGCCCACGTCGCCCATCACGTCGCGGACGGTCGCGAGCTGCGCGGCGGGGTCGGGATGCGAGCCGTCGACGACGTGGACGATGACGTCCGCGCCCGAGACCTCCTCGAGCGTGGACCGGAACGCCTCGACGAGCTGGTGCGGGAGATTGCGGACGAAGCCGACGGTGTCGGTGAGCGTGAACACGCGCCCGTCGGCGGCCTCGGCCCGACGCACCGTGGCATCCAGCGTCGCGAACAGAGCGTTCTCGACCAGGACACCCGCGCTCGTCAGCCGGTTCAGCAGGCTGGACTTGCCGGCGTTGGTGTAACCGGCGATCGCCACTGAGGGGATCGTGTTGCGCCGACGCTCGGCCCGCTTCGCCTCGCGCGACGGCGCGAACTCCCGGATCTGCTTGCGCAGCTGCGCCATGCGGGTGCGGATGCGGCGCCGATCGAGCTCGATCTTCGTCTCACCGGGACCGCGCGAGCCCATGCCCGCACCGCCCGCGCCGACCTGGCCACCGGCCTGGCGGCTCATCGACTCGCCCCATCCGCGCAGACGCGGCAGGAGGTACTCGAGCTGTGCGAGCTCGACCTGGGCCTTGCCCTCACGACTCTTGGCGTGCTGGCTGAAGATGTCGAGGATGACCGTGGTGCGGTCGATGACCTTGACCTTCGCGACATCCTCCAGGGCGCGCCGCTGGCTCGGTGCCAGCTCGGTGTCGGCGATCACGGTGTCGGCACCGACGGCGGCGACGAGGTCGCGCAGCTCGGCTGCCTTGCCGCGTCCGATGTAGGTGGCGGGGTCAGGATGCGGTCGCCGCTGCAGAACGCCGTCGAGCACGACCGCACCGGCGGTCTCGGCCAGGGCCGCGAGCTCGCGCAGCGAGTTCTCCGCGTCCTCGTGCGACCCCTGGGGATACACGCCGACGAGCACGACGTTCTCGAGTCGCAGCTGTCGGTACTCGACCTCGGTGACGTCCTCGAGCTCTGTGGACAGACCGGGGACACGGCGCAGCGCCGCGCGCTCCTCGCGATCCCACTGGTCGCCGTCGGTGTCTCCGTACGACACCGTCGACTCATCCTGCAGCGCCTGCGCGCCGCCGAAGACGCGGATCGACGAGCGCGTCTCCGCGCTCGCGAGCACGCGATCGACCGGGTCCACCGCGATGTCGCCGTCGCCGTCGGGGGTGGTGATATGCGTCATAACTCTCTTCCCGGGATGCCCGTGCCCGGGCATCCGTGAATTCTAGTCTCCCGCCGGTACGTCCGGCTCCGATACGCTCGGATGCATGGGGAGCGATCATTACTTCAGCGCGTCCCCGTCCAGCGAACAGAACCTCCGCCGTATCCGCGTGACCCTCGCGGGTCACGCCGTCGAGGTCACGACCGCGGGCGGGGTGTTCAGCCCTGACCACGTGGATTCGGGTACAGGGGTTCTTCTGGCCAATACTCCGCCGGCACCGTCCGGTGGTGATTTCCTCGACCTCGGCTGCGGCTGGGGGCCGATCTCGCTGTCGCTGGCTCTGGAGTCGCCTCACGCCACGGTGTGGGCCGTCGATGTCAACGAACGGGCTCTCGACCTGGTGCGACGCAACGCCGCTGATCTGGGACTCGATAACGTCAACGCCGTCCTGCCCGACGATGTTCCCGACGACGTCGTATTCCGGACCATCCGCTCCAACCCGCCGATCCGCGTGGGCAAGAACGAGCTCCACGGGATGCTGCAGCGCTGGATACCCCGTCTGGCTGAACGCAGCGACGCGTGGCTCGTCGTGCAGCGCAACCTCGGTTCGGATTCCCTCCAGCGCTGGCTGGCCGCGACGTTCGACGACGGCTACGGCGTCTCGCGCGCCGCGACCGGACGCGGATTCCGCGTGCTTCGGGTGCGCCGGCACGGCACTCCCCCGACGGGCGCGATCGAACTGCCCTGACCACGGGCCGTCCGGAAACCGCGGCGCTCGGATCAGTCGGCGAGGGTGACCTGCCCCGAGAAGACCAGCGTCGCGGGGCCCGAGAGCAGCACGTGCTCGCCATCGGCCTGCCGCACGATGCGCACGCCCAGCGTTCCGCCCGGCACGTCGACGGTCCAGCGGTCGGGTGCCGCAGCCCCGGCCCAGTGACGCACGGCCAGAGCGGATGCCGCGACCCCGGTGCCGCACGACAGGGTCTCTCCCACGCCGCGCTCGTGGACGCGCATCCGGATGGCCCCGACACCGTTCTGAACGAGCGGCTCGGCCGGAACGACGAACTCGACGTTCGCGCCGGCGGACGGACGAGGCTCGAGGGTGGGCTGTACCGTCAGGTCGAGGCCCTCGAGTTCATCCTCCCCGGCGAGCGCCACGACGACGTGGGGGTTGCCGACGTCGATCCCCTGCCCGGGGCGGGCGACGCCGAGCCCGCGTGCGCGGACGAGAACGTCGCCGTCTTCGGCCCGCCAGGTTCCGAGGTCGACCTCGAAGCCGTTGTCGACCCGGGTGATCGTCTTCACTCCGGCACGCGTGCCGATGCGGAGGCCGGCATCGATCGAGGCGAGGCCGGCGTCGGCGAGGTAGCGCGCGAAGACCCGCGTTCCGTTGCCGCACATCTCGGCCTTCGAGCCGTCGGCGTTGCGGTAGTCCATGAACCACTCAGCGCCGGCGGCAGCGGCATCCGCCCCCTCGGGGATCGCGGCCGAGCGGACGACTCGCAGCAGCCCGTCGGCGCCGATGCCGACATGGCGATCGCAGAGCGCTGCGATCTGCGCGTCGCTCAGGTCGAGGTCGCCGTCCGGGTCGGCCAGGATCACGAAGTCGTTGCCGGTGCCGTGCCCCTTGGTGAACGCGAGAGTCGCCATGAGCCCAGCTTAGGCGGGGCCGCCCGGGCCATCGACGACGAGGCGCTTGCCCGCGGACCACACGGTGAACGGCTCGTAGCCGAGCTCGTCGTAGAAGCCGCGCACCGCCTCGTTCTCAGGCCGCACCATGAGCTGCACCTTCGGACACCCCATGGCCTCGAGCAGGCGCTCGGACTCGGTGACGAGCAGGCGCCCGATGCCGAGCCCCCGGTGAGACCGAGCCGAGGCGAGGTAGTAGAGCCAGCCGCGGTGTCCGTCGTAGCCGGCCATCACGGTGCCGACGACGGCTTCAGCCGTCCCGTCGACAGGCTGATCGACGGCCACGAGGAAGAGTTCGGGCTGCAGGGTGAGTTTCCGCCTGATGTCGGCACGCGGGTCGTTCCAGGGACGGGTGAGACCGGCCTCGTGCCAGAGCCGGATGACGGCTTCTTCATCGGCGAGCGCGAATGCGCGCACGGTGATGCTCACTGTTCCTCCCCTTCCGACCGGGGCGCTGCCTCGCCCGGTCCGGCCACCGCCCCGATGAGGGACGCCGCGTCGACCTCGCGGGCGTCGACCCACCGCACGCTCTCATAGCGCTTGAACCACGAGACCTGCCGGCGCGCGTAGCGCCGCGTGAGGGCCTGCGTCTCGGCGATGGCCTCGTCCTCGCTCAGGTCGCCGCGCAGCTGCGCGAGTGCCTGCGCGTAGCCGATCGCCCGGCCCGCCGTCACACCGCGTTCGAGGCCCTGCCGTCGCAGCGCCTCGACCTCGTCGAGCAGCCCGGCAGCCCACATCCGTTCCACACGCACGTCGAGCAACGGGACGAGCTCGTCGCGCGGTACCGCCGTGCCGATGATCCGCGTCCGCGGCATCCAGAGCACCGGCGCCTCGGGCAGGGCTCCGCCGTGCGTCTGTCCACCCGATGTCAGCACCTCGAGCGCGCGCACGATGCGGCGGCCGTTCCGCGGGTCGATGCGATCGGCCGCCTCCGGGTCGGCCGCGCGCAGGCGCGCGAACAGATGTCCGGCACCGTGTCGCTCGAGTTCGTCCTCGAGAATCGCGCGCAGCCCCTCGTCGCGCGGCGGGAAGCGGAAGTCGAACAGGACGCTCGACGCATACAGCCCGGAACCGCCGACGAGGATCGCGTCGGCTCCGCGGCCGTGGATCGCCGCGATCGTGTGGCGCGCGACTTCCTGGTACCACGCGACCGCGGCGTCCTCGGTGACGGCGAGCGCATCGAACAGGTGGTGCGGGATGCCGCGGCGCTCGGTCTCGGGGAGCTTCGCCGTCCCGATGTCCATGCCGCGGTACAGCTGCATCGCGTCGACGTTGACGACCTCGGCCGGGCGGCCGCGTGCGGCGAGCGCTGCGGCGAGGTCGAGGGAGAGACCCGTTTTGCCGGTGCCCGTCGCCCCGACGACGCCCCACAGGATCGGCGCTCCGGCAGCCTCGCTGCCGCCGGCGCCCGGGCCCGAAGCTGTCGTCACACTCCGACGCGCAGGGACGGCAGTCCCAGCGAGATGGAGCGCGGACCGCCATCCGACGAGGCCGGAGCCGGCACGCCGCACGACTCGGCCAGCGAACGGTCCCACGCGTCGCCGGCTCGGGTACGGCGGACGCGCAGCGGCGAGCCGTCCGTGCTGTCGGCCAGCAGGTGGAAGGGGGCTGCGTGCGTCACCGTCACCGTCACGACATCCCCCGGTCGCGGGGTATCGGAGCCCTCCGGCACCTCGAAGTGCACGAGGCGGTTGTCTTCTGCGCGCCCCGTGAGCCGGTGCGTCTCGGCGCCCTTCTTGCCTTCGGCCGACGAGACCAGCACCTGGACCTCACGGCCGAGCTGCTTCTGGTTCTCCTCGAGCGCGATGCGGTCCTGCAGCGCGACGAGGCGCTCGTAGCGCTCCTGCACGACGGCCTTGGGCACCTGGTCGGGCATCGTCGCGGCGGGTGTGCCCTCGCGGATCGAGTACTGGAAGGTGAATGCGCTCGCGAACCGGGACTGCTCGACCACCCGCAGGGTGTCTTCGAAATCGGCGTCGGTCTCGCCGGGGAACCCGACGATGATGTCGGTCGAGATCGCCGCGTGCGGGATGCGCTCGCGCACGCGGTCGAGGATCCCCAGGAATCTCGAGCTGCGGTACGACCGGCGCATCGCCTTCAGGATGCTGTCGGAGCCCGATTGCAGCGGCATGTGCAGCTGCGGCATGACTGCCGGCGTCTCGGCCATGGCGTCGATGACGTCGTCGGTGAACGCCGCCGGATGCGGACTCGTGAAACGGATGCGCTCGAGGCCGGGGATCTCCCCCGCTGCGCGCAGGAGCTTGCCGAACGCCTGTCGGTCGCCGAACTCGACACCGTAGCTGTTCACGTTCTGGCCGAGGAGGGTGACCTCGATCGCCCCGTCGTCGACCAGCAGACGGATCTCGTTCAGGATGTCGCCGGGACGGCGGTCCTTCTCCTTGCCGCGAAGGTGCGGCACGATGCAGAACGTGCACGTGTTGTTGCATCCGACCGAGATCGACACCCAGCCGCTGTAGACCGAGTCGCGCTTCGTCGGGAGAGTCGAGGGAAAGGTCTCGAGCGATTCGAGGATCTCGAGCTCGGCCTCGCCGTTGTGCCGCGCTCGCTCGAGCAGGCCCGGGAGGGCCCCCATGTTGTGCGTCCCGAAGACGACGTCGACCCACGGCGCCTTCTGCTGGACGGCCGCCTGGTCCATCTGCGCGAGGCATCCGCCGACGGCGATCTGCATACCGTCGTGCTTGTCTTTGCGCGACTTCAGGTGCCCGAGGGTGCCGTAGAGCTTGCCGGCCGCGTTGTCGCGCACCGCGCAGGTGTTGATGACGATGACGTCGGCCTCGGTGCCGGGATCAGCCGGGAGGTATCCGGCGCTCTCGAGCGAACCCGACAGGCGCTCGGAGTCGTGGACGTTCATCTGGCAGCCGAAGGTGCGCACCTCGTACGTGCGCGGGCGGCCGTCGGCGGCGCGCGCCGCGAGCGACGGCGCGATGAGGGTGGGTGCGCTCGAGGGAGTCGACATGATTCCCTCATTCTACGAGCGTGCTCGTGGGGTCGACCCGCGAAGGCCGACCCCACAATCGGTGATGGGCACCGTCAGGGCGCAGTGACCGGACCCGCCGACGCCGTGGCGAACGTCGTGGCCGCGATACCGCCGAGGCCGTCCGCCAGTCCGAGCCGCAGGGCGGCGACCTTGTACTCGGCGGTCGACTCGCCCGACGCCGCCGTGAACGTCGCGTCCGGCGGCGCGTTCGGCTGATCGGGCTGGACATTGACCATCAGCGATACCACCGACGGCAGAGCGTCGACCACGGAACCGAGTGCCGTGATGACTGCGGTCACCGCCGTCGCGAGCGTGCCGCCGAGGGTCGTGAGCGCCCCGGTGATCGTGGTCGAGACGGTGTTCGCAACGGCCGTCGTGAGCGGCGTCGCCAGCCCCGACACGTCCCGGACAAGCTGGCCCACGGTGGTGCCCAGGCCCAACGCGCGTAGGAGGGTGTCGATCGTGCCGCTCAGACCCGCCGCCTCGGCTGTGACCGTCAACGTTGGCGAGGTGCCGTCGATGAGCGCCCCCAACGGCCCCACGAAACCGATGTCAGTCGTCAGCACATTCAGGCCGGGAAGGATGCCGATGCCCGGCGCAGTCACGACGGCTTCGAGCGCGACCGTGACCGTCGCCTCGCGGAGCTCCGCGGTGAGCGCGGCGACGATCTGCGACGACCAGTTGTCCAGCAGGACGCCGGCGCGATCCACGATCGGGTTCAGCACGGCGTCGTTGAGGACGATCTCGGTGTTCGGCGCAGCGTTGTTGAGGGAGGGCAGAAGGGCGTCGAGGTCGACGTCGATCGTGCCCGCCTGCAGGTTGATCGTGACGACCCCGTCGGTGAGCGGCGTGTTCAGCAGCGTGGCGACCGATCCGAGGAGGTCGAGTCCGGTGATCGAGACGTTTCCACCGACCGTCGTGGTGAGGATGCCGGGCAGCCCGGCGTCGACCCCGGCGCCGATGGACGAGCCGATGAGCCCGCCCGGCCCGGTCAGCTGACCGACCACGCCGCCGAGCGTGTTCACGGCGGTGGTGGTCGTGCTGACGAGACTCTGGACGACCGGGGCGTCGAGCTGCAGTCCGAGCCCGGCGATGCCGTAGTCCCGCACGACGGCGCTCGCGGGCGCCGTCTCTCCCCACAGCTGATCGCGCAGCAGCGCGCACCCGTCGACCTGCGAGCTGGCCGCGACCGCGCCGACCTCGAGGTTGGCGTCGGCGATCCCGGTGACGGCCGGGAGGATGCCGCTCAGCCCGACGCGCGCACGTGCGGGCAGGGATGCCGGGGGCGTCGTGTCCGACACGAGCACGGCCCCGGAGTCGTTGACGAGCCCGGACGCACCTGCCACCGAACCGTCGGCGGTCACCCTCGCATACTGGTTCACGGCGCCCAGCGCCGCTCCCGGCAGACCGACGGTGAAGCCGGTCAGGTCGACGTTGATCGCGCTGAGAGCCGTCACGTCGAACGGGTTGGCGTAGACGTACGATTCCGGCGGTGCCGAGCCGAGGTCGATCGCGTTGGACGGTGACACCGTGACGTCGCCCGCGCCGTCGAGGGCGAGGACCATCTGCTCGAGGTCGGCGAGGGGATCCAGGTCGAGCTCGAGGAGCGAACCGCTCAAGAAGCGGCCGGAGGCGACGGAGGCGAATCCTGTGCCGTCGGTGCAGTCGAGCGTGGAAGTGCCGACCTCTCCGTGTACCCACTCCGCCGTGTTCCAGGCGGCCGTCGTCGCCGTGACCGTCATCGGGACACCGACGACGGCCACCGCCGCGATAGCCACTACGGATCGGGTTCGAGTCTTCATGCGCGGGCCTCCCGGCGGTGCAGGCGCAGGGCGAGCCCCGCGGCGAGGAATCCTCCGGCGAGCGCCAGAACGGCGGCCAGAGCGGACAGGTCGCCACCGGTCGCCGGAAGCCCGGGCAGACCAGAGCCGGGAGCCGGTGCCGCCGGGGGCTGCGGTTGCGGCGGGACGGTGTCGTCGATGGCGACAGCCGTCAACACGAGACCGACGTCACCGGTCAGCCCCATCAGGGTCGTGTCGGCGCGGGCTTCGTCGCTGTCCTCGACCCCGATCGTGACAAGAAGGCTCACCGGCTCCGCCGCAGCGAGGTCGGGCAGGTCGAAGGTCGGGCTGGAGAAGCGGTAGTCGTCCGTAGGAGACGCCACTGTCACGGGTGCAGCACCCGATGCGCAGACCGGCGCGTCGGGCAGTCCCGTCCACTCCTCGGCACAGGACTGCACCCCGATCTCGAGGCCCCGCGGGTGCGCGACGAGGTCGCCGTCTTTCCGCAGCTCGAGCGCGAGAGTCGCGGTCGACGCATCCTCCAGTCGTGCCTGCACCTGCCACGCGCGCGTCTCGCCAGGGCTCAGATCTCGGAACTCCGCGGGATAGGGGTCGGCGGCGAGCACGAGGCGTCCGGGGGTACCCGTCTCGGGCACCTCCACGAGGGCCGCGTTCGCGGCGCCCGCCAGCAGGACCGTGCCCGTCATCAGGAGCGCGACGGAGCCCGCGGCAGCCGAGACGACGGCGACGCGATGACCGTGCGACGATGCACGTTTCATGGGTGGTTCTCCTTGTTCAGGTCTCGTGGGCGTCGGTGTCGGCGCGCGTCGGGGTGGGCCAGAGCGCCCAGGCGATCGCAAGCGCGATGGCGACACTGGCCGCGATCATCACGGGCGGCGTCTGCGCCCACAGCACCACCGAGCCGAGTGCGGGCGCGCTCGCGAGCACGCGAGGCGCTTCATCGACGACATAGGTCTGGCTGTCGGCGAACTCGTTGTCGTCTCCCTGGAGCGTCAGCTCGCGCTGGGCCGGCGCGGCCGCGACCTCGTCGATCGCGACGATCCGATGCGTCACCGGCTGCCCGGTGTCGGGGCGAGGCACCGTGACGACGTCACCGATACGCAGGTCCGCGGCATCCGTCAGCTGTGACACCGCAGCCGTTCCGACGGGCATGGTCGGCGACATCGAGCCGGTGACGAAGACGACGATCGAGAGTCCCCACAGCCAGGCGGCGAGAAGCCAGGCGATCGTGACGATGCCGATCACGCCGATCAGCGTGATCACGACATCGCGGATCCGGCCGAGCCGGGAGGGGCCGACGGGATCGGCTCCCCCCGACTCAGTCATGCCGCCGCCGTCTCGAGCCGCCGCAGGCGTCGTCGAGGATGGCGTGCGTGGACATGGGATCAGGACTCCGCCTGGAACTCCCACGCGGGGGCCACGGTCAGCCCCATGTAGTCGTCGATCGTCGTCCCCGGCGCGAGCGTCAGGGGATCGGGGAGCGAGATCTCGAAGCAGTACACCTGAGTACTGCCGGCGTCCTCGAGGAGCGACTGGCCGGCGCTGCCGCCGGTCGTCGCGAGCGGGCCGTCGGCGATGAGGGTCGTGGTCGTCCCTGCGGCGAAGGCGGTCGCATCGCACGTGAAGGCGGCCGTGGCCGTCGCGACGCGCACGTTCAACGCGCCGAAGAGCAGTCCCGCGGTGTCGTTGGTCGTCACGCCTGCCGCCGGAACGGCGGGCTGCAGATCGACGTCGCCGGCGACCGAGCCCGGCGCCGTGCGCAGTGCGACGGCCGCGTAAACGGTGTCGCCCGGAGCAAGGTCGAGGGCATCCGGACCGAAGACGATCTCCCCACCGGGGTTGGCGGGCTCGTTCACCCAGTCCGCTGCCGTGGTGTAGGGCGCGACGGTGTTCTGTTCGACGGAGAACGTCGACGTGCCGACCCCGGGGCCGCCGGCGCCGTCGCCGCCGAAGACCCATTCGGTGTCGGTCCAGGCCGCGAGCGTGGCGGTGACGCCCAGCCCCAGTGCTGCCCCGCCGGCAGCGATGGCGAAGACCTTGCGGCGGGTCGTCCCCCGTGTGGTGGCAGTTTTCATGGTCGGAGTTCCCCTCGTGTCTACCGGCCTCGTGTCAGCCGGATCCGGTGTGATTCGAGGCGACGCTAGGGCGGGGCGACAGCGCCACGACAGCGATCGACCGGCGCCTCAGTGGAGAAATGAGTAGCGCCGCCCCCGCAGGCCGCCGTGGTGCGACCGCGGTGTTCGCGAATCAGTAGAAACTCAGCCCAACCTCAGTAGTCCACGGGGCACCTACCGATAGCCGCGCCAGGATCGTCTGGGTAGGTTGTGAGCGTGAGCCGGATCTCGCTGGGGAGAGGAGCTGAGGCATGGCAGGGTGGGAGCGCCCGGAGGAGTCTCGAAGCGGAGATGACGCAACAGGCGACGTCATCGGAGACGGGAGGCTGCCGGATGCCGTCGCCGGCGCACTCATCAGTGGTCGATCGATCGTCATGGGCGGGCCGCTCGGATCGGGGAAGAGCTTCCTCCGGTCACGCGTCGTCGACGTGCTACAAAGCCGCGGCGTCGATCCCGTCGTCGTCCGAGCGTCAGCGGTGCTCCGTCGCACCTACGCCAATGTGCTCGAGGCGGCATCCGACCCTCGCGCCCTCGCACTCCTCCACGACGGGTCGGCCACGGCCACCCCGATCGTGGTCGTGGACGACGCGCAAGAGCTCGACGCGGTGTCGCTCGCCGCGCTGTTCCGAGCGGTCCATTCGGGGCGTGCGACCGTTCTCATGGCGGTGACCGAGCCTCGCCTCCCCACGAGCAGGACCGACGAGGTCGTCGACGTCATTCACGACCTGTGGCTGTCAGGCTCGGCCGATCGGATCGAACTCTCCCGGCTCTCCCCCCGGGACGCTGACCGGCTCCTGACCGTGTTCGCACCCGGCGACCCGTTCGACAGCGTGACGCGCGCCGCGATCCTGTGGTCGGCAGATGGTTCGCGGCTTCTGCTCCGCGCGCTCGTCGACGCGAGTCTCGCGGCGCTGGCGGAGGACCGTGACCCGATCACAGCCATCGCCGACGGCGCATCCTACGAAACCCTCGCGGCCGCGCTCCACGCCCACGTGCGAGATCTCGATGACGACCAACTGCGTGCGCTCGTCCTCATCGATCGAGCGCCCGGCATCTCCCGCTCCGAGGCGACCCGGCTCGTGTCCGCGTCGGTCGTGAACGAACTGCGGGCATGCGGACTGGTGTACGACGACAACAGCGCAGGTCATCGGCTCAGCGCCAACCGCGTGCTGGCGCGCGCTGCAGCGCGCGCACTCGGCAGACAGCGATCCGAGGCGGTGATCACCGAGGCGCTGGATCGGCTGTTGCGAGACGACGGTCGCTGGTGGAGCGCTCCGCTCGCCCGTCTCCTGGCAGACCGCTGGTTGCGCACCGTCGCGCGTCCCACCGACCTCGACGGCATCTCGCCGGACTTCATCGAGCGCGTGATCCTCGACGCGGCCCGTGAAGCGAACGACGCCGGCGATGCAGCCGACGCCGGCGCTTACGCCGCGTGGATCACGAGCGACGTCGACACACCCGCGATCCGGCTCGAGCACCGTGTCGCGACGGCCAGCCTCGATGACGGGCACGCGGCGCTACCGGTCCTCGACCTCGCCGACAGCGAACGGCGGCGGGCGCACGCACTCGTGACGGTGCGGCCCGCCGATGGTGAACGCGCAGCCGCGGACCGACATCACACCGTTCCCGACGACGCCCTCGTCCGATCCCGCCAGGCCGTCGCCGATCTCCGCCTGCGCGACGCGGTCGTCTTGACCGAGCACGTCCGCCGCAATCCGGCCACATCGCTGCTGCGCGATCGGGTCGATGTCGAGCTTCTCGCCGGCATGGCCCGTGCCTACCTCGGCGAGACCACCGCGATGCGCGAAGCCCTGGACCGCGCACTGCGCCCGTTCGCGTCGGGATCGAACCTCGACGACACCCTCGATCGTCTCGCGGCGCGCTCGTACGACCTCGCGTGCCACACCGTCGCGGGAACCGATGACCGTGAAGCGGTCGACCGACTGAATTTCGAACGCGACATGGCCGTGCGGGCGGGCGGCCCCGCGCTCGCGGCGGCATCGCTCGCGGCCGTCTTGGTAGAGGTCAGACGTGGCCGCGCCCTCGCCGCGCGACGTGAACTGCGCGCGGCCGCCGACCGAGCGCCTCACCTCGGCGGCGAATCATTCACGATGATCGAGCTCGAGACGGCGTACGGCCTCGCTCTGTTCGATCATCCGCGGGAGGCGCGGCAGTTGCTCGGCGCCATCGACGTGTCGTCCTCGGCGAGCCGGATGCTGCGGCAGTCTTTCGCAGCGACGTCGTCGGTCGTCGCCGCAGCCGACGGCAGGCTCAGTGAGGCGCATGCCCATGCCGCAGAAGCCTGGGCGCTCAGCAGCGTGACGGATGCCGTCATGCTTCAGGTCCGGGACGTGCACCGTCTCGCGGTCCTCGGCCACCCTCATGTGGAGCAGACGCTCGACGTGATGCGCGGGACGATCGCGGGTGTCGAGGCCCCGTGCGCGCAGGCGCTGCTGCGCGACGCCGAGTCAGCCGCTGCGGAAGGCGAACGCGCGATGGCCGTGTCTGCCGGTACGCTGCAACGGTTGCGCGCAGCCCTATCCATCCGCGAGGGTCGCGACGTCGCCGCGGTATCCGCACCCCACAGCTCGTCCAAGCTGCTCACGACGCGCGAGCGCGAGATCGCTCACCTGGTCGCAGACGGCTTGTCGAACCGCAGGATCGCCGAGGTCCTCTTCGTGTCCGTGCGGACCGTGGAGTCGCACATCTACCAGGCGCGGGCGAAAGTCAACGCTTCGACGCGACGAGAACTCGCCGCAGCCGTCGCAGGCGAACACAGGCCCGAGAAGCGGCCGACGTCACCGCCCTCGCAAATGAACGCGCGGCGGTGATCGTTCGGATCCGTCAGCCGTCTTGCTCCGAGAGCGCCTGACGAGCTGCATCCAGCGCGACGGACCCGCGGAAGCCCCGGCGCGCGAGTTGCCCGTGCAACCGCCGAAGTGCGACGTCGTGATCGAGCCCCGACATCCCGCGCGCGCGCTGCCGAGCGAACTCGAGCGCGCGCTCGGCTTCGTCGTCGGGCAGCGACGCCATGGCGATGTCGATGACCTCGCGGTCGAGGCCGCGACGAGACAGGGTCTGCGCGATCGCGGTGGCGCCTTGCGCCTTGCGCCCGAGCGCCCCGTCGAGCAGTTGCTCCGCCAGCCGACTGTCATCGAGATAGCCGTTGTCGAGGAAAGCGGCGATGACGGCATCGGCGTCAGCCTCGGCGAGTTCCGCCTCGCGCAGGACGTCGCGAGCCTCGCGCACGGACAGCGACCTGCCGCGCAGGCGTTTGAGCAGCGTGCGCTCGGCACGCGCGCGCACGGCGGCATCGTCCGCGGGGGCTTCGTCAGCGGACCTCACCGCTGCCGGCTCGACGGGAGCCGGTCGAACCGCGGGCGACGGACGGGAAGCAGCTGTTCGCGGTTCGGTGGTCCAGGTGGTGTGCCACTTCTGGCCGTCATCCGGGACGCGCGCGCTTCGCGGGCGAGGCGCCGACGGGGCGGCATCCGCTTGCCCGAAGAGCGGGATGACGGGGGCGAGGCGCTCGGCCTCGCCCCCGTCGTGATCCGTAGCGCTCACGCCGGGCGGCGCGCCGCGAGGTCGTCGCCCTGGACCGGAGCAGGGGCAGCGGGCTGACCGATATCGAGCTTCTGCTTGATCTTGTTCTCGATGTCGGCGGCGATGTCGGCGTTCTTGATCAGGAAGTTGCGGGCGTTCTCCTTGCCCTGACCGAGCTGCTCACCGTCGTACGTGTACCAGGCGCCCGACTTCTTGACGATGCCGTGCTCGACACCGAAGTCGATCAGGCTGCCCTCGCGAGAGATCCCGACGCCGTAGAGGATGTCGAACTCGGCCTGCTTGAACGGCGGCGCCATCTTGTTCTTGACGACCTTGACGCGCGTGCGGTTGCCGACCGCTTCGGTACCGTCCTTCAGCGTCTCGATACGGCGGATGTCGAGGCGAACCGACGCGTAGAACTTCAACGCCTTACCGCCGGCGGTCGTCTCGGGCGAGCCGAAGAAGACACCGATCTTCTCGCGCAGCTGGTTGATGAAGATGGCCGTCGTCTTGGTCTGGTTCAGGCCACCGGTCAGCTTGCGGAGCGCCTGCGACATGAGGCGTGCCTGCAGACCGACGTGAGAGTCGCCCATCTCGCCCTTGATCTCGGCCTCGGGAACGAGCGCAGCGACGGAGTCGATGACGACGAGGTCGATCGCCCCGGAGCGGATCAGCATGTCGGCGATCTCGAGCGCCTGTTCACCTGTGTCGGGCTGCGAGACCAGCAACGCGTCGATGTCGACGCCCAGCTTCTGAGCGTAAGACGGGTCGAGCGCGTGCTCGGCGTCGATGAACGCCGCAATACCGCCCGCACGCTGCGCGTTGGCGATGGCGTGCAGGGTCAGCGTCGTCTTACCCGATGACTCGGGTCCGTAGATCTCGATGATGCGGCCACGCGGGAGACCTCCGATGCCGAGAGCGACGTCGAGGGCGATCGACCCCGTCGGCACGACCTCGACGGGCGCGCGCTCGTCGGAGCCGAGGCGCATGACCGATCCCTTTCCGAACTGACGGTCGATCTGGGCGAGGGCCGATTCGAGGGCCTTCTCGCGGTCAGCGGGTGATGGCATGGCGTGCTCCTTATGCTCGCGTTTCCGACGCCTGTAGGCTGTCGCGCTCCCGGCTCGGTGCCGGGATGCTGCGACAAGGCATGGTGTGTCTCTCGACGCTGTCCACGGTACGGAGGGCCTCCGACATTCGTCGGCTACCGGGCCGTATCCGGGGATCCTCGACGGGATGAACCACCTGTGCAGGACACTACGCCCGTTTCGAACGAATATTCGACGACACGCCGCAACATCCGGTTCAGCATCGAACACGCACGGCGTCGGCGACCGCACGTGGGACCGTCAGCGTTCCCGCGGATCCAGCCGCCCGACCCCGTAACGTCGGGGCTCGGGTACGTCGGCCTCGACGCACAACGCGAGCCATACGGCGCGAGGCGGCTCGCCGTCGGCCAATGCCTGGCGCGCGGTGCGGTCGCCCAGCGGCCCCAGCGCGAGATCGTCGATCAGAGCAGGACCGCGGCCGGCGAACTCCGCCTCGACGGCGCGATCGAATTCACTGCGACGCATCGGACCGCGCGAAGCTCAGTGCAGCGAGAGCTCGGGTGCGATGAGGTCGTTGTCGAGACCCGCGATGTCGTCGGGCACGACATCCGAGAGCACCGGCAGCCCCTCCAGCACGGAGATGCGGTCGCCGACTTCGCGCATGATGCTCGAGATCGGCACGTCGAGGGCTTCGGCCACCGCGGCGAGGATCTCGCTCGATGCTTCCTTCTGACCGCGCTCGACCTCGCTCAGATAGCCGAGCGCGACGCTGGCGCGGCTGGCCACCTGCCGGAGCGTGCGACCCTTCTGCAGGCGGAGGTCACGCAGAACATCGCCGATCTCCTGTCGAACCAAGATCATCTCGGACCCCCTCCTTCGTCGTGGTGCTGGCTTGTCCCGGGTGGACAACGGTATCTCATCAGCACGCCACCCTAGCCCGCACCTGCTGTGGGTCGGATGAGAGTTGACATGCGCTGCTCACGATGACAAGAACCGCGATCGCCGCTCGTCTATTCCGTCACAGCGCGTCGAGCGCCAACCGGATCGCCCGGGCGGTGGCCTCCGCGCGGATCTGCGCACGGTCGCCCCCGAGGTGCAGGCTCTCGACCCGCACACCGAGCGCCGTCGCCACCGCGATGTGCACCGTTCCGACGGGCTGTCCATCAGGTGAGCCCGGTCCCGCAATACCGGTCGTGGCGATGCCGACATCCGCCACTGCATCGCCCGGCCCGAGCGCGGCGCGCGCACCCTCGGCCATCTGACGCGCGACCCGCGGGTGCACCGCCCCATGCGCCTCGAGCAGTGCGCCATCGACGTGGAGCAACCGCTGCTTCAGCTCGGTCGCATAGGCGACGACTCCGCCGCGCACCACCGACGACGCTCCCGAGACCGCGACGAGCTCGGCGACCACGAGTCCGCCTGTCAGCGACTCGGCCACGGCGAGCGTCCACCCCAGCTCGCCGAGTCGCTCGATGAGGCGCTCAGCGTCGGTGCGCCGACCCGGCGAGACGAGTGTCGCCTCGACATCATCCGGGAGGTCGTGGACATGCTCGCGCGCCGTCACGATCCCACTCCGCTCCGTCGCGCGCCGCGGACGGCGGTGATGACGTAATCGATGCCGCTCGCGGCGGTCAGCAGCACGGCGATCCACATCGCGATGCCGTTGACCACGTGGATCCAGTCGCCGACGATCGTCCACAGCGGCAGGAGGGCCAGTGACAGTGCGATCGCCTGTGCGACGGTCTTGAGCTTGCCCATCCATGCCGCGGCGACGACGTGATCGCCCGCGACGATGAGCCGATGCACGGTGATGCCCAGCTCGCGCACGAGCACGACGATGGTGACCGCCCAGGGAAGCTCGCCGAGCATCGAGAGCCCGACGAAGGCCAGGCCGGTCAGAACCTTATCGGCGATCGGATCGAGCAGCTTTCCGAGATCCGTGACGATGCGGTACTTGCGGGCGAGGTACCCATCGATGCCGTCCGTCGCGATCGCGACGATGAAGAGCACGCCGGCCCACCAGCGCAAAGCGCCGTCCGCTCCCCCGTCGACCAGCAGCAGCCAGAGGAAGACGGGGGCGCACAGGATGCGCGCGATCGTGATCGCGTTGGGCAGTTGCCGAGGGATCGCCACGGAGCCGAGCCTATCCGTCAGTCGCGTCCGGTGAGGCCCCAGGCGTCTTCGGAGGCGTCGTCACCGTCGACAACCTCCAGCCCCTCGAACTGCGCTTCGACGGGGTCGACGGCGCCGCCGGCGGGAGCGGCAGCCGCGGGAGCCGGCGGGTCCTCTCCCCGCAGCCGTGCCAGGACGGCCGGCAGCTGGTCGGGGGTGACGAGGACGTCACGCGCCTTCGAACCCTCCGAGGGCCCGACGATCTCGCGAGATTCGAGGAGGTCCATGAGGCGTCCGGCCTTGGCGAACCCGACGCGCAGCTTGCGCTGCAGCATCGACGTCGACCCGAACTGGGTCGACACGATCTGCTCGGCGGCGGCGAGCAGCAGCTCGAGGTCGTCACCGATGTCGGCGTCGATCTCCTTCTTCTCGGCGACCGCGGCCACGTCGGAGCGGTACTCCGGCTGGGCCTGGCCCTTCACGTGTGCGACGACCTTCTCGATCTCCGACTCCGCCACCCACGCGCCCTGCACACGGATGGCCTTCGACGTGCCCATCGGCAGGAAGAGGGCGTCGCCCTGACCGATGAGCCGGTCGGCGCCGGGCTGGTCGAGGATGACGCGGGAGTCCGTGACGCTCGTGACGGCGAACGCGAGCCGTGACGGCACGTTGGCCTTGATGAGGCCCGTCACGACGTCGACCGACGGTCGCTGGGTCGCGAGCACGAGGTGGATGCCGCTGGCGCGTGCGAGCTGGGTGATGCGGACGATCGAGTCCTCGACGTCGCGCGGAGCGACCATCATGAGGTCGGCGAGCTCGTCGACGACGACCAGGAGGTAGGGGTACGGCTTGAGCACGCGCTCGCTGCCCGCCGGGAGCTGGATCTCACCGGCCACGACGGCCTTGTTGAAGTCGTCGATGTGACGGAAGCCGAAAGACGCGAGATCGTCGTACCGCATGTCCATCTCTTTCACGACCCACTGCAGCGCCTCGGCCGCCTTCTTCGGGTTCGTGATGATGGGGGTGATCAGGTGCGGCACGCCGGCGTAGCTCGTGAGCTCGACGCGCTTGGGGTCGATGAGGACCATCCGGACGTCGGTGGGCTTCGCCCGCATCAGCAGGCTCGTGATCATCGAGTTCACGAAGCTCGACTTACCCGATCCGGTCGAACCGGCGACGAGCAGGTGAGGCATCTTCGCGAGGTTCGCGACGACGAATCCGCCGCCGACATCCTTGCCGACGCCGATCGTCATCGGGTGGGTCGACGAGGTCGCGGCGTTCGAGCGCAGCACGTCTCCGAGCGTGACGATCTCGCGGTCGGTGTTGGGGATCTCGACGCCGATCGCGCTCTTCCCGGGGATGGGCGCGAGGATGCGAACCTCGTTCGAGGCGACGGCGTAGGCGATGTTGTTCGTCAGGGCCGTGATCTTCTCGACCTTGGTGCCGGGCCCGACCTCGATCTCGTACTGCGTGACTGTCGGCCCACGCGAGAACCCGGTGACCTTGGCGTCGATCGAGAACTGCTCGAAGACACCGGTGATGGCCCGCACGATCGCGTCGTTCGCCTCGGACCGCGTCTTGGCGGGGGTGCCGGCGCCGAGCGCCGCGACGGCGGGCAGGCGGTACGGCGTCGCCGGGGGCTGACCGTGGAAGTCGCCGCCGAGGCCGGTGAGCCCGGGCAGCTCTTCGATCTCACCGGTGTCGTGGTCATCGCGCACGGCGGTGTCGGCCGGCCGGCCGGAACGGGCGGCCGTGGCCGCCCGCTCGATGACGGAGGGGTCGATGATCTCGGTCGGCGCGTCGGGAAGCGGGGGCGGCGTGGCGACGGCCTGCTCGAATCCGCCGGCGACAGAACCGGCGACGGAGGGGCCGAGAAGCTCGGTGAGGTCCTGCGACGCACTGCCGTCGTCGGGATCCTCCTCGCGGCCGCTCTTGTTGCGACGCCACCACGGCAGCGCGTCTTCGTCCTCGTCGTCGTCCACTTCCGCGGGCGTCGCCTTCTTGCCCTTCTTCGGCGAGAAGGCGACGGTCGGAGCGTCGCCATCGGGGTCGGCGGCCGGACGCTCGGCGCCGAACATCCAGGCGTACAGGTCGCCGAGGCGGCTGCCGATACGGTTCGGCGGCGTCTTGGTGAGGATGAGGATGCTGAGGACCGTGACGAGACCCAGGACGGCCGCAGCCCCGTAGACGGTGAGAATGGTCAGCGGCTCCCCCACGGCCCATCCGAACAACCCGCCCGACGCGCTCAGCTCGAGCGCACCGGCCTTGGGCTCGGGGCGCGTGCCGAAGACATGGCAGAACCCCGCCACAGAGAGGATGAACAGGCCGAAGCCGATGCCGATACGCCCGTTGTTGTTGACCGACGCGGGATGCCGGAACAGCCAGCCCGCGAGGAAGAGCAGCAGCACCGGCATGATGAACGCCTCACGACCGATGAGGAAGCCCACCGTGTAGGCGCTCACGAGCGTGCCGGCCTCGGTTCCGATCATGAACCATTCGACCGCGGCGCCCGCGATCGCGAGCAGCACGAGGAGGAAGGGCAGCCCGTCGCGACGCTGGTCCTTCTCGAGCGTCTCGGGTCCGAATGCACGGAACATTCCGCCCGTGGCGTGGGCGAGCCCCATCCAGGCGCGCGCGATCACCGGAGGCCGGTCGGCCTCGTCGACGTATCGCTTGGGTGTCGGTTCGCTCTTGCGGGCGCGCGAGGTCGAGGTCTTCGCCGGTGCGCGGCGTCCGGAGGGCGCGTTCGTGCTCCTGGCCATTCCTCCACGGTACGCGGGGGTTCCCCCATTACCGCGGAACGACGCGGGTCAGGCCTCGATGACGACCGGGACGATCATCGGGCGACGTCGGAGCGACTGATTCACCCAGCGGCCGATCGTGCGGCGGACGACCTGTGAGAGCGCGTGGTTGTCTCGCGTCCCCGATTGCACGGCCTCCGCGAGCGCAGCCGCGATCTTCGGCTTGACGCCCTCGAACACCGCGTCGTCCTCGGCGACACCACGCGCGTGGATGTCCGGGCCGCTCACGACTCGTCCCGTCTTGCCGTCCACGACGACGATGACCGAGATGAAGCCTTCCTCGCCCAAAATCCGACGGTCCTTGAGATCGGCGTCGGTGATCTCGCCCACGGTCGAGCCGTCGACGTACACGAAGCCGATGTCGAGCTGGCCGACGACCTCCGCGACGCCGTCCTTGAGGTCGACGACGGTACCGTTCTCGGCCAGGATCGTGCGATCCTCCGGAACGCCGGTGTCCTGCGCGAGTTTCGCGTTCGCCATCAGGTGACGGTACTCCCCGTGCACCGGGAGCACGTTGCGCGGCTTGAGGATGTTGTAGCAGTACAGCAGCTCGCCCGCGGCGGCGTGTCCCGACACGTGCACCTTGGCGTTGCCCTTGTGCACGACGTTCGCGCCGAGCTTGGTCAGCCCGTCGATGACGCGGTAGATCGCGTTCTCGTTGCCCGGGATCTGGCTCGACGCCAGGATGACGGTGTCTCCCGGCCCGGGCTCGATCGCGTGCTCGAGGTTGGCCATGCGCGAGAGCACGGCCATCGGCTCGCCCTGGGAGCCCGTCGACATGTAGACGATGCGATCGTCGGGCAGGTCCTTGGCCTTCTTGTAGTCGATGAGCACGCCGTCGGGGACGTTGAGGTACCCCAGGTTCTCGGCGATGGTCATGTTGCGGACCATGCTGCGGCCGAGGAAGGCGACGCGGCGACCGTTCGCGGCCGCGGCATCCACGACCTGCTGCACGCGGTGCACGTGGCTCGAGAAGCTCGCGACGATGACACGGCGCGGCGACTTGCTGATGACCTGGTCGAGAACGGGACCGATGCCGCGCTCGGTCGGCGTGAAGCCGGGGACGTCCGCGTTGGTGGAGTCGACGAGGAACAGGTCGACGCCCTCCTCGCCCAGTCGCGCGAAGGCACGCAGGTCGGTGATGCGGCCGTCGAGCGGGAGCTGATCCATCTTGAAGTCACCCGTCGCGAGGACGAGCCCCGCGGGGGTACGGACGGCGACCGCGAGCGCGTCGGGGATCGAGTGGTTGACCGCGATGAACTCGAGGTCGAACGGACCGACCTGCTCCTCCTGCCCCTCGGTGACCGTCAGGGTGTAGGGGCGGATGCGGTGCTCCTTGAGCTTCGCCTCGATGAGGGCGAGCGTGAGTCCCGAGCCGATGAGGGGGATGTCACCCTTGAGCTTGAGCAGGTAGGGAACCGCCCCGATGTGGTCCTCGTGGCCGTGGGTCAGGACGACACCGACGATGTCGTCGAGGCGATGCTTGATCGGCTCGAAGTCGGGCAGGATCAGGTCGACGCCCGGCTGGTGCTCCTCGGGGAAGAGCACGCCGCAGTCGACGACGAGGAGCTTGCCCTCGTACTCGAAGACGGTCATGTTCCGGCCGACCTCGCCGAGGCCTCCGAGCGGGTACACCCGCAGCGTTCCGGGTTCGAGAGCGGGCGGGCTGAAGACGTTCGTGGGCATTGGCACGCTTCCTCGGGACGCCGACCTATGCGGCATCCTCATTTGTTTTCGTCTAGCGGGTCGTCCCGTGCACCTTGGGCAGGGCACCGCCGGCGGCGGCGTTACGGTCGGGACGGAAGTTGGAGAAGTCGGCGCCGGGGACGCCCGAGACGAGGGCGAGCTCGTCCTCGATGATGGCGGCCTCCCACTCTTCGGGGCCGACGAGGGGCAGCCGCACGCGTGGGCTCGAGATGCGGCCCAGGCCGTGCAGGATGTACTTCGCACTCACGGTGCCCGGGACGTGCGTCATGACGGCGCGCACGAGGGGCTCGAGGCTCTTGTGCGCCGCGGTCGCCGCGGCGAGGTCGCCCCGGTTCACCGCGTCGACGATCGTGCGGTACGGGGTCGCGGTGATGTTCGCCGTGACGCCGATGAGGCCGCTCGCGCCGATGGAGAGGTGCGGCAGCACGTTGGCGTCGTCACCGGAGAAGTACATGAGGTCGGTCTGGTTCAGCACGCGGCTGACCTCGCTGAAGTCGCCCTTCGCGTCCTTGACCGCCAGGATGTTGGGGTGCTTGGCGAGGCGCAGGATCGTCTCGTACTTGATCGGAACACCCGTGCGTCCGGGGATGTCGTAGAGGATGACCGGCAGGTCGGTCGCATCGGCGACGAGGCGGAAGTGCGTCAGGATGCCGGCCTGCGTGGGCTTGTTGTAGTACGGCGTGACGATCATGATGCCGTCGGCGCCGGCCTTCTCGCTGGCCTTGTACAGCTCGATCGCGTGCGCGGTCTCGTTCGAGCCACCGCCCGTGATGATCTTCGCGCGACCGGCGGAGACCGACTTGCCGACCTCGACGAGGCGGAGCTTCTCGGGGTCGGTGAGCGTGCTCGTCTCGCCCGTCGTACCGGTGACGACGATGCCGTCGGCGCCGGCGGTGATGACGTCGTCGATGTGCTTCTCGACGGCGGGCCAGTCGACCTCACCGTCGGCGGTCATGGGAGTGACCAGCGCGACGAGGACCTGTCCGAAGGGATTGCCCGAGTGCGTCATGGTCTCAGGGTATCGGTTCCGCCTTTGCATCGCGTATGACCGACGGGCTGACTCCTGGTCGCCGATACGTTCGCAGGACCGGAGGTGCTGGTGGCGGCATGGCAGCGCCGCGAGGCGACATCCGCCCCGCCGGTCCGACGGATGTATCGCGACTGCGTCAGCGGCGTCGGCGGATCGCGTCGAGACGCGCGAGGACGGCTCGCTCGACGCGGGGCCAGTCGAAGACGACGAGGGCATAGTCGAAGCGCAGAGTCTCGTAGCCGATCGCCGCCGCTTCGGCGTCGCGCACGAGATCCTTGTGCCGCAGCGACGTGCCCTCGTGGTTGAGACGGCCGTCCACCTCTATGATGAGGCACCCCGCGACGAGGAAGTCGACCCGCCCCACGCCCGGGATGAGCACCTGACTCTCGACGGAGATGCCCAGCCGCGAGAGGCGCAGCCGCAGGAGGGACTCGAGCCCGCTGTCGGCATCGGGACGAGCGAGATCGACGAGGTATCGGAAGCGGGCCGGGAGCGCCAGGCGCACCTCCGCCCGGTCTGCGCGCGTGAGCAGGCCGAGCCGCCACGCCGACTCGAACGCCACGAAGAACACCTCCGCACCGAGGCATGAGGCCGCCTGCACGAGCGCGTGGACGAGCGAGACGGCACCGAATGCCGCTGGGTCCCCGTCGTGATGCGTGACGCAGCGGCATCCCGGGTGCGCGTGCACCCGCCCTGCACGCCCGACCCGCACGTGCAGGCGTCCCTGCGGCTCGAGCACCCACACGCCGCGCCGTCGCAACGCCGAAGCGCAGCACACCTCGCCGCCGTGGGCAGCGGCTTCGAGGACAGCCGGCTCGGCATCCGGAACCGCGTAGACACCGTGCCGGACCCTGATGAGCGCGCCCCTCTCGACCGCCCGCGCCAGCTGCAAACGAGTGACGCCTCGCGAGGTCAACCAGCGCGACCGCACGCACCCGCCCATCGCACGGATTCTCGTGGCCAGTTCGTATCCGGTCATTCACCGACGTTCGCCGCGAACGCGATCTCGTCGCTCCGGACATCGGCCGTCTGTGGAGGGAGCGGACCCGCTGCGGACTGGGGAGGAGCGCCGAGCGACCTCGAGTCGGATACAACCGTCGGACTCGCGGTGCAGGATGCGCCTCAGGGGCCGGCCGACGCGACACCAGCCCCGCCGGTCCGACAGATGTATCGCGGGGCGAGGGGCCCCCTAGGGTAGCGGCATGGCGTGGACGACGCGAAGCACCCGCACGACGTACGAGAACCGGTGGATCTCCGTTCGCGAGGACGAGGTGACCGGGCCGGCGGGAGACGGAATCTACGGCGTCGTCGAGATGCGGCATCCGGCCGTCTTCGTCGTGGCCGTCGACGAGCAGGACCGAGTCTGCTTCGTGGAGGTCGACCGCTACACGACGGGGCGTTCGCTCGAGGTGCCGGCGGGCGGGACTGACGGCGAGGAACCGCTCGTGGCTGCGAAGCGCGAACTGCTCGAGGAGACGGGCCTCGTAGCCGCCTCGTGGGAGGCCATCGGCCGGATGAATGCGCTCAACGGCATCGCGGTCGCCCCGGAACACGTCTTTCTCGCGCGCGGCCTCGCCGAGGCGGAGGACGCGGCGTCATCCCAGCGGGAAGAAGGCATCGAGCGCGTCGTGTGGATCCCGTTCGCCGAGGCCGTGCGTCAGGTCGCCGAGGGACGGATCGACGACGGCGAGACGGTCGCGGCGCTCGCGTACGCGGGCATCAGCCTGGGCCGATTCGTCTGAGTCGGTCCCGCGACGTCGCCCTCCGACCCGTCAGGGAGCGACGCGGCCGTTGGCGTTGAATGCCGCATGCGTGAGCGGCATGAGCTCGCGCCAGAAGGTCTCCATCTTCTCGGCGCACATCTCGATCTCGCGCTGCGGGAACGACGGGAAATGCGTTCCCTCGACCTTGGTCCGCAGCGACAGGAAGTTCATCAGCGAACGGGCGTTGACCGTCACGTACATCGACGAGTAGATGTTCAGCGGCAGCACGATGCGTGCGACCTCGCGGGCGACGCCGGCATCCAGCATCAGCCGGTAGGCCTCGTACGCCTGGATCGACGCCTGGCGCGTGCTCTCGTCGACGACGGCGAACTGCTCGTCGGTGCCGGGCAGGAACTCGTACGCGCCCGGCTTGCCGACCTGGTTGAGATTGCGCTCCCGGGCGGGGACGTAGAACACCGGGCGCAGCTCGCGGTAGCGGCCGGACTCCTCGTTGTACGAGGCCATGCGGTGCCGCATGAACTCGCGGAACACGAAGATGGGCGCCTGCACGTAGAAGGTCATCGAGTTGTGTTCGAAGGGCGAGCCGTGGCGGTCGCGCATGAGGTAGTTGATGAGGCCGCGATCGCGACCGGAGGCCTCGGTGCCGGCGGCCGCGGCATCCAGGGTCTGCTCCCCCTGCGTCGACACGCGAGCCGCGAACAGGACGTCCGAGTCGGCGGCACTCGAGCGGATGAGCTCGACCGTCACATCGCTGCGGAACTCGATCTCGGGGCTGGTCGGGGTCTGCTCGGCGTCGCTCACACTCTCAGATTACCCCCGGCGCCCGAGTGCTTCCGGCTCCCCCCGAAGGTCTACTCTGGGCTGTTGTGGAACTCATGGCGGTGGCGGTCGTCCTGGCCTGTCTGTTAGCGGTAACAGGCGGGATCGGAGTCTTCCTGCGGTGGCGCGCCTCACGGCCCTATCCCATCCCGCGTTTTGATGTCGTCGACCCGCGTCGACTCGGCGCCGACCCCGATGCCCTCGGTCGAACGGCGACGCTCCTGCAATTCAGCAGGGAGACCTGCCACCGGTGCCCCGCGGTGCATCGCACGCTCTCGGAGATGGCCCGGGAGACCGACGACGTCGTCCACCTCGACATCGACGTGACCGACCGCCCCGACATCGCGCGTCGATTCCAGATCGCGCAGACGCCCACCACGCTCGTCCTCGACGGACGGGGGGTCGTGCGGACCAGATTCGGCGGCGCACCGCGACGGGATGTCGTGCACCTCGAGATCCTGCGACTGCGGGCCGACTCCGCCTCGGTCTGAGCCCGCCGACGGACCCTGTCAAGACGTTCCGACGGGCGGCCGACCGACTTAGGCTCGACGCGAGCGCACACCGCGCCGTCTCGATACGGCACCCGAGGTGCCATCTGCGAACAGGAGAGTCATGAGCGTCACGAGCGAAGCAACCACCAGCTGGAAGGGCAGCCTCACGGAGGGGTCGGGACAGATCGCCCTCGAGAGCTCGAACCAGGGCCCGTTCGAGGTCAACTGGAAGGCGCGCAGCGAAGGCTCCAGCGCGGTGACCACCCCCGAGGAGCTGATCGCCGCCGCCCACTCCTCCTGCTTCTCGATGGCTCTCTCCCACGCTCTGGCCGAGAACGGCACGCCGCCCGAGTCCGTTGAGACGACGGCATCGGTCACCTTCATCCCGGGCACCGGCATCACCGGCTCGCACCTGAACGTCAACGCCGTGGTCCCGGGCCTGTCGGCCGAGGACTTCGACCGGCTGGCCCAGGAGGCCAAGAGCGGATGCCCCGTCTCAGCCGCCCTCGCGGGCATCGAGATCACCCTCGAGGCGACGCTTGGCTGATCAGGGCTCGGCGGGCCGTGTCGTCGTCGCGGGTGCGTCCGGTCTGATCGGACGCGCCCTCGTCGACGCGCTGCGCGGTGACGGGATCGAGGTCACGCGTCTCGTCCGCCGCTCCCCTGTCGCCGCCGACGAGGTTCAATGGTTCCCCGGAGAGCGCCCGCTCGACCCCGCGGTGCTCGACGGGGCCCGCGCCGTGGTGGGGCTCAACGGCGCGAGCATCGGTCGCTTCCCGTGGACCCGTTCGTACAAGCACGAGCTCGTGTGGTCGCGGCTGCTCCCGACCGAGACGCTCGCAACAGCCGTCCGCGCGCTCGGATCGGATGCGCCGGTGTTCTTGTCGTCATCGGCCGTCGGCTACTACCCGACCCGGCCCGGCGTCCGCATGACCGAGACCGCGCCGCGCGGCGACTCGTTCCTCGCCGATCTGTGCGGGGAGTGGGAGGCGGCTGCACTGACCGCTCGTGAGCACGCGCGCGTGGTCCTCCTGCGGACGGCGCCGGTCGTGCATCCCGAAGGCGTGCTGAAGCCGCTCATGCTGCTGACCCGAGCGGGTCTGTCGGGACCGATCGGTCGAGGCACGCAGGTGTGGCCCTGGATCTCGCTCGTCGACGAGGTCGCAGCCATCCGTCACCTCATCGACGCCGACGTCGCCGGTCCGGTCAACCTCACCGGGCCGACGCGCGCGACGGCCAACGACCTGGGCTTCGCTCTGGCCATGAGGATGAACCGCCCATACCTGGTCCGCGCTCCCGAGTGGGGGCTCCGCCTCGTCCTCGGACGCGATGCGACCGAGGCGCTGCTGACCAACGACACCGACGTGGCTCCAGCGGTCCTGCAGAAGTCGGGCTTCGTCTTCACGCATGAGCGCGTGGAGGACGCTATCCGCGCCGTCGTCCCGCCGCGCTGAATCAGGCGTTCCGCTCGGCTCGCTCGAGGGCGATCGCCGTACGGACCGCCTGTCGTGCGCGCCGGCGGTCGCCGGCGCCGTCGTAGGCGAGGCCCAGCCGGAACCACGCTCGCCAGTCCTCGGGCGCCTGCTCGACCGCTTCTCGGTAGCGCGGGAACAGGGCGTCGGCCTCGGCGCGGTCCGGTCGGCCGCTCGGAGCGAGATCGATGGTCTCCACGGGAAGCGCCGCCTCCTGCTCGAGCCGCTTGCCGAGCCGCGACGCGCTCGCGCCGAACACCAGCTCGCGCCATAACGCCCATGCGGCGATGACCGGAAGGACGATCAGCGCGACGCCCATCGCGATGCCCACGGGCTCGCCGGACATGACGAGCAGCACGGCGCGTTGCGCGACGAAGACGATGTAGATGGCGAGCAGCGCCGCCATGATCAACGCCAGGATGCGGGCGCTCATGCTCCGGTGGCTCGCGCGACCTGACCCGGGACGTCGCCCTCGTCGGTCGGCGCGTTCTCGTTCGTCGCGGCGGGCGGCCGGATCCCGATGTCGATGAAGCTGTCGAGCCCGACGGTGATGCCCCGCGCGTCTCGGGCGGCGTCGAGCGCGATTCGGATGCCGGGCTCATAGGCTCGCGCGGGCTCGATCGTGTCGTGCACGATCGACAGGGCCTCGCCCGGGCCCGAGAGGATCGTCTCCTGGCGGGCGATGACGCCGGGCCGGCGCAGCGAATGGATCGGGACGCTGGCGACCTTCTGTCCGCGGGCGCGCTGGTCCGCGTGGGGCGACTCGACCGGACCGACGCCGGTGCGGGCAGCGGCGATGAGCTCGGCCGTGCGGACTGCGGTACCGCTCGGAGAGTCGACCTTGGTGTCGCGGTGCGCCTCGATGATCTCGATCGAGGGGAAGAGCGAGGCGGCTGCAGCGGCGAGGGCGCTGCCGACGACCGAGCCGAGCGAGAAGTTGGGGATGAAGACGACTCCGACGCCCGCAGCATCCGCAGCGGGGCGGATCTGCGCGATCCGCTCCTGCGACCAGCCCGACGTGCCGACGAGCACATTGAGGCCGCGCTGGATGGCTGCACGCACGACATCCGTCGACACGGCCGGGGTCGAGGCGTCGACGACGAGGTCGGCGCCGTCGAGCTCGTCGAGGCTGCTGCGGCTCGTCAGGACCGCCGAGATCTCGAAGCCCTCCGACGCCTCGATGACGTCTCGGATGATGCCGCCGAGCTTTCCGGTGCCGCCCACGAGGGCCACGCGCGTGGTCATGACCACCAGCCTACGCGGGCGCGAACTGCATGAACGTGTCCCAAGCGAGCTTCACGACGAGGATCGACAGCACGACGAGGAACACGATCCGCACGAAGCCGCTGCCGTTCTTCGTCGCCATGCGAGCGCCGATGAACCCGCCCGTCATGTTCGCCGCCGCCATGACGACGGCGAGCAGCAGGAGGATCTCGCCGTGCACCCCGTAGACGAGGAGCGCTGCGAGATTCGTGGTGAGATTGGCGATCTTGGCGTTGACGCTCGCCTGGAGGAAGCCGTATCCGAGCACGGCGACGAGCAGGATGACGAAGAACGAACCGGTGCCGGGACCGAGGATGCCGTCGTAGAAGCCGACGACGATTCCGATGAGCGCCGAGCGCCACACGATCGCCGCACGCGACTCGTGGCGCGGCTCGTGGTTCAAGCCCATCTTGGGTTTCAGCAGCGTGTAGATCGCGACCGCCACGACCGCGACCAGCACGATCGGCGTCAGCAGTTCCCGCGGGACGTAGCGCGACAGCGCGGCCCCCACGGCCGACCCCCCGAATGCGCCGGCCACAAGCGGCACGAGGAGGACCAGTTGCACGCGGATGCGGCGCAGATAGACCCAGCTGGCCGAGAGCGTGCCCGCGAAGGACGACAGCTTGTTCGTCCCGAGGATGAAGGGCGTCGCGACATCCTTGGGCACGCCGATGACGAGGGCGGGGAGCTGGATCAGCCCTCCCCCGCCGACGACCGCGTCGACCCAGCCGGCCACCCCGGCCGCGACGATGAGGAAGATCAGCGCGGAGACGGAGACGGGAAGCCAGTCGGCGAGCAGAGGACCATCGAGCACCGATCGATTCTCCGGTTCGGTGCGCGCCGCGTCCAATCGGCAGGAGCCGGGCTCGCGCCGCGGATCAGCCGTGCATGTTGCTGAAGAACGCCGTCTTCGCTCGGGTGTAGTCGTCGTAATCGGCCTTGCCCGCGTTCGCAGCCGACAGTCGGCGCTTGAGGTCCTGATAGTGAGCGCTGAGCACGGGGTCGGCACAGAGGGCGTCGCGGAATCGCACCGTCTCGCGCGCCCATGGCGAATCGGAGCGGCGCACGTGCAGGATCACGTCGGCGCCGCGCGCGACGAACAGCCGCTTCTCCCAGACCTCATCGGGAACGTCCTCGGCACCACGCGGGATGTCGCGGCTGACACCGGGAGAATCAGGCCGAGACCCCCACTCGCGACGGAAGCCCACAGGTCCCAGTCGCGCGCTGAGCTCGTCCTCGGCCGGCAGGGGAAGGATGCTGACCTGGAGATCGATGATCGGCTTGGCGTCGAGTCCCGGTACCGCGGTCGACCCGATGTGGTCGAAGCGGGCGGCGTCGACTCCCGGCAGCCCGACGAGAGCGTTGTGGACGCGATCGAGGATCGCCCGCGCCTCGACGGCCCACGCGGGATCATGCGGCTGAAGCTGCGCGGGGTTACGGGGCTCTTCGGCGGGCGCCTCGGCCATCGGCTCAGACGGGAAGGATGTCGGGAAGGCCGGTGCGCAGCTCGACAGGGAGGTGCGAGAGGTCGTTGTGCGAGACCATCGTCCAGGGGCGGCCGGGGCGCTGCGCGAGCACGGTCAGCCCGCAGTGAGCCTGGTTGATCGTCAACCACCGCCAGTCGGGCGCCTGCAGCACCTCGCGCACGAACCAGGCGATGACGAAGTTGTGGGTGATCAGCAGTTCGTGGGCGTCGGGCTTGCGAGCGAGGAACTCCCCCACCGCATCCGCCATCTGCGCTGCGCCCGCCTCGGTCTCGGCCTCGGTGTACGACCCGAAGAAGGGCTCGTAGGCGGCGGGCGTATCGGGCGTCATACCGGTCGGGACGCAGTCGAACAGCAGAGACGACGCCTGCGGAGCCAGGGCCGGCAGGCGCTTGGCGACGGCGCGCGCCGTCTCTTGGGCGCGCTCGAGCGGCGAGTGCCAGACGGCGTCGAGGGGAACGCCGGAGATGCGATCGGCCAGCAGCTCGGCTTGACGGCGTCCACGCGGCGAGAGCGGGCCGTCTTCGAGACCGTGCTCGGCGTCCTGATGCTCTCCGTGGCGCACGAGGTAGAGATACTGCGTCACAGAAGCTCGATTCGAAACGATGAACAGGGCGCCATCCACCCTACGTCACCCCTCCGACAGGCGCTCCGCGGGATCACAGATCGGCTCACTCCACGGCGCGCGCGATCTCCGCGAGGTGCGAGCGACCGAGCCGGGCGCCGACACCCTGCACGAGCTGGTCGACGTGCGCGGGCCGGCTCGCATTGACGATCGGCGCCGTGACGACGCGCTGCGCGAGGAGCCAGGAGACCGCGATCGCTGCCGTCGAGACCGACAGCTCCTCCGAGATGCGGTCGAGCGCCTTCAGCGTCCGGGCGCCGCGACGGTTCATCCATGCGGCGAGCTGCGAGCCGCGCACCGATGACGACAGACCGGAACGATCGCGATGGCTCCCGGTGAGGTAGCCGTGCTCGAGAGCCTGCGAGGGCGTCACCGCGAGGCCCTGGGCGCCGGCGATGAGACGCAGGTCACCGTCGAACTCCGACCGGTGCAGCAGGTTGTAGGGAACATCCAGTGCGGCGAAACGCGGGTATCCCGCGGAGGACAGGATGCGGGCCTCGACGAGCTGCATCGCGGTGTATCCGGCCGCTCCCAGCGCTCCGACCTTCCCGCTCTCGACGAGCCATTCCGCCGTCGCGAGAGTGTCTTCGAGCGCCGTGACGCCGTCGGTCGCGGCATCCAGGTACAGCAGGTCGATGCGATCGATGCCCAGCCGGCCGAGCGACGCCTCCACCGACCGTACGAGATTCACCGAGCCGAGCCCAGGATTGTCGGGGTTGCCCCCCACCCGCACCGTGACGACGATGTCGTCGCGGTTTCCCCGACTGGAGAGCCAGCGGCCGATGATGTGCTCGCTGCGACCCGAGGCGTAGCCGTCGGAGGTGTGCAGGGCGTTGCCGCCGCGCTGCACATAAGCGTCGAGGACGGCGTGGCTCGCTGCGAGATCGATGGTCCACCCGAACTCGGAGCCGCCGAGGATGAGGGGGAAGATCCGCTTGCCGGTCTCGGCCAGGTCGACGCGGATGTCGGCGCCCACGGGCTTGCCGTGCACCGGGATCGGGCTGGAGGGATGCACGGCCGCGGCGGGCGCACCAGCGGCTGCGACCTGAGCCACCCGGTCCCCCGACATCACACACCTCCGTCGACACCGAGGAATCGCGGGGCGCGGCTCCTCGGCGCGCACTTCGAGAGTAGGACACCCCGCACCGGTGGGCGCGTATTGTCGCGAACGGGCCGTGAATTCCAGATAACTGTTTCATCACGGCCGCTCTGGGAACGACGGATGCCCGCCCCCGAGACGGGGACGGGCATCCGGGTGATCAGGAGATTCAGCCTTCGGCGGGAGCCTCGGGGCCCTCGCTCGCAGCGGCCGAGCCGTCCTGGTCAGCGGTCTCTTCGAGAACCGGCTCGAGGGAGAGCTTGCCGCGGTCGTCGATCTTCGTGATGCGCACGAGGATCTTCTGGCCGACGCCCAGGACGTCTTCGACGTTCTCGACGCGCTTGCCGCCGGCGAGCTTGCGGACCTCGCTGACGTGCAGCAGTCCGTCCTTGCCGGGCAGGAGCGAGATGAACGCGCCGAACGTCGCGATCTTCACCACGGTGCCCAGGAACTGCTCGCCGACCTCGGGGTTGGTGGGGTTGGCGATCGCGTTCACGCGGGCACGAGCGGCCTCGGCCGAGGGGCCGTCGGTCGCGCCGATGTAGACGGTGCCGTCCTCCTCGATCGAGATGTCGGCGCCGGTCTCGTCCTGGATCGAGTTGATCGTCTTGCCCTTGGGGCCGATCAGCTCACCGATCTTGTCGACCGGGATCTGGACGCTGATGACGCGCGGGGCGGTCGGTGCCATCTCGTCGGGACTGTCGATCGCGGCGTTGAGGACGCCGAGGATCGTCAGACGAGCCTCCTTGGCCTGGGTCAGCGCGGCCGAGAGCACCGACGACGGGATGCCGTCGAGCTTCGTGTCGAGCTGGATGGCCGTGACGAACTCGCTCGTGCCGGCGACCTTGAAGTCCATGTCGCCGAGCGCGTCCTCGGCGCCGAGGATGTCGGTCAGCGCCGCGTAGCGGGTCTCACCGTCGACCTGGTCGGAGACGAGACCCATCGCGATACCGGCGACCGGGGCGCGCAGGGGCACACCGGCGTTCAGCAGCGAGAGGGTCGAGGCGCACACCGAGCCCATCGAGGTCGAGCCGTTCGACCCGAGGGCCTCGGAGACCTGACGGATCGCGTACGGGAACTCCTCGCGGCTGGGCAGCACCGGCACGAGCGCGCGCTCGGCGAGGAAGCCGTGCCCGATCTCGCGACGCTTCGGGCTGCCGACGCGGCCGGTCTCACCGGTCGAGTAGGGCGGGAAGTTGTAGTGGTGCAGGTAGCGCTTGCTTGTCGTGGGCGACAGCGAGTCGATCTGCTGCTCCATCTTCAGCATGTTCAGCGTGGTGACGCCCAGGATCTGGGTCTCACCGCGCTGGAAGATCGCCGAGCCGTGGACGCGCGGGATGACCTGCACCTCGGCGTCGAGCGGACGGATGTCGGCCAGGCCGCGACCGTCGATGCGGACGCCCTCGCTGAGGATGCGGCCGCGGACGATCTTCTTGGTGACCGACTTGTACGCGGCGGAGAACTCCGCGAGCGCGGACGCCGGGAGCTGCTCGGCCTCGACGGCAGCGGCGACCTCGCCCTTGACGCGGTCCTTGATCGCGTCGTCGGCGTTCTGGCGCTCCTGCTTGTCGGCGATCTGGTAGACGCTCGTCAGCTCGCCGTAGGCGCGCTCGGCGACGAAGTCGTAGACCTCCGGGGCGTACGGCGGGAAGACGGGGTAGACGCCCGGCTCACGCGACGCGGATGCCGCCATCGAAGCCTGCGCCTCGACGAGCTGCTTGATGAAGGGCTTGGCGGCCTCGAGGCCCTGTGCGACGACCTCTTCGCTCGGCTTGACGGCGCCGCCCTTGATGAGGTTCCAGCTGCCCTCGGTCGCCTCGGCCTCGACCATCATGATGGCCACTTCGCCGTCGGGGAGGACCCGGCCGGCGACGGTGAGGTCGAAGACGGCCTCTTCGACGACCTTCTGGTTCGGGAAGACGACCCACTGGTCCTCGTGCTCACCGTGACCGGGAACGAGCGCCAGGCGAACACCGGCGATCGGGCCGGAGAACGGCAGGCCCGAGATCTGCGTCGAAGCGGATGCCGCGTTGATCGCGAGGGCGTCGTAGTACTCGCCGGGTGCGATCGAGAGGACCGTGATGACGATCTGGACCTCGTTGCGCAGGCCGTCGACGAACGACGGGCGCAGCGGGCGGTCGATCAGACGGCAGACGAGGATCGCCTCGGTCGAGGGGCGTCCCTCGCGGCGGAAGAACGAGCCGGGAATCTTGCCGGCGGCGTACGAGCGCTCTTCGACGTCGACGGTGAGCGGGAAGAAGTCGAAGCCTTCGCGCGGGTGCTTTCCGGCGCTGGTGGCCGAGAGGAGCATCGTCTCCTCATCGAGGTAGGCGGCAACGGCGCCCTGCGCCTGCTGTGCCAGGCGTCCGGTCTCGAACCGGACGGTGCGGGTGCCGAAGCGGCCGTTGTCGAGGACGGCTTCGGCTGCGGTGATTTCTGGACCTTCCAAGAGGTCCCTCCTTCTTTGTTTAGACTCGCACGCGCGTTTCGCGCACGAGATCGTGCGAAGGAGCGGGGCAGATATGGGCGCGCGGACGAAACCGCGAGAACCGCCTGCGCTGGTCACCAGTCGAAGATCACCATCTCCGCGATCGGCATTCGATCGGGATGGGAACCCACCACAGGGGACCAGCTTCCTGCCGGATCCGCTCCATGAGCTCAGTGTTGAATTGAGCGGGTGCCGGACGGCAACCTGCCCCAGCCTACCAGCGAGACCCTCGCCTGCGTATCGTGGCCTCATGAGCGAAGCAGACAAGCCCGCGGGCGCGGCATCCGACGATGTGAAGCGCAAGTTCCGCGAGGCGCTCGAAAAGAAGAACGCCCAGCACCGCACCGGAGAGGCACACCTCGACGGCGATTCGTCGGTGCACGCGTCGCACGGTGCCATGACGAAGCGGGAGTTCCGCCGCAAGAGCGGGTGACGCCGAACGGCCGCCCGCGAACGGGGCTCGGATGCTGACGCGTCCGAGCCCCGCCTGTATTTCTCGGGCGCTTCGGGGTGTGTGCAGAGTGGCGGGGCGATGTCGGAGGTTCGTGACAGTATTCGAACATGCATTCGAATGATGGGATCGGTAGCCGGGCAGGCTGCGGGATGGGCAGCGACAGCGATGTCGACGCGCTCGCTCAGCTGGTCGCGGATGCCGAGGGCGTTTCGGATGCCGCGCGAGCCGTGCAGATTCGTGAAGTTCGGGTGCTCGCAGCGGCTGGGCTGCTGGCCGAGAAGCAGGCCGCGGGTGCGTCGGAGAAGGTCAAGGCGCGCGAGATGGCGCTGCGGGGCATCGCCGCGGAACTTGCCGGAGTGTTCGTCACGACCGACCGCACTTTGCAGCGGCGGATCGACGAAGCGCGGGACCTGGTTGAGAACTACCCGGTGACGATGGCGGCCTGGGAAGCCGGGCGCATCGTCCGCGGGCATGTCCGGGTGATTCAGGAGACGGGATGCCTCGTGCCCGCAGAGGGCCGGGCGGAGTTCGAGCGGGTCGCGATCGAGCGGTGCGAGGGCGAGAGGCCCAACCGGGTGCTGGAGACATTGCGGATGCTGGCGGAGCAGATGCACCCGCGGTCGTTCACCGAGCGGCACGAGGAGGCCGCGGCGGGGCGGTGCGTGCGAGTGCAGGTCGGAGCAGACGGGATGTCGGACCTGATCGCGACGCTGCCGACCGTGATCGCCGACGGGATCGTGGACCGGCTCACCCGGCAGGCCCGGGAGATCATCAACGCGCGGGCCCAGGCTGACGGGGCGGGTGGCGGCGCTGACGCTCGAGCCGACGCCCCTGACGCTCGAGCCGAGGCGCCTGGCGTTCGAGCCGACGCGAACGGCGGCTCACCCGGCGCCGACACGACGATTCGCGACGGGTCGTCGTTCGTCGACGATGCCCGCACGATCGATCAGGTCCGCGCCGACGTGTTCTGCGACCTCCTCCTGACTGGATCGCCGGCGCTCGACCCGACTGGCACCGGTGACGGCGGCGGAACGCTCGGGGCGATCCGGGCACACGTGCAAGTCGCCGTGTCCGCGCTGACACTCATGGGGCAAGACGAGGGGCCTGCCGATCTGGCGGGGCGCTCCCCCATCGATGCGAACACCGCACGCGAACTCGCCGGCAACGCGACCTCCTGGGACCGGCTTCTCACCCACCCGGTCACCGGAACCGTCCTCGAATGCGACAGCTACCGGCCCACCGCTGCCATGGTGCGGCTGCTGCGAGCCCGAGACCGGCACTGCCGGTTCCCCGGATGCCGGCAACCCGCCATCCGCTGCGAGATCGACCACACCATCGCCGCATCCGACGGCGGCGCGACGCACGTGTGCAACCTCGCGAACCTCTGCAAGAGACACCACGACGTCAAACACCACACCCGATGGCGAGTACGACAACTCCCCGGCGGAAGGCTGATCTGGACCTCACCCACCGGGCGGGTCTATCGCGAAGACGCACCACCACCCCTCGTCGCATTCACGGTCGCCTTCACGTCCACAGAGCCACCCGGCCCCGGGGCCCCGCCATTCTGAGCGGTCGCGTTCCACCTTCTCCTCGCGGGGCCCGCCGCCCTGCGCGCCGACGAGCCGGTTTCGCCTGCCGTCGAGAATGCCGGTGGCCACGGCATCCGATTTCTCGGATCCGCGGCCACCGGAGATCGGGAACCGTCAGCGCGTCGCGGCCTCGCGGCGGAGGCGAGCGCGCTCTTCCTTCGCCGCGGCCTCCTCGAGGGCGGCGTCACCGAGTCCCTGCGTGTTGACGGCGCCGGTGTCGTTCGACATCCCGTCGTGACCGTGACCGGTGAGCATCGCCTCGTCGAAGGGGCGCTCGCCGCTGAGCACGGCGCGGGCCTGGTCGCGGTCGAACTCGCGGGTCCAGGTTCCGATGAGGATCGTCGCGACCGCGTTCCCGGTGAAGTTGGTCAGCGCGCGACCCTCCGACATGAACCGGTCGATGCCGACGATCACGCCGACGCCGTTGACGAGGTCGGGCCGGTACGCCTGCAGACCGCCGGCGAGGGTCGCGAGGCCGGCGCCGGTGACTCCGGCCGCGCCCTTCGAGGCGATGATCATGAAGACCAGCAGTCCGATCTGCTCGGGGATCGACATCGGAGCGCCCATCCCGGCGGCGATGAACAGCGACGCCATCGTGAGGTAGATGGCCGTCCCATCGAGGTTGAACGAGTATCCCGTGGGGACCGTGATACCCACGACCGGCTTCGAGACGCCGACGTGCTCCATCTTGGCGATCAGGCGGGGCAGCGCGGACTCGCTCGACGAGGTCCCGACGATCAGCAGGTACTCGCGGGCGAGGTACTTCATCAGGCTGAAGATGTTGATCCGCGCCACGGCGTAGAGCAGCGTGCCGAGCACCGCGACGATGAAGACGATGCACGTGATGTAGAACGCGATCATCAGCACACCGAGGCTCACGATGGCGGCGACACCGGTCTTGCCGACCACCGCGGCGATCGCACCGAAGGCGCCGATCGGAGCAAGCCACAGGATCATGCCGAGGATGCGGAAGACCAGCGTCTGCAGGTTCTTCACGGCGCTCATGATCGGGGCGCCCTTCTCGCCGAGTCCCTGCAACGCGAAGCCGACCAGCAGCGCGATGAACAGCACCTGGAGCACGCTCTCACCGGTGAACGCCGAGAAGAACGTGGTCGGGATGATGCCGAGCAGGAAGTCGGTCGTCGACTTCGCCTCGGCCGCCGCCCCGGCGTCGTAGACCGCGCTCTGCATGTTGAGCCCCTCACCCGGGTGGATGATGTTGCCCACGATGAGTCCGATCGCCAAGGCGAAGGTCGACATCACCATGAAGTAGAGCAGCGCGAGACCGCCGATGCGCCCGACCGTCGCGGCCTTCGCGATCGAGCCGACCCCCACGACGATCGTGCAGAAGATGATCGGCGCGATCATCATCTTGATGAGGTTGACGAAGCCCTTGCCGAGCGGCTCGAGACCGACGGCGAAGGAAGGCCATACGAGGCCGACGACCGCGCCCAGCACGACCGCCAGGATGACCGAGACGTAGAGCCACGTGTGCTTGTCCCAGGCCTGCTTGCCTTTCCGGGCGTTGTACCCCGGCAGGCGGAAAGATGATGTGAGAGCCATGGTCTCCTCCAGCTGAACAGTCGTTGTCCGATGCCGACGTCTCTGTCGGTGCGCTCTCAGCGTCCGGCTGTTCCGCCCGGACGCCGATTTATGGTCGTATTGGTCACGGCCTGCGACGTGGCAGCACCCGACGACGACGACGAGAGCGAGAGCGGCATGACAACGCGCACCCGCAGCGCCGCTTCGCTCGTGTTCGTCGCGGTCGCGGTGGCCGTGGCGCTCCTCACCCTGGCGATCGCCGGCATCCTCATCGCCGACGGCCAGCGGTCCGCGCGGTCCGAGGCCGAGCGCGTCACCCAGGCCGTCGCGCAGACCGTCGCCGACTCGGCGCAGGTCGCCGACCTCCTCGCCGCCGGCGACCGCGACCTCGCATCCGCGGAGCTGCAGCCCCAGGTCGAACAGGTGATCGTCGATGCCCGCGTCGACTTCGTCACGATCATGGACCCGAGCGGCATCCGGATCACGCACCGCGACGCCGAGCGGATCGGCGAGCGCTACCTGGGTTCGATCCCCACCACGTCACGCGCGTTGACGGAGGAGTTCACGGGCACCCTCGGCCCCTCGATCCGCACCATCGTGCCCGTGGAGAGCGGCGGCGCCGTCGTCGGGTGGGTCTCTGTCGGCGTGACCATCGGCAGTATCGCGGCGACTCTGGGGCCCCGCATCCTCGTCGTCGTCGGCATCGCGGCCGCGCTCCTGGCGGCTGGTCTCGTCGGAGCCGTCGTCGCGCGTCGGGCGACGCGGCAGGTCACCGGAGACCTGCCCGCCGGCGCCGTCCGCGACGCCGTCTCGTCGTTCGAGTCGCTCCGTACGCTCGGCGAAGCCCTGCGGGCGCAGACCCACGAGCACGGCAACCGCATGCACACCGCCATCGCCCTGCTGGAGCTGGGTCGCACCCCCGAGGCGATCGAGATCCTCGCCGAGACCTCGCGGCAGAGTCAGGTGCTGGTCGACGAGGTCGCGGCCCGCCGCGAGGGCGACCCGACCGTCGGGGCGCTGCTGCTCGGCAAGGCCTCGCAGGCCAAGGAACGCGGCATCCGGTGGCGCTCCCGCATCGAACCCGACGCGCCTCGCTCGGTGCTCTCGCCGGTCGACGCCGTCTCGGTCGTCGGTAATCTCATCGACAATGCGCTCGACGCCGCCGCCGGCGGGCCCGAACCGCGCTGGGTGGAGATCAGGATGACGCGCACCGAGGAGGACGAGCTCGAGATCGCCGTGTCGGACTCGGGAACCGGCGTCCCTCCCGAGCTCCGGCGCCGGATCTTCGAGCACGGCTTCTCCACGAAACCCGCCGGCGCCGAAGGACGTGGTGTCGGTCTCGCCCTCGTCGCAGCGATCGTCGACGACGCCGGCGGTAGCCTCACCCTCGATCACGACCCGACGACGTTCCGCGTCATCCTGCCGAGGAGGGAAACATGATCGGCGTGCTGCTGGTCGACGACGAAGCCCTCACCCTCGACCTCCACCGCCACTACATCGAGCGGCTGGACGGATTCCGGGTCGTCGCCGAGTGCAGCGGCGCACGTGCCGCCCTGCGAGCCCTCCTCGACAGCCCGGCCACGGACGAGATCGACCTCGTGCTTCTGGACATGACGATGCCCGACGGATCGGGACTCGACGTCCTGCGCCATGTGCGCGCGCGAGCCCGGGATGTCGACGTCATCGCGATCACCTCGGTGCGGGATGCCGACGTGGTGCGCCAGGTCGTCGGCCTCGGCGCGGTGCAATATCTCGTGAAGCCTTTCACCTTCGCCGACTTCCAGGAACGGATGTCGCAGTACGCGCGCTACCGCGAGCGCGCGAGCGAGACCACGGGCGCGGCGACCCAGGCCGAGATCGACGCGATGCTGGGGGCGCTGCGCCCGGTCACGGCGCCCGTCCCCAAGGGGCTCTCTCCCGAGACGCTCGAGCGCGTGTCGAACCGGCTCCGCGAGGCCGGAGCCCTGTCCGCCCGCGAGGCTGCGGAGGCGCTCGGGATGTCGCGCGTCGCGGCGCGACGATACCTCGAGCACCTCGCCGACGCCGGCCGCGCCGAACGGGCCCAGCGCTACGGGGCCCCCGGCCGGCCCGAGGCCGAGTACCGCTGGCGCCCCTGACCGCGCGTCGCTCCCGGCGGGGCGGGGCGGGGCGGGGCGGGTCGGGGCGGGCTACTGCTGCGGGAGGGACGAGCGGCGCGGGGCCGTGGGGCCGATGCGCACGTAGGCGGGGAGCTTGGGGGCGACGCCGTCGCCGGCCGTGCGGCCGCGCAGGCGCCGCCACATCCACGGGAGTGCATCGCGACGCAGCCACGTTCCCGGCACGACGGGATCGTCGTCGAGATGGAAGGCCTCGTCGAGCTCGGCGAGCGCCTCGGCGTGCGGCACCCCGAGCGCTTCCGCCGCGCGATAGGCCACGAGCCGATGCCCGCGCGAGCGCAGATGCACCTTGTCGTCGGCCCACAGCTCGAGGCGGGCGAGTTCCGGCACAGCCTCGAGGTCGACCAGGATGGCGCCCGTCCTCGACGCGATCGTTCGCAGCCGGGCGTTGTAGGCGGCGAAGCGCCGCGCGAAGATGCTCGCTGCGGCCCGCCCCGGAAGGAACACCGTGGCGAGCAGCACGTCCGCCCCGGATTCCCGCAACCGCCGGACCGCGATCTCGACCTCGTCGGCGACGCTCGCGACGTCCACCCGGGCCTGCACGAGGTCGTTGGCACCGATGAGCACCGAGACGAGTTCGGGCCGCAGCGCCAGGCACGCCGGAACCTGCTCGTCGACGAGGTGCCGTACCCGTTTGCTGCGCACCGCGAGGTTCGCGTACTGGAAGGCTGCGGTTCCCCCACCGGCTCGCGGCGCCGCCGAGGCGAGCAGCTGAGCGAGACGATCGGCCCATCCCCGGTGCATCCCCGCCGGCATGCGCGACGTGTCGCAGAGCCCCTCGGTGATCGAGTCGCCCAGCGCGACGTAGCGCCGCCACAGCGGGGGTCCGTCGCCCGCGGCGGGCAGCTCGGCGCGCGGCCACACGCGAGCCCGCCGGGCACGGTCGATCGCATGCAGCTCGCCCGCACGCTCGTAGTGGCCGAGCAGGGCATCGCCGAGGCTCTCCCAGGTGCGCCCGGCGACGGCCTCCCGGGCCGCCGCGCCGAACGCGCGCCGCTTCGCCGCGTCCCCCGCCAGGTCGGCGACCCGGCTGCGGAGGTCGTCGGCATCGCCGGGCCGGTAGAGCCACCCGTCGACACTGCTGCGCACCAGGTCGAGCGGGCCGCCGCGACCCGTCGCGACCACCGGTACACCGCTCGCCTGCGCCTCCTGGATGGTCTGGCCGAACGTCTCGCTCTCGCCCGGGTGCACGAAAATGTCGAAGCTGGCCATCACGGTGGCGAGCTCGTCCCCGTGCAGATGGCCGAGGAAGACGGCATCCGGCAAGAGGCTCTCCAGACTCATCCGCGAGGGCCCGTCGCCCACGATGACCAGTCGCACGCCGGGCAGCGAGCTGAGCGCCGCCAGGTCCTCGATCTGCTTCTCGGGGGCGAGCCGCCCGACATATCCGACCACGACGTCGCCGTCGGCCGTTTCCGGAACGACCCGCCCGCGCCACGCCTCGTCGCGGCGGTGGGGCGCGAAGCGGATGCCGTCGACCCCGCGGCCCCAGATCGCGACGCGATCGACACCGAGGTCCTGCAGCTGCCGCCGTGCCGCGTCGGCGGGAGCGAGCGTCAGCGTCGCGCGGCGATGCAGCCGCCGCACGTGAGCAGCCGTGAGCGCCGTGGCGTGGGGCACGCCGTAGCGCTCGGTGTAGGCGATGACATCGGTCTGATAGACGGCGACGCTCGGCAGCCCGAGGCCCTCGGCGGCGAGAAGCCCCTGCCAGCCGAGAAGGAACGGCGATGCGAGGTGCACGACGTCTGGGCGGAACTCTCGCAGCGCCCGCGCGACCGAGACCACGGGCGGGGCCGCCACGCGCACGGCGGGATACCGGGGCATCGGGATCGACCGCACCGCTCGACCCGGAACGGCGAGCGGATGCCGTCGCCCCGCGCCAGGCGCGACGACGAAGGCCTCGTGCCCGCGATGCTCGAGATGCTCGAGCACCCGCAGGACCGAACCGGTCACGCCGTTCATGTGGGGAAGGAAGGACTCGGTGACCACCGCGACTCTCACAAGACCAGGGTGTCGCCGACGGCGCGCCACTGTCTGCTGAACCAGCCGGAATCGCGCACTGTTCACACGATCCTCCGCGCTCGGTCACCTCGCGGACGCCTGACCGTCGCCGTTCCCGCTCCGTTCATCCACGGCTGATAGGGATGCCGCGTGCTCGACGACCTGCTGACCGCGATGTCCGGCGGCCCCTGGCTCCTCGTCGCGGTCTTCGCGCTCGTCCTCCTCGACTCCGTCCTGGTCGTCGTCCCCGGCGAGATCGCGGTGACGGCGGCGGGAGCGCTCGCCGCGTCGACCGGCGATCCCCCGCTGGCGGCCGTCGTCGGTGTCGCCGCATCCGCTGCGTTCTGCGGGGATGCGCTCTGCTACGCCGTGGGGCGTCGGATCGGCCTCCGCCGGTGGCGGTGGATGCGGCACCGGCGCGTGCAGCGCGCGTTCGCGTGGGCGGGGGGTCGGCTGCAGCGGGGAACCGCGACGGTCGTCTTCACCGCCCGCTTCATCCCCTTCGCGCGCCTCGCGGTCAATCTCACCGCGGGCGCCACGCGAATATCGGCCGTGCGCTTCCTCGCCATCGCCGGAGTCGCGGCGACGGCCTGGGCCACCTATCAGAGCGTCATCGGCGCGGCGATCGGCGCGCTCCTGCCCGATGCCCCGCTGCTTGCGGTGCTCCTGTCGGTGGCCGCGGCGCTCGCGCTGGGCGCCGCGATCGATGTGATCACGGCCGCCCTCACGCGGCGCCGCGAGCGGGTCACTCCCCGGCGAGACCGCCGAGCAGGTGACCGAACGACTTGCCCTCGCCCAGGTACGAGGCGGGGTCGAACGGATCCGCGTCCGTGACGGGCGTGCGTGCCACGACGGCCGCAGCGAGCTCCCGTGCGCCGCGCTCGACCCGCGCGCTCAGCGGAGCGACCTCGTCGGCCTTGCTCCCCCAGTCGCTCGACGCCGCGAAGACGCCGGTCGAGACCGGGGCCGCGTGCAGGTACGCGAACAGCGGCCGGATGGCATAGTCGATCGCGAGCGAGTGACGAGCCGTGCCCGCGTTCGCCCCGATGAGCACGGGCTTCCCGGTGAGCGAGTCGGGGTCGAGCACGTCGATGAACGACTTGAACAGCCCGGAGTAGCTCGTCGAGAAGATCGGCGTCACAGCGATGAGCGCGTCGGCCGAGACGACCGAGTTGATCGCCGACTCGAGGGCGGGCGGGGCGAAACCCGTCAGCAGGTTGTTCGTGATGTCGTGCGCGAGATCGCGCAGCTCGATGACGTCCGCTGTCGCGGTGATGTCGGATGCCGTGAGCTCGGCGATCGTCGCCGTCGCGAGCCGGTCGGCGAGCATGCGGGTCGACGACGGGTTCGACAGGCCGGCCGAGACGACCGCGATACGCCGCGCGCTCATCGTGCCGCCGCCACACCGAAGGCCGAACCTGCGGGCGCGGGAGCGTCCTGGTAGGGCGAGGGGCCGCTGAGGTTGTCTCCGCGATTGGCGCGGGGCCGCGCTTCGCGCGCCGGGCCGTCGCCGTACACCTCACGGACGCGCGCGGCGTGCGTCGGGGCGTCGGGCACTGCCGCGCCACGACCCTGCGCGAGCTCCTTCCGAAGCACCGGGACGACCTCGCCGCCCAGGATGTCGAGCTGCTCGAGCACGGTCTTCAGCGGCAGGCCCGCGTGGTCGATGAGGAACAGCTGACGCTGGTAGTCGCCGAACGTCTCGCGCATCGCCGCGTACCGGTCGATGACCTGCTGCGGCGACCCGACGGTGAGGGGCGTCATCTCGCTGAAGTCCTCGAGCGAGGGGCCGTGACCGTAGACGGGGGCGTTGTCGAAGTACGGGCGGAACTTCCGAACGGCATCCTGCGAGTTGGCGCTCATGAACACCTGGCCGCCGAGACCGACGATCGCCTGCTCGGGCGTGCCGTGGCCGTAGTGCGCGAAGCGCTGACGGTACAGGTCGATGAGGCGCTGGTAGTGCTCCTTGGGCCAGAAGATGTTGTTCGCGAAGAAGCCGTCGCCGTAGTAGGCGGCCTGCTCGGCGATCTCGGGGGTGCGGATCGAGCCGTGCCAGACGAACGGAGCGACGCCGTCGAGCGGACGGGGCGTCGAGGTGAAGCCCTGCAGCGGAGTGCGGAACTTGCCCTCCCAGTCGACGACGTCCTCACGCCACAGCTTGTGCAGCAGGGCGTAGTTCTCGATCGCGAGCGGCAGGCCCTGACGGATGTCCTTGCCGAACCACGGGTAGACCGGGCCGGTGTTGCCGCGCCCCATGATGAGGTCGACGCGGCCGCCCGACAGGTGCTGAAGCATCGCGTAGTCCTCGGCGATCTTCACCGGGTCGTTCGTCGTGATGAGCGTCGTGGCCGTGGAGAGGATGAGGCGTTCGGTCTGCGCCGCGATGTAGGCGAGCGTCGTGGTGGGCGACGACGACCAGAACGGCGGGTTGTGGTGCTCGCCGATCGCGTAGACGTCGAGCCCGACATCCTCGGCATGCTTGGCGATGGTCACGGCGGCGCGGATCTTCTCCGCTTCGCTCGGGGTGTGGCCGCTCGTCGGGTCTGCCGTGATGTCGCTCACGGAGAAGATGCCGAACTGCATCCCCGACCAGCCGGTGTTTTCGCTCGTGTGCGTGTTCACGTCGGTCCGCCTTCCCGGATGCCGCGGCATCCGTTTCATGCAAATGAATATAAACCATGCAACGCGGTCGCGCTCGGACTATTCCCCCGGGATAGTGTTTCATCCACGATGACGCATCCCGCCACCGGCACGACCGGAACGCGCCCGAAGCGGCGCGTGCCCTTCTGGGACAACGCCCGCTTCGCCTGTATCGTGCTGGTGGTGCTGGGTCACGCGATCCAGCGCCTGACGTACGACTCCGACATCGCGATGGCGATGTACCTCGTGATCTACGCGTTCCACATGCCCGCGTTCGCGATCATCTCGGGCTACTTCTCCAAGTCCGACCCGCAATCGCGGCGGCAGATGGCCCGCGTCATCACCGACATCCTCGTGCCGTACGTGATCTTCGAGGGACTCTGGACGCTCACGAAGTTCCTCGTCGAGGGCCACGCGAACCCCAACCCGACCCAGCCCTCGTGGACGCTGTGGTTCCTGCTGGCGCTCGGGATCTTCCGCCTGGTCCTGCCCTACCTCGCGCTCCTGCGGTGGCCGCTCCTGTGGGCCTTCGCGATCTCGGTCATCTCGGGGTACCTCCCGAACATCGATTCGACGCTCTCACTGTCGCGAACGCTCGGCTTCCTGCCCTTCTTCGTGCTCGGCTGGTGGCTGCGCGACCGCGACGTCGTCGACCGGTTCGACCTGCTGCGGCGCACCCCGACGACCGTGACGGCGGCCGTCGCGACGCTCGGGCTCGCGGGATGGGCGGCCTGGGCATTCATCGGAACATGGCGCGACATCAACCTCGGAAAGTGGATGTTCTACGACGCGAGCTACTCGGATGCGGGCAGCTCCGAATGGTGGGCGGGAGCCGTGCGGGTCGCCCTGCTGCTCGTGGCGCTCGCCCTCACGGCATCCTTCCTGGCCCTCGTCCCCCGCGGTTCGCACCGCTGGACCCGGCTCGGGCAGTACACGATGTACATCTACCTGCTGCACTCGTTCGTGCTGTACCCGTTCCGGGAGTCGGGCGTGCTGCGAGACGCCGAACCCACGTGGGTGTGGCTGCCGCTCGTCGTCGTCGCGTCGATCCTCATCGCTCTGGGTCTGGCCACGGCTCCGGTTCGACGAGTGTTCCGGCCGCTCGTCGAGCCCCGCCCGGCGTGGCTCTTCCGCGACCCGCAGCTCGCGGGCCGCGAGGGCCGGCGCAGCGACCCGACGGGGTCGCGTCGTCCGCGCGAGGCCGGCGAGGTCATCCCGCGCAACAAACGAGCGGATGCCGCAGAGGGCTCGTAGCCTCACTGCATGAGCGAGCTCTCCCTTCCCGTTCTCGACTTCTCCCAGCTCGACGGCGACGCCGCCGATGTCGCCCGCTTCCGCGACGAGCTGCGCGCCGCGACGCACGACGTCGGCTTCTTCTACCTCACCGGCACCGGCATCCCCGCCGGTCTCGAGGACCGGCTCCACCGCGTCGCGCGCGAGTTCTTCGACCTGCCCGAGGCCGACAAGCTCGCGATCGAGAACGTCAACAGCCCGCACTTCCGCGGCTACACGCGCGTCGGCGGCGAGCTCACGCAGGGCCGGGTCGACTGGCGCGAGCAGATCGACATCGGTCCCGAACGGTCCGCGGTCGACGACCCCGACGCGCCCGACTACGCCCGGCTCATCGGCCCCAACCTGTGGCCGGCCGCGCAGCCCGAGCTGCGCGAGGTCACCGACGCGTGGGGCGCGCACCTCTCCGAGGTCGCGCGGCGCCTGCTCCGCGCCTGGGCCGAGGCCCTCGGCGCCCCCGCGACGTACTTCGACGACCACTTCGGCGAGCCCCAGACCCTGCTGAAGATCGTCCGCTACCCCGGCAAGGACGACCCCACCCCGCAGCAGGGTGTCGGCGCGCACAAGGACTCAGGCGCCTTGACGCTGCTGTGGGTCGAGCCCGGGAAGGGTGGCCTGCAGGTGCAGCGCAACGGCGAATGGGTCGACGCTCCGCCGGTGCCGGGAGCCTTCGTCGTCAACATCGGCGAACTGCTCGAGTACGCGACCGACGGCTATCTCATCGCGACGAACCACCGCGTCGTGTCGCCGCGCTACCCCGACGACCGCATCTCGGTGCCGTTCTTCTTCAACCCCGCCCTCGACGCCCGATTCCCGCTCATCGACCTGCCCGCCGAACTCGCCGCCGAGGCGAGAGGCGTCACGAAGGATCCGACCAACCCGATCCACGGGGTGCACGGCGAGAACGCGCTGAAGTCGCGCCTGCGGGCCCACCCCGACGTCGCCGAGCGCTGGCACGCCGATCTACTCGCCGCGGCCCACCGCTGAGCACACACCGCCGAACACCCGCCGCCGAACACGCACCGTCTCCGCGACAACGCACCAGACGGCGTACGTTCTCGCGGTGAAGGTACGTTCTCGCGGCGCGGGCTCGGGAAAAGCCGAAGGCCGCCCCACACCTGGGACGGCCTTCGCAAGAATGTTTTGCGCGATTGTGCGCGGAGTCGCTCTCCTTAGCGGCGGAGACCGAGGCGCTCGATCAGCGTACGGTAACGCTGGATGTCGAGCTCCTGGAGGTAGCCGAGCAGTCGACGGCGCTGACCGACGAGCAGGAAGAGCCCACGGCGCGAGTGGTGGTCGTGCTTGTGGGTCTTGAGGTGCTCGGTGAGGTCCTTGATGCGCTGCGACATGAGCGCGACCTGCACCTCGGGGGATCCGGTGTCACCGGGGTGCGTCGCGTACTCTTCGATGATCGCCTTCTTGACGTCTGCTTCGAGTGCCATAGATGGGATCCCCTTCCTTCTCATTGCGCGGCGCCCGTCACCCGATGTGCGAGCTCTCTTTATCCGCGGCCGATCGAACGGCAACCGCTCTACTGTACCAGTCATCTAGGCTCGCATGATGCGCCTGCGTCGGGATCACCTCATCGATCTGCGGCCGTTGACCACCTCCCCCGCCTTCGCGCGCATGTGGGTCGGCTCGACCCTCGCCGGCCTCGGCGGGCAGTTGACCATCGTCGCGATCATGCTCCACATGTACGACCTCACGGCGTCGACGTTCGCCGTCGCGATGATCGCGGTCGCCGGGCTCGTGCCGATGATCATCGCCGGCCTCTACGGGGGCATGCTCGCCGACGCGTTCGACCGGCGCCGGGTCGCCATCATCGCGGCATCCGTGACCTTCGTCTCGACGGCCGTCCTGATGGTGCTGACCTGGAGCGGCGGCGAGACGGTCGCGTGGCTCTACGCCATCGCGGTCGTGAACTCTGCTGCCAATTCGGTCGTCATGGCGGCACGGCAGGCGATCGTGCCGCGGCTGATCCCCCGCGAGCTGCTGCCCGCAGCCTCGGCGCTCGGCGGCATCACCATGGGGATCATGGTCTCGGTCGGGCCGGCCGCGGCCGGGCTGCTCGTGGCCTTCACCGGCTACGGCTGGACCTACACGATCGACCTCGTGCTCATGAGCGCCCTCTTCCTCGGCCTCTGGTCGTTGCCCAGCATCCGCCCGGAGGGCGCCGTCGTCCGCCCGGGCCTGCGATCGCTCGCCGACGGCTGGCGCTTCATCAAGCGCGCGAAGAACATCCGGCTGCAGTTCATCCTCGACATCATCGCGATGACGTTCGGTCAGCCCACCGCCCTCTTCCCCGCCGTCGGCGCAGTGCTGCTCGGCGGCGGCGCGATCACGACAGGGCTCCTCACGGCCGCCATCGCCGTCGGCGCGTTCTTCTCGAGCCTGTTCTCGGGACCGATCGCGCGCTATCCCTTGCACGGCCGTGGCATCGAGAGGGCGATCATCGCCTACGGCGTCACGATCGCCCTGTTCGGCGCCGTCCTGCTCGCGGGGTCGTTCGGTGTACTCGCCCCGGGGACCGTAGGCGAGGAGTCCGCGAACGTCGCCCTGATCGCCCTCGCCGGCCTCGCGCTGGCCGGTTCCGGCGCGGCCGACAACGTCAGCTCGATCTACCGCAACACGATGGTGCAGGCCGCCGTCCCCGATGCGATCCGAGGCCGACTGCAGGGCCTGTTCATCGTGGTGGTCGCCGGCGGTCCGAGGCTGGGCGCGCTGTACGCCGGGACGCTCGCGACCGTCACGGCACTGTGGTTCCCGCCACTGTTGGGCGGCTTCATCATCGTCGGTCTGGTGGCGCTCCTCGTGCGCCTCGCCCCCGCGTTCCGCGCCTACGACGCGGCCCACCCGACCCCGTGAGCCGGACGACGCGCCCCCGGAGACACGACGAGGGGCGGATGCCGCAGCATCCGCCCCTCGGAGAGAACCGGGCGATCAGGCCTGGATGGAGCCCTGCAGGTCGAGCTCGATGGTGACGTCCTTGCCGACGAGCACGCCGCCGGTCTCGAGCGCGGCGTTCCAGGTGAGGCCGAACTCCTCGCGGTTGATGACGGTCTTGGCCGTCGCGCCGGCCTTGTAGTTGCCCCACGGGTCGGTGCCGAAGCCGCCGAACTCGACCTCGAAGGTCACCGGCTTGGTGACATCCTTGATGGTGAGGTCGCCGTCGACGAGGAAGTCGCCGCCCTGCTGACGCACGCCGGTCGAGACGAACGTGATGTTGGGGTAGTTCTCGACGTCGAAGAAGTCGGCACTGCGGAGGTGGTTGTCGCGCCCCTCGTCCTTGGTGTTGATCGAGGCGACGTCGACCTTGGCGTCGAGCGTCAGCTCGAGCGGGTTCTCGGGGGCGACGATGGTCGCCTCGGCGACGGCGAAGGTGCCGCGCACCTTCGAGATCATCATGTGGCGGACGCTGAAGCCCACCTCGCTGTGGGAGGCGTCGAGCACCCAGGTGCCAGCCTTGTAACCGGGGATGTCGGTGGTCGTGGTCATGATCGTCCTTCGTCGTAGGTGTCCGGGAGGGCTCCGGCGTACAAGGGGTCGGCAACGCGGCCCGCGCACAGCCTATTCCCGCGAATGTAAATTTCCGGTGCCGAATGGCGACGGGCGGATGCCGCGCTGTGCAGCATCCGCCCGTCGAGCGGTGTCCGTCGGGTCAGCCGACCGCGAGCAGGTCGATGATGAAGATCAGGGTCTTGCCGCCGAGGAAGTGACCGCCGGCGGGGCCGTAGGCCAGGTGCGGCGGGATCACGAGCTCGCGGCGTCCGCCGACCTTCATGCCCGGGATGCCGTCCTGCCACCCCTGGATCAGACCGCGGAGCGGGAACTGGATGCTCTCACCGCGGTTCCACGACGAGTCGAACTCCTCGCCGGAGGTGTACTCGACGCCGACGTAGTGAACGGTGACGGTGTCGCCGGGCTTGGCCTCGGCGCCGTCGCCGACGATCAGGTCGCGAACGACGAGGTCATCGGGCGCGGGCCCCTCGGGGGCGTCGATCTCGGGCTTGGTGCGGTCGTCAGTCATGGTGTCCATCCAACCCGAGGGCGGGGACGGGTGCAACGCGACGCCCACCCGAGCGCACCTCTTGACGCGGCGCGGCGGCGGGAGGATCATGAGGGCAGGCCAACTCAGCGCCCGGGAGACATGCAGGCATCGCCGCAGCACCGGGCGCTGAGTCTTTCCCGGGCGGTGTCGTCCCGGTCGAGGGTCACGGTCGCAGCAGGGCCTGTCGCAGGCGCGTGGCCCGGGCGAGATGCTCGCGCTCGTCGGAGAGCGCCCGATCGTCGCGGCCGGTCAGCGCCCGCTGGCGTGCGGCAGCGAGACGCGTCGCCTCGGCGATGAATGCCCGCATCGTCTCGGTGCGGTCGCCGGGAAGTGTCCGCGCCCAGGCCAGCGCGCGCCTTCGGCCTCCCCCGGTGGCGAGCAGGTCGACCTCGACGGGGGTGAACCAGCCCGCCGCGGCGTAGTCGTCGAGCCGTTCGCGGGTGAGGCGCGCCTCCTCGCGGCGCAGCAGCAGCACGCCGATCACGAACCCGATGAACAGAGGCACCTGGAGCGTCACGTAGAGGGCGAAGAAGTCGGCGAAAGCAGCCGAGCCGTTCCAGAGCGCGTGCAGCAGGATCGCGACGGCGAGGCCGGTCGCCCAGGGCCCGAACACGGCGGCGCCCCGTGCTCCCCGCCGCACGGCGAGTCCGACCGCGAAGCCGGTCGCGGCCGTGAACATGACGTGGGCGAAGGGCGAGAGGATGCCGCGCAGCACGAACGTGACCGACACCTGAGCAAGACCGCCGGTGATCAGGCTGTCGGCGAAGTAGAGGATGTTCTCGGTGAAGGCGAACCCCGCCCCGATCATCGCCCCGTAGACGACGCCGTCGACGGGTCCGTCGAAGTAGCGGCGCCCGAGACGGAGCATGAGGAGGATGCCGAGCCCCTTCGCGATCTCCTCCACGATGGGCGCCTGCACGACGCTCTTCATCGCCTCGAGGAGCGGGTCACGCGCCGGACCGGTGGCGATGGTCACGAGAAGGTCGACGCCGAGCGCGATGACCACCGACGCGACGGCGCCCCACAGCAGCGCGATCCACAGCAGCCGTGGCGGCTCGGGCTCCCAGCGATCGACGATGCGGACGACCCACAGCACTCCCAGCAGCGGCAGCAGCGCGAGCACGGCTCCCACGATCGAGGCGAACCAGCCGAGGAACGACACGAGGTAGGCCGCCAGTCCGAGGAGCAGCACCACGAGGACCGCGCCGACCCAGAGCGCCGCCCAGCCGCCGGGACGCGCCCGAACGGGGACGACGGGCGGCGAGGTCGGCGCGGCCGGGATGGGACCGGGGTGACCGGGCTGCGGCTGCGAGAGAGGCGACGGGAACGACACGCCCCCACCCTAGAGCGCGGGCGGCGTCCGCCCTATGGCGAGGACGTCGCGCCGCGACCGAGTCGTGAGCCGGGTAGCCTGAGAGCATGCGCTTTGCCCACGTGATGACCGCGGGGGCCGACGATCCCCGCCTCGTGCTCGTCGAAGACGACCGGGCCACGTTCGTCGGCGACCTGTTCGCCGGCGCACCCGAACGACTGCAGCAGCTCATCGAGCTCGGCGACGACGGGCTTGCGCGCGTCGCGGACGCGTCGACGAGCGAGGGCGTGGCGTGGCACGACATCACCGGCTCGGCCTTCGCATCGGCCGTTCTGGCCCCGCCGATCGTGCTGGCCGTCGGGCTGAACTACGCGGCGCACTCGAGCGAGCTGGGCCTGAAGGCCGACACCGCGCCCACCGTGTTCACCCTGTGGCCGAACTCGCTCACCGCGCACGACGCAATCACGTCGTGGCCGCGGAGCCTCAGCGAGTCGGTCGACTACGAGGCCGAGCTCGGCGTCATCATCGGCACGGCGGCCAAGGACGTCCCTGCAGACACGGCTCTCGACCACGTCTGGGGCTACACGGTGGTCAACGACATCACCGCGCGCGACATCCAGTTCTCCGAGGCGCAGTGGTCGCGCTGCAAGTCCTTCGACGGGTTCACGCCGACGGGACCCTACGTGGTGACCGCCGACGAGGTCCCCGACCCGCAAGACCTTCACATCTGGGCCGTCGTCGACGGCCAGACGGTGCAGGACGCCTCGACGGGACAGATGATCCGCTCGGTCGCGACGCTTGTCGCGCACCTCTCGACGGCGGCCACGCTCCTGCCCGGCACGCTCATCTCGACCGGCAGCCCGGGCGGCGCCGGCTACTCGCGCGACCCGCAGATCTTCCTGCGCGACCGCTCCGTCGTCACCGTCGGGATCGACGGGATCGGTGAGCTGCGGACGCACTGCCGCATCACGGACTGACCGGGCACCCGCAGCTTCCGCCGACCCGGAGCCCCACCTCGACGCGCACGCTGCGCCGCGCCGAGCCGTCTCCCGGATCGGTCAGCAGCAGGTGGGCGGCGATGCGCCCCATGAGCTCCATCGGCTGGCGCACGGTCGTCAGCGGCGGCGACGACATCCCGGCCGCCTGGATGCCGTCGAAGCCGGCGAGCCGCACATCGCGGGGCACGACGATGCCCCGGGCGTGCAGCACGTCGAGCGCGGCGAGCGCGATCTGATCGGTCGCGCACAGCACCGCTTCGGGGAGCGTGCTCTCGCGTGCTCGTGAGCTCAGCCCCGGGAACACCGGTGCGCGCTCGAGCTCGACGGTGTCGATGATCTCGGCGCGCGCGCCGGGGTGAGAGGCGACGGCATCGAAGAAGGCGGCGCGGCGCTCGTCGGTGTCGAAGCCCGCAGGCGCGTCGATCCACCCGAAGGTGGAGACGCCGTGGACCTCGACGAAATGATCGACGAGCATCCGCTCACCACCAGCGTTGTCGGCGAGGACATGGTGCGCGTCACCCAGCGGCGAGCTCAGCACGGCGACCGGGAGCGTCGACGACACCGAGCCGAGAGACGCGGTCACCGTCGGGCCCGGCAGGATCGCGAGGCCGTCGACCTGCCCCGCCGTGTCGGCGATCTCGGACGCCCCCAGCCCCCCGGTGCTGAGCAGCACCGCGGTGCCGGCCCGCTTGCACTCGAGCACGAAGCCGCGCTGGATCTCATCGACGTAGAGCGGGAACGTCCGGGGAGCGCTCCGGCGGACGTCCTCGTCGGCGTCCCACGCGATCAGGTCGACGTCGAGGTCGAGCTCGGCGAGATCGGTGAGCCCGGGCGGCGTCGGCCGCTCGGGAGCCGCACCCGAGGTCAACCCCGTCTCGACGGGCGGCGCCGATTCGACCAGCAGATCGAACAGATGCAGCCCGAGCACCCCGGTGCGGCCGCGCGCGAGGTTCCGGGCCGAGCCGCTGGGGACGTACCCCAGCTCGCGTGCGACCCGCAACACCATGTCGCGGGTCTCGGTGCGCACCTTGTCGGGGCGCCGGAACGCGAATGAGACCGTCGCGATCGACACCCCGGCACGTTCCGCGACGTCGTAGACCGTGGGTCGTCCGACCACCATGACTACCTCGATTCCCCGGGGAGTCTACCGACGCACCTCACGCCGGCACGATCGACAGTCCGGTCCCCCGCGGGAAGATCGGCTCGTCCGTGTCGCCCGGGACGTCGGTCCGGGAACGGCGCACGGCGTCCATGGATCGCGGGATCTCGACGGGCAGCGTGCCACGTGGCGGCACCGCGCCGGTGAGCGCGGCGAGCACTGCGGCATCCGAGCTGCCGTAGTCGGCGACGATCGCCGAAGCGACGGGAACGAAGGGGGTGAGGACCGCGGGCCGGTCGAGGCCGACGACCAGCACGAGAGGGGCGTGCGTCGCGACACGACCCAGTCGCGACACCAGCCCGGGGCCGAAGTCGAGGGAACCCTGGTGGAACCACTTCTCGAGGAACAGGTCGTCGCGAGGCTCGAAGGGCGCTCCGACACGGACGATCGCGACGTCGGCGTCCTCGGGCCGCTCGACGCGGTCGCCGTACGGGGCGATCGCGGCGTCGCCGACGTTCTCGGCGTAGATCCTCGGGCGGGGCGCCGAACGGATCGGCAGCACCTCGTCGCGGTTCTGCAGAACGGTCAGCGACTCCGCCTGCGCGCGGGTGCCGAGCGCGCGGAAATCGGCGTTGCCGACGATGCGCTCGGCCTCGTCCTCGTCGACGTACGGGTCGTCGAAGAGGCCGAGCCGGAATTTCACGAGCAGGATGCGCCGGGCCGAGACGTCGATGCGCTCGAGCGGCACGGTGCCGGATTCGACGAGGCCGACGAGCAGCTCCGTGCACTCCTCGCCGCCGAACTGGTCGACACCGGCGTCCAGGAGCCGCAGCATCCGCTCGGTCGGGTCGAGCTCCTCGACGCCCCACGCGCGAGCGGGCAGCACCTGGTCCCCGACGTGGTTGTCGTTGACGAGCTCCCAGTCGGTGACGACGACGCCGTCGTAGCCGAGCTCGTCGCGCAGGAGGTCCGTCACGATCTGACGGTTGTAGGCGAATCCGACCTCGGCGATCGGCACGCCGTTCCGTTCGAGTCCGACCGGCATGCCGTAGTACGGCATCATGCCGGCCGTGCCGCGCCGGATCGCCTCGCGGAAGGGCTCGAGGTGATAGTCGAACATGCCGCCCGGGTAGACCTGCTCGCGTCCGTACGGGAAGTGCGCGTCTTCACCGTCGAGCTGCGGCCCGCCGCCCGGGAAGTGCTTCGTCGTGCACGCGACGCTCTCAGCGCCGAGCACGTCGCCCTGGAAGCCGCGCAGGTAGGCGGCGGTGATCTGCGAGACCCGCTCGGCGTCGAAGCCGAACGTCTGGGCCTGACGACCCCAGCGAGCTTCGGTGGGGAGGTCGATCTGCGGGTGCAGCGCCGCCCGGATACCGACCGCGCAGTACTCGCGACGGGCGACGTCGGCGAACTGCTCGATGACCTCGAGGTCGTCGAGCGCGGCGAGCCCCAGCGGCTCCGGCCACTGCGAGAAGGGACCCGCGGAGAAGGCGACGCCGGTGTTCTCGACGAACGCGTGCCGCGGATCGGTGCTGATCGTCACCGGGACGCCGTGCGGCGTGCTCTCGGCGAGTCTCTGCAGGTTGTTGTTCCAGCGAGCGCCCTCACGAGCCGTGCGGATGGCGTGCACGTTGAAGTGCGTCATGTTCTTGCCGACCACGACGTCGGTCGTCGGCGACTTCGAGATGGCGCCCGGTGTCTCGAGGAGCTCGCCATCGGGACCGATCTCGATGACGGTCTGGAACATGAGGCCGATCTTCTCGGCCGGCGACATCCGGCTGAGCAGATCGTCGGTGCGCTCCTCCGGGGTCAGGCGGGGGTCCTCGTAGGGGTCGAGGACGCCGTTGCCGTTGAGGTCGCGGAAACGGGTTCCATCGGGCGCGGTGTGGAATTCGGGTCGCATGAGGTGCTTTCGCTTGTGGGGGGACGGATGCGGCGACGCGGAGGTCGGCGCGTGGGTCACTTCAGACCGGTGGTGGCGACGCCCCGGATGAACCAGCGCTGCAGGAAGACGAACAGCACGATGATGGGCGCGATGACGAGCACGGATCCGGCCAGGAGCAGTCCGTAGTTGGTCGCGTTCTGTCCCGTCGAGTAGAGCGAGAGCGCGACGGGAAGCGTGTACATCTCCTCGGTCTGGGCCGCCACCAGCGGCCAGAGGAAGTTGTTCCAGGAGGCGAGGAACGTCAGGATGCCGAGGGTCGCGAGCGGCGGCCCGCACAGCGGCATCACGATGCGCGAGAAGATGCGCCACTCCCCCGCCCCGTCGAGGCGGGCGGCCTCGAGCAGCGCGTCGGGGATGCCCATGATGAACTGCCGCATGAGGAACACGCCGATGGGGGCGGTGATGAAGGGGAGGATGAGCGCGGGGTAGGTGTTGACGAGCCCGAGCGAGGAGACCATCACGAACAGCGGCACGAAGGTGACGACCCCCGGCACCATGAGCGTCACCATCACGAGGAGGAAGAGCACCTTCTTGCCGGGGAACTCCATCTTCGCCAGGGCATAGCCCACCATCGAGCAGAACACGATGTTGCCGAGGACGGTGACCACCGCGACGATGAGGCTGTTGGCGAAGAAGTGTCCGAAGTCGAGAGGCCCGAACCACTGCGCGAAGTTCTCGCCCGTCGGGTTCTCCGGGAACCACGTCGGCGGGCGGCGCAGAATCTCCCCCTGCGTCTTGACCGATCCGAGCACCATCCACAGGAACGGGATGAGCCAGAGGGTGAGTCCGACGGCCAGCACGGTGTAGGTGATCGCACGCGGACCGAACCGACGGCGGCGGCGCCGCGGAACGGGCGGCGGCGTGACGGTGTCCACCACGGGAGCGGGGATGGTTGTCATCGGGTCAGTCCTTCGAACGGAGCAGTCGGAACTGGAGCAGGCTCAGCAGAGCGATGGCCAGGAACAGGACGTAGCTGGCGGCGGAGGCCAGTCCGTACTCGCCGAAGCCGAACTGCTGGAAGGTGTAGTACGCCACGGACAGGGTCGAGTCGAGCGGCCCGCCCTTGGTCATGACGAACGCCTCCTCGAAGAACTGCAGGTAGCCGACGGAGATGAGGACCGCCCCGAGGAGGATCGTCGGGCGCAGCAGCGGCAGGGTGACCGAGATCAGGCGCCGCCACGATGACGCGCCATCCATCGTCGCCGCCTCGTTGACGTCCTGCGGAACGGCCTGCAGGCCCGCGAGGAAGATCACCATGAGCGTGCCGACGTTGCGCCACACCGCCATCATGATGAGCGAGGGCAGGGCGAAGGCGGGGTCGTTGAGCCAGTTCGGGCCATCGATGCCGACGAGCGCCAGGGCCGAGTTGAGGAGGCCGTCCGGCTGGAGGATGTAGCGCCAGACGACCGCGACCGCGACGATGCTCGTGACGACCGGCGCGTAGAAACCCACCCGGAAGAACGCGACGATGCGGCCGCCGCCGCTGTTGAGGGCGAGCGCGAGGGCGAGCGCCAGCACCATCGTCACGGGGATGCCGACCACGACGAAGACCGCGGTGACCCCGAGGGACGTGATGAAGCGCGGGTCCCCGAAGAGCGTCGCGAACTGGTCGAGCCAGACGAAGTTCACCGCGAACGGCGAGGTGATGTCGCGAGCGGTGAAGTCGGTGAACGACATCGCGAACGACCCGACGATCGGGAAGAGCATGAAGACGGCGAACACGGCGACGAAGGGCAGGCAGAACGCCCAGGCGATGAGTGCCTGACGCTTGCGCAGCCGTGCGTGCAGCCCGTCGGGGCGGGAGGCCCCGCGGCCGGAGTCGGCTCCGGCCGCGGGGAGGGTGGTGGTGGACATCGAGGTCACTCGAGTCCGATCGCGTCGGCGTCGGCCTGCAGCTTCTGCAGCACCGCGGGAACATCCGCTCCGCCGCGACGCAGCTGCTCGAGGGCCTGGTCGCCCTTGGCGGCCACCTGCACCCAGCTGGTCGTCACGGGCGGGGCCTTGGCGGTCTGCAGCTGCTCACCGAAGGTCGTCAGGCTCGCGTCGTCGGCAAGGGCGGGCGCATCCCACGCGGCCTGGAGAGCGGGCAGGTCACCCGTCGTCTCGTAGAACGCCGCCTGAGTCTCCGGCTCGCTGAGCCAGCGGACGAGCTTCCACGCCGACTCGGCGTTCTTGCTCTGGTTGAACACGACGAGGTTCGCGCCGCCGCTGAAGGACACCGACCCGGTGTCGGCGGGCAGGACGGCCGTCGCGTACTTCGAGGCGAAGTCCGCACCTCCGAGCAACTCGAGCTGACCGCGCAGGAACGGCCCCTCGACGACCATCGGCGTGGTTCCGGCCACGAACTCCGCCTCTGTCGCGCCGGCGGAGATGTCGGCGTTCGCGTCGGCGAGCCCCTTGTCGAAGAAGCTCTTGTAGTACTCCAGCCCCTTCGTCATCTCGGGGGTGTCGAGGGTCCAGGCGTCACCGTCGGTGAGCTCGGCACCGGCGGACCACGGCATCCACATGGCGCCCTGGAACGAGTCGTTGCCGCCGGGCATCCGGATGCCGTACTCGGCGCCCGCCTTCTCCTTCATGTCGGCGGCGAGCTGCTGCAGCTCGTCCCACGTCGTCGGAGCCTGGGACCAGCCGGCCTGCTGCGCGAGGTCGGTGCGGTAGTACAGCACGCGCGTATCGACGTACCACGGCACACCGGCGGCGCGGTCGTCGAACTCCGTCGTGCTGAGGGCGCCGGGGAAGAAGCCGTCGGTCGCGATCTCGGCCGGGACGGTGGCGAACGCGTCGCCGAAGTCCGCCATCCACGTCGAGCCCACCATGGCGACGTCGGGGGTGTTCCCACCCGCGATCGCCGTCTGGAACTTGTTGTGCGCCGCGTCCCACGGAATGGCGGTGACGTCGATCTTCACGTCGGGGTTGGCTTCCTGGAACTCCTTGACGAACTCCGGCAGGGCCTCGCCCTCCGCACCCATCGCCCATACGCTGATCGTGCCCGTGGCCGGGCTGTCATCGATCGTCGTGACCTCTGCGGGCCCGGCCGCCGACTCGTCTGCACGGCCGCAGCCGGTCAGGATGAGCGACACCGCAGCGAGGGTGGCGATGCCGCCTGCCACTGTCTTGAACTTCACGTCTTCCTCCTTGAATCGCGGGATCGCCGCGGCGATCAAAGCGCTTAACCATTGCGCTAGCGACGAGTTTAAGCGCTTTGACTGCGCGGACGCAAACGTCCCGAGCGACTCCTGAGGTGGGCAGACGAAGAGCCCCCGCGGACGTTGTCCGCGGGGGCTCTTCGGGACGCGAACTACCGCACGGAGGAGCAGGACTGCGTCTGGCCCCACACCGTCACGGTGTCGGCGCCCTCGACCACGCAGGTCTGATAGATCTCGTTCGCCGCGTTGCCGAAGACCGAGAAGAGGACGATCGCGACGACCACACCGATCACCATGAAGACGGCGCTGATGATGATCGCGGCGAGAGCGAGGCCGTTCTTACGGCCCGCCTTCTTGCTCTGGACGAGCGCCACGATTCCGAGGATGAGACCGACGAGCTGCAGCCCGACGGGAACCAGCGCGAGGATGAACGCGACGATGCCGAGGGTCTTTCCCGGCACCGGGGCGTTCGGGTTCTGGTACGACGCGTCGGAAGACGACGTCGGGTACGCCGGCGGCTGGTAGGCCGGAGGCTGCGGCGCGGACGGGTTGTTCGGGTCGGTCATGGGATCCCCCGGTCGGTCGGAAAGCGATGAACAGCCTCGACGTTATCGACAGCGGGCCCCGCGGCACAAAGCCTTGTCAGCCCGAGACGCTCTCCTCGGCGTCGGCGAGGACGATCGGGATGGCCGCTGTCACGGCCTGCAGACCCGACAGGCGCGCGGGCGAGAGCTGCTTGTCGACCTCTTCGCGCGACATCAGCCCCGCCTCGACGACGAGATCGCCCACGTTGCGGTGCGTCAGCAGCGCGGTCTTGGCCAGGGCCGCTGCCGCGGCGTAGCCGATGAAAGGCGTCAGAGCCGTCACGACACCGACCGAGGACCCGACCATGGCCCCGAGGCGCTCACGGTTCGCCGTGATGCCGTCGACGCAGTTGACGCGGAGCGTCCGCATCGCCCGCCGCATCCAGGTGATCGACTGGAAGATGGAGTGCGCGATGATCGGCTCGAAGGCGTTGAGCTGCAGCTGACCGCCCTCGACCGCCATCGTCACGGTCAGGTCGGCGCCGGCCACCGCGAAGGCGACCTGGTTGACGACCTCGGGGATCACCGGGTTGACCTTGCCGGGCATGATGCTCGACCCCGCCTGCCGGGCCGGCAGATTGATCTCACCGAAGCCAGCCTGGGGTCCGCTCGAGAGCAGCCGCAGGTCGTTGCTGATCTTCGACAGCTTGATCGCGTTGCGCTTCAGCGACGACGAGAACGACATGAACGAGCCGGTGTCGCTGGTCGACTCGACGAGGTCGACGGCGCTCGACAGATCGAGGCCGGTGATCTCGCGCAGATGGCGGACGACAGCGGGGCGGTACTCGGGATGGGTCGTGATGCCGGTGCCGATGGCGGTCGCGCCCATGTTGATCTCGTAGAGCAGCGAGGCGTTCTCGCCGAGGCGGGAGTGATCCTCCCCCAGCGTCGTCGCGAAGCCGTGGAACTCCTGCCCGAGCGTCATCGGGACGGCGTCCTGGAGCTGCGTGCGACCGACCTTGAGGACGTCGTGGAACTCGACGGCCTTCGTGAGGAACGATTCGCGCAGCAGCGCCAGCTCGTCGAGCAGCCCCTCCAGGTCGAGGGCGAGACCGACCTTGATCGCCGTCGGGTAGACGTCGTTCGTGGACTGGCTGCGGTTCGTGTGGTCGATCGGCGACAGGAACGCGTAGTCGCCCTTGGGACGCCCCGCGAGCTCGAGGGCGATGTTGGTGATGACCTCGTTCGCGTTCATGTTCGTCGAGGTGCCGGCACCGCCCTGAACGACGCCGACGACGAACTGGTCGTGGTACTCGCCGTCGATGACGAGCTGAGCGGCACGGTCGATCAGGTCCGCGCGCTCGGCATCGAGCACCCCGATCTCGCGGTTCGCGCGCGCCGACGCCTGCTTGACCATCGCCAGGGCCCGGACGAGGTCGCGATAGACGGAGATCGGCCGCTGCGAGATCGGGAAGTTCTCGAGGGCACGAGCGGTGTGCACGCCCCAATAGGCGTCGGCGGGAATCTCGAGCGAGCCGAGCGAATCGGTCTCGGTGCGGGTGGCGGGAGTGGACGACATCATGCGCTGGTCCTTGTGGGTCTCACGGCGATGGGAGGGACGGTCCCAGCCTAGTCAGCGCTTGCGCGAAAACGCCTCGAGACGCTCCTGCGGCGACAACCGCGCCATGTCGGCGACCCATTCGGCGGAGAAGTACTCGCCGGTCGGAGCCTCGACGACGGGCACGACGGTGTGGGTGATCACCTCGTCGTAGACGTGCACGAGCTGGAACGCCTGGCCGGCGTCCATGCCGTTGACCGCCTGCGGCGGGCGCTGGAGGTTCATCGTGTAACACGTGGCGGAGGCGACGGAGACGGGAATCCCCGCGAAGGTGCCGGACGTGGAGTAATGCAGGTGACCCGCGAGGATGCCGCGCACGTCCGTCCCTGCGATGGTCTCGGCGAGGGCGTCCTGGTCGCGCAGCTCGAGGATGTCAAAGAAGGGCACGTGGCTGGGCAGCGGCGGGTGATGCATCGCGAGGATCGTGCCGTGTGGCGCGGGCTCGGCGAGGATCTCGTGCAGCCAGTCGCGCTGACGCGCGTCGATCTCACCGTGGTGCCAGCCGGGCACCGTGGAGTCGAGGGCGATCAGGCGCAGGCCCGCCAGATCCCAGACCCCGGTCAGCGGTTCCTGCGTCGGGGGCCCGCCGAACAGCCCCACGCGCATCGCGTCGCGCTCGTCGTGGTTGCCGGCCACCCACACGACCGGTGCACCCAGGCGGTCCGCGACGGGCTCGACCGCGTCGCGGAGGCGGCGGTAGGCGTCCGGCTCGCCGAGGTCGGTCAGGTCGCCGGTGAAGACCAGCGCGTCGGGTCGGACGCCGGTGCGCTCGATCGCCGCGAGCGTGGCGTCGAGATTGGCCTCGACGTCGTAGCGCCCGCCGAGCGCGGCCCCGCCCGCCAGGAGGTGGGTGTCGCTGACGTGGACGAGGACGTGCGCCGCGGGCTCGTGACGCCCGAAACGCACGGATGCCGCGCGGTCGCGAGGCTGCGTGGAACCGTCCGACGGCACTGCTGAGGTCATGGCCACAGCCTATTCCGGGGGTCCTACCGTCCCGCCACGATGAGGACGATGCCGCCGAGGACGGCGAGACCGCACAGGGCGAAGGCGCCGTAGGCCGTGACGAGCGCGATCCTCTTCTGCCCCGCCGTCAGCGGATTCTTCTTCGCCGCCTTGGCCGCTGCCTTCGCGTGGCGCCGTGCCTGCTTCTCACTGATGACGGCGATCGCGTCGGTGAACTCCGCGGGAGTCACCACCGGCACCCGGCCCGCGCGCACCAGCATCCGGAGCCCGAGTGCGTAGAAGCCGACGACGAGCACGGCGCCCGTGATGGCCGCCGCGAACACCTGGACGAAGGCGAACCAGTCGATCGAGACGTTCATCGCTCGCCCTCCGTCTGCTCCGAGCCCGAGCTCTTCGCCGCGGCCGCCGCCTTCGCGCGCCGCTGCCGCCGCGTGGGCGGCGGATCGGAGGGCACGTCGACGGCCAGGCCGGAGTCGGCGACCTCGCTCATGGCGTTGCCCGCGTGCACCTCGTTGCGGCGCGAGCGGAGGAACAGCGCCAGCACGATCGCGACGGCGGCGATCGCGTCGATGACGATGCCCACCGGGCCGAGCCACACGACCAGGAGCGCCGCCACGGCGCCGACCGCGCCCGACGCGGGGAGCGTCAGCAGCCAGCCGACGGCGATGCGGCCGACCGTGCCCCAGCGGACCGTCGAGCCGCGGCGTCCGAGTCCGGAGCCGATCACCGAGCCGGATGCGACCTGCGTCGTCGACAGCGCGAAGCCGAGCGCGCTCGAGGCGAGGATCGTCGACGCCGTCGACGCCTCGGCCGAGAAGCCCTGCGCGGGCTTGACGTCGGTGAGCCCCTTGCCGAGGGTACGGATGATGCGCCATCCGCCCATGTAGGTGCCCAGCGCGATCGTGACGGCGCACGCCACGATGACCCACAGCTGCGGTTCGGCGTGCTCGGCGCTCTGCCAGCCGGCCGCGATGAGGGCGAGCGTGATGACGCCCATCGTCTTCTGAGCGTCGTTCGTACCGTGGGCGAGCGCGACGAGCGACGACGTGAAGATCTGGCCCCAGCGGAATCCGTCGCGGCCGTCCGGCTTTCCGTCGTGGCGACGGGTCACGGCGTAGGCGACCTTCGTGACCGTGAAGGCGATGAGGCCGGCCGTGACGGGGGCGATCAGCGCCGGGAGGATGATCTTGCTCAGCACGACGCCGAAGTCGATGGCCATCGCGCCGACGCCCACGAGGGTCGCGCCGATGAGGCCGCCGAAGAGGGCGTGCGACGAGCTCGACGGGAGGCCGAGCAGCCAGGTGAGCATGTTCCACGTGATGGCGCCGATCAACCCCGCGAAGATCAGCGGCAGCAGCGCGGTGGCGGCGAGCTGATCCTCGTGGATGATGCCGTGCGAGACGGTCTTGGCGACCTCCGTGGACAGGAAGGCTCCGACGAGGTTGAGGCCGGCGGCCAGGAGGACGGCGACCTTCGGTTTCAGGGCCCCCGTCGCGATCGGCGTCGCCATCGCGTTGGCGGTGTCGTGGAAGCCGTTGGTGAAGTCGAAGAAGAGTGCCAGTCCGATGACCAGCAGAAGAATGAGTACAGCGGTTTCCACTGTGCGCTCTCTGTGCGTGCGGGCCCGCGAGCGCGGGTCCTCGAGTACGGGTCGGGATGCCGCGGCAGCGGCGGGCGCGAACGAAGAGTTCACCGTCTGTTCAGGGTCCGGCAACCGGACCATCGAATCCTGCCACACCATCGCCGTCACCGTGAATCCGAGCGGCCGGATCAGGCGGCCGCGGCGCTAGCGTGGAACGGTGACCGACACCCGCGACATCCCCACTCCGTCCCCCTCCGACGCGCCGGCGGCCCCCGTTGCAGCCGTGCGCGAGCACCGCCGTACGCACCACGACGACGAGTTCGTCGATCGCTACGAGTGGCTGCGCGAGAAGGAAGCCGGCGAGGTCGTCGCGCACCTCGAGGCCGAGAACGCGTACACCGACGCCCGCACGGCGCACCTGAGCGGGCTGCGCGAGCGGATCTTCGAGGAGATCAAGGGGCGCACCCTCGAGACCGACCTGTCCGTTCCGAGCCGCCGCGGCGACTGGTGGTACTACAGCCGCACGGTCGAGGGCAGCCAGTACGGCATCCACTGCCGCGCTCCCCTGGTCTCACCCGATGACTGGACTCCCCCGCAGCTCGAACCCGGCGTCGACGTCCCCGGCGAGCAGGTGCTGCTCGACGGCAACCTCGAGGCCGAAGGAGCGGAGTTCTTCTCGCTGGGCAGCTTCGAGGTCTCCACCGACGGTTCCCTGCTGCTGTACGGCGTCGATACCGAGGGCGACGAGCGGTACACCCTTCGCCTGCGCGACATCGCCAGCGGCGAGAACCTCGCCGATGAGATCGCCGGCACCTTCGCCGGAGCCTCGCTGTCACCGGACGGCCGGTTCGTCGTCTATTCCACCGTCGACGACGCCTGGCGACCCGACTCGGTCTGGCTGCACGAGATCGGCACCGACACGGCCTCCGACGAACGCCTCTTCCACGAGCCCGACGAACGGTACTGGGTGGGTGCCGGCTTCACGCGCAGCGACCGGTATCTGGTGATCGAGGTCGGCTCGTCGATCACGAGCGAGGAGTTCCTCGTGCCGGCCGACGACCTGCGGGCGGAGCCGCGCTCGGTGTGGCCTCGCCGTGAGGGCGTGGAGTACTCCGTCTCGCACGCGATCGTCGACGGCGCGGATGTGCTCTACGTCCTGCACAACGACGACGCGCTCGACTTCGAGCTCGTGCGGGTCTCGGCCGAAGACCCGATGGGTGCGCGCGAGGTCGTGCTCCCCCACCAGCCGGGACGCCGTCTGGAGGGCCTCTCGACGTTCCGCGACTGGGCGCTGCTCGGCTACCGGCGCGACGGGCTGCAGCGTCTCGGCATCTTCGACTACGCCTCGGGCTCGGTCACCGAGCTCGAGTTCGACGAACCCCTCTACACGGTGGGCTCCGGCGGGAACCCCGAGTGGGCGCCGCCCGTCCTGCGTCTCGGCTACGGCTCATTCGTCACCCCCGGCACCGTCTACGACTACGTCGTCGCGACCGGAGACCTGCTGCTGCGCAAGCGCCAGCCGGTGCTGGGCGGCTACGACCCCGCGGACTACGAGCAGCGACGGGTGTGGGCGACGGCCGATGACGGAACGCGCATCCCGGTCTCGGTCGTCTGGAAGCGGTCGTTCGGAGACCCCGCGGACGGGGCGAGCGGTCAGCCCCGCGCCCTGCATCTGTACGGCTACGGCTCATACGAGCACTCGATCGACCCGGCCATGTCAGTGGCGCGCCTGTCGCTCCTCGACCGCGGCGTCGTATTCGCCGTCGCTCACGTGCGCGGTGGCGGCGAGATGGGGCGGCAATGGTACGAAGACGGGAAGCTGCTGCACAAGCGCAACACCTTCACCGACTTCGTCGCCGTCGCCCGCCACCTCGTCGAGACCGGCTACACCTCGCCCGACCGGATGACCGCCGAGGGCGGATCAGCGGGCGGACTGCTCATGGGCGCCGTGGCCAACCTCGCCCCCGAGCTGTTCGCCGGAATCCTCGCCGCGGTCCCCTTCGTCGACGCGCTGACGACGATCCTCGATCCCTCCCTGCCGCTGACGGTCATCGAGTGGGACGAGTGGGGCGACCCGCTGCACGACCCGGACGTCTACGCGTACATGAAGTCGTACTCGCCGTACGAGAACGTCCGCGAGGACGCGACGTACCCGCGCATCCTCGCGGTCACCTCGCTCAACGACACCCGCGTGATGTACGTCGAGCCCGCCAAGTGGGTCGCCCGCCTGCGCGAGGTCGGTGTCGACGCGTTGCTGAAGTGCGAGATGGTCGCCGGTCACGGCGGCGTGAGCGGCCGGTACAACTCGTGGCGCGAACGCGCCTTCGAGCTCGCCTGGCTGCTCGACGTCGTGGGTCTCGCAGACCAGCGGGCCTGACCCCGCCTCGAGGGATGCCGTCAGAGCTGGCGGCGTCCCTCGAACGCCCGGCCCAGCGTGACCTCGTCGGCGTATTCGAGGTCGCCCCCGACGGGAAGGCCCGATGCCAGGCGCGTGACCCGGATCTCGAGGGTCGTCAGGAGGCGGCTGAGGTAGGTCGCCGTCGCCTCGCCCTCGAGGTTCGGGTTCGTGGCGAGAATGACCTCCTGCACGGTGCCGTCGGCGAGGCGCTGCATGAGCTGCGCGATGCGGAGGTCGTCGGGGCCGACGCCGCCGATGGGGCTGATCGCTCCGCCGAGCACGTGGTAGAGGCCCCGGAACTCACGGGTGCGCTCGATCGCGGCGACGTCCTTGGCGTCCTCGACGACGCAGATGAACGTGCCGTCGCGCCGCGGGTCGCGGCAGATCGCGCAGCGGTCCTGCTCGGACACGTTGCCGCAGATATCGCAGAACCGTACGCGTTCGCGCAGCTCGCCGAGCAGGTGCGAGAGCTTCGAGACGTCGAAGGTCGGGGTCTGCAGGATGTGGAACGCGATGCGCTGCGCCGATTTCGGTCCGATGCCGGGCAGGCGGCCGAATTCGTCGATGAGGTCCTGGACGATGCCGTCGTACATGGCTTAGCCGAATCTCGTGGGTGAGGTGAAGGGTTCTTCGCGGACGAAGGTGGCACCGAGCATCTGGCGCACGACCGCCTCGCCGTATCGCTCGATCCCGCCCCGCGCGGGCGCCGCGTTCGCTCGACCGTTCGAGGGCGCGGCAACGGGGGCGGCAGCGGGCCGTTCGGGACCGGAGCCGTTCCGGTCTGCGGTCGGAGGCGCGGCCGTGGGCCGCTCCACGGCGACCGGCGCGCGCGGGGGCAGCGGCGCGTAGTCGTCGACGGGCGGCGGCGGGTAGTCGCGGTCCTCCTCGTCGATGGGCGGCAGAGGCTCGGGGTACGGGTCGACGTCACCGTCGTGGGGGGCCGTGAGCGTGCGCACGGGCGCCGCGACGGCATCCTCGGGCTCGTCGTCCACCGCGAACTGCGGCGCCGGGTCGCCCTGCGGAATCGGCGCAACCGCCCACTCCGTGACGGGGGCGGCGTAGGAGGAGGAGCCGGAGGGTGACGCGGTTGCGGTCGGGCGGCCGCCCGCCGGCGCCGAGGGGGCACCCGCGGCCCGCTGACCGCCCGGAGCCTGCTGCGACGAGGGCGCCTGCACCGGCTGCCGCTGATCCGTGGAGGGCTGCTGCCGGGGAGCGCCGCCGGGCTGCCCGCCGGCAGGCGGAGGTGTGGGCCCGCCCGGGGCCGGTCCGCCGCCGGGGTCGGAATCGTGACGAGCGACGTACTTCACTCGCACCCCGAGAACGCCGAGGATCGCGCCGCGCAGGTCTTCGCTCGGGCCCTTGCCGGCGTTGAGCTTCTTGAACTGCAGGACGTCGGACTGGCTCTGGAACGAGAGGGTGAGCACGCCGGTCTCGGAGAAGGCGACGGGCGAGGCGACGGAGGCGATCATCCACGAGGTGCGGCTGATCGTCTCGAGACGCTGCAGCACCTCGGGCCAGGCGTCGCGCATCTGCGCGAGCGTCACGGTCGACGGATCGCGCGGTTCCGCCGGGGCCGCGGCCGCCGAGCCGGATGCGGCCGCCGCAGCGCCGGTCGCCGGCGCGGACGGCTGTGCCGTGGGAGCGGGCGAGGCCGCTGCACGGTCGGGCTGCGCGGAGGCCGGAACCTGCGCCGGAGCGGGGGTGACGATGCGTGGCGGGGCTGCGGGCGCGGACGCGGGCGACGAGGCATGCGACGCGGGGGCCGCGGCGACCGGCGCCTGATCGGCTGCGGGAACGCCGTGCTGGGCCGCGGCGAGCACACGCGCGACCAGCAGCTCGAGCTGCAGCCGCGGTGATGTGGCCCCCGACATCTCGTCGAGCGCGGTCACGACGAGATCGGCCGTGCGCGAGAGACGGTCGGTGCCGAAGAGCGCGGCCTGGCGTCCCATCCGTTCGAGCTCTTCGGCGGACACGCCGCGCAGCACGGCGGATGCGCCCTGGCCGGTCGCCGAGACGATGATGAGATCGCGGAGGCGCTCGAGCAGGTCGTCGACGAACCGCCGCGGGTCCTGGCCCGTCTGGATGACGCGGTCGACGGCCGCGAAGGCCGCCCCAGCGTCGACGGCGCCGAACGCCCCGACGACCTCGTCGAGCAGCTCGGCGTGGGTGTAACCGAGCAGGGCGACGGCGCGCTCATACGCGACGGCGCCGTCGTCGGAGCCGGCGATCAGCTGGTCGAGCAGCGACAGCGTGTCGCGCGGCGACCCTCCCCCGGCACGCACGACGAGCGGGAGGACACCGGCTTCGACCTGCACGCCCTCCTGGGCGCAGAGCTGCTCCACGTACTCGAGCATCGCCGCGGGCGCGACGAGACGGAACGGATAGTGGTGCGTGCGCGAGCGGATCGTGCCGATGACCTTCTCGGGCTCGGTCGTCGCGAAGATGAACTTCACGTGGGCCGGCGGCTCCTCGACGAGCTTCAGCAGGGCGTTGAAGCCCTGAGCCGTGACCATGTGCGCCTCGTCGAGGATGAAGATCTTGAAGCGGTCGCGAGCCGGGGCGAAGACGGCGCGCTCGCGCAGGTCGCGAGCATCGTCGACACCGTTGTGGGATGCCGCATCGATCTCGACGACGTCGAGCGATCCACCGCCGCCGCGGCTCAGCTCGACACAGCTGTCGCAGGTGCCGCACGGGGTGTCTGTGGGTCCCTGCGCGCAGTTGAGGCAGCGGGCGAGGATGCGGGCCGAGGTGGTCTTGCCGCAGCCGCGGGGACCGGAGAAGAGGTACGCGTGACCGACGCGGTCGGAGCGGAGCGCCGTCATCAGGGGTTCGGTCACCTGCGACTGGCCGATCATCTCGCCGAACGCTTCGGGACGGTAGCGGCGGTAGAGGGCGGTGGTCACCCAGACAGACTACGGCGTACCGCTGACACCGGCCCTGTCGGCATCCGCCACCGCGGGAACAGCGCGCGCCCGCGCGCGGTTGCACCGGGCATGGAAGCCGCCCGGGTCGACGTCGTCGTGATCGGCGCAGGGCAGGCCGGTCTCTCCGCCGCCTACCATCTGCGGCGTCGCGGGTTCGTCCCGGTCGCCCCCGGAGACGCACCCTCCGATGCGCCCGTGCGAACGTTCGTCGTGCTCGACGCCGAAGACGGCCCCGGCGGCGCCTGGCGGCACCGGTGGGAGTCACTGCGGATGGAGACCGTGAACGGCATCCACGAGCTGCCGGGATTCGCCGTGCCGCCGGCCGATCCGCGGGCTCCGGCACGCACCGTGCTGCCGGCCTACTTCGACGACTACGAGCGCCGCTTCGACCTCCGCGTGCATCGCCCCGTGGAGGTGCGGCGCGTCGAACGCGAAGACGCCGATCCGCGCGGTCGTCTGCGCGTGGTGACGGGCACCGGGTCATGGTCGGCCCGCTGGGTCGTCAACGCCACGGGGACGTGGCGCCGCCCGTTCTGGCCCCGCTACCCGGGAGCCGAGACATTCGCCGGCCGTCAGCTGCACGTACACGACTACGTCTCGGCCGACGAGTTCGCCGGGCAGCGGGTCGTCATCGTGGGCGCCGGGATCTCGGCCATCCAGTTGCTCGACGAGATCTCCCGCGTCGCCGACACCTTCTGGGTGACGCGCGACGAGCTGCGGTGGGATGCCGGCGGGTTCGACACCGCCGCGCGCATCGCGGCCATCGCGGGGGTCGAGGAGCGCGTGCGGCAGGGGCTTCCTCCCGGTAGCGTCATCTCGGTCACCGGCCTGCACTGGAATCGCTGGGCGGAGTCGGCGCAGCAACGCGGCGTGCTCGTGCGGCATCCGATGTTCGAGCGGATCGAGCCGACCGGGGTGCGCATGCCGGACGGCGGTCTTGAGCGCACCGACGCCATCCTGTGGGCGACGGGATTTCGAGCCGACATCCCCCACCTGGCACCGCTGGGCCTGCGGACCGCCGCCGGCGGCATCCGGGTCGCGAACGGGCGGTCGGTCGACGAGCCGCGGCTCTTCCTCATCGGCTACGGCCCGTCGCAGTCGACGGTCGGAGCCAACCGCGCGGGCCGCGACGCCGTCCGCGCGATCATGACCGACGCGACCGCCACGGCCGCCGGGGCACGCGAGGTCGCTGCGCGGGCCTGACCCGCCGTAGACGAGGACCGGATGCCCCGGCGTCCGTCAGGAGTCGGTGCTCACCTGCTGGTCGGCGAAGGTCTGCGCGTAATCATCGACGACGGGGATCTCGCCGGTGATAACGGGGACCTCCGTCGTCACCGTGGGGATGGACGTCGTGACGGTCGCATCCGGGATCGACGCCGACAGCAGCGACCCGTCCTCGCGCCTGGCGTCGGCGAGCTGACGCAGCGACGGCCGCCCCGAGAGCAGCGGGCCCTGACCCGCGAGCGGTATCCGGACGGTCTCTCCGCCCTCGACCCGCACGTCGCGTCCGCGGACGGAGAATTCGACCGCGTCGCCGGGGCCGGCGGCGACCGTCATCGCATCGGCCGTGAGCGTGATGTCGAGGCGCGTGCCCTGCCAGTGCAGCGTGTACTCCAGCGAGGGCCAGTCACGCGGCAGACGCGGGTCGAAGCTCAAGGCGCCGTAATGGTCGCGCATGCCGCCGAAGCCCGACACGAGGGCGGTCCACACACCGCCGGCGGAGGCGACGTGCACTCCGTCCGACGCGTTGCTGTGGAGATCGCCGAGGTCGACGTAGATCGACTCGAGGAAATACTCCAGCGCGAGGTCCTGGTATCCGACCTCGGCCGCGAGGATCGACTGCACCACACCCGACAGAGTCGAGTCGCCGGTCGTGAGCGGGTCGTAGTACTCGAAGTCGGCCAGCTTCTCCTCGTCGGTGAAGTGGTTGCCCTGGAGGAACAGCGCGAGCACCACGTCCGCCTGCTTGAGCACCTGGTAGCGGTAGATCACGAGCGGGTGGAAGTGCAGCAGCAGCGGACGTTGGCTGTCGGGGGTGTTCTCGAGGTCCCACACCTCGCGTTCGAGGAAGACCGCGTCCTGAGGATGGATGCGCAGCGACTCGCTGAACGGGATGAGCAGCGCTTCGGCCGCCCGCTCCCACCCGTCGGCCTCGGCCGGGTCGAGGTCGAGGCGCTCGGTGAGGGCACGGTACGCCTCCGGCGCCTGCTCGGCCATGTCGCGGACCGTGCGCGCCGCGAAACGCAGGTTGAACCGCGCCATCACGTTCGTGAACAGGTTGTCGTTCACGACCGTCGTGTACTCGTCGGGGCCGGTGACGCCGTGGATGTGGAACGACTCGGCGTCACCGTTCTCGCTGAAACGCCAGAACCCGAGCGTGGACCACAGCCGCGCCGTCTCGACGGCGATGTCGACCGCCTCGCGGTAGAGGAAGTCGACGTCACCGGTCGCCCGCACGTACTTCGCGAGGGCGAAGCTGACGTCGGCGTTGATGTGGTACTGCGCGGTGCCGGCGGCGTAGTAGGCCGACGCCTCTTCGCCGTTGATGGTGCGCCAGGGGAACAGGGCGCCCGCCTCGTTGAGCTGCCGGGCGCGGCGGCGTGCGGCCGGCAGCATCAGGTAGCGCATGCGCAGCGCGTTCCGGGCCCAGAGGGGCGTCGTGTAGGCGAGGAACGGCAGGACGTAGACCTCGGTGTCCCAGAAGTAGTGTCCGCTGTACCCCGAACCCGTCACACCCTTGGCGGGGACCCCCTGCCCGTCGGCGCGGGCGGCCGCCTGCGCGAGCTGGAACAGGCACCACCGGGTCGCCTGCTGCAGGTCCTCGTGGCCGCCGATACGGACGTCGGAGCGGCGCCAGAAGTCGGCGCACCACGCCGCCTGCCGCTCGAACTGGACCTCGACGCCCTCCTCGCGAACCCGGTCGAGCACGCGACGGCTCCGCTCGACGAGCTCGCGGGCGGGCACGCCGCGCGAGGTGTGGTAGCTGACGAGCTTGGTCACGGTGATCGGAACGCCCCGGCGCGCGTTGACGCGGAAGACGTTCTTGGCGATGTCGGGTTCGACGAGTCGCCGTGTCGAGAACTCGTTCTCGGTCTCGATCAGATGATCGGCGACGACCGACACCGTCATGCCCGAGTTGGACGACTTGTACGACAGCACCGACCGGCCGTCCTCGTCCTGCCAGTACTCCTGGGGCTGGAGGACGCGTTCCTCGATCTTCTCGGTCTTGCGCGGGTCGAAACCGGGAGCAGCACGGCCCGGCGCCGAGCCGCCGTAGACGTCCTCGCCGTCCTGGCGGTTGACGATCTGGCTGCTCACCGACACCGGAGCGTCGGAGTTGAGCACCGTCACCGTCAGCCGCATGATCGCCAGGTGCTTCTGCTCGAACGACACGAGGCGCTCGAAGTCGACCTGCACTTCCTTGCCGCTGGGGGTGACCCACAGCAGCTTGCGCGTGAGGACGCCGGTGCGCATGTCGAGCACCCGCTCGTAGTCGCGGATGTCGGCGATGTCGAGCGAGAGCGGCTCGTCGTCGACGTAGACGCGCATGACCTTCGCGTCCGGCGCGTTGATGATCGTCTGACCGACCTCGGCGAAGCCGAAGGCCTGTTCGGCGTGGCGGATCGGGAAGATCTCGTGAAAACCGTTGATGAAGGTGCCGTGCTCGTGCGCGTATCGCCCCTCGGGGTGATTGCCGCGCAGCCCGAGGTAGCCGTTGCCCACGGCGAAGAGCGTCTCGGTGACGCCGATGTCCTCGACCGAGAACCTTCTCTCGACGAGACGCCAGGGGTCGACGGGGAAGCGATCGCGATCGATCATGATGGCCTTCCGGAGGACGGGTTCCCGCTGCTGGAGGCGGGCGATGCGGGCGGGTGTAGACGTGATCAGACGAAGGCGTCGAGGTCGTCGACGACGACGTGGGCTCCGAGCGCACGCAGCGCATCGGCGCCGGCACCGCGATCGACGCCGACCACGAGAGCGTAGCCTGCCGCGACGGCCGACTCGACACCCGAGTGGGCGTCCTCGATGGCGACGGAGCGGGCCGGGTCGACGCCGAGCATGCGCGCCCCCTCGGCGAAGACGTCGGGCGCGGGCTTGGAGGGCAGATGACGCTCTTCCGCGACGACGCCGTCCATGACGACGGGGAACCTCTCGAGCAGGCCCGCGACGGCGAGGACCTCGCGCGCGTTCTTCGAGCTCGAGACGACCGCGATGGGGGTCCCGGCTGCCTGGAGCTTGTCGACCAGGGCGAGCGATCCCGGGTAGGGCGCGATGCCTTCGGACCGCAGGACGCGCTCGAACACGGCGTTCTTGCGATTGCCGATGCCGCAGATCGTGTCCGCTGACGGGTCGTCGCTCGGATCGCCCCACGGCACCTCGACGTCACGCGAGCGCAGCAGGCTCGCGACGCCGTCGTACCGCTTCTTGCCGTCGAGGTGGCGGAAGTAGTCGTCGGCGGTGTACGCCGGTGTGATGCCCCAGGCGCTGAAGAGCTCGGTGAACATCGTCTGCCAGGCGTGCATGTGCACGTCGGCGGTCGGAGTGAGCACGCCGTCGAGGTCGAACAGGACGCCGTCGTAGGTGGTCAGGTCGGGAAGCTCAGCCGAGGTCACGGAACCAGCGTAATGAGTCGGGCAGTCACTCCGTCACGGCGATGGTCTGCCGGGCGATCTCCAGCTCCTCGTTGGTCGGGACGACCAGGACCTCGACGCGCGAGGCGTCCGTGGAGATCCGGCGGATGCCGCGCCCGCGCTGCTCGTTGCGGGCCGGATCGATCGCGATCCCGGCGAACCCGAGCGTCTCGAGTGCCGCGGCACGCACCTGCGGAGAGTTCTCGCCCACGCCCGCGGTGAAGGAGATGACGTCGACCCCGCCGAGCTCCGCGAGGTACGCGCCGGCGTAGGCGCGCAGCCGGTGGGCGTAGACCTCGAACGCGAGCGTGGCCGCCTCGTCGCCGCGGGCGACGCCCTCCTCGATGTCGCGCATGTCGGAGACCCCGGCGAGGCCGAGCATTCCGCTGCGCTTGTTGAGGAGGTCGTCGAGCTGCGGGATGGTCATCTCGGCGCGTCGGGCGAGGTGGAAGATCACCGCGGGGTCGATGTCGCCCGAGCGCGTGCCCATGACGAGGCCCTCGAGGGGCGTCATCCCCATCGACGTGTCGACCGAACGACCGCCGTCGATCGCCGTGACGGATGCGCCGTTGCCGAGGTGGAACACGATCTGGCGCAGCTCGGCGAGCGGTCGCCCGAGGTGAGCGGCCGCGGCTTCGGAGACGAACTTGTGGGAGGTGCCGTGGAAGCCGTAGCGGCGGACGCGGTGGGCCTCGGCCAGCGCGGTGTCGATCGCGTAGGTGTAGGCGGCAGGTGGCATCGTCTGGTGGAAGGCGGTGTCGAAGACCGCGACGTGCGGCAGGTCGGCGAAGGCCGCCTTCGCCGCGCGGATGCCCTGCAGCGCACCGGGGTTGTGCAGCGGCGCGAGCACCGACAGCTCGTCGATGTTGATCTCGACGAGAGGCGTGATGAGCGTGGGCTCGAAGAACCGCGCGCCACCGTGGACGACACGGTGGCCGACGGCGACGGGCGGATGCTGCTCGAGCGACGGGCCGTTCTCGGCGAACGCGTCGAGCATGAGCTGGAAGCCGGCCGTGTGGTCGGCGATCGGCAGCTCGCGCTCGGAAGTGGCGTCGGTGGCGGTCACGGCAGGCTCGCCGGCAGCGGCGGGCGGGAAGAACACGGTGTGCTTGACCCGGCCCTGCTCCTGCCCGATGCGCTCGACGAGACCCGATGCGTGAGGGATGCCGGTCTCGGCGTCGATCAGCTGGTACTTGAACGACGACGAACCGCTGTTGATGACGAGCACGATGCTCATGCGGATGCCCCTCCCTGGGCCTGGATCGCGGTGATCGCGATCGTGTTGACGATGTCTTCGACGAGGGCTCCGCGGGAGAGGTCGTTGATGGGCTTGTTCAGGCCCTGCAGGACGGGGCCGATCGCGACGGCACCGGCCGACCGCTGGACGGCCTTGTAGGTGTTGTTGCCCGTGTTCAGGTCGGGGAAGACGAACACCGTCGCCTTGCCTGCGACGGACGACCCGGGCATCTTCTTGGCCGCGACGGCGGCGTCGGTCGCCGCGTCGTACTGGATGGGGCCTTCGACCAGCAGCTCGGGAGCGCGATCGCGGACGAGGGCGGTGGCCGCGCGCACCTTGTCGACGTCGGCGCCGGTCCCCGACTCCCCCGTCGAGTACGACAGCATCGCCACGCGCGGGTCGATGCCGAACTGGCGGGCCGTCTCGGCCGACGACACGGCGATGTCGGCGAGCTGCTCGCTCGTGGGGTCGGGGATGACGGCGCAGTCGCCGTAGACGAGGACGCGGTCGGCGAGCGCCATGAGGAAGACGCTCGAGACGACCGAGACGCCCGGCTTCGTCTTGATGATCTCAAAGGCCGGACGGATCGTGTGCGCCGTCGTGTGCGCGGCACCCGAGACCATCCCGTCGGCGAGACCGAGGTGCACCATGAGCGTGCCGAAGTACGACACGTCGGTGACCGTGTCGGCCGCCTGGCCGTACGTCATGCCCTTGTGCGCGCGGAGGCGCTCGTACTCGCGGGCGAACTTGTCGACGTGCACGGCGTCGAAGGGAGAGAGGATCTCCGCTCCGCGCAGGTCGAGACCGAGCTCGAGCGCGCGCGAGCGCACCTCGATCTCCTCTCCCAGCAGCGTGATGTCGGCGATGCCGCGGGCGAGCACGATCGAGGCCGCGTGCAGCACGCGATCATCGTCGGCTTCGGGGAGGACGATGCGGCGGCGGTCGGTGCGGGCCCGCTCGACCAGGCCGTAGGCGAACATCAGCGGGGTCACGACGGTCGAGCGTGCGAGCCCGAGTGCCTCGGTGAGCTCATTGGTGTCGATGTGCCGCTCGAACAGGGCCGCCGCCGCCTCGTAGTGGCGCCGGGAATCGGCCGCGAGGCGCCCGCGGGTACCCATGATGCGGGCTGCGGTCTCGTAGGTGTCGAGGTCGGTCGCGATGATCGGCAGCGTCTCGCCGACGCCGTCGATCAGACGGTCGACCGCCTCGGGCAGGGGGAATCCGCCGTTGATGACGATCGCCGAGAGCGAGGGGAAGGTCCCCGACCCGTGCGCGAGCAGGGTGGCGAGCAGAACCTCGGCACGATCGGAGGGGATGACCACGACCGAGCGCTCGCTGAGCCTCGGCAGCACGTTGACCATCGACATCGCACCGATGACGACCCCGAGCACCTCGCGCCCCAGGAGGTCGGCGTCGCCCTTGACGAGCGACCCCTCGACGGCGGCGAGGACGGTGCTCACCGACGGCGAGACGAGGAAGCGGTCCTCCGGCACGGCCCAGACCGGGACGTTCTGCGGTACCGCACCGCGCACGGCCTCGACGATCTCGTCGAGACGATCGCCGTCGGCACGGTTGGCGACGACGGCGAAGAGCTCGGCGCGGTCGCCCCGCAGCTCGGCGACGGCCAGCGAAGCGATCTGCCCCATCTCGTCGGGGGTGCGTGCCGGGGCCGAGCCGAGCTTCTCGCCGCCGCCCTGGCCTGCTCGGCCGCCGAGCACCAGCAGGACCGGCGCCCCGAGGTTCACGGCGATGCGACCGTTGTAGCTCAGCTCGGCGGGAGAACCGACATCCGTGTAGTCGCTGCCCATGATGACGACGGCGTCGCACTTGGCCTCGACCGACTTGTAACGCTCGACGATGCGGGAGAGCGCACCGTCGGGGTCGCGCCGCATGTCGTCGTAGGTGACCCCGATGCACTCGTCATACGCGAGGTCGACGCCGTCGTGGTCGAGCAGCATCTCGAGGACGTAGTCGCGTTCCTCCGTCGACCGGGCGATCGGCCGGAAGACTCCGACGCGAGGCGCGACGCGGCTGAACGCCTCGAGCACCCCCAGCGCGATGATCGACTTCGCGGAATGGCCTTCTGCGGACGTGATGTAGATGCTCTGAGCCACGGGTTCAGCCTAAGAGGGAGAGGCCTGACCACGAGCCGTGAATATCCCCACGGGTCGTGGCGGCGGGTGCCGCAGGCCACGACGGTGGGGGAAAAGTAAGACTCTCCGCGAACCCGGCAGAGCCCGGTTACCCTTGCTACGTTTCCGTCCTGGGGGAGTTGGCCTGGATGCCGCCTCGCGGAGAGCTGTCACCATCCTAACCCGGAACCTGAGTCCTCCCGTCACCGGGGACGGTTAGGCTCTCGCCAGATGGGCGCGACGCGGCGGGGCACGCGGCGCCGAGAACGAGGGGATCGCATGACCAACGACGGCACCCAGGCGGCTTTCGGCCCGGACCGGTTCGCCGCCACCACCGAGGCGATCTCGGCGAGCATCGCCCGCGTCATCGACGGCAAGCCCGAGGCGGTGCGCTCCGCGCTCGTGTGCCTCCTCGCCGAGGGGCACCTCCTCATCGAGGACGTGCCCGGGGTCGGCAAGACGATGCTCGCGCGGGCGCTCGCCGCGACGGTGGATGCCACGGTGCGCCGCATCCAGTTCACCCCGGATCTGCTCCCCGGCGACGTCACGGGCGTGAGCGTCTTCAACCAGGCCGATCGCGAGTTCGAGTTCAAGCAGGGGGCGATCTTCGCCCACATCGTCATCGCCGACGAGATCAACCGCTCCTCCCCCAAGACGCAGTCGGCGCTGCTCGAGGCGATGGAGGAGCGTCAGGTGACGGTCGACGGCCGAACCCACGCGCTGCCCGCGCCGTTCCTGGTGGTCGCGACGCAGAACCCTCTCGAGATGGAGGGCACCTACGCCCTGCCCGAGGCGCAGCGCGACCGCTTCATGATGCGGATCTCGATGGGCTATCCCGATGCCGCCTCCGAGGCGCGGATGCTACGCCAGCGCGACACCGTCAACCCGCTCTCGTCGCTCGCTCCGGTCATCACCGCACGCGAGGTGCAGGATCTCATCGCGTGGGCCCGCAGCCTGCACGTCTCACCCGCTGTCGAGGAATACGCGGTCGCGATCGCGCGGGCGACCCGCGACCACCGCGACCTGCGCCTCGGGGCCAGTCCGCGAGCCACGCTGCAGCTGGTCCGCGCCGCGAAGGTGTGGGCAGCGCTCGACGGGCGCCCCTTCGTCATCCCGGACGACATCGTCGCCCTGCTGCAGCCGGTCTTCGCTCACCGACTCATCCCGGCACGCACGACCGGCGCCTCCCGCGGCAAGAGCGGTGCCGAGGTGGTCGAGGCCGCGCTCGCCGACATCGCCGCGACGGTGCCGGTGCCTCTCCCGGTCCGCTGAGCCCGCCATGTCCGCTTCTCCCGCCCCGGCTCGACGCCGGCTGCACCCGCTGGGACGCGTTCTCCGACGGATGTGGCCGCTGACGCCGCGCGGGGTCGGCGCGGTCGTCATCGGCATCGCCGCCATCGTCTGCGCCCACGCCTTCGGCGTCGTGGAGCTGGTGTACGTCGGCGTGCTGCTGCTCCTGATCGTCGCGCTCGGGTGGGTGTCGCTGTGGTTCGTGCACCGCTACGGGGAGGTATCGCGCTCGTTCTCCCCCGACGTCGCCGCGGTCGGAACCGAGAGCGTCGTCACGGTGCACGCGACGGCGCGCGGCGGTCTGTCCGGCGCGATCGCACGATGGACCGACATCCTGCCCGAAGGCGTGGAGGGCGAGGCCTCCGGGATCCTGGCCGGCGCCGCAGCCCTCGACCACGTCCGGCTGACCTACCGCATCCGGGGCACGCGACGGGGCATCCGCGACGTGGGACCGTTCTCGATCGTCGTCACCGATCCGTTCGGGTTCACGCGTCGCAATGTGCGGGCGGGTGGCGTGGAGCCGATCACGGTCGCGCCGGCGACGGTGACGCTGCCTCCCCTGACGGAGTACCCCGGCGAGGCAGGCGGCAGCCTCCACACCGCGACCCATCAGCTGGGCGAGGGCGCCGACAACCTCATCCCCCGGGCCTACGCCCCCGGCGACTCGATGCGGCGCATCAACTGGCGTGCCAGCGCGCACCACGACGAGCTGATGGTGCGTCAGGAGGAACAGGAATCCACCCCGGAGGCGACCGTCGTGCTCGATCGCGCGGCGGCGCGCTGGGCTCCCGCCGCGTCGCGACCGGGCGAGGACCCGACGTTCGAGGCCGCGGTGACCGCCACGATCTCGGCCGCCGCCCGTCTCGCCCGCGAAGGCTACGACGTCACCGTCATCGACACGGATGCGCGCCCCATCGGCGCACCCGTCCCGGCGGGAGACATCGTCGCGGTCGAGCAGCTCGCCCTCGACCTCGCGACGATCGTCACCGGATCGGACGACCGTCTGGCCTCGCTCCCCCGCTTCTTCGCGGGCACCGTCGCCGGTCCCGTCGTGGTCGTGTCGGCGCGGGTCACCGCCGCCGATGCCGAGGCCCTGGCACCATTGGTCGCTCACAGCGCGCTCCCCGTGCTGCTGGCCGCCGATTCCTCGGACGACGCCCTCGAGCGGGCGTCCGCGGCCGGCTGGCGGGCCGCCGCCCTCTCCGCCGACGGCGACCTCACCGAGACCTGGCGCGCCGCGACCGAATGGGGGACGGCTCGTGCCCGCTGATCCGTCACGCCGGTTCTGGCGCCGCCCGGCGACGATGCCCGCGCGCGGTGAGCTGACTCGAACCGGTGACGTGCGCCTGGCGACGGCCCTCCTCGTCGCCATCATCGCGGCGATCCTTCCGCTGCTGCGCGTCGTCGCCGCCGGCACGTGGCTCGTCGTCGCGGTCACGGTGGCCGCGGCCGTGCTGCTGGTCGGCATCGGATTGCGACGACTTCGCACGCCCGCCGTCGTCGTGACTCTGACCGAACTGGTGGCCGCCGGCGCGCTCGTCACCGCGGTGTACTTCGGCGACACCGCGTTGCTGCTGGTGATCCCGACGCCCGGAACGTTCGCCGAGGTGCCCTCTCTCGTGGCGGGCGCGAGCGACCAGATCATCAACGGCATCGCGCCGCTCTCGGCGGAGCGGCCACTGTCAGCCCTGGCCGTGACCGGTGTCGCGGCTCTCACGGTGCTGCTCGACCACACCGTCATCACTGCGCGGATGCCCGTGCTGGCGGCCATCGCTCTCGTCGCGGTATGGCTGATCCCCGCCCTGTCCGTCCCTTCCGCCGTCGACCTGGTCGGGTTCGTCGTCTTCGCCGCCGCGCTGCTGCTGCTCATCCGCGCCGAGACCCGGTCTCGCGAGCGCGCCCTCGCCCGATCCGTCGCCGCTGCGGAGAAACCGCGCGGTGAGGCGGCCTCCGCCGCGCGTCCGCGCCGCGCGGGAGCGGTGCTCGCCGCCGGCCTGGCCGTGACCGCGATCGTCGCAACCGTCATCGTCGTCCCGGAACTCCCCCGCCCGGCGCCCCGCATCGGAGTCGGCACGGGGCCCGCCACGACCATCAATGCCAGCCTCGAGCTCGGCGACGACCTGCGACGCCCCACGGACGTCGAGGTGCTGACGACGCGCACCAACGCGCCGAGCATGCCGTACCTGCGGGCGGCGACGCTCTCTCGCTTCGATGGCCGGGTGTGGGAGCCCGACCGCGACGAGACCACACCGCTCACCCCCGAGGCGCTCGGTCCCGTCGTCGCCGACCCCGACATCCGTGTGACGGAGTACCAGACCACCGTCAGCATCACCCAGCTCTCCTCCGCCTGGCTGCCGGTTCCCGGCCCGGCCGTGCGCGTCGATGACCTCTCGGGCGCGTGGGAGGCGATGCCATCGAACCGCACGGTCATCGCAGGAGACGCCGTCACGCAGGGCCAGGAATACGTCACGACGACGCACGTCGTGCGACCGACCCTGGAGCAGATCCAGGCGGCCGGGACCACGATCGACGGCCTCCCCGAGACGGTCAGCGAACTGCCCGCCGAGATGCCCGCCTCGATCGAGCGGACGGCGCGCGAGGTGACCGCGACGGCGGAGAACGACTTCGACCGGCTCGCCGCCCTCCAGCGCTGGTTCCGCAGTGGGGAGTTCACGTACTCGCTCGACGCTCCGGTCTCCGACGGGTTCGACGGATCAGGCGTCGATGCGATCGCCGACTTCCTCGAGGTCCGCAGCGGCTACTGCGTGCACTTCGCCTCGGCGTTCGCCGTCATGGCGCGGACACTCGGCATGCCTTCCCGCATCGTCGTCGGATACCTGCCGGGGACGCTGACCGGCCGGGTCGCCGACGGCGAGAGCGTCGCGACGGTGCTCAGCTCGCAGCTGCACGCGTGGCCGGAGGTGTATTTCGCCGGCATCGGCTGGGTGCCGTTCGAGCCCACCAACAGCCTCGGGACCCCCGCCACCTACACGCGATCCACTCAGCCGGTGCCTGACGACGGCGGGCAGGACGTGCCTCCGGCGCCCGCGCCGCAGCAGACGGCGACGGTCGCGCCGGACGGCGTGCCCACACCGACGCCGACCGCCTCGACGGGGACGGGAGCGGGCTCCGGGACGTCGCCCCTCTCGCTCGTGCTGCCCTACGGCGGAGTCGCCCTCGGCTTCGCGGCCCTCGTGCTGCTGCCGGCCCTCCTCGGAGCGGCGCGGCGGCGGTGGCAGGCGACGGCGGCTGAACGCGGCGATGTGCTGGCCGCGTGGCGCATCGTCCGCGAGAGCGCTCGCGACGTCGGCCTGCGCGTGGACGACGCCGAGAGCCCCCGTGCCCTCGGCATCCGGCTGGCGGCGGTGCCGACGGTTCCCGCGAACAGGGTCGAGGCCCTCGTCGCCGCGGTCGAACGCGCGAGCTACGGCGTTCCCGGCAGCGAACGCGACGCGGAGATCGGCCGCGCCGCGGCATCCGACGCCCTCGCCGTCCGCCGCGGGCTGCTCGCGTCCGTCTCGACGCCGCGGCGCATCGGCGCCGTCCTGCTCCCCCGCGCCCTCGTTCACGCCTGACCTACCCGCTACGCGCGCCCCGTGCACGCCGATGGGGCGCACTTCCTGAGGTCGAGCGCAGAAGAAGCTGCGCCGGATGCCGGAAAGTGCGCCCCATCGCGGGTGGGCGCGAGCGTCAGGCCCGGACGGAGGGCTCCAGCTCGTCGGCGCTGTCGTCGGCGAACGGGTCGCCCGAGCGCTCCGCGTCGTACAGCTCGCGGTCGAGGATGCCCTCTCGCTTGGCGACGATCGTCGGCACGAGCGCCTGGCCTGCGACGTTGACCGCGGTGCGCCCCATGTCGAGGATCGGGTCGATCGCCAGCAGCAGGCCGACGCCCTCGAGCGGCAGGCCCAGGGTCGTGAGCGTCAGTGTGAGCATGACGGTCGCGCCGGTCGTACCCGCCGTCGCCGCCGAGCCGACCACCGACACCACCACGATGAGCAGGTACTGCACCGCGTTGAGCTCCAGGCCGAAGAACTGCGCGACGAAGATCGCGGCGATCGCCGGGTAGATCGCGGCGCAGCCGTCCATCTTGGTCGTCGCCCCGAACGGCACGGCGAACGAGGCGTACTCGCGCGGGACACCGAGGTTGCGCTCCGTGACGCGCTGCGTGAGCGGCAGCGTGCCGATCGAGGAACGCGAGACGAACGCGAGCTGCACGGCGGGCCAGACACCCGAGAAGTACTGCCGGATCGACAGGCCGTGGGTCTTCAGCAGCACCGGGTACACCACGAACAGCACGAGCGCGAGGCCGATGTAGATCGCCACGGCGAACCAGAGCAGCGTCGTGAGCTTCTCCCAGCCGTAGGTGACGACAGCGGATCCGATGAGGCCGAGGGTGCCGATCGGGGCGATGCGGATGATCCACCAGAGCACCCGCTGGACGACCTTCAGGGCCGACTCGGTGAACGACACGAACGCCTCGGCGCGCTTGCCGAGCTTGAGGGCGGCGATGCCGATCGCGACCGAGATCACGATGATCTGGAGCACGTTGTACCCGACGCTCGAGCTCGCGGCACCCGTCTCGGGGTTGATCGAGGTCGACACCGACAGACCGAGGAAGTTCTGCGGGATGAGGCCCGTGAGGAAGCTCCACCACGAGCCGACGCTCGAGGGGACGTCGGGCGTGAGCTCACCGGCGTCGACACGCGCGCCGGGCTGGATCGTGACGCCCAGCACGATGCCGATCGTCACGGCGATCAGCGCGGTGATCCCGAACCAGAGCAGCGTCTGGCCCGCCAGGCGCGCGGCGTTCGTGACGTTGCGCAGCTGCGTGATCGAGGCGACGATCGCGAGGAAGATCAGCGGCACGACCGCCGTGCGCAGCAGTGTGACGTAGCCGCTGCCGATCGTCGACAGCGTCGCGGCGAGCCCGTTCGGGTTGCCCTCGGCATCGGGCCCGAGCTGACGTGCCAGCAGGCCGAGGAGGACGCCCGCGACGAGGGCGATCGTGATCTGGAAGCCGAACGAGCGGTAGAAGGGCTTCTTCCGCTTCGCCGGGGCGGCGGCGTTCTTCGAGGTGGCAGAACTCATGGTGGTGCTCCTGAGAGGGATGACGTCGCGATGGCGACCCACCGACGCTAAACCCGATTCGAGGTCGTCGGGGCCATATGACCCTCCGTGACACCCGCTGACTCCGACACGCCGTCGCTTTCGGGACACGGCCGCTCTGATGTCTGCCGGAGTCGGCAGCGGGGCGGTCCGGGCCGTCGCCGCCACCCCAGAATGAGCGCATGATCCGTGATCTCGACCGTCTCCTCACCCCGCCGACGCCCGCCGCCGCGCTGGCTCTCGAGGCGGTGAGCCGGTGGTCCTCGCCCGCGCTCGTGGACCACGGCATCCGGTCGTGGGCCTGGGCGCGGCTGCGCGCCGAGGCGCTCGGGCTCGACCACGACCCCGAACTGCTGTTCGTCGCCGCAATGCTCCACGACCTCGGCGTGACGCCGGCGTTCGACGCGCACGAGGTGGCGTTCGAATCGGCCGGCGGGGCGGCGGGGTGGCTCTTCGCGGCCGGTGCGGGGTGGCCCCCGGAGCGGCGCGAACGCGTGCGCGAGGTCATCGAGCGGCACATGTGGCTGAGCGTCGACCCGGCACTCGACCCCGAGGGTCACCTGCTGGAGGTCGCGACGAGCCTCGACGTCTCAGGAGTCGCGCCGGAGCTGTGGGATGCCGAGACCCTGCGGGCGGTCACCGAGCGGCATCCGCGTCGAGACTTCACCGCGCAGTTCGCGGGATGCATCCACGCGCAGGCGCGCCGCAAGCCCGGCACCGCCGCGGCCCGGCTTGACGCGTCGGAGCGCATCAGCGAGGGCGGGCGGGTGTGGGACGGCATCCTGGCATGACGAAGGGCGCCACCCGGATGAGTGGCGCCCTTCGTTGTGGCGGAAGTGACAGGATTTGAACCTGCGAGGCGAGTTACCCCGCCTACATGGATTCCAGCCATGCTCCTTAGGCCGCTCGGACACACTTCCGTCGTCGAGTTTATCAGTCCCCGGCGGGCTCTTCCGCCGCGTCGGTCTCGAGCCGCGGAGCTAGGCTCGTGATGTGACTGATTCCTCTCTCGTCCTGGTCGCCAACGCGGGTGACAGCACCATCAGCGTGTTCCGTCTCGACGGCGACGCCCTCGAACGACTCTTCGTCGCCGAAGGCCTCACCGGAACCGGCACCTTCGCCATCGACGGCGAGCGCGACCTCGTCTACGCCGGGGTCAAGGGCGCGTCCTCGGACGAGCCTGCTGCGATCGTCACGCTCACGCTCGATCGCGGCACGGGCGAGCTCACCCCCCTCTCGCGGTTCGCGCTTCCGGACGGGTCGGTCAGCTACATCGCGCTCACCCGCGGGGGCACGGCGCTGCTCGCTGCGTCGTACGGCGGCGACTACGGCCTCGTCGCCCCGATCACCGACGGCGTGATCGGCGACCCTACCGGCCGCGTCGAGTTCGCCAAGCTCCACTCGGTGCTGCCCTCCTCCGACGGCCGCTTCGCCTACTTCGTCTCGCTCGGCGACGACCTCGTCGGGCAGTTCGCGCTCGGCGACGACCTGACGCTGACTCCGGTCGGCTCGGGCACCGCCGCAGCGCCCGCCGGCAGCGGCCCCCGCCATCTCGTGCTCAACAGCGCCGAGGACGCTGTCTACGTCATGACCGAGTACTCCGGCGAGGTGCTGCACTACATCCGCGATCTGGAGACGGGCGGCCTGCAGCTGCACTCCCGGGCCAACGCGGTCGACCCGGCCGCCGGGCTCGTGCGCGGTGAGATCGGCGGTGACCCCGTCGCCAACCACGCCGTCTGGGGCGCCGACATCCACTTCGGCGCGGACGAGCAGTACCTCTGGACCTCGGAGCGCTCGACGAGCACGCTGGGCGCCGCACCCGTCGCCGAGGACGGCACCGTGCAGGACGTCGCGTCCTTCATCCCCACCGAGCCGCAGCCGCGCGGATTCGTCCTCTCCCCCGCCGGCGACCGCCTGATCGCGGCGGGCGAGAAGTCGCGCACGGTCTCGCTCTACGCCGTCGACGGTGCCGAGCTGACGCTGCTCGAGCAGGCCGAGACCGGCGCGGGCGCGAACTGGGTCCGCTTCGCCTGACCCGCGGCGCCCCGGGTACCGTGGATGAGGTGGCCCTCTCCTCTCGCACCGCTCCCCGTACCCCGCGCCCGAGCATTGAGCTCGAGGTGGTCGGAACCGAACGCGTCTCGGCGCACCTGGTGCGCGTGACCCTCGGCGGCGAGGGCTTCGCTGCGTTCCAGAACCGGCCCGAGACCGATAAGTACGTCAAGCTGAAATTCACGACCCCCGCGCCCGAGTCGGCGCCGGTCACTCGGACGTACACCGTCCGTCGGGTGGATGCCGTCGCCGGCACGCTCTCGATCGACTTCGTCGTCCACGGCGACGAGGGCCTCGCCGGACCGTGGGCGGCGCGCGCGCAGGTGGGCGACCGGATCGAGCTGATGGGACCGGGCGGCGGCTACGCCCCGGATGCCGCGGCCGACTTCCACCTCTTCGCCGGTGATCTGTCGGCCGCTCCGGCCATCGCGGCGACGCTCGAGGCCCTGCCGTCGGATGCGGTCGGACACGCGTTCATCGAGGTGGAGTCCGACGATGCGATCCTCGCCCTCGAGGCGCCCGCCGGGGTAGAGGTTGAGTGGATCGTCGACCCCACCCACGATCCCGAGGCTCTCGCCGCCGTCGTGCGGCAGTACGACTGGCCGGCGGGCGACGTGCAGGTCTTCGCCCACGGCGAGCGCGAGTCGATGAAGGCTCTGCGACGCGTGCTCTTCGACGAGCGCGGACTCGACCGCGGCCGGGTCTCGCTGTCGGGCTACTGGGCCCGTGGGCGCAACGAGGACCGGTTCCAGGCGGAGAAGCGCGAGCCCATCGGCCAGATCCTCTGACCAACCCGGTCTCTACAAACCTGCGGGAATGCCGGGGCCGGTTCCAACGGTTCACCTCCCCATGACCACTGTGGGAATCATCGGAGCAGGACACATCGGAAGCGCTCTCGCCGAAGGGCTGGTCGCACGCGGCTACGACGTCGTGATCGCCAATTCGCGCGAGCCTGAGACGCTCAGCGACCTCGTCGCGCGGCTCGGCGAGCGCGCACGGGCGGCGACCGCGCAGGAAGCTGCCGAGGCGGCGGATTGGGCCGTCGTGACGGTGCCGCTGAAGGCACTCGAAGACGTCCCCGCCGAACCGCTCGCCGGCAAGATCGTGCTCGACACGAACAACTACTACTGGGAGCGCGACGGCCGCATCGCCGAGCTCGAGGAGAAGCGCACCACGACCTCCGAGATGGCCCAGCGGCACTTCGCCGAGTCGAAGGTCGTGAAGGCGTTCAACCACATCCCCGCCGCCGACATCAACGCCGGAGGCTCCCCCGCCGGCACCCCCGACCGTCGAGCGCTCGCGACCGCGAGCGACCACCCGGATGCCGTCGCGCACGTCACCGCGCTCTACGACGAGTTCGGCTTCGACACCGTCGACATCGGTTCGCTCGCCGAGAGCTGGCGCGTCGAGCGCGACCAGCCCGCCTACGTCGTCCGGCAGAACGCCGACGAGCTGCGCGCCAACCTCGCCCGCGCCCAGCGCTGATCGAAGCGTCGCAACGCCCACGCGGGCCTGTTCGAGCGGATCACCATCCCATCGAACCCGGGATGCCCTTGAACGGGCCCGCGAGGTTCGACGTCACCCAGCCGCCGTAGAAGCCGCCGGGCTGAGGCACGACGACCTCGCCGTCGACCGTGCACCGGTCCATCCCTCCCGCATAGACGGCGACGCGGCCGACGAGCTCCTCATAACCCGGCGACGGGTTCGGGTACCCCCACGCGGCGCGCTCGCGTACCGCCGTGCCGCGCACGACATCGAAGTACTCGGCTGCGCCCTTGAACTCGCAGTACGAGCTGCCTGCCGCCGGGACCAGCGAGCCGGGCACGAACGCTGCGGCCGGCAGGTAGTACACGGGCGGATGGCTCGTCTCGAGCACCCGCACCACGTCGTCGGTGTCGACGATCGTGACAGCGGCGAAGTCGATCGTCACGCGCGAGTGAACGCGTTCGAGGCGGGGCGGACGGGGATAGTCCCAGACGGACTCCTGTCCGGGACCGACAGGATCGGGAGTGGGGCGGCGCATGCCCGACAGGTTACGCGCGGCGAGCGACATCCCGGCTGCGAGACCGCTCACCGCGGCGCGAGCGCAGCGAACGGATGCCGCGGGCGACGAGGCGCCATCCGACCAGAAGCGCGAGCAGCGTCAGCGTCGCGACGATCACGAACGGCAGCGCCGTCCCCTGACCCGACACGGCGCGAAGCAGCATCCCGCTGACGACAGTGACCGCCCACACGACGAGACCCGTCGGCACGATCCCGGTCGGCGATCGCCATGCCCGCACGGCCACCCACGCCACCAGCAGGCCGGCGAGGAACGGCCACGAGGTCTGCCAGAGGCCTGCGAGCACATCGGAGTCATGGCTCGCCCGGCCCGTCGCCGCGAACGCCACCACGAGGACGGCATCGAGCAGGAAGGCGAGGACGGACGCACGGATCATGTCCCCATCCTCTCCCGCCACAGCGGTGTCGGCCGCCCTCGATAGCGTCGCAGGCGTGCGACTGCTCCTCCTCTCCCTGCATCCCGGCGCGCTGAGCTCGTTCCTCGACGGCTGTGACCGTCCGGGCCCGATCGTGTACATCGACGACGCGCAGGCGGCGTTCCGCGATGCGCCCTTCGTCGCCGCCGAACGCGAGGCGGTGAGCTCGTGCGGCCGCGACGTGATCGACGCGACGCTGCGAGACACCGCCCCCGAGGACGCGGACCGTCTGCTCTCGCGTGCGGGGGCGGTGTACGTCGCCGGCGGAAGCACCTTCGCTCTGCTCGAAGCCCTGCGGATCTCCGGCAACGACGACGTCCTCGTCGACCACGTCCGGCGCGGGCTCCCGTACATCGGACTCAGTGCCGGATCGATCGTGGCGGGACCGGATGTGACGCCCGCATCGCTCATGGACGATCCTGCCGACGGTCCCGCGCTCGAGAACCACGAAGGGCTCGGCCTGATCGATGTCACGCCGATTCCCCACGCCGACGGAGCACTGCCGCCCTACCCGCCGGAACTGATCCGCCGCACCATCGACACCTACGGACCGGACTTCGCGCTCCTCGCGCTACGCGACGATCAGGCGCTGCTCGTCGAGGACGGCAGCGCCACGGTGATCGCCTCGCGCTGAACCCGCGCATCCCATGCTTCGCCCAGCATCCGCTCCTTCCTAGACTCGGAAGGCGTCCGCCGCGCCTGCTCCGGACGAGAGAACAGATCCGAGGCCCATGTCTTCTCCCGATGCGACGGCGGCGACGGCCGCATTCCGCGCCGCCCGCGACTTCCTGCTCGACAACGCGCACTCCCCCGAGGCAGCCCACGCCGGGTTCAGCTGGCCCGACGTCGGTGACCACTTCAACTGGGCCGTCGACTGGTTCGACGCCATCGCCTCGGGCAACGACCGCATCGCCCTGCACGTCGTCGACGAGGACGGCAGCGAGACGCGGGTCACGTACGACGAGATGCGTCGTCGCTCCAACCGCGTCGCCAACTGGCTCACGGGCCTGGGCGTCGGGCACGGCGATGCCGTCATGCTCATGCTCGGCAACCGTGTCGAGCTGTGGGAGGCGATGCTGGCGATCCTCAAGATCGGTGCCGTCATCCTGCCGACCTCCGTCGTGCTGGGCGCCGACGACCTCCTCGAGCGCGTCGACCGCGCCGACATCCGCGCCGTCCTCGCTGACCCGGTCGACGCTGCCAAGTTCGACGGGATCGCGGGCGGCTTCGAGCGCATCGTCGTGGGTGGCGAGCGTCCGGGATGGCACTCGTTCGCGGACGCGGCCGACGCCGACGACGCGGCACCCGGTGTCGTCGTGGCCTCCGACGATCCGGCCATCGTCTACTTCACCTCCGGCACCACGTCGCGACCCAAGATGGTCGTGCACACGCACGTGAGCTATCCGGTGGGTCACCTGTCGACGACGTACTGGATCGGCGTCCGTCCCGGCGACATCCACATGACGATCAGCGCCCCCGGCTGGGGCAAGCACGCGTGGAGTCTGTTCTTCGCGCCGTGGATCGCCGAGGCGACGATCTTCGTCTACAACTACTCCCGCTTCGACGCCGCACGCCTGGTCGATCAGCTCGACCGCAACGACGTGAACACCTTCTGCGCCCCGCCGACGGTCTGGCGCATGCTGATTCAGGCCGACCTCGAGAAGCGCCCCCGCGCACTGCGCGAGCTTCTCTCGGCGGGCGAGCCCCTCAACCCCGAGGTGATCGACACGATCCAGCGCTGGTGGGGACTGCAGATCCGCGACGGCTACGGGCAGACCGAGCTGACGGCGGTCATCGGCAACACCCCGGGAGTCGCCGTCAAGCCCGGCGCGATGGGACGCCCGCTCCCGGGCAACGACATCGTGCTGATCGACCCGCTCACCGGACGCATCGGAGATGAGGGCGAGATCTGCCTGCCGACCGCGCCGACCCGTCCGCTCAACCTCATGCCCGGCTACCTCGGCGAGCCCGAGCGCACCGCCCGGGTCGACCACGACGGCTATTACCACACGAGCGATGTCGCCGTCCGCGACGCCGACGGACAGCTGACGTTCGTCGGACGCACCGACGACGTCTTCAAGGCCAGCGACTTCAAGGTCTCGCCCTTCGAGGTGGAGTCGATCCTGTTGACGCACCCCGCGGTGGCCGAGGCGGGCGTCGTCGGGGCGCCCGACGCCGTACGGCTCAACATCGTGAAGGCGTACGTGGCGCTCGCGGCATCCTGGGAGGAATCCGCCGAGACCGCGCGGGCGATCCTCGCGCACGCCCGCGAGCACATGCCGCCGTACATGCGGGTGCGCCGTGTCGAGTTCTTCGAGCTGCCCAAGACGATCTCGGGCAAGATCCGCCGGGTCGAGCTGCGCGAGCGCGAGGTGGCCGCGGCGGATGCCGGCGAGCGCGTGACGACCGAGTGGCGCGAGTCGGACTTCCCCGACCTCAAGGGCTGAAGCGCGGGTCGCCTGCCGCTCAGGCGAGCCATTCGCAACCCCTGGCACGCGCACAGGCGGCGGGAGAAGACTGAGGGTGTCCCGACAGCCTCAGCAGAAGGAGCCCCCGTGCCGCAGAACATCGCCGAACAGATCGTCGCTCAGCTGATGGATGCGAGGGTGAAGCGGATCTACGGCATCGTCGGCGACTCGCTCAACCCGATCGTCGACGCGGTGCGACGAACCGGAGGCGCGGCGGAGGGCGGGATCGACTGGATCCACGTCCGCCACGAGGAGGCCGCCGCGTTCGCCGCCGCCGCTGACGCCGAGCTCACCGGCGAGCTGGCGGTGTGCGCGGGCAGCTGCGGTCCCGGCAACCTGCACCTGATCAACGGACTGTTCGACGCGCAGCGATCGGGTGTGCCGGTGCTCGCGATCGCCAGCCACATCCCGAGCCTGCAGATCGGGTCGGGGTACTTCCAGGAGACGCATCCCGAGCGCCTCTTCACCGAGTGCAGCGACTACTGCGAGATGATCCTGACGCCCGAGCAGTCGCCGCGCGTCGTGAACTCCGCGATCCGTCACGCCACCGCGGGGTCGTCCGTCTCGGTGATCGTGCTGCCCGGTGACCTCGCCGAGTTGCACTCGACCGGCGAGTTCCCGCCATTCGTCGCCGCTCGCCCCGGTCGCATCGCGCCGGACGAGCGTAGCGTCGCCGACCTCGCGGCCGCCATCGACAAGGCCGAGAAGATCGCGATCTTCGCGGGCGAGGGCGTACGCGACGCCCGCGAGGAGGTCATCGCGTTCGCCGAGCACCTGCAGGCACCGATGGGGCACTCGCTGCGCGGCAAGCAGTGGATCCAGTACGACAACCGGTTCGACGTGGGCATGTCGGGTCTGCTCGGCTACGGCGCCATCGACCACGCGATGCACGAGGTCGATCTCCTCCTCATGGTGGGCACCGACTTCCCCTACGACCAGTTCCTCCCCGACGGCGCGAAGACCGTCATCGCGCAGATCGACGTCGATGCCCAGCGGCTCGGACGTCGAGCGGGCGTGACGCATCCCATCCACGGCGATGTCGGCCTCACCCTCGCGGCCCTGCGCGCACGGACCGCTGCGAAGACCGACGACACGTTCCTCGAACACACGCTCAAGCGGTATCGGAAGGCGATGAAGGACTCGGTGGCGGCGTACACCGACTCGGATGCGCAGCCGATCCATCCCGAGCGCGCCATGTCGGTCATCGACCGGGTCGCGGCATCCGACGCCGTCTTCACCGCCGACACCGGCATGGGCAACGTCTGGCAGGCCCGCTATGTCACTCCCGGGCCCGAGCGCCGTCTGCTGGCGTCGTGGCGGCACGGGTCGATGGCCAACGCCCTCCCCCATGCCTTCGGAGCGCAGATGGCGTATCCCGACCGGCAGGTCATCGCGATCGCGGGCGACGGCGGACTCTCCATGCTCCTCGGTGAGCTCATCACCGTCGCCGCCTACGACCTGCCGCTGAACGTCTTCGTCTTCAACAACTCGACGCTCGGGATGGTCAAGGCCGAGATGCTCGTCGCCGGCTTCCCCGACTTCGGCGTCGACGTGCCGATGGTGGACTTCGCCGCCGTCGGGCGCGCGCTCGGGTTCCACGCGCAGCGCGTGACCGACCCGGCAGACCTCGAGGTCGCCGCCTCCGCCGCCCTCGCGCACCGCGGTCCGTCCATCGTCGACATCGTCACCGACCCCGATGCCCTCTCGATGCCGGCGTCGATCACCGCCGAGCAGGTCGCGGGCTTCGGGATGTCGATGGCGAAGATGGTGCTCGGCGCGAAGGACTCCGGGGGCATCGGCGCGGTGCTCGAGACGGCGAAGTCGAACATCAAGCACATCCGCAGCCTCTGATCCCCGCCGGCCCGCGCCCGCCCCGCCCCGCCCGTGTCCGCCGATACATTCGTCGGAGGCGCGGGGCTGGTGTCGTCTCGCCGCTTCCGCGAGACGACACCAGCCCCGCCGGTCCGACGGATGTATCGCCTCAGGCGAGGTCGGCGGGGAGCGGGAAGCGCAGCACGGCGGCCACGGGTGCGCCGTCGGGCAGATCAGTGCTGCGGACGGCCCGCACCCGGCCTCCCGAGCGCAGGACGCGCGCGGCGATCTCGTCGAGGATCGCGTAGGTGCTCGGCCCGGCGTCGGGCGCGCGGGTGATGTGCCCGGCCTCGTCGATGACGCCCTCATGCTCGAAGGCCAGGTCGAACAGCAGCTCGTCGACGGCGGCGGTGCTCGCGGCGACGGCGGCCTCGCGGACGGATGAGGTCGCGAGCCCCTGCGCCCGGAGCGAGCCGAATCGCTCACGCCACTGCGCGAGCTCATCCTGCTCGTGGGCGTCGAGGATGTCGCGCGCCGCCTGTTCGAGATCGGCGCTCGAGAGCGAGTCCGGGTGCGCGTCGATGCCGCGCTCCAGCAGCAGGCGGTGGGTGTTGACCGCGCGGTAGGCCGGCTCGAGGTCCTGGGATGCGGCGAGGATCAGCGGAACGTCGGCGGGAACGACGCGCACGACGGCGTCCTGGATGATTCGGCTGAACTTCTCGCGCTCGATGCGGTCGCCCGTCGTCCCCTGCGGCCTCGGCATGTCGCGCTGGCCGTCGGTCGTGGTGTGCTCGAGCGCGGCCCACAGGTCGTCGGGAAGCTCGAGTCGACGCTCGGTGAGCCCCAGATCGGGCCCGAGTTCGCTGAGGCGGCCGCCCTCGCGCGACACCTGGATGACGAATGCTCGACGCGGGAACGACACGGCGCGCAGCAGCTGACCGGCGTCGAAGCGGTCGCCGACCGATGCGCGCGCCTCGAGGCGGCTCGGCAGACGGAACGCCTCGACGCGGCCCGGGGATGCGAGCACCACCGTCGAACGCGACTGGCTCTGCCAGAACTCTTCGTCGTCGAGCAGCGCGCGCAGCGATGCGAGCACCGCGTCACGATCGGCGTCGTCGACCTCGGCCTCGGCCAGTTGTCGGGCCGCCTCGTCGATGCCCTCGCGCAGCTGGAGCTGCGCGTGATGCCGATCCGTGGGGATCGGCGACGACGGGGCCACGATCGTCACGCTCGCGGGGTGGCGGGCGCCGATGAGGTCGAGCAGGGATGCGGTCTCAGGAAGATCGGATGCCAACATCGTCTCAGGGTAGGCAGACGACCGCGCGCGGCGTCGAGGGGTTGCATCCAGCCGTGGATGCCGTTAGGTCGTGAACCCGGCGAGACCCGATCAGGCGAGGAACTCCCACGGGTCGAAGGTCTCGATCGGGATGACGCGCACGCGCGGCAGCGGGGCATCGAACGCGTGCACGTCGTACTCGAGGTCGAAGAACTCGACGCCGGGGATCGCCGTCAGCTCGCTGCTGCGGAACTCGGAGAACGCGAGCACGCCCACGCGTCGGTCGGGCCCGGTCAGGGCGGCCACCTCGGCGACGAAGTCACGGTCGTGACTGACGAGCACGACGTCATCGGTCCGCTCCTTCAGCGCCGCGAGCGTGCGCTGGATGGCGATGTCGACGACCTTCTCGTCAGCGTCGCCCGACAGGGGAACCGGCTTGTAGCCGAGCGCCAGCAGAGCCTGCACGAACGACATCGGGAGGTGATTGCTGGCGTTGAGGAAGAACAGGCCGCGCGCCGGCTGCTTCCACTGCTCGTCGACGAACTGCAGCAGCCGGTCCCAGCGGGGGCGCTCGTCCGGCAGCGGGCGACGGCCGAGGATCGACTGACCGAGCGTCGCGTCGATGTTCTCGCCGTCCACGAGCAGCCACGTCACGCGTTCGGTCATGAGGTCCCCTGTCTGCGGATGTCCTCTGAGAACGCTATCAAGCCAGTTCAGCCCTCGGGCGCGAGCGTGACCCGCGCCAGCCGGTCATCACCGGCCGCCGCGTTCCCGCGGCCGTCGGTGTTGTTCGTGAGCAGCCAGAGTTCGTCGCCCGCGACGACGGCATCCCGGACGCGGCCGAGCTCACCCGGCCAGAGCGCGACCGGCTCGCCGACGAGAGCGCCCGCTTCGACGTCGATCTCCCAGACGCGTTCGCCGCGCAGGCCCGCGACGAAGAGCGTGTTGCCGCGCGCCGCGACGCCGCTCGGGCTCGCCTCCTCGGGCGTCCAGGTGATCAGGGGCGCGATGAAGCGCTCGTCATCCGATTCGCCCTCCACGACGGGCCAACCGTAGTTGCCGCCCGCCTCGATGCGGTTGAGCTCGTCGAAACGGTCCTGTCCGAACTCGCTCGCCCACAGGATGCCGTCCTGGGTCCACGCGAGACCCTGCACGTTGCGGTGTCCGAGGGAGTACACCTCCGACCCGAGAGGGTTGCCCGGGGCGGGCTCTCCCTCCGGCGTCAGCCGCAGGATCTTCCCCGCCAGCGAAGCGGGGTCCTGCGCGGCGTCGGACTCTCCCGCATCTCCCGTGGCGACGTAGAGCATGCCGTCCGGCCCGAAGGCGATGCGCCCGCCGTTGTGAACGCGGTCGCGCGGAATGCCGTCGATGACGACCTCCGCACCGCCGAGCCGGCGGTCGCCGGCCTCACCCTCCAGCTGCATCCGCACGACGCGATTGTCGTCAGCCGTCGTCACGTAGGCGTAGAGCAGCGCATCGTCCTCGCCCTCGCGGACCGCGATGCCGAGAAGACCACCCTCGCCGACCGCGGCGGTGAGGTCGATCTCGCCGACGACGCGCGCGAGCCCGTCCGCGTCCACCTCGAGGACAGCACCGTCGTCGCGCTGGCTCACCAGCTGCGTCCCGTCGTCGAGGACGACGACCGACCACGGCACCTCGAACTGGGTGACGACGTCGATCGGACTGCCGGTCGGGCGCCACCAGCCGGGAGAGGCATCGACCGGCGCGGTCGACGTCTCGCCGGGAGTGGGCGTCGCCTCGTGGTCCGGAGGCCGCCGGTCGGCCACGCCGGTGCATGCGGAGAGCAGCAGTGTCGAGGCGAGCAGGGCGCCGACCACGGCCGCCGGCCGAGACCGGCGAGCAGGGATGCCGGTTCCCGTCGAGCGCGTCATCGTTCCAGGCTACGGGCCGGTGAGGATCGCGGCTGCGTCCTGCGCCCATCCGAGCGCCACGGCAGGGCTCGCGAGCGTGGTGGCGTCGTCGGCGCGCGCGAGCACCGTGATGACGACCGGCGCGGCGCCCTCGCGTTCGAGGTACCACGATCCGGCGAGCACCCCGACCGAGCTGCCGCCCTTGAACGCGACGAACGTCCACTCGTCCCCGAACGCGAGACCGGGATTGGCCGACAGGATGTCGCGGACCGGCGCTCCCGCCTCGGTTCGCGCCCGCTCCTGCAGCGCCTCGTGGGCCGCGGCCAGATCGTCGGGGGTCGCGAACCAGTCGGCGCCGTCGCGCCATCCCGGAGTCGCCGCGGATGCGGCGGAGAGGTCGGGCACACCCGCGGGGAGCCGCTCGATGACGGAGCGACGCGCCTCGGGATCGTCACCCGCTCCACCCCACAGTGCGCGGAGGTCGGGGTCGCCGAACAGGAGCCAGAAGAGCTCGCGCGTGGTGAGGAACGGCGTGTTCGCGCCCGGGTCTGCATGCCCCATCGAGACCATCGCCGATTCGACGGCATCGCGCCCGACGGCACGGATGAGCATGTCGGTCGCGGTGTTGTCGCTGATCGCGATCATCTTCTCCGCGGCCTCGCGCACGGTCACCTTCGCGCCGTCGGGACGGTCCTGCAGCTCGCCGCTGGGGAGGCTCCGCACTTCGGCGTCGACGACCAGCTCGTCATCCCAGGTGAGCCGGCCGGCCGCGACGGCGTCGACGACGGCTCCGAGCACCCACAGCTTGAAGACGGATCCGATGGGTCCGGCCGCCTGATCGCCGCCCTCGTAGAGCACCTCGCCGTCGACCTCGCGGACCTGAACGCCGACAGTGAAGGCGGCCTCGTCGATCTGTTGCGTGAGCTCATCCCACGAGGCCGCGGGAGTCCGCTCGGGCTGCGGCGGGGCGAAGAGGAGCATCGCGATGCGGGCGTCGGGGGTCACCGAGATCGACATGTCGTACGTCACCTGCTCGGACTCGATGGTCACGCGGGCCTGGGTCTCGACGCCGTCGTACGCCACGGCCGTCCACGGGGCCGCGGCCTGCATCTGCGTGAACACCTTCTGCAGTTCGGCGGGCGCCAGCTGCTCGAGCGCCGCGTCATCGAAGTGCGTCTCGATGTCGCCGGCATCGGTGGTCTCATCGCCGTTGATCTCGTCCATCACCCAGCGGACCTGCTCGCCGACCGGCGTGGCGGGAATCTCCACCGAAGCGGCAGACGAGGCCGATGCGTCGTCGGGTGCGGGGTCGGCCGCGCAGCCCACGAGGACTGCGGCGGTCGCAGCCGCGACGGCCACGGTAGCCGAGCGCCGTCTGGGGGCACGGGCGGACGAACGGGTCGAAGGGGTATCGATGGGGGAACTCACGCATCCAGCTTGGCGTCGTGCGCCTCCGGCCACCTCCCCCCACAGGAGGAGATCGCACCGGCGTTCACGCTCGCCGCGGCATTCGCCGGCTTCGGGGATCCGACGGTGCCGTTCATCGACGCTCGCCACCGGCGCCATCACTGCGGCGGGAGCGGCAGCTCTCGGTCGGGATCCCAGTCCTCGGTCCACCCGAGTTCGGTGAACAGGCCGTCCAACAGCATCGCCGTGAAACCCCAGACGAGGAACTCTCCGGCATCCTGACGCACGATGAAGCCCGGTCCCCGCCATTCGGCGCCGTCGCGGCGCAGCACCGTGACACCGCGGTTCGCCGGCGCGAGCAGGTCGGCCACCGGCGCTCGGAACACCGCCGCCGACTCCGCTACGTCGACGACGCGAACGGGTGACGGGCGGCGCCACCAGGCGAGCACGGGCGTGACGAGGTGGCGGGAGTACTCCAGCGGCAGCGGCGGAAGCGGGCCGAGCACCTCCACCCCGGCGGTGTCGAGGCCCGTCTCCTCCCGCGCCTCGCGCAGCGCCGCGGCGACGACGTCCTCGTCACCGGGATCCACCCGTCCGCCCGGCAGCGCCACCTGTCCCGGGTGCGATCGGAGCGTGGCCGCGCGGGCGAGCAGCAGGACATCGAGATCACGCGAGAGAGCAGCTTCGGGCGCATGGTCGCTCGGACGGTCGTCGAGAATGCCGAAGAGCACGAGCACGGCGGCGGCACGGGTGCCCGGAGCGGCCTCGGACCCATCGAGCAGCCCGCCCCCGGCGAACCCGGGCCGTGCGGCACGCGCCGCGAGCGCGGCGAGCTGTTCGCGCGCACCGGTCGCGGGCGTCTCGAGGGGCATGACCTCAGGCTACCGAGCCGTCAGTCGCGGCGGCCGAACACGCCCGCCAACAGGACGTGCAGCAACGGCAGCGCCGACAGCCCCATGAGCACCGTTCCGAGGGTCTCGTCGTCGGGGCGCAGGAGCACTCCCCCGACCAGCAGTCCCGCGAAGAGGATCCCCGAGACCGCGCGTCGTCCCAGTCGTTCCAGGCGCGACATGCGCCGTTCGAGCCTGCCGCTGTCGAACCCGAGGTTCCCGTCCTCGAGATGCGTGATGAGCCCGTCGAGCCGCTGCGGCAGGCGCATCGTGACGTCGGCGAGGCCCATGGCACGCCGCGCCATGTCGCGCATAAGATCTCCGCGTTCCTCGCGGAGCAGCCGAGCCGCGTACGGCTCCACCGCGTCCCAGAGGTTGAAAGCGGGGTCGATCGAGGTGCACACACCCGACGTGAGCGAGGCGGCCCGGATGACGAGCAGGAAGTTCTCCGGCAGCTGGAAGGGCAACGCGCGGGCGAGCTCGCCGAACTCCCCCGCAAAGTCGCGGAACTCGCGCGGATCGACCTCCTTCAGCTCCGCGAAGCCCATGCCGCCGAAGCGTGCGAACAGCTGCGTCATGGCGCGCTCGAGCTCGCGGACGTCGGCCGAGGGCAGCAGCGCGCCCACCTGCGACATCCCGGCAACGAGCCCGCGGCCGTCGCGAGCCGCGGCCGCGACGAGCACCGTGCGCAGCGCCTCCCGCGTCGAGGGCGATATCTCGCCCATCATCCCGAAGTCGATGAACGTCAGCAGCCAGTCGGGCCGGTCGTCGCGGCGCTGGTCGGACGGCACCGGCGTGACGAAGACGTTCCCCGGGTGAGGGTCGGCGTGGAAGAACCCGAACCCGAAGAACTGGTCGAACATCACGGAGGCGAACACGCTCGCCACCTCGTGAGGATCGATGCCCGCGGCCCGGAGACCGTCGACGTCGGTGACCTTGATCGCGGTGACGTCGGCGAGCGTCAGGACCCGCGACGTCGAGCGCTCCCAGGCGATCTCGGGAACGGCGACCCGGGGGTTGTCGGCGAACTTCTCCCGAAAGCGTTCGGCATTGGCCGCCTCGTGCCGGTAGTCGATCTCCTCGAGGCTCGTGACGGCGAACTCCTCGACGAGCGCGGGCATGTCCGCGCGGCGCGAGACGAGGCGGATGCGGCGGAGCCATCGGGCGATACGTCGCAGCGCAGCCAGGTCGACGTCGACGATCGTCTGGATGCCGGGGCGCTGCACCTTCACGATGACATCGGTGAACCCCGCGTCGGCGGCCTGCTCCGGCGTCAGCCGGGCGCGATGCGCCTGACCGAGGGATGCCGCGGCCACCGGCTGTTCGTCGAACGACGCGTAGGCGTCGCGCAGCGGCATCCCCAGCTCCGCCTCCGCGGCCGCGCGGATCTGGTCGAAGGGCACCGGCGGCACCTCGTCCTGCAGGCCGGCGAGCTCGGTCGTGATCTCGGGAGGCAGGACGTCGAGCCGGGACGACATGAACTGCCCGACCTTGATCATGAGCCCGCCGAGCTCGACCGCGAGCGCATGGAAACGACGGGCCAGTCGGCGCAGTCGCGCGGTCCGACCCCGTTCGGCGAGGCGCTCGAGGCCGAAGCGGGGCAGGACGATCTCGAACCACCACGTCTGCACGAGTGCGCGCGCGGCGAACCGCAGGATGCGGCGGTAGCGCGAACGCGCGCGCGCATCACCCGGCACCGAAGGGATGCCGGGTGATGCGACGCGATGCGGGTCGGCCGAGGCCACCCGCGTCAGGCCTGCGCGAGCAGGGCGTACAGCTTGCGACGCGCGTCGTCGAGGATCTCGACGGCCTGCTGGACCTGCTCGGGCGATCCGCTGCGGCCGACCTGGGCGGCGGCCTGCGCGAGCTCGACGCCTGCCTTGGGCAGTGCCGTCACGCGGCTGTGGTCGCGGCTCGTGCCCTCCCACGGCGCCGACTTCTCGCCCGCCTCGCCCGCCGCTGCGCGGCCGGCCTCGGTGAGGGAGTAAGTCTTGCGTCCGTTGGACTCCTGGGCGCTGACGAGGCCCTCGTCGGCGAGCAGCTGGAGGGTCGGGTACACCGAGCCGGCGCTGGGCTTCCAGGACCCGCCGCTGCGCTCCTCGATCTCGTGGATGATCTGGTAGCCGTGCATGGGCTGCTCGGCGAGGAGGGCGAGCACGGCGGCGCGGACGTCGCCGCGTCCGACCCGGGTGTTCACCTTCTGCTCGAAGGTCGACTTCAACTGGTCGAACGCTTCGAACACGTTGCTTCCGAGATCGGAGACGTTGAATCCGCCGCGACCTCCGAAGATGTTGTCACGGCCGCCGAAACCGCCGGTGGGGAATGTTCCGCTCATGCTGACCTCCCGGTCGTCGATACGTTAGCGATACCTGACGATATATCGTTACCGCCACCGACGACAGGGTTCGCATGGAATACCCAGCCTCACTCGCCGAGGTCGACGATCTCGTCCGCGTGCGCCGCGATCCACTCCATGAGAGGCATCATCCGCTCCATCAGCTCGTCGCCACGTTCGGTCAGCGAGTACTCGACGCGGGGCGGGACCTCGGGGTACGCGGTGCGGTTGACGATGCCGTCGGATTCGAGCGTTCGCAGCGTTGAGGCGAGCATCTTCTCGCTGATGCCCGTGACCGAGCGACGCAGCTCACCCCATCGGGCGGTGCCGTCCGTCAGAGCCATCAGGACGAGCACACCCCATTTGCTCATGACGTGGTCGAGTACGACTCGCGTCGGGCAGTTCTCCGTGAACACCTGATCGGATGTCGCCCGGATCTGCGCGAAACTCACTGCCATGTAGGTAGCTTACCGAAAAGTGGGTACCCATCGTCTGGAATGTTGGCCCGCCCCGGAACGGTTGACCCGAGCATCACCCGATCGAAAGGATCACCGATGACCATCCTCATCACCGGAGCGAGCGGACAGCTCGGCCGCCTCGTCGTCGACGCCCTGCTCGCCCGCGGCGCCGCCCCTGACACCGTCGTCGCGGGAGCGCGCGACGTCGCGAAGATCGCCGATCTGGCGGACCGCGGGGTGCGCACCGCCCGCGTCGACTACGACGACCCGGCCTCGCTGCGCGAAGCGCTCGCGAACGTCGACAGCGTCCTGCTGATCTCGGCGTCCGAGCCGGGCAGGCGCTTCGCGGGCCACAAGAACGTCATCGACGCTGCCGCCGCGGCAGGCGTCTCTAAGCTCGTCTACACCAGCGCCCCGAAGGCGACGACCTTCGAGTGGGCCCTCGGCGCCGAGCACAAGGCGACCGAGGAGGCCATCGCGGCCAGCGGCGTTCCTGCCGTCGTGGTGCGCAACAACTGGTACATCGAGAACTACGTGCCCGACGTCCAGCGCGCCGCCGAGAGCGGTGTCATCGCGGCATCCGTCGGCGACGGCCGGATCGCACCGGCCTCGCGCGCAGACTTCGCCGAGGGCGCGGCCGTCGTCCTCCTCGAGGACGGCCACCTCGGCGAAACGTACGAGTTCGCCGGAGACACCCGTATCGGGTACGACGCGATCGCCGCCGCGGCCTCCGAGGTGCTCGGTCGCGACGTGACGTACGCCCGCGTCTCGACGGACGACCATGTCGCCGCCCTCGAGAGCGCCGGACTCGACGCCGGCACTGCGCAGTTCGTCGCCGGGATCGACACCGGCATCCGCGACGGCGTTCTCGACGTGGACGACCACACCCTCTCGCGCCTCATCGGGCGACCGACGACGTCGTTCGCCGACGGGCTTCGCGCCGCGCTGGCCTGAGCCGCGACATACCGGCGCGCACCGACCTCGGGGGCGGTGCGCGCCGGCTCTGCGGGCCTCAGTTCAAGGGACGCGTGGACGGCGGGATGACCCCGTTGGCGTACAGCTGCTGGGCGACATCCTGCAGCGCCGTCAGAGCGACCCGCTGTGTCGTCGGGCCGTAGGAGATGCGGGCGACGCCGAGATCCTCGTACTCCGCCGCGGTCAGCGCACCGGGAAGCCCGATGACGCTGAGCTTGCGCTCACCCAGACCCTCCACGAGGCGCCGGGTGATGTCGGCGTCGAGGATGCCCGGGACGAACACCAGGTCGGCGCCGGCGTCGAGATACGCGCAACCGCGCTCGATCGCGTCGGCGATCGACTCCTCGGTCGACCGGTCGCCCGCGCGCACGAAGGCGTCGGTGCGGGCATTGAGGGCGAACCGGACGCCCTCGGCCTCCCCCGCCCGGACGATGGCCTCGACCGCGCGGACCGAGTCCGCCAGCGGCTGCAGGCGGTCTTCGACGTTCGCACCCACGATGCCCACGCCGATGGCCCGGCGCGTCGTCTCACCGGGGTCGCCGAAGCCCGCGTCGAGGTCGGCCGACACCGGGACGTCGCCCGCCACCGCGACGATGCGGCCCACCATGTCGAGCACGATCTCGAGCGGGATGTCGGTGCCGTCCTCGTATCCGAAGGATGCCGCGATCGAGTGACCGGCCGTAGCGATCGCACGGGTCTCCGGCAGAGCCAGGATGGCCTCGGCCGACACGACGTCCCACACGTTCACCACCCGCAGGATCTCGGGGGCGGCATGGAGGGCGGACAGGGTCTGGGCTCGCTCAGCGGGAGTGCTCATGTCGCTCACGCTAATCGTGCGGGGCAGCCGGAGGGCATATGTTGCGCGGATCGACGGCACGTGTCATCGGGCCGCGCCTCAGCCCTGGCGCCCCTTGAAGCGCGGGTTGAGCTTGTTGATGACGTACACGCGGCCACGGCGGCGCACGACCTGCGCGCCGGGCTGGTTCTTCAGCGACTTGATGGATGCGCGAACCTTCACGATGACCTCCTATTGAGAACTGTTATCAACAACAAGGTACGGTGGAGGATCGATCGCCACAACTCGAGCCGGAGAGAACACCGTGACCACTCACCTCGCCGTCACCGGCGTCTGCAGCGCCGAACGCCGTCGTTACGCCCGTCTGTGCGTCATCGCCGGGCGCCACCGCTCCCTCCGCGTCGTCGATCTCGCCAGCGACGCCGACCCCGCTCACGTCCACGCCACCGTGCACGGCATGCCGTCGCTCTGCGTGCTCGATGCCCGCCACGCGATCGACGACCTGCGCGACGAGGCGCCGCTGCGTCGGGCCGTCCCGCACGGAGACGGGCGAGCCGACGTCGGCGCACGCGCGCGGTTGGCGGCGCAGCTGATCGAGGCGGCGAGCGCCGTCGTGATCGTCAACTGGGAACGGATGCCGACGGCCGACCTCTCGATCCTCATGGCGCTCGCGTCGCACCTGGCGCCGACCGCCCGCATCCGGCTCAGCCGCGGCGTCGTCGACGACCTCTCCGCGCTCGGTTTCGGCACCACCCTCCCCCTGCGGGACGCGGGCGACCGCGCCGGATGGACGCGTGCCCTCAACGGCGAGCACGATCCGTTCCTCACCGATCGGCGCGTCGCCACGATGCGCTACGAGCAGTTGCGCCCGTTCCACCCCGGCAGGCTCGTGCTGGCTCTCGATCTGCTCGATTCCGGCTCGTGCGGACTGGTCGTGCGATCGGTCGGGGTCTGCCGTCTCGCGACGCGAGCCGCCACCCCAGCCCGATGGGAGCAGGCGGGTTCGGCCATGTGGATCGATCCGATCGAGGCGGGTCACGGGCTGGACGACGTCGGCCAGGACATCGCCCTGACGGGCATCGACCTCAACACCGCCGCTGTGCGGCACGTCCTGGATGCCGCCGTGCTCGACGACGCCGAGCTGTCGGCGGGCCCGATGGCCTGGCGACGGCTGCCCGACCCCCTGCCCGAATGGAACGTGGCGGTCGGGTCCGAGGACCCGACCGCCGACTGAGCCGCTGGGTGCGGTTCAGACCCGTCCGCGACGATGCGCGCGCCGGCGGATCGCCGTGAGAAGCGCACCGCCCACCAGGAGCACGAGAGCGATCCCGGTCACAGTGGCGGTCGTCGAGGCTTCCCCGCCGGTCGCAGCGAGATCGCGACGTGAGCCGGTCCCGTCACCCGCGCCCGCCGCCTCGGGGTCGGCCGCGCCGGTGCCGCCGGACGGAGCATTACCCGCGCCACCGCCGGTGTCGCCGCCGCCCGTGCCGCCGCCCGCGCCCGGGTCCGACCCTCCGCCCGAGCCGTCGCCGGGGTTCTCGGGCTCGGCCGCGGCGATGACCGTGAACAGCGACACCCGCGAGTCGTCGACGGCGCCGAACGGATCGCTCGTGCGCACGTACCACCCCCGCTCACCCTCCTCCGCGAGCGGCCATGCGGCCGAGAGGATCGAGCCGCTCGCGACGTCCGAGAACGTCGCGATCTCGGTGTCCCCCAGAACCTCCGCCGAGAAGGCGTCGGTGCCGAGCGTTCGCGTGCCGGGCTCGATGCGCAGCTGGTCGTACGTCAGCGCGAACTCCTGCTGCGAGTAGTCGCCCGCCCCCGCCGGGCCGAGCAAGCTCGGCTCGTCGGAGTTGTACACGTCGAGCGAGGGCGAGTAGGTGCGCACGAGCATCTGCCGGCCCTCGTTGTCGAAGTGCAGGAGACGCAGGAACCCGAGACCGCCCTCCGGGAGACCCTGATAGTCGAACAGCATCGAGTACACCGTGCGGTCCAGGGCGCCGTCACCGTCGTCGTCGAATCCGTCCTCGCGCAGGAACGCGTCGTGGTAGTGACCCGAGAAGACCATGCGGACGTTCGGGTTCGTCGCGACGACCTCGTCCATCACCCGCTGCGGGATCGCCCCGAGCCCGCCCGTGGTGAGGATGAACTCGTGCTGCGCGATGATCGCGACGCGGTCGGGGTACTGCGCGAGCACCTCGTTCATCCAGGCGATCGAGGCGTCACCGGGAAGCCACCCGGTGTAGAGCATCAGGAAGTCGATGCCGCCCGCCGAGATGAGGTCGTAGTGACCGCGGTTGTCCTCGAAGCTGCCGCCGTACCAGGGGTTGCCGGCATAGCGGTCCGCGCCGAAGTACGCACCGTAGTTCGAGTAGTCCTCGAGGTGGTGGCCCACATCGTGGTTGCCGGCCAGCACGCCGTACGGCAGCCCGGCCTCGTCGAGGCGGCGGTACTCGGGGTCGGCCCGCTCCCACTGCTCCATCACGTCGTAGTCGTCGATGATGTCGCCGGTGTGGAAGAGGTACTGCAGGTTCAGCTCGTCGCGCCGATCGAGCAGGTACGAGTGGATCGCCTGCTGGTGGCGGTAGGGCTCACCCGGCATGGTGTTCTCGTTGTAGTACTGCGTGTCGGACTCCCAGGCCAGAGTGAAGTCGTAGTCGCTGCGCGGCACATCGGCGACGTTGTGCGGCGTGACCGGAGTCGTCCGGTCGGAGCGGTCCGCGCCCGCGAAGCCCTCCGAGTGCTGGACGAGCATCCGCACCACCCGGCCCGCGCCGTCCGACGCGGCGAAGGCGTAGTCGTCGACCGCGACGACGGCGTCGAGCGAGAACGACTCGTCATCGGCCGCGCTCACGTGGCGATCGACCTCGTCCCAACCCGACCCGTCGGCTCGCTGGACGTAGAGGATGACCGTCGCCCCCGCGTCGGCGTGACCCGACCACGTCGAGCGGACGTCCGAGCCGGCGTCGGCATCGGTGACCGCGACGTCGAACGACTGGTACGGGAACGCCCGGTCGCTCGTGATCTCCTCCGAGACGCCGTCAACGGCGGCGAGGGTGCGCAGCTCGTCGGCCGTCAGCTGCTCGGCCTCGGCGCGGTCGACCGCCCGAGCGTCCTGCACGGTGCCGGACTGCGCGCTGACGTCGCCGTCGGACAGATCGAGCCGGCGCCCCTCGAGGAAGCTCACGTCGAGTACGTCGCCCGTCGGGTCCTCGACCTTCGCCTGCAGGGTCACATCACCCGCTGCGACCTCGGCCCCTTCGGCCGGGGCGAGGACACCGGCGCTCGGCTGCTCCTCATAGGTCGTGAAGGCGGCCGTCCACGTGTCGGTGTTCCCCACGTGGTCGGTCGCGGTGATCTCGACGCGGTGATCCCCGGCCGCGAGGTCGACGGACGACGTCTCGTGAGGCAGCGCGATCTCGACGCCGTCGAGCCGGGCGACGGTGCTCGCGACGCCCGATCCCGCGTCGGCGACCTCGGCGTCGATGACGATGGGCCCCTGATAGGCGGTGCCGTCGACGATCTGCGAGGTGACGACGGGAGCGGTGTTGTCGACCGTCACCGTCCGCGAGAGGGTCGTCTCGCCGTCGGTGGCCGCCACGACGGCGGCACCGTCGGCGCGGGCGGTCGTGTCCCACGAGGCCGAGAGAGCGGCGAACGCGTCGTCGGGCAGCGCGAAGCGCGCCTCGTAGTAGTCGAGCTTGCCGGTGGCCGCCCCCGTGTCGGTGACGCTGTCTCCCATCCGCAGGACCGCCGCGGGATCGTCGTACCCGATGGGCGTGAGCGTCCGCCCGTCGGGCAGGACCAGGCGCAGACCCCGGATCTCGAAGTCGTCGTTGTTCTCGGCGAGGTCGATCTCGGGCGCCTTCTTGGTACCGGCCCACACGCTCACGACGAGCTCGTCACCGCGGACGACGTACTCGACCGGCACCGGGGTCACGATGGTCTCCCACCCCTGCGTGCCGATCTCGAAGATGTTGAGGACGTCGTCGCCGATGCGCACGCCGTTCTTGAAGTAGTAGTTGACGTTCGTCGTGTCGAAGACGAAGCGCGGCTGGTCCTCCAGGGTGGGGGTGGTCTCCACGGCCGCGCCGTCGATCGTCAGCTCGATCGGGCTCGGGTACGCGTCGCCCGCGGCGACGATCTCGGTCGTTCCCGAAACGAACCGGCCGTCCTCGAGGTTGAGTCGGACCGGGTTGGTGTCGACCCCGGCCACCGGAACGCGACGGGTCGACGTCGAGGTGGAGTTCGTGCCGTCGCTCGCGGTGATCGTGTACTCGTACCAGCTCTTGCCGATGAGGTCGGCGGCGTTGACCACGAACGTCACCGAGCCGTCGCCGGCGTCGAGGAGGTTGATGCGCGCCGGAGCGGGGTCGACGTCGTTGGCGAGCTGCAGTGTCACGGTCCGCGCCAGGACGTCGTCGGTCACGGTCGCGGTGATGGCGAAGTCGGTGCCCGGCTGGATCTCGGCGGCGGTGCCGTCGACGATCGTCGGCGCCTGCGTGTCGGGCGCAACGATCATGAGACCGCCGGGAACCTGGTCTGGCTGCACGGCACCCGGCGATGCCGGGGCGAGGTCGACGATCCGCTGCGTCGCGACATCCGCTCCGACGGTGTAACGGATCCCCTGGTCGGCGACGGTGTCATCGGCGCCGTCGAGGTTGTACAGCGCGGTGCTGACGTGACGGCCGCTGTTGGTCTCGATCGCGACGCCCCGAGGCGAGCCGTTCGCCATCCCGGCCGAAGAGATCTCGACGAGGCTCTCCCCCGCGACGAGCCGCGAGCCGAAGTGGTCGTTGAAGTCGGCGGCGGTCAGGGCGTCGTTGGCGCCGTTCTTGATCCACAGCACGAGCGTCTCGCCGGCCGGGATCACGACGTCACCGGGAACAGCCGGCCAGACGCTCGACGAGCCCTCGACGGGGTAGAGGTAATCGATCGTGTAGTCGGAGAAGTCGATCGGATCGCTCGAGGCGTTGTAGACCTCGATGAACTCGAAGGCGTCGGAGCCCGCGACGTTCGCCGAGTCCGGCAGCAGCTCGGTGATCTGCAGCGGCGCGGTGACGACGCTCGGGTCGGGCTTCGGGTCGAAACCGGGCTGTCCCCCGGGCTCCTCTCCCGCGGGCGGGGTGATGGCCTCGGGCGCCACGACGCCCGGGGTGGCCGGGGCCGGCTCGGCGAGGATGTCGGTGCCGCCGTCGACGCGCTCAGCGGGCAGGCGGAAGTGCGCCGATTGCCCGGCTGCCGTCGCGGTGCGCCCGTAGGTCGACCATCCGACGGTCTCGTCGTTCTGGAGGATGCGGATGCCGCGCGGCGCGCTGTTGGCCATGCCGGCCTGCCCCGTCACGCGTACGACGGGGGTGCCGTCGTCGGCGCCCCAGTGAGCGCGGAACTCGTCGATCGAGTGCGCGAAGGAATCCACGCTCCCCGCGGTGTAGCTCAGCCAGAAGACCACGGTTCCGCCGGCGGGGACCACGACCGGATCGGCCACGGTGAGCGGCACGTCGCGGGCCCGGTCGGCACCGTCGACGTACGTGTAGGCGAACGAGAAGCCCGCCGCCGCCAGATCGAGGTCGGTCGCGCCGCGGTTGTGGACCTCGAAGAACTCGTAGTCGTCGACCCCGACGTTGTCGGGGGCGATCTCGGTGACGATGAGCGCGCCGGATGCCGCGTCGGCCGCCGTCGGCACGAGAGCGGTGGGCGATGCGAGCGCGGGCGCCGCGAGCGCGAGCGAGAGGGCTCCGGCGGCGAGCGTCGCCGTCGTCGCGATGGTCAGGAAACGGGCGCGTGGGCGCTCAGCGGGCATGACAAGCCACCTTCGGTGCAAGAGGGATGCCGCCGACCGTAGGGACCGCGCACGATCACGGAGTGAACGATCCCTCCCCGCGAGGTGTCCGCCCGGTGACGCGCCACGTCATCTCGATGTGCTAATCGCGCGTGGCGTTCACCGGCTGTTCACGGATCGGTGGTGCGCTGGACGGGTGTCGAACCTCGCCGCCGTGTTCGCGGTGTTCCTGCGCCTCGGACTGACATCCTTCGGCGGCCCGATCGCGCACCTCGGCTACTTCCGCGACGAGTTCGTCGAGCGCCGGCGATGGATCGGCGATCGGACCTACGGCGAACTCGTGGCCCTGTGCCAGTTCCTGCCCGGGCCCGCCTCGAGTCAGGTGGGGTTCGCGATCGGCCTGCGCCGCGCGGGACTCGCGGGCGCGGTCGCGGCCTTCGCCGCATTCACCCTGCCCTCCGCCGCACTCATGGTCTGGGCGGCGAGCGGAATCGGGGCCGTGACCGGCACCATCGCGACCGGAGTCGTCGACGGGCTCAAGGTGGTCGCGGTGGCCGTCGTCGCACACGCCGTCTGGGGCATGGCGAGAAGCCTCGCACCCGACCGACCGCGCGGGACGATCGCGATCACGGCAGCCGTCGGGGTCGCACTGGTGGGCGGGCCGTTCGCCCAGTTGGGGGCGATCGCCCTCGGCGCCCTCGCGGGGATCCTGTGGCTGGGCGAGGGGTTCCCCGACTCGGATGACGCCGCCGACGCGGACGCCCTTCCGAGCGCGAGCACCCGTGTCGGGGTCACCGCGCTCGTGATCCTGACCGGCCTCCTCGTCGCGAGCCCGATCGCGGCTCGGGTGACGGGAGACGGCTCGCTCGCACTGTTCGACGCCTTCCTGCGCTCGGGCGTGCTCGTGTTCGGCGGCGGCCACGTGGTGCTCCCCCTTCTCGAGAGCGCCGTCGTCGGCCCGGGCTGGGTGGATGCCGGGACGTTCCTGGCCGGCTATGGTGCGGCGCAGGCCCTGCCCGGTCCGCTGTTCGCCTTCTCGGCCTATCTCGGGGCGCTCGCGAGCGTCGGCCCGGGTGGCGTGGCCGGGGCCATGATCGCGCTCGTCGCGATCTTCCTGCCCGGCTTCCTGCTGCTCCTCGGTGCGCTGCCCGTGTGGGCCGTCGTGCGGCGCTGGTCCCGGGCACGAGGCCTGGTCCGCGGAGCGAGCGCCGCGGTCGTCGGCATCCTCGGCGCCGCCCTCTACGACCCGGTGTTCACGACGTCGGTCACCCGCGTCGACCAGTTCGCGCTCGCCCTCGTCTGTTTCGGGCTGCTGACGCTCTGGCGCTGCCCGGCCTGGGTGGTCGTGATGCTGGGCGCCGGCGTGGGGGCGACGACGGCAGCGCTGATCAACGGCTGACGAGCGACGGTGCGGAGTGGGCTCCACCCGATGTCCGGGCCTGTTCCTCCGCGCGTTCACGTCGCTCGATCACGACGTTGACGACCCCGAGCACGAGGACGAGGACCGCGGCGATCGTCGGCAGGAGCATCGCCAGCCGGACATCACCCGCCTCCGCGATCGCGCCGGTCGCGGCTGACGCGAGCGCTTGCGCCAGCGTCAGCGCCGATCCGAGGAGCGTCATCGTGGTCGCCGACCGGCCGACGGGGCTGCGGTGTCCCGCGATGCTGAACAGCGTCACGAGCGTCGGTCCGACGCCGAGCCCCATCAGCAGCAGCATGACGATGACCGCGCCCAGCGAGTCCGAAGCGGCGTAGCCGCCCGCCGAGACGGCCAGCACGGCGGCGAAGACGAGCCAGCGGTGACGCAGGGCGAAGCCCGACGGCAGGAGCACCACCGCGAGGGCGAGGGCGGCCGAGCCGATTCCCATGAGGCCGTAGAGCAGCCCGGCCTCGACGTCGTCGCCGGCGGTTTGCGCGAACGCGGTGAGCGAGGTCAGCGTCGCTCCGAAGAAGAGTCCCACGCCGAAGGTGCCCGCGACCAGGACGAGGACGCGCCCGCGCAGCACCTGCGCGATCGGCGCCCGCTCCTCGCTCTCACCGGGGTCGAGGGCGGTCGCGGCGATCCGCCCGCTGGGGTGGAGGGCGAAGGCGGTGACGAACACGAGGCTGAGAGCTGCGGCGATCGCGATCGGGGCCCAGGGCGCGATGACGGCCGCGAGGATGCCGACGAGGAACGGGCCGATCACGAACGCCGTCTCGTCGGCCGCCGACTCGTACGACATGACGCGCGAGAGCGTGCGTGGCCGGTGCTCGGCACCGAGGCGCGCCCGGATGATGCCCATCAGCCGGCTGCGCGACATGGCTGCCGCTTGCGGAGCGCTCAGGCCGATCGCCGCGGCGGCGGTCAGGATGAGCGGGTCGGGTGATCCGGCGGTGACGACGATCGGGAACACCCCGAGCAGGATGCCGTTGAGGATGCCGAGTGGAACGAGCACCCGCCGCTGCCCGAACCGGTCGACGGCGTCGCCGATCACCGGGCCGGCGATGACGACGCCGATGCCGACGGCGGCCGACGTGAGCCCGCCGAGCCCCACCGACCCGGTCGCAGAGACGACGAGGGTGAGGACACCGACGACCATCATCGCGAAGGGAAGCCGGGCGATGAACGCGATCGGGAAGAACGCCCAACCCGTGTGGCGGATCAGGGAACGATCATTCGACGTCATGCATGCCTCCGAGCAGTCAGCTCGTTCTCACGTGCCGCCTTGCTCCGTCAGCAGGTAGTTGCATCGCTTCGTCCGGGCCGGCGCCGCGGACTGCTCGATTCTACCGGCGGAACAGCTCCTCGGCCACGAGCGAGAGATCGTGCAGGTCGGAGACCCCGGCGAGTTCGCGCGCCGAGTGCATCGAGAGGATCGGGATCCCCACGTCGACGGTGCGGATGCCGAGCCGCGTGGCGGTGATCGGCCCGATCGTCGACCCGCAGGGCACGCCGTTGTTCGACACGAACTCCTGGCTGCGCACGCCCGCCGCGTCGCACCAGCCGTTCCATGCGGCGGCCCCGACGCCGTCCGTCGCGTACCGCTGGTTGGCGTTGATCTTCAGGATCGGCCCCGATCCGAGCACCGGCAGTACGACGGGGTCGTGCTTGTGGGCATAGTTCGGGTGCACCGAGTGCCCGACGTCGCTCGAGACGCACCAGGATGCCGCCAGGGCGCGCATCCCCTCCTCGCGATCGGCACCGAGGCCGAGCTGGATGCGCTCGATGACATCGGCGAGGAAGGGACCGGCCGCACCCGAGCGGGTCGCCGACCCGACCTCCTCGTGGTCGAAGACGGCGAGCATCGCGATGTGCCCGGCGTCGAAGCCTCCGGCGGCTCGCTCCAGCGCGACGACTCCGGCATGGACGGAGGCGAGGTCATCCAGCCGACCGGCCGCGAAGAAGACGTCCCCCGCGCCGAAGACCGAGCCCCGGGCGGCATCGGCCGTCACAACGTCGTAGCCGCGGATGCGGGCGGCATCCACTCCCGCCTCGCGGGCGAGCTCGCCGAGCAGGTCGGCGGAGTCGGCGGACCCGAGCCCCCACACCGGCTGCGTCTGCGTCTGCTTATCGAGGGCGAGGTGGTCGTTCGCCTCGCGGTCGAGGTGGATGGCGAGCTGCGGCAGGCGGAGGAGCGGGCCCGTCGCGGTGAGCACCGCGGTGCCGTCGTCGAGCACGAGGCGGCCGGCCAGCCGCAGCTCGCGGTCGAGCCACGAGTTGAGCAGCGGTCCGCCGTAGACCTCGACCCCGGCTTGCAGCCAGCCGAGCCGGCCGGTGGTGGGGCGGGGCTTGAGCTTGAAGGCGGGCGAGTCGCTGTGCGCGCCGAACACCCGGACGGGCGTCACCGCGGTCGCCGCTGCCGGCACGATCCACGCGAGCACGGCTCCGTCGCGCACCACGAGGTAGCGCCCGCCCGGTTGTTCCGGCCACTGCTCGTCTTCCGCCAGCGCGGTGAAACCGGCTGCGGTGAGGCGTCGCGCCACCTCGGCAGCGGCATGGAAGCTCGACGGCGACGCGGCGACGAACTCGGCGAGGTCGTCGGCGTGGGAGCGGGCGGCGGCGGTGACGGCGGACACGGTGACTCCTGGATCGTTGAGGGGCTCCCTCGATCGTAGGCGCACCCGCCGCCGCGGCCCGGGCTCAGCCGTTGGCATCGGTGCGCATCGGCGGGCACTCCGATCCCGGCGTGGTCGCCAACTCGAAATGCCACGGCTCGTTGCCGTAGGTCTGGCAGATGCCGAACTCCGAGCCGTACGAGATCAGCCAGTACTGCGCGTCGACCGGCCCGATGTCGATGGCGTCGCCGCTGACGTGACGCGACTGCTCGGGGGTGGCGACGTAGGCGCGGGCGGTCTCCTCCCCCACCGAAGCGATGCGGTCGTCGAGGAGCCACTGCTGATACCCCGCGCTGCGCCATCCGCTCGTCACGCCCAGGCGGATGCCGTCGTCCGCGGCACGCGCCTCGGCAGCGCGCATCGCCGCCAGCAGCTCCGGGTCGATGCGCGAGATGGCCGGCAGGTCGTCATCCCACAGACTCACCTGCACGCCGTCGTCGATGTACCCGTCGTCGGCCGACGGCGTGAAGACCGCGCCCGGGAAGACCGGCGGCATCGGCGGCAGCTGAAGACCCGATGAACCGGCGAGCGCACCGATGGCGGAGGCGCCGAGGGCGACCGCACCCGCGACGGCAACCGCGCCGAGGGCGAGGCGGCGACGGCGAACACGACGGGATGTGCGCGCTCGCGGGCGCGGCGGCACGAAAGTCACCCGCCGTCCGGATTCGGTCGTCGGCAGCGCGAGCGGGCGGGTCGGAACCGGGGCGGAGGAAGTGCTCATGCTCCCAGTGGACGAGAGCGGATGTTGCACCGGTGTCGCCGATTCCGCATACGCCCGCGATACATGCGCCCGCCTATCCTGAGGCCATGCGTGTGCTGATCGTCGAGGACGAGCTCTTCCTCGCCGAGGCGATCCGCGACGGCCTCCGCCTCGAGGCCATCTCGGCCGGCCTCGCCGCCGACGGCGATACCGCGCTCGAGCAGCTGGCGATCACCGCGTACGACGTGGTCGTGCTCGACCGCGACATCCCCGGCCCGAACGGTGACGAGATCGCGCGCCACCTCTCCCAGCAGACCGGGGCGCCCCGCATCCTCATGCTGACCGCGGCCGATCGGCTGGACGACAAGGCGTCGGGCTTCGAGTCCGGTGCCGACGACTACCTGACCAAGCCGTTCGCGATGCGCGAGCTCGTGCTGCGACTGCGTGCGCTGGCGCGGCGCTCGGCCAGCTCCGCTCCCCCGATCCGCGAGTTCGGCGGCGTGAGGCTCGATCCCTTCCGCCGCGAGGTCTACCGCGATGGACGGTACATCGCGCTGACACGCAAGCAGTTCGCCGTGCTCGAGGTGCTCCTCAGCGCCGGCGGTGGTGTCATCAGCGCCGAGGCGCTGCTCGAACGCGCCTGGGACGAGAACGCGGACCCGTTCACGAACGCGGTCCGCATCACGATCTCCACGCTCCGCAAACGGCTCGGCGAGCCCTGGGTCATCGAGACCGTGCCGGGTGTCGGATACCGGATGTCGGAACCCGCGCTGTGATCGCCCGCCGCCGCGGGCTCTCCCTGCGGGTCTCACTCACCCTCAGCTACGCCGGGTTCCTGGTCGTCGCGGGCGCGGTGCTCTTCGGCGTCGGGCTGCTGGCCCTGCGGTTCGTGCCGAGCGGCGACCTGTTCAGCCAGTCGACGGGCGGGTGGGCGCCCGGACGCGGCGACCTCACCGACGTCTTCGTCAAGTACGCGTGGTGGGCTCTGGCCGCCCTCCTCGTCGTCGGACTCGTCGGCGGCTGGTTCCTCGCGGGGTGGATGCTCGCGCCGCTCGGACGGGTCACCGAAGTAGTCGGCCGGGCCGATGCCGGAACGCTTCACCGCCGAATCGCGCTGCGCGGACGCCGGAACGAGCTGACCGACCTCGCCGACGCCTTCGACGACATGCTCGACCGGATCGAACGCGCTGTCGCAGAGGAATCGCGGTTCGCGGCGAACGCGTCGCACGAGCTGCGCACCCCGCATGCCGTCATCCGGACGATCATCGAGGTGGCGCGCGCCGATCCGGGCGGCCGCGACGTCGACCTCGTCCTGAGCAGGGTCGCCGAGACGAACGAGCGGGCGATCGCCACGACGGAGGCCCTGCTCGACCTCGCGCGCGCCGGACGATCCGGCCTCGACTTCGCGCCGGTCGACCTCGCAGCCCTGGTCGAGCAGGTCGTCGCAGACGCACGCGACGGCGCGGATGAGGCGGCCCGTGGAGGGTCACCGAGCATCCGCGAGGAGCGGGGGCCGGCCACGGCGCGCGGGAACGCCGCCCTCCTCCGGCAGCTGGTGTCGAACCTCGTCGCCAATGCCCTCATCCACAACCTCCCGGACGGGGCCGAGGTCGCCGTACGCACCCGGACGGCACCCGATGGCTCAGCGCTGCTCGAGATCGCCAACACCGGTCCCGACCTCGATCCGGCTCGCGTCGCAACGCTCACGGAGCCGTTCGTGCGCGCGGGAGACCGGACCCGCGCGGCATCCGACCGGGGGATCGGTCTCGGACTGACGATCGTCTCGGCCATCGTCCGCAGCCATCGCGGCGATCTGCGGATCACCCCGCGTGAGGGCGGGGGCCTGATCGTCCGCGTGACACTGCCCGGCGCCTGACAGCGCCTAGGCCGTCTCGGCCCGGCTCTGACACTCGATGCACGCGGGAGCGTAGGGCACCGCTTCCAGGCGTGCCGGCGCGATCGCGCGGCCGCATCCGACGCAGCGCCCGTACGAGCCCGCGTCGACGCGATCCAGGGCCTCGGTGATCAGGGTGATCGTGGCGCGGTGCGATGCGGCGGTCTGATATGCCACCGGGTCGACGGAAGGAACCGCGCGCGGCTCGATATCCTGCAGCAGCTCGCGGCGTTCGGCGAGCAGCGCTTCGAGGCGCATTCGAACGTCGCTCGACGTCGCGTCGGCGGTCTTTTCCATTTTTCTTCCGTTCTGATTTTTCTGGTGCGCGAAAAACCCCGGTCTCAAGCCTGCAAGGGCGAAACAACGGGGCGGTGACCACCCACCATAGCCAGTCCGCACAGAAAAGCAAGCTGCGCCGAGGCGGCCCGAAAAGCGGATTTGACTTCTTTTTCTTCCGGGCTATGGTCGGGAGTCACACGCCAGCCACGAGGGGAAGCGAGTTCTCATGTCGACCAAGACACCACGCACACGAGGCGACAAAAAGGCGCCGCAATTGTCGTTGAAAGAAAAACGCGCGGCCAAGCGCGAGAAGCAGGAGGACGGCGCGTTCCTGAAGCCCCGCAAGGGGTCCTCCCGCTGACACCGCGAGCGCGCATGCGGGATATCCCTTGGCGCATCTCGAATCGATTCGATACACTGATTGACGGCGGCGCTCCGGCGCCGCCGTTGTCGTGCCCGCATCTTCTCGAAGGCCACCGCGATGTCCCGCACCCTCACCACCGGCAGCCCCTGGCGCGTCATCCTCGCGTTCTCGGTGCCTCTCCTGATCGGCAACGTGGTGCAGCAGATGTACCACATCGTCGATGCGGTCGTGGTCGGGCGCTGGCTCGGCGTCGACTCTCTCGCCGCCGTCGGCGCGACCGGCTCGATGCTGTTCCTGCTCATCGGGTTCGCGTGGGGACTCACCTCCGGATTCGCGATCCCGACGGCGCAGGCCTTCGGCGCGGGCGATCACGCCGCGGTCCGCCGGTCGGTCGCGGCCGGCGCCACGCTGACCGCGATGACGAGCGTCGTCCTCACCGTCGTGGCTCCGTTCCTGTCGCGTCCCCTGCTCGAACTGCTGCAGACTCCCCCCGAGCTCCTCGATGATGCGACGACCTTCGCCGTCGTCAGCTTCCTCGGCGCCGGGGCGACGATGTTCTTCAACTACCTGGCGGCGATCATCCGCGCGATCGGCGACTCCCGCACTCCGCTGATCTTCCTGACGGTGGCATGCGTCTTCAACGTCGTGCTCGTCGTGCTGATGGTCGGGCCGCTCGGATGGGGCGTCGGTGGCGCCGCCCTGGCGACGGTCGTGTCGCAGGCGTTGTCGGTCGGGCTGTGCCTCGACTACATCCGCCGCCGCATCCCGGTCCTGCGCATGCGGCGCGCCGACTGGCGCATCACGCGCGCCGACCTCGCCCTGCACCTGCGACTCGGACTGCCGATGGGTTTCCAGGCGTCGATCATCGCGATCGGCACGCTCGCGGTGCAGGTGCGCCTGAACGAGCTCGGCGCCGACGCCGTCGCCGCCTACACGACCGCTTCACGCGTCGACGGGCTCGCGATCGCTCTGCTGCAGTCGCTGGGACTCGCCGTCTCGATGTTCGTCGCGCAGAACTACGGCGGTGGACGTCCCGACCGCATCCGCCAGGGCGTCGCACAGGCGACGTGGATGGCCGTGATCGGCGCTGTCGGACTCGGCGCGGTGCTCATCACTCTCGGGGCGCCGCTCGTCCGCCTGTTCGTCGGTGACGGCTCGGACGACGTGGTCTCGCTCGCCGCCCTCATGCTGATCATCAACGGCGCGACCTATACGGCGCTGGGCGTCCTGTTCGTGCTCCGCGGGGCGCTGCAGGGCCTCGGCCACACTCTCGTGCCGACCATCACCGGAATCGTCGAGCTCTTCATGCGCGCCGGAGCCGCTGTCGTGCTCGGCGCGCTCATCGGTTTCGCGGGGGTCGCGTGGAGCAACCCCCTCGCCTGGCTCGGTGCCACCGCCATCCTGATCCCGGCCTACCTGCGAGCGCGTCGCGAACTCGCGAGCATGCCGGTCGCACGCGCGGATCACATCAGCGCGGCCACGACTCCCGTTCCGGTCGTCGGCCCCGCGAGCGGATCGATGGTCGTCGATGCGGTGGTCACGCAGCCGGTCCCCGTCGTCCCGGCCCGGCGACGCCGGCGTACGGTCGCCGCAGCGCTGCGCCGCAGCCGCGGCTGACCCCCGGGTGACCTGCGGATCAGCTCGCGGATGAACCGGGGCGTGATGCCCGGCGTGGCGTCCGCTTGACGGGGGCGGCTGCCGCCGCGGGCTCTTCGGCGCGCGGCTCCACGGCGGGCTCCGCGGGAGCGTCCGTCACCGGAGCCTTCCGGCTGCGGGGTGCCCGCTTCGGCCGAGTGGGCGCCTCGGCATCGGCCCCGGCTTCGGCTTCGGCTTCGGTATCGGCTTCATCCGACGGTGTCTTCGGAGCGGCGGCCCGGCTCCGCGAAGCGCGCTTCGGCCGAACCGGGGCGTCGGTCGAAGGCTCGGTCTCAGCCGGAACGGACTCGGCGACGGGCTCGACGTCAGCCGCGGGGGCGGACGCCGCATCGGTGCTCGGAGCCGGCGCAGCCTCGTCCGTCTGCGTCTCCGTCGACGCGTCGGCGTCCGTCGCGCGCTTCGCGGCGGTGCGGGCACCGGTTCTGCGAGGGGTCCGGGTCTTCGACTCGCCGCTCGCCGACGTCGTCTCCGCTTCGGACTTCGCGCTCGTCTTCGCCGCTGTCCTCCCGCCGGTCTTCTTCCCGGCCCGGCCCGCAGCGGGCGCCTCATCCGTGACCGGAGCGGCGTCAGCCGAAACCGCCGGCTCGTCAGTGCTCGCGACGTCCGACGTCTCGGTCGCGTCGGATGCCGGCGCGGGCTCGATAGTTGCCACGCCGGCCGCCGTCTCCGTGCTCTCCGACGGCGCTGCGGACGCTGCGGCGTTGCCGCGCGCCGCCGACGAGACCGCGTCGAGAGCCGCATCCAGGGCTGCGCCCAGCGTGAGCTGCTCGATCATCGGACGGCGGTTGCGCGGCGTCGATCCGCTCGTCGGTTCTGCCGGAGGCATCGCCCGCGAGCCCTCGTCACGCGCCTCGGCGGCGACCTCCGGGGCCGGCGGCTCAGCGTCCTGCGCGGCGCTCTTGGCGCGGGACGGCTTGCGCCGCGAGCGACCGCCGGTCGTCCCGGCTTCGGCCTCGCCGCGAGCGTCGCCGCGCCCCTTCGCGGACGCATCCGCAGGGGTGTCGTCGGAGCCCTTCACGCCCGCTGCGTCCTTCGGGCGAAGCGACATCCCGCCCGGCTTCGACTCGATCGTGAACAGCCCCACCGCCCGCACGAGATCCGAGAGTTTCGCGTAACCCCAGTTGCGGGGGTCGAAGTCGGGCTGCTGCTTGCGCATGAGCTGCCCCACCGTCCCGAGGTCGGACCAGCCGTCATCGGCGGAAGCCGTCTCGACGGCGCTCCGGAGGAGAGCCACGAGGCGCGCATCGCCGCGCAGCGCCGCGGACGTCCAGCGCTCAGCCGTCGTCGAGCGGGCGGCATCCTTCTCGTCGACGACTCCGAGCACCTCGAGGTAGGTGAACTGATCGCAGGCGTTGCGGAAGGCCTCGGGCGTCTTCCGCTCGCCGAAGCCGTAGACGGTCACACCCTCCTCGCGGATGCGCGAGGCGAGGCGCGTGAAGTCGCTGTCGCTCGAGACGATGCAGAACCCCTGGAATCGGCGCGTGTACAGCAGGTCCATCGCGTCGATGATCAGCGCACTGTCGGTCGCGTTCTTGCCCGTCGTGTTGTCGAACTGCTGCATCGGCTGGATGACGTGCTCGCTCGCGGCATCCTTCCATCCGCGCAGCTGCGACTTGGTCCAGTCGCCGTACACGCGCTTGACCGAGGCGGTGCCGTAGGTGGCGATCTCGGCGAGTACTCCGCCGATCCGCGATGGCGAGACGTTGTCGGCATCGACGAGGACGGCGAGGAGATCGCTCTGCTGAGGCATACCTCCAGCATGTCATTGACGGCGGGCCGGAGCACTGTCAAGCCGCTCCCGCCGCTCCCGCGCCCGCCGTAGCGTGAGGTCCGATGACACTCGAACGCCAGCCCCCGCTGCACCGTCCGACCGTCTCGGTCGTGATCCCGGTGAAAGACGATGCTGTGATGCTGCGGCGGTGTCTGCGCGCTCTCGCCCAGCAGTCCGAACAGCCCGATGAGATCGTCGTCGTCGACAACGGTTCACGCGACGACTCCGCCGAGGTCGCGCGAGCCGCGGGTGCACGGGTCGTCGAGTGCGTGACCGCCGGCATCCCGGCGGCGGCCGCCACCGGCTACGACCATGCGACCGGCGATCTCGTGCTGCGCCTGGACGCCGATTCGCTTCCGGATCCGACGTGGGTCGCGGACTTCCGTCGCGACTTCGCCCAGCGGCCTGACGTCGATGTCCTGACCGGCGCCGCGCACTTCGTCGACGGGCCCCGCGCCCTGCGGGTACCGCTCGCAGCGACGTACCTGGGACTCTATGCACTGCTGGGCTTCGCCGCTCTCGGCCACCTGCCGTTGTTCGGCTCCAACCTCGCCTTCCGTCGCGCGGCCTGGCGCAGCGTACGGACGGAGGTCCACCGCGGCGACGCAGAGGTGCACGACGACTTCGACCTCGCGTTCCACCTCGGCGGGCGACACCGCATCGCGTACTCGCGCCGTGCCGACATGGGGATCTCGATGCGACCCTTCGACGACGGGCGAGCCTTCCGCACGCGTATCGCCCGCGGCTTCCGCACCGTCCTCACCCACTGGCCGGACGAGCTGCCGCACCGCCGCGTCGCCCGGCGGCTCCGCCGCGCGCAGCGCGTGGCCCCGGAGCACCCGGCCTCGGCGCTGTCCGCGCAGGTCAGCCCATGACGGTCTCGACGGGCACGGCTGCGGCGATGCCGCGCATGTTCGGTCCCGACGAGATGCATCCTCACGACCTCCACGTCGCGACCTGGAACATCCGGCGCCGCATCGACGGCCCCACCTGGCCCCCGAACGACCGTTGGTCGGTGCGCGGCCGGCGCCTGGCCACGGTGCTCCACGCCGACCCGCCCGCCATCCTCGGAACGCAGGAGGCGATGCCCGATCAGGCCGACCTGGTGCGCGCCTCGCTCGGCACGGCCTACCGCTTCGTCGGTCATGGCCGGGGCGCCGACGGCCGCGGCGAAGGCTGCCCGATCTTCTTCGACAGCGACCGGCTGCAGCTCACCGGTCACGAGCAGCTCGCTCTCTCCGAGACGCCCGAGGTCGCGGGATCGATGTCGTGGGGCAATCCCGTGCCGCGGGTGGTGGTCCGGGCCGCCTTCCGCGATCGGGTCACCGGCAGCGGCCTGACCGTTCTCAACACCCATCTCGACGTGTTCTCCGCGCGGTCACGGCTGCGCTCGGCATGGCTCCTGCACGACCTCGCCGCCGAGACCGCGGGCCCGGTGGTCGTCATGGGCGACATGAACGCCGGGCCGGGTTCGGCACCTCTCGCGGCGTTGTTCAGCAGCGACCTGGTGGATGCGTGGCATGCGGCGGAGGTCCGGACGACCCCGCTCTGGGACACCTACGGCGGATATCACCCACCGCGCGTGCGGAAAGGCCCGATCGACTGGATCGCGGTCGACCGGCGCACCCGCGTCATGCGCGCCGCGGTCGACACCCGGACGAGCGACGGCGCCGCGCCCTCCGATCACCTCGGGATGCACATCCTCCTCCGCCTGAGCAGGGAGCAGTCGTGAGCCGGCCCGTCATGATCGACAACTTCCTCCGACCGCCCCGCACCACGAGCGCTGTCGCCGCGGACGCGGTGCGGCTGTGCGGCGTCCTCAGCATCGTGGTCGCGGTGCTGTGGTTCGAGCCCACGGACGCCGGCATCCTCGCCTTCGCCCTTCCCGCACTCGTCGCACCGCGGTTCGTCGGCGTCCGTCCCGCATTCGACATCGTGTGCGGCATCACGGTCCTGGTGGCGGCGTGGAGCAACGTCGTCGATCTGTATCGCAGCGTCCCACCGTGGGACATCCCCGTGCATCTCGTTTGCACGGGCGTCCTCGCAGCGCTCGCCTACATCGCGGCGGCTCGGGTCTCGATCGTGCCGCTTCCCGGCGCCGCGGGCTTCCGGCGGCGGACCGGCCTCATCAACACGACGGCGTTCGGTCTCGCCTTCGCCGCCCTCTGGGAGATCGTGGAGTGGGTCGGCAAGGCGTTCGTCGACACCATCCTCGTGACCTACGACGACACGATCGGCGACATGGCCGTCGGTGGACTCGGCGCGCTGATCGCCGGCATCCTCGTGGCCCGCGTGCGGCTGACAGTCGAGCGCACGCCCGCGGCGGGCAGCGACGCCGACCACGACGCCGCGGGCGTCACGCCCTCCCGGTGAGGATGAGGTTCCAGTAGACCCAGGGCAGCACGCGCCGGTCGAAGAACCACGACAGCGCGCTCTCGCGGTACATGCGGCGGAAGAAGGGGATCGTCGGCATGAGATCGCCGGTGGGCCCGAACTCGGCCCACACGACGCTCGAACGCGACACCGTCATCGGGCATACGCCGTAGCCGTCGTACCGCGCACGGGGTTCGCCACCCGAGGCGACGGCCGCGAGGTTCTTCGCGAGCACCATGGTCTGCTTGCGCAGCGCTCCCCCGCTCTTCGAGTTCGTCGTCGCGGCGGCGTCACCGATGGCCCACACGTTGCCGAAGCGCGTGTGGCGGAGGGTCTCGGGGTCGACGTCGACGAACCCGTCCGCATCGCCGTCCGCTGCCAGGCCCGAGGCGCGGATCCAGTCGGGCGCCGACTGCGGCGGCACCACGTTGACGAGATCGAACCGGAGGCGTTCGATGCCGGAGGGCGAGCCGATGACGACTTCGGAAGCCGCGGCATCCACCTCGATCAACGCGCTCTGCGTCCGCAGCTCGATGCCGTAACGGTCGATCGCCCGCTGGATCTCGTGGTCGAAGGCCGGGATGCCGAACACGGTGCTCTCCGGCACGACGAGGACGACTCTGATGTCGTCGAGCACACCGGTGCGCTGCCAGTAATCGCACGCCTGGTACATGGGTTTCTGCGAGGCACCCGCACACGAGGCGGGGCCTGCGGGCTGCGTGAAGACGACGGTGCCCTGCCGCAGATCGCGCAGGCGCAGCGACGTGCGCGCCGCGAGGTCGCCCTCGTAGTGCGTGGTGACGTCGCCCGTGCCGATCGACTCGGCGAGGCCCGGAACGCTCGCCCAGTCCTTCTGCATCCCGGGGCTGAGGACGAGGTGGTCGTAGCCGATCTCGTCGCCCGAGATCAGGCGGACGACCGATCGACGCGGGTCGACCGAGACGACGGCATCCTGGATCCACCGGACGCCGTCGGGGATGACGCTGCGCTGTGGCCGGACCGTCTCGCTGATGCGCGCGGTGCCGCCGGCGACGTGCGAGAACAGCGGCTGATACTCGTGGACGTCCTTCGGCTCGATCAGCGCGATGTCGTCGAGTCCGCGCCGCTGCAATCGAGCCGCGGCGGACACCCCGCCGTTGCCGCCGCCGACCACGACGATCCGGTGATGCGCGTTGTGCGACCGGGTCGCTCGGGGATCGGATGCTGCGTCTGCCGTCGCCATGCGACCACGGTAGGTGGCAGGCGCGGAACGACCGAGGTGCTTGCGTCGCGCGACGGCGGGGTCTAGAGCGTCTCGGTGATGTAGATGAGCACGAAGATCGCGAGAGACCCGACGGCGAGGATGCCCATCGCGACGGCCAGCCGCCGATTGCGGACGGGGGCATCGGCCGACGACCGGGCGGCGACGACCATCATCGCCCAGCCGACGACCGCGAAGATGATGCCGACCGCGGGCAACGCCGTCTGCAGCTGGAATGCCAGCACGTAGAGCACGATCGCGACCGCGGCCAGGACGCCCGCGGGCACGAGCCACCGCGAGGCCGATCCGTGCCGGAAGCTGGCCTGATTGGTGAGATCGGTGGGATCGGGCCGGGGGTGGCGGTCCGGCATCTGCTCTGGTCCGTGGGGCTCGTTGCGCTTGTCGACCATGTCGTCCTCCCGTTCGCCCCCACGGTATGCGCTCCCCGCGCCCCCGCCGACCCCCTTGCGCATCACGCGCCGAGCACGCACCGTCCGCGCGAGAACGCACCCTGCACGGTGCGCTTTCGGCGCGACGGTGCGTACTCGCGCAGCACAGCCGGCGCGGGCGGGTCAGCGGGCGAGGGCGACCATCTCGGCACTCCGGTCCCAGAGCTCGCGGGCGAGGTCGGCGTCGGTCGCATTGCGGTGGGAGCGGGTCGGACGGTCGTTCTCGTAGTAGGCGCCGGGCACCCAGTCACGGTTGGGGATGCCGTCGGCGAGGAAGACCAGTCGAGCGCCGCCCTCGTCGGTGGTCGTGAGCAGGCGCCGGGCGAGTGGGTTGTGGTAGACCCAGCGGAGCGGGCCGGGAACGTTCGCGGCGAACTGCGTCGCGACGACGCCGGGGTGGAACGCGGCCGCCGAGATGCCCTGTTCGCCGAACCGGGTCTGGAGTTCCCGCGTGAACAGGATGTCGGCGAGCTTGGCGTTGCCGTAGGCGATGCGTCCCGAGTAGTGCTTCGCCGCGTTCAGGTCGGTGACGTCGAACCGTGAGAACAGGCGAGCCGCCACACTCGCCGTCTGGATGACGGATGCCTCGCTCTCGATGAGCCGCTCGAGCAGCAGGTTCGTCAGCAGGAACCCGGCGAGGTGATTGACCTGGAAGGTCTGCTCGTAGCCGTCGACGGTGAGGGCACGCGGGCCGAAGATGCCGCCGGCGTTGTTGGCGAGCACGTCGATGCGCGGATACGCCTCGAGCAGCTCGTCGGAGAGCCGACGCACCTGCGCGAGCTCGGCGTAGTCGGCCAGGTGGTAGGGCGCGCCGAGCTCGCTGGCGAGAGCCCGCGTCTTCTCCGGCGAACGCCCGACGAGCACGACCCGGTGCCCTTCTCGCGCGAGGCGCCGCGCCGCGGCCGCCCCGATTCCGTCGCTGGCTCCCGTGATGACGATCGTGCGCATGCCCGCAGTCTCGCAGGCTCCGGCCGGTCGGCGGCAGTGCTGGCGCATCCGACCCCGGTGTGTCAACGGCTTCTCCCCCGGTTCCGCCGGCGGAAGGATCGCGGCAACCGAAGCACAACGGAAGGAGCCGGCATGGCTCAGGAACTGTCGAAGGGCGACCGCGTCAGCTGGGACACCTCCCAAGGGCGGACGCAGGGGAAGATCGTCGAGAAGAAGGAGAAGGACTTCCAGTTCGCGGGTCAGAAGTTCACAGCATCCGCCGACGACCCCGCCTTCATCGTCGAGTCGGAGAAGAGCGGCGACCAGGCGGCCCACAAGCGTTCGGCGCTGCGCAAGCTCAGCGATTGAGCGGCTGCCACCCCGCAGCGCGACGAGAGGCCCCTCCGCCGAACGGAGGGGCCTCTCGTCGTAGCCGTCAGCGTCGAGGTCAGTTCTCGATGTCGCCGCGCCAGGCTCCGGTCTCGGTGCCGCGCGACTCGATGAACTCCTTGAAGCGCGTGAGGTCCTTCTTCACGGCGTGGTCGTCGATGCCGATGGCCGCGCCGACCGACTCGACGAAGCCCTCGGGCTTCCAGTCCAGCTGAACCGTGACGCGGGTCTCGTTGTCGCTGAGCTTGTGGAAGGTCACGACACCGGCGTGCTCGTCCTTGCCGCCGACGCTGTTCCAGGCGACACGCTCGTCGGGGTGCTGCTCGGTGATCTTCGCGGTGAACTCGCGCTCAGCCCCGCCGATCTTGACCTTCCAGTGGGTCGTGCCGTCGTCGAGCTGGGTGACCGACTCGACGAAGCTGAGGAAGTGCGGGAACGACTCGAACTGCGTCCACTGGTTGTAGGCGACGGAGACGGGAACGTCGACGTCGATGGTCTCGATGATGCGAGCCATGGGCGGCTCCTTTCGTTTCGATTGCGGGGCTGTCACCATGCTTCGCCGTCACCGGCGCCATCGCGACCGACTTGCGACCTCGACGGTCGGCTGGTAGGCCAGGGGCGGAGTCAGTCGAGTCCGCGTACCGGCACCCCGAGCCATTCGGCCAGGTCGCGGATCTCCGCCTCGACCATCTCGCGCTCCTCGCTCTCCCAGGGCACGAGCTCGTGCAGCGCCGCGACGACGAGGTTCTCCTTCGGTTTGTCGAGCGCCGCGTCGAGGAGGCCGATGAACCGGTCGCCGCAGAGGATGGGATGCGCGAAGTAGCCGTAGACGCGCTGCGCCTTCGGCACGAACTGCTCGAGCTTGTAGGTGAAATCGAAGGCCTCGACCAGTCGCGGCCGGTCAAACAGCATTCCGTCGTACGGATTGAGGATCGCCACCCTCCCGCCGGGGTCGTCGTCGATGGCTTCGAGCGCCCGCGGGTCGACCCGCCACTTCCACGTGCTGCCCTCGACGGAGGCCGGCTCGCCGGCCATCCCGACCCCCGACCACGACGACTTCTGCCGCGCGAGCCCCGCGCCCTGCAGGCGGCGCTCGTCGAGGATCGCCCCCGCCTCGTCGTAGGTCAGGTCAGCGGGCTCGGGACCACGCGCCCGCTCGGCGACATCCCAGCGGCGCAGCCGACCGGCACGCCCCACGACCGCGACCTCGCCGAGGCGCTCGAGCAGGTCGAGCATGCGCGGCACCTGGTTGTCGCTGTACCAGCCGCTGTCGTTGCCGGCGGGCACGGCGGCGGTGTCGGGGATGTCGGCCGCCAGCAGCGGTCCGTCCGTGCGCAGGCGCGCCAGCACGTCGGCCCGGAACGCGCTGTTGGCCTCGAGCCACGCCGCGGTGCTCTCGCGCACAGGACGCATCCGCATCCGCACGCGCATCGCGGGCAGCATGCTCGCGGGGTGGAACGATCCGGCGTACTCGAAGAGGTGTCGGTCGTCTTCGACGGCCTTCGTCAGCTGCCCCGGCTCATATCCCCAGCCGATCCTCGCCCACGGGATGGCCTGCTCGCTGGGCGCGATGACGGCCGTCGGGTCGATCTTGATGGCGCCGATCTGCTCGGCCACCTCGACGACGTCGCCGGGACGGTCTGCCTCGAGCAGCTGCGCCCGCACGATGACGCGGCGCGCCTGCTCGCGCGTGAGCCGATGCGGTTCCATGCGATGACGCTACCGCCGACCCCCGACCGCGACGCTCAGAAGCGGGCGACCCACTCGGGAACGGTCGCCGTCGCCGGGCCGAGCAGGACGTCGTCGAACAGGCGAAGGTCCTCGTAGGCCTCGAGGTTCAGCAGAGCGGTGCGGGCCCCGGCTTCCGCCGCCACCGCGACGAGGGATGCCGCGGGCGTGACCGCCCCCGACGTCCCGATCACCCAGAACTGCTCGCACAGCGCCACCGCGTCGAAGATGTCGTCGAGCCCATATACCGCCTCACCGAACCAGACCACGTCGGGGCGGAGCGCTCGGGCTCCGCACACGGGGCAGGGCGGCCCGTCGGCGAGGTCGCCGTGCCACCGCATCCGCTCTCCGCACGCCTCGCAGAGCGCCGACTCGAGCTCGCCGTGGATGTGGCTGACGCGCACCGACCCGGCACGCTCGTGCAGATCGTCGATGTTCTGCGTGACGATGAGCACATCGCCCGGGCGCCGTGCTTCGAGGTCGGCGAGCGCGATATGCGCCGCATTGGGCTCCGCGGCGGCCGCCGCGCGACGACGCTCGTCGTAGAACGCGTGGACGAGAGCCGGGTCGGCCGCATAGCCCTCGGGAGTCGCGACATCCTCGATGCGGTGGTCCTCCCAGAGTCCGTCGGCGGCGCGGAACGTACGGATGCCCGACTCGGCGGAGATACCGGCCCCCGTGAGGACGACGATTCGCGCCACCGTCAGCGCCGCGCCGTCAGGTCGGGGGCGAGAGCCTCGCGCTCGTCGAAGACGAAGCACTCTCCGTTCCAGTGCGCACCGCCCGCGTGCTCGAAGTAGCCGAGGATCCCGCCCTCGAGCTGGTAGGCGTCGACCCCCTCCTCGCGCAGGACGATCGCCGCCTTCTCGCAGCGAATACCTCCCGTGCAGAAGCTGACGACCGTCTTATCGGCGAGCTGGTCGCGATGCGCGGCCGCAGCATCCGGGAACTGGGTGAACCGTTCGATCCGCCAGTCGACGGCGCCCACGAAGGTGCCGTAGTCGACCTCGAACGCGTTGCGGGTGTCGAGCAGCACGATCTCGCGGCCGGTGTCGTCGTGGCCCTGGTCGAGCCAGCGCCGTAGGTCGTCGGGCGACACGCTGGGCGCGCGTTCGGCGGCGGGGCGGATCGCGGGGCGGTCCATGCGGATGATCTCGCGCTTGACCTTCACGAGCATCCGGCCGAACGGCTGTTCGTCGGACCAGCTCTCCTTGGCCGTCAGCGCTGCGAAGCGCTCGTCGGCGCACAGGTCGTCGAGGAAGCCTCGGACATCGCTCTCCGGACCGGCGAGGAACAGGTTGATCCCCTCCTCGGCCAGCAGGATCGTGCCCTTGAGCCCCGCGCCCGCGGCACGCTCGCGCAGCACCTCGCGCAGTTCGGCGGGGTCGGCGATGTGCGTGAAGAGATACGCCGAGACGTTGAGAACGGATGCCACGCCTCCAGCCTACGAAACGCGCGGCCGCACACGGATCGGGCGCAGTTCCCGATCTTCGCCGCAGAAGAATCTGCGCGCGATGCCGAGAACTGCGCCCGAAGCCGAAGCCGGAACGGCCCGAGGGGGGTCAGTTCACCTCGGAGGGGTGGGCGCTCACGCGGCCCGAGCCGTCGCCCGGGTCGAGCGCCGAGATCGCGTCGACCTGCGCCGTGGTGAGCTCGAAGTCGAACAGCGATGCGTTCTCGACCATGCGCTCGCGGCTGACCGTCTTGGGGAAGACGATGAAGCCACGCTGCAGGTGCCAGCGCAGCACGACCTGAGCCGGGCTCTTGCCGTGCGCGGCGGCTGCCTCGGCGACGGGCTCGGCGCCGAACAGGTCGTACTTGCCCTGACCGAGCGGACCCCACGACTCGATGCGCACGCCCTTGTCGGTCGCCCAGTCGACGACATCCTTCTGCTGGTAGGCCGGGTGCAGCTCGATCTGGTTGACGGCGGGGAGCACACCGGTCTCGGCGTGGATCTTCTCGAGGTGCTCGACGAGGTGGTTCGAGACGCCGATCGAGCGGGCGTGGCCCGCGTCGCGCAGCTCGATGAGCTTCTGCCACGCGTTGACGTAGTTGCCGTTGGCGGGGGCCGGCCAGTGCACGAGGTAGAGGTCGACGTGGTCGAGCCCGAGCTTCTCGAGGCTCTCGGAGAGTGCCTTGCGGGGCTCATCGCCGCCCTGGCGGTCGTTCCACAGCTTGGTCGTGATGAACAGCTCGTCACGCGGGATGCCGCTCGCGGCGATGGCGCGGCCGACGCCCTCCTCGTTGCCGTAGATCGCGGCGGTGTCGATGTGGCGGTAGCCCGCCTCGAAGGCCTCGGAGACGAGACGCTCGGTCTCGGCCGGGTCGACCTTGAAGACGCCGTAGCCGAGCTGCGGGATCTCGAAGCCGGAGTTGAGTGACACGTTCGGAACGTGGATCTGATCTGCCATGAGTCCACCCTACGAGCGCGCTCCGACCGCGTCGCCGGGATTGACGCGGGGCGCTCCGAGGGGCATGGCAGCACTCAGCCGGCGAGCGCGTGCAGGGCGTCGCCGGTGAGGCGCTGCGTCGTCCATTCCGTCATGGGCTCGGCTCCGATCGAGCGGTAGAACGCGATCGAGGGGGCGTTCCAGTCGAGGACGGTCCACTCGAGCCGTGAGTACCCGCGCTCGACGCAGACCTCGGCGAGCGAGGCGATCAGCGCCTTGCCGTAGCCGGTGCCGCGCTGCGATTCGTCGACGAAGAGGTCTTCGAGCCAGATGCCGTGGCGTCCCGTCCAGGTCGAATAGGTCAGGAACCAGATCGCGATGCCCATGATCGCGCCGTCGCGCTCGACCACGTGGCAGAAGGCGCGGGGCTCTGTTCCGAACAGCGTCTCGGTGAGCATCTCGGCGGTGTTCTCGACGGCATCCGGTTCGCGCTCGTAGACGGCGAGGGCGTGGATGCAGGCGAGGATGCCGGTCTCGTCACCGGGGCGGGCGGCGCGCAGGACAGCGCCGCCGGTAAGGTCGCGCGGGGTCATCCCGCCAGCGTATCGAGCGTGGCGTCCGCCGCCACGCCGCGCCAACTCCTCACTTTCGGGCGTTGCCCGCACCGGACGGCCCGGGATGCCCGCGATGGCCGCCGAGACGACCTCCGACCATGAGGAGTTAGCGCGAGCGTCGGGAATCACCCGACGAGCGGGCCGCCGTGCCGCCAGTACCCGAGGAACGAGATGCGCTCCTTCGGCATGCCGACCTCGGCGGTCAGGAACCGGCGGATGCCGGTGACGACGCCCGACTCGCCGGCGAGCCACACGCCGTAGCCCGGGTCGGCCGCGGCGGCGGCACCGTGCTCCGCGGCCCAGGACCGCACCGCCGTGGAGAGGGCGTCGTCGCCGGCGCGGTGCTCGACACGCGTCACGAGGGCACGGTCGGCGATCGATCGCGTGACGAGGTCGTCGGCGGGGTCCGCCGCGCCGACGATCACGTGCGGCTGCGCCTCCTCCGGCAGCGAGTCGACGATGTTCCGCAGGGCGGGGAAAGCCGTCTCGTCGCCCACGAGGAGGAAACGGCTCGCCTCGCCCGGCGTCCAATGGATGCCGTATCCCGTCCATCCCATCCGCACGTCGGGTCCCGTGATGACGAGCGGGTCGCCGGGGCGGGCGGCCAGGGCCCATGCCGAGGCGGGGCCGACGGGCTCGTGCAGGAAGAAGTCGACGTCGATCTCGCGTTCGGCGACGCGAATCGCCGACGGCGTATAGGTGCGCAGCACGTTGCGGTCGTCCTCGTCGAGCGCCTTCCACCGGGCGTACCAGTCGGAGGGGTGCGGGGTCGGCTCGTCGAGCAGGCCGAACTCGGCGAGCCCCGGGTGTGGGCGCCCGGGCATCGGCAACACGATCTTGATGCGCTGGTCGAGCCCCCACGGCGCGAAGTTCGCCAGCGCCTCCCCGCGAAGGGTGATGCGGATGAAGCCGGGGCTCAGTCTCGCCACGGCGGCGACCTCGACGACGAAGGCGCTGTACGCCCAGGGACGCTCAAGGCTCACGGTGCTTCCTCCCCCGTCACTGCCCTGGGCCGACGCGCGCGCAGCGGCACGACGAGCGGCCCACCCGTGACCGGATCATCGACGACGACGTTCGCGAGCCCGAAGACCTCCTGCACCCGCTCGCTCGTGATCACCTCCGCCGGGGGTCCCTCCGCGAGGATGCGCCCGTCTCGCATCGCGACGATGCGGCTCGCGTACCGGGCGGCGTGGTTCAGGTCGTGGAGCACCGCGACGATCGTACGGCCCCGCTCGTTCAGCTCGGCGAAGAGCTCCATCAGGTCGACCTGGTGGGCCATATCAAGGAACGTCGTCGGCTCGTCGAGCAGCAGCAGGTCCGTCTGCTGCGCCAGGACCATTGCGACCCAGACGCGCTGCCGCTGGCCGCCCGAGAGGGCCTCGACCGCGCGCGAGGCGAGCTGCGTCGTCCCGGTCGCCGCCAGCGCCTCGTCGACGGCCGCATCATCGGCGGCCGACCACTGCCGGAAGAGGTTCTGGTGCGGATAGCGCCCGCGTCCGACGAGCTCGCGTACGGTGATGCCCTCGGGCGCGATCGCCGATTGCGGCAGCAGACCCAGTCGGCGGGCGACCTCCTTCGCGGGCAGCTCGGTGATCGCGCGCCCGTCGAGCACGATGTTCCCCGCACGCGGCGCGAGCAGGCGCGACACGCCGCGCAGAAGAGTGGATTTGCCGCAGGCGTTGGGCCCGATGATGACGGTGAACGACCCGGGCTCGATTCGTACCGACAGATCGCGGACGATCTCGGCGCCGTCGTAGGCGAGGGTCACGGACTCGGCGGCGAGCGATGTCGCCGAAGGGAACGGGTCAGGCACGGCGGCGGACCTCCAGCACGATCATGAGGACGAGGTAGGCGCCGCCGAGCGAGACGGTGACGACGCCGACGGGAAGCGGAGCGGGCAGCACGTGCTGCGCGATGAGGTCGGAGGCGATCAGCAGCACGGCGCCGATCAGGGCGGAGAGCCCGAGCGACAGGTGCGGAGTGCGCGCGATGAGGCGCCCCACCTGCGGCGCGGCCAGCGCGACGAAGGCGATGGGACCGCCGACGGTCGTCGCGGCCGCGACCAGCACGACCCCGACCAGCAGCGCGAGCGTGCGAACGAGCTGCGGTCGGGCGCCGGTGGCGGCAGCGAGGTCGTCACCGAGCTCGAGCTGACGCAGCCGCGGTACGAGCGCGAACGACAGGGCGACGAACGGCACCGCACACGCGAGTGCACCGGCCACCGCCGGAGCCGTGACGCCGTTGAGACTGCCTGCGCCCCAGGCCGAGGCGAACATCGCGGTCTCGAGCTCGATCTGCAGCAGCATCCAGGTGTTGAGCGACGCGAGCATCGCCGAGACGCCGATGCCGACGACGATGAGGCGGAACCCCTGCAACCCGCCGCGCCAGGCGAGCGCCCAGATCGCGACCGCGGTGCCGAGAGCACCGATCAGCGAGCCGCCCACGAGCACCGGCCAGCTCGACGACACCAGAACGAGCGCGGCGAGCATCCCGGTGAACGCTCCGCTCGACAGCCCCAGGATGTCGGGGCTCGCGAGCGGATTGCGGGTGACGGTCTGGAAGAGCGCCCCCGCGATCCCGAGGATAGCCCCCACGCCGAGGGCTCCGAGCGCTCGCGGCAGCCGCCACTCGCGGACGACGGTCTGCACGAGCGCATCGTCGCTCGCGCCGGCCAGCGCCGCGATGACATCGCCCGGCGCGACGGGGAACGTACCGGCGCCGAGGGCGACGACCAGCAGGACGCCCGCGACCACGAGAGCAGCCATCCCGACGACGACGCTGCGCAGGCGGACGGGAACGTGCAGTCCACCGACCCGCAGGCGCAGCATCCGCGGCCCGCCGCTCACAGTGCGCTCGCCCGGCGTCGGCGCGCGAGCGCGATGAGGATCGGAGCTCCCACGAACGCCGTGACGATGCCGGCCGGCAGTTCCGCGGGCGCGATGAGCACGCGCCCCACGACGTCCGCGGCGAGCACGACGACCGGGGCGAGCAGGGCGCTGACGGCGAGGATCACCCGGTGATCGGCACCGAACAGCCAGCGTGCGATGTGCGGCACCATGAGCCCGACGAACGAGATCGGCCCCGCCAGTGCCGTCGCCGCCCCGGCCAGGAGGGTCACCGCGACGGTGACGCCGATCCGGATGCCGGCGAGGTTCGCCCCCTGCGCCCGAGCGACGTCATCGCCCAGTGCGACGGCGTTGAGTCCGGCGCCGAGCACGAGCGCCAGGACGAGCCCGAGCGCGATGAAGGGCGCGACCGGCACGATGGTGTCCCAGCCGCGACCCAGGAGCGACCCGGCGTTCCAGCTGCGCATCGCGTCGAAGGCGTCGGGATCGCTGAGCACGATGCCCGTCGTGATGCCCGACAGCACGGCACCGAGCGCGACACCCGCGAGCGTGAGCCGGATCGGTCCCGCCGCCCCGCGCCCGCCCGAGCCGATCAGGTAGACGGCGACCGTAACGACGAGTGCGCCGACGAACGCGAACCAGACCGCTCCCGACGTCGCGTGGACGCCGAGGACCGCCATTCCGAGCGCGACCGCGAGAGCGGCGCCGGCGTTGACTCCGAGGATGCCGGGATCAGCGAGCGGATTACGCGTGAAGGCCTGCATCAACGCTCCGGCGACACCGAGGGCAGCACCCGCGATAAGCCCCACGACCGTCCGCGGAACGCGGAGCTCGGCGACGACGAACGTCGCCTCGGGCGAGCCCTCGCCGCGCAGCACCCCGATGACGGTGTCGAGTGACAGCGGATTCGCCCCGACGGCCAGGGATGCCGCGACGACGAGCACCAGGGCCAGGGCGATCGCGGCCCCCGCCGCCGCGCGTCCGGCTCTCGAGCTCACCGCCCGTCGAGGAAGCGCTCGATGTCGCTCAGCACGCTCTGGGCGCCGCGCGGACCGACACCGGCCACCCAGGTGCTCGTGTCGACGAGGGTCACCGACGGGAAGGCATTCGCGTTCTGGGTGATCGCCGCCGGAACCGCCGATGCGTCGGTCGTGTCGGATGCCGTGACGAAGACGGCGTCCGCACGCGCGTCGAGGACGTTCTCGGGAGAGATGTCGGCCTGCAGTCCGTCGGCCCAGTCGTGCGCGGGCGTCGTGTAGCCGACGCACTCGAGCAGGCTGCCCGCGAACGAGACGGGTCCGTACAGGCTGAGGGTCGTCTCGTCGCGGGGGCGGATGACCTGTGCCGTCTTGCCGGCGAGATCGTGGGCTTCGCCGATTTCGGCGCAGCGGTCGTCGACGGCGGCGATCTGCGCCGCGACCTCATCCTCGCGCCCGAGCGCCTCGCCGATCAGCTCCGCGTTGTCACGCCACGGGTCCGCCTGCGTCGCGATGAAGACTGTCGGGGCGATCGCGGACAGCTGGTCGTACAGCTTCGAGTGACGCGCCTCGGTTCCGAGGATGAGATCGGGCTTGAGCGCGGCGATCGCCTCGAGGTCGGGCTCGGGTACCGTGCCGACCGGTTGAACGCCATCGACGCCGAGGTAGGCGGGGATCCCCGCGACGTTACTCGCGACCGCGGCTCCGACCGGCGTGATGCCGACGGAGACCGCGGTGTCGAGTTCGAGGGGCTCGAGGGTCACGACGCGCTGGGGCTGCTCGGGAATCTCGGTGACGCCGCGGGCGTGCTCGACGGAGCGAGCCGCGGCGCTGGCCTCAGGGGCGACGTCGGCCGCAGAGGGCTGCGCCGCACATCCGGCCACGACGAGGGCCGCGGCGGCCGAGATGGCGACGGCGCTCAGGGCGCGCCGAAGGGGACGAGACAGCATGTGGGGGCCTTCCCTCGGGTCGATCTCGCGGCGAGCGCGATGAGGCAAGGCAACCCTAACAAAAACGGTCAGTCGGCTGTGAGGGCCGCCTCGATCGGGGTGTCGCCGCCCGTGAACTCGATCATGCGTCCGGCCGTCGAGGGCTCGGCGAGGACGGCTGCGATGACCGCCGCGACATCGCCGCGGGGAACGGACTCCTCGCCCGAGCCGCCCACCGTGATCTTGCCGGTCGGCTCGTCGAGCGTCAGGCCGCTCGGCGCGACGATCGTCCAGTCCAGCCCGCTCTCGCGCAGGTGCGCGTCGGCCTCCGCCTTCGCCTCGGCGTAGGCGTAGAAGGAGTCGTCCTCGGGCACGCCGTGATCCGGTCCCGCACCGAAGTACGACACCATGACGTAGCGGCGCACGCCGGCTGCCGCGGCGGCGTCGATCGAGCGGATGGCCGCGTCGCGGTCGACGGCCCAGGTTCGGGCGGCATCCCCTCCTCCGGCTCCGGCAGCCCAGACGACCGCGTCGTTGCCGCTGAGCAGGTTCGTCAGCTGGTCGACGTCGAAGGACTCGACGTCGGCGACGAGTGGCGTGGCACCGGTCGCGGCGACGTCGGCCTCGTGATCGCGGTTGCGGATGACGGCGGTGACGGTGTCACCGCGCTCGGCGAGGATCGGCTCCAGGCGGAGCGCGACCTTGCCGTGGCCTCCGATGATCAGGATGCGGGACATGGGTGTTCCTTTCGTCGGGGGGGGTGTGGATCGGATGCGGCTGCGCCGGCTCTTCGGCCGGCGCGTCAGCCGCGGAAATCGTCGGGATCGATGTCGTCGAGGAACTCGCGGAACTCCGCGACGCGCTGCTCGGCCGCCTCGGGAGTCTCGGCCCCCTCCGGCGCTTCGCTCACGGTATCGGGGATGCCCGCCTCGGCGAGCACGTCGTCGGCGACGAAGATCGGCGCCCCGGCACGCGAGGCGAGCGCGATCGCGTCGGAGGGGCGGGCATCGACCACCCGAGATCCGGTGAGGGCCGTGACCGTCACCTCGGCGTAGAAGGTGCCGTCGTCGATGCGGGTGACCTCGACACGGTCGACGGTCGCGTCCGTCGCGTCGAGCAGGCGGATCATGAGGTCGTGCGCGAGGGGACGCGGGGGCGAGACCCCTTCGACCGCGACGAGGATCGACGTCGCCTCCTGCGAACCGATCCAGACCGGCAGCACCCGATCCGACAGCGCGTCGACGGGCTTGAGCAGGATGACGTGCTGCTGAGCGGGATCGAGCGCGACCCCGAGAACGCGGACCTGGACCATGACACCTCCCGGGGTCGGTTTCGCCCAGCCTATGCACGGGGGAATGCGAACGGGGCCACGGGCGTTGCGGGTTGACATGCAGCGTTTCGGCACTCTCTCGTTCGGTCACTACGGTCCCCTGGGCGGCGGTCGCGAGCTCACCGCCGGTGATTCGCTGCGTCAGGCCATCGACCTCGCGCAGGGAATGGACGACCTCGGCGCCGTGGGCGCCTACTTCCGCGTGCACCACTTCGCACGGCAGCAGGCGTCGCCGATGCCGCTGCTGGCCGCGATCGCCGCGACGACGAAGAACATCGAGATCGGCACCGGCGTCATCGACATGCGGTACGAGAACCCGCTCTACCTCGCCGAGGAGGCCGCGGCCGTCGACCTGATCTCCGACGGGCGACTCGCGCTCGGCGTGAGCCGCGGGTCACCCGAGACCGTCGTCCGCGGGTACGAGGCGTTCGGGTACACCGGCTCGCAGGATCCGCGCGGCGCCGACATCGCACGCGAGCACTTCGACACCTTCCTCCGCGCCATCGAGGGCGAAGGACTCGCCGAGCGCGACCCGAACAGTCCCTTCGGCGGCGGGAACGGGATGCAGCGGATCGAGCCCCACTCCTCCGGACTCCGCTCCCGCATCTGGTGGGGCGCCGGCACGACCGAGACCGCTGAGTGGGCCGGACGCAAGGGTGTGCACCTGATGTCGTCGACGCTCCTCACCGAGGCGGACGGTACGCCGTTCGACATCCTGCAGGCCCGACAGCTCGATGCGTTCCGCGCCGCGTGGCGCGAAGCCGGGCATCCCGGTGAGCCCCGCACGTCGGTCAGCCGCTCGGTCTTCCCGATCACGACCGCCGAGGACGAGCTGTACTTCGGCGGCAGCAACGACCAGGACGGCATCGGTTACATCGACGGCATGCGCTCGACCTTCGGCAAGACGTACGCCGCGGCGCCCGACGTCCTCGTCGAGCAGCTGCTGCAGGATGCCGCGGTCATGAGCGCCGACACCCTCATGCTGACGATCCCGTCGCAGCTGGGCGTCGAGTTCAACCTGCGCATCGTCGAGTCGTTCGCGAAGTACGTCGCTCCCGCGCTCGGCTGGAAGTCGGCACCCGCCACCGTCTGACCGCCTAGGCTCGGCGGCGTGACGAAGCTCGACGTCCATCCATCTGCACAGCTCGCGATCGCGTCGGGCGCGGTCGTACTCGCGGGACTCGACGTCGCGTCCGGCCTGATCGCGGTGCGAGATGACGAGGCGTATCTCGCTATCGCGGTGTCCGCTGGCCTTCGTCTCTTCGCGGCGCTGTGCGTCGTCGTCGCGCTGGTTGCGGCGTTCCTGACCCCCAAACGGCGGGGCGTGCAGATCGCCGGGGTTCTCGCGGTGGCGGTGGTTGCGATCGCCGTGGTACTCATCGGCGAACACCTCGCCCGCGAAGCGAGCGCCTTCATCCCCTGACCTGACACAGCCCAGCCAGCCGTTAGCGTTGAGCGCGAGCGCCGCTGACCGGCGCACGGGTGCCGCGACCGCGGCACCGCCCGCCCCCGAAGCGAAGGCGCCGCCATGATCATCGAGCTCGTCCGTATCGACCCGACGGGAGCCGACCGCGAGGAACTGATCGCGTTCATGACCGGCGAGGTGTTCCCGTTCCACGTCGGAACCCGGCCGACGCGCGAGCAGGTCGAGGACGGCATCGCCGCGGGACGGTTCCGCGACGACGACAACGACTCGTTCTGGATCGACCATGTCGAGCACGGCCGCATCGGGTTCTTCCGCCTCGAGGAGATCAGCGACGGCGCACCGCTGTTCGATCTCCGGCTGGCGTCGGCGTGGCGGGGCCGCGGCCTCGCGAAAGACGTGCTGGCGACGGCGGCAGACCACGTGTTCACGACGATGCCCGACGTCGACCGCTTCGAGGGGCAGACCCGCGAGGACAATCGCGCGATGCGCCGCGTCTTCGATGCGTGCGGCTGGGTCCAGGAGGCCTACTACCGCGAGGGATGGCCCGTCGAGGGGGCCGAACCGCTGGGATCGGTGGCGTACAGCATCCTCCGCCGCGACTGGGAGACGGGCGAGGTCACGCCACTGCGCTGGTCTTAGCTCCGGCCGAGTACGCACCATGGCGGCGAGAATGGAGGGATGACGCAGCACCGCCGCACCATCATCGACCGTGACGGCGTCTCGCTCACGGTGACCGAGGCGGGAGGGTCGGGTTCCGCGGTCCTGCTGCTGCACGGGTTGGCGGGCAGCTCGCGCGAGCTCATGCCCACGGCGGACGCGCTCACCGACCGGCATCGCGTGCTGCTGCTCGACCAACGCGGTCATGGCTGCAGCACGCGGCGACCCGACGATCTCTCCCGCGACGCCTTCGTTGCGGATGCCGTCGCCGTGATCGAGCGGTTCGCGCCGGACGAGCGGGTGGCGCTGGTCGGACAGTCGATGGGCGCGCACACCGCGTTCCTCACCGCGAGCCGTCATTCCGACCTGGTGAGCCGGCTCGTCATGCTGGAGGGACACCCGGCGGGAAGCGCCGATCCTCAGGATGCCGCCGACCTCGGCGCCTTCTTCGCCTCGTGGCCGACCCCGTTCGCCGACGCTGCCGCCGCGCGGGCCTTCCTGGGCGACTCGCCGCTCGTCGACGCCTGGGTCGCCGACCTCGAGAAGACGCCGTCGGGATTGCGGCCGCGCTTCGACGCGGACGTCATGCAGGCCGTGATCACCGCGGTGCACGAGCCGCGATGGCCCGAGTGGGAGAGCCTCACGGTGCCGACGACCGCCGTCTTCGCCCACCGCGGCATGTTCTCCCCCGAGCAACAGGCCGAGCTTGTCCGCCGACGCCCCGGCACCCGCATCCTGCCTCTCCCCGACGGCACCCACGACGCACATCTCGACGCATTCCCCGCTTGGCTCGCCGTGCTGCGTGAGGCGCTTGCCTGACGTAGCTCGGCCGAGTACGCACCATGGCGCCGAGAGCGCACCGTCGCGGGTGCGTTCTCGCCGCGACGGTGCGTGCTCGCCGCTCGCACGGGCCCGAAAGGGTACAACCACGGCGGGAGTGGGCGAAAGAGCGAACGTGATCCCGCGGGCGCGGCCATAACCTGTCGTCCGCCCCCGGGTGCCCACCGGCACCTGTTCCAGCGAAGAAAGAAGAAGCACCATGCTCTGGACGATCCTCGGCCTCATCCTCGTCGGACTGATCGCCGGCTTCATCGCACGCGCCGTCATCCCCGGCAAGCAGAACATCGGCATCCTGATGACCATCGTGCTCGGCATCGTCGGCTCGTTCGTCGGCGGATTCCTCGGATTCCTCATCTTCAACCACAGCCCCGAGGGCGGCTTCCTGCAGCCCTCCGGCATCATCGGCTCGATCATCGGCGCCATCATCGTGCTCGGCATCTACGTCGCCGTCTCGCGCCGCGGCTCGACCCGCACGCGCTGACACCGCTGCGCACGCGCACCGCGCCAACTCCTCAGATTCGGCGACCCCCTCCCCTGGCGGGGGCTCGGCACCGCATGGCGGGTCGGATTCTGAGGAGTTGGCGCGTCGTCGTTGGACCGGAATACGAACTCGCCCCCACACCTTGAACCCAACATGAGCACGATCGGAAACAGCGACCTCTCCGTCTTCCCCCTCGCCCTCGGCGGCAATGTCTTCGGCTGGACCGCCGACCGCGACGCGTCGTTCGCGATCCTCGACGCTTTCGTCGAGGGAGGCGGCAACTTCGTCGACACCGCCGATTCCTACAGCGCCTGGGCGCCCGGCCACAGCGGCGGCGAGAGCGAGACGATCATCGGCGAATGGCTCGCCGCGCGCAGCCGCCCCGAGGTCGTCGTGGCGACCAAGGTCAGCCAGCATCCCGACTTCCGCGGTCTGTCCGCCTCGAACGTCCGCGCTGCCGCGGAGGCATCGCTGAAGCGCCTGGGCGTCGACGCGATCGACCTCTACTACGCCCACTTCGACGACGAGGAGACCCCTCTCGAAGAGACGGTCGGCGCGTTCGGCCAGCTCGTCGCCGACGGCCTCGTCCGCCACATCGCCGTGTCGAACTACACCGCCGAGCGCATCGAGGAGTGGCTGCGCATCGCCGACGAGACCGGCGTCGCCCGCCCCGTGGCCATCCAGCCCCACTACAACCTCGTGCACCGCAACGAGGTCGAAGACACGATCGTGCCGATCGCCGAGCGCGAGAACCTCAGCCTCGTCCCCTACTTCGCTCTAGCGAAGGGCTTCCTGACCGGCAAGTACCGGTCGACAGACGCCTCGGGGCACGACACCCCGCGCGCCGAGGGCGCCGCCGTGTATGCGACGCCGCAGGGCCTGCAGATCATCGAGACGCTCGAGCGCATCGGCGCCGCACACGACGTATCGATCGCCTCGGCCGCTCTCGCGTGGCTGCGCTCGCAGCCGACCGTCGTCGCGCCGATCGCGAGCGCCTCGCGCCTCGAGCAGGTGCAGGGCCTGCTCGACGGCGGACGCGTCGAGCTCACGGCCGACGAGATCGCCGAGCTCACCCGCGTCTCGACGTGGAGCCCGGAGGCCTGATCGGCAGCATCCGTAGCTCGGAGAATCACGCGAACCTCGGAGCCCTGCGCACGCGGGCTCCGAGGTTCGTCGTATGCTCCGACGTTCGCGTCGACGCGCGCTCATCGCCGCAGGTCGACCGCAGTGGAGTCGCGGGCATGCAGCGAGGGCAGCACGTGGGTGCGCTGAACGGGTCGCGCGGCCCCGCCGGCCAATCGCGCCGTCACCGCCTCGACCGCGAGCCTGCCGATGTGCTGCTTCGGCGGCCGCCGAGCCGTGATGGCGGGCTCGGCGCTCGCAGCGACCTCGTCGTCGTAGGCGATGATCGCGAGGTCGTCGGGCATGGACCACCCGAGGTCGCGCGCCTGCTGCTGCACGAGGACTGCCTGAGGGTCGGAGTGGACGAGCAGCGCGGTCGTCCTGCTCCGGCGGCACTCGGCGAGCAGGTCCGCCACGACGCTCTCGCGCGTTGCGGCGTCGAGCTCGTCGAGGGAGAGATCGCGGTCGATCGTCGGGACGAGCCCGTCGTTCTCGATGGCACGCCGCCAGCCGCGTCGCAACGGGGGTGATGTCGGCGAACCGGCCGATGTCACGAAGCCCACGCGGACGTGTCCGCGCGCCGAAAGATGGGCGGCGGCCAGCGATCCTCCGAAGTCGTGGTCGGTCGTCACCCACTCCAACCGGGTGAGCGCGAGGTGCGAGGGAGCGCTGCGCTCCGCCAGGACGACGGGGATCGGCAACGCGTCGAGCCAGTGCAGCAACGCCGCGCCGTCGGCTCCGAGCGTCTCGGGCGCCACGATGAGCCCGTGAAGATCGCCCATGTCGAGCAGCGACGAGATCTGACGGCGTTGGTCGTGCACCGAATAGCTCGCCCCCCGCAGGATGAGCTGCACGCCCGCATCCGTCGCCGCAGCACGGGCACCGATCACGATTTGCGGCCAATAGTAGGTCAGCGACGGGACCACCATTCCCACCCGGAACAGAGTCGGACGTCTGCCGCCCACCCCGAGCGGTACCGAGGTGTCGAGGCGGCTGCGCAGAGTGGCTCCGCCATGCACCCGCGTGAGCAGCCCGCGGTCGGCGAGGTAACCGATGTCGCGGCGGATCGTGAGTTCCGCGACTCCGAAGCGGCGAGCGAGATCGGCGACACGGACCGAGCCCGCGTACCGGAGCTCGTCGAGGATCCGCTCGCGGCGCGACACCGCGAATCTCGCCCCCGTCGGCTCCTCCACGCCACCCACCATAGCGATCGCCTCGGTTCGAGTGTGTTCGAACGCGATCGGATGCCTCGCCTCGATGGCGCCCGGGTGGTTCCCTCGAAGCATCCCCACTGGACCTTCACCGACGAGGAATCCACCGATGACGAAGATGTCATGGGCTCGGGCGTTCGCGCCCGTCGCCGCCGCTCTCATCACGACGACCGGACTGGTCGTCCCCGCAACCGCGGCGAACGCCGTACCCCTCTCGTCCGTCGCAGCGGATGCCGCCACGGCGACCTCCGGCGCTTCCGAGCTGCCCACGCTCACCTATGACGACGTCGCAGAATGGGCCGAGCTGCTCGTGGACGGCGAGGACGTCGAGCGCGATGCATCGGGCTCGCCGTTCAACACATTCGGCGGCTTCGGCTCGGTGTCGTGCAACAACACCTCGAACCTCCTCCTCGATTACAAGGAGGAGCACCCGGACGTCTATTGGCGCATCCTGCGGATGCTGTTCGACCCGGTGGAGGGCGCGGGTCTGAAGCACATCAAGGTCGAGCTCGGCGCGGACAACAACACCTCGTCGGGAACCGAGCCCGCCACGAAGCGCTCCGCCGACGAACCCGCCAACGTGCTGCGCGGCGCCGGCTTCCACTTCATCGCCGACGCGCAGTCGATCAACCCGGACGTCGAGGTCGAGGCCCTCCGCTGGGGCGAGCCGTCGTGGACGAAGGCCGAGCCCGACCTGCGATACCAGTGGTACAAGGAGACGATCGACGCCGCCTACGACACCTACGGCGTCGAGTTCGACTACCTGAGTCCGTCGCAGAACGAGGTCCACGCGAACTACATCGGCTCCGAGCTCGCTTGGACCGTCGACTTCGCGAAGCGCCTCGAGGCCGACGCGCAGGCGGAGGGTGCTCGCTACGACTACGGGAACATCAAGATCGTCGCTCTCGACTCCTACCGCAACGTCGGTCAGGTCTCGCGAGCCATCCTCGCCAGCCCCGAGGCGCTCGAGCAGGTCGATGCGATCGGCTACCACTACGACATCTCCGGTGATCCGGCGCTGACCCGCCTGAACAAGGAGTTCGGGATGGAGGTGCTCTACTCGGAGGGCGTCGCGCCGATGATCGACCCCGAGTACCGCGTGCAGGCCGACCCCGCGCGCGGCGGCATCGGGGGCACCGTCGGCGCCGTCGACATCGCCGACCGGTTCATCAACGCCTACCGGTGGAGCGGCTCGAGCGCCGACCCCGGACACATGACGACGTTCCTCTTCCAGCCCGCCGTCAGCGCGCTGTACGAGGGCTCGCAGTACTCCCCGAAGCACCTCATCCGGGCGTCCGACCCGTGGTCGGGCTACTACGAGGGCGGTGTCGGCATCGCACTGGTGCGGCACTTCACGCAGTTCATGGACGAGGGCTGGGAGTACATCGAAGGCGCCTCGGGCGGCGACGGGCAGAAGGGCGACGGCGGAACCGTCGTCGACACCTCGACCCGCACAGCCCTGACGCTGCGCACGCCCGCAGCCGACGTCGCCGCGGGCGAAGATCTCGAGTTCAGCCAGGTGCATGCCAACAACACCTCACGCGTCCGGAACTTCGAGGTGAAGGTCGCGAACCTCGACACCGACGACGACACCCCGCTGTACGTGTGGGAGACCACGGGACCGGATGCCGGCGACGCGTTCGACGCGGACTGGTTCCAGAACACCGGAAAGGTCGTCCCGGTGCGCACCGAGACGACGGACGGGGTGGAGTACGACGTCTACCGGGTGCAGGTGCAGCCGTACTCGATCCTCACGCTCGCGACGCAGCAGCACGGCATCCATGACGCCGCGACCGACTACGAAAGCGGCCAGTACGCCGCCACGGTGACCGACGACGTCCTGCCGCTCCCCTACACCGACGACTTCGAGTACGCCGACTACGCCGTTCAGGACGTCGGCGGCGTCCCGATGGACTACGTCACCCGCCGGGGCGGGTCGCCCCGCTACACCGCCGACCAGAACGGCGCCTTCGAGGTCATCGGCACGGATGCCGGCAACGTGATGCATCAGGCGATTCACGCCGACAACCGCGGCTACACCTGGAACGTCTGGGGCGACGGCTCGCAGCGCAACCCCTCCACCACGACGCCGGCGACGGTATTGGGCGACCACACCTGGACGAACTACACCGCGAAGATCGACTTCCGCCTCGACGGTGTGGTGCGTGACGCATCGCTGGCGAACTTCGCGGGCCTCGGGGTGCGGCAGACGACCACCGAGGGCACCGGCGCGGACCTCGCGACCTACACCGCTCGCGTGCACGCCGACGGAACGTGGGAGCTGCGCAAGCTCGGCCAGAACGTCGCGACCGGCACCATCTTCATGTTCGACGCCGATGCGTGGCACGAGCTCGAGGTCGAGGCCCGCGAGAACGTCATCACCGTCCGCCTCGACGGTCAGCAGCTCGGCACCTACGCCGACACCACGCCGAACCCGACGATGGCCGGGCGCGTCTCGATCGTGAGCGGCTACTACAACACCCAGTTCGACGACCTCGCGATCAGCCCCATCGAGGATCTGTCGTGGCACGCCGTGAAGGTCGATGACGCCGACGCGCGCATCGCGTACCCGCAGGGCTCGTCGTTCACGCAGGCCGGCTATGCCCACTACAACCGCACGCAGCACGTCGTCGCCGCGGGCCGCTCGTTCGCCTTCGACCTCGAGGGCACCGGCTTCAACCTCAACGGCGCGACCGGCGCCTCGGTCCTCTCGATCATGATCGATGATCAGCCGGCACGCTCCGTCACCGTCTCGGGCATCGGCAACCGCCAGACCTCGGCATGGGTGCGCGGACTCGAGGACGCTCCGCACCGCGTCACGGTGCAGGTCGTCTCGGGAACCTTCAGCCTCGACAGCATCGACTTGCTCGTCGGCGGATCGAGCGGTGGCACGGCCGACCCCGAGCTGCGGCCGGTCGAGGTCCTGACGGCGCTTCCCCGCCTGTCGACCGCCCCCACGGCGGTCCCGGGGCTGCCCGACACCGTGCGCGCTCGCAGCGAGGCCGGCGGCGAGATCGACGCCCCGGTGACGTGGAGCACGACTCCCGCGCAGTTCGGCACCGCCTACGATCTCGTGAAGGTCGACGGTGTGTTCCGCGACAACCCGGCACTGGCGGTCAGCGCCTACGTCGAGGTGGTGCCCGCCGGCATCCGCTACTTCGTCGATGCCAACGCCCCCACCGATGCGCCGTCGTATCCCGCGGTTCGGGATGCCGCGGCCGACACTCTGCGCAACACCGCCGCCGACGCCGCCTACTCGGCGAGCGCCGGATGGGGCCGGGTCGGATCGGCGTCGGCGAAGGGCCGTCTGAATCAGACGCCGTACGACAAGACCCGCGAGACCGGCTGGTACAGCGCGAACGCGGCGACCCCCCTCGTCTACCGCTTCGCCCTGGAGGCGGGCGAATACGACATCGCGACCGGCCACACCGAGTGGTGGAACCCCGGCTCGGGGCGCAGCCGGGTCGTGACGGGTACGGTCGAGTACACCGCGGGCGGCGAGACCGTGCAGGTGCCGATCGGCAACCACACCTTCGCCAACGGCAGCATCGGCCAGAGCGCTGTACTGCGAGGTGGATTCACTCTCGACGCAGCGACCGACGTGACGGTGCGGATCAGCGGAACCGGCGGAACGGAGGCCCCGGCCCTCAGCTGGATCGGCATCTCCGACCACACCGAGACGGCCGATCGCACCGAGCTCGCCGCGGCGTTGGCCGAAGCGACGACGGCGCCGCGGCAGGCCTACACCCCCGAGACCTGGCAGGCATTGCGCGACCAGGGCCTCGCGGCCAAGGCCGTTCACGACGACCCGACGGCGACGCAGGAGCAGGTGGATGCCGCGACCGCGGCGCTGCGCGCGACGATCGACGCCCTCGTCGAGGTCGCCTACCTGGCACTGCCCGACTACCGCGTCGCCGTGGTGGCAGGCGAGGAGCTCGATCTCCCCGACACGGTCGAGCTGGCGACGCGCAGCGGTGCGACGCAGGAGGTCCCCGTGCAGTGGCAGGAGACGCCGACCGCCGAGACGCCCTACGCGGTCGTCCCGGTCGCAGGTCGCGCCGGTCAGACCGGTCAGACACCGGTGACGCTCCAGCTCGAGGTCGTGCCGGACGGCGTCGTTGCCTTCGTCGACGCGGCATCCACGCAGGGCGCCGCCGACCCCGAGGCGCCGGGGGCGTCACCCGCCTTCGATGCTGTCGCCGAGCTCCGCGGCGACGCGCTCATCGGCGACGTCCCCGATCAGGTCTTCGACGACGAGACCGGGTGGGGGCTGCGCAACCCGATCGGGTCGGGCGAGAGCTATGTCGGCCTCCGCGCCCGCGGCACCGGCGTCTACGACAAGAGCCGCACCACCGGGTGGTGGGCGAGCTCAGGCGGATCGGTCGACTACGGCTTCACCCTCCCCGCCGGCTCGTACGAGCTGACCAGCGGGTACCAGGAATGGTGGAGCGTGACGCGCCAGGTCGCACCGAGCGTCGAGATCGGCGGCGAGCGGATCTCCGGCGATCGGGTGAACCTGTCGGGATCGACCCCCCAGGGCACCTCGACGATCGCGTTCACGCTCGACGAGGAGACCGTCGTCGACTTCCGGGCCGCGCGCGGCACCGGGACCGCGGACCCCGTGCTCAGCTGGATCGCCATCGCCGATGTCACGGCGCCCGGCGCACCCTCCGGCGTCGCGGCCGAGGCGACGTCGACGACGACCGCGACGGTGTCGTGGCAGGCACCGGCGGGTGCCGGTACCCGGTACGACGGTTTCCGTGTCTTCGTGGGCGACGCGGCCGAGCCGGTGTGCGAGGTGGCATCGGATGTCACCACCTGCGAGGTGACCGGGCTGACCGCGGGCAGCACCTCCGACGTCTCCGTCGTCTCTTTCGACGCCGATGCCGAGAGCGAGCGCGCCACGGTGAGCCTCGTCCTGCCCGAGGTGCCGGCCGACGACGCCCGCTCGGTACCCGGCAAGGCGGTGCTGAGCTCGGACGACGGCTGGGACACGGGCCTGAGGGACGGGACGTTCCGGGTCACCATGAACCTCTGGTGGGGTCAGAACGGTTCGCTGTTCAAGCTCTACCGCGACGGCGAGCTGGTCGGGTCGGTGCCGTTGGAGATCGCGAGCGGCCCGAGCGCACAGCAGGCGGTCGTCGACATCGCGGGACTGCCGAACGGCACCTACCGGTTCACCGGTGAGCTGGTGAACTCGCGCGGGACGACGGCGACGGCACCGCTGACGGTGACCGTGACCGACGCCTCCCCCGGCTCGCCCGTGCTCTCTCACGACAACCACGACGGCGACGGCAGCTACACCGTGCGCGCCGACATGTGGTGGGGCACGAACGCGACCTCGTACCGGTTCCTCGAGAACGACGTCGAGGTTGCCGCGGGAGACCTCGCGTCCGCCAGCCCACGAGCCCAGATGGCGACGCTCGCGGTGTCGGGCAAGACCCCCGGGCGGTACCGGTACGTCGTCGAGTTCATCAACGCGGCGGGCACGACGGTGAGCAGGCCGCTCGTGGTGACCGTGCGGTAGCGGCATCCGTAGCTCGGAGAATCACGCGAACCTCGGAGCCCCGCGCACGCGGGCTCCGAGGTTCGTGGCTTTCTCCGAGGTTCGCCGGCCGAAGTGCTCGACGGCGTGAGCAAAACGACAAAATTCACGGTGTGGTAGGACCACACCGGTTTTCCGTGTTTAATGAGTCCTATGAGCACCGCGACCGTCGGATACAGCGCCATCTCGAGCTACTCCCGCGTGGAGATCCTGCACCTCATCCAGGAGCAGCCCCGCCGGACGATCCTCGAGCTCCAAGAGGCCACCGACCTGCACCCCAACACCATCCGCGAGCACCTGGCACGCCTGATCTCCGACGGGTTCATCGTGGCCGAGAAGGAGCACCGCACCACCCGCGGCCGCCCCCGCGTGCTCTACAGCGCCGCTGACGGCGACGCGACCCGTAGCGCCATCCAGCGCCGCAAGGTGCGGGATGCCGCGCAGCGCGGCGACCTCATGCGCCGCGTCCTGACCCTCGACGTGCCGGACGTGCTCGAGACCCGCGCCCTGCACCAGATCGATGCCCTCGTCGAGGAGCTCGAGGACGAGGGCTTCGACCCGATCATCGACGACGCCGCGCTGACCGTCGACCTCACCCCGTGCGCCCACGCGACGGCGCAGGCGGATCACCGCGAGGTGCTGTGCAGCGTGCACTTGAGCCTGCTGCAGGGTGTGCTCACCGAGGCGGGCGGACCGCTCGCTGTAGATGGCATGCGCTCCTCGTGCGACCCGTCGGTGTGCATCATCCAGCTGCTGCACGCAGCGACCACCCACGACTGACCCCGATCGGGCTGGGCACGGCACCCGAGCCCGGCGTCAGACCCCGGCGGCCGCGATCAGGATCGCCGCCGTCGAGCGCGCGTGCGCGGTGTCGTGATCGCGCTCGCGCAGCCGCATCGCCAGGTCTCCGCTGACGACGAGAAGCAGCCGCTCCGCAAGCTCGTCCGCGGCGGCGCCGGCGACGGGACGCGCGAGCGCCGTCAGCCGCGCCCGCATGCCCTCGGTGTCGGCGCGGACAGCGGATGCCACCTCCGGCGGCGGGTCGGCATACTCCGCGGCCGCCCCGAGGAAGGCGCACCAGCGCGACCCGCGTGGCTCGTCGCGGAACGCCGCCAGCGCGTCGAACACCGCCAGCAGGCGCTCCACGTCGTCGGCGCTGCGCGCCACAGCGGCATCCCACGTCTCCAGCCACACCCGCTGCCGCCGCTCGAGCGCCGCCGCGAGCACCGCCTCTTTGCTGGGGAACCCGCGGTAGAGCGTCGCCGCCGACACGCCAGCACGCGCGATCACCGCATCGATCGGCGTCGCGGCGATGCCCTGCGTGAAGAAGAGGTCCTCGGCGGCGTCGAGGATGCGTTCCTCCGTGCGCGGCCGCATTCCCATGCCAGCACTCTATGCTCGGTAAAGTGAAACGGTCGTTTTTGTTTTGGCGGTGGCCCCTCGTCGCTTCGGGTGTCGCGCTCATCGCGGCGACCTACGGCCTCGTGCGCCTAGCCTTCGGACTCCATCTGCCCGATATGAGCGACGACCTCGGGATAGACACCGGCGCGGCCGGCCTCATCTCGGCGGCGGGCTCGATCTCGTACGCGGTCGCCGCGGTGATCGGGTTCCTCGCCGCCGAGCGCCATCCCCGGCTCCTCGTGATCGCAGCGACCCTCACCGCAGGCGGCGGCGCCGTCGGGATCGCCGTGGCGACGGATGCCGCGACCTGCGCCCCCGCGGCGGCGATCGCCTCGGCCGGGGCCGGGCTCGCCTCCCCCGCCCTCGTGCGCCTGGTCGCTCGCACCTTCGCCGAGCATGAGTCGAGCACGCCGCAGGCGATCGTCAACGCCGGAACCGGCCCGGGCCTCGTGGCTGCCGGAGCAATCCCCCTGATTCTCACCGCCGATTGGCGCATGTGCTGGATGATCGCGGCCGTCGCCACCGCGGTGGCGGGGATCGCCGTCCTCATCACCGACCGCGCGCGCGAAAGCGCACCGGTCGACACGCGCGCGAACCGGCCCGCCATCCTCCCGCCGCGCGAATGGTGGGCGGCGCATCGGTCCGCGGTCGCGGCATCCGTCCTCCTCGGGGTCGGCGCGTCCGCGATCTGGAACTACGGCCGTACCGTCCTGGTCGAGGCGGGAGCATCGGAGGCGCAGTCGGTGACGTCCTGGATCCTGCTCGGATGCGGCGGCGCCGCCGTCATCGTCACGTCGCGGCTTCTGCGCGGGCTGCAGCCGCGCGCCCTCTGGCTGATCGGCGCGAGCCTCATCAGCGTGTCGACGCTGGCGATCGGCGCTGCCCCGGCCCAGGGCACGCTCTCCGCCGCAGCGTGCGCCGTGTTCGGGTGGGCGTACGTCACGGCGTCGGGGGCCCTCATCGGATGGACGACGCAGATCGATGCTGCCCACGCGGCAGCCGGCACAGCCCTGCTGTTCGTGACCTTCATGGTCGGCCAGGCGCTCGGAGCGGCGGTTCTCGGCGCCCTGCTCCCCCTCGTCGGGCCCGTGACCGGGTTCGCCGCCGCGGCCGCTCTGGGCATCGCCGGCGGCGCGAGCCTGATCGCACCGGCCCGCCGCGAGGCGACCGCACCCCGCGTCTGAGCCTCGACCTCGGCCTAGCCGCCGATGGCGTTCATGCCGCGCGCAGGCTGCAGGAAGGCGGGGTCGTCGATTGCGTGACCGGCCTTCTTACCCGCGATGCAGTTGCGCAGCACCTGATCGATCCGGTCGGCACGGCCCTCGGGCGTCATCTCCGAGCGGAGAACCGGGAGCAGGTCGTACTCGTCGATCGAGAAGAGGCAGTTGCGCAGCTGACCGTCGGCCGTCAGCCGCATCCGGTCGCACGCACCGCAGAACGGCGCCGTCACCGACGCGATGACGCCGACCGTGTGCGGGCCGCCGTCGAGGCGCCATCGCTCGGCGGGCGCACCGCCACGCCCGGGGACGGGCTCGAGACTCCAGCGCGCGGACAGCGCCTCGAGGATCTCCTCTCGGGTGACCATGGTGGACCGGTCCCACGTGTGCCCGGCATCGAGCGGCATCTGCTCGATGAAGCGCATCTGGGCGTCGTGCTCGACGGCGAAGGCCACGAGGTCGGCGAGCTCGTCGTCATTGACGCCGCGCATGGCCACCGCATTGATCTTCAGGGGGCGGAGCCCGGATGCCTGCGCGGCGCGCACGCCGTCGAGCACGTCGTCGAGACGGTCGCGACGCGTGAGGTTGCGGAACCGTTCACGGTCGAGGGTGTCGAGCGAGATGTTCAGGCGAGCCAGCCCGGCGGCGACGAGGTCGGGCAGCACCTGAGGCAGCCGGATGCCGTTGGTGGTCATGGCGATCTCGATCGGGCCGTCGGATGACTCGATCGCCGCGAGCCGCCGCACGATCTCGACGAGGTCCGTCCGCAGCAGCGGCTCGCCGCCCGTGAGCCGGAAGGTCGTGATGCCCGCCGCAGCCGCGACGGTGGCGATCTCGACGATCTCGTCGAGGGTGAGGATGCTCTGCCGAGCGAGCCACTCGTTGCCCTGCTCGGGCATGCAGTACGTGCAGCGCAGCGAGCAGCGGTCGGTCAGCGATATGCGCAGGTCGCGGTGGACCCGGGCGAATCTGTCGACGAGCGGCTCCCCCATGGGTCGAGCGTAAGCGGCTCCGGTGCACCCGCGGGTCGATCCCGCCCGATCGGCCCGCGTCGGCTGTGGTCTGACAGCACCTTGATAAGTGGTCAGACCACGCGTAGCATTATTCCCGGCCGCCCCTGAGACCGGGGAAAACCACACTCGATACCTTCAGCCTGTCGAAACCTTCGCCTCCCGAAAGGCACCTCCCGATGGACTTCCTCGATCCGCTCCTGCTGGCCCGCTGGCAGTTCGGTCTGACGACGCTTTACCACTACCTCTTCGTGCCGCTGACCCTCGGGATGGCTCTCGTCGTGGCGATCTTCCAGTCGGTGTGGCACCGCACCGGCAACGTGAAGTGGCTGCACCTGACGCGCCTGTTCGGCAAGATCTTCCTCATCAACTTCGCGATGGGCGTCGTCACGGGCATCGTGCAGGAGTTCCAGTTCGGCATGAACTGGTCGGCCTACTCGCGTTTCGTCGGCGACATCTTCGGCGCACCGCTGGCCTTCGAGGGCCTCCTCGCCTTCTTCTTCGAGGCGACCTTCATCGGCCTGTGGATCTTCGGCTGGGACAAGCTCCCGAAGGCGCTTCACCTGTTCTCCATCTGGATGGTCGTGCTGGGCTCGACCCTGTCGGCCTACTTCATCCTCGCGGCCAACGCGTTCATGCAGAACCCGGTGGGGTATCAGATGGCCGCCGACGGCGGCCGCGCCGAGCTCATCGACTTCGGGGCGGTCCTCACCAACCCGATCGTGCTGGCCGCCTTCCCGCACACGATCTTCGCCGCGTGGATGTTCGCCGCCGCCGTGGTCATCGCGGTCGCCGCCTGGCACCTCTCTCGCGCGCAGCACATCGAGACGATGCGTCCCGCGCTCCGCTTCGGCATGTGGGGCATGATCGTCTCGTTCGTCGGCGTCGCCCTCTCGGGCGATCAGCTGAGCCTCGTGATGGTGGCGACGCAGCCCATGAAGATGGCCGCGGCCGAAGCCATGTTCAACAGTGCCTGCGGCGCGGATGCATCCTTCTCGATCTTCTCCATCGGAACGCCCGATGGCACCGAGGAGATCTGGTCGCTGCGCGTGCCGTACCTGCTGTCGTTCCTCTCGACCCACAGCTTCGACGGGTGCGTCGAAGGGCTCAACGACCTGCAGGCCCAGTACACCGAGACCTTCGGTGCGGGCGTCGATTACCGCCCGATCGTCTGGGTCACCTACTGGTCGTTCCGCTGGATGATCGGCCTCGGCGGTGTCGCCACCCTCATCTCGGTCGCCGGCCTCTGGCTGACCCGCAAGAAGGCTCAGCGTCCCGTGGCCCGCTGGATGTGGAAGGTCGCGATCTGGTCCGCGCCCCTCCCCCTCCTCGGCAGCCTCGTCGGCTGGGTCTTCACCGAGATGGGCCGCCAGCCCTGGATCGTCTTCAGCCTGATGCTGACCGAGGACGGCGTCTCACCGAACGTCCCCGGCTGGACGGTCCTGATCTCGCTGATCGCGTTCACCGCGGTCTACGCCTCGCTCGCCGTCGTCGAGTTCGGCCTCATCCGCAAGGCCGCACAGAAGGGCCCCGACCCGCTGCCCGAGCCGGGCTCGCCCGAAGCCGAGAACCCCTCGGCGTCCCACACGCAGACCACCGTCTACTGAGGAGCACGACATGGATCTCGCATACGTCTGGTTCTTCATCGTCGGAGTCCTGTTCGTGGGCTACTTCGTCCTCGACGGGTTCGACTTCGGTGTCGGGATGTCGCTGCCCTTCCTCGGGAAGGACAACGTCTCACGGCGCCAGATCATCAACACGATCGGTCCGGTCTGGGACCTCAACGAGACCTGGGTCATCGTCGCGGGCGCGTGCCTCTTCGCGGCCTTCCCGGAGTGGTACGCGACCCTCTTCAGCGGGTTCTACCTGCCACTGCTGCTGATCCTCATCGCCCTGATCCTGCGCGGGGTCTCGTTCGAGTACCGCCACCAGCGCGATGATGCCACCTGGCGCAAGCGCTTCGACCTCATGATCGTCGTGGGCTCGGCGCTCCCCGCCTTCCTCTGGGGCGTCGCGGTCGCCAACATCGTTCAGGGCGTGCCGATCGACGCCGACAAGGAGTTCACCGGCACCCTGTTCACGCTGCTGAACCCCTACGGCCTGCTCGGCGGGGTCGTGACGCTCCTGCTGTTCTTCACGCACGGCGTCTACTTCGTCGCTCTCAAGACCGACGGTGACGTCCGCGAGCAGGCCCGCCGGCTCGCGACGAAGTCGGGACTGCTGACCCTCGTCGCGGCGGCCGTCTTCCTCGCCTGGACCGTGCTGTCGGCCATGGGGGCCCAGGCGCCGCTGCTGCCGCTGGTGTTCGTGACGGCCACCGTCGCCGCGGTCATGCTGATCGGGGCCATTCTCGCCAACGCGACCGGGCGTGAGGGTTGGGCCTTCGCGGGAGGTGCGGGAACCGTGATGTTCGCCGTCCTGACGCTGTGGCTCTCGCTCTTCCCGAACGTCATGCCGTCGTCGACGGATCCCGCATGGAACCTCACGATCGAGAACGCGTCGTCGACGGATTACACGCTGACGATCATGACCTGGGCGGCCGTGATCTTCCTGCCCCTCGTGGTCCTCTACCAGGGCTGGACGTACTGGGTCTTCCGCAAGCGCGTGACCCGGGCACGCATCGAAGAGGCCGAGCTCGTCACCCACTGACCGAGTGACGGGATGCCTCGGATCCGCGCTATCGCGCCGGACCCGAGGCATCCCGGTCCCGGGGTAAGGCAGGATCGAAGGGTGAGCATGGACGACCCCGAGGCGCCCGCGCGCTCGAGCGGACGACCCGTCGATCCGCGGCTGCTGCGCTACGCCCGCACCTCGCGCCTCTTCTTCGTCGCGATCGGCGCGATCGGCCTCGCCCAGACCGCCGTCGTCGTCGGGTTCGCCTGGCTGACCACGCAAGCGATCGTCGGAGCCATCGGCGGGATGCCGGTAGCCGACCTCATGCGCGTCCTCGCCGCCCTCGCCGCCGTCGTCGCCGCGCGCGCCGGGCTCCTCTGGCTGCGCGAGGGCGTCTCTGCTCGCGCCGCCGCCCGGGTGCGCAGCGAGCTGCGCGGCGGGCTCACCTCGGCCGTCGGCCGCCTCGGCCCTGGCTGGCTCGCGAACCGCAACTCTGCTCAGCTCGCGGTGACCGCGGGCCGCGGCCTCGACGCGCTCGACGCCTACTTCGGCCGCTACCTGCCGCAACTCGTCCTGACGGTCATCGCGACCCCGGTGCTCATCGCCGTCATCTGGTGGAGCGACTGGATCTCGGGCGTGACGGTCCTGCTCACGATGCCGTTGATCCCGCTGTTCATGGTGCTGATCGGACTCGCCACCCGCGCGGTGCAACGCGCGCAGTGGCAGACCCTCCGCCAGCTCGCAGCCCGCTTCGCCGACACCGTCCGCGGACTCTCGACCCTCACGGTGTTCGGCCGGCAGCACCGCGCCGCGTCATCGATCGAACGGGTGACCGAGAACTACCGCATCGAGACGATGCGCGTGCTGCGGGTGTCGTTCCTGTCGGGCTTCGCGCTGGAGTTCCTCGCGTCGATCTCCGTCGCGATCGTGGCGGTGTCGATCGGCTTCCGGCTCATCGACGGCTCGCTCGCCCTGTCTGTCGGACTCTTCGTGCTGCTACTGGCCCCCGAGGCCTACCTTCCGCTTCGTCAGGTCGGGGTCCAGTTCCACGCCGCCGCAGAGGGTGTCGCGGCCACCGACGACGTCTTCGAGGTACTCGACGCGGCGCGCGCGCTGCCGCCGCAGGATGCCGCGAGCTCAGCGTCGACGACGGACGCCGCGACGAGCGTCGCGGCGGAGCGCGGCATCCTCCGCGCCCGTGAGCTCCGGGTGCGTCGCGGCGATTCGCTGCTCGCACCCGTGTCGTTCACGGCGAGGCCGGGCACGATCACGCTCCTGTCCGGGCCGAGCGGCGCGGGCAAGTCGAGCGTCTTCGCCGCGCTGCGCGGCGTCGCCCCGTTCGAAGGGGAGCTGACCCTCGACGGCGAGCAGGTTCCGCCGCCGGCGTCGTGGCTCGCCTGGGCCGGACAGGACGCGGGGCTGATCGCCGGCACCGTCGCCGAGAACGTCACGCTCGGCGCTTCGACGGACCGCGTCGCCGGGCCCGCGGGTGAGCGCGCCGTCGTCCGCGCGCTCACAGCCGCCGGCGCCGCTGACCTCGACCCGGCGCTCGAGCTCGGCGTGCGCGGCGCGGGCCTCTCCGGCGGGCAGGCGCAGCGCGTCGCGGTCGCCCGGGCTCTCTTCCGGCACGTGAACAGCGGTGCGCCGGTGGTCGCGCTCGACGAGCCGAGCGCCGCACTCGACGCCGAGACCGAGGCCGCGCTCTGGCAGAGCCTCCGCCGTGTCGCTGACGACGGCGCGACTGTCCTGCTCGTCTCGCACCGGGAGTCTGCCCGGTCGATCGCCGACGTCCTCGTCGACGTACGACCCCGATTGGAGGTGACGGCATGACCACGACGTCCGAGGTGCTTCGCGGCGCGATGCCCCCGCCGCGACGGTTCTGGCGCGCCCTCGCGACCGGGTTCGCCACGGAGGCCTCGGCCGTCGCGCTCCTCGCGTGCAGCGCGTGGCTCATCGTCCGCGCGAGCGAGCAGCCCGCGGTGATGTACGTGATGGCGGCCGTCGTCGGGGTGCGGGCGTTCGCGATCTCGCGTGCCGTCTTCCGCTACCTCGAGCGCCTCACGTCGCACGATGCGGCGCTGCGTCAGCTCGCAACGACGCGGACCGACCTCGTCCGACGCCTGATCCCGCTCGCACCCGACGGGCTCGGCCGCATCCGCCGCGGATCCGCGCTCTCCGCCCTCGTCGACGACGTCGACGACCTGCAGAACCTGCCGCTGCGAGTGGTGGAGCCGCTCGTGGCCTCGGCCACCGTCGCTCTCGCCGCCGTCGTCTTCGTCGCGACCGTCTCGTGGCCGGCCGGGCTCACCCTGCTCGGCTGCCTCGTCGTCGCCGCGGCGGCGGCCACCGGCTGGGGCTGGGTCGCGGGTGCTCGCGCGGAGCGCACGATCGCCCCGCTCCGCGCCCGGCTCGCCGACGCCGTCGCCGACCATCTCGGAAGCCTCGACGTGCTGCTGGCGTACGGGGCCGAAGAGCAGAGCCGTCGCCGTGTCGAGGCAGCGGACGCCGACCTCCGACGTGCGGTCGTCCGCCGCGCCGGTGCGCAGGCCGGAAGCGCAGCCATCGTCTCGCTCGCCGCGGGCGCCGCATCGATCCTCGCCGTCATCGTCACCGCCCCGGATGCCACCGCCCTCGGCGGTCCGTGGCTGGCCGTCGCCGTCCTCGTGCCGATGGCCGTGTTCGAGGTCTTCCAGACGGTTCCGCTCGCAGCGGCATCCTGGCGTCAGGTGCACGCGTCGGCGGAACGGATCGCCGAGACCGTGCCCGGCGACATCCCATCGGGACTCGTTGCGAGCAGCGTCGCACCCACGGGTGTCGCGCCCGCGCTCGGCGACGGCCTGCACCTCCGCGACGTGTCGGTGACGTGGCCCGGAGCCGATCGGCCGGCCCTCGCGGGCGTCGACCTGGATGTCCGCCCGGGTGAACGCCTGCTCGTCGTCGGCTCGAGCGGTGCGGGCAAGTCGACGCTCGCGCATGCCCTTGTGCGCTTCCTCGACGTCGATGGGAGCTACCGGATCGGGCGCACAGACGTGACCGGCCTCTCCCCCGACGACGTGCGCCTGACGGTGGGACTGTGCGAGCAGCAGCCGATGCTCTTCGACGAGGACATCCGCCAGAACCTCCTGTTCGCCCGCGACACCGCGACCGACGCCGAGTTGGAGGCCGTGCTCGAACGCGTCGGCCTGGGCGGCTGGCTGCGCGAGCGCGGCGGTCTCGACGCTCGCGTCGGCGAGCACGGCGCGCTCGTGTCGGGCGGCCAGGCGCAGCGCATCGCGCTCGCTCGTGCGCTGCTGCACGGCTTCCCCGTGCTCGTGCTCGACGAGCCGACGGCCGGGGTCGACCCCGCGGCATCCGACGCGCTGATGCGCGATCTGCTCTCGGCCGTCGACGAGGAGCGCGCCGTCGTGCTCATCTCGCACGTCCGGGTGCCGAGTGCGCTCGTCGACCGCACGGTCCGCATCTCCGACGGGCGCCTGCTCGCCGGCTGACGCGCGGCCCCCACCCCGCGCCCACCCGCCCCCCCACACCCCGCGCGGTCCCATTTCGGCCGGGAAACCCGCCCCCAAACCCGGCCCAACGGGGACCTCGGCGAGCCGCGTGACCGGGCCTCAGCGGTCGAGGTCGATGCCGAACGCCTGCGCGCCGGGCGAGGAGGGCAGGCGCTCGAACCCCAGGCGGTCGTAGAAGGCGAGCGCCCCGTCGTTGGCCGCCGACGCGACCAGGTGCAGACGGATGACGCCCGACGCGCGGAGCTGCTCCGACACCCGGTCGATCAGCCGTCGCCCCCACCCCTGCCCCTGGGCCGCGGGCAGCAGGTCGATGTGCAGGTGCGCGGGATAGGTCGCGGCGAGCGGCTCGGCTCCGGGGCGTCGACCGTAGGCGTATCGCAGCGTCCCCGCCTGCCGCGAGGTGTCATCGGGCGAGGGCACGGGCCAGCGGTCAGCGAACCGCGGCCACCAGTCGCCGCGGAACCACTCCTCGAAGGCATCGGTGTCCGGCGTCGCGACGACGTAGCCGATCGCCCGGTCCTCGTCATCGGCCACGACGAAGGCGGAGTCGGGATGCCGCTCGGCGTAGGGCAGCACGAAGATCGCTCCCCAGATGTCGTCGTCGTCGAAGAGTCCGGTGGCATCGGAGCCGTGGTCGGCGGTCCGCAGACAGATCTCGCTCAGCGCGGCGTCATCGCCGGGCCGGACGGCGCGCATGTGGGGCATTCCCCCATCGTGCCACTCAGTCCCATGTGATCGCGGCGGTCGGCAGCGAGAGCTGCACGAGGCCGCCCGCGCCGAGGTCCGCGGCCAGATCCACCGGGATGTCGACCGCCGCCGGCGGATCGGAGACGATCACCCGGACTCCGCCGACGGTGGGCTCGAGCCGAACGACGCGAGCCCGCCACACGACGCGGTCGGCGTCCGACGGCGCAGCCCCCGACCGCGCGAGCCCGTCGCCGGCCGCGACCCCCTCGAGCCGGACGTCGCTCGGGCGGAACAGAGCGGCAGCGGCACCACCGTCCGCGCCGGGCCGGGGCACCGCGAGGGTGCCGGCCTGCCAGACCGTGTCATCGCCCTGGCCGACCACGTTGCCGACGACACGGTTCACTCCCGCGATGGCAGCACCGAACGCCGTGGCGGGGGTCCGCAGCACCTCTCGGACGGCGCCGCTCTGGGTCACGAGTCCCGCTTCGAGCACCACCAGCCGATCGGCCACCGCCGCCGCATCGAGGGCGTCGTGGCTGACGATCACGGCCGTCGCCCCGGCAGCCCGCAGCTGTTCGCCGAGCATCGCCCGCAGTGACGCGGCCGTCGCCGGATCGAGCGCCGTGAACGGCTCGTCGAGCAGGATGACGCGGGGCCGCGCCGCGAGCGCGCGGGCGAGGGCGACGCGCTGCTGCTGCCCCCCGGAGAGCTCCCGGGGATGCCGGCCGCCGACCCCGGCGAGCCCGACCCGCTCGAGCCATTCGTCGGCGATGAGGCGCGCCCGGCGTGCCGGCTCTTTGCGAGAGCGGAGCCCGAAGGCCACGTTCTCGCGCGCCGAGAGGTGCGGGAAGAGGCCGGGGTCCTGACGCAGCATCACGATGCCGCGGTGCTGCGGCGCCACGCGCCTGCGGGGGCTCGCGACCTCGTCGTCGTCGACGCGGATCGATCCCGCGTCGAGCGGCACGAGGCCCGCGATCGCCTCGAGCACCGTCGTCTTCCCCGCGCCGCTCGGCCCCATGACCGCGACGACCTCCCCCGGTTCGGCGACGAGGTCGACGGTCACGGTGAGGCCGGGCCGCTGCACCCGGACGCGTGCCGTGAGCCGGGCACTCATCGGGCACCGCCCGGCCGCCAGGCCCGCACGAGCAGAAGCGCGGCGATCGCGGTGATGAGCAGGAGGAGCGACAGTGCCACAGCCGTGCCCTCCGACACCCCGGCACCGTTGAACGCCGTGTAGATCGCCAGCGGCATCGTCTGCGTGACGCCGGGCGCGTTGCCGGCGAACAGTGCGGTGGCGCCGAACTCGCCGAGGGCGCGGGCGAAGCACAGCACGGTCCCTGCGATGAGCCCGGGCGCTGCGAGCGGCAGGGTGACCCGGAACAGGATGCGCCACCGTCCCGCCCCGAGCGCGGCGGCGGTCTGCTCGTACCCGACTCCCGTGGCGCGAAGTGCGCCCTCGAGCGCGAGCACGAGGAAGGGCAGAGCGACGAAAGTCTGCGCGATCACGACAGCCACGGTGGTGAACGGGATGCGGATGCCGGCTTCGCCGAGCATCGCGCCCAGCCAGCCGGTCCGCCCGAACAGGAACAGCAGGGCGACGCCGCCGACCATGGGGGGCAGCACGAGCGGGACCGTCACGATGGCTCGCAGCACCGCCGCTCCGCGGGCGCCTGCCCGGGCGATCGTCAGGGCGAGCGGAACGCCGAGCACGATGCACGCAGCGGTGGCCGCGAGCGCGGTCTGCAGCGAGAGCGCGAGCGCCGCGCCGGCCTCGGGCGACGTGACGTCGGTCCACACCGTCGTGGGGTCGACGCGGCCCACCAGGGCGGCCAGCGGGACCACGAGCAGCGCGAGCCCGACGACCGCCGGCACGAGAAGGACGCGCGGCACATACCCCGGCGCGCTGCGGCGCGTCGTCCGGTGACCGCCGGCCCCACCGCCGCTCACGGCGCCCCGAAGCCGAGACGGCGCAGCACCGTCTGGCCGTCTTCGGACAGCACGTAGGCGACGAACTCCGCGGCGGCCTCGGGCGACCGCGCGTCGGCGAGCGCCGCGATCGGATACCGGTTGACGACTCGCTCGGCGCCGGCGACCTCCACCGTCTCGACATCGCCGGTGAGGGCGGCATCCGTGACGTAGACGAGGCCGGCATCGGCCTCGCCGCCCGCGACCTTCGTCAGCACCGCGGTGACGTTCTGCTCGTAGCTGTCGACGCTCGGAGTGACACCGGCGTCGCGGAGAAGCGTCTCCGAGGCCGCGCCGCACGGCACCGCCTGTGCGCACAGCACGACGGTGCGGTCGGCGTCGGCGAGGTCTGCCAGGCCGGTGATCGAACCGGGGTTCCCGGCCGGCACCACGAGGGTGAGCCGGTTCGTCGCGAAGACGTCCGGGGCGGCGGCGAGCCCGGCGTCGACGACCTTCTGCATGTTCGCCTCGTCGGCCGAGGCGAACACGTCGCCGGGGGCTCCCTCGATCAGCTGCGTCGCGAGCGTCGACGACCCGTCGTAGCTGATGGGCGAGATCGTGACGGAGGGATGCCGCTGCTCGAACTGCGACGCCAGCTCGTCGAATCCCGTCTTCAGCGACGCGGCAGCGAAGACGGTGACCTCGCCCGAGACCTCGGATTCCGCGGCGCCCGGCCCCGACTCCGCGACGCCGCCCGCGGCGCACCCGCTCAGGAGGAGCATGACAGCCGCGAGGGCGGCGACGGTGATTCGTCGTGTGCGCACGGCTCAGTCCTTCGGAGTCTCGACCACGACCGTCGTGGCCTTCACGACCGCGACCGCGAGCGATCCGGGTTCGAGCTCGAGTTCGCGCGCCGCCTCGGCCGACATGAGCGACACGATGCGGTGCGGTCCCGACTGCACGTCGACCTGGGCCATCACCCCGTCGATCTGCACGCGGGTGACAAGGCCGACGAAGCGGTTGCGGGCGCTCGAGAGTCGGTCGGAGGGGTCCGCCGCGGCGGAAGCGAGCTCGACCGCGTGCGCGGCGAGCGCGTCGCCGGGCACCCTCGCCGGGCTGTCACCCGAGACCGGAAGGACACCCTGCTCGATCCAGCGGCGCACGGTGTCGTCGCTGACTCCGAGCAGGCGGGCCGCCTCCGAGATGCGATACGTCGTCATGGGCCGAACATACCCGCAACTGCGGAAGAGGGGGGCCGAATCCGCCGCATCCGCGGATGCTCGCCCGGGTCCCACCCGCGCCCGCCCCAGGTACCCCTATGCGCGTCTAGCCTGATCCCATGACCCTGCCGCCCCTCGTCGATCCCGCCGAGACCCTGTCGAATCGTGAGCGCGAGCGCACCGCGAGGCATGCCGTCCTCGCGGGCCTGGGCGACCAGGGTCAGCGACGGCTGGCGGCGGCCCGCGTCGCGGTCGTCGGCGCCGGCGGTCTCGGCTCGCCGGTGATCCTCGCCCTCGCCGCCGCCGGGGTCGGGACGATCACCGTCATCGACGACGACGTGGTCGAGTACGCCAATCTCCAGCGGCAGGTGATCCATCGCGTCGACGACGTCGGCGCACCGAAGGTCGCCTCCGCGGTCCGAGCCGCCACCGCGTTGTCGCCCGAGACCCGGATCGAGACGCGCCGCGAGCGGCTGGATGCCGATAACGCGTCGCGTCTGCTGGCGGGGAGCGACCTCGTCATCGACGGCACCGACACGTTCGAGACCCGCACCGTCGTGGCCGCGGCATGCGCGGCACTCGGGCTGCCGCTCGTCTGGGGCGTCATCCAGGAGTTCCACGCGCAGGTCACCGTCTTCTGGACCGCGCCGCCGGCAGGCGTTCCGGCCGTCGGCCTCGACGACCTCTACCCCGCGGGCAGCGCGGACGACCTGCCGACGTGCGCCGAGGTGGGCGTGCTCGGGTCCCTCTGCATGACGGTGGGCGGGATGCTCGCGACCGAGGCGATCAAGCTCATCACCGGGGTCGGCGAACCGCTCCTCGGCCGGCTGGCCGTCGTCGATGCCCTCACCGGCGCCCAGCGCGAGGTCCCGCTGCGCGCGGCGTCGAGTGCGGCGTCCCCGGCCGCGGTTCCTCCGCCCCCTGCAGAGCCGAGACGGACCGCGGCACCCGAGGTCGATCTCGAGCAGCTCCGAGCGCAGCAGTCCGTCGGCGCGGTGGTGCTCGATGTGCGGGAGCCCCACGAGACGGCGACCGGTGTGCTGCCCGGCTCGGTGCTGGTACCGCTCGGCGAGCTTCTCGCTGATCCGAGCCTCGCCGGTGCCGACCGGGTCGTGGTGGTGTGCGCGCACGGCATCCGCGCCCATCGCGCTGCGGATGCCCTCCGGGGCCGCGGTGTCGCGGCATCCGTGCTCGCGGGCGGGCTCGCACGGTGGCAGTCGTGAGCGGCGGGCTGCGCACCGTCGAGGATCAGCTCGCGGACGTCCTCGCCGCCGTCCGCCCGCTGCCGACCCGCACGGCCGGGCTCGCCGACGGCGCCGGCTGCGTCTTGCGCGAGGCTGCGATCGCGCGCGGGGGGATCCCCGACTTCGACAACTCGGCGATGGACGGCTTCGCGGTGCGCTTCGACGATGTCGCGACGGCGTCCGCCGAGCGTCCCGTCGACCTCGCGGTCATCGCCGATCTGCCGGCGGGCACGGCGGACGATCCGCATCTGACCCCCGGCGAGGCCGCACGCATCATGACGGGCTCCCCGGTGCCCAGCAGCGCCGACACCATCGTGCCGTTCGAAGACACCGCGGGCGGCCTCGATGATTCGCTGACGACCGCACGCGTGCTCACCGCCCCCGCGAGGCGGGGCATGTTCGTCCGGCGCGCACACGACGACATCCGCCCCGGCGACACGGTGCTGGACGCCGGGACGCTGCTCGGCCCGCGGCAGCTGGCGGCCCTCGCCGCCGCCGACATCGCCCGGGTCACCATCTCGGAGTCCCCGCGCGTCGTCGTCATCTCGACCGGCAGCGAGCTCGTCGAGCCCGGCTTCCCACGCATCCGAGGACAGATCCCCGAGTCGAACGGCCTGCTGCTCGAAGCGCTCAGCCGTCAGGCGGGCGGTACGGTCATCCGCCGCGTGCACGTCGACGACGGCGGCGCCGCCTTCCGGCACGAGATCGCCGCGGCCACGACCGGCGGATCCCGAGCGGACGTCGTCATCACCTCGGGCGGGGTGAGCGCGGGCGCCTACGAGGTCGTCAAGACCGAACTGGGCGACGCGCTGCGTTTCTCGCGGGTGGCGATGCAGCCGGGCAAGCCGCAGGCCTTCGGGGTCCTGCCGTCGGGAACGCTCGTCTTCGGCCTGCCGGGCAACCCGGTGAGTGCGGCGGTGTCGTTCGAGGTGTTCGTGCGCCCTGCCCTGCTCGCCCTCCAGGGCCGCTCCGACCTGCGGCGGCCGGCGTTCCGGCTTCCCGCGGCCGAGTCCTGGCGCACGCCACCGGGTCGCCGGCAGTACCTGCCCGCGGTGGTCGACCGCACCGACCCTGCAGGATGGTCCGTGCGCCCGGCGACACCGGGCGGCTCGGGCTCGCACCTCGCGGGCGCACTAGCCCTCGCCGAGGCGTATGCGGTCGTCCCGGAGGAGACGGCCGTCGTCGAGCCCGGCGACCTCATCGACGTCGTGCTGCTGGAAGGATGAGGGCATGAGCTTCACACACCTCGACGACGCCGGTCACGCCCGCATGGTCGACGTCACCGCGAAGCAGCCGACCGTCCGCGCGGCGACTGCTCGCGGATTCGTCCGCTGCTCGCCCGAGGTGGTCGCAGCGCTGCGCGACGGCGCCGTGCCGAAGGGCGACGTCCTCGCCGTCGCACGCATCGCCGGCATCCAGGCTGCGAAGCGCACCCCCGAGCTGCTTCCGCTGGCGCATGTGATCGGCGTGCACGGCGTCGTCGTCGACCTCGACATCACCGACGACGGCATCGAGATCGAGGCGACCGCACGCACCGCCGACCGCACCGGCGTCGAGATGGAGGCGCTCACCTCGGTCTCGGTCGCCGCCCTCGCCGTGGTCGACATGGTGAAGGGCCTCGATAAGGCGACCTCGATCGAGAACATCCGCATCACCGCGAAATCCGGCGGCCGCAGCGGCGACTGGCGACGTTCCGGCGAGGACGCCTGATGGCCCGCGTGCGCTACTTCGCCGCCGCCGCTGAACGCGCCGGCCGGAACGAAGAGCATCGCTCCGAGACGACCCTCGGCGCCCTGCGCGACGCGTTGTCGCGCGAGATCACTGGGCTGGCGGCCATCCTGCCGAAGTGCGCCGTGCTCGTCGACGGCGCACGCGTCGCCGACACCACCGAGATCGGCCCCGACGTCACCGTCGACATCCTGCCGCCCTTCGCGGGCGGCTGAGACGGCCCGGGTTCGACGCCATCAGCCGCCGATCCCCTTCCACGCCGTCGTGCCATCGGCCTCGATCTGCTGCTTCCAGATCGGCAGCTCGCGTTTGATCGCCTCGATCAGCTCGCGGCAGACGTCGAACGCGTCGCCCCGGTGCGCCGTGCCCACCGCGATGACGACCGCGGCGTCCCCCACCGCGAGGTCGCCGATGCGGTGACTGACCGCGACGATGCCGTCACGGTCGCCGAGGGCCGCCTCGGCGATGGCTCGGAGCGTCGCCTCGGCATCGGGATGTGCCTCGTAGTGCAGCGCGGCGACCGTGCCCGCGGCATCCGGGTCGTGGTCGCGCACGGTGCCGACGAAGCTCGTCACCGCTCCGACGGCGGATGAATCGACGGCCTCGAGGTGCTGGGAGACGTCGAGAGGCTCCGCGGTGATGCGGGCGATGCGGATCTCGCCCATCAGTGATCGTGCCCGTCGAGCTGGGCGACGACGTGCCCGGCGATTCCCGTCACCACGTCCATGCCGGATGCCACGGCGCGCGGCGACCCCGGCAGGTTCACGATGAGCGTTCGGCCGGCCACCCCGGCACGTCCGCGTGAGAGCACCGCAGTGGGCGTCTCGGCGACACCGCGGCGTCGCAGCTCTTCGGCCACGCCGGGCAGCTCGCGCTCGATGACCTCGCCGGTACCCTCGGGAGTCTCGTCGCGCGGTGCCACGCCGGTGCCGCCCGTCGTGACGATCAGGCGTGCTCCGTCGGCGATCGCGACGCGCAGCGCCTCGGCGACGGGGGCGGCTCCGTCGGCGACGACCACCGCATCGCCACACTCCCACCCCGCGGCGCGCAAGGCCTCGACGGCGACCGGGCCGGCCGCATCCGGACGCTCGCCGCGCGCTGAGCGGTCGGAGACGGTTATGACGACGGCGGAGCGGCTCATGACCCCACCCTAGAAGCGTCCGCGCCCGCGGGGGCGGTGTCATCGTCGGCGTGGGTGTTCTCGACGGCGATCCGCCCCTCTTCGACCTTCCCCTCGGCCATCTCCGTGATGCGCGTGGCCATCGCCGTGAAGATGAGCCCGTGGAACGGCAGCACACCGAGCCAATACAGCCGCCCGGCCAGTCCGCGCGGGAAGAAGATCGCGCGCTGCTCATAGCGGGCACCACCATCCCGCGGTGCGACTTTGAGCTCGAGCCAGGCCTCCCCCGGCACCCGCATCTCGGCACGCAGCCGCAGCAGGCGGCCCTCCTCGACGGCCTCGACGCGCCAGAAGTCGATCGCATCCCCCACCCGCACCTTTCCCCGGCTGCGGCGGCCGCGCGCGAGGCCGATGCCGCCGACGAGACGGTCCATCCAGCCGCGGATCTCCCACAGCGCGCGAGCCGAGTACCAGCCGTTCGTCCCGCCGATGCCGGCGATCACCTCCCACAGTCGCTCTGGCGACGCGCTCGTTTCGGCGGAGCGCTCGTCGGTGAACACGGTGCGGCCCGCCCATTCGGGGTCGCTCGGCAGCGGATCGCTCGGCGCGCCGAGCACGTCGGCGTCCTGCCAGCTCGTCTCGACCTCGTCGGCGTCCACCCGGCCCAGCGCCAGCCGCACGCTCGTCCGGTACGACGTCAGGCCGCCCTCGGGCTGCGGGATGATGTCGTCGATGTCATGGTCGTCCATGACGCACTCGTTCTGAAGCGACGCGATGAGCGGGCGGGCGATGGCGCGCGGCACCGGCGTCACGAGGTTGACCCAGTGGGAGGCCAGCCCGGGCGTCAGCACCGGCAGGGCCGCGATCGCGCGCTGCCGCAGGCCCGCCTCGAGGGCATAGCCGTTCATCATCTGTCCGTACCGCAAGACGTCGGGACCGCCGATGTCGACGGCACGGTTCAGCTCAGGATCGACGCGGGCTGCGCCGAGCAGATAGTGCAGGACGTCTCGCACGGCGATCGGCTGGATGCGGTTGCGCACCCACTTCGGCGCCGGCATGTACGGCAGCACATCGGTGAGATGACGCACCATCTCGAACGACGCCGACCCCGACCCGATGACGACCCCCGCCTGCAGCACGAGGGTGGGCACGCCGGACTTCAGCAGAATCTCGCCGACCTCCACGCGCGAGCGCAGGTGCGGCGAGAGCTCCGCATCGGAGGGGTGCAGGCCACCGAGATAGACGATGCGCTTCACGGATGCCGCCGCCGCGGCGTCAGCGACCGTGCGGGCGGCCCGCTCGTCGGCCGCCTCGAACCCGGCCCCCGCTCCCATCGAATGGATGAGGTAGTAGACGACATCCACGTCGTCGACAGCCTCGGCGACGGCATCCGCGTCGTCCGCCGAGCCGCCCACGATCTCGACGGCGTCTCCCCACGGGAAGCTGGCGACCCGCTCGGGCGTCCGTGCCAGCACGCGCACGCGGTACCCCGCCGCGACGAGGCGAGGCACCAGCCGTCCGCCGATGTACCCGGTGGCGCCGAGGACGAGGGCTCGCGGGGCGGATCCGTCCGGTCGGGGCTGCGCCTGCAGCTCGGGCTCGTGTCCGGTGGGTGCGGTCAGCTCGGTCATGATCAGACGGTAGGCGTCCGTCGGCCCCGTCCGACACGACTTGACACGTGACGGATGGACGGTCGCCGGCCGGGCGTACGGGCCGTTCGCCTCACGCGCGCGCGATAGGCGGCGACGCACCGGACCGCAACGCCCGTCCCCGAGGTTGCGCACGACCCCGCATCGGGGTCTACGCTCCCGTGAGCGAAGGACAGTCGTCTGGCGACCCGAGCCCGGCGGCGCTGCCGGAGGAGAATCGAATATGTCACGCACGCGCACCAAGCGGCCTGCCCGCCGACGTCTCGAGGTCGACGACGTCATCGTCGTCGAACGCAAGAAGGTACGCACCGCGATCTCGGGCACCGTCGTCGGCAACTTCATGGAGTGGTTCGACTTCGGGATCTACGGCTACCTCGCCGTGACCCTGACGGTGGTGTTCGCCGAGGACATCCCCGACCCCTGGGGCCTTCTCGTGACGCTCCTCGGCTTCGCCGTGTCGTTCCTCGTGCGTCCCCTCGGCGGGATCGTGCTCGGCCCGCTCGGCGATCGGATCGGGCGCCAGAAGGTCCTGTTCCTGACGATGGCGATGATGGCGACCGCGACCGCGCTCATCGGACTGCTGCCGACGTCTGCGCAGATCGGTGTCTGGGCTGTCGTCCCCCTGTATGTGCTGAAGATGGTGCAGGGCTTCTCGACCGGCGGCGAGTACGCCGGGGCGTCGACGTATGTGACCGAGTTCTCCCCCGACCGCTCGCGCGGTTTCTGGGCATCATGGCTCGACGTCGGCTCGTACGTCGGCTTCGCCGCCGGCGCTACGGTCGTCGCGCTGACCACCCTCATCACGCAGGGGCTCTGGGGCCCCGACGCGATGGTCGACGGCGGCTGGCGCATTCCGTTCCTCGTCGCCATCCCGCTCGGCATCGTCGCCATCTGGTTCCGCCTGCGCATCCCCGAGACCCCGGCATTCGAGCAGGAGTCGGAGTCGGCCGCGGCGCCCAGCAAGGACGACCCGATGGCTCGTCACGGCATCGGCGGCATCCTGCGCCACCACTGGCGGACGATCCTGGTCGCCGTGGCGATCGTCGCCGCGACCAACACGGCCGGCTACGCGCTGACCAGCTACATGCCGACCTACCTCGAGAAGGAGGTCGGACTCTCGAACCTCTCGGCCGCGGTGGCGACCGTGCCGGTGCTGATCGTCATGTCGGCGACGCTGCCGTTCGTCGGGCGCCTCAGCGACCGGTTCGGCCGGCGTCGCATCTACGCTTTCGCGATCGGCGCGTCCCTCGTCCTGACGATCCCCGCCTTCGCCGTCATGCAGATCGGCGAGCTGTGGGCCGTGTTCATTGCGCTGGGCATCATCGCGGTACCGGTCGCACTGTTCGTCGCGATCTCGGCGAGCGCCCTGCCGGCGCTGTTCCCCACCGCGACCCGCTTCGGCGCGATGGGCATCGCGTACAACCTGGCGGTGTCGCTCTTCGGCGGTACGACGCCGCTGTTCAGCCAGGCGCTCATCGAGTGGACGGGCAACACCTACATGCCCGCGTTCTACATCATGTTCTTCTCGGCGCTCGCGGCCGTCGCGCTCTTCGCGATGCGCGAGACGGCGCAGCGGCCGCTGCTCGGGTCGGTGCCGACGGTCGAGACGATCGCCGAGGCCGAGGCGCTCGTCGCCGGGCAGGACGACGATCCGCGCATCGACACCTCGACGATGCCACTCGACATCATCCGTCCCTGAGACGCCCGCGTCCCGGGCGCGCCGTCAGCGCCGTCCGGTGCTCAGCGCCGTCCGGTGCTCAGCGCCGTCCGGTGCCGAAGATTCCCCGGATGACGCCGGTCAGCACCTCCTGGGCCGCGCGCGAGCCGAGGATCTGCTCCGCCGGCGTTCTCCGGCGCGAGCGCGTGTTCGAGGTCATGCTGCGCAGCATCCGGTCGTCGTCGCGTCGCTCCTTCGCCTCGTCGGCCGCGGCCTGCTTCCGGATGGCGGCGAGCTGCTTCGCGTAGGCGGCGTCGGCCTTCGCCCGCAGCTTCGCGGCGTCCTGCTCTGCCTTGCGGCGCGCGGCCTCGGCCTCGGCCGCATCGAGAGCCGCCTGCGCGGCGTTCATGCGAGCGGTGAGGATCTCGCGCGCCGACTCGCGATCGACCGCCTCGGCGTAACGCGGCCGGATCTCGGATGCCGCCACCCGGGCCTGGACGTCCTCCACCGCTGCCGGCGACATCGACGCCTGCGGCGCACGGAGCCGTGTCCACGCGACGGGGGTGGGCGCACCCTTCTCGTTCATGACGGTGACGATGGCCTCGCCGGTGCCGAGCTCCTGCAGAACCCGCTCCAGGTCGTAGCCCGATCGCGGGTAGGTGCCCACACTCGCGCGCAGCGCCTTGACGTCATCCGGGGTGAAGGCACGAAGCGCGTGCTGTACGCGCGAGCCGAGCTGCGCCAGCACATCGGACGGCACGTCCTTGGGTGTCTGCGTGACGAAGAAGACGCCGACACCCTTCGACCGGATGAGGCGGACCGTCTGCACCACCGCGGCGAGGAAGTCCTTCGACGCGTCGCGGAACAGCAGATGCGCCTCGTCGAAGAAGAACACGAGCTCCGGCTTGTCGACGTCACCCACCTCGGGCAGCACCTCGAACAGCTCCGCGAGCAGGTACATCAGGAAGGTCGAGTAGAGCACCGGGCGGTCGGCCACACCGGGCACCTCGAGGAGGGTGACGATGCCCTCGCCTCCGTCCGTGGTCCGCATCAGGTCTCGGACGTCGAACTCCGGTTCGCCGAAGAACACGTCCGCCCCGGCGTCGGCGAAGGTGATGAGTTCGCGAAGGATGACGCCCGCCGTCGCCTTGGAGAGTCCGCCGAGCTCCGCGAGCTCGGCTTTGCCGTCATCGCTCGTGAGGTAGGTCAGCACCGCCCGCAGATCGGCGAGGTCGACGAGAGCCAGGCCGTTCGCGTCGGCGTAGTGGAAGACGAGACCGAGACTCGACTCCTGCGTCGCGTTGAGTCCGAGCACGCGGCTCAGCAGCAGCGGGCCGAAGCCGGAGACGGTCGCGCGCACCGGCGTTCCCGACCCGCGGCCGCCGAGCGCCAGGAACTCGGTCGCGAAAGAACGCGGCGACCAGTCCTGCCCGATCGCGCTCGTTCGCGAGAGGAGCTTCTCGCTCGGCTCGCCCGCCGAGGCAAGACCCGAGAGATCGCCCTTGATGTCGGCCGCGAACACCGGCACGCCGTTGGCGGCGAGCTGCTCCACGAGAACCTGCAGCGTGCGGGTCTTGCCGGTGCCAGTGGCGCCGGCAACGAGACCGTGACGATTCGTCATCGCCAGCGGGATCCGCACGAGCGCATCACGCTGCGGCTCGCCGTTCAGGAGCGCCCCGAGCTCGAGGACGGGACCGTCGAACGTGTAGCCCCGGCGGATGTCGTCGACCTCGGATCCGTCGAGCGGAACCGCCGCCCCGGAGGGCTCGGCTTCCCCGGCCGCCGACGGCTCGGGTTCGCCGGTCGGAGTCGACGGCGCCGCGTCCCCGGCCGGGGCCGACCCGGCTCGCGCGGCAGCTGCCTCGGCGGCGGCCAGGGCGGCTCGAGCTCGGGCGGCGACGAGCGCGGCCTCAGCGGCTTCCGCTTCCGCACGCAGTCGTGCGAGATCGGCTGCGGCGATCGCGTCGTCGGAGGGCATGGCCGGGTCGTCGGGCGAGACGCTCATGCCGGCGAGCCTAGCCCCGCCGCTCTCGCACGGCGCGGCGCTCGCGTTCGAGCTGCTCGGTGAACATGGCGGCCACGATCAGGGCGACGCCGGCGCCCAGCAGCATCCCACCGACGGTGTCGGAGAGCCAGTGAGCGTGCACGACCGTACGGCTGAGCGCCATCAGCAGGGTCCACACGATTCCGACGAACGCGACCCAGACGCGCGGGAAGAGGATGATCGCGACGATCGCGATCGTGGCCGCATTTGCCGTATGCCCCGAGGGATATGAGCCCGCATCCGTCGTCACGAGGATGTCTTCGGGTCTCGACCGATCGACGAGGTTCTTGATCAGCTGGACCACGAGCGCGCTCAGCGCCGACGCCACGAGGAAATAGCCCGCAGCCCAGGGCCGTCGCAGCAGGACCAGAGCCACGGCGACCGCGATCGGGATCGCGAAGACGCCGACCCACGTGCCGCCGATCCGGTTCATCACGAGCCCGAACACCAGGCCGACCGCGCCCGGGTCGGCCGGCAGCGTCTCGTTCCACCACCGGTCGATCGCGAAGGGCTGGCCGAGCTGCGTGAACAGCCACCATCCCAGCAGCGCACCGGCCACCACCAGCACGAAGCCAATGGCGGCGCGGCGCGGCCAGAGTCGGCGGGGGTCGGTCGGCGGAGCGTCGTTCATCCGTCCATTGTGTCGACGGCGGCGGATTCGACCCCGCCCCTTGCGCTGAGAGCAGCGATCAGGGAGAGAGCTGCGGCACGCTGCGCGGCCGCACGACGAGCCACAGCGAGAGGACCGCCACCACGGCGCACCCCGCCATCACCGAGGCCATCGTCGTCGCGGTGATGCCCGAGCCGCCCGAGATCCACGCCGCGAGCGGCGAGATGAAGCCGGCGACGCCGAAGTTGACGGCGCCGATCAGGGATGCCGCGGTCCCGGCGGCTCGGCCGTGACGGTCGAGAGCGAGCACCTGAACGCAGGGGAAGGTGAAACCGCACGCCGTGATGAAGAAGAACAGCGGCACGACCGTGCCCCACAGGCCCAGCCCCAGCTGGTCGGTGACGATGATGGTGGCCCCCGCGATGACGAGCACGGCGGTCGAGACCGCCATGACCCACTGCGGGCCGAAGCGGGCGGCGAGCCGCGACGCCGTCTGCACGCCCAGCACGACTCCGAGGGAGTTGACGGCGAACAGGACGCCGTACTGCTGCGGATCGAAGCCGTAGGTCTGCTGGAAGAGGAACGACGACGACGACAGGTACGAGAACAGTCCGCTGAAGGTCATGCCGCCGATGATCAGCACGCCGATGAAGATGCGATCGCTCAGGACGCTGCGGTAGCGCTGCCAGACCGTGGCGGAACCGCTGTCGCGGCGGCGCGCTTTGGGCAGGGTCTCGGGCACGAGGAAGAGCGAGGCGATCAGCATCACCGCGCCGTACGCGGCGAGCACGACGAAGATGCCGCGCCAGGGCATGACCGTCAGCAGGCCCGAGCCGACGAGCGGGGCGGCGACCGGGGCGACACCGGAGACCAGGGCGAGTCGGCTGAGCATCACCACGAGCCGGCGTCCACCGAAGAGGTCGCGCACGATCGCCATCGCGACGACACCGCCCGCCGCGGCGCCGATCCCCATGAAGACCCGGGCGGTGCTCAGCAGCTCGAGGGTCGGGGCGATGGCGGCGGCCGTGCTCGAGAGCACGTGGAGCGCGGTCACGCACAGCAGCGGGACCCGGCGCCCCAGCTTGTCGCTGAGCGGGCCGACGATGAGCTGGCCCAGCGCGAAGCCGACCATCGTTCCGGTGAGCGTCAGCTGAATCGCCGCCGCCGTCGTCTGGAAGTCGGCCTCCAGCGCGGGGAAGGCGGGCAGGTAGAGGTCGATCGTGAAGGGCCCGAGCGCCGTCAGCGCGCCGAGCAGGATGATGTAGATGACGCGGCGTGAGGTCGGGATCGCGTCACCCGGATGCAGCATGATGGGCGCGGTAGCCGGGTTCGAGCCCAGCGTGCGGATCGCCCCGGTGGCGGAGGAGGAATGATGGGGAGGAGTTTCGGGCACGTCTTCTTCGTTTCGTGGCAGCAGCGTTTTTGAGCGACCTTCTATCGTAACCCGCCGCCGCTCCGCGTCGTTCGCGCCTCTCAGCCGATTCACCATTCACGCGCATAGGCTGGCTCCGCGCCGCGCGCGCTCCGACACTCCCCTTGCCCCCGAACCGAGGTCACAGCAATGACTCCGTCCGCCGACAAGCGAACGAGCGGCAATCCTGCCGCCCAGGCCCAGATCAACCTCACCGTCAAGCAGCAGCGCGAGCAGCAGAAGCAGGCCAAGCTCGCCGAGTACCAGAAGCAGCTGGCGAAGCGACGTCGCAGCAAGCTGACGTGGTGGGTCGTCGGCTCGACCGCCGCGGTCGCCGTGGTGGGCCTCATCGCCGCGTCGGTCATCCTCGCGCCTCGGCCCGTCACGTACGAGGCCGGCAACAGCACGGGTCGCGAGATCCCCGGCGTCGAGACGTTCCAGAACATCACGACGCACGTGGAGGGCACCGTCGAGTACCCGCAGAACCCGCCGGCCGGTGGCGAGCACAACCCGTACTGGCTCAACTGCGGCGTCTACACCGAGCCGCAGGCGAACGAGAACGCGGTCCACTCGATGGAGCACGGCGCCGTCTGGATCACGTACGACCCGGCCCAGGTATCGGATGCCGACATCGAGACCCTCGAGGGCTACATGCCGAGCACGTACGCGCTGCTGACGCCGTACCCCGACATGGACACCCCCATCGCCGTGAGCGCCTGGAACGCGCAGCTGAAGGTCGACTCGGCCGACGACGAGCGCATCCGCGACTTCTTCACCGAGTACTGGCGCAGCCAGAACGTCCCCGAGCCGAACGCGATCTGCTCGGGCGCGATCGACGGCCCCGGCAAGGCGTGACGGACGACGTCACGGCGGAGACGGGCGCGCAGATCCCCGTCCCGTCATCCACCGGCCTGCGCTCGTGGGCGGTGCTCCTCATCGTCCTCGCGGTCGCGGGCTCGGCATTCGCGGTAGGACGTTTCTCCGCCTTCGGCACCTCCCCGTCGGTTCCCGGCGGCTCCTCCCCCGAGGCCGGGTTCGCCCGTGACATGCAGGTGCACCACACGCAGGCGATCGAGATGGCGATGACGATCTATCGCAAGACCGAGGATGAGGGCATCCGCACGCTTGCGTTCGATATCGCCACCGCACAGGCGGGCCAGCGCGGCGAGTTCTACGACTGGCTCGTCCAGTGGGGGCTGCCGCAGGCATCCACCGCGCCCCTCATGCAGTGGATGGTCGGGCACCCCGCTCACAACCACGGGACTCAGGCGCAGCAGCCGAGCGACGAAGAGCTCCGCGCCCAGATGGGCATGGCCACGCCCGCTCAGCTGGCGCAGCTGGATGCCGAGACCGGGGTCGCCGCCGACTGCACGTTCCTCGGCCTCATGATCCGGCACCACGAGGGCGCGATCCCCATGGCGCAGGCTCTCGTCGACCTCGGCAGCGACCCGCGGGCCGTCCAGGTCGCCGGCGGCGTCATCGAGACGCAGAGCGCCGAGATCGACCTGATGCGCTCGATCCAGCAAAGACTGGGGTGCGAGGGCTGACAGCCCCCGCACCCCAGCGGCATCCGATCCTGCCGATCAGCCCTTCGTCGCACCTGCCAGCAGGCCGCGCACGAAGAAGCGCTGCAGGGCGAAGAACACGATCAGCGGCACGATGATCGAGATGAAGGTTCCCGCCGACTGCAGGAACCAGCGGTTGCCCCACGTGCCCGACAGCGAGTTGAGCGCCTGCGTGATCGGCAGCGCGCCCGGCGACGCGAAGATCGTCGCGACCAGCAGGTCGTTCCACACCCACAGGAACTGGAAGATCGCGAACGATGCGATGGCCGGGGCTGCCAGCGGGACGATGATGCGGAAGAAGACCTGCCCGTGGCCGGCGCCGTCGACCCGCGCCGCTTCGATGATCTCGCCCGGGATCTCGGCGATGAAGTTGTGCAGCATGAAAGTCGCCAGCGGCAGGGCGAAGATCGCGTGGGCGATCCAGACGCGGGCGAAGCTGTACTGCACCTCGTTCAGGCCGAAGCCGGGGAAGATGGGCACGTCGTTGATCGTCAGGCCCTCCGAGAAGAGGCTGAGCAGCGGAACCAGGGCCATCTGCAGGGGCACGATCTGCAGTGCGAAGACGAACACGAACAGCGCACTGCGGCCCTTGAAGTCGATCCAGGCGAACGCGTAGGCGGCGAGGGCTGCCATCACGATGGGGAACACCGTCGCGGGGATGGTGATCGCGAGCGAGTTGATGAACGCCGACGCGAGCGTCGTGGACGTCCCTCCCGACGTCAGCGCCTCGGCGTAGTTGTCGAGGGTGAACTCGGGATTGGTGAAGACGGTCCACCAGCCGGTGGACTGGGTGTCGGCACCGGGTCGGAACGACGTCACGAACAGGCCGAACGTCGGGATCGTCCAGAAGACGGCGATGATGACGGCCGCGATGGTCGCGCCCTTCGACGTCAGCTTCTTGTGGGCGATCGCCTCGTTGCGGCGGGTGTCGCGCGCCACTTGGCGCTTGGTGCGGGTGTCGACGGGCGCGGCCGGGGCTGCAACGGTCATCAGCGGATCTCCCTCTGCTTGGCCATCGATCGGGCGTTGTAGATGATCAGCGGCAGGACGAACAGGAACAGCACGACAGCGAGCGCGGACGAGTGCCCGTAGCTCTGGAATCGCTGCTGCTGGTTGACCATCTCGAAGCCGAGCACGGTCGTCTCATCGCGACCGCCGGTCATGACCGCCACGATGTCGTACACCTTGAGCGACGCGATCGTGATGGTCGTGAGGACCACGATGAGCGACGACCGGATGCCGGGCACCGTGACGTTGCGGAACCGCTGCCAGGCATTGGTCCCGTCCAGCTGCGCCGCCTCGAGCTGCTCGGTCGGCACCGCCTTGATCGCGGCCGACAGAATCACCATGGCGAATCCGGTCTGGGTCCAGATGAAGACCACCAGGAGCATGAGGGTGTTGATGACCGGCTTGATGGCGAGCCACTGGATCGGATCGCCGCCGAATGCCGTGACGATCGCGTTGAGCAGGCCGACCTGCTCCCCCTGGCGGGCGTCGTACATGAACTTCCAGATGATGCCGGCGCCGACGAACGAGATCGCGACGGGCATGAACACCAGGACCTTCAGGACCTTCTCGCCGCGGGCACGATCGATGAACACCGCGTACGCCAGGCCGATGGCGACGGAGATCGTGGGAGCGAGGAGCGCCCACAGGATCGTGTTGACGACCGAGGCCGTGCCCGTCGGGTTCGTGAACACCCAGAAGTAGTTCTCCAGGCCCACGAACTGCTCGCCCGACTTGTCGTAGAACGACTTGAAGATCGTGGCGATCGCGGGGTAGATCAGTCCGAGCGCCAGCATGATGCTGGCCGGGGCCATGAAGAGGATGAGCTGGAACAGATAGCCCGCGCCCTGACGCGACCGGAAGTCCGCGAAGAAGAGCAGCGCACCGACGAGCAGCGCGATCGCGACGACGTAGAGGACGGCGTTGGCGTAGGGCCGCAGCAGCAGGAAGGCGAGCACCGGGATGACCAGGCACGCGACGAGCCGCATGATGAAGTAGCCGCGACCCGGGCGGGGCGCGTACTCGATGAGCACCAGGATGATGCCCACGACGAGCCCGAACACGGCCAGGATGACGGGGATCTGGATGAGCGGGTTCATCGCGCCCAACCAGAGGAAGAAGCTGTTGAGCGAGAACCCGATCGTGATGCGCGACGATTCCTCGCTCGATCCGGTGAAGATCAGCAGCAGGAGGATGGCGACGATCAGGGCGAATCCGGCGGCGACGATGATCCGAGTGATCGACCGCCCCTTCGGATCGGTGGCATGCGTGGTGGTGGGAGGTTCGGTGTCGACGGGTCTGTCGACGGTCGTCTGCGACATGTGGATCCCCTTCTGAGTACAGCGGCGTACCCGGGCGGTACGGACGGGAGGAGCGGGGCCGGGCTTGTGCAGCCCGACCCCGCTCGGCTCAACCGATCGTCAGGCGACGATCAGTTCTCGTAACCGGCCTGGATGTCGGACAGGACCGTCTCGGTGTCCTTACCGTCGATCCAGTCGACCATGCCCTTCCAGAACGAGCCCGAGCCCACCGTGGACGGCATCAGGTCGGATGCGTCGAAACGGAAGACCGTGGTCTCGTCCTGCAGCGTCGTCATGGCTTCCTGGAGGAACTCGCTCGAGGCGAGCGAGGGGTCGGCGTTCTTGTTCGCCGAGATCACGCCGCCGAGCTTGACGCGCGCGTCAGCGAACTCGGGCGAGGCCATGAACTCGAGAACCTTCTGCGTCGACTCGTCGTCCGAGAACGCGGCGACGAACTCGCCGCCGCCCTCGACCTGGAGCTCGCCTTCGGTGTACCCCGGCGTCAGGAACGCGTAGACGTCACCGTCGGGAGCGACCTCGGGGGTCGCGCCGTCGGCGGTCTGCACGTCGAGGAAGTTCGCCGACAGGAACGAGGCCTGGTGCGTGAGGGCGCAGTCACCGCTGGCGACAGCCGCGGCCACGTCGCCGAACGCGGTCGAGTTGATGCTCTTGACGTCGCCGTAGCCCGCGTTGACGTACTCGGGGTTGAGCAGGATCTCGCCCACCGCGTCGAACGCGGACTTGATCTGCGGGTCGGTGAACTTCACGTCACCGGCCACCCACTGGTCGTACACGTCGGGGCCGGCCTGGCGCAGGACGAGGTCCTCCACCCAGTCGGTGCCCGGCCAGCCCGAGGCGGCGTCGGAGGCGAAGCCGGCGCACCACGCGGGACCGCCGGTCGTCTGCACGATCTTGTCGGTGAGAGCGATCATCTCGTCCCACGTCTTGGGAATCTCGACGCCCCACTCGGCGAACTGCTTCGGCGAGTACCAGACGTAACCCTTCAGGTTCGCGAGCATGGGTGCCGCGTAGAAGGTGTCGTCGAACGTGCCGTACTGCTTCCAGTCGGGCGACCAGTTCTCGTCGACCGCGCTCTCGACCGCCTCAGTCGCGGGCAGCACCTTGCCGGTCTCGACGAGCGTCTTCAGCAGGCCGGGCTGCGGGACGATCGCGATGTCGGGGGCGTCGCCACCGGTCACCTTGGTGACGATGTTGCCCTCGAACGACTTGTCGCCGGTGTACTCCACCTTGATACCGGTGTCCTCGGTGAACTGCGCGAACGACTCGTTGAGTGCGTCAGCCTCACCACCGGTGATGCCGCCCGAGATGCGGACGGTCGTCTTCGCGTCGCCGCCGCCCTCGCCGCCGCCTTCGCCGCCACCTTCGGCGCACCCAGCCAGCACCAGTGCTGCCGCGCCCATGAGGGCGACGGGGGCAAGAAGACGGTATCGCTGTGACAATGCCATGTACTTCTCCTCTATCGGGATCATCGTTCACCCAGAGGAGCCTTGTCCGCATCCATTGGGGAACCGATTCCAGGACAACCTACTGTCCTGCGGAGTCCGGCACAACCAGCGGAATATCACGGATTGACAACCATCCCATGTGGTAATAAGCGAGGCCGTGGGAGCGCTCACACTCGAGGCGCCTGGAACCGGTTCCCGGTCGCGGTCGAAACCGCTACGCTCTGGTGGGAGTCCCCCGGCAGGTCTCCCCGAACGGACGAGGAGGTCCCATGAGCACCATCGCCGACGTGGCCACCCGTGCAGGGGTGTCGAAAGCGACGGCGAGCCGCGCCCTCACCGGACGCGGGTACGTGTCCGACGAGACCCGCAGGCGCGTCGCTGCCGCAGCACAGGAGCTGTCGTATGTCGCGCACTCGTCGGCGATGAGCCTCGCGACCGGTCGCACGCAGACCGTCGGCGTCGTCATGCCCCACGTCAGCCGATGGTTCTTCGGAGAGGTTCTCGAGGGCATTCAGGCGGCTCTCCTGGAGCACGGCCTCGACCTGACCCTGTACGACGCTCGCCCGGGGACGGAGACGCGGCGCCGGGTGTTCGAGGACTTCCTGGCCCGTCGGCGCTTCGACGGTGTCATCGCGGTGGGCCTCGAACCTGCCGAGAGCGAGCTGGGCGCACTGCTGGCGCTGGGAAAGCCAGTCGTCAGCGTCATCGGCACCGAGGGCGACACCAGCCTCGTCACGCTCGACGACGCGCACGCCACCGCTCTCGCGACCGCGCACCTCGTCGAGCTGGGGCATCGCCGCATCGCGTTCCTCGGTGGCACCGACTCCACGCACTGGCCTCACGTCGAGTCCGAGCGATACGCCGGCTACGAGTCGGAGATGCGTCGCGCCGGTCTCGCCGACGAGATCTCGCGGGTGCCGGCCGAGCTCTCGATGCCAGCCGGGTACGCTGCCGCGGTCGACCTGCTGAGCGACCCCGCCGCCCGACCCACGGGCATCGTTGCGGCCTGTGACGACGTCGCGATCGGAGCGATCATCGCCGCCCGCCGCCTCGGCATCCTCGTCCCGTCGTCGCTGAGCGTCGTCGGCATCGACGATCACGTCAATGCCGAGATGTTCGCCCTGACGACGTTGCGACAGGTCCCCCACGAGCAGGGCCGGGCCGCCGTCGAGCTGCTCCTGCGCCACATCGAGGACCCCGAGGCCGACACCGTGACGATGCGGATCAAGCCGCGCATGGTGGTCCGGGGGACGACAGCGGGAGCACCTGGACACAGCTCCGTCGCCGTCCGCGACTCGACCCTCTCCCGCCGGGACTGAGTCCGGCGCAGACGACGACGGCCCCGGATGCAGCATCCGGGGCCGTCGTGCTGCTCTCGAGTGAGAGCGGGGAATTACTTGAGGGTGACCGTCGCGCCGGCCTCTTCGAGAGCGGCCTTCGCCTTCTCGGCGGTCTCCTTGTTCGCGCCCTCGAGGACGGCCTTGGGAGCACCGTCGACGACAGCCTTGGCCTCGCCGAGGCCCAGCGAGGTGAGCTCGCGGACCGTCTTGATGACCTGGATCTTCTTGTCGCCGGCAGCCTCGAGGATGACGTCGAACGAGTCCTTCTCCTCCTCGGCCTCAGCGGCACCAGCGCCACCAGCGGCGCCGGCAACGGCGACGGGGGCAGCAGCGGTGACGTCGAACTTCTCCTCGAACGCCTTCACGAACTCGCTGAGCTCGACGAGGGTCAGGCCGGCGAACTGCTCGAGCAGCTCCTCGGTGGAAAGCTTCGCCATGATGTATCTCCTAGATAGATGGGGTTGGTGTAAGAGCTCGCCTGTCGCTCACGCGGCGTCGGCGGTCTCCAGCTTTTCGCGAAGCGCGTCGATGGTGGCGGCAGCCTTGCCCATCGTCGCCTTCATCATGCCCGCGGCCTTGGCCAGCAGAACCTCGCGGCTCTCGAGCGAGGCGTACTTGTTGACCTCGTCGGCGGTGAGGGCGTTGCCCTCGAAGATGCCGCCCTTGATGACGAGGAGCGGGTTGGCCTTGGCGAAGTCACGCAGAGCCTTGGCGGTGGCGACGAAGTCGCCGTGCACGAACGCCACGGCCGAGGGACCCTTGAGGTCCTCGTCGAGCGCCGTGATCCCCGCGTTGTTCGCGGCGATCTTGGTCAGCGTGTTCTTCACCACGGCGTAGTTCGCGTCCTGACGGATGCTGTTGCGCAGCTGCTTGAGCTGGGCCACCGTCAGACCGCGGTACTCGGTCAGCAGAACGGCAGTCGAGTCCTCGAATGACTTCGTGAGCTCGGCGACCGATGCGTCCTTCTGCACCATGGTCACTCCTTGATGTGTGCCTGACGCCCCGCGGTGGCGGAGCGCCGGCCTCGACCAGCCCCGGACATGACAAAAGCTCCGGCGCAGAGGCACGGAGCTCGTTTCCCGAAGGAGAAGTTCAGTGTCACCTGCGCGGGCCCCTGCAGTGCAGAGCTTCGATCACGAGTGCGCTCACGCGCACACCGATGACCAGCGGTCTTTGGCTTACCCCCACCATACCCCCACACCCCCATCCCCCAAATCCCCCCACCCCCGCGCCGAGCGCACGGCATCCCGCCCACTGCACGGCACCGCTACGCAGCGTGCCCGTGCACTCGGCGCGAGCTCGTTCGCTCGGCGCCGGCCGCGAGTTCTGCACATCTGGGGGCGGGGTGGGGGTGTCCACACATGGGTGGGGGGATGGGGTGGGGTGTGGGGGTGGGGGTGAGCATGGGCGGGATGCGCAGACGACGAGGACCGGATGAGGTGCGGGCATTGCTCCACCGCCGACGCGACCTGCTCGTGGCGGGTGAGAGCGAACGCTCGATCGACCGCTCGGTGCGGGACGGCATCCGGGTGCACGTGCGACGCGGCTGGTACGTCGACCGCGCCGCGTTCGATGAGCTCTACGCCGAGGACGCGCATCTGCTCCATGTGATGGCGGTCGCGCACGAGGTCCGGGGCCACGCGGTCGTCTCGCACGAGTCCGCCGGGGTCCTGCACGGCCTCGATCTCTATCGCCTCCGGCCGACCCGCGTCCACCTCACGACGGCCCCGGGCGCCCGGGTCTCCAGCGGCCCCGATGCATTCCGCCACTGCGCGCCTCTCGATGCGCATGACGTCGTCGAGGTGAACGGCATCCGCTGCACCTCCCTGGCGCGGACGGTCTTCGACGTCGCGCGCACCATGACTCCCGAGGCGGCGCTCGTCATGGCCGACCGCGCGGAACGGATCTGGTGCGACCGCACGGGCCGCTCCCCCGACGACTGGCGGATGGCGATGTCCGCTCGGATCGCCGAGGCGGGCGCGGCGCGAGGGATCAGGCGGGCTCGATGGGTGGTGGGCTTCGCCGACGGCCGGGCCGAGTCGACCCTGGAAAGCGTGAGCCGGTTCCGGTTGCACCAACTCGGCTTCCGGTCGGTTCGGCTACAGGTGCCGATCGCTGGCCCGCGCGGTGCGGGCTGGTACCGCGTCGACTTCGGCCTCGACGACGCCGATGCCTGGGGCGAATGCGACGGCGTCGGCAAGTACCTCGACCCGGAGCTCCGCTCAGCCCGCTCGGCAGAGAGGACGGTCCTCGACGAGAAGCGCCGCGAAGACTGGATCCGGGGTACGACCGGGCGCCGCCTCGTGCGCTGGGAACCTCGTCACGTCACCTCCCCGTCAACCCTCGCCGCCCACCTCAGGGCATTCAACATCCACCCTCCCCGTTGAGCGCACGGCTTGCCGCCGAATGACCGCGACATCTACGCACCGATGCCGTGCAATCGATGGGATGCCGTGCACTCGACGCCTACGCGTGAGGTGGGGTGGGGCGGGGGCACGCCGAGGGGCAAGGGCGGGGAGGGAGGGCGGGCGGGGTTAGGGTCTAATGCGTGTCACCCGAACTCGCTGCTCGCATCGTCGCGGACTCGCGCGACCGCGTGGCGTGGATCCGGGCTCGCTCGCGGGGCATCACGGCGACGGACGTCGCGGCGCTGACGAGCCCGAAGGCGATTGCGCGCGCCGCCGACGCCAAGCTCATGGGCTCGGGGTTCTCCGGCAACGCGTACACCGACCACGGTCGCCGCCGCGAACCGGAGATCGCCGCCTGGGTCGCTGCGACGCACGGCATCCAGCCCTCGTCCGCGCTCTTCCACGCCGTGGTCGAGAAGCGACACCTCGCCACGCCCGACGGCGTGATGGTGGATGCCGACGGCCGTGTCACCCTCGCCGAGATCAAGACCACGAACAAGAGCTGGCGCTCGATCCCCCGCACCTATCTGCGTCAGGTGTGGTGGCAGCAGCACGTCCTCGGCGCCGAGCGCACCCTCGTGGTGTGGGAGCAGCACGACGACTTCGTCCCCATCGACGACGAGCCGCGCTGCGCGTGGGTCGACCGCGATGAGCGCGAGATCCGATCACTCGTGAATCTCGCGACCGATCTCATCGACGAGCTGTACCGCCGCACGATGCAGCGGCGCGCGGCGGAAGCGCCGCGGATCGTCGCATCGCGCCCGCGCGAACCCTTTCGAGCCCTCGCCCTCAGCGACTGACCGGCCTCTCGTCACGGGCGGGGCGATCACGCCAGCGGCGTGACCACCTTGGCCTCGGCATCCCAGAGGCGCAGTCCGGTCAGTTCACCCTCGAGGGTCGGCGCCCCGACGATGCCGAGCGCGCGTCCGATCTGCTCCGCCGTCATCCGGCGCGCCAGGGTGATGTGGGGTGTCCATCGGTCTGCCGCGGTGACGGCGTAGCGCACCGGCGGCGGTCCGATGAGGTCGACGATGCGGGCGTGAAACCTCAGCAGCGCGGCCGTCATGACGAGGGGCCGGGCCAGGACGAACCTCTCCCCCGCAGCGAACACCACCGCGCCACCGAGCCGGCACTCCACCGGCAGGGCGTCACCGAGACGCGCCAGTTCGCGCCCAGCATCCGTCGACAGGTCGTCGCGCACCGCGAGAGTCACGTGGGGGCGGTTCGATTCCGAGGGATGCCGCCCCGCGCTGGGCAGGTCGGCTTCGATGAGCCGCTGCCAATCGGCCCGCACGGCCACCTCGATGCGGGTATCGGGAAGCGCCTCCACACTGAACACGTCCCCATCCTCGTCGCAGCGAAGCGCGCGCGGGAATAGTTGACGTAACTCAACGATTGAACATATAGTTGACCGATCTCAACGGTTGACTTTCGTCAACCAGTTACGCCGCCCCGCGGCTACCGAAATACCGTCCGCCGACGATCCGCGCCAACGCAGCCGCGTCCGTCCGAATCCCAGGAGGACTCATGTCCGCTTCCGCATCCACTCAACCCGAGGGGAAGAACATGTCGCGCCGCGGCGTGCTCGAGGCCCTTTCGGGCCTTCTGCTCGGCATGTTCGTGTCGATGCTCGCCTCGACCGTCGTCTCGACCTCGCTGCCGGTCATCATCCACGATCTCGAGGGCACCCAGGCCGCGTTCACGTGGGTCGTCACGGCGACTCTGCTGACGACCGCGATCTCGACCCCGATCTGGGGAAAGCTCGCCGACCTCACCAACCGCAAGGTGCTGTACCAGCTCGCGATCGTCATCTTCGTGCTGGCGACCGCTGCTGCCGGCTTCTCGCAGTCCCCCGAGATGCTGATCGCGTTCCGCGCGGTGCAGGGCATCGGCGCCGGTGGCCTCGCCGCCCTCAGCCAGGTGCTGATGGCCGACATCATCAGCCCGCGCGAGCGCGGCCGCTACATGGGCCTGTTCGGCGCCGTCATGGCCGTCGCCACGATCGGCGGCCCGCTGCTCGGCGGCGTCATCACCGATGCCTGGGGCTGGCGCTGGAACTTCTTCGTCGCCCTCCCCGTCGCCGTCGCCGCCCTGCTGATCGTGCAGCGCACGCTCCACATCCCCGCGCACCCGCGCAAGGAGACGCGCATCGACTACCTCGGCATCGTGCTGCTGTCGGCATCCGTCTCCCTGCTGCTGATCTGGGTGACGCTCGCGGGCGACTCGTTCGAATGGATGAGCGTCGAGACCCTCCTGATGGTCGGTGGCGCCGTCATCGGCGCGGTGCTCTTCGTGATCACCGAGCTCAAGGTGCGCGAGCCGCTCGTGCCCCTCACGCTCTTCCGCAACCTGACCTTCACCCTCTCGGTGATCGCCTCGATCGCGACGGGCATCGCCATGTTCGGCGCCTCGGTGTTCCTCAGCCAGTACATGCAGCTCGCCCGTGGAGCCACCCCCACCGAGGCCGGCCTCATGACCATCCCGATGATCGGCGGACTGCTCGTCGCCTCGATCGGCGTGGGCGCGCTGATCACGCGGACCGGCCGCTGGAAGCCGTTCCTCATCGTCGGCGCACTGCTGCTGATCGGCGGAGCGAGCCTGCTCTCCACGATCCACTACGACACCGACTTCACGCTCGTCTCGATCTACATGGCGATGCTGGGCGCGGGCATCGGCATGACGATGCAGAACCTCGTGCTCGTCGTGCAGAACACCTCTCGCCCCACCGAGATCGGCGTCGCGAGCTCGGGCGTGACGTTCTTCCGGAGCCTCGGCGGCACGATCGGCGTCTCCGTCATGGGGGCGGCGCTCGCCTCGCAGGTCACCACGCTCGTCAGCGATCGGAAGGACGACATCCAGGCCGCGCTGGTGTCTCTCGGCGACCAGGCCCCGACCTGGGCCGCACAGCTGCAGTCGGACACGCTCCCCCAGGTCTCGGCGATGCCCGAAGCGCTGCGGATCGTCTTCGAGGACATCTACGCCACCGGCATCTCGCACTCGTTCCTCATCGCCGTGCCGTTCGCGGTCCTGAGCCTGATCGCGATCGTGTTCCTGCCGAACAAGCCGCTGACGACGATGACCACCACCGAGCGTCTGCAGGCCGGCGAGGCCGACCTGGCCACCGTGTCGGTTCCGGAAGGCATGAACGCCCTCACCGCGACCGGCGCCGTCCACACGGATGCCGCAGACTCCGACGCCCCGGTCGACGCGGAGACGCGCCGCTCGGCTCGATAGGGTGATCGGGATGACCGCGCGAGAGTCCGCCGAGTCCCGGGGGTGCACCACCCCCGGGACTCCCGGCCCGTGGGGATCGGTCTTCGACGACGAGCGCACCGCGGCCGTCCGAGCGCTCGAGCTCGAGTTCGGTGAGCTGTTCACGCACGTCCGGCGGCTGTTCGCCGAGAACGCCGACCGGCTGAGCCCGGGAATGCTCCCGGGCGCGTACAAGGTGTTCACGACGATCGCGCGCCGTGGCGAGATCACGCTCTCCGCCCTCGCCGAGACGCTCCACTCCGACAAGGGCCAGATCAGCCGCACGGTCCGCGAGCTCGAGGAGCTCCAGCTCGTGCAGCGCACGCCCGACCCCGCCGACGGCCGCTCGAGCCTGCTCTCGGCCACCCCCGACGGCATCCGCCGGCTCGACGCCGTCCGCGCGCCGCGCGAGAACTCGCTGCTGACCGCGCTCGAGTCGTGGCACGTCGACGACATCCGCGAGCTCACCCGGCTGCTCCACGCCCTGTCGTCATCCGAGACGCCCGACTGAACGCCCTCGCTCCCGCTTCCGGCGACGCCGAGCTTCTCCCTCCGGTGACCGCGGCGTAACACGGTCGAGACAATCTCACGATTGACTGAGATCGACCGAGCATCATCGCCGCCGACGCCGCGGTGTGAGGAAGGAGCGACGGATGAGATTCCGGCCGCTGCGCACAGCAACCGCCTCCCAGCCGACGACGCCGGCCGAGGCGACGCCCGAGACGATGCGAGCGGTCGTGTTCGATGAACCCGGCGCGCCCGAGGTTCTCCGCGTGACCGATGTCCCGGTGCCCTCTCCCGCCCTGAGCGAAGTGCTCGTGCGAGTGGTGGCCGCCGGTGTGAACCCCATCGACACCAAGACGCGGCTGGGACGCGGTGTGGCAGGACTCATCGATCGCTGGCCGAGCACCCTCGGCTTCGACTTCAGCGGCGTGGTCATCGCGAGCCCCTACGAGACCCACGAGCTGCAGCCCGGCACCGAGGTGTTCGGCATGCTACCGTTCCCCCGCTCGGGTGGCAGCTACGCGGAGTACGCCGTCGTGCCCTCGTTGTCCGTCGCCCGAAAGCCCGCGAGCCTGTCGCATGTGGAGGCGGCGGGGGTTCCCCTCGCCGCGCTCACCGCTTGGGGGCTGGTGGTCGAGACCGCCCACGCGCACGAGGGACAGCGAATGCTGATCCACGCCGGATCGGGCGGGGTCGGTCACTTCGCTGTGCAGCTCGCCGCGTACTTCGGCGCACAGGTGACCGCCACCGGCTCGGACCGCAACCTGCCCTGGCTGCGCGAGCTCGGCGCTTCGGTCGCGATCGACTACGCGACGACGCGCTTCGAGGACGTCGTCGGCGAGATGGATGTCGTCATCGACCTCGTGGGCAACGTGCACGACGACACCGGTTCCCGCTCGCTCGGGGTGCTGCGTCCGGGCGGTCTGTACGTCATGGTCCCGACCGGCGGATGGCCGGGGTACGCCGAGGCTGCCGCAGCGGCGGGCGTACGCGCGACCGGGTACAAGGTGATCCCCGACGGCAGCGTGCTGGCCACCCTCGGCCGCCTGCTCGACTCGGGCGCCATCCAGGTCTTCGTCGACAGCGTCCACGACCTCGCCGATGTCGCCGCCGCTCACATCGAGGTCGAGCGGGGTCACTCCCGCGGAAAGGTCGTCCTCACGGTCGCGGAGTCCTGAGTCCCTCCCCGCCCGGCGGCCGGGTTTCGCCGAGCGCGCACCCTCGCGCCCACGACGCACCGTCATAGCGACACTCTCGCGACGAGCGTGCACTCTCGGCGAAGCGAGCTCGGGCTCACGCGACGGGCTCGAGCACGCGCCGGGCTTCTGCGACGATCTCCTCGGCGACCGCGTCGAGGAGCGGCGAAGCGAGGTTCCACTGCTGCCAGTACAGCGGCACGACGATGTCGTCTCCCCCGAGCCGCACCAGCTCGCCCCGTTCCACGTGCACGCGTGACTGCAGTGTCGGCAGGAGCGCCCACCCGAGGCCGAGCAGCACGGCGGTCGCGAAGTCCTGGGATGCCGGGACGCGGTGCCGCGGCGGTGCGTCGGCAGCCACACCCGCGCCGCGCAGCCACCGGGTCTGCAGCTCGTCGCGGCGGTCGAAGTCCACGACCGGCGCCGACGCGAGTCCGGCGCGATCGGGTCCTGCGCCCACGCCCGCCTCCGCGAACCATCGCCTCGCGAAGGCGGGCGTTGCGACCGCCTCGTACCGCAACGCGCCGAGCGCCGACACCCGGCATCCCGCCACCGGAACCCGCCGAGAGGTCACCGCGCCCACGACCGTTCCGCTCTCGAGCAGGCCGGCGGTGAAGTCCTGATCGTCGCGATGCAGGTCGAACACGACATCCCGTGCGGACGCGACCCGGGCCAGCGGCGGCAGGAACCACGTCGCGAGCGAGTCGGCGTTGACCGCGAGCGGAACGCTCGTGGCCTCTTCGTCGGCCCCCTCGAACGCGTCGCGCTCGAGCAGGGCGAGCTGGCGGGCGTAGCGCACGAAGCGGTGCGCCGCCTCGGTCGCGCGCGCAGGCTTCGACCGCACGAGCAGAACCTGGCCGGCGACGCGCTCCAGAGCCCGCACCCGCTGGCTCACGGCGGATGGCGTGATGTGCAGACGACGCGCGGCGGCATCCAGGCTCCCCTCGTCGAGGATCACCGCGAGGGTCTCGACCAGCTCGACCGGAACGCGCATCTTCAGCTGTGCTTCATCGACTGCAGATCCATGAACTGGACTGTACCGACCTGCGACCCTAGCGTCGACTCGTGCTCTCCGCTTCCCTCTCGGGCCTCGGCCTCGGCCTGTCGCTCATCGTCGCCATCGGCGCGCAGAACCTGTTCGTGCTGCGGCAGGGCATCCGGCGGGAATACGTTCTACTCGTCGCGACCATCTGCGCCGTATCCGACGCCGTGCTGATCGTCGCGGGGGTGACCGGCCTCGGCCTCGTGGTGGCGGGCCTGCCGTGGCTGGTGCCCGTCGTGCGGTGGGCCGGCGCGGCGTTCCTCCTCGCCTACGGCCTCCTCGCTGCTCGTCGTGCCTGGCGCCCCAGCGGGCAAGCTCTCGACGCGCAGGCGGCGACCGAGCGCCCCGCGCCGGCCCGCCGCGCCGCCGTCGCGCTCACGTGCCTCGCGCTGACCTGGCTGAACCCCCACGTCTACCTCGACACCGTCTTCCTCCTCGGGAGCATCGCCGCGACCCACGGCGACGACCGCGTCTGGTTCGCTGTCGGCGCTGTGACGGCGAGCGTCGTCTGGTTCTTCGCGCTCGCGTTCGGAGCGCGCCTCCTCGGGCGCGTGCTCGCGACCCCGGGCGCGTGGCGCGTGCTCGACGGGCTCGTCGCCCTGGTCATGATCCTCCTCGCCGTGAGCCTCGTCTGGCCGTGAGGCAGGATGAGGGGATGCGAAGCGTTCACGTGGTCGTCGAGGGCCGTGTCCAGGGCGTCGGATATCGCTACAGCCTGCTGCTCGAAGCTGATAGGCGCGGCGTCGCCGGCTGGGTGCGCAACCGTAGCGACGGCACCGTCGAGGCTGCCCTGGAAGGCACGGATGACGCTGTCGACGCGGTGCTCGCCTGGATGGCGGAGGGCCCTCCCGGGGCGCGGGTCGACGCGGCGCGGGTCACCGACGCGGTGCGCATCGGCTCGATGGGCTTCGAGGTTCGCGACACCCAGTGACCGAAGCCGCGGCACCGCGCCGGCGCCGCGACCGGCCTCACGACGCCGGCAGCCCGGCGGCGAGCTCGCGCAGCACGTCTCCCGCGTTGTCTCGCGTGGCGAGACCTGCGGCCTGGCCCGCCCACAGCGACGAGAGCTCCGGGTCACCCCCGGCGGCGGCGCGGAAGACTCCCGTGAGCCAGTTCTGCGCCGGGAATGGCGCGATCACCCCCGCGGACTCGATGTGGCGGACGGCGCGATTCGGGATGCCGCGCGCGAGGCGCCCGCTCATCGCACGCGTGAGCACCGTCGAGGTGTCCTGCGCCCCGGCGATCGCGGCGCGATGGCCCTCGGATGCGGCCGACTGCCGCGTCCGGAGGAAGGCGGTCCCGACCTGCACCCCCGAGGCCCCCAGGGCGAACGCTGCGGCGACGCCGCGCCGGTCGGCAACGCCGCCCGCGGCGACCACCGGCACGGACACGGCGTCGACGACCTGCGGCACGAGAGCGAAGGTCCCCACGAGGGAATCCTCCGGCGCCCCGAGGAACGAAACGCGGTGACCCGCGGCCTCGGCGCCGCTCGCGACGATGACGTCTCCGCCGCCGGCCTCGAGCGCCCGCGCCTCGGCGACCGTCGTGGCGGTCCCCATCACGCGGATGCCCAGCCGATGCGCGTCTTCCACGACCGCCGACGCGGGCACGCCGAACACCACGCTCAGGACCGCGGGTCGTGCCTCCCAGATCGCAGCGAGCTGCTCCTCGAGCGGCGGCAGGAAGCGCTCCGGCAGCTCGGGTACGGCCGCGCCCGCGACTGCGTAGAGCGGCCGCAGCGCGTCGCGCGACGGCGCGGCATCCACTCCGTGCGGCGTGACCTCGTCGCCGAGCGGCAGCCACAGGTTGAGAGCGAACGGGCGAGCCGTGCGCTCTCGGATCGACGCGACGGTCTCGCGGATCCGCGTGCCGTCGTACCCGTAGAGCCCGAACGACCCGAGTCCACCTCCCTCACTGACCGCGGCCGTCAGCGCCGCGGACGACAGACCCCCGAAGGGGCCGAGCACGATGGGCAGATCGATTCCGAGGACATCGGTGAGGGAATGCCGCATGAGCCGACGCTAGCGCGATCCGGGCGAGCCCGGAACGACGAACGGGGCCTCACCCGAAGGTGAGACCCCGTTCATGCGAATCGCGATCAGACGAGCGCGTTGACGTCCAGCGGGATGCCGGGGCCGAACGTGGTCGACACGGCGCCCTTCTGGATGTAACGACCCTTGGCGCTCGAGGGCTTCAGACGGACGATCTCCTCGACCGCCGCGTTGAAGTTCTCTTCGAGCTGCTCGGCCGAGAACGACGCCTTGCCGACGACGAAGTGCACGTTGGCGTGCTTGTCGACACGGAACTCGATCTTTCCGCCCTTGATCTCCTCGACGGCCTTGGCCGGGTTGGGGGTCACGGTGCCGGTCTTCGGGTTGGGCATGAGGCCTCGGGGACCGAGGACCTTGCCCAGGCGGCCGACCTGGCCCATGAGCTCGGGCGTCGAGACGGCCGAGTCGAAAGCGGTCCAGCCGCCGGCGACCTTCTCGATGAGCTCGGCGCCACCGACCTCGTCAGCGCCAGCGGCGATGGCGGCCTCAGCGGCCGGGCCCGTCGCGAAGACGATGACGCGAGCGGTCTTGCCCGTGCCGTGGGGCAGGATGACCGTGCCACGGACCATCTGGTCCGCCTTGCGCGGGTCGACAGCGAGCTTCAGCGCGACCTCGACGGTCGAGTCGAACTTCTTCGAACCGGTGTCCTTCGCCAGAGCGACGGCCTCGGTGGAGCTGTAGAACTTGTCGCGGTCGATCTTCGCCGCGGCTGCTTCGTAAACCTTGGACTTAGCCATTGTGTTCTCCCCCTCAGCTCTCGACCGTGATGCCCATGGAACGGGCGGTGCCGGCGATGATCAGCGAGGCGGCCTCGATGTCATTGGCGTTCAGGTCGGGCATCTTGGCCTCGGCGATCTCGCGGACCTGGTCCTTCGTGAGCTTCGCGACCTTGGTCGTGTGAGGCGTGGCCGAACCCTTGGCGACTCCGGCGGCCTTCTTGATGAGCTCCGCGGCGGGCGGGGTCTTCAGGATGAACGTGAAGCTGCGGTCCTCGTAGACGGTGATCTCCACGGGGATGACGTTGCCGCGCTGCGACTCGGTCGCGGCGTTGTACGCCTTGCAGAACTCCATGATGTTGACGCCATGCTGACCGAGCGCGGGGCCGATCGGCGGCGCCGGGTTGGCTGCTCCGGCGTTGATCTGAAGCTTGATCAGGCCGGTCACCTTCTTCTTCGGTGCCATTCGTTTTCCTTTCGTCGAGCGGATGCCGGCGGCATCCCTCTCCCGCACGCCCGGCATCTCCGAGCGGCGGTTGTGTCATGCAGGCGCACAAGCGCCCGCAAACTCCCCAAGCTTACCGCATCCTCGGCTTCGAGGATGCTGGCGAGGGCGGCACCGGGACGACGAAGCGCCCCGGCCGCCGGGTGGCGGACGGGCGCTCGTCGACGTGATGTCGCGTTACTGCTTGGTGACCTGGTCGAACGAGAGCTCGACGGGCGTCTCGCGCTCGAAGAGCGACACGAGCACCGTGAGCTTGCCGCTCTCGGGCTTGATCTCGCTGATCGAGCCGGGAAGGCCGGCGAACGAGCCCTCCTTGATCGTGATGGTCTCGCCGATCTCGAAGTCGACCTCGGTGACGACGCTGCGCGTGGGGGCGGCGACGCCCTTGGCCGCGCCGGCCTTGGCGGGAGCCGCTTCCTTGACCTCGACGAGCGACTTCAGCATGTTGAACGCCTCGTCGAAGCGCAGCGGCGTGGGGTTGTGGGCGTTGCCCACGAAGCCCGTGACACCGGGGGTGTGGCGGACGACCGACCAGGTGTCTTCGGTGAGCTCCATGCGGACGAGCACGTAGCCGGGGATCCGGACGCGCGTGACCATCTTGCGCTGACCGTTCTTGATCTCGACGACGTCCTCCATCGGGACCTCGACCTGGTAGATGTCTTCCTCGACCTCGAGCGTCGACTTGCGCTGCTCGATGTTGGCCTTCACCTTGCGCTCGAACCCGGCGTAGGAGTGAATGACGTACCACTTGCCCGGCAGCATGCGCAGCTCGGTACGGAACGCCTCGTACGGGTCTTCGTCGTCGCCGACGGAGATCTCGATGCCGGCGGCGGCCTCGAACTCGGAGAGGTAGTCGACGGCCTCCTCGGAGACCTCGACGTCGGGCTCGGGACCGTCGTAGGGCTCGACCTCGTCGGCCGCCTCAGCGGCCTGCTCGGCGATCTCCTCCTCGAGGGAGTCGGTCAGGACCTCCGCGGCGGCTTCGGCCTCGGCGGTCTCGTCGATCTCGAGCGCGTCGTTCACGACGGCGTCGGCCTCGGGGTCGTCGATCTCCACACCGTCGAGGTCGGTGTCGTCCTGCTCGGCCTCATCGTCCACGACGTGGACAGCGGCGTGCTCGGCGGCGTCGGAGGCGCGCTCCTGGCCTGCCAGCACGTTGCCCTCCTGGGCTTCGTCGTCCTCGCTGGACTGCTCGGCGGCCGTGGCCCAATCGACGTCGTCGGGGATGCGTTCTGACACTGCGTTCTCTTCCATCGGTTGTCGGGATGCCTGGCTGGCAGGCATTCGCGGGTCGTGCGGGCTGGGCCCGTCGATCAGCCCGGGACGCCGAAGACGACGGTCGTGATCCAGACGAACAGGACGTCGAGGCCGTAGACGAGCGCCATCATGACGACGACGAATCCGAGGACCACTGCCGTGAACTTCACGAGCTCCTGGCGGGTCGGGGTGACGACCTTGCGGAGTTCGGCGAACACCTGGCGGATGAAGATGATGATCCGCGCGAAGATGTTGGGCTTCTTCTCGCGGGGCGCGCCACCTGCGGCGACGACTTCGCCACCCTCTTGGACCATCGAACCCACCTGATACCTTCCGTGTGCCGGCTGACGCCGACGCGCAGGGCGGACAGGAATCGAACCTGCAACCTGCGGTTTTGGAGACCGCTGCTCTGCCAATTGAGCTACCGCCCTAGAGATCCTTCGGACCCCGGGGTCTACGCCCGCATTCCTCCACGGCCGTCGAGTCTTCGACGCTTGGGCATGGCGAAAGAATGCAGATTTCGACTGCTCCTCTCAGTGTACGTCATGACCGCCGGGGTCGCGAACGTCGGCGCGATTTCGGCACGGGCTCCTCCCTCGGCGGGACGTGCGACGAGTCACCCATAGGGGTACGTAGGTTCGATGGAAATGTCTGAGGTGGATGCCAGGATGGGAACATGAAAACGAACTGCGGCGGAAGGCTCAGGGGCGGCGCTGCCGCGGATGCGTCGCCGCACGCCGAGGCGTTCTCCGTGTTCGCGGACGCGCTCGACCAGGTTCATGCGGCTGATGTTTCGCGGGTTCGGGCGTTGGCGGAGCTGGGGCGGTCGGCTCTGCGTGAGGCGCGCCGTGACGGCGTGCGAGGCATGGCGTCGGACATGGAGCTGCGGTCGGTGGCAGCCGAAGCGGCCGGGATGGCGCGACTCACCGACCGCAGGTTGCAGGGCGAGATCGACCACGCGATGACCGTCATCGACGACTACCCCGCGGTGTTCGAGGCGTGGGTGCAGCGGCGGATCGAACGCGGACACGTCGATGTCGTCGTGAAGGTTGGTGCGGGAGTGCCTGCGGAGGTCCGGGAGTCGTTCGCGGAAGCCGCTATTGGGGTGTGCGAGCGGGATGTGCCCTCTCGGGTGCGGGGTGCGCTGGACGCGTTGGGGGCCCGGCTTCACCCGCAGACGTTCACGGACCGACACAAGACCGCCGCCGCCGAACGGTGCGTGCGGGTGTTCCACGGGACGGACGGGATGTCGAACCTCGTCGCCAACCTTCCGACGGTCATCGCCGCGGGGATGCTCGACCGACTCACGCAGATGGGACAGTCCGTGAAGGATGCCCGTGCTGATGGGGCAGGGGAGGGCGCGGGTGCTGCCGGGCCGGCGGATGCCGCGGAGGTGGCTGAGCCCGCCGACACGCGAACCATGGACCAACTGCGGGCCGACATCCTCGGCGACCTGGTGCTCGGCGGGGCGCCGGTGGTCGACCCCACGTACGGGATCGATCGGGCTGGTGGGCTCGGGGCGATCCGCGCGCGGGTTCAGGTGGCGGTCACCGCCGAGACGCTGATGGGTAAGGACGAGAACCCCGCCGAAGCCGTCGGGGCCGGGCTCGTCGATGCCGACACCGTGCGGCAGCTCGCCGGGCAGGTGTCGGAGTGGGACCGGCTCTTCATCGACCCCGTCACCCGCACCCCGGTCGAGATCGACACCTACCGGCCCACGGCTTCGATGAAGAAGCTCTTAATGGCGCGCGATCAGCACTGCCGGTTCCCCGGATGCCGGCGGGCCGCGATCCGCTGCGAACTCGACCACACCATCGATTACGCCCTGGGTGGGCATACCCACATCTTCAATCTCGCCCACCTGTGCCAGCGACACCACTCCATGAAGCAATTCACCAAGTGGGAAGTCCGACAGCTCGGCGGCGGGGTTCTCGAATGGACCTCACCCCTCGGCCGGGTCTACCGCGAAGACGTCCCCATACCCGCCGTCTGCTTCACGATAGACACCGCCGACCCGCCGCGCTCCCGCGCCGGAACGGGCGAACCGCCACCCTTCTGAACCCGGTCAGGTCGCCATTCCGACCCCGTCGAGCCGCCCTTCACCCGACGGCGATCTCACGCGCCGATTCTGGACGCGAATCAGAAATGCGCCCTTACCGGGAACTGTTACGCTCTGCTGTCGCACCGAGGACGCCATCGGTGGTGCTTACCCGAGACGAAATCAGGCGGATGAATACCGGACGATCCCAGCAGTTCCAGGTCGACCTTCGCGGCATCGTCGACCTCCTGAGTCGACACATCTACTCGGGTCCTCGCGTCTTCCTGCGAGAGCTGATGCAGAACGCCTGCGACGCGATCACCGCTCGGGCAGAGTTCGAAGCGAGCACATCCCCCGCCGGGATGCCGCGCCAGTCGAGCGGCATCCGCATCACCCCGCTCAGCGACCGCAGTGACGAGTTCATCGTGCGCGACGACGGCATCGGGCTCACCGCCTCAGAGGTGACGGACCTCCTCGCGACGGTCGGCCGCAGCTCGAAGCGCGACATCTTCGACCTGCCCAGGAGCGACTTCCTGGGGCAGTTCGGCATCGGACTGCTGTCGTGCTTCATGGTGGCCGAGACGATCGTCATCCGATCGCGGAGCGCGCGCGGGGGCGACGCCGTCGAATGGCAGGGCAACGCCGACGGCACGTTCACGGTGCGGACGATTCCCGATGACCTCCCGGTCGGCACGAGCGTGCACCTGCGGCCGAGCCCCGGCCAGCGCGATCTCCTCAGCACGCCCGCGACGGTCGAGCTGGCCGAGACGTTCGGCGAGTTCCTCCCCATCCCGGTGCGCGTCGACCTTCCCGGCGGCGGCGAGCAGCTGACGACCCGCACGCCTCCCTTCCGTGCCGCCACGACCGGCATCGACGAGGCGGCGCGCTGGGCCTACGGGCGCGATCTGCTCGGCCAGGACCCGTTCGACGCGATTCCCCTGCACGTCCCGGGAACCGACACCGTCGGAACCGCGTACGTCCTCCCCTACGCTCCCCCGCCCGGCGCCCGGCAGGCCACCCGCGTCTACCTCGGCCGGATGCTGCTGAACGAGAACGCCGACGACATCCTGCCCGACTGGGCCTTCTTCGTCCGAGCCGTGATCGACTCCACAGCGCTCAGCCCGACCGCGAGCCGAGAGGCGCTGGTCGAAGACGAGGCTCTCGAGCACACACGCCAAGAGCTCGGAGCCGCGATCCGGCGCTGGGTGCTCGACCTCGGCCTGACCGAACCGCACCGTCTCGCGCAATTCGTCGCGGTTCACGAAGTCGCTCTCAAGTCGCTCGTGCGTCATGACGACGAGCTCGCCGCCTTCATCGTGCGTTGGCTGAGCGTCGAGACCACGCACGGCCGGATGCGCGTCGGCGACCTGATCGGCCGCTTCCCCCACCTTCGATACGTCGAGACGGTCGACGAGTACCGCCAGATCGCCGGCATCGCCGACCCGCGGCAGCCGCTCGTCAACGGCGGATATCTGTTCGACGCCGAACTGGTGCGCCTGCTCCCGCTCGTGTTCGACGGCGTCACGGTCGAGCACGTCGACCTCGCTGAGGAACTCGACCGGCTCGATCCGCCCCCGCTCGACGACCGCGCCCGCGTCCTCGCACTGGAGGAGCGCGCGAGCTCCGCCCTGTCGGCTGTCGGCTGCACCGTCGCGGTGCGTTCTCTCGACGCCGCCGAGATCCCGGCGGTCTACCTCGCAGGCGCCGAAGCGCTGCGCGCGATCGACCGTGGCCGCGCCCGATCGGTGGGCAGCCCGCTGTGGGGAAGCGTCATGGACCGCATCGACGCGACCGCCGAGAAGCTGCGCCCGGCGTCGCCCGAGAGCGCGTCCGAGGGCGTTCGGCTGTGCCTGAACTGGCAGAACTCGGTCGTGCGCTCGCTCCTGGACATCCCCGACGACCTCGCCTTCGCACGCACGGTCCACCTCCTCTACGTCCAGGCGCTCCTCGCCGCGCAGCGCCCCCTCAGCGGCGACGACCGCGCGCTCATGATGGGCGCGCTCCATGCGCTCGTCGAGCTCTCCGCGCGCCCTGCGTCCTGACCGCATCGCGCGCCTCGGCCCCCACGAAAGGACAGCATGACCAGCGACCGCATCCTCGAACTGTTCGAGCAGATCGACCGCACCCCGGTCGGCATCGAAGAGCGAGCCCTCATCAACGAGGCCATCGCCCTCGCCGTCGAGGCAGGCGACGAGCCCCTGGAGTACCGGGCCCGGATGCGGCTGACCTCGTCCGCCTGCATGAGCGGCGACACCGAGGCGATGCTGACCTCCTTCGCGTGGTGCCTCGGCAAGCATGACGACGACCCCGAGCGCTTCCCCGCCGACCTCGGCGACGAGACCGCCGACCTCATGTGGCAGTTCAAGTGGATGGCCGACAGCCTGGCCGCATCCCCGGCGTTCGACCGCGAACAGATCTCCGCCGTGCTCGAAGACATGGAGAACCACTACCGCGCCGCCGGGCTCGGTCAGAGCGGCGTCCTCATGGCCCGCTTCGAGAACGCGTGGATGGCCGGCCGCCTCGACGAGGCCGAGCAGCTGCGCACCAAGCTCGAGACGACACCCCGCGACAGCCACAGCCACTGCGAAGCGTGCGTCCGCAGCGTCGTCGCCGGATACCTCATCGACACCGACCGCGAAGACGAGGCGATCCGCCTCGTCGAGGAGCTCGTCGAGGGCGACTTCTCATGCGGTGAAGAGCCGGAGCACGCGCTCGCCCGGTCGCTCGTGCCGTACCTGCACGCGGGCGAATACGACAAGGCACGCCTCGCTCACCTGCGCAGCTACCGCCTGGCGAAGGACAACGCGGACAACCTCGCCATCGTCGCCGACAACATCGTCTTCTGCGCCATCACCGGCAACGAGGCACGGGCGCTCTCGCTGGTCGAACGCCACCTCGACTGGCTCGCGCACGACGCGCTCGGCGTCGACGGGCATCTCTCCGCCCTCACCGCCTTCGCGATCGCCCTGGAAGCGGTCAGCGCCGCGGGTCACGCCGACACCATCGTGCGCGGCGCCGACTCCGAGCGGCTTCGTGCCTTCTTCGGCGACCACGACGGCCCGTGGCGTGCCGCCGAGCTGGCCGCGGTGATGCGTTCGGAGGCCGAGCGGATCGCCGGCGAGTTCGATCGCCGCGACGGCACCGACGGTCACCGCCGACGCCTCGACCGGGCCTGGGCCGTCGGGCAGGAGCGCTATTCGCTCCCCCTCAGCGCCGAGCCCCTGCTCCCCCGGGTCGCCCCCGTGGCCGCACGGTCGGCCGAAGAGCTCGTCCAGCGGGCTATCGACCTCGGCGACTACGGAGCCTCGGAAGCGCTGGCTGCGGCGGATGCCGCACTCCCCGGCGCGACCCTCGAGCAGCGCGCCAAGCTCCACTCGGCGCGCATCGCCGCTCTTGTCGCGCGCGACGACCTCGAGGGCGCCCAGGCGGCTCTGCAGGACCGTCTCGACGCCCTCCGCGCCGCCGGCCGCGACGCGGAGGCCCAGGTCGAAGAGCGCGCCGGGCTCGCGCTCTTCGGACGCGGCACCCCCGACGACCTCGAGACGCTTCGCGCGGTCCTCGCCGACGGCGAGAGCCTGCCGCCGCGCCTGCACGCGATCGTGGAGGTCGTACTCGGCATGGCTGTCGCCGAGAGCGACCCGGAGACGGCCCGCGAGCTCTTCAACGACGCGCGCGACCGCGAGGCCGCGCTCGGCGACGACGACCTGCGCCGCATCGTCGCGCTCGCGCGTGCGTCATTCCAGGGCGCCATCGGCGCGTTCGACGAGTGCGACGCGACGATCGCCGCCGCGCTCGAGAGCCCCGCAGTCGGCGCCGGCGCACGAGCCCGGCTGCTCGGGCTGCGCGCTCGCATGCGCGGTGGCCAGGAGCGGTTCCTCGACGGCGTGACCGACGCCGACGAGCTCTGCCGCATCCTCGTCGAGCTCGACGCGCGCAGCGTCCTCGCCGGGGCATACGTGCTCGCGGCCGCCCTGAACGAGGACGCCGGCGCTCCCGGCGAGGCGGTCGCGCGCTACCGGTTCGCCGAGCGCGCCGCGACCGAGAACGGCGACTCCGTGACCGCGGTGCAGTACCGCCTCGCGCGGGCACTGCTCGCATCCGGCTCTGCCGACGAGGCCGCCGAGCTGCTGGTGAACGTCTACTCCGACGAGACCGACCGCGACGAGCCTGCGGCCTCTCGCGCCCAGACGCTCATGCTGCTGGCCCGCGCCTTCGAAGACGCCGGCGAACCCGGCCGTGCCGTCGGCGCCTGGGATTTCGCCGCCGAGCTGTTCGACGAGGGAGAGGCCCCGGTGGGTCGCGCCAACGCCCTCCTGTCGCACGGACGCCTGCTGCACCGGTTCGGAGAGTTCGACGACGCCCTCGCCTCGCTCGAGACGGCGGTCGCGATCGCGCGCACCGAGCCCGACCAGGGCGGCCTGCTGGCCGAAGCGCGCCACTCGGAGGGCCAGGTCCGGGCCGCCCGCGGCGAACCCGAGGCGCTGACGGCCCTCGATGAGGCTCGCCAGATCGCGTCCGGTCTCGGCGCCCCCTGGCTCGTCGCCGACATCACCGACTCGCGAGCCCGCGCGCTGGCGATGCTCGGGCAGGCGGACGAGGCGGTCGCCACCGCCCTCCAGGCCGCCGACGCGTTCGCCGAGGTGGGCGATACGGCGTCTGCAGGCGCATCCGAACTCTTCGCCGCACGTGTCCTCACGCAGAACGAGCGGGCCGCCGATGCCGTCCCGCTCTACCGCTCGGTCATGGAGCGTGCCGCAGAGATCCCGCCGCTGCTCCAGGTCGCCGCGGGCGAGCTGGGTGACGTCTACGAGACCCTCGGCCGCCCCGCCGAAGCCGCCGAGGTGCGTGCTCTCCTCGACGCCTGAGCCCGATCACCTACGACCCCGATCACCTACGACGAAGGGCGCGCCGATCCACTCGGCGCGCCCTTCGTGTTGCTCCGTGGGCTCTCGCGACGGGTCAGGCGCCCGTGCGGATGAGCTTCTTGTTCACGAACTCGTCGGCGGCGAGGAGCCCGAGCTCGCGAGACGTGCCGCTGCGCTTGACGCCGCCGAACGGCAGCCCGGCCTCGTCAGCGAGCACGAGGTTGATGTAGACCATTCCCGCGTCGATCGCATCGGCCACACGCTCAGCCTGCTCGGCATCCGTCGTGAACACGTACGACCCGAGCCCGAACGGGGTGTCGTTGGCGAGTTCGATCGCCTCGGCCTCGTCCGCGACCCGGTAGACCACGCCGACGGGACCGAAGAACTCCTCGCGGTAGGCATCCATCTCCGGTGTCACGCCGGTCAGGACCGTTCCCGGGTAGAACGCGCCGTCGCGGCGTCCGCCGGTCACGAGGGTCGCCCCCTGCGCCACGGCTCGGTCGACCTGCTCCGCCAGCCGCTCCGCCGCCGTGAGCGACGACAGCGGTCCGAGGACCGTATCGTCGGCGAACGGATCGCCGACCTTCGCGTCGGCCAGCGCCGCGGCGAACTTCTCGACGAAGGCGTCGTAGAGTCCATCGACCACGATGAACCGCTTCGCGCCGTTGCACGACTGGCCCACGTTGTCGAGGCGCGCCTCGGCGGCCGCCGACACCGCGGCATCCAGATCGTCGGTCGAGAGCAGGATGAAGGGGTCCGACCCACCGAGCTCGAGCGCAACCTTCTTCAGGTTGCGACCGGCGATCTCGGCGACCGCCGATCCGGCGCGCTCCGATCCGGTCACCGAGACGCCCTGCACGCGGCGGTCGGCGATCACATCGGCGGCCTGCTCGTTGCTCAGGTACAGGTTCGTGTAGACCCCGGCCGGGAAGCCCGCGTCGCGGTAGATCGCGTCGATCGCTGCGGCGGACTCGGGGCACTGCGGCGCGTGCTTGAGCAGGATGGTGTTCCCGACCGCGATGTTCGGCGCCGCGAAACGGGCTACCTGGTAGTACGGGAAGTTCCACGGCATGATCCCGAGCAGCACGCCGAGCGGGCTGCGACGGATGACCGCCGCACCCTCCCCCTCGATCGGGATCGGGGTGTCGCCGGTGATCTCGTCGATGTGGTCGGCGTAGTACGCGGTGATGTCGGCGGCGAAATCGACCTCGCCCTCCGCCGCGGCGAGCGGCTTGCCCATCTCGCGCACGATGATGGCGGCCAGCTCGTCGCGGCGCTCGCGGTGCAGCTCGGCCACGCGGCGCAGACGCTCGGCCCGATCGGCCGGCGCGACGACGCGCGACCACGTGCGGTAGGCCGCGTCCGCCGCGGCCAGGGCGCGCTCGACGTCCTCGTCGGTCGCGGGGTCGTACGTCGCCAGGGTCTCGCCGGTGGCGGGGTTGGTCACGGCATACGTGCTCATCGGTTCTCCTTCGTCTCGTCAGTCGGCGGGGATCAGGGTGTACTTCGTCGAGAGGTATTCGTGGATGCCCTCGAGTCCGCCCTCGCGCCCGATTCCCGACTGCTTCACACCACCGAACGGGGCCGCCGCGTTCGAGACGACTCCGACGTTCAGGCCCATCATGCCGGTCTCGAGGCGATCGATCATCCGGTGGCCGCGCGCGAGATCCTGCGTGAACACGTACGACACCAGTCCGTACTCGGTGTCGTTGGCCAGGCGCACGGCCTCGTCCTCGTCGGAGAAGGTCGCGATCGCCAGGACGGGTCCGAAGATCTCCTCGCGCAGGATGTCGCTGCCCGCGGCGACCTCGGTCACGACCGTGGGCTCGAAGAACGTCCCCTCCCCGTCGATCGCCGAGCCGCCCGTGCGCACCGTGGCGCCCCGCGCGACGGCGTCCTCGACGAGCGCGCCGGTCTTCGCGACCGCCTTCTCGTCGATGAGGGGCCCGATCTGCACACCGTCCTCGGTACCGCGACCGATCTTCATCGCCGAGACGCGCTCGGTGAGCCGGTCGGCGAACTCGTCGGCGATCGACTCGTGCACGATGAAGCGGTTGGCCGCGGTGCAGGCCTGCCCGATGTTGCGGAACTTCGCGAGCATCGCGCCCTCCACCGCCTTGTCGAGGTCGGCGTCGTCGAACACGACGAACGGGGCGTTGCCGCCGAGCTCCATCGAGACCCGCAGCACCCCTTCCGCCGCCTGCTCGATGAGCTTGCGCCCGACCGGGGTCGAGCCGGTGAACGAGAGCTTCCGAAGCCGGGGGTCGGCGATGATGGGCGCGGCGACCTCGCTCGAGCGCGTCGCGTTGACGACGTTGACGACGCCCGCCGGGAGGCCCGCCTCCTGCAGGATCTGGACGAACAACGTCGTGGTGAGCGGCGTGAGCGCCGCGGGCTTGACCACGACGGTGCACCCGGCCGCAAGCGCCGGAGCGATCTTGCGGGTCGCCATCGCGAGCGGGAAGTTCCACGGCGTGATGAAGAACGACGGGCCGACGGGACGCTGCGAGACGACCATGCGGCCGGTCCCCTCAGGGTTCAGGCCGTAGCGGCCCGAGATGCGCACCGCCTCCTCGCTGAACCACCGCAGGAACTCACCGCCGTAGACGACCTCGCCGCGCGCCTCGGCGAGGGGCTTGCCCATCTCGAGCGTCATCAGCAGCGCCAGGTCCTCCTTGCGCTCCTGCACGAGGTCGAACGCGCGGCGCAGGATGTCGCTGCGCACGCGCGGCGCAGTGGCGGCCCACTCCTCCTGCGCCGCGACGGCGGCGTCGAGGGCGCGGATGCCGTCCGCCGGCGAGGCGTCGGCGATCTCGATGAGCGTGCGGCCGGTCGAGGGGTCGGTGACCGGGAAGGTCGCGCCGCCCTCGGCATCCACCCACTCGCCACCGATGAAGAGGCCGCGTTCGATCCCCGCCAGCAGTCGTGTCTCGTTCTCGTGCGTCATCGCGCCTCTCCTCTCGCGCGCCGGCTCACCGGCGCATCCTTGGTCAAAGTCTCGCCCCGGAAGAACGCGGGGCGCTTCACGGCCTGCCACACCATCACGACGACGCCGACGAGGATGACTCCCACGCCGAGGATGAACACCAGGCCGATGCCGCCGATCTGCGATCCGCTGCCGTACGCGGGATCCATCGTGTCGATGAGCGTCGTGACGAACAGCACCGCCAGGATGACGCCGCCCACGAGCGGGAAGAGGAACGTGAAGAAGACGTTCCGTACCGAGTCGAACCACTGGCGCCGGAAGTACCAGACGCAGGCGAACGCCGTCAGGCCGTAGTAGAAGCAGATCATCATGCCGAGCGCGAGGATGGTGTCCCACAGCACGTTCTCGCTGACGATGCGCATGACGACGTAGAAGCCCGAGGCGACGATCGCCGAGACGATCGTGGCGTAGCCGGGCGTGAAGAACCGGGGGCTCACCTTCGCGAAGCTCTCGGGGAGGGCCCCGTAGTGGCCCATCGCGAGCAGTGTGCGCGCCGGCCCGACGAAGGTCGACTGCAGCGACGACGCGGAGCTGGTGAGCACCGCGAGCGAGACGAGGAACGCCAGCGGGCCGAGGATCGGTCCCGAGAGGTGGAAGAAGACGTTCTCCTGGATGTCTTCGTTGCCGAGTCCGAGCTCGCCCGTGCCGACGCCCGCGAACATGATCATCGCGATCGCGAGCAGCAGGTAGAGAGCGACGATCATGACGACCGTGATCGTGGCGGCGCGCCCCGGCGTGCGCTCGGGGTCCTTCGTCTCCTCGTTCATCGTCAGGGTGACGTCCCAGCCCCAGAAGATGAAGATCGACAGCGACAGCCCGGCGGCGAAGGCGCTGAACGTCGGTACCGCGAAGGGGTTGAACCACGACCAGTCGAACGCCGTGGCATCGAAGGCGTTGCCCGAGACGGCCTCGACGATCGCCGCGATCGCGAACAGCACGAGGACGACGACCTGGAAGGCGACGAGTCCGTACTGCAGCTTCTGCGTCGTCTGCATGTCGCGGTACGAGATGAAGGTCGCGGCGGCGACGAACAGGACGCAGACGAGGACGTTGATCCAGACCACGGAGGCGAGGCCGGCAATCGACTCCTGTCCGGTGAGCTGGGCGATCAGCAGGAAGAGGAAGTCGACGGCGACCCCCGCGAGGTTCGAGAGCACGAGGATCGTGGCGGCGACGAGCCCCCAGCCGGCCATCCACCCGATCCACGGGCCGAAGGCGCGCGTCGCCCACGTGAAGCTCGTACCCGAGTCGGGCATGCGGTTGTTGAGCTCGCGGTATCCGAAGGCGACGAGCAGCATCGGGATGAAGCCGACGAGCACGATCGCCGGCACCTGAGTGCCCACGACGGATGCCGTCGGCCCGACCGCCGCGGTGAAGGTGTAGGCCGGGGCGATGCAGGAGATGCCGATGACGACTGCTCCGATGAGGCCGACCGTTCCGGCGCTCAGCCCCTTCCGGGAGATGCCGCCGGTGACGGGGTCGCCCGCGGGCACCCCCGTCTGTTCTGCTCGGGTCATGCGCTCGCTCCTTCGCGGTCGCTGCGGGTGCGGGGCACCACGATCATGGGGGCGGTGACGACGCGCAGCATGCGCGCCGCCGTGGAGCCGAGGAAGAGCCGTCGCGGCTGCGCGAGACGGCTGGAGCCGACGATGACGGCCTCGCCGGCCTCCCATTCGAGGTGCGACACGGCGTCCTCGATGCCGTCGCCGGCCGCGACCACGGCGGTGACCTCGGCCTCGGCCGGAAGAGCTCCGCGGACCTCGTCCAGGACCTCCTGCGCGTGGTTCTGACCGACCGTGCGGATGGCCCCGGTGTCGAGGCCCGCGGGCAGGTCGAGGGCGACGAGCGAGAGCAGCCGCACCGGCGCCGCGGTCGCCGCGGCGAGCCGGATGGTCGCCTCGACGAGGAGCTCGGTGCCCTCGCGCTCCCCCACGGCGGCGGTCAGGCGCGTGATGCCGGTCTCGACCGGAACCCGGCGCGCGCCGCGCGGAACCAGGGCGACCGGCACGTCGGACGAGTGCACGAGCTCGGTCGTCGTCGTGCCGAGCCGGTGCCGGCCCCGATTGCCGCCGTCGGCGGCCCCGACGACGATGAGCGAGGCCCCCAGCTCGTCGGCGGTGTCGATGAGCCCCGCCGCGACCGACTCGCCGTAGCGGACGTGGGCGCGGTGCGACACACCCTCGGCAACCTCCGCGGCGCCCTCCCGCAGCCAGCCGGCGGCCTGCTCGCGCAGCAGCCGCTCGTAGCCGGCATCCGGCGGGACGATCCCCGGCTTCTGGGCGGGGAGCACGAGCACGAGGTGGAGCGCGGCCCCGGATGCCGTCGCGAGGCGACTCGCGAAGGCCACGGCATCCCGCCCCGCCTTGGTCGCGGTGTATCCGACGACGATGCGGCCGCCGGACGCCGAGCGGCTCATGCGCGGTCCGCTTCGAGGATCTCGTCGGCGACGCGGTGGCCCATGCGGATCGCTCCGTCGACGTGCTGGTAGCCGAGTCCGGCGAGATCGCTGCACGCGACGTGCAGCGGTGCGACGAGCTCGAGCTGCTCAGCGCCGTAACGGGTCAGGCCGCCGAGGTCGAAGCTCGCGGCGTAGGCGCCGCGCGTCCACTCCTCGCTGCCCCAGTCGCTCTCGTAGTAGACGATCGGGTTCTTCGCCTCGGGTCCGTAGTAGTGCGAGAGCGACTCGAGGATGCGCTCGCGCCGCTCGTCCGCGGAGAGGCGGAAGAGGTCGTCGGCGTTCTGGTCGGACACGAACCCGACGAGCGTGCCCCGCTCGTCGCCGTGGTTGGTGTTGTCGTACGCCTCGTGCGACAGCTCGTACGGGCTGAAGGCGGTGCCCGACAGCCCCTGCTCGCGCCAGAACGGCCGGTCGTAGACGGCGTGCACCTTGATGACGAAGCCCATCGAGAAGTGCTGGTGCATCTGGTGCTTCAGACGCGGCAGCGGCGGCGAGAACGAGATGCGGTTGTAGAGCACCGGCGCCAGAGCGAGCACGACGTGGCGTGCCCGCACCGTGACCTCGTCGGTGCGGACGACCGCACCCGCGTCGGAGTACTCGATCGAGCGCACCGGCTGGCCCAGCAGGACGTCCTCGCCCAGCCGCTCCGCGAGGCGCAGCGGCACCTGCTGCAGACCTCCGACGACGCGCTTGTCGAGGATGAAGTCCGCATCGACCAGGTGCGAGTACGAGCCCGCCGACGCCGCCATGAGCAGCGACTGGAGCAGCGAGAAGGTGTGCGTCGGCTTGGTGAGCATCGCCGATCCCGTGGCGAAGGCGAGGTTGCGCACCGCCTCGTCGTCATCGGTCTGCTGACGCAGCCACGCGTCCCACGAGATGCGGTCCCACTCGGCCGCCTTCTCGTGCGCCCACGGCCGGTCGGGGTCGATCTCGGCGACCATCTCGTCCAGCCGCGCGGTGATCTCGTCGATGACGCGCTCGGTCTCCGGCGCCACCGGGAACATCTCGCCGCGGAAGCGCCGCGCCTGCCCGTCCGGACCGACGTACACGCTGTCGCCGTCGCGATACCGCGTGTACGTCTCGAGTCCGAGGTCGGCGAGCGTGTCGATCAGCGCGTGCTGGTCGGGCGAGACCCACTGTCCGCCGAGCTCGAGCATGGCGCCGTCGATCTCGTCGGTCCACAGGCGTCCGCCGACGCGGTCGCGCGCCTCGAGCACGACGACCGACAGCCCGGCCTTCCTCAGGTCGTTCGCGGCCGTCAGTCCGGCCGCGCCGGCTCCGACGATCGCGACGTCGCGGGTGATCTCAGTCATTTCCGACTCCTTCGTTGGCAGAACCCGTGACCGGGGCGACACTCTCCCGGTCGAGCCGACGGGCGCGCAGGTTGCGGCGCACGAGCGGCCAGAACACCAGTAGTACACCGGTGGCGATGAGACTCGTCCACACCTGCGAACGCCCCGACTCGGTCGTGAGCATGACCACCACGACGGCGGCGATCGCGACGATCAGGAAGATGTTGAGCCACGGGTGCAGCCACATCTTCAGCTTGAGCGCGGCCACCTCCTCGGGCGTCATCCGCTGACGCAGGCGCAGCTGGGTGAGGGCGATGAAGACGTACACGAAGAGCGCGACGAGGCCGGCCGAGTTCATGATGAAGTCGAAGATGCCCGACCCCGGCGTGAGGAAGTTCACGAGCGTCGCGATGAGCCCGCCGATGGTCGAGGCCAGCAGCGCCATCACGGGAACGCCGTTGCGCGAGCGCCGCGCGACGACCTTCGGGGCGAAGCCCTTGTCGGCCAGCGCCGAGAACATCCGCGAGGCCGAGTACAGGCCCGAGTTGAGGACCGAGATGACGGCCGTGAAGATCACGAGCTGCATGATGACGTCGGCCCCGGGGATGCCGAAGCGCGACAGCGCGACCGTGAACGGCGCGTTCGCGACATCCGTCGGCGCCGGCAGCTCATCCCAGGGCACGACGGTGACGATCACGAGCACCGACCCGACGAAGAACAGCAGGATGCGCCAGATGATCGTGCTGGTCGCCTGCCGGATGCCCTTGGCGGGATCGACGGATTCGGCCGACGCCATGACGGCGATCTCGGTGCCGAAGTACGAGAAGATCACGAGGGCAACGCCGGTGAAGGCGACGCCGATGCCGTTGGGGGCGAACCCGCCGTGCTCCCACAGGTTGGGGACGGCGAAGGTCGCCTGCGGCCACAGCCCGAGGGCGAAGAGGATGCCGGCGCCGAGGAACACGACGATAGCGAGCACCTTGATGCTGGCCAGCCAGAACTCGACCTCGCCGAACGTGCGGACCGAGATGACGTTCGTGCCGACGAAGACCGCGAGCAGGATCAGCGACCAGCCCCAGGAGGGGATGACCGGGAACCAGGTGTGCATCGTCTCGCCGCCGAGCACCGCCTCGTAGGCGAGCACGCCGACCCAGAAGTACCAGTAGAGCCAGCCGACGAGATAGGCAGCCCAGTCACCGAGCCCGACGCGGGCGTACTCCATGAACGAGCCGATCGCCGGACGCGACGCCGCCATCTCGCCGAGCATGCGCATCGCGAGGAAGACCAGCAGACCGCCCAGCAGGTACGACAGGACCGCGGCCGGCCCGACCGTGCGGATGACGTTGCCGGATCCGACGAACAGGCTCGCGCCGATGATGCCGCCGAGAGTGATCATCGTGACGTGGCGCGACCGCAGCTTGTTCGAACGCGCCTTCGTCACCGCCCCGAGCCCCGCGGACGTCTCGGGCGAGACCGGGTTCTCCCAGCCGCTGGAGCTCGGGGCCGCCACGCTCAGGCCCGCCCGAGAGCCGCGGCGATGACGTCGAGACCGTCGTCGAGCAGCTCGTCGCCGATCGAGAGCGGCGGAAGGAACCGGATCACGTTGCCGTAGGTGCCGCACGTGAGGACGATGACGCCCTCCGCGATGCACGCCTTGGCGATCGCCGAGGTCAGCGCGGCGTCGGGGGCGCCGGTGGCGGGGTCGACGAACTCGGCGGCGATCATCGCGCCGAGCCCGCGCACATCCCCGATGCGGGGGTCGCTCTCGCGCATCGCGTTGAGACGAGCTGTCAGGCGCGCCCCGATCTGCTGAGCGCGCTCGATCAGGCCGTCGTTCTCAAAGGCGTCGATCGCGGCGAGGGCCGCCGCGCAGGCGACGGGGTTGCCGCCGTACGTGCCGCCCAGGCCACCGGGGTGCGAGGCGTCCATGAGGTCGGCGCGGCCGGTGACGGCCGCGAGCGGCAGGCCCGCCGCGATGCCCTTCGCCGTCGTGATCAGGTCGGGGACGATGCCGAAGTGCTCGCTCGCGAACATCGCACCGGTGCGGGCGAAGCCGGTCTGGACTTCGTCGGCGATGAACACGACGCCGTTCTCGCGGCACCAGTCGGCGACCGCCGGCAGGAACCCGTCGGCGGGGACGATGAACCCGCCCTCGCCCTGGATGGGCTCGATGATGACGGCGGCGAGGTTGTCGGCTCCGATCTGCTTCTCGATCTGCGAGATCGCGCGGGCCGCGGCATCCGGGCCCGACAGTCCGTCGCGGAACGGATACGACAGCGGCGCACGGTAGACCTCGGGGGCGAAGGGCCCGAATCCGCTCTTGTAGGGCATCGACTTCGCGGTGAGCGCCATCGTGAGGTTCGTGCGGCCGTGGTAGCCGTGGTCGAAGGCGACGACCGCCTGACGGCCGGTCGCCTTGCGTGCGATCTTCACGGCGTTCTCGACCGCTTCGGCGCCCGAGTTGAACAGCGCGGTCTTCTTCTCGTGGTCGCCGGGGGTGAGCCGGTTGAGGGCTTCGGCGACGGCGACGTACGACTCGTACGGCGAGATCATGAAGCAGGTGTGGGTGAACTGCGCGACCTGCGCCTGCACAGCGGCGACGACGGCGGGATGCGCGTTGCCGACCGAGGTCACGGCGATGCCCGAGCCGAGGTCGATGAGCGAGTTCCCGTCGGCGTCGACGATGACTCCGCCACCCGCGGCGACGGCATGGATCGGCGCGGTGTGGCCGACACCGGCCGGGACGGCGGCTGCCTTGCGTGCCAGCAGCTCCTCGGAGCGGGGTCCGGGGATCGCGGTGACGACACGGCGCTCCTGCGGGAGGGTCGGGCCGCCGAGGGGGATGGTCGGCGTCGAGGTCGTGGTGCTCATTCCGCGACAGTAAGACGCGCATCGCGCAACCCGCATTCACCGGGTTGTACAGTGATGCCACCTCTTATCGCCAGCACGTACAGGATGCCGATGCCCGCCGCCGCTCCCCCGTCACCGACGATCCGCGCCCTGCTGGCCCGGCGTGAACTCGATCTGCGCCTCGCGACGCCTGCCGACGACGACGCCAACCTCGACGCGCCGGTGCGCTGGGTGCACAGCTCCGATCTTGCCGACCCCACCCCCTTCCTCTCGGAGGACGTCGTCCTGCTCACCACGGGCACCCAGTTCGCCGGGGACTCCGATGCGGAGGCGGAGGCGGAGGCCTACGTCGGCCGCCTGCGGGCGCGCGGTGTCCGCGGGCTCGGCTTCGGCACGGAGGTGGTCCGCGACGGCATCCCCGATTCCCTCCGGCTCGCCTGCACGACGGCAGGCATGCCGCTGTTCGAGGTGCCGTATCGGACCCCGTTCATCGCCGTCGCCCGAGCCGCCGCGGAAGCCATCGCCGCGCAGGCGTACGCTCGGCGCAGCTGGGCGCTCGACGCGCAGCGCGCCCTCGCGATCGCCGCCCTGCGGCCCGACGGGTTCGACGCGACGCTGGCCGAGCTCGCGCGCCAGCTCGGCGCGTGGGTCGGCCTCTACGACGCCTCGGGGACGCTGACGCACGAGCACTCCTCCGCCGGGTCCGCGGTCGACGGCGATCTGCGCGGGGCCGTCGGGGCAGAGGCTGCGGCACTGCTGCGACGGGGAGGGGGAACTGGCGCGGCGATGCGGTTGGCGGGCCATCCGGTGACGCTGCAGACGCTCGGCTCGGGGGGTCAGCGCGGCGTCCTCGTCACTGCCGGCGCCGAACTCGACCAGGACGCCCGCGCCGTCGTCACCGCCGTCGTCGCGACGACGGGCCTCGCTCTCGAGCAGCGCCGGATGACCGCGGGCGCGTGGAGCGGGCTGCGCGCTGCGCTCGTCGACCTCCTCGCCGACGGGCACCTCGCCCTCGCACGGAAGGTGGCGACCGATGCCTGGGGCGGCTTCCCCGCCGCGCCCTACGTCGTCGCGGTGGCGGATGCGCACGCGCCGACCGGCGCGCGCGAAGTGCTCGACAATCACGCCGCAGGCGGCCGGCTGTTCTACGGTCGCGACGAGGACGGCGTGCTCCTCATCGTCGGGACGAACGAACGGCACCTGCTCGACGAGATCGCCGCGCGGCTGTCGTGGCGACTCGGGACCGCGGCGGCCACGACCGACGACGACGTGACGGCGGCCCGCGACCGGGCCCGGCTCGCGCGCGACCGCGGGCGTCCGGGTGCCGTCACCGATGTCGTCGATGCTCCAGGCGACCTGCTCGACGATCTCGCGACGGCGCCCGCTCGCGCCCGCGCCGGAGCCGAGCTCACCCCGCTGCGCACCCACGATGCACGTCACGGCACGGCGCTCGAGGCGACGCTCGTCGCCTGGCTCGACCACGACGGCGCTCACGAGTCGACGGCGCGCGCCCTCGGCGTGCATCGACACACCGTCCGCACGCGCATCGCCCTGGCCCAGCGCCTGCTCGGCCGCGACCTGTCGAGCTTCGCCGACCGCGCCGCCGTCTGGACGGCCCTCCGCCTCTCCCCCTGACCCCGTGCTCAAGCCCCGAGATTGTCGGAGAGGACCTCGAGCACCTGCGCGCGCACGGCGCTCGCGCCGCCGGGCAGGCGCGCGGCCACCTCGTCGGCGAGAGCCTCGACGAACAGCGCGTGCGCGGCCCGCGACGTGTGCTCGAGCTCATCGCGGAAGCTCGTCCCCGCCGGCGCGATGACGAGCGCGTGCGTGGCTCGTTCGACGAGCGGGGATGCCGCGAACGAGGTGATCGCGATGACGACGGCTCCCCCGGTCGCGGCCGCCGCCGCGGCCCGCAGACTCGCCTCGTTCGCGCCCGAGCCGCTCACGACGATGCAGACGTCACGACTGCCGAGCTGCCGAGCGGAGATCTGCTGCGCGATGACGTCGGCGATCACCTCGGCGGGCCGCCCCACGGCGGTCAGGCGCATCGCGAGATCGCTCGCGACCGGCGACGAGAGTCCGTTGGCGACGACCAGCAGCCTGCCGGCGCCGACCACAGCCGTCACCGCTCGCTCGACCTCGTCAGCCTCGAGCAGGCTCGTCGACGCCGGCAGCGACGCCGCGGCTCGATCGATCGACCTGCGCACGCGCCCGAGCGCCCCGTCGCCGTGGTGGGATGGCGCCGGCGCGGCCGCTCCGAGTTCGGCGGCGAGCGCGACCCGCAGCTGCGGATAGCCGCGGAACCCGAACGTCTGACAGGCGCGGACCACCGACGAACGCGCGACCCCCGCACGGTCGGCCAGCTGCTGCGCGGTGAGTTCGACCACGACCTCGGGCGCGTCGAGGATCACGTCCGCGACGCGGCGCTCGGTCGGCTGCAGCCCGTTGCGGAGCGCCTGGATGCGCACGGTCGGCGGAGCGTTACCGGACACGTGCGCCCTCCATGATCCGTCGGCGGATGCGGCCCGAGATGCCGTCGATCGTCATCGTGACGACGATCACGACGATCAGCAGCATCCCCACCGTCGACCACTCACGGTACTGGGTGTAGGTCGTCAGCATGTCGCCGATCCCGCCGACTCCGATGAGCCCGAGGACGGCCGACGAGCGCACGTTGATCTCGAAGCGGTAGAGCCAGAACGACAGGAACACCGGGGTCGCTTGCGGCCACACGCCCCATCGCAGCACCTGCGCCGGGCTGCCCCCGGCCGCGCGCGCCGCTTCGATGGGTCCGGCGGGGACGGCTTCAACGGCTTCGTACCCCCACTTGCCGAGGGTGCCGATGCCGTTCACCGCGAGGGCGAGCGCCCCCGTGAGCGGCGTGAGCCCGGTCATCGAGAGGATGATGATCGCGAAGATGATCTCGGGAACGGCGCGAATCGTCGAGAACACGAACCGCAGGATCGAGCGCAGCCATGCCGGACCGAACCCTCGGGCCGCCACCAGGCTGAGCGGTGTTGCCACGATGACCCCGAGCACGGTCCCGACCCACGCCATCTGAACGCTCTGCCAGGTCTGCCACAGAGCGTCCGGCAGCTTCTCCCACGTCGGCGACGAGAACATGAGCCAGCCGTAGCGCACGAGCTCGGCGGGCAGGTCAGCCAGCCGCGACCAGGTGATGTCCACCGACCAGAAGGCCAGGATGACGACGATCGTCACGGCGGCGGCGACCACGGTGCGCACCCGTCGACGCGGGCGGGAGGGCACGGCCGGCGCTGACGTGCGTCGCGGATCGGCGAGAACGGGAGCGGTCATGCGAGCCTCCGTCGCAGGGCGGAGCTGGCGGCGTCGATGACGAGCACGACGACGAGGATCTCCAGGATGATGAGCGACAGCTGGTCGTACCGGTAGAAGGTGCGCACGGCGTCGATGATGAGGCCCATGCCGCCGGCGCCGACGAGCCCCAGGACGGTCGACGCGCGGACGTTGAGCTCGAGGACGTACAGCGTCTGCGCCGCGAACGCGGGCCAGGTGTCGGGCAGGGCGAGGGCACGATTGATCTGAAGCTGCGTCCCGCCCGCGGCGCGGCCCGCTTCGAGGGGCCCCGTGTCCATCGCGTCGATCTGCTCGGAGACCAGCTTCACGATGATGCCGACGTTGAAGATCACGAGGGCGAGGATGCCGGGCAGCGCGCCGACCCCGACCATCGCCACCAGGATCGCCGCCGACAGCAGGTCGGGAACGCTCCGGACGATGTTGAGCATCGCGCGGACCGCACCCCGCAGCACCGGGCGCGGGTTGGTCGGCCGAGCCGCCCACAGACTCAGCGGCAGCGAGAGCGCGGCCCCCACCGCGGTGCCGATCACCGCCATCTGGAGCGTCTCCAGCAGCGGGGCGACGGTCCGCGGGAAGAACGTCCAGTCCGGCTGCAGCAACCCGAGCACCTTGTCGGCGCCGTGCTGCCAGTTGCGCGCGATGCCCGACAGGTCGAGGCCGACGCCGATGCCGGGGAGGCAGGTGACCACCGTGATCGCGGTGACGATCCCCGCGACCAGCCACGGCACCGCACGTCCGCGGGGTCGCGGCGGGACGACGAGTGCGGGCGCGCTCATGCGTCGAGCCGGTCCTCGGCCGTCAGCGATCGCCCGTAGATGCCGGCGAAGTCCGCGTCGGAGGCATCCGCTGCCGGGCCGTCGTAGACGACCTCGCCCGCCCGCATCCCGATCAGTCGCACGCCGTAGGTGCGCGCCAGGTCGAGCAGGTGCAGGTTCACCAGCACCGTGATGCCGAGCTCGGTGTTGATGCGCTGGAGGTCTTTCATGACCCCGTGCGCCGTGGGCGGATCGAGGCTCGCGACCGGCTCGTCGGCCAGGACGATGCGCGGCTGCTGCGCGAGGGCGCGGGCGATCGCGACGCGCTGCTGCTGACCTCCCGAGAGAGCGGCGGCGCGATCCCAGACCCGCGGCAGCATCCCCACGCGCTCGAGCGCCTCGAAGGCGAGGCGGCGGTCGTCGGACCGGTAGGCGCCCAGCAGGGTGCGCCACACCGGGGTATGGGCGAGGCGACCGACGAGGACGTTGTTGAGCACGCTCGTGCGACCGGCGAGGTTGAAGCCCTGGAACACCATGCCGATGTCGCCGCGCAGGCGACGCAGCTCGCGCCCACGCGCCGTGTCGACGCGCACGCCGCCGACCTCGAGCACGCCCGAGGTCACGGGGACGAGGCCGTTGATCGTGCGGATGAGGGTCGACTTGCCCGATCCCGACAGCCCGACGACGGCGACCATCTCGCCCGCACCGATCTCGAGCGAGACCCCGCGCAGGCCGAGAGTGCCGTTCGGGTAGCGCACCGTGACGTCGTGCAGCCGGATGCCCGACGGCGATGCCGGGGCCGCGGCCCCGGCATCGCGTGCAGTGGTGTCGGTCACTGCAGTCCGAGCGCCTGCGCGGCGCGTGCGACGACGTCGAGCGACGAGGCGTCGGCGGGTGCGAGCTTCGTGATCGAGTAGATGCTCTGCAGCACCTCCGAGCCCTCGGCGGTGTTCGAGAAGTCCTCCAGCGCGGTCGCGATGCGCTCGCGCAGCTCGGGCGAGAGGTCCGAGCTCAGCGCGACACCGTCGTTCGGGATCTCCTCGGTCATCGCGAACACGACGACCTTCTGCCCGACGTCCGGGGTGTCCTTCTTCACGATCGTGCGCGCGTCCCAGAAGCTGAACCCGACTTCGGCGTCACCGTTGTACACGGCGAGCACGGACGCGTCGTTCGCGGTCACGGGCAGCTGATCGATGTCGCTGTCGGTGTCGAGCCCGGCCTCCTGCAGCGCGAGGATCGGGTAGATGTAGCCGGCGGGCGACCCGGGTCCGAGCACGGCGACCTTCGCGCCCTTCACCTTGGTGATCGAGTCGAGGCCCGCGGGACCCGTCATCGCGTCGGCGCCGTTGCAGAAGAGCATCCCGTCGCGCTCGACGGGAGCGTCGTCGCAGTACTTGTCGGGGTTGTTCGTCATGAACTGCGCGGGGTAGCTGATGTTGCCGTTGCGCTCGGTCTGCAGCACGACGTCAGCGCCGTACATGTCGTTGGCCTGCCACAGCTGCAGCGACGGGAGGAAGCCGATCTGCGCCTGGCCGGCGCCCATCGCCTCGACGGCGGCCTGATAGTCCTTCGAGACCACACCGGTGACCTCGATGCCGAGCTCGTCGCTCAGGTAGTCGGTGAGCGGAGCCGCGGTCTCGACGAGCCCGTTCTGGTCCTGCGAGGGGACGAGCGCGAGCACGAGCGACGTCGGGTCGGCGGCGGCCTCAGGGGTGTCACCGGCGGCGGGCGAGCCCGCGCAGCCGGCGAGGGTGATGGCGGCGATGGCGCTGACGGCGGCCGCGGCGAGAAGTCGGGTGGTGCGCATGAGTGGATGTCCTTCGGGTGAGGGGTGGGAAAGGAGTGGTGTGAGAGGGGTACGGAGTCAGGGGGCGGATGCCGCGGCCCACGCTTCGATGCGCGGCAGCAGTTCGGTGAGCGTGTCGGCGTGGAAGGTCGGGGATGCCGCGGCATCCGTCCACGGACCGACGAGCGCGGTGTCCTGTCCGCGCCGGTGCGCGGGCTCGAGGTCGTTGCGCCAGATGTCGCCGACCGCGAGCACCCGGCGGTCACGGACCTCGGGCGCGTCGAGCAGCCGTTCGAGTCCGGCGGGCTTGCCCGCGTCGGTGACGATGCGCGCGAAGGCGTCGCCGAGCCCCAGCGCGTCGAGGGTCTCCGCGACGCGGGTCGCCGGGGCATTGGTGACGAGGACGCACTCGGCCGGCAGGCGTTCGGCGACCGCGGCGAGCCCGACCGGCGCCTCGACGGGAGCGAGATCGGTGCCCAGCAGTGCGCGGCTGTCGAGGTAGGCACGCGACAGCGCCTCGGCCCCGACCCCCGCGTCCTCGGCCACGAGCCGGATCACGTCGTACGCGTCGAGCGGCGCCCCAGCACCGGACGGTCGGCCGCGCAGCCCGTCGTCGACCCGGGCGAGGAACCGGTCGGGATCGCCGGAGGCAGCGGCGGCAGCACGCGCGTAGGCGAGCACCGGCCCGTCGCCGAGGGCGACGGTTCCGTCGAAATCGAAGATGATGAGAGCAGGGTTCGGCACGGATCGGACTTTCTGAGTGGACGCTTCGTCCATCGTTAGGTGCACACGTGGACACAAATCCCACAGTCGATGAACTGCGGATGAACGAGATCCGACGACTCGATGCGGCGGCCGCGACCGCCGCGCGCGGCGACGCCGGGCAGGCGTTCGACGCGGTGCCCTGGCTCTCGCGATCGATAGCCCAGGATGCGGCATCCGGTCGCTTCGCACGCTGGTCGCGGTCGACCATCGTCGACGAGAACGTCGGTGCGCCCGTGCTCGACCGTGCGGTCTTCGACCGGCTGCACGATCTCGCCGGCGAGCCGAGTGCCTGGCCGGTCGGGAACGCGGGCCTCCTTCACGTGTACGGCTACCTGCTCTCGCTGACGCCGACGCCGTACGGCCTGAAGCGCGAACGGTGGCTCGGCCCCGAGCTCGCCCGCGCGTTCGGGCTCGCCGACGCTGCGTTCGCGCCCTGGGCGGACGGGCCGACGCTGCTCGAACGGGTGACGGACGCGGCGACGAGCCTGCTCCGCTCCCCCGCGGCGGCGCGGTCCGAGGCCGGCGGCGAGTACCTCACCGTGCTGTCGGCAACCGCCGGTGCCGCCGCGCTCGTGTACGCGCGTGTCACCGACGACGGCATCCGCCTGGTGACGACCTTCCCCGCCGCCGACGCCGCCGCTCTCCTGACCTCGATCGACGCTGCTCCGCCCGCCCCCGGCACCCCCTACCGCCCCCGGTGGAACGCCGCCCCCTGACCCGAGTCGACGGGGTGCTTCAGGAGGGGGCGTGTGCCTCCAGGAACGCGTAGAGATCAGTCGTGTCGACGCCCGGGAAGGCGCCGGTCGGCAGAGTCGCCAGCAGCGTGCGCGGGGTCTTCACGTTCGGCCACGCGGCGGCACGCCACCGCTCCTCGAGGTCGGCCGGCGCACGTCGGCAGCACACGTCGACCGAGTGCCGTGACACCCCGCGATGGGGTGTGTCGCGCCCGAGGAACCACTTCGTGTCATCGAACCGCACGCCGACGCTGACCGAGTGCGCGCCCTCGCTCGAATGCTCGACGCGAGCCGTGCACCAATAGGTCCCGTTGCCGGTGTCGGTGTACTGGTAGTACGGGTTGAAGCGGTCATCGACGTCGAAGACCGCGCGGCTCGTCCACTCCCGGCAGCACAGCTGCCCCTCGATGGCGCCGAGGCGGTCGGTCGGGAAGTCGACGTCGTCGTTCTCGTACGCCTTCGTGATCGTCCCCGACTCGTGAACCTTGAGGAAGTGCACAGCGATGCCCAGGTGCTCGGTCGCGAGGTTCGTGAAGCGGTGCGCGGCGGTCTCGTACGACACCGAGTACGCATCGCGCAGGTCTTCGATCGAGATCGCACGCCGCTCCTTCGCCTCGCGCAGGGCGGGCGCAGCATCCGCCTCGGGGATCAGCAGCGCACCGGTCAGGTAGTTCGTCTCCACCCGCTGCCGGAGGAACTCGTCGTAGCTGGCCGGCTCGGTGTGACCGAGGATGCGGCTCGACAGCGCCTGCAGCACGGCGGTCCGCGGATCGGCGGGGGTCGCAGCGGCGAGGCGGCTCGACAGGTACAGCCGCCCATGGGCGAGGTCGGCGACGCTTCTGGTCGTCTGCGGCAGATCCGCGACGTAATGGATGCTGAAGCCGAGATGCCCCGCGATGTCGCTCGCGGTGCGCTGCGTCAACGGCCCGCCCGGGTGCCCGACCGCCGCCAGCAGCTCCCGCGCCTGCTGCTCGAGCTCGGGGAAGTAGTTGTTCTGGGTCCGCATCAGGCGCCGCAGGGCGACGTTGGCGCGCCGCGCCTCTTCGGGGGTCGCGGCGCGCTCGTCGTGCAGCCGCTCGATCTCGCCCTGCAGCGTGAGAAGGGCGCGCAGCACCTCGTCGGGCACGGCGCGCGGGATGCGGAACGGCGTGATCCCGGCGCTCCGGAACGTCGGCCCCGCCATCGCGCGGGCGACCTCGATCTCCAGGGCGGCACGGGGATCCAGCTCCTCGGACTCGAGGAGCGCATCGAGCGAGGTGCCGAGGGCGCGCGCGATCGTGCGGAGGAGCGAGAGCTTCGGCTCGCGGCGACCGTTCTCGATCATCGAGAGCTGGCTCGGCGCACGCCCGACGGCAGCGGCGAGGTCGTCGAGGGTCATCCCTCGTCCGGTGCGGATCTGCCGGATGCGCCGGCCGATCGTGAAGGCGTCCATGTCCTCATCGTCGAGCGCCACGCCCGCGGCGGCGACGGCGTCCTTGCGCGTCATGGCGGGATTCTGTCACGAAAGCAGAAGATCGGCCGATCTTCTCCTCGAACCCGGCGGTGCTGCGCCCGATAGTTCGCCCACAGTGGTCTCCACGACGGGCAGAGCCGCCCGTTCTGACGAAGGAGACCGAGATGACCACGATTCCCGCTCCGGGTCCGCTGCGGCCCGGCGACCAGGTTCAGACCGCTGCCGAGCTCGAGGAGCTGTGGCAGACCGACCCCCGCTGGGACGGCATCGAGCGCACGTACCGCGCAGACGACGTCATCCGGCTGCGTGGCTCCGTCCGTGAGGAGGCCACCCTCGCCCGCCGGGGTGCCGAGTCGCTGTGGAACCTCCTCCACACCGAGGAGTACGTCCGCGCCCTCGGGGCCTACACGGGCGGCCAGGCCGTCCAGCAGGTGCGCGCCGGCCTGAAGGCGATCTACCTGTCCGGCTGGCAGGTCGCCGCCGACGCGAACCTCGCCGGGCAGACATACCCCGACCAGAGCCTGTATCCCGCCAACTCCGTGCCCGCCGTCGTGCGGCGCATCTCGAACGCGCTGCTGCGACAGGACCAGATCGAGCACGCCGAGGGCGGCCGCACCCGCGACTGGCTCGCCCCGATCGTCGCCGACGGCGAGGCGGGGTTCGGCGGTCCGTTGAACGCCTACGAGCTCGCGGCATCCCTCATCGCCGCTGGTGCCGCCGGCACGCACTGGGAGGATCAGCTCGCGAGTGAGAAGAAGTGCGGCCACCTCGGCGGCAAGGTGCTGGTGCCGACCGCTCAGCACATCCGCACGCTCAATGCCGCGCGGCTCGCCGGGGATGTCGCGGGCGTGCCTGCGATCGTGATCGCGCGGACCGACGCGCTGGGCGCCGACCTCATCACGAGCGACGTCGACGAGCGCGACCGCCCCTTCCTCACCGGCGAGCGCACGAGCGAGGGCTTCTACCGCACCCGCGCCGGGATCGACCCCGTCATCGCGCGCGGCCTCGCGTTCGCGCCCTACGCAGACCTGCTGTGGGTCGAGACCGGCGAGCCCGACATCGAGCTGGCCCGCGAGTTCGCCGCAGCCGTCCACGCGGAGCATCCCGGCAAGCTGCTCGCGTACAACTGCTCGCCGAGCTTCAACTGGAAGCGGCACCTCAGCGACGCGCAGATCGCGACGTTCCAGGCGGAGCTGGCCGAGCTGGGCTACCGGTTCCAGTTCATCACCCTGGCCGGATTCCACGCCCTCAACCACTCGATGTTCGACCTCGCCCGTGGCTACGCCGACCGTGCAATGAGCGCGTACGTCGAGCTGCAACAGGCGGAGTTCGACGCCGAGGCGCACGGCTACACCGCCACCCGCCACCAGCGCGAAGCCGGCACCGGCTACTTCGACGCCCTCTCGACGGCGCTCAACCCCGACAGCGCCACCCTCGCCCTGGCCGGATCGACCGAGGCATCCCAGTTCTGACCCGAGCGTCACAGATCACAGGAGACGAGACCATGACCATCACAGAGACTCAGAGCCGGCGGCGCACCTGGACGGGGCCCGTACCCGTGCAGACGCACGAACCCGCGATCGAGGTGCGCGGCGAGATGCACCCGCGCTTCGACGAGATCCTCACGCCCGACGCGCTCGACTTCGTCACGGCGCTGCACGACCGCTTCGCGGGGCGACGGCACGACCGCCTCGCCGACCGGATGCGGCGCCGCTTCGAGATCGGCAACGGGGCCGACCCATCGTTCCGCAGCGACACCGCGCACATCCGCGAGGACGACTCGTGGCGCGTCGCGGGTGCGGGCCCGGGCCTCGAGGACCGCCGCGTCGAGATCACGGGACCCACCGATCCCAAGATGACGATCAACGCCCTGAATTCGGGCGCCCGCGTGTGGCTCGCCGACCAGGAGGACGCCACCTCGCCAACCTGGCGCAACGTCATCGGCGGGCAGCTGTCGCTGCGCGACGCGATCCGCGGTGAGCTGGAGCACACCGGTCCCGATGGGCGGCGCTACACCGTCACCGCCGAGCGCACGCCGACGATCGTCATGCGCCCGCGCGGCTGGCACCTCACCGAGAAGCACCTCGCCTACACCGACCGCACAGGGCGCATCCTCGACGCATCCGGGTCACTCGTCGACTTCGGGCTCTATGCGTTCCACAACGCCGTCCGGCTCGTCGAGAGCGGCCGGGGACCGTACTTCTACCTCGCCAAGCTCGAATCCAGCGCCGAGGCGCAGCTGTGGGACGACGTCTTCGCGTTCACGGAGCGCCGGCTCGGACTGGCCCACGGCACCATCCGGGCGACCGTGCTGATCGAGACGCTGCCGGCGGCGTTCGAGATGGACGAGATCCTCTTCGCTCTCCGCGACCACTGCGCGGGCCTGAACGCCGGACGGTGGGACTACATCTTCTCGATGATCAAGAACTACCGCGGGCGCGGAGCCCGGTTCGTGCTGCCCGACCGCAGCGCGGTCACGATGACGGTGCCGTTCATGCGGGCCTACACCGAGCTGCTCGTGAAGACCTGCCACCGCCGGGGCGCGCACGCGATCGGCGGGATGAGCGCCTTCATCCCCAACCGGCGGAACCCCGAGGTCACGCGCGCCGCGTTCGAAAAGGTCGCCGCCGACAAGCGTCGCGAGGCCGGCGACGGTTTCGACGGCACGTGGGTCGCGCACCCCGACCTCATCCCGATCGCGCGCGCCGAGTTCGACGCCGTGCTCGGCGACCGCCCGAATCAGCTCGACCGGCAGCGCGACGACGTCGAGGTCGTAGCATCCGAACTCATCGACTGCCACATCGGCCTGCCGATCACGACCGCCGGTGTGCGCGCGAACGTGTCCGTCGCCGTGCGCTACCTCGAGGCCTGGCTGCGCGGGATCGGCGCCGTCGCGATCGATGACCTGATGGAGGATGCCGCCACAGCCGAGATCAGCCGCTCGCAGATCTGGCAGTGGATCCACCAGGACCGCACGACGGATGACGGCACGCCGATCACCCGCGCCTGGGTCGACGAACTGGTCGACGACGTCATCGCCGAGGTCGAGCGCCCCGACGGCGCCCGCTTCGACGATGCCGCGGCCCTGTTCCGCGAGGTCGCGCTCGGCTCCGAGTTCCCCGCGTTCCTGACCCTCCCCGCCTACGCGAAGTACCTCTGAGCCGCCTCCCCTAGCCCCCGTCGGGGCTGGGGGGAGGTCAGGGGGCAGGAGGGGGATCAGAGCCGGAGGGGCGGGGCGGGTCCGGAAGTCGGTGCCGACGATGCGCTGACAGCCGTCGAGCTCGACGGTCACAGTGAGAGGCGCGCCGCCCGCGGCGGCCGTGACGTCCGGGTGGACGACGACGAAACGGGATGCCGTCTCGGAGCAGTGCGCGCCCGCACGCGTCGCGCAGCCGGCCGCCGTCGCCTCGTGCAGTTCGACGCGCCCCGCCCCCGAGAACGTGCGGTCGACGACTTCGAGCCGAGCCAGAGCGGCGAGAGGTTCGTCCTCCTTGGGTCCGCCGCACGCCGTCAGGGGGAACGACATCGGCACGAAGCGTCCCGCCGCATCGGTCGCCCAGATCGCGCGGAACCCGTACCCGACGGCGGGGCACACCGCTGCCGGCCCAGGATCGCTGGGCGCCGCCATCGCGTCGAGGAATTCCGTGAGGTCGCCCTCGTAGCGCCGCACTTCGTTGCCGGCGATGACGCCGTCGGCATCCTCGCGCGTCACGCCGTTGGCGCACTCCAGCACCGCGATGACCTCGAAGTCCTCAGGAACGAGACCGGCGCCGGGAAGCGGATTGAGGATCGGGTCCGGGCACGACATCGTGTCGGACACGGTCGCCACCTCGCGGACAGGCGGCGGTCCGAGCGGGATCGACGCGCACCCCGCCAGAAGCAATAGCGTGGCCGAGCCCGTGGCCGAGCCCGTGGCCAGCGCCACCCGCATCCGCATCCCCGCTGCCCTCCCCTGCCCTGTTGCTTCCGTTCCCTCCCACGCTACGACAGCGCCCGCTCCCGCACGTGACGACCCCATAACGAGGGCTTCGGGTCAGGGAAGCAGGCCGCGCTCGAGGGCCAGGGTCACGGCGCGGGTTCGGCTGTCGACGCCGAGCTTGTCGTAGACCCGCAACAGGTGCGTCTTGACGGTCGACTCGCCGATCCCGAGCTGCACCGCGATCTGCCTGTTGCCGTGCCCCGCGGCGACGAGGCGCAGCACGTCCGTCTCGCGCGGAGTGAGAGCGGATGCCGCCGGCTCGGGCTGCCGCATCCGTTCCACCAGACGCACCGCGACGGCCGGCGAGAGAGCCGACTGGCCGGCGGCGACCGACCGGATTCCCGCCACGATCTCCTCGCGTGGAGCCGCCTTCAGCAGATAGCCGCTGGCTCCGGCCTCGATGGCGGCGAGGATCTGGTCGTCGCTCTCGTAGGTCGTGAGGATGAGCACGCGCGGCCCCGCGGCCCCATCGCGCGCCGCCACGATACGAGCCGTGGCTGCGACGCCGTCGAGCACCGGCATCCGGAGGTCCATGAGGATGACGTCGGGATGCGCCTCGGTGGCGAGCCGGACGGCCTCGTCGCCGTCGGCGGCCTCCGCGATCACCTCGAACCCGGGCTCGTCGGCGAGCAGACCGACCAGCCCCGCCCGGACGATCGGGTGGTCGTCGACGATGAGCAGACGGATCATGCGCGCACCGCCGCGCCAGCGCTCGGCACAGGCGACCCGGGCAGCCGAACGGAGAGCGTCGTCCCCGAACCCGCGACGGCCGTGATCTCGAGGTTCCCCCCGGCGAGTGCGACTCGCTCGCTCATGCCGTCGAGACCGTACCCGGTGCGCGGAGACGAGACGTCGAACCCGCGCCCGTCGTCCTCGACGACCAGTCGCAGGGCGCCGTCGTCCTCGCGCGTGAGCGCCACCGTGACCCGCGCGGCTCCCGCGTGCTTGCGCACGTTGGCCAGCGCCTCCTGCAGGCAGCGCAGCGCGACGACCTGCGTCTCGCGATCGGCCCCGGAAGCCGTGTCGACGACGGAGATCTCGAGCCCGGTGTCGGCGCGGAAGCGTTCGGCGAGCCGCTCCACCGCAGCGCCGAGCACGGGGTCGTCGGGGACGGCGGCGGTGCGCGCGACGATCGCACGGGCCTCGCCAAGCGCGTCGCGAGCGGCCACCTCGAGGCGCTCGACCGCGGTCGCGGCGCCGCCTGCATCCCCCGCGCGCGAACGCCGCCCGGCCTGTTCGGCGAGCATGACGATTCCCGCGAGGGTCTGCGCGAGGGTGTCGTGGATCTCGCGGGCCAGATGCTCCCGCTCGTCGGCCGCGCCCTTGTCGCGGCTGAGCGCCTCGACCTGCTGCTGCGCCCGGGAGAGCTCGTCGAGCAGGCGCGCGCGCTCGGTGCCGTATGCGGCGATCGCTGAGATCCACCACCCCATCGCGATCGAGAACGCAACCGAGAGCACCGCGACGGCAGCTGCCTCCAGCAGCGCGTCGGGAGCGAAACCGAAGCCGCCGGCATACCCGACGAGCATCCCGGCGCCGACCGAAAGCGATCCCACGACACCATCACGGCGCAACGGAGCGAAGATCCACACCAGCGGATACACGATGACCTGCATCGTCGCGAGCGAGACCTCGCCGAACGTCATCGCTGCGATCGAGACCGTCACGACGGCGAGGAACACCGCGAAGCGCCGGGGATCCTCCGCGCCGGCGGAGGGCCGCGCGATCAGATACGCCGCGAGCAGGAGCACCAGGCCCGCGACCGCCCACGGCAGCCGGTCCGTCTCTCCCGCGGCTGCGAGGATGCCCACGCCGAGGGCGAGCACGACACCGACGGCGACATCCACCCAGCTGCGACTGATCACGCTCCCATCCTGCCCCTCAGCGGATGCGCGAGCGGATGCGGGCCGCCGCGAGCACCGCGAACGCCACGGCCACGACAGCGAGCACGACCGCCGCGACCCAGACCGGGACCGTCGCCGACCCCACCTGCAGGTCGAGCCCGTAGATGCGGCTGAGCTCCTCGACCGCGCCCGGCGCCCCGCCCGCGAGGCGATCGAGTGGATCGGCGGCGAACTCGCGCCGCACGAGCATCGCCGACTGCGCGAACGGGAGCACGCCGACGGCATCCCGAACGGCGTCGGGGAACGAGCCGACGGGGATGTACGCACCCGCGACGAAGCCGGTCAGGGTTCCCACGAGGGTCGACAGTCCCGAGTACGACCCGCTCGTGCGAAGGAACGACACCACGAACGCCCAGAGCGCCGTGTAGGCGGCCACCGAGAGCACGGTCCACAGCACGATGCGGATGATCTGCCCGGCGTCGGGGAGCGTCCGCCCGGTGAGCCCGAGGTAGGCCAGCGCGACGGCGAGCACGATCAGCGTGGTGATCAAACCGATGATGAACGCCGACCCGAGGTAACCGAGCACGAGCTGCGCGCGGCGCACCGGCGAGACGAGGAAGTCGCGGAACCGTCCGGACGCGGCATCCTCGACGAACGTCGACAGCGCGCCGAGCGGCGTCGTGACGGCGGCGACGGCCACGACCCCGGCGAACATCCACGAGTCGACGAAGTCGCGGGCGGCGTCGGCATCGAACCCCGGAGTCGTGGCGAGCGAGTCCACCTGCATCTGGCCGAGGAACAGGGCGTAGAGCAGGAAGACAACGAGGGCCCCGGTGAGCGCGAAGAAGACCCCGAGCGGGTCTCGGTAGAACAGTCGGAGGTTGCGCCCGACATACGCCTGCACGGTCTTCATCGTGTCGCCTCCCCCGTCGACGTCCCATCGGTGGCCGCCTGCCCGGTCAGGGTGAGGAAGACGTCGTCCATCCGGCCATGACGGAACTCGAAGTCGAGCACCGCGTCGCCCCGTTCGGCGAGGATGCGGCGGGCCTCGGCGGCATCCGCCACCGCGATGCGCTCGTCGCCGTCGGCCGTGACGAGCGACAGGATGCTGGAGCTGTAACGCGCACGCAGCTGCGCCGGAGTGCCGTCGGCGACGATCCGCCCGCGATCGATGATGCAGACCTGGTCGGCCTCTTCCGTCTCCTCGAGGTAATGCGTCGTGAGGAACACGGTGAGACCGGCGCGCTCGCGCAGCTCATGGATCGTCCGCCACACCATCTGCCGGCTCGCGGGATCGAGTCCCGTCGTCGGCTCGTCGAGGAAGACGATCTCCGGGTCGTGGAGCAGCGCGCGGGCGATGTCGGCGCGGCGACGCTGCCCGCCCGAGAGCCGGCCGTAGCGACGGTCGATGAACTCGCCCAGGTCGATGATCTCGGCGAGGCGGTCGATGCGGTCGCGGATCGCCGCCGTCGAGCCGAGGTACGGACGCGCCCGCACCGTCAGGTTCTCGCGCACGGTGAGGGCGGAATCGAGGAGCGAGTCCTGGAAGACGACGCCGATCGCGCGGCGCACGGCGTCACCGTCGGAGCGCACGTCGTGACCGGCGACCTCGAGCTGCCCCGCATCCGGCTCGATCACAGTCGTGAGAGCGCTGATCGTCGTGGACTTGCCGGCCCCATTCGTCCCGAGGAACGCGAACACGCCCCCGGCGGGCACCTCGAAGCTCACGTCGTCGACGGCCGTCACGTCGCCGTATCTCTTGGTCAGGCCGCGCACGACGGTCGGTGCGCTCGCTCTCGTGGTCATGCCTCCAGCGTGCCGGTTCCGTCGCCGGCGCGGGAGAGGTCATCCGGTCGATCCCCGTCCACCATTCGGTGGACCACGCCGCTACTCTCGAAGGGTGACCGAACGCGCACCGCTGTCCCGCAAGCTCTCCGCCATCGCCGAGTCGGCGACCCTCAAGGTCGACGCCAAGGCCAAGGCCCTGCAGGCCGCCGGCCGGCCGGTCATCTCGTACGCCGCGGGCGAGCCCGACTTCTCGACGCCGCAGTTCATCGTCGAGGCCGCTCAGCACGCCCTCGCCGACCCGGCCAACTACCGGTACACCCCCGCCGCCGGCCTCCCCGTGCTGCGCGAGGCGATCGCCGCCAAGACGCTGCGCGACTCGGGCCTCGAGGTCCAGCCCTCGCAGGTCATCGTGACCAACGGCGGCAAGCAGTCGGTGTACCAGGCCTTCCAGACGGTCGTGAACCCCGGCGACGAGGTGCTGCTGCCCGCGCCGTACTGGACCACCTATCCCGAAGCGATCGCCCTGGCCGACGGCATCCCGGTCGAGGTCTTCGCCGGCGCAGACCAGGAGTACAAGGTCACCGTCGAGCAGCTCGAGGCCGCGCGCACCGAGCGCACCACCGTGCTCGTCTTCGTCTCGCCCTCCAACCCGACGGGGTCGGTGTACACGCCCGAGGAGACCGCGGCGATCGGCCAGTGGGCTCTCGAGCACGGCATCTGGGTCATCAGCGACGAGATCTACCAGAACCTCGTCTACGAAGGCGCCCGCGCGGTCTCGATCGTCGAGGCCGTACCCGAGCTCGCGGGTCAGACGATCCTGGTCAACGGCGTCGCCAAGACCTACGCCATGACCGGATGGCGCGTGGGCTGGATGGTCGGCCCCGCCGACGCCATGAAGCTCGCCGGAAACCTGCAGTCGCACCTCAGCTCCAACGTCAACAACGTCGCGCAGCGCGCGGCTCTCGCCGCACTCACCGGCCCGCAGACCGAGGCCGAGGAGATGCGCTTGGCCTTCGACCGTCGGCGCCGGCTCATCGTCGAGGAGCTCGCGAGGATCCCCGGCGTCGAGGTCCCCAACCCCCTCGGGGCGTTCTACGTCTACCCCGACGTCACCGGACTCCTCGGACGCTCCTGGGGCGGCGCCGAGGCGAACACGAGCCTCGAGCTCGCCGACCTGATCCTCGAGCAGGCCGAGGTCGCCGTCGTGCCTGGCGAGGCTTTCGGCCCCTCGGGCTACCTGCGCCTGTCGTACGCGCTCGGTGACGAGCAGCTGCTCGAGGGCATCCAGCGCCTCCAGCGCCTCTTCTCCTAACCCCTCCTTCTCCCTCCCCCTCCCACCCCGTCGACTCGCCAGAAACGGCGGGTCCTGACGCGCTCGCACCCGCCGTTTGTGGCGAGTCGACGGGATGGGTGTTGGGTCCTGCACATGGGCGGCGGGGCGGGAGTTCTCCCGAAACGGCGGGCGGGGGCCTCGGCACCAAGGGCAGGCGACGGATGCTGGCGGCATGCGACGCACTCCGCTGCCCGCCGAACTCCCGACGGGCTTCGTCACCGAGACGGCCCGGGAACACGGCGTCACCGCGGGTCGACTGCGGGCTCGTGATCTGACGAGCCCCCTCCACGGCACGCGGGCGCGCGGGCCTCTGAACGACCTCGACATGCTCCGGCTGATCGGCGAGCGAGTACCCGGTCATGCCTTCTTCTGCGGGCCCACCGCCGCTGCGGTGCACCGGATGCCGTTACCCGCGGTCCTCCGAGACGCCGCGGCGGCCCGCCCGCACCTCGCCGTCGCTCTCCCGGCCAACCGGGTCCGCCGCCCCGAGGTGGTCGGCCGCGCGCTGGCTGTGCGTCCGGACGACATCGCCTGCGTGGACGGCATCCGCCTCACGACCATCGAGCGTACGTGGGTCGACCTCGCCGGCGCGGTCTCGCTGGGCGCCCTCGTGGCCGCGGGTGACGCACTGATCAGCCGACGTGGGCCGCGCACGACGATCGACGCTCTGGGGCTCGCTCACGCGAGGGCGGGCCGCAGCCGCGGCGCAGTGCGGCGCGCTGAGGCCCTGACCCTGCTCGACGACGGCGCGGAGTCGCCGCGCGAGTCGGAGCTGCGGGTTCTGCTCGTGCGGGCCGGACTCCCCCGCCCCGAGACGAACGTGGTCATCCGCGACGGGTGGCGCTTCGTCGCGCGGGTGGATCTGCTGTACCGCGATGCCCGGCTCGTCCTCGAGTACGACGGCGACTACCATCGCGATTCCTCGCAGTGGAGCCGGGATCAGTCACGACGCGCCGAGCTCGAGTCGCTCGGCTACCGCGTCACGGTCGTGACGGCCCGAGACTTCGATGACCCCGGTGCCCTCGTCCGCCGCATCCGCCGTCTGCTGTCAGCCCGCTGACCCGCGCCCACCCCCAACCCACGCCGTCGAGTCGCCAGGAATTGCGGATGCCGACGCCCGCCCATCCGCGTTCTCTGGCGAGTCGACGGCTGAGGAACCGGGTTAGAGCTCGACGCCGACGAGGACGGGCTCGGGCTGCAGGATGAGGCCGAACTCCGCCTGCACGCGCTGCTGGACGAACCGCGCGAGTGCGGCGAGCTCCTCGGCCGTCGCTCCCCCGCGGTTGGTGAGCGCGAGGGCGTGCTTGGTCGACAGGCCGGCTCGCGATCCGGGCAGCGAGAAACCCTTGCCGATACCGGCGTGCTCGATGAGCCAGGCCGCGCTCACCTTGACGTCCGGCTCGGCCACCTCACCCGTCGGCGAGACGCCGTAGTACTCGTTCAACGGGATCACCCGGTCGGTCACTGGGTCGGGTGCCACCGGCCAGCGCGGGCAGGCGTCGGGCAGCGTCCGAGCGAAGGCGGCGGTCACCACGGCGTTCTGGAAGAACGACCCGGCGCTCCACGTGTCGGGGTCGGCGTCGTCGAGCACCATCCCCTTGCTGGCCCGTACGGACAGCACGGTCTCGCGCACCCAGCGCAGCGACACCGTCGCCTCCGGGTCGAGCCCCAGGGCGCCGCGCAGCTGCGGCCCGCTGATCGCGAATTCGCCGTGCCCGACGCGGTCGAGCTCGAGCGTGATCGACAGGATGACCGCGGAACGCGCCGCGACCGATCCGTGGTGATGCTTCAGCACCGAGGTGCGGAAGCCGAGGCCCAGCTCGGATGCCGGCACGACACTGACCTCGCCGGTCGACTCGTCGAGCAGCTCGACCTCGACGAGGGTCTGCACGACCTCCTGACCGTAGGCGCCGATGTTCTGAACGGGAGCTGCCCCCGCGGTGCCCGGAATGCCCGACATCGCGGCGATCCCGCCGAGACCGGCCGCGACGGCGTACTCGACGAGGTCGTCCCACGAGTGACCGGCCTGCACCTTCAGACGCGCGCGCCCGGGATGCGGCGACGGCAGCTCTTCGATCCCGGTCGTGCGCACGGCGACGACGGTGCCGTCGAACGGCTCGTCACCCACCAGCAGGTTCGACCCGCCTCCGACGACCAGCCAGGGCTCACCGGCCGTCCACAGCTCGCGCATCGTGGCGACGAGCTCGTCCGCCGTGCGCACCTCGACCAGGCGGTCGGGCACGGCGCCCGCGCGCAGCGTGGTCAGCTCCGCGAGGGGTCGCGGTTCGATCTCGGCCACGGTCACTCTGCGGTGCGCACGCGCACTTGCGCCTTGCCGAGCACGACGGTGCCGTCGTGGCTGACGGTCAGGTCGATGCGTGCGACGCCCTCATCGACGGCGCCCACCATCGCGACGACGGTGAGAGTCGCGCCGGTCTCAGCATCGACGACGACAGGGCGGGTGAAACGCACGCCGTACTCGACGATGCGGCCGCTGTCGCCGAGCCACTCCACGATCGTCTCGACGGCCAGCCCCATCGTCAGCATTCCGTGGGCGAGCACACCGGGCAGGCCGACGCGTGCCGCGACGTCGTCGCGGTAGTGGATGGGATTGAAGTCGCCCGATGCCCCGGCATACCGTACGAGCGACTCGCGCGTGAGCTCGACGGTGCGTTCGGCGACGACGGACCCGACAGTCAGATCGCTCATGCGTCCTCTCCCCCGACCAGCAGCACGGAGACGGCGGTCACGACGTGGTCACCGGCGACGTCGCGGATATCCGCCTCGCTCGTCACCATCGCCCCCTTGCCGAAGGCACGGATGCCGGTGACGGTGAGCTGCGCGGTGAGCTCATCGCCCGCGACGATCGGGCGCGTGTAGCGGAATCGCTGCTCGGCGTGCACCGTCCGCTCGAGGGCGATGCCCGAGTCGGCCTCGCCCAGGAGCTGCTGCAGCGTGAGGTCCTGGATCACCATGGCGAAAGTCGGCGGAGCGACCACGTCGGTGTAACCCAGCGCACGTGCCGCTTCGGGGTCGGTGTGCTGCGGATCGGTCGCGAAGACGGCGCGGGCGAACTCGCGCACCTTTTCGCGACCCACGAGGTACGGGGCGGTCGGCGCGAAGGCGCGGTCGACCAGATCGGGGTTCACGGACACCGTCCGATTCTACCGGTGGCCCCCCGACGGCTGCGCGGCCCGCTTCGTCGCGCGTGCCGCCCGGTGCGCCTTCACGGCGCGGATCGCCATCTGCGACGCGATGAAGGTGAGGAACACGGCGAAGAGGATGTTGGCCGTCAGCGGGTTCAGCAGCGTCGCGATCCACGCCCCCAGCGCCGTGGTTGTACACGCGGCGAGCCCGACGACGAGGGCCGCGACGAGGTCGACGTTGCGTCGCCGAGCGTTGCCGACGGTTCCCGAGATCGCGGTCGGGATCATCATCAGGAGCGAGGTGCCCTTCGCGATGAGGTCGCTCGTGCCGAAGAGGAACATCAGCGCCGGAACGACGATCACGCCTCCGCCCACACCGAGCAGGCCGGCCATGATCCCCGTGAACAGCCCGAGCCCGGCGAGCCCGATACCGACGCCCCAGTTCAGCTCGAGTACCGCGTCACGCGAGGGCACCACGATGAAGAGCATCACGATGACCACGACGAGGAACCCGACGAAGCCCCACCGCAGCGCGTTCTGCGGGATCTTGGCCAGCAGCCAGCTGCCGATCTGTGCGCCGATCACGGCACCCGCGGCGAGGATGATGGCCGGGACCCAGGCGACGGATCCGGTGAGGGCGTAGGAGATGACGCCGACCGAGGCCGTGGGGACGATCGCGGCGAGGGAGGTTCCGGCAGCCAGCCGCTGGTCGAATCCGAGCAGCAGCACCAGGAGCGGGACGATGACCGTTCCGCCGCCGACGCCGAACAGTCCCGACAATAGGCCGGCCGCGAGCCCGACCCCGGCACACGCCAGATAGAACCGCGAGCTCCGGCGCGCACCACGCTCGACCATCACTGCTCGACGTAATCGTCGATGAGCCAGCCGGAGCCACCCGGAACGAGCGTGTAAAGCGCTGAGAAGCTCGCGGGAACGGGGTTCTCGAGCGGAGCACCGGCGGCGTCCGCCGTCTGCGTGAAGGTCTCGACGGTTTCCACGTAGATGGTGTCTCCTTCTCGGGTCGTCGAGATGAAGCTCACCTCGTAGTCCTCGACCGAGTTGTTGAACTCGCGGGCCGCCTGGGCGAAGTCCGCGCAGTCGGACAGCCCGCCGCTCGCGAGGAACTCGGGAGTCAGGATGGCCTGGTAGGCCGCGCAGTCCATCTCGTCCCATGCGTCGTCGTACGCGTCGACGATGTCTTCGGCCGCCCGCAGATCGGCCCCCTGGACCGCAGTCGCACCGGGGCGATCGCTGCTCGGATCCAGGATCCCCACGATGAAGCGCGGAATGAACACGGCGGCGAGGACGACGAGCCCGACGAGGACGACGCCGAGCGCGACGAAGACGATCCAGAGCCGGGAACGGCGCGCAGGCGCTGCGTCGGTTTCGCCGACGGCGCCGGTCACGGCCGCTGTCGCGATCGACGGATGCGCGCCGGGATACACCGGCGCGAACCCTCCCGGCGACGGCGGGATCGGCGGCAGCGCGTCGGTCGGCGACGCCGTGTCGGATGCCGCGACCCCGTGCTGGCTCTCGGCGAGGGAGGCCTCCGTCACGGCCGGCGGTTCTTCGGGCTGAGACTCGGCCTCCGGCTCGGGCTCGACGGGGGCGTGTGTGTGCTCGGTCCACCGCGAGCCGTCCCACCATCGCAGTGCGCCGTGCCCGTCGTCGTACCAGCCCGGAGGCGTCGAACCGCTCAACTCTGCCTTCTCTCGCGTCGGGCGCAGATCCGCCTCGTTCAGACTACCGATCGGCCGAGACCGGCCGGCCGCCCGCGGCATCATCGGCCGCGCCGAGCTCGGCGACCGAATCCGGCTGCTCCGTCGCCGCCTGCTCGAACTGCGATTGGTACAGACGCCAGTAGGCGCCCTGAGCCGCGATCAGCTCGTCGTGCGAGCCCTTCTCGACGATGTCGCCGTGCTCCATCACGAGGATGAGGTCGGCATCGCGAATCGTCGACAGCCGATGCGCGATGACGAAGGAGGTCCGCCCCTCGCGCAGCGCCGACATGGCCTGCTGCAGCAGCAGCTCGGTTCGGGTGTCGACGGAGCTCGTCGCCTCGTCGAGGATGAGCACCGCGGGCTGCGCCACGAACGCGCGCGCGATCGTGATGAGCTGCTTCTCGCCGGCCGAGACGTTCGCGGCATCCTCGTCGAGGACGGTGTCGTACCCGTCGGGCAGCGAATGCACGAAGCGGTCGACACGCGTCGCGATCGCCGCCTCGACGATCTCGTCGTCGGTCGCGCTCTCGCGGCCGTAGCGGATGTTGTCGCGGATCGTGCCGGCGAAGAGCCAGGGGTCTTGCAGCACCATCCCGGTGCGCGAGCGCACGTCGTCTCGGGACAGCTCGGAGATGTCCTGACCGTCGAGGAGGATACGGCCGCCGTCGAGCTCGTAGAAACGCATGAGGAGATTGACGAGCGTGGTCTTGCCGGCCCCGGTCGGACCGACGATGGCGACCGTCTGGCCCGGCTCGACGCGGAAGGTCAGGTCGGTGATGAGGGGCTTCTCGGGAGAATAGGCGAAGCGGACATGCTCGAACTCGATCACGCCGCGGCCTCCGCGCGCCGGCTCGACATCGGGAGCGTCGGGGTCCTGCTCGTCCTCGTCGAGGAGCTCGAACACCCGCTCAGCGGAAGCCGTGCCCGACTGCACGACGGCGGCCATGCCGCCGAGCTCAGACAGCGGCTGGGTGAACTGCTGCGAGTACTGGATGAACGCCTGCACGTCGCCGAGTCGCAGCTGGCCCGAGGCGACCATCAGACCGCCGAGGACCGCGATGCCGACGTACGTGAGGTTCCCGATGAAGGTCATGCCCGGCATGATGAGGCCCGAGAGGAACTGCGCCTTGAAGGCCGCTTCGAAGAGCTCGTCGTTCTCGGCCTCGAACTTCTCGCGGGCGTCTCGTTCGCGACCGTACACGCGGACGAGGGCGTGCCCCGAGAACGACTCCTCGACACGAGCGTTCAACCGGCCGACCTTGCGCCACTGCACCGCGAAGGCCTTCTGCGACCGCGGCCCGATGACACCGAAGATCACGGCCATGAGCGGCAGCGAGACGAGCGCCACGAGCGCCAGCTGCCACGAGATCGAGAACATCATGAACAGCACGCCGACCACCGTCAGCACGCTCGTGAGCGCGGTCGAGAGGGACTGCTGCATCGTCTGCGTGATGTTGTCGATGTCGTTCGTGACCCGCGAGATCAGCTCGCCGCGCTGGACCCGGTCGAAGTACGACAACGGCAGCCGGTTGATCTTCGCCTCGACCGACTCGCGCAGACGCCACATCGTCCGCACCATGATGATGTTGATCACGAAGCCCTGCAGCCAGGTCAGCACGGCGGAGCCGACGTAGATCGCGAGGACGGTGACGACCACCCACTTCAGCCGGTCGAAGTCGACGCCCGCGCCCACCTGGAAGTTCTGCATCGCCCCGACGATGTTGGCGACATCCGTCTGCCCTGCGGCGTTGAGCGCCGCGACGACGTCCTCCTGGCTCGTACCCGGGGGGAATTGCGAGCCGAGGTTCGCGGAGACGACGCCCTCGAAGATGAGGTTGGTGGCATCGCCGAGCACGCGCGGGGCGAGGACGGCGAGAACCACGCCGACCGCACCGAGAACCGTCATGAGACCGAACACGAGGGCATAGGGGCGCAGCAGACCGATCATCCGCAGGAAGCTCGGCCCGAACTTCGCCGCCTTGCCGGGAGCGACACTGTCCCAGCTGCCGGAGTTCTGACGAGCCTGTTCCGCGAGCTCGAGCTCGGCGCGCTCCTCGTCGGTGAGGTTCTCGGCGCTCATGCGTCCACTCCCAGCTGCGATTCGACGATCTCGCGATACGTCTCGTTGGACTCGAGGAGTTCTTCGTGCGTACCGAGACCCGCCATCCGGCCGTCGTCGAGCACGAGGATGCGGTCGGCACCGGTCACCGTGGAGATCCGCTGTGCGACGACGATCTTCGTGACCTCCGGCAGTTCGCGCCACAGCGCTTCGCGCAGTCGCGCGTCCGTGGTGAGGTCGAGCGCGGAGAACGAGTCGTCGAAGACCAGGACGTCGGGGCGCCGCACGATCGCTCGTGCGATGGCGAGCCGCTGGCGTTGCCCTCCCGAGACATTGGTGCCGCCTTGCGCGATGCGCGCTTCGAGGCCTCCCTCCATCTCCGCGACGAAGTCGCGCCCCTGCGCGATCTCGAGTGCCTTCCACAGTTCGTCGTCGGTCGCGTCCTCCCGCCCGAACCGGAGGTTCGACGCGACCGTGCCGGTGAACAGGAACGCGCGCTGAGGGACGTAGCCGATGCCGCTCCAGAGCAGGTCGAGGTCGGCCTCGCGCACGTCGACGCCGGCGACCGTCACCGATCCCCCGGTGACGTCGAACAGCCGGGGTATGAGCGAGACGAGCGTGGTCTTGCCCGACCCCGTCGACCCGACGACGGCGACCGTCTCGCCGGGATCCGCGCGGAACGAGATGCCCTGCAGCACCGGCGTCTCGGCGCCCGGGTACGTGAACGCGACGTCGTCGAACACGATGGCGCCGGGCTCGGGGAACTCCCGCACGGGCGAGGCGGGACGCTCGAGCGCATCCTGAGAGGAGAGCACCTCGCCGATCCGGTCGGCGGAGACCGCGGCGCGCGGGATCATGATCGTCATGAACGTCGCCATGAGCACGCCCATCAGGATCTGGCCGACGTACTGCATGAACGCGAACAGCGTGCCGATCTGCACGTTGCCCTGATCGACCTGGATGCCGCCGAACCAGATCACGCCGACGACCGTGACGTTGAGCACCAGCATCGCCAGCGGGAACATCAGCACGAACAGCGACCCGACCTTGCGCCCGACGATCATGATGTCGGTGTTGGCACCGCGGAATCGCTGCTCTTCGATGCGCTCGCGGACGAACGCCCGCACGACCCGGACGCCGGTCAGCTGCTCGCGCATGATGCGGTTGACGTTGTCGAGCCGGGTCTGGAACTGGCGGAACAGCGGCACCATGCGGCCGATGATGAGCCCGGCGACCACGAGCAGGAGCGGCACAGCGACCCCGATCAGCCAACTGAGCCCGACATCCTGCTGCAGCGCCATGATGACGCCGCCGATCGCGAGCATCGGAGCTGTGACGAGCATCGTGGCGCCCATCATCGCGAGCATCTGCGCCTGCTGCACGTCGTTCGTGTTGCGGGTGATGAGCGTGCCCGGACCGAAGCGCGACACCTCGCGCTCGGAGAAGCCGCTGACCTTCTCGAAGACGTCGCGTCGGATGTCGCGTCCCGCGGCCATCGCGGCACGGGCAGCGCACAGCGTCGCGATGACCGACGCGACGATCTGCCCGAGCGCGATGACCAGCATGATGGCCCCGCGCGACCAGATGTAGGCGGTGTCGCCTCGGGCGACGCCGTTGTCGATGATGTCCGCGTTCAGTCGAGGCAGATAGAGCGAGGCCATCGCCGAGCCGAACTGGAACACCAGCACGCCCAGGAGCAGCCACCGATAGGTGCGCAGATAGCGGAACAGGAGCTTGCCGAGCATGGGTCTCCTTGAGCGAGTCGACCGGACGGTTCATGGTAGCGCCGGGCTCCGACACGCGAACGACCGTGGATCCTCACAGCCGCCGCCGATGCCGGATCGGTACCGTCGGTGCCATGACGACCGGCAGCTCCGTGCCCCCGCTCTCGATCACCGACGGTCTCCAGAACTTCACGCCACAGGAGCTCCGGAGCCTGCGCGACGAGTTCCAGCAGTTCCTCCTGGAGTACCGCTTCGGCATGCAGGAGATCGAGACGAAGCTGCAGATCCTGCGCGACGAGTTCCAGCAGCTGCACGATTACAACCCCATCGAGCACCTCTCGAGCCGGCTGAAGTCACCCGACGGCATCGTGGAGAAGGTCGTCCGGAAGGGGGTCGAACCCGAGTTCGCGTCGATCCGCGAGCACATCACCGACATCGCCGGCGTCCGCGTCACCTGCAGCTTCACGCAGGACGCCTATCGCCTGTTCGACCTGCTCACGGCCCAGGACGACATCGAGGTCCGGACCGTCAAGGACTACATCGCTGAACCCAAGCCCAACGGCTACAAGAGCCTGCACGCGATCGTGGAGGTGCCCGTCTTCCTCTCGACCGGACGCATCACCGTGCCCGTCGAGGTGCAGTTCCGCACCATTGCGATGGACTTCTGGGCGAGCCTCGAGCACAAGATCTATTACAAGTTCGCCGCGAACGTGCCGGCGGAGCTGACCGCGGAGCTGAAGGATGCCGCCGAGACGGCGGCCGAGCTCGACGCGAAGATGGAGCGCCTGCACCGCGAGGTGCGGCACCGTCCCCGCGTCGTGCGCATCTGAGCGCGCGACGCGGGGACGCGGGGATCAGTCCTCCGAGACCGTGATCTCGACGGGGATGTTGCCGCGGGTCGCGTTCGAGTACGGGCACACCTGGTGCGCGGCGTCCGCGAGCTCCTGGGCGACCTCGCGCTCGACGCCGGGCAGCACGACCTCGAGGACGACCGAGAGCGAGAACCCGCCGGCATCCGTGGGGTGGATCTGCACCTGGCCGCCGACGGCCGAGTCGGTCACGTCGATCTTCTTGGAGCGCGCCACCATCTGCAGGGCGGAGTGGAAGCAGGCGGCGTAGCCGGCGGCGAAGAGCTGCTCGGGGTTCGAGCCGCTGCCCGAACCCCCCATCTCCTTCGGAATGGCCATCTCGAGGTCGACCCGGCCGTCCGTGGTGCGGACGTGCCCGTTGCGGCCGGCGCCCGTCGAGAGTGCTTCGGCGGTGTAGAGAGCGCTCATGCGTGCTCCTCCTTCATTTCCTTTTCGGGGGTGGTCTTCGTCGCGCGGGTATCCGCGCGCAGATCGGTGGCGGTGTCGCGCATCCCGTCCGCCAACTCGGTGAGGGCGGCGATCAGCTGCCGGGCACCATCGACGGTGACGCCCATCCCCTGCGCGATGCAGGCGGGCACGTGGGCGAGCTCCGAGCGCAGTTCGCGGCCTCGGGGGGTGAGCGACACGGTCACGACGCGCTCGTCGACACTGTCGCGACCCCGTTCCACCAGGCCGTCACGCGTCATCCGGCGCAGCAGCGGCGACAGCGTGCCGGAATCGAGGTCGAGCGCCTGGCCCAGGTCGCTGACGCTGCGGCCGTCGCGGTTCCACAGCAGCACGAGCACGAGGTACTGCGGGTAGGTCAGTCCGTGCGGCTCGAGGAGAGCCGCGTACGCCTTCGTCGTTGCCCGCGACGCGGCGTAGAGCGAGAAGCAGACCATGTGCTGCGTCGGTTCCATACATGCACTGTACACAACTAGGTTGTGCGCAATCAATATGCTGGAAAAGTGCGCCGGCAGCCGCGGCCACCGGCGCACTCGTCAGCGATGACGTCAGGGCGTGGGCATTCCGCCGTTGACGTTCAGGGTCTCCCCCGCGACGTAGCTCGACTCTGCCGACGCGAGGAACACGTAGGCGGGCGCGAGCTCCGCCGGCTGACCCATACGTCCCAGCGGGGTCTCCTCGCCGAAGCTGTCGATCTTCTCCTGCGGCTGGCCGTCGCTCGGCTGGAGCGGCGTCCAGATCGGCCCCGGCGCCACGGCGTTGACGCGGATGCCCTTCGGCGCGAGCTGCTGGGCGAGCGCCTTGGTGAACGTGTTGATCGTCGCCTTCGTCGAGGCGTAGTCCACGAGCGTCTCGGACGGCGAGTAGGCCTGGATCGACGTGGTGTTGATGATCGAGGCACCTGCCGGCAGGTGCGGCAGCGCGGCCTTGGTGATCCAGAACATCGCGTAGACGTTGGTCTTGAAGGTGTCGTCGAACTGCTCGTCGGTCAGATCGGCCAGCTCGTACTGGAAGATCTGCTTGCCGCCGTTGTTGACGAGGATGTCGATGCCGCCGAGCGCCGAGACCGTGTCGGCGACGAGCGAGCGGCAGTACTCCGGGTCGCGCAGGTCGCCGGGAAGCTGCGCCACCGTCACACCCGCATCCTTCAGGATGCCGGCGATGCGCTGCGCGTCCTCTTCCTCCTCGGGAAGGTACGAGATGGCCACGTCGGCACCCTCGCGCGCGAAGGCGATCGCGGTAGCGGCGCCGATTCCCGAGTCGCCGCCCGTGATGAGCGCCTTGCGCCCGGTCAGGCGGCCGCTGCCACGGTAGCTCTCCTCGCCGAGATCGGCCTTCGGCGTGAGGTCGGCGTCGAGGCCCGGCTCGTCCATGTGCTGCTTCTCGGGCTCGATGTCCGCGTACAGCTCGGCGGGGTTGACGAAGGTGTACTGGTCACGGGACATGGTGTCTCCTTCCATCGGTCTTCCTGGGGGTGGTCGTCACTCGGGTCCGTCGATCAGGCGATCGACGGAGACCCGAACGTGTGGATGGGGCGGCCGGTCGCGCCGGGTTCGAGGCGGAGGATGCCGCCCGAGAGAGGATGCCGCTGCAGCTGCTCCTCGGTGAGGTTCTCGCGCGCCGATCCGACGAGGAGGACGTCGAGGTCGGGCCCGGCGAACGCGACGGAGGTGATGTTGGGCACGGGCATCGTGCTCTCCTCGACGAGGTCTCCGTCGGCGCTCCAGCGCGCCACCATGCCCTCGCCATAGAGCCCGTTGAAGAACGAGCCGTCGGTCGCCATTACCAGCCCGTCACTCGACCGGCCGACAAGGTAGGGCTCGAGCTCTCCGAGCTCGCCGGCGGGACCGTAGGACGCGCGGTAGACGGTCGAGGTCGCGGTGTCGGTGATGTACATCGTGCGCCCGTCGTCGGACCACTCCATACCGTTCGCGATTCCGTAGCCGCCGCCGAGCACCCGCACGTCGCCGTCCGGGTCGACCGACCATACCGCCGCATCGGGGTCGTCAGTCGTGAGCTCCATGGCGCCGACGATGAAGCGGCCGAACGGGTCGACCTTGCCCTCGTTCAGCCGCATGCCGTCGTGGCGGTGACGCAGCGAGGCGAGGTCGCGCTCGATACGGCCGTCCGCGTCGAGAAGGACGACGCGGTCCTTCAGTGCCGCGATGTAGCCGCCTCCGGCGGCCGGCTGCACCGCCGATAGCGGCGGGGGCAACTCGACGACCCGGTCGTCGCTGCCGTCGACCGCCCCGTCGAGCGGGCCGCGATGCAGCAGCCCTGCGGTGATGTCGACCCACACGACCTCGTCGGTGCGGTCGTCCCACCAGATGCTCTCGACGAGCACGGCACGAGTGTCGCGGAACACTCCGATCTCATCTGCCACGGAGGGCCTCCTCGGGGACGACGTCGCGGATGGTGAGGACCGTCGCGATGAACGCGAGGTGGCTGAGGGCCTGCGGGGTGTTGCCCCAGGCGGTGCCGTCGTCAGCGTCGATCATCTCGGCGTAGATGCCGACGTCATTCGCGAGGGCGACGAGCTGGTCGACGAGGTCGAGCGCCTCGTCATGCCTGCCGACGCACGCCAGCGCCTCGGCGCGCCAGAACGCGCAGGCGACGAACGTCTTCTCCTCCGCCGACACCCCGCTGTAGCGGTACAGCAGCGGGCCGGCGCCCAGTTCGTCGGTGAGGGCGTCGATCGTCGTCGACATCCGCTCGCCGCGGTCGAAGCCGGTGGGCGCGTGCAGCAGCACGGAGGCGTCGAGCTCGTCCGAACCCGCGTAGAAGGCGTAGGCCGACTTCGCCTCGGACCAGCAGTTCTCGTCGATCCAGAGCCGGATGCGCTCGCGCTCGGCCTTCCACCGCTCGGCGCTCCCGGGGATCGCGCCGCTCTCGGCGAGCGCGACGGCGTCGTCGAGGGCTTTCCAGCATCCCATCTTCGAGGAGGTGTAGTGCCGTTCCTCCGGCAGCTCCCACATTCCCGAGTCGGGATTGCGCCACAGGTCGCAGGTGCGGTCGGCGACGCCCGCCAGCATCCGCCCCGTACCGATGTCCAGGACGTTCCCCGCATCGACGTACGTCCGGCAGATCGCCATGAGGTCGCCGTAGACGCCGAGCTGAAGCTGCTCGCGCGCTGGATTGCCCGTGACGACCGGACCGACGCCTCCCCAGCCGGGCACGGGGTAGTCCTGAGCATCGGGCACGAGTTCGCCGCCTAAGGTGTACATGACGTGCAGCTCGGGCCCGTGCTCGCGGATGGTGCGCAGCATCCATGACAGTGCCGCGTGCGTCTCCTCGCGGAGACCGAAGCGCACGAGCGCGTGAGCGGTGTAGGCGAGGTCGCGCACCCAGGCGTAGCGGTAATCCCAGTTCTTGCCGCCCTCGGGATTCTCGGGCAGCGACGTGGTGGCGGCAGCGGCGATCGCGCCGGTGGGACTGAAGATGAGCAGCTTGAGGGCGAGCGCGCTGCGCTGGATGCGTTCCTCCCAGGGGCCTTCGTACGAGAAGACCTCGGACCAGTGCCGCCAGTTGTCGATCGTCCGGTCGATGCCGACGTCGACGTTACGGGGGTCGGGAAGGTGCAGGGGCTCGTCGTGCGTCGCGGCGAGCGCGATGAGGTGACGCGAACCCTTCGAGGCGGTGAACGAGCCGGTCAGGCGGGGGCCGCTCGTGCCGTCGGGATCGGGAGCCTCGGGCCCGTGCTCGAACCCCACGACGACGAGAGCGGTCTTGCCGCTGCGGATGACGTCGCCGTGCTGAGTGCGCTCGATCCAGGGCGACGCCGTACGCAGCGAAGTACCGGGATGGATGCGCCAGGCCATCGGCACGGTGCCCTCGAGCCCGTCGATGCGACGAGCCAGCTCCGCCCACGGCATCCGCCCGGCGACTCCCGACACCATGGCGTCGGTGACTCTCACGGACCCGCGAGCCGTTGTGAACGTCGTCTCGAGAACATTGGTGTCGGGCACGTACCGACGGGTGGTCTCGAAATCCTCCGTGGGCGCGAGCTCGAGATATCCGCCCGTCTCGCGATCGAGCAGGCGCGCGAAGACGGGCGTCGAGGTCAGATCGGGGAGCGGCAGCCAATCCACGCTGCCGTCGAGACCGATCAGCGCGACGGTGCGGCCGTCGCCGATCGGCGCGTACGACTCGATCCCCGGGGTCACATGCCCTCGTCGTTGATGTCGCCCTCGCCGTCCTCGCCGAGTTCGGCGATGACCGGGTCGTCTCCCTGGGTCTCCGGCTGGGCGTATCCCGTGGGCAGGTCCTCTGCGGGGATCTCGTCTTCGTCCGACGGGATGTGCGCCGGGTCGTCGCTCGTCGCCGTCGCGACATCGAGTTCGGCGGGGTCGACGCCGGAGTCGAGCGCCTCGTCGATCGCGTCGGTGCGGTCCCACTCGCGCTGGGCCGGGTCGAGGTCGGGGTCGGCCACGCTGGTCGCATCGCCGTCGCGCAGCGGCTGGATGCCGGCATCCTCGGCTGCGGCGGGGCGGGCGAGGTCGTCGTTGAATGCGTTGGACATGCCTCCACGATGCGGCGGGGCGGCGAATCCGTCGAGCCACTTGCACCGGGCCGGAGTGCGCGGTAACGCGCGCACCCCTCGATCGCTCAGGTGCCGTCGGTAGGCTGGCACGCTCCGTCCCCGCTCTTCCCGGAGGTCCCCCATGCCCGTCGCCCGAATGCTGCTGGATGCCGGACGCGGCGCTCTCATCGGAACCGTCGAGATCATTCCCGGAGTCAGCGGCGGCACCGTCGCGCTCATCATCGGCGTCTACGAGACGCTCATCGAGTCGGCCGGCCACCTCGCCCGCGGGGTCGCCCGTGGTGTCGCGGACGGCGTGCGAGGCCGCGGGCTGACGCGCGCTCGTGCCGAGTTGGCCGCCGTGCGCTGGTCCGTCGTGCTGCCGGTCGGCATCGGCATGATCACCGCCGTCCTCGTCGCGTCCGCCGTCCTCGCCCCGATCATCGAGGCCGAGCCCGTCGCCTCACGCGCCTTGTTCGCCGGGCTCATCCTCGCGTCGCTCGTCGTGCCGATCCGCATGGTCGGCGGCCGGTGGCGGATGCGCGAGTACGCCGTCGCCCTCGTCGGCGCGGTCGCCGGCTTTGCCCTCACGAGCCTCCCCCAGGTCGACCCCCTCGACCCTCCTCTCCCGGTCGTCGCACTCGCGGCGGCGTTCGCCGTGTGCGCTCTGGTGCTGCCCGGCGTCTCGGGGTCGTTCCTCCTGCTGGCCGTCGGGATGTACGCGCCGACGCTGGCCGCCGTCAACGAGCGCGATTTCCTCTACCTGGGCGTCTTCATCCTCGGCGCCATGATCGGTCTCGGCCTGTTCGTCTCGGTGCTGCAGTGGCTGCTCGTCCATCGTCGGCGCATCATGCTCGCGACGATGACCGGCCTCATGATCGGCTCGCTCCGGGCGCTGTGGCCCTGGCAGGAGGGCGGCGCCGTCCAGGCCCCCGGGCCCGACGCGCTGCCGGCGCTCCTCCTGGTGGTGCTCGGCGCGGCGGCGGTGGGCGGCGTGCTGCTGATCGAGTCGGCCGTGTTGCGGCGGGCCGCGCGGCGCCTCGAATCCGGAGCCGCGGGCTAGCACACGGCGGTCCGATCCGCCTCCCCCTCGGCTCATCGGACCCGACGTGTGAGCGTGGAGACATGATGTCTTCGATCGCCGCCGCTGCACGCACGCTGACCGACGACTCCCCTCAGCTCCTGCTGCGTGGGTACCGATTCGGCGACCGCATCTGGAGTCGCGTACGGGCTGGCGCCCGCTCGGCTCCGATGGGCCTGCTCGGCGACCCGACCGTCTTCGTCCGCGGCGCGGAGGGCGTCGAGGTGTTCTACGACGAGGAGCGGGTCCGGCGCCACGGGGCGATGCCCGGAATCGTGCAAGAGACCCTGTTCGGGCATGGTTCGGTTCACAGCCTCGACGGCGAGGACCACCGGCACCGCAAGGCGACCTTCCTCGACGTCGCCTACGAGGACGAGCAGGTCGAGCGTCTGCGTCCGCTTCTGGCTGCCGAATGGCAGGGCGAGCTCGACGACTGGTTCGCCGGCGGGGAGCGTTCCGCCTACGACGCGGCGGTGGGCGCCTTCGGCCGCGCCGTCATGCGGTGGGCAGGACTCCCGGGAACGCCCGCGGCGAAGACGCGGTGGGCGGCTCGTCTCGCCCAGATCGTCGACGGCTTCGGCGTCCCCTACTCCCCCGAGTACCTCCTCGCCTGGATCAATCGCCGCTGGTCCGACCGGCACACCCAGCACCTCATCGAGGCGGTGCGCGACGGCGACCTCGAGCCCGAGCCCGGAACGGCCCTGCATGCATGGGCCTGGCACCGGGACCGCGCCGGTGTCCTGCTGTCCGCCCGCCTGGCCGGCATCGAACTGCAGAACAGCATGCGTCCGATGATCGCCGTCGCGCGCTTCGTGGCGTTCGCCGCGAAGGAGCTCCACGACCGTCCGGAGTGGCGCGATCGCATCGCCGCGGAGGCGGCCGAGCGTGAGACGCTCGACGGCGGGCCTCTCGCCGTGGCGTTCGCGCAGGAGATCCGGCGCACGGCCCCGTTCGTCCCCATGCTCCCCGCGCGTGCGGTCGCCGATATCGAACTCGACGGCCAGAGCGTCGCGGCGGGTGGCCGCGTCGTCCTCGACATCCTCGGCACCAACCTCGATGAGAACTCGTGGGAGCGTGCCGACTCGTTCGCGCCCGAGCGTTTCGTCGGCGTCGACGACTACGAGGCTCTCCCCGCATTCATCCCCCACGGCGGTGCCGATGTCGCGACGGGCCACCGCTGCCCTGGCGAGAAGCTCGCGATCGCCGGACTCGCGACGGCGATCACGGCGATGAGCCACCCGGATGTCACTATCCTCGACTCGGGTCTCGACGTGAACATGCGCCGGTTGCCCACCAAGCCGGCGTCGGGCGGGCGCGTGCGGGCGACGGGCACCGGCGGCGGCTGCCCGTTCCACCGGCGCTGACGCGTCACCGGCAGACGACGTGTCCCCCGAAAGGCCGACTCGACGGACCGGCGGGGAGGCCCTAGCGTCGATGACGTCGACGATCTTCCCCCCGGATCGTGGAACGCCCCGCATCCTCCGATGACGGGGCGTTCTGGTTTCTGCGGGACGCGCGGCGCCACGTCATCCGATCGGATGAAATCCTGCGCGGAAATTCAGCCCATACGTAGCTCGCAAATGGCACCGTTGCGCCCCGATTTCACTGCTTCACCGGCCATTTTCCCTCGAGGTGGACGGATGGTCGGCGCGCCCCAGCATCCTGCCACGCGAGGCATGATCGTGACGTCGGGTGCGATCCAGCGCTGATGGGGAGCAGGGCGGGCCTGCTCGATCCCTCGGCCGCGAGTTAGGTCCTCGTCTCGCGTCCGACCTGCGCCCGGGACTCTGGAGGGGTCCCGGGCGCCTTCTCGTTCCCGCGGACTTTCGCGCGCGGTTGCCGTTGCCGAATACGACAAAACCCCCGGTGCGTCCGGGGGTTTTCATCTGTAGCAGGAGCGGGGCTTGAACCCGCGACCTCACGATTATGAGTCGTGCGCTCTCACCAACTGAGCTACCCTGCCGCATCGCATCCGAGGATGCTGCGAGCCCCGAGTCAGGATTGAACTGACGACCCCTTCCTTACCATGGAAGTGCTCTGCCACTGAGCTATCGGGGCGTGCTACCCGCAAGCGGGCAACTAGAAGAGGATACCATCTCGGCGGCCTCACTTCGAATCAGGTCAGCGCTTCGTGTGCTCTTCGAGCCAGGCGATCGGGTCGATCTGCGTCGTCCCGCCGAGGAGCACCTCGAGGTGCAGGTGCGCGCCGGTCGACTTGCCGGTGCTGCCGACCTGTCCGATGATCTCGCCGGGCTCGATCGTGTCTCCGACCTTCACCCGCAGCGAGCCGTACTGCATGTGGCCGTAGCGCGTCGAGACGAGCTCACCGTCGATGTTGTGGTCGATGACGACGGTCACGCCGTAGTCGCCGCCTGCCTCGGTCGCGATGCGCACGGTTCCGCCCGCGACGGCGTGGATCTCAGCCCCGGCCCCCGGCGTCAGGTCGACACCGCGATGCGGGCGGGAGAACTCGGACAGGTACGAGACCGAGCCGAACTGCGCCGAGATCGGAACCCCGACCGGGAACGGCCACTGGATCGCGGCGTTGGGGTCGTTGACCCACGTACCGGCGAAGTTGGTCACACCCGAGTCGGCCGCGATCTCCGAGACGGACGTCACATCGAAGGTGTCGCTGCGATCGAAGGTGACGCCCGTGTTCGGAGACGAGACGTACGCCTGGATCTCTTCGGGCTCGATCGACGCGGATGTCCGGGGCGCCTCGGCCGTGATGTCGCGACCCGTGTCGCCCGAGGCGAAGACGGCGGCGGCAGGGCTCGTCAGGCCGACGGCCAGGAGACCGACGGCGGCGACGGCGCTCATCGAGACGGATGCGGCAGCAACTCGCTTGCCCACGCGACGCAGGCGACCCGGACGCGCGACCGTGACCTCGCGGGTGCGCTGCTGGTGCTCGGCGATGGACTCCTCGCCCACCTGCACCGGGGTCTGCGCTGTGAAGGAGAACAGCCGCGCGGCGAACTCGAACTCGTCGACGTCGTGCGCGTCGGACGGCTTGCGCGTCTCATCGCTCGCGTGCGCGTCGCTGTGCGAGCGCGCGTCATCGGCATCCGGCGTCTCGGTCGTCGCGGAGTCGACCGCGGCCGGGCCGAACGACTCGCCCTGCGCGGCGGCATGCTCGGCGGCCGGGCGGGTGCGACGACGGCGGGATGGCGCGACGAAATCCGGTCCCGCGTAAGCGTCGCCGTCCACGACGGTGAGGACCATCTCGTCGGCTACGGTCTCGCTGGTCGCGGCGGCCTGCGAATCGACGGCTTCGACGTCCGGCGTCTGCGGTGCCTCGTCGATCGTTGCGACGTCATCGGCCGGAACGGCGGCGACCTTCGCGGCGAGCTCAGCTTCAGCTGCCAGCCGCCGCCACTGTGCCCGGGTGAGACCGGCAGCCCGCGTGAGTCCCGCCGAGGCTTCCCCTGCCGAGGGTCGCGAGGACGCGGCCTCAGTGGGAGTGGTCTCAGAAGTCAAATCGCAGGCTCTCGAAAACAGCGCGCGCTCGTGCGCAGCGGAACAGTCCGGGTTGCGTTCGATCCCTCGGCTCGGGTTCCGAAGATAACGAACGGGTAAACACTAACGTCTTACAGCTGGGAACGCGATCCACGCGTCAGCTTTCGTGGAAAACCCGTTCGGTCAGCCGACTGTGGAGCGACGACGACGCGGCGATCGTCATGGTACGGCCGGGCCGCTCGCCGGGCATACCGGTGACGACGCCGCCCGCCTCGGCGACGAGAAGCGCCCCGGCGGCGTGGTCCCACGGCTGCAGCCCACGCTCGACGTAGCCGTCGAGACGCCCCGCCGCGACGTAAGCGAGATCGAGCGATGCGGCGCCGGCTCGGCGGATGTCGCGAGCGACCGGCATGATCCGCCCGAGTCGCGCGAGGTCGCCCGCGTGCGTCGCCGGGTCGTAGCCGAAACCCGTCGCCAGGAGGGCACCGGCATCCGTCGGCTCGGACACCGCCAGGCGCGCATCCCCGAGCCACGCTCCCCCGCCCGCGGTCGCCCGGAACATCTCGTCGACAGCCGGCGAGAAGACCGCCGCCACGACCGCCTCCCATCGCTGAGGATCGGGTTCACCGTCGACGACCGCGATGCTCACGGCGTAATGCGGGATGCCGTAGGCGTAGTTGACCGTTCCGTCGATAGGGTCCACGACCCAGGTCAGCCCGCTGGCGCCGCGCTCGGCGCCGGACTCCTCGCCGAGGAAACCGTCATCGGGGCGCGCATGTGCGATGCGATCGCGGATGAGGAGCTCGACCTCGCGGTCTGCTTCGGTGACGATGTCGGCGAGCGCCGACTTCGTCGCGGCGATCGCGACTCCCTCGCCGCGGCGTCGGCGCGCGAGCGCACCCGCCTCGCGGGCGATGTCGACGGCCAGGTCTTCGAGCTCTCGGGCATCCACCATGCCTCCACGCTACGCGGTCGTGCCGGAGGCCAGCCTCGAAGCCGGATCGCCCAGGTCGAGGACTCGGGGTTCGATCGCCTGCAACGCCTCCTCATCATGCGTGGCTCACACCACCGCACCGCCCTGAGCGAGATGACCGGTCAGCAGCTCTCGGAGCGCGCGGGCGGAGCTCCCCCCAGATCAATCCCGCCCAGTTAGCGAGGTCGAGCCCAATGAGGATGACGGCGCCGGCCGCTGTCTGCGACGGCACCCCGAACCGGGGCAGGCGAAGTGTCGTCAGGGCAGCAGCGACGATCCATGCGTGGGGCAGATCCACGATCACCGGCGCACCTCGCTCCGAACCGCCGGCATACGTGACAGCGAAGCTAGTGACGACACGGACATCAGCGCGTCGGCAGGAAGTCGCTCTACCGGAAGCTGACGAGTCCGAAGCGCGCCGCCGTGATGAGAACCTGCACCCGGTCGCGGGCGTTCCACTTCAGCATGATGTTGCTCAAGTGGGCTTTGACCGTTCCTTCGGATACGTGCATCGAACGGGCGATCTCGCCGTTGGACTGGCCCGCTGCCAGATATCGCACGATCTCTGCCTCGCGCGCCGACAGCTTCTCCGACTCGGTAGGCAGTCGCAATGCACCGGTTTCAGCTGTCTGCAGGGCTCGGATCAGCTAGGGCGGCCCTCCTCGGTGGAGCTTTCGACTCCCGGCGTGAGGGGCGAGAATGGGTGGTGACGGCAGCCCTGCCCATCACCTGACGTGCGGCCGCGGAAGGCCTCAGCGCGGGGCGATGGGCTGGTCGGGCAGCGGCGGAGGCGGCGGATAGTCCCCGTACCCGGGCTCGGCGTGGGCCGCCTGCTGCGGCGGGGCCACCTGCGGTGCGGGGGCGGACTGCTGCGTCGGCGCGGGGGCCTGCGGCGCCGGCTGCGCGGGAGCGTAACCCTGCGGGTAGGTGGGGCGCCCCGTGTAGTACGCCTGCCACTCGGGCGATCCGTCGGCGAGGACGGGGAGAGGCGTCCGGCCATCGGCGTAGGTCGGCCATGCCGGGGCAGCCGGCTGAGGAGCGCGAGGCATCAGTAGCGCGTTCACGAGGGGCACGAGGGCCGTGCCCACGGCGGCGAGGATCGTCAGTGCGACCACGACCCGCCAGTAGATCGGCAGGAAGTCGAACCACTCCCCTCCGACCAACGGCACGATGAGCATGACGGCCACGATGCCGAGGAAGGCGATCGTCACATAGGTGACGATCGACAGGAAGGTCGTGGGGTTGCGCAGGTAGGCCTTGGTGAAGAGTCGCAGGTGCAGCAGCGCCAGCTGCAGGATGAGCAACACCAGCAGGAAACGCATGAACCGCTCGTACCCCCAGCCGAAGCTCTCGGTCGGGGATGGAAGCCAGATCATGACGGCGCCCACGAGCAGCGCCCCGACCCACGTGCCCATACTCGTCAGAGCGAACCACGCCGGGCGACGACCCGCGAGGTGCGACTCGAGGATCGCGATGCCTGCGAAGCCGGCGAGCAGCAGGACTGTCATGAACGCGCGGGCGACGATCCCGGTGCCCGACCCGATCAGCACCCAGACGACGCAGACGATCGCCGCCGCGATGAGCGCGCCGATAGCGACCCAGATCGCGGCTCGCAGCAGCTTGTTCGATTCCGGAGATGTGATGGGTTTGCTCATCGACAGGGTTTCCTTCCGCGCTGACACCTCACATCCTGGCACGCGCGAACGTTCCGTGCGGGGCTGAGAGGATTCTGTGGTGAACCCACCCCGAGAGCCTGGCCTTGAGTTCGACGCATCCGCGACGCGCACCTTCTTCCGCACGCGTCGCGCGGCGCTGATCCTGGTCGCGATCGTCTCGGTGAGCACGACCGTTCAGGTGCTCGCAACGCCGATCACCGCAATGATGGCTGGCCCCGTCGATTGGCCCTTCGACATATCGATATCGCTGCTGTGCGTCATCCTCGCCCTGGCATGCGTGGCCCAAGCCTCGGCTGTCCTCCTGAGCGATCGGTGGCCCCGCATCGCGGTCTTCGCAACCGTGGCCGTCTACCTCCTCCTCCTCGGCGCCTTCGACATACCGAACTGGCTCATCGGCATGTATCTCGTCGTGGCACTCGCGCAGTTCCTTCTTGCCCGCCGGGTCTCGGCCGGCTCGGCCGTCGTGTGCTTGCTCGGCGTCGTGGTCGCCGGAATGGGCGGGCTCTTCACCTGGGCCGTCTTCTACTCGGGTGATGTCGGTACCGCCCTGAGCTTCATGGCGAACGAGTTCTTCCGCTTCACCGCGCCGGCCCTCGGTGCGACCGCCCTGGGGATCTGGTGGGGCGCCCAGGTGCGTCAGGTGACCCTGGCTCGCGAGCAGGCCGAGCTCGCGCGCCAGGAGCACGACGCGCGGGTCAACGACGCGCGCGAACGCGAGCGCGCCCGCATCGCGCAAGAGCTGCACGATGTCGCGGGCCAGCACCTCGCCGGGCTCGTGACGCTGGCCGACGCCGCTATCTCCCTCGCACCGGCACGCCCCGACGAAGCCATCCGCCTGGTCGGCGAGGTGCGCAACGAGGGCCGATTCGCCGCCGCGAGCCTGGCGGGTGCGCTGAGCGACCTGCACGCCGCCGACGCAGCTGGTCCCGCCGAGACGACCCGCGACCTGCGTCGCGCCGGCGAGCTCGTGGAGTTCTGGTCGCAACGCGGCATGCCGGTCTCATTCGACCTAAACGGGGCCGTGTCCGATCTGCCCGCCGTCGTCTCGACCACCGCCTACCGCGTTCTCCAGGAGGCACTGACGAACGCGGCGAAACACGCCCCCGGAGCGCCGGTCACCATCTCGGTGACCGTGACCGAGGAGGAGCTCCATGCCCGCGTCGTCAACCAAGCACCCGGCACTGATTCGATGCCCGTTCCGGGCCTCGATCTCGGCTGGGGCCTGCGCGGGATGCGCGAGCGCGTCGAGCTGTTGCGCGGCACACTGTTCGCAGGGCCGACGCCGACCGGCGGATGGGATGTGCGGATCGCGATCCCGATCGACCCGATCGCCTGACAAGGAGAACGGTATGAACCGTGGGGCCGAGCGCATCCGCGTTCTGATCGCCGACGACAATCGCGCCGTGCGGCGGGGGCTGCGGCTTCAGCTCGAAGGCGCCCCCGGCATCCAGGTCGTCGGCGAGGTCTCGAACGGCGTCGACGCCGTTCATGTCGCACGCGCCGAACGCGCCGACGTCGTGCTCATGGATATCCAGATGCCCCAGATGTCGGGATTGTCCGCCACCCGCATGCTCGCTCGTCCCGACGACGGCCGCTCCCCCATCGCCGTCATCGTCATGACGAGCTTCGCCGTCGATGGCTACGTCAGTGAGGCACTTGATTCGGGCGCCGTCGGATACCTGCTGAAAAGCCACGACTCGGACCAGCTCGTCGGCGCGATCTACGCCGCAGCGCGGGGCGAAGCACTCGTGTCGTCGCGAGTGACGGCGCCGCTGATCCGAGAGTTCGTGCGCCGCGGCGGCGCTCCCGAAGACCCCGAAGCAAGCGCTCTGCTGACCTCGGCCGAGCGCCGCGTGATCTCCGTGCTCGCCGGCGGAGTCACGAGCAACGAGGGCATCGCCGAGACGCTGCAGGTGTCGGTTCACACCGTGCGATCGCAGCTGCACTCCGCACTCAAGAAGCTCGATCTCGCCGACCGCACCCAGCTCGCGCTGTGGGGCGCGCGCAACCGGGTGTGAGATTACTTCATCCATCCGGGTGAAACTTCGACACGGGTTTTCACCGCACGACCGACCGCACGACCGTCCCCCTCCCGCTGACCAGCGAGAGGGGGACGGTGCGTGTCAGGCTCAGCGGACCGCGCGCTGACGGTGGACCCGCAAGCCTCCCACGAGCAGGAGCAGACCGACCATCATGCTGCCCAGTCCGAGCATGAGGGCCAGGTGCGGTTCGCTGCCACCGGTGGCGGGCAGGGCGCTGTGGCCCGGGACCACCGGCTCGCCGCCGCGGACGTCGTTCACGAGGGCGGCGTCGACGGTGTCGCCCGGTTGGATCTCCACCGTGACCGGGTCGGCGGTGGCCACCTGGACCAGTGCGGTCGTTCCCGCCTTCGTCTCCGTGACGACGCAGTCCGAACCGGCGGGCAGGTCGGTGTACACCTGCTCGTAGTCGCCCGCTGCACTCCTCGCGGGGATCGTGAACGTCTCATCGAGCACGGCCCCGTCATCACAACGGACGGTGAGTTCGATGTCCGCCTGCAAGCCGGCGCCGCCACCCGTGATCGTCTTCACAACCCGCAACGAACCGGACAGATACACGACGTCGTTGGCCAGGGCGGCATCGACCGTCGCGCCCGGCTCGATCGCCACCGTGACCGGGTCGCCGGTCGTGACGTCGACCTGCGCGGTTGCGCCCGATTCGAGCTCCGTGACGGTGCACTCGGTACCCGCGGGGATGTCGGTGAAGAGCTGTTCGTACTCCCCCGCGGCAGCACCCGCGGGGATCTCGAACGTCTCGTCGAGGACGTCTGCGCACACGATGCCGAGCTCGATCGCTCCCTGCTGCCCGGCCGCCACTCCGTCGATGGACTTCACCACGCGCAGCGAACCGGGCCGGTAGGTCACGGCGTTCGCCAGGGAGGCGTCGACCGTCGCGCCGGGCTGGATCTCGACGGTGACAGGATCGCCGGTCGCGACCTGCACCTGCGTCGTCTCACCGGTCTCCGTCTCCGTCACCGTGCACTCCGTGCCGGCAGCCAGGTCGGAGTAGACCTGTTCGTAATCACCGGCCGCGCTCCCCGCGGGAATCTCGAAGGTCTCGTCGAGCACGTCGCCGCACACGATGCGCAGCGAGATGGCGCCCTGCTGACCCGCCGCGTCGCCGTCGATGTTCTTGACGACTCGCAGCGCTCCCGGCCGATAGGTCACCGTGTTGGTGACGGTGACGGCCGCGCCCTCTGACGTGATCTCCGCGTCCTGGCCGGCATCCGTCGAGACGTCGACGACCGTGTTCGCGCCCGTGACCGGTTCGGTCACGGTGCAGGTCGTGCCCACCGGTATGTCCGAGTACGTGAAGGTCTGCGTCGACGCGGTACCGGCCGGGATGTCGGCGGTATAGGCGTAGCCCTCGCCGCAGTCGATCGTCAGCTGGATATCGCCCTGCAACCCGAGCGCTTCACCGGCGAACGCCTTGCTGACCGTCAGCGAGCCCACAGCGAGGAACTCCGCCACCGCAGAGTCGACCGCGTCGAGTTCGGCGGTATCCGCGAGGATGAGCCGCTGCGCGTCGGCGAGATCCGGGGTGTTGCCGTCATATAGGTAGACCTGGCCGCGCTGAACGGTCACCGTCGCGCGCGCGTTGATCACCGCGTCTCCCGGTGATCCGTCGGGGACTCTCACCCAGATGTCGGTGCCCGATGGGACGGTCGCGGGGTTTGCCAGGGGCTCCATGCCCGCCTCATCCGTGAACATGGCGTACCCGCCGGGAACGGAGACGGTGACGTCGGTCGCTCCCTCGGCGGTGACCGTGTAGGGCCCGGCACTCGATGTCGCTCCGACCGTGTCGGACTCCGGCGTGATGCTCACTTCAGGCGCGGGCGGCTCCACGACGGGACCGGCGGCCTGAGCTGCCGCGACGATCGCCGCCGTGGCCTCGCGCACCGTGGAACTGGCCGCGGTGTTGAGCACATAGCCATCGGTGAAGTACCAGATCGCGGACTGCACGGCGGCAGCCTGCTGGTTCGCCGACAGACCCGCCGGCTCCGGAACGGTGGGGTAGAAGTTGTTGAGGATGTAGGTCACGTACCCGATGTTGGGCACGTTCGACTCCTCCCAGCTGCCGGACTCGTATCCGATCCCCACGTAGGTCGAGACGCGCAGATTGATGCAGTACATCTCAGCGGTGAGCGACGGGTCCGAGACGCTCGCCGCGACGATCGTGCCGGCGAACGTCGAGACCGATGCGTATCCCTCCGGGTTGCTCGCCGGGTACGGCGCCTGCGGGTCTTGGGTGATGGGCGACGGGGGTTGGAGACCGGGAAGCGTCGCACCCGGGCCGAGGCTCGTGATCTGGATCTCGGTGTTGGGACCGATCTGACCATCACCGATGGGCGTCGCATCATCGATGCGCGCATGTGCGGCGGGACCGAGCGGGAACAGAACGAGCGCCGCGACGACGAGAGCTCCCAGTGCGGCGATGATGCCACGGCTGCTCGCGCCGACTCGATCACCGCCAGGCGCGATGACTGAGCGCACCGTCACGGCGCGACCTGCTTTTCCTTCGACGAGTGATGCGCGGCTTCATGTCTCATGCCAGTCATGGCGTCGTCCTCTCTCCGGGGCGGGGGTGCAGACGCTCCCTTTCACGGGGATGCGTACGGTCACCCTCGACCACGACGGAGCGAGATCGGCAGTGCCATTCGTCCCTTCGATCTCCAGAAATCGAAAGAACTATCTCGCTCATAAAGGGCCGCTGTGCGTGCTTTCGTCGTGAGTGACGCGATACACGGCGGCTTGCGTACGACTTTCCAGATGCAACTTGGCGAGCAGTCCCGAGACGTAATTCTTGATGGTCTTCTCCGCCAAGCCGAGCCGGAGGCCGATCTGCCGGTTCGTCATTCCGGCGGCGATGAGACGGAGGACCTGCCGCTCGCGCAGGGTGAGGTCGGACACTCCCGGTTCGTCGGCGGGAACGACCGCGGTGGGCACCGCCTGCAGCCCATGGGAACCGTCGCCGCGCGCGATCCGCCGCACCAGCTGCAGGACGTCCTTCCCGCGGGCGTCATCGAGAAGATATCCGTCGGCTCCAGCCGCCCACGCGATGCGCTTGGCTTCCTCGGCGTCGGTGCGTCCGTGCACGAGCACGGGAACGTTCGCCTGCACACGACGGATCGTGTCGACCGTGTCGACGATGCGCGCGGTGGGTTCCGTCGCATCGAGGATGGCGACATCCAGCTCGGTCCGGTCGATCATTCGTCCCGTGTCGTCGAGTCGAGCCGCGTCGCCCACCACGACGACGTCGTCCGAATCCTCGATGACCGCTCTCAAGCCTCGTCGGACGACATCCCGTCGATTGATGAGGAGGACCCGTACTTCGTCTTCGGCGTCGAGGTCCTCATCAATTGACTCTGGCTGCGTCTCCACTTCGTCATTCATAGCCTCCGTGCCTCTCCCGGGTGGCCCCAGTCAAACACCTGCACCCGGGCGCGCCTAGGGGGTGCCCGGGTTTTCGAACGGTTTCAGGCCTTTAGTCCATACCACCTCCTTGCGGCGCGCATTCTGGACAAACGCGACTCCTTCATCCATTCGGATGAATTTTCACGACTTGTTTGCGGACCGCCTCGGTGCCCCTGCACCACTGCAACGCGGCACCACCGGTAGCTCAGGGCGCCTTTGTGCCGGGAGCGACGCAGGCGACGCCGCTCGAGCGGACGGATGATGACCCTGGGCCCGTCGTTCCGGGCCATGGGGGAAGCAGATGGAACCGATTTTCGGGCGCTTCGCGACACGAGGTCGGGTGTTCTACGACGCGCCCGGCACGGGTGACGCCAGCGCCGAAGCCGAGGGGCGTACCGCTGCGTACGTACCGGCGACGACCCTCGCGTGGCAGGGCTGGCGGCACAGCCGACGGGGCCCGTGGTCGGTGTGGCTGCCGCCCGCGCATCGTCTGCCCGAACAGGGATGGAAGGTGCACATCACCGCACTTCCCGATGCCGCAGCGACCGTGCTGGACACCGCCTCGAGGTACTGCCACCGCCACGGCATCGCTTTCAAGCACCTGCAGAACGCGCACGCGCTCGGCGCCGTGCTCGCCAAGGATGCCGACCGCTCAGGCGCGGGCAAGTTCATCACGCTCTATCCGCCATCCGAGCGCAGCCTCGAGCACTGCCTCGTCTCGCTCGACGACGCGCTCGGCGGCCAGCCCGGCCCGTACGTCCTTTCGGACCTTCGCTGGAACACGGGCCCCCTGTTCGTGCGGTACGGCGCGTTCACCGATCGCGAAGTCCTCGTCGGCGGCGAAGCCCTGCCCGCCATACAGGATCTGCGGACGGGAGAGTGGGTACCCGACCGGCGGACCGCGGGGTTCCACATCCCACCTTGGGTCGAACTGCCGCCTTTCCTTCAGCGGCAACTCGACGCGCTCGGACACGAGCCGCCGCCCGGCTTCCCGGAGATCACCGGCGCCCTGCACTACTCCAACGCCGGCGGTGTCTACACCGGAGCCCTCGACGGCGCCGAGGTCATCGTGAAGGAAGCTCGCCCGTTCGCGGGCTGGACGCCCGACGGGCGCGATGCCGTCGCCCGGCTCCGCGACGAGGAACGCACCCTCCGCGCTCTCGCCGGAAGGGTCCGCGTCCCGGCGGTCCGCGCTGCCTTCGAGGCGCACGGTCACCGCTTCGTCGCCATCGAGCAGCTGCCGGGACAGCCCCTGGACCGGCTGGTCGCAACGACCAGCCCGCTCACCGCCGCCGTCTCGACCGCAGCCGAGCGCCGCGCGTACCGCGATCGGATGCTGCAGCTGCTCGACGCGCTGCGGAGGGAGATCACCCGGCTGCACGCCGCGGGCGTCACCCACGGCGACCTGCACCCGGCGAACGTCATGGTCGACGCCGACGGCTCGGTGAGCCTCCTCGATCTCGAGATGTCCCTTCCCGTCGACTCCCGCGCGCCCGCCGTCCTCGGCGCAGCGGGATTCTCCCTCCCGGACGAGCCGGACCCCGTGCGCCGCGATGCACACGCTCTGGCGTGCATCGAGCTCTACGTCTTCCTTCCGATGACGAGCCTGCTGGCGCTGCAGCCGGCCAAGGCGGATGCCCTCGTCACCGAGGCCGCGACGGTCTTCGATCTGCCCCGCGAATGGTGCGAGCGGATGAGCGCCCGGCTTCGGCCCGCCAACTGTGCGGCGCGGCATCCTGCACCCGTCGTATCGATCGAGCGCGTCGCCGAGCAGCTCGTGGCCGACGCGACGCCCGAGCGGACCGACCGGCTGTGGCCCGGCGACCCCCGCCAGTTCGGGCAGCCCGCGTTCTCTCTCGGTCACGGCGCACTGGGGGTGGCCGTCGCGCTGGATGCCGGGGGCGTCGCCCTCCCGTCGAAACTGCGATCGTGGGTGTCGCGCTCGATTTCGAGGTCGCTCACCGGGCAGGCACGCCTCGGGCTGATGGACGGCGCGGCCGGCGCGCTCTGGGCCTGCCGGCGCCTCGGCTTCGCCGACGAGGCGACGGCACTCGACGAGTACCTGCACGACGACGCCGTCGGGTCACTCGGCTCCGACCTCGCGACGGGTCTTCCGGGGATCGGCATCGCTCTGCTCGACGAGCCCGATTCCGGGCGCGACATCGAGCGGGCGACCGCGATCACCGACGTCCTCGGCGCACGCTGGGGGCTGCTCGGCCCCGCCGCGCCGTCGGGAGCGCCGTCGCCCGCGCCGTCACGACGGCACGGCGGCCTGATGGGCGGCGCGAGCGGGACGGCTCTTCTGGCTCTCCGGGTGTTCGAACTCACCGGAGAGCGCCGCTTCCTCGAGATCGCCCGCCGGGCGCTCGACGTCGACCTCCGCACGTTGCGCCGCGACGCGGACGGGTCGGTGCAGGTCGACCAGGGATGGCGCATGCTTCCCTACCTCGCGCACGGGTCGGCCGGCGTCGGCCTCGTGCTCGCACGGTACCTGGCGCATGAGCCTGCCGATGACGAGCTGCGTGTCACGCTGCACGGCATCATCCGCGCGGCGTCGGCGCCCTTCGTCGTACAGGCGGGACTCTCCGCCGGCCGAGCCGGATTGGCCCTCTTCCTTCATTCTCTGGAGGCGACCGGACACGCGAGCGCAGACACGGTCCGCGCGCGCGACCATCACCTCGGGCGAATGACGCTGCACGCCCTCGACGCGCCGGTCGGCGCGCGTTTCGTGGGCGACGGGATGCTGCGCGCGTCGTGCGATCTTGCGACCGGCGCCGCGGGCGTGCTGCTCGCGCTCGCCTCCGCGTCGCCTCCGGCTTCGAACAGTGACCAGCCGGTCCTGCCCTTCCTCCCCCCGGTGCTCGTGCCCGCCGGTTCTCCGGCGGCGAGAGGATGAGGGAGGTGAACAAATGGGTTTCATCCTGGCATTGCAGACGCTCGAGAAGAGCGAAGAGGAACACCGCACTGTCGTGGGCAGCACAGTAAGCATCGGCCTGTGCCGGAGCACCGTGTCGACGGCCTGCTGATCCCGCCGTGATCGCGCGCTCCGCAGCGAAAAACGAAGGGCCCCCGCTGAGCGGGGGCCCTTCTCGATGTGGCGAGTGAGGGATTCGAACCCCCGAATGCAATGCAGTCTGATTTACAGTCAGATCCCTTTGGCCGCTTGGGTAACTCGCCAGTGCGCACCCGCCCGGCTTGTACAGTCGACCGGAGGCGCGAGAACCCATATTACCCCCTGTGGCCGGGTGCTCCGAACCACGGGGGTCGGCCGTCAGTCGTTGCCGACGACCCGTTCGACGAAGGCCTCGGTGCGGTGGCGCGTGCCGTCGATTCGGCGATCGACGCTCGCGCGGATCTCGCTGGGCGCGAGCGGGCCAGCGATCCGCACGTTGTCGTGGCATCCGAGGTCGGCGCAGATGTACGTGCCGATCGTGTCGCCGGCATCGCCGGCGGGCCCGGCCTTACGCGCACTGAAGAGGGTGACCTGGTCTCCGGGCTGCATCGTGTGACAGAGGTTGCACAGCGCGGACCGTGCGCGTGAGCTTCCCGACGCCGCGCGCATGACGACTCCGACCGGGGCGCCCTCACGCTGCGTGATGACGTATCCCCGCTCGCGCGAGTTCGGATCCCGCCACGCGAGGAAGTCGAGGTGGTCCCAGTCGAGCAGCATGAAGTCGATCGGCATCGCCATGATCCGGCGATCGTCGACCGTCGCGTTCACGAACGAAGCGCGGACTTGGTCTTCGGTCAGAGCTTGCACGCGTTCCAGCCTACGAAGCGCACGGCATCCGCGGGCCGCGTGCGCGGACGCCCTCCCGCGGTCACTGCGATGCGACCCATGCCTGCCAGTCGGCCTCGGTGAATTCGGTGCTGTCGACGAAGAATCCGCCGCCGAGGACCGAATCCACTGCCATCGTCCAGGCCGACCCGTCATAGGCATCGGCGTAGGCGTAGAACGAGCCCGCGGCGTCGTACGCGAGGTTCGCGTCCTTGCTGCGCAGCGCCTCGTCGGTGAAGGCACCCATCCCCTGCGCGGCGACGGCGGCCTTCACCTCAGGCCGGAGGTACCCGGGATCGGCGAGCCCCGATTTCCATTCGACGAAGCGGGCGAATCCCTCGTGGACCGCGACGGGCGGTGCGATGAACGACCCGGGCGCCGCTGCGTAGTGAAGGCCGTGTGCGAACTCGTGGACGAACACCTGCTCGCGACCCGACGCGCTGCCCGGGCCCATCACGATGAGCGTTCCGGATGTGTCGGATCCCGTCGCGATCACGGGGTCGAGGAAGCGCTGCGCGATCTGCGGACGCAGGGTCGGACGGGCATAACCGGCGACATCCATGTCCCACGGCGTGCCCTTGCCGTACTGCCAGCGCTGGAAGCGGTCATCGTCGTCGGTGATCGCCGATACGAAGCCGTCCTGCGTCGGCTCGCCGCCGAGGGCGCGGATCGTGTCGAGCGCGATGACGGCCGATCGCTCGGCCGCATCCGCGTTCTGATCGACCAGCTCGGCCTCGTCGCTCATCCCGAACAGGACGACGTGATCGCGCTTGGTGACGTAGATTTCGCCCTCGTCCCACGGGTTCGGCTCGCGCGCGGGGACGATGGACGTGATCGTTGCGGGCTCGGGCGGTTCCGTCTGCTCGTACCGGTCGAACGACCGGCTGGGGACGGTACCGGGCTCGAAGGTGACGGTGTAGGCGAAGCCCTGAATGAGGTCGAGGCCGGCGTCACGGTCGCCGTCGCCTCGCTGCGGCTGTGCCGCGAAGGCGTACTGAGCGCCGAGGATCACCTCGATGGTGCCGGTCTCGTCGACGTCGAAGTCCGACGGCGCGATCGCCGCGACATCCCACCCGATCTTGCTGGAGTTGTCCCACCACAGCGCGAGCTGCGTCGCCGCGTCACCCGTGGCGTGAGCGAGGAACCGCTCACGATCCTTGTCGCGCATCGCGGCGTTCATCTCGGCGAACGTGGCGCTGGTGGGAGTCGCGAGGTCGTTGTCGGCCCACGGCGCCCAGCCGACCGGAACATCGGCCGTCGGCCCGGTCTCGGGCGTCCGCGGCCACAGCACGACGCCCGCGGCGACGGTCATCAGCAGCGCACCGATGCCGAGGGAGGCGATGACGATCTGCATCGTGCGCGCCGCGCGATTGCGAGGCTTCGGCTGCGGTGATGCCGCAGGGTGCACTTCAGTCGTGTCGGTCATCGGGTCTCCGCCTTAGAGATGAGGATGATGCGGCGTTCGGAGTCGGTCGTCAACTCGCCGCCGACGCCTGTCGAGGCGAGAACGAAGACGTAGTCGGTGCCACCGGAAGAGATGAGGTACTGCTCGAGCGGCGCCGGGGTGTTGGGGTCGTTGTGCCAGCCCATCAGATCGGTCATCGGTGCAGCCTGGCCGACGACGGGGAACCCGGCGGCGAGGGCGTCGATGTCGATGCCGTCGTCGAAGGAGGTCGAGGTTCCGCCGCTCAGGCAGACCGCGGCCAGCACGCCTTCGGTGCGCGCGATCTCGGAAATCTGCGACAGCACCACGTCGGAGGTGTAACAAGCCTGATCGATAGGGGCGGGCTCGAAGCTCGTGGTCGCGACGACCGCTCCGTCGTACGCCGACGCCGAGGCGGCGCCCGTCACCCGCCAGGGGCCGATGGCCGTCGGAGTCTCCCCCTGGCGAGCGCCGGAGGGCACATCGTCACCGTAGTAGTAGGGCCGGGTCAGCCAGATCTCGCGGGTCGAGGTCGCCGTCTGCGGCGTGCCGTCGACGGTGAAGGTGTAGGTCATGTCGACCAGTGCTTTGGCGGTGTCCGCGCCGCTCGGCGACTCGTAGCCGGCGGTGCCGTTGGTTCCATAGAGGATGCCGCGCCGGTCGTACTCGATGGAGAGGTCGAGCACCTCCGCGGCACGCGCATCGCCGAACAGGGGCGTCGCCGACCCCGAGATCGCGATGTACCCGGGCGAGGCGTACTGCGTCCAGCTGGGCTCGTCTGCTGTGGCGGCGGCGAGGAAGCCGTCGACGACATCCGGCGCCTCCGAGGTCGCGGCGGCGTTGGCCGAGACGACGGTCCAGCCGACGAACCCGGCTGCGCCGCCGACGATGAGGAGGGTGGCCGCCAGCACGATCCAGGTCACGCGCGTCATCACCTTCTGCCCGGGGTTCTTGGACGCGGGACCGGGCGCGGCAGCGGGGGCCGCCGCCGGCGCGGCATCCGACGCCGACTGCTCCGCCACAGGGTAGGGCGAGACATGGTCGGTCCATCGCTGGCCGTCCCAATACCTCAGCTGCTGCTGTCCCGATGGGTCGGGATGCCAGCCGGCCGGCGCGGTCGGAACAAAGTCCGGCACGTCGTTCACACGTCCCCCTCGCCCCGGCCGCGAGCACCGCCGGTCCGTGACGATGCTATTGGCATGCGCGAAGTGGCTCGTACACCTGCTTTTCCGCGCCGGATCTGCTAGTCGTGACGGACACCCTGGGCGTCAGATGAACCAGCCGTTCAGGAATCCGGTCCCCAGCAGCACCTGCCCCCAGCCGAGGATCAGCGCGACCACGGGCCACCCGTATCCTCCTCGGTCACCGCGCGCCGCGATCAGCCCGATGATGCCGAGCACGCCGCCGAGGGCTCCGGCCGCGATCGAGATCGGCAGTGCGATGAACAGCATCCATCCCCAGAGCGGATCCACGGTGTACCCGAGGACGACCACGACAGCAACCGGGAGGATGCCGATGCCCGCGAGGATCGTCGCGGCGATTCCCCACCCGCGGCCGCGGCGGCGCCGGGACCGGTCAGCGGGCTCACTCGTCATGGCGCGAGCCTAGCGTCCCCCGGCGCGACGCCACGGGCGCGGCTAGAGTAGCGGCATGGCAGATTCCTCGTTCGACATCGTCAGCAAGATCGATCGCCAGGAGGCCGACAATGCGCTGAACCAGGCCCGCAAGGAGGTCGAGCAGCGCTACGACTTCAAGGGCACCGATGCCTCCATCGAGTGGTCGGGCGAGTCGATCCTCATCAAGGCGAACTCCGAAGAGCGCGCCAAGGCCGTGCTCGACGTCTTCCAGACGAAGCTCATCAAGCGGGGCATCTCGCTCAAGAGCCTCGACTCGGGCGAGCCCACCGCTTCCGGCCGCGAGTACCGCATCGTCTCGACGCTGAAGGAGGGCATCTCGTCGGAGGATGCCAAGAAGATCAGCAAGATGATCCGCGACGAAGGTCCGAAGTCTGTCAAGTCGCAGATCCAGGGCGACGAGCTGCGCGTGCAGTCGAAGTCGCGCGACGACCTGCAGGAAGTGCAGCGGATGCTGAAGGCCGCCGACCTCGACGTCGACCTCCAGTTCGTCAACTACCGCTGACGCTCCCCCGCACCATCCCGGGCTGAGCGCTCACCGGTCGAGGCCGCTGACGAACGACACCAGTCGGTCAGCGGCTTCGGCGCGTGCGGGCGCAGCCGAGAGGAAGACGTCGTGCAGGGCGCCCTCGATGCGGGCGATCGTGACGGTGGCGGCGATGCGGGTGGCCGCGCGTGCGATGTCGTCGACGACGAGCACCGAGTCGGTCGAGGTCATCGTGTCGTTCCAGCGCAGCGGCGACGTCGACCGCGCCGAGAGCAGAACGAGGGCCGGTGCGCCGACCTCCACGCCGGCCGCGACGCGCGCATGCCCGGCGATGACGGCGGCGAGCCATGCGGGATGCGTCGGGAAGCCCCGTTCGGGACGCCAGCCGTCGGGCGCATCGGGCAGGCTGCCCACTTCACGCTGGGCCCGCGTGTAGAACCCGAGATCGACGGCGGGGTGGGCACCGCGCGGGTCGAAGCGCGCCCGCACCTCGACGAGCGGCGCGACCGCCTGCCGCCCGAGGGGGCCGAGCTGCAGCTCCAGCCACGGACTGTTCAGCACCACGGCGGCGGCTCGCCCCGGGTGACGCGCCGCCCAGAGGGTGAGCGTCAGCCCGCCGGTGCTGTGCCCGAGGAGCATGAGCCGCCGGCCCAGACGCTCGGTGTCCATGGCAGCGAGCGCCGCCTCGATGTCGTCGTCGTAGACATCGAGCGATGTGACGTACCCGCGCGCCTGTCCGGGACGGATGCTGCGCCCGTACTTCCGCAGGTCGAGCGCGTGGAACCGCGCGCCACGATCGGTGAAGATCCGCGCGAGGTCGGTCTGGAAGAAGTAGTCCGACCAGCCGTGGACGTACAGCACGTCGATGTCGCGCCACGCGCCGAAGAGGCGGAGCCCCGGATGCGGCATCGCCCGCACGAGTGTCGCGACCACGTCGCCCTCGTCATCCGACCCGAGCGGAAGCGTCGTCTGCTCGAAGCCGGGACCCAGCAGGTCGGGACCCCACGTCACCTCATCCGCCCGCATGCCCCCACCCTAGGTCGTGGACATCCGCGGGCGCAGGGGGTCAGGCGGCGGAACTCTGCTGCGAGCCCGAGCCCGCACCGGAGCCGGTGCGACGGGCCTCACGCTCCTGGGCACGCTGGAGCGCGCGCTTGCGCTGCTCGCGGGCGTCGTCCTCGAGCTTCGCTGCCCTCTCCTCGTCGCGCGTGAGGTTCTCTCCCGTCTCGGGGTCGAACACGTGCAGCGAGTCGGGCGAGAACCACAGTGTCGCCGGATCCCCCGCGCGGATGTTGCTGAGCGAGTCGAGCGCCACGACGAGCTCCGTGCGGAGCCCCTCTCCGTCGAGATCGCGGTCGAGCTCGGCGAGCTTCTCGCGTACCGATTCCTCGACCTCGAATGGGATGTAGGCGTACAGCACCTCGCCGAGCCACTCGGTCATCTCGACGTCGACCTCGGCGCGCACACCACCCTCGAGCGGACGGTCGGAGGTCTCGGCATCCTCGAATGCATCGGGACGCACGCCGACGATGACGAGCTCGCGCTCTCCGATCGCGCGGCGCAGCCGGTCATCGAGCGGAACGTCGAACATCGGCAGCTTGAGGGTGTCGCCCTCGACCGTGCCGTGCAGGAAGTTCATCGGCGGCGAGCCGATGAAACCGGCCACGAAGAGGTTCACCGGCTGCTCGTACAGCCCGCGAGGGCTGGCCACCTGCTGCAGCTCGCCGCGGCGGAGCACCGCCACCCGGTCGCCGAGCGTCATGGCCTCGGTCTGATCGTGGGTGACGTAGACGGTCGTCGTTCCCAGCGAGCGCTGCAGCCGGGCGATCTCGGTGCGCATCTGCCCGCGCAGCTTGGCGTCGAGGTTCGACAGCGGCTCGTCGAACAGGAACGCCCGAGCGTTGCGGACGATCGCGCGGCCCATCGCCACGCGCTGACGCTGGCCACCCGAGAGGTTCGCCGGTTTGCGCTCGAGGTGCTCGTCGAGCTCGAGAAGGCTCGAGGCCCGGCGCACGCGCTCGTCGATCTCATCGTCGGGCACGTTGCTCGACTTCAATCGCATCGGGAAGGCGATGTTCTCGTACACCGTGAGGTGCGGGTAGAGCGCGTAGTTCTGGAACACCATCGCCAGGTCACGATCCTTCGGCGCCTTGTCGTTGACGAGGTCGCCGTCGATGAGCATCTCGCCGCTTGTGATGTCTTCGAGGCCCACGATCATCCGCAGGAGCGTCGACTTGCCGCATCCGGAGGGTCCGACGAGGATCACGAACTCGCCGTCGGCGATGTCGAGGTCGACGCCCTTGACCGCCGTGAAGCCGTCGTCGTACGTCTTCACGATGTTCTTCAGCGTGATGGAGGCCATGACGTTCCCTTCGAGGTAGACGCGGCGGCGGCGGGGATGCTGGAGGTCATCCCTTGACCGCGCCCTGCGTGAGGCCGGAGACGATCCGGCGCTGGAAGATGACGACGACCACCACGATCGGGATCGTCACGATGATGGCGGCCGCCGAGATCGCGCCCGTGGGCTGCTCGAACTGCGACGCTCCGGTGAAGAACGACAGAGCGGCGGGCACGGGGCGCGCCGCACTCGTCGAAGTGAGCGAGATGCCGTAGACGAAGTCGTTCCACGCGATGAAGAACGCGATGATCGCCGTCGTGAACACTCCGGGCGCCGCGAGCGGGACGACCGTCTTGCGGAAGGCCTCGAACGGCGTCGCGCCATCGACCTGCGCCGCCTGCTCGAGCTCCCAGGGGATCTGGCGGAAGAAGGCCGCGAGCGTCCAGATCGCGATCGGCAGCGTCAGCGAGAGGTACGGGATGATGAGCCCCAACCAGGTGTCGTAGAGGCCGATGACCCGCCACAGGTTGAACAGCGGCGTCACGATCGAGACGATCGGGAAGACCGACACCGCGAGCGCGGTGACGAGGATGATGCGCTTGCCGCGGAACTCGAGTCGCGCGATCGCGTAGGCGCACAGCGTGGCGAGAACGACCGCGACGAAGGTGGCGATGAGCGAGATGCCGACGGAGTTGCGCAGCGCCGGAAGGAACAGATCCTGCGCGCCGCCGCCGGGGGCGAGGATCTCGGTGTAGTTCTCGAGCGTCCATTCCTGCGGGAGCAGGGTTCCCGAGAACAGACCCGACGGCGTCTTGAACGACGTCATGAGGATCGAGAAGACGGGGAAGAGCGACCAGACGAGCACCGCGATGATGATCGCGGCCCATCCGATCCGCTGCGGCCAGGTGAGCGTGCGCATCAGGAGTTCCGTCCCGTCGCCAGGTCGACTTTGAAGCCCTTGATGAAGATCGCGGCGATGATCAGGACGCTGAGGAACAGCAGCACCGAGATCGCCGAGCCGAGCCCGATCTCGAGGCGCCCGATCGAGGTGTTGTACGCGAGCAGCGACAGCGCCTCGGTGTCATTGGCGCCACCGGTCATGATGTAGATGTTGTCGAAGATGCGGAACGCCTCGAGCGTGCGGAAGAGCACGGCGACCATGATCGCGGCCTTCATGTTCGGCAGGATGACGCGACGCATGACCTCCCACCCGGTGGCTCCGTCGACCTTCGCCGCCTCCTCCAGATCGCCGGGCACCTGCGCGAGGCCCGACAGCAGCAGCAGCGAGATGAACGGCGTCGTCTTCCACACCTCGGAGAAGATGATCACCACGAGGGAGGTGCCCTGCTCAGCGAACCAGTTGAGCTCGGGGTCGAACCCCGGGATCCAGCTGAGCCAGTTGTTGACGTACCCGCCCGAGTTTATGTCGAACGCGTAGAACCAGGCGAAGGCCGCCACGACCGTGATGATGCCGTACGGCACGAGGATCGCGGTCCGCACGAGCCCGCGGAGCTTCTTGATCGCCCGGTGCATCACCAGCGCGAGGAGGAAGCCGAGGATGAGCTCGAACAGCACGGTCACGACCGTGATGAAGAGGGTGACCCCCATCGACCGCCAGAACGCGGGGTCGCTGAGGACCACCCGATAGTTCTCGAAGAGGACGAACGACCGCTCGTCGGGGGCGGTGAGCCGCAGGCTGAACAGCGAATCGAACAGGGCCTGTCCGATGGGGTACATCGTGACCAGCAGCATGATGACGAACGCCGGGCCGGCCAGCATCCAGCCCAGTCGTCCCTCCGCACGCGCCCGGGCCGAGCGTCCGGGCCGCGGCGACGCGCTCTCCCGCGTGCTCACAGCAGACGCTCCCCTCGCAGGACGGCGAGGATGAACTCGCTCGATGTTCTCGGGGTGGTGTCGGGGTTCACAGCTGCCGGCGGGTGCCATGTCCGCTGGAGCCCGATCGAGATCTCGTTGTAGTACGGCGTCTGCGGACGCGGCACACCGAGGTCGAGCGACTCGCGGATGGTGTCGGCCATCGGGAACTCCTCCTGCACGCGAGGGTCGTCGTAGGCGGCGGCGTTGGACGGCGGGTTGCCGTCGGTGACGAAGTACTCCGACTGGTTCTCGGGCTGGACGATGCACTCGACGGCCTGCCAGGCGAGGTCGGGGTTTTTGCTGAAGGCGCCGACGCCGAGGTTGATGCCGCCCACCGGAGGTGCGGCCGGGGTGTCGGCATCGACACGCGGATACACCGCCCAGCCGAGGTCGTCGGCGATGGCGGGGTCGGCGCCGGTCATCGCCGGCCACACGAACGGCCAGTTGACCATGAAGGAACCCTGCTCGCCCTGGAACAGGTTCATGTTGGCGTTCTCGTCGGCGGTCGGGAGGCCCGGCCCGCCGAGCCCGTCGGCCCCGATGCGGTGGATGATCTCCGCCGCGGCACGTCCCGCGTCGCTGTCGAGCCCGAGCTCGAGCTCGTCAGCGGGCGCCTCGGGGTTCTTCAGGATCTCGCCGCCGGCCGACGCGACGAGAGCGTTGATCCACACCGTCAGCGACTCGGCCAGCGCGCCCTGAACGCCGAGCCGCAGATCCTGCTCCTGGGCGACGGCGATGATGTCGTCCCAGGTGACCGGCTGCGACATGTCGAGGCCCGCCGCCTCGACGACCGACTGCCGATACCAGAGCAGCTGCGTGTTGGCCCAGAAGGGAACGGTCACCAGCTCGCCGCCCCAGCTCGCGGAGTCGACCGCGCCCTGGACGATGCCGTCGGTGTTCTGCAGTTCTTCCGGGACGTCGTCGAGGAAGCCGGGCTCGGCGAGCTCCGGGATGAACGGCGGGTCGAGGCTCATGATGTCGAGCGAGGTGTCGCCGGCTGCCAGACGCCGGGCGAGCTGCTCGCGCTGCGACGCCGCATCACGCGGCAGCAGCGACGTCTCGATGCGATACGCGCCGTCAGCGGCATCCGTGCAGGCGGCGGCGATCCGCGCCTGCCCGCCGTCGTCGGGGTTGATGTACCAGGTGAGCGTGGGCACACCGTCATCGGGGGCGCAGGCGCCGAGCGTCGCTGCGAGCGCGACCACCGACGCGGCTGCCAGGACCCGGGTCGTGCGCATCGGGCCTCCTCGTTCCGTATCGTCGCGACCCAGCGCGCTCACGGCACCGGGCGTTCCCCCATCATGGCGTCGGAGGAATGCAGCGACCACGGGTTGCCCAACCCGACGCGCTGTAGTACGCCGGGCGGGCGAGGATGCCGGTCAGTTCTCGGCGACCAGGCTCACGATCTCAGCGGGGTCGTCGCCCGCGAACGCGTGCGATTTCGTCTCGAGGAACGCGCAGAGGGTCGACACCATCGCGAGCTCGGTCGACAGGGCGAGCGCGGCGCCGGCTCCGAGCCGCAGTTCGGTCTCGCGCGCCTCGAACGTGATGCGCCAGGTGTTTCCGCCCGGCACGTCCGGCTCGATGTACGTCACGGTCTGCGCGTTCATCATGTTGATCGCGACGAGCCCCGTGTCGCGGCCGAGACTGCCGTCCTGCGGGATGACCTTCACGGCGAGGGAGTATCCGAACTGCCGGAACTCCTCGATCCACGAGACGAGCGTCTCCTTGCTGCGGAAGGTCATCGCCCGACCTCTTCGCCGCGCGAGATGGCGACCATGTCGTCGCGGTCGACGACCTTCACACGCGCGCGATCGGCAGCGGCGCCGAGAGCGATCTCGTGCTCGTCGAGACGGTGCCACCCGTCGAGGTCGGTCCAGGCGACGCCGCGCTCGGTCAGCAGATCGAGGACGCCCTGCTCGGACGGGTCCACCGGCTGCCACCACGACCCCTGGTCGTTGATGACATGGCGCACGGTCTCCATCGCGTCGGACTTCGTGTGGCCGATGAGTCCGACGGGTCCGCGCTTGATCCATCCCGTCGCGTACACGCCCGGCACGCGCTCGTTCGAGTCCTCGTGGAGCACCTGACCCTCGTGGTTCGGGATGACGCCGTGCGTGGCGTCGAACGGCACGCCCGGCAGCGGCGACCCGAAGTACCCGACCGCGCGGTAGAGACCCTGGAGGGCGACCTCGCGCATCTCGCCGGTGCCCTCGACCCCGCCTTGCCCGTCGGGACGCGTCCGCTCGTAGACGAGCGCGGCGACGCGGCCCGCGGCATCCTTCTTGACCTCGACCGGCTTGGCGTAGAAGTGCAGGTGCAGGCGACGTGAGGCCTCTCCCCCGGCGCCGTTGACGCCCGGGCGCTGACGCCATGACTGCAGCACGCGGTCGATGACCATCACCTGCTTGTTCGACGCGATCGCCGCCTTCGAGGCCTCGTCGTAGTCGAAGTCCTCGTCGTAGACCACGAGGTCGACGTCGCGCAGATCGCCGAGCTCGCGCAGCTCGAGGGGCGTGAACTTGACCTGCGCGGGTCCGCGGCGTCCGAAGATGTGGACATCGGTCACGGCCGACGAGCGGAGACCCTGGTAGACGTTGTCGGGGATCTCCGTGACCAGAAGGTCGTCCGCGTGCTTGGCGAGCAGTCGAGCCACGTCGAGCGCGACGTTGCCGTTGCCGATGACGCCGACGGATGCGGCATCCAGCGGCCATTCGCGTGGGAAGTCGGGGTGACCGTCGTACCAGCTGACGAAGTCGGCCGCGCCGTACGAGCCGTCGGCATCGATGCCGGGGATGTCGAGGGCTGCGTCGCGCACCGCGCCGGTGGCGAAGATGACGGCGTTGTAGTGGTGCTTCAGGTCATCGAGCGTGATGTCCTCGCCGAAGCGCACGTTGCCGAACAGGCGGATGTCGCCGCTGTCGATCACGTCGCGGAGGGCGTTGATGATGCCCTTGATGCGGGGGTGATCGGGCGCGACTCCGTAGCGGACGAGCCCGTAGGGGGCGGGCAGGTGATCGAACAGGTCGATCGAGACGTCGAACTTGCGCTCGGCCTTCAGCAGCAGATCCGCGGCGTAGATGCCGGCGGGCCCGGCTCCGACGATGGCCAGCCTCAGCTTGGTCATGGGTGTTCCTCGTTCCTGGTGGCACCCGAGCGCGGGCGCAGCGGGGGTCTGTGTCAGCTGGCGCGGTCGACGACGACCTCGGCGAACCGGGTCAGCGCGTCGCGCACGGCGCCGGTCGGCAACGGTGCGAGGGCCGCGACGGCGTCGTCGGCCCACTTCTCGGCGAGCTGCCGCGTCTGGGCCGTCACCTCGTGGTCGCGCAGGCGGGCGAGCGGCTCGTCGAGGATCGCGGGATCGGCTCCCTCCGCGATCTCGGCGACGCCGCGGTCGATCGTCGCGGCGAGCTCGCGCGAAGCGGCATCGTCGGCGCGGGTCAGCAACAGGTAGGGCATCGTCGGCACCCCGGCACGCAGGTCGGTTCCGGGAACCTTGCCCGTGGCCTCGGGGTCGGCGGAGAGGTCGATGACGTCATCGAGCAGCTGGAAGGCGACGCCGGCCTTCTCGCCGAACGCGAGCAGCGGCTCGGCGAGCTCCTCCGGTCCGCCGGAGAAGAGCACGCCCACCTGCGCCGCAGCGGCGATGAGCGAGCCGGTCTTGTCGGCGAGCACCTGGATGTAGAACTCGACGGGATCATCGCCGGGCTGAGCGCCGATGGTCTCGTGCATCTGACCGAGCACCAGGCGCTCGAAGGTGTCTGCCTGCACGCGGATTGCTCGCTCGCCGATGCGCGCCATCAGCTGGCTCGCCCGCGAGAAGAGCAGGTCGCCGGTGAGGATCGCGACGTTGTTCCCCCACACCTCGTGTGCGCTGGGGACGCCGCGTCGCTTGTCGGCACCGTCCATGACATCGTCGTGGTACAGCGATCCGAGGTGGGTCAGCTCGAGCGCCGCAGCGCCGGCGATGACGTCCTCGGTCGCACCGTCGCCGAGCTGCGCGGTGAGCAGAGCCAGCATGGGCCGCAACCGTTTGCCGCCGGCTTCGTAGAGGTATCGGGTCTTGGCGTCGACGAGCGCGTCGCTGACGGTGAGCTCATCGCCGAGGCGCGACTCGACGCGCTCGAGCCCGGCTTCGACGGTCGCGAGCAGCTTGCGGGTGCGGGGTCCGGCGAAGATGCGCTCGGTCATCCCGAGGTGCTTCGCCAGCCGCGGCGCGGATGGGCTCGATGTCACCTCTCCAGCCTACCGGCCGGGCGACCGCGCCGATCCGCGCGAGCCGGTTCAGACCGCGGGCTTGACAGCGCGGTGGAGCGCCACGATGCCGAAGGACAGATCGCGGTGCGCGACCTCGTCCCAGCCGGCCTCGCGGATCCACCCGGCGAGGGTGCGCTGGTCGGGCCAGTCGCGGATCGACTCGTTGAGGTAGTCGTAGGCCTCGGCGTTGGAGCTCACCGCGCGCGCGACCAGCGGCAGCACCCGGTCGTTGTAGAAGCGGTAGATCCCCGCGAACGCCCGGGAGGGCGGCTGCGAGAACTCGCTGATGAGCAGGCGGCCGCCGGGCTTGGTGACGCGCAGCATCTCGGCGAGCGCCTTCTTCGGCTCGTTGACGTTGCGGAGTCCGAACGAGATCGTGACGACGTCGAACTCGGCATCCTCGAAGGGCAGGTTCGTGGCATCCGCCTCGACGAACGACAGATTCGGGATGCCGCCGCCCGGCGCCTGCGCTCCGTACCGGCGGACGCCCTCGGCGATCATGCCGGGCGAGAAGTCCGCGGCGACGACCTCGGCACCGCTGCGGGCGAGCGAGACCGAACTCGCACCCGTTCCCGCGGCGAGGTCGAGGATGCGCTCCCCCGGCTTCGGGTCGATCGCGCGGGTGGCCGCGATGCGCCAGAGGCGGTCCTGGCCGAGGCTCAGGACGTCGTTGGTGCGGTCGTAGGCGCCGGCCACCTGGTCGAACATGCCGCTCACACGCGACGGGTCCTTGCCGAGGTCGGCGCGGTTGGGCTCGCTGGTCACGCTCCGAGTCTAGGCGCGGACATGCCTGCTCAGCCCCGCCCCGCGAGGTCCCACTTCGGCCGGGTATGGGCGCGGCTTTCCCGGCCGAAGTGGGACCTCGGCGGGCGGACGGGAGTCAGGGGGCCGCGGGGGCAGGGAGGGATGCCAGGATGCCGAGCCACTGGGCGGCCGTGGGGGCGTCGAAGGGCGGTCGGTGCGCGGTGACGGCCGCCTCGAGGTCGACGGCGAGGGCCTCGAGCTCGGCGACGATCGCCCGCGGGTACCCGTAGGCGACGCGATGCTCGTCCCACTCGTCGCGGTCATCGATCCAGATGCCGCGGGTGGCGGAGTCGACGACATCCAGGTCCATGTCGATCGCCGTGGGCTCGCCGCCCTCGTCCCATCGGGCGTCCCAGGCGATGTCGATGTACACGCGGGTGGGATGCGGCGGCGCGTTCATCGTCAGCACCCACTCGCCGACCGCAGGCAGGAGCATCACGCACGGATGCGTCGCGACGAAGTCGCGTCCGGGCCGGTTGCTGCGGTCGCCGGGGCGCTGGCCGAACCAGTCGCCGTGCTCGTCGCTGCCGAGGTAGGTGCAGGCGTGCACCCAGTGGGTTCCGCCGTTCCACTTGCGCCAGCGGAAGGTCACCGGGGTTCCCGGCACGGGGCGGAGCATGACGCGCCGAGTCTAGGCTGGTCGAGTGAACGATTCTGCGCCCGCCGCCCGGCTGCGCGTGGTCACTCGCGAGATCGAGGCACCCGACGAGCTGCTGGTGTTCGCCGACCCGCAGCACCCGACGGTGTGGTCGCGACGCGGCGACATCCTCGTGGCGCGCGGCACTGCCGCGGCCTTCGACTCAGCCGACGCGAACCCCGGTCCACGCGAAGCCGCCGACTGGTGGCGCAGAACGGTCGCCGCCGCCGAGATCGACGATCCGGTCGGATTGCCGGGATCGGGCCTCGTCGCGTTCGGCGCCCTGCCGTTCGATCCCCGCCCCGACGAGCGCGCCGACGCCTCCACACCGCCATTGCACTTCGCGGTGCCTCGTTTCGTCGCGGGTCGCCGCGGGTCTCGCGCCTGGGTGACCGCGATCACCGCCGACGGATCCGACCCGGATGCCGCCCTCCCCACCGCGACCGGCTTCGGCCCGCACTGGTCGGCGACGACCGGCCCCGGAGCGCTGACACCCGACGGCTACCAGGAGATCGTGCGCGCGGGCGTCGACGCGATCCTCCACGGCGACCTGCAGAAGGTCGTCCTGGCGCGTGATCTCGCCGGCACCGTTCCCGCGGATGCCGACCTCCGGCGCCTCGTGCGCGCACTGTCGTCGGCGTACCCCGACACGTGGGCGTTCGCGGTCGACGGTCTGATCGGTGCAAGCCCCGAGACTCTCGTGACGGTGTCGGGCGGCACCGTCACCGCGCGCGTCCTCGCCGGGACGATCGCACGCGGGGCCGACGCCGACGCCGACACGGCGGCATCCCTGTCCCTCGCCACCAGCACGAAGGACCTCGACGAGCACGGCTATGCGGTGCGCAGCGTGCTCGACGCACTCCGCCCGTCGACCTCGTCGCTCGTCGCCGGCGAGCAGCCGTTCATGCTCAAGCTGCCGAACGTCTGGCACCTGGCGACCGACGTCGAGGGCGAGCTCGCCGGGGATGCCTCCGCCCTCGACCTCGTCGCGGTGCTGCACCCCACCGCGGCGGTCGCCGGCACACCGACCCCGAACGCACTCGACGAGATCCGCCGCCTCGAGCCATTCAGCCGGGGACGGTACGCGGGACCCGTCGGATGGATCGACGCGCACGGCGACGGCGAGTGGGCCATCGCGCTGCGGTGCGCGCAGTTCCGTCCCGGCGACCGCGCCGACGGCGGCGCCTCGATGCCCTTCACCGCCTACGCCGGTGCGGGCATCGTGGGCGCGAGCGACCCCGAGTCGGAGATGCTCGAGACACGCGTGAAGTTCCGGCCGATCATCGACGCGCTGGCCTGAGCGGGCGCACGGGCCGCACACCGGGCGGAGCGACTCAGCGGGCGAGCGGGACCTCGATGAGCAGACGTCCGCCGACCGGCGAGGTGAGCACCTGGTCGAGCGCGGAGCGCGTCGTCACGCGGCGGTACTCCCACCCGTAGGCGAGCGCGAGCTGCTCGAGCCGCGCCTCATGCGGCGTGAAGAGCACCCGGTCGGCGGCCTCCGGCGGTGCGGTGCCGGCGACCTCGAGCCCGTCGAAGATGGTGCCCCCGCCGTCGTTGCCGACGATGACCTGGATCCGGGGTTCGTCCTCGGTGCCGGGAAGCAGCAGCGCGCCCACGTCGTGCAGCAGAGACAGGTCGCCGGTGAGCACGCGGGTCACGCCCGCCCGTGCGTCGTCCTGGCTCGCGACCGCGATACCCATTCCGGTGGCGACGATGCCGTCGATGCCCGCGAGCCCCCGATTGGCGTGCACGGGCACTTTTTTGCCACCGAGCACCGTGTCGGCCACGCGAACGAGCCTCGACGAGGCGAACAGCAGACGATCGTGCGGCCAGCTCGCCCGCCAGACGGCGTCGACGAGCGACTCACGGTCGAGCGGAGCCTTGAGAACGGCCATCTCCGCCGAGATCGCGCCGAGTCGCTCCTGCGGCACCGCCGACGCGAGCCCGTCGACATCGGGCGCCGCGGGGCTCAGGTCGACGGCCTCCTCACGCGATGCGCGCATCCAGGCGCCGAGCCAGGCCCGGTCCGCCTCTCCGGGCTGAACGGACACCGCGGCGACCGCTGTCGTCGTTCCGTTGAGATTCAGGTCCTCTCCTGGGCCGCGCACGGCCCAGACCTCGACCTCCGGTCGCGAAAGCAATGCGGCCACCTCGCGGCTGAGCGTCGGGTGCCCGAACACGACGACCCGTTCCACGGCGTCGGCGAGATCGGGGCGGGAGAGCACCGCACGGTAACCGTGGACGAGGTTGCGCCCGAACCGCGCACCGCTGACGATCTCGGCGACGAGCGGCCAGCCTCCCGCGTGAGCGAGATCCTCCGCCGCCGGACCGGCATCCGCGCCCGCGACGACGAGCGTGTTCGGCCCGCGGGTGAGCTCCACCGGCTCGAGGGGCATCGGGGGTTCGGCTTGGCCGATGCCCCCACCGCCCTGATAGTGCGCGCCCGACACTGTGGCGTCGACTGTTTCGCCCGGCTCGGCGCCGCGGGCGGCCGGGGCGGGCGCGGGCTCGGCGTCCGCGTCGATGAGCCACGGCGGGAGGCCGCCCGACAACGGGTTCCGATACGGCAGGTTCAGGTGCACGGGGCCGGCCGGCCGCGATCGGTCGCCGAGCGCCGCGGTGAGCGCGTCGGCGGCCAGGACGGCGATCTCCGCCGACTGCGCCCCGGTGGGGGCGTCGTCGATGTCCTGCGGCGTCACGGCGTCGACCTCGAGCCGGACGAAGCGCGAGAACATCCCGGGCTGATGCGTCGCCTGATTGGCCCCGATGCCGCGCAGCTCCGGCGGCCGGTCGGCGGTCAGCAGCAGCATCGGCACGCCGGAGTGGTGCGCCTCGAGAACGGCAGGCATCAGGTTGGCGACCGCCGTTCCCGACGTGCATACGACAGCCGCCGGCATCCGGGTGTCACGTCCGATACCGAGCGCGGTGAACCCGGCGACCCGCTCGTCGATGCGGACGTGCAGACGGATGAGGCCCCGCCGCTCCAATTCCGCCGCCACGAGCGCGAGCGCCTGGGAGCGCGATCCCGGGCTCAGGACCACGTGGCGCACTCCCCCGGCGACGAGAGCACCGAGCAGTGCAGCGGCGGCGTCGGTCGCCGGCGCCCGATCCGCCGGCGTCGGAGCGTGTTCGGCGCCGTTCATCTCAGGCGCGCGGGCCGCGTGAGCCGGCCGGGCCTTCGGCATCGTCATCGCTCGACGACGAGGAAGCGGGCGGAACGTCGCGAGGGTCGTCGGCCTCGGCGTCGAGGGCCGCCAGCTCCTCCTCGAGACGGCGGATGCGCTCGTCCTGGTCTCGCACCGACCCGAGGCTGCCGAGGAAGTCGGGGTCGTCGTCCGGGGCTCGGCGGACGGGAGCGCTCGCGCGGCGGGCGCGTCCGACGACGAACCAGAGGATGCCGCCCAGCACGGGCAGCAGGACCACGATGAGGATCCAGACCGGCTTGCTGACGCCGCGGTGACGGGTCGCGTCCTGCAGCGCGCAGTCGACGATGCTGTACACCCAGAAGGCGAGTGCCAGCAGCACACCGATGAGCAGGAGCCGCGCCATCCCCCCATCCTAGGCGTCCGGCGACCCCCTCGGCCCGGACGTAGAATGGCCGGATGAATGCCCGCTCGGCCGTCGTCTACTCGGTGCTGCGGCTCCTCGCCTTCCTGGTCCCGTTCGGCATCATGATGCTGTTCCCCATCATGCGCGAGTACTACTGGCTCTCAGCGATCTTCGCCGCCCTCATCGGCTTGAGCCTGTCGATGATCTTCCTGCGCCGGCCGCTCGACGATGTCGCTTCGGGCCTCGCCGAACGACGCACGCGCCGCCGCTCCGGCGCCCAGACCGACGCCGAGGCCGAAGACGCCGCGTCCTGACCTCAGGTCTTCCGGGCCTCAGCCGACGAAGGCCCAGAACAGGAACGCGCCGTACGCGACGGACGTCAACGAGGTCAGCGCGAGGGCGACGACCAGTTCACGCGGCTGGCGGTACGTCCAGACGATGAGGATGGCCGACAGAGCCGGCAGCAGCGCGAAGAGGCTCAGCCAGGCGATCGGATAGACCAGGGCGAGCAGCACGGCGATCGCGAACGGCGCCAGGACGAACAGGGTGAAGACGATGCGCGTCGCCGTCCGGCCGATCAGGACCGTCAGGGTGCGCTTGCCGGCGATGCGGTCCTGGTCGATGTCGCGCAGGTTGTTCGCCAGGAGCACGGCGCACGCGAGGAGCCCAGCGCCCACCGCGCCGAACCAGCTCTCCTGGGGAACGAATCCGGCCTGGACGAAGGTCGTGCCGACGGTTGCGACAAGGCCGAAGAAGACGAAGACGAAGAGCTCGCCGAGACCCGCGTAGCCGTACGGGCGCTTGCCACCCGTGTAGAACCACGCCGCGACGACGCAGGCGGCCCCGACCAGCAGCATCCACCAGTGCCCCGTCCGCACGACGATCGCGATGCCGGCGACGGCGGCGATACCGAAGAACCCGAGGGCGACGATGAGCACCGTTCGGGGCTTCGCCAGCTTGCCGCCGGTGAGTCGCGCGGGACCCACGCGCACATCGTCCGTGCCCCGGATGCCGTCGCTGTAGTCGTTGGCGTAGTTGACGCCGATCTGCAGTGCGACCGCGACCACGAGGCAGCACAGCGCGATGACCCAGTGCAGGTCGCGGTCGACGAGCATCGCCGCCCCCGTGCCGATGAGAACCGGGGTGATCGCGAGCGGCAGGGTGCGCAGCCGCGCCGCGCCGATCCAGTCGCGAGCCGTCGCCTTCCGCGGCGGCGGAGCCGAGACGAGGCCGCGCTTGGCGGGGTTACCGCCGCGCGGCGCGGGACGAGACGACTTCGGGGAGCGAGACGAGCGAGCCACGAGGGATCATCCTAGATCGCGAGCATGCGACGCAACGCCGCACGGTCGGGTTTTCCGCTCGCGAGCACCGGCATGCGCTCGACCGGGACGACCCGTGCCGGGCGCGCCGGCTTGCCGAGCCGGTCGCCGACCGTGTCCCGGATCTCGGACAGCAGAGCCGACTCGTCGGCACCGATCTCGGCGAGCGCTGCGATCTCGACGACGACGGCGGACGCCTGCCCCCATCGCTCGTCGGCCGTCGCGACGACGACGGCCGACGCGAGTCCGGGTCGCTCCCGGACGACGGCCTCGACGCGGTCGAGCGAGACGTTGACGCCACCCGAGATGATGACGTTGTCGACGCGCCCGGTCACCCGCAGCACGTTCTCGTCGAACTCCCCCGCGTCGCCGGTGCGGTACCAGCGCACACCGTCGTCCACGATGAAGGATGCCGCCGTGCGGTCGGGCTCGCCGAGGTAGCCGTCGGCGAGCATGGGGCCCGAGAGCTGCACCTCGCCGGCCACGATCCGCACCCCTACCCCGTCGAGCGGGACGCCGTCGTAGACGCATCCGCCACTGGTCTCCGTCGAGCCGTAGGTGCGCACGATGCGCGCCCCCAACCGCGTGGCGCGCTCGCGCTGCGACGCCGGGAGCGCCTGCCCGCCCACCAGGATCGCCTCGTAGGCCCGCAGGGCGTCGGCGACGGCGGCATTCGTCTCGGCCGCATCGAGCAGATCGGCCAGCTGGGCGGGTACCAGCGAGGTGAACGTCGCCGCACGCTGCCCGCCGACGCTCGAGTGCGTCGACGCGGTGACCGCGGCGAAGGCGGCGGGCGAGAACGACCCCGTGAGGACGGCCGGCTGGTGCCCCGCGAGGAGGCTGCGCACCATCACCTGCAGCCCCGCCACGTACCCGGGCGACAGGGCGAGGAGCCAGCGCCCTTCGCCGATGCGGGCCGCGGTCGACGCGGCGCTGGCGATGAGGGCCGAACGGCTGAGCACGACGCTCTTGGGCACCCCCGTCGACCCCGACGTCGTGACGACGGCGACGGTTCCCGGCGGCGCCTGCGCCGGAGCGCTCGTGCCGGCGGGCGCGCCGAGGGCGAGCGCCGGCCCGGCACCGTCGAGGGTCTGCCGAAGGGCCCGGAGCACCGCGCGGGGCTCCGACGCGACCGGGACGAGGTCGACCGCCATGTCAGAGGCGAGCCATCTCAGAAGTGGTAGGGGTAGGGCGACCAGTCGGGGTCGCGCTTCTGCAGGAAGGCGTCACGCCCCTCGACGGCCTCGTCGGTGCCGTAGGCGAGCCGCGTCGCCTCGCCCGCGAACACCTGCTGGCCGACCATTCCGTCGTCGATCGCATTGAAGGCGAACTTCAGCATGCGGATCGCGGTGGGCGACTTGCCGAGGATCGTGCGGGCCATCGCGATCGCCTCGCGCTCGAGCTCGGCGTGCGGGACGACACGATTGACCGCGCCCATCTCGTAGGCGCGCTGCGCGGAGTACTCCTCCGCGAGGAAGAACACCTCGCGGGCGATCTTCTGGCCGACCTGCCGCGCCATGTACGCCGAGCCGTACCCGGCGTCGAACGACCCGACATCCGCGTCGGTCTGCTTGAACCGGCCGTGCTCGGCCGAGGCGATCGAGAGGTCGCACACGATGTGCAGGGAGTGCCCGCCGCCCGCAGCCCAACCCGGAATGACGGCGATGACGACCTTCGGCATGAACCTGATGAGGCGCTGCACCTCGAGGATGTGCAGGCGCCCGGCCCGGGCCGGATCGGCGACCGCGCTCTCGTCATCGCTGTACTTGTAGCCGTCGCGGCCACGGATGCGCTGGTCACCGCCCGAGCAGAACGCCCAGCCGCCGTCCTTCGCGCTCGGACCGTTGCCGGTGAGCAGCACGACGCCGATGCGCGGGTCCTGGCGCGCGATGTCGAGCGCGCGGTACAGCTCGTCGACCGTGTGCGGGCGGAAGGCGTTGCGCACCTCGGGACGGTCGAACGCGATGCGCGCGATGCGCCCGTCGGTCGAGACGTGAGCGGTGATGTCGGTGTAGGCGTCCGCCCCGGGGGCGAGCGACCATTCCGCGGGATCGAACAGTTCCGAGACCATGCCGCCAGCCTATGCCGCGGTGGGAGGATGAACGCGTGGACCCCGCCATGCCCCTCCCCTCCCTGGCCGAGCTGCTCGACCGATCGCACGTCGTGGCGCTGCCGCTGACGACGCGTTTCCGCGGCGTCGACGTGCGAGAGGCGCTGCTGCTCGAGGGGCCGGAGGGCTGGACGGAGTTCTCGCCGTTCACCGAGTACGACGACGGTGAGGCCGCGACCTGGCTGGCCGCCGCGCTCGAGTTCGGCTGGACCGCGATGCCCGCGCCGGTCCGCGAGCGCGTCGCCGTGAACGCCACCGTGCCGGCCGTCGCGGCCGAGCGCGTCGCCGAGGTGCTCTCGCGGTACGACGGATGCCGCACGGTCAAGGTCAAGGTCGCGGAGCGCGGCCAGGTGCTCGCCGACGACGTCGCCCGCGTGCGGGCGGTCCGCGAGGCGCTCGGCCCCGAGGGGCGTGTGCGGATCGACGCGAACGGCGTGTGGAACCTCGACGAGGCCGAGCACGCGCTCCACGCCCTGGCGGAGTACGACCTGGAGTACGTCGAGCAGCCGTGCGCGAGCGTCGAGGAGCTCGCCGAGTTGCGCCGCCGTGTGCGTTACATGGGAATTCCCATCGCCGCCGACGAGAGCGTCCGCAAGGCCGACGACCCGCTCGCGGTGGCGCGAGCCGGTGCCGCCGATCTGCTCGTCATCAAGGCGCAGCCGCTCGGCGGCGTCCGGCGTGCGCTCGCTCTGGTGGCAGAGGCGGGTCTACCCGCGGTGGTCTCGAGCGCCCTCGACACGAGCGTCGGCCTGTCGATGGGGGTCACCCTGGCGGCGGCCCTGCCTAACCTCGACTTCGACTGCGGCCTGGGAACGGCCTCCCTCTTCGTCGACGACGTCGCGACCCCCGCCCTGCGTCCGCTCTCGGGTGAGCTCGCGACCGGACGGGTCACGGTCGACCGGGATGCCGTCGCCGCGCTCGCCCCGTCCGCGGAGCGGCAGCGGTGGTGGCGCGAGCGGCTCGAGCGCTGCCACGCGGTGCTCGCACAGGCGCGCTGAGCGCAGGTCGCTCGGGCCTCAGGCGTCGAGGAGCGCGGTCGCGAGCTGCCCGATGCGCTCGTGCAGCAGCCGCGTCGTCTCGGGTTCGCCGAGCCCTTCGACCGCCGCCCGCTCGCACGTTGCATCGGAGAGGTCGACCATGAGCTGCGCGACCTCCGAGACCGGCAGCCGGAACCGCAGCTCGTAGACCTTCCGGATGTCGTCGACGATCACCCGGACCCGTTCGACGATGCCGTCCTGCAGGCGAAGGTACGCCTCGGCCATCCTTTCGTCGCGCAGAGCCTGCGTGCGCAGCTCGGACACCAGCCGGGGCTCCATGCCGGCGAGCGAGACGCCAACGACCTGGGGGACGAGCGAGGACGGGTCGGGCGCCGCGGTGCGGTCGAGGGCGCGCACGCGGTCGGCGACCAGGTCGAGCTTCTCGCTGGAGGACCGCTCGACCAGGGCGAGGAAGAGCTCGCCCTTGGAGTCGAAGTTCGAGTAGAAGGCGCCGCGCGAGAATCCGGCGCGGTCGCAGACGGCCTCGACCGACGCGGCATCCAGCCCCACCTCGGCGAACACCTCGGCGGCGGCGTCCAGCAGCCGGGCGCGCGTGTTCTCGCGACTGCGGGTGGCCGGGCGGGCCTCGGCATCCATGGTGCTCCTCGTGTTTCACACCGATCGTCCAGCCTGATCGATGGGTGATCAACCTAGGATACATTGGTGTATCGGATACAGCGCTGTATCGAACAACCATGACGATCGATCAGACCTGGAGCGCCCGTGTCCACACTCCTGTTCACCCTCGGACGCTGGTCGTTCCGTCACCCCTGGCGGGTCCTCGTCTCGTGGCTGCTGATCCTCGTCATCGCCGGCGGCGGAGCGGCGCTGCTGAACAAGGGCACCGACAACTCCTTCTCGATCCCGGGGACCGAGGCGCAGGAGGGGCTGGAGTTGCTGAACCGCACGTTCCCCCAGGCGAGCGGCACGAGCGCGCAGCTCGTCGTCGTCGCCCCCGAGGGAGACAGCGTGCGCGACGAGCCGTTCGCCGGCGAGATCGCCGACACCGTGACCGCGTTCGGCGACCTGGGTGATGACGTCCTCGCCGTGACCGATCCGTTCGACCAGACGGTCTCCGGCCTGGTCTCGGAGGACGACCGGGCCGCGATCGTCCGCGTGCAGTTCGACGGCGAGGCGACCTCGGTCAGCGCAGAGACGAAGGACGCGCTCACCTCGGTGGCCGACCGGATGCGGGCGGACCTACCCGACGGCACGCAGATCGCGCTGGGCGGTGACCTGTTCTCGACCTCGATCCCGGCGCTGTCGATCGTCGAGGTGATCGGTGTGCTGGTGGCACTGTTCGTCCTCATCGTCACGTTCCGCTCATTCGCCGTCTCGTGGTTCCCGCTCGTCAGCGCTCTCATCGGGGTCGCGCTCGCGACGGCGATGATCTTCGTGGCGACGCAGTTCGCCTCGGTGTCGTCGACGACCCCGCTGCTGTCGGTCATGCTCGGCCTCGCCGTCGGCATCGACTACTCGCTCTTCATCGCCGCCCGACATCAGGACCAGGTGCGTGCGGGCATGGACCCGGAGGAGTCCGCCGCCCGTTCGACCGGAACCGCGGGATCGTCCGTCGCGTTCGCGGGCATCACGGTGCTCATCGCACTGATCGGGCTCAGCTTCGCCGGCATCCCCTTCCTCACGACGATGGGCATCGCTGCAGCCGTTGCCGTCGCGATTGCCGTCGTCGTCGCCGTCACCCTCACTCCCGCGCTCCTCGGTTTCGCCGGAGCTCGTGTCGCCGGTTGGCCCCGCCGAGCGAAGCGGTCGCGGAAGCGACCGGCCGCGCCCCGTCGATCGTTCTCGGAGCGCTGGGTGCGCGGCGTCACGCGGCATCCGCTCGTCACCACGATCGCGGTCATCGCGGGTCTCGGCGTCGTCGCGATCCCGTCAGCGAGCCTGACCCTTGCCCTCCCCAACGCGGGGGTGCAGCCGCTCTCGAGCGAGGCCCGGCAGGCGTACGACCTCACCGCCGAGCACTTCGGTCCCGGCGCGAACGGTCCGCTGATCATGACCGGGACGATCGTCACCTCGAACGATCCGCTGACCCTGATGCAGGACATCGGCGATGACATCGCCACCATTCCCGGGGTGAAGGAGGTCGCGCTCGCCACCCCCAACGAGACCGCCGACACCGGGCTCGTGCAGATCGTGCCCGAGACCGCACCCGACTCCCCCGAGACGGCCGACCTCGTGCGCGAGTTGCGGGCACAGCACGACCGCCTGCTCGACGAGTACGGTGTCGACCTCAAGGTCACCGGGTTCACCGCCGTGGGTATCGACATCTCCGATCGGCTCGGCGAAGCCCTGCTGCCCTTCGGTGTCTTCGTCGTCGGGCTCTCGCTCATCCTGCTGACGATCGTGTTCCGATCGATCTGGGTGCCGATCAAGGCCGCGCTCGGATATCTGCTGTCGGTGCTCGCCGCCTTCGGCGTCGTCGCCGCCGTCTTCGAGTGGGGCTGGTTCGCCGACCTGCTGCACGTCACCCGCGAGGGGCCCGTGATCAGCTTCATGCCGATCATCCTCATGGGCGTCCTGTTCGGCCTCGCGATGGACTACGAGGTCTTCCTCGTCTCGCGGATGCGCGAGGACTACGTCCACGCCCGCCGCGACCGGGGCGGCCGCGCGGATCGCCTCACCGCCGTCGGGGCTGTCCGCTCCGGTTTCACCTCGTCGGCGCGCGTCGTCACGGCCGCGGCGGTGATCATGTTCGCCGTCTTCGCCGCGTTCGTCCCCGAGGGCGACTCGTCGATCAAGCCGATCGCACTGGGGCTCGCCGTCGGCATCGCCGTCGACGCATTCCTCATCCGCATGACGCTCGTGCCGGCCGTCATGGCGCTGCTCGGTGAGAAGGCGTGGTGGATGCCGCGCTGGCTCGACCGCGTCCTCCCCCACTTCGACATCGAGGGCGAGGCCGTCGAGCGCGAGCTCTCGCTGCGCGAGTGGCCGGAGCGCAACACCTCCGCCGCCCTGGTCGGAGAGGATGTCGCCGTCCACGCCGACGACGACGGCCACGCGGCGGTCTTCTCCGACGCGACCTTCCGGGTCGAGCCCGGCGAGTCGCTCGTCGTCTCCCACCCCGATCCGCGCGTCGGCCGCGCCTTCGCCCTCGCCGTCTCCGGGCGGCTCCGCGTCGACGGGGGGCTGCTCCGCGTCGGCGGGCACCTGCTGCCCGAGCGGGCGCCGTGGGTCCGCTCGCACGTCGGCCTCGCGCTGCTCGACGACACGACCGACCCGGTGGCCGAGCTGCGTCGCGCCACCTCGGGCGGAGCGACGATCGTCGTGGTCGACGGACTCGACGCCCTCGCCGGCGCTGACCGCGATCAGGCCGCCGCGGTGCTCCGCGATGCGGCATCCGACCTCGACGAACGCCACGCGGGGGCCGGTGCCCTCACCGTCGTGGCGATCGTCCGGCGCGAGCTCGGCGTGCTCGACATCCTCGCTGAGGCCCATCGCCCGGCGCCCCACACCCTCCCCCTGCACGGCGGTGCATCCGCGACATCCGCGTCCGAACCGTCGCACCCGAACACCGAGGTGATCCCGTCATGACCCTGTTCATCGAGCGCGCCCGCTCGCGCAAGCCCGTCACCTGGCTCACGATCGTGGGCGTCATCCTGCTGCCCGTCCTCATCGGCGGCGTCTTGGTCGCAGCGCTCTACAACCCCGTCGAGCGCCTCGACAACATGCGGGCGGCGATCGTCAACGACGACCAGGCGGTCGAGGTCAACGGTCAGCTCGCGCCCCTCGGCCGGCAGCTGACCGCCGGTCTGGTCGCCGGGTCGGACGAGGTCCCGAGCAACCTGGACTGGGTCATCTCGAACGACGAGGACGCCCGGGCCGGGCTCGCCGACCGCACCTACGACGCCGTCGTCACGATCCCGAGCGGCTTCTCGGCCGCGGCCACCTCGACCGCCCCGGGCGGCACGCCCGAGAAGGCCACCATCCGGGTCGACACCGCCCCGGACAGCCTCGTCGTCGACGACGCCATCACGGCGCAGATCACACAGGCGGCCACCTCGCTCATGGGCTCGCAGCTCTCGACGGTCTATCTCGAGAACGTGTTCCTCGGCTTCACGACGCTGGGAGATCAGCTCGGAGATGCCGCCTCGGGCGCCCGACAGCTCGCCGACGGCGGGCGGCAGGCAGCCGACGGCGCCACGCAGCTCGCCGACGGTGCGGGCCAGTTGGCCAGCGGTGCGGGCACCCTCTCGGACGGGGTCGGCCAGCTCGCGACCGGTGCCTCGCAGCTCTCCGACGGGGCCGCGGCGACCCAGACGGGCCTGACGACCTGGGCGCAGGGCGCGCGCACCCTCGCCGGCGGAACCAACGAGTTCGCGACCCAGCTGTCGCAGTCGCTGAGCGGGCTGAGCGTTCCCGAGATCCCCGCCGAGGCCGTTGCCGGAGCGCAATACCTCGCCGAGAACTCCGACCGCATCGCGACCGGCGTGACGCAGGCCGCCGACGAGCTCGCGGCCGTCGCGGCGAGCTGCGAGGCCGACGGTGGATCGGCGCAGGTCTGCGACGCCCTTCGCGCCGTCTCCGCGCGCACGCAGAGCGCCCTGCCCGAGGTCACCGGTGCGATCGGTCAGTCCGGTCAGATCGCCGGACAGGTCTCGGGACTGGCGGCCTCCGCGCCCGAGCTGATCTCCGGTCTGCAGCAGGCCGCCGGTGCGGCGACGCAGCTCGCGAACGGCATGACCGAGCTCGCCGACGGTGCCGACGCTCTCGCAGCCGGAGGCGGCCAGCTGGCCTCCGGCGCCTCGGCCCTCGCCGCGGGTGCCGGATCCGCCGCCGACGGCGCCGCGCAGCTGTCCTCCGGCGCCGGCGAGCTGGCGGGCGGTGCGACCGACCTCGCCACCGGCGTCGGAACCGTCGCCGACGGCACGGGCACCCTCGCCGACGGCCTCGACACCGCGACGGCGGCGCTGCCGTCGTACACCGACCAGCAGGCGACCGACCTCGCGAGCGTCGTGGCCGCCCCCGTCGAGGCCGAGGGGCTCGGGCCCGACCTGTTCGGCGCCTCGGCCATCCCGCTGCTCACGGGCCTCGCCCTGTGGCTCGGCGCGATCGGATCCTTCGTCGCGCTGCAGTCCGTCCCCCGCGGCGCGCTGACCTCACGTCGCCCGTCGTTCCTGCTGACGCTGCGGGCCTTCGCCCCCGCCGCGGTGGTCGGGCTCGTGCAGGGCGTCCTGGTCGCGGTGGTCGTGCAGCTCGCGGCCTCGTACGACCCGTGGACGTGGGCCGCGTTCGCCGGACTCTCCGCCCTGGCGGGTGTCGCCTTCGCCGCCGTGAACCAGGCCCTCGTCGCGCTGCTCGGCGGAGCGGGCCGATGGGTCGCGGCCGGTGTCGCCGTGCTGGCGGTGGCCACGGGAGTCGTCTCGACCGTGCCCGGAGTGCTGTCGCAGATCGCGGGGCTGCTGCCGACGGCATCCGCCTACCAGGGCCTGCTCGCGGTGCTCACCTCGGCCGGAGGTGGCGGAGCCGCGGTTGCGGGGCTGCTCGTGTGGACGGCGATCTCACTCGTGGTCACGGTCATCGTCACGGCCCGGGCGCGCACGACCTCGGTGCGCGACGTGCTGCGCCCCGCCGCCGTCTGACTCGCTCCGCCCCGCCTTCTCTTGAGGCGGGGCGGAGCGAGTGAGTTGGCAGTTCACGCCCCCTCGAGCGAAAGGAATGGGCGCATGCTGCCAACCGAGCCGACGCCCCGCACCCCGGCGAGGTTGAGTTGGCAGTTCACGCCCCCTCCCGCGACGGGAATGGGCGCCCGCTGCCAACCGAAGCGACGCCGCGCACCACGGGCGACTCCCAGCTGGCAGTTCACGCCCCCTCCAGCGACGAGAACGGGCAGCTACTGCCAACCGAAGCGACGCCGCGCACCGCGGGCGACTCCCAGCTGGCAGTTCGCGCCCCCTCCCGCGACGGGAATGGACACATGCTGCCAACCGAGCCGACGCCCCGCACCCCGGCAAGGTTCAATTGGCAGATCACGCCCTCTCCCGCGACGAGAATGGGCGCCTGCTGCCAACCGAGCCGACGCCGCGCACCACAGGCGACTCCCAGTTGGCAGTTCGCGCCCCCACGCGCGACGGGAATGGGCACACGCTGCCAACCGAGCCGACGCCCCGCACCCCGGCAAGGTTGAGTGGGCAGTTCACGCCCCCTCCAGCGACGAGAATGGGCGCCTGCTGCCAACCGAAGGCGACTCCCAGCACCCCGGCGAGGGGTCAGCTCAGGCCGCTGTAGGCGTGCAGACCCTTGAAGAACTGGTTGACGATGATGAAGTTGAACAGCACCGCTGAGAAGCCGACGATCGACAGCCAGGCGCTGCGGTTTCCGCGCCAACCGCGCGTCGCGCGAGCGTGGATGTAGCCGGCGTAGAGCACCCAGATGACGAAGGTCCACACTTCCTTCGTGTCGAAGCCCCAGTACCGGCCCCACGCGTCGTTGGCCCAGATCGAGCCGGCGATGAGGGTGAAGGTCCAGAAGATGAAGCCGATGATCGCGAAGCGGTAGGCGAGCGACTCGAGGGCGTCGGCGCTCGGCAGCGTACGCAGGAACCGCGCACCGTCGCGCTGCGGAGCGGATCCCGCGGATGCCGCATCCCCAGCCTCGGCGCTGACCCGAGCGATCGCGCGTGCCTCGCGTCGCGCCTGCATGAGCTGCACGATCGACAGGGCGAACGCGAGCGCGAAGAACGCCGACGCCAGCGAGGCAACGAAGACGTGGATGACGAGCCAGATCGACTTCAGCGGGTCGGCGAGCGGCACCACCGCGACGTAGAAGTTGAGGACCGAGCCGCCGAGCAACACGACCGCGAGCCCCGTGATGAAGGTACCGAGGAACCGGAGGTCGTACCGGAAGAGCACGACGAGGTAGACCATCACCACGAGGAGCAGCCCGGTGAGGGCGAACTCGTACATGTTCGACCACGGCACCCGCTCGGCGGCGATGCCGCGCAGCACGGTCGCTCCGAGGTGGAAGAGGAACCCGATCCAGGTCAGGGTCGTGCCCATGCGCGCCCACAGCAGGCGCGGGCGGTCGGCGGGACGGGCGTTGAGCGCGAGCTCGGCCTGCGCCTCCGCGGCGCGGATCTCGCCGATCGTCCGCGCACCGCCTGCGGCGACGAGGGCGGGAGCCGCCGCCGCGGCGGGGACGGAGTCTTTCGTCTTCAGCGCGAGGTCGGAACGACGAGCCAGATCGATCGCGTAGGCGATGAAGGCGAGCGCGTAGACAGCCACCGCTGTCCAGACGAGCAGGACCGAGACGGCATCCAGCGACAGGTCTTCGGGCATAATCCTCAGTTTACGTCGGGCGCTTGCGCGCGGGCGGGGCGGGGACGGCGCGGACGCTCGGCCTCGGGCGGCAGCTCGACCTCATCGCGCCCGAGGGCGGCGAGGTGACTGCGGGAGATGTCGGCGACCGCCTGCGCGATCGCGGGGTCCTCGCCGCGGGCGAGGCCGGCGTACTCCAGGCGGATCGCTCCGTCTACCGGGGTCGCCTTGACCCACAGGCGCCGCCGCGGCACGAAGAGCCCCGCGAGCAGGCCGAGGGTGGCGAGGATCGCGAAGACGAGCACGAACGGCGCCCCCACGTCACGGTGGATCGACAGCGAGACGTAGCGCTTGACCGCCTCCTGAGCGCCGGATGCGCGCTGGTCCTCGAAGGTCACGGTGCCACGACCGCCCGGGAGGTCGACGGTCTGACCGGGTTCGAGCTCGAGCGACGCGGCCTCCGCGTCGCCGCCGGCGATCTGCTCCATGCCGGTCGGGTCGAGCGTGTAGACCGAGCGGGGCGTCCCGTCGTCGATGCCGAGGTCGCCCTCGTAGACACGGAAGGTCACGAGCGGGTTGGTGAGGTCGCCGTAGGCGGAGGCGATGGCCCCCGTCTCGAGCGTCGCTGCCGTCGGGTAGAAGAAGCCGGCGAATCCGAGCTGCTTCGGCATCCCGTCGGCAATCTTGACGACGCCGATCGAGGTCATGTTGTTGTCCTGCGGCAGGAACGGCACGTCCTCGCTGAACACGACCTCGCCGGCGGCGTCGCGGACGGTGATCGTGGGGGCGTAGCCGTTGCCCATCAGATAGACGCGGTCACCCTCGATCCCGTAGGGGTGGTTGACACGCACCTCCCCGTCGCGCGGCTCCTGCCCGGGCTCGGTCACCGTGAGGTGGGCGAGGAAGTCTCCGGCCATCCCGTGACCCGGTCCCCCGCTGAACGGGCCGTACGTCACGTCGAACTTGTCGAGGGTCAGCGAGTACGGCGGCATCTGGTCGGTGTCGACGAAGCGGCCCGGGTTGAACGAGGTGTACCCGAGACCGAGCGAGTTGACGAACGTGTCACCCTCGACGATGACGGTCTGACCCGTGTACGTCAGCCCGCCGCCGATGCCGACCGAGATCAGCACGCCCACGAGCGCACCGTGGAAGACGAGGTTGCCCGTCTCGCGCAGATAGCCCCGCTCGGCCGAGACGGATGCGACCTGGCCCGAGTCGTACCGCTCGACGCGGTAACCCGACTTGCGCAGCTGTCGCTGAGCCTCGTCGACGGCCGCCGACGCCGCGGCCGCGGCATCCTCGTCGTCGCGCAGGGCGACTCCGACCGTGCGGTGATCGGCCAGCCGTGACAGGCGCACGGGGGTGCGGGGCGGGCGCGACTTCATGGCCTGCCAGTGGTGCTTCGTGCGCGGGATGACGCACCCGACGAGCGAGACGAACAACAGGATGTAGATCGCCGAGAACCACACCGAGGTGTAGACGTCGAACATCTGCAGCGCATCGAGGATGGGGTACAGATCGGGGTTGTCGGTGCGCCACTGGGTGACGCCGTTGGGGTCGGCGCTGCGCTGCGGCACGATCGACCCCGGGATGGCCGCGATCGCGAGCAGGAGCAGCAGGACCAGCGCCGTGCGCATGCTCGTCAGCTGCCGCCAGCCCCACCGCAGCCACCCGACGAAGCCGAGCTGGGGCTGGGTGATCTCGCGGTCGCCGTCGGCGGGTTCGGCCGCGGGAGCGGCGTCGGAGTGGTCGCCCGGTCGCAGCGGCGCCGAGGGATCGGCCTGGTCAGAGGAAGGTCGGGACACCGGCCACCACTCCTTGGAAGACGGACATGATCGTGGTCCAGACGCCGGTGACCATCAGCAGGCCGAGGACGACGAGCAGCGCTCCCCCGGCGATGTTCACGACGCGGATGTGGCGGCGCACGAAGGCCACCGAGCGGGTGGCCCAGCTCGCGCCCAGCGCCAGCAGGACGAAGGGGATGCCGAGGCCCAGCGAGTACGCCACGGCGAGAACCCCGGCGCGGGTCGGGTCGGCTTGGCTGAGGGCGATCGAGAGGATCGCGGCGAGGGTCGGACCGATGCAGGGCGCCCAGCCGATGCCCATCGCGATGCCGAGCAACGGCGCTCCGGCGAGGCCGAGGTTCTGCCGCAGCTGCGGCCGGTAGATCCGCTGCGCGAAGCCGAACATGCCGACGAACACGAGCCCCAGGACGATCACGACGGCGCCGAGGACGCGCGTGATGACCTCCTGGTACTCGAAGAATGCGCGGCCGATCGTGCCCGCGAAGACGCCCATCGCGAGGAAGACCACGGTGAACCCCGCGATGAACAGCCCGACACCGAGCAGGAGGCGTCCGCGGCCCGGCGCGGACGTCGGGGAATCCGCCGAAACGCGGACCGATCCGGCGGCATCCTCCGAGCTTCCCGACATTTTCCGAGCTTCACCGCGGCTGGCGACCCGCTCAGCGGGCTCGCGCGGCGTGACCGCGCTGCCAAGGAAGCCCAGGTAGCCGGGGACGAGCGGCAGCACGCACGGCGACAGGAACGACACCAGTCCCGCGAGCACGGCGATCGGCACCGCGAGCCACAGGGCTCCGCCGAAGACGATCTCGCCCGGGTTCACGACGATCCCGCGACGGCGCCCGCCTTCGCGGCGTCCTCGACGAGGGTGCGGAGGATGCCGGCATCCCGCAGCTGGCCGACGATGCGGGCCGCGACGCGCCCTTCGGTGTCGAGCACGAGCGTCGTCGGCGCCGCCTGGACAGACGCGGATGCCGCGAGCGCGAGCTTCAGCTCGCTGTCGCCCTGCATGAGGAGCGAGGGGTAGCTGATGCCGTAGTTCCGCTCGAAGGCCGACGCCTGCTCGGGACCGTCGTAGATGTTGACGCCGAGGAACTCCGCGCCGACCTCCTGCGTATCGGTGTAGACCTCTTCGAGCAGCGGCGCTTCGGCGCGGCACGGGCCGCACTGCGCGTACCAGAAGTTGAGGACGAGCGGCTTGCCGGCGTAGTCCGCGCTCGAGATCGTCGAGCCGTCGACGGCCGTGCCGCTGAACGCGATCGGAGCGCCGCGCTCGGCCTCGGGGATCTCGGTGGTCGTGCCATCGCCCGAGATGAACCCCTTGTTGTCGCCGTCGCGGTACTGCCCGGCGAGGTCGTCGTTGGGGCTCGAGCAGGCGGCGAGGCCCGCCGCGAGTCCGAGTGCGAGGACGGCGGCCACAAGGCGGCGCTTCATCAGACTGCTCCTACATCGACGGCGCCCGCGGTCGATGCGGGCTCGGCGTACGCGACCTCGCGCCACGCGGCGCGCTCTCCCCCGTCGGAGAGCTCGAAGCTCGTGACGCTCGAGAGCGCGCATCGGCGCCGACGCGGGTCGTGGCGCAGCGGCTCGCGGGCGACCGCGAGGTGGGTGATCCAGATCGGCAGCTGGTGCGAGACGATCACCGCATCGCCCGAATCGGTCGAGTGCCACAGGTCGCGCATGGCCGCATCCATGCGCGCGACGATCTCGAGGTAGGGCTCACCCCAGCTCGGAGTCGCCGGCGTGCGCAGGTGCCACCAGTTCCAGGGGTTGACGAGGGCGTTGCGCATGCGCCGACCCTCGAAGACGTTGTGCGGCTCGATGACTCGTTCGTCGATGACAGGATCGAGGCCGAAGAGCTCGGTGAAGGGCTCGGACGACTCGCGCGTGCGCTGCAGCGGCGACGACATCAGGGCGGTGACCGGGCGGTCGAGCGACGCGACGTGCTCGGCGGCCGAACGGGCCATGCGCCGTCCGTCCTCGCTCAGTCCGAAGTGCGGCAGCCGTCCGTAGAGCACGCGCTGGGGGTTGTGAACCTCACCGTGGCGCACGAGATGGAGACGGGCTGCGGGCACGGTCTCCAGTCTACGGCGGCGGCTCCTATGCGGACCCTGAGCGCCCGATCGGCCGGCAGCCGGTGGGTCAGGATCCCTCGGCGCTCGGCTCCGGTGCCGGCCCCGCGCCCGCGGCTCGATCGCGACGCAGATCGCGCACGCGCTTCACGACGAACCAGACGATGAGCACCGCGACGACGACGATCACGATCAGCTGGAAGGTCTCGGCGTAGCGCTCGACGATGTGCCAGTTCTCGCCGAGGAGGAAGCCGGCCATCACGAAGATCGAGTTCCAGATCAGGCTTCCCGCGGTGGTGAGCAGGCCGAACTTCCACCAGTGCATCCGCGCGACCCCGGCTGGGATCGAGATGAGGCTGCGGAACAGCGGCACCATCCGTCCGAAGAACACCGCGATCGAGCCGTGCTTCTCGAACCAGTGGACCGACCGCACGACGTCGTCGCCGGTCACCAGCGGCATCCGGTCGGCGATGCGGCGCAGCCGGTCCGCTCCCAGCCAGCGGCCGAGGAAGTACAGGATGTACGCGCCGAAGACCGACCCGAACGTGGTCCACAGGATCGCCTCGGCGAGCGTGAAGGATCCGCGTGAGGCCGCGAGCCCGGCCATCGGCAGGACGACCTCACTGGGGATCGGCGGGAACAGGTTGTCCATGCCGACCGCGATCGCCGCCCCCGCCGGCCCGATCGTGTCCATGAGCGAGACGGTCCAGTCGGCGAGCGTGGTCAGCCACGACCCGCCCTCGTCTGCGGAGGCCTCCGACGCGTGGGCGTAGGCGGTGCGGGTCATGACGGTCATCGGGTGCCTTCGCGCTCGGTGATCGGATGCCCGGCCGGGCCCCGCGCACAGCCTAGGACGGCAACGTCGGAGATTGCTGGACGCGTAGACTCTCCCCTCGTGAGTGAACGCGTTCTCGTCCAGCAGCTGCAGGCCCGCCCCGACGGCCCCGTTTCGGTGTCCGGATGGGTCGAGACCGTCCGCGATCAGAAGAAGGTGCAGTTCGTCATCCTCCGCGATGAGACCGGCGCCGTGCAGCTGGTCAACCCCGCGACGCGCCCGGCCGAGGACGGCAGCGAGCAGGATGCCGCGGCCCTCGCCCTCACCGAGCTGATCTCGAACCTCTCGACGGGCACGTTCCTCACCGTCACGGGCGAGCTCAAGCACGACGAGCGCGTCAAGCTCGGCGGCGTCGAGATCAAGATCGGCGCCCTCGACATCGCGGCCGCCGCCCTCCCCGAGACGCCCATCGCGGCCGACTCCGGTCTCGACAAGCGCATGGACTGGCGCTTCCTCGACCTGCGTCAGCGCCGCAACAACCTGATCTTCCGCGTGCAGACGACGCTCGAGCACGCGATGCGCACGTACTGGATCGAGCGCGACTACATCGAGATCCACTCCCCCAAGCTCATGGCCTCCGCTTCCGAGTCGGCCGCCGAGCTGTTCGAGGTGCCCTACTTCGAGGACAAGACGGCGTACCTCGCGCAGAGCCCGCAGTTCTTCAAGCAGATGGCGCAGTCGGCGGGCTTCGGCAAGATCTTCGAGATCGGCGACGTCTTCCGCGCCGACCCGTCGTTCACCTCGCGGCACGCGACCGAGTTCACCTCGATCGACGCCGAGATCAGCTGGATCGACTCGCACGAGGACGTCGCTGCGATGCAGGAAGAGCTGCTGCAGTTCGCCTTCCAGGCCGTCAAGGACAAGCACGGCGACGAGATCGCCGAACTGTTCGGTGTCGAGGTACAGGTTCCGCAGACCCCGTTCCCCCGCATCCCCCTGGCCGAGGCCCGTGAGATCGTCGCGGCACGCGGCTACGACATCCCGCGCACCGACGGCGACCTCGACCCCGAGGGCGAACGCCAGATCTCGGCGCACGTGCTCGAGACCTACGGTCACCAGTTCGTCTTCATCACCGACTACCACCCCGAGATCCGCGCTTTCTACCACATGCGCGACGAGGAGACCGGGCTGACCAAGTCGTACGACCTGCTCTTCAACGGCGTCGAGATCACGACCGGCGCGCAGCGCGAGCACCGCGTCGACGTTCTCATCGAGCAGGCGAAGGAGAAGGGTCTCGACCCCGAGCACCTCGACTTCTACCTCGACTTCTTCCGCTACGGCGCCCCGCCGCACGGCGGCTTCGGCATGGGCCTCGCGCGCGTGCTGATGCTGCTGCTCGGTGAATCGTCGATCCGCGAGGTCACGTACCTCTTCCGCGGGCCGACGCGCCTCGCCCCGTAACACAACACCCCACGCACCCGGCAAGCGCTCAGGCAGCGTCCGCCGCCGCCCGTATCGTGGCTTCTCCCGTGACGGAAGGAGTACGACGTATGTGGGACGGGTGGATGGAGTTCGCCATCGCGGTGCTGGTGGGTCTCGCGGTCGCCGTGGTGATCGCTGTGGTCGCTCATGTGGCGCTGAGCATCGCCGCGCGACGGCAACGCTGGCCGGAGGTGCTCGGCCGCCGCTCGCGCGCGCCGTTCCGTTCGCTGCTCGTCGCCATCGTCCTGTGGGCCGCCGTGCAGGCCGCCTTCCCCGACGAGCTCTGGCGGTCGGCCCTGAGCCAGCTGCTGACGATCGTCATCATCGCCGCGAGCGCCTGGCTGCTCGCCTCTCTCGTGCTGGTCGTCACCGACATCGCGCTCGGCCGTTACCGCATCGATGTGCCGGACAACCGCGTCGCCCGCCGTATCCGCACGCAGATGCTCATCGTGCGGCGTCTGGCCGTGGCGATCATCATTGTGATCGGCCTCGGCGCGGCCCTCCTGACCTTCGACTCGGTGCGGGCGGTGGGGGCGAGCGTCCTGGCCTCCGCGGGTATCGCGTCGGTGGTCGCGGGACTGGCCGCCCAATCGGTGCTCGCCAACGTCTTCGCGGGGCTGCAGATCGTCTTCAGCGACGCTCTGCGCGTCGACGACGTCGTCGTGGCCGACGGCGAATGGGGCCGCGTCGGAGAGATCACACTCAGCTACGTCGTGCTCGACCTGTGGGATGACCGCCGGCTCGTCCTCCCCTGCACCTACTTCACCACGACGCCGTTCGAGAACTGGACGCGGCGCGGCTCCGAGCTGCTGGGGGCCGTCGAGATGGATCTCGACTGGAACGTCTCGCCCGCCGCGATGCGCGCGCACCTGCACGACGTGCTCGAGAAGACCGACCTCTGGGATCGCCGGACGTCGGTGCTGCAGGTGACGGATGCCGTCGCCGGCTACGTCCGCGTGCGCATCCTGGTCACCGCGAAGGACGCTCCCACGCTGTTCGACCTCCGCTGCCTCGTGCGCGAAGCGATGGTCACGTGGGTGCAGCGCACGATGCCGCAGGCCGTTCCGGTTCAGCGGATCGTCATGTCGGATGCCACGGCCCCGGGGCACCACACCGACCACCCGATCACGCACGACCCCACCCCGACCAACGACGGGCTCTTCACCGGCAGTGCCGAGGCCGAACGACGGGCGAGCACGTTCACGAACGCGATCCCGGTGGTCATGACGGACGAGCTCGCCGAGCGCGATCGGCGGAACTGAGACCCCCTCGGGGCGAGCCGGTTGAGGCCGGGTGGCTCAGACCTCGAAGTCGACCGAGATGCGACTCGCGACGACGCCGCGGACGAAGGCGGCGACCTCCTGGTGAGCCGGGTGCACCTGGTACGCCTCGAGACCGGCGACATCGTCGAAGTCGGCGACGAGGGCGACGTCGCCGTTGACATCGGCGTAAGCCGCGTTCGGCCCGATGCTCAGCGAACGGATCGAGGGGACGACACCGACGAGACCCTGGATGCGGCGCGCCACCTCGGCGGCGTGCTCGGCCCGGGTCTCGGGGTCTTCGGCGGCGAGCTTCCAGGCGACGACGTGGCGGATGGTCATGCGGACTCCTCGGTCGGGGTCGGGGTTTCGTCGGTCAGCGCGGCGCGCAGCCGGTCGGCCGACACGCGCCAGTGCGCGTGGAGGCGGTCGTCGATCAGCACGACGGGGATCTTCTCCCACCACTGCTCGAAGAGCGCCGGGTCGTCGAAGATCGACCTCTCGACGACCTCGACGTCCGCTTCACCGGGCAGGTCGGCCACGACGGTGTCGACGATCTCGCGGGCGACGTCGCAGAGGTGGCAGCCGGGCTTGGAGATGAGCGTCAGCGTGGACATCGGTGGCGCGCCGCTGTCAGCGCTCGAGCTCGAAGCCGCGCGAGGCCCACTCGCCCGTGCCGCCGGTGACGTTCGTGGCGTCGTAGCCGCGTGCCTCGAGGGCGGCGACGACCTGGGCCGACCGTCCGCCGGCCTGGCAGATGACATCGAAGGCGCCGTCGGGCAGCTCGTCGATCCGCTCACCGAGCTGCGACATCGGGATGCTGATCGCGCCGGGGACCCGTCCCGCGGCGAACTCGTGATCCTCGCGGACGTCGATGAGGGGGATGTCGCGGCCCGCGCGGAGCTCGTCGATGGTGATGGATTTCATGCTCGTTCCTCCACGTTCAGCCTAGGCCGCGGCGCAGTGGGGCGGCCGCATCCGGAAAGCACGAAGCGCCCCTCGGCCGGAGCCGAATGGGGCGCTCAGTGACGTCGCCGCGACTTACTTCTTGTTGCGGCGCTGGTGGCGAGTCTTGCGAAGCAGCTTGCGGTGCTTCTTCTTCGCCATGCGCTTGCGGCGCTTCTTGATGACAGAACCCACGGAAAACCTCACTATGTCAGGGTCTGGACGCATCTCGTCTGCGTCCGGGAACAGGCACCTCGCGAAAAATGCCTCGGATCAGTCTAGCCGACGTCGGCGATCGGCCGTTGCACGGCGTCGCGAACGGCAGATTCGGGCACGCGATAGCTCCGACCGAAGCGGACAGCCGGCAGCTCGCCGGAATGCACGAGGCGATACACCGTCATCTTCGACACCCGCATGATCTCGGCCACCTCCGCAACGGTGAGGAAGCGCACATCGGGCAGCTCGGCCATCGTCATCCCTTTCCCCCGGATGCGAACACTCTAGGGGCGCGGCGCGACGCGTGTAAACCGGAGTGACACGTGTTGCGGACCGGGCACGGATCCCGCCGTGTCAGCGACCGGAGCGCTTGCCGAACACGCTCGTGACGGCGTGCTTGGCGGATGCCGCGGCCCGGCCGACGAGCTCGGCCGCAGCCACGGCCTGTTCGGGGAGGGCGGCGACGGGCTCGGCGTCGTAGGCCTCGGAGGACAGGAAAGGGACGAGCCAGTCGTCGACGACGTCGAGCGGCTCGGGCGACAGGCTGTAGTACCGGTGCTGCCCTTCCTCTCGGACCGTGACGAGCTCGGCACCCCGGAGGACCTTCAGATGCTTGGAGATCGTCGGCTGGCTCACCCCGAGCTCACTGACGATCTGCGAGACGCTCGTGCCGGACGAGCGGGGATCGGAGTCCCGATCGAGCAAGAGCCGCAGGATGTCCCGACGGGTACCGTCGGCGATCACGTCGAAGATGTCCGCCATGCCATCAGGTTAGTCGGCGCACGCGCCCGAGTACCATGACATCGGCACCGACCTACTGCGGCGCCGGGAGCAGCAGCTGCGATCGTGGGGAGGAACACGCATGGCGGACAGGTCCGTCGGCGCGATCGTCCTCCACCGCCTCGGTGGTTTCGGGCGCAGCGCCTGGGACGCCGGGCGTGATCTGGCGACCGCGTCGCCGTCTCGGTTCGCGGTGCTGATCTTCTCGACGCTGATCCTCGTCTTCACGACGCTGTTCTCCCTGCCGGCGGCATCCGCATCGGGCCGGGCGACCCCGTTCGCCGACGCACTGTTCACCGCGGTGTCGACGATCTGCGTCGCGGGGCTCGCGACCGTCGACATGGCCACGCACTGGTCGCCGTTCGGTCACGTCCTGATCTACATCGGCGTCAACGTGGGTGCGCTCGGCGTGCTGACCCTCGCGTCGATCCTCGGCCTCGTCATCTCCAAACGCCTCGGTCTGCGCGCGAAGCTCATCGCCGCCGGCGACAGCAATCCGATGCGCGCGCACGGCGGTCCCGTCAACGAAGGTCAGGCCGTCCGCCTCGGCGAGGTCGGCTTGCTGCTGCGGACCGTCGCGCTATCGACGCTCGTCATCGAGGCGGGGCTGGCGATCCTGCTGTATCCCTCGCTGCTGTTCGGCGGCGTCGATCCGCTCACCGCGCTGTGGGAGGCCCCGTACTACGCGGCGATGGCCTTCACCAACACCGGCTTCTCACCGAATGCCGAGGGCCTGCAGCCGTTCGCCCAGGACTACGTGATGCTCACCGTGCTCATGGCGGGGGTGTTCCTCGGCTCCATCGGCTTCCCGGTGATCTTCACGCTCTGGCGCCACCAGTGGCACGTGCGGGCGTGGTCGCTGCACGCGAAGCTCACGATCATCACCACGATCATCCTGTTCTTCACCGGCGCCGGAGTCTTCCTGCTCCTCGAGTACGACAATCCGGCGACCTTCGGGTCGATGGAGGCGTGGGACACCACGTTCCAGGCGTTCTTCATCTCGGCGATGACCCGGTCGGGAGGCTTCTCGATCATCGACATCGGCGAGATGCACGGCTCATCCCTCATCGTCGGATCAATGCTCATGTTCGTCGGCGGCGGCTCGGCCTCGACGGCGGGCGGCATCAAGGTCACCACCCTCGCGGTGCTCGCCCTCGCCGTGTGGTCCGAGGCGAAGGGGCGCCCGTCGGTGCAGGTGTTCCGCCGCCGCATCCCCAGCGACGTGCAGCGCGTCGCGCTCTCGGTCGTCGCCTGGAGCGCCACGATCGTCGCGATCGGCACCGTCACGATCGCGCAGATCACCAAGGCCCCCGTCGACGAGGTGCTGTTCGACGTCATCTCCGGGTTCGCGACCGTCGGCCTGTCGACAGGCTTGACGGCCGAACTGCCCGACCCCGCGGTGTACGTCATGGCCCTCGTCATGTTCATGGGCCGCGTTGGTACAGTGACTCTCGCTGCAGCGGTGGCCGCGGCATCCCGTTCGCAGTTGTACGCCCTGCCCGTCGAAAGGCCGATCGTTGGTTGAGCAGATCCGAAGCGACGCTCCCGTCCTGGTCATCGGGCTGGGGCGCTTCGGTGCCGCCTGCGCGGGAGAGCTCGACCGCCTCGACCGCGAGGTGCTCGCGATCGACGACAACCTCGAGCTCGTCCAGAAGTGGTCGGAGCGCGTCACGCACGCTGTGCAGACCGACGCCCGCAACCTCGACGCGCTCAAGCAGATCGGTGCGCAGGACTTCCAGGTCGCCGTCGTCGCCGTCGGCTCGTCGATCGAGGCGTCGGTCCTCATCACCGCGAACCTCGTCGACCTGAAGGTCCCGCAGATCTGGGCGAAGGCGGTCTCGCAGTCGCACGGCAAGATCCTCGCCCGCGTCGGCGCCAACCATGTCGTGTACCCCGAGCGCGAGGCCGGCGAGCGCGTCGCGCACCTCGTGAGCGGGCGCATGCTCGACTTCATCCGTTTCGACGACGACTTCGTGCTCGCGAAGATGTACCCGCCGAAGTTCATCCGCGGCGTCGGCCTCAACGAGTCGGGCGTGCGGACGAAGTACCGCGTCACGGTCGTCGGCGTGAAGAGCCCCGGCAAGCCGTTCCGCTATGCCGAGGCCAACACCGTCGTGACCAACCACGACCTCATCATCGTCTCGGGCACCAACTCCGACATCGAGCGCTTCGCCTCCCTCGACCGCTGACCCGGTTTGGTCGCCGCGGTGTCGCGGTGTGCCGGGGTCAGGCGCCGGCGGCGAGCTCGCGGGCGCGGGCCAGCGCCGCGTCGGTCGCGCGGGCGAAGACGTCGTCGAGGCGGGCCTCCTGCAGCACGGCGATCGCCCGCTCGGTGGTGCCCTTCGGGCTCGTGACGCGTCGGCGCAGCTCCGCCGGGTCCTCCCCCGAGGAGTCCAGCAGGGCGGCCGCACCGATGAACGTCTGCTCGGCCATCACCCGCGCCTCGGGCTCGGCGAAGCCCTTGTCGATCGCGGCGCGGGTGAGCTCCTCGATCAGCAGGAAGACGTAGGCGGGGCCCGAGCCGGAGATCGTCGAGAGGGCGTCGATCTGCGCTTCCGGAACCTCGACGACGACGCCGCACGTCTCGAACAGCGCACGCACGGTCGCCCGGTGATCGTCGGATGCCGCGGGGCCGGCGGCCAGCCCGGTGACGGCCTTTCCGACGACGGCGGGGGTGTTGGGCATCGACCGGATGACTGCGACATCCGACCCCAGGATCCCGGCGAAGGTGTCGATCGTGACGCCCGCGGCGAGACTCACCACCACCACCCCCGGGCGCAGCACCGGCGCGATCTCGCGCAGCAGGTCGGGCACCATCGCGGGCTTGACGCCGATCAGGACCACATCGGCCGCGGCGGCGGCATCCGTGTTGCCCGTGGGAGTGTCGGCGAGCGCGACGCTCGTCACTCCCGGCAGGTCGGCGAGGGCGGCGGCCTTCTCGGCGGTGCGGTTGGTGACCGTCACTCCCCCGGCCGCGGCGCCCGAGGCCACGAGCCCCGACAGCACCGCACCTCCCATCGAACCGGCTCCGAGGATGGCGATCGGGGGCAGGGCGACGAGGTCGGGCATGCGGCCATCTTAAGTCCGGCCGTTTCCCAGCGGAGGGAACGGGCGCGAGGTAGAGTCGAAGCGTCCGCGGGCGCGGAGGCGCTCGCCGCGCAGAGCAGAGCGAAGGATCCCGCCATGCCCCTCTTCGACGGCATCACGCCACGCACCATCGAGACGTCGCGCCTGGCGGTGAACATCCTCGAACGCGCTGCAGACGACCCCGAGACGCCGGCCGACCGCACGCTCGTGCTGCTTCACACGGCTCCCGGGTCGAGCCTGTTCTGGCAGGAGATCATCGAAGACCTGCCGAGCGACGTCCGCCCGATCGCCATCGACCTCCGTGGCTTCGGCGACACCGAACGGCTTCCCGTCGACGCGACCCGCGGCGTCCGCGACTTCTCGGACGACGTGCGGGCGACGCTCGAGGCTCTGGGCCTCGATGCCGTGCACCTCGTGGGCTGGGGCCTGGGTGCCGCGGTCGCGATGCAGTACGCCCTCGATCACCGGGTGCTCTCGCTGAGCCTGCTCTCGCCCGTGTCGCCGTACGGCTTCGGCGGTACCCGACTCGACGGCACGCGCCTGACCGACGATGACGCCGGATGTAGCGCGGGCGCCGTCAGCCCGGCCCTCGTCGACCGCCTCACGGCTCGCGACGCGGGCGACGACGAGGGCACCGCCCGTTCGTTCTTCCGCACGTCGTTCGTCTCGCCCGACTACGAGTCCGACAACGAGGACACGTGGGTCGAGGCGATGCTCACGACCTCGACGGCCGAGGGCAACTACCCCGGCGACAGTGTTCCGAGCGAGAACTGGCCCGGCTTCGCCGCGGGCCGGCTCGGCGTTCAGAACGCCCTCGCCCCGGGACACTTCGACGTCTCGTCGATCGTGGACCTGGCGGCCGGTTACGACGCTCCCCCGATCCTGTGGGTACGGGGCGGCGCCGACGTCATCGTCGCCGACGGCTCGTTCGCCGACAGCAGTCACCTCGGCGAGATCGGCGCGATCCCCGGCTGGCCCGGCGTGGAGGCCGCACCGGCTCAGCAGATGGTCGCGCAGACCCGTGCCGTGTTCGAACGGTACCGCGAGGCGGGCGGTCAGGTGACCGAGGTGGTCATCGAGGGCGTCGGGCACGCCGTGCACCTCGAGCGCCCGGGCAAGGTGCGCACCGCGATCCTGTCGACGATGGGCTACCTGGGAACGCCCATCTCGCCGGCTCCCCCGACCGAGGCGATCATCCTCAGCTCCTGGGACTGACCGGGCCCGTCATCGTTGCTGCGCGAAGAACGTGCGCAGCAGCGCCGACGACTCCGCGGAGCGCACGCCCGCGACGACCTCCGCCCGCACGGGCAACCGACGGTCGCGCACGAGGTCGTACTGCGACCCGGCGGCTCCGGCTTTGTCGTCCCACGCCCCGAAGACGAGTCGCGAGACGTGCGCCTGGAGCATCGCGCCCGCGCACATGATGCAGGGCTCGAGCGTCACGGTGAGGGTGCACCCCGACAGGTTCCACGACCCGGTCGCGGCCGCCGCGGCGCGCAGCGCGACCACCTCGGCATGAGCGGTCGGGTCGCCGGTCTCCTCGCGGAGGTTCCGGCCCTCGCCGATCACCGTGCCCGCGGCATCCGTCACGACCGCGCCCACGGGGATGTCGCCGGCCGCCGCAGCCGCCTCTGCGAGCTCGAGGGCGCGCGCCATGCTGCGGATGTCGCCAGCGGATGCCGTGAGGGTCACCGCACCAGCGTAGAGCCGAGGACACACGGGCCGTCCGCGTAGGATCATCACATGCGTGTTCACGTCGCCGACCACCCCCTCATCACCCATAAGCTCTCGGTCCTGCGCGACAAGAACACCACGTCGCCGGTGTTCCGCCAGCTCACCGAAGAGCTCGTCACCCTGCTCGCGTACGAGGCCACGCGCAACGTCCGCACCGAGCAGGTGGAGATCGAGACCCCGGTGACCCGGACGACCGGTCTGGCGATCGCGAAGCCGCGTCCCCTCGTGGTGCCGATCCTGCGGGCCGGGCTGGGCATGCTCGAAGGCATGACCAAGCTCCTCCCCACGGCCGAGGTGGGCTTCCTGGGCATGGCACGCAACGAGGTCACGTTCGAGCCGACCACCTACGCGGAGCGCCTGCCCGACGACCTGAGCGACCGCCAGTGCTTCGTGCTCGACCCGATGCTCGCCACGGGCGGGTCGCTGGGGGCCGCAATCGACTTCATCTTCAAGCGCGGCGCGCAGGACGTCACCGCGATCTGCATCCTCGGTGCTCCCGAGGGCCTTGCTGCGATCGAGAAGCAGGTCGGCGACCGCGACGTGACCCTCGTCCTCGGCTCGCTCGACGAGCGTCTCGACGAGCGTGGCTACATCGTGCCCGGTCTCGGCGACGCCGGCGACCGCCTCTACGGCACCGTCGACTGACCCGCGCCCGCACCTGCACCCCACCCGGGGCATCGAGCGCACCTCCGCGAATGAGGCGCAGTTCAAGCTGCGCCTGGCGGTGGGAAGTGCGCCCCGTAGGCGCGAGCCGCGCGCTTCAGACCGCCCCGACGAGGCGAGCGAACGCGCTCATCCGCGCGACGCCCTCGGGCGTGCGCGGCAGATCGTCGAGGATGCCGGTGCCGTAGACGATGTACGCCGTGTGCTGAGCACGTGAGACGGCGACGTTGAGGCGGTTCTGCAGCAGCAGGAACTCCAGTCCCCGCGGTGCGTCGCGACCCGAGGATGCCGCGAGCGACACGATCGCCACCGCCGCCTCCTGACCCTGGAAGCGGTCGACCGTTCCCACCGGCACTTCGGTGTATCCCGCTGCGGCGAGCGCTTCTTCTACGAGGACCTGCTGCGCGTTGTACGGCGTGACCACGATGATGTCGCGCTGTTCGAGCGGACGCGGTGCGAGCGCGGCGTCGGGCAGCCACGCGCGGCCGAGGAGATCGCCGACCAGGCGTACGACGACCTCGGCCTCTTCGGGAGAGGCGGTGGCGTTGCGCCGATGGGCGACGGGCACCGGCACGACGCCCGGGGTCACGCCCTCGAGCAGCCGATCCGCCGTCGACGCGTGCGCGGCGAGACGTCCGTCATAGGCCAGCACGGAGACCGGTTCGGCGACCTCCGGCCGCATCCGCCGGGTCTCGGCCAGGAAGAACCCGCGGTCGGCGGGGATGACGTGCGCGCCGTCCATGATCCAGCCGAGAGCCGACGTGTCGACCGGCTCGGGGTGCGTACCCTGGCTGACCTGCGGCAGCTGCTGCGGGTCGCCCAGGAGGAGGAGGCGGGATGCCGCGACCGAGACCGCGATCGTCGAGGCGAGCGAGAACTGGCCCGCCTCGTCGATCACGAGCAGATCGAGGCTGCCGCGCGGGATGCGACCCGCGTGGGTGAGGTCCCACGCTGTGCCGCCGATGACGTAGCCATCCGGACGCGTCGCGGTGAAGTCCGCCACGCCGTTCTTCGGGATGACGGTGAAGGCCTCATCACCGGTCGGCTCGCCCTTCACCGCCTTGGCGATCTTCTCGCGGGGCACACCCGCCGCCGCGATGCGATCGAGCATGTTCTCGACGACGGCGTGCGACTGCGCGACGACCCCGACGCGGTAGCCGCGTTCACCGACCAGACGCGCGACGACGTGCGACCCGACGTAGGTCTTGCCCGTCCCCGGCGGGCCCTGGACGGCGAGATAACTGCGGTCGAGGTCGACGATGGCGCGCGAGATATCGGCAACCGGGTCGGATCCATCGCTCGGCAACCCGCCGGAGAGCGTCCGCGGCGGCCGGCGCAGCAGGAGATCGGTCGCGGGGTCGGCGGGCAGCTCGGGCGCTGCGGCGATCACGCCGTCGGCCCACGTGTCGATCGCCGCCTGCTGGCTGCCCGCGGGAGGCGGGGCCGCCGGGGTCAGCGCGATCGGCAGCTCCGACCACATGTACGCCCCCGCAGCGAGCTCCTCGACGATCGCGCCGTCGTCGAGGACCTCGACGACCCGGACGCGCCGGTCGGCGTGGATGAAGCGTGGCCGCGGTTCGGTCGGGAACGGCGCGGGCGACTCGTAGATCGCGAAGGGGGACGAATCGACGCTCAGCCGCGTGCCCGGCGCGACCTCGCCGCGGAGCTCGAGGATGCGCCGGTCGGTCCGGGCGCCCTCGGGGCGATGCCAGTCCTCGAGCACGCGGCTGCGTTCCGCCGCGACGGCGACGACATCACGGGTGTCCTCCCACATCGAGAGCGGTTCGCGCAGACGGAGGAAGTGGGTGGCCCAGAACGACTTCGCCTCGCGCGGGTAATAGTCGATCGCTGCCGCGCCGAGCCGGAGTGCAATCGCGGCCGGCGCTTCGACGCCCGCGGGGTCGTCGGCGGCCGCGGCATCCGCGAGCCGTGAGAGCGCGATCGCTCGCGGCGACGGCTCGTAGGCGCGCTCTTCGGGCTCGACGTCTGCCGACGGCCGCAGCTGCGCTTCTCGCGCCCGATCGACGAGCCAGTCGCGCAGGCGCCGAGTGGAGACGCAGTCGTAACGGTTGTAGTCGGCGAGGTCGGCGAGGATCGCAGCGGCTCCGTCGGCGTCACCGGACTCGGCGAGCGCCCGCGCCTCGACGTAGCGGACGATCGAGTCGTCGCCCTTCTGGACATCGCTCGTCCGGACCTCGGCGCCCATGTACAACGGTTCGAGCTTCTTGATCGAGTACGACCGCGACCCCACGCGCAACGCGCGGCGGACGATCGGATACAGGTCGACGAAGACGCCGTCGCGCAGCAGCCGGTCGACCTCGGCCTCGCCGACGCCGTACCTCGCGGCCATCGCGAGAAGGTGCGTCGGCTCGTACGGTGCGTAGTGGTAGATGTGCATCGCCGGGTGCGCGGCGCGGTGCACGGCGACGAAGTCGAGGAAGGTCTGGAACGCCGCCTTCTCCTCGTCGAACGTGTGAGCCCACAGCGCGGAGTACTGCTCGCGCAGGTCGACCCACCCGAACAAGTAGTCGATGCCCCAGTGGCGACCCGGCCCTTCGGTGTAGAGCGGGTCGCCCTCGAAGTCGAAGAACAGGTCGCCGAGGTCGGGCCGGGGAAGCGCGCCGAGCGCCTGGGGGAAGACGACCTCGAAGGTCGGCAGGGGCGCAGCGCTCGGGGCGTTCTCGGGGTCGCCGTCGACCGCGGCCGTGACGCCTCCCGCCGGGCTCTCGAGTTGCAGCCGCGCCTGGGTGCGGAGCCCGGTGAACGTGTCCCACGACATCCGCGCGGGCGCTTCACGTGCCGCGGCGAGCTCGTCGATCGTGGTGACTCCGGCGGCCCGCAGACGCTCGCGCTGGATCGGCCGCATCCCCGCGACGAGCAGGAGATCTCGCGCGGCCACGACCTCGAGGTCGCAGGTCGCGCAGCGTCCGCACGCCGCGATCCGCAGGTCGCCACGGTCGTCGCCCCACGCGATGGGCTCACCTGCCGCGCCCGTAGCGACATCACGATCGGCGATGAGCGAGCGCAGACGCTCGCGACGCAGGACGAACACCGGCGCGATGTCGGCCCGGGCGTGCCGCGACACCGTCCCGTCGCCGAGCAGCAGCTCGACGTGATCGGCCACGCGGGCGCCCTCGCGATCGAGCTGGACGGCATACGCCTCGAGCTGCATCAGCGCGGTCACGCGGGCGTGACGCGCGAGCTTGGTGTCCTGCACGATCCACCGGCCGTCGTCGTCGCGCAGGAGGAAGTCGGCGAAACCGACGAAGTCGGTGTCGGAGAACGCCGCCTGGTAGATCACTCGCGCATCCGAGGCGAGGGCTTCGCGAGTGAGCTCGACGGCACGCGCCAGGCCCGCGGCATCCGACGAGCGCGTCTCGGGAATCTCGGCGACGCTGTCTCCGAACTCGGCACGGTACGCGGCGAGCTGGCGTTCCTCGTGGCGGTCGCCGAGACGACCCGCGCGCTCGAGCGTCGGATCGTCGGGCTCGTCGACCGCCGCGACGCGTCCGAGCTTGGCGTCGATCGCTCGCAGCCAGGCGAACTCGCACTCGGCCGCGGCCTTGAGGTCGCTCGCGCTCCAGACGATTCGGCCTTCGTCCTCGATGTATCGCATGATCCCCTTCCGTTCAATGACCCTAACCGCGGGGTGCGACACCGCCGACGCCGGTGCCAGACTGAGGAGGGTGAACGAGTCGCTCCCCTTCGCCAGCGCGTACGCCCACGGCTTCGCGCGGGTCGCCGCCTGCACCATCCCGGTGGCCATCGCCGATCCCGCCGCCAACGCCGAGGCCGTGCTCGCCGAGGCGCACGCGTGCGACGCCGACTCCGTCGCGGTCGCCGTGTTCCCCGAGCTCTGCCTCACCGGGTACGCCATCGAGGACCTCGTGCTGCAGGACGCCGTGCTGGATGCCGTCGACGCGGCGATCGAGCGCATCGTCGAAGCATCCGTCGATCTCATGCCGGTGCTGGTGGTCGGTGCCCCGCTCCGCCACCGCAGCCGCCTGTACAACTGCGCCGTCGTCATTCATCGCGGCGAGATCCTCGGTGTCGCGCCGAAGGCCCACCTGCCCACCTACCGCGAGTTCTACGAGCGGCGCTGGTACGCCGCGGGTGAGGAGTGGGACGGCGAAGGCATCCGCATCGGCTCGCACGAGACCGTGTTCGGGACCAACCTCCTCTTCGACGTCCGCGACGTACCCGGGCTCGTCCTGCACGCCGAGGTGTGCGAGGACATGTGGGTACCGGTGCCGCCCTCGTCGCGTGCGGCTCTCGCGGGAGCGACGGTGCTCGTGAACCTCTCGGGCTCGCCGATCACGATCGGCCGGGCCGACGACCGCCGCACGCTGGTGCAGTCGCAGTCGCTGCGATGCCTCGCCGTCTACGCCTACGCCGCGGCGGGTCTCGGCGAATCGACCAACGACGTCTCGTGGGACGGCCAGACCATGATCTACGAGGGCGGTTCGCTCCTCGCCGAGACCGAGCGCTTCCCCGACGGGCCGCGGCGCAGCGTTGCCGACGTCGACCTCGACCGGGTGCGCCAGGACCGGTACCGGCAGGGCACCTTCGACGACAACCGCCGCACGACGGCGACCGACTTCCTCACCGTCGAGACGTTCCTGCACCCGCCCGCCGAGGACATCGGCCTGCGGCGCACCCTCGACCGCTTCCCGTTCGTCCCGGACGACCCGGCACGTCTCGACCAGGACTGCTACGAGGCGTTCAACATCCAGGTGTCCGGACTCGAGCAGCGGATGCGCGCGATCGGCGGCCCCCGCCCCGTCATCGGCGTCTCGGGCGGACTCGACTCCACCCATGCGCTGCTCGTCGTCGCCCGCGCGATGGACCGCATGGGGCGACCGCGCAGCGACATCCTCGCCTACACGATGCCCGGCTTCGCCACGAGCGACCACACGAAGTCGAACGCCGTCGCCCTCGCCGAGGCGATCGGCGCGACGATCGAGACGATCGACATCCGCCCCGCCGCGAACGAACTCCTGCGCGGCATCGGACACCCCTACGCCTCCGGCGAGCCGGTGTACGACGTGACGTTCGAGAACGTCCAGGCCGGTGTGCGGACCGACTTCCTGTTCCGGCTCGCGAACCGCCTGAACGGCATCGTCATCGGCACCTCCGACCTCTCGGAGCTCGCGCTCGGCTGGGCCACCTACGGCGTCGGCGACCACATGAGCCACTACGCGGTCAACGTCGGCGTTCCGAAGACCCTCATGCAGCACCTCATCCGGTGGGTCATCGCGCATCGCGAGGGCACGGGCACCGACCTGTCCGACGAGGCCGTCGCCGTGCTGCAGTCGGTCCTCGACACCGAGATCAGCCCCGAGCTCGTGCCCGCCGGCGAAGACGGCAAGGTGCAGTCCACGGAATCGACGATCGGGCCCTACGCCCTGCACGACTTCGCGCTGCACCACGTCCTGCGCTACGGGTTCCGCCCGTCGAAGATCGCCTTCCTCGCTCAGCACGCGTGGTCGGATGCGGATGCCGGCGACTGGCCGGTCGGCTTCCCCCGCGACAGCCGGTACGCGTATGACCTCGCCGAGATCACCCAGTGGCTGCAGGTGTTCATCAAGCGGTTCTTCGGCTTCGCGCAGTTCAAGCGCAGCGCCATCCCGAACGGGCCCAAGGTCGCCGCGGCGGGCTCGCTGTCGCCGCGAGGCGATTGGCGCGCGCCGTCGGACGGCAACCCCGAGGCGTGGCTCGCCGAACTCCGTCGGGCGCTGCCCGATCTCGTCGACTGACCGGCCTGACCGGGAGGACCCGGGTCAGGCTGTCGGCAGGGTGCCGGAGGCCAGGGTGATGAGCCACCCGTCGCGCGAGATGTCGACGAGCGTGTACTTCATGTTGCGATCGGGGATCCAGCCGCGGTGCCGGCCCGGGTCGAGCCGGACCTGCTCCGGCGCGACGCGGACACCGCGACCGTCGGCCTCGAGCACCGCCTGCACGTGAACCCAGTGGTCGACCAGGTCGAGTGTGTCGGTGCCCGCGAACAGCCGCGAATGCTTGCGCATCCGGGCCAGGTCGGCCGGCTCGGGGTGCGCGTCGCGGATGTCGATCCCGAGCGGCAGTCCCGGGTCGCTGACCGCGACGACCGTCGCCGCGCGGAAGCTGGCCGTCGTGATCGCCAGCGGCACCTCGACTCCGTCGCGTGAGGCGACGAGTCGCGTGTGATATCCGAACCCCCGCGGCGCCTCGCGTTCGATCCGCACGTCTTTCTCGTCGCAGCCGAGCGCCTGTGCGACGAGTTCGCGTGCGATCATCCGCCGCCGGTGGTGCACCGTGATCGCCGGGTCCCAGCCGAGCCGAGCCGTGATGCCCGCGGGCGTGTCGAGAAGTACCGTCTGCATGTCGTCGCTCCCGCCTCTGGATGGTCTGACCTCAGTTCGAGTCTAACGATCACGCCTGCCCGTACCAGGGTGTGCCGCCGGGTCAATCCGGCCACCTGGCCGCTCGCGCTTCCGGTCGACGCGACCTCGCCTAGGCTGGCGGGATGAGCCTCGACAACGGCGACGACAAGCGACCGTCCTCCGCCCGCATCGCGATCTGGGTCGTGGTGGGCGGCATCGGCGCCTACCTGCTGATCTCCGGCATCCTCGGCATCATCGCTCGGGGCGGTGCCTGACCGTGCGACGCCTCCTGGTCGTCGCCCACCGCGACGAGCTGACCGGCTTCCCCGCCGACATCCCGGGGTTCGACATCCTGCTCACCGGCCCCGGCAAACTGCTCGCCGCGCATGAGCTGACCCGCGCTCTCGATCGCACCGCATACGACGAGATCGTCGTCGTCGGGACGGCGGGGGCGGTGGCCGGCGCTCTGGGACCCGGCATCTACGAGGTCGGCGACGCCGTTCAGCACGACGTGTTCGATCTGGCCGGCGTGCGCGGGCGACACCTCTCAATGCCCGAGCGCGTCGAGGCCGGGGGCGCCGGGGTGCGCATCGCGACGGGTGACGTCTTCGTCGACGATGCCGAGGCGGTCGCCCTCATCCAGTCACTCGGCGCCCAGCTGGTCGACATGGAGGCGTACGTCTACATCTGGGTCGCGCAGCGCTTCGGCATCCCCATCCGGGTGCTCAAAGCGGTGTCGGATGATGCCCAGGACGGCGCGACGACCGGGTGGGATGAGGCCGTGGCCGCGTGCAGCCGGGCTCTGTACGAGCGGATCCGCGCCGACTACGGCGTCTGATCGCTGCTGCGCGCGAACAGCCGGCGTAGCAGCAGGAACACGACGAGGGCGACGACCGCGACGAGCCCGAGCTTGACCGCGAACACGGCCAGGCGCAGCACGATGTCGACGATCACCCACGCGACGAAGATCGCGGCGATCACTCCGACGACGGTCCAGAAAGTCCTCACGACGCCAGCCTAGTCGCGCTCGCTGAGCGCCTCCTGCCGGATGATGCTCGGGCCCTCGCGCGTCGCCTCGACGACGATCTGTGCGGCGAGCTGCTCCTTCATGCCCTCGACGTGACTGATGACGCCGACGGTCCGGCCGCCCGCGCGCAGCTCGTCGAGAGTGCGCATCGCAAGCTCGAGGGTCTCGGGATCGAGCGACCCGAAGCCCTCATCGACGAAGAGCGTGTCGAGACGGATGCCGCCGGCACGACCGGTGACGACCTCGGCGAGACCGAGCGCGAGGGCGAGGGAGGCGAGGAAGGTCTCTCCTCCCGACAGCGATTGCGGCGAGCGGAGACGGCCGGTGTGCGCGTCGAGCACCTCGAGCCCGAGTCCGGATGCTGCGCCACGGGCCTGCAGCGCGTCGCTGTGGTGGAGGGTGTAGCGACCCGACGACATGTCGCGCAGGCGCAGATTGGCGGCCGCGACGATCTCTTCGAGCTCGGCCGCGAGTACGAAGGTCTCGAGATCCATCTTCCGGGTGTTCGGGGCCCGACCCGCGACGGTGTCGGCGAGGCGGGTCACCGTCGCCGTCCGCTCGGCGAGACCGGCCACCGCGACGAACGCGTCGTCGATGCGCAGGAGGAGGTCGCGCATCGTCTCGGCGGCGTTGACGGCATCGCGGTGCGCCGCGATCGCCGCACTCCGCGCGCGGTCTCCGCTGGCGACCGCCTCCGCAGCAGCGTCGAGATCGGGCCGCTCGTCGGGCAGCCCCGCGGCGGCGAGTTCGAGCTCGAGAAGGCGGGCGCGCGTGGCCGCGACGTCCGCGGCGTGCTCGGCGACGCGCCGCGTGAGGGCGGTTCGCTCGTTCTCAGGGAGCAGCGCCTCGCGCACCTCGCCGACGTCCGCGAACACCGATGCCTCGATCCGCTGCGCCCGGTCGTTCGCCGCATCACTCGCGGTCGCCTCGCTGTGGGCGAGCGCCCGCCGGCTCTCGAGCACCGCGCGCGCGAGGTCACGCCGCTCGGTCGCCGCCGCGATGCGCTCCGCGACCGTCGCGAACGGACCCCGCGCGTCGGCCACCTCCCTCTCCAGGCGCGCGAGCGTCGTCGTCGCGACGGCGGAGCGCTCGCGCGCATCGGCCAGGGCGGCCGCGAGGCGAGAGCGTTCCTCGGTGGCCTCCGCGTCGAGACGGTCGAGCACGTCGCGCTTCTCGGTGAGAGCGATGACTCGCTCTGCGGCGCGTTCGGAGGATGCCAGCTCGTCCCGGGCCTGAGCGAGCAGGTCCGCGAGCTCGTCGCTCCCGCGTGCGCCCGCGCGCGCTGTCGCGGCGGCGAGCTCTGCGCGCAGCAGGGCGGCGCGCTCGCCCGCGTCGCGGGCCTCGGCGGCGGCGGCATCCCGCGCCGACTCCGCGTCGGCCAGATCGTCGTCCGTCACACCGTCGTCCGCCGGGGGTGCGGGATGCGGGTGATCGAGCGCCCCGCAGACCGGGCAGGCCTCGCCCTCGGTGAGTTCGGCGGCGAGCTCTCCCGCGCGACCGGCCACCCGTCGCCGCAGCAGGTCGGTGACGGCGGCGGCTGCCGCCTCCGCGTCACCGCTCGCCCGCAGGTAACGCTCCTCGGCCTCGCCGAGCTTGCCAGCAAGGCGTCCCGCGTCGTCGGCGGCCTCGGCCCGGGCGGTGAGATCACTCACTCGCACGCGCTGCTCGTCGACGCGCGCCGCCGCGAGCGTCTCTGCCGCGACCTCGGCCGCGACGCGTTCGCGCTCCGCGGGCAGAAGGGCATGCTGCTCGTCGAGCAGCGTCGCCTGTTCTTGAAGGAGGGCGATCTCGGCCGCAGTCGCGTCTCGGGCGTCGGTGGCGTCCGTCAGCTCGTGCTCACGGGCGAGCGCGTCGGTCCAGCGCGCGATGTCGCCGGTCAGGGTCTCGACCAGAGCGGAGATGTCGTCGTCGGCGGCTCCGCCCGCTGCGGTCCAGCGCGTCTCGGCCCGCTCCACCATCGCGCGGGCCTGCCCCGCCGCTTCGCCCGACCGGTCGGCCTGCTCCAGTGTCGCGCGGAGCGCTTCGGCGGCGCGCGCACGCTCGAGTCGGCGTTCAGCCGCAGCTACCTCATCGGCGACCGCGTCGAGGTCGTCCAGACGTCGCCGCGCCGCGGCGAGGTCATCGAGCACCCGCACCCGCTCGACGAGCTCGGCATGCGCCGCCACGAGAGCGGCCTGCCGTGACTCCGCCTGCTGGCGGAGTTCGTCGGCCTGCTCCACGCGATAATCGGCGCGACGGTGTGCTCGCTCGACGACATCGCGTCGACCGGCGAGGTCGAGCGGCGCCGCCTCGTCCGTCGCGCCGTCGTCGCCGATGGCGCTGCTCTGCTGCGTCATCGCGGCCTCGGCCAGCTCGAGAAGCGTCCGCACCTGATCACCGGCGGCGTCGAGCTCGCGCTGCGCGGCGCGGCGACGCTCCTCGAGGTCGTCCTTGTACTGCTCGAACCGCTTCGTGCCGAACAGGGTGCGCAGCAGCTGCTGCCGCTCGTCGTTGCGGGCGAGGAGGAATCGCGAGAACTTGTTCTGCGCCAGCAGGATCACCTGCTGGAACTGCTGCGCGTTCAGCCCCAGCACCTCGTCGAGCAGCAGGGCGACCTCGCGGGGTTTCGCCGCCCGGCCCACCCACTCACCGTCGACGTGCTGCTCGAGCTCGGCGCGCGCGATCTCGGTCGTGAGCTTGTCGCCGCGCTTCGCGGGCCGCTCGTACTCCGGCGCTCGGGTCACGCGCCAGCGCTGCCCGCCGACGGTGAACTCCAGCCGCACCTCGGTGGGGTCGCCCAGGAAGCTGTGGTCGCTGCGAAGACGCCGCTCACCGTTGTCGTAACGCGGCACCGAGCCGTAGAGCGCGAAGCTCACCCCGTCGAGGATGCTCGACTTGCCCGCGCCGGTCCGCCCCGAGATGAGGAAGACGCCGTCGCGATCGAAGGCGTCGAAGTCGACGGTCTGCTTCTCGCGGAACGGACCGAAGCCGGTCAGCTCCAGGCGATGGAGCTTCACGCCATCGCCTCCACGCGGATCCGCTCGTCGAGGACGTCGGCCAGCAGCTCGCGCTCGCGCTCGTCGGCCCCAGCCCCCTCTCGGACGTGCACGAGGAACGCTTCGACGAGCTCGGCGTCGCTGCGCGCGGCGCGCACGCGGTCGACGTAGGTGCGCGCGTCGCTCGGCGCGGCATCCGCCGGGGCGTGCACCACCTTCGCGCAGAACGGGAAGCGTTCCTGCAGACGACGCATCGGATCGCGCTCGGGCAGCGTGTCGGTGTACTCGACGCAGACCCACGCATCGGCGTGCTGCTCGTGCGCGGGATCGGCGAGAACGTCGGCCAGCGGCCCGCGGAGGGTGACCACCCGACGCGGGACCGGCAGCTCGAGCCACCGCGCATCCGCGAAGCCGTCGGCGTCGAGATCGACCAGCCACGAGCCCCGGGGCTTCTCACCCTCGCCGAAGCTGTAGTGGAGCGGCGCACCCGCGTAGCGGACGGCGGGGGCGAGCTGCTGGCGTCCGTGGATGTGCCCCAGCGCCATGTAGTCGACGCCCGCGAAAGCAGACAGCGGCACGACGTCGAGACCGCCCTGCTGGATGTCTCGCTCGAGGTGCGGCGTCGGCTCGACACCCGCGGCGAAGCAGTGGGCGATCGCGACGGACCGCCCGCCCCGCATCGCCAGGTCGTCGCGCACGAGCCCCATCGCGCGATCGATCACGGCCGCCTGCGACCGCGCCTCGGGCCACAGGTGTCGCAGCAGTGCCGGCTCGAGGTACGGGATGCCGTAGAAGTGCACGGGCCCGTCGGCATCCGTGATCGTGATCGGAGTGCCCACCGCGGCCGGGTCGGTGAGGACGTGGATGCCCTCGCGCAGCAGGCCCGCCTGAAAGCCCAGGCGCGCGGCCGAATCATGGTTGCCGCTCGTGACGATGACGCGCGCGCCGGTGTCGGCGATACCTTGCAGCGTGTCGGAGAGGAGGGCGTAGCAGCCCGCCGCCGGCGCGGCCGAGTCGAACACGTCGCCCGCCACGACGACGACGTCGACCTCGTGCTCGCGGACCTGAGCCGTGAGCTCCTCGAGCACGCCGCGAAGCGCATCGAGCGTCGAATGACCGTGGAAGGTCCGCCCGATGTGCCAGTCGGAGGTGTGGAGGATCCGCATGCCGACCAGGGTAGGAGCAGGCTCGGACATCGCCGGGGTGCCCCGCGGGGAAGCAGCCAGACTCAGGCCTGACGGGCTCGCCTGCGCCGCGAGGAAAGGTCGGCGACGCCGAGCACGAGCGCGAGCGCGAGGAACAGGCCCACCGAGACCATCCCCAGCGCATAGGCGTCGTGGTAGACATCGATCCGCGGTGTCGACCCGCCGCCGAGCCGGTTCACCGTCGAGTAGAACAGCGACAGCGCGACGGCGGTTCCGACGGCGGTTCCGATCCGCTGCACGAGCTGACCGACCGAGCCTGCGAGACCGCCCTGCTTCACGGGTATGTCGGCGAGGGTGAGGGTCTGGTTCGGCGAGATGACGAGGCCACCGCCGAAGCCCCCCACGGTCAGGACTCCCGCCATCGCGAACTCCACGATCCCGGGCGGCACGAAGTACGCGACGAGGGCGAGAGCGACCACGGCCGAGAGCATGATGACGAGGCCGCCGACGACGAGCGGGCGCCCGACGCGCGTCACGATCCGGCCGCCGACATACGAGGCCGCGGCGCTCGCGACGGCGAATCCGATCGAGACCATCCCCGCGAAGACGGGCTCGAGGCCGACGCCCAGCTGCAGGAAGAGGGTCGTCAACAGGAACATCGCCGGCAGCGCCATGAAATAGACCGCCTGGATGAGAGTGCCGTTGCGGTACGACGAGATGGCGAAGAGCTGCAGCGGAATGAGCGGATGCTTGCCGGATGCTGCATAGCGTCGCTCCCACCACACGAAGAGGGCGGCGAAGACGCCGAAGGCGACGAGCGACCACCAGCGCTGCGGATCATCGCCCGGCGCACCGGTCGTGAGGAGGAAGGGCACCATGAGGGCGATGACGACGAACGCGAAGAGCAGGAGACCGACGGGATCCAGCTGCAGCCGCGCCGGCCGGGATTCGCGCGTCTTCGGAAGGAGCCAGACGACCCCGGCGAGTACGGCGAGGGTCAGCGGGACGTTCATCCAGAAGATGTAGCGCCAGCCGTCGTCGGCGCCGCCCAGCGCGATCATGAGGCCTCCGAGCGTGGGGCCGAAGGCCGTCGAGATGCCGATCGTGGCACCGAACAGCCCGAATGCCTTGCCGCGCTCGGCCCCCTGGAACATCTCCTGGGCCAGTCCGATCACCTGCGGCATCTGGATGCCGGCGGCGACGCCCTGCACCAGCCGTGCGGCCAAAAGCACCTCCGTGTTCGGAGCGAGCGCGCACGCGATACTCGTCACGGTGAACAGCGAGAGTCCGATCACGAACAGCGCGCGTCGCGAGCGCTGGTCGCCGATACGTCCGGCGGGAACGAGCGTGAGCCCGAAGGTGAGGACGTAACCCGACACGATGAGCTGGAGCTCGGTCGAGCCCGCACCGAACGCCTGCTCGATCGAGGGCAGCGCGACGTTGACCTTCGTCAGGTCGAGGATCGTCAGCGCCGCGACGGCCACGCAGACCCAGAAGGCCCGCCACCGCTGGTGCACCGACAGCGGGATGCTCGCCGTGTCACTCATCGTGGGTCAGGGTATGCCCGCATGAGCGCGGCAGGCCCGCCCTTGCACTCTCGGGCCGAGCGTCGTACAGGGCACCGCCTCGACACGACGAATGCCCCGGGGTCCCACCCGGGGCATTCGTACCGTCGTCCGTCAGTCGGCGGCGAGGTCGTCGACGATTCGCGCGATCTCGTCGTCGCCGACACTCAGGCCGACCTCCGAGACGCGCTGACGCACGTACTTCTCGACCGTCGCGCGGTTCTCGCCCGGGAGATCAGCCCGCAGCTGCGCGACGAGCCCGTCGAGGCGCTCCTGCTCGGTCGTGTCGTGCATCGACAGCGCGGGGCCGTCCTGCACGCCCGGGGGCGAGACCGGGGTGTCCTCCTTCGGAGGCGTCACGTCGCCGCCGGTGCCCGCAGTGGTCGACCGCGTGCCGCCGCGGCCGGTCTCGGGCGCGTCCTGCGTCGCGGAGTCAGAGACGCTCGAATCGATCTCGTCGGCCTGACCGCTCATCGCTGCTCCTCCTCGTCTGCCTGCTCGTCGGTGACGAGGTCGGGGTCCAGGCCCTGCTGGATCTCGGCGCTCTCGACGAAACCGTCGGGGCTGTCGCCATCGGGCATCGGGACGTCGGCGGGGCTGTCCGCGTCGCGCACGGCGTCGTCCTCGGCCTCGCTCGCGGCGAGCGACGTGGCACCGGCGCCGTCAGGATCGACGACACCCTCGGGTAGATCGCGGTTCATGACTGTCTCCTTCGATCGATCGCCCCAGTCTGGCCCCGGCGTCCTCTCGCGAGCACCGTCTTGACAGCCGCGCGGCAGGAGACGTATCTGCGGCTTCGCGGGTCAGCGCCGCGGCTGCAGAATCCCCGCGCGATCGGGGTGCGCCTCGAACCAGTCGGCGACGTACCAGCAGACCGGGCTGATCGTCCGGTCACCGAGCGCCTCGATGTCGGCGACGGCGCGCTCGACGACCTCCGCCGCATAGCCGTGCCCGCGGAACGTCGGAATCGTGTACGCGCGGGTGAGTGCGACCGTGCGCCCGTCGTCGCGGTAGTCGAGCACGCTGACGAGGTCGTCTCCCCGGTGCAGCGTGTAGCGGGAGGCATCCCTCTCATGCGTGAAGGTCAGATCGCTCATGCGCCCACGCTACGCCCGGCCGGTGGCAGCGAGGCGAGCCAGGCGTCGATCTCCGAGCGATCGCGCAGCCGCACGATGCGCTCCCCCGCGGCGATGCGCCCGAGCATGCGCTCGCGCGTGACGGGATGGTTGGTCCACGCGAACCGGATGATGTTCCGCTCCGGATGCCATCGGAAGAGATTGCCCGCGCGCTCGCGGTTGCCGTGCCAGAGCTCCTCGCGCCGCACCACGCGGCGCAGCGTGCGTCCGACGACCTGACGCATCACGCGTCGGCGCGGCAGGTCGAGCCACACGACCGTGTCGGCGCCGTCCGGCGAACCCGGGTCGAGCAGGTCGCCCAGGCGCGACGTCCAGTTCCCGTCCGCGACCCACCCGTCCGGATGCCGCCGCACGAACTCCCGGACCCGGGCCCGGGCCTCGTCGAGATCGCGCATCCGCCAGCCGGCATCCCAGAAGACGGCGTCGAGCTCGAGCCGCGGCAGCCCGGTCCGCGCCGAGACGCGGTCCGCGAGCACGCTCTTCCCCGAGCCGGAGGTGCCGACGATCCGGATCCGCGTAGCCACGATCGTGCACCGTAGCGAGGATTGAGCAATCTGTCACATTCCGTCATCGAAGGACGCGCGGCGCTGGTGTGTTTGACACATCCGGACACGGATCGTCATAATCAACCCCATGACTGACATCGCACGCACTCTGTCCGCCCGGGAGGCGAACGGAACTGCCGACATCATGATGATGTCGCAGCGTGCTGTCATGTGTTGCCGAATGTGCCGCTGACAGGTGAACCCCGCCTGATCCTCCGCCGCTTCTGAACGCGGCCGCGGATCCCCGAGTTCCGATGGCCCGGCCCACAACGCCGACATCCGGATGCTCGCTCACCGGCCCCCGCTGGGCCTCACGCAACGCACACCCGAACCCGCCGCAGGCTGACAGCCCGGGTTCACGTTCCGAGGACGAACCTCCCATGTCGAACACCGCTCTTCTCGCCCCCGCCGCCCCCGCTCGCCACCTTCGCGCCGTCGAGACGCCTCCCCCGGCGCCCGCCGCTGCGACCTCGACCGCACCCCGCGGCTTCGCCCTGTACGTCGGCATCGACGAGGCCAAGGCCGCCGTCGACGGCGTCTCGCTCTCGACCCTCGTCGAGGCGCTGCGCCGCACGCTGGGCGAGCTCGCCCCCCACGCCGAGACCTACGCGACCGTCGCCCTGGCACCGGTCGGCGCGGGCGGACGCGACGTCGACGTCGTCCGTCTCGCGCTCCACGAGCCCAGCGCGGTCGCCCGCACGAAGCAGGACGTCCCGGCGGAGGACCACGTCCCCGGCGGCGTGACCGTCGACATCTCGCGCAAGCGCGTCTTCATCGATGGCGAGTCGGCGGCCTTCACCTTCAAGGAGTTCGAGCTGCTGCAGTACCTGGTGCTCCGTGAGGGACGCACCATCGAGCGCTCCGAGCTCGTCGAGTCGCTGTGGAGCAACGGTTCCGACGACGAGGCGCCGGGCGAGCGCACGATCGACGTCCACGTCCGCCGGCTGCGTGCGAAGCTCGGCCGCTACGAGGACATCGTGCGCACGGTACGCGGCGTCGGCTACCGGTTCGACCGCCACGCCGACGTGGTCATCCGCTACGGCCACGGCACGCCCTCGCCCGACCGCTTCTGATTCGCGCCGCGTCACCCCGACGCCGATCGACGTCGCTCACGGCGGGATGTCGGAGGTTCCGACGTAGGGTGTCGGCATGAGCGCGGTGACGACGGGACGGATGCCGGGTCGCCGCCCGGCGATCCGCGAGCGCGATGCCGCGCCGCCGCCGCCGTCATCCCGCCCGATCGAGACCGAGTACCGACCGGCTGCGCCGATCGACATCGCCCGCGCGGTACGTCACCAGCAGCACGGCGCCCACGATCCCACGATGACGGTCTCAGGCGACGTGATCTGGCGCGTCAGCCGCACGCCGCGCGGCGTCGCGACGCTCGCCCTGCGGGTGGGCCGCTCGCTCGTGAGAGCAGCCGCCTGGGGTCCCGGCGCCCAGTGGGCGATCGAGCAGCTGCCGCGGCTGTGCGGCGCACACGACGATCCCGAAGGGTTCGACGGGACGCGGCATCCGCTCATCGCCGACATCCACCATCGGCATCCCGACATCCGCCTGGGCGCGACCGACCTCGTCTTCGACGACCTCGCGAGCGCGATCTTCGAGCAGAAGGTGACGGGCCTGCAGGCCTTCGGCGCTTGGCGCGCGATCGTCACCTGGTACGGCGAGCGCGCGCCGGGACCGACGCCGCGTCCGATGTTCGCCCCGCCCGCGGACTGGCACCTGATTCCGAGCTGGGCGTGGCATCGCGCCGGCCTCGAGCCGCCGCAGTCGCGCACCGTCGTGCGCGCGGCACAGCGACGGGCGTCGGTCGAGCGCGCGGTCGCCGGCGCCCGCGGCGGCGACGAGCACGAACGCATCCTGACCTCACTGCCGGGGATCGGGCCGTGGACCTCCGCGGAGACCCGCATCCGCGCCTTCGGCGATCCCGATGCCGTGAGCGTGGGCGACTACCACCTGTGCCACACCGTGGGCTACGCCCTGACGGGCCACCGCGTCGACGACGACGGGATGCTCGAACTGCTCGAGCCGTGGCGGGGCCACCGGCAGCGTGTCATCCGGCTCATCTACGCGGGCGGCGTCTTCGAACCGCGCCGCGGCCCGCGGCTGCATCCCGAAGACCACCGCGACCGCTGACCCGCGCGGCACCGTAGGCTCGGGGCATGGCGAATCGGGGATGGCAGCGCGGACACACCTACTGGGCGCTCGGCGCCGCCCTCGTCTTCCTGCTCGGCATCGTGTTCGGCCTCGTGATGAACAACGTGTGGCTCGGCCTCGTGCTCGCCGCGGCGATCTCGGTGGGATGGCTCATCGCCTACGAGTCGCGCCGGGGACGCAACGAGGGCGTCTACGACCGCGACGACGACGGCGCGCAGCTCTGACCGCCGCGCGAGCCGCTTCACCTGACACTTTCCGCCCCCTTCACGCGCCGGATGCGGCCACAACTGCCAGGTGAAGCCCTCTCGGTGCGCTGCGATCAGCGGAAGTACACCGCGAGCGGGTACTCGCCGTCGTCGCGGACCGCGATCGGCGTCTGGAACACGCTCTCCAGCACGTCGGGGCGCATGATGTCGCGCGGTGTCCCCGCGCACGCCACCGTTCCCCCGGTGAGCGCGACGATGCGGTCGGCGTAGGCGGCGGCGAAGTTGATGTCGTGGATGACGACGACGACGGTCTTGCCCAGCTCATCCGCCGCACGCCGCAGCTGCCGCATCATCCCCACGGCGTGACGCATGTCGAGGTTGTTGAGCGGCTCGTCGAGCAGGATGCAGTCGGTGTCCTGCGCGAGCACCATCGCGACGTAGGCGCGCTGGCGCTGCCCGCCGGAGAGCTGATCGAGGTAGCGGTGCGAGAGGTCCTCCAGATCGAGGAAGCGCAGCGCCTCGTCGACGTGGCGCCGGTCGTCGGGAGTGAGGCGTCCCCCGGAGTGGGGGAACCGCCCGAAGCCGACGAGGTCGCGCACCGTGAGCCGCGTGACGAAGTGGTTCTCCTGCCGCAGGATCGACACCACGCGCGCCAGCTCGCGGCTCGGGGTGCGCGCGACATCGAGACCGCCCACCGTGACCGTGCCCGTGGTGGGCTCGGTCAGGCGCCCGACGATCGTCAGCAGCGTGGACTTGCCGGCGCCGTTGGGCCCGACGAGGGCGGTCACCCCGCCGGCCGGGATCTGGAGGTCGATGGGACCCAGCACGCGCAGGCCCCCGTAGGACTTCGAGACGTCGGTGAGGGTGATCACAGCGCGCCCTTTCGCAGCAGGTAGACGATGAAGAAGAGGCCGCCGACGAACTCGATGATGACCGTGAGCATGCCCGCGGCGTAGAACACGTGCCGCAGCACGAAGTAGCCGCCGAGCAGCGTCGCCGCCCCCAGCAACGCCGCGAAGGGCAGGATCACGGCGTGGCGGGACGATCCGGCGAGCTGGTAGGCGAGGGTCGCGACGATGAACCCGAAGAAGGTCATCGGGCCGACGAGCGTCGTGGAGACCGAGATGAGCACGGCCACCAGGATCAGCAGGACGGTGACCTCGCGCTTGTACGCGAGGCCGAGGTTCGTCGCTACGTCGCGCCCGAGGGTCAGCACGTCGAGACGTCGGCGGCGGCGCCACACCACGACGAGGACGATCGCGACGATCACCGCGGCCCATGGCAGGTACTCGGGGTTCGAGTTGCTCAGGTTGCCGAACAGGCGCGCCGAGAGGAGGTCGAAGTCGCTCGGAGTCAGCAGCCGCTGCATCACCGTCGAGAGCGAGCCGAAACCGACCCCGAGCACGATTCCGATCAGCAGCATGATGTGCAGGTTTCCCCGCTTGCCGGCGAAGAGCCACCCGTAGAGGAGCGTCGCGAACGCCACCATCAGCAGGCTCTGGAGGGCCACCTTGGCGAGCCCGTCGGTGGCCGCGAGCGCAGCTCCCCCGAAGAAGAACACCAGGCCGGTCTGCATCACGACGTAGAGCGCGTCGAACCCCATGATCGAGGGCGTCAGGATGCGGTTGCCCGTCGCGGTGTGAAATAGCACCGTCGCGACCGCCTGGCAGCATGCGACGATCGCGACCGTCGCCACCGTCGTGACCCGGAGCTCCACGGCGAGCCAATAGCCGCGCTGCGCCGGATCGAGAGGGATGTTCCACGTCAGCAGCAGAACGGCCGCCGCGGCGACCATGATGGCGAGAACGACGAACCGCAGCCACACCCGCGATCGGACAGTGCCGCGCAGCGTCTCAGCCATCGTGCCCTCGCTGCCGCAGGAGCAGCACGACGAACACGGCAGCACCGAGGACGCCGAGGATCATCGAGACGGGCACCTCGAACGGCATCCGGATGACGCGGCCGACGATGTCGCAGACGACGATGACAGCCACTCCGCCGAGACACACCCAGGGGAGGTTCGCGCGGAGATTGTCTCCCCGCCACATCGACACGAGGTTGGGCACGACGAGCCCGAGGAAGGGCAGGAACCCCACGACGACGGTCGTGACGCCGGTCGCGACGGCGACGAGGGCGGTGCCGAGGAGGAGCACCCGGTCGTAGTCGACACCGAGCGTCGTTGCGACATCCTTCCCGAGGCTCGCCGCCGTCAGCCGGTCGGCGAAGAGCGCGACGAGCACGACGACGATGCCGACGACCCACAGGACCTCGTAGCGACCACGGACGACGGCGGTGAAGCTGCCCATGAACCACGTACCCAGCATCTGCAGGGCGTTCGCACTGACCGCGAGGTAGGTCGTGAAGGACGAGACGACGGCGCCGAGCATGATGCCGATGAGCGGCACGATCAGCGACGAGCGCAGCTGGATGCGACGCAGGATCGCGAGGAAGACCATCGTGCCGACGAACGCCGCGAGGCTCGCGAAGAGCATGCGTACGACCAGCGGAGCGTCGGGCGCGAGGAGCACCGTCGCGAGGAGGCCGAGCGCTGCCCACTCGGTGGTCCCAGTGGTGGTCGGCTCGACGAAGCGGTTCTGCGTCAGCAGCTGCATGACGAGGCCGGAGACGGCCATCGCGCAGCCCGCGAGGACCAGCGCGAGCGTGCGCGGAATCCGGGTGATCCACAGCATCTCCGAGCCGACGCCGTCCGAGGCGAGGTCGTAGACGCCGACGAAGAGGGACAGCACGACGAGACCGGTCACGACGGTGATCGCGGCCGGGAGGGCGAGACGCCCGCGGATGCGGGCGGGGGCGGTGAGCGCAGTCATGACGGATCGCGGCGCCCCGGCCGGCAGTACCGGACGGGGCACCGCGCAGGACGATCAGGCCGCCGCGGCGAAGGCCGTCGCGATGTCGGCGTAGAGCTTGGTGTACGCCTGGATGCCCTCGTCGAGGTAGAAACTCGGTGCGAGGTAGACGATCTGCCCCTTCTGCACGGCGGGCACGTTCTGCAGCGCTTCGGACCCCTCGATGAGCTCCTTCGCCGAGACATAGCCGTCCTCGCCGAACATGGCGTCCCGGTCCAGCACGATCAGCCACTCGGGGTTCGCCGCCGCGATCGCCTCGACGCTGATGTCGTCGCCGTGCGAGGCGTTCTCCGCTCCGCGATCGATGCCGGGGACGAGTCCGAGCGTGGGGAAGACGGCACCGACGCCGCGCCCCTCCCCCGGGGCCGCGAACGAGATCTTGCCGCCCGAGGTGAGCAGGCCGACGACCGTGTCGGTGCCGTTGTAGGCCGCCTTCGCGTCGGCGACGGCGCCGTCGAGGGCGTCGGCGAGCTTCTTCGCGTCATCCTCCCGATCGAAGACCTGTCCGAGGATCTCGACCTGGCGCTTCAGCTCGGCGACCTGCTCCTCGCCCTCGCGAGCACTGGTCTCGATCGTCGCGGGCTGGATCGCCGTCAGGTCGTCGTAGATGTCGCGGAAGCGGTACCCGCCGACGATGAGGTCGGGCTGGGCCGAGATGATCGCCTCGAGGTCGGGCTCGCGGTGCAGCCCGACGTCGAGCACGTCGTCGCCCCCGGACAGGTTGGGCCACAGGTCGTACATCAGCGGCTTGGGTGCCGCCACGAGGTCGATGTCCCAGTCGCTGAGCGTCTGGAACGTCGTGTTATCGAGCGCGACGACGCGTTCGGGGGCGACGGGCACCTCGATCTCGCCGTGGTTGTCGGTCACGGTGACGGTCGTGGGCGCGGTCGCGTCACCGCTGGGCGCGGCATCCGGGCTCGCCGACGACGCGCACCCGGCGAGGCCGAGCGCTGCGACGAGCGCGATCGAGACGAGTGCGGGACGGCGGATGGCATGGCTCACGTGACGTAACTCCTGGTGCGGTGCGTATCGGATGCTGGTCGACGGGGCGACCGGATGCCGGGATCGAGAACCGGCGACTGTGTAGGTTAGCCTAACCTTCATGTCCGCCTCGACCGCAACCCCCTCGTTCCGGATCGCTCGCCGAGCGCTCGACCTGCGTTTTCGCTTCGTCCGCCTGGCAGCCCGACAATGGCTCACTCCCGCCTATGTCCGGGTGCGGCTCGAGGGCGCCGATCTGCGGGACTTCGATTCCCCGGGGTGCGACGACCACGTCCGTGTGTTCTTCCCCGAGGTGGCCCCCGAGAGCATCGACGAGCTGCGTGCGGCGCCGAGCCGCGAGTACACCCCGCTCGCCTGGGACGCCGACGAGGGCTGGCTCGACCTCGAGTTCGCCCTGCACGGCGACGGCGTGGCTGCGGACTGGGCGGCGACGGCGGAGATCGGGTCGACGATCGGCATCGGCGGACCGCGCGGATCCGCCGTGCTCACGGGACGCCCCGACGGCTGGTTCCTGGCGGGAGACGAGACCGCGGTCCCCGCGATCCGGCGGTTCGCCCATCACATGGATGCCGCTGCCGTCGGGCGCGTGCTCATCGAGGTGCCCGACGCCGATCACGAGCTGCCCATCACCACGCCGCCGGGGGTCGTCGTCGAGCAGGTGCACCGCGGATCGGCATCCGCCGGCGCTCCCCTCGCCGCTCGTCTCGCCGCGCTCGGCGACGACGACCGACCGGACGGCGCCGTCTTCGCTTTCGTGGCGGCCGAGCAGTCGATCGTGCGCTCCGCTCGAACGCTGCTCCTCGACCGCTGGCGCCTCGACCCCGAGCAGATCACGGTGAAGGGCTACTGGAAGCGGGGCGAGCCCGAGTATCACGCACCCCACTGACGCGCACGGGTCGGTTCACCTGACGCTTCCCGCCCCCTCTCCGCGCGGGATGGGGCCAGAACTGACAGGCGAAGACTGCGCCGCCCCGCGACGCTCCGCTAGCATCGCGGGATGGAGGCCGTCTCGACAGCACCGCTGCCGAACGCTTCGCTGCCCCAGGCGATGCGCCGTTTCGTGGTGCACGCCTTCTGCCTGCGCGGGCGCGCGAGCCGCAGCGAGTACTGGTGGTGGATGGCCGTCGGCACCACGGCCGCCGTCGTCTTCCTCCTCGTGATCCCGCGGATGCTGTCGGGGCGCTGGCCGCAGCTCGACCTCGGGCTGCACCCCTTCGGCTGGTGGGGATGGCGCGGGATCGAGCTCTTCGGGCCGATCGCTCCGACCGATCCCCTCTCGACCCTGGTGGCGGTCTACCTGTGGAGCTCGACCGTGTGGGTGGTGGCCACCTTCATCCCGGGTTTCACCGTCGCGGTGCGGCGGCTGCACGATTCGAACCTGTCGGGATGGTGGGTGCTGCTGAACCTGATGCCCATCGGCGGGTTCGTGCTTCTCCTGCTCGCCCTGCGACGGTCGCGCCCCGAGGGCGCGCGTTTCGACGGGGATGCCGCGCTGCTCGAGCGCGCCGCGGGCTGGGCCCCGACAGGGGTGGTGGCGTGATGTCCCTCCTCTCCACGCTCCCGATGCTGCTCTCGGTCATCGGCGCCCTCTCGCTCGGCGACTCGAGCGGGCTCGCAGCGGCGACCGCGGTGGCGCTGCTCACGATCGCGATCGCGGTCGCCTCGATCGCGGGCGCCGTCACGGCGACGGGGGCGGCGGGTTCGCGGCGCCCCCACCCGCGGCGATCCATCTCGCCGTCGACTCTGCTGGCGCAGAGCGACCCGGACGCTCCCGGGAGACGCCGCCCCCGAGCCCCGGGGCTCGCGGCTCCAGCCGCGTAGCCACGTCCGGAACGGCTCCACACCCGCGCGCACCCGCACCGCAGGCCCCGTACTCCGCGCCGTCCGGCGTCCCCTCGCGGCTGATCCCCCGTGCTCAGCTTCGTCGATCGGACTCTCCATGGACCTGTACTCCTTCCCGCCCATCGCCGCCGCGCTCGACGCCGTGGCCTCGATCCTCGCCGCACTGACCGCGGCGCTCGGACCCGCGCTCGGCGACCTCGCCGCCGCGGCATCCGTCATCCTCATCACCGTCGTCGTGCGCACAGCACTGATCCCCGCGGGCGTCGCCCAGGCGCGAGCGGATCGCGCTCGTGCACGCCTGGCGCCGCGGCTGCGCGAGCTCCAGCAGCGATACCGGAGCGACCGCGAGAAGCTGCAACGCGAGACGCTCAAGCTCTATCGCGACGAGAACGTCTCGCCGACGGCAGGCTGTCTGCCGCTGCTGGTGCAGGCTCCCGTCGTGGGGCTGCTGTACGGGGTGTTCATCCATTCGACGATCGCGGGCCACACCAACGTGCTGCTCGCCGAGACGCTCGCCGGGGTCCCCCTCGGGTCGAGCCTGACGGGCACCGTCGCGTCGGGCACACTGCCGCTCGCCGCCGCCCTCGTGTTCGGCGCCGTCATCGCCTCGATCGCGCTCGTCGGCGAGCTGACGCGGCGAGCCTTCCGGGTGACGGATGCTCCGGCCGCCCTGTCGGGGGTGCTCGGGGTCGCGCAGTTCGCGACCGCCGTCGTCGCGGTGTTCGTTCCGCTCGCGGCGGGCCTGTACCTGGTCGTGACGGTCGCCTGGACGCTGGCGCAGCGGCTCATCCTCCGTCGCATCCTCCCGCCCGTCGCCGCGTGAACCCGTTCATCTGACAGGAGAGCGCCGCAAGGCGCGACTGAGACGCGACTCAGGCGCGCGCGGGCAGATTCTCCTCGAGGAACGCGAAGACCGTCTCGTACCAGACCCGCGCGTTCTGCGGCGAGAGGATCCAGTGGTTCTCGTCGGGGTAGTACAGGAACCGGTGCGGGCTCGTGCCGTCCTCGGCGGCGTGGTGCTCGTTGAGGTCGGCCCACAGCCGCAGACCCTCGCCGATCGGCACCCGGTAGTCACGGTCACCGTGGATCACGAGCATCGGCGTCCGGATGTCGGCGACGAAGCGATGCGGCGAGTTGGCGAACGCACCCTCGGGGCTGAAGATGCTCTGCCAGTACGGCGCGAAGTCGGTCGTGCCGGCGAACTGGTCGAACGCCCACAGGCTCGCGTGGGTCACGATGGCGTCGAAGCGGTCGGTGTGACCCGCCACCCAGTTCGCCATGTAGCCGCCGAACGATCCGCCCATCGCGGCCGTCCGGGTCTCGTCGATGTCATCGCGCGCGACGACCGCATCCGTGATCGACATGAGGTCGGTGAAGGGCGCCGCGCCCCACGCGTCCCACCCGCGCGCGATGAAGTCGAGCCCGTAACCGGTCGACAGCGCCGGGTCGGGCAGCAGCACGGCATAGCCTCGGGCCGCGGCCAGCAGCGGGCTCCACCGCCAGCTCCACGCGTTCCAGCTGTTGAGCGGTCCGCCGTGGATCCACAGCAGAAGCGGCGCCGGGGTCGCGGCATCCGCCCCCTCGGGCAGCACGAGCCAGCCGCGCACGCGGGCTCCGTCGTCGGCGGTCGTCTCGACCTCGACCATCGAGGCGGTCGTCGCGGGGGACGGCGCCGGGTTCGCCAGCGGCGTGACAGAGCCGTCGGCGGCGACACGGACCGGATGCGGCGGCGTCATCCAATTGGAGCGGAGCGCGATGACGTCCGTGGTGCCCGAGACCGGCTCGACGTGCGTGTACGCGAAGTCGTCGTGCGTCGTCTGCGAGACAGCGCCGCCGTCGAGCGGCACGCTGAAGACGGGGCCGCGACCGTCGTGGTCGGCGGTCACCACGAGCGCCGCGTCGTCATCGGAGAATCGGATGCTGCCGGGCCAGCGGTCCCAGTCCGAGGCCAGGCGCTGCGCGTCGGCACCGTCGAGGGCGCTCGCCCACAGCTCCTGATCGGCGGGCCCCGCTGGGGTGGACTTCACCGTGCGGACGTAGGCGACACGGGCGCCGTCGCGGCTGATCGCGGGCATCTCGACGTCGACGTCGACCTCGTCGCGGATGACGCGCAGCTCGCCCGTCGCGGTGCCGATCGCGACGAGACGGTACCGGGCGTCACGCCCCTGCGGCTCGGGCACCGAGGCGACGAGGGTCGCACCGTCGGGCGTGAGCGCCATACCCGCCGTCGAGGCCGCACGACCACGGAGCAGGATGCGCGGGCGCGGCAGCCCCGCGGGGTAGGGCTCGTCGGCAGCCTCCCCCGCTTCGGCGCCAGCGCCGACGACCTCGTCGACGGCCTGGTCGGCGGTCGCGATGACGGCGGGCGCGTCGCCCAGCTCGTTCAGATCGAGGGCAAGCAGCGCGGGCTCGTGGGGGCCGAGATCGTGGTCCCAGTACCGCACGGGGTAGGTGTCGTGGATGATCGCGGAAACCTTGAGCTTCTTCCGCTCCGCCCGCAGCTTCGCGTCGGCCTCGATCGTGGCGGCCTCGGGGAGCAGCGACGACGCGATCACGATGCGGTCGGAGTCCGCCGCCGTGACGACCGCGGAGACGCCGCCGGCCAACCGCGTCACCGGGCGCGCCTCGCCGCCGGCGGCCGGAAGCAGCCAGAGCTGAGCGGGTGCGCCGTCCGCGGCGTCGTTGTCGGGGCGGGCCGACACGAACAGCAGATCGCCGGAGGATGTGAACACGGCGCCGGACTCGCCGGTCGTCGAGCGGGTCAGGCGTCGCGGCGCACCGGCGCCATCGGCGGGCACCGACCACAGCGAGCGCTCGTAGCCGGTGCGATCCTTCGTGAGGGTCGCGACCGTCAGCACGACGTGCGAGCCGTCGGGCGCGGTCGCCGCCGCGTCGATGCGGGGAAGGGCGTAGTAGTCGTCGAGAGAGTCGAACGGCGTCGTCATGCCTCCACGCTATCCGGCGCGGGCTACATCTCCTCGTGGGTGTCGGGGTCGCCGTCCCAGAGCCGGCCACGTTCGAGGGCGCTGATCGCCGCGATCTCGTCGCCCGACAGCAGGAAGTCGAAGACGTCGGCGTTCTCGCGCTGGCGGACCGGGTCGGCAGACTTCGGGATCGGGGTCGACGACAGCTGCGTGTGCCAGCGCAGCACGACCTGCGTTCCGGTGACGCCGTGGGATGCCGCGATGTCGGCGATGACCTGCTCGTTCAGCAGCTCGCTGCGCCGAGCCAGGGGGCTCCAGCTCTCGGTGCGGATGCCGTTCGCAGCGTGGAACGCGCGCAGGCCGGCCTGCGGGAAGTAGGGGTGCATCTCGACCTGATTGACCGCCGGGGCGACTCCGGTCTCCTCGATGAGGCGGGCGAGCATCGGCTCGGTGAAGTTCGAGACGCCGACCGAACCGACCTGCCCCTCGTCGCGGAGCGCCAGCATCGCACGGTAGGTCTCGAGCCACTTGCCCTGGCTCGGGTTCGGCCAGTGGATGAGGTACAGGTCGATCTTCTCGACGCCGAGCCGGCCGAGCGAGCCTTCGGCGCTGCGGATCGTCTCGTCGAAGCCGTGGTCGCGCCCCGGCACCTTGGTCGTGATGATCAGCTGGTCGCGGATGCCGCTGCGACGCACGGCTTCCCCGACCTCCGACTCGTTCTGATAGTTCACCGCGGTGTCGAGCAGCCGGTAGCCCGAGTCGATCGCGGCGGCGATGGCGTCGATGCCCTCGGGGCCGCGCAGGTTGTAGGTGCCGAGCCCGAGCTCGGGGAAGTCGGAGCCGTCGTTGAGCGAGACCGTGGGAATCGTGACCATGCCGCACACGCTACGCCGTCGCCGTGGTCTTCGGTGCGGGCTTGCGCAGAGCGATCCCGTCGCTCAGCGGGCCAGGAACTCCTCGATGACCGTCAGCACTCCTGCCTCGGTGTGCGAGGGCGCGCTGTAGCGGGCGACGGCCGCGATCTCGGGGTGCGCCTCGGCCATCGCGTACGAGTAACGGGCCTGCTGGAGCAGTTCGAGGTCGTTGAGGTAGTCACCGAACGCCATCGTGTGCTCGGGGCCGATCCCGAGCGTCTCCTGCAGACGGGACAGCGCCCGCCCCTTGTTGACCCCCGGGTTCATGATGTCGACCCAGTGCTGCCCCGACACCACGACCTGGTGCGTCTCGCGGAGGTCGAACAGCTCGGGTGCGACCGAGTCCTCGGCGAGCGCGAAGTCGTAGACGGCGAGCTTGAGGATCTCGTCGTCGACCGAGGTCAGGTCGTCCACGACAGCGAGCTCGGCGTAGTACTTGTCGGCCTCGGCGAAGAAGGCTGCGTCCGCGCGCTCGATGTAGGCCGACCGCTTGCCGCAGACGACGAGGCCGACATCGAGGTGGTCGAGACCGCGGATGCGGCGGACGACGGATGCCGCGAACGCGGGGTCGACGGCATCCGAGCTGACCTCGGCGCCGTCTCGGACGACGTACGCACCGTTCTCGGCGATGTAGTCGAGCTCGACCGGCGCATCCGCGAACTGCCGGCGGAGCGTCGCGAGCTGGCGTCCGCTTGCGGGAGCGAACACGATGCCCCGATCGCGCAGCCGCGGCAACAGCCGCCACAGGCCCTCGGGGATGCGGCCGTCCGCGTCGAGGAGCGTGCCGTCCATGTCGACGGCGATCAGGCGGATGTCGGGAGAGGTCACTCCCCCATCCTCTCCGACACGACCGGCGGCTGCGGCCGTGCGCCCCCGGGGGATAACCCGAAAGGGAGTCTCCGGGCGGCTCGCCTGCGCGGCACCCGGCCGCGGTCCTAGCGTGGAGCCATGACCACCGCCGTCGCCAGCACCGCCCCTCCATCCCGTGCTCTGACCTGGGTGCGCCCGCTCGGAGCGCTCGCCCAGCTCGCCGCCCTCGGCTTCGCGGGCACCGCCGTGTTCACCGTGCTCCTCACCCTCATGGCGACGGGGATCGGCCTGACTCCGGCACTCGGACTCGGCCTGCCGATCCTGGTGGGTTTCGTCTACGCGCTCTGGCTCACCGGCTGGCTCGAATACGCCCGCGTCGACGGCCTGTACGGGTGGGGCCTGCCCTCGCTTTCGCCGCGCAGCAGCGGCCGGCCCGGGTTCGGCGGCTGGCTCCGCACGGTCTGGCTGCAGTTCACCGACGGGCGGATGTGGCGCGGGGTCGCCCACGCAGCGATCTCGACGGTGCTGGGGCTCATCGCGCTCAGCCTGTCCGGACTGCTCGCGTCGGGCTTCGCCCTGATCTTCGCCCCGCTCTACGCGGAGCAGACCGTCACCGTCGCCTCGACCTGGATCAGCGTTCCCCGCGAGGGCGCCGTCGTGGCCGGGGTGCTCCTGGTCCTCGTGCCGGCAGCCCTCCTCGTGGGGATCACCCTTCTGCACGGCATCCTCGCCAAGGCGATCCTCGTCCCCTCGCGCGAAGCGCAGCTGGTCGAGGCTGCCCGCACCGCGGGGGTGCAGCGCGAGGGCGCGGTCCGCGCCGGTGAGCTCGAGCGCACCCGCATCGAGCGCGACCTGCACGACGGCGTGCAGCCGCGGCTCGTCTCGGTGGGCATGACGCTGGGACTCGCCCAGCAGAAGATCGACGACGACCCGGATGCCGCGAAGGAACTGCTTGCCGAGGCCCACACCTCGACGAAGGCCGCGATCACCGAACTGCGTCAGCTCGCCCGCGGAATCCACGCCTCGGTGCTCGACGATCGCGGACTCGACGCGGCACTGTCCGCCCTCGCCGCCCGCTCGCACGTGCCCGTCAGCCTCGACGTACGGGTCGACCAGCGGTGCAGTCGCACCGCGGAGGCGGCGGTGTACTTCGCGATCGCGGAGTCGCTCACCAACGCTGCCAAGCACTCGCGGGCCGGGGAATGCCGCGTGGTGGTCCGTCACCGCGACGATCACACCCTCTGGGCGCGGGTCGAGGACAACGGCGTCGGTGGAGCCCGGGTCATCCCCGGAGGCGGGCTCGACGGGATCATCAACCGCATCACCGCCGCGGGCGGCACGACACGCCTCGACAGCCCGGCCGGTGGACCGACCGCTCTGGAGGTGAGCGTGCCGTGCGCATCCTGATCTGCGAGGACTCGACGCTGCTGCGAGAGGGGATCGTCCGGCTGCTGGCCGACTCGGGCCACGAGGTCGTCGCGGCCCTCCCCGATGCCGACGGTATCTCCGCCGCCGTGGCCGAGACCCAGCCCGACCTCTGCATCCTCGACGTCCGGCTGCCGCCGACGTTCACCGACGAGGGCATCCGCGCGGCCCTCGCCCTGCGTGCCGAGAACCCCCGGCTGCCCATCCTCGTCCTGAGCCAGTACGTCGAGGAACGCTACGCGAGCGAGCTCATCACTTCGCAGGGGGCGGCCCTGGGCTACCTCTTGAAAGACCGCGTGGCCGACGTCGGCGAATTCCTCGCGACGATCGAACGCATCGGCGCGGGAGCCACGGTTCTCGACCCCGAGGTGGTCGCGCAGCTGCTCATGCGCCGATCGCGTGACGAGCGGATGTCGCGGCTCACCGAACGCGAGCGGACGGTGCTCGCCCTCATCGCCGAAGGGCGCAGCAATCAGGCGATCGCCGGGGCGATGTTCCTCAGCGAGGCGAGCGTCGAGAAGTACATCACCTCGCTCTTCCAGAAACTCGACCTCGAGCAGGACGAACACGGCAACCGCCGCGTGCTCGCCGCCCTCGTCCATCTCGAACACGGCGGCTCACAGCCGCAGAACGGAGCAGTGCGATGAGCACGACCCTGACCCCGCCTCCTGCCACGCCGCCGGGAGCCCCCGACGGGCCGCCGTCGGCGGGCGGCACGCCCCCGACGGTGCCGACGTCGACGCCGTCGTCCGCAGCCCGCGTGGTCGCCGGGCTCACGATCGCCGCGGGCGCGGGCCTCCTCCTGTTCACCGCCGGAACCAGTGTCGTGTCGACAGTCGTCAGCGGCGGCACCGCGACCTCGACGATCTCGGCGCCGACCGCGGGTGTGAGCTTCCTCGAGATGGATGCCGCGGCTGCCGACGTCGAGGTCTCCTTCGGCGATGTCGACGAGGCGACCCTCACCGTGACCGGCTCGGGAGGCGCCGAGGCGTGGGAGCTCGCCCGCGACGGCGACCGCCTCGTGGTCGACTCGGACCGTGACTGGTGGAGCGGATGGCGCCTGTGGGGCGGAACGTCGCGGGCGACGCTCGTCCTTCCCGACGACCTCGCGGGACTTGACGCCCAGCTGAGCGTGGGGGCGGGGGCCCTGCGAGCGGACGGGGAGTTCGGCGCTCTCGCGCTGCGCGCCGATGCCGGGTCGATCGATACGGCCGGCTCCGCGACGAGCCTCGACGCCCGCGTATCCGCCGGACGCGTTTCGGTCGAGCTCGACGGGGTCCGTGAGGCGACCGTCGACGTCAGCGCCGGCCGGGTGTCGGGCTCCCTCGCGGGCACCGCTCCGACGTCGGTGACGATCGCCGCCGAGGCGGGCGGGGTCGACCTCGCGCTCCCCCGTGGTGATTACGCCGTCAGCTCGACCCAGGAGGCAGGCTCGTTCGTCAACGGCCTGAACGAAGACCCCTCGTCGCGCAACCGCGTCGAGGTCCGGGTCTCGGCGGGGTCGGTCGTCCTTCGGGAGGGTCGCTGAGGGTCCTGCCGCGATCCTGAACGATCACTATGCAGCGCTGATGAGAACGGCCCAGCCGTTGCATCCCGTTACCTGGTCGTTATAACTTCGAGGCACGCAGTTCCCCCCAACTGCGCGGTGTGATCTCTGGTGCAAGGGATGACAGGGCCGGTCGACGATTCTGAGTCGACCGGCCCTTCTCACGTCCGGCTGGCGGTCGCCGCGGTCGTAGGCTGGCCCGGTGCGTGCGTTCACCGGTCATGTTCCCGGGTCGCCCGCTTACCGCCGGCTCATCGCCGGGTTGTTCTTCGCCGGCGTCGCGACCTTCGCGCAGTTGTACTCGCCCCAGGCGGTCCTCCCCTTCATCGGCTCGGAGTTCGGGGTCGAACCGGCCACCGCCGCATTGGCGGTCTCGGTCTCGACGCTCGGTCTCGCCGTCGGCGTCATCCCCTGGTCGGTCGTGGCCGACCGCATCGGTCGCGTACCCGCGATGGCGACCGGGGTCATCGCCGCGACCGTGCTCGGCCTGCTGGCCCCGCTCGCCCCGACGCTGCCGCTGCTGCTCTCCGCCCGGCTGCTCGAGGGCGTGGCACTCGGGGCCGTGCCCGCCATCGCCCTCGCCTATCTGTCAGAAGAGGTCGACGCCGCCCACACCGCGACGGCAGCCGGCAGCTACATCGCCGGCACCACGATCGGCGGACTGCTCGGAAGGCTCGTCGCGGGCCCCTTCGGCGATGTCGGTCTGTGGCGCGGCGGCGTGTTCGCCGTCGCGGCGGTGTGCGCGGCGTCGGCCGTGCTCTTCCTGTGGCTCACCCCGCCGGCCCGCGGCTTCGCGCCGCAGCGGAGGACCGGAACCTCCGACCCCTCGCTCGTCGCCCGGCTCGCGACGAACCTGCGCGACCGTCGCCAGCTGTCGCTCTACGCGCAGGGATTCCTGCTCATGGGCGGCTTCGTCGCCGTGTACAACTACCTCGGGTTCCACCTCGTCGCACCGCCGTACTCGCTGCCGCTGTGGATCGTCAGCTTCCTCTTCCTCGCCTACCTCGCCGGGACCGTAGCCTCTCCCTGGGCCGGGTCGCTCGCGGGGCGGTTCGGGCGTCTGCCGGTGCTGCTGGCGGCGCTCGCGGTCATGGCGATCGGCATCGTCGTGACGGCGGTGCCCCACGTGATCGCGGTGCTCGTGGGGCTCCTGATCCTCACCGCCGGCTTCTTCGGCGCCCACGCGATCGCCTCGGGCTGGGCTCCCGCGGCGGCGAGGCCGGAGACGCGCGCTCAAGCCGCGTCGCTGTACTACCTCGGGTACTACGGTGGCTCGAGCCTGTTCGGCTGGCTCCTGGGATATGCCTTCCACGACCTCGGCTGGGCCGGTGTCGCCGGATGCACCCTCGTGATGGTCGCGGTCGCCGGCCTGCTCGCGGTGCTCGGGCTCAGGGCGCCGCGTCAGCCGGCCTGACCGGGGTCGGGCCCGGCAGCGCAGCGGCGGCAGCCTAAGGCTCTGGCGGCGCTGCGTCGGCGTAGGCCCGGCTCAGTCGCCGGTACTGCGGCGAGAGGAACGCGAGCAGCACCACCACGAGCATGAGCGCGCTCCCGGCGACGAAAGCCAGGGCGATGCCCCGCGCCTCACCGCCGCCGAGGAGCCAGCCGAAGCTGCGCTCACCGGCATCCGTGCGCATGAAGGGAATCAGACCGAACTGCGCGAGCGGTCCGACGAGGTACGCCGAGATCGGCGAAGCGGCCGACTCGACCGACGCCGCGAAGCCGAAGACGCGGCCCTGGGTCTGGAACGGCACGACGCGCTGGATGACGGTCTGCTCGGCGGCCTCGGCTGCGGGCATGAGCATCATGAACACGAAGATCCCCAGGGCGTAGAGCCACCACCACTCGCGGATCGCGAAGGTCATCCCCAGCACCGCGACGCCGACGTTGACCAGCAGCAGGGTGCGCACGGGGTTGCGGCCGAGACCGCGGGCGGCGACCAGCGCGCCGCCGACGATGAACCCCGTGCCGGTGACCGCGAGCACGATCCCCCACGCCTCGACGGTGAAGAGCGTCAGCCCGTATGGATCCATGAGCGCCATGAACACCCCGCCGACGAGGTTGTTGAGGGTCGTGAACAGGATCAGGGCCAACAGCCCCGGGACGGATCGGATCGCCGGAACGACGCCGCGGAACGTGAAGGCCGGTGCCGCGGCCTCGTGCGATGCGGCGACGCCGCGCTCGGGGATCGACACGAGCGTCAGATGCGCGAGGGCCAACGCGGTCGCGGACACCGCGATCACGACGGTCCAGCCCATCCCGAGGAGGCCGATCGAGAGACCGGAGAAGACGCTCGTGACGATGAACGCCACACCCTGCACCGTTCCGACGAGGCCGTTCGCCCGGTCGCGGCGGTCGCTCGGCACGAGAAGGGTCACGGTGGTGGACAGCGCGATGTTGCGCAGATTCTCCACGACTCCCCCGACGAGGATCAGGCCCGCGAACACCCAGAACCAGGGGCGCCCCCAATCGACGAGGATCGACTCGGGAAACAGCAGGTAGACCGCGCCGGCACCGAGATAGGTCGCCAGGGTGATGAGGCTCGAGAGCACCATCACGGCCTTCTTCTTCATGTGGTCGACGAGGGCCCCGAAGACCACCCCGAACACGGCGACGAGCAGCATGTACGAGCCGCCGATGATGGATGTCGCCAGGACGTTCTCCGTGGCGAGGTAGGCCCAGAACGTCAGGGCGAACCAGAGGAAGCTCGAGGTCACGTTCGCGAGCAGAGTGTTGCCGAGCACCTGGTGGAACGCGCGCATGCGCGAGGTCTCCAGCGCGCTGAGCGGGGCGGTCATGGGACGAACAGTAGACCCGCTCGCGAACGCGGAGAAGAACGCGTTTCGGGTCGACGGTCAGGCTCGCAGCGCGGGATCGGCGAGCGACCACTTCTGGGCCGTCTGCATCATCCAGAACACCAGGAACAGCGCCAGGGCGATGAGCTCTCCCGCCAGCACGACGGGGAGGTCGAACAGCACCGCCGACACGACGGTCGCGGCGAGGTCGAGCAGGAGCGCGATCGCGACGATGACGTACCCGATCAGCGTCCGCCTCGCCGGTGGGTGCGCATCGGAGGGCCGCAACGCCTCGGCGAGCGCGACGAGGGCGATGAGGATGAAGAAGCCGAAGGCCGCAACGGCGTGACCGTAGCGGACGAGCAGTTGCGGTGCGAGCGTCCACACGAGGGCCACGCCCGCGAGCACCGTCGCCGCAAGGGCGAGCGTCGGCCCCGTGTCGCGGAGGGCGACGTCTCCGCGTCGCGCCAGCACGAGACCGATCGCGAGCACGACGGCGCCGATCACGAGGTACGTCGCCAGAGCGTTGTCGAGGTCGTCCGTGAACCCGGCGGGGACGCACGGGGCGGCGCAGTCGACGACGACGCCGGGCACCTCGCCGGCCGAGGTCGGCGTCGGGATGATGGCGATGAGCGGGGCGAGGAGCGCCGCGACATCCAGCAGCACCCGCTGCGGGCCCCGCCCGGAGAGCGCGAGCAGGCAGGCCGCGGCCGCGACGAGGGCGGCGGAGAAGACGGTGCGGGCCGAGCTGTAGAAGTAGTGGCTGACGCTGGGCAGCACTCCCGCGTCGGGGATCGCGAAGAGCACCGCGAGCATGATCGCGACGGGTGCGCCCGCGAGGGTCAGGCGCAGGTAGCGATACGTGCGCTGCGAGGTCGAGACGGGCGGCACGACGCCAGGCTAACGGCGACGTCCGACGTCCGCCGCATCCGCCCCGGTGACCGGAGCGGATGCGGCGGCGCGGCGCGTCAGGAGACGGCGGCGATCTCGTTCGGAACGTGCGGCAGCTTCACCGTCTGCACGATCTCACCCGTCGTGAGGTCGACCGCGACGAGCTCGCTGTCCGCCGGGTCGGTGACGTAGGCGATGTCGCCCGCGACCTTCACGGCCGGGTGCGGAGCCTGCCACTCGGCCGGACCCTCCCACGGGTCGACAACGGGCAGGGACTTCGTGATGCCCCCCGTGGCGGGATCGATCCAGTGCAGCGATCCGTCGGTGCCGATCAGCACGGCCTCGCCGGCCGGCCCGCGCGCGATGCCGCGGAAGGTGTACTCGACGCCGGCGGGCAGCGCGACCTTGGTCAGCGACTTCGCCTCGGTGTCGACGAGGGCGATGTTGCGCAGCAGGTAGCCCTCGGCGTCGGGGTCGTCCTTGTAGTCCATGACGACGAGCGGGCTGTCCTCCGCGACGAAGGCGTTGCCGATCCGGCCGTACGAGTCGGGCGAGGTGACTTTGGTGATCTCGCCGCCGTCGTAGATGATCGCGCCGTTCTCGCAGCCGAACACGACGCGCTCGCCCTCGGCGGTGCCCTCACCGTGGACGCCCGGGCAGTCGGCGTTGGACGCGACCTCGGTGCCGTCCGCATCGAGCACGCGGATGCCGGTGCGCCCGGCCTCGCCGCCGACGGTGGTCAGCAGTGTGCCGTCCTCGAGCTCGACCGAGACGCCGTGGTGCGCCTCGACGCCGGCGATCACCTCGGCGTCGGGCAGCTTGCCGTCGAGCTGTGCGAGGTCGGCGGTGTCGAAGATCGTCGTATCGCTCGTCGCGTCGTCGTACAGCACGGTCTTGCCGCCGTGGACGACGACGTGTCCGGCGGCGTCCGCCGGGACGACGAGGTCGGTGAGCTCGGGCTGCTGCACGTCGAGCAGCTGGAAGCCCTCCGACGTGGTGACCATGACGTGGCGGCCGTCACCGGCCGCGTTGAGCCGGATGAAGTCCTCGGAGTCGAAGTCTCCGATCACCTCGAGCTCGTCGCCGCCGAGCACGAGCACGCCGCCCTCGTAGCCGAGCGCGACCCGGGGACCGGCGGGGACGGATGCCTCGGCCGACGCGTCACCGGACGGGCTGGACGTCGCGGAGGGCGAGGACGAGCATCCCGCCAGCACCAGGGCTGCGGCGCCGGCGAGGGCGCCGAACTGCAGGGTTCTCTTCATGGGGTGGGTTTCCTTTCCAGGGAAATGCCTCATCGGGTGAGGCCGTCGGTGATGCGCTGAAGGTTCTGGCGCATCATGTCGAGGTAGGTGTCGCCGGGCTGTCCCTCTGGCGCGAGCGACTCGGTCAGCAGCGGCACGACGGACACGTCGCGCCCCGCTTCGTCGGCGAGGACGCGCATGAGCCGGTCGGGCTGCGACGAGTCGGCGAAGATCGTGCGCACCCCGGCGGTGTCGATGGCGTCGACGAGCTCCTGCAGGTCGGACGCGCTGGGCGCTGCGAGCGTCGTGCCGCCCGGCACGGCCGCCCCCAGGATGCGGACGTCGTAGCGGCGCGCGAGGTAACCGAACACGTGATGGTTGGTGACGAGCGCGCGGTGCTCGGCGGGGATGGACTCCAGACCGGCGGTCATCTCGGCGTCGACCGTCTCGAGTTCCGCGAGGTACGCGTCGCCGGCATCCGTCACGGCCTGTCCGCCGTCGCCGGCGAGGTCGGCGAGGACCGGGGCGAGTGCCTCGACGACGCTCGCGGTCTGGGTCGGATCGGTCCAGAAGTGCGGGTCGACCGCGTCGGAGTCGAGGTACCCGAGGGTCTCGACGTGATCGCCCGCGACGAACTGGGCCACACCGTCCGCGGCGGACGCGTCGACGTGGTGCTGCACCCCCTCTTCGAGCCCGAGCCCGTTCGAGACCACGAGGTCGGCACTGCGCATCGTCGCCGCGTCCTGGGCCGAGAGCTCGAACGAGTGCGGATCGGCGTCCCGCGGCATGAAGGTGACGACGTCGAGCTCTTCGCCGGCGAGGTTCTGCACGATGTCGCCCAGGATGTTGGTCGTCACGACGACGGTCGGGCGGTCGCTTCCTGCCCCCGAGCAGCCCGAGAGCGAGACCACTCCGGCGACGACGAGGCCGAGAGCCAGCGCCGCCCGCCTCATCGGCCCGTCTCCGCGAAGAGAGCGGGCGCATGGTCGACGGCGAAGGTACGGGCAACCCGACCACCGTCGGCGGGATCGAGCTCGAACAGCGTTCGCTCCGCGGGTGCGTTGAGGTACGTGCGCCGCTGGTCGGCGACGAGGTCGACACCGGCGGCGAGCGCCGGGTCGGCGAGAGATGCCGCCACCAGCGGCTCCGTGCGGGACAGCTGCTGCCCCGTCGCGCCGGAGACGACGATCACCGATCCGTCGGCGGCAAGCGCGACCACGGTCTCGTCGGCGTCGTCGACGGCCGTCACACGGACGATCGGCTGGCCGGCGTCGTGCGCCGTCCACGAGCGCTCGCGGGTATCGAGCAGCCAGAACGCCGAGGACTCGGTACGACCGGCCACGGTGGGGCGACCCTCGCGGTTCGCGAACGACACGGCACGGCTCGGCCCGCCCGCGGGATACGGGATGCTCTCGAGAGTCGTGCCAGCGGCATCCGAGACGGCGAGCACGGCACCGTCGGCGCATCCGATGACGACGCCCACATTGGTCGCGATGGATCCTGCCGGGTCGACGCAGGGCGCGGTGTCGAGTTCCGACCCCGAGGCGTCGACGCGGCGGATCTCGCCCGAGCCGGCGTCGGCGATCAGCGCTCCCCCGGGGATCGGTGCGACAAGGGACCCGGGGGCATCGAGGTCGAGGCGGAAGCTCTCGACGATGTCGCCCTTCTTGAGCGCGTCGAAGTCGAGCAGCACGGCCTCGCCGCCGCGGTCGCCGTCGTCGAAGTAGACGCCGACCCCGAGATCGCTCGTCACGGTCCGCGGTGTGCCGGAACCCTCGAGCTCACCGAGGATGCGGGACGGCGCCTCGTAGTAGTGGAAGTGGTCGATGTGGTTCCACGTCCACACGCCGCTGTCGATGATCGACACCTCACCCTCGCGGCCCGCGAAGAGGAAGCGTCCTTCGCTGTCGAGCGTGTCGGCGGGAGCGATGTCACCGAGGACCTCGGACTGCTCGTCGATCAGGTCGAGGTGGTGCACGGCACCGTCGGTGCCGATGCTGGTGAGGTGCAGCGCGGGCTCGGCGAGTTCGCGCGCCCCGGCGATGGCGCCGTGACCGTCGCCGAGGGCTTCGCCACGCGCGGTGGCATCGGCATCCGGAGTCGCGGCGGAGTCCGACGGAGCGGCCTGGCAGCCGGCGAGCAGGGCGGCACCGGCGGTGAGAGCGATGAGCGAGAGAGGTGCACGAGTTCTCATGCGGTCCTTTCCGGGGTGTTCGGGATGACGGATGCCGGCGCGCGGCGCCCGTCCGGGCGGGTCAGAGCGCGCACGAGCGCGCGGATGCCGGTGGAGACGGCACCGGAGCAGATCGCGGTGAATGCGACCGTGGCGCCGGCAGCAGTGGCGGCGTGCCAGGAGATGAGCAGGCCCACGGCGACGGAGAGCGTGCCGATCAGGGCGGCGAGGATCATCGTGGGCACGATGCGCCGGGTCCACTGCCCGGCCGCGACGGCGGGGCCGAGGAGCATGCCGACCACCAGCAGCGAGCCGACCGCCTGGTAGGCCGAGACCACCGCGAGCGTGACGAGCCCGACGAGGACGATGTGGGCGGCGCGGGGACGGAGACCGAGCAGCTGCGCCTGTCGCGGGTCGACGGTCAGCGCGACGAACGCGCGGTGCCCGAGGGCTGCGACGACGACGGTGACGATGAGCGCGACGGCGAGGGCGACGAGTTCGGAGGGACCGATGGCCAGGATGTCGCCGAAGAGGATGGCCGAGGCATCCGTCGCGAAGCTCCGCGACGCCGAGATGACGATGATGCCGAGCGAGAGGCTTGCGACGAACAGGAGTCCGATGCTGGTGTCGGCCGAGAGGCGGCCCCGGCGCTGCAGGGCTCCGACCCCGAGCGACATCGCTGCTGCGCTGACGGCAGCGCCCGCCATCGGCGGGAACCCCGTGAGGGTCGCGACGGCGACCCCGGGAAGCATGCCGTGCGCCATGGCCTCGCCCAGGAACGCCATGCCGCGCAGCACGACCCACGTGCCGACGATGCCGCACACGATCGCCACGAGCGCGCCGCCGAGCAGGGCGCGCTGGACGAACGTGACGGCGAAGGGATCGAGGAGGAGGGACACGGTCGACGACCTTACATGAAAGTGAGAACCGTTTTCATTTGCAATACTGGGTGGATGTCCAGCTCCACCACCCCACTCGTCCCCGGTGGCTCCGTCGTCGCCCTGCGGGAGGTGACCGTCGCCTTCGACGGGCACCTCGCCCTTCGCGGCGTGGATCTCGATGTGACCGGCGGAGAGGTCCACGCGATCGTGGGCGCCAACGGGTCGGGGAAGTCGACCCTGATCGCCGTCGCGGCCGGGCTCCTCTCCCCCACCTCGGGAACGGTGCGCCGAGAACCCGGCATCCGCGTCGGTCTCGTACCGCAGACCTCGAACGACGGCGCCCGCCTGCCGCTGACCGTGGCCGACCTGGTCGCGATGGGGCGCTGGCGCGAGCGGGGACCATTCCTGCCGCTGCGGCGCAGCGACCGCGCGCGCATCGCCGAAGCGATCGACACCGTCGGGCTGGCCCCGCTCGCCCGGCGGCCGCTCGGCCTGCTCTCGGGCGGCCAGCGCCAGCGGGCGTACATCGCGCAAGCCCTCGCGCAGGAGGCCGACCTGCTGCTGCTCGACGAACCGATGAGCGGACTGGATGCGGCATCCCGCGACGCCGTCGCATCCGCTCTCGCCGCCGTGGCGAGCACGGGCACGGCCGTCGTCGCCGTCACGCACGATCTGGCAGAGCTCGGCGACGTCGATGCCGTGTGCCGCCTGGTCGACGGGCGCGTCGTCGAGAGTTCTTCCGCCGCGCCGCGTGGACGCGGACACCGCGGCGCGGCTACCGTGAGAGCGTGACCGCTGCTCCCATCGATGCCACCACCACCGCCGCCTGGACCGACCTCGAGTCGCTGAAGAAGGGCTTCACCCCCGACCTCCGCGGGTGGTTCGACAGCGACCCCGGGCGCGTCGAGCGTCTGAGCCTGCCGCTGGCCGACCTGCACGTCGACCTGTCGAAGAACCTCGTCACCGACGAGATCGTCGCCGCCCTCGTACGCCTGGCCGAGCAGACCGGCGTCGCCGAGCGCTACGCCGCGATGGTCTCCGGCGAGCACATCAACACCAGTGAAGACCGCGCGGTGCTCCACACTGCCCTGCGTCGCCCCGCCGGCACCTCACCCGAGCTCGTCGTCGACGGCCAAGACATCGACGCCGACGTCCAGGCCGTGCTCGAGAAGATGTCGGCCTTCGCCGACCGGGTGCGCTCGGGCGAATGGACCGGCATCACCGGCAGGAAGGTGACCCACGTCGTCAACATCGGCATCGGCGGCTCCGACCTGGGCCCGGTCATGATCTCCGAGGCGCTTCGGCCGTACGCGACCGCCGGCATCCAGGCGCGGTTCGTGTCGAACATCGACCCGTTCGACATCGCGAACAAGACCGCCGACCTCGACCCCGAGACGACGCTGTTCATCGTCGCGTCAAAGACCTTCACGACCCTCGAGACCCTCACCAACGCGCGCCTCGCCCGCGACTGGCTGTGGGCCGGGCTGCAGGAGGCCGGCGCGATCGACGACGGCGAGGCGCAGAGGACGGACGCCGTCGCCCACCACTTCGTCGCCGTCTCGACCGCGCTCGACAAGGTCGAGGCCTTCGGCATCGACCCCGCCAACGCGTTCGGATTCTGGGACTGGGTCGGCGGCCGCTACTCCGTCGACTCGGCGATCGGCCTGTCGCTCGTGATCGAGCTCGGCCCCGACGCGTTCCGCGACCTGCTCGCCGGCTTCCACGCGGTCGACGAGCACGTGGCATCCACTCCGCTCGAGAAGAACGTGCCGGTTCTCATGGGCCTGCTCAACGTCTGGTACACCAACTTCCTCGGCGCCCAGACGCACGCGGTGCTCCCTTACGCGCAGCAGCTGCACCGCTTCGCGGCCTACCTGCAGCAGCTCACGATGGAGTCGAACGGCAAGTCGGTCCGCTGGGACGGCACCCCCGTCACCTCCGACACCGGCGAGGTCTTCTGGGGTGAGCCCGGCACCAACGGCCAGCACGCGTTCTACCAGCTCATCCACCAGGGCACGCGGCTGATCCCCGCCGACTTCATCGCCTTCGTCAACCCGGCCCACCCGCTCACCGACGGCGGGCGTGACGTGCACGGGCTGTTCCTCGCGAACTTCCTGGCGCAGACGAAGGCGCTCGCCTTCGGCAAGACCGCCGAGGAGGTCGAGGCCGAGGGCACGACCGGAGCGCTCGTCGCGGCACGGACGTTCGCGGGCAACCGTCCGACGACGTCGATCTTCGCGCCCGCGCTCACCCCGAGAGTGCTCGGCGAGCTCATCGCGCTCTACGAGCACATCACCTTCACGCAGGGCACGATCTGGGGCATCAACTCGTTCGACCAGTGGGGTGTCGAGCTCGGCAAGCAGCTCGCCCTGCAGATCGCGCCCGCGATCGAGGGCGACGCCGACGCGCTCGCCGCGCAGGACGCCTCGACCCAGGCCCTCCTCGCCTACTACCGCACGCACCGCCACTCCTGACCCACAAACGCACACCGTCGACTCGCCAGAGAACGCGAATGCCGGGACACCGGCATTCGCAGTTCTCGGCGAGTCGACGCGTAGGGGGCGGGTGTCAGGAGGGGGCCGTCAGGGTATGCATGCGCTCACCGGCGGCGTTGAAGATGCTGATGACCTCGGCGGAGCGCGTACCCACCGCGCTGATGGAATGCGGGGTGCGGGTGTCGAACTCCGCCGCCTCGCCCCGCGCGAGGATGAGCTCCTGGTCGTCGAGCACGAGCCGGATCCGCCCGCTCAGCACGTAGAACCACTCGAAGCCGTCGTGGACACGAGGGGCCGGCGCCTCATCGGACGGCGGGAACGTCACCTTGTAGGTCTGCACGGGTGAGCTCTCGCGCGTCAGCGGCGCGACGACATGACCGTGCCGGGTCGTCGCGGGCCGACGCACCCGGGGATCGGGATGCTCGGCGGGCACGAGATCGTCGATCCGGATGCCGAGCTGCCGCGTGAGCGGCACGAGAAGCTCGAGGTTCGCCTGACGCTTGCCCGACTCGAGCCGCGAGAGCGTGCTCGTCGACATGCCCGCCCGCTCCGCGAGCTCTTCGAGGGTGAGCCCGCGTTCCTGCCTGGCCGCGCGCAGGCGCGGGCCGATCTGATCCAGTCCGGTCATGCATCCAGTTTGCCATTTCCGCAAACCTGTTTGCCAGAGAGCACTCGAATCCGGATGCTGTTCGACATGCAGAATCTCGATCAGGACGTCGTCATCGTCGGCGCCGGCCCCGCCGGCCTCAGCGCCGCGCAGATGCTCGGGCGGGCTCGCCGCCGCACCCTCGTGCTCGACTCCGACAGCCCGCGCAATCGGTTCGCCGAGCACATGCACGCCGTCGTGGGCTTCGACGGCACCTCGCCGACCGAGCTCCGCCGACGCGGCCGCGAAGAGGCGGAACGCTACGGCGTCGCCTTCCGTTCGGCGCGCGTCGCGTCGGTGACCGAGATCGACGGCGGCCTCGAGGTCGTCCTCGCCGGCGGCACCGAGCGGATCACGACGCGAGCGCTTCTCGTCGCGACCGGCGTCTCCGACCGCATGCCCGATGTGCCGGGGCTCGCCGAGCGCTGGGGACGGACCGTGCTGCACTGCCCCTACTGCCACGGCTGGGAAGTGCGCGATCGCCGTATCGGCGTGCTCGCGACGTCGCCGATGAGCCTGCACCAGATCGAGCTCGTACGGCAGTGGAGCCCCGACGTCGTGGCGTTCACCGCTGCGGCGGGTGACCTCGGGGACGACGTGCGGGAGCGGCTGCGCGCTCGCGGCATCCGCACCGTCTCCTCGCCCGTGGTCGCCGTCACCGGCCCGGCGGAAGCGGCGGACGACGCCCACGACGCGGCGATCGGCGCTGTCGTGACCGCCGATGGGCAGCGCGTGGCGATCGACGCGATCTTCACCGGCGGACACCTCGAGCCTCACGACGGCTTCCTCGCCGGGCTCGACCTCGCCCGCGCCGACGGACCGGTCGGGTCGTTCATCGCCGTCGATGCGGCGGGGGCGACGAGCCACCCCCTCGTGTGGGCCGCCGGCAACGTCGTCGCACCGATGGCGAACGTCCCCCTGTCGATGGGCGCCGGGTCGATGGCCGGCGCCGCGGTCAACGCCGCGCTCGTCGGCCGCGACGCCGCCGCAGCGCTCGAGCGCCGCCGCGGTCACGCCGCCGACTGGGAGGCGCGATACGCCGAGACGGACCGGGTGTGGTCGGGGCGCGTGAACGAGACGACCTCGACGGTGATCGCCGAGCTCGAGGCGGCGGGCTCGCTCACTCCGGCCGCGGCGCTCGATCTGGGCTGCGGCGAGGGCGGCGACGCCCTGTGGCTCGCATCGCGCGGGTGGTCGGTGACCGGCGTCGACCTGTCGCCGACGGCGGTCTCACGGGCCCAGGCGGCCGCCCGTGACGCTCAGGTCGACGCGACCTTCGTCGCCGGGGAGATCGACGCGGCCGAGCTCGGCGAGTTCGACCTCGTGACGACGAGCTTCCTGCACTCGTGGGACCCGGAGTTCTCCCGCATCCCTCTCCTGCGCGCCGCCCTCCGCCACGTCGCCCCGGGCGGGCGACTGCTCGTCGTGTCGCATGCCGGCGGACCGCCGCGCGGGCCCGAGGACGGCGAGCCGCACGACCATCCCGACCATCCTCCGTTCCCCACGCCCGCCGAGGAGCGCGCCGCGCTCGACCTCGACCCCACAGAGTGGGTAGTCGAGCGCGAGGAGATCGTCGAGCGGCGAGAGATCCGCGAGCACGCCGCCTCTGCGGCATCGGGCCACGCGGCATCCCGTCCCCCGCACCCGCTCGACGGCGTCCTCCTGCTCCGCCGCCTCCCCTGACCCCGCCTACGTAAAACGTCGACTCGCCAGAATCTGCGGATGCCGGGAGCCCGGCATCCGCGATTCGTGGCGAGTCGACGTTGGGGGTCGGGGGTTGAGGAGTTACTTCTCCAGGACCAGGAGGGGGGCGCCGGTCGTCGTCGGGCCGAAGCCCACGGGGTCGACCGTCGCGAACGCGTCGCCGTTGAGGACGATGACCGGCGTGATCAGCGGGTAGCCCGCCTTCTCGATCACGGCACGGTCGAACGTCACGAGGGGCGTGCCCTGCTCGACGCGGTCACCGGCCTTGACGTGGACCTCGAAGCCCTCGCCCTTCAGGTTGACGGTGTCGATGCCGACGTGGATGAGCAGTTCCACCCCGTTGTCGAGCTCGAGGCCGAACGCGTGACCGGTCGGCTGTGCAGCCGCGACTGTTCCGGCACCGGGCGAGACGACGGTGTTGCCCGTCGGCTCGATCGCGACACCCGGACCCATGACGCCGCCACCGAAGACGGGGTCCGGCACCTCGGAGAGCGCGACGGCCGTGCCGTCGAGCGGAGACGCGATCTCGATCGCCGCCGACACCTCATCGGTGGCGCCGGGCTTGTCGAGGGTCGCGGTCGCGGTCCCCTGCGCGGTCTGCGCGGGTGCCGCGGTCGACGAGCCCGAGCCCGAGGCCGCAGCCGCAGCGGGCGCTGCCGCAGCACCGGCAGCCGTCGCGCCGGCCTTCGCCTCGGCCTTATCGCGCTGCGCCTCGAACTCGGCGCGCTGCTCGGGCGTTCGGTAGTCGCTGATGATGACGAGGGCCATCGCGACGACGAACGCCGCGAGCACGGCGATGCCGTAGAGGACGACCGAGTCGAAGGCGGGGATCGTCAGGAGCGACGTGAACACGAACGCCTGCGTCTTGACGCCACCTCCGATGCCGATGATGAGACCACCGACGAGGCATCCGACGAGCATCCGGGGGTAGATGCGCTTGAAGCGCAGGTGGATGCCGTAGAGCGAGGGTTCCGAGATGCCGCCGAGCAGACCGGCCGCGAGGGCTCCCGTCGCCGTCTGCCGCATCTGCTTGTCACGGGCACGCCACGAGATCCACAGCACGCCGGCGGTCGCGCCGAAGCAGGCGAAGTTCCACGCACCCATCGGGCCCTGGATGAAGTCGTAGCCGAGGTTCTGGATGTTCAGCAGCATGATCGCGTTGATCGGCCAGTGCAGGCCGAGCGGAACCATGAAGGGATACGCGAGCGGGATGACGACCGCGAAGATGAACGGCGAGAAGTCGTTGATCGAGCTCAGCAGGTTCGCGAGACCGGCACCCGCGTACACACCGATGGGTCCGATGAGGAAGGCCGTGAGCGGGATCATGATCAGCATCGCCAGGAACGGCACGAAGATCAGCTGGATGTTCTCCGGAATGACCTTGCGCAGCCCCTTCCAGAGCAGCCCGAGCGCACCCGCCATGAGCAGCGGCGGGAACACCTGCGAGCTGTAGTCGAAGATCGTCAGCGGCAGACCGAAGACCGAGACGGTCGTGATGTCCGAACCGAGGAAGTTGATCTGCTGCGCGCCCTCCTGAGTCGCCAGACCCGAGAACTGCGGCAGCATCACGACGGCCATGATCGCGAAGCCGACCCACGGGTCGGCCCCGACCTTCTTGGCCGCGTTGTAGGCGACCATGAGCGGCAGGAAGATGAAGACGCACTGCCACATCAGGTTGACGAACTGCCACGACGGGTCGAGGACGACGCCCGGGGCGTTCCAGGCCGGGATGACGCCGAGCGTCGCCATCAGCGCCATGAACGTGATGAACAGAGATGCGCCCAGCAGCGCGCCGAGGATGGGGCGGAACGAGTCCGAGAGGAACTCGAACAGGGAGTCGAGCCAGGCGACCTTGCCGCGCGGGCCCTTCGCGCGCTCGCGCGCCTTGACCGAGTCGATGTCGTCCTCGTCGACAGCGCCACCGCCGGCGCCCGACATCGAGGGGAGCGCGTTGATGTCGTTGTAGACGTTCTGGACGGCTCCGCCGATGACGACCTGGTAGCGGTTCCCGGCCTGCGGCACGGCGCCCATGACGCCGGGGATCGCCTCGACCGTCGACTGATCGACGTTCGAGGAATCGCGCAGTTGGAAACGCAGGCGCGTGGCGCAGTGCGTCAGACTCTCGATGTTTGCCGGACCGCCGACGGCGTCGACGATCGATTCAGCGGGGCTTGTCGCCATGGCTTCTCTCCTGTTCTCCGACGGGTGGCCGGAGTTCTTCGCCCGGAACTTTACCCTGAGAATTCGCCGGGAACGAGGGCTTGACCAGTCATGGCCTGACCACACTCGTTTCCGCTCCCCCGGAGGAAGATCTCCGCGCCCGACGAGCCCGGGCGCCCTGTACGAGCGCATCCCCGATGACGAACGCGGCGAGCGGCAGGCCGACGAGGGGAAGGAAGTACCCGATGCCGATCGCGACGGCCACCACGAGCACGACACCCCATACCGGCGCGTTCGGAAGGGCCTCGCCGGGGACCGTGCCCATCCGGCGAGCGGGGTCGCGGGTGGGCCGGCGCTTCCACCACATCAGGTACCCGAGCACGACCATCGTCGCGATCCCTGCGGCGACCACGAACAGGACGAGCTGATTCACGAGGCCGAACATCGACCCCATGTGGAGGTCGACGGCCCACCGCGCGAGCTTCGCCATGAACGGGTAGTCCGCGAAGTCGACCCGGTCCACGACCGCGAGCGTGTCGCCGTCGATCGCGACACCGTCGACCTCCGTCGGGAAGCTGCGCTGGATCTCCTGGACGACCCACGCCTGCCCCGCAGCCGAGGGCGGCCGAATCTCGATGAGGCCGACGTTCACGTTCTCGGTGCGCGCGACCGCGAGCACGTCGTCGAAGGTGTCGGGTGAGACCGCGGCGGTCGGCGCCGCGACGACCCCGTGGTCCGCATGGGCTCCCGCAGCACCACCGGAGCCGGTGTCACCGAGCGCCGTCGACAGCGCCGGGTTCTGCCACGACAGTGCCGCTCGCAGCGTCGAGATGTTCGCACCGCCGTAGGTGGACCACGTGATGCCGGAGGCAGACAGGAAGAGCGCTCCGAGTACGAGCCACACTCCGAGCGACGCGTGCCACCCGAAGAGGCGTCGGTAGCCCCGCGCTCCGCGCTTCGGGCGGAACAGGTCCTTCTTGGCGCGCGCCGTACGCAGCCGCACCACCCAGAGCGTGAGCCCGGCCACCACGACGATGCCGAGCCACGAGGCGGCGAACTCGCTGTAGAGGCGGCCCGGCTCGCCGAGGTGGAGATTGCGGTGCAGGTCGCTGACCCACGCGCGAAGCGGCAGCGCGCCGCTCGTGCCGTAGACCGTCAGGTCGCCTCGGATCTCGCCCGTTCCGGGGTCGACGAAGACAGCGCGGGTCTGGCTCGGACCGAGCCCCTCCTGGGCGAACATGACGCGCGTCGTGTCGCCCGCTGCGGGCGCGGGCCGCACCGCCGCGAGCGAGGCGGCGTCACCGATGTACCCCTCGGCGATGCGGACCTGGTCGCCGATCGGGAGTGTCGTCTCGGTGACCGGCGCGCTGAGCTCATGGGCGTAGACGACGCGCTCGAGCTGCGGCGTCACGACGTAGACCGCTCCGCTGAGCGCCGCGATCAGGATGAAGGGGCCGACCAGGATGCCGGCGAAGAAGTGGATCCGCAGCAGCAGCGGCATGACCCACGCACGCGACCGCCGGGGCGGAGCGTGTTCGCGGGACGTGGTGGCGGGCGCGCCGCCCGTATCGGCGGCGCCGTCGGTGGACGCGTATGACTCGGTGATGGACATGGGACTCCTCGGTCATCGGGGTGCCGGCACGCGAAGCATGGTCAGCGCGCACGACGGATCGCCCCGACGGGCGCCGGGGCGTCAGAGAGCGAGGAGAGCGGGCGGGCCGCGACGCGCGGGCGCCGCGACGAGGGCGCGAAGGCGCGGTGTGCGAACGCTCGACGCGAGGGGGCGCAGACGCGGCGGCATCGGCGCGGAAGGGACGGCATCCCGAGTCACAGACCGCAGCCGCGTCGCGATGCGCCGCGCGAGATCGGCGAGCGCCGCGAGCAGCCGTTCGCCGCGATGCAGCAGCAGGGTCGTGATGGCGGCCGCCAGGATGTGGGCACCGATCATCGCGGCGTCCGGGGCTGCCGCAGCGATCTCACCCGGCGCGGACGGGGATGCCGGGAGCGACATATGTCCCGCGTGCAGGCTGAACGGCCCCGTCAGGCCCGACGCCGGCGTGGGCATCCGTGCGGAGCCTGCGAGCGGCACGACTCCGAGAGCGAACATGACGTGGAAGAGCGTCTGCGCGGCCGTGACCGCGGCACCGAGGCGCACGACCGAGACGCGGCACCCGACGACGGGGAGGCTGATCATCAGCGACAGCGCCCACGGGAGGGCGGCGCCCAACGCCGAGGGCGGTTCGCCTCCCGCTGCGACGTGCGACAGCAGCGCGACGAACGTGGCCAGGGTCGCGGCAGCGGCGGCTCGCAGCGCGCGCTGGTGGCGAGACGAGGTCACGTCGCGGCGGTCGGTCGGCCGGCGTCAGACGCCGACGCGGGAGAAGGCGTCGAGGCTGATGCCCTGGTCGAGGACGGTCTTCGACCACTCGCGGGCCGAGTGCAGCGAGTGGTCGCGGTAGTTGCCGCATTCGAGAGCGGAGACGCCCGGGATGTCGGCCTCGACGGCCTCCTCGGCGATGAACCGCAGGCTGCCGGTGAGCGCCGCGACGACATCGGCGACCTCGGGCTCGCCCCACATGAGCAGGTGGAAGCCGGTGCGGCATCCGAACGGCGAGATGTCGATGACCCCCGCGATCCGATCGCGGAGGAGACCCGCGAGCATGTGCTCGATGGTGTGGATGCCGGCGGTGGGGATCTCGCCGGCGTTGGGCTGCACGAAGCGGACGTCGAAGTTGGTGATGGTTCCGCCGTCCGGTCCGTGCTCGACGCCGATCCGGCGCACGTACGGGGCCAGCACAGCGGTGTGATCCAGCGTGAAGCTCTCGATTTCAGCCACGTGTTCCTCCTTCGACGCGGACGGTCGGACGGCCGCCGAGCGCCGCCGTTCCGGCCAGAGTAACGCTCCCCGTCATGGGCTCGGCGCGGTCGGGCATTCAGGTTACGTCCAGGGACTGTCCGGGACTCGTCCAGACTCAACCCGCAGACTCGGGGAGTTTTGTGCGTCCGCCCGAGACGCCCGCCGCCTCGCGGTGCCCGCAAACATCGAAGGACCGCCCCTGTTCGCATGACTTCTTCGTCGAGCCAGACCACCCGCCGCGACCTGCGGCGCTCCGCCAGCGTGAGCTCCAGCTCCGCATCCCGCCGCTTCGTCCGTCCCGCCGCCCTCACCCTCGGGCTGGCCATGGGGCTGACCGCGGTCGTGGGCACGACTGCCTCGGCCGCACTGCCCACGGCATCCGGCCCCGCACCGGTGATGCAGCGCGCTGCACTGGTGACCGCCGCGGCCACGTCGACGGCGAAGCCGCTCAGCGCGATCGAACAGGCCACGAGCGACGCCGTCGCCGCGGCTGAGGCATCGGTCGTCGAGGCCGCCACCGTGACCGGTGACGTCTCGGCCGCCGCGCTTCCGATCGAGGGCGATACGACGATCGACACGACGCAGCTGCGCGAGCGCATCGAGGGCCTGAAGGACACCGAGGTCATCCCGACGCTGCTCCTGCCCGACCTCACCGACAAGCTCACGGACGCGACCGACGATGTGCAGGCCGAGACGGCCGACCTCCGCGGACGTCTCGAGGCCGCACAGGCGCAGAAGGCCGCCGAGGAAGAGGCCGCGCGGATCGCCGCCGAAGAGGCCGCAGCCGCTGAGGCCGCCGCGAAGGCGAAGGCCGAGGACGAGGCCGCCGCAGCCGCAGCCCAGCGTTCGAGCGGCTCGCGCTCGTCGTCCTCGTCCTCGTCGTCGTCGTCCGCGCCCGCTGCTTCGGCGGTCGCTTCGACGGGCGACAACTCCCCCGGCGCCGCGCAGCAGGCCGCGAGCAACATGCTCGGCGAGTTCGGCTGGGGCCAGGACCAGTTCTCGTGCCTCGTCTCGCTCTGGAACAAGGAGTCGGGCTGGAACTACCAGGCCTACAACAGCGGCAGCGGTGCGTATGGCATCCCGCAGGCGCTTCCCGGCAGCAAGATGGCTTCGGCCGGTGGCGACTGGCAGACCAACGCCGTCACGCAGGTTCGCTGGGGCCTCGGCTACATCTCCGGCCGCTACGGCTCGCCCTGCGGCGCCTGGGGCCACTCGCAGTCGGTCGGCTGGTACTGATCACCGCTCGCTGACGGTTCGCGAAAGCGCACGTCCGCACGGTCCGCTCGCGCGGGAGACCGTGCGGACGTGCGCTTTCGCCGTTCCGGAGCGGGGTCAGTCCTCGTCGAGGGGGTCCTCGTCGAGGGGGTCCTCAGCCGTGACCTCGAGCGTCGGAGCTTCCTCGATCGGGTCGATGGGCATCTCACCGGGTGCGACGAAGGGCACGTTTCCATTGAGGCTCATGGTGGTTCCTCCCTGCAGTTCGTGAGTGGCTCACGCTACGACGTCGCCAGCGAGCGGTCAGCCCCGTTGCCGTCCAGCGATACCGGGTGTACCCACTGTCGGAGGGCGGGAGTACCGTCGGTCGCGACGAGGAGGTCACCATGAACAGGCTCGGCAACATCACCTTCTACGCAGACGACCCACGGGCGCTCTCGCACTTCTGGGCCGACGTCTTCGGCTATCCGCGCCTCGACTGGCCCGACGACATGCGCCGGCAACAGCTCGATGCCGGCCTGACCGATGACGATCTCGACCGCCGAGGTCTCGCGGAGGATCCCGAGGGCCGCGGACCCCGCCTGTACTTCCACCACGCCGACGGCTCGAAGAGGGGGCGCAACCGCCTGCACATCGACGTGTCGGTCGCACCCGTCGACGGTGCCCGCCGCGCGACGGCCGAGGCCGTGGATGCCGAGAAGGATCGTCTCGTCGGGCTCGGAGCGAGCGTCGTGCGGCTGGTGGAACAGCAGTGGGGTGCGTGGCCCGAGCGGTATTGGCAGATGCGAGACCCCGAAGGCAACGAGTTCTGCCTTCAGTGATCGTCCGGCATAGGGTCGAGGGCATGGCCCCCCGCATCCTCGCCGTCGTGAACGGCCGCATCGTCCCCGTGTCCGCGCCCGTCATCGAGAGCGGGACGGTGATCGTCACGGACGGCGTGATCACCGCCGTCGGCGGGGCCGAGACGCCCGTGCCCGACGGCGCCGAGATCGTGGATGCCGCGGGGCGCTGGGTTCTGCCCGGGTTCGTCGAGGCCCACGGCCACCTCGGAGTCCACGAGGACGGCGAGGGCTGGTCGGGCAACGACACCAACGAGATGACCGACCCCAACGGCGCCCGCTTCCGCGCGCTCGACGGCATCGACATCGACGAGGTCGGGTTCCGCGACGCCCTGCGCGGCGGCGTAACCTCCGTCGTGATCAAGCCGGGGTCGGGCAACCCGATCGGCGGACGCACCGTCGCCATCAAGACGTGGGGCGGGCGCACCGTCGACGAGCAGGTGATCGCCGAGAACGTGTCGGTGAAGTCCGCCCTCGGCGAGAACCCCAAGCGCGTCTACGGCGACAAGAAGCAGACGCCCTCGACCCGCCTGGGCGTCGCGTCCGTGTTGCGCGACGCCTTCGTCGGCGCCCAGAACTACGTCGCGAAGCGGGATGCCGCGGCGGCCAAGGGCGAGCCGTTCGAGCGCGACCTCGGCAAGGAGACGCTCGCTCAGGTGCTCGACGGCACGCTGCTGTGGGATCAGCACAGCCACCGTCACGACGACATCGTCACCGCGATCCGGCTCGCCGAGGAGTTCGGCTACCGGCTCGTCGTGAACCACGGCACCGAAGGCCACAAGATCGCGGACGTCCTGGCCGAGAAGGGCATCCCCGTCATCTTCGGGCCGATGCTCACCTCGCGCTCGAAGGTCGAGCTGCGCGACCGGGCGATCGGGGCACTCGCCCTGATCGCCGAGGCCGGCGTCACCGTCGCCATCACGACCGATCACCCGGTGGTGCCGATCGACCAGATCCGTCTGCAGGCGATCCTCGCCGTGCGAGAGGGCCTCCCGGCGGATGTCGCGTTGCAGGCGCTCACGACGAACCCGGCCAGCATCCTGCGACTCGACGACCGCGTCGGCGCCCTCGAGGCCGGTCGCGACGGCGATCTCGTCCTGTGGTCGGGCGACCCGCTCGCGGTGGAGTCGCGAGTCGAGCACGTCGTCATCGGCGGCACCACGGTGCTCGAGACCACGGACGACGGCGATGTGCACATCGTCGAGCGGTGGGAGCGGTTCGGCCGGTCCACCTGGCTCCGCTGAGCCGGAGTCCATTCCGGCCGCGAACGCAAGCGGTACGCCGTCGCACCGGTTCGGGTGTGCACTGAGGGGATGTCGAACCTGCCCCTCTGGCTGCTCCTCCTGGTCTTCGCCGCTGCCGCCGCCGTGGTGTGGGTGGCCGGAATCCAGCTCTCGAAGTCGACCGACGTCCTCGACGATCGCTGGCATATCGGCAGCGCGTTCGGCGGGCTGATCGTGCTCGCTGTGGCCACGAACCTGCCCGAGATCGCCATCACCGTCAGTGCCGCCATCGCGGGCAACCTCGAAGTCGCCGTGGGCAACATCCTGGGTGGCATCGCGCTGCAGACCGTGGTGCTGGTGATCCTCGACCTGTTCGGCAAGCGCGGTCGCGGGGTCAGGCCGCTGACCTATCGCGCCGCATCCCTCGTCCTCGTGCTCGAAGCCGTGATCGTGGTCGCCGTGCTCGCGGTCGTGATGGCGGGGAGCCAGCTTCCCAGCGACCTCGTCGTCGCACGTGTCACCCCCGATGTCGTGCTCATCGCGGCGCTGTGGCTCGCCGGGCTCTTCCTCGTGCAGCGCGCCGGCAAGCACCTCCCCTGGCACGAGAACGGCACGTCGCCGGGTGCGAGTGAACACACCCCGGGCCACCGGCGCGCCAAGCCGCGGCATCCGCATCATTCGATGAGCACCGGGGCGGTCGTCGCGATCTTCGCGGTCTCCGCGCTCGCGACGCTCGGAGCCGGTGTCGTGCTCGAGCGGGTCGGCGACGCCATCGCCGACGAGATCGGCCTGTCGGGTGTGCTGTTCGGCGCGACCATCCTCGCGCTCGCGACCGCGCTGCCGGAGATCTCCACGGGGCTGCAGGCCATCCGTCAGGGCGACGACAATCTCGCGATGAGCGACATCTTCGGCGGCAATGCGTTCCTGCCCGTGCTGTTCCTCGTGGCCACCCTGATCTCGGGCCAGGCGGTGCTGCCGCAGGCGAATGGAGCCGACATCTACCTCACCGCGCTGGCCGCGCTGCTGACGCTCGTCTACGTCGTCGGACTCATCTTCCGGCCCGCGAAGCGGATCGCCGGGATGGGTGTCGACTCGCTGACCGTGCTCGTTCTCTACGGCGCGGGGATCGCGGGGCTCTTCGCCGTCGCCGCGTGACCGGACCGCGACGGGCGGGCGACTCAGACCTCGTCGGAGCGCGGCGACCGCACGGACCATCCGACCCGCCGCAGCGCATCGGCCAACCGCGCGGCCTCTGTCGCCGCGACATCCCAGGACACGTCCGAGCAGACGTCGACGGCGAGCGGCGGCGGGTCGGCGAACTTCGGGATCTGCACCTCGGCCCACACGTCCCGGCCCAGCCCGACGCGCGGGAAGGCCGTACCCGCATTCTCGATCGCCCCGTCCGATACGAAGGCGATCGTCTCGAGGGCATCGGGCTTGGCGATCGGCAGGTCGACGACGAGCGTGACCACGAAGGGTCCGCTGGCGGTGTCTCGGCCGTGGGCGTGCACGCGCTCATCCTGACAGACCCGCGGCACTGCGGAGGCCGAAAACCGGATGCCGTCGAGGTGCCGGCTCAGCGTTTCCGATGATTACGAAAAGATAACGGGAAAACCCTTGCTCGTCGTTACCTCGCCGTTATAGAGTGCTCGCACGGTAGCTGTTTTGCTGTGGCAGCCACCGGCATGTGATTGCAGGAAACTCTTGGTGCAAAGGGACGAGGGTCCGACCGAATGCCTCTTCGGTCGGACCCTCAACTGTCTTACGGCCGCGAGAGCGGACCGCGCGTGACGACCGCGCGTGACGACCGCGCGTGACGACGCGTCAGGCGCCGCCACCACCGCCTCCGCCGCCTCCCCCGCCGGCAGACCCGCCCCCGCTCGACCCGCCCGAGGTCGACGACGACGACGATGCCGCCGACGACAGCGTGCCGATACCTGCCGCGAACGATGACGCATCGAACGCCGCCGTTCCCACGTACCACCCCGGCGTCGCGATGCCCGCGTCGCCGTAGAGCGCCGTCAGGTGCGCAGCCCACTCCTTCTCGCGGCCGAACAGCACGGCGTACGGCAGCAGTCGCTCGTAGATCCGGAGCGTCTCCCGGGGGTCGTCCGTTGCGACCGGCTCGCGCTCAGCGCCGGTCGGCGACTGCAGCATCCGGATGCGGTCGGCTTCGGCCCACCGGATGAAGAGGTCCAGCCCGCGCAGGTGGTCGCGGATCTCCGCCCCCGTGTCCGACAGCGGCTCACCGGCGACCGCGAAGACGACCACCAGGAACGACGCCGTCGCCAGAACGATGCCGACGATGGGCAGTGCGGGGTGGACGTAAGCGTTCAGCGCGAGCGCACCGAACAGGATGACCAGACCCGCCGCGATGGCCCACGCGGCGACGGGCCAGCCACGCACTCCCGCCGGCACGGGCTTGTACATGCCGCGACCGCGGAGACTGTCTTTGGCCATCTTCAGCGCCCGCTGGGTCTCGGTGGACAGCCGGGTGTCGGAGGAGCCGAAGCGGTAGACCTCGCCACGACGGTGATGCGGGAACATGCCGCGCAGGAGTCTGCGCCCGTTCTCGTCTGCGGCCCGAGGGTCGACGAGCTCCGCCTGCAGCTTCGCACGTCCCCAGCGGCTCTTCCCATCGTCGACGATGCGGATGGCGCCCACCAGCGCCAGCTCGAGGACCTCGGCGGGAATCGCCTTCGACGTCTTCTGCAACAGCACCGCCGCGTCGATCGCATCGATGCGGCGCGGTGGCGCGTACTCGGCGATGACCGTCGGGCGCCCGGGCTCGTCGCGGAGGTACCGCCGGCGATTGCGCAGCGCCCAGCCGGTGGCGCCGGCGAGCAGCGCCGTCGACCCGGACTGGAGCCATCCGAGCGGCGACGCCAGGAACCCGGTGTCGTACACCTCGAACGTGCCCTCCTCGAACCCGACGGCGAAAGTGAGCGTCTCGTGCGGCGCGAGGTCGGTCGCCGAGGCGGTGATCGCGGTTCCGTCCGGTGAGGCGACGATCTCGGGACACGGCGTGGTGCTGTCCTGCTCGCCGACATAGCAGGCCTGCCGGCCGGCGAGGGCGTCCGCGATAGCGGGGTCGACCCGCAAGGTGGCCGTCACCTGCCGGAACGGCTGATTCCAGTCGGTGCCGTTGACGTCCCAGTAGAACTCGAGCCCGGTGTCCGGGAAGTCCCACACGACATTCTCGAGGTCGTAGGTGAAGACGAAGGTGTTCGGCCCGTGCAGGTACTCGGGCCCGCGCGTCAGGATGCCGAGGGTGCCGTCCTCGCTGTCGGTCTCGACGGGACGGGCATCGCCGTTCTCGTCGGTGACCGAGATGAGTTCCGGATGCAGCGGCTGCCCGTTGTAGGTCTCGGGCAGAAGGCGGCGCATGCCTCGGTTCTGATCGGACTGGGCGAAATCGGCGACGAAGGTCTCGACGACCCGCATCCTGGCCGTGCCGTCCTCGTCGCGACTGAGGGTGTAGTCCACGGCGAGCGAATCGAAGACGAAGGCGTCGAGATCGGCGGATTCGTCGGCGGATGCCGCGGCAGGGACCGCCAGCCCGAAAAGGCCCGTGATCAGCACGAGGACCACGATCGCGAGTGCCGCCCGGGTGCGACGCATCATGCCGACCAGCTTAGGCGGGCAGTAAAGTTGTCGCCATGAACGATCGTCGTCGCGCCGTTGCCGCGTGGGAGAGCCTCTTCCGCGCGCAGCACGAGATCTTCGACGACATCAGCAATGACTTCGCCGGCGATGAGCTGACCCAGGCCGAGTACGACGTGCTCCTGACGGTCGCGCGAGGCTCGGGCCATCGCGCTCGCCTGCGAGACGTCACCGCGAACATGCTCATCAGCCAGCCGAGCGTCTCGCGCCTGGTCGATCGGATGGTCGCGCGCGGCCTCATCACCAAGTGCGGCGACCCGACGGATGGCCGCGGCGCAATGCTCACGGCGACGCCGGAGGGGATGTCGGCGTTTCGTCGACTCGCCGCCGCCCACGGCCGCTCCATCGCCGAACGGATGTCGGTGCTGTCGACCGAAGAGCTCGAGCAGCTCGAGCAGCTGACGACGAAGCTGCGACGTCTGTCCTGACGACCGCGGTCGGGGTTGCGGGTCGCGCGGCGTCTCGCGATGTCGATTCCTCCCCCGGCGGGACGGTGCCCTGACTTTCGATAACCGAACATATGTTCGACTCGGATGTCGTACCCGCCGTCACAATGGGAACATGACGGCGAGTGACGGGGGCGGCGAGGCGCGACGCGACGACGTCACGCCGTCGCAAGCGCTCGCTTTTGCGAGGTACGCGGAGGCCCTTGACCTCTCTCACGCCGCTGACATCGCTCGCACCCGGGCGCTGGCCGACCTGGGTCACGCCGCCCTGCACGACGCGCGCCGCGACGGGGTGCGGGGTATGGCGTCGGACATGGAGTTGCGTTCAGTCGCGGCCGAAGCGGCCGGGATGGCGCGGTTGACGGATCGGCGGCTGCAGGGTGAGATCGACCATGCGATGACCGTCATCGACGACTATCCCGCGGTGTTCGAGGCGTGGGTGCAGCGGCGGATCGAACGTGGCCACGTGAATGTGGTCGTGCGGGTCGGTGCGGGGCTTCCGAATGAGGTGCGGGATTCGTTCGCGGAAGCCGCGATCGCGGTGTGCGAGCGGGACGTGCCGTCGCGGGTGCGGGGTGCGCTGGATGCGTTGGCGGCCCGGTTGCATCCGCAGACGTTCACCGACCGGCACAAGACCGCCGCGGCGGAGCGGTGCGTACGGGTGTTCCACGGGTCGGATGGGATGTCGAATCTCGTCGCGAACCTTCCGACGGTCATCGCCGCCGGGATGCTCGACCGGCTGACGCAGATGGGGCAGTCCGTGAAGGACGCCCGGGCGGAGGGCGACGGGGCGGAAGGTGCCGGGGCGGATGCCGCTGGGTCGGGTAAGCCCGCCGACACGAGGACGATGGATCAGCTGCGCGCCGACATCCTCGGTGACCTGGTGCTCGGTGGGGCGCCCGTGGTCGACCCGACCTACGGGGCCGACCGGGCTGGTGGGCTCGGGGCGATCCGAGCGCGCGTTCAGGTCGCGGTCACCGCCGAGACGTTGATGGGGCGTGACGAGAACCCCGCCGAAGCCGTGGGCGCTGCGCTGATCGATGCCGACACGGCACGCGAGCTCGCCGGGCAGGTCAGCGAGTGGGACCGGCTCTTCATCGCCCCCGTCACCCGCACCCCGGTCGAGATCGACACCTACCGGCCCACGGCTTCGATGAAGAAGCTCCTGATGGCGCGCGACCAGCACTGCCGGTTCCCCGGATGCCGCAGAGCCGCGATCCGCTGCGAGATCGACCACACGATCGATCACGCCCTCGGCGGGCACACCCACATCTTCAACCTCGCCCACCTCTGCCAACGACACCACTCGATGAAGCAATTCACGAAGTGGGAGGTCAGGCAGATCGGCGGCGGGGTCCTGGAATGGACCTCACCCCTCGGCCGGGTCTACCGCGAAGACGTACCCATACCGGCCGTCTGCTTCACCATCGCCACCACGGACCCGCCACCGGATGCGACACGCGGCGGACCACCGCCGGACGAACCGCCACCCTTCTGAGTGCTGCAGCCACGCAGTCGGGCGCGCGCATCGCGCGCCTTCGAATCGGTCGCGGGCGCTGGGGGATATACGCGAAAGGGCGGCCGCCGCCCCCGAAAGAGCTGCGGCCGCCCGTCGTGCGAACGCGGATCTGCGCGATCAGTTCTCGATCGGCACCACCGGCGCGGCTGCGTCGGTCGTGACCTCGACCTTGCGCGGCTTGGCCTTCTCGCTGACCGGGATGGTCACAGTCAGGACGCCGTTGTTGTAGGTCGCGGCGATGCCTTCCGTGTCGACGCCCTGGCCGAGGTTCAGCTGACGCAGGAAGCTCGCGGCTTCACGCTCGCGCGTGATCCACTTCACTCCGTCACCGCTCGCGAGCGTGCGCTCGGCGCGGATGGTCAGCAGCTGGCCGTCGACGTCGATGTCGACCGAGCCCGGGTCGATGCCCGGCAGGTCGGCGGTCATCACGTAGTGGTCGCCGTCACGGTAGAGGTCCATCGGCATGCGACGGGGGCCACGGCGCGTGTCGAAGAGGCTCGAGGCGATGCGGTCGAGGTCGCGGAACGGGTCATAAGTAGCCATCGATCTTTCCCTTCTCTGATGCTTCGTGTTGAGATCTGAAAGTTGAGCCATATGGGCTCAACTGCATCCAGATTAGCACTCTCCCCCATCGAGTGCCAAGGGTTCTCGCACGGCGAACAGCGCCCCGAAGATGGGGCGCGGAAGGGCCTCTCAGCACTCGACGACGTTCACCGCGAGACCGCCCTCGCTCGTCTCCTTGTACTTGTGCGACATGTCGATCCCGGTCTGGCGCATCGTCTCGACGACGGCATCCAGCGACACGTAATGCTGCCCGTCACCCCGCAACGCGAGTCGCGCCACGGTGACCGCCGTCGACGCCGCGATCGCGTTGCGCTCGATGCACGGGATCTGCACGAGGCCACCGACCGGGTCGCACGTGAGCCCGAGGTGGTGCTCCATCGCGATCTCCGCCGCATTCTCGATCTGCGCGCTGTTGCCGCCCATGACGGCCGTCAGGCCTCCCGCAGCCATTGCGCACGCAGATCCGACCTCGGCCTGGCAGCCGCCCTCCGCACCCGAGATGGACGCGTTCGCCTTGAACAGCGACCCCAGAGCTGTCGCGGTCAACAGGAACCGCCTGACGCCGCGGCGCCGATCCAGATCCTCCGACGCGAGCCGCGACTCCGCCGCGAACCGCCACCAGTACATAGCCACCGCCGGAAGGATTCCTGCGGCACCGTTGGTGGGTGCGGTGACCACGCGTCCACCCGACGCGTTCTCCTCGTTGACGGCGAGCGCGAAAGCACCGAGCCACTCCCCCGGCAGCTCACGCCCGCCGGCCGCCTCCGCCTGTTCGAGCTGCGCCCGCATCGCCCCCGCCCGGCGCCGCACGCGCAGCATCCCCGGCAAGGTGCCGTCGGCTCGAAGCCCCGCCTCGACGCACCCCGCCATGGCATCCCAGATCGCGTCGAGCCCGGCAGCGACCTCGGCCTCCGGCCGGAGTGCCTCCTCGTTGCGGCGCGCGAGGCCGGCGATGCTCATCTGCTCGCGCTCGCACAGCTCGAGCAGCTCCGCCGCGGTGCTGAAGCGGTACGGCCAGGCGACAGCGCCCGAACCTCCGCGCCGTCCGCCCGCCTCGGCGGCTTCGCCTGCGCGTCGGATGAAGCCGCCCCCGACCGAGAGATACGTTTCCGACGCGACGAGATCGCCCGCGGCGTCCCACGCGCTCAGGGTCATCGCGTTGGGATGCTCCGGAAGCCGCGTCCGCGGTTCGAAGGTCACGTCGCTCCGCGAGAACGGCACCGCGTGCCACCCCGCGAGCACCAGGGGCGACCCGTCGACCCATTCGGTCCACGCGCCGCGAACCACGTCGGGATCGACGGTCTCGGGCGCATGACCCTGTAGCCCTGCGACCACGGCGTCGGGCGTGCCGTGCCCGATCCCGGTCGCTCCGAGCGACCCGTACAGCACGCAACCGACCCGTGCGACCTCGGGAAGCCGCCCCGCGGCCTCCAGCCTGACGACGAAAGCACGGGCAGCACGCAACGGGCCGACCGTGTGGGAGCTCGAGGGTCCTACACCGATGGAGAACAGCTCGAACGCCGAGACGTAAGCGCTCACTCGCCCAGGCTACGCCAGCATCTGCCGTACGGGCCCGGCGGCGTCAAGGGGCTGCTGTCGGGCGCGCTGTACGCCTATCGTGGCGATTGATGACCGCCGTACCCCATCCCCGCCTTGTCTCGCTGAAAGCCGCGGCGCGGACCGCGGGCGGAGAGGCCTTCGCGCTCTCTCGTCTGCTGCTCGCCGGCAAGGCGGCCCTCGCCGCTGCGATCGCCTGGTATCTCGCGCCGTACGTACCCTTCGCGCACGACGAGTACTCCTACTACGCTCCGCTCGGCGTGCTCGTGAGCATGTATCCGACGATCGCCGACTCGGCCAAGGCCGGCCTGCAAGCGGTCGGCGGCCTGGCGATCGGCATCGCGATCGGCCTGGTGGGCCTGTGGTTCGTGTCGGGCCCCAGCCCCCGCATCGTGGGTGTGGCGATCGTCGTCGGCGTCGGCGTCGCCGTCGGAGGCATCCGGGCGCTCGGCACCGGCCGAGACTGGATCGCCATCGCCGCCCTGTTCGTACTGCTGCTCGGGGCGAACGACGCGGGCGGCTTCTCGGTGTCGTACCTCGTCACGATGGCGTTCGGCGTCGTCATCGGCGTCGCCGTCAATCTCGCCATCATTCCGCCCCTCTACCTCCGCCGCGCCTCCACACGCCTGTCGCAGCTGCGCGACGCCGTATCGGACCGGCTCGAGATGCTCGCGACCTCGATCGCCGACGGCGAACCGGCCGACGAGGCCGGTCAGCGCTATCTCGAGGAGATCCTCGACGCCGTGTCGACCGACGTCCGCGAGGCCGCACGCAGCCGCAAAGCGCATCCGCTCGCCCGTCGCCGACGGGGCATCGAGACGGAGAACAACCGCCGATTGCGCGCCCTCGAGAACACCGTCCGCCAGACGATCGAGCTGGCCGACGGCATCGACGGGCTGCCCCTCACACCGGATGCCGCGCCCCCGCGTGCCGCACTCGCCGAGGCTGTCCGTGCGACCGCCCGAGCCGTGGCTCGCCCTCTGGGCGACCCCACCGCCGCGACCACGGTCGAGGATGCCGAGAAGGCGCTCGCCCGCGTCGTCGAGACGGTTCCCGCCCGCAACGACGGGCGCATCTCACCGTGGACGCGGACCGCCGTCGACCTCAGCCGCATCATCGACGCCTCGCGACCCTTCACCTGAGCCGCGGGGCTCCTCAGCGCGCGGGGATGCCCAGTACCCGCTCGAGGTAGGGGCCCGAGAACTTCCCCGTCGGGTCGACGCGCGCCACGAGCTCCCGGAAGTCATCCAGGTGCGGCAGCGATCCGCTGATGGGCATCGAGAAGACCTTGCCCCAGTGCGGGCGCGGATCGAAGGGGGCGAGCGCCCGCTCCACGTGCGAGATGGCCGTGCGCACGGCATCCGGCTCGTTCTTCCAGGTGAAATGGATGCACACGCTGTCACGTCCGAACCCGGGAGAGAGCCAGAGGTCATCGGCGGCGACGGTGCGCAGCTCCGTGACGAGGAGGGCGGGCTCTACCCGGTCGGCGATCGAGCGGACGGCGGCGATGGCGTCGACGGCGACAGCCCGGTCGACCCAGTACTCCGTCTGGATCTCGTCGCCGTTGGACGGCGTCGCATCGATGCGGAAATGAGGCAGACGCTCGCACCAGTCGCCCGGGACGCCGCCCTGCTCGGTCGTGTTGTCGACCCCGTCGGCCGCCGGCGAGTCCGCCTTCGCCGTCACCCGGCGTGCGCTCAGCACTCGTTCCGGCATGTCGGGAGCCGCGGTGTCGTCGAGGCGCTCCTTGACCCATACCTCGCCGACGTCGGGCGTGTTCCAGCGTGTGAAGACACTGACGCTGTAACCGGCTGCCGTCACCCCGTCGAATCGCTCGAAGAGGTCATCCCACGTCAGGCCGGCGTAGGTGTCCTGCCTCACCTGATACGTCGGCTCGATCGCGAGCGTCAGCCGGACGACCGGCCCGAGGGCGCCGAGGTGGACCACACTGCCGGCGAAGTCGGCGTCGCCCGCGGAGACCGTGCGGAGCTCGCCGCCCGGGCCGATGAACTCAAGCGCTCGCACGGCGGTGGCGAGGGATCCGTTGCGATCCCCCGAGCCGTGCGTCGACGTCGCCGTCGCACCTCCGACGGAGATGTGGGGCAGCGACCCCATGTTGTGCAGCGCCCAGCCGTGATCGGCGAGGTGTCGCGCGACCACGGCGTAGCGCGTGCCGGCCCCCACTGTCACCGTGCGGGCCGTGTCGTCGACCTCGATGTCGGGCGCGATCGCCGTCAGGTCGAGAAGGGTGCCGGGAGTATCGGCCAGATCGTTGAAGGAATGCCGCGTTCCCAGCGTCCGGATGCGGTCGTGTGAGGCGACGAACCGCTGCGCCTCGGCGATCGTCGTCGGTGTCAGCACGGCTTCGGCGGCGAAGGTGTGCGTTCCGGCCCAGTTCCGTTCGGTCACGAACCCACGCTACGCGATACCCGCCGAGAATGTATAGCGACGCAACAAAGTCGGCGGGAGCAGCCAGGAAAACAAAGAAGCCCCCGCAGAGCGGAGGCTTCTCGTTCACTGTCTCAACACAGTGTGCGCCCGAAGGGACTCGAACCCCTAACCTTCTGATCCGTAGTCAGATGCTCTATCCATTGAGCTACGGGCGCATGTCCCGGAATCTCTCCCGGGCCGTCGTCAAGCATAGCCCGCTCTCGCGCAAAGAGCGAATCGAGCGCGGAGTGGCTAATCGATCACCGGCGCGACCGCGGAATCCACGGCCTCGTCGCGCTCGACCGCCTGGCGCTGAGCATTGCGCCGCTGCGAGCGCAGGCGCGGCAGATCGACCATCCGCAGGGCCTGCATGCGGGCCGTGCGCATGCGCTCGTAGTCGGGCTCGAGATCGGGCCGCGCCGCCTCGATCCGCAGCGTGCGATCGATGTTTCCGGCCACCTCGCCCCACGCGGCCTCGCGCGCGTCGGCGATGAGCTTGCGCAGCTCGGCCTCGTCGGCGGCGCGCTCGCGCAGCTCCTTCGCGATCCGCAGCGACTGCTTCCGCCGTCGCCGCAGGTTCGACACATCACGGCTGCGATAGTCGTGCGTTCCGCTCGAATCGCTGTAGCGGCCGCTCGCCGCCTTGCGTTCACGGTGGGTGCGTTCGGCGTCGGCCTCGGCCTCCTCGGCGAGCGAGATCAGCGCGTCACGCGCGTCGTCGAGGAAACGATCGGCCTCGAAGTCGCGCCCATCGGCGAGGATGTCGACGAGAATGGCGTTCTTGAGCGCGAGGCGGGTCGCCGCGGAGGCGATGTACAAACCTTCGGCGACGATCTCCGAGCTCTTGGTACGCGCTTGACGGGTGGCCAACGCTGCCCCTCCTCACCTCACCCCAATCCTACGGGGCGCGCGTGTCAGCCGAGCTTGGCGACGACCGCCGCGATCCGCCGCGCGCGCGTCTCGGGCGCCTTCGCGGACTCGATGTTCACGACGTGCGCCTTGCGCGCACTCGGCGACAGCGCGGCGAACGCCTCACTCGCCCCGGCATCCGTCAGGGCGGTGGCGAGATCGGCCGGCACCTCGACCTCGCGCGGCGCGTCGTCGAGCTCGATGTCGACGACGATCCGGTCGCCTCCCGCAAGCCCGCTCTCGCGCCGTCGCTCCGCTGAGAAGGGGATGAGGGCGAGACCCCGCATCGACCCCACCGTGCTGCGGAAAGCGAACCCGTTGACCGTGACCGAGACCGCCGGGCGACGGCCGCCGCCGAGGGCATCCAGCACCGAGAACGGCACCTCGATGCCGGTGTTGTTGCCGAACTGGGACAGCGTGGTCTCGAATCGCACGCTCCTCCATACCACCGCCCGATAAGGGCGCACAAGGCCTGTGAGCCGTGAGATCGCTGACCGTAGCCTCGCGTCACGGCCTGGGCATTACTCCCCATCGATATCGACGACTCACACAAGATCGGACGCCCCGGGCTCCGTCAGAGGCAAACCGATCTGCCACTGTCACCGAACAACCGCAGCACCGCGACATCCGTCGCCCAATGGGAGGGAACCCTCATGCGTACATCACCGAACCGCCTCGTGGCAATCATCTTCGGCGCCGTCTACATCCTCGTCGGCCTCCTCGGCTTCACCGTGACCGCGGGCGTCGACTTCATCGCCACCGAGGGTGGTCTGCTGCTCGGCATCTTCGAGGTCAACCCGCTGCACAACATCGCGCACCTCCTGATCGGTGCCGCGCTGCTCATCGGCGGCCTCTCGGGCGTCCGCGCCGCGAAGGGCGTCAACGTCACCGTCGGAGCGGCCTACCTGCTGCTCGGCATCGTCGGCTTCTTCATCCAGGACAGCGCTGCGAACGTGCTCGCCCTGAACACCGCCGACCACTTCCTCCACCTCGCCAGCGCCCTCGTGCTGCTGGGTGTCGGCCTCGGCACCGACCGCGCCGTCGACAACCGTCGCCACGCCGTCGCCTGATGAACACCGCCGCGCTCACCCGCTCCTGGCCCACGCTCGCCGCGTGGGGGGCTGGCCTGCTTCAGCTCGGCGTGGGCGCGGGCATGATCACGCAGGGCACCGGCGTCGCTGACCGGGGCGTCGGTGTCCTCGCGGCCGTCGTCGGGGCGGCCGCTCTCGGTTGGGGCGTCGCCGCCCTGACCCGCGGCCGCCTCGTCGCTCCCCGCGTCGCGATGGCCATCGCCGTCGTCGGCACGGTCGTATCGGGGCTCGCTCTCGCAGCGGACCCGATGCGGATCAGCGTGCACGCCGTCGGCGTGACCGCGCTTCTCCATGTGTCGTACGGCGTGGCCGCGGCGGCCGTCGTGCGCCGGGCGCGCTCTGCGTCCGCCGGCACCTCCCCCGCCGACGCCCCCGTCGCCCCGCGGACGAGCGTCATCGGACTCGTCGCAGGCTGCGTCATCGTCGCCGGGCTCGTCACGCCTGCGCTGGGCGCGACGGAAGCCGGCCGGGCCGCCCCGAGCCACTCCGACCACCCGCTCTTCTCCACCGAGCACAGCCACTGATCCAGCCGCCGCTCGGCGGCTCGGACAGCTCGGATCCGGTCAGATCGCGCTGATGCGCCAGGAGGCCTCGACCGTGTCGGCCGGCTCGATGAAGACGAGCCCCGCGTCGTAGTCGTACCGTGAGGCGTTGAAGGCATCCGGCGCGCACGTCATGGGTTCGACGGCCAGACCCGCGCGGTGCCCCGGCTGAGCCGGCCCGCCGGGGAGGTCTGCGGTGTGAACCTGGACCCACGGGCACACGGCATCCCACGAGATCGCGACACCGGTTCCCGACGGGTCGGTCACCCGTACGGCGGCGATGCCGTCCTCGGCACGTGAGAGCGCCGTGAACGCGTGGTCGATCTCGACGGGGCCCAGCGTCCGCGGCTGGCGGAAGTCGAACTCGGCGACATCCGTGACGTCGGCCAGCCCGACCGGCGAGAGCCGATCGGGGGTGACCTCGAGCACGCGGTCGGCAGGCAGCTCGAGCGTCCACTCGTCCAGCGGCGCGGATCCGGCGACGAGATACGGGTGCGGGCCGGTGCCGAAGGGCGCGGCATCCGCGCTCTCGTTCGTCGCACGCACTGTCTGCGTCAGGCCGTCGGCCCCGAGCCGGTAGGTCGTCTCGATGCGCACGGTCCACGGGTAGGCGGTCTGCGCGACGATCGTGGCGCCGAGCGTCACGTGGTCGCCCCCGACGACCATGGGCTCGAAGTCGAGCCACGCCACCAGGCCGTGCAGCGCGTGGTGGCGCTCGGGCTCGGTGAGGGCGAGGCGGTAGCGCGTGCCCGCCACCTCGTACTCACCGTCGACGACGCGGTTGGGCCACGGTGCGAGCGTCGCACCGCGGTATCCCGGGCGCACCTCGTCCTCGCCGTAGGGCACGACGAGGTCGCGTCCGGCGACCTGGAAGGAGCGCAACGACGCCCCCACGCTCGCCACGATCGCCTCGGCGTCGCCGAATCGCAGCACGTACGACGTTCCGGATGCCGCCACGGGCGCCCCCTCTCGGTTCTGGTCCTCGGAGCTCACAGTCCGCGGGCCAGGCGGTAGTAGGCCTGGTTCCAGCGGAGCTCCTTCTGGAATCCTCGCACCGTCGTGTCCTCGTCGATGACCACGAGCTCCGTGCCGGCGATCTCGGCGAAGTCGCGGAACACCTCGATACCGACGGCCGTCGTCATGACGGTGTGGTGGGCGGCACCGGCGGCGAGCCAGCACGCGGCCGACGTGGCGAAGTCGGGGGCCGGCTTCCAGATCGCCCGGCCCACGGGCAGCTTCGGCAGGTCGGGAGCCTCGACGTTCTCGACCACGTTCGCCGTCAGGCGGAAGCGGTCGCGCATGTCGCTCATCGCGACCACGAGGGCGGGACCCGGGTCGGCGGTGAAGACGAGGCGCACCGGGTCGTCCTTGCCGCCGATGCCCAGCGGGTGGATCTCCAGACGCGGCTTGGCGGTCGTCAGCGACGGCGACACCTCGAGCATGTGCGCCCCGAGGATGCGCTCCGAACCGGGAACGAGGTCGTAGGTGTAGTCCTCCATGAGGCTCGCCCCGCCGGGCAGGCCCGAACCCATGACGTTGGCGACGCGCACGAGGATCGCGGTCTTCCAGTCGCCCTCGGCGCCGAAGCCGTACCCCTCGGCCATGAGGCGCTGGACGGCGAGCCCGGGAAGCTGCTTGAGCGCGCCGAGGTCTTCGAACGACGTCGTGAAGGCGCCGAACCCGCCCGCCTCGAGGAACGAACGCAGCCCGATCTCGATCGCCGCGCCGTCGCGCAGCGACTGGTGACGCTCGGCCCCGGGAAGAAGTTCCTCGGCGACGTCGTACTGCGCGAGGTACACCTCGACGAGCGCGTCGATGTCGGCGTCGGAGGCCGCGGCGACGGCATCCGCCAGCTCGTTCACGCCCCACGTGTTGACCTGGACGCCGAACTGCAGCTCGGCCTCGGTCTTGTCGCCCTCCGTGACGGCGACGTAGCGCATGTTGTCGCCGAAGCGCGCGAGCTTGAGCGTACGGGCGGCCTGCCAGCCGGCCGCGGCTCGCTGCCAGTCCTCGATCTGGCGCGTGACCTCGGGGTTCGAGACGTGGCCGACGACGGTCTTGCGCGAGACGCCGAGGCGGGTCTGGATGTAGCCGAACTCGCGGTCGCCGTGAGCGGCCTGGTTGAGGTTCATGAAGTCGAAGTCGATGTCGGCCCAGGGCAGCTCGACGTTGGCCTGCGTGTGCAGGTGCAGCAGCGGCTTGCGAAGAGCGTCGAGGCCCGTGATCCACATCTTGGCCGGGCTGAAGGTGTGCATCCACGCGATGACGCCGATCACCGAGTCGTCGGCGTTGGCGTCGAGCGCAAGTCGGCGAATCGACTCGGAGTCCTTGAGCACCGGCTTCCATTCGACGCGCACCGGCAGCCCGGCGAGGCCGTCGACGACCTGCTGCGACTGCTCGGCGACCTGGCGCAGGGTTTCCTCGCCGTAGAGGTTCTGGCTGCCCGTCACGAACCAGACGGTGTACTGCTCGAGAGAGGTGGAGAGGGTCATTGTTCTTCTTCCGGTGATGTCGGACGGGTCAGGAGAGGGCGGCGACGGCGGCGCGCTCGACGGCGAGCCCCGCGTCGTAACGGTCGAGATAGGCGGCGAAGCCGGCGGAATCCGCCTCGTCGGGCTCGGCGACGTCGATCGACGCCGACGCGAACACGCGCTCGCGGAGATAGGCGTCGAGATCGAGACCGTCGCCGTGGACGAGGTAGTCGGCGAGGACGGCGATGCCCCAGGCCCCGCCTTCGGAGGCGGTGTCGCCGACCGCGACCGGGGCGCCGAGGGCGGCGGCGAGGAATCGCTGGGCGACCCCGGCGGTGCGGAACATGCCGCCATGGGCGAACATCCGGTCGAGCTGCACCCCCTCGCGGTCGAGCACGCGCATGCCGAGCGCGAGCGTGCCGAACACGCCGTAGAGCTGCGCCCGGATCGCGTTGGCGAGCGTGAACCGGCTGTCGGGGGCGCGCACGAAGAGCGGACGGCCCTCCTCGGTGCCGGCGATCGGCTCGCCCGCGAGGTGGTTGTACGCCAGCAGGCCGCCGGCATCCGCGTCTCCCGACAGCGCTTCACGGAACAGCGTGTCGTACACGGCGTCCGCGTCGAGCGCCGATCCCGACACTGCGGCGAATCGCTCGAACATCCCCACCCAGGCCGCGAGCTCGCTTGCTCCGTTGTTGCAGTGGACCATCGCGACGAGATCGCCCGCGGGCGTCGTGACCACGTCGATCTCGTGATGCGTGGACTGCAGCGGCCGCTCGAGCACGACCATCGCGAAGATGCTCGTGCCGGCGCTGACGTTGCCGGTGCGGGGCGCGACAGCCTCGGTGGCGACCATGCCGGTGCCCGCATCGCCCTCGGGCGGGCAGAACGGGATGCCGGGCCGCAGCACGCCGGACGGATCGAGCAGCGCGGCACCAGCCGCGGTCAGCGAGCCGGCGGCCTGACCCGCCACGCGGACCTCGGGCAGCAGAGCACGGAGGTTCGCGGGGAGTCGCCCGGCGCTGTGCGCGTCGAACAGGTCGACGCGGCGCTGGTCGTAGTCGCGCGTCTCCGGGTCGATCGGGAACATCCCCGATGCATCACCGACTCCGAGAACCTTCTCGCCGGTCAGGCTGGCGTGCACGTACCCGGCGAGGGTGGTCACGTGACGGATGTCGGCGACGTGCGCCTCGCCGTCGAGCACCGCCTGGTGCAGGTGGGCGACCGACCACCGCAGCGGGATGTTGATGCCGAGCAGCTCGGTGAGCTCGGCCGCGGCCGGGCCCGTGCTCGTGTTGCGCCACGTGCGGAACGGCACGAGCAGCTCGTCGTCGGCGTCGAACGCGAGGTAGCCGTGCATCATGGCCGAGACGCCGATGGCACCGAAGGTCGCGGGCACGACGCCGTACTCCGACTCGACCGCGGCCTCCAGGTCGGCGTAGGCCCCCTGGAGACCCGACCAGACGTCGTCGAGGGAATACGTCCAGCGCCGCTCTTCGAAGCGGTTCTCCCACGCGTGCGAACCGGTCGCGAGCACCTGCGTGGGGTCCGAGCCGATGAGGCACGCCTTGATGCGCGTCGAACCGAACTCGATGCCCAGGCTCGTGCGACCGGCGAGGATGTCGTCGCGCTCTGCCGATCGGTCGCGCGTGGCGGTGTGGGTCACGGATGCCTCCATTGGTCGTGCCGCGGTGGGATCATGTTACCGGTAACACAGCGTCGACGCGAGTATCGGCGGGGACGGATCGACGAACCTCAGACCCGGCGAGTCGAGTCGCGCACCACGAGCCGGGGCGGTTCCGGACCGGCCGGGGCGTCAGCGCCCAGCAGGATGCGCACGCACCGCCGCGCCTCCCCCGCGATGTCGAGACGCACCGTGGTGAGGGCGGGCCGGTAGAACGCGGCGTCGGGATGGTCGTCGAAACCGACCACGCTGACGTCCGCGGGCACATCCACCCCGAAGCGGGCCAGCCCGGAGATGAGGCCGAGCGCCATCTGATCGTTCGCGACGACGATCGCGGTCGGCCCGGCTGCCTCGCCGACGGCGGCGGCGATGCGGGAAGCGATGGCTGCACCCGAGCCGGCGGACCAGTCGCCGCGCCATCGACCCGCGAGCTGCAGTCCCCGGCGCGCGAGCGCAGACTCGGCACCGGTGTCGCGCGCGACGGCCTCGAGCCAGGCAGCGGGGCCCGACAGCTGAGCGATGCGGCGGTGCCCGGCGTCCAGCAGGTGATCGACGGCGAGCGCCGCTCCCTCGGCGCCGCGGTCGCCGCCCCCGCTCGCTCGCTCCCCCGCGGCATCCACTCGTGCATGCAGCGGCACGACGGGAACTCCGAGGGATGCCGCAGCAAGAGTCTCGAGGGCGGCGGTATGCGGCGCCACGACGACGATCCCGTCCACCCCCTGGGCGAGCAGGTGATCGGCGGCAGCGGTCACGCTCCCTGCGTCGGAGCCGTCGGCGTAGGCCGTGGCGATCCACTGGCCCGCCGCGCGCGCGGCACGTTCGAGGGCGCCGATGCCCGCCGCGGGGCCGTAGAGGTCGGTGTCGGAGGCGATCACCCCGATCGTGCGCGTCGTCGCGGTCCCGAGGGCACGGGCCGCGTTGTTGACGCGGTAGCCGAGCTCGGCCATCGCTGTGATCACGCGCTCCCGCGTCTCGGGCCGGATGTGGGGGTGGTCGTTGATGACACGCGAGACCGTCTGCGTCGACACCCCCGCGGCGGCGGCGACATCCCGCACGCCCACTCGCGCCCGCCCGGACATCGCTTCGCTCACTGCGCCAGGCTAGCGGGCACGCCGAAGGGCGGCACCGGCCGAAGCCGCGTGCCGCCCTTCGAGACCTCTCGGTCGGACCGGATCCGGTGGATCAGCGGTCGCCGAGGATGCCGCCGACGAGGTCGTCGACGTCGGAGGTCACATCCGAGGTGATGCCGCCGACGAGGTTGTCGACGGTGCTGCCGATTCCGCTCGTGACGTCGCCCGTGCTGACCTCGCCGGTGCTGACGTCGCCGGTGCCGACGTCCGTGCCGTTGCCGAGGTCGGTGTCGGTCTGGTTGCCGTTGCCGACCTCGTTGCCGTTACCGGTCTCGTTGCCGTTGCCGGTCTCGTTGCCCGAGACGATGGGGGCGTCGACCGGGGCGTCCACGGCGGTGTCGTTGCCCGAGGCGATCGGGGTGTCGTTGCCCGAAAGAAGCGCGCCGTTGCCGACGTCGCTGATCAGCGGGCCGTTGACGAGGCCGCCCTCGAGCCCGAGGTTGCCGACGTTCGCGTTCTCGCCCACGCCGTTGCCGTTGGCCTCGAGGACGCCGTCGATCCACGTCGACAGCGCATCGAACGACGATGCGACATCCGTGGTGGTGGTGGTCGTGTCGGTGGTGGACGAGTCGACTGCGGTGGTGTCGTCAGCCGACGCGGGCAGGGCGAATCCGGCGGTGGCGATCGCGGCGGCACCCAGGCCCGCCGTGCCGAAGATTGCTGCTCGCTTCAGGTTCGTACGCATGTCTCTTCCTTCCGTCACGTGCGCTGGATTGCGGCACGTGGGGCTATCCGGGACGACCCCCGGATGCGGATTGGACACCTCGAGCGAAAACCGCGCATCCGCCCCCGTTCGGGCCGCCTGCGATCCGCGCCCTCATGCGGATCGCGGCGGTTTCCTGGCAGTCGCCTGAGAGCGGTCGATCCGGCTCAGGCTTTGACCGGGCGCCCGCGCTTGGGCTTGTCGGTCGACAGCTCGATCGCCATGGCGCGTCCCGGATGCTGCGCGAGGCGATGCTCGGCGTGGTCGAGCCACCGCACCTCGGCCTCGGCCGCGAAGACCATGGAATCGACCACGAGCGACCAGGCGAGCTCCTCGGGGCCCTCGGGGTTCGCGCCGGCGTACTCGGAAGTGCGGAGCTCCTGCAGCCGCGCGAGCGAGGAGCGACGCTGCGCCGCGATCACCTCGCCGACGTCGACTCCGGGGAGGGTCGCCGCGACCGCGAGCTTGATCGCGAGCTCATCCCGTGTGCCCGCCGGCCGTTCGACGGGCGAGCCCAACCATGACGCGACCTCGGCGCGACCGTCATCCGTGATCTGCCAGTAGACGTGGCCCTGCCCATCGACCGCCCCCTTCTCGACGAGCCCGTCCCGCTCGAGCCGGTCGAGGGTGTTGTAGATCTGGCCGACGTTCAGCGGCCACGTCGACCCGGTCCGACGGTCGAACTCCACCCGCAGCTGATAGCCGTAGCAGGGGCCTTGATCGAGGATCGCCAGGAGGCTGAGTCGAACCGACACGATCGTCCTTTCGCATACCGGGTATGTAGTTTGCGAGTATATGCATACCGGGTATCGAACGACCTACCGGCGCGGCCCCACCACGATCAGGCTGCTGAGGATGCCGAGCCCGACGCCCACCGCGGTGTCGACGACGCGCTCTGCCGCGAGCTCCGCACCGCCCGCGCCCGCCGCACTCAGGATGAGCAGCACGAGCGGCGTGATGAAGACGAGCGCGAGCGCGTAATGACGCACGACGACGAGCTCGATGACGAACTGCAGTGCGCCGAGCACGATGCCGAGCACGACGCCGCCGAGCGGCACGACGCTGATCGCGAGGAACACCGCCGCACCAGCCGCGGTGCCGAGCGCCCGGTGGATGCCGCGCGACAGCGCGACGCGCCGACTCGTGCTGACCCCGAGCACGGCGATCCCCGCCCCGACGATCCAATAGGCGCGCTCGGGATCGACGAGGAGCGCGATCGCCGTGCCGACGACCGCCACCGCCGCCGTGCGCGTGACGAGTGTCCGCGTCGTCGCCCCACCCCAGGCGGCGGGGAAGAGAGAGCGCAGCGCGCGAGGCTGCGTGCCGCGGTGCGCGCGCCGCACGAGTGGGGCCGCCGTGACCAGCCATCCGAACAGGAGCGACGCCGCGAGGATACCGAGGTACAGCGCCGGGTTCACCGCGTGCGATGACTGCGGCGCGGTGACGTGGGCCGACAGCCCGTAGATGAGCACGGCGAACAGCGGGCCCGGCGGCCCCACCGAGCGCCCGAAGACCAGAACGGATGCCGCGACGGCGACCACGATGAGGCCGACGGCCACCGCGACGGGACCGATGGCCGCCGCCGCGACCCCGACCGCCGCGCACGACCACAGCACCGCCGCGACGATCGGGACGAAGCGCAGGCGCTCGAGCGGCGACAGACGCCCACCGTAGAGCGTCGCGAACGCTCCGGTCGCCGCGAGCAGCGCGATGCTCTCGAGCCCCAGCGCCGAGAGCACGATGACCGGCGCCGCCATCGCCAGCGCGGCCTGCAGCCCCAGATGCCAGCGTGGCCCCGGCGACGGCCCGAATCGCGTCAGGCTGCGGCCCAGCTCGCCCGCCTCACGCCGCCACCGGCCGGAACTGTCGGGCGTCGGTTCGGGCGAAAACGGCATTACCCCATTGTCTCGCGAGAACGGCGACGCCCGCGCACCGGCACGTACCCTGGAGGCGGAGAACGACATGAGCGACGATTCCCCCGCATCCCCGCCGCCGGAGACGCCCGCGCCCGGCGCGCGCGAACGAGCCGCCTACATCGAGACGGCGATCCAGCAGGCCATCCGCCGCGGCGACTTCGACGACCTGCCGGGAGCCGGCAAGCCGATCGCCGACCTCGGCCCGCACCATGACCCCGACTGGTGGATCAAACGGAAGATCCGCGAGGAGCAGCTCACCGGCCTCGGTCCGCCGGCGCTGACCCTGCGGATCGAGCACGCCGAGTTCGATGCCCGCGTCGACGCGCTCACCCGCGAGGACGATGTGCGCGAGTACGTCGCCGACTTCAACCGGCGCGTCGTCGAGGCCCGCCGGCAGCTGCAGGGCGGCCCACCGGTGGTGACGCCGACGCGCGACGTCGAGACCGAGGTCGCGGCCTGGCGTCAGCGTCGCGCGGATGCCGCCGCCGCGGCATCCGCCGCTCCCCCGGTCGAGCCTCGACGCCGTCGGCGGCTGTTCCGGCGCTGAGCGGTTCGCCGGCGCCCGGACGTCAGCGCAGCGCCTGCTCCACGTCGGCGAGCAGATCGTCCACCGACTCGATGCCCACCGACAGCCGCACGACCTCGACCGGCACGGCGGCCTCCGTGCCGCGGACCGAGGCGTGGGTCATCGCGTCGGGGTAGTTCACGAGCGACTCGACCCCGCCGAGCGACTCGGCGAGCTGGAACAGCCGCGTGGACTCCGCGAAGCGACGCGCCGCCTCGCCGGACTCGAGCGCGAGCGAGAGCATGCCCCCGAAACGGGTCATCTGCGACGCGGCGAGCTCGTGCCCCGGGTGAGAGGCGAGCCCGGGGTAGAACACGCGGGCGACACGCTCGTGCCCCTCGAGGAACGCGGCGATGGCCCCGGCGTTCTCACTGTGACGCTGCATGCGGACATCGAGCGTCTTGATGCCGCGCGTCGTGAGCCAGGCATCCATCGGTCCCGACACCGCACCGGCGGCGTACTGCAGGAAGCCGATCTTCTCGGCGAGCGCGTCGTCATCGAGCACGAGCGCACCGCCGACGACATCCGAGTGTCCGCCGAGGTACTTCGTCGTGGAGTGCACGACGACGTCGGCCCCGAGCTCGAGCGGACGCTGGAGCGCGGGGGTCGCGAAGGTGTTGTCGACGACGACCAGCGATCCGGCCTCGTGTCCGATGGCCGCGAGCCCGGCGATGTCGGTGATCCGCAGCAGCGGGTTCGACGGCGTCTCCACCCACAGCACACGGGGCGCCCGCTCGGCGACCGCGGCCCGCACTGCGGCCAGGTCGCTCATGTCGACGACACGCAGCTCGACCCCCCAGGGCGCCAAGACACGGGCGATGAGGCGATGGGTGCCTCCGTAGACGTCGTTGCCGAGCAGCACCTCGTCGCCGGGCGTCAGCGCGGCACGCAGCAGCACGTCCTCGGCCGCGAGGCCCGACGCGAACGAGAAGCCGTGCGCGCCGCCTTCGAGCGCCGCGAGCTGCACCTGGAGCGCCGTCCGGGTCGGGTTGCCCGAGCGGCCGTACTCATACCCGCCGCGGAGGCGGCCGATGCCGTCCTGAGCGAAGGTGGTCGAGAAGTGCACCGGCGGGATGACGGCCCCGGTGGTGGGGTCGAACTGCTGGCCGGCGTGGACGGCGAGGCTGGCGAGGCCGCGGGCGGAATCGTGCGTGCTCATGCGTCGCTCCTGGTGTCGTGGGTCGTGCGGGGATCGGGGATGCCGTGGTCGGGTTCGTCGACCAGGTCGGCGAACCCGTGGGTCCGCATCCAGTCGTCGTCGTAGATCTTCGAGAGGTATCCGCGGCCATGGTCGGGAAGCACGACCACGACGACGTCGTCGGGTCCGAGGTCGCGTGCCGTCCGCAGGGCGGCGACGACCGCCATGCCCGACGAACCGCCGACCAGCAGTCCCTCTTCGCGCGCCAGGCGTCGGGTCATCGCGAACGATTCCCGGTCGCCGACGCGCTCGTAGCGGTCGACCACCGAGGGGTCGAAGGTCTCCGGCCAGAAGTCCTCGCCGACGCCCTCGACGAGGTACCTCCCCACCTCGCCGCTGTAGATGGATCCATCCGGATCGGCACCGACGATCGTGACCGCGCCGCCGGAGGCTTCGCGCAGGTAACGCCCCGTCCCCGTGATCGTGCCGCCGGTGCCGACCCCAGCGACGAAGTGCGTCACGCGTCCCACCGTGTCACGCCAGATCTCGGGTCCGGTCGTGTCGTAGTGAGCCCGCGGTCCGGCGGCGTTGGCGAACTGGTTCGGCTTGAACGCGCCGTGGATCTCGCGCGCGAGCCGGTCCGAGACGCTGTAGTACGAGTCCGGATGCTCGGGCGGGACGCTCGCGGGGGTCATCACGACCTCGGCGCCGTACGCCTTCAGCACGGCCACCTTCTCGCCGGCGAACTTGTCGGGCACGACGAAGACCATCCGGTAGCCCCGCTGCTGCGCGACGAGGGCGAGTCCGACACCGGTGTTGCCGCTCGTGGGCTCGACGATCGTGCCGCCCGGGCGCAGCAATCCGTCGCGCTCGGCGGCCTCGATGATCCTCGCGGCGATGCGGTCCTTCGCCGAACTGCCCGGGTTGAAGTACTCGACCTTGGCGAGCACGGTCGCGCGCGTCGAGGCGGCGACGCGGGTCAGACGAACGAGCGGGGTGTTGCCGACGAGATCGGCGATGTTCTCTGCGTAGCGCACGAGGGTTTCCTCACGGTGTCCGCGCGCTCAGAGGCGCGGGTGCTGTCGGGGTCGTCTGAGGTGAGCGCGGCGGCGCTCAGCGACAACAACGACAGGTCTGCACGCGTCAACCCTAAGCCAGGGCCGCGCCGCTGTCGAGGGTTCCGGCTGTCGGGCTCAGCGCGACGACAGACCGCGGCGTTCGAGCGAGCGGCGCATCGTGTGGCGCCCGTGCAGGCTCGCGGCATCCCGCACCCGGGCGATCGCGGCGCGGAGCCAGCCCCGCGGCTCGCCCTGCGTGCGGTAGTACGCCGTGACGGCGTCCTCGTATGCGGCGATCTCGGCGTCGTCCGGCAGACGGTAGGTCTCGCGGTGACGGACGACCCGCTGCGGCAACCGGGGCTTCACCCCCGCCCGGTCGTTCGGGTCGGGGTGGCCGAGGACGACGCCGAACGCCGGGAAGGCCCCGTCGGGAAGCTCGAGCAGGTCGGCGATCTGCTCGGGATGGTTCCGGACCGCCCCGACGTAGACGGCGCCCAGGCCCAGCGACTCGGCGGCGATCACGGCGTTCTGTGCGGCCAGCGCCGCGTCGATGAAGCCGACGATCGTGCTCTCGATGTACTCCACGGCATCCGAAGGTTCCCCCGCGCGATGCGCGAGCTCGCGCGCCCGCGCCCAGTCGGCGACGAAGACGAGAAAGACGCCGCCCCGGCGGATGAAGTCCTGGTCGCCCGCGAGTCGTGCGAGCGCATCGCGTCGGTCGTGGTCGCGCACCTCGATCACCGACCACGCCTGCAGGTTCGAGCTCGTCGAGGCCGACTGGGCGGCGGCGATGATCGCGGTCAGCGCCGCATCGTCGATCTCGCCGGGCCCGAATCGCCGCACGGAACGGTGACGGTAGAGCACATCGAGCACATCGTTGCGCGGGAGGCCCTCGGGAGCGGGCGAACCGTACCGCCGAGTCCAGCCGTCGTGTGGTTCCGTCGTCACGCGGGGCACGTTACACGGCGTCATCGATCGTCTCCGACGTTCACGGAACATGCGACGGGTCGTCGTGGTTACTAACGTCGTGATCATGTCGCAGCCGAACCTCGACCCGTCCGCGGAGCACCCCTCCCGTCATCTGGGCGGTTCGCTGTCCGCCGATGACTTCAAGACGCTCTTCCGCGGGCACCCCGGCGGTGTCGCCGTCATCACGGCCGACGCCGGCGATGGTCCGGTCGCCCTGACGGCGACGTCGGTCTCCTCGGTGAGCGCCGACCCGCCGCTGCTGGTGTTCTCGGTGTCGGCGCAGTCCTCCGCCTCCGCCGTGCTGTCGACGGCCGAGACCGTCGTGGTGCACCTGCTCGACGCCGACGACCTCGCGCTGGCGAAGCTCGGCGCGACCCGCGGCATCGACCGCTTCGCCGACGCCTCCGCCTGGTCACGGCTGACCACCGGCGAGCCGGTCTACCGCGGCGTCCGCGCCTGGGTCCGCTGCGCCGTCGTCTCTCGCATGGATGCCGGCGGTTCGATCGTCATCGCCGGCCATGCCCTGCAGTCGCACGTCGAGCGCGACGTGGAGCCGGGCGGGCACGGCGATGCGCTGGTCTACCACAACCGCACGTGGCACCGGCTCAGCGAGGGCTCGGCGATCCGCGACTGACGCGGTTCCCCGAGCCCGGTCAGACCACGCCGATCGTGGCCGCCGGACTCGGCCCCGTCGCGACGGGGCGTCCCGGATCGCGGGACCACTGACTCCACGATCCCGCGAACACGCGCGCCCGGCGGTACCCGGCCACCGCGAACGCCAGCGCGGTGTGGGCTGAAGCGACGCCCGAGCTGCACGTGATGACGACGTCCGTGTCGGGTCCGACTCCGACGGCCGCGAGCGACATGCGGATCTCGTCCGGGTCGCGGAGAAGACCGTCCGGGCCGATGTGGACGACGGTCGGAAGGTTGCGAGCCCCCGGGATGTGGCCGCTGACGGGGTCGGCCCCCACCGCCTGACCGCGGTAGTGCTGGGGTGCGCGCACATCGAGGAGAACCCCGCGCGCCGGGGCGACAGCCGCTTCGTCGATGCCGGCGAGGCCTCCGCTCCCCTCCGGGAGATCGACGTCACCGGTCGCCGCGGCGCGGTCGCTGTGCTCCAGGCGACGGCCCGATCCGACCCAGGCGCGGAAGCCGCCGTCGAGCACCCGGATGTCGAGGCCGTGGCGACGGAGCAGCCACCACGCACGAGCCGCGGCGACCCCGTCGTTGTCGTCGTACGCGACGAGCCGGTCGCCCGCGTTCACACCCCACCGCCGGGCAGCGGCCTCGAGATCTGCGCGGCTGGGAAGCGGATGCCGTCCCTGTTCCGGAACACCGGGACGAGCGAGCTCGCGCTCGAGATCGACGTACACGGCGCCGGGCAGATGCCCGAGCAGATAGTCGGGTCGTCCTTCGGCACGGTCCAGGCGCCACCGGACGTCCAGCAGACGCACCGGAGCGTCCGCGGCAAGTTCGGCGGCGAGGTCGTCGACACTCACCAGGGGGGACATGACCCCATGCTCGCCACCGCGCGCTCCCATCGTGAACGGGGCCGAAACAGTCGGAAACCGGAGAACACAGAGAGACACACGAGGGCGAGCTCCGGTCACCGCGTGACTCCGGATGACGGCGGAGAAGCGCCGCCGCGGCCGCCCGCCGTACTCTTCCCCCCATGCCCGCTCTCGAGAACCACTCCGAATCCCTCGCCTTCGCGACGCGCCAGCTGCACGCGGGCGCCCGTGGCTTCGACGCGTATGGCTCGCGCGCGACTCCCATCTACCTGACCGCCGGCTTCGAATTCGACGACATCGCCGACGGCGAGGGCCGCTTCGCGGACCCCGCCACCGGGTTCAGCTACACGCGCGTGGGCAACCCGACCGCGGCGGCGGCCGAGCGGCGCATCGCCGACCTCGAGGGCGGCGTGGGCGCGCTGCTCGTCGGCAGCGGCCAGGCGGCGACCTCGACGGCGCTGCTGACGATCCTCGAGTCGGGAGACCACATCGTCGCGGCCTCCGCGATCTACGAGGGAACGCGCGAGCTGCTGCGCTCCGAGTTCGGGCGCCTCGGCATCGCAACGGACTTCGTCGACGATCCGCGCGACCCGGCCGCCTGGGAGGCGGCGATCGGCCCGCGCACCCGCGCCCTCGTCGCCGAGACGATCGCGAATCCGCGCGGCGGCGTGCTCGACATCCCGACCGTCGCCGAGGTCGCACACCGGCACGGCATCCCGCTCGTCGTCGACTCGACCCTCGCGACGCCGTACCTGCTGCGCCCGCTCGAGCTCGGGGCCGACATCGTCATCCACTCGGCGTCGAAGTTCCTGTCGGGCCACGGCACGGGTCTGGGCGGCGTCATCGTCGACGGCGGACGCTTCGCCTGGGATGCCGCGCCCGGCCGTTTCCGCCAGATCGCGGCCGAGACCGGACCCGACGGCCGCACGTTCGTCGAACGCTCGGGCGAGCGCGCCTTCCTCGACACCGCGCGCCGCGTCGCGATGCGCTTCGGCCCCTCACCGTCGCCCCTCAACGCCTTCCTGCTGCTGCAGGGCATCGAGACCCTGTCGCTGCGAGTGGAGCGGCAATCGCAGACGGCGGCGACCCTCGCCGGCTGGCTCGAGACCCGCCCGGAGGTCGCCGGCGTCGACTACAGCGGACTCCCCTCGCATCCGGACCACGACCTCGCCGTGCGCCTTCTCCCCGCGGGGCAGGGCGCGCTGTTCTCCTTCACCCTCACCGGCGGGCGGGCAGCTGCGGAGGCCTTCACGCGCAGCGTGCGGCTGTTCACCCCGATGACCCACCTGGGCGATGTGCGGTCGCTCGTGCTGCATCCGGCGACCACTACCCACGCGAGCCGCAGTGACGCCGACCTGGCGCGCATCGGGGTCGGGCCGGGCCTGCTGCGGCTCTCGGTCGGCCTGGAGGACGCCGGCGACCTCATCGCAGACCTCGACCGCGGACTCGATGCCGCCCGAGCCGCGACCGCCGCAGCACCGGAAGCGGTGTCGGCATGACGCGCGCCCAGCACTTCGGCTGGTTCCTCTCGCGCGGTTTCGGTCCCCACGGCTGGGCGCGGCCGTACCAGCGGTGGAATTGGCCGTGGCAGAAGCCCGACCTCTACCAGCACTCGGCCCGTGAGCTCGAGCAGGCGGGGTTCGACTTCGTCCTGATCGAAGACGCGCTCTCGGTCGGGATCACTCCCGAGACGCTGAACCTCCGCGTCCGCAAGGCCTACGGCGGGCCCAAGCACGACCCGTGGACGCTCGCCCCGTACCTGTTCGCCGCGACGCAGCACCTGGGCGTCATCCCCACCGTCAACCCGGCCGCGTGGCCGCCGTACCTCGCCGCTCGCCAGTTCGCGTCGCTGCAGCACCTCAGCGGCAGCAGGCTGGGCCTGAACGTCGTCACGGACGTCGGGTCGGCGCATCATTTCGGCGCGGAGCGCCTCGGGCACGACGCTGCCTACGACCGTGCGCAGGAATGGCTCGATGCGCTGCGCCTGCTGTGGCACAGCTGGGACGACGACGCACTGATCGCCGATCCCGACACGCAGATCTACGCCGACGGCTCGAAAATCCACGCCGTCCAGCACCGGGGCGAGTACTTCTCGTTCGACGGTCCCCTCAACGCCGAGCCCCTGCCCGCCGGCGACCCGATCGTCGCCTCCCCCGGCGGCTCGCCGCGGGGCATCGGCTTCGCCGGGGCGAACTCCGAGATCCAGCTCGCCCTGTCGAACCTCGACCCCGCGAGCATCCGCGCGTACCGCGGCCGCGTGCGCGAAGCGGCGATCGCCGCGGGGCGGGACGCCGACGCGATCAAGACTCTCTTCGTCGTCAAACCGATCGTCGCGAGCTCGGTCGAGGAGGCGGAGCGCATCGTCGAGGCATCGCGGCATCCCGACGAGGCGACGCTCGTCGAGGTGGCCGAGGCATGGTCGAGCGACCTCGAGACCGACCTCACGTCGCTCGACCTCGACCGCCCGCTCGATCCCGCGATCTTCGGCGATCACGTCTCGAAGGGCACCATCCGGGGGCTGCTCGGGCGGTACTCCGACTTCTCCGAGGCGCCGCTGCGCGACATCCTCGCCGGCAAGGCGCGGCTCGGACGTGTGACCGACGGTGCCGGAGGCACGGTGGGGACCGCGGAGGAGATCGCCGACGTCATCCAGGCGCTCGGCGACGACGCCGACAACGACGGGCTGATCTTCTCGGGCGACTTCCACCCCGTGACGCTCCACCGCGCTCTCGACGAGCTCGTGCCGGTACTGCGACGGCGGGGCATCCTGCGCTCGGAGCACACCGGGCAGGGCCTGCGCGCCGACCTCGACGCGTTCTGACCCCGGCCGGCGCGCTCAGACGTGCGGGTGCGTGCGCTCGAGCTTGGCGCCCTCGACGTCGACATCCGGGAGGATGCGGTCGAGCCACCGGGGCAGCCACCACGCACCGCGCCCGATGAGGTGCATGAGCGCGGGCATGAGCAGCATGCGCACGACGAGCGCGTCGACGAGGATGCCGAAGGCGAGACCGAAGCCCATCGAGCGGATGATCGTCGCCTCGGCGAAGATGAAGCCGCCGAAGACGGACACCATGATGAGCGCGGCCGCGATCACGACCGAACGCCCGGCACGGAAGCCCTGCATGACGGCGAGCCTCGCCTCGGAGCCGTGCACGAACGCCTCGCGCATCCCCGACGCCAGGAACAGCTGATAGTCCATCGCGAGCCCGAACAGGATGCCGACGAGGATCACCGGGAGGAAGTTCAGGATCGGACCGGTCGTGTGCAGACCGATGAGCTCGGCACCCCATCCCCACTGGAAGACCGCGACGACGGCGCCATAGGTCGCGAACAGCGACAGGATGAAGCCTCCGGTCGCGATGAGCGGCACGACGAGCGAGCGGAAGACGACGATCATGATCACGAGCGAGAGCCCGACCACGACCGCGAGGTAGATCGGCAGAATGCCGACGAGCCCCTCGGAGATGTCGATGTTGATGGCGGCCTGACCGGCGACACCGAGCGCGTACTCGCCGTCGACCGGTGGCAGTGAGCGCAGGTCACGCACCAGGTCCTCGGTCGCGACGCTGCTCGGCCCATCCGTGGGGATCACCTGGAACGCCGCGATGGTGCCGCTGTCGGAGACCGCGATCGGCGCGACGGCACTGACGTGGTCGCGGTCGGCGATCGCCTCGGCCACAGCGACCTGCGCTCGCAGCCGCCCCGTGTCGTCGAGGCCCTCGGGCAGGCTCGCGGTCACCAGCAGCGGCGAGTTCGCACCGGGGCCGAACGCGTCCTCGGTGAGCTCGAACGCACGCTGGCCGTTCGATCCCTCCGGCTCGGACGCTCCGTCGGGCAGGCCCACCCGCATCGACAGCGCCGGAACCGCGAGGGCGAGCAGGAGCCCGACCGACACGACGGCGGTCGTGATGGCGCGCCAGGTCGGCATCGCGCGCGTCGGGGTCGATACCGCGTCGGGCTGGCCTACGCGCGCACGCGCACGACGGCCGAGCACGCGCATCCCGAGCAGCCCGAGGAGCGCCGGCAGCAGCGTGATCGCGATCAGCACCGCGATGGCGACGCAGACGGCTCCCGCCGTACCCATGAGACCGAGGAACGGGATGCCGGTGATGTTGAGGGCGAGGAGGGCGACGACGACGGTCGATCCGGCGAACACGACGGCGTTTCCGGCGGTTCCGCCGGCGAGGCCGATCGACTCGTGCAGGTCGATCCCGCGCAGCAGCTGCTTGCGGTGCCGATTGAGCACGAACAGGGCGTAGTCGATGCCGACCGCGAGCCCGAGCATCACGCCGAGCACGGGCGTCACCGAAGCCATCTGCACGACTCCCGACAGTGCGAGCACCCCGAGCACGCCGACGCCCACTCCGACGATGGCGGTGACGAGCGGGAGGGCGGCGGCGATGAGGCTGCCGAGCATGATGAGCAGCACCACGGCGGCGACCGCGACGCCGACGGCCTCGCCGACGCCAAGGATCTTCGGCACGCCCTGGGAGATCTCGGTCGAGAAGCCCACCTCGACGCCGTCGATCGGCTCGGCGGTGAAGTGCTCGACGACGGCGTCCTTCGCATCCTGCGGCAGCTCGAGGCGCGGCAGGGTGAAGGCGACGTTCACGGTCGCGGTCGAGCCGTCCGGCGAGACGAGGGCGATACCGTCGGCGAGGTCGAGCAGGCGCCCGCCGAGGTCGGCGGTCTCGGCCTGCGCCTCGAGCTCGGTCCGCCCGGAGTCGAGGGTCGCCTGCTGCCGCTCCAGCTCGGCGCGGCCCGCGTCGAGCTGAGCCTGCTGAGCGTCGAGCGCGGCGAGCTGCGCGGCCGGAGCACCGGCTGCCTCGAGTTGGGCGCGCGCGGCGTCGAGCTGGGCCTGGCCCGCCTCGAGCTGCGCCGTGCCCTGATCGAGCTGCGCCTGTCCGGCGTCGAGCTGGTCGCGCGCGGAGGAGATCTGCGCTTGACCGTCAGCCAGCTGCTGGGCCTGCGCCGCGCGCTGCGCCTCGGCCTCGAACGGGTCGTTGACGGTCGCGACGTCGGGCAGATCCGTGGCGGAGGCGACGAGGTCGGAGATCGCCGCACGCTGATCGTCGGTGAGCGCGCCGTCCTCAGCGTGGAACACGACGGTGCCCGCCGCTCCGGCGAAGTCGGGCAGCTCCTCGGCGAGCTGGTCGGTGACCTTCGACGAAGCGGTGCCCGGGATGTCGAAGCTCGATGAGAGTCCGCCGAAGCCGAGCGCGAAGGCGCCGCCGGCGATCCCCAGCACGGCGACCCAGGCGACGACGACGAGCCATGCGCGACGCGCGGCTCCCTTGCTCAGGCGGTACAGCAGCTCGGCCATCAGCGACTCCTTCGGAATGCGGACGCCCTTGACGAGACGCAGCGTCTCGTCAACCCTAACCCGGGACCAGCGCGTGGACGATCGCCCGGATGCCGTCCGGCGTCGGAGCCGCGCCCATGAGCACCTGCATCATCATCCAGCCGGCGATCGCGTCGCCGATCTCGACCGCGGCGACCGCGGGATCTCCGTGCGCGACGACCCGCGCCCGGATGCCGCCGTCGGCGCTCAGCCGATCGCGCATCAGCTCGCCGATGGCCGGGTGCTCGGTCGCCGCGGCGACGAGCGAACGCAGCAGCATCCGGCCCTGCGGCGCATCGAGGACCGACCACACCCGCGACATCCACTCCGTGAGATCGCGGCGCAGGTCTCCGGTGTTCCGCACCGCGAGCTGCTGTCGGAAGATCATGCCCTCGAGCAGCGCCTCCGTCAGGATCGCCGCACGCGAGGGCCACCACCGGTAGATCGTCTGTTTGCCGACCGATGCCTGCCGCGCGATGGCCTCGATGGTGAGATTCTCGTAGCCGTTCTGCGCGAGCAGGTCGGCCGCCGCCGTCAGGACCGCGAGGCGGGCCTGTTCGCTCCGCCGCGGACCGGCCCGGTGCTCCTCCATCCCCCCACCGTATCCAGCCGAACGCTACGGTGGAGGCCATGCTCGCCGTGCTGGTCCTGGCCGATCACGACCTGGTGCGCCGCGGCGTGGCCGACCTGATCGACGCGGCCGCGGGCATGCAGGTCGTCGCCGAGGCGGCGACCGCACGTCAGGCGAAGGCTCGCGCCGGGGTGACACGACCGGATGTCGCGATCCTCGGCTATCAGCTGGCAGACGGCACCGGCGCGGCGGTCTGCGCCGCCCTGCGCGCAGCGGATCCGCGCCTGCACTGCATCATCCTCTGCGCCTCGGACGACGACGAGGCGCGTCGCGAGAGCGCATCGGCGGGCGCGTCCGCCTTCCTCCTCGAGGACGTCGCGGCCGGAGAGCTGATCGACGCCGTGCGCCGGGTGGGATCGGGCCATCCGCTGGGCGCGACGCTGCATACGACCGCGTCCTCCGCGCCGTCTCCGGACCCTCTCCCCCGGCGCCAGCGGGAAGTGCTGGCGCTCGTCGCCCGCGGGCTGTCGAATCGCGCGATCGCGGCCGAGCTCGGCATCGCCGAGAAGACGGTCAAGAACCATCTGACAGGCATCATGCGAACGCTCGGCGTCACCAGCCGCACGCAGGCCGCTCTTCGCGCGGCGCAGCCCGCGCACGAATGAGCGAAGGCGCGGACCCCCGGGGGGGATCCGCGCCTTCGGCGGGGCGACTCGGTGTCAGACGAGCCACCGGAAGCGCTGCACGAGAGGCAGCTTCTTCCACATGGCGCCGAGGCCCCAGGTGTCGCCGGCGTGGAGCACGGCGATCACGATCAGCGCGAGCGCGTAGACGATGTGGTAGTCGACGAGGGGGTTGGTAGATGCCGCACCCCAGGCGAACGGCCACTCGGCGAGGTACATCAGGAGCATGACGAGGCTTCCGGCTACCGCTGCGACGCGGAGACCGATGCCCGACATGACGGCGACTCCGATGGCCAGCATGCCCGCCATGAACAGGACGTCGGCGAGCGGGCTCGCCATGCTCTGGAACCAGGGCTGAAGGGGGCCGGTGACGGCGGGGCTGTTGAGGAAGCCCTGCGCCGGGGTGCCGCCGTTGATCCACGCCCGCTCGAACGGCGTCAAGAATCCGAGGCCGAACAGCTTGTCGAGGAACGCCCAGAGGAAGATGAAGCCGGTCGCGTAGCGCAGCGCAGCGAGAGTGCGGCGCCCGGCGAGCGAGGTCACGATCTCGTCCTGGCGGGCGATCGCCTGGGTGCGGGTCCGAGCCTCCGTGCGGGGGATGGCTGCGTGGACCGCGTGCGTGGTCATTTCTGTCTCCTTCGTCGTATGTGGTCTGACCACATAACTATCTCGCATTCGCGATGACTCCACCAGGGACCAAAGTCCCAGTCGAGCTCTGCGCCTCCCGCGCGATATCACCGTGCCGAATCGGAGACAATCCCCGCACGCGTCTCCTCCACCGGTGCTTAGGGTCGCGCCAGGAGGAGAAATGACCCACATCGATGAACTCGCCCGGCTGGCACAGGAGAGCGGCACCGTGATCGCGGTGGCGGAATCGCTGACCTCGGGCAACCTCGCCGCCACCATCGGCGCGGCGGAGGGCGCGGGCGACTGGTTCGCCGGCGGCGTCGTGGCCTACCGACTGGAGACGAAGCACCGCGTCCTGGGTCTGGCCGAGGGGATCGACCCCTGCTCCCCGGAATGCGCCGAGCACCTCGCACGCGCGGTCCGCGACCTGACAGGCGCGGATCTGGCGGTGTCGGTGACGGGCGTCGGGGGTCCGGAGCCGCACGACGGCCACGAGCCGGGGACGGTGTACCTCGGGTGGAGCGACGGCGCAGAGACGGGCCACGTCCTGCTCGACCTCGACGGCGAGCCCGAACAGGTCATCGACGACAGCGCGAACGCAGCCGTCGGGTTGCTGATCGATCGGATGCGGCGCTGACCGCACCCGAGCCTCAGGCCCGCGAAAGCGGCGGACGGTGCGCGATGGGAGTCGGCTTGGTCGCCAGCGGCGACCCGGTGCGGCGGGACGCGGCGTGTCGGTCGGCGATCGCGCAGGCGGCTTCACCGATCGCGACGAAGGTCTCGGTCCCCGCAGTGCCGCAGAGCCACACCACCTCGAAGACACCGTCCCGGCGCCGTTCGACGTAGGCGACGACGGCATCGGCATCGGAGGACGGGCGCGTGGGATCGCATACCCGCCAGGCATCCTCAGCGATCTCATCCCAGCGCAGTCCCGTGTGGTGCATGGGACGAGCCTGCGTCGACAGCGGGCGAAACCCCAGGGCCTTGACAGGGCGCTCAGCGGATGCGTCAGCCGGTTGTCGCCTGGCGGATGCGCTCCATGGTCCGCAGCGTCGCCGCCGTGCGCGCCTGGTCCTCGTCCGGAGCGATCGCGCCGCCCACGAGCTCGACGAAACGCGCGACCTCGCCGTCGAGCGTGTCGACGGCAGCATCCGACGTCCACGCGGACTCCGCACCGTCGAGACCGACCCGTGTCACGCGGCGCGGACTGGCCAGGTGATCGATGAGCAGCGTCGCATCCTCGCCCTGGATCTCGCTCGACCGGAAAGCGGTGGTGATCTTCGAGTAGCCGACGTCGACGACCAGCCCCGGGTATTCGAGCACCGCCAGACCGGCGCCGTCAGCGCCCGTGGCGATCGTCACCGACGACCCGGCCACGCGGGTGGGTTCACCGAACAGGAGGACCGCCGCGTGCACGCCGTAGACACCCAGATCCGCGAGCGCTCCGCCGCCCATGGCGGGATCGAAGATGTTCGGCGTCCCACCCGCCAGCACGGCGTCGTAGCGCGACGACCGTTTGGCGTAGTGGAACGAGGCGCGGCGGAGGGTTCCGAGCGATCCGAGCTGCTCGCGGACGGCCGCGATGCCGGGGTCGTACGCCGTGCGCATCGCCTCGAGCAGGATCACGCCCGCGCGGCGCGACCGGTCGACGAGGTCATCCCACTCCCGGGCTGTGGCGACCGCGGGCTTCTCCACGAGCACGTGCTTGCCCGCCGCGATGGCGGACTCGACCTGCGAGCCGTGGGCGGCGTTCGGCGAACCGATGTAGACCGCGTCGACTTCGGGATCGGCGAGGACGGTATCGAGGCCGGCGATCGCCCGTGCGACACCCAGACGATCGGCGTAGGCCTGCGCCTTCACCGCATCTCGAGACGACACCGCGACGACCTCGATCCCCGGGGTGCGAGAGGCCGCACCGATGAAGGCGTCGGTGATGACACTCGTGCCGATGGTGGCGATGCGGATCATGTCCCCCAGCCTAGGAGGCCGGAGGACCGCTGCCGGGCCGCGCCTCAGTGACGCCGGGTCGAGCGCAGCGTCTGCACCGCTTCATCGAAGCGGAGCGTCTGACGCAGCTCGACGGCAGCCGAGTACCAGGGCCCGCCGAGGGCTACGAAGACCGCGCCGACGACGTCGATGTAGCCGAGGGTGACCTCTCCCTCTCGCACCTCGTAACGGTCGACGTCGACGAGCTCCCAGCGGACGTCCGCCTCGGTGCTCGGCGCTTCCGGCCGCCGCGACGGCAGCTGACGCAGAGCGCCCGACGTGGCCAGGCGCACCGCGCTGGGCTTGCGGGCGATCGGTGACATATCCAAGACCATGATCACTCCCGTCGCTCTGACACGACTATCGCGGCCCGAGCCGTCTGCACCTACCCGCTTGACAGAAGTTCACGAGGGGTTTACGCGCCATCCCTCCTCTAACTAGTTCGCCTAACTAACCGGAATTAATTAGGCGGACCCCCGCCAGTACGCTCGCGTCCGTGGGAACACTCGTTTACGGCAGTCAAGGACGGACGTTCGACGTAGAAGACCGTCTGCTCGCGCACCTGCGGGTCGTGTTCATGAACAAGCTGCGCCGCAACGAGCCGTTCATGTTCCACCGTTCGACCGACAGCGGGCTGTTCAGCGTGTGGGTGCACCCGGCCGTCCCGATGGTGTTCCTCTTCAGCGGCAGCCGTCCGCCGACGATCAATCGACATTGGGTCGAGGCCCTCCTGCTCGAAGCGGGCGGAGCGAACGGCCTGCGTGTCGTCCCGGAGCCCGCGACCGGCGACGCCTGACCTCAGCGACACTCCTCGTCGACCGCATCCGCGATCGCGTCGAGAAGGGTCGTCAGCTTCGCGGCGGTGTCGTCATCCAGCCCGCGCGCGATGTCGCGCACACGCAGCGTCAGCGGATCGACACCCTCGACGTCTGCGTTGCGATCGGTCGGCACGACGTACTTGCTCCGACCGTCGTCGGGGTTGCGCTCGAACGCCACCAGTCCCCCGTCGCGGAGACGCTTCAGCATGGTCGTCGCCGTCGGCGTCGAGATGCCCAGCGAGGCGGCGATGTCGGTCGGGGTGACGCGCCGGCCGGCATCCGCGCTGTCGTACACCACCCGCATTGCGGCGCGCGCCGTCTCACTGGGACCGCAGTCGCTCTGACGCCGCCGAGCCAGGCTGGCCTCTGCCAGACGGAGCCGTTCGACGGCTCGCGCGACGGATTCGGGCTCGGAAGCACCGGACACCATGAACCTCCCGCAGACGACAATGGTGCGTCCACTGTACGAGCGCGGCGACGGGGCGCTCTTCCGCTTGACTCCGGCGCCTCCCACCCCTAGAGACGCGGTGAGAGGTCGGGACGCGTGAGCACCCCGAACTCGTGCCGCAGAGCGCTCAGAGCCGACCACCATCCGGCCAGCCCATGAACGCCTGGGCCCGGGCTCGTCGAGGACGAGCACAGATAGACGCCGCCCATGGGCGTCCGCCACGGGTCGCGTGCGAGCAACGGGCGGGCGATCAGCTGATCGAGCGACGGGATGCCGGCGGAGATGTCACCCTCGGGATAGTTGAGGTTGCGCGCGGCGACCTGCTGCGCGGTCTCCGAGTGGGTCGCGAGGATCGTGTCGCGGAAGCCCGGCGCGAACCGCTCGATCTGGCGCACGATCGCCTCGGTCCGGTCGACCTCGCTGCCCGCGGGAACGTGCGTGTATGCCCACAGGGTGTGATGGCCCTCCGGCGCCCGGCCCGCATCGAACAGCGACGGCTGCGCGACGAGCACATACGGCGCGTCGGGCAGCCGGCCGGCGCGCACCGCGTTCTCGGAGGCGGCGATCTCCGGCCGGGTCCCGCCGACGTGGACAGTGCCGCTCTGCGCGATCGCGGGATCGCGCCACGGCACCGGCGCGGACAGGGCGAAGTCGACCTTCGCCACCGCGTCACCGTACCGGAAGCGCTCGAGGCGGTGCCGATAGCGCGTCGGCATCCGGTCCCCGGCGATCGCGATGAGGGCGCGCGGCGTCACGTCGAGCATCACGGCGCGCGCGCTCGGCAGCTCGTCGAGCGAATCGATACGGCGTCCCGAGAACAGCTCGCCGCCGTGCGCACGGATGTCGTCGACCATGGCGGCCACGATCGCCCCGCTTCCGCCGATCGGGATCGGCCACCCGCGGGCATGACCGTATGTCGCGAGGGTGAGGCCGCCGCCGGCTGCCGCGAGACTCGGGAGGCCGAGAATGGTGTGGGCCGCGACCCCCGACATGAGGGCCGGGGCCGCCTGCTCGCGGAACCGCAGGCTCCATGCCGGTGTCCCCTGCTCGAGGGTGCGCAGGCCGAACCAGGCCGCGGCGATCGGATCGCCGGGCACGCGCAGCAGCGATCCACCGGTGAAGTCCGCGATGCCGCGCACGCGCTCGACGAGCGGCGCCATCAGCCGGGCATACGCGCGGCCGTCGGCACCGAGCCCCTCCGCCGTGCGGTCGAGATCGCGGTACGCCAGCGCCGCGCCGCCGTCGAGAGGGTGCGCGTACGACACCTCGGGCACGACGAACTCGACGCGGTGGCGCAGTCCGAACTCGCGGAAGAAGGCGGATTCGAATGCGAGCGGGTGCACCGCCGAGCACAGGTCGTGCAGGTAGCCGGGGAGGGTGATCTCCCCGGAGGCCGCCCCGCCGCCGAAGTGATCCTCGGCTTCGAACACCGCGACCGAGAGCCCGGAGCGCGCCAGGGTGACGGCCGCCGCCAGCCCGTTCGGCCCGGAGCCGACGATGACGGCGTCGTACTCGGTCGTCACCGTCCCGCGCCGCCCTCCGCGAGGTGCGCGAGCCGACGCAGGGTCTCGGCGTTGCGCACGTGCAGGGGCAGGTCGAGCAGCGGTTGCGGGATGAACGACCCCGGCCCCTCCGCGGCCACTTCCTGAATGCGCACGACGCAGTCATCGCCTCGGGGCTTGACGTCGATGGTGATGTGGGCTTCGCCGATCGGCCAGCCGCGCGCCTGCAGCACCATGCGGTGCGGCGGATCGAATTCGAGCACCGACGTGCTGTCGTCGATGACGAAGGGCCACACCCCGAAGGAATGGTGCAGACGCGACCCCTTCTGGGGCCAGGCGGGACTGACATCGCGCATGCGCGAAGCACCGACGACCCACGCCGGGAACAGCCAGCCGTCGTTCAGGACCGCGAAGACGTCTTCGGGGGCGCAGCGCATGAGTCGGACGTTACGCGACATGGCAGTCTCCTCTCCGGGGCGGAGTCACGGCTGCAGCACCACCTTGATGCAGCCGTCCTCCTTCTTCTGGAAAGTCTCGTAGAGGCCCGGCGCGTCGGACAGCGGCGCGCGGTGGGTCGTCAGATCCATGACGCCGAGCGGGTCAGCGGGGTCTTCGACGAGAGGCAGCAGGTCATCGATCCACCGCTTGACGTTGCACTGACCCATCCGAAGGCTCAGCTGCTTGTCGAACATCGTCTTCATCGGCATCATGTCGGCCTCGCCGGCGTACACGCCGCTGAGCGAGACGGTGCCGCCGCGGCGGACGATGTCGATCGACGAGTGGAGCGCCGCCAGCCGATCGAGCCCGCCGGTCTCCAAGACCTTCTGAGCCAGGGCATCGGGCAGCAGCCCCAACGCCTTGTGCACCGTCGAGACGGCGGGGTTCCCGTGGGCCTCCATGCCGACGGCATCCACGACGGCGTCCGCGCCGCGCCCGTCGGTGAGGTCGCGGAGTTCGTCGACCACCGAGTCGGTCAGGTCGAACACGTCCGCACCGTGCCGCTCCGCCATCGCTCGCCGTTCGGCGACCGGGTCGACCGCGAGCACCCGGTACCCTCGGTGCACACCGACGCGCGCGACGAACTGGCCGACGGGCCCCAGCCCCATCACCGCGAGAGTGCCGCCCTCGGGAACATCGGCGTACTCCACGCCCTGCCACGCGGTCGGCAGGATGTCGCTGAGGAAGAGGTACCGGTCGTCGGGGAGGTCGTTGCCGACGCGGATGTGGTTGTAGTCCGCGAGCGGCACCCGCAAGTACTCGGCCTGACCGCCGGGGACCTGGCCGTACAGCTTGGTGTAGCCGAACAGCGACGCGCCGCTGCCGTACTCGGTGACCTGCGTCGTCTCGCACTGCGACTGCAGCCCGCGCCGGCACATGAAGCAGTGCCCGCACGAGATGTTGAACGGCACGACGATGCGGTCTCCGACCGCCAGGTTCGTGACGGCCGAGCCGACCTCGACGACGACGCCCATCGGCTCGTGTCCGAGCACGTCGCCGCTGTCGATGAACGGCCCGAAGATCTCATACAGGTGCAGGTCGGAGCCGCAGATCGCGGTCGAGGTGATCCGCACGATCGCATCGGTGGGCTCGAGGATCTCGGGGTCGGGCACCGTCTCGACGGAGACGTTGCGGCGCCCCTGCCAGGTGAGGGCCTTCATCGCTCGACCTCCGGCTCGTCACCGTCGGCCTCGGGCGTACCGGGCCCAGGTCCCGGACGCACGGCGGCCGAGTCGGCGATGTCGATGCGCGTGACGCCGTCGTGCTCGCTCGTCTCGATCCGCGGCGCCGCGTCGGCCTCGGTCGATCCGCCGGCGCGCAGCAGTTCCTCGCGGCGGGCGTCTTCGTCGGTCAGGGGTTCGGATGCGTCGGACATGGGGTGACCGTAGGCACATCGTCCCGCCCGGGGCGAGGGGATGGCGGGGGTTGGACAAGCGTGATAGCCAGAGACGACGACCCCATCTCGGAAGGAGACCGTCGATGTCACGAGACGACGCGAAGCCCAGCCAGGCCGAAGGCGCCGACCCCGATCACCCCGACACGGGCGAAGCCCCGGAAGAGGAGACGGGACACCCCTCGCAGGCTGAGGGCGAAGACAGCTGACACGACGAAGCGGGGGCCGACACCACTGATATGGAGTCGGCCCCCGCTTCGTTCGGGAGTCAGGCGCTGCGCTCGGCGATCTCGTCGAGGGCGGAAGCGAGGAGGTCGATGACCTCGGCCGCGATGGCGGTACGCTCAGGGTCGAGCTCATCGATGACCGTCACAATCGCTCGGTGATGGGCGGCGAAGGCGGCATCCACCCGCTCGACGGCGGCGGCGGTCGGAACGAGGTAGTGCGCCCGGCGGTCGCTGGGGTGCTGCACGCGCTCGACCAGGCCCTTCGAGGCGAGACGCTCGACGACATTGGTGACCGTGGCGCTCGAGGTGGCGAGCATGACGATGAGGTCCTTGGGCCCGAGATCGCGGCCGTCGCGGTGTCCCTGAACGAGGTAGCGCAGCGCGGTCAAGTCGATCGCCGACAGCTCGGAGGCGCGCACGGCGAGCCCGGCCTGCACCTGTTCCGCACGCCGCAGACGCAGGACGGCGTCGCTCAGCCGACGACCGACCTCGTCACGAGGTTGATCCGCGTACAGGTGAAGTCCTTCATGACGGACGACGTTTCGAGGCATCGGGTTGCCACCTCCTCCGACAGCATCCTAGAACACTAGCCCAGCTTGACAGATTCTGTCTTTCACAGATGGTGAGATACATAGGATCTAAGAATTGACAGAAACTGTCTTGTCTGGCTAGATACTTAACGAGGGAACCAACACTTCACTCGCTCATCGACGATCTCAGGAGGACAGCATGGGACAGCTCCACTACGGAAACTCCGACACCCGAATCGAGATCCCGGACCGCCTGCTCGCGCACCTCAAAGTCGTCATCGCGACGAAGCTGCGGCGCAACGAGAGCTTCATGATGTCGTGGACGGCCGACGACGGTCGTTCCTCGATCTGGCTGCAGCCGTCCATCCCGCTGCGCTTCGTCTTCGAAAGCGCCGACATGGAGGTCCTCAACCCGGCCGCCATCCGCGACATGGCCAATGCGGCGACGTCGTCCGCCGGACTCGTCGTCGCGCTGGACCAGGAGATCCCCGAGGCCCCGCAGCGTGAGCTGCGGCCGGTGACCGCCGGAGTGCCGCGACTGAAGGTCCCGGCGTAACCCGTACCGAACACTTCACGCCGTCGTCGGTCGTTCCTATAATCGGAACGTCCGGCGGCGGCGTTGCCGTCGGTGCTCGAAAAATGGGCACGAAGCGGCATCCGCGCGTGAGACACATACGGCCTCCATCACCGTTCCGTCTCGAAAGGCATCGCCATGCCCTCCGTCTCCGCGCACGTCGCCGCCGCCCTCTCCCGACACGTCTCGCACGTCTTCGGCGTGATGGGCAATGGCAACGCACACCTGCTCGATGCGCTCGAGCGCTCCCCCGGCGTCACCTTCACCGCGCTCCGTCATGAGGCGGGCGGCGTGGTGTCCGCCGATGCCCACTACCGTGCCGGCGGAGGCCTCGCGGCCGCGACCGCGACGTACGGAGCGGGGTTCACCAACACCCTGACACCGCTCGCGGAGGCAGCGCAGGCACGCACCCCGCTGGTCCTCGTCGTCGGCGATGCGCCGACGTCCGGCCCGCGCCCGTGGGACGTCGACCAGATCGCGCTCGCCTCGGCGGTCGGAGTCCGCACCTACACGGTGGGCCGGGCGGATGCCGCGGCCGCGACCGTCATCGCGATCGAGCACGCCCTCGCGTACTCCTCCCCCGTCGTGCTGGCGATCCCCTACGACGTCGCCAAAGCCGACGCCGGCCCGCTCACCCGTACCCCCGAGCCGCGGCGAGCGCCTGAGCTCGCTCCCGCCACGCCGTTCGCGACCGGAACCGTGACGCAGATCGCCCGCGCACTGGCGGGCGCGCAGCGGCCCCTCCTCCTCGCGGGCCGCGGCGCGTGGCTCGCCGGAGCGGGCACCGCTCTCGGCGCGATCGCCGACGCGACGGGAGCGGTGACCGCGACCACGGCTCTCGGGCGCGGGGTCTTCCCGCGTCCGGAGTTCGATCTCGGCGTGACCGGCGGATTCGGCGCCGACGGGGCGATGTCCGTCATCCGCGACGCCGATGTCGTGCTCGTCGTCGGCGCGTCTCTCAACCAGTTCACGATGCGGTTCGGGACTCTGTTCGCCCCCGGGACGACGGTCGCTCAGATCGACACGGCACCCACGGCGACGCATCCGCACGTCGGGCTCTACCTGCGCGCCGACGCGGCCCTCGCGGCCCGGGCGATCGCCGACGAGCTCGCCGCGCTCGTCGCTCCGGCGAGCGGATGGCGCGAGTCGCTCGACATCGCCGCCCTGCGCGACCATCTCCCCGGCGACGCCCTCGCCCCCGACGGGCGTCTCGACCCGCGGTCCGCCGCGCGGCGGATCGGAGAGCTGCTGCCCGAGGACCGCGTCGTCGTGTCGGACGGTGGCCACTTCATCGGATGGGCGAACATGTACTGGCCCGTGTCGTCACCCGACCGGATGATGATGGTCGGCACCGCCTATCAGTCGATCGGCCTCGGCTTCCCCTCGGTCCCCGGCGCAGCCCGCGCCCGTCCCGCTGCGACGATCGTGCTGACGACGGGCGACGGCGGCGGTCTCATGGCCGTCAGCGACCTCGAGTCGGCCGTCCGGGTCGCCGGCGGCCGCGGCCTCGCCGTCGTGTGGAACGACCGCGCGTACGGCGCCGAGGTGCACCTGTACGGCGCGCAGGGCCTCGCCCCCGCCCCCATGCTCATCCCCGAGGTCGACTTCGCCGCGCTGTGCCGCGCGGTCGGCGGCGAGGCCGTCGTGGTGCGCACGCTCGACGATCTCGAGGCCCTCGCCCGGTGGCGCGATCGCCCCGCCGATGAGCGCCCGTTCCTCCTGCTCGACCTGCGGGTGTCGGCGACGATCCGCGCCCCGTACCAGGAGGAGATCCTCCGCGTGAACTCCTAGGGCGAAGCCCTAGGCGCGCAGCAGGGCTCCCGCGAAGAAGGCGGTCAGCTCGTCGGTCGCGGTGAGCGGCAGCACAGCCGCGACGTACTGGTCGGGGCGGACGACAACGACGACTCCGTCGCGCGAGAGCCCGCGCTCGTCGAAGATGTCGGCATCGTGCCACGCGCTCGGTGCCGCGGCGAACACCTTCTCCCAGTCCGTCAGGCCGAGCGGGCCGGTGCGGGGGCGGAAGATGTCGGGCACGAGCGGCAGCTCGATCTCGTCGTACCGCTGCTGGTACACCACCTTGACGTCGAACACCGCGTCGACGTCCGCGCCCGCGGGGGTGTGCACGGACACCGGCGACACGGGCGACGCGAGCCACCGCGCGAAGTCGTCGAGCGCGGACGGCGCGCCCGGCAACGGGGCGTCGGCGAACGCGTAGATGCGCCACCGCCCGTCGGCCCGGGCATGGTGACCCAGGTGCACGGCGTTGCCGTCGGCGACGCGCGCGACCTCGACCGACGCGAATCGCATGCCGATCGGGAAGCCCGAAGCGAGGTCCTGGTGCGCGGCATCCGCGACGATCTCCGACGGGTCGTACCGGGTGCGGAAGCCGGAGGGGAACTCCGCCGTCGCGAGGTAGTGGGTCGCGAGATCCTGCGGGTCGGTGATCTCCTCGGGCTTGCGCGCCATGAGGGCCGACCACTCCCGGTCGAAGTCGATCAGCTGCTGCGCGACGGGGCGTCGTTCCGCCCCGTACGTCGACAGCAGCGACGGCGCCGCCAGGCCCGTCAGGACGTGGCCGAGCTTCCACCCGAGGTTGAAGCCGTCCTGCATCGAGACGTTCATCCCCTGCCCGGCCTTCGCGCTGTGGGTGTGGCAGGCGTCGCCGGTGAGGAACACGCGCGGCGCGCGCGGGGCGGCCGCCGGCACGTCGTCGAAGCCGTCGGTGACGCGATGCCCCACCTCGTAGACGCTGTGCCAGGCGACTTCTCTCACGTCGATCGAGTACGGGTGCAGGATCGCGTTGGCTCGCCGGATGATCTCGTCGATCGGCGTCTGCCGCACGCGATGATCGTCGTCGGGGGCGACCTCGCCGAGGTCGATGTACATGCGGCTGAGGTAACCGCCCTCGCGTGGGATGTGCAGGATGTTGCCCGCCGCTGAGTTGATCGCGCACTTGATGCGCCAGTCGGGGAAGTCGGTGTTCACCAGCACGTCCATGACGCCCCAGGCGTGCGCCGACGCCGCCCCGACGTGGACCCGGCCGATCGCGTCGCGCACGCGGCTGCGCGCGCCGTCGCATCCCGCGACGTACTTCGCGCGGATCGTGCGCTCCTCACCCGCCCGGGCGCCCCCGACATGACGCACCCGCACCTCGACCGGGAACTCGCCCTCCTCGCCGACGGTCAGCCCGAGGAACTCGACGCCGTAGTCGGGCACGACGCGCCCCGGTCCCTGCGCCGCGGCCTCGGCGAAGTAGTCGAGCACGCGCGCCTGGTTGACGATCAGGTGCGGGAACTCGCTCATCCGCAGCGCATAGTCCTCCGTGCGCATGGTGCGCACGATGCGCGTCGGATCCTCCGGGTCGGGTGCCCAGAAGTTCATCCAGCCGATGTTGTAGGCCTCCGCCATGATGCGCTCGGCGAATCCGAACGCCTGGAAGGTTTCCACGCTCCGCGGCTGGATGCCGTCTGCCTGCCCCAGCTCGAGACGCCCCTCGCGGCGCTCGATCAACCTCACGTCGACATCGGGGAACTGCGACAGCTGCGCCGCCAGCAGCATCCCCGCCGGTCCCGAGCCGACGATGAGGACGTCGGTCTCGTCGGGCAGCTCGGCGGGGCGGTGCAGCCCGCGACCGGCCGCGGGCTGCACGCGCGGATCTCCCGAGACGTAGCCGTGATGATGGAACTGCATCGTGCCCTCCTCGCCGCCGCGGTCAGCGCCGGCCGGTGCCGACGATCGGGCTGACCGACTGCTCGGCCTCGTGGTCGGGGTCGAGCGGGATGCCGCTGCGGTCGCGCAGCAGCAGCGTCGCGACGAGCCCGAGCACCGTCATCCCCGCCAGGTACCAGGTCACCGACATGGTCGATCCCGTCGCCTGCACGAGCGCGGTGGCGATCGTCGGCGCGAACGCGCCGCCGAGGATGGCGCCGATGGCGTAGGAGATCGAGACGCCCGAGAACCGGATGGATGCCGGGAAGAGCTCGGCGTACAGGGCGGCCTGCGGACCGTACGTCAGGCCCAGGCCGATCGTCAGGATCGCCAGCCCGGCGAAGAGGAGGCCGATGCTTCCGGTGTTCACGAGCGGGAAGAGAGCGAACACGCCCGCGAGCTGGAGGATCCAGCCGGCGATGTAGGTCGTGCGGCGCCCGATGCGGTCGGAGAGGAACCCGGCGATGAGCGTCGTGACGAGCCAGGTGACCGCCGAACCGGCGACCGCCCACAGGACCGGTTCGCGGTCGAACCCGAGCGGTCCGTCGGGGTTGGTGGCGTAGTTCTGGATGTAGCCGCCGGTGGTCATGTAGCCGACGGCGTTGTTCCCCGCGAAGACGAACGCGGCGATGATCACGAGAGCGGCGTGCTTGCGGAAGAGCTGCACGATCGGCATGTGGGCCTTCTCGCGCCGCTCGGCGAGCTCGGTGAACACGGGGCTCTCCTCCACGCGGCGACGCACGTACCAGCCGACGAGGATGAGCACGACGCTCAGGAGGAACGGGACCCGCCAGCCCCAGGCCAGGAACGCCTCGCCGGGAGCGATCATGGCCATGAGCGCCATCACTCCGGACGCGAGGAGGAGGCCGAGCGGTACGCCGATCTGCGGCGACGCGCCGAATGCGCCACGGCGCGTCTTCGGGGCGTGCTCGACGGCCATGAGCACGGCACCGCCCCATTCGCCGCCGGCCGAGATGCCCTGGACGATGCGCAGCAGCACGAGGATGACCGGCGCGGCGAGGCCGATCGTCTCGTACGTGGGCAACAGGCCGATCAGTGCCGTCGCGACGCCCATGAGGATGAGCGTCCACATCAGCACGAGCTTGCGCCCGAGCCGGTCGCCGAGATGGCCGGCGAGGAAGGCGCCGAGGGGCCGGAAGAGGAAGCTCACCCCGACGGTGGCGAAACCGATCAACGCGCTGTTGGCGCCGAGCGGAGCGAAGAAGAGCTGGCCGAAGACCAGCCCGACCGCCGTGGCGTAGATGAAGAAGTCGTACCACTCGACCGTCGTCCCGACGACGGTGGCGAAGACCACGCGGCGGCGGTCGGCGGCGGTGGCGATGGTCCCGGTCGGAGTGAAGCCGCTGCGTGCGGCCGGACCGGGGGTGGATGTGGGGGTGCTCATCTTCGTGCTCCCGAGGTGTCGACGACGTTGTCTGCAGACGTTGTTCTGCTGGCGATGATCATATACGATTTCGAATATGAGACAAGAGCGAGGAAGCTCCGGTCGACCGGGCAAGATCATCGCGGTCCACCTGAGCTATGCATCCCGGGCCGCGCAGCGCGGGCGCACGCCCGCCGCCCCCTCATACTTCCTGAAGGCGTCGAGCTCGATCGCCGGGAGCGGCGACACGGTCGAACGCCCGGCGGGTACCGAGCTGCTGGCGTTCGAGGGCGAGATCGCGCTCGTCATCGGGCGCGACGCGCACCGGGTCGGCCTCGCCGAGGCCTGGGACCACGTCGCCGCCGTCACCGCGGCCAACGACCTCGGCGTCTACGACCTGCGCGCCGCCGACAAGGGATCGAACCTCCGCTCGAAGAGCCGCGACGGCTTTACTCCCCTCGGCCCCGACCTCATCGACGCCCGGACCGTCGACCCGCACCGTCTCCGCGTCCGCGCCTGGGTCAACGGCGACCTCGTGCAGGACGACACCACCGGCGGCCTGCTGTTCCCGCTGGCGCAGATCGTCGCCGACCTCTCGCAGCACCTGACCCTCGAGACCGGCGACGTCATCCTGACCGGCACGCCGGCCGGATCGTCGGTCATCGTCCCCGGCGACGTCGTCGAGATCGAGGTCGACGCGCTCGACACCGGCGCCACGTCGGGACGACTCGTGACGACCGTCGTCGCCGACGAGGGCGCCGCGTTCGATCCCGCGCTCGGCTCGCTTCCCACGGTCGACGACATCCAGCGCGAGGAGGCCTGGGGATCGCGCGAAGCTGCCGGGCTGCCGGACGAGCCGGCATCCGGCCTTACCGACGATCTCCGGGCCAAGCTCGAGCGCGTGCCCGTCGCGGCACTGTCGCAGCAGCTGCGCAAGCGCGGGCTCGACGACGTGACGATCGACGGCGTGCGGCCGATGCACCCCGCCAGCAAGCTCGTCGGAACGGCCGCCACGCTGCGGTTCGTGCCGTTCCGCCCCGACCTCTTCGCCCGGCACGGCGGCGGCTTCAACGCGCAGAAGCAGGTGTTCGACGCGGTCTCGCCCGGCGAGGTCATCGTCATCGAGGCGCGCGGCGAGACCGGATCGGGCACGCTCGGCGACATCCTGGCCCTCCGCGCCCGGACCCGGGGAGCCGCCGGCGTCGTCACCGACGGCGGCGTGCGTGACTACGCCGCCGTCGCCGAGATCGGGCTGCCCGTCTATGCCGCGGGCGCGCATCCGGCCGTGCTCGGGCGCAAGCACGTCCCGTGGGAGGCGGGCGGAACCATCGCCTGCGGCGGCGCGACCGTCCAGCCCGGAGACGTCATCGTGGGCGACGCCGACGGGGTCATCGTCGTCCCGCCGCCTCTCGTCGCCGAGGTCGTCGATGCGGCCCTCGCTCAGGAGGACGAGGACGCCTGGATCGCCGCGCGCGTGGCGGAGGGCGCCTCGGTCGACGGGCTGTTCCCGATGAACGCGGCCTGGCGCGCCCGGTACGACGGCGAGCGCGGCGCATGACCTCCCCGACGCCTCCCCTGCCCGAGACGCAGAGCAAGTCGCAGCGCGCGTATCACTGGATCCGCGAGCGCATCGCCGAGCAGGAGTTCACCCCGGGGTACCGGCTCGTGCTCGGGACGATCGCCGGCGAGCTCGACATGAGCGTCGTCCCGGTGCGCGAGGCGATCCGCCAGCTCGAGGCCGAGGGCCTCGTGACCTTCGAGCGCAACATCGGCGCCCGCGTGGCGATGGTCGACGACTCGCAGTACCGCTTCAGCATGCAGGCGCTGTCGATCCTCGAGGGCGCCGCGACGGCGCTCGCGGCGCGCGCGCTGAGCGTCGACGACATCCGGCGTGCGCGCGAGATCAACGCGCTGATGACCGAGTCTCTCGATCACTTCGATCCGCGCTCGTTCACCCGGTTGAACCAGGAGTTCCACGCGACGCTGTTCGAGCAGTGCGCCAACCCTCGAATGCTCGAACTCGTGCAGGCCGAATGGGCACGGCTCGGACACCTGCGCGACTCGACCTTCAGCTTCGTCCCGGGCCGCGCGCAGGAGTCGGTGCGGGAGCACGAGCACATCCTGGCGCTGATCGAACGAGGGGCGCCCCTCACCGAGATCGAGCACGCCGCGCGGCGCCACCGCTCGGCCACCCTCGACGCCTACATGACGCACGAGCACCCCGATCAGGCGCTCGGCCTGCCCAACTTCTGACCGCCCCCTGCTGCAAGGACGCACGAGATGACCGACACGACGCTCACCGCCCCCCACACGCCCGCGGACCTGCCCGGCGCCATCCGTCACTACATCGACGGGTCGCTCGTCGACTCGGTCGACGGCGCGACGTTCGACGTGCTCGACCCCGTCACCGGACGCGTGTACCTGCAGGCGGCCGCCGGCAAGAAGGCCGACGTCGATGCGGCCGTCGCGGCAGCCCGCCGCGCGTTCGCCGAGGGGCCGTGGCCGCGGATGCTCCCGCGCGAGCGCTCGCGCGTGCTGCACCGCATCGCCGACCTGGTCGAGTCTCGCGACGCCCGCCTCGCCGAGCTCGAGTCGTTCGACTCCGGACTCCCCATCACGCAGGCGCTCGGCCAGGCCCGGCGGGCCGCCGAGAACTTCCGGTTCTTCGCCGACCTGATCGTCGCCCAGGCCGACGACACCTACAAGGTGCCCGGCCGTCAGATCAACTACGTCAACCGCAAGCCCATCGGCGTCGCCGGCCTCATCACGCCGTGGAACACCCCGTTCATGCTCGAGTCGTGGAAGCTCGCCCCGGCGCTCGCCACCGGCAACACGGTCGTGCTGAAGCCCGCCGAGTTCACGCCCCTGTCCGCGTCGCTGTGGGCGGGCATCTTCGAGGAGGCCGGACTGCCGCCGGGGGTCTTCAACCTGGTCAACGGCCTCGGCGAGGACGCGGGCGACGCGCTCGTGAAGCACCCCGACGTGCCGCTCATCTCGTTCACGGGCGAGAGCTCGACGGGGCAGCTGATCTTCGCCAACGCGGCGCCGCACCTCAAGGGACTGTCGATGGAGCTGGGCGGGAAGAGCCCGGCGATCGTCTTCGCCGACGCGGATCTCGACGCGGCGATCGACGCCACGATCTTCGGTGTGTTCTCTCTCAACGGCGAGCGCTGCACGGCCGGCAGCCGCATCCTCGTCGAGCGCGCGGTGTACGACGAGTTCGTCGAACGCTACGCCGCGCAGGCCCAGCGGGTGCGAGTCGGCTTCCCCCACGACCCGGCGACCGAGGTGGGCGCGCTCGTGCATCCCGAGCACTTCGAGAAGGTCATGTCGTACGTCGAGCTCGGAAAGAGCGAGGGCCGCCTCGTCGCCGGCGGCGGACGCCCCGAGGGGTTCGAGAGCGGCACCTTCGTCGCCCCGACCGTGTTCGCCGACGTCGCTCCGACGGCGCGGATCTTCCAGGAGGAGATCTTCGGCCCGGTCGTCGCGATCACCCCGTTCGACACGGATGCCGAGGCGCTGGACCTCGCCAACGACACGAAGTACGGGCTCGCCGCCTACGTCTGGACCAACGACCTGAAGCGGGCGCACAACTTCTCGCAGGCCGTGGAGGCGGGGATGGTCTGGCTCAACTCCAACAACGTGCGCGACCTGCGCACCCCGTTCGGCGGGGTCAAGGCGTCCGGCCTCGGCCACGAGGGCGGCTACCGGTCGATCGACTTCTACACGCACCAGCAGGCGGTGCACATCACCCTCGGCGCGGTCCACAACCCGACTTTCGGCAAGAGCTGACCCGCCGCCCGGAACCGCCGGACCCACCCGACATCGAGAGCAAGGACGCTGTCATGACCCACCGCGACCAGATGACCCGGACCTCCTCGGGCTACTTCGTCAGCCAGGAGGCGCCGATCACCTGCGACGACCCGATCCCGACGCCGACGGCGCCGGCGCCCGACATCCTCCGCTGCGCCTACATGGAGCTGGTCGTCACCGACCTCGCCGCCTCACGGGAGTTCTACGTCGACGTGCTCGGGCTCTACGTCACAGAGGAGGACGACGAGGCGATCTACCTCCGTTCGACCGAGGAGTTCATCCACCACAACCTGATCCTGCGTCAGGGACCGGTCGCCGCCGTCGCGGCGTTCTCGTACCGCGTCCGGTCGGCCGACGACCTCGACCGCGCCGTCGCGTTCTACACCGAGCTGGGCTGCCGGGTGGAGCGGCGGCCGGGTGGCTTCGTGCGAGGCATCGGCGACTCTGTCCGCGTCGAGGATCCGCTCGGCTTCCCGTACGAGTTCTTCTTCCAGACCGAGCACGTCGAGCGCCTCTCGTGGCGCTACGACCTCCACACGCCCGGCGAGCTCGTGCGTCTGGATCACTTCAACCAGGTGACCCCGGACGTCCCGCGCGCCGTGCAGTTCATGCAGTCGCTCGGGTTCCGGGTGACCGAGGACATCCAGGATGACGCGGGCACGGTGTACGCGGCATGGATGCGGCGGAAACCGACCGTCCACGACACCGCGATGACCGGCGGTGACGGCCCCCGGATGCACCACGTGGCCTTCGCGACGCACGAGAAGCACAACATCCTCGCGATCTGCGACAAGCTCGGCGCGCTCCGCCGATCGGACGCGATCGAGCGGGGGCCGGGGCGCCACGGCGTCTCGAACGCGTTCTATCTCTACCTGCGCGACCCCGACGGACACCGCGTCGAGATCTACACGCAGGACTACTACACCGGCGACCCCGACAATCCCGTCATCACGTGGGACGTGCACGACAACCAGCGCCGCGACTGGTGGGGCAACCCCGTCGTGCCCTCCTGGTACACCGAGGCCTCCCTCGTCCTCGACCTCGACGGGAAGCCCCAGCCGCTCCGCGCCCGCACCGACGACTCGGAGATGGCCGTCACGATCGGCGCCGACGGGTTCTCGTACACCCGACCGGGCGACGACGGGTTGCCCGAGTACAAACAGGGCGAGTACAAGCTCGGCAACCAGCTCTGACCTCCAACCAACTCTGAGAGGACGCTCATGCTCTCCCCCGACGACATCGCCGCCATCGCGGACGACCTGGCCGAGGCCGATCGCACCCACGGCGTCATCCCGCGCATCACGGCACGGTATCCCGGCGCCACCGTCGAGGACTCGTACGCCATCCAGGGCGTGTGGCGCGACCGGATGATCGCCTCGGGCCGCCGGCTCGTGGGACGCAAGATCGGTCTGACCTCCCGAGCGATGCAACAGGCGACCGGAATCACCGAGCCCGACTACGGCGTCATGTTCGACGACACGGTCTACGGCTCGGGCGCCGAGATCGCCACCGAGCGGTTCTCGAACGTGCGCGTCGAGGTCGAGCTCGCCTTCGCGCTCGCCCGTCCCCTCGCCGGGCCGGACTGCACGCTCGACGACGCGCTCGACGCGATCGACTATGCCGTCCCGGCCCTCGAGATCCTCAACTCGCACATCGAGCTCGAGGGGCGCACGATCGTCGACACGATCGCCGACAACGCCGCTTACGGTGCGATGGTGCTCGGCACCGAGCGGCGACGTCCCGACGAGATCGACCTGCGGTGGGTGCCGGCGCTGCTCTCGCGCAACGGCGAGATCGAGGAGACCGGGGTGGCGGCGGGTGTCCTCGGCCATCCCGCGACGGGGGTCGCCTGGCTCGCCAACAAGGTGTCGCAGCACGGCGCGCGCCTGGAGGCGGGTGAGCTGATCCTCGCCGGGTCGTTCACGCGGCCGATGTGGGTGTCGCGCGGCGACGAGGTCCGCTGCGACTATGGCCCGATGGGAGTGATCGCATGCCGTTTCGTCTGACACCGACCTTCCGCGACGCCCTCGCTCGCGCGGACCGCCCGCTCGCGGGGATGTGGGTGTGCTCCGGGTCGCCGCTGGTCGCCGAGATCTGCGCCGGCGCCGGACTCGACTGGCTGCTCATCGACATGGAGCACTCTCCCAACGGAATCGAGTCCGTGCTCGCCCAGTTGCAGGCCGCCGCCGCGACACCGGTCACGACGATGGTGCGGGTTCCGACCGCTGACCCCGTCGTGATCAAGCAGGTGCTCGACCTCGGTGCGCAGAACCTGCTCGTGCCGATGGTGTCGTCGGTCGCCGAGGCCGAGGCGGTCGTGCGCGCGGTGCACTATCCGCCCCGCGGCATCCGGGGCGTCGGTTCCGCCCTCGCCCGTTCGGCCCGCTGGAACCGCGTCGACGACTACCTGGCCGAGGCCGAGCAGCACGTGTCGCTCGTCGTGCAGATCGAGACCGCCGCGGGGGTCGACGCCGCCGCGGGCATCGCTGCGGTCGACGGGATCGACGGCGTGTTCGTCGGCCCGAGCGATCTCGCCGCCTCGATGGGGCTGCTCGGACAGCAGTCCCACCCCGACGTGGTCGCCGCCGTCCGTCGCGTCTTCGCCGACGCCCGGTCCGCCGGCACACCGGCGGGCGCGAACGCCTTCGACCCCGCGCTCGCGCGCGGCTACGCCGAGGCCGGGGCGGACTTCCTGCTCGTCGGCGCCGACGTCGCGCTGCTGGCCCGCGGCTCGGAAGCGCTCGCGGCGGCCTGGGTGCCCGAGGCCGACCGCACCACCCGCGCCGGATACTGACGCGGGATCACCCCGGCACGGCGCGTGCGATGTGGAGAGCGAGGTAGGCGACCTCCTCGTCGGTGATCTCGATGTCGTGCTGCGTCCGCACGAGCGCACGCACGCGTTCGGCCGTCGCCGTCGCCCGAGGATGCCGCCGGCTCATGCTCTCGAAGAGGAAGCCGTCGTCGCTGTCGAGCATGCGCCCCGAGAACACCCGCTCGGCGAAGAACTGCAGGTGCACGAGGAAACGCGACGAATGCAGGTCGTCGCCGAAGGCGATCCCCGTGGTGTTCGACACGATCGTGGTCGCCGCCGAGATGAGCCGTACGACATGCATCGTGTCGGCACCGGCCCGCCCGTTGGCGGCGTTCGCGAGGTGGAACGCGATGTTGGCGGCCTCTTCGTCCGGCACATCCACGCGCATGCGCGCCCGCAGCAGCTCGACACCGCGGGATCCGACGGCGTACTCGTCGGGGTAGACGGTGCGTAGTTCCCATGCGAGCCGGTTCACGACGACGAGACCGCGACGGTGACGCTCGACGGCGAAGTGAAGGTGGTCGGTGAGCGTGAGGTAGATGTGCGGATCGAGATCGAGCCCCGAGGCCACGGCGTCACGGACGATCTCCCGGGTGAGCTCGACGAACTCACCCGGGATCTGCGCGAGCAGCTCGACGAGGTTCCGCTGATCGGCGTCGTCGAGCGCGACGAACACCCGATCGGTCGCGCCCTCGTCGACGACGTCGCCGGGTTTGGCACCGAATCCGATGCCCTTGCCCAGCAGCACCCGCTCGACGCCGCGCTCGTCATCGACGAGCACGACGCTCGAGTTGAGCACCTTCTTGATGATCTGCATGCCCGTCCTCATCGACCCGGCCTCACGCTCGTGGAGCAGGAGGGTCACCCGAGATCTGCGCCGTTCGTGGCGATCACCCGCTGGTACCACCAGAACGAATCCTTGCGCCGACGCTCACCGCTGCCCTGACCGAGATCGTCGAGGTCGACGTGAATGAAACCGTATCGCTTCGAGATCTGCGACGACGACGCACTGATGATGTCGATCGGCGCCCAGCTGGTGTAGCCCATCAGCTCGACGCCCTCGTCGACGGCCCGGATCATCTCGCGGAAGTGCGCCCGGAAATAGTCGATGCGGTAGGGGTCGTGGACGCGCCCGTCGGCGGTCAGCTCATCGCGCATGCCCAGCCCGTTCTCGACGATGAACAGCGGCTTGCCGTAGCGGTCGTACAGATCGATGAGCGAGATCCGCAGCCCGACCGGGTCGATCTGCCAGCCCCACTCGCTGGACTCGAGGTAGGGGTTCTTGACCCCGAGCACCGTGTTCCCCGGGGTCCGCTCGGCATCCGGGTCGACGGACTCGGCGAGGGTCATGTAATACGACAGCGAGATGAAATCGACGGGGTGCTCGCGCAGCAGCTCGGCATCCCCCTCGGCGAACGGGATCTCGACGCCCTGTCGCGCGAGCGCGTTCAGGGCGAGGCGGGGGTAGGCGCCGCCGGCCTGGACATCCGTGCAGAGGTAGAGCAGCCGGTCCTTCGCCTGGGTCGCGGCGATGTCGTCGGGGTGGCACGTCAGCGGGTAGGTCTTCAGCATGGTCAGCATGCAGCCCATCTGCGACTCGGGCCACATCTCGTGCAGCATCCGCGTCACCGAGGCCGAGGCCACGAACTGGTGATGGAGGGCGGTGTAGCAGGCCTGCAGGATGCTGCCTTCGACGGTCTCCTCGATGATGCCGCCCGAAGTGAGCGGATGCCGCACGATGCCGTCGATTTCGTTGAACGACAGCCACAGCTTGACCAGGTGCCCGAAGCGCTCGAAGCACGTGCGGGCGAAGCGCTCGAACAGGGCGATCGTGCCGCGATCGACCCAGCAGTTGTTCTTCAGGGCGAGGGCGAGCGGCGGGTCGTAGTGCGAGAGCGTGACGAGCGGTTCGATGCCCAGCCGCCGCATCTCGGTGAACAGCCCCTCGTAGAAGGCGATGCCGTCCTCGTTGGGTTCGGTCTCCTCGCCCGTCGGGTACAGCCGCGTCCACGCGATCGACACGCGCAGCACCGTGAACCCCATCTCGGCGAACAGGGCGAGATCCTCGGGATACCGGTGGTAGAAGTCGATGCCGCGGCGCTTGGGGTAATACGTCTCGTCATCATCGGCCATGGCGGCGGTGATGCTCTCGACCGTGTGCGCGTGATGGATCGCGTATTCGCGGGGGTCGACGTTCGGACGATACTTCGCGATGTCCGAGACGGCCGGACCGCGGCCGCCCTCGCGCCACGCGCCCTCGGCTTGATTGGCGGCGAGCGCGCCGCCCCACAGGAACGAATCAGACAGTGCCACGAGCGGCCTCCTTGGTACGAGCGGTGAAGATGCCGGTGCCCGCCTCGACGGGCCCGGTGAGGGCTTCGACGACCTCGAACGCGTCGCCGTTGAGGACGACGACCGGGGTGATCGTGTCGAAGCCGGCGAGGTGGATCGCCTCGAGGTCGGCCTCGAGGATCAGCTGCCCGCGTTCGACGCGATCGCCCTGCGCGACGTGGGCGACGAAGGGAGCTCCGTCGAGCTTGACCGTGTCGAGCCCGACGTGGACGAGGATCTCGACGCCGTCGTCGCCGGTGATGCCGAAGGCGTGCTTCGAGGGCAGCAGGCTCGAGACCACTCCCGACAGCGGCGCGTACACGGCGCCCGCACTGGGGCGGATCGCGACGCCGTCGCCGAGGATGCCGCCGCCGAAGACCGGGTCGTCGACGCGGTCGAGCGGGACGACCTCGCCCGCGACGGGGGCGACGAGGCGGCCGTCGCCGACCGGGTTGGGCGCGATCCCGCCCGCCGGGCCGGTCTGAGCCTCGAGGGCGCGGATCGTGCCCGAGTCGGAGTCCTTCCAGATGACGAGCGCGACGACGAAGGCGGTCGCGAAGGCGACGAGCGCCCCGATGACGGCATGGATGAGGTTCCACGGGTTGAGCACGTCGATGAACATCGAGATGCTCGCAGCCCCCGGGCTGACGAGCGCGAAGGCGCCCACGGCGGCGATGCCCAGGTAGACGCCGCCGGTCAGCGAGCCGGCGATCACCGCGAACAGCGCACGGCGGTTCTGCAGCGTCACGCCGTAGAGCGCGGGCTCGGTGATGCCGAAGAACGCGGAGATGCCCGACGAGATGGCCGTGCCGCGCAGAGTCTTGTTGCGGGTGCGGATAGCGACGGCCAGGCTCGAGCCCGATTCGGCGATGTTGTGGGCGAGCGAGGCCACGAGGTAGAAGGGGTCACGCCCCTGCTGTGCGACGGTGGCGATCGTGGGGGGGATGAACGCCTTGTGCATGCCCACCGAGATGATGAAGGGGAGCACGGCTGCCAGCAGCGCGATAGCGACCCAGCCGAGCGTGCCGTACAGCCAGAGCATGCCGCCGGTGAGCAGCGATCCGAGGCCGTAACCGAGGGGCCCGAGGGCGAAGATCATGATCGGCGAGACCACGATGAAGCACAGCAGCGGCACGAAGAAGGTGCGGATGGGCCCGGGCGTGATCTTCGTCGCCAGCTTCTCGACGGGCCACAGCAGCAGCACCGCGAGGATCGGCGGGAAGACCTGGGCGTTGTAGGAGATCGCGGGGATGGCGAGGCCGAAGAGCGCGACACCGCCCTCCTGCGTCAGCAGACCGGAGAACGTCGGGAACACCAAGAGCCCGACGATGCCGAGAGCCAGCGGGATGTTGACGCCCAGCTTCTTCGCGGCAGTGTAGGTCACCAGCAGCGGCAGGAAGAAGAACACCGCGTCGGGGATCGCCGAGAGCACCTGGTAGCTGGGGTCGGTCGTCTGCATCCACCCGAGCGCCGAGGCGAGGATCAGGAACGACTTGAAGATGCCCGCGCCGGCGATGGCCGGGATGATCGGGGTGAACACCGCGACGACGAAGTCCATGATCGCCGAGCCCGCGCGCTTCCATGTCAGCTTCGGACGGGTCTCCCCCGCCGCACGTGCCGCCGCACGCCCGCCGCGCAGCTTCTCGATCTCGGTGAAGTAGTCGCCCACCTTCGACCCGACGATGATCTGGGTCTGCGGACCGCGCACGACGCCGATGACGCCGGGCACCGCCTTCAGAGCCGCCTCATCGGCGCGGGCGTCGTCGACGAGATTGAATCGGAGCCGCGTCGAGCAGTGCTGCAGGGCGGCGATGTTCTCGGGTCCGCCGACGTGCTCGAGGATCGCGCCCGCGGCGTCCTTCGTGGTGGTCATCTTCGTTTTCCTCCTGTGGAATCCCGGACCGTACCGCCGGAGCGGCTCCGCTCCGGCCCCGGTCGGAGGCAATAAAAAAAGGACCCGACCGCCGTGCGATGCACGTACGTTCGGATCCTGCCTGCATGACCAGTCACATGTCCGAGATGATCGTCGCACGTTCCACGGCGGCACGCAAACGAGCACGGCGGGGCCGTCGCGCGGATGCGACGATGGGTGCATGACGCAGACGCATCTCATCACGGGCGCGGGCTCGGGCATCGGACTCGCGATCGCGCGCCGGCTCGCCGACCGTGGCGACCGGCTCGTGCTCCTCGGCCGGAACGAGGCCCGCGCGGCCGAGCTCACGGAGCTCCTCCCGGACGCCGTCGGCGTCGCCGCGGACCTGCGCGAGCCCGCGGCCCTCGCCGGCGCGCTCGCGGACCGGCTGCCGGAGGCGATCGACACCGTCATCCACGGCGCGGGCGTCGTCGAGCTGGGTCCTGTTGCCGAGCTGCCCGTCGCCGCATGGACCGATCAGCTCACCGTCAACCTCATCGCCGCCGCCGAGCTCACCCGCCTCGCTCTGCCCGCGGTACGGGCCGCGCGCGGTCAGATCCTGTTCCTCAACTCCGGCGCCGGCCTCACGGCGCACCCGGCGTGGAGCGCCTACGCCGCGTCGAAGCACGGACTCAAGGCCCTCGCCGACGCGCTGCGCGGCGAGGAGGCCGCCCACGGCGTCCGCGTGACGACGGTCTACCCGGGGCGGACCGCCACGCCGATGCAGGCGGAGGTGCACCGCCAGGAGGGCCGCGACTACGACCCCGCCGCCTTCATCGATCCCGAGTCGGTCGCGACGACCGTGCTCGCCGCCCTCGACCTGCCACGAGACGCCCTGGTCCCGGACGTGTCCGTGCGTCCCGGCCCCCGGTGACGTCGACGTGGCCGGCTCCGACCTTCCTCCCGGGCGTCACCTCGCACTGACCTGGGGCATCGCCGTTCCCTACGGGGGCATGACCACCGCCCTGCTCGATCGCAGCCGCCTCTTCGCCGAGGCCGGAACTCCGGTCGACGTGCTCACCCTCGACGACCGCGCGTTCCCCCTGCCGCCGGTCACCGACCCCGACGCCACGACGCCCGTGACGATTCGCAACCTCTACGACTGGCCACGGACCGGCGGCGTGCATCCCGGCACGGGGCTCCCCGACGCACCGCCCGCGCTCGATCCCGCGGACGACGGCGTCATCATCGATGAGGCGAACGACGTCATCCTCCGCCGCCTGCGGCTCGGCGCCGACGGCAAACCGGTGGACATCGACCACCTCCGCCCCGATGGCACGATCGCGCTGTCGGAACGACGGGTCGGCGCCCGGGGCCGCCTCCTCCTGGCCCGCGACGCCGACGGCCGACCGGTCCGCGCCTGGCGCCGACGCTACGACTTCTACGCCGACTGGCTCGACCACCTCGTGGGCGACGGCGAGGCGTTCCTCATCGTCGACAGCAAAACCGTTGCGCCCTTCGCGGCGGGATACCGGCGACGCCGGGTCACGACCGTGCACGTCATCCATGGCTCGCACCGGGGGCCGAAACCGGGCTCGGTGCGAGCATCGCGCCAGGCGGTGTTCTCGCGACTGACCGATTTCGACGCCGTCGCATTCGCCACCGACGCCCAGGCCGCCGACGTGAGGGCGATCGTGGGGCCGCGCCCGTTCCTGGCGAGCGTCGCCCACCCGGTCTCGCTCATCGACGGCACGGCGCTGCCGACGGAGGCCGCGCGAACCGGCGCCGTCGTCATCGCCCGGCTCGAAGCGATCAAGCGGGTGGAGGATGCCGTCGCGGCGGTGCGCCTCGTGCACAGCGACGACGGACCGCGCGTCCCCCTCGACATCTACGGCACGGGTTCTCGCGCCGCCGAGCTCGCCGTCCTCGCCGAGGACGACGACGCGATCCGTTTCCACGGGCACACCGACGAGCCGGCAGCGGCCATGGCCACCGCCAGCGTCCTCCTGCTCACGAGCAGATCGGAGGCGTTCGGTCTGGTCCTCCTCGAGGCGATGGCCGCGGGCTGCCTCCCCATCGCCTACGACATCGCCTACGGACCGGCCGAGCTGATCCGCCACGGCGAGAACGGATGGCTCGTCGCGGACGGCGACGTCGGCGCCCTCGCGGACACCGTGCGAGCCGCGGTCGAGCTCGACCCCGCCCGGCGGGGCGCGATGCGGGAGAACGCCCGAGCGACCGCATCCGAGTACAGCGACGCGCGCATACGCCGCCGCTGGGCGAGCATCTTGCGCGCGGCTCGCCGCCGGGGGCGTACCCGCGGCGGACTGCGCCGGTTGTCGGCGGCGGCGCGTCGCGTCGTCGGCGACGTGCGACGACGACTGCACCGCCCGGCCCGTTAGCCCGCTCTCCACCGGCTCGTCAAGGGGCACTCGGAAAAGCGGACGGCTGTTGCACCCTGTCGTGGCACGAGGGGAGGCGAGCGCCGCGATGGGAGAACTGAGATACGGATCGGACCTCATCGCCGTTGTCATGCCCGACGACATCCTCGCCCACCTCCAGCTCGTGGTCGCCGCCAAGCTCGGCGCAGGCGAAGGGTTCACGGTGAGCTGGAGACACAGCGACGGACAGGGGCGCAGCACGCTGTGGCTCGAGCGGTCGATCCCCCTCCGGTTCGACTTCGCGTCGCCTCATCCCGTCGCCACCGATCCGCGGCGGGTGCGGGCGATGCTCACCGAGGCCGCCGCGGTCACCGGGCTCTCCCTCGGCACGCTTCCGCTCGAGGCCTCATGACCGACCTGCTCACCTCGCGGGCCGAGACGCGCTGGCTCGTCGCGAGTCCCGAATACGCCGGCGTCACCGCCTACACCGGCGGAATCGGCCGTCACTACGCCGCGCTGCTCCCGGCCCTGGCCCGCCAGGGGGTCGCCGTCGACCTCGCGCTCGAGACGAGGGACGATCTCGTGTCCGACGACCCGGGCGACGGGGTCAGGCTGGTCGACGGCGGCGTGCGTCGCGCCTACCGCGCTCATCACCATGACGTCGTCTTCGCTCCCGAGTGGGGCGGCCTGGCCGCGCCGCTCCCCCGCACGGCACCCCTGCTGACGAATCTGGCGACCGGCGTCCGCCTCGCCGACCAGGTGTCCGGGCTCACGCCGGGAGACCTGCCGATCGGGCAGCGGCTCGCCCGCCTGCGGCAAGCGTCGGCGGAACGGCATCAGCTGTACCGGTCCGCCGGTCTCATCGCCATCTCGCGGGCGATGCTCGAGCGCACCAGCGACCTGTACCCGGGCCTGCCGCCGGCTCGCGTCGTCCGCAACTGCATCGACGTCGACGCGGTCGCGGCCGCAGCGACGCGCGCGGCCGCACCCGACGGCTGGCCCGACGATGACGCGCCGGTCGCGCTCTTCCTCGGCCGTTCCGAGCGACGGAAGGGCGTCGAGGACGCTTTCGCGGCGTTCCGGCTCGTGCATGACGACGTGCCGGGCGCCCGCCTCGTCCTCGCCGGCGCGGGTGGGGATGCCCGGTACGAGCCGACGCGCGCCGCACTCCTCGAGATGCTGCCGCCGACGGCGCGCGACCGCGTGATCTGGCTCGGGCACGTGCCGGGCGAGGAGCTCTACGGAGCGATCTCACGAGCGGATGTCGTCATCTGCCCCTCTCGCTGGGAAGGCTTCGGCAACGTCGCCCTCGAGGTCAAGGCGATCGGCACGCCGCTCGTGGTGACTTCCGGCAGCGGATACGACGACTTCTGCACCGACGGCCAGGACTGCCAGAGCGTGCCGCCCGCCGACCCGGAACGTCTTGCCGCCGCGATCACCGTCGCCGTGCGGCATCCCGCGTGGGCACGAACACTCGCCGAGCATGCGCGCGCACAGGTCGCCGATTTCGCCCCCGACCCCGTGGCCCGCGACCTGCTCGCTGCCGCGGCCGAGTTGCTCGCCGGCGCGGTCAGACCGAGGCTCGACGCCAGCCGTCGTCCTCGCGGGTGATCGCTCCGGCTCGCTCGAAGGCCTCCAGCCAGCCCGTCATGGGCCACTCGCCCCACTTCTCAGCGAAGAGGGCGCCGTTGCGCAGGATGTCGTCGAGGTGCTGCCAGGGCGGCGACGAGGTCTCGTGATGCTGGTGATAGGCGTCGGCGCCGCCGACCCAGATCATCGGGACGCCGGCGCGACGCAGGGAGAACGCGAAGTCGGTGTCTTCTCCCCCGTAGCCCTCGTACCGCTCGTCGAACCCGCCGACGGACCGCCACACGGCGATCGTGGTCGCGAACGAGAGCGACCAGAACAGCGGGTACTCCGCGGGCTCGGCACGTTGCAGGGTGCCGGCGGGCGGAGCCGGGCGCGCCGCGTGGGGCGCAGTGGCCGCGCGGAGGGACGCCGCGTCGAGCGCGGCCCTCGCGGGCAGATACGTCACCGGCCCGCACAGGACCGCATCGGGGTGCTGGGTCGCCGCGTCACGGTAGCGATCGACGAGCTCGGGCCCGGGGACGCAATCGGCGTCGAGAAAGACGAGCAGGCGCGCCCCGAGCGCCTCGGCTGCACGGGCGCCGGCGTTTCGCGCCGCCGCGAGCCGCAGACCGGCCGCCCCCGGGGGAACGCGCACCACGGACTCGGCGTCGAGGAGGGGCGCATCGTCGTCGCCGATCCAGACGACGACCCGCGGCACACCCGCCGTCGCGCGCAGCTGATTGCGCAGGTGCTCGAGGCGCGGTGCCGAGCAGAGCGTCACGATCGCCATGTCGCTCATGCACCGGCTCCCGCCGCCGCTTCGGCACGGATGATCTCCGCCGCGCGCTGCGCCGCTCCGTCGGCGCGCCACGCGGTCCATCCCTCGCCGCAGGCCGAGGCCTGGTCGAGCAGATCCGGCCAGCGCGCCGGCTCGGGCCACCGGGGCACGGCGACGGCGAGGCCCGACCGCCCGAGCGCCAGGGCGGTCGCCCGCTGCTCGGAGAACGGACGTTCCTGCGGGATGACGATCGCAGGTGCGCCCGCGGCGGCGAGATCGGCGACCGCGTTCTGACCGCACCACGACACGACGACGGCTGCCGTCGTCAACGCATCCCAGGGGTCGGCGGCCCACGCTCCGGAACCGGCGCCGAGCACACGCCACGGACGCCCCGACGCGCGCTCCGCGGCCGCGATGTCGTCGGCCGAGACGTCGGCGCCACCGCCGCCGCCGAGCAGGACGACCTCGTCGCCGCGCGGCTGCGCTGGCCGACGACGACCGGCGAACCGCGAGATCCCGCCGACGAACGCGACGCGGTCACCGAGCGAGGTCAGGTGCTCGGGAGCATAGATCTCCTCCGGCCAGGGCGCGATGACCCGCCGCGCCGCGGCATAAGCCAGCCGGTGCGGCTCGTCCGTGCGGTCACCGGGCTGCGTGATGATCACCACGGGCACGCCGAGGAGCCGGACGAACAACGTCACCTCGGCCGAGACGTCGACGACGAACGCGTCGATGTCGCCCGCCCCGACCGCTGCGGCGATGACCGCGAACCGCGAACGGTGGCCGACGTGGTGCAACGGAGCCCAGTGGAGCAGGCCGCCCGCCGTCGGGTCATCGGCGGGGACGGCCGGTGCGGGCACGTCATCGCGGGAGAGCTCGACCCACGAGACGTTCGCGGGCAGCTCGGCGGGAGCGGGCATCGAGCTGAAACAGACGACGTCGACATCGAGGTGGGGCGCGATGGCGAGCATACGGGTCAGGTGGCCGCGACCATGGTGGTGCACGTACCAGCCGATGCGCCCCGTCATGCCGGCAGCTCGGCGGGCGCCGCGAGCGTGCTCAGCGACGCGAAGATCTCCTCGAGGGCACTCGTTCGCGCGTCGAGCGAGAACCGCTCCACCGCCCGCCCCCGGACCGCGCGACGGAAGCGCGGATCACGGGCCTGCGGCCAGATCTCCGCCACGGCATCCGCCATCGCGGCGACGTCTCCGGCGCCCACGAGGCGCATCCCAACGGAGGCCGCCGCGATCTCGGGCACGCCGCCCACCGCGAAGCCGACGACGGGCGTCCCGCACATGAGGGCTTCCGGACCGACGAGCCCGAACGGCTCGGCCCACGCGGGCGTCGCGAGCGCGACGGCCGACCGACCGACGAGCGCGGCGAGTTCGTGAGGGGTGAGCTCACCGGCCAGCGTGACGTCGTCGCCGAGCAGCGGGCCGAGCACGTCGTCGGCGTACGCGCGGTCGCCGACACGGCCGGCGATCGTGAGCCGTCGCCCGAGCGATCGGGCGACGGCCACGGCCAGGTGCGGGGCCTTCTCGGGAACGATGCGGCCGAACCAGACGAGGTCGTCGCCGCCCGGCCCGGCGGTCCAGACGCGAGGGTCGACGCCGTTGGCCAGCAGGGTCGAGGCGACACCCGCGTGCTGCCACTCCCGACGCGTGTGCTCGCTGACCGAGAGGAACGTGCTGCCCCGGCCCGCCGCGGCACGGTGGGCCCGTACGAAGTCATCGTCGACGGGCGTATGCAGGGTCGTCACCATCGGCACGTCCAGCTGCGGTGCGAGCTGCAGCGGGAGGGCGTGCAGGCAGTGGTTCGAGATCACGTCGAAGTCCGCGGCCCGCGCGCCGATCGTCTCGAGGGCGCGCCGGAGCATCGGCACGCTGAGGGTTTCGTAGGCGGGCGGGTACGTCTTGTCGGTGCGCACCGCGTCGGCGTCCCAGCCCAGCTCGGGCATCTCCCAGATGCTGCCGGGCTCGACGTGGTCCGACCCGGTCACCGCGACGACGGTCACCTCGTGGCCTCGGGCGCGCAGAGCCTCGACCTCCGACCACACGGCGGCCTCGAGCCCGCCGGCGTGAGGCCTCCGGATCGGAAACCGGAGCGGCGCGATGACCGCGATGCGCAGCGGACGCCCCGTCACGAGGCACGCTCGCTGCGAAGACGGCGGTACAGCACGGCATGCGCTTGCGCCGTCCCGGCATCCTGCTCGCGACGACTGTCGCGACGCGCTTCGATGAGATCGGCCCGCGCGACCGAACCGGGACGGGGCGCCTCGTCGCACGACAGCAGCGTGCGCAACGCAGCGGTGAGCGTCTCCACATCGCCCGGGTGGAAGCTCGCGATCGAGTCGTCGTCATGCTGATCGGCGAAGTGGCCGACATCGGGGACGGCGACGGGGACGCCGAGGTCCCAGCAGAGCTCGAGCCAGCCGGAATGACTGCCGAAGCGGTAGGGCAGCACGCAGACGTCGAGTCCGCCGAGCGCCGTGTTCAGCGCGGCGTCGGGAAGTCGGCCCTGCTCGACGAGGACCGCGTAAGGGTGGCCAGCCACGGCCGCCCGCACCTCGTCGCGGGCGTCGTGATCGCGGACCGACCGGTGCATGCGGATCTCGGCGACAGCGTGATGGCCCTCATCGCGGAGGCGCTCGACCGCGGCGATCAGCGTTCGCGCGCTGGTCGGCCCATCGGTGCCGGGGCGGAGGTCCTTCAGGTGCATTCCGATCCGCAGCTCTTCGCTCACCGCGACGACCGACGGGGTCTCGCCCTCGCGCAGGATGGCGGGATGCGGCAGCACGACCGCCTCGCGTCCCCAGCGCTCGCGCACCTCGGCTGCGGCGCCTGCGGTGAGCGTCACGAGAGCGTCGACGCGCGGAATGAGCTCGTCGAGCTGGGCGGCGTACGGACCCTGGCCCGCGAGCTGGGGGTGAGTCAGATCGTGGACGGTGAAGACGACCGCCCAACCGGCGGCATGGGCCGCATCGATGCACGCCGTCAGATGGCCCGCGGGGAAAGACTCGGTGCCGAAGTGCACGTGCAGGATGTCGGCACGATCGGCGTGCTGACGAATCCAGTCGGGGTCGAGGGCGACGGGGGGCCACCACACGCCCTCGGCCGCGCCAGCCACCGGCGGGTCGGGCAGGAGCTCGATGCCCGCGGCGTGCGTGACACGCTGCACGTAGGGATGCCCGGCGGGCACCGCGACGACGCGCACGTCGGGCGCACCGGACATCTCGTCCAGGGGCGCACTGGCGGTGACGATGGTCACGGTCCTCCTTGCTGAAACCGCCGAAACGGGGGCGATCCGAGTCGGACGCTAGCCGAGCGGGACGCCCGGCGCCTCGCACTTGCGCGAACCACAGGCGACCGGTAACGATGACCGGATGCCCGTCGACACCCCTCCCCTGTGCCTCGTCTGGGGTCCTGCCGGACACGGAGTGACCGATTACGGCTCCGACGTCGCCGCCGCCGCGCACCGTCTCGACCCGGCCGTGCGCGCCGCCGCCGTGACCGACCTCAGCGCCGCGCTGACAGCGGTCGCTCCCGGCGAGCCCGTGCATCTGCACGCGACCGACCGCCTGCTCGGAGCGAGCCTGGAGGATGCCGCCGACGCGGTCGAAGCGCTCTCGCGCGCCTGCCGGCTGACCCTGACACTGCACGATCTGCCGCAGCCGTCAGACGGCACGAAGTACGACCGCCGGGTCGCCGCCTATCGCCGTTTCTTCGCCGCCGCCGACGCCGTGGCCGTCAACAGCGAGCACGAGCGGCTGCTCGTGTCGGAGCACCTCGGCGACGACCTGCGGCCCGAGGTGATCCCGCTCGGAACCCGGCTCGCCCGCGCTCCTGAGCCGGGTCCCGCCGACGCCCCGGACCGACCCGGCGCCTCCGCCGACCTCATCGTGCTCATCGCGGGGTTCGTGTACCCCGGAAAGGGGCACGAGCCGGCCCTGCGCGCCGCCACCGCGGCAGTGAACGCGCTGCGTACGTCGGGCCGACCGGTCGGCGAAGCGGTCGTCCGCGCTCTGGGTGCCGCCTCGCCGGGCCACGAGGGCGACGTCGCGACGCTCCAACGCTTGGCCGCCGACGTCGGCGGCCGCTTCGAGATCACCGGATTCCTCGACGACGGCGAGTTCGCCCGGCGGCTGCGCGAGCCGGGCATCCCGGTCGCCGCGCACGAGCACGTGTCGGCTTCGCGATCGATGCTCGACTGGATCGAAGCCGGACGTCGTCCGCTCGTCGTCCGGTCGCGCTACAGCGACGAGATGGACGGCCTGCGCCCCGGGACGACGGTTCTCTTCGACCCGGCGGAGCTGACCGACCGCCTCGCCGAGGCGTGGGAGGACCCGGCCTCGACTCGTCTGGCCCCCGGGCATCCCCTGCGTCCCGACCTGGCCGACGTCGCTGGGTCGTACCTGAACTGGTGGCGCGGGATGTCGCGATGAGCTCGGGCCCACTTCCCGGCGAAGCCCTACCCGGCAACCGGTGGGACCTTCTCGACGGCCGATGGCCCGCACAGCCGCCGACCGTCTCGGTGATCGTCGCCCACTACCGCCAGCCCGAACAGCTCGCTCGGACGCTCGCCGCGCTGCGGTCGCAGGATCACCCGGCCGACCGGCTGCAGATCATCGTCGCGGACGACGGCTCGCCCGAGCCGCCCTCCGTTCCGGACGGGGTCGAGCTCGTCCGCCACGAGGACCGGGGCTTCCGGCTCGCGGCCGTCCGCAACCTCGGTGCCGCGGCGGCTCGCGGGGATGTCCTCGTGTTCCTCGACGCCGACACGGCCCCCGAGCCCGCCTTCGTCCGCGAGCTGACCCGGCTGCCCGCACTCGCGCCGGACTGCGTCACGGTCGGGCGGCGCCGGCACGCAGACCTGCGCGGCGTCGACGCCGCCCGGCTCGCCGAAGAGGCGGCGCGCACGGCCCTGCCCGAGCCGGAATGGCTCGCAGCGGAGTATCGCCGAACCGCGAACCTGCTCCGCGCTGACGACCGCAGCTATCGCCACGTCATCGGGGCTGTCATCGCGTGCTCGCGGGTGCTGTTCGACGCGACGGGAGGCTTCGACGAGTCGTTCACGTCGTATGGCGGGGAGGACTGGGAATGGGCCTACCGCGCGTGGCTGCACGGCGCGCTGCTCGCCCACGTGCCCGCAGCCGTGGCGTGGCACGACGGACCGGATGCCGCCGGACGCGATGAAGGCGCGGTGGCGCGCCGCAACGCAGAGACCATCCGGCTCAGCGACCTCATCCCCGTCGCCGGTTCCGCCGGCCGGGGTCTGCGGCCCACCCACCCCGACATCGCGATCATCGCGCCGCCGCGCGCGAGCGACGGGCAGCGGTTCCTCGCTCTCGACAGCGCGCTGGCGGCTCTGGGGCCGGCTGCGGGGCGCGCCGCCGTGCTTCCGGAGGAATCCGAGCCGGATCCCGCGTTCGATCGCGTCCGGATCATCATCGAGCTGCTCCGCCCGGTCCGCATCGACGGCGACGACGACGTCCTCACCGCCGCACTGGCTCGCGTCGACGGCGAAGGCCTCGGTGAGCTGACCCTGTGCTCCCCCGACAGCGAGCCCCTCCTGCGGGTCATCTCGGTGCGCGCCCGCGCGCGGAGCGACCGCTGGCGCCGTGGGGATCTCTTCCCGACGGCGTCGGCGACGACGCGTGCGATCCGCGCCGTCACCGACGAGCCCGATCTCGCCGCCTACCTCGGCGGCTGGGGCTGACCGGCGCTCACTCCGCCGGGTAGCGGGCGGCGCGCAGCACGCGCGCGAGATGCGCCGCGTTGCGTGCGAGAGTGGCGGTCGTCGAGGCGACCGGGTCTGGCGTCTTCTCCAGATCCTTGAAGTCGACGGTCTGCATCGCCTCGCCGTTCCAATACGTGCCGCCTTGTGCGGGGATCGTGAACCCGACGTCGTTCAGCCCCTGGAAGAGGTCGGCGGTGGCCTTGTGCGCGCCGTCCTCGTTGCCGACCACGGCCACCACGGCGACCCGGTCGAAGAGGATCGGCCGACCGGCGTCGTCCGTCTCGGAGAGTTCGGCATCGAGGCGCTCGAGCACGCGCTGCGCGAGGCTCGAGGCGTGTCCCATCCAGATGGGCGTCCCGACGACGAGGATGTCGGCGGCGAGGATCTGCTCTCGAACGGAGGGCCACTCGTCTCCGTCCCCCATGTCGGTCTCGACGCCCGGCGCGATGTTCAGGTCGGCGATGCGCACCTGCGTGCCCGAGGCGCCGTGCTCGGCGAGGGCGTCGAGCACCTGCTGCAGCATGAGCTGCGTGCTCGACTCCGCGGGTGCGGGCTTCAGGGTGCAGTTGAGGGCGACGACCCGGAGCGGGGCGTCGGAAGCGGGCATGTCTGTCGTCATGGCGAGTCCTTTCGTCTGCCGCCATCGTCGGCGACGCCCCGCGGTGGGCGACAGGCTGTTGACAGCGCGACGTCAGGCCGGAACAGCGGCATCCCACCACCGCAGCACGCGCAGGGCGACCATCGTCAGCCAGGGCGACGGCTCGCCCGCGGCGACATCGATGTCGAACCAGATGCGTCCCGCGAGCGGCGTCCCCTGATGCCAGGTGCCGTCGGCGGCGCGAGCGTTCCGGACCATGTCGATCGCCTCCGCCAGCCGCGGATCGGGTGCGGCGTTTTCGAGAAGCGCGGCGGCGCGGAAATGATCGAGGGCGACGAGCGCGCTGTAGCGGTGGCGATTGGGATAGACGAACTCCGTCACGAAGTCGCCGACGGGCTCGCCGGTCGAGGCGCGGAAGGCGAGCCGGCGCGACAGCAGGTACTCCTCCCCGCGGTGCCGGCTCTCGCGGAGGGCCGGGTCGCCCGTGATCTGCTCCCACGCGAGCATGCCGCGCAGAGCGTTGAGCGTCGAGTGGAACGACCCGCGCACCGATCGTCCTTCCTCCGCCTCGCAGTTCCACCCGCCATCGGCCAGCTGATGCTCACGGAACCACCGCGCCAGGCCGCTCATGTCGACACCGAGCCAGGCGCCCGTCGCGAGCGTGTACGAGTTGATGCACACGTCGATCTCGCCGTCCCAGTACGGCAGGTCGTCGTATTCCCAGCGGCTGTTGCGTCGCAGCCGTTCCGCGGTGTCGCCGAGGACGGCGGCATCCAGACCCCACTCCCGCAGATCCTTCAGGGTCCAGGTGGTCGCCGTCCAGGGCTGTCCCGGCGCGCGGGCCTCCGCGCTGTCGAAGAACCCCGCCGGGAAGTACGCGCCACCCTCCCACTGACCGTCGTCGCCCTGCTCCCGCAGGAGGCGTGCGCCGTTGCCCTCTGTCGCGACGCGAGCCCGCGTGGCCTGCCACACGGACGGCGGAGCGTCGGCGAGATCACGCTCCACCTGCCAGCGCAGCGACGGGTCGGTGTCCAGAAGCCACGCCAGCGTGCCGTCCGTGTCGGTCATGCGGTCATTGTCGCGCGGCTCAGCCCTCCTGCGCGAGCACCGCGACACCGCGCGGGGCGATCGCGACGGCATCCGCGGAACCTCGCTCGGCGGCACCCGCGATCAGGTCGCCCGCTGCGGCCACCACCACCTCGGCGTCGGTGCGGTTCGCGAGGAACACGAAGCGCCCACCCTCGTGGCGGCGGATGATCACGTCGACGTCGCCGTCGGCCGCGAGGGGGTCTGCCGCGAGCGCCGGGATGTCGCCGGCCAGGCGCCGCACGACGTCCGCGGCACCGGCGCGACCGATCGCAGCCGACACGTACGTCGCGCTGCCTCCGCTGCCCTGGCCGCTTCGGCGTCGGGTCACGGCCGGGGCGCCGTCGAGGTCGCCTCCGGCGTAGGTGTCGAGCACCTCGACATCGGGTTCGACGCGCGCGATGCGCTCGCTCCAGTCACGGACGACCGTGCCGGAGGCGAGGGATGCCGTCTCGCCCGGCAGCATCGGGACGAACTCCTCGATCGTGATGCCGAGCAGCTCGCGCAGCGCACCCGGGTAACCGCCGAGCCACACCCGGTCGTTCTCGTCGACCACGCCCGAGAAGTAGGTCGTCACGAGGTGACCGCCACCGGCGACGAAGGCGGTCAGTCGCTCGCGCAGCGCGGCCGGGACGACGTGGAGCATCGGCGCGACGACCACCTCGTAGTCACCGAGGTCGGCCGCGACGGGCACGACGTCGACGCGCGCGCCGAGGTCGAGGAGCGCTCGGTACCACAGCAGCGTCTCGTCGTCGTAGGCGGGCGACTCGGAGGGGTGCGAGTCGCGTCCGCTGACCCACCACGACTCGTAGTCGAACACGAGCGCCACGCGCGCCCGCTCGCGCCGGCTGCCGGTGACCGGCGCCAGGTCGCGCAGCTGCGAGCCGAGGTCGACCACATCGCGGAACACCCGGCTCTCGGCGCCGGCGTGCGGGACCATGCCGGAGTGGTAGCGCTCACCCCCGGCGCGGGACTGCCGCCACTGGAAGTAGCAGACCGCGTCTGCCCCGTGCCCGACGTGGGTCAGGGCGTCGCGGACCAGCTCGCCGGGCCGCTTGGGCGGATTCACGGCGCGCCAGTTCACCGCGCTCGGCGCGTGCTCCATGAGGAACCACGGCCGGCCGCCGGCGATGTTGCCCGTGAGGTTCGACCAGAACGACAGGTCGTCGCGCCCGAGCTCGCCCGGGCGCAGGTAGTGGTCGTTCGACACGAAGTCGACGTCGCCGACCCACGAGGGGTAGTCGATGTCGCGGACGTTCTGGGCGACCATGAAGTTCGTCGTGCGCGGGATGCCGGGCGTCACCTCGGCGAGCACCGCGTTCTCGGCGCGCAGGTGGTCGCGCACGGCATCCGACGAGAAGCGCTCGAAGTCGAGCTGCTGTCCAGGGTTGCGCTGCGTCGGAGCGGCACGCGGGGGCAGGATCTCGTCCCACTCCTCGTAGTGCTGCGACCAGAACGCCGTGCCCCAGGCCTCGTTGAGCGCGTCGAGGGTCGTGTAGCGCGCCTGCAGCCACACCCGGAAGGCCCGGGCGGCGTCATCCGAGAAGTCGTAGAGGTTGTGGCAGCCGAGCTCGTTCGAGATGTGCCAGGCGACGAGAGCAGGGTGATCGGCGTAGCGCTCGGCGAGCGCACGCGTCAGCCGCAGCGCGTACTCGCGGAAGACCGGCGACGTCGGCCGCCAGTGCTGACGCGACCCCGGCCAGAGGGTCGTTCCGTCGATCGTCTGCGGCAGGATCTCGGGATGCCGCTTCGCGAGCCACGGCGGCGGCGACGCGGTCGCCGTGGCGAGGTCGACGTCGATGCCGTTGGCGTGCAGCAGATCGATGATCTCGTCGAGCCAGCCGAAGTCCCACTCGCCCGGGCGCGGCTCGAGCAGCGCCCAGGAGAAGATGCCGAGCGAGACGATGTTGACGCCGGCCTCGCGCATGAGCCGGACGTCCTCGTCCCACACCTCGCGGGGCCACTGCTCGGGGTTGTAGTCGGCGCCGTAGCGCATCCGTCCCGGGCCGAGCGCCCCGTCCTTCACCCAGCGGTAGGTCGTGTCATCCGTTGCCATGCGATCAGCGTAGACCGAAACACGTGCAGATGCACGGGATTGATGTGTTCTACGCTCGGGTCATGCCATCCGACGCCCCTCACCCCCGTGGGCCGTACGCGAAGAGCGCGGCCCGGCGTGCGGAGATCGTGGCGTCGGCGACCGTCGTGTTCGGCACCCACGGCTACCGCGGCGGGTCGCTCCGGCAGATCGCCAAGCAGCTCGATCTGAGTCTCACCACCGTGATGCACCACTTCCCCACGAAGGTCTCGCTGCTGGCGGCCGTCCTCGAGCAGGAGGATGCCGCCGACACCGACTTCCCCGCGCGCGCAGCCCGCGACGGGTTCATCCCGAGCGTGCTGGCGATCGTCGAGCGCAACCTCGCCCGGCGCGAGCTCGTGCGCATGTTCTCGATCGTGTCGGCCGAGGCGACGCACCCCGAGCACGAGGCGCACGCGTGGCTGCTCGAGCGCTACCGCGCGGTCACCGAGACGTACGCCGCGGCCATCGCCGACGATCGCGCCCGCGGCCGACTCGATGCGGACGACGACCCTCGAGCCCTGGCCGACCTCGTGATCAGCGGGTGGGAGGGCATCCAGATCCGCTGGCTGACCGACGACACCGACCCCGTCGCCGCGATGCGCCTGCTGCTCGTCGGCCTGCTGCGGCCCCGCGCCTGAGCCGATACATTCGTCGGACTGGCGGGGCTGATGTGGCCTCGGCGCCCGCTGCAGGCGACACCAGCACCACCGGTCCGACGGCTGTATCGCCGCTTCTGGGTTCGGCGATCAGCCTCGATCGGCGATCATGCGCCCGTAGCCCTCGACGAACGTCGGGAACGTCAAGTCGAGCATCGCCGCGAGGCGCGAGCCGTCGAGCACCTTGCCGCGGTCAGCGTCGGGTTCGACCTCCGCGCGCGGCGGAGCGTCGACCCCGAGGCGATCCGCGATGAACTCGACCACCTCGCCGAGGGTCGCGGGTCGCCGGTCGACGCCGTGCAGAAGCGCAGGCGGCGCGTCCGCGTCGAGCAGCTGCGCGATCGCGCGCACGAGGTCGACCTCGTGGATGCGGTTGGTGCGACGCTCGTAGTCGACCGGCTCACCCGCGAGCACCTGCCGGATCAGCCGCTCACGTCCGGGGCCGTAGATCCCGGCGGGCCGCACGACGATCGCGTCGAACATCTCGCGGGCCGCATGCTCGCCGTCGACGAGCTGTTCGCCGCGCGTGCTCGTCGGCCGGGGCTCGTCGTCCTCGTCGAGGGGACGCTCCGGACCCCACCCCTCGAAGACCCGCGTCGACGACACGAATACGGTGCGCTCGGGCGGCTTCGGCAGCGCTCGCGCGATGCGCTCCAGCGCGGCGCGGTAGAAGCCGGGGTCATCCCCCGGTGGAAGGGTGACGACCATCGCGTCGACCGCGGGCAACGTCGTGTCGAGGGGCGCTGCGAGGTCGGCGACGATCGGCGTGAACGCAGGCCGGATGCCGCCGGCGCTCCGCCGGATCGCGACGACCTCCTGCCCCGCATCGACGAGACTCTCGCCGAGGCGAGTGGCGACCTTGCCGGATCCGACCAGGAGCGTACGTCGAGCAGTCATGCCCCCCATCCTCCCAGGGTGCGCCGGGGCCGGGGCCGGGGCCGGCTCGGGCTGGGGCCTCACAGATCCACGCCTCGCGACCCGAGGTCGCGGGTCAGGATCCCGACCCCCGCGGCGGAATCAGATCTCATCCCGCGGTTCGCTAGTCTGCGAGCGTGGCACAGAGCGCATCCCGAAACGAAATCGGATATATCGACCTTCCCCTGGACCCGTCGAGCGGCAGCGACCAACTCGGAATCGGTCATTACTACGATGGGCTCGCGGATTTTGTTCGACGCTGCCAAACCCCGATGACGATCGCCGTTCAAGGAGACTGGGGAACCGGCAAGACGACGGCGCTCAATTTCATCAGCAACCGCCTCGCCGGTTCCCGCGACGCCGCCGCCGGTGCCGTGAAGGTCATCGAATTCAACACGTGGCTCTACTCTCAGTTCGATCTCGGCGACTCGCTCGTCTTCTCGCTCGCACACGAGATCCTCCGCCCTATCGCCACGGCGTCTCAGAAGGCCAAAAAGCTCTTGCCGTTCCTGGGCGCCCTCGCCACCGGTGTGGCTGTCGGCGGCGCGAAGTCCATGGCGAAGTTCGCTCAGGTGGAGGGCGTGATGGATGCCGCCCTAACGGTACTCACCGACGCCGCAACTCCTGACGGGGAACCCGACTACATCTCTCGGCTCAAGCGCATCCGCGCGGATTTCGGAGACGCCGTCGAGCAGTACTGCAAGAGCGAGAAGGTCGATCGCATTGTGATCCTGATCGACGATCTGGATCGCGTGGAGCCGGGGCGCGCCATCGAGATCCTGGAGAGTCTGAAGCTCTTCTTCGAGGTCAAGCAGTGCGTTTTCGTGCTCGCCGTCGACTTCGAGGTGGTTGTCCGGGGAGTCCGCGTCAAGTACGGAAACGACGTCGATCCTCGCAAAGCGCGACAGTACTTCGACAAGATCATCCAGGTGCCCTTCTCGATGCCTGTCGGGTCGTATGACGTCCGCGGTCTGATTGGAGACGCACTTCAGCTCGAACCCGGCGCATCCGAAGAGGTCGTGCAGATCGTGCGGGCCACCATGGGCACAAACCCTCGTGCGATCAAACGACTACTCAACTCCTTCGAACTCTTGAAGCTCGTCTCGCCCGCACATCGTACGCACGAGCTGGAGCAGACGATGGTGGTCATGCTGTGCGCTCAAACCGCGTATCCGAAGCTGCACGATCGCATCGTCGACGCGGTGTACTCGACAAACATCGAGATCGACACGGAGGAATCCGTTCAGCTCGACATCCTCAGCGAGAGCCTGCTGTCAGACCTGGACGACGAGCAACGCGCGCGCCTCTTCGAGGACCTCGAGATCTCGCTGCGAGAACAAGCCGCCTTCATTCATTTCCATGCTCTGCTCGCGCGGCACCTGAGCGACGCCGACGGCTTCACCGACTTCGTCCAGCTCCGAGACGCGGTGCAACTGACGCAGGTGACGGCGGTCGAGACGCCGCGGCGGGTCGACCGCGCCGACGGGGCGGCCCTACGCCCGGCGTCCATGGAGGAGATCGAGGCGCTCGTGAAGAAGCGCTCGCGCGCCACGACCGCCACCGCGGTAACCGACATCCTCGCGAACCTCGAACAACGCCTACAGCAGGCCGAGAAGCCGGTCTGCTGGCTCGTCCAGCCGGAGCTCCGCTACCTCGTGCTCTACGCGTCCGGTGACGCTTCGGAGATCATGAGTGCCGCACCTCGCGTGCGGCCCCGTGTGGCGGCACTGAGCTACAGCCGCAAGGGCTTCAGGCTGAGCTTCGGACGTCGTGTCGCGCTGAGGGACGGCGGTGCGACACACGGAGCCGAATGGGACGCGTTGGTCCGCGGGCTCGGGCCGGCACACGTCCGTGATGCGGGAATGGTCCTGCGCGAATCTCCGTCAGGGTACCCACTGAACGTTGAAGTGACCGCGCTGGCATCGTCCGACTCCGTCGTCGAACTGTTGACCGAGATCTACGACATCTCGCGATCGCTGCGGTGATTCCGACACCCGATTCGCTGCGCGAACGAAGAAGCCCCGGCGGACCGGGGCTTCTTTCGTGGCGGAGACGGAGGGATTTGAACCCTCGGTCCCCTTACGGGGACTCCACCTTAGCAGGGTGGTGCACTAGGCCTGACTATGCGACGTCTCCACGGCATCCGACGCGAGACGGCGCGGATGCACCCGGCAATCATAGCCCGGACTGCCTCAGGCTCCGAATCGAGGGCCGGAGAGCACCCCGGCTCACCGGGAGCTGACGGTACAGGTGACCTGCGCCGCCGTCTGGCCCGTGACCGACTCCGGCAGCACGACCGGTCCGCCCGCCTCGGGCGCGTCCGTCGCGGGCGCGTCCGGCGTCGCCGCCGGGTCGGCGGGCGCTGCGGAATCGGTCGGAGCGGGCGTGGGAGGAGCCGCCTCGCCGACGACCTCGGTGCCGTAGCCGTCACTCGTCGACCCGCTCAGCTGCACCGGCTGGTTCGCGGCGAGCGCGTCGAACAGCACCTTGGCGGCGCTCTCGACCGGCTGCACACGTGATCCGCCGTTGACGTAGGCCGTGGGGTACTGCACGAACACGATGTCCTCGTAGGGCACGCTGCGCATGGCGAGGGCGATCTGTACCATCCGCTGCGGGCTCGACAGCGACGAGCTCAGCTTGATCTGCCCGCTGGCGACCTGGTCGACGGCGGTGGTGGCGAGATTGAGCAGCGCCGTGGGGTTTCCGAGCACCCCGTCGGACTGCAGCTTGCGCACCATCGAGCTCATGAACTGCTGCTGGTTCGAGATCCGGCCGAGGTCGGATCCGTCGCCGATCGCGTACCGCGTGCGGAGGAACTGCAGCGCTTCCGTGCCCTGGAGGGTGTGGTTGCCCTTAGTCAGGCTCAGCCCCGTGTGAGAGTCGTTGACGTCATCCGACACGCAGACGTCGACGCCGCCGATCGCGTCGGACATGTTGATGACGCCGGTCCAGCGGGTCGCGGCGGCGAATTGGATGTCGATCCCGGTCAGCTCTTCGATCGTGCTGACGGAGCACGCGAGACCGCCGTACATGTACGAGACGTTGAGCATCTGCGCACTCATCGCCGAGTACTGGGTGCCGTCCTCACCGGTGCAGGCGGGGATGGGAACGATCATGTCGCGCGGGAACGAGATGACCGTCACGCGCCGCGGCTCGTCGCTGATGTGCACGAGCATCGTCACATCGTTGCGCTCACCGTCGGTGTCCTTCGCCTGGCAGGCGGACGAGAGCTCGGCGTTCGCGCCCTCGCACGAGTCGGTGCCGACCACGAGCATGTTCACGCCGCCCTCGATCTCGCCGATCGTCGGGGGGAGCTGCGAGTCGTCGTCGCCGATCGAGACGCCGGCATCGGCCACGACCTGCGTGGCGTTCCACACGTAGAAGCCGCCGACGGCGACACCGCTCACGACCACGACGGCGACCATGACGCCGAGCACCGCCAGGATCTGGGTCAGCGGGTTCGGCGACCGCAGCTGGCCGTGCCGGGCGACGGGACGACGACGGCGCCGCGACGCCTTCGCATCGGAACGTGCGCTCACGGGTGTCCTCTCGACGAGCCGGCGAGGAGTGCGTTCGGGTGCGCGCTCTTCGCGTCGCGCAGGCACTCCCGGTGACCGACTCATCATAGGGACGGATGTCTGGAAAGTCCGTGAGCGCCCCGGACATGCGAGGCGGTGACGCCCCCCATTCAGCCGCCACCGCCCGACATGTCGCCGTGCTCACCTGCACGCTAACCAGCCGCGAGCGGGCAACCGGCCGGAACGGGACGAGACTGGTAACCGCTCCCAGGGGCGAGTCGCGACCGGCGGTCAGGCGGGTTCGAGCAGACCGCGCTCGGCGACGAGCTCCGTGGCGAGCACCTTGTACCCCTGCGATTCGAAGAACACGGTGACACGGTCGTCCTCGACGGCCATCACGGTTCCCTCACCCCACTCGTGGTGGCGCACGACGTCGTCGACGCGGAAGGGACCGTCGGCGTGATCACCCCGTTCCTCCGAGGTTTCCTCGCGCGCCGCTCGGTCGTTCGCGGATGCCGCGCACGTGTCGCAGTTCTCGCACGGCTCGACGTAGTCCTGCCCGAAGTATCCGAGCAGCGTCGCCCGCCGGCACCGACGGGTCTCGGCATAGCTGCGGAGCATCTCGATACGGGAGGCGTCGATGCGTTCCCGCTCGGCCGACCTCTCCAACGCAGCGTCGACGGCGCGCTCCACGGTCATCCCCCGCCGCAGCGCGACCCCGGCGCGACTCGTCCGCATCGCGCCCGCATCGACGAGAACCGTCAGCAGCGCGGTCACGCGACGGGTCGACAGCCCGCCGGCCGCGGCGATCTCGGCGCGCGACCGCGTCGCGCCGGCGATGGCGTCGACGAGTCGCTTGAGCTCGCCCCGCTTCGGTGCCGACGCCGCGAAGAAACGTCGCAGCGACAGGTCTTCGGGCCGATAGTGAAGCGTCGCCGTCGCGGGCTCGCCGTCGCGGCCGGCGCGACCGAGCTCCTGGTAGTAGGCGTCGATGGAGTCGGGGATGTCGGCGTGGACGACGAAGCGCACGTCGGCCTTATCGATCCCCATCCCGAACGCGGAGGTGGCGACCACGACCTCGACCTCGCCGTCGTGGAACGCCTCGTGCACCCCGTGCCGCTCCTTCGCCGACAGGCCGGCGTGGTACGCGACGGCGTTGATCCCTCGTTCCTGCAGCGCCTCGGCGTACTCCTCGGTGCCGCGCCGGGTGGCGGTGTACAGCAGCCCCGGCTTGGGCAGCTCCACTACCTCGTCGATCACGGCGTCGCGCTTGCCCGACTTCTCGGAGTGACGGCGGACGTTCAGCTCGATGTTCGGCCGGTCGACGTCGCCCACGAGGATGGCCGGGTCGTCCATGCCGAGCCGCTCGATGATCTCGGTGCGGACGGGGCTGGTGGCCGTCGCCGTCATCGCGAGGATCGGCGGTCGCCCCAGACGCTCGGAGACCTCGCCGAGCATCAGGTAGTCCGGGCGGAAGTCGTGTCCCCAGGCTGCGATGCAGTGCGCCTCGTCCACGACCAGCAGCGAGACCCCGGCCTTGGCGAGCTCGGCGACGACGTCATCCTTCGCGAGCTGTTCGGGCGCGAGCAGGACGTACGAGGCCTCTCCCGACCGGATCGCGTCCCAGGCCTCGCGCTGGGCGCGCGCGCCACGGCTCGAGTTCAGGGCGACGCCGTCGGGCGCATCGGGTGCCTCCTCGATGCGCGCGAGCTGGTCCTCCTGCAGCGCGATGAGGGGCGAGACGATCGCGGTCAGGCCGGGCCGGAGAGCCGCAGCGACCTGGTAGACGGCCGACTTCCCCGCACCCGTCGCCCAGACGACCAGCACGTCTCGCCCGGCGACCGCCGCCTCGATCGCATCGAGCTGCTGCGGGCGCAGCTCCTCGATGCCGAAGGACTCTCGGGCGACACGGGCGATCTCGTCGGGCTGCACCGATTCAGTCCATCGCGCCCGCTGCCACAGCGCACGCCGGTTGCGCCGGCGCTTCCGGTGTGGAAGGCGCGTCGTCGGCGGGCAGCCCGCGCCGCTGCACACGGTCATAGGACGGCTGGCGCAGCGCGCGCACCCAGGGGTAGACCCGCGCGCCGGGCAGCACCCGCCGTCCGGCGTCGAATCGAGGCTGATCGCCGGGCCATGCAGCGCGCGTCAGCCGCAGGAGCACGAACGGACGCCACGGGCCGAGCGGTGAGGCGAACGAGAGCACGAGCCGCCAGTCCGCGGCATCCGGGCCGCCGTCCACGGTCGTCGCCGAGAGCAGCACCGGACCGCGACGACCGCGGTAGGGCAGCAGGATGCCGAAGCGTGCGCGCTCGGGCCGGCGCAGGGGCAGCAGCGCGTAGCGCAGCGGCACGCCCCGTCCTGTCGAGGCGAACTCGATGTCGCCGGCGTCGACCTCCGGTGATGCGGATTCGCCCGAGAGGCGCAGAGCGAGCCCGAAGATGTCGGGCAGGGCGTCCGGCAGCCCCACGGAACGCGACAGTCGGGCGACGACCCTCGCCTCACCCGACTGCGGTGGCTCGTCGATCCACGAGATGCCCGACCGGCGCTCGGGCCCGACCCAGCGGACCGTGCCCGTCAGCATCGTGCCGCGCACGTGGATCGGGCGCGGTCGACGCAGCATCAGCAGAGCGCCGAAGAACCCGCGGAGCAGCATTCCGGCGCCGCGGGCGAGAGGTGCTCGAGGAAGAGCTGTCATAGCACCACCGAACCCGATTTCCCGCATCTTGCGCACAGGGGTTGCGTTCGGACGTCGATGCGCTATGAGATCGCTCCCACTACACTCGGGGACGCCCTTCCGGACGCCATGTGAACAGCCCCACGCTCTCCCACCCGACGCCGCGACGCGACATCCAGGGCCTCCGGGCCCTCGCCGTCCTCGCGGTCATCGGCGCGCACGCGGTCGGCTGGCCACGTGGCGGATTCGTCGGGGTCGACGTGTTCTTCGTCGTCTCCGGCTTCCTCATCACCGGCGCGCTGCTGCGCGAGGCGCAGCTGACGGGCGGCATCCGCCTCGCCGCCTTCGCCGGTCGGCGCGCCCGCCGCATCCTGCCCCTCGCGGTCGTCGTACTCATCGCCACAGCGGCGAGCGCCTTCGTCGTCTTCAATCGCCCGCGCGCCGAGCAGACGCTCCTCGACGCCCTCTGGTCGGCGGGGCTCGCCGCGAACTGGCGATTCACCGCGGTCGGCACCGATTACTTCCACGCCGACGACGCGGTCTCGCCGCTTCAGCACTTCTGGTCGCTCGCGGTCGAGGAGCAGTTCTACCTCGCCTGGCCGCTGCTCCTCCTACTGACCGTCTCGCTCCTGCCTGCCGCCCGCCGTCGCGGTGCGGCGGCGACCGGGGCCGTGGCCGTGCTCGCAGCGGTCGTCGTCGCCGCATCGTTCGCGTGGGCGCTGCTGCAGAGCGCGGATGCCGCCGTCCCGGCCTACTTCTCCACCTTCACCCGCGCGTGGGAGCTGGCCGTCGGGGCGCTCATCGCCGCGGCGGTGCCGCTGCTGCGCCGCATCCCGCCCGTCGTCGGCGGACTCGTGTCGTGGATCGGTGTCGGGGGCCTCATCGTGGCCTTCGCCGTCATCGATCCCGAGGCGGGCGGATTCCCGGCTCCGTGGGCCGCCCTTCCCGTCGCCGCGACGGCGCTCGTTCTCGCCGGCGGCGTGCCGGGCGACCCGCGGCACCGGCATCTCTTTCCGCTGACGAACCCGGTGAGCGTCTTCGCGGGCGACGTGTCGTACTCGCTGTATCTGTGGCACTTCCCGGTCATCGTGTTCGCCGCGGTGCTGCTGCCCGCCCGAGAGGCCACGACGGCGCTCGTGCTGGCGATCACCCTCGTCCTGGCCGTGGCGTCGTACCACCTCGTCGAACGGCCGTTCCGGTTCGCGCCGTACGGCCGGCCGGTCGGCGGCGAATCGGCCGAGACGCCGCCCGAGGATGCCGCCGCCGCGCTGGTGCCCACAGCGGTGCGCGCTGCCGAGCTGGTTCGGGATGCCGCTCCAGCACCGGCTCCACGCGCGCTCAGCACCCGCCCCGCGGGCTGGACTCCCGGGACGCGGTACTACCCCGGGGCGCCCTCGGCCACGTCTACGAGCCCGTCGAGCGGCGCTCCTGAGTTGAGCCGCGCGGACCTCGGCGACGGCCCGGGCGTTCCGGAGGTTCCAGCGCCGCGCGCCATCGCAAGCCCCGAACCCGCCCCCGCCGCCGCGCCCGAGCCGGTGCCCGCTTCTGCGCCCTGGGCCGCGTGGCGCGCCCGCTTCGGCCCGCCGGCGCTGCTCGCGGCATCCGGGCTCGGCATCGCCGCCCTGGCCGTCGTGCTCGTCGTCCAGAACGTCTTCGGCGGCCTCACGGCATCGCTCGTCGCCTTCCCGCCCGCGGGCGCCGCCGACGCCGCGAGCGACGCGGCGGACGCGGACCCCGGCGACCCGATCGCCGCCCTGCAGGCCGAGCTCGCCTCGGCCGCGACCGCGACCGAGTGGCCCCAGCTGCATCCCTCGCTCGACGAGGTCATGACCCGGTCGTCGGCGAGCAACCCGGCTCGCGACTGCTTCTCGCCCGAGGTGTCGCCGACCGCCGCGGGCTGCTCCACGGGCAGCTCCGACGCCCCGGTCCACGTCTATCTCGTCGGCGATTCGACCGCGATGGCCTACGCCCCGGCGTTCCGCAAGCTCGCCGACGACAGCGACGGCGGCATCCGCGTGACGACCGTCGGCCTCTACGGATGCCGTTTCACCGACGTCGCGGTGCAGAACGACGGCGCCGGCGTCATGACGGCATGCCCGCAGCGCAAGGCCGATGTCCGCGCCATGATCCTCGCCGACGCGCCCACCCTCGTCGTGATGTCGAACGCGTACACGCTCGGCCACACCCCCGACGGCGCCGACCTCTCGGCCGATGCGCTGCTCGCCGCCCAGGAGGCCGAAGCCGACACCTACGGGATGCCGGGCCGCATCGTGCACCTCGCGCCGCCGCCGGAGGGCGCCGATCTCGGGCGCTGTTACTCCCCCGCCGCCTCGCCGTACGGATGCGCGGCCGGCGTCTCGAGCACGTGGGGCCAGATGGAGTCGGCGGCCGAGCAGGTGGCGGCCGCATCCGGCAACCACGCGGTGAGCTCACTGCCCTTCACCTGCTGGGAGCTCGTCTGCCCCGCTTTCGCGGGCGACATCCCGACGCGGTACGACCGCACGCACCTGACCGTCGCGTACGCGGAGCACATCGTGCCCGCGCTGCGCGCCGAACTCGCCGCTCGCGGGCTGCTCTAGCCCGCGGAGCGAGACGCGGACGGGAGCCTTCATCCGTTTGGATGAACTTCGGGCCGTAATGCGCGGGGCACGTGCCACGGACGGCAGATCCTTCGCCCGACGCCGGTCGTGGTTTCGCCCGCGTTTCCGGGCGTCGGCAGCACCGGATCGTCGCGTCGGAGGCGGCCGCCAGCGACTCGCGCGTCCAGAGCAGCGCGAGCGGAGGACTAGCTTGAGGTGCCCGCTCGACGTGGCTGCTCTGGGGGCGCCACCTGACGACGCTCGTCGTGTCTGCGTGGCATCACACCGTTCAATCTGGAGATCCGCATGACCACCACTCCGCCGCCCTTCGGCGCGCCCGAAGCGCAGCCCGCCCCTTACTACCCGCCTCAGCCCGCGGGGGTGATGCCGACGAAGCAGCGCAACATCGTCGGCATCGTCGCGCTCGCGATCTCCGCCGTCGGATTCATCTTCGCGTGCGTGCCCGCTGCACTGATCCTGGGCTGGATCCTCCTGCCGGCCGGCTTCATCCTGGGCATCGTCGCCGTCTGCCTGTCGGGCCGCGTCAAGTGGCAGGGGCTGACGGCGATCATCGTCTCGGTCGTGGGAACCATCGTCGGCTTCCTCGTCTTCACCTTCGTCGTCGCCACCGCGCTCTCGGACGCTGTCGATGAGGCGACGGGCGGAAGCACGACCGTGAACGAGGCCCCGGCAGGTGCCGCGCCGCAGGACGAAACGGCCGACGAGGCCACGAGCGACGCCCCTACCGGCACGCGCGAGGACCCCCTGCCGTTCAGCGCCTCGATCAGCAACAACGACTGGGACGTGATCCTCAACTCGTTCGAGCGCAACGGAAACGACGCTGTGATGGCCGGGAACTCGTTCAACACGGAACCCGGCGAGGGCACCCAGTACGTCATCCTCGACATGACAGCCACCTACAAGGGGAGCGGCGACGGTAGTTCTGCACTTGTCCAGGTCGAGTACGTCGCGGCGGACGGCACCGTCATCTCGACCTGGGACAACTTCGTCTCCGGTGTCGAGCCCACCTTCGGCACGGCGAGCTTGCTGGCAGGCGCCTCAGACACCGGCAAGCAGGTGTACCTCGTACCGTCCTCGCTCGATGGCCTCATCCGCGTGACGCCGGGAATCCTCGCCGACGAGGTCTACTTCCAGCTTCCGTGACCGTCAGCTGTTCGGCTGGGTACGTCGCCGTGCCCGGCCGAACGGGGCTATCCGCGGGCAGAGCCCCAGCTCTCACGCGAGGGGGAATCCGGCGGCGGCCGCGTCCCGCTCAATTCACGCGTTCGTCTCGCCGTGTCGACAACGAGCGACAGCCTGTCCAGCCCCGCCGATCCGGCCTCCACATGTCGCCAGGTTCGCGGGTCGGCGCGCGCATGCCCGATAGCGTTCATCATCAGCTCGAGCTCGCGCTTGTCCAACCCGGGGTGGCCGTCAACGTCATCCGGTCCCAGCAGCGTCGCGAGGAGAGCGAAGTCGCCGAGATGTCGGGCGCGGTTCCGGTCGAGCGGGACGGTGTAGGCGGCCGCCTTCGCGATCAAGGCGCCGAGAAGAGACGGCCGCGGCGCGCTTCCCACACGGTCTCCGATTCGCACCTGCACCGTTTCTGTTCGATTTACGGCCTTCTGTGCGCCAGGCGTTTCGATCGTCCGGCCGCCACCAACGCCAGTTCTGTTTGCCGCAACCGGCCCGAGATGCCGAGGGATGAGCACGTCGACAGCCGCTGCACCCTTGCGCCACCGGTGCTGAACTCCTGAACCGGTTGTCTCTGCTTCGAAACCGCGTCGGCTCAACGCGGCGGTGAAGACGCGAAGGATTTCCGGCTCCGACCGCACATCGAGGACAGTGTCTGCGTCGTCTGTAGGTCGCGCCATCGCAACACCTCGTTCGGCGCACCAGAGGTGCACCATTTGGCCTCCGACGATGGTCCAACCCGTCGCGAGCTCCTCATAGATGTCGAGCAAGGTCAGCCACGCTTGCTCCTGCGCCACAGTCATTGTCGGCAAGTCGATCATGTCAACCGTCGCCCACCTGTTTCCTGAAAAGCACGAGAGCTTGCTGCGCTTCCCGCGCTCCGCCTTCAGATAGGTCGGCCACGACGGCGAGCCAGGGCAGAGGGCGAGGCACTGGACCATCTACTGCTCGAAGAACGACATTCTCCGGGCCGACTGCAGGCAGCAGCAGGTGCTTCCTCTTGACGCTTTCAAGATCGAGCGAGTGAACGTACCCTTCTGCGAACTGGGCCGTGGACATCCCCGCCCGCGGATCGCTCGCCCCCGTCGCGATGACACGAGGGTCACCACCCACTCGGCTGGGCTCGGGGCCGGACAACCGCGACCGAACCGCCCGTCGCGCGAGGCTGGAGCGTATGACCGGCAGCGGGTCGGGGCTGTCCCGCAACTTTCGCCATCGCGATCGCAGACGGGAGAGTTCGGAAGGCGAGACCCAGTCCGGAGTCTTGCCTTCTGCCACAGCGATGAAGGCCCACGCCACCCGTGGACTGAAAGGCTGTCCCGCGCGGCGTCCGAACGAGGGAAGGCTCGCTGATTCCACCATCCACTGCGTACCGATGCGCTCGCCGCTGATGTCCTGAGAAGCGAGCATCGCGCGGACACGCCGCGGCGAGACGCCGAGTTGTGAGGCGGCATCAGCCACGCTGATCAAGCCCATGAACAGTATTATTCCACCGCCGGAATAATACTGTCAACGCGGCCTGGTCTGGCATGGCGGAGGGTGTGGGATTCGAACCCACGGGACATTGCTGCCCACCAGTTTTCAAGACTGGATCCTTCGGCCGCTCGGACAACCCTCCCAGCGGCGTGAACCGCTGAGCTTCGATCCTAGCCGCCCGCGGCCCCGGTCAGAGCGAGCGGAGGATGGCCGCGACGCCGCCCTCCTGAACCGACACGGTGGTCTCGGATGCCTCGGCCAGCAGTTCGGTCGCGCCCTGCGCCATCGCGATCGCCCGCCCGCCGCGCTCGCGCGCCCAGCGGAACATCCCGATGTCGTTGCGGCCGTCGCCCATGACGAGGACGTCGGCCGGCTCGATGTCGAGCCACGTGCGCACCCGCTCGAGCGCCGTGGACTTGTCGACGCCCTGCGGCGCGATGTCGAGCCAGGCCGACCAGCCCACCGCGTACGACACCTTGTTCAGGCCGATGCGGTCGACCAGCTCGACGAAGTCGGAGTCGGTCTCATCAGGAGAGACCACGACGACGCGGCACACCTCCTGCTCCGACAGCTCGGCGAAAGCGACCTTGTCGGCGTCGTGCAGGTTCCAGTCGTGGAGCTCCTCGGTGTAGAGGCGGCGCCCGTCGGGCAGCTCGACCATGTAGCGGGCGTGCGGCAGGTGCTGACGCAGCAGGCCGAGCACCTCGCTCGGGTCGAACGTCTCGATGAAGAAGCGCTCGTAGGCGAGCACGTCGGCGAAGTCGTCGTCGATCCGCTTGAGGATCACGGCACCGTTCGAGCACACGACGTAGTCGGGGTTCAGCGCGAGCGAGCCGAGGATGCCATGCGTCCCCTCCCACGAGCGTCCTGTCGCGAGCATCACCTCGTGACCGGCCGCGTGCGCGTCGGCGACCGCCTCCACCACGCCGGGACTGAGCGTCTCGTCCTCGAGCAGCACGGTGCCGTCGATGTCGAGCACGATCATCAGGCGCGAGGCGCCGGCGACCGCCGGCATGACCTCGGCGACGTCCTCGACGATCTCGGCCGCATCGCGCGGCGCGACGACCTCGATGCCGCCCTCGTCGGGAAGCGCGTCGGGCGCCTGCGTCATCCCGCCGTCGGCGCCGGTCATGCGATCGGCTCCGCGACCTCGAGGCCGCCGAGATAAGGCCGCAGCACCTCGGGGATCACGACCGAGCCGTCCTCCCGCTGATGGGTCTCGAGAAGAGCGACGATCCACCGGGTCGTGGCGAGCGTGCCGTTGAGGGTCGCCACCGGCTCGGTCTTGCCGCCGTCGGGGCGGTGACGGATGTCGAGGCGACGCGCCTGGTACGTCGTGCAGTTCGAGGTCGACGTGAGCTCGCGGTACGCGCCCTGCGTGGGCACCCACGCCTCGATGTCGTACTTGCGCGCCGCGCTCGAGCCGAGGTCGCCGGCAGCGACGTCGATGACGCGGTACGACAGCCCCAGGTCCTGCAGCATCCGCTCCTGCATCTCGACGAGGCGCAGGTGCTCGGCCGCCGCGTCGGCGGGCGTCGTGTAGACGAACATCTCCAGCTTGTTGAACTGGTGCACCCGGATGATGCCGCGCGTGTCCTTGCCGTACGAGCCGGCCTCGCGCCGGTAACAGGTCGACCATCCGGCGTAGCGCTTGGCGCCGCGCTCGAGGTCGAGGATCTCGTCCATGTGGTACCCGGCGAGGGGGACCTCGCTCGTGCCGACGAGGTAGGCGTCGTCCTCCTCGAGGTGGTACACCTCGGCGGCGTGCTCACCGAGGAACCCGGTGCCCCGCATGACCTCGGGACGCACGAGCGTCGGCGGGATCAGCGGCGTGAACCCGGCGGCGAGGGCACGGTCGAGGCCGAGCATCATGAGCGCGATCTCGAGGCGCGCGCCGATGCCGCTGAGGAAGTAGAAGCGGCTGCCGGCGACCTTCGAGCCGCGCTCCATGTCGATGGCGCCGAGCTTCTCGCCGAGGGCGAGGTGGTCGAGCGGCTCGAAGTCGAACGACGGCGGCTCACCGTGCGTGCGAAGCGTGACGAAGTCGGCCTCGCCGCCCGCGGGCACATCATCGATGACGATGTTCTCGATGCGGGCGAGCGCGGCGTCGGCGGCCTCCTCGGCGGCGGTGACGGCCTGCTGGGCCTGCTTGACCCGTTCGCTGAGCTGCTTGGCCTCGGCGACGAGCGCGGCCTTCTCGTCCTTCGGCGCTTGCGCGACCTTCTTGCCGTGGGCGTTCTGCTCGGCACGGAGCCGCTCGAACGTCGTGATGGCCTCGCGGCGCTCGCGATCGGCGGCAATGGCGTCATCCACGCTCTCCGACGAGTTCCCGCGCTTCACCTGCGAGAGTTTCACCAGGTCGGGCTGTTCACGGAGCAATGCGAGGTCGATCACGCGTCAAGTCTAGGGTCGCCCGCATCCGCGCAGCCGGATCAGCGCACCCCGTACCGCCGCGGCCGTCCGGCGCAAGGGGCAATCCGCCACGGGCGGCCACCCCTAGGGTGTAGCCATGGCGACCGAGTCCGACGACACCTCCTCGCGGGAGCGCTCCGACGATCCCACCTCCCAGACCCCCGACCCGGAACAGGCGGCGGCTCCCGACGACGTCATCCGCGAGCCCGAGGACGTCGCGCCCGACACGACCGACGGTGAGACCGGCGAGGCACGCCGCGTCGGCCCCGAGGGCGAGACGGAGCCGATGTCGGGCGGCTCGGAGAAGCCCAATCCCAAGGCGGCCCTCGTCTACAACCCCATCAAGGTCGACGGCGACGCTCTGCGCGAGCAGGTGCTCCGCGCCGCCGAGGCGGCCGGGTGGGAGGAGCCCCTCTTCTACGAGACGACGGTCGACGACCTCGGCGACGACGTCACGCGTCAGGCGCTCGAGTCGGGCGTCAACGTCGTGCTCGTGGCCGGCGGCGACGGTACGGTGCGTGCCGTGTCGGGAGAGATGAGCGGCAGCGGCATCCCGCTCGCCATCGTCCCCAGCGGAACGGGGAACCTGCTCGCCCGCAACCTCGGTCTGCCCCTCACCGAGCCCGAGACCATGATCGAAGCGGCCTTCAGCGGCGACCGGACCGCGATCGACGTCGGCTGGGCGCGGATCACCCGCGAGAGCGGCGAGGTCGAGAAGCACGCGTTCGTCGTCATGGGCGGCATGGGGCTCGACGCGGCGATGATCGCCAACACCAACCCGCAGCTGAAGAAGTCGGTGGGCTGGGTCGCATACGTCGACGGCGCGACGCGCTCGCTCGTCAACGCCAAGCCGTTCCGCGTCGTCTACCAGCTCGACGGGCACCGCATGCACGCGGCTCGCGTGCAGAGCGTGCTCTTCGCGAACTGCGGGTCGCTGCAGGCCGGCATCGCCCTCATTCCCGAGGCTTCGATCACCGACGGCCAGCTCGATGTCGTCATCATGCAGCCGAAGGGCTTCTGGGGCTGGCTGCTCGTGTGGCGCCGCGTCGCGTGGGATAACAGCTTCCTGCGGAAGTTCCGGGCCGGACGCCGTGTGCTCGCGCTGCGGACGAAGGACAACGCGGTCGTCTACTCGCGAGGCCGCGGCGTCGCTCTCGCCCCGCAGGAGCCGCACCCGGTGCAGCTCGACGGCGACGAGTTCGGCGAGGCGAAGCACGTGCAGACCCGCATCGACCCGCGCGGTCTCGTTGTCGCCGTGCCGGCCGGGCATAAGCTGCCCGGCGGCTGAGCCCCCGCGCGTCCGCGCTGTCAACCGCTCGCTGACGCCGGGGTGGCCCGACAGGATGACGGGATGAGCTCGCCTTCGATCGTCTGGTTCCGCGACGACCTGCGCCTGGCCGACCACCCCGCGCTGCGCGCCGCCCTCGACCGCGGGGAGCCCGTCGTCGGCCTGTACGTGCTCGACGAGGAGTCTGCGGGCATCCGCCCGCTCGGCGGCGCCGCACGGTGGTGGTTGCACCACTCGCTCGCATCGCTCGCCGACGATCTGCGCGCTGGCGGGTCGCATCTCGTGCTGCGCCGCGGAGCTGCGGCATCCGTCGTCCGGTCACTCGTCGACGACATCGGTGCCGGAGCCGTCTACTGGAACCGCCGGTACGGCGGAGCCGAGCGTGCTGTCGACACCGACCTGAAGGACGGTCTGCGCGCCGACGGCGTCGAGGTCGAGTCGTTCGCGGCGAACGTGCTGTTCGAGCCGTGGACGGTGAAGACCGGGAGCGGCACTCCGTTCTCGGTGTTCACCCCGTTCTGGAACGCGGCACGCAACCTGCCCGCCCCGCGTGAGCCGCTCCCCCGGCCGGACGAGGTCCCCGGCCTGCGCTCATCGCCCGCCGGCGACGACCTCGACGATTGGGAGCTGCTGCCCACCCGGCCCGACTGGGCGGGCGGTCTGCGCGAGCGCTGGCAGCCCGGCGAGGCGGCGGCGCGCGCACGCCTGCGCGAGTTCCTCGACGACGACCTCGGCACCTACGACGCGGCCCGCGACGAACCCAGCGCGGGAGCGACCTCGCTGCTCTCGCCGCGCCTGCGATGGGGCGAGCTGAGCCCGCACACCGTCTGGCACGCAGGAGTCGAAACCGGCGGCGGCACCGGCGCCCATGCGACCTCCGCCTCGCGCTTCCTCTCCGAGCTCGGCTGGCGCGAGTTTGCGTCGCACACGCTCTACCACTTCCCCGATCTCGCGACGAAGAACTGGCGGAGAGGCTTCGACGCCTTCGCCTGGCCGGCCCTCGACCCCGCACACCTGACGGCGTGGGAGAAGGGCGAGACCGGCGTGCCGATGGTGGATGCCGGGATGCGCGAGCTCTGGCACACCGGATACATGCACAACCGGGTGCGGATGGTCACGGCATCCTTTCTCACCAAGAACCTGCTCATCGACTGGCGACTCGGTGAGCAGTGGTTCTGGGACACCCTCGTCGATGCCGACGGTGCCAGCAACGCCTTCAACTGGCAGTGGGTCGCGGGGTCGGGCGCGGACGCGTCGCCGTACTTCCGCATCTTCAACCCCGAGCGCCAGGCCGAGAAATTCGACCCGAGAGGGCTCTACATCGGCCAGTGGGCACCCGACAGCGCCGCGCGCGAGCCGATCGTCGACCTCGCGGCGACCCGCAAGGCGGCGCTGCAGGCGTACGAGGCGGTGAAGCGGGCGCGGTGAGGCGGGCGCGGGAATGCCCGCGGCGGCCGCACGGTTGACAGAGGCGATATGACTGATGCATCCCGCCCCGCCCTGTCCGTGCTCGACCTCGTGCCCGTGCGCACGGGACAGACCAGCGCGCAGGCCATCGCGGCGTCGCTGACCGTCGCGCAGCGGGCGGACGAGCTCGGCTACCGCCGCTACTGGTTCGCCGAGCACCACAACATGCCCGCCGTCGCCTCGACGACCCCGCCGGTGCTCATCGCAGCCGCGGCAGCGCGCACTTCCCGCATCCGGGTCGGCTCCGGCGGCGTCATGCTTCCCAACCACTCGCCCCTCGTCGTCGCCGAGCAGTTCGCGGCGCTCGAGGCGATCGCCCCCGGACGCGTCGACCTGGGCATCGGGCGCGCCCCCGGCAGCGATCCCGTCATCACGCAGCTGCTGCGTCAGTCGGGCACGACGAGCGACGTCGACCGGTTCCCCGACAACGTCCGCGACATCCTGGCCCTCGTGACCGGCGACGGCGCGACGGTGCGGTTCACGTCGGGCGGGACGTACGACGTCCACGCGACGCCCGCCGCCACGACGACGCCGGATGTCTGGCTGCTCGGATCGAGCGACTACTCGGCGCAGCTCGCCGCCGCCCTCGGCCTGCCGTACGTGTTCGCGAACCACTTCTCGGGTGAAGGCCTCGACCGTGCGCTCGGGCTCTACCGCGACCAGTTCCGACCGTCCGAGACCCTCGATGCGCCGCGGACGTTCCTCACCGCGAACGCCGTCGTCGCCGACAGCGATGCGGAGGCCGAAGCCCTCATGCTGCCGCAGGCCCGCATGATGGCACGCCTGCGGGGAAACCGTCCGCTCATCGCCCTCGAGACCGTCGAGGAGGCCGCCGCCGCCGAGGCGACCGACCACCTCGCCGCACCGCTGCTGGATGCCCTGCGCTCGCGCTGGTTCGTCGGCACCGGCCCCGAGGCCCAGGCCGCCCTCGCCGCGTTCGCCGCGCAGCACGGCGTCGACGAGGTCATGGTCTCGCCGGTGTCGGCCGCGCACGACGGCGAGCAGCCGGATGCCGCTCCCGCCCGCATCCGCACCCTCGAGCTCCTCGCCGCCTGACCCTGACCCGGCCCCGGCCCCGGCGGTCGTGGGGAGGCGGTGGGTCAGGCCTCGGGCTCGCCGGAGATCAGGGCCCGCAGCCAGTCGCGCGCCTCGACGAAGACGTCGTCGGAGTACCGCTGCGGGTAGCGGACGATCGCCCGGTCCGCGCGCGGGTACGACCCGAGGAACAGCACCTTCGGGCTGAAACGCCGCACGCCCATGAGGGCGTCGGCCATGCGCTCGTCGGCGACGTGGCCGTCGGCGTCGATGACGAACCGGTACCGTCCGAGCGCGTCGCCGATCGGCCGCGACTCGATCAGCGAGAGGTTGATGCCGCGGGTCGAGAACTGCTCGAGCAGCTCGAGCAGCGCACCCGGGTGGTCATCGGGCAGCTCCGCGATGAGCGAGGTCTTGTCGGCCCCCGTCGGCGACGGCGGGGCGACCGTGCGGCTCACGAGGACGAACCGGGTGACCGCGTGCTCGTTGTCGCCGATGTCGGATGCGAGCAGCTCGAGGTCGTGATGCTCGAGGATGCCGGGGGGCGCGATCGCCGCGTCGGCGTCGCTGACCCCGTCGATGAGGCCGACCGCGGCGGCGACATTGCTCGCGGCGGGCAGGTGCGCGTGCTCGGGGAGCGTCTTGAGCAGCCACTGCAGGCACTGTGCGTAGGCGACCGGGTGCGCCGCGATGAGCGACACGTCCTCGATTCGAGTGCCGGGCCGCGCCACGAGCACGAAGTTCACGGGCACGAGGTACTCGCCGACGATCCGCAGACCCGGCATCGTGGCCAGCGCGTCCTGCGCCGTCGAGACTCCGCCGTCGACGGAGTTCTCGATCGCGATCATCGCGGCATCCGAGCGTCCGTCCACGACATCCGCGAGCGCTTCGCCGACGTTGCGCACCGACCGCCAGATCTGGTCCCGCGCCTCGGGCACCTGGGCGAGGGCGGCCTCGGTGAAGGTCCCCGCCGGCCCGAGATAGCTGTAGGTGCGGCGGGCGGGCTGGTCGTCGTGCTCGGGCGTCACGCAACGAGCCTAGACCGGCGCGCCCACGGCACGCGCACGCTGGTCACGAGCACGCCGAGCACGAGCACCGCTCCGCCGACGATCTCGGCGGGGGCGGGGATCTGTCCGAGCAGTGCCGCGGCCGCCGCCATCGCCACGACGGGTGCCAGCAGCACCCACGGCACGACGGCGGCTGACGGATTGCGCGCCAGCAGACCGTTGAAGATCGCGTAGCCGACGAGGGTGCAGAGCCCCGCGGTGTAGACCGTCGAGACGAGGGCGCGGATGCCGAACCCGGCAAGACCCGCGCCGATCGCTTCCGGCCCCTCGAACACCAGCGCCAGCACGAGCGCGGGCACCGGCACGACGAGGGCGGACCAGACGGTGAGCGAGAGCGCCCCGAGCGGACCGCGCCCGGTGACCACGCCGGCGCGGCGGGCGATCACGTTGCCGACGGCCCACGAAAGGGCGGCGCCGAGCGCGAGCACGACGGCGAGCGCGGGAGCGTCTCCCCCACGGCCGGCGGCGACGGTCGCGAGCCCGGCGATCCCGAGGCCCACGCCGATCACCTGCCCCGGTGTGGGGCGCTCGCGCAGCACTCCGGCCGCGATGACGACGGTGAACACCGCCTGGGCCTGCATGAACAGCGCGGCGAGACCCGGCTGCAGCCCGAGCCCGAGAGACAGGTACAGCAGCGCGAACTGGCCGAGGCTCATGAACAGCCCGACCCCGATCACCGACCCCCAGCCGGCCCGAGGGCGCGGCACCACGAGCGCGAAGACGGCGACGGCGGCGAACCGGATCGCCACGAACAGCAGAGGCGGGATGCCGGCCATGCCCCAGTCGATGACGAGGAAGTTGAACCCCCACAGGGCCGCCACCGCAGCCGCCAGGATCATGTCGCGTCGAGTCACGAGGCTCAGTCCACCGTCCAGAACGATCAACGACAAGCGATGCTTTCTCCACTCGAATCGGTAGCATCACTTCATGATCGATCTGGATGCCGTCCACTCGCTGCGGACCGTCGCACGGGAAGGCAGCGTCGCGGCCGCGGCATCCGCTCTGGGATTCACACCCTCGGCGGTGTCGCAGCAGATCAAGCGTCTCGAGCGCGAGACCGGTGTCGCACTGCTCGAACGCGTCGGCCGCGGTGTGGCCCTCACGGCTGCCGGAACGCAGCTCGTGGTCGGGTCGACCCCGATCCTCGCCGACCTCGAGCGACTGCGCGCCGACCTGCACGCCGGCGTCGGTGCGGACGGAGACGGCCGCGTCACCGGCGAGCTGCGCCTCGCCGCGTTCTCGACCGTCATGCGCGGGCTGCTCGCTCCCGTGCTCGTGGAGCTCGCGGGCGCCCACCCCGACCTGCGTCTGCCCGTGCGGGAGAGCGAGCCGTGGGAGACGGTGGCGCTCGTCGCCTCCGGCCAGCGCGACCTCGGCATCGTGCATCAGTGGGGCGGCGTCGCGCTGGCGATCCCCGAGAACCTCGTCGTCACTCCGCTGTTCACGGATGTCGCCGACGTCATCCTCCATCGCGACCATCCGCTCGCCGGCCGCGAGGTTCTGCACCCGGCCGACCTCGCGCGCGAGCAGTGGGTCGCGACCTTCGACACGACCATCTGCCGCCAGTGGCTGCGGCGGCTGTTCGACGGCGTCGGCGGGGCACCCCGGGTGCTGTACGAGTCGATGGAGTTCGAGAACCACATCGAGCTCGCCCGAACCGGAGCCGTCGTCGCGCTCGTGCCGCGCCTGGGCCGCGGCGACCTCGGACCCGACCTCGTCGCGGTGCCGACGGCAGCTCCCGCGTCGACGCGCGACATCTCCGCGGTGCACCGGCGCTCGCAGGCCGACTCCCCCGCGCTCCGCGCGGTCCTCACCGCGCTGCTCGCCGCCACGAACGCGCGGGATCGGCCGTGAGTGCCGTGTCAATCCGTCACCGCCGCGCCCGGAAACGGGCAGACTAAGCACTATGAGCCGTGCAGGAGCGCCCGCAGAAGCATCCGACCTCATCGACATCGATGAGCTGATCGCCGCCTACTACGACCGGAAGCCGGATGCCGCGGTCCCCGGGCAGCGCGTCGCGTTCGGAACGAGCGGCCACCGCGGTTCGTCGCTGTCGACGAGCTTCAACGAAGACCACATCCTCGCCACGACCCAGGCGATCGTCGACTATCGGCGCGCTCAGGGCATCGAGGGCCCGCTCTTCCTCGGGCGCGACACGCACGGCCTCTCCCTTCCCGCAGAGCGCAGCGCCATCGAGGTGCTCGTCGCGAACGGCGTCGACGTGCGGGTCGACTCCCGCGACTCGTGGGTGCCGACGCCCGCGCTCAGCCACGCGATCCTGACCTACAACCGGGGCCGCGCGCTCGACGACGCGGGCCGCGCCGACGGCATCGTCGTGACGCCCTCGCACAACCCGCCGCGCGACGGCGGCTTCAAGTACAACCCCCCGCACGGCGGACCCGCCGACACCGACGCGACCTCGTGGATCGCCGACCGCGCGAACGAGCTCATCGCCGCCGGTTTGGAGGGCGTGCACCGCACCCGTCACGCCGACATCGACCTCGACGCGCTCGGCCAGTACGACTTCCGTGACGCGTACGTGCGCGACCTCGCCACGATCATCGACGTCGACGCGATCAAGGCGTCGGGCGTGCGCATCGGGGCCGACCCGCTCGGCGGTGCCTCGGTCGAGTACTGGGCGCTCATCGCCGAGGTCTACGGCCTCGACCTGACCGTCGTGAACCCCGAGGTCGACCCGACCTGGAAATTCATGACGCTCGACTGGGACGAGAAGATCCGCATGGACCCGTCGTCGCCGTCGGCGATGGCCGCGCTCGTGGCGCGCCGCGACGAGTACGACATCCTCACCGGCAACGATGCCGACGCCGACCGCCACGGCATCGTGACGCCCGACGCGGGTCTGATGAACCCGAACCACTACCTCGCCGTCGCGATCGACTACCTCTTCGCGAACCGCCCCGGCTGGCCGGCGGATGCCGCGGTCGGCAAGACCCTCGTCTCGTCGATGATCATCGACCGCGTGGCCGAGTCGCTCGGCCGCGAGCTGCTCGAGGTCCCCGTGGGCTTCAAGTGGTTCGTTCCCGGCCTGCTCGACGGCTCCGTCGCCTTCGGCGGCGAGGAGTCGGCGGGGGCCTCGTTCCTCCGCAAGGACGGCAGCGTGTGGACCACCGACAAGGACGGCATCCTGCTGTGCCTGCTCGCCGCCGAGATCCTCGCGGTCACGGGCAAGACTCCGTCGCAGCGCTACGCCGAGCTCGAGGCCCAGTTCGGGTCGTCGGCCTACCAGCGCGTCGACGCCGCGGCGACGCCGGAGCAGAAGGCCGCGCTCGGCAGGCTGTCGGGCGACGCCGTGACCGCCACGGAGCTCGCTGGCGAGCCGATCACCGCGAAGCTCTCGCACGCGCCGGGCAACGGTGCAGCGATCGGCGGCCTGAAGGTGCAAACCGAGCACGCGTGGTTCGCCGCGCGCCCGTCGGGCACCGAGGACGTCTACAAGCTCTACGCCGAGAGCCTGCGCGGACCCGAGCACCTCGCCGAGGTGCAGGCCGAAGCGCGCGCCGTGGTCTCGGCCGCGCTCGGCGCCTGACCCCGCGGCATCCTCGCATCACACGCCCAATGCACGGCTGAGCGCCGGTTGCACGACCTTCGAGCGTGAGCGGGCCGTGCGCTCGCGGCGAAGCCGTGCGCTCGGGCGCGTACCGCGGTCAGGACGGGCGGCGCCGGGATGCCGAACGGGGCGGCGCCGAGCGCAGGTGCGTCGTCACGCTGCCGAGGATGCGCGCGAGGTCGGCGGCGTCCGCGTCCGACAGCCGCGCGAACAGCAGCCGATGCACGGTCTCGATGTGACCGGGGAACACGGCGGCGAGCACCTCGCGCCCCGCGTCAGTCAGCACGACCACGGTGCTGCGCTCGTCCTCCGGAGACGGTGAGCGCGTGACGTATCCGCGCTGCTCGAGCAGCGTGGCCTGATAGGTCAGCCCGCTGCGGCTGTACACCACGCCGTCGGCGAGGTCGGTCATGCGCAGCGTGCCGCCCGGGGCGTCATTCAACCGCGCCAGCAGCTGGAACTGGACGTAGCTGAGACCTCCGGCATCCTTCAGCTGCGCCTCGACGGCGGGACGCAACAGGCTGCCCACCTCTGTGAAGGCGAGGTAGGCCGCGAGCTGCGTCGACGTCAGGGAGCGTGGCGCGTTCGTCATGGTTTCGATCATACCTATTGCTTCACATTCGAAGCAGTGCTACGTTCTCCATATCGCTTCGAATTCGAAGCACTTGAGCGTAAAGGATCACATCATGAAGGCAGTGCAGTTCTCTCGGACCGGTGGCCCCGACGTCCTGGAGGTCGTCGACATCGACCGCCCCGAGCCGGCCGCGGGGCAGGTCCGCATCCGAGTAGCCGCATCCGCGTACAACGCGGCAGACGGCGGGATGCGCGCGGGCTTCCTCCCCATCCCGATCGAGTTGCCCCACGTGCCCGGGTACGACGTCTCCGGGCACGTCGACGCGGTCGGCGCGGGCGTGAGCGACCTTGCCGTGGGCGACGCCGTCATCGCGTTCCTCCCCATGGAGCACGACGGCGGAGCGGCGGAGTTCGTGCTGGCTCCCGCCGACGCCGTGGTCGCCGCGCCCACGAGCATTCCCCCCGCCGATGCCGCCGCGCTGCCCTCCGTCGCGCTGACCGCATGGCAGGCCCTCTTCGACGACGGTCGCCTCGAACCCGGCCAGCGGGTGCTGATCGTCGGCGCCGGCGGCGTCGTCGGAAAGTACGCCGTCCAGCTCGCCAAGCGCGCCGACATCCACGTCATCGCCACCGCGAGCCCCCGCAGCGTCGACGCCGTCCGCGCTGCCGGAGCCGACCAGATCATCGACCACACTACGACCGACGTGCTGGGCGCGATCGACGGACGAGTCGACGTGCTGCTGAACCTCGCCCCGATCGAACCCGAGCTGTTCGAGGCCTACGTCGGGGCCGTCGCCGACGGCGGCGCGGTCGTCAGCACGACGGCGTTCATGGCCACGCCGAGCGACGAGGCGCGCGGCGTCCGTGCCGCGACGGTGTTCGTCCGCCGCGATAGCGACCGCCTGGCCGAGCTGGTCCGCCTCGTCGACGAGGGCGCGCTCACCGTCGAGGTCACGCGGCGCATCCCCCTCGCCGAGCTCCCCGCGCTGCACGCCGAGGCGGCTGAGAGCGGCATCGCGGGCAAGGTCATCGTCCTGCCCTGAGCGGCGCCATCCTCGCATCACCCCCCATGCACGGCTGCGCGCCGAGTGCACGACCTTCGAGCGTGAGCAGGCCGTGCGCTCGGGGCGAAGCCGTACGCTCGGGCGAGTCAGCGGGCGAGGAGCTCGGCCAAGCGGGGCAGCTGCGACTCGTCTTCCAGCGCTGAGCCGACGGCCACCACGCGTACGCCGGCGTCGAGGAAAGTCGCGGCGTTCGCGGCATCCATCCCGCCGGTCGCGACGAAACGCACACCCGGGAACGGCCCGCGGATGTGCTTGAACCAGTCCGCGCCGAGCCACTGGGCGGGGAACGCCTTGAGCCACGTGAGGCCGAGTGCCACCGCCCGCTGCACCTCACCCGGGGTCGCGACGCCGGGCAGGATCGGGATGCCGTGTCGCTGCGCCGCCCGCACGACCTCGGGATCGAGCCCCGGCGAGACGACGTAGGCCGCGCCCGCGTCGACGGCGAGAGCGACCTGGTCGACGGTGACGACGGTTCCGGCGCCGACGGCCTTGCCGCGCTCAGCGCCGAGACGCACGACCTCGCGCAGCGCGCGTTCGTCCTCCGCGGTCTGCAACGGCACCTCGACCGAGTCGATACCCAGGTCCCACGCGGTGGTCGCGAGACGCACGGAGCGTTCGAGACCCATCCCCCGCAGGATCGCCATGAGCGGGGCGCCGGCGAAGATGTCGTCGAGCGCCGTGTTCGCGTCGGTGTGCAGGGTGGTCATGAGACAGTCCTCTCGAGGGGTGGTTCGTTCTGGTCGGGCGCCGGGGCGGGGTCGGGGAAGTCGCCCGTCGTGGCCATCGTGAGCGCCGCACGCTCGTGCCCCGACCGCAGCCGGTCGTAGGGCGGGGCGCCAGCGAGCAGCGCCGCGAGGTACCCCCCGGCGAAGGCGTCGCCGGCCCCCACGGGCTCGACGACGTCGACGACGAGAGCAGGCTCGAAGACCGCGCCGTCGCGCGTGAACAGCGTGGCACCGACGGCACCGTCCTTGACGACGAGCTGCGGGACGTCCGGCAGCAAGGCGCGGGCGGCGTCCGCTGTCGCGGCATCCCACAGCGTCTCGGCCTCGTCGCGACCGACGAAGACGATGTCCGCGCGGCGTGCCAGGTCGAGCAGCGGGTCGGCAGCCGCAGCCGCGGCCCACAGCGGCGCCCGGTGATTGACGTCGACGCTCACGGACACGCCCGCCGCGCGCGCCCGATCGACGATCCGACGCAGGAACGCCGGGGCCGTTCCGCCCAGCGCGGCCGTGATCCCCGAGACGTGCAGCACCGCGACGCCGTCCCACGAAAGCGCGTCGGCGTCGGCTTCCGAGAGCTGCGCGGCCGCCGACCCGGCCCGGTAGTAAGTGACGCCGTGACCGGGGTCCTTCAGGTAGAGGCCGGTCGGGTAATCGGCGTCGATGACGACCCGCGAGACGTCGACTCCGCGGGCACCGACCCGCGACAGGACCCGTCGACCGAGGGCATCGTCGCCGACGCGGGAGAACCACGCGGCGGGCTGACCGAGCGCGGCCGCGTGCGCGGCGACGTTCGACTCCGCTCCCCCGGCGTCGATGCGGAACACCTCGGCGTGCTCGAGGCGCTCCGCCGCAGCGGGCGCGACCATCGCCATGGTCTCGCCCGCCGTCAGCAGCGCCCCACGCAGCTCCCCCCGCATGGCCCCGCTCACTTCAAGGTCGTGACGGGTGCGGCATCCATGTCGTCGAACGTCTGGTTCTCGCCCGCCATCGCCCAGATGAACGAGTACGCCGCAGTACCCACTCCGGAGTGCAACGACCAGCTCGGCGAGATGATCGCCTGCCGGTCGGCGACGACGAGGTGCCGGGTCTCCTCGCGCTCACCGAGCAGGTGGATGATGCGGGCGTCCTCGGGGACGTCGAAGTACAGGTAGCACTCGGTGCGACGGTCATGGGTATGGGCGGGCATCGTGTTCCACATCGAGCCCTCGTGCAGCGTCGTCACGCCCATGACGATCTGACAGCTCTGCACGCCGTTCTCGTGGATGTACTGGTTGAGCGTGCGGCGGTTGCTCGTGGCCTGGTCGCCGAGCTCGCGCACGGTGCCCTCGCCGGGCGACACGAGCGCCGCCGGGTAGGCGGTGTGCGCGGGCGCCGAGAACAGGTAGAACTGCGCGCCCCCCTGGCCATCGGCCGCGTCCGCGTCGGCGAAGACGACGTCGCGGATGCCGCGGCCGAGGTACAGGCACGCGCCCGTCACGAGCGTGTAGACCTCGCCGTCGGCGGTGACCGTGCCGGTGCCACCGACGTTGATGATGCCGACCTCGCGGTGCTCCAGGAAGTAGTCGCTGCGGATCTCGGGGTAGCCCGGAAGCACCAGCTCGCGTCCGGCCGGCACGGCGCCGCCGAGGACGATGCGGTCGTGGTGGGTGTAGACGACGGTGATCTCACCCGGCACGAACACCTCGGGCACGAGGTACTGCTCGCGCAGGTCGGCGGTGGTCATGCCGGGGATCTGCGCGGGGTTGGTCGCGTAACGCTGCTGCATGGGGGTTCCCTTCTGGGGCGGTTCGGCGGGATGCCGGTGATGGAACGGGGAGGACCGGGGCCGGCTCAGCGGACGAGCCAGCCGCCGTCGACGGGCACGATCGCGCCGGTGACGTACGCCGCGGCATCCGAGGCGAGGAAGACGAAGGCACCCTGCAGGTCGCCGGGGGTGCCCCACCGGCCGGCGGGGATGCGGGCCAGGATCGATGCCTCGCGGTCGGCGTCGGCCCGGATCGGCGCGGTGTTGTCGGTCGCCATGTACCCGGGCGCGACCGCGTTGACGGTCACCCCCGACGCGGCCCACTCGTTCGCGAGCGCCTTGGTGAGGCCGGCGACCGCGTGCTTCGACGCCGCGTAGCCGGGCACGAGGATGCCGCCCTGGAACGACAGCATCGACGCGACGTTGATGATGCGCCCCGAGCCCTGCGCGATCATGCGGCGCCCGGCGGCCTGCGACAGATGGAACACGGCGTCGAGGTTGACCGCGAGCACGTCGTCCCAGTCGGCGGCCGGGTGGTCGGCGGCCGGGGCACGACGGATGATTCCGGCGTTGTTGACGAGGATGTCGATGCCGCCGAGCTCGGCGACCGTCTCGGCGACCGCTTCGGCGAGCTGCTCCGGCGTCGCGGTACCGAGATCGAGGCGGATGCGGTGCGCGCGGCGACCGAGCGCGGTGATCGCCTCCGCCGTCTCGGCCGCGTCGCCGCGGTCGAGTAGCGCGACATCCGCGCCTGCCTCGGCGAGAGCGACGGCGGCGCCCTGGCCGAGGCCGCGAGTGGAACCGGTGACGAGGGCGACGCGGCCGTCCAGCCGGAAGGAGTCGAGGATCATGCGGGGCCTCCGATGAAGGTGGTGGTCAGTTCGCCGAGACGCTCGATGCGCACGGTGACCGTGTCGCCGGGACGCAGCGGGCGGTGGCTGGCCTGCGCGTCCGGCAGCTTCTGCGGCGTGCCGGTCGAGATGACGTCGCCGGGTTCGAGCGTCATGACGCTGCTGAGGTACGACACGACGCGCGCGACCGAGAAGATCGTGGTGGCGGTGGACTGCGAGACGGTCACGACGCCCTCGCGGACGACCTCGACGAGCATGTCCTGCGGGTCGCCCGCCTCGTCGGGTGTGACGAGCCACGGCCCGAGCGGCGCGAAGCCGTCGAAGCACTTGCCCATCGCCCACTGGCTCTGCCGCCGCTGCCACGAGCGGTCCGACACGTCGTTGAGAATCGTGTAGCCGGCGACGTGCGAGAGCGCCGTCGCCTCATCGACATCCTTGGCCCGCCGCCCGATGACGACGGCGATCTCGCCTTCGTAGTCGACGTCGTCCGCGACCGCGGGCACCACGACGGGGTCGGCCGGTCCGGCGAGGGTGTTGGGGGTCTTCACGAAGATATCGGGGAACGCGGGGTCGTCGGCGGTCGGGTCGACGCCGTCGGGCACATGCCCCCGGTAGTTGTAGCCGAGGCACAGGATCTTCCCCGGACGCACCGGCGCCTCGAGCCGCGCTGCCGACAGCTCGAGGTCGGCGACATCCGCACGCGCTGCGGCGCGGTCGAGCGCGTCGCGGTCGGCCGCGAGCAGATCGGTCAGCGCCGCGGGTCCGAGGTCGACGACGCGGTCGACGCCGTCGACCGTCACGACGACGCCCGACCGGACGGCCCCCTCGGCATCGGCCGCGCGGACCGCGCGGTAACGGACGAGCCTCACCAGTACGGCTTCCAGTCGGGGCGCGCGGCGCGCACGAGTGCCTCGAGGTAGAAGTAGTCGCCCCACAGGGTGCCCTCGTCGACGCCGACCGACTTCGGCAGGTCGTAGACGCTGTGCAGCAGCACCGCGTCGGCGGCTTCTGGGCTCTCGGGCGTGTAGTTCTCGATGAGCGAGGCGAGGATCTCGTGCCCCGCCGCCCGGTAGCGGGAGGCGGCATCGGGGTCGGCGTCCGCCCCCTCGTCGAGCACACCGGCGAGCTCGAACAGCCCCGATACCGCGATCGCGGCCGACGAGCTGTCGCGGGGCGCGTCGGCGCCGTCGGTGTAGACCATGTCCCAGAACGGCACCCGGTCGCTCGGGAGGTGCGAGAGGAAGCGCTCGGCACAGCGACGCGACGCGTCGAGCAGCGCCGGGTCGCCGGTCGCGCGGTGGTTCATCGCGAAGCCGTAGATGCCCCACGCCTGGCCGCGCGCCCAGCACGAGTCGTCGAACGCGCCCTGCTCGGTCGCGCCGCGCAGGGGCTCCCCGGTCTCGGGGTCCCAGTAGAAGGTGTGGAAGGTCGTGTCGTCATCGCGCAGGATGTGCGTGCGCAGCTGCGTCGTGTGCCGTCGCACCGCGTCGGCGAAGCGCTCTTCGCCGGTCTGCTCGCCCGCCCAGGTGAGCAGGGGCATGTTCATGAGGCTGTCGACGATCGTGCGTCCGCGCTGCGCGGGGTCGGAGAGATCTCCCCATGCCTGGATGATGCCGGCGGGCTCGAGGAAGCGGCGCATGAGGTGATCGGCGGCCGCCAGGGCCGTCTCACGCGCGTCCTCGTCGCCGAGCAGCCGGTAGGGCGCGACCGAGGCGAGGCTGTACAGGAACCCCAGGTCGTGCGTGTCGAGGTCGTCCTCGTCGCGGATCCGTCGCGCGAAGTCCGCGGCGTGGGCCAGCCCGGCGTCGCGGAAGAAGGCGTCGCCGGTGATCTCCCACGCGATCCACATCATCCCCGGCCAGAAGCTGGTCGTCCAGCCGCGGTTGGCGCCGGCCGGGAACCCGTTCGCCGCGGGGCGGATCGGGTACCGGTCATCGTGCGTCGTGTCGTCGGGGTAGCTCAGCCCGAAGGTCTCGATGTTGCGGCGGAGCGTGCTCAGGGCGTCGGCGATCGCCGCCTCGATGGCGCCGCTGTCGCGCGCGAGGGCCGCGTCCGCGGGTACGCCGAGGTCGGTGCCGGGGAGGGATGTCATGTCGAGGGGTTCCTTCGGGGTTCAGACGGTCTGAGGCTCGGGATCACCGAGCGCCGGACGGAGGATGTATCGGGCGTTGGCCCAGGCGAGGTAGAGCGCCGGCGCCGAGGTGAGACCGATCGCGATGGCCGGCATCGAGACGAACAGCCCCGCCTGCAGCGCGATGACGGCGAGCGAGACGAGGCTCAGCCACCACCGGCGCACGCTCAGGAGCACCGCCGCTCGGGCGATCGAGCGCAGCGAGGCGTCGGGCTCTTCGGCGAGGGCAGCGAACGCGACGAGACCCGATGCGAGCAGGAGCACGGTCAGCACGCCGAGCACGGGGACGACCGCGACCCCCGCCTGCATCGGTGCGAAGAAGCGGACGTCGACCAGCACGACGACGAGGGCCGCCACGACGATCCCGCCCAGCACGATGGCCTTGCGCCACGAGCGCTTCCAGCTGCGGACGAAGGTCCGGACGACCTGGTTCTCACCCTCGCCGTGGGCGCGGAAGGTCGCGAACGCCGCCGTGATGCCCGGTGCGCACACCGGTGCCACGACGGCGAGCATCGGCCACGACAGCGCGGGGTCGGTGATCACCAGCAGCACGACGAGCGGCAGGCACGATGCCAGCAGCAGCAGGTTCGTCATGAGCCCGAGGTAGACGACGCCGAAGACGGTCGCGTAGGTGTTGTGCGAGATGCGCTTCACGGCCTCAGCCCTTCATCCCGCTGGTCGCGATGCCCTCGACGAAGTACTTCTGCCCGACGAGGAAGATGATCGCGATCGGCACCACCGAGATGACGAGTCCGGCGAACAGCAGGGCGTAGTTGGTGTCGTAGAGGTTGCTCACGAAGCTCTTGAGTCCGAGCTGGATGGTCCACAGGTCGGGGTTGCGCAGGTAGATGAGCGGCCCCAGGTAGTCGTTCCAGGTGTTCACGAACGTGAGCAGCGTGAGGCTCGCGAGGGCGGGCACCGAGAGGGGCAGCATGATGCGGCGCCAGATGCCGTACTCGCTCAGGCCGTCGAGGCGCGCGGCCTCCGAGAGCTCCTCGGGGATGGTCTCGTAGAACTGCTTCATGAGGAACACCCCGAAGGCGCCGAACGCCTGGATGAGGATGATGGCCCACAGCGTGTTCGAGACCTTGACGTTGGAGAGCAGGATGAACTGCGGGATCATGTACGACTGCCACGGCACGGCGATCGTGCCGATGTAGGCGAGGAACAGCACGTCGCGGCCGGGGAAGCGGATGCGGGCGAAGCCGTAGGCCGCGAACGACCCGGTCAGCACCTGCAGGAAGGTGACGACGACCGCGAGCACGAGCGTGTTGCGGATCCAGGTCAGCATCCCCGACTGGTTCCAGATGTCGACGTAGTTCTGCCAGACGAACACCTCGGGGATCCACTGGATCGGCACCGAGAAGACCTCGTTCGCCGTCTTGAGCGAGCTCATGATCATCCAGAAGAACGGCAGCAGCAGTGCCGCCGCGGCGATGATGAGCGCGACGTAGCCGGCGAGGCGTCCGACGCGGCGCAGCGGCGACACGGTGTCGGGGCGGTGTCCCTCGGGCAGGCCGTCGGCTGCGATCTTGCGCAGCGCCCGGCGGTCGTCCTGGGGTACGAGAAGATTCGTCATCAGACGTTCCTCCGCTTGTTCCAGATGAACTGGAGGATGGTCACGAGGATGCAGAGGAAGAAGAGCGCCACGGCGGCCGCGGAGGCGTAGCCGAACTGGTTCTCCTCGAACCCCTTGCGGTAGATGAACTGCGAGATCACGAGCGTCGACTGACCCGGCCCGCCCTCGGTCATGACGAGGATCAGGTCGAAGATCTTGAACGAGTTGATCGTGAGCATCACGGTGACGAAGAACATCGTCGGCCGCAGGCACGGCAGGGTGACGTTCACGAAGCGCTCCCACGCGTTCGCGCCGTCCATGCGGGCAGCTTCGTAGAGCTCGCGGGGCACGGTCTGGAGCCCCGCGAGGAACAGGATCATGTAGTAGCCCATGTCTCGCCAGGTGCTGACGATGACGACGGCGGGCATCGCCCACTCCGACGAGGTGAGCCAGCCGGGCGGGTTGGCGATGCCCACGGCGCGGAGGATCTCGTTGATCGGGCCGTACTCGGGGCTGAAGAGCAGGTTCCACACGACCGCGATCGCGACGATCGAGGTGATGTAGGGGAAGAACGCGGCGGTGCGGAAGAACGCGACGCCGCGCAGCTTGTTGTTCAGCAGCAGCGCGAGACCGAGCGACGCGATGATCGTCAGCGGGATGTGCAGCGCGGCGTAGTACAGAGTGTTGACGAACGAGATGCGGAAGCTGCCGTCACCGAGCAGCCGCTCGAAGTTGGCGAGGCCCACCCAGTTCGCCGTGCCGAAGATGTTCCAGTTCGTCAGCGACATGTAGAACAGGGTGATGACCGGCACGAGGGTCAGCAGGGCGAAGCCGACGAAGTTCGGCAGGATGAAGCTCCACCCCAGCAGCGTGTTGCGCAGGGTCAGCTTCGATCGCCTGCGGCGCTGCGCCGGCTCGGGGCGGCGCGCCTTCGGTGAGGCGGCAGTGGTGGTCATGGTGTCTCCTGGGGAGGACGGCGGGGGATGCGGCCGGCGCGGGGTGCCGCGCCGGCCGCGGGGTGCCGTCGGCGAAGCGACGGCGCGCGGGATCAGTCGAGACCGACCTCGTTGGCGACACGGTCCTCGGCCTCGGTGATGGCCCGCTCGACCGGGGTCGAGCCCGACAGGATCGCGCTGTGCATGTCGTTGAGGATGTTCTGGATCGCCGCCGTCTTGTTCGACGTCGGGTTCTCGGGGTGGACGTCGCCGGTCGACCACGCGAATTTCGACAGCTCGTCGGTCGGAGCGCCCTCGACGGCGAAGTACGCCTCGGTGACGGCGTCGTTCGACGCGGCCGGGGTGATGCCGATCTTCGCCAGCTCCTCGGCGGCCTCCAGGCTCGCGGCATAGGCGAGGAAGTCCTTCGCCGCCTGCACCTTGGCGCCGTCGATGTTGGCGTTGATCGAGAAGCCGGTCGGGTCGCCGAACGTCACGGGCGTGCTGTCCATGCCGGTCGTCGACGCGTCGAGCTGCGGGATCGGCGCGATGCCCCACTCGAAGTCGTTGGCCTCACCGGAGGCCTGCTGCGAGATCAGCGTCGCGACGTACCACGTGCCCATCGGCAGCATGGCGGCCTTCTGCGTGCCGAACTCGCCCTGGTAGGTGAGCTGGTTGGCCGTCGAGGTGTTGAAGTCGACCTGCGCGCCGGCACCCTGGAGCGCGAGCACCCGGTTGTAGTAGTCGGCGAAGTAGCCGTAGTCGCCCGAGAGCACGTCGGTGTCCTCCTGTGCCGAGGCGAAGCCCTGCACGGTCGACTGCCAGCGGTGCTGGTAGGTGCCCTTCGCGACTCCCGCGGTGTTGATCGCCTCGGCGGCCGCGTCGTAGTCCTCCCACGTCCACGAGCCGTCGGGGTACTCCTGGCCCGCGGCGTCGAAGAGCGCCTTGTTGTAGAACAGCACCCAGCGGTCCTGGCGGTAGGGCACGCCGTAGGCGGTGCCGTCGACCTCGTACGACGAGGCGCCGCCGACGCCGTCGGGCAGCTCGACGTCGGAGACGTCCATGAGCTGGCCGCCCTCCTGGAACGTCGTGACGAACTTCACCTCTTTCTGGGTGATGATGTCGGGTCCGACGCCCGCGGCGAGGTCGGCGGTGACCAGCGTGTTGTACTCAGCCGCGTCGTACTGCTTGAGCTCGACCGTGACGTCGGGGTTCTTCTCGTGGAAGGCGTCGGCGAGCACCTGGAACTCGGGGGTGGTGTCGAGGCTCCACCCCGACAGGGTCAGGGTGACGGGGCCGTCGGCGGTCTGGGCGGGCTCGGATCCCCCGCCGCAGGCGGCGAGCGACAGGGTGGCGACGACCGCCATTCCTGCTGCGGCTGCGAATTTGCGCTTCATGCGTGCTGCTCCTTTGCGATTGCGTGCGAGGTCCCACGTCGGACCTCGTGATGCCGAAGCGCCGGGGCAGGCGATTCGGAGTCGATGAGACGGCTCACGGTCCGGGCCCCGTCGGGCCAGGTGACCGTGACCGAGGCGCCGTCGACGGCGACGGCCGCGTGCGGTGCGCTGCGCTCGCCACCGGCGAGATCGAGCAGGGCGACGACGGGCTCGCCGACGCGCACCGCGTGCTCGATGACGGGCACGAGCGTGCGGACGCCGAGCGGATCGGCGTCTGCACGAGACACGAGTCCCGCGACCCCGCCGGTGGTCAGGGCGCGGATGCCGCTGCTGCGGCCCCGCGATGACACCCACGCTCCGGTGTCGTCGGTACCGCCGACCACCTCGTCACCCGAGAGCGGCCAGCCGCCGAGGCGGAGTCGCAGCGATGCGGCATCCTGCCCGGGCGCGAGTGCGTCGACGACGATGACACGCACCTCCGACGATCCGCGGACGATCGAGGTGGTCGTGACGGTGCCCACGGACGTGGCATGTCCGACCAGCCCGGATCCGTGACGATGCGCGCTGGGGACCGGGTCGACGAGGTGCGCGTCCCAGCGGGATGCCGCGATCCCGACCCGCCCGTCCGCGTCATCCTGCACGCGCACGTCGCGCAGGGTCATCGCCGTGCGGTGCGTCGCACGTCCGTCCGAGTCGACGAGTGCGACCGACTGCTCGAGCGGCTCGAGCCAGCCACACTCGTCGACGATCGGCGAGGTGGCCGTGGAGTAGCCCAGTCGCGCATAGAGCGGTGAATCGGTCGTGCGGTCGCCCGGGAACGCGTGGTCGGTGCCGTGGTTGACGATGCGGACGATTCCGTCGGCGACCGTGCCCGACACGATCCAGCCGGGCGATGCGATCGCGCGCAGGTCGTCCCCCGCCTCGATCGGCAACGGCTCGGCCGGGGCCGTCCAGGCCGGGTGGTCGGCGGGCAGCAGCAGACCGAGGAAGCCCTTGACGGCCCAGTACGGAGAACCCGGGCCGGAGTACGACTGCGCGAGCCCGCGCCAGGTGCCGTGCCAGCCCATCGTGAGCAGGCCGTCGGCATCGGGGGCGCCGTGTTCGGCGAAGTGCGTCACGATCCGGTCGGCGGCGTGGCGGAGGCGGCCGGGGCTGTGTGAGGGCACATTCGCGATGGCGCCGGCCCAGAACGGCGCGGCGGCGGCGAAGCGGTAGATGAGGCTGCGGCCCTGGATGAGGGGCGAGCCGTCGCCGCCGACGAGCGCGAAGGCGTCGTGGAGGAACGCGTCGAGTCGGGCGACGTCGGCGCCCGTCCGGCCCCCGGCGAGGTCGGTGGCCCCCGTCATGCGCGCCCACAGGATCGGATAGACATGCAGAGCCCACCCCACGTAGTGGTCGTAGGAGCGCTGGGCACCGTCGGAGAGCCAGCCGCCCTCGCGGACGAACGAGTCGTGACGGGCGAGGTCGGCGGCGATGTCGTCGGCCGACCAGGGGCCGCCGACCGAGCGCAGGAAGGTCTGCACGACGATGCGGAACCAGACCCAGTTGGTCTGCGGATAGGTGTCGTCGCCGACGACGGGAGCGAGGTAGTCGACGACGCGCTGCTGCGTGAGGGTGTCGAGACGATCCCAGATCCAGGGGCGGGTCAGATCGAGGACGAGGGCGAGGGATGCCGCCTCGACCTTGGCCTGCGCGTGCTCCTCCATCCGAACCCACCGGTCGGGTGCGTTCGGGTCGACGCCCGAGACGATTCCGCGCGAGTAGTGCGTGATGAGCTCGTCTACCCCCTCGCCTCGTGCGCCCGCGATCCGGAATCCTGCGAGCAGGAAGGTGCGCGCGAAGCCCTCGAGCCCATCGACGGCGTGACCGTAGCCACCCTCGGCGCCCGGGAAGTGGATGCGGCCCGCGCCGGGCGTCGCGTGACGGAGCGCGGCATCGAGCAGAACGTCGGCGCGGGCGACCCAGGTGTCACGCTCGGTCGCGCCGTGTGGCGGGTTCGGGTGCTCAGAAGTCACCGGTTCTCCTTCGAAGGGCTTCATGGTCGTCATCGTTGATCGCGACCGATTCGGAGATTAGCAACCCGATTCGATCATTGCAAGATCTTCTTCGTTTCCTTATGATCGATACTGATCGATTTATTCGTCTGGACTGGTGACACCGCCGTCACCCGAAGGAGCAGCCGTGCTGTGGAACACCGAGGGATTCGCCGGCCCGCTCGCGGCCGTCTGCGGCGATGTCCCGGCTCGCCTCCGCCCGCCCGCCGACGCCCTGCCCGTGCCCGACGCCGACCACTGGGCCCGACTGGTCCCGTCATCCGCCGCGCGCCCGCTCGTCGACCGGGCACGCGCGGACCTCGACGCACCGTGGCCGCAGCCCCGCGCGAGCGCGGCAGCGCGCGTGCATCGCGACGGCGACCGCGACGGCTACGAGCAGCAGGTCTTCACGCGGCAGCGGCGGCTGAGTCGGGCGGTGGTCGCAGCACTGTCGGACCCCGACCCCCGATACCTCGATGAGGTCGCGGACGGCGTCTGGCTGCTGTGCGAGCAGTCGACGTGGTGCTGGCCCGCCCACGACGACACCTTCTCGCGGCACGGGTCGGTGCTGGCGACCGTCACCGACCCGTTCCTCGATCTCGGCGCGGGCGAAGTCGTCGGACAGCTCGCGTGGATCGACCACGTGCTCGGGCGACGACTCGACGAGCGATACCCCGGGCTGCGGCAGCGCATCCGGCACGAGGCCCGCACTCGCGTCATCGAGCCGTTCCTCTCGCGACGCGACTGGCACTGGCTCGGGCTCGACGGGCACGTCCACAACTGGAATCCCTGGATCCACGGGAACGTGCTGGTCGCGGGGCTCGTCCTGTGCGAGGAGGGCGATGAACGCGATCAGCTCGTCGCCCTGGTGGCACAGGGCCTGGACCGCTACGTCGCCGCGCTTCCGGCAGACGGCGCGATCGACGAGGGATACGCGTACTGGTGGAACGGTGCGTGCCGGGCGCTCGAGGCTCTCGACCTGCTCGCCTACGCCACCGATGGCGCGTGGAATCCGGTGCCCGAGGTGGAGGCCCTGCGCGAAACGGTCGCGTTCCCGCATCGCTCGCACCTCGGCGGCCCGTGGTACGTCAACCTCGCCGACGGCCCCGCCCGTCCCCCGGCGGATCAGCCCTGGCACGCCCTGCACCGGGCGGCTCGCGCCGTCGGCGACGACGAGGCCCGCCGACATGCCGCCGCGCATCGCGCCGACGACGCGCCCGCCACCGAGGACGCCGGGCTCGGTCGCCTGCTGCGCGCCCTGTCCGACGACGCCTGGCGAGCCGAGACTCCCGGTCCGAGCCCGCTTCCCTCGGACGTGTGGCTCCCGTCGACGCAGGTCTGGCTGGCACGTGGACGAGCGGGCAGCGCCGCCAGGCTCACGGTCGTGCTCAAGGGCGGTCACAACGACGAGAACCACAACCACAACGACGTCGGCTCGATCATCGTCGCGTCCGACGGCGTGCCGGTGATCGTCGACGCCGGCCGGCCGACCTACACGGCGCAGACCTTCGGCCCCGGCCGATACGACATCTGGACCATGCAGAGCGACTGGCACAGCGTGCCCCGCATCTCGGGCTCGGCGCAGCCGCATGGCGCGGCGTTCGCGGCATCCGATCCGGTCATCGTCCGAACGGATGAGATGGAGGCGCTGGATCTCGAGATCGGCGGCGCCTACCCCGCCGGCTCGGTACGCTCGTGGCGACGCCGGGCTGCGCTTCACCGCTCGGGACACGTCACGATCGACGACCGCTGGGAAGCCGCCGGACCGGATACCGAGGTGCGCCTGCTCCTCGCGGGCTCGGTGACGACGGGCGACGGATGGGCTCGCGTGACACCGCTGGACGGCGCGACCCCGGTGCGCATCACGTGGCCCACCGGGGCACCGCACACCCTCGTCGTTCGCGAACTCGACGATCCGATGCTGACCGACGTCTGGGGCGACCGCCTGAGCCGCCTCGCGATCAGCGCCGGTGGTCGTACCGAGCTGCGTGTCACGGTAGAACAGGAACGGAACGAGGACGAGCGACCATGACCGACCCCACACCGGCGCTGCTGGCGGCCGAGCGCCGCGCGCACATCCTGGCGACGATGGAGCGCGAGGGCGCCGTGCGCATCTCGCAGCTGACCGACGAGCTGGGCGCCGCCACGGTGACCCTGCGACGCGACCTCGCGCAGATGGAGCAGGAGGGGCTGCTGCAGCGCGTGCACGGGGGCGCCATCCCCGCCACCGGTCAGCACACGCACCCGCCGGTCGCGGGCAGCGGCCCCGAATCTGCCGCCGGCTCGATCGCCGTGCTCGTCCCCTCGCTGAACTTCTACTGGCCCGGGGTCGTGCGAGGCATGGAGGCCGCCGCACGCCGCCACGGACTCAAGGTCCACCTCCGGGGAGCGTCGTACGAGCTTCAGGACGAGCGTCCCGTGCTCGAGCGTCTCGTCGCGAGCGGCGACATCCGCGGCCTGATCGTCGCGCCGAACACCGACACCCCGCATTCGCAGGACGTCGTTCAGTGGCTCGCCGACTGCGGCACACCGAGCGTTCTCGTCGAGCGCGACGCGATCGTCCAGCCCGCCGGGGTCCCCGTCGAGGCGGTGACGACCGACCACGCGCTCGGCGCGGTCCTCGCGGCGCGCCACCTCGCCTCGCTCGGACACCGCAAGGTCGGGCTGGTGCTCTCACGCAACTCACCCACCTCGCGCAAGATCGCCGCCGGCTGGCAGGCCGCGTGCGAGGAGCTCGGGCTCACACCCGCCCAGCACATCGAGACGACCCTGCCCGACCGGGCGAGCGCGGAGTTCTCCGCCGCGGTCGACACGACCCTCGACCGGGCGCTCGGAAGCGGTGTCACCGCCCTTCTGGTGCACTCCGATCCCGAGGCGATGGCGTTCGTCGACCTCGCGCTCAACCGCGGCATCTCCGTGCCCGACGACCTGTCGATCATCGCTTACGACGACGAGGTGGCGGAGCTGTTCACGCCCGCGCTCACCGCCGTCGCACCGCCCCGCGTCAGCGTCGGCGAGACGGCGGTCGAGCTGCTCGTCTCGCGGATGGCCGACCCCGGCCGGCCCACCCGTCGCGTGATGCTCAACCCCACCCTCGTCGTGCGCGAGTCCACCGTCGCACCGCGGGCGGATGGCCCGGCGTGATCGACCGTCACGACTACTCGCCGTGGGACTTCTGGTCCACGGCATCCGCGGAGAGCCGGCGCCGCCAGCGCGAGCATCAGGCGGCGCTGGCGAACCAGCACGCGGACTGGTCGTTCGGCGATGACTGCTTCGTCTCGGAGCTCGCGGCGCTCGACGCCGACACCCTCGACCTGGGCGATCGCTCGTACATCGCCGCGGGCGCATATCTCACCGGCACCCTGCGCATCGGCGCGGACTGCTCCGTGAATCCGTCGACCGTGGTCCGCGGCGACGTCGTCTTCGGCGACGGCGTCAGGATGGGCGCGCACAGCTCGGTGCTCGGCTTCAACCACTCGATGGAGCCCGGGACGCCTGTCTTCCGGCAGCCGCTGACCAGCCGCGGCATCCGCATCGCCGACGACGTCTGGATCGGCTCGCACGTCGTCGTCCTCGACGGGGTCACCGTGGGCGCCTCGGCGGTGCTCGCAGCCGGTGCCGTCGTGACGAAGGACGTGCCCGCCGGCGCGATCGTCGGCGGCAACCCCGCTCGTCTGCTGCGGTGGCGCGTACCGCCCGGGGACGAGGCCGCGGCGCCGAACCGTCTGCGGGTGCGTCTGACCGACTTCGCCGACCGGGCTCGCGCCGAGGCCGGCGAGGTGCTCCGGCGTTCGCTCGACCCGGATACCGGGCTGTACGCCGACCGGCCGGGCGCCCCGCCGACGGTGCGGGCGCAGGGCGATGCCGTCGAGATCGCCGACCTCCTGTTGGGGTCGACGCCGCCGGACAGCGACCGGTCCGAGCTCATCGCCCGGCTGCGCGGCTGGCAGGGTCCGGAGACGGGCGCGGTGCCGCCGCTCGGCGCGGTCGGCGTCCCCGGCTGGGATGACGGCGACACGGCCTATCACGTGCTCTCGACCGGCTACGCGCTCGACCTGTTGGGGTCGGAGTTCGCTCACCCCATCGGACTGATCCGCGACGCCACGGCCGATTCCGTGATCGCACGGCTCGATGCATTGCCCTGGGACACCGATCCTTGGAACGCCGGACATCACGTCGACGCGATCGGGACGGCTCTGCTCTGGGCCAGGCGCCGGGGCGACCGGATCGCGCCGGGCTTGGCCGAGGCCCTCTTCGGATGGCTCGTGACGCATGCGGATGCCGCGAGCGGTATGTGGGGCCGGCCTTCCGCCGACCGCGGCCTGCTGCTCGTCGTCAACGGCTTCTACCGGGCATCGCGCGGGACCTTCGCGCAGCACGGCATCCCCGTGCCGCATCCGGAGGCCGTCATCGACACGGTGCTCCGCCACGCCCGTGACGACCGCTGGTTCGACCCGGCACGGCTGGATGCCTGCAACGTGCTCGACGTCGCCCATCCCCTCTGGCTCACGCGGGCAGCCGGATACCGCCGCGCCGAGGTCGAGAACCTCGCGGCGCGCCTGCTCGACCATGTGCTCGACGAATGGCGAGCGGGGTCGGGCATGAGCTTCCACCTCGCCGATGCAGAGCCGGGACTCCAGGGCACCGAGATGTGGCTCGCGATCGTCTGGTACCTCGCCGACCTGCTCGGCCTCTCGGACGCGCTGGGGTATCGACCACGGGGCGTCCACCGCCCCGAGCCCCCGGCATCCTCGCATCAGTCACTCAATGCACGGCCAAGCGCCCAGTGAACGACCTTCCTACGTGAGCAAGCCGTGCGCTCGCGGCGAAGCCGTTCACTCGGGCGAGTCAACGCGCGGGCAGGCTAGATACGGGCCAGCGCGGCGCCGGCGGCGCGGAGCCAGCGGGCGGGATCGCCGAGCGAGGCTTCGGCCGACCCCGCGAGGTCGGTGAGCGAGACGGATGACGCGAACGCGGCGGTGTCGGCATCATCCGCGATCCGTCCCGCGACGAGGGCGGCCGGCACCCCGGCCGCGGCGGCGAGCTCGGCGACGAACGCGGGGACCTTGCCTGCCGCGGACTGCCCGTCGAACGAGCCTTCGCCCGTGATGACGAGGTCGGCTCGGGCGATGGCGTCGGCGAGGCCGATGAGCGCGGCGACCTCGCGGGCGCCCGGGCTCAGGCGCCCGCCCCACGCGAGCAACCCGAACCCGGTGCCGCCGGCGGCTCCGGCCCCCGGCGTGGCAGCAAGCGACGCCCCATCCGGCACGAGGTCGGCGAGCCCGCTCAGCGCCGCGTCGGCTGCGGCGACCTGAGCCGTGTCGAGCCCCTTCTGCGGTCCGAACACGGCGGCAGCGCCACGCGCACCGAGCAGCGGGTTCGACACGTCACTGAGCACGTCGACGCCGCCCGGGGGAAGCGGTCGGAGCTCCGACAGGTCGACGTGCGCGATGTCGGCGAGGCCGCGCGCGCCGGGCACGACGTCTCGTCCGGCGGCATCCGTGAACCGGGCGCCCAGCGCGCGCAGCATCCCGGCTCCGCCGTCGGTCGACGAGCTCGATCCGATGCCGAGCACGAGGCGGTCGACTCCGGCGTCGAGCGCGGCGGCGATCGCCTCGCCGAATCCGGTGGTGTCGGCGTCGAGGCCGCGTCGCTCGTCGCCCAGCAACTCGATCCCCGAGGTCGAGGCCAGCTCGACGACTCCCACGGAGCCGCGACCCGACGGCGCGGACCGGCCGCCGGACGTCGGGGGAAGCAGCAGCCAGGACGCATCGACGGCTGTCCTCGCGGGGCCCGTGACGGTCACGGGCATCCGGCGCGCCTCGGGGATCGCCGCGGCGAACGCGTCGAGCGTGCCCTCGCCGCCGTCCGCCATCGGGCGCAGTTCGAGAACCGCGTCGGCGTCGGCGGATGCCCACCCCGCGGCGAGCTCACGCGCAGCCTCAGCGGCCGCGATGGACCCCTTGAAGCTGTCGATCGCGACGACGACGCGCGTCACGTCACGCGCTCCGCGGCGGGGTGCTCTCGCGCACGAGCACCTCGAGGGGCAGCGCAGCCGCGGCCCCGTCAGCATCCGTGTCGACGGCGGCGCGGAGCGCGCGGTACCCGACATCGGGGAGCGGCACCCGCACGGTCGTCAGGGGCGGTGTCACGTCTCGACCGGTCGGGATGTCGTCGAAGCCGGCGAGCGCGATGTCGGTGCCGGGCTCGCGTCCTGCGGCACGCACCGCGGTGAGGGCTCCGATGGCGACGACGTCGCTGATGCCGAACACGACGGTTCCCGGCTCGACGCCGTCGGCGAGGGCCGCTGACATCGCCTCGGCACCGGACTCACGGCTGAAACCACCGCGGTACACGCGGGGCTCGGCTCCCCCGCCGCTCGTGAAGCCGTCGGCGAAGCCGGCGAGACGGTCGTCGCTCGTCACGACGCCCTCGGCGGCGGCGAGCACGATGGCCGAGCGGTAGCCGCGCGCGGCGAGTGCGGCCCCGAGCTCGCGGGCGCCGCCGCGGTTGTCGATGGCGACGCTGCGGATGCCGGGGGCGCCCGGGCCCAACGCGACGACGGTTCCCCCGCTCGCGGTGATGAGGTCGAGCTCGGTTCTCAGCTCGTCGGACATCTCGCGCGACGTGCGCGAGGCGGCGAGGATGATGCCGCGAGGGCGCTGTCCGCGCAGCGCACGGACGAGCCGCAGCTCACGCGCGGGATCGCGCTCGGTGATGGCGACCGTGACGACGAGCCCGGCTTCGTCGGCGCCGCGCGCGACGCCTGCCGCGAGCTGCCCGAAGTACGGGTCGGCGATGTCGGCCACCAGCAGCGCGACGATCGCGGACGTGCCGCGCGCGGTCGCCTGCGCCGACAGGTTGGCCGTGTAGCCGAGCCGGGCCGCGGCCTGCTCGACGCGTTCGCGATAGGCGTCGGCGACCTTGCGGGTCGAGCCGTTCAGCGCCCGCGAGGCGGTCGCGAGCGACACCCCGGCTTCTCTCGCCACATCGTGCAGCGTGGCCGAGCCACGCGGCGACATCCCCGTCTGTCCCACGAGCCGAGTCTATGCGGTGGGGGTGCGCGCGCCCGAGAGGTGCGGCGTCACAGCGGCACCGAACGCCTCGGCGGTGCGGCGCACGACCTCGGCGGGATCGGCGGCCCAGATGTCGGCGTTGAAGATCTCCACCTCGATGTCGCGGTCGTACCCCGTCGCCTCGACGGCCCGGGTCAGCGATGCGAAGTCGATGACCCCGTCGCCCGGATAGTGGCGGCTGAGCAGGACGTCCGCGGGCAGCGGCGTTCGCCAGTCGCACACCTGGTAGGTCGCGATGCGCCCCTCGCGCCCGGCCCGATCGATGGCGGGCAGGACGTCGGGGTCCCAGAAGATGTGGAACGTGTCGACCGTGGCGCCGACGACCTCGGGCTCGAAGTCGGCCGCGATGTCGAGGGCCTGGCCGAGCGTGGAGACGACGCAGCGGTCGGAGGCGAACATCGGATGCAGCGGCTCGATCGCCAGCGTCACCCCCGCCGCCTTCGCGTGGGGGGCGAGCTCGCCGATCGCGTCGCGCACCCGCTCCCGCGCGCCGACGATGTCGCGCGACCCCTCGGGCAGTCCGCCGGCGACCAGCACGAGGATCGCGGTGGAGCCGGGCGCACCGGCGGCGGCGAGCGCGGCGGCCTCATCGATCGCGACCCGGTTGTCATCGATCGAGGAGCGCCGGGCGGGACCCTCCGGCATCGTGAAGAAGCCCGCCCGGCAGTGCGTGGTGAACCGCAGGCCCGAGTCCGTCAGCATGGCGGCGGCGGTGGCGAGACCGACCTCCTGCACGGGCTCGCGCCACAGTCCGATCGCCTCGATTCCGGCATCCGCGGTGACCCGCAGCGCGGTCGCGAGGTCGGCGTACTTGATCGTGGCCTGGTTGATCGACAGGCGCGGGTCGACGACGCTCATGCCCGGACTCCGTTCAGGCGCAGCATCGCGTGCCAGCGGTCCGCGGTCAGTTCCGGCTGTTCGAGCGCGTACGACGCGTTCGCGAGCTCGACGATCCGCGAGAGGTGCGGCAGGCTGCGCGCCGAGTGCAGTCCGCCGACCATCTGGAACGCAGCCTGATGGCCGTTGAGCCACGACAGGAACGCGACGCCGGTCTTGTAGTAGAACGTCGGTGCCGCGAAGATCTGCCGGCTGAGCTCCTCCGTCGGTCCGAGGATCGCGAGATACCGGTCGGCATCCCCGGCGTCCAGAGCCTGGATGGCGGCGGAGGCGACCGGAGTGATCGCCGCAAAGGCGCCGAGCAGCGCGTCGGAGTGCTGCCGCGGCGAGGCGAGGTCGCGCTCGGGCTGGGTCGCCTGGGGCACGTCTGCGCCGCCGATGAGGCCGACGTAGTTGAAGTCGTCGCCGGTGAACATGCGCACGCCCTCGGGCAGCCGCTCGCGCACCGACACCTCGGACGCGGCGTCGAGCAGGCTCATCTTCACGCCCGCGACCCTGTCGGCGTTCTCGCCGATGATCTCGACGAGGACGTCCGATGCCGCGCGCCAATCGGGCGAGCCGAAGTAGCCCGCGAGGATCGGGTCGAAGGCGGTGCCGAGCCAGTGCAGGACGACGGGACCGGATGCCGCGGCGAGCACCTCGCGGTACACCCGGCGGTAGTCGTCGGCCGATGACGCCGCACGGGCGAGGTGCCGCGACGCCATGAGCACCGGACCCGCACCCTGGTCCTCCGTGAACGCGAGCTGGCTCTTGTAGGCGTCGATGACCTGATCGAGCGAGATGTGCTCGTCGTCGACGTGATCGGTGTTGACGCCGACGACGACCGAGCCCCCCTCCTCGCGCGCGACCTCGGCGGAGCGAGCGATGAGCTCGCGCGTCGCGGCGGCGTCGAGCCCCATGTTCCGCTGCGCGGTGTCCATGGCGTCGGCCACGCCGAGACCCCAGGAGTACACGGCGCGGCGGAAGCCGAGGGTCGCGTCCCAGTCGATCTGCGCCGGCTGGCCCGGGGTGTTGTCGGCCGAGACGACGGGAACGACATGGGCCGCCGCGTAGGCGACCCGGCTGCGCAGCGCGCTCGTCGGCCGGGCGAAGCCAGGCGCGTCGTTCAGCGGGACGGAGGTGAGGGCGCCGTCGGCGCCGAGGAGGGTGAGGTCGGTCATCGTGCGGCGCTCAGATGCTCAGCGCCGGAAGCTCGACCTTGCGGCCCTCGCGGCTCGACTGCAGGCCCGCCTCGGCGAGCTGCACTCCGCGGGCCCCTGCGAGGAGGTCGAACTCGTACGGGGTCTCGGTCACGTACGAGGTGAGGAACTCCTCCCACTGCTGACGGAAGCCATTGAGGAAGACGTCGTTGGTGGGCACGTTCTGCCAGTCGGCGTCGTAGTCGTGCGTGTCCTCGAGGTCGGGGTTCCACACCGGCTTGGGGGTCGCGTTGCGGGGCTGGATCTTCGCACCGAACAGCCCCACGACGGCGGAGCCGTGCGTGCCGTCGACGTGGAACTCGACGAGCTCGTCGCGGTTGACGCGCACGGTCCACGACGAGTTGATCTGCGCGACGACCCCGCCCTCGAGCTCGAAGACGCCGTAGGCGGCATCCTCGGCCGTGGCGGTGTAGTGCTCGCCCTTCTCGTCCCAGCGGTCGGCGATGTGCACGGCGGCCTGGGCGTAGACGGTCTTGACGTCGCCGAAGAGGTTCTCGAGCACGTAGTTCCAGTGCGGGAACATGTCGACGATGATGCCGCCGCCGTCTTCGGCGCGGTAGTTCCAGCTCGGGCGCTGCGCGGGCTGCCAGTCGCCCTCGAACACCCAGTAGCCGAACTCGCCGCGCACCGAGAGGATGCGGCCGAAGAAGCCCGAGTCGATGAGGCGCTTCAGCTTCTGCAGGCCCGGGAGGTAGAGCTTGTCGTGCACGACACCGGTCTTCACCCCCGCCTCGGCGGCGAGCTTCGCGAGTTCGAGCGCCTCGTCGACCGACTCTGCGGTGGGCTTCTCGGTGTAGATCGTCTTGCCGGCGGCGATCGCCTTGCGCAGCGCCGACGCGCGGGCCTTCGTGACGAGGAAGTCGGCGTAGATCTCCCAGCGCGGGTCGGCGAGAGCGGCGTCGAGGTCGGTCGTGTAGTCCTCGATGCCGTGCTTGGCGGCGAGGTCGGCGAGCTTCGCCTCGCTGCGACCGACGAGGAGCGGCTTGACCGTGACCTTGGTCCCGTCCGGAAGCTCGATGCCGCCCTGGTCGCGGATCGCGAGGATCGAGCGGACGAGGTGCTGGCGGTAGCCCATCCGGCCCGAGACGCCGTTCATGATGATGCCGATCTCGCGGACCTGCGGGGCGGTCGCCGTCTCCGGCGCGGGGCTGAGGGTGGTCGTCTCTGACACGGGCGTTCCTTTGCTTCGTCCGCTCACCGGTGGGGTGGTAAGCGCTTTCCCATACTGTAGATGGCTGTCACCCGCGGGCGCAACCCTGTGCTCGCGGGGTGCCGGAGCGGCTCAGCCCAGGCGGATGGCCGCCCACGAGATCGGGGGCAGCGACAGCGACAGAACGTCGTCGTCGAGCGCGATCCCGGGCACCGGAACCACGCCGACCCGGTCGGGGTCGTCGAGCGTGTTCGCGGCATATCGGTCGTCGTCGTGGAGGAGGTGCGATTCAACGATCGACACCGCTGCACCGGGATCGGTCGCGAGAGCCGACACGTCGATGCGCAGGTCCTCCGCGTCGGTTGTCGAACGGTTCACGACGAACAGTGTCGCGCCGTCGTCGTCCACGGTGGCGACGGCGTTGACGTTCGGCACCGCACCGAAGCGCTCGCTCTCGAACGTCCCGGACTCGACGGCGACCGAGATCGCGCGCTCCCCCGCGAGGCGCGACGTGAGCGAGAACGGGAAGAACGTCGTCTGTCGCCATGCCGGGCCGCCGGGCTCGGTCATGACCGGGGCGATGACGTTGACGAGCTGCGCGAGAGATGCCGACCGCACGCGGTCGCTGTGCTGAAGGAGCGTGATGAGCAGGTCACCGAAGACGACGGCATCCAACGCGTGGTACTGGTCTTCGAGCAGCCGCGGCGCGACCGGCCAGCCCGGCTCGCGCGGCTTGTCGTCCTGGCCGCCGTCGTCGTTGTGGAGGTACCAGACGTTCCACTCGTCGAAGGAGATCATGATGCGCTTGTCGCTCTTCTTCGTCGCCGCGACCGCGTCGGCGATGGCGACCACCGACTCGATGAAACGCGACATGTCGACGCCCGACGCGAGGAACTCCCGCGCGTCGCCGAAGCGCTCCTGGTAGTAGGAGTGGCACGAGATGAAGTCGACGTCGTCGAACGTGTGCTCGAGCACCGTGCGCTCCCACGATCCGAACGTCGGCATGCCGCTGCCCGACGAGCCGCAGACCACGAGCTCGACGTCGGGGTCGAGCATCCGCATCGCCTTGGCCGTGCGCGAGGCGAGCTTGCCGTAGTCGTCGGCGTTGCGGTGACCCAGCTGCCAGGGGCCGTCCATCTCGTTGCCGAGACACCACATCCGCACACCGAACGGGTCGCGCCGCCCGTTCGCGACGCGCTTTCGGGTCCACGCGGTGTCGGCGTCGGCGTTGACGTACTCGAGCAGGTCGATCGCCTCCTGCGTGCCCCGCGTTCCGAGATTGACGGCGAGCATGAGATCGCTGCCCACGAGCTCGAGCCAGCGCGCGAACTCGTGCAGGCCCACCTCGTTGGTCTCCGTGGAGTGCCAGGCGAGGTCGAGACGTCGCGGCCGCTCCTCGCGCGGCCCGACACCGTCCTCCCACCGGTATCCCGAGACGAAGTTGCCGCCGGGATAGCGGATGGTCGACACCCCGAGCTCGCGGACGAGCTCGACGACATCCGACCGGAAACCGTCGGCGTCCGCGGACGGATGACCGGGTTCGTGGATGCCGTCGTAGATGTGACGGCCGAGATGCTCGACGAAGCCGCCGAAGATACGGCGATCGATGCGGGAGATCTCGAAACGGGGGTCGATGGCGGCGTTCGTCGGCGTCATGTCATTCCTTGGGTCAGCGGGGATGCCGCGCTTCCGCGCGCGGCATCCCCGACGTGGCGGTCTTCCTCAGCCGAGCACGACCTCGGCTTCGGAGAAGAACTGGTCGACAGCCTGGTCCACCGACGTGGTTCCGAGCCCGAGCGACTTGCCGAGCTCCCAGAACGTCTGCTCGAGCGATCCGTATCCGGCCACCGGCACCGGCGGCGCATCGCCGATGCGGTCCGCGGCCGACTCGATGTAGTCGGCGACCTGCTTGTCGGCGCCCTCGAGGGTCGCGCCGGCGAGTTTCGAGGTCGACGCGGGGAAGCCGAGCGTCGTCCCGAAGACCTGACCGGCGGCCTCGGAGTTCACGACGAAGTCGAGGAACAGGGCGGCCGCCTGCGGGTGCTCGGTCTTGGCCGAGATCGCGACCTGCAGGCCGGCCTGGCGGTAGAGGTCCTTCGAGCCCTCCTTCGCCGTCGGCGGTGCGACGATCGAGATCGACGAGGCGCCCGAGTCGGCGAGGTAGCCGCCGAGGAAGTTGCTCCAGCTCATCTCGCTGGCGGTCAGCGCGGCCCCGAAGCCCGACTTGGGCGACAGCTCTTCGAGCCGCTGCTGCGGCACGGCCGCACCGTCGCGCAGGCCGGCGCCGCTCTCCCAGAACTCGCGCAGCTGGTCCTTGGTGAACCCGAGCTCGCCGTCGTCGGTGTAGAGGTTGCCGCCGTCTGCGCGGAGCACCAGCTCGAAGGCCTGGATGCGCTGGGTGTAGTCCGTGCCTCCGTAGACGGCGCCTCCTGTCTTCTCGGTGACCTCGGCCATCCATTCGTCGAACTCGGCGAAGTCGGTGCCCCCTTCGGGCGCCGCGACCCCGGCCTGCGCGACGAGGTCGTCGTTGACGAAGTTCGCCCACAGGCTGTACCCGGTCGGCAGCGAGTACTGCGTGCCGCCCAGCGCGCCGGTGCCCAGGAGCCCGTCGTCGAAGGTGGTCATGTCGATCTGGTCGGCGACCTCCGCGAGATCGAGCAGATTGCCCGACTCGCCGTACTGACGCAGGTAGCTGTCGGAGAACTGGAAGACATCCGGCAGTCCCCCGCCCGCCGCCTCCGTCTGCCGCTTCTCCCAGTAGCTCGGGAAGTCGGTGAAGCTGACGTTGACGGTGATGTTCGGGTATTCCTCGTTGAATGCCGCGATCAGCTCGTCATAGCGCTTCGCCCGGTCGTCGTTGCCCCAGAACGCGTAGGTCAGCGTGACCTTCTCGTCGGGGTCGAATGCGGCTGCGGGAGGCGTCTGCGCGCCGCCGCATCCGGTCAGTGCCAGCGCACCGGCGGCGACGATGCCGACGGTGGCGAGCAGGCGGTGTGCCTTCATGGGAGTCCTTTCATCGGGAGCGGGCCCGGGGGGACGGGTCTCAGGTGCGGCGGGGCCGGGCGGGGATCGCCACGACCGCGAGCGCGGCGCAGCCGATGCCGGCGACGAAGAGGGGCGGCAGCGCCCACGTCACGATCACGACGAAGGCCGCCGTGGCGAGGAGGTAGAGGCTTCCGACGACGTCGCCGCGCGCGGCATCCGGGATCGCTCGGACCGCTCCGCGCCACCCGAGCTCGGGGCTCCAGGAGCCGGCCGCGGTGAGGAGGGCGACGGCGAGCGCGGCGAGGCCCGCCCAGCCGACCGCTTCGATCACGACGCCGCCCGGGAGGAATCCCGATCGGGCCAGGTCGATGTCGAGCAGCAGGATGAGCGCCACGACCAGGGCCGCGAGACCGACGACCGCCCCCGGCAGCAGCCCTGCGCGGACATCCGCCCAGAACAGCGACAGCCGCGAGTCGTCGGCGGCGACGTAGCGGCGCAGATGCCGCACCCCCGCCGCGAGCGCGACCGGAAGAGTGACGACGGCGAGCGAGACGGCGCCGATGAGGAGTCCGATCAGCAGCACTTCGCCGAGCAGCGCGAACGCCCCCGCCGCACCGGGATGCCGCAGCTGCGGACGGCCCTCGAGTGTCGGTCCGCTGCCGGAGCGGTCGGCCCGCACCGCGGCGCGCTCCTCGCGCCGCGTGCGGGGACGCTCGTCGGTCGGCATCGCTAGCCCTTCAGACCCTGGGTGGCGACGCCGTCGACCAGGAACTTCTGGAAGACGATGAAGAACAGCAGGATCGGGACCAGGGCGATGAAGGATGCCGTCACCGTCGCGCCGTAGTCACTCGACGAGGTCTGGTCGTTGTAGAGGCGCAGCGCGATCGGCAGCGGGTAGTTCTCGGGGCTCGTCAGGTAGAGGAGTGGGCCGAGGAAGTCGTTCCACGCCCAGATGAAGCTGAAGATGGCGCACGTGATGAGCGCCGGCTTGATCAGGGGCAGGATGATCGACCAGAAGATGCGGAGGTGTCCCGCGCCGTCGATCTTCGCGGCCTCGTCCATGTCGCGGGGCATCTGCCGGATGAACTGCACGAGGAGGAAGACGAAGAACGCCTCGGTCGCGAGGAACTTCGGCAGCAGCAGCGGCCAGTACGTGTCCACCATCCCGAGATTGTTGAAGATGATGTACTGCGGGATGATCACGACGTGGAACGGCAGCAGCAGCGTGCCGATCATCGCGGCGAACAGGATGCCGAGCCCTTTGAACTGCAGGCGGGCGAAGGCATAGGCCGCGAGAGCCGACGACAACACGGTTCCGATCACCGAGACGCCGGCGATGAGCAGCGAGTTGGCGAAGAACCGCCACATCGGGACGCCCGCGATGCCCTCGGCGACCTTGATGTAGTTCTCGATCGTCGGCGCGTTCGGCAGCAGGCCCATGTTCTGGCCGAACTCGCTGTTGGGCTTGAACGTCGACAGCAGCAGCCAGACCAGCGGGTAGAGCACGACCGCGGTGATGACGATCAGCACGGCGAACCAGATGATCGTCTGCCAGGTCTTGCGCTTTACGCGGCGCCGGGCAGGCGGCATCGGCGTGGTCTGCTGCTCGGCGAAGATGGCCTCGCTCGTCAGCGGTGAGGTGGGTGACGTGGTCATCGGTTGTCTCCCGAGTAGTGCACCCACGACTTCTGGGTGCGGAAGAGGATGAGGGCGATGATGGCGACGACGACGAGGAGGACCCAGGCGATCGCGGCGGCGTAACCCATGCGTCCGTCGGCGAATCCGGTCTTGTAGAGGTACACCGTGATGAAGTTCGTCATGCCGGCGGGGCCGCCGGTGCCGTTGGAGATGATGTAGGCCGATCCGAAGACCTGGAACGCCCCGATGAGCCCGAGCAACAGGTTGAAGAAGATCACGGGCGAGAGCATCGGCACCGTGACCGCGCGGAAGCGGCGGAGGGCGTTGGCTCCGTCCATCTCGGCCGCCTCGTACAGCTCCTTCGGGATCTGCTTGAGGCCGGCGAGGAAGATGACCATCGTGGCACCGAACTGCCAGACCGCGAGCAGGATCATCATCGGCAGGATGAGGCCGGGGTTGCCGATCCAGCCGCCGAGCTCGATGCCGAACACGTTCAGGCCGTTGTCGACGGGACCGTCCGTGGCGAACATCGCGCGCCACACGATCGCGACCGAGACCGACGCCCCGATGAGCGACGGGGCGTAGAACGCCGACCGGAAGAAGGCCGCGCCCTTGTCGCGGTAGTTCAGCAGCAGCGCGATCAGAAGTGCGGCGATGAGCGAGATCGGGGTGCCCACGAGCACGTAGATCAGGGTGATCTGCGCCGACTGCATGAAGCTCGGGTCGTTGGTGAAGAGTCGGATGTAGTTGTCGATGCCGACCCACTTGGGCGGCGAGAAGATGTTGTAGCTCGTGAACGACAGGTACAGCGAATACGCCATCGGCACGAGCGTGAGTCCGAAGAATCCGACGAGCCACGGCAGGAGGAAGCCGTAGCCCGCGATGTTCTCGCGGACGGCGCGCTTGCGAGCGCCGGGGCGATCGAGATGTTCGGGCCGCTGCTTCCGGACCAGGCCGCGACGCGACGAGTCCTTGGTGACGATCACCCGTGTGGCGGTAGTGGTCACGATGCTCCTGAGGATGCGGGGAGGATGCGGGGCCCGCGGGCCGGCGCCGTGCGCCGGCCCGCGGGATCGGGTCATCCGTTGAGGGTGATGTCCATCTGCGAGAAGAAGCGTTCGACGGCCTCATCCACGGTGATGGTGCCGAAGGCGAGCTCGGTGCCGAGCTTGCGGAACTCCTCCTCGATCGTGCCGTAGCCGACGATCGGGACCGGCGGGGCGTCGCCGAGGCGGTCGGCGATCGACTCCTCGTACTCCTTCACCTGCTGGCTCAGCGGGTCGAGGTCGGCCGCGTCGAGGGCGGTCTGCGAGGCGGGAAGGCCACGGTTGGTGCCGAAGATCTCACCCGACTGCGGCGAGTTCACGAGGAAGTTGACGAGCGTCGCCGCGGCCGCGGGGTGCTCGGTCTTCGCCGAGATCGTGTGGAGCATCGAGGGCTTGAGGTAGAGGTCCTTCGCGCCCTCCTTCGTCACGGGCGGCGCGACGAGACCGAGCTCGGTGTAGCCCTCGCCCAGGTTGCCCAGGTAGCCGCCGCCGAAGTTGTCCCACGTGAGCTCGCTCGCCGTCAGCGCGGCGTCGAAGCCCGAGAGCGGCAGGGCCTCTTCGAGGCGCTGCTGGCCGATCACGGCTCCGCTCTCGCGGAGCTCGGCGCCGTCCTCCCAGAACTGCGTCAGCCGCTCCTCGTCGAACCCGGGCTCGCCGTCCTCGTCGAACAGCTGCGACCCCTCGGCTCGCAGCTGCAGCTCGAAGTTCTGGATGCGTCCGGTGTAGTCGGTGCCACCCCAGTAGGCGCCGCCCGACGCGTCCGTGACGCTCGCCATCCACTCGGAGTAGTCGTCCCACGAGCCGCCGGCGAAGTCCTCCACGCCCGCCTGCTCGAGCAGCTTCGGGTTGGTGAACATGCCCCACGCGTTCGTCGAGGTCGCGATGCCGTAAGTCGTGTCGCCGACGACACCGATGTCGAGGATGTTCTGCGGCAGGGCATCGGTCTCGATGATCTCGCCGAGGTAGGGGTCGAGGTCGAGCAGGAGGTTGTTCTCGGAGTACTGGCGCAGGTACGAGTAGTCGAACTGCATGACATCCGGCAGCCCGCCGCCCGCGGCCTCCGTCTGACGCTTCTCCCAGAACTCCGGGAAAGTCAGGAACGTCGCGTTGACCGTGATGTTCGGGTACTCCTCGTTGAACGCGGCGATCGCCTCGTTGTAGAGCTGTGCGCGAACGTCGTTGCCCCAGAACGCCAGGTTCAGGGTGACCTTCTCATCCGGGTCGAATGTGGCATCCGCGGCCGGGGTCTCTCCGCCGGCGCAGCCCGCCAGGGTGAGCGCGGCGCCTGTCGCGATGGCGACCGTGGCCAGTGCCCGCTTTCTGTTGAACATCGTTGTCCTCTCTGCCGAACGTCGTCGTCTCGGTGCGCGCGAACGTCCATTGTCCGTGTGTGCAGGTGCGCGCCTCCGATGGTTGGGAAAGCGCTTGCCGGCAACGGTACTACGCGATGAAACGTTTCGCAAGGAAGTCGGGTCAACCGATTCCGACCCGTGATCTCGCGACTGTTACCGGTCTCAGTGCGTCGACTCAGCCTCGCACACCAACCGACCCGCGTCGACACGCAGCCGCACTCGGTAGACGGCGCACCGGCGGGCCTCGACGTCGTACGCACCGGCCCCGTCGCCACCGGCATCCGGGGTCGTGGCCGGCTGTGCGAAGAAGTAGTACCAGAGGGAGTCGTCGTCGCGAACGGGGGCGCCGTGGTGCCCGAACCCTCGGCCGGGCACGGCCCCCGCGCCGAGGACGATGTCGTCGGGACCGCCTTGGCGCACCCAGTGGACGGTGTCGTCCGAGACGAAGACACCCATCCCCCGCCACTCGTCGACGATCATCCACCAGCGGCCGCCGAGCTCGAAGACGCTCGGCCCCTCGTGCGGGCGTCCGCCGATCGCGACCCCGCCGTCACTCCACGACTCGAGGTCCTCCGACACCGCTACGCGGGTGACGGAATCGGCGGCTTCATCCTTGTACCAAAGCCGCCACTTCTCGTCGGGACCGCGGGCCACACCGGCGTCGATGACGCGGTCGCTCGCGAGATCGAGCGGTCCGAGCCGGTGCCACGACACGAGGTCGGTCGAGCGGTAGGCGACGATCGTGCGGGCATGACCCGGCCAGCGATCGGGCACACCGTCGATCTCGGTCAGATACATCCGCCATCCGGTGCCGTCGAAGACGACCTCGGGGGCCCAGTGGGTGCGGTCGACGTCGGCCGGAGGCTGCCCGGCGGTCAGTTCGAGCCCGCCGGCATCCGGTTCGAGGGTGCCCGCGTACTGCCAATCGACGCCGTCTCGCGAGCGCGCCACCCCGATGCGCGAGCCGTGCACCCAGGAGACGCCCGGCCCCGGGTCGGGATGCGTCGCCCGCCGCTGCGTGTAGAACATCCACCATCCGCCGTCGCCCGGCTCGATGACGACCACCGGATCGGTCGCCCCGTCGTACACCGGGTCGCGATAGATCTCCCTGAGCATGAGTTCTCCTGTCTTATACCCGTCGACTCGCCATGAAATGCAGATCCGGGGGCACCGGCATCCGCACCTTCTGGCGAGTCGACGGAGGGGTGAGGGGGGAGGGTCAGGACTGGGTGGCGTGGAGGTGGGCGTAGCGGCCGGCGGCGGCCAGCAGGTCGTCGTGCGAGCCCTGCTCGACGATCCGCCCGCGCTCGAGCACGATGATGCGGTCGGCACGCCGAATCGTCGACAGCCGGTGAGCGACCACGAGGGTCGTGCGGCCGGCCATGAGCCGCGCGAGCGCGTCCTTCACGAGCTCCTCCGACTCGGGATCGAGCGCCGAGGTCGCCTCATCCAGCAGCAGGATGCGGGGATTGCGCACCAGCGCCCGCGCGATCGCGAGCCGCTGCCGCTGCCCTCCCGACAGGCGCGCGCCCCGCTCGCCGACCACGGTGTCCCACCCGGCCGGCTGGTCGCTGACGAACTCCCACGCGTTGGCGTCGCGCAGCGCCCGCTCGATGCGCTCGTCGGAGACGTCGGGCAGCCCGTAGGCGACGTTCTCGCGGATCGTGCCCTCGAAAAGCACCGACTCCTGCGGCACGACCGACACCGCGCGGCGCACGGTCCGCAGGTCGAGCTCCTGCACGTCGGCCCCGTCGATCGTCAGCCGCCCGCTCGTCGCGCGAACGAACCCGAGGACGAGGTTCAGCAGCGTGGACTTTCCCGATCCGGACGAGCCGACGAACGCGTAGGTACGACCCGCGGGGATGTGCAGATCGATCTCGTGCAGCGCGTCGTCGCTCGCCCCCGCGTACCGATGGCTGGCACCCTCGAGCCGGATGTCGCCGACGACGCGATCCACGCGGCGCTTGCCCTCGTTCTGCTCGAGGTCGGGTTCCTGCAGCACCTCGGCGATGGAGCGCACCGACTCGAGCCCGCGCGCTCCGACCGGGATCAGCATGAGGAGCTGGGTGAGCCCCTGCGTGAGCAGCGTGAAGTAGGTCGAGAGCAGCACGACCTCGCCGGGCGATATCGGCAGGATGCCGGTGAGCGAGAAGATCGCGGCGAGCACGAGGCATCCGACGCCGAGCAGCTGCATCGCCACCCACGAGATCGAGGCGACGTGACCGTTGAGCATGTCGAGGTGAAGACCCGCGCGTCGCACTCCCTCGGCGCCGCGCGAGACGCGCGTGACGGCCGTCTCCTCGAGGCCGTGGGCGCGGGTGACCGGGATGAGCGAGGCCATCTCACCCACGCGTGCCGAGAACACCTCGACCTCGCGGCGGAAGACCGCGTTGCGCTCGCGCGAGCGGTTGCGCATGCCGTACCGGATGCCGATCGCGATCGGTACGGCGAGCGCGTAGACCGGCAGGAACTGGGGCACCGCGATCGCGGTCATGGTGAGGGCGCCGATCATCACCATCGTCGCCGACAGCAGCGGATGCGTGACCTGCTGCAGCATGAGCTCGACGTTCTCGACATCGCGCACCACCTTGGTCTGCACGATCGAGGAGCTCACCCGCGAGTGGTATCCGATCGACAGGCTCTGCAGCCGCGCGGCGAGCGCGTTGCGCAGGTCGGCCCCGGTGTCGCGCACGACGGTCATGAAGCTGCGCGTGTAGAGGATGTGGTTCGGGTAGTTCTGCAGCAGCAGGGCCGCGGCCAGCAGGAACCAGCCGATGACCGCCGAGACCTCACCCCCGCCCGCGACGATGTCGATGATCGCCGCGGTGATCACCGGGAGGAACCACATCGGGATCTCCTTCAGCGCGAAAGCGCCGACGGCGACGCTCATGCGCCCCGGGCGACGGGCGAGCAGCCGCAGGACGGATCGCGCCGGATGAGCGCCGTCGATCAGGTCCGCGGGATGGGAAAGCGGTTTCCGTGCCACGCGACCATGCTAGGCGCCCGTCGCGACCGTGCACACCCCCTCGGCGCGAATCAGCCGGCCGCCTGCGCGATGCGGTCGACGAAGAGCTGCGTCGCCTGCGGCACATAGTCCGCGCTCGTCTCGGGATCCCAGCCCACGAGCGCGAGGACGTTCTGACCCGTGCGGACCGTCGCGCCGACGAGCGCGAACGGAGAGCCGCCCACGTCGCCGGTCACCCGCCACCCCCGGACATCGTCCGCGCCGCTGACGGCGAGATCGAACGGCTCGACCGAGGTCGTGACCGGCACCCCCTGCATGGCGAACAGCTCCTGCCCGTCCGCGCAGCCTGCGATGGCATCCTCAGCCTGAGCCACCAGCGCCTCGGCGGCTGCGTCGTCGACCGCGGAGGCCACGACCGCCGTCATCGATCGGTCGTTGCTCGTGCCCCATTCGACAGCATCGCCGGCCGATTCCCACCCGGCGCCGAAGGGAGCGAGGCACCCGGCGTCCGAGACCGTCAACCCGGGATAGATCGACTCGAGCATCGCGGCGATCGTGTCGTACTGGGCGGGGCGGAACTGGATGCCGCTGAACAGGTCGGCGAGCTCGGTGCGGTCGAGCGCACCGGATGCCGCAGCGGGCGCCGACGCCGAGGGCGACGCCGCGGTGGTCTCGGGCGCAGCGCTCGAGGCCGCTCCGCTCGGTCCACCCGCCGGCGTGCAGCCCGTCAGCGCCGCCAGGCCGAGGGCCGCGACGACGAGCCCGGCGTTCAGTCGCGTGCGCGGGGTGCGGGATGCGGGTGATGCCATGGCGGTTCTCCTCGGATCGATGTGCCTCGACGCTAATGCCTGGCACCCGGGCCCGTCGCGGGCAGCGCTCCCCATCGACGGCCGGTGGCGCCTGCCGTAGGGTGTCGCTTCACCGCTCCCACCCGAAGACGTCAGCGCGCGTCGCGAGACCCATGGGAAAGCGCTTGCTGGCATGATGGGAGCGACGTCAGGAGAATCGGATGCCACGCACCACCACCATCGCCCTCGTCGGCGTCCACGGCTACGGAACCGTGCACCTCGACAATCTCCGCCGTCTGGGCGATCGCGTGCGGCTCGTCGCGGCGGCCGACCCCCGCCCGCCGGCACCGGGCACCCTGCCGGAACACACCCGCGTCTTCCCCGACCTGCCGACCCTGCTCGCCGCGACCGACGACGTCGATGTCGTCATCGTCGCCACGCCGCTGCATACCCACCTCGAGCTCGCGCGCACCGTCGTGGACCGCGGTATCGACCTGTACCTCGAGAAGCCGCCGGTGCTGACCCTCGCCGACCTGCGCGTGCTCGAGGACGCCGCCGCGCGGTCGGGCGCGCGGGTGCAGGTGGGCTTCCAGAGCCTCGGGTCGCGGGCGCTTCGAGCCTTCGCCGACGACCAGTTCGACCTGGGCCCGGTCCGCGCGATCGGAGCCGTGGGACTCTGGGCGCGCGACCGCGCGTACTGGGAGCGCAGCCGCTGGGCCGGGCGCCGCGAACTCGACGGTGTCGCCGTCGTCGACGGGGTCACGACCAACCCGCTCGCCCACGCGACCGCCACCGCTCTCGCGATCGCCGGCACGACAGCCGTCGCCGACATCACGCAGGTCACCGCCGATCTCTACCGCGCCAACGCCATCGAGGGCGACGACACGAGCCTGCTGCGCGTGTCGACGACGCGCGGCATCCGCGTCACCGCGGGGCTGACGCTGTGCGCCGACGAGCAGGTCGACCCGTACGTCGAGGTGCATGGCCGCCGCCGCTCGGCACGCTTCTTCTACACGGAGGACATCGTCGAGGTCGACGGGCGCAGCGAACGCTTCGAGCGTGACGACCTGCTCGAGAACCTCCTCGATCATCGCGACGAGGGTGTCGCGCTGCTGTCGCCCCTGTCAGCCTCGGGCGCGTTCGTCGCGGTCATCGATGCCGTGGGACGCACCGCGCCGCACGAGATCGACCCCGCGTTCGTCACTGCGCGCGGCGAGGGCCCCGCCCGGCGGCTCATCGTGGACGGCATCGAAGACGCCGTGGTCCGCGCCGTCGACGCCGAGGCGACCTTCGCCGAGCTGCACCTTCCCTGGGCTCGGCGCACGGCTCGCGACATCGTGCTGACCCTGCCGGGCGACGGCTCGCCCCTGGCGGAGCTCGTCGACGGCGCTGGCACCGCGCGGTCGTCGAGCCCGCGCCCGTACCTGCATCCGCTCCGCACCCCCGGCGGCGTGACCGTGACCGACCACCATCCCGCCGACCACGACTGGCACCTCGGTGTCAGCGTCGCCCTGCAGGATGTCGACGGCACGAACTTCTGGGGTGGTCGCACCTACACCCCGGGCGAGGACTACATCTGGCGCGACGATCACGGGCGCATCGAGATCGCCGGCGTCGAGCGGATCGCCGACGGCGCGGTTCTCGATCTGCGCTGGATCGGCCCCGACGGCAGCGTCGTCATGCGCGAGCGCCGCGAGGTGCGGCTGATCCATCGCGACGAGCGCGCCGCTGTCATCGAGCTGTCGTTCGAGCTGTCGCCGGCGACCGACCGCACCGTGATGCTCGGGGGGCCTGGCAGCAACGGGCGCAGTGGAGGCGGCTACGGCGGACTGAGCTGGCGCTTGCCCGCCTGCAGCGACGTCGACGTGCGCACGCCCTCGACCCGTGGCGAGGAGGCGGTGCACGGAACGGTCGCGCCGTGGGTCGCATGGTCGGCGTCCTTCGCCGGGCCGACCGGCGGCGCTGCTGCGGAGGCGACCGTCGCACTCGCTGCGGCAGACGAGTCGTCTGCCGGCGATCCGTGGTTCGTCCGGGTCGCGGACTATCCCGGCATCGGAGCCGCGCTGGCCTGGGACCGCGCGGTCGCGGCATCCCCGGGCGCTCCAGTACGGCGCGCCTATCGGCTCCTCGTCGCCGACGGCCGGCTGACCGACGCGGAGGTCGCGGCGCTCCTCGCCTGACCCGAAGGCGTCAGCACGCGTCGTTCCAGCGGCGCTCGAACTCGTCGGCGGTGATGGGCGTCGTGAGCTCATCGTCGTCGAGTTCCGACGCGGTCGAGGGCTGATCGGAGAGCATCCCCCAATCGTCGACGACGACCGCACCGGCGCCGTATCGCCGGGCACCCGCGGGGTGCTCATCGATCTGCCGCACGACCCACCAGAGCCCATCGGCATCCGCCTCAAGCTGCTGATATTGCGCGAAACCCGCCAGGTCCGCGTCGACGACAAGGTATCGAGGCATGGCTCCATCATCCCGAGTCGCGATGGCGATGCGGCGCGGGGCGTGGGATGGGGGCTGTGGAGAGCCGCGGGGTGATGTCGGAGGTTCGTGACAGTATTCGAACATGCATTCGAATGGCGGGCTCGGCGGCCGGGCGGTGGGATGGGCAGCGACGGCGACGTCGACGCGCTCGCCGTTCTCGTTGCGGATGCTGAGCGGGTTTCGGATGCCGCACGGGCCGTGCAGGTTCGGGAGGTTCGGGTGCTCGCCGCGGCCGGGGTTCTGGCCGAGGGGCAGGCGGCTGGCGCGTCCGAGCGCGTGAAGGCCCGGGAGATGGCGTTACGTGGCATCGCCGCCGAGCTGGCCGGGGTGTTCGTGGCGACCGACCGGACGTTGCAACGCCGGATCGACGAGGCCCGAGACCTGGTCGAGAACTATCCGGTGACGATGGCCGCCTGGGAGGACGGACGCATCGTCCGGGGGCACGTGCGGGTGATCCAGGAGATCGGATGCCTCGTCCCCGCGGCCGAACGGGCTGAGTTCGAGCGGGTCGCGATCGAGCGGTGCGAGGGCGAGACCCCGAACCGCGTGCGGGACGCGCTGCGGATGCTGGCCGAGCGGACGCACCCGCGCTCGTTCACCGAACGACACGCGGAGGCCGCGGCGGGGCGGTGCGTGCGGGTGCAGGCCGGGCCGGACGGGATGTCCGACCTGATCGCGACGCTCCCGACCGTCATCGCCGACGGAATCGTCGACGACCGGCTCACCCGACAGGCGCGCGAGATCATCAACGCGCGCGCGCACGCCGATGCCGCCGGTGCCATGCCGGACGGTGCTCGAACCGACGCGAACGGCGGCATAACCGACGCCGATACGACCCTTTGCGACGGGTCGACGTTCAACGACGATGTGCGAACCATCGACCAGGTCCGCGCCGACATGTTCAGCGACCTCCTCCTCGCCGGCGCGCCCGCCCTCGACCCCACCGCGACCGGTGACGGCGACGGAACCCTCGGCAAGATCCGGGCGCACGTGCAGGTCGCCGTGTCCGCCCTCACCCTCATCGGGCAAGACGACGGGCCTGCCGGTCTGGCGGGGCGCTCGCCCATCGACGCGGCCACCGCGCGAGAGCTCGCGGGCAACGCGACCTCCTGGGACCGGCTGCTGACCCACCCGGTCACCGGCACCGTCCTCGAATGCGACAGCTACCGGCCCACCGCCGCCATGATCCGGCTGCTGCGCGCGCGGGACCGGCACTGCCGATTCCCCGGATGCCGGCAACCCGCCATCCGCTGCGAACTCGACCACACCATCGCCGCATCCGACGACGGGCAGACGCACGTGCGTAACCTCGCCCACCTCTGCAAGAGACACCACGACGTCAAACACCACACCCGATGGCACGTCCGACAACTCCCCGGCGGGAAGCTGGTGTGGAGCTCACCGACCGGACGGATCTACCGCGAAGACGCACCACCACCATTCGTCGCGTTCACGGTCGCCGTCACGACCGATCGGCCACCGGGTAGGCGGGACGATGGACGATCGCCCGGCGCTTTGTCCCCGGCACAGCGGCGAGAGCGGCGATTCCACACCTTCCTCGGGTCAGAGCCGCCGTTCTGACGTGTTCATCCCCTTGCCGCACCCCGTGCGGAGGCCTCTCCGCGCCTGCGCGAACGACACACGCGCACATGCGCACGCGCGAACCCACGCTCAGGTTCGAGCGGAGCACAGGTCGGCACGGCGCGCTTCAGAAGAACGGGCGCGCGACGGGCCGGGCGATTCCGCCGACCGTGGTCGTAGGCCACCTCGGGTCGACCGTGAGCACCTCGACGCCGACGTCCGTGACGATGACGGTGTCTTCGACCTTCGCGCCGGGCGCGCTCGGATTCCAGGCGAACGCGTGCGGCGACCGCACGAGGTCGCGCGTCTCGGCGGTCGCCCGCGGGTCGCGCCCCGCGTATCCGGTCGGGCCTCCCTGATGGTGGCGTTCCCACTCGTCCGGATCGAACCCCGCATCGGCGTAGCCTCGACACCCCGCAGCGAACACTTCGTCCAGGTGGGCGCCGGGCCGAGTCGCCGCGAAGAACGCCGCCTCCACCGCGAGGATCCGTCCATCGTCGCCACCGGCCGCACCCACCCACCGGGTCGCGTTGGCGATGAGCCCGTGCCGACGTCCGCACACGACGAGCATCGCCCGGGCACCGAGCGGAGAGTCCGTGGGGAGGGGATGCCGGTGGGGCAGCCGCGGCTCTCCCGCCACCAGCACCACGAGCGGGTCGATGCCGCGCGCCACGAGCCCGGCAGCCAGCCGAGCAGCTGCGGCACGCTCGGATGTGAGGGGAGACAGTTCCGCGGCGACATCCGTCAACACCTCGGCCACGGCACGGCCGAGAGCCCGATAACGACCGACTTCCTCCGGCACCAGCTCGGCGCGCGCCGCCCGCAGCTGGGGGCCGACCTCCGACTCGCCGACGGCGAGATCACCCCGCCCCTCGGAGGGCCCGCCGGAACCACCGGACAGGGCGTGCGCGACGACCGATTCGTACCACGGGACCCGGGCGACGCGTGCGGCGTCGTCCGGCGCGAGCTCCTCCGCGATCAGCCGGTCGGCCTCGTTCGCCGAGACGAAGAGCGTGTCGCCGCCCTCAGCGACGCGGATGGCCAGCACGGGCGGACCCGCGAGCGAGACGTGCGTCCGAACGCCGCCGAGGTACCACGAGAGCGCCTCATGCGACGAGAGCACGAGCGCATCGGCGCCGGCATCCTCACGAACGGATGCCAGGCGACGGCGCTTGACGTCGCGCTCCGTCGTCGCGGTCGTGATCGCAGACATCGTCGTCTCCTGTCATAAAACGTTTCCTCGCATAGTATGGCCGGACGAAGGGCGGGGGAACGATGGCCGGAGCGAAGCAGACCACGATCACCGACGTCGCCGCGCACGCCGGCGTCTCACTCGCCACCGTCTCGCGCGTCATGAACGGCAACGCCACCGTCGATCCGGCTCTCGCCGAGCGGGTGCGCGCTTCGGCAGCGCAGCTCGGCTACTCGGCGAATCCGCTCGCGCGCAGCCTCGTGCTCGGCCGCACTCAGACCATCTCGGTCGTCGTGCCCGACCTGGCGAACCCCACCTTCCAGGGGATGCTGCGCGGCCTCAGCCGGGCCGCGGTCGCCGACGGCTACCACGTGCTCATCGCAGACTCCGACGAGAACGTCGACGAGGAGCGCCTGCTCGCGCTGGAGTCGCGGCGGCGCTCGGACGGACTGATCCTGTGCGCGCCACGCATGAGCGACGACCAGCTCGCCGACGTCGTCGCCGACGTCGCCCCCGTGGTCCTGGTCAACCGCACGGGCGACGCTCCGAGCGTGGCGGCCGACTATCGCACGCCTCTGCGCGCCATCATCGACCACCTCTACGCGCAGGGACACCGCCGATTCGCGTACCTCGCCGGCGCGGCGCGCAGCGCCTCGAGCGGGCAGCGACTGTCTGCACTCGAAGACGCGCGACGCGAGCTGGCGGACTGCGAGATCGCCGAGATCCCCGCCGGGGTCGACTTCTCCAGCGGCGCCGGCGCTCTCGACGATGTTCTCGCGTCAGGGGCGACGGGGGTGCTGGCATTCAACGATCTGTCGGCGATGGGGCTGCTGAGCGCGGCGACCGAACGCGGCATTCCGGTGCCCGGCCGACTCTCGATCGCGGGGTTCGACGACATCCCCTTCGCGCGGTACACCTCCCCCGCACTCACGACCGCCGCCGTGCCGATGGGCGAGCTCGGCGCGCGAGCGTGGTCGGCGCTGCACGACCTGCTGACGGGCCGCACGCCCGAGCCCGCCGTGACGGTCTCGCCCGACGTCATCGTCCGCGGCAGCACCGGCGCTCCCGCGGCCTGAGCCGCGCACCTTCGGCCTGAGCCTCGCGTCCGGAGGAGGGCTCGTGCTAGGCTGAGAAAACGTTTCCTGAGAGCGCTTTCCCACATAGGCGGCCTCTCAGCTCTTGGCACGAAGGAGAGCCATGACCCGCACGCGGTACGCCCTGGTGGGCGCGGGACACCGCGCCCAGATGTACGTCGACGCCATCACCGGGACCCACGCCGATCGGGCGGAGCTCGTCGCGATCTGCGAGCCGAACCCGGTACGCGCCGAGCACTACCGCGATCAGCTGGTCGAGCGCGGCGTGCCCGCCCCGACGCTGTGGTCGCCGGACGACCTCGAGCAGATGATCCGCGATTCTCGCGCCGAACGCGTCATCATCACCGCGCGTGACGACCTGCACGCATCCCTCATCGTGCGCTCGCTCGATGCCGGCGCGGACGTGGTGGTCGAGAAGCCCCTGACGATCGACGCGCCGAGCGCGGCGGCGATCGAGGACGCCGTCGAGCGCACCGGTCGATCGGTCGTGCTGACCTTCAACTACCGCTACTCGCCGCGCAACAGCGCCCTCCGCCAGGTGATCCAGGACGGCCGCATCGGGCGGGTGACCTCGATCGACTTCTCGTGGATGCTCGACACGAAGCACGGCGCCGACTACTTCCGCCGCTGGCACCGCGAGAAGGAGCACTCGGGCGGCCTCCTCGTCCACAAGGCGAGTCATCACTTCGACCTCGTCAACTGGTGGATCCGCGACGAGCCGCGCCGCGTGTTCGCCTCGGGCGGCCTGCGGTTCTACGGGGCGGAGAACGCCCGGGCCCGCGATCTCGGCGAGCGGCCGCAGCGCGGCACGCACGACGGCCGCCACGACCCGTTCGAGCTCGACCTCCGCGACGACGAACGCCTGCGCGCGCTCTACCTCGAAGCGGAGAGCCACGACGGCTACCTTCGCGATCGCGACGTGTTCGGCGAGGGCATCACCATCGAGGACAACCTCGCGCTCGTCGTCGACTACGCCGGCGGGGCGACGATGTCGTATTCGCTGAACGCCCACGCCCCGTGGGAGGGCTACCGCGTCGCCGTCAACGGCACCGAGGGCCGCGCCGAGCTCGAGGTGGTCGAGCGCGGCGCCGTCCTCGAGGACGAGGGTCTGCACCCGGTGCTCGACCCCTCGGCCGTCGACTCCGCCGGCCCCGCCTCCCTCCGCCCGCAGGGCGAACGGCTGATCGTCCAGCGCCACTGGGAGGACGCCGTCGAGATCCCGATCGAGGCGGGCGAGGGCGGCCACGGCGGCGGAGACGAGCTGCTGCTCGCCGACGTCTTCGTCGGCCCTGGCGATGACCCGCTGGCTCGACCCGCCGGCTGGGCCGACGGCGTCCGCTCGATCGCGGTGGGCATCGCGGGCAACCTGTCGCTGGCGTCGGGTCTTCCCGTGCACACCTCCGAGCTCCGCATCCGACTGCTCGACGGTCGGCGATGAGCCGGGTCGTCGTCACCGGCGGCTCCGGCCGCCTCGGTCGCAGCCTCGTCGGCGGCCTCGTCGCCGCGGGGCATCGGGTGGTCTCCTTCGATCGGACGGTCTCGGACGCCCCCGAGCTGCAGGGCGCCGACCAACTCGCCATCGACCTGCTCGACGCCGAGGCCACCGCCGCGGCGCTCCGCGCGCAGCGGGCGACCGCCGTCATCCACCTGGCCGCGATCGCCGTCCCCTTCAGCGCCCCCGAAGACGTCATCATGCGCACGAATGCGGCCCTGGCCGTCTCGGTGCTCGGCGGTGCCGTGACCGCAGGGATCCCGCGGATCGTCGCCGCTTCCAGCCCCACCGTGCTGGGCTACGGGGCGCCGCGCGGCTGGGTGCCCGACCGCTTCCCGCTCGATGAGGACACGCCGCCACGGCCGTGGAACAGCTACGCCCTGTCGAAGCTCGTGATCGAGCAAACGTTGCGGATGCTGCACCGACAGACCGGCGACGCCGTACGCTTCGCCGCCTTCCGCCCGTGTTACGTGATCGCACCCGAGGAGTGGCGCGGAGCCCCCACGCAGCAGGGCCACACCGTTCGCGAGCGCCTCGACGATCCGAGCCTCGCCGCTCCCGCGCTGTTCAACTACGTCGACGCGCGCGACGTCGCCTCCTTCGCCGACGCTCTCCTGTCCGCTCTGCCCACGATCCCGAACGCCGAGACCTTCTTCGTCGGAGCCGACGACGCCCTCGCCCGCCGCCCGCTCGCCGAGCTCATCCCCCGCTTCCACCCCGGCACGGAGGAGGCTTCCGCCGTCCTCACCGGCACGGCGCCCGCGTTCTCGAACGCGAAGGCGCGTCGCCTGCTGGACTGGGCGCCCCGCTACTCGTGGCGCGACGCCCTGACCGAAGAACCCTCCCGCACCGACACCCGAAAGGACGTGCCGGTATGAACTTCGACGGCATCCTCTTCTTCCCCGTCACCCCGTTCGACGCCTCCGGCGCCGTCGACCACGAGCTGCTCGCCTCGCACGTGAGCCGCGGTGTCGAGGAAGGAGCCGGCGGCGTCTTCCCCGCGTGCGGCACGGGCGAGTTCCACGCGCTCTCGACCGCCGAAGCGGCCGCGGTCGTCCGCACTGCCGTCTCGAGCGTCGCGGGCGCCGTGCCCGTCGTCGCCGGGACCGGGGGTCCGCTCGGCCACGCGCTCGAGACGGCTCGCGCGGCGGCCGACGCCGGGGCCGATGCCCTGCTCGCCCTGCCGCCCTACCTCGTCGGCGGGCCGCAGGAAGGACTCGTCGCCTACGTCGAGGCGATCGCCGCGGCATCCGACCTGCCGGTGATCGTCTACCACCGCGCCAACGCGCAGTTCACGCGCGAGTCGATGCGCCGTCTCGCCGACAACCCGCGGATCGTCGGATTCAAGGACGGCACCGGCGACATCGGCACGACGCAGCTCATCGTCCGCGTGATCGCCGACGCCGGCCGCGACGACTTCGCGTTCTTCAACGGGCTCCTCACCGCCGAGCTCACTCAGGCCGCATATCGCGGCATCGGCGTGCCGCTGTATTCGTCCGCAGCCTTCGCCATGGCGCCCGAGGTCGCGAACGCGTACTACCGGGCCTACGTCGAGCACGACGAGGAGCGTCGCCTGGCACTGCTCGACGCGTTCTACACACCTCTTGTCGCGCTCCGCGACGAGACGCCCGGGTTCGGCGTCTCGCTCATCAAGGCGGGCCTGCGCCTGAGCGGGCAGGCCGTCGGCGGGGTTCGCGCCCCGCTCGTCGACCCCACCGCCGACCAGGAACGCCGCCTGGCGGCGATCCTCGATGCCGGGCGCGCCCTGCTGTGACGACGATCGCCGCGCTCGCAGCGCGCCTGATCCGGGTCCCGCTCACCCGCCCGTGGGCCGCCGACGTCACCTCGGTCGGCGTCATCGCGACGCACGTGCAGCGCAGTGACGGCGCCGAGGGGTGGGGCTTCTCGTGGACCCCGCAGATCGGGGCGGAGGCTGTGCTCGCCCTGCTGCGACACGACATCGCACCGGCCGCCGTCGGACGTTCCGCCGAGCCGGGCGGCGCATGGCAGGGCCTCTGGGAGCACCTGCACGAGGCGGGCGGTGGTGGCGTGACGACGATCGCCCTCGCGGGCCTCGACCTGGCGCTCTGGGATGCCGCGGCTCGCGCGGCCGGCTCGTCGGTCTCGACGCTGATCGGACGGCGCCGCGAGAGCGCCCGCGTGTACGGCAGCGGCGTGAACCTCCACTACTCACTCGATGAGCTCGTCGCTCAGGTCGAGCGGTGGGTCACGCGCGGGTTCACCGCCGTCAAGGTCAAGGTCGGCAAGCCCGACGTCGCGGAGGACCTCGACCGCCTTCGCGCCGTCCGCTCGGTGCTGGGCCCGGACCGGGGCCTGATGATCGACGCGAACCAGCGCTGGGACCTGGCCCGCGCGACGCGGTCGCTCGAGGTCCTCGCCGAGGTCCGACCCGACTGGATCGAGGAGCCCCTGCGCGCCGACGACCTCGACGGACACGCCGAGCTCGCACGGCGCCTCGGCGGCGGACCGCGCATTCCGATCGCCGTGGGCGAGAACCTGCACACCGCGTACCGCTTCGCCGAGGTGCTGCGACGCGGCGCCGCGCAGATCGTCCAGCCCAACATCGTGCGCGTCGGGGGGATCACGCCGCTGCAACGCATCGCCGCGATCGCCGAGGACGCCGGCGCCGAGCTGCACCCGCATCTGCTGCCCGAGCTGTCGGGCCAGCTCGCACTGACCCTCCCCGGCGGCGCGGCCGAACCCTGGGTCGAGGACGTGGAGGATGCCGGCTTCGCCGAGCTGGGCGCCCTCCGCGGCCCCTCCCCCGTCGTGATCCGCGACGGACGGCTCCGCGAGACCGACCACCTCGGCCTGGGCCTGCGCTTCACCGACGGACACTTCACCACTGACGACCGCGAGGAACACCGATGACCACCACCCCTGATCGCATCGACGAGCTGGCCGCCGCGGCGTCCGCCGCAGCCCCGATCTGGCGCGATTCGGATGCCGCGACGCGCGCCACCTGGCTGCGCGCTCTCGCCGACGCCCTCGACGGCGCTGCTGACGAGCTCGTCGCGATCGCCGATCGCGAGACGCGACTCGGCGAGGCGCGCCTGCGCGGCGAAGTCGCCCGCACCACGGGACAGCTGGGACTCTTCGCCGACGTCGTGACGGAGGGCTCGTTCCGAGAGATCACGATCGACGAGGCCGATGCCGCGGCGACGCCGCCCCAGCCCGAGCTGCGTCGCCTGCTGGTGGGCGTCGGACCCGTCGCGGTGTTCTCCGCCTCGAACTTCCCCTTCGCGTTCTCGGTGTGCGGCGGCGACACGGCGTCCGCTCTCGCCGCCGGCAACCCGGTGATCGTCAAGGCGCATTCCGGGCACCCGGAGCTCTCTCGCCGCACGGCCGAGATCGCCGTCGCCGCGCTCGACGGCGCCGGAGCGCCGGAAGGCTCCTTCGCACTCGTCGAAGGTCGCGAGGCGGGCAACGCCCTCGTGCAGCATCCCCTCGTTCGGGCGGCGGGCTTCACCGGCTCGGTGTCGGGCGGCCGCGCCCTGTTCGACCTCGCTTCCGGGCGACCGGACCCGATCCCCTTCTACGGCGAGCTGGGCAGCGTGAATCCCGTGGTCGTGACGCCCGCGGCGGCCGAGGCCCGCGGCGACGAGCTCGCCCGCGGACTCGTGACATCGTTCACCCTGGGGGCGGGTCAGTTCTGCACCAAGCCCGGCGTCGTCTTCGTTCCCCGGGGCAGCGGATTCGTCGAGTCCGTCGCCGCCGCCGCCCACGGCGCGACCGGCGGCCCGCTGCTGACCGACCGCATCACCGAGGCCTTCCCGGCAGGGATCGCCGCGCTCGAGGCCGACGCGTCGGTGCGGGTGGCGGCAGAAGGCGTCCCGGGCGACGGCGCGCGACCCGTCGTCCTCGTGTCGGACGCGTCCGCGGTCGCCGCCCGTCCGGAGGTCCTGCTCGAGGAGTGCTTCGGCCCTGTCACCCTCCTCGTTGAGTACGCCGACGAGAGCGCGACCCTCGCGCTCCTGCAGGAGCGCGCCGGACGCGTGCTGTTCGCGGGCTGGCCGACCGGCGTCGCGGTGACCTGGTCGCAGCACCACGGCGGGCCCTGGCCTGCGACGACCTCGCTGCACACCTCCGTCGGGGCCACCGCCATCCGCCGATTTCTCCGGCCGCTCGTCTTCCAGGACGCGCCGGCCGCGCTGCTGCCGCGCGAACTGCGTGACGAGTCGCTGGAGAGAACTCCGCACCGACGCAACGGCGTGCTCGTGCTGCCGTAACGGCCGGATGCCGGCGCGAACGGAAAACGCTTCCCGTAGGCTGGGGCGATGACATCGAGCTTCACCGCTGCGTTCGACTGGGCCCGCCGGCATGTGACGGACGGCCGCCTGCCGTCCGCGGTCGTCGGGGTCGCCGATGCGAACGGCGTCCTCGCCCTCGACGCCGTCGCGGCGGACATCGACGATCGGTACGCGCTCTTCTCGATCACGAAGCCGCTGCTGGGCATCTCCGCTGCCCGCGCCATCCAGCGCGGCGAGCTCACGCTGCAGACTCCGCTGACCCGTGCCCTGCCCGAGTTCGGCCGCGACCGGGACGACATCGTGCGGCTCTCGCACCTCGTGAGCCACACGAGCGGCATCAGCGAGCCGCCGCTCGACACCCGACTCCCGCTCCGTACCGAGCTGCTCACCCGCGGCCGTGACTTCGTCGCCGGCACGGCCTCGCGGTACTCCACGCTCGCCTTCGAGGGCGTCGCCGCACTCGTCGAGAGCGTGAGCGGCCGCACCTGGCACGACGACATCGCCGACTGGGCATCGGGCATCGGCGCCGGCGGCCTGTCGGTCGACCTCGACGGCACGGCGCCGATCGCGGATGCCGCCGCCGCGGGCGCCGACATGGCGGCCTTCGCCGCGCAGCGCAACCCCGGGGCCGGCCTCGCCGGGAAGGCGCACGACCTGCTCGCGCTCGGGACCGAACTGCTGCGGATCCACGCCGGCGCCCGCGACGGCATCCTCGCCCCGGCGACGCTCGCGATGATGCGGCGACCCCTGACCGGCGACATCCCCCGATTGGAGCCGTACCCTGCCGAGCGCGGGCAGGACTGGGGTCTCGCCTGGAACCTCCGCACCCGAGCGCCGGGCCTGATCGACCGCGACGTCTACGGTCACGGCGGCTGGGCGGGAACGGAGTTCTGGGTGCACCCGACCGCGGGCATCGCGTGGGTGCTGCTGACCAACCGGGCGTTGCGCTCCGGCGTCGACATCGACGAACTCGACAACGCGATCGTCGGCGCGCTGTGAGCGAGCTGCTCCGCGTCGAGCATTCCGCGTGGCCGCAGCCCGAACGGCCCGCACCGCTGCCCGCTCCCCACGAGCGCGCCCGCGGCATCTCGGTCACCGACCGCGCCCTGTACCGGCACGGTGAAGGCTGGGTGCCGGTGTCGGGCGAGGTGCACTACAGCCGACTGCCGCGCGATCGCTGGTCCGAGCGGATGCGGCAGCTGCGCGCCGCCGGCGTCACGGTCGCATCGACCTACGCCTTCTGGAACCACCACGTCGCCGAGCGCGAGCACCCGCGCTTCGACGGGAACCTCGACATCGGGGCCTTCGTCGACGAGGCGGCTGCGGCGGGACTCGATGTCGTGCTGCGCATCGGCCCGTGGGCGCATGGCGAGTCCCGCAACGGCGGCTTCCCCGATTGGGTCCAGGCTCTGCCGGTCATCCTCCGCAGCGATGACCCCGGCTACCTCGACCTCGTCCGGGAGTGGTTCGGCCAGCTCGCCGCGTCCCTGGGCGGCCGCGCGCGACCAGGCGGGCCGGTCATCGGCATCCAGCTCGAGAACGAGTTGTACGACCGTCCGGAGCACCTGGTCACGCTCAAGCGCCTCGCCCGCGAAGCGGGCATGGCGGCACCCCTGTGGACGGCGACGGCCTGGGGCGGGGCGCAGCTGCCCGACGGTGAGGTCATGCCGCTCTTCGGCGGGTATGCGGACGGATTCTGGGTCGACCCGGGCGCACCCTGGGACCCGACGTTCCGCGCGCATTACTTCCCCTCACACGACTGGGACGACCCGGGGGTCGGGGCGGACGTGCGCGCGAGCCAGGGCTTCGCGGCGGCGAGCGCGACGGCCGACCTGCACGGCTTCCCCCCGGCGACCTGCGAGCTGGGCGGGGGGATGGCCACCGCGTACCACCGTCGCCCGGTACTCGGAGGACGCGATGTCGCCGCGCTCGCCCACATCAAGATCGGCAACGGGTCGGCCTGGCAGGGCTATTACATGTTCGTCGGCGGCCGGAACCCCGGACCCGATCTGCAGGAGACGATCGACACCGGGTATCCCAACGACCTCCCCGAGTTCGGCTACGACTTCCACGCCCCGATCGGGCAGTCGGGCGACCTCGCCGACTCCGCTCCGCTGCTGCGCGCGCAGCACGCCTTCCTCACCGCGTTCGGCGACCGCCTGTCCGGCATGTCGTCTGCTCTTCCCGACGTCCGCGCCGCGTCGCTCGACGACCGGACCACCCTCCGGTGGGCGCTGCGTTCCGACGGAGCGGAGGGCGTCGTCGTGATCTCGCACCACCAGCCGTACGAACAGGTGGAGGACGTCGCCGACGTCCAGCTGCGCGTCGTCGTCGGCGACACCGAGACCGTGCTCCCGTCACGTCCGGTCACGGTCCCCGCGGGGACGCTCGCTCGATGGCCCGTCGGGCTCACCGTGGGTCGGGCACGGGTCGCCTGGGCGACGGCCACCTTGATCACGGTCCTCTCGGGCGGCCCGCGTCCGACGCTGGTGCTGCTCGAAGATCGCGGCATCCCAGCCGAGATCGCGATCGGCCAGGCCGGATCGCAGGTCGCCCGGCCGGGACGCGCTCCGCTCCGCTTCGACGACCTCGATGTCGTGGTGTTGCCGGCCGCCGACGCCGACCGGCTCTGGGTGCGCCCCGGGTCGCGCCCGGAGCTGTGGCTGACCGATGGCGAGCTGGCGTGGGATGCCGACATCGCGATGCTCCGTGGCGCTCGGGAGGCTCACCGCTACGACCCGCACACCGGCGAGTGGTCGATCGTCACGGGCGCGCCCGGCGCGCCCGGCGGGCCCGGCCGCGTTACCGCGATGGGCAGCGCGCCGGTGGGAGTCGAGCTCGTCCGCCCGCCAGCCGCTCCGGCGACGGACTACGGCTTCGGCGGCCCGCGTCACCGCGCGCCGTCGGACGAGACGTTCGCCGAGCGGGCCGCCCGGTACCGGGTGCAGCTCCCCGCGACCTCGCTGGACCCCGAGGCGGACGCGGTGCTCGACCTCGACTGGGCGGGCGACGTGGGACGGTTCCTGGTCGACGGCCGCATCGTCGACGACCGCTTCTGGGACGGCACGCGCTGGTCGCTGTCGCTTCGGGACGCCGGTGCGACACCGACGAGCGAGATCACCGTCGAGGTGCTGGCGTTGTCTCCGGCCTCGACGATCGCCCTCGCGACGGATGCGGAGTCGCGGCGAGCCGATGCCGTGGCGACATCCCTACGCGCGTCGCTCCGGCTGCGCGGTCCCTGGCAGCACCTCGCGTGATGCGGCACGCGGCGCGCGGCGCCAGCGAACTCGGAGAATGACGCGTAAATCGGATGCCGCGAGAGCTGAAGCTCCGAGAAGCGCGGGATTCTCCGGAGACGGCGAGGCCGTGCCGATCGTTCACATCGATCGGCACGGCCTCCGTTGTCAGGCGCTCAGGCCTGCGCGCGTCGGCGACGCAGCACGAGCGCTCCGGCGCCGAGCATGAGCAGCGCGAGCGCGCCCATCACCGTCGCGGTGATGCCGCCGGCATCCCCTCCCGTGCGTGCGAGATCGCGCGCGTCCGTCGAGGCAGCCGAGCCGTTCGCTCCGGCCCCCGTCGCCGAGCCGCTACCCGAACCCGAACCCGAGCCAGCGCCCGAACCCGGAGCGCCGGTGCCGCCGCCGGTGCCGCCATCGGTGCCGCCGCCCGTTCCCGGGTCGACGACGGCGGCGGTCGGGACGATCGCCGCTGAGCGGGCGCTGCCGTCGATGAAGCCGGCCGCCTCGGCGGCCACCTCGACCGAGATCTCCCGGCCTTCGTCGGCGGCCGTCAGCGCGTAGGTGTCGGCGGTGGCGCCATCGATCGCCGCCCCGTCGCGCAGCCAGACGAACGCGCGTGCCGCGTCCGCGGGATCGGTGACGGCCACCGCGCGCACGGTCGCGCCGACGCGCGGCTCGCCCGACACGACCGGCGTCTCGACGCCGACGGCGCGGTTCACGGTCACCGAGTAGGTGCGCGAGGCGGCGTCGGGAGCCGTGACCGTCACGGTTCCGGTGCTGCTGATCACGTCGTCGGCCGCAGGCGCGGCATCCGCCGCCATGCGCTGCACGTCGCCAGCCTGGTCCTCGCCAGGCTGGGTCACGACGACCGTGGCATCGTCGTCGACCGCGAGCGCGTGGAGCATCGGCCACGCGGACCCCGTCGTCGTGACGGTGTACTCCAGCGTGTCGGGCGCGAACCCGTCGACGGGCTCGTCGCCGACCGTGAGGCGCGCGAGATCCGCGATCCCGGCCGGCGCCGGTGCTGCGGCGAAGATCTCGACCTCCGACACGATCATGTGCGTGTCGGGACGGGCGTTCAGCACGACGCGCACCTCGTCGGCGGCGCCGGTGACCGGCACCTCGACGCGCGGCGCACCCGCGGTGGGCTCCGGCACCGGAACGAGGTCGCCCTCGACCCAGTCGCCGCCGCTCACGCGGTGGTCGACCCGCATGGTCGCGGGCCAGCTCAGCGAGCTGCCGTCGCGGTAGAACTGCACGGCGACACGCGTCAGGGTCTCGCGCTGCGCCAGGGCGTAGCTCAGGGTGTCCTGCGCGTTCTTCGTGCCCGAGCGCCAGTTCGACCAGCCCTTGTCGGTCGAGCTTCCGTTGATCGTGTTGCTCACCGCGTACTGCGCGCTCTCGGTGAAGGTCGCGCTCGGGCGGCTCTCGGGGGCGACGTTGCGCTCGGACGCGGCCGTGACGATCACGGTCAGCCGCGCGTCGAGCTTCTCGCCGCTCGGGCCCGTGGCCACGCCGGGCACCGAGACCGTGCCGGGCTCGGCGAACGCACCATCGGCGATGCCGTCCCACGCCCACTCGACCGGGACCGGGAAGCCCGCTCCCGAGGGTCGCAGCTCGGCCTCCACGGTGTCGTCGGCCTGGCTCCTGACGGCGTCGAGGGCGCTTCCGGCCGGGACGGTGACGGATGCCGGCCGCGTCGCGGTGTAGGCGCCGATCTCGACGGTCGCGGTCGCTTCGAACGAGCCGCCGAACAGCTCGGTGCCCGTGCCGGTGACCTCCACCGCACCGGGGCGCGAGAAGTCGACACCGTCGAGCTGCCACGTCACCGGCGCCTGTCGCACCGTCCCTCCGACGTAGCGCACGCTCACGGACGCGGGCAGCGTCGGGGCGACGCCGACAGCGGTCGCGACCGTGACGGGCTCGGTGCCCGCGACGCTCGTGCTCGCGATGCGCCACTGCTGGTTCCCGCCGCCGTTCGAGGTCCACAGGCCCACCGCAGCGCCGGACGTCGTGCTGCCGCCGTTCACGTCGAGCACGCGCTCCGCGGCGACGTTGAGCACCGAGTAGTACGTGCCGTCCGTCGTCGAGGCCATCCACTGCAGGGCGGGATCGGCCGCGGCTGCCGCCGGGTCGGCATCCACGAGCGCCGTGGCCGTGCCGCGCGAAGCGAGGAACTGCCCGGAACCGTTCTGCAGCGTGAAGCGATGGCGGTTGGCGCCCGCGCCCTCGATCGTGCGGACGGTCCAGGCCTGTCCGCGGGCGGCCTCGGCCGTGGTGGCGAGTGAACGGACCGCGAGGCTCGAGCTGCCGTCGAGGGCGAGTCCGCTCTGAAGACCCGTGAGCTGCACCGTCTCGCCGTCGCGGAAGGCCGCGGCATCCGATGAGACGCCCGAGACGCCGTCGATGACGAAGGTCACGACCGACTTGGCGGGCACCGTCAGCGTCGCGGTGCGGGATGCCGCGTCCACGGCGACCGGCTGCCCCTGCCGGAGCGCGTTGACCGAGGGCTCCGCGGCGGTCGACTGCGTCGTCACGATGGGGGTCACGGTCGCCCCGGGGGCCACCGTGCCGAAGTCGCTCAGGTCGATCTCCACCGTGCGTTCGGCGGCCTCGGCGTTGACGTGCACGATCGTGGCGCCCTCGCCGTCGGCGTCGATCGCCGCCGTCGACTGCGCGTTGTCGGTCGCGATCAAGCGGTCGCCGGGGGTGATGTAGTGCGTGAAGTTGCGCACGGTGTTGAACTTCTCGTTCGTCAGCACCTTGCAGGAGGGGTCGGCGTCACCGTCGCGGAGCCGGCGCTCGGACTGCCCCTCGTCATTGCAGTCGAAGTCGATGAAGACGCTGCCCCAGTTCAGCTTCTCGACCTTCTCCATGTTGTAGAGGTCCTCGACCGGCTGCCAGAACACCCAGGCGTCGGGCTCGAGCTCGCGCAGGTCACCGACGATGTGCTGGGCCATGCCGAGGCCGTTGTCGATGTCGTCGGTGACGAACCCCTTGCTCTGATCGGTCCAGTTGCCCTCGACCTCGCTCATCCACAGCGGCTTGTCGGCGGCCTTGGCGATGTCGCGGACGACCTGGCGCCCGCCGGTGCCGTACGTGTGGACGTTCAGCTGGTCGACGAGGCCCTTCGCCTCCGCAGACCACGTGTTCCAGTTGGTGGCGAAGATGCCGGGGTTGGTCTCGTCCATCGCCGAGATGACCGCGTCGGTGGTCGTCCCCGGCTGCGCGAGGCGGTCGGCGAGGGCGGCGATCATCGCGTCCTGCGCCTCCGGCCCGATGTGCGCACCCTCCTGGCGTCCGCCGGTGGGCCACGTGGCACCGTCGGGGATCTGCGTCGACCAGTAGTTCGTGTTGGGCTCGTTGAACGGGTCGATCGTGTCGAACGAGATGTCGTGGACCCGCTCGAGCTCGTCGACGACGTTCACCAGATAGCCGGCGAACTTGTCCATGTCCGCCGGGGCGAGCTGCTCGCTCGTGGCGTTGTTGATCCCGCCCGAGACGTAGCCGCTCTGGGTGAGGAAGTAGGGCGGGGAGTTGCTGAACGCCTCCCAGTGCGTGACCTTGTCCTTCAGCGCGTCGAGCCACCAGCGCTGAGCGGAATCCTGGGAGAAGTCGAAGGCGTCGGGATCGTCGGGGTCCCAGGCATCCCGGTACCGGTCGCGGTCAGCGAAGGTCGAGGTGATCGCCCCTTCGTCATCGGTCGCCGGCAGGTTCGGATTCCAGAAGCCGGGAACCGCGCCGCCCGGCCGCAGGTACGGCGGGACGTCGGAGGCGTTGCCGCCGCCGATGTTGTAGCGCGCGATGTTGAGGTTCAGGCCTTCGTCGCCGAAGACGGCGTCGAAGAGGTCCTGCCGGACGTCGTCGGGATAGTCGCCGGTCGCGTTGGCGAACCAGACGAGGCTCGTGCCCCATCCCTCGAACGGCTTCTCCGAGGCGGTGGCGGGATTCGGAGTGATCCGCACGGCAGCGGCGTCGGCGGCATGCACCGGCGGGGGCGCGACGGCGGTCGCAGCGGTGAGCCCACCGGACGCGAGCGCCACCGCGCAGGTCATCGACATCAGTCGAGCTGACTTCATCGTCATTCCTATCCGGTCGCAACGATGCGACCTCAGGGGGGGTGATGTTGACGTAAACATGTTGACGTCAACATCGAGCCTACGGGACGCCTCTGTCCCGGTGCAACGGTTGATCAGCGGCGCGGGCCGGAACTCGCACGCACGACGAGCTCGGTGGGGACGAGCGTGCGCTCGGCCGGCACCTCTCCCCCGTCGATCTCGGTGAGCAGCGACCGCACGGCGGCCGCGCCGATCCGGTCGAAGTGCTGACGTACGGTCGTCAGCGGGGGCCAGAAGTTCGCCGACTCGGGAGCATCGTCGTACCCGACGACGCTGACGCTCGCCGGCACAGGGCGATCGGCCTCGTGCAGCGCGCGCAGCAGCCCGAGCGCCATGCGGTCGTTGGCGACGAAGACCGCCGTCACGCGGTGGTCGCCGGCGAGCGCCCGACCGATCTCGTAACCCGACTCCGCGGTCCAGTCCCCGACGTGCACCTCGGGCACAGCCGCACCGCGGGCGACGAGCGTGTCGTGCCAGGCGGCTCGCCTGCGCTCGGCGGCGAACGACTCCCGCGGCCCTGAGATGTGGCTCACCGTCTCGTGCCCGAGGTCGAGCAGGTGCTCGGTCGCGAGGCGCGCGCCCAGCGTCTGGTCGTTGTCGACGACGGGATACGGGTAATCGGCACTCGAGTCGACCACGACGACGGGGAGTCCCGTCGGCAGCGCCAGCTCGCGCTCGCCCAGACGATGCGTCTCGATCAGGATGATGACGCCGTCGACGGCATGCTCGGCCAGGCGCACGAATGCACCCGAGACGTCGGACTGCGTCGCCGACTGCACCGTGATGACGGTGAGGGAGTACCCCGCCTCGGCGGCGACGGATGCCACGGCGTCGAGCGTGCGCGTGTTGCCGTAGCTCGCGAGCGAGAACATGATCACGCCGATGCTGCGGAAGCGCCCCGAACGCAGTGCACGCGCGGCACTGTTGGGTCGATAGCCGAGCTGCGCCATCGCATCCTGGACGCGCGCCCGGGTCTCGGGGTCGACGTTCTCGCGGCCGTTCGCGACCCGCGAGACGGTCTGACCCGACACGCCGGCCATCGCCGCCACGTCGGCCATCGACACTTCCCGACGCCGCGGTCGAGCGTCCGGGCGTACGGCTGGCCCTGCTTTACCCATGCCCGGATCCTCCTTGATGTTGACGTTGACATGCTAGCGTCTCCGAGTTATGTTTACGTCAACATCCGCGCTCAATCGGCGAGCGCCTGCATCACAGAAGAGGCACGGACGATGACGACCACAACGGCACCCCCTCCCGCCGTGCGCACCGCGCGGAAGCGGCGGCGCGTCAGCGTCGAACAGCGCGGATGGCTCTTCGTGGGGCCCTTCGCGATCGTGTTCGCCCTCGTCTTCCTCGCACCCCTCGCCTACGCGCTCTACCTCAGCTTCTTCCGCGAGCAGATCGTCGGCGGCAACGCGTTCGTCGGCTTCGAGAACTACCTGACGGCCTTCGCCGACCCGAAGCTGTGGGACGGCTTCCTCCGCGTGCTGCTGTTCCTGCTGATCCAGGTGCCGATCATGCTCGTGCTCGCCCTCGCTGCGGCCCTCGCGATCGACAGCGCGCGCCTGCACGCCTCGGGCTTCTACCGGATCATCATCTTCCTGCCCTACGCCGTGCCCGCCGTCGTCGCGGTCCTCATGTGGGGCTACATCTACGGCGACCAGTTCGGCCTCGCCGGCAACATCAACGATCTGCTCGGTGCCCAGGTCCTGCGACCCTTCCTCCCCGAGTGGATGATGGTCTCGATCGGCAACATCGTGACGTGGCAGTTCGTCGGCTACAACATGCTGATCTTCTACTCGTCGCTCAAGACCATCCCCGGTGAGCTGTACGAGGCGGCATCCCTCGACGGCGCCGGCGCCTGGCGCACGATCCTCTCGATCAAGATCCCCGCTCTGCGCGGCTCGATCGTCATCGCCACGATCTTCTCGATCATCGGCAGCTTCCAGCTCTTCAACGAGCCGAACATCCTCAAGCCCCTGGCCCCGAACACGATCACGACGTTCTTCACGCCGAACATGTACGCGTACAACCTCTCGTTCGCCGGCCAGCAGTACAACTACGCCGCCACCGTCGCGATCATCATGGGCGTCATCACGGCGGTCATCGCCTACGTCGTCCAGTTGCGCGGATCCCGTCAGGAGATGCGATGACCGCTCCCGCCCTCGCCCGCAGCACGCCGTTCGCCCGGCGGAAGTCCGTCGTACTCACCGTCGTGATGAGCCTGTTCATCCTCTACACGCTGCTGCCGCTGTTCTGGCTGATCATCAACGCGACGAAGACGCAGGGCGACCTGTTCACGACGTTCGGCCTCTGGTTCGGCGACAGCTTCAACCTGTGGAACAACATCGTCGACACGTTCACCTACCGCGACGGCATCTTCCTCCGGTGGCTCGGCAACACGCTCCTCTACGTCGTCGTCGGCGCGGGCGGAGCCACGGTGCTGGCCACAATGGCGGGCTACGGCCTGGCGAAGTACAACTTCCGCGGCCGCAAGGCGGTCTTCGCCGTCGTCATCGGCGCCGTCGCCGTTCCCGGCACCGCCCTCGCGGTCCCCACGTTCCTCATGTTCAGCCAGCTGGGCCTGACGAACACCCCGTGGGCGATCATCATCCCCTCGCTCATCAGCCCCTTCGGCCTGTACCTGATGTGGGTGTTCGCCAGCGACGCCGTTCCCACCGAGCTGCTCGAGGCCGCTCGGATGGACGGCGCCAGCGAGATGCGCACGTTCTTCACCATCTCGACCAAGCTCCTCATGCCCGGCATCGTCACCGTGCTGCTGTTCGCGGTCGTCGCCACGTGGAACAACTACTTCCTCCCGCTCATCATGCTCAGCGACCCCGCCTGGTACCCGCTCACCGTCGGGCTCAACCAGTGGAACGCCCAGGCCACCGGAGCCGCGGCGCAGCCGATCTACAACCTGGTGATCACCGGATCGCTGTTGTCGATCATCCCGATCGTGGTGGCCTTCCTCATGCTGCAGCGCTTCTGGCAGTCCGGTCTGAGCGCCGGCAGCGTCAAGCAGTGAGCACACCCCCCGAAGACCCTGTATTCCGCACCACCTGAATCCACAACAACCCGAATCCACAACAACGAAGTGAAGGAACTCCCATGACACCCATGCGCAAGGGATCGGCGCTGCGTCGCGCCGCATCCGTCGTGGCCCTGACCGCAGCCGCCGGCCTCGTGCTGGCCGCCTGCTCGTCCTCCGGCCCCGCCGCGGGCAGCGGCAACCCCGACGACCTCGACGCGGCCCTGAAGGCCGGCGGTGAGATCACCTACTGGTCGTGGACCCCGTCCGCCGAGGCGCAGGCCGAGGCGTTCATGAAGAAGTACCCCGAGGTCAAGGTCAACGTCGTCAACGCGGGCACCAACACCGAGGAGTACACCAAGCTCCAGAACGCGATCAAGGCCGGCTCGGGCGCCCCCGACGTCGTGCAGATCGAGTACTACGCCTTCCCGCAGTTCGCCCTCACCGACGGGCTGCTCGACCTCGCGCCCTACGGCTTCGGCGACCTCGAGAGCGACTACACCGCCTCGACGTGGAACTCCGTCGACTTCGACGGCAAGATCTACGGCCTCCCGCAGGACTCGGGTCCCATGGCGCTGTTCTACAACAAGGCGGTCTTCGACCAGTACGGCCTGACGGTCCCGACGACGTGGGACGAGTACATCGCCACCGCGCGTCAGCTCACCGCCGCCGACCCGACGAAGAAGATCACGAACGATACCGGTGACGCCGGCTTCGCCACCAGCATGATCTGGCAGGCGGGCGGCCAGCCGTTCTCCGCCGATGGCACCGACGTGACGATCAACGTCGCCGACGAGGGCTCGAAGAAGTGGGCCGACACCTGGAACACGCTCGTCGAGGACGACCTGATCGCCAGCACCCCGAGCTGGAGCGACGAGTGGTTCAAGGGCCTCGGCGACGGCTCGATCGCGACCCTCGTCATCGGCGCCTGGATGCCCGGCAACCTCGAGTCGTCGGTGGCCGACGCGGCGGGCGACTGGCGCGTGGCTCCCATGCCGACCTACGACGGCACCCCGGTCTCGGCCGAGAACGGCGGCGGCGGCCAGGCGGTCACGAAGCAGAGCGAGAACCCGGCCCTCGCCGCCGCGTTCCTGAAGTGGCTGAACAACGCCGAGGAGAGCCTGACGATCTTCGCCGAGAGCGGCGGCTTCCCCTCGACGACCGCGCAGCTCGAGTCGGATGAGTTCCTGAACAAGGCACCCGAGTACTTCGGCGGCCAGAAGATCAACGAGGTGCTCGTGCAGGCGGCCAAGGACGTGCGTCCCGGCTGGCAGTACCTGCCCTTCCAGGTGTACGCGAACAGCATCTTCAGCGACACCGTCGGGCAGTCCTACGCCTCGAAGTCCGACCTGAACGAGGGCCTCGCCACGTGGCAGGACCAGCTCGTGCAGTACGGCAACGACCAGGGCTTCACCGTCAACAAGTGACGCCCGACGAGGGGCGGGTCGCATCGAGCTTCGGTCCGGCCCGCCCCTCGCCATGTCCCCCCAGGAGAAGAGCAATGACCTCCCCCACCCGCATCTCGCTCGACACGGCCGCACCCGGGCCGGTGGTCCCGCGCCGGCTCTTCGGCACCTTCGTCGAGCACATGGGCCGCTGCGTCTACGACGGCATCTTCGAGCCGGGTCACGCCACGGCCGACGACGCCGGCTTCCGCGCCGACGTCCTCGAGCTCGTGCGTGAGCTGGGCGCGACCGTCGTGCGCTATCCCGGGGGCAACTTCGTCTCGGGCTACCGGTGGGAGGACGGCGTCGGCCCGCGCGGCCAGCGCCCCGTGCGCCTGGATGCCGCATGGCACAGCACCGAGACCAACCAGGTCGGGCTGCACGAGTTCGCCGCGTGGGCCGAGCAGGCGGGGCTCGAGCTCATGGAGGCCGTGAACCTCGGCACGCGCGGCGTCGCCGAGGCCGCCGACCTGCTCGAGTACGCCAATCACCCGGGCGGCACCGCCCTGTCGGAGCGCCGCCGCGAGAACGGGCGCGCCGAGCCCTTCGGCATCCGGCTCTGGTGCCTGGGCAACGAGATGGACGGCCCCTGGCAGATCGGGCACAAGACCGCCGACGAGTACGGCCGCCTCGCCGCCGAGAGCGCCCGGCTCATGCGGTTCATCGATCCCGACATCGAGCTCGTCGCCGCGGGCAGCTCGAACCACGAGATGCCGACCTTCGGCGAGTGGGAGCGCACCGTGCTCCGTCACACCGCGGGACTCGTCGACCACATCTCCGTGCACGCCTACTACGAGGAGACCCCGGGCGACCCCGCGAGCTTCCTCGCCTCCGGCGCCGCCCTCGACGCCTACATCGGCGAGGTCGCCGGCATCATCGACGAGGTGCGCGCCGAGCGCGGCATCACCGACCCCATCGGCATCAGCGTCGACGAGTGGAACGTCTGGAACCAGACCCGCTGGAACGAGGTCGACAAGCCCGAGGTGTTCACGGGCGACTGGCCCGTCGCCCCGCGCCTCATCGAGGACGACTACACCGTCACGGATGCCGTCGTCGTCGGGTCCCTCCTCATCACGATGCTCCGCCGCGCCGACCGCGTCTCGATGGCGAATCTCGCGCAGCTCGTCAACGTCATCGCGCCGATCCGCACCGAGCCGAGCGGCGCGGCCTGGCGGCAGACCACCTTCTTCCCCTTCCAGCTGACCGCGGCCGCGGCATCCGGCCACGTCGTTGTCCCGGTCATCGACACTGGCGTCATCCCGACCGCGCGCTACGGCGACGTGGGCGCCGTCGACGCCGTTGCGACGATCGCCGGCGACGAGCTGTCGATCTTCCTCGTGCACCGCGGACTCGACGCCGAGACACCCGTCACGATCGATCTCGACCGCTCGGCCGCGGGCGCGGAGGCGCTCGTGCTGACCGTCCCCGCCGGCGGCGACCGGCACACCGTCAACAGCGCGTCGTCGCAGCCCGTCGCGCCGGCATCCCTCGCCGTCGACATCCGCGACAGCGCCGTGACCCTGACCCTTCCCCCGCTCTCCTGGGCGCGCGTGACCGTGCGCCTGAACCCCGGAACGAATCGAGTGACCGCGTGACGACCTTCAGCATCGGCGAGACCGACTTCCTCCTCGACGGGCGCCCCCACCGGGTCTTCGCGGGAGCCCTGCACTACTTCCGCATCCACCCGGACCACTGGGCCGACCGCATCCGCAAGGCGCGGCTCATGGGGCTCAACACGATCGAGACGTACGTCGCCTGGAACGCCCACGAGCCGGTGCGCGGCGAATGGGATGCCACGGGCTGGAACGACCTGGGGCGCTTCCTCGACCTCATCGCGGCGGAGGGCATGCATGCGATCGTGCGCCCCGGCCCGTACATCTGCGCCGAGTGGCACAACGGCGGACTTCCGGTGTGGCTCACCAGCACGCCCGGCATCGGGCTGCGCCGTTCCGAGCCGCAGTACCTCGAGGCGGTGAGCACCTACCTGCGCCGGGTCTACGAGATCGTCGCCCCGCGTCAGATCGATCGCGGCGGCAACGTCGTGCTCCTGCAGATCGAGAACGAGTACGGCGCCTACGGCTCGGACCACGACTACCTCCGCACGCTCACCGAGCTCACCCGCGCCTGCGACATCACCGTGCCGCTGACGACCGTCGACCAGCCCGAGCCCCACATGCTCGCGGCCGGAACGCTGCCCGACCTGCACACGACCGGATCGTTCGGCTCGCGCGCCACCGAGCGCCTCGCGACGCTGCGCGAGCACCAGCCGACCGGGCCGCTCATGTGCTCGGAGTTCTGGGACGGCTGGTTCGACTGGTGGGGCGGGGTGCACCACACCACGGATGCCGCGGCCTCGGCATCCGAGCTCGACGCCCTGCTCGCCGCGGGAGCGTCGGTGAACATCTACATGCTCCACGGCGGCACGAACTTCGGCACCACGAACGGCGCGAACGACAAGGGCCGCTACGCCCCCATCGTCACCTCGTACGACTACGACGCTCCGCTGGACGAATCGGGCCACCCGACCGAGAAGTACCACGCGTTCCGCGAGGTCATCGCCCGGTACGCCCCGGTCCCCGACGAGGTGCCGCCCGCGCGGCCTGCGGCTCCCGTCCTGTCGGTCCCGCTGCGGACCACGGGCGACTGGCTGCCCGCGACGGGTGCTGACGGCGGCGCGGTCGACCTTCCTCCCACGTTCGAAGAGCTCGGACAGCTCGGACCTCTCGTGCGTTACGACATCGCGCTGCCCGCCGAGCCGTTCGGTGATTCCGACAGCGCCGTGCTCGCCTTCGCGGAGGTTCGCGACCTCGCCTGGGTCGCGGTCGACGGCGCGCCGATCGGCCGCCTGCAGCGCGCGCTGCACGAGCGGTCGCTGTCGATCCCCCGCGGGTCGCGGCTGACGGTGCTCGTCGAGGACCAGGGCCGCGTCAACTACGACGTCCGCCTCGGCGAGAACAAGGGCCTCGTCGGCCCCGTGACCCTCGGCGGACACGAGCTCTCCGGCTGGACGGCGCAGCCCGTCGACCTCGCGGGCGTCGCCGCCGGCATCCCCGCTGCGTCCGAGCAGACGACGGCGGGCCGCACCGGCCTCGTGGGCACGTTCGACCTCGACGAGCCCGCCGACCTCTTCCTCGACACGGATGCCTGGAGCAAGGGCTACGCGTTCGTGAACGGGTTCTTCCTCGGCCGGTACTGGCGCAACGGCCCGCAGCGCACGTTGTACGTGCCCACACCCGCCACCCGCGCCGGGGCGAACGAGATCGTCGTCGTCGAGCTCGAGCACGTCGTCGAGCCCGTCGCCGCGTTCGTCGCCGCGCCCGACCTCGGCCACCGCGAGGAGTGAGCGTGAGGGAGCCCCGCCGCGATCGGGCAGGATGGATGTCATGAGCTGGATGGTCACCGGTGGTGCTGGATACATCGGCGCGCATGTCGTGCGCGCCCTCGCCGCGGCGGGTCTCGACCCCGTCGTCCTCGACGATCTGTCGAGCGGGCACGCGGGGTTCGTCCCCGAGGGCGTGCCGTTCGTCCGCGGCTCGATCCTCGACCGTCCGCTCGTCGAGGGCGCGCTGCGCGAGCACGGCGTCGAGGGCGTCATCCACGTCGCCGGCTACAAGTACGCCGGAGTCTCGGTGACCCGCCCCCTGCACACCTACGCGCAGAACGTCGAGGGCACGCGGATCGTGCTCGAGGCGATGGAAACCGCGGGCGTCGACAAGATCGTCTTCTCCTCCAGCGCCGCCGTCTACGGCACCCCCGACGTGCCGCTCGTCACGGAGGACCTGCCCAAGCGTCCCGCGTCGCCCTACGGCGAGTCGAAGCTCATCGGCGAGTGGCTCCTGCGCGATCAGGCCGTCGCGACCGTGGACTCCCCCGCACCCCTGCGCCACACCTCGCTGCGCTACTTCAACGTCGTGGGCTCGGGCGACCCGTCCGTCTACGACACCAGCCCCCACAACCTCTTCCCCATCGTCTTCGAGAAGCTGATCGCCGGTGAGACCCCGCAGATCAACGGCGACGACTACGACACCGAAGACGGCACGAACGTGCGCGACTACGTCCACGTCGCCGACATCGCCGCGGCCCACGTCGTCGCCGCCCAGCGCCTCGCCGCCGGTGAGAGCGTCGAGCCGGCCTACAACCTCGGGTCGCAGAACGGCCTCTCGGTCCGCGAGATCATGGACGCGATGGCCCGGGTGACCGGCATCGACTTCACGCCGAGGGTCGGCCCCCGCCGGCCCGGCGACCCCGACCGCATCGTCGCCACCGGAGAGCTCGCCGCCCGCGACCTCGAATGGGCGAATCGCTACTCGGTCGACGAGATGGTCCGCACCGGCTGGGAGGCCCGCCGCGCGGCATCCGTCTGACCCGCTCGCCGAGCGCGGGGATCAGGCGCAGTTCCGGGGATGACGCGCGGTTCGAACCGCGTCGGACACCCCGAACTGCGCCTCATTCCGCCGCGAAACCGCGTACCGAGCTCGCGCGGACCACGAGTTCCGTGGGAACGGTGCGCAACGCGGCCGTTGAGCCCGACTCGATGACCTCCACGAGCGCCTCGACGGCGCGGGCGCCGAGGGCGTCGAAGTCCTGGCGGACGGTCGTCAGCGGAGGCCGGTACTCCGCGGCATCCACGACGTCGTCGAACCCGACGATCGCGACGTCGTCCGGCACAGCGCGACCGGCGTCGCTGAACGCCCGCAGCAGGCCGAGCGCCATCTGGTCGTTGGCGGCGAACACCGCCGTGGCGCCCGCGAGCCCCGCTCCCGCCGCGTGACCGCCGCGCGAGGTCCAGTCGCCGCGGACGACCTCGGGCGCGACGGCATCCGCGTCGATCAGCGCCTCGCGCCAGCCGCGTTCGCGCTCTTGCGCCGCGAACGACGCCTCGGGCCCCGCGAGGTGGTGCACCGTCGCGTGCCCCAGCTCGAGCAGATGCCGCGTCGCCAACCGGGCGCCGCCCGCGTGATCGGTCTGCACGATCGCGAAACGGTCGTCCGGCGGCGAGTCGACGACGACGAGACGCAGGTCGGCGGGCGGTGCGGTGTCACGAGCGAGCCGCGTCGCCTCGTTGAGCACGACCGCCCCGTCGACGCCCTGGTCGCGCAGCTGCGCGAAGGCCTCCGCGATGTCACGCGCCCCGGCGACCGTCACCACGGCGAGGGCGTAGTCGCGCTCGCTCGCCGCGTCGGCGATGGCCTGCAGCATGCGGGAGTTGCCGACCGAGGCGAGCGTCGAGACGACGAGGCCGATCGTGCGGGTCTGGCCGGTGCGCAGGGCCCGGGCGGCGCGATGCATGCGGTAGCCGAGCGCCGCCATGGACGCCTCGACGCGGGCCCGCGTCGCGGGGTCGACGCGCGGGCTGCCGTTGGCCACGCGCGAGACGGTCTGCGCCGAGACGCCCGCGTGGGCCGCCACCTGGGCCATCGACACGCGCATGCCGGTCCTCTCGTCGGGTGTGTTGACGATAGCACGGCCGGAATGTAGCGTGTTATCGTGAACATCAGCGCTCCTCCCGCCGTGCCGCTCGGCGCGGGCGTCGTCAAACGCTCCACGCGACTCGACGACGGCCGCGAGCTCATCTACTACGACGACCCCGAGACGACGCTCGGCCCCGAGCGAGCGGTCGACGCCCGCACCCTCGACCCGCGACCCGAGACCGCGACGATGCGGCAGGACGTCCTGACGGGTGACTGGATCTCGATCGCCGCATCACGGCAGAACCGCGCCTTCCTGCCCCCGGCCGAGCTCGACCCGCTCGCCCCGCAGACACCCACCAACCCTTCCGAGATCCCGTCGCGCTACGACGTCGCCGTCTTCGAGAACAAGTCGCCGTCGTTCGGTCCCGCCCTCGCCGAGGCGTTCGGCGGCGCGCCCGCGGCATCCGATCCTCCCCGCGGCATCGACGACCTCGCCCACCTCGGCCTCGGCCGCACCCGCACGAGCGTCGGACGCACCGAGGTCGTGTGCTTCTCTCCCGAGCACGCCGGATCGTTCGGCACCCAGACGGTCACCCGCGCCCGCACCGTCATCGAGGCGTGGGCCGACCGCACGGCCGCGCTCTCGACGCTCCCCGGCATCGAGCAGGTATTCCCGTTCGAGAACCGCGGCGAGGCGATCGGCGTCACCCTGCCGCATCCGCACGGGCAGATCTACGCCTACCCGTACATCACGCCCCGCACGACCCGCTTGCTCGACTCGATCGACCGCACGGCTCCCGACCTGTTCCAGCGCATCCTCGAGTTCGAGCAGGCCGGCCCGCGGGTCGTGCTCCGCGGCGAGCACTGGACGGCGTTCGTCCCGTTCGCCGCGCGCTGGCCGATCGAGGTGCACCTGCTCCCCCACCGGCACGTCGCCGACTTCGCCGAGACGAACGACGCCGAGCGAGACGAACTCGCCCCGCTCTACCTGCGCCTGCTGCGCGGCATCGACGCGCTGTACGACACCCCGACGCCGTACATCGCCGCGTGGCACCAGGCTCCGGTCCGCCATGCGCGCGACACCGCGCGTCTGCACCTGCAGCTCACGAGCCCGCGCCGCGCCGCCGACAAGCTCAAGTTCCTCGCCGGTTCCGAGGCGGCCATGGGCGCCTGGATCGGCGACATCCCGCCCGAGACCGCGGCCGCGCGTATCCGCGAGGCCGTAGAAGGAGTGACCCTGTGACCGACACCGATCCGCGCACCGATGCGCGCGACCTCCTGACCTCGCTCGGCGCGACCGCGACGAGCGAGTGGTCGGCGCCCGGCCGCGTCAACCTCATCGGCGAGCACACCGACTACAACGACGGCTTCGTGTTCCCGTTCGCCACGCCCCACCGCACGCACGTGGCGCTCGCTACCCGCGACGACGGCCGGCTGCGCGTCATCTCGACGTTCGACACGGTGCCGGTCGAGGTGGCGATCGCCGACCTCGACGCGATCTTCCCGACCACGGGCGGCGAGCACGCCGTGCCCGAGTGGTCCGCATACCCGCTCGGCGTCGCCTGGGCATTGATTCAGGCCGCCGGCGCAGACCCGACCGCGCTGACCGGCGCCGATCTCGCGTTCGCGTCGAACGTGCCGGTCGGCGCAGGCCTGTCGTCGTCCGCGGCGATCGAGGGCGCCACCGCGTCGGCACTCAACGAGCTGTGGAACCTCGGACTCGACCCCGTCGCGCTCGCGCAGGTGGGCCGTCGCGCCGAGAACGAGGCCGTCGGCGCTCCCACCGGAATCATGGACCAGATGGCGTCGATGCTCGGCGAGCCGGATGCCGCCACCTTCCTCGACTGCCGTTCGCTCGAGACCGATGAGGTCGAGCTCGGCTTCGCCGCCGCGGGGCTCACGCTGCTGGTCATGGACACCAACGTCAAGCACGCGCACTCCACCGGTGGCTACGGCGAGCGCCGCGCGTCGTGCGAGAAGGGCGCGCGGGTCATGGGCGTCCCGATGCTGCGCGACCTGTCGGTCGGCGACCTCGACCGTGCCGCCGAGCTGCTCGACGACGTCACTTTCCGCCGGGTCCGCCACATCGTCACCGAGAACCAGCGTGTGCTCGACACGGTGCAGACCCTCCGGGAGCAGGGGCCACGAGCGATCGGGTCGCTGCTGGACGCCTCGCACGCCTCGATGCGCGACGACTTCGAGATCTCCGTCCCCGAGCTCGACCTCGCCGTCGAGACCGCCCGCGCGGCCGGCGCCATCGGCGCGCGCATGACCGGCGGCGGCTTCGGCGGTGCGGCGATCGCACTCGTCGAGACCGCCGCCGTCGACGACGTGGCCGATGTCGTCGAGAAGGCGTTCGCTGCCGCCGGGTACGCGACCCCGACGATCTTCCCCGTCAGCCCGTCGGCCGGCGCGCGCCGCGACAGCTGACGCGACGAGACCACAAGAGGGGGATGCCGACACGGCATCCCCCTCTGCAGTCACGCGGCTTACTTGAAGGCGTCCTTGACGTCTTCGCCCGTCTTCTTCGCCTCGGCCTTGACCTGATCGGCCTTGCCCTCGGCTTCGAGCTTGTCGTTGTCTGTCGCCTTGCCGATGGCTTCCTTCGCCTTGCCGGCGATGTCCTGGGCGGCGTTCTTGATCTTGTCGTCGAGACCCATGATGGGCTCCTCTCTTTCGGTGGTGGCGCCCCGCGGGCGGGGCTGTGGACGTGCGCGATTCAGGACAGGCGGCGCTGGTCGTGCGCCAGCCTCGCGCGCAGCCCGGTGTGGATGGAGATGTAGGTCGTGAGCTGCTGACCCGTCAGCGTGCCGAGGTTGCCGACGAGACGTTCGACGGTCTCGGCCACGTGCAGCGGCGAGGTGTTCTGCCGCGGGGTCACGCTGACGTGCAGCACGGGCTGCTTCTTGATGTCGTTCGCAGTGACGCGGGCACTGAGGATCTCGTCGCGGTCGGCCAGCGCGTTCTTCAGCGCATCCGCCGCGAAGCCCTCCGTGACCGTGATGCGGCCGAGGTCGCTCTCCGCCCCGGTCGCCCGGAGCGCGGTCCGGCGGCGGCCGTGGATGCTGCGCACGACCAGCACGATCAGCAGCACGACCAGCAGCGCGAGCGCGGCGAGCACGCCGACGGCGAGCCAGGTGAGGCTCGTGCCCGCGATGACGGTGGCATCCCACGCCTGCTTCGCCCAGTCCTCGGCCCCGGATCCGACCGAGGTCCAGGTGTCGGCGGCCGCCGGCCACACCGCGCCGGCGATGATTCCGCCGCCGACGACGACGAGCACGAGCCCCAGGATCAGGAGGATCGTGCGGTTGACCGCGCGATTGGTGTTGTTCATGCGTTCTCCTCCTGTTCGCGGGGCCGCTCGATCCGCACCGCCGTGCGCAGCTTCGACGCGAGTCGATACGACCCCAGCTCCGCATCCGCGATGGCGCGGACCTGCGTCTCGTCGACGGGGACTCCCACCGCAGGGGTGAGGGTCACGTCGACCGAGCGGTGTCCGACACCGACCCGCACCTGGTCGCGGGGCAGTCCGCTCTCGTCGCTGACCCGCTGCGCGATCGCCGAGGCGATCACGCCGTTGTCGGCGACGACGGCGCTCTCGCCGACGACGAGCTGGTGCTTCGACAGGCGGCCCGGGGCGACGGCGAGCACCACGAGGACCACGCCGAGCACCGCGATGACGGCGCCGATGGCGACGCTGACGCCGACCGGTACCTCCGTCGGGAGACCGACGACCCACCCGAAGGCAGCGGCGGGTCCGAGGAGAAGCGCCGGCTGACCCGCGAGGTTCAGCACGATCTCCGTGCCGACGTAGATCAGCGCGAGGATGACGAGGACGACGGCGACGATCATCGCGACAGTGCGCGGCGAGTGCGTCTCACGCCGCACGACGCGGCGCAGCACGGGACTGCTCATCGGACTCTCCTCCTTGCGGGTGTCGTGGCACCGGTGACGGTGATGTCGACGCGGGTGACGGGTTTACCCAGCACGTGGCCGAGCTCTTCCTGCACGCGGTGCTGGGCCTCACGGGCGATGTCGACGACGACTCCGGCGGCTCGTACCGCTTCGGTGTCGTCGAGCGACGGGACGGGGAACGGCGCCTGGATGCGGACGGCCACCCCACCCCGGTGATCGGATGCCGTGACCGACACGCGGTCGACGTCCACTCCGATGACCTGGGATGCGATCTGTTCCGAGACCTTCCGCACCACGCGCTCGCGCACAACGACCCGTCCGGCGAGACCGGACGCCCCGCCGGCGGCGGCCGTGACGCCGCCACCGGGACGGATGGCCTCTGCAACGGTCATGACGAGGTGCGCCGACCTGTCAGCACGTCGGCCAGCCCGCGGACGTCGAGCTTGCCGGACGCGATGCGACCGACCGCCGCGCCGATCGCCATGAAGAGGGCGACGAGGAGGAATCCCCAGAAGCCGAACAACAGGGCGGCGGCGGCGAGGATGGCGCCGATCAGCGCACCCGAGACGGTGGCACTCATGCGACGCGCGACTCGGACTCGTTGTCGTCGTCGTCAGCGCCGGCGATGTGCACGTCGTTGACCTCGACGTTGACCTCGACGACCTCGAGGCCCACGAGACGGCTGATGGCACCGGCGACGGCGGCGCGGACGTTGTCGGCGACCTCCTGGATCGGCGCCGGGTACTCGACGACGATCGTGAGGTCGGCCGCGGCCTGGGTCTCGCCGACCTCCACCTTCACGCCCTGCGACAGGTCGGTGGCGTTGATGGCGTCGCGGATCGCACCGAAGGCGCGTGCTCCGCCGCCACCGAGCGCGTAGACACCGGCGACCTCACGCGCCGCGATGCCGGCGACCTTCGCCACGACGCCGTCGGCGATCGTCGTCTTGCCCGCGGCGTCGGTGTCGGCCGGGACGCGCGACGACGAGAACGTGCGGTCGACGCGCGAAGCCTGCGGCGCGGCGGCCTGCGACTTCGTGGTCTCAGCAGCGGGGGCGGTGTTCTTCTGGTCCTCAGCCATGACGTTTCCTTATCTGTCTGCGTTGTCCGATGCAAGCTCTCGGCTCGTCATTCGGTGAGCGTTACGTTCGCTCTACAGATAAGAGGGCGGCTCATCCGGATTCGTCACGAAAAAGTTCGAGAAGTTTTCTAGGGGAACGATGCGTGCCGAAGACAGCGGGTCGGACACCGACCTGCAGGCCGCGCCCGACGGCATCCTGGCTGCCCGCGCGGCATCCGGCGACGCCGACGCGTTCGATGTCCTCCTCCACCGTCACTCCCGCCTCGTGCGCGCCTACGTGTACCGCATCGTCGGCACCCTCTCGGAGACGGACGACGTCGTGCAGGAGGCGTTCCTCACCGCGTGGCGGCAGCTGTCCACCCTGCGTGACCCGAACGCCGTGAAGGCGTGGCTCATGAAGATCGCGAGCCGCGAGGCGTACGCGCATCTCAGGAAGCGCCCCGACCATGACACACTGGACGGATTCGACAGAGCCGCGGAGGCGAGCCTCCTCCCCGAGGCGGCCGCCATCCGCAACGCACAGTTGCAAGCGCTCTCTCTTGCACTCGATGCGCTGCCGGAAGCCCAACGCCGCTGCTGGCTGCTCCGAGAAGTCGGGTCGCTCAGCTATACCGAGATCGCAGAAGAGATGAACCTCCCTCTCAGCACCGTTCGAGGAAACCTGTCCCGCGCCCGCGCCAGCATCACGATCCAGATGGCGGGGTGGCGTTGATGGATGCCGCCGACGTGACTCTCGAGTGCGGCAAGACGATCGACGAGATCAGTGACTACCTCGACAGCGGTCGCTCGCCGTACGACCCCGAGATCGAGACCTGTCCCGACTGCCTCAACGCCCTCGATGCCCTCGAACGGGCGGGGCGGTTGTCACGTGATCTCATCGCGGCGGATGCCGCCGAGATGCCCGAGCCCTCGGAGAACTGGTTCCACGGTGTGATGGACGCCGTACGCGCCGAGCTGCGAGCCGGGCGCTCGATCCCGCTGTCGCATCCCGATCCGCGGGTCTCGATGACCGTCACCGAGGGAGCCGTGCAAGCGCTCATCCGCGCCAGCGGCGACGCGATCGACGGCGTCTTCATCGGCCATTCGCGCATCGTCGGCGACGTCGAGGTGCCCGATGCGCCGATCGCCGTCGACATCACCGCGTCGGTCGCCTGGGGCGAGTCGCTGCCGACCGCCGCCGGAGCGGTCCGCCGAGCGGTGTCCGAGGCGCTCGCCCGGCACACCGAGCTGAACATCACCGCCGTCGACGTCACCGTCGAAGACCTCCACCGTCCCTTCCCGCCCAAGGACATCGCATGATCGAGCCCGTCTCCGTCGTCGGCCCGTCGGCTCCGCGCCCCCTCGTCGAGGTGCCCGGGGTCAGCGCCGTGCACGATCCGCGCCCGCCGCTGACCCGCGTGCTCGGAGCGGCGGCCACGGCGCTCCGCCGAGAAGCGGCGGCTCCGACGAACGACATCCTCGTCTCGGCCGACGGCGAGGTGGTGACCGCGGCAGCCGCCATCTCCGTCGCCGCATCCGCGCGCACTCCCGAGGTGGCCCGCGCCGTCGCCGACGAACTCCGCGTGCAGTATCCGACCGTCGACCGGATCACGGTGCAGGTCCGCCGCATTGCCTGACCCGCAGCCGCCTCACCGAGGCGCCGCCGAGTCCGCTAGCTTCGGATCGTGACAGCGAGCGTCTCGGCATCCCTCTCCAGCGGTGAGGTGCGCGGCACGCGTCGCCCCGACGGCACTCTCGCGTTCCTCGGCATCCCGTACGCGAAGGCCCCGACCGGCACGCTGCGGTTCGCCGAGCCCGCGCCCGTCGAGCCGTGGGACGGCGTCCGCGACGCGACCGCCTACGGACCGACGCCGCAGCGCGGGGACGACGCCGACACCCTCATCCCCGAGCCGTCGATCCCGGGCGACGACACCCTGTCGGTCAACGTCTTCGCGCCCGACTCGCCCGCGCGGGCGGGCGGCGCACGGCATCCGGTGCTCGTCTACATCCACGGCGGAGCCTTCGTGCAGGGTTCGCCCGCGAGCCCCTGGTACGACGGCGGCTCGTTCGCGCGGGCGGGCATCGTCGTGGTGACGGTCTCGTACCGGCTGGGCTTCGACGGCTTCGGCCTCCTTCCCGGAGCCCCGACGAACCGCGCGGTGCGCGACTGGATCGCCGCCCTCGAGTGGGTGCGGGCGAACGTGTCCGCCTTCGGCGGGGATCCGGATGATGTCACGATCGCCGGGCAGTCCGCGGGCGGCGGCGCGGTGCTCACCCTGCTCGGGATGCCGGATGCTCAACACCTGTTCCGCCGTGTGCTGGCGATCTCGGCGGCCCTGACGAACGTGCCGCCCGCCCGGGCCGCGACGGCGACAGGCCGGCTCGCCGCGCGCCTCGGCATCGCCCCGACACGCGAGGCGTTCGCCGGCGTCGACGAGCTCACGGTGCTCACGGCGCAGCAAGCTCTCGAGTCGGAGCGGCACGGCAGCATCATCGCCTCGGTGCGCTCGCGGCTCGCCGAAGGGCTCACGTGGCGTCCGGTCGTCGACGGCGAGCTCATCCCGCGCCCCACCCTCGACGCACTCGCGGCCGGCGTCGGCGCGGACAAGACGCTCGTGCTCGGCACCACTGACGACGAGTTCACGATGATCACCGACGGGGTCGCCGGCCCGTTGCGTTTCGTCCCGCCGGCGCTCGCGCTGGCCGCCCTCGGGGTCGGCCACGCGATGCGCTGGCGCTACATCCGCGACAACCGCGCGCAGCGACGACTCGGCACCGCCGCGTTCCTCGGCCGTTACGCCACCGACCGCATCTTCCGCGACACCGTGCCGCTCGTCGCCCGGGCACGAAGCGGCTCGCCGACGTGGGCCTACCGGTTCAGCTGGCCCTCCCCGACCAAGCGCTGGGCGCTGCACTGCCTCGATGTGCCGTTCTGGTGGGACGTCCTCGACGCCGACGGCGTCGCGAGGCTCGCGGGGCCGCACCCGCCGCAGGAGCTGGCCGATGCGATGCACGGCGCCGCCGTGTCGTTCGTGCGGACCGGCGACCCGGGCTGGCCGCGATGGACGCCGGACGAGCGGGCGACCCGCATGTTCGGCGCTCCGCCGTCGGTGCCGACGGTCGCGGCCGACGGCTACGCGTCGGTGCGGGCGCTCGTCGGCTGACGGGGTACGGGTGAGAGGAGAAGACGATGCGTGAGAGCTCCGCCGCCTCCGCGGCCCGCGAACTCGTGGAGTCCGGGCGCGGATTCGACGCCGCGCTGATCGAGCGCGCCGCCTTCGCCGACGAACCGGCGGTCCAGGATCTGCTGGACGCGTCGGACGAAGAGCGCCGCCGCCCGGTCGGCCGCGGGTCGATGTTCCGCTCACTGGGCGTCGCACTGCTGGAGTTCCTGCCGATCATCGCCGCCGGGGTCGTCGTGATCCCCGCCCGAACGGCATCCGACCTGACCGTGCCGACCCTCGTCGCCGCTGCGCTGGCGATCGTGGCGGCGGCATCGCGTCCGGTGCTGTGGCGGCAGCTGGCGAGCGGGCGCGCCGAGGCGAGCGGTTCCCAGCTGTCCATCAATGCCATCTCGGTGCTCTTCACCGCGTTCGCGATCCTCATCGTCGCGCTGCGCTCCGATGACGCCGGTGCCCCCGGCCTCACCATCGGCGCCTTCGCCGTGCAGGGCATCGCGTCCGCCGTCACCGTCGCCACCATCGTCCGAGCCGGGCGTCGCGCCGGAGGGTCTTCGACTCCGCGCACGGGAGTCGAGGCCCTGCGCGCCGCCGTCGGCGCGCTGCCGGCCGCGCGACAGGAGCGGGCACGGGAAGACATCGCCACCGCGATGCGCGTGGCGGTCGACGGCGGCATCCTGAGCGAATCGGATGCCGCCATCCTGACGCGAGCGCCGCTCGGCGGTCTCACCCGAGCCCACTGGGCCCTGTCGCAGACGCGCCGCTGACGACGCCGCGGCTCAGGGAACGCGCTTGAGCCAGGCGTCCGTCGCGAACTTGGACTCGACGAGCGCTTCGGCCTCGGCGTACTCCTCGTCGGAGATCGTGCCGGGCACGGCGCCGTAGCGCTTCGAGAACACCTCGATGAACCGCTCGATGATCGCGTCGCGAGGCAGACCCGTCTGGCTGCGCAGCGGGTCGACGCGCTTGGCGGCCGAGACGGTTCCCTTGTCGCTGAGCTTTTCGCGGCCGATGCGCAGCACCTCGGTGAGGACCTGACCATCCATGTCGTACGACAGCGTGGCGTGGTGGAGCACCCCGCCGTTCGCGAGACGCTTCTGCGCGGCGCCGCCGATCTTGCCCGACGGTGAGGCGATGTCGTTGAGCGGCTGATACGTCGCCTCGATGCCGAGTGAGCGGAGGGCCTCGAGCACCCAGTCGTCGAGGAAGGCGTACGAGTCGGCGAAGGTCAGCCCCGCAACGAGGGATGCCGGCACGTACAGCGAGTACGTCACGATCGAGTTCGCCGCCATCATCATCGCTCCCCCGCCGGAGATGCGGCGCACGACGTCGAACCCGTGCTTCGCGGCACCCTCGGGGTCGACCTCGTTGCGGTACGACTGGAACGACCCGATCACGACGGCCGATTCGTTCCACTCCCAGATGCGCAGGGTGGGGTTCCGCCGGCCGTCGCCGACGCGGGTGGTCAGCACCTCGTCGAGCGCGAGGTTCATGCTGGGCGACACGGCTCGGTCGTGGACGACCTCCCAGTCGAACTCGCGCCAGCCCGGGGCCGTGATCATGGCGCGCCGCACCGCAGTGCCCACCGACTCGGGCGTGAAGCCGAGCAGCTGGGCGCCGTCGGGCAGCGCCGAACGGACGGCGGCCGCAATGGTGGCGACATCAGACTCCTCGGGCAGGCCCGTCACTGCCGCATCGATGTCGGCGAGCGCGTCGTCGGGCTCGAGGAAGAAGTCGCCCGCCAGGTGGAAATCGGCGATGCGGCCGTCGCGCACCTCGAGGTCGACGACGACCAGCTTTCCTCCGGGGACCTTGTATTCGCCGTGCATGCGTCCAGCCTAGGACCGGGCGGAGGATCGGTCGCCCGACGGATGCCGTTACACCTCGCGACGGACGACGGCGCGGGCCCCGCTCGGAAGAGTGGATGACATGAACCCCACCATCGATTCCGCCCCCGTCCTCGAAGCCCGCGGGCTCGTGAAGCGCTACGGGGCGCTCACCGCGCTCGACCGCGTCGACCTGACCGTGCGCGCCGGCGAGGCCGTCGCGATCATGGGCGCCTCGGGGTCGGGCAAGACGACGCTTCTGCACTGCCTCGCCGCAATCATCTCGCCCGATGCCGGCTCCGTCCGCCTCGCCGCTCCCGGCGCCCCGGCGCAGGAGCTCGTCGGCATGCCCGACGCCGACCGCTCCGCCGTGCGTCGCAGCAGCCTCGGCTTCGTCTTCCAGGACCACCTGCTGCTGCCCGAGCTCACCGCCGTCGAGAACGCCGCCCTTCCGCTGCTCCTCGTCGGCACGGCGCGAGCTGCTGCCGAAGCGCACGCCGCCGCCTGGCTCGGCGCCCTGGGCCTCGCCGGCATGGACAACCGGCGCATCGGCGAGCTCTCCGGCGGGCAGGCGCAGCGCGTCGCCATCGCCCGCGCCCAGGTGACCGGAGCCCCCGTGGTGTTCGCCGACGAGCCGACCGGCGCCCTCGACTCCACCACCTCCGCGGAGGTCCTCGATGCGCTGCTGCACGCCACCACCGGCCAGGGCCGCAGCCTCGTCGTCGTGACCCACGATGCGGAGGTCGCGCGCCGCTGCGACCGCGTCCTCCGGATGCGCGACGGACGCATCGTCGATTCGTCCGTCGCGCCCGCGCGTGGGACCGCAGCCGCCGAGGTGACCCGATGAGCGTCGTCGTCGCGACCGGTTCGCTCCCGCAGCCTCCGACCCCGCTGGCCCGAGCGACGGAGACACCGGGCAGTGTGCGCCGCGTCGCGGCTCTCACGGTCCTGCTCTCCCGGCCGGCGCGGCAAGGGTCTGCGGCCATCGTCCTGCCACTGGTCGCCTTCGCGGTGACGACGATGCTCATGCTGATCGTCGCGGGCGGCACCCGCATGTTCCTCACCGACCCGCGCACGGGCCAGATGGCTTTCCTCTACGGCGTGCTCAGCGTCCTCGCGCTCATCCTTCTCGCCGTTCCGACAGCAACCCTCGGGGCTGCCGCCGCGCGCCTGTCGAGCCGGCGCCGCAACGACCGGCTCTCGACGCTGCGCCTCCTCGGCGCCACCAACACCGAGGTCGGAGCGATGGCGGTGGGTGAGGCATCCGCCGTCGCGTTCGCGGGAGCACTGGTCGGCGCCGCCGCCTACGGCATCGCCCTGCCGCTGGTCGGGCTGCTCCCCTTCTTCGGTGGCCCCGTCGGTGCCGCCGCCGTGTGGGCCGGATGGCCGATCGTCCTGGCCGTCATCCTGGGCGTCGGGCTCATCGCGACGGTGAGCGCGGCAGCGAGCCTGCGACGCGTGCGGCTCACCCCACTGGGCGTGCGCCGCCGCACCGAGGCGCCGCCGCGACGCACCCGCACCCTCGTGATCTCCGGGATCGCGATCGTCGCCGTCGGCACGATCGTGGCCCAGTTCAGCAGCGTGAGCGCGGTCCTCGCCCCCGCAGCGTCGATCGCCCTCCTGCTGGCTCTGTTCGCCGGGGCCCTCGCTCTGGTGAACCTCATCGGTACGCCCATCGTCGCCGCACGCGGCCGCTCGATGGCACGCCGCGCCCGGACGGCTGCTCAGCTCATCGCAGGCCGGGAGCTCGCCGCACATGCCCCCACCGCCTGGCGTCGAGTCTCGAGCATCGCGATGATCTCGTTCATCGCCGTCGTCGGGGGCAGCGGCATCGCGCTCACCGAGATCGCCGGCGACGAGCCTGGAATGACGCTGTTCGCCGACATCCGCACCGGCGTCCTCGTCACCCTCGGGGCGGGCTTCGTCCTGCTCGCCGCCTCGGTGGGCGTCAGTCAGGCGGCGTCGGTGCTCGACGACCGCGAGCTCATCGTGGGCCTCGACCGGCTCGGCATGGAGCCCGCGGAACTCGCTCGGGCACGTCGCATCACGGTGATGCTGCCCCTGCGCTGGGCTGCCGCCGGCGGAGCGGTCGTCGGCGTGGCGCTGGCTCTCCCGGTCGTGGGGATCAGCCTGGTCGTCGCGCCGCTGACGATGGCCGTCATCGCGGCGACCTTCGTCGCGGGCTTCGGGGCGGTCGCGCTGGCGCTCCTCGCGTCACGCCCGCTCGTCACGGCAATCCGACGCGGTCCCGCCGGGTGACACCGACGCTGCTTGCCGCGATTCAGTCCCGCGGGAAGCGGGCGTCGAGCCAGGCGAGCAGATCGGCCTGCACGTCACCCCGGACCGCCTCGTTGAAGATCTCGTGACGAGCACCGGGGTAGACGAGCGTCGTCACATCCGTCAGGCCCGATCGCGTGCGGTAGGCGTCGGCGAGGCGATGGACGCTGCGAGGCCCGCCGACGGTGTCGTCCCGGCCGACCATGAGCAGCACCGGGACGTCGACACCGAGGTCGCGTCGGGGTCGGCCGATGAGCTTGAGCGTCTCGACCGGCCCGAACAGGCGGGGCAGCGCGGTCGTCGTCGTGAGCGGGTCGTCCAGGAAGCTCTGCTGGACGGCGGCATCCGTGCTCAGCCACTCGACGCCGTTCGCGCCGGGCGCCTTCCACGGCGCGTTCAGGTCGCCCGAGTTGAGCGATCCGGGCCAGCGCAGCGCCGACCCCGACAGCACGAGTGCCGCGTATGCCTCGGGCCGGTCGTCGAACAGCATCTGCGCGAGGAATGATCCCCACGAGTGGCCGAGGAGCACGATCGGCGCCCCGGGATGGTCGCGCTCGATGATGCGGGTCAGCTCGGCGCAGGCGTCGCGCGCGGCATGCAGCCCTCCCCGACCGAGCTTGCCGAGCTTGCTCGGATCACCGTGCTGCCGGATGCCGGTGCGGCCATGACCCCGGTGGTCATCGGCGTAGACGGTGAAGCCCGCTGCGGTGAGGATCCCGGCGAGTTCGGCATACCGGCCCGCGTGCTCGCCGACACCGTGCAGCAGCTGCACGACGGCCCGCTGCTCGCCATGCGCGGGATGGATGTCGTAGACGATCGCGACCCCGTGCGCGTCGATGAACTCGGGCATGCGGCGAGTCTACGTTTCCGGCCGTCGCATTCCGGACACCACAGACCGTTAGCAAGACTAATGAGCTAAGCTAAACATCACAGATGAGCACCTCTTCCCCCGCTTCCGCCCCACCGACCGCCATCGATCTCGCGCACGACGCGACCGACCTCCGCATGGCGACCTTCCGCCTCGCACGGCGGCTCCGCGCGCAGCGTGCCGTCGATTCGATGAGCGACGGGCAGTACGCCGTGCTCGCGAACCTGCACGTGCACGGTCCGCACACGCTCGGCGAGCTGGCCGACCGCGAGCGCGTATCGGCACCGTCGATGAACCGCACCGTCAACCACCTCGAAGAGCTCGGGTACCTGACCCGGACACCCGACGACGGCGACCGCCGCAAGGTGAACATCGCCCTCACCGACGAGGGCCGCACCGTCGTGATCGAGACGACCCGCCGTCGCGACTCCTGGCTCGAGCACGCGCTGGAAGAGCTCGAACCGGCCGACCGTGAGACTCTCGCGGCCGCCGCCGTCATCATGCGGGCGGTGGCCGACCGATGAGCTCCGCGATGTTCCGCTCCTTCTCGGTGTTCAACTACCGGGTGTGGTTCTTCGGCGCCCTCGTGTCGAACGTCGGCGCGTGGATGCAGGCCACAGCGCTCAGCTGGGTCGTCCTCACCGGCCTCACCGACAACGACGCGGGAGCGATGGGCGTCACGATGGCGCTGCAGTTCGCCCCGCCGCTCCTGCTCGTGGGCGTCACCGGGTGGGTCGCCGACCGTTTCGACCGGCGCCGTCTGCTCGTGGTCACGCAGAGCTCGCTCATGCTCGTCGGGCTGGTCATCGGCACGCTGCTGCTCACGGGCGTCATGACGCTCCCGCTCATGTACGTCTTCGCGTTCACGCTCGGCATGATCTCGGCCTTCGACAATCCGGCGCGCCAGGCGTTCGTCTCCGACATCGTCGCGCGCGAGATCGCGGCCAATGCGGTCGCGCTCAACGCGGCATCCTTCAACGGAGCGCGCATGATCGGCCCCGCTGCCGCGGGAATCGTCATCGTCGCGGTCGGCACCGGCTGGGTGTTCTTCATCAACGCGGCGACGTTCCTCGCGATGATCGTGGCGCTGTTCCTCATCCGACCCGGCGAGCTCATCCCGCGGGTCACCTCTCCCGGCGCGGCGCGCCTCGCCGACGGCTTCCGGTACGTGCGCGGGCGCCCCGACCTCATGGTGACGTTCGCGATGGTGTTCCTCCTCGGCGCCTTCGGTATGAACTTCCCGATCTTCGCCTCGACGATGGCGATCGAGTTCGGACGCGATGCCGACGGGTACGGCCTCCTCAGCTCGATCCTGGCGATCGGATCGCTCGCGGGCGCCCTGATGGCAGCACGTCGCGATCGCGCCCGCATCCGCGTCGTGATCTTCGGCGCCGGACTCTTCGCGCTCGCCGCAGCGGTGTCGGCCTTCATGCCGGACTACTGGCTGTACGCAGTGACCCTGATGTTCACCGGGTTCGCGGTCGTGACCACCCTCACGACGGCCAACGGGTACGTGCAGACCACGACCGACCCGGCGCTGCGCGGCCGCGTGCTCGCGCTGTACATGGCGATCCTCATGGGCGGCACGCCCATCGGCGCGCCGATCGTCGGGTGGGTCGCCGACCAGTTCGGGCCGCGCGCGGCCATCGGCCTCGGTGCCGTCGCCGCCTTCGTCGCGTTCGGGGTCGGGGTGACGTGGATGCTCGTCTCCGGACGCGTGCACCGCTCGAGCTCGCGCCGGTTCGCCCTCTCGCTCGACGAGACGCGTCCGATCTCGGTCGTCGCCCCGGAGGAGTTCAGCGACGAGGTCGCGGGCACGACGCCCATCTCCCTGCCCGACGCCACGTCCGACCGCCCCCGCACCCGCTGAAGCCCCCGCCCGATCCCGCCCGCGCCCGATACATCTGTCGGATGGGTGGGGCTGGTGAGCATTCGCACGGCCTCACCGGCCCCACCCGTCACTCCGGCCCTTCGGATGTATCGGGGCCTCGCGTCCGAGCGGGACGCCTCAGCACATCCGGGCGAAGTAGGGCACGTCGTAGGTGGCGTGGTAACCGACACCGTCGACCCACTGATACGCCGTGACGGTCGCCGACCCGGGCACGAGCGAGTCGCGGCCCGAGTCGAAGAGCCGGTACGCCGCGTCGGCCGCCGCGACCTTCTGCTGCGCGTGCTCGCCGCCGACCGCGGCCAGCCGCACGTCGACCGGCGCCCCCGCCTGATTCGCGGCATGGACCGCGACGTGCACCGCTCCGTTGACGCACTGCGACCGCGCGCTGACTCGGAGTGGCACCGGCTGCCCCTCTCGCACTGTGGCCGTCGCCGACGGCTGCGACTGCGCCGCCGAGCCGAAGGTGCCAGCGGGCGTGACGGTCGCGGTCCACTCCCCCGGCGGGACCGTCGCGAACCGCGCAGAGCGAGCCTCGGTCCCGACCTGCTGCTCGATCGTGTCGCCCGCCTCCGAGCGGAGGATGACGGTGAAGCCGGTGACCTCGGCGCCGGCATCCGTCGTCTTCCAAGTGACGTTGACGCCGGTCGAGTCCACCCCGATGCCGGGCGTCGCGACGGGCGCGGGAGCAGGCCGCAGCGGCACACCGGCGAAGTCCATGCCCGAGGCGAGGTGGAAACCGGTGTAGCTCGGCTGGTTGTAGGTCGTCTGCTGACGGGCGACCTCGGCGCGGTACTGCGGATCGTGCATGAGCGTGTACAGCTTGTGCTCGGTCACCTCGGTCGAGACGTACACCCGCAGCGCCGACGAGTCGGCCGTGCGCACGACCAGCTCTTCGCGCCAGTCTCCCAGCACGTCGGCGACGAGCCCGGGGTTGCCCTTCGTGCCGTTGTTGGCGAGGGTTCCGGATGCCGTCAGTACGGTGCCGCGCGCCCAGTCGTCGATCGTCGGGGTGACGTCACCGCTGCCGTTCACGATCTGCGTCGTGAGGTCGCCGCCCCAGCGGATCGAGGCGTTGGTGCCGGGCGTCGCCGCCGAGAGCACCTCGCCCTGGGCGGTCAGCAGGCCCGAGGCATCCGTTCCGCCGGGCATGCTCGACCAGACCTCCATGCCGGGCACGTCGGGGCGCACGTCGCCGATCATCCCGCGCCCGGTGTCACGGCCCGAGTAGGCGCCGAAGATGACCTCGCCGGTGGCGGCATCCCGCAGTGCCGTACCGTACGGCGCGTATGCCCCGCCCTCGTGCACGGTGAAGATCTCCAGGCCCGGGCGAGTCGGGTCGATGTCGGCGACGTGCATCGCGTCGCCGTGACCGAGGCGCGCCATCTCGCCCGGGGTCGCCGATCCCTCGGGCATCTCGGCGAACGAGCTGTAGAGCAGGCTGCCGTCGTCGTCGAGCGTCGCCGATCCGTAGACGATCTCGTGGCGGCCGTCTCCGTCGACGTCCGCCGCCGACAGACTGTGGAAGCCCTGCGTCGTGATCGAGCCGTACACGGGATCGGTGCCGTCGACCCCGTGGGGACCGTCGTTGAACGGGTTGGTCATCGGGGCATGCCCACTGTCGACGAACCACCGTTTCGAGAGGTTCTCGCCGTCCCAGTCGTAGGTCGCGATCGTCGTGCGGGTGTAGTAACCGCGAGCGAACACCGCCGACGGGCGCTCACCGTCGAGATAGGCGACGCCCGCCAGGAACCGGTCGACCCGGTTGCCGGGCTCGATGCGCGACATCGCGTAGTCGCCCCACAGCAGGCCGTCGTCGCCGCGGTCGGGCTCGTAGCGCACGGTCTGCAGCTCGGCCCCGCTCTCGCCGTCGAAGACGGTGAGGTACTCGGGCCCGTCGAGGATGAAGCCCTCGAAGTTCCGCAGGGCGTTGCGGGCGCTGCGGCTCGGGGCGTACACGTCGATGAAGTGGTCGACGAGGGCGCGGGCGTCGGCATCCGACAACGGGTAGTCGTAGCGCGGCTCGATGCCGAAGGCCTCTTCCAGGGTGGCCGGCCACTGGCCCGAGACGACTTCGTCGCGCGTCGACCATCCGCGGAACATCTCCTCGAGGTGGTCGGCGTAGTCGGCGGCGCTCATGCGGTAGTCATCGGTGTGGGCGTAGCCCGCCGCGACATCCTCGTCCGGCATCGTGACGTACTGCTCCGAGGCCACCGAGCCGTCGTCGGCGTAGGTGATCGACTTCGTCCCGGGCGCGGTCTTGAGCATCGTCTCCGACCGGCCGTCACCGTCGAAGTCGTAGACGAGGAACTGCGTGTAGTGCGCGCCGGCACGGATGTTCGGACCGAGGTCGAGCCGGTTCAGCAGGCGCCCCTCGAGGCTGTAGGTGTCGATGTAGACCCCGCCGGTGTACCCGACCTGCGAGACATCCTTGGAGTTCGAGGGATCCCACTTCACGATGAACTCGTAGCGCCCGTCACCGTCGACGTCACCGACGGAGACGTCGTTGGCCGAGTAGGTGTACTCCTCGCCCGCCGGGGTCACGCCGCCTTCGGGCCGCTGCAGCGCGATGTCGAGGAAGCCGGCATCCATCGCGATCGCGGCCTCGCTCGCCGCCGCCTCGACGCCCGCCGTGACCGGCGCCACGCGATAGACGGATGCCGCCGTCCCGGCGTCGTCGCGGTAGTTCGTGCTGTCGGTGACGGTGGCGATTGGAACGTCGTCGCGGTAGACGACGAAGTCGGTGCCCGTGAGGCCGGTCTCGCCGGCACCGCTGGCCTCGCCCGCGAGCAGACGCCAGCTGAGGAAGACGCCCTCGTCCGTCGGCACGGCGACCAGGCCGCGATCGAGGGTCTCGAGCCGCGGTATCGGCGCGGACGGCGGCGCCTCGACCCCTGCCGCGGGAAGCGTTGCGACGCCCCCGACCGTGAGGGTCGCCGTGGCGAGCGTGCCCGCGGCGAGGCCGGCGAGCAGCGAGGAGCGGAGTCTGTTCTTCATTGAATGGATCCCATCGGAATGCGCTTTCCTGCGTTCCGATGAGCCTAGGCGCACCTCCCCCGCGCGCCGATGAGTCTTCTCTCATCCGGTCCGCGCGGCCTCCACCCGATGGTGCCGAGGTCCCACTTGGGCCGGTAAAGCGGCGCGCAGAACCGGCCGAACGGGGACCTCGCGGGGCGACGGCGCCTCGCGCGGCGACGGTGCCTCGAGGGGCGACAGGATGCCGCGGTCAGCCGGTCGACTCGCGGACGACGAGCTCGGGGCGGAAGCGCACGCGGCGCTCGTGCTCGCCGGCGGGATCGTCGAGACCGCGCAGCAGGAGGTCGACGGCGCGGTATCCGATCTCGTGGGCGGGCTGGCGGATCGAGCTGAGCGGCACGACGGTGGCGGACGCGAAGTCGATGTCGTCGTAGCCGATGAGCGCGACCTCCTCGGGCACGCGAAGCTGCCCGAGGACCGCGAAGGCCTGCAGCACTCCGACGGCGAGCAGGTCGTTCGCCGCGAACACGGCATCGACGCGGTCCTCTCCGCGGCGGTCGCGCAGCTGCTCGCCGGCAGCACGGCCGTGCAGCACCGACAGGGCGGGCACGCCGAGCTCTTCCAGGTGGGCACCGGCGACTTCGGCCACCGCGCGCCGCGCACCCTCGAGACGATCGGCGACCTGACGGATCGACACCGGTCCGCGGACGAACGCGATGCGCCGACGCCCGCGGGCCAACAGGTGCGACACGGCGAGATAGCCGCCCTCGACGTCGTCGACCGACACCGAGGCGAAGAGGTCGTCGGGCACCTCGCGGTCGACGAGGACGACCGGGACCCCCGCCGCCTGCAGCCCACGCAACCGCTCCAGGTCGTCACTCGCGGGGGTCACGAGCACGCCGTTGACGCGCTGCTCGCGGAAGAGGTCGAGATACGCCGACTCGCGCTCGGGCTTCTCGTCGCTCGTGCTGAGCAGCACCGCCATGCCGCTCTCGGCAGCACGCTCCTCCGCGCCCCGCGCGACCTCGGCAAAGAACGGGTTGCCGATGTCGAGCACCACGAGGCCGATCGACCGGCTGCGTCCGGCCCGCAGCTGTCGGGCCGCATCGTTGCGGACGAACCCCAGATCGGCGATGGCCTGCTGCACGCGCGCGACCATCTCCGGCGACACGCGCGTCGGGTTGTTGAGGACGTTCGAGACGGTCCCCACCGAAACGGATGCCGCGACCGCGACATCCCGCACGCTCACTGCCATGCACACCACCGTAGCGCGAGCACGACGGCAACGGCAGGATGTGGGTAAGCGCTTGCCGTTTGTGCCCGCGCGCACAACCCGCTACGCTCGTGAAACGATTCACACCAGCTCACCAAGGAGCCTCGACGATGAGTGCATCTACCCACCGGGTCTGCTTCTCGCTGCAGATCCATCCGGACCTGCTCGACGAGTACGTCGCCCGGCACACCCCCGTCTGGCCCGAGATGCTGGCGGAGATCGCCGCGTCCGGCCGCCGCAACTACTCCCTGTTCCTCGGTGAGGGCGGCCGGTTGATCGGCTACTACGAGGTCGACGACGACACCGCGGCTCAGGCGTACCTCGCCGCGTCGCCCGTCGCAGCCCGCTGGGAAGCCGAGATGGCCCGCTTCTTCGTCGGACTCGAGGGGCGCCCCGATCAGGCCGCCACGCCCCTCACCGAGGTCTTCAACCTGCACGACCAACTCGCGGCGACCGCCACCGGCACGGCGACCGCCACCGGCACGGCCCCGACGACATCCACCGAAAACCCCGACGAAAGCGACGACGCATCGTGAGCACCCTTTCCCCCGACCACTTCGCCCTGCTCGAGCGCCAGGGCATCGAGCTGCCCAGCTGGGCGTTCGGCAACTCGGGCACGCGCTTCCGCGTGTTCCCCACCGCCGGCACGCCGCGCGATCCGTTCGAGAAGATCGCGGATGCCGCCGAGGTGAACCGTGTCACCGGGCTCGCCCCGGCCGTCGCGCTTCACATCCCGTGGGACAAGGTCGACGACTTCGGCGCCCTGCGCCGCCACGCCGAGGATCTGGGCGTTGCGCTCGGCACGATCAACTCGAACACGTTCCAGGACGAGGACTACAAGTTCGGGGCGCTGACCCACGAGGATGACGCGATCCGCCGCAAGGCCATCGACCACCACCTCGAGTGCATCGACGTCATGGATGCCACGGGCTCCCGCGACCTGAAGATCTGGCTGGCCGAGGGGTCGAACTACCCCGGGCAGAACGACATGCGCGCGCGTCAGGACCGGCTGGCCGACTCGCTGCAGAAGATCTACGACCGCCTGTCCGGCGAGCAGCGCCTCGTGCTGGAGTACAAGTTCTTCGAGCCGTCGTTCTACCACACCGACGTCCCCGACTGGGGGACGAGCTACGTGCAGGTGGCGGCGCTCGGCGAGCGCGCGATGGTCTGCCTCGACACCGGGCACCACGCCCCCGGCACGAACATCGAGTTCATCGTCATGCAGCTGCTGCGCCTCGGCAAGCTCGGCTCGTTCGACTTCAACTCGCGCTTCTACGCCGACGACGACCTCATCGTGGGCGCGGCCGACCCGTTCCAGCTGTTCCGCATCCTCGTCGAGGTGCTGCGCGGCGGCGGCTTCGACAACCCCGATGTCGTGTTCATGCTCGACCAGTGCCACAATATCGAGGCGAAGATCCCGGGGCAGATCCGTTCGGTGCTCAACGTCCAGGAGATGACGGCACGCGCGCTGCTCATCGACGCCGACGCCCTGGCCGCCGCCCGCACCGCGAACGATGTGCTCGGAGCACAGGCAGTCTTCATGGACGCGTTCTACACCGACGTCCGTCCGGCCCTGGCCGAGTGGCGCGAGTCGCGGGGTCTTCCCGCCGACCCGATGGCCGCCTACGCGGCATCCGGCTACCAGGAGAAGATCGAAGCCGACCGCGTCGGCGGCACCCAGGCCGGGTGGGGCGCATGAGCACGACCCGCACCCGCCGCCCGCTGAGCGCCTGGAAGGCGACGATCGCCGTCGCCATGTCGAACTACATCGAGGCCGGCGCGATCATCGCGCTCGCCACGAGTCTGACGCTGTGGCAGGAGGCCTTCGGCTTCGACGACGGGGTCGTCGGCATCGTGGCCGCCCTGTCGGCCAACGCCTTCGGCGCCGCGATCGGCGCCGCGATCGGCGGTCCCCTCTGCGACCGCCTGGGCCGCAAGTTCATCTACACCTACGACCTGATCGTGTTCATGCTCGGAGCTCTCGCCGTCACGTTCGCACCGAACCTCGGGGTCCTGCTCGTCGGCGTCATCCTCATGGGCATCGCGGTCGGCGCGGGCGTTCCGGCGTCGTGGACCTACATCGCCGAGGAGGCACCCAACGAGCACCGTGCCGCACACGTGGGCACGGCGCAACTCGCCTGGTCCATCGGCCCGGCGGTCGGGTTCCTGCTCGCGGTCATCGTCGGCCCGCTGGGACTGCTCGGTTCGCGCCTGATCTTCTTCCACCTCTTCGTCATCGCCGCCGTGACGTGGTGGGTGCGCCGCGGACTCCCCGAGTCGCGCCGGTGGAAGAGCCAGCGCGAGGCCGCGCTCGTCGCGGGCGAACGCCCGTCGTTCTTCTCCGGCATCGTGGGCTTGCTCAAGGAACCGAAGAACTGGGGCGCCCTCGCCTTCCTCATCGGCGTCTACGGCCTCTGGAACACCGTCGCGGGCCAGGCCGGCATCTTCCAGCCGCGTGTGTACGACGCCGCGGGCCTCCACGACCCGATGCAGCAGAACCTGCTGCAGGTGCTCGTCTGGAGCCTCACGGCAGCCGCGACTTTCTTCGGCTTCATGCGCTTCGGCGACCGGGTGCGCCGCAAGTGGTTGTACCTCGGCGGTGCGGCGCTCGGCGTCGTGGCGTGGGCGGTGCTGATCTACGCTCCCCCGGGCCTGTTCTCGCTGCTCTTCTTCGCCGTCGCGTGGGGTGTCTCCGCCGGCGTCGGGGCGCAGGCGTTCTACGGTCTGTGGACCGCCGAGCTGTTCGCCACCCGCTACCGCGCGAGCGCGCAGGGCGTGCTCTTCATGCTCGCCCGGGTCATGGTCGGGCTCCTGAGCCTCGTCTTCCCCGTCCTGCTGTCGGGACTGGGACTCGCCGGACTCGGCGTGATCATCCTCGGGCTGCTCGTCGCCGCGCTGCTGATCGGAACCATCTGGGCGCCGAACACCGAGGGCAAGTCACTCGAGGACATCGAGCTCGAGCGCTACGGCCGGCATGTCCCGACTCCCGCGGAAGAGCGGGTCGCCCGGTGAGCGCCGCCTCCCCGGCCGCGCCCTCGCCCACGTCCGAGGCGGGCGGGCTCATCCGGCTCTACCGCGCGGCCGAACCCGACGGCACCGGATTGGTATGGATGCACGGCGGCGGCTTCGCGTTCGGCGACCTCGACATGCCCGAAGCGGATGCCGTCGCTCGCGGGCTCGCCGCGGCGGGGACGACGGTCTTCTCCGTCGACTACCGCCTCGCCCCGGTGCCGCCCGCGTGGGACGGCGCCGACCAGCAGACGGACGACCGCAGCGGCAACCGCTACCCGGCGGCATCCGACGACGTCCTGCGGGCTTGGCAGTGGGCGGCGTCTCACGCCGAGGAGCTCGGTGTGACGCGCCTGGCGATCGGCGGCGCGAGCGCGGGCGCGAACCTCGCGACGGGCGCGATTCTGCGCCTGCTCGGCGAGGGCGGCATCCTGCCCCGCCTCGTCGTGCTGGCCTACCCCACCCTCCTCGCCGTGCAGCCCGCCCCCGGGCCCGCGCTGCGCGCCGCTCTCGCCGCTCACCCCGAGCACGACCGGTTCGGGGCCGACGTCGTCCGTGAGATGTACGAGAACTACCTCGGCCACTCGGTGATCGGCGCGCCGATCGCGGCCGTTCCGGGCCTCGCGTCGACCGACGAGCTGCGCGGCTTCCCGCCGACGCTCATGATCAACAGCGAGATCGACGAGCTGAGCGTCTCGGGCGACGTGTTCGCCGCGACGCTGCGGGCCGCCGGCGGCGATGTCGACGTCGTCGTCGAGCCGGGCACCGATCACGGCCACCTCAACCGGCCCGAGCATCCGGGTTTCGCCGCATCGATTGCACGTATCGTGCAGCGATTCGCTGCCCTCGCCGCATCCTGACCTCCCCTCCCTACCCCGAAGGAAAGCCATGACCTCCGCCGCAGCCGCCGACCTCATCGCGCGCAGCAACCGCCTGGGCTCCGACCCGAAGAACACCAACTACGCCGGGGGCAACACCTCCGCCAAGGGCACCGACATCGACCCCGTCACCGGTGAGCCCGTCGAGCTGCTGTGGGTCAAGGGATCGGGCGGTGACCTCGGCACGCTGACCGAGTCGGGGCTCGCGGTGCTGCGCCTCGACCGGATGCGGGCGCTGGTGAACGTCTACCCCGGCGTCGAGCGCGAGGACGAGATGGTCGCCGCGTTCGACTACTGCCTGCACGGCAAGGGCGGGGCGGCTCCCTCGATCGACACCGCGATGCACGGGCTGGTGGATGCCGCGCACGTCGACCACCTGCACCCCGACGCCGGCATCGCGATCGCGACCGCCGCGGACGGCGAAGAGCTGACGGCGAAGATCTTCGGCGAGAAGGTCGTGTGGGTGCCGTGGCGGCGACCCGGCTTCCAGCTCGGCCTCGACATCGCCGAGATCAAGGCGCAGAACCCGCAGGCGATCGGGTGCATCCTCGGCGGGCACGGCATCACGGCGTGGGGCGACACCTCGGATGAGGCCGAGGCGAACAGCCGCTGGATCATCGAGACCGCACAGGCCTACATCGACGAGCACGGCGCGGCCGACCCGTTCGGCGGCGTGCGGGCCGGGTTCGAGGCGCTGCCCGAGACGGAGCGCCGCGCCCGCGCCGCGGCCCTGGCCCCCACGATCCGCGGCATCGCCTCGACCGACAAGCCGATGGTCGGTCATTACAGCGACACCGGCGTCGTGCTCCACTTCCTGGCATCCGAGAAGGCACCCGCTCTCGCCGCTCTCGGCACGAGCTGCCCCGACCACTTCCTGCGCACGAAGGTCAAGCCCCTCATCCTCGACGTTCCCGCGACGGCAACGATCGAGGCGCAGATCGCCCGTCTGCACGAGCTGCACGCCGAGTACCGCGCCGACTACCAGGCGTACTACGACGCTCACGCCGACGCGGACTCGCCGGCGATCCGCGGCGCCGACCCGCTCATCGTGCTGGTTCCGGGTGTGGGCATGTTCTCGTACGGCGCGAACAAGCAGACCGCCCGCGTTGCGGGTGAGTTCTACGTCAACGCGATCAACGTCATGCGCGGCGCCGAGGCGCTCTCGACCTACGCCCCCATCTCCGACGCCGAGAAGTTCCGCATCGAGTACTGGGCGCTCGAGGAGGCGAAGCTGCAGCGGATGCCGAAGCCGAAGACCCACCAGGGTCGTATCGCGTTCGTCACGGGCGCAGCATCCGGCATCGGCAAGGCCATCGCCACCCGACTCGCGGCCGAGGGCGCGTGCGTCGTCGTCGCCGACCTCGACCTCGAGAAGGCGCAAGCGGCGGCGGCCGAGCTCGGCGGCACCGACGTCGCGATCGGCGTCGCAGCCAACGTCGCCGACGCCGACGGCGTGCAGGCCGCGATCGACGCGACGCTGCTGGCGTTCGGCGGCATCGACCTCGTCGTCAACAACGCCGGCCTGTCGCTGTCGAAGCCGCTGCTGGAGACCACCGAGAAGGACTGGGACCTTCAGCACGACGTCATGGCCAAGGGCTCGTTCCTCGTCTCCAAGGCCGCGGCGAAGGCGCTCATCGAGCAGAAGCTCGGCGGCGACGTCATCTACATCTCCTCGAAGAACTCCGTCTTCGCCGGGCCCAACAACATCGCGTACTCGGCGACGAAGGCCGACCAGGCCCACCAGGTGCGGCTGCTCGCGGTCGAGCTCGGCGAACACGGCGTGCGCGTGAACGGCATCAACCCCGACGGCGTCGTGCGCGGCTCGGGCATCTTCGCCTCCGGCTGGGGTGCCAACCGCGCCGCCACCTACGGCGTTAACGAGGAGGACCTCGGCCAGTTCTACGCCAACCGCACGATCCTCAAGCGCGAGGTCGTCCCCGAGAACGTCGCCGACGCCGTCTACGTCCTGACCGGGCCCGAGCTTTCCCGCACGACCGGCCTGCACATCCCCGTGGACTCCGGCGTCGCCGCCGCCTTCCTCCGATGAGGGCAGGCATTCGAATGCACGGCTTCGCGCCGAGTGCACGGCATCCGCACGCTCCAAGGTCGTGCACTCGGCGACAGGCTGTGCACTTGCGGGAAGGATGCCGCGCGTGAGCGCATCAGGGAATGTGGTGGCGGTTGACCTCGGGGCCACCAGCGGGCGGGTCATCGTCGGGCATGTGGGGGCTGACACGCTCCGCACCGAGACGGTGGCGCGGTTCGCCAACGATCCTGTGCACGCGGGCGACGGCCTCCACTGGAACCTCGTGGGGATGTACGGATCGGTGCTGGGCGGTCTGCGCGAGGCCTTCCGCGCGACGCCCGAGATAGCCTCGATCGGGGTCGACTCGTGGGCCGTCGACTACGCGTTGCTGCGCGGCGGGCGGATGCTGGGCGAACCGTTCCACTATCGCGACGAGCGCACCGCCCGCGGGGTCGAGAGCGTGCACGCGCGCTTTCCGCACGCCGAGCTCTTCGAGCGGAACGGCCTGCAGTTCCTGCCGTTCAACACGCTGTACCAGCTCGCCGCTGAGGACCTGGAGGTGCTGGCGTTCGCCGACACCGCCCTCCTCGTACCCGACCTCGTCGGGTACTGGCTGACCGGCGAAGCCCGTGCAGAGCAGACCAACGCGTCGACGACCGGACTCCTGCGGGTGCTGCAGGCCTCGTGGGACGGCGCCCTCGTCTCGGCGCTCGGCATCCCCCGCGGCATCCTCCCTCCGCTCATCGCGCCGGGCGATCGGCTGGGCCCGCTGCGTGCGGACGTCGCAGCGTCGATCGGGGCGCCGAGCGACACGCCCGTGACTGCCGTCGGATCGCACGACACCGCCTCGGCCGTCGTCGCCGTGCCGATGCAGCCGGATGCCGCGGCCTACATCTCGTGCGGCACATGGGGTCTCGTGGGCGTCGAGGTCGACCACCTCGTGCTGACCCGCGCCGCTCTCGAGGCGAACTTCACGAACGAGGGCGGCGTCGACGGCCGCGTGCGCCTGCTGCACAACGTCATGGGCCTGTGGGTCCTGAGCGAGGCCGTGCGGCAGTGGGAGCGCCGCGAGGGACACCGCATCGATCTGCCGACCCTGCTCGACGCCGCACGCGAGGCCGACGGCGTCGTCTTCGACGTCAACGACCCGCGTTTCCTCGCGCCCGGCGAGATGACCTCGCGCATCGACGCCTGGTGCGCCGAGCACGACGTCGCGCCGCCGCGCACCCGCGCGGAGTACACCCGGTCGATCGTCGAGTCGCTCGCGCAGGCGTTCGCCGACGCCGTGGCCGATGCCGCGCGCCTCGGCCACGTCGATGTACGGACGATCCACATCGTCGGCGGCGGGGCGCTCAACGAGCTGCTGTGCCAGCGCACGGCCGACCGCGCCGGGGTGCCGGTGCTCGCCGGCCCCGTCGAGGCGACGGCCCTCGGCAACGTCCTGGTGCAGGCCCGCGCCGCGGGGTTCGTCTCGGGCTCGCTCGAGGCGCTGCGTGACCTCGTCGCCCGCACGCACGCGCCGCGTCGCTACGAGCCCCGCGCCTAGCCGCGGAGCCCGTTCGCGATACATTCGCCGGACCGGCGGTGCGGGAGTGGCCTCAGGCGGCCGCCGACACCACTCCTGCCACGCCGATCCGACGGATGTATCGGCACCACGGCCGGATCGCGTGTCAAGGGGTGCCGCGCGCGGCGACCGCGCGCGTAACGTCGCGGCCATGAGCAGCCACGACACCCCGGCCGGCGGCGCCGGCGACAGCGCGATCCCCTCCGAAGAGCCCACCGGCGACCGTCACCTCGACGATCCCAGCGCCGAGCAGTCGATCACCGATGACGCGCCCCGAGGCGGCGACGAGACCACCGAGGACGAGCTCACGGCCGACAACGCCGCCGAAGAGGACATGCTGAAGACCCTCGACCCGGGCGACCCGCCCGCCTGATCCACTTCTCCATCGAGACGGCCGGTTCCCCGCGGGACCGGCCGTTTTCGCGCTGCGCGAACCTCATCTTGTGTCCGCAATTTTGCTAGCTATTCTAGCAATCATGGAAACTTCGGCACGCCGCCGGTGGGCGGGACTCGTCTTCATCAGCATCGCCGTCGCACTCATCATCGTGGACTCGACGATCGTCAACGTCGCCGTCCCCTCGATCGTCGACGACCTCGGCATCACCTCCACTCAGGTGCAGTGGGTCCAGGAGGCGTACACCCTCGTGTTCGCCTCCCTGCTGCTCGTCTTCGGCAGCGTCGCCGATCGGGTGGGTCGACGACGGATGCTGCTGACCGGCGTCGTCGTCTTCGCGCTGGCCTCGGTCGGCGCGGCGCTCGCGTCGAGCGGTGACCTGCTCATCCTCGCCCGCTTCGTTCAGGGCGTCGGCGGCGCGATGATCCTCCCGACCACCCTCTCGCTCCTGAACGCGACGTTCCGCGGCCGCGAGCGCGGCATCGCCTTCGCCGTCTGGGGCTCGACGATCGGCGGCATGGCCGCCGTCGGGCCGCTGCTCGGCGGCTGGCTGACCACGACGTTCTCGTGGCACTGGGCCTTCGGCATCAACATCCCCCTCGGCATCCTCATCGTCGTGGGCGTCCTGCTGACGGTCGACGAGTCCCGCGGCGGGGCCGTCGGAGTCGACGTCATCGGAGCCGTCCTGTCGGTCATCGCCATGGGCACCCTGGTGTTCGGCCTCATCGAGGGACGCACCTACGGCTGGTGGACGGTCGACCAGCGGCCCGCGCTCTTCGGTGCGTCGTGGCCGTGGGACCTCTCCCCGGTCCCGATCGCGTTCGCCGCCTCAGCCGTGACGATCGCGGTCTTCATCGCCTGGGGCGTGCGCCGTCGCCGGGTCGGCAAGCCCACTCTTCTGGCCTTCGGGCTCTTCGGCATCCCGTCGTTCCGCAACGGCAATCTCGCCGCCCTCGTCGTCGCGCTCGGCGAGTTCGGCATCATCCTGGCCCTTCCCCTGTGGCTGCAGTTCGCGCTCGGATTTGAGGCGGTCCAGACGGGCCTCGTGCTGCTCGCCCTGGCCGCGGGCTCGTTCGTCGCCAGCGGGCTCGCCGGCGCCCTGTCGGGCAAGGTCTCGCCGGTCTGGATCGTTCGCGCGGGCCTGGCCGCCGAGATCGTCGGCGTCGTCGGCGTGGCCCTCGTCATCGCCCCCGATGCGACGTGGGGCCCGCTCGTCCCGGCGCTGTTCGTCTACGGGATCGGCGTCGGCCTCGCGACGGCGCAGCTCACCGGCGTCGTCCTCGCCGATGTCCCCGTCGCCGAGGGAGGGCAGGCGTCCGGAACCCAGTCCACCGCACGCCAGCTCGGCGCCGCGCTCGGCATCGCGATCCTCGGGACCATCCTGTTCTCGACGACCTCCGGCGCCCTCACCGCCAAGCTCGACGATCGCGGCATACCCGCCGAGCAGCGCGATCAGGTCGTCAGCGCGGTCGTCGAGAGCGCGGGCGGCGCGATCGCGGGCCTCGAGGCCTCGCCGCAGACCGCCGACGTCGCGACCGACGCGAAGGCTGCCCTCTCGGACGGCACACGGGCCGCGAGCTTCGCCGCGGCGGGCTTCCTCGTGCTGGGCCTCGCGGCGACGGCATCCCTCGGCCGGGGCGCCCGCCGCGAACCGGTCGAAGCGGATGCCGCGGAGGTCACGCCTCGCGGGTGATCGTCACCGTGACGTGCAGGGCGCTTTTGTACGGGCCCGCGAAGACCCCGCGCAGCGGCGGGACGTCGTTGTAGTCTCGGCCCCGCCCGACCAGCACGTGCCGGTCGCTGATCTCGACGTTGTTAGTGGGGTCGAAGCCCTGCCAGTCACCGGCGAACCACTCGATCCACGCGTGCGACTCGCCCGTCACCGGCACGCCGACCTGAGCGTCGGGATCGGGATGCAGATAGCCCGAGACGTATCGCGCCGGGATGCCGACGCTCCGCAGAGCGCCGAGCGTGATGTGCGCGATGTCCTGGCACACGCCCGTGCGCTGGGGCCACGACTCCGCGGCGGTGGAGTGCACCCCGGTGACGCCGGGCATGTACTCGACGGCATCCCCGATCGCGATCGCGATCGCGTGGGCCGCCGGCCCCGGCTCGTCGTGCGACGCCGCGATCTCGCGCGCCAGCGCCACCACCTCCGGATGCGGCGCCGTGCGCGCCGTCTGCCCGAGCTGCTCGACCGTGTGGATCGAGCGCTCCGTCTCCGCGGCGAGCTCCTCCCACGAGATCTGCCGGTGCTCGATGGGGCGCGGCCGAACCTCGACCAGCGAGCGGGCCGTGATCGACAGCGCGTGATGCGCGGCGAGCACGTCGAACGCGGCGACCCGGGTGCCGAAGTAGTCCACGTAGTGGTTGACGGCCGTCGTCGGGTCGATGTCGAGCTGCGAACTCAGCACGAACTGGCTGTCGGTCGAGCCCGGCAGCATCCGCGCCTCGTTGTACGACGCGGCGACGTCGCCGGGATAGGTGAATCCGGTCGCGTGCTCGATGCGCAGACGCTTCACGAGGTCTCTCCGATCCAGTTCGGTTCCGCCGCCGTGGGGAAGAATCGACCGCGGATCGCTTCGGAGGCCTCGCGGGTCACCTTCTGCACGTTGTCCATGTGCTCGGGCAGCTCGGAGAGGATCTCGCCGAGCGGCCGGTACTCGAGGTCGTTGCGGATACGGCCGAGGGCCCGCAGCACCGCATTGGAGTGCCCCACCCGGTCGGCGACGGGGTCGATCGCGCTCATGCACTCCTCGGCACGTTGGATCGAGTGGATGATCGAACGCGGGAAGAGACGGTCGAGCAACAGGAACTCCGCCGCGTTGCGCGCGCTCGGCATCCCGCGATACGTGCGCAGGTACGCCTCGTACGCACCGCAGGAGCGGAGGATCGTCGTCCACGAGGGGCCGGACTCCTCCGTCAGCGAGCGGGTCGCGAGCAGCCGCGCGGTCATGTCGGTGCGCTCGATCGAGCGGCCCAGCGTGAAGAACTGCCAGGCCTCGTCGCGACTCGTCGACGAGTCGGTGACCCCGACGGCGAGCGCCGCGCGCTCTCGCACCCAGTGGAAGAACTCGTGCACCTTCTCGGCGTTGAGTCGCCGCGGCATCCGCGAATAGGTGGTGTTGAGGGTCTCCCACAGCTCGGTGGAGACGATCTCGCGGGCGCGGCGGGCGTTCTCGCGCGCCGACTGCAGCGAGTAGGCGATGCTCGACGGATTGGTGCGGTCGACCGCGAGCCGGGTCAGCACGTCCTGACGGGTGACGGTATCGAGCCCCTCGGGCGGGAACGACCCCATGACCGACAGGAGCGACCGGCAGGCGGTGTCCTCGTCGATCCAGGGGTCCTCGAGCAGCAGCTGCAGGTGGACGTCGAGGATGCGGGCGGTGCCGTCGCTCCGCTCGATGTAGCGTCCGATCCAGAAGAGGCTCTCGGCGATGCGGCTCAGCACGTCGCACCTCCGGTCTGCTGCTGCTGCTCCTGCTGCTCGCTCAGGCCGCCGGGGTGGTCCTGCGGCGAATGGGCCGGCTCGTCCTGCTCGTCGTAGATGATCGGGATCGCCTGCGTCGACGCCTGATCGGCGACGAGGCCGGCGAGGTTGCCCTGGCTGTACTCGACCGTGCGCGGCGCGTCACCGCCGACGACCCACGTGTCCTTCGATCCGCCGCCCTGACTGGAGTTGACGACGAGCTGCCCCTCCGGCAGCGCGACGCGCGTGAGGCCGCCCGGCAGCACCCACACCTCTTCGCCGTTGTTGACCGCGAACGGGCGCAGGTCGGCGTGGCGGGGGCGCATGCCGTCCTCGACGAGCGTGGGGATCGTCGAGAGCATGACGACGGGCTGCGCGATCCACCCGCGCGGATCGGCCAGCAGCTTCTTGCGCAGCTTCTCGAGCTCGGCGGGCGAAGCGTCCGGGCCCACGACGAGTCCTTTGCCGCCCGACCCGTCGACGGGCTTCACGACGAGCTCGTCGAGCCGGTCGAGCACCTCTTCGAGCGCGCCCGGGTCCTCGAGCCGCCAGGTGTCGACGTTCTTGAGGATGGGCTCCTCCGCGAGGTAGTACCGGATGAGGTCGGGCACGTAGGTGTAGAGCAGCTTGTCGTCGGCGACGCCGTTGCCCACGGCGTTGGCGATCGTGACGTTGCCCAGGCGTGCGGCGAGCATGAGGCCCGGGGCGCCGAGCATGGAGTCGGCACGGAACTGCAGCGGGTCGAGGAAGTCGTCGTCGACTCGGCGGTAGATGACGTCGACGCGCTGCGGACCCCGGGTCGTGCGCATGAACACCTTGCCGCCCGAGCAGACCAGGTCGCGGCCTTCGACGAGCTCGACGCCCATGAGACGCGCGAGCAGCGTGTGCTCGAAGTACGCGGAGTTGTAGACGCCCGGCGTCAGCACGACGACGTTGGGGTCGTCGACTCCGGGAGGTGCTGAGGCGCGCAGGGCCTGGAGGAGCTTGTTCGGGTAGTCGCCGACGGGTCGGACCCGCATCGAGACGAACAGCTCGGGCAGGGTCTGCGCCATGACGCGGCGGTTCGAGATGACGTAGCTGACCCCCGAGGGGACGCGCACGTTGTCCTCGAGCACGCGCATCTCGCCGTGCTCGTCGCGGATGAGGTCGATGCCCGAGACCTGGATGCGCACGCCGTTGGCGGAGCGGATGCCGGCCGCCTGACGGTAGTAGTACTGCGACGAGGCGATGAGCTTCGCGGGCAGCACGCCGTCGCGGACGCAGAACTGGTGTCCGTAGGCGTCGTCGAGGAAGGCCTCCAGCGCACGCACGCGCTGCTTCACGCCCGACTCGACGTGCGACCACTCGTCGTAGTCGATGACGCGGGGAACGGCATCGAGCGGGAAGGGGCGCTCCTCCCCCGCGAAGTCGAACGTGACGCCCTGCGCGAGGTACGAGCTCGCGAGCGATTCGGTGCGGCCGCGGAGCTCCTCCTGGGTCATCTGCGCGAGCGCCTGATACAGCTCGCGGTACGCCGCGCGCGAGCTGCCGGGGGCGGGCATCGTGCCCGAGACCTCGAACATCTCGTCGTACGGCGGCACCCCCGATACGGTCTTGCGCGGCGTCAGCGTCGAGCCGTATCCGTCGAAGAGGTCACCCATGGATGCGAGCCTAATCCGGGCTGTGTTGCGTCAGTATTTCCCGACCTGTTTCCCCCGCCGTGTTGACATCCGGCGCGCGGCTGAGCGATACATCCGTCGGACTGGTGGGGCTGATGTCGTCACGGCGTCGGCTGGACCAGACACCAGCCGCACCGGTCCTGCAGATGTATCGCGCCGCGGCGGGATCAGGCCGCGAGCACGACGCGCAGCTGCTCGATCGCCCAGTCGAGCTCGGTCGCCCGGATGACCAGCGGCGGAACCAGCACGATCGTCGCGTCGCCGACGACATCGACGAGGACGCCGCGCGCGACGAGGCGCCGGGCGACCTCGGCTGCGGTGACGACGGTCGGGTCGACGTCGACGCCCGCCCAGACCCCCGCGGTCCGGACGGCCACCGCGCCCGCCCCGACGAGGGCCTCAATGCGTCCGGCGAGATGTTCGGCGAGAGCACGGGCCCGGTTCTGCACCTCGCCCGCCTCGAGCATCTCGACCACGCGGTGCGCGATGGCGCTCGCGAGCGGAGACGCGGATGCCGGGTCGGCGGCCTCACCGAGCAGCGTGCGACTCCCGACGACGGCGGCGACGGGGACGATGCCGCCGCCGAGCGCCGGGCCGATCACACGGAGGTCGGGCGCCGCTCCCGTCCCGGCGAGCGCGACGGTGTCGCCGAGCCTGCCGAGGCCGCTGCGCGTCTCGTCGAGGATCAGGGCGATCCCGCGATCGGCGGTCGCCTGCCGTGCGGCTTCCAGGTATCCCGCGGGCGCGCCGACCACCCCCGCCGCGGCCTGCACGGGCTCGAGGACGACGGCGGCGACGGTGTCGTCGAGCGCCGCGACGAGCGCATCGATCTCGCCGAAGGGCACCACGACGGCGCCCGCTGCCGTGAGATCGGGATGCGAGCCGGCAGCGACGACGACGGCCGTCCGTTCCCCCGCGGCGAGCGTGGCATCGACGGCTGCTCGCAGTGCGTCCCGCCCGGTGGTGGCCGGCAGCACCGCCTCAGCCCCCAGCAGCGCAGCCAGCGCGTCGGCGAATCCGTCGGCGCGGTCGTCGGCGACGACGGTGCCCGTGCTGGTCAATCGGCCCAGCTGCTCGGTGGCGACGGCGAGCAGAGCGGGATGGCGGTGCCCGAAGGTGAGCGCCGGATCGGCGGTCAGGTCGAGGTATCGGCGCCCCTCGACGTCGGTCACCCACGCTCCCTCGCCCGTCGCGACCATGACCGGCAGGAGCGGCGGCGCTCCCGCGAGAGCGCGCTTCGCGCGGTCCTCGTCGTTCGCGTCCGGCGTCGGGTGGTGGTCGGCGATCGTCATTCGGACTCCTGGCTTCGGCGGTCGCGCACGCGGCGGCGGGTCGCCGCGCGGCCGGCATCCATTCTCCCCCGGCACGATCTGGCGCCGCTGAGGACTGCGACGACGACCCGCGGTAGCCCCCTGACCCGATTGCGCAAGGTCCTGCCCGTTCGTCGTCGCGCCTGACAGGCTGGAGCCACACCACCGCGAATCGTCGAAGGAGACCCATGCAGCAGCGCACCCTCGGACCGTTCACCGTCTCGGCCATCGGCCTGGGCGGGATGCCCGTCTCGATGAACAACGACAAGCAGATCCCCGACCGGAAGGATGCCGTCGCGACGGTGCACGCCGCGCTCGACGCGGGCATCACCCTGCTCGACACCGCCGACATCTACGCCCCGAGCTGGGACACGATGGGGCACAACGAGGAGATCATGGCCGAGGCCCTGGCCACGTGGGGCGGCGACCGCTCTCAGATCGTGGTGGCGACGAAGGGCGGCATCACCCGCAGCGACGGCGAGAAGTGGGGCCGGGACGGCTCGCTCGACTACCTCCGGAAGGCGGTCGAGGCCTCGCTCCGAGCACTCCGGGTCGACGTGATCGACGTCTACCAGTACCACCGCCCCGACCGCTGGATGGTCTACGGCGAGGTCATGGAGAACTTCAAGACCTTGCAGCAGGAGGGCAAGATCCGCGCGATCGGCATCTCCAACGCCAGCGTCGAGGAGATCGAGATCGCCCAACAGGTGCTCGGCGAGGGCAACCTCGCGAGCGTGCAGAACGAGTTCTCGCCGCGGCATCCGGGCAGCTACGACGAGCTGCGCTACTGCGCCGACCGCGGCATCGCATTCCTCCCGTGGAGCCCCCTGGGCGGAACGGGCGGTGGCGCACGGTCGATCGGTGATCGCTTCGCGGTCTTCGGCGAGGTCGCCCGCGCCCACGACGTGAGCCCGCAGCAGGTCGTGCTCGCGTGGGAGCTGGGGCTCAGCGACACCGTCATCCCGATTCCGGGAGCGCGCCGCGCCGCGTCGATCGCCGACAGCGCGAAGGCCGTGCACCTCGAGCTCTCGGGCGACGAGCGCGCACGCCTGTCGCACTCGGTCGGCATCGACGCCTGATCCGGCGCACGCCGCTCACGACCCGAGGCGACCTCAGGCCGTGAGCGGACGCTCGCCGACGACGGCATCCGGGTTCATGGGAATCGGCCCGTGGATGCGGGGCCGCCCGTCGACGCGCGTCACCTCGACGCCGTGGCGCGCGAGGCCCGCGACGCTGCAGTCGATCCGCAGGAGCGGCAGCCGCACGTCGGCGTAGACGGTTGCGACGACGTCGGCGACGTCGGCGGGGTCGCAGGCCCGGATGTACTCGCCCGGTTCCCACGGCACGCCCCGCGTCGCGACCTCGTACTCGCCGAACTTGCGGCTCATGCCCCAGTCATCGGCGATCGCGATGTGGCAGACGATCTCGTCCATGGCGCCTCCTTAATGAAACGCCACCGTATCATTCTGCTAGCCTGTCTTCATGCCCTCGACCGGAGATCGACGCCGAGGCCGCCCGCCCGCCCATGAACAGGCCGCGCGCGACGCCCGCATCGTCGCGATGGCGGCAGACGTCTTCGTCGAGGTCGGCTTCCACGCCGCCTCGCTCGACGCGATCGCGCAGCAGGCGGGCGTGACCAAACGCACGATCTACGAACGCATCGGTGACAAGTCGGCGCTGCTGGGCGCCGCGGTGACCGATGTGCACGGCTACCTCGATGTCGCGGCCCGCGACCTCCGGCACGCCTGCACACTCATCGCGACGGCGCTGTTCGCCGACCGTGCGATCGGCCTGCACCGCGCGGCCGTCGCGGTCGCGCTCGACGACCCCGCGGTCTCGCGTGCGTTCTACGACGCCGGCCCGATCGCGGCGCAGCGTTACCTCGCGGCCCACCTGGACGGCGACGACCGTCGCGCCGAGCATCTGTTCGGTGCCCTGCTCGGCGAACCGCACCGTCGACGCCTCCTCGGCCTCGACCCCGAGCCGGCGGCCGCGTCGCTCGACGCCCACGTCGACTCCGTACTCGCCGCGTTCGTCTGAGGCGCCGAGCAGCGCTCAGCTCAGCTCAGCTCGGCTCGGCTCGGCGAGAGACGGAGGCCGGAGCGGACTCGAGCCGGTCGAGGGCGGCCGCGGCACGGGCGGCGGCCGAGCGGCGCAGGATGCCGTGGACGAGCAGCACCGTTCCCGCGCCGACACCAACGAGCACGGGCAGGTTGAGCCCCGGCGAGAGCGCCAGCGCGATGACGGTGATCGCGAGCGCCACCGCCCCGAGCCCGATGAACAGGGCACCGAGGAGCGACTCGCGCTCGACCGACAGGCGGGCGAGGATCAGCGTGGGTGCAGCGGCTGCGTCATCCGTCATCCCGCCACGCTACCGAGACGGCACCGCGGCCGCACGTCAGATGACCGCCTCGGACCAGTCGTCGGGATTGCCGAAACGGTGCGCGGTGATCGTGATGGACTGCTCGTGCACGAAGGGCAGCAGCTCGATCCGCGCCGCGGTCGTGACCTCGTCGGCGTAGACGGCGACATCCGGGTCTCCCTCGGTCGCTGCCGCGATGGCCGTCCGCAGCTCGGCCACCGTCTCACGCGAGCCGACCAGGCGGATGCGTCCCGGTCGACGCTCGGGGGCGGCGATGCGCTGCAGCCATTCGCCGTCGGTCTCGACCGAGACCGCGATGTCGACCTCGCCGAGCGCCCGCCGCACGTCGGCGGGAAGACCGACCGGCGAGCTCAGCGTCACGGCCGATCCGGCCCGCACGCCCGCGACGAGCACGCGGAGCACCGCCTGCCAGGTCGCGTCCGACGACGCTCGCACCGCCACGTCGACCGGGCGATACCGGAACAGGTTCCGCTCGACGCCGAGGCCGGACACGTCGCGCACCTGGCCGAACTCGCGGTCCCAGGCGACGGCATCCGAGAGCGCGCCGCGCCGCAGCCATTCGAACGATTCGTAGTCGAGGGTGGGCTGGGCCGACTCGATGATGGTCGTGATGCGCGAGTCGAGACCGCGCAGATGCAGCGTGCTGGATGCCGAGCCGTTCGACGCACGCCAGGAACCGAGCCCGACGAGGTAGTTCGGTCCGCCGGCCTTCGTGCCTGCGCCCACCGACGACCGCTTCCAGCCGCCGAAGGGCTGACGCTGGACGATGGCCCCCGTGATGCCGCGGTTGACGTAGAGGTTGCCGGCCTCGACCCGGTCGAGCCAGGTCGCCAGGTCGGCGGCGTCCTGGGTGTGCAGGCCCGCGGTCAAACCGTAGGCGACCGCGTTCTGCAGTTCGATCGCCTCGTCGAGAGTGCGCGCGTGCATGACGCCGAGCACGGGTCCGAAGAACTCCTCGAGGTGCGTGCGCGACCCGGCGCTCACCCCCACCTTCACGCCCGGAGACCAGAAGCGCCCAGCGGTCGCGTCACCGAAATCGAGGGGACGAGGCTCGACGAGCCAGCGCTCACCCTCCTCGAGTGAGGTGAGAGCCCATTCGAGCTTGCCCTGCGGCGGCTCGATCACGGGCCCGACCTCGCTGCGGGGATCGGTGGGCGGTCCGACCCGCAGCGACCGCGTGGCGTCGACGAGTTGACGCGCGAACCGCTTCGACCGCCCGACCGGCCCCACCAGGATCGCGAGCGACGCGGCGGAGCACTTCTGACCCGCATGACCGAAGGCGCTCTTGATCAGGTCGGACGCCGCCAGATCGAGGTCGGCGGAGGGCATGACGATGATCGCGTTCTTGCCGCTGGTCTCGGCAAGCAGCGGCAGCTCGGGCCGCCACGACCGGAACAGCGCCGCCGTCTCCCACGAGCCGGTGAGGATGACGCGGTCGACCGACGGGTGGGTGATGAGCCGGCGGCCGAGATCGCCCTCGTCGATGTCCACGAGCGCGAGGAGATCGCGGGGCACCCCGGCATCCCACAGCGCCTCGGCGACGACCGCCGCACAGCGACGGGCCTGCGGAGCGGGCTTGAAGACGACGCCCGATCCGGCGGCGAGGGCCGCGAGCACGCCGCCGGCGGGGATGGCGAGCGGGAAGTTCCACGGCGGAGCGACCACCGTGACCGACGCCGGCTCGAAGACGGCGCCGCTGACCCGATCGAGCTCGCGCGCCGTCGCGGCGTAATAGGCGGCGAAGTCGACCGCTTCGCTGACCTCGACGTCGGCTTCGGCCAGCACCTTGCCGGTCTCGGATGCGGCGACCTCGATGAGCTCGGCCCGACGTGATTCGAGTGCGCGCGAGGCGGCGAGCAGCACCGCACTGCGGTCGGCCGCGGCCATCGAGCCCCAGGCGGATGCCGCCGATCCCACACGCGCCACGATTCCATCGAGCTCTCCCGCGTCATCGACCCGGGCGGCGGCGATCGTCTCGTCACCGGCCGTGCTGCCCTCGATCCGCGACAGGATGCCGCGGGCCCACTCCCGGTTGACGGCGAGCGCGGGGTCGGAGTCGGGAGTGTTGGCGAACCCGGGCGCTCCGAGCGCCGGGGCCCGGCGCGTCTCGCGCGGGGCGTAGACGGCGGTCTCGACGAAGTGCTCACCGCCGAACAGGACATCGTCGGGCTCGCCCAGAGCCGTGGTCTCGTCGGACCGGCCCGCGGCGTCGGCGATGCCGAGCACCGCCTGCGTCAGCCCGTCGTCGCCCTCGGCGGGGTCGCGCGTGATGCGTTGCGGCGCGATGGGCCGCAACGACATCGTGCGGTCCTGCGTGCGGTTCGGCCCGCTGGGCAGAGCCGGGTCGGCCGCGCGCTCGAGGGAGGCGAGGAACCGGTCGCGTTCGCGCTCGAACAGGCTCGCCTCGGTCGCGAGGTCGAACGCCGCCGAGAGGAAGTTCTCGCTCGAGGCGTTCTCCTCGAGCCGCCGCACGAGGTAGCTGATGGCGACGTCGAACTCGTCGGGGCGGACGACCGGGACGTACAGCAGCACGTGGCCCACGTCGGCCGTGACCGCGGCGACCTGACCCTGCGCCATGCCGAGGAGCATCTCGATCTCGATGTCATCGCGCACACCGCGCTCGCCGGCGAGCAGCCAGGCGTAGGCGATGTCGAAGAGGTTGTGCCCGGCGACGCCGAGCCGCACCGCGGCGCTCCGCTCGGGGCGCAGGGCACGGTCGAGGCATCGCAGGTACATCGCGTCGGCGTCGAGCTTGCTCGCGTGGGTCGCCAGCGGCCAGCCGTGGATCGTGGCGTCCACGCGCTCCATCGCGAGGTTCGCGCCCTTGACCAGCCGCACCTTGATGCGGCTTCCACCGGCCGCGACGCGGGCCTGCGCCCAGGCGGTCAGCTCGTCGAGGGCGTCGGCGGCGTCGGGCAGATAGGCCTGCAGCACGATCCCGGCCTCGAGCCCCCGCAGCCGCTCATCTTCGAGGATGCGGGTGAAGACGGCGATCGTGAGATCGAGGTCGCGGTACTCCTCCATGTCGAGGTTGATGAAGGTGCCGTCCTCAGCCGCGCTCAGGTAGAGCGGCAGCAGCCGCTCGACGACATCGGCGACGACCTCGTCGAACGCCCACATCGAGATGCGGCTGACGATCGCCGAGACCTTCACCGAGACGTAGTCGACGTCGGGCCGGCGGATCAGCTCGTGGATGCCTTCGAGCCGGCGGCGTGCTTCTTCCTCGCCGAGCACCGCCTCGCCGAGGAGATTGAGGTTGAGGCGGGCTCCGGACTCGCGGATGCGGGCGATGGCGGGGCCGAGCTTGTGCGGTCGCGCGTCGACGACCAGGTGCCCGACCATCTCGCGCAGTGCCGTGCGCGCGATCGGCACGACCGGGGTCGGCAGCACGGGGGCCACGGCGCCGCCGATGCGCACGGCACCGCGGAGATACCAGGGCAGGAACTCCGGGACCAGCGGGGCGACGTGGTGCAGTCGGGTCGCGGCGGCGGTCACGCTCTCGGGGCGCATGACCCCGTCGACGAAACCGATCGTGAACGGCAGGCCGTTCGGGTCGCGAAGGACTCCCGCGAGGCGCTGCGCTGCGGCATCCGCGGGGAAATCGGCCGACGTGTGCACCCATTTCTGGGCCAGGTCCACCGCCTGATGGGCGAGGGAATCGTCGGCGGGGAAGCCCGGCGGGGTGGTGCCGGACGAAACGGTGTCGGACATGCCGTCAGCCTATGTCGCAAGCGCTCTCGAAGGGCGGCGCCTCGCCCGGGGATCACTCCCAGACGCTGGGCGCCTCGGCACGCGTCGACGGCAGAGCGGTCGCCGCAGCCCACTCGGTCATCCACGGCTCGAGCTCGGGCAGATCGTCGCGCCGGCCGAGCACCGCGAACAGCTCGTCGAGCGGCACGATGCCGCCCGTGCGACGCAGGAACCGCGAACGCACCAGCATCTCGGCGTAGACCTCGCCGCGGACGACCGCACGATGCACCATGTACACCGACTTGTCGTCGTGTCCGTGCAGGCGCGTCTCGATCGTGAAGCGCTGCCAGAGGTTCAGCGACTTCCGGAAGGTGATCGTGCTGCTCGCGACGACGCCGTACCAGCCCTTCTCCTGGAAGGTGTCCCAGATGCCGTTGCGCACCAGCAGGTCGAACCGGCCGAGGTCGAACAGCGAGGCGTACCGCCCGTTGTTCATGTGCCCGAGCAGATCGATGTCGGTGGGCAGCGTCCGGAGCTTCACCCGGCCGACCGCCATAAGCGGCCGCGGGCCGTTCCTGCGCAGCTGTCGCTTCGCTCGCCAGATCGTCAGCAGGGTCCGGAGCCACACGTTCACGAGGGCCGACGCTATCGGATGCCCCATGCCCCCACCCGCATCCGTTGTGCGCCTTCCACAACTCCGCGCCCGCCGCCCCGCGCGCAGGAACGGAGAATCGCGCGAACATCGGAGGATCTCGCGGGATCCGTCCGACGTACGCGCGATTCTCCGACGTACGCGACGCGCGGTCAGGCGCGGGCGGTGTCGAGCACGATCACCGCCCACGACAGCGCGGGCAGGGTCGCCCGCAGCGTGCCCTCGTCGAGTCCGACGCCGCGCAGGGGCACGAGGCCGACGGCATCCTGGTCGTGCTCGGTGTTGGCCGACCGCCGGTCGCCGCCCTCGGGCACCGTCAGCACCTCGGCCGAGACGACGCCCGACGCCCCGAGTCCGCGCAGCTCGAGCGACACCTCGGTCTCGGACTCGAGCGAGCGATTGGCGACGAACAGTGCGACGCGGCCGGTCGCCTCGTCCCACGTCGCGGCCGCGTCGACGACATCCACGTCGCCGAACTTCGCCGTCGGCGTCTGATCGGAGTCGATCGCGAGCCGCAGCACGCGCCCCTGCGCCAGCTGCGACATGCGGGCGAACGGCCAGAAGATCGACTGCCGCCAGGCCGGTCCGCCCTCCTCCGAGCGGATGGGTGCGATCACGTTGACCAGCTGCGCCTGGTTGGCGATGCGCACGCGGTCGCCGTGGCGCAGCAGGCTGTGCAGGAAGGTCCCGACCACGACGGCGTCGGTGACGTTGTAGGTGTCCTCGATGAGGCGCGGGTGGGCGCGCCACTCCTTCGCCGCCGAGACGATGTGCGGCTGGTCCTCGGTGTCGAGGCCCCGCTGGTACCAGACGTTCCACTCGTCGAACGAGATGTCGACCTGCTTGCGATGCTTGCCCGCAGCCTTGACCGCGTCGATCGTCGAGACGACGCCGTCGATGAAGGCGTCCATGTCGACGGCCTCGGCGAGGAAGGATGCCGCGTCCCCGCCGTCCTCCTGGTAGTAGGCGTGCATCGAGATGTAGTCGACCTCGTCGTACGCGTGCGTGAGGACCGTGTGCTCCCACGAGCCGAAGGTCGGCATCTGCCGGTTCGACGATCCCACCGCCACGAGCTCGATGTCGGGGTCGACCAGGCGCATCGCCTTCGCCGTCTCCTGCGCGAGCCGGCCGTACTCGTGCGCGGTCTTGTGGCCGATCTGCCACGGGCCGTCGAGCTCGTTGCCGAGGCACCAGAGGCGGATGTCGAAGGGTGCTGCGGCCCCGTTGCGGCGACGCAGGTCCGACCAGTACGTGCCGCCGGCGTGGTTCGCGTACTCGACGAGCGCGCGGGCCTCGTCGACACCGCGCGTGCCGAGGTTGACCGCCTCCATGACCTCGACCTCGGCCTCGCGCGCCCAGTCGACGAACTCGTGGAGCCCGAACGCGTTGGTCTCGACCGTGTGCCAGGCGCCGTCGAGCCGGTGCGGACGGTCGGCGACCGGCCCGACGCCGTCCTCCCAGTTGTAGCCCGAGACGAAGTTGCCGCCGGGGTAGCGGATCACGGTGGCGCCCAGCTCCTTCACGAGCGAGAGGACGTCGCGACGGAAGCCGCGTTCGTCGGCCTGCGGGTGACCCGGCTCGTAGATGCCGGTGTAGACGCAGCGGCCCATGTGCTCGACGAACGAGCCGAAGAGGCGGCGCGGCACGTCGGCCACGGTGAAGTCGCGATCGAGGACGATGCGGGCGCGGGGCATGATGCTCCTGTTCTTTCGGGGTGAGGGGATGCGGACGACGCGTGCCGGGCGGCGCCGGTCACTGACCGCCGAAGCCGGTCGTGGCGACGCCGCGGACGATCTGCTTCTGGAACACCAGGAAGACGATGATCAGCGGCACCGAGGCGAGGACGGCCTGAGCCATGACCTGCGCGTACTGCACGCCGTAGGCGCTGATCACGGTCTGGAGTCCCACCGGCAGGGTCATGAGGGTCGTGTCGTTGATGATGAGGAACGGCCAGAGGAAGTTGTTCCACGCGCCGATGAACACGAAGATCGCGACGGCACCGAGGATGGGCCGCGACAGCGGCAGCACGATCGACCAGAACACCCGGAAGCGTCCGGCGCCGTCGACCCGCGCGGCATCCTCGAGCTCGATGGGCACCTGGTCGAAGAACTTCTTGAGGATGAACACCATCGCCGGCGCGACGACCTGCGGCAGGATCAGGCCCCACGGGGTGTCGACGAGGTTGAAGGCGAGCATCTCGTAGAACAGCGGGATGATCAGCACCTGCGGCGGAATGACGATCGAGGCGATGACCGCGCCGTAGAGGAACTTCTTGCCGCGGAACTCGAGCCGTGAGAACGCGTACGCGGCCACGGCCGAGATCGCGACGGTGAGCAGGGTGATCACGGCGGAGGTCCAGAGGCTGTTGCCGGCCCAGACCCACACGTTGCCCTGCGAGAGGATCGAAGTGAAGGCCTCCGTCGTGGGCCCGCTCTCGCCGATCCAGCCGCCGGCGCCGGAGGCGGCATCCGTCTCGGTCTTGAAGGCGGTCGCGACCGCCCAGAGGAACGGCAGCAGCCACCCGATCGCCAGGAGGGCGAGGGCGACGAACGCGACGATGTTGAGCGCGCTCAACCGGCGCTGACCGGGTTTGCGGCTCCGCGGATCGGGGGCGACCCCCGGGGCGACGACGGCGCGCGTGGCCGTGGAGCTGGCGGTGGCGGCGCTCATGAGTGCTCCTTCCGGCGACGGGTGGCGAGGGCCTGGATGACGCCGATCAGCACGATCACGGCGAAGAAGACGTACGAGATCGCCGCCGAGTAGCCGAAGCGGTACCCGACGAAGCCGGACTCGTAGATGTACTGGACGATCGAGCGGGTGGTCTCGCTCGCGATTCCTCCGAGCATCTGGTACGCCTGGTCGAACAGCTTCAGCGACGCCAGCACCTGCAGGATGACGATGAGCACGGTGACCTGGCCCAGCTGCGGGATCGTGATCGAGAAGAGCTTGCGCCACTCCCCCGCGCCGTCGATGGACGCCGCTTCGTACTGCGTCTCGGGGATGTTCTGGAGGGCCGCGAGGTAGAGCAGGAAGTTGAAGCCGATCGTCCACCACACCGTCGCGACGACGATCGCGAGCATGTTGGTGTCGGGGTTCTGCAGCCACGCGATCGGCTCGAGACCGAACGCCTCCAGGATGCCGTTGGCCGCGCCGATCTGCGGGTTGAAGATCCACACCCAGATCTGCGAGATCACCGTGGAGGCGAGCAGATAGGGCATGAAGAACGACAGCCGCCAGAGCCACTGTCCGGGCAGTCCGCGCTGCACGAGCAGAGCCATGACCAGGGCGAGGACGACCAGCGGCACGGTCGAGAGCACCGTGAACCAGGCGGTGTTGCCGAGCGATCGCCACATGACGGGGTCGCCGAGCGCTTCGACGTAGTTCGCGATGCCGATGAACGATCCGCCGGCGCCCGTCAGCGACTGATCGGTGAAGCTCAGATAGAGCCCGTGCAGGAGCGGCCAGACGAGGAAGAGCAGGAAGGCGGCGAGGAACGGCGCGAGGAAGGTCCAGGCGATGCGCTGCTCGCCGCGGTCGCCGGCGTGCCGGCGTCGCCCCGCGCGGTCGCCGGTGACGATCGTGCGCGTCGCGGCGGTGTCGGCGAGTCCGGCGCGGCCGGATCCGGTGTCGAGGGTCATGCGCGGGCTCCGTCCGGTGCGGCGGGGTTCGGCGTCTGCAGGCGCAGGTCGACGCCCGCGCGGAAGCGGGAGACCGCGGCGGCCGGATCGGCGCCCTGCAGCAGGACGTTCTGCACCGCGGCGCCGAAGTCGGCCTGGAAGCGTGAGCCCGAGCCAGTGAACCAGGCCGGCGGGTCGTACCGGACGAGCTCGGCGGCCTCGGCGTAGTGCGCCTGCGGCAGCAGATCGGCGTAGGCGGGCGACTGCGTCACGGGAAGATACGCGGGGATGTGGCCGGCCCCGGCCCAGTCGAACGACCCCTTCAGGATGTCGGCGACGAAGCGGTAGACGAGGTCGCGGGTCTCCTCGTCGGGCGCGCTCTGGTGCGGCAGGGTGAACGAGTGCGAGTCGGCGTAGACCGACGGGGTGCCGAACACGGGCGGGATGATCGCGGCGTCGATCGGCAGGTTCTGCTGCTGCATCGAGCGCAGCTCCCAGACACCGGTGAGGAAGAGCCCGCTGCGCCCGGTGGCGAACTCGGCGATCGCGCTCTGGTAGTCGGCGCTGCGCGACGCGATCTCGTCGTCGAGGAGCTGCTGCATGAAGGTCAGCGCCGCGACCGCGGCATCCTCGTCGATCTCCGCCTTGCCGCCCTCGGGAAGCTCGATCTCTAGCCCGTGCTGCGTGTAAAGCGTGTAGAAGAGGCGCCACATCTGCGCGCCGTCGCCGAGATAGCCGAAGGACAGCCCGTGAGACTCCGACACGGCCGCCACGGCTCGCCCGAGCTCGAGGAAGTCCTCGGGCGAGGTGATCGGCGGCAGCTTGCCGTCGCTGTCGAGCACACCCGCCTCGGCGCAGATGTCGGTGTTGTACATCAGGATGAACGGGTGCGCGTCGAGCGCGACGCTGTAGAGGTCGTCGTTGATGAAGCCCTTGCGCCAGATCGCGTCGGTGAAGGTGCTCGCGTCGACGCCGAGGTCGGCCAGGCGCGCGGTGTCCCACGTGTCGAGCAGCCCGCCCGGCGCATAGCCGACGACGCGCGAGGCGTGCATGACCGAGACGTCCGGCGCCCGCCCGCCCGCGGCCGCCATCGCGAGCTTGGTGTAGTACGGCTCACCCCAGGCGAGCACGGTCGGACGCACGCGATAGTCGGACTGCGCCGCGTTCACGCCGTCGATGAGCCCGGACATCGTCACGCCGTCGGCACCGGAGAGCAGGTGCCAGAACTGGAGGGTGCGGGCGCCCGTGCCGCCGGGGAGACCGGCGCACGAGGCGAGGAAGGCGGTTCCGGCGAGGGCTGCGGCTCCCGTGAGGAATCGCCGTCTGCTGAGTTCTATGGGTGGGGCCATCGGTCACTCCTTTGTGACGGCACGACATCGTGACAACCAGGGACCCTCATACTTTTACATCGATGTAATCAATGCGCAAGGAAAATCCGGATGTCGTCGATGCCGACGGTCAGCGGCCGGGCGATACGCCTCGCGGCACCGCGTCCGTGCTCGCTCGAGCGACCACCCGGTGCTCGATCGCCACCGCTCGCACCGGAACGTCGCGCGCCGCGATGCGCTCCTCGAGGAGCGCGATCGTCGCACGCGCGAACTCGTTCCGGTCGAAGGACACGGTCGTCAGCTGCGGTGTCGTGAAGCGCGACTGCTCGATGTCGTCGAAGCCGCACACGAGCACGTCCTCCGGCACCCGGATGCCCGCACGCGCCAGTTCGTGCAGCGCGCCGACGGCGATCGAGTCGGTGAAGCAGAGGAGGGCGTCGACCTCGACCCCGCGATCGAGCAGTGTCCGCACGCCCAGCGCGCCCGCCTCCATGTTCCAGGGCAGCAGGTTGACCTCCCGGCGGCGGTCGTGCTCGAGCCCGGCCGCGGCGAGCCCGTCGCGCACGCCCGCGAGGCGCAGGCGACTGGTCGCCGTGGCGAGCTCGGGCTGATCGTCGCCGCCGATCGCGGCGATCCGCCGCGCCCCGCGCGCCACGAGGTGAGCCACGGCATCGCGCGCGCCACCCCGGCTGTCGACGAGCACCCGGTCGGTGACGTGCTGCTCGACCTCGCCGATCAGCACGACAGGCGGCAGCCGTTCGTCGCGATCGACGACGCTGTCCTCGATGCGGATCGGGTTGAGCACGACACCGTCGACGAGATGCTGACGCGCCCGCGAGACGAGGTCGCGCTCACGCTCCGGCTCGAGCGCGGTCTCCTCGATCTGGACCGCGTAGCCGCGCTGGTGAGCCGCGTCGACGAGGTGATGCAGCATCTCAGCGGAGAACGCCGTCGCGAGGTCGGGGAGCGCGATGGCGATCACACCGGAGCGGCCGTTCCGCAGGCCCCGGGCGCTGAGGTTCGGCACGAAGTCGAGCTCGCGCATCGCCGACTCCACGCGCTGCTGCGTCTGCGGCCGGACCGCGGCAGTGCCCGTCAGCACGTTGGAGACCGTCTTCGCCGATACCCCGGCGAGCGCCGCCACATCCTTCATCGTGGCTCGGCCGGCTCTCTCCTTCGGCATGAGCACAGACTAGGCCCCGCGCGCAGGCCCTCTCGCCCGTGTTGCGCCGGCCAGCGCTGCGATGGGCGCCTCGAAGAAGGCGAGCTCGTGGCGCATCGATCGCGCGAACGCGACGCTCATCCGCGCGCGCTCTGCCGCCGACGCGTCCGCCGCCGCCCGCTCGACGATCTCGATCGCGGCGCGGGTCGATGCGGCGAAAGCGGGGTCGGCGTAGGTCGAAAGCCAGTCCCGATACGGATGGTGCGGGTGCGACGCCGCCGCGAATCGCTCGCCCACATCGGAGTACAGCCAGAAGCACGGCAGGAGGGCGGCGACCAGCTCACCGTACGAGCCGCGAGCGGATGCGGCGTGGAGGTGATCGGTGTAGGCGAGCGTCGCGGCGGCAGGGTCCGCGGCGTCCGCGCCGACCCGCGAGCGGTGGAGCTCGGATTCGACCGCGATCGCCGAGGCGGCGGCCTCCGCCCAGAACACCTGTTCCTCGCCTCGCGGGGCGAGCGCGCTGGCTCGGGCGAGGACACGGGCGTACTCCGAGAGGTACAGCGCGTCCTGCTGGAGGTACCAGGCGAAGACCGGCTCATCGAGCTCTCCCGTGCGCAGCCCCTCGACGAAGGCGCAGGAGTCGACGGCGGCGCGGAGCGGAGCGGCGCCGGCCCAGGCGCGCTCTGTCCACGACACGGGCGACGGGAGGTGCGGGCGCAGCTCGTGCAGGTGGTCGACGGGGCCGTTGCCTCGCCCGACGCCGAGCGCCGCGCCCGCTGTGATCGAACCGGCCAACCATTCGGTCGCACGCGCGAGGGCAACGGTCCAGCCGATGCCACTCGCGCCGAGCGTCGCCATCGCCGACGACAGGGAGCACCCGGTGCCGTGGGTGTTGGTCGAGGCGATGCGGCGGCGCGACACCTCCGCCGCGACCCCGTCCGGCGTCACGATCGCGTCGGGGCAGTCGTCGCCGTCGAGATGCCCGCCTTTGACGAGCACCGCCGCACCCGATGTGCGCGCGAACCGCTGTGCCTGGGCGAGGGCGGCGAGCCACGTGCGTGCGACCGGCTCCTCCGCGAGCACGGCCAGCTCGGGGAGGTTCGGCGTCACGAGGGCGGCGCGCCCGCAGAGGGCGCGGATCGCGTCCTCTGCGGCGGGATCGAGCAGGCGATCGCCGCTCGTGGCCACCATGACGGGGTCCAGCACGACGAGGTCATGGCCCCGCCGAGCCAGCCAGTCGTCGACGACCGCGACGAGCGGCTCGGAATGCAGCATCCCGATCTTGATCGCATCGATCTCGACGTCATCGCCGACCGCGTCGAGCTGCGTACGCAAGAACTCCGGCGGAGGCACGTGCACGGCCCGCACACCACGAGTGTTCTGCGCCACGAGGGCCGTGACGACGGCCATGCCGTAGCCGCCCATCGCCGCGATCGACTTGAGGTCGGCTTGAATGCCCGCGCCGCCCGACGGGTCGGTGCCCGCGATGCTCAGCACCCGCGGCACGCGCGGCGCCCGCGCCTCCGCGGTCACCGGACCGCTCCGTCCGCAGTGTCGGAACCGCGCCCGCTCGCTGCGACGGCGAAGGCGCGCGCGGCCGCGGCGGGGTCCGCGGCACCGCTGATCGCCGAGACGACGGCGACCCCGGCCGCCCCCGCTCGGCGGAGGGCGGCGACGTCATCGGGACCCACGCCCCCGATCGCGACGCACGCGAGCGGCGTCGCCGCGGCCCGTTCCGCGAATCCCTCGATGCCCAGCGCGGGCGGGTGATCGGCCTTCGTGATCGTCGGCCGGATCACACCGACCCCGAGATAGTCGAGGGTGCCGTCCGGCATCGCGTGGGCGGCCTGCAGATGCGCCGCCGTGTTCGCCGTCCACCCGATGACGGCGTCCGGCCCGAGGACTCGCCGCGCAGTCGTGGGCGGGATGTCGTTCTGACCGAGATGCACGCCGTCCACGCGGGCCCCCGCATCGATGGCGGCGAGGGCGACGTCGACCCGGTCGTCGATGAGCAGCGGAACCCGCCCCGCGATCACATCCGACAGCATCCGGGCGCGGCGGATCAGCTCGGCCGCGGTCACTCTCTTGTCGCGCAGCTGCACCACCGTCACGCCCCCGTCGACGGCGGCGTCGACGATCGACAGCAGCGTGTCGGCGTTCAGCCGGTCATCGGTGACGAGGTGCAGGGCGAGGTCGACCCGGCGGGTCACCGGACGCCCTCCGCCGCCATCGCGCGGGTCGCGACGCGTGCGGCATCGAGGTCGCCGGGAGCGAGCGTCGCGAGCGCGTCGAGGAAGGCGACGGCGAACGAGCCGGGACCGGACGACACGGATGCCGCAGCCTCGGCGGCCTGCTTGTGCACGAGCGACGCTGCGACGGCTGCCGAGAAGGGCTCGACGACGCCGAGGAAGGCCGCCATCGTCGCGCCCAGCGAGCAGCCTCCGCCGGTCACCCGGGTCAGCAGCGGGTCTCCCCCGGGAACCCGCGCGACCCGTTCTCCGTCGGTGACGAGGTCCGTCGCGCCCGACACCGCGACGACCGCGCCGGACCGGCGGGCCAGGGCCGCCGCGGCCGCGTGCACCGAGTCCGGGTCGTCGATGCTGTCGACGCCGCGGCCGCCCGCGCCGGTTCCGGCGACCGCCGCGATCTCCGAGGCGTTGCCGCGGATGATCGCGGGGCGAGCAGCGACGAGCTCCGCGGCGAGGGCCGTGCGGATCGGCAGCATCCCGACCGCGACGGGGTCGAGCACCCAGCGCCGCGTCGCCGCCACGATCTCGCGGGCGCTGGCCTGCTGCTGCGGATTCGGGGTGCCGAGGTTGATCAGGGCACCGTCGGCGACGCCGGCGAAGATGCCCGCCTCACCCTCGATGTCGACCATCGCCGGACTCGCCCCGAGCGAGAGCAGCGCGTTCGCGGTGAACCCGGTGACGACGGCGTTGGTCACGCAGTGGGTGAGCGGAGCGGCATCCCGCAGCGCTCGGAGCGCCGCTTCCGGTCCTCGGACGGTGGGCACGACATCGCGCATTTTCGACATCCCTTCGCCAGCATTGCACTGGAGCAGGTTCGACGGGTCTGATCTCAGCTCGCGGTCGCGGGCACCCCGTGTCGGAACACGACCATAGCAGGCCGGTTTGCACGCTCTGGGCCGCTGTGCTTTTCTCCCGGCCCCCGAAGCGCGTAGGTTGCGAGTGAGCGCGCTTCACGGGCCGGCGCGCGAGGGGGTGGGGCCGTGCTGACAGCGGGATGCGCGCTGGTCTTCGCGTGCCTCATGACGATCATCGGTCTCGTCGTGCTGTTCACGCTGCGCCCGAGCTGGCGTCGGCGCGGCGCGCTCCTGCGCTTCGGGATCGTCGGCGCGCTCTCGGCCACCACGTCCAGCCTGCTGTACCTCGTCCACACCCAGACCGGCGATCCGGCATCGCTCGTCATCAGCGACATCGCCATGGTCCTCGGCCCGGGACTGATCTTCGCCGGGCTCGGCTCGCTCGGCGGCGGCGTCCTCGCCCGCGGCGGCATCGCCGTCTCGCTCGCTGCTGTCGTCGGCGTCGTGTCCGCGGCGATCGGGCTGCCCGTCTCGCTCGCGGTGAAGGTCCTGATCATGGCGGTCATCTGCGGGTTGACCAGCGTCGCCGCGAGGCACCCGGCCATCGCGGCGCGACGCGGGTCGTGGCTCCTCGCAGCGACCATGGCGGTCTACGCGCTCTTCTCCGTGTGCCGCGCCGGCGTGGGGCTCACGCTCGGATGGGATTCAGCGCTCTACCGCCTCGGGTTCTCGGTCGTGCCGACGACCATCGCGGGGGCCGTGCTCGTCCTCCTGAGCGGCGCTGCCCTCCTGATGATCCTGTCGGACCGCAGCGCCGCGCTGGCCGCGCAGCGCTCGCGCGGGGCCTCGGGCGACGACCGGGGGCCGGCGTGGACGGTCACGCTGGGTTCGTACGAGATCGTCCGAACCGCCCTCGGGGCCGCGCGCGCCGATCGGATGCGGGAGGACCTGATCGCCGCGGCGCGGACTATCGATCCCGGCGCCGTCGTCGAACCCGCGGGGGCCGGTGCACGGCTGCACAGCCCCAGCGAGCAGAGGGTCATCGAACGAGCGCTGCGGGCTCGACTGGTCGCGGCGGGCTGGAGCCCGGGCGAGGTCGGCCTGGTCTCGGTCGAGGTCGCCGTGGTGGACGGTGTCGGCGCATGACGGCAGGCGGCGCAACCCCGACTCCCCGATTTCACGCCGTCGCCGGCCGCGCGTAGAGTCTGGCCATGGAAGCCGAACTGCAGACCGACATCGTCGTCCGTCCGGTGCGGGATGTCGACGCCGAAGCCCTCGGGCGGGTGCACGCCACCTGCTGGCACGAGACCTACGACCACCTCATCAGCACCGCCGCTCTACAGAGCGTCTCGCCGCGACGACTCGCCGAGCTGTGGACCCACTGGGCCGCGCAGGGCGAGGACTTCCGGATGTACGCCGCGCTCGTCCGCGGCGAGATCGTCGGCTTCGTCGGGTCGGGCCCGGCGCGCGATCGCGACGCCCCCCGGATGCGCGAGCTGTACTTCATCTACCTGCTCGACGCCTGGCACGGCACCGGCATCGGTCAGCGGCTCTTCGACGCGGCCGTCGAGAAGGACGAGGGCGTCTACCTGTGGGTCGCGGAGGACAACCCCCGCGCGCACCGCTTCTACGAGCGAAATGGCTTCACGCTCGACGGGCAGACCCACACCGAGCCGTTCCTCGGCGAGACGCTGACCGAGGTCCGCTTCGTCCGCTGACCCGGCGCCGGCCGGGTGACGGCGGCGGAGCGATCGGCGCCGCTCCTCCCCCGCCGGTCTTCTTAGCGAGTTGCCCACATTCGCACCTCTGTTCGACTTCGATGTCGTACTCCACTGCCATCATGGGAACATGACAGCGAATGGCGCGGGTGGCGAGGTGGGACGCGAGGCACCCACGCCGTCGCAAGCGCTTGTTTTCTCGCGTTACGCCGAGGCGCTCGACCTCTCTCACGCCGCCGATATCGCCCGCACCCGGGCGCTGGCGGACCTGGGCCACGCTGCACTGCACGACGCGCGGCGCGACGGGGTTCGTGGGATGGCGTCGGACATGGAGCTGCGGTCGGTCGCAGCCGAGGCGGCCGGGATGGCGCGGCTCACCGATCGGCGCCTGCAGGGCGAGATCGACCACGCGATGACCGTCATCGACGACTACCCGGCCGTGTTCCAGGCGTGGGTGCAGCGGCGGATCGAACGCGGACACGTCGATGTGGTCGTGCGGGTCGGCGCGAGGGTTCCTGACGAGGTGCGGTCGGCGTACGAGGCAGCCGCGATCACGGTGTGCGAGCGGGATGTGCCGTCGCGGGTGCGGGGTGCGCTGGATGCGTTGGCGGCCCGGTTGCATACGCAGACGTTCGCCGACCGACACAAGGCTGCCGCGGCGGAGCGGTGCGTGCGGGTGTTCCACGGGTCGGATGGGATGTCGAACCTCGTCGCGAACCTCCCGACGGTCATCGCCGCGGGGATGCTCGACCGGCTCACGCAGATGGGGCAGTCGGTGAAGGACGCGCGGGCGGAGAGTAACGGGGCGGAGAGCGATGGGGCGGATGCCGCTGGGTCGGGGGAGCCCGCCGACACCAGGACGATGGATCAGCTGCGCGCCGACATCCTGGGCGACCTGGTGCTCGGCGGGGCGCCGGTCGTTGACCCGACGTATGGGATCGACCGGGCTGGTGGGCTCGGGGCGATCCGCGCGCGGGTTCAGGTGGCGGTCACCGCCGAGACGTTGATGGGGCGTGACGAGAACCCGGCCGAAGCCGTCGGGGGCGCGCTGATCGATGCGGATACGGCGCGCGAGCTCGCCGGGCAGGTCAGCGAGTGGGACCGGCTGTTCATCGACCCCGTCACCCGCACCCCGGTCGAGATCGACACCTACCGGCCGACCGCTTCGATGAAGAAACTTCTGATGGCACGGGACCAGCACTGCCGATTCCCCGGATGCCGCAGAGCCGCGATCCGCTGCGAGATCGACCACACGATCGACTACGCCCTCGGCGGGCACACCCACATCTTCAGCCTCGCCCACCTCTGCCAACGACACCACTCGATGAAGCAATTCACGAAGTGGGAGGTCAGGCAGATCGGCGGCGGCGTTCTCGAATGGACCTCACCCCTCGGCCGGGTCTACCGCGAAGACGTACCCATACCCGCGGTCTGCTTCACCATCGACACCACGGATCCGCCACCGGATGCGACACGCGGCGGACCACCGCCGGACGAACCGCCACCCTTCTGACACCGCCTGATCGCGCGGGCGTGATCTCCGACCGGCCGACGACGGTCAACGGGTGATGGTCGTGCCGAACAAACGCGCGATCGGTACGAGGACAGCGGGGCGAGCGGCGACGCACGCCCCGACGATGACGGCGAGCGACAGGACGAACAGCCAGAAGCCGGTCCAGTTGTCGGCGTAGGCCGTCGGGTCCGCCGATCCTTGTGCGGCGTACATGTGGTTGAGGTTGCGGAGCGCTCCCGTAGCCAGGACGAGAGCGACATGGGTCACGATGAAGACGACGAAGAAAAGCATCACCAGCACGTGCAGGCGTCGTGCCCACTCGAGCGGGTACAGACGGTTGATCCGCCCGTCGCCCCGCGGCCAGACCGTGCTGAGCCGCGCGCCGGTGACGACCGCGAGCGGTGCCGCGACGAACACGGTCGTGGCGTACGCGAGCTGCTGCAGGCTGTTGTAATTCACCCAGCCGTTCTCCGTCGGCCAGTCGAGCGACACGTACTGCAACGCCGCCGAGGCAGCATTCGGCAGCACGTCCCAGCTCGTCGGCACGATCCGCATCCACTGTCCGGTCGCGAAGAGCAGGATGACGAACACGATGCCGTTGCCGATCCAGATGACGTCGAGCGCCTGATGGAACCAGATCGTGAGGCTCGTCCGGCGCTTCGGCCTGCCCCGCGGTGACCAGAACACCCTCGGACGCTTCTCCTTCCGCGCCTGCAGACCCGTGCGAATGATCAGCACCATCAGGAAGGCGTTGAAGAAGTGCTGCCAGGCGAGCCACGGCGGAATCCCGACCGGCGCCCCCGCCGGCAGCGGGTATGCGCCCGGGTACCGCTCGACGAACCCACGCATCGCATCGAGGCTCAGCACCCAGCGGGCGAACGCGACGGCACCCGCCGCCGCGAGCACCAGTGCGACGCCGACGGCCACGATCACCGTCACCCGTCGGCGTGCGGCGGCCCCGCGTTCGACCAACACCGCGGCAGGTCAGCGGTGGCGGAACTCGGGGGCGCGCTTCTCGGCAAAGGCGGCCATGCCTTCCTTCTGGTCCTCGAGCGCGAACAACGACGCGAAGAGCGTGCGCTCGAGGCGCAGCCCCTCCGCGGCACTCGTCTCCTGCGAGGCGCGTAGCGCCTGCTTCGCCGCATAGGCGACCGGCAGCGATCGCGACGCGATCCGCTCGGCGACGGCACCGGCTTCGTCGAGCAGCTGCGCCGCCGGAACCACACGAGACACGAGCCCCGCACGCTCCGCCTCCTCCGCCGGCATCCGCCGTCCGGTCAGCACGAGCTCCGCGGCCTTGTAGTAGCCGACCGCGCGCGTCAGCCGCTGCGTCCCGCCGATGCCCGGAATGACGCCGAGGTCGATCTCCGGCTGCCCGAACACCGCGGTGTCGGCGGCCAGCACGATGTCGCACATCATCGCCAGCTCGCACCCGCCGCCGAGCGCGAACCCGGCAACCGCGGCGACAACGGGGGTACGCACCCGCGCGAAGTCCTCCAACGCGGCGAAAGGGTTCTCCATCGACATGTCGCGGGCACTCTTGCCCGCCATCTCTTTGATGTCCGCGCCGGCCGCGAACGCCCGCTCCGAGCCGGTCACGACGATCGCGCCGATCGCCTCGTCGCGGTCGAACGCCATGGCCGCGTCGGCGAGCTCGGCGACGAGCGTCGAGTTCAGGGCGTTCAACGCCTCCGGTCGGTTCAGTGTCAGCCAGCCGACGCGCCCTCGCGTCTCGCTGACGATGGTCGTGTAGTCGCTCATCCCCTCATCGTGCCACGCGCCTCTCCGCGCGTCTCCGATCGGTTGCCGGGCATTCACATGCCGGACACGTGCGGAGAGTACTCACGACCTGCACCCGTTCACCCGACCAGAGGACACCTATGCCTTCGCCTGCCCGGAGCCGCACGGTTCCCCGCGCGCTCGCCGCCGTCGCGACGGCCGCACTCACCTGCACGCTGGCACTGACGCCGCTCACCACGGCATCCGCCGCGATCGTCAGCGAACCGATCACCGACTCCGCTCCCGGCGCGACGCTCGCGCTCACACCCATCGGCACCCACGAGACCGGCGTCTTCGATGAGTCCGCCGCCGAGATCGTGCAGTCGTACCGCGACCGCCTCTACGTCGTCAACGCGCAGGCCGGCTCGGTGACGGTGCTCGACAACAGCGACCCGACGGCTCCCGTCGAGCTGTTCACCATCGCCGATGCCGGCACGGCGAACTCCCTTGCGATCCGCGACGACGGTCTGGGCATCGTGGCGTTCGAGGCCGAGGACAAGACCGCGAACGGGTCACTGGTCTTCTTCGACGCGAACGCCGGCGACGCGGCAGCCGCTCGCCTCGGCTCGGTCACCGTCGGCGCCCTGCCCGATATGGTCACGATCTCGAAGGACGGCGCGTACGCGGTCGTCGCGAACGAGGGCGAGCCCGCCGACGACTTCTCGGTCGACCCGGAAGGATCCGTCGGCGTCGTCGCGCTCCCCAAGACCGTCTCGGCCCCCGCGCCGGCGGCCGTGCGCATCGCGGGCTTCGGCGCGTTCGAGCCCGGCGGCTCGAAGACGCTTCCGGCCGGCGTGCGCGTGTTCGGACCGGACGTCGCGGCACCGGACCAGGGAGACAAGCCCCTCACCGCCAATCGTGTGAGCCGCAACCTCGAGCCCGAGTACATCACCGTCGACGGCACGACCGCTTACGCGGCGCTCCAGGAGGCGAACGCGATCGCCGTCGTCGACCTCGCCAAGGCCGAGGTCACCAAGGTCGTCCCGCTCGGGTTCAAGGATCACGGCGCGGTCGGCAACGGGCTCGACGCGAGCGACAAGGACGGCGCGATCAACATCGCCGAGTACGCCGGGCTGAAGGGCATGTACATGCCCGACGGCATCCAGTCGTACTCGGCCACGGCGGGCGGCAAGGCCACGACCTACCTCGTCACCGCCAACGAGGGCGACGCCCGCGAGTGGGGCGACTACGCGGAGGCCGTCCGCGTGAAAGACCTCGGCAAGAAGGGGCTCCCGGCCGTCTGCGCCGATTCTCCCCTCGCGGCGCAGCTCGGCGATGCAGCCCTCGGACGTCTGAACGTCACGATCGAGAACGGTCTGCGCGCGGACGGCAGCTGCTACGACGAGCTGTACTCCTTCGGCGGTCGCTCGTTCTCGATCTGGGGCACCGACGGCTCGCTGGTGTTCGACTCGGGCGACCAGTTCGAGCAGATCCTCGCGCGCGTCGCGCCCGAGTACTTCAACTCGAACCACACCGAGGCCAACCTCGAGGGACGCAGCGACGACAAGGGCCCCGAGCCCGAGAACCTTTCGATCGGGACGGTCGGCGGCCGCACGTACGCCTTCATCGGCTTCGAGCGCGTCGGCGGCGTCATCGTCTACGACATCACGGATCCGAAGGCGGCGACGTACGTGACGTACGTCAACAACCGCGACTTCAGCGCCGCCGCCGACTCCCCCGCCGCGGGCGACCTCGGCCCCGAGGGCATCCACTTCATCGGGGCGCACCGCTCCCCCACGGGCCAGCCGCTGCTCGCGGTCGGCAACGAGGTGTCGGGAACGACGACGCTGTACAGCATCGAGCAGCTCGTCGGCGGCGCTCCCGTCGCGCAGCCCGACATCCGCGTGCTGACGATCAACGACTTCCACGGGCGGCTCGTGCAGGAATCCAGCGGCGTCGCGGGTGCCGCTGTCCTCGTGGGCGCGGTCGACACGTTCCGCCAGCAGAACCCGAACACCCTGCTCGTCTCGGCCGGTGACAACATCGGCGCGTCGGCGTTCGAGTCGTTCATCGATCAGGACACCCCCACGATCGACGCACTGAAGACGGCCGGCCTCGACGTCAGCGCAGTCGGCAACCACGAATTCGACCGTGGTTTCGACGACCTGACCGGTCGCGTCATCCCTCGATTCGAGGAGGACGCGGATGCCGACGCCTTCAGCGACTTCGCACTCGGTGCGAACGTCTTCGTGAAGGGCACCGACGAGCACGCGCTCAAGCCGTACACGATCAAGGAGGTCGACGGCACGCAGATCGCGTTCGTCGGCACCGTGACCGAGCAGACCGCGGGCATGGTGAGCCCACAGGGCATCGCGGGCATCGAGTTCCGCGACCAGGTCGCATCGGCCAACGATGCAGCGGCCGACGCGGTCGCCGAGGGCGCGGACGTCGTGGTGCTTCTCGCGCACGAGGGCTCCGCGGGCTCCGACTGCACCGCGATCGCCACCGAGACCGGCGACTTCGGCGACCTCGTCCGTGGCGCGTCCGACGACATCGACGCGATCGTCTCCGCTCACACGCACCAGAAGTACGCGTGCGAGATCGGCGGGCGCCCGGTGCTCCAGGCGCACCAGTACGGCACGACGCTCGGCGCGCTGGACATCGAGCTGACCGACGCGGGCGAACTCGAGTCGATCACCCCCAGCACGGTGTCGCTGTACGACGCCACGCTGGGGCAGTACATCGCCTACCCCGACACCGAGACGGCCCAGGTCGTCGCGAACGCGGTGCGCATCGCGGACGAGAAGGGCCGCGTGCAGGTCGGCTCGATCACCGCCGACATCCTGCGCGGCAAGACCGCGTCGGGCTCGGAGGACCGCGGCGTGCACTCGACGCTCGGCAACACCGTCGCCGACGTCTACCTGTGGGCCACGTCGCAGAACCCGGCCTACGGTGGGCGCGACGCCGAGGTGGCGTTCATGAACCCGGGCGGCCTGCGCGCCGACCTGCTGTTCGGCGACGACAACGGCGCTGTGTCATACCGTGAGGTCGCCAACGTCCAGCCGTTCGCGAACACCCTGGTCACGCTCGAGCTCACCCCGGCACAGATCAAGCAGGTTCTCGAGGAGCAGTGGCAGCCCGACGGAGCGTCGCGTCCCAAGCTCGCGATGGGCGTGTCGAAGGGCTTCACGTTCGAGTACGCACCCGAGGGAACGAGGGGCTCGCACATCCGCTCGATGCAGCTGAACGGTGAGCAGCTCGCGCTCGACGACACCACCACGAAGATCCGCGTCGTCACCAACTCGTTCCTCGCGGGCGGCGGCGACAACTTCGGCACCTTCGCGACGGGCACCGGCGCGGCGGACTCCGGCCAGGTCGACCTGCAGGCGACGGTGGAGTTCTTCGCCGCCGTGGGCCCGGTCTCACCGGCGCCGGCGAACCGTGCCTACGTCGCCGGCGAGCAGCCGCCGGTCGAGCAGCCCGGCTTCCCCGGCCCCGGCGCGCCCGGTGACGGCGAGCCCACGGAGCCCGGCGAGCCCGGCGAGCCCGTACAGCCGTGGGCGACGGTCGAGCTCGGCGGCAGCACGGTCGCGCAGGGCGGCACGCTCGATGTCACGGTGACCGGCCTCGAGCCGGGCCAGCGGATCGCCGCGACACTGTTCAGCGAGCCGATCGTCGTCAGCGGCATCCCCGCGGCCGACGCATCCGGCCGCACGGCGTTCTCGATCGCGATCCCGCGTGACTTCGAGGTCGGCGCGCACCGCCTCGTCGTGACGTCGGGGACGCTCACGCCGATCGAGGTCGCCGTGACGGTGACGGCCGCCGCGCCGGCGGGCACGATCGCCGTCACCGGCGGGACGGCTCCGATCGGATTCGCGGTGGCGGGCATCCTCGCCCTCGCGCTGGGCGGCCTCCTGGTCGCCGCGCGTCGCCACCGAACCGCCTGACCCGTCCGAGTCCGCCCCGAGGGAGCCGTCAGCCGGCGGCTTCCTCGGGGCGCTCTGCTGCCTCGACCTCGGCCTCGTCGGCGACATATCCGTCGACGTGGCGCTCATCCGGCCCGTCGTACGCCGACAGCGGCCGGATGAGCGCATTGGCGGCGTACTGCTCCACGATGTGCGCCGTCCATCCGACCACGCGGGCCGCGACGAAGAGGGGCGTGAAAGTGACGGTGTCGAACCCCATGAGGTTGTACGCGGGGCCCGACGGATAGTCGAGGTTCGGGTAGATGCCCTTGCGCTCGGTGAACTCGCGCTCGAGGGCGTCGTAGAGCTCCGCGACATCCGGCCGGTCGTAGTGGGCGACCAACGCGTCGAGCGCCGCCTTCATCGTCGGAACCCGCGAATCGCCGCGCTTGTAGACGCGGTGACCGAACCCCATGATCTTTCGCTTCTCGGCGAGCGCCCGGTCGAGCCAGGCCTCGACGGCGGCGGCATCCCCGATCTCGTCGAAGACGTGCATCACCGCCTCGTTCGCGCCGCCGTGGAGCGGCCCCTTGAGGGCTCCGATCGCCCCGACGACGGCCGAGTACAGGTCGCTCAGGGTCGAAGCGATGACCCGAGCCGTGAAGGTCGAGGCGTTGAACGAGTGCTCGGCGTAGAGGATCAGCGACCGGTTGAACGCGTCGGCGACGACCGGATCGGGCTCCTCGCCGAAGGTCATCCACAGGAAGTTCGCCGCGTCGTCGAGGTCGTCGCGCGGCTCGATGGGGCCGAGCCCGCGGCGGCGACGCTGCCCGTAGGCGACGACCGCCGGCAGCACCGCGAACAGGCGCAGGCTTCGCTCGCGGTTGCGCTCGGGCGTCCCGACGGCGTCGAGCACGGATGCCGCGCCGGCGGTGTCGAGAGCGCCGAGAACGCTCACGGCGGTCCGCACCTCGTCCATCGGGTGCGCGTCCACCGGCATCCGGTCGATCGCCTCCCGCAGCTCCGGCGGCAGCGCCCGCTGCGGCCGAGCCCGCCGGCGCTGCTCGGCGAGCTGGTCGTCGGTCGGCAGTTCGCCGTGCCACAGCAGATGCGCCACGGCGTCGACCGGCTGCGTCGCGGCGAGCTCCTGCACCGGGTAGCCCCGGTAGAGCAGCGAGTTCGTCTCGGGGTTCACCTTCGAGATCGCCGTCACGTCGGCGACGACCCCCACGAGCCCCTTACGGATGTCTTGCTCGGTCATGTTCTGTTCCCTCTCCGTCGAGTAGCCAGAATTCGCGGGTCTCAGCGCCGGTCGATCGACTCATTCTGGCGAGTCGACAGGGTGAAGTCGAAGACCGACGAGTCGAAACGCGTGTAGCCCTCGTAGTCGACGAGGTCGTACAGGTCGGCGCGGTGCTGCATCTCGCCGAGCTTCGCCGTCAGATTCCCCGCCGTCGTGAGCTCCTCGAGCGCACGGCCCGCCGCGCCCATCGCGATGCGCAGCAGCGAGACGGGCCAGATCACGATCCGCACGCCCGCGTCGCGCAACTGGTCGACGGTGAACAGCTCCGACTTCCCGAACTCCGTCATGTTCGCCAGGATCGGCACGTCGACGGCCGACGCCATCGCCTCGAACTCCGCGAGGTCGCGCATCGCCTCGGGGAAGATCGCGTCGGCCCCGGCGTCGACGAGCGCGCGGGCGCGGTCGACGGCGGCATCCATCCCCTCGATCGCCCGCACATCGGTGCGCGCCATGATGAGGAAGTTCGCGTCGCGCCGGGCGTCGACGGCAGCCCGGATGCGGCCCACGGCCGTGTTCTCGTCGACGACGCTCTTTCCGTCGAGGTGCCCGCAGCGCTTGGGGTTGACCTGGTCCTCGATGTGGCATCCGGCGAGGCCGGCATCCTCGAGCGTCTGGATCGTGCGGGCGACGTTCATCGGCTCGCCGAAGCCCGTGTCGGCGTCGATGATCGCCGGAAGCTCCGTCATCCGCGCGATCTGCTGGCCGCGCCCGGCGACCTCGCTCAGCGTCGTGAGGCCCACATCGGGCAGCCCGAGGTCAGCCGCGATGACCGCACCCGAGACGTACACGCCGTCGAAGCCGTGCCGCTCGATGAGCCGGGCCGAGAGCGGGTTGAACGCTCCCGGAAAGCGCAGCGTCTCTCCGCTGGCGAGTCGTTCCCGGAGGATGCGGCGCTTGTCGGCGGCGGTGGTCTGCGAATACAGCATCAGAACAGCCCTCGCGGGTTCGGCGCGGACGCGATGACGCCGTCACGTGCGACGATGTTCAGCTCGCGCACCTCGTCTGCCGTGAGATCGGGCAGACGCTGCGCGAGGTCGAGGAAGCGCTCGATCTGGGCCGGTTCGAGCACGGGCTCGGCGAGGATCCGGAACTTGCGGATGTAGTCCTCGCGCGCGAACGGGCGAGCACCGAGCGGGTGGGCGTCGGCGACGGCGATCTCGTCGACGATCGTCGAGCCGTCGGCCATCCGGATCTCGACGCGCCCGCCGAAGGCCTTCTCCGCCGGATCCTCCGAGTGGTAGCGCCGCGTCCATTCGGCATCCTCGGCCGTCGTGATTCGCTGCCACAGGGCGACCGTGTCGGGGCGGGCGGCGCGCTCGGGCGTGTACGAGTCGACGTGGTGCCAGCCGCCGTCCTGCAGTGCGACCGCGAAGATGTACGGGATCGAGTGGTCGAGCGTCTCGCGCGACGCGGTCGGGTCGTACTTCTGCGGGTCGTTCGCCCCCGAGCCGATGACGTAGTGCGTGTGGTGGCTGGTGTGGAGCACGATGCTCTCGACGTTCGCGGAGTCGAGCAGCTCGGGGTGCTCGCCGTGCAGCTTGCGCGCGAGGTCGATCCACGCCTGCGCCTGATACTCGGCCGAGTGCTCCTTCGTGTACGAGTCGAGGATGCCGCGCTTGGGCTCTCCCGGCGCCGGCAGCGGCACCGTGTAGGCGGCATCCGGTCCGTCGAGCAGCCACGCGATGACACCGTCCTCACCCTCGTAGATCGGGTTCGGGCTCGTCTCGCCGCGCATCGCGCGGTCGACGGCCTCGACCGCGAGCTTGCCGGCGAAGGCGGGGGCGTGGGCCTTCCAGGTCGAGATCTCGCCCTTGCGCGACTGGCGCGTCGCGGTGGTCGTGTGCAGCGCCTGGCCGACCGCCTGGTAGATCGTCGCGGTGTCGAGGCCGAGCAGCGTGCCGATGCCGGCGGCGGCCGAAGGCCCGAGGTGGGCGACGTGGTCGATCTTGTGCTTGTGCAGGCAGATGGCCCGCACGAGGTCGATCTGGATCTCGTACCCGGTCGCGAGGCCCCGCACGAGCGCCGCACCGTCGGCACCGACGTGCTGAGCGACCGCGAGGATCGGCGGGATGTTGTCGCCGGGATGCGAGTAGTCGGCGGCGAGGAAGGTGTCGTGGTAATCGAGCTCGCGCACCGCGACGCCGTTCGCCCACGCGGCCCACTCGGGGCTCGTGCGGTCAGTCACGCCGAACACGCTCGCCCCCGCGCCGCCCCGCGAGACCGGGTGGTCGAGCGCCTGCGCGCGGGCCGAGCTGACGGGCGCCCGGGTGAGGGATGCCGCCGCGACGGCGGCGTTGTCGATGATGCGGTTCACGATCATGTCGACCACGGCGGGCTCGACCGCCACGGGGTCGACGGCGACCTCGGCGATCTTCCACGCGAGCTGGTCCTCGCGCGCGAGCTCCTCGTCGCTGCGGTGGACGCGGACGTGATGGCTGACGGTCATGCGGATGCCTCCAGGGAGTCGAGGATGCTGGTCAGGGCGTTGTGCAGGTGCACATGGGTCGCGTGGGCGGCGAGGTCGGCGTCGCGGGCGGCGATGGCGCTCGCGATGAGCCGGTGCTCCTCGATCGACGCCGCGAGCCGCGCCGGGTTGTCGCGTGCGAGGCGGCGAACCCGCACGAGGTGAGCGCGGACCTTCGTCAGCGCCGACGTCAGATAGGCGTTGCCTGCGGCGTCGTCGAGCGCCGCGTCGAAGCGAGCGATGAGCGCGTAGTACGCGTCGGGGTCACCCGCTGCGGGCGCATCGGCCTGCGCGGTGCGGTCGAACGCCGCGGCGAGCTCGGCGAAGAGCGCGGCGTCGCCCCGGGATGCCGCGAGCCGTGCGGCGGTCTCCTCGAGCGCTCGCCGCACCTCGAACAGCGAGCGGATGTCGTCGCGATCGATGTCGGCGACGACAGTCACCCGCGGCGAGGCCTGGCGCACGAGGCCGTCGGCCGCGAGTCGCCGGAGAGCCTCGCGCAGCGGAGTACGGCTGACGCCCAGTCGCGTCGCCTGCTCCACCTCGCCGAGCACCGCCCCGGGAGCGAGGTCGCCCTTCTGGATCTCGGCCAGCAGAGCGGCGTAGGCGCGCTCTCCCGCCCGTGCTCCGCCCTCGGCCACCATGCGACGATTGTATACACAGAGCCCGCTTCGGCGGGTCAAAACCGCGGAATCGGACTCCAACGTATACAGAAACCGCATCGCACGACTCCCCGGGTACCCTTGCCCGAGTGAGTTCCGACCGATACACCGTGGCCACCGACGGCGCCTGCAAGGGCAATCCCGGACCGACCGGCTGGGCCTGGGTCGGCGAGGACGGCCACTGGGCCGCCGGAGCGATCCCGCAGGGCACGAACAACATCGGCGAGCTGCTCGGGCTGCTGAAGGCGATCGAGGACCACCCCGACGTCCGCGAGCTCGTCGTTCAGGCCGATTCCAAGTACGCGATCGACACGTACGCATCGTGGATGGACGGCCATCGCCGCCGCGGCTGGAAGACCTCGACCGGCGCGCCGACGAAGAACCGCGACATCCTCGAGCAGCTCATCGCCGCCCGCGACGCCCGCCGTGCGCGCGGCCTGCCCGACGTCATCCTCGAGCACGTCCGCGGGCACCGCGGCCACGTCCTGAACGAGTGGGCCGACGAGCGAGCGGTTCGCGGCGCCGAGCACGCGGCGAAGGGAACGGCGAGCGCCTGGTCATCGCTGGGTGGGCTGCACGACAAGCTCGACGTGGCGGAGGCCCCGAAGAAGAAGCGCTGACGGGACGGCGAGACCGGTCAGCCGTCCCGATTGTCGGGATGCCGCGGATCGTCCGTGGTGTACGCCGACCGCGCGAGCGCCTCCGGCATCCAGGTGAGCGGATCGGCGAAATCCGCGATGATGACACCGCCCGCGCCGTGCGCGTCCCCGTGCCGCGCGAGCCTTCTCCGCGCCCGCTCGGGCACGCGCTCGTCGGCCCGCACTCGTTCGAACACGGCGGCGCGGACGCGTTCGACGAACCGGGCTCGCTCCGGCGGCAGTGCAGCGCTCGTCTCGCGCTCGAGACGCTCGACATGAGCGGGAAGGTCCGCGATGACCGCCCGGTAAGCGGCGGTCAGACTGTCATCCACCTCGCGGGCCTGCTGCGGCTTGGCGCCCCGGATGATCATGCCTGCGACCAGGGAGGTGACGACGATGACCGGGGCAGCCACCAGCACGGCCATCGCGGAGGCGGTGGCACCGTTGCCGACGAGGACGGCGGCAACCGCCGTCCCGACGAGGGCGACAGCCTGCGGCCGCCACAGCGCACGATCGAGCGGGCGTCCTCGCGCGCCCGCGGCCGCCACCAGCACCGCCATCGCCGTCGCGGCGGAGAACGCGGCTGTGAGCACCACGTCCTTCGTCTGCAGCGCGACGGCGAATGCGAGTCCGGCGGTGAGGGCGGCGAGCACCAGCACCCACCCGATCCAGCCAATGCTGGATGCGCGACCGCCGAAGCGAAGCCGAGCCGACGACCGGGCGCGTGCGTTCGCTGACTCGCCGAGCCATCGGGCTGCATGCCAGATGCGCACGCCGTCCGCGCTCATGCCGCACGCGTCGAAGATCACCATCTCCGCTTGCCGCGGCGCGAAGTCCGCGGCGGCCGAGGCCCGGACGATGCGATCCGTGGCGACGGGGATGACGCGCGCCAGGTGCTCATCGGAGAACGGCTCCCACCGGTCGGCGGGAAGCATGCGATGCTGCGCCACCCTCGACTACCTCCCGCTCGCTTGAACGAGTTCATCGAGCCGGTCGAGGGCCGGTCGCTGACCCTTGACGAGCAGCTCGCGAGCGCGCCCCACCTCGACCCACTCGACCCGGTCGACCTCGGGGAACGACGCCGTGCGCCCCGACCGCGGCGGCCACTCCATCTCGAACTCGCCGAATGCCGCGTTCGAGGCATCGAACCCGCTGCCGTCGACGACGAACACCGTGATGCGCTTGCCCGACGAGTACGAGAAGGTGCCGAGCTCGGCGTACTCGCCGTCGGGCGGCTCGAGCCCGAGCTCTTCGCGGAACTCGCGCCGCGCGGCATCCAGGGCCGCCTCGTCGTCGGGGTCGTACTCGCCCTTGACGATCGACCACGCCCCGGCGTCCTTGGCCGCCCAGAACGGTCCGCCCATGTGGGCGACGAGCGCCGACACCGTGCCGTCCGCAGCGATGCGGTAGGGCAGGATGCCGGCGCTCGTTACCGCCACGATCAGGCCGGGCGGGTCTTCGGCGAGACCGTGTCGGTCTCGGCCGGGTCGGTCACCGCGACCCCGCCGAGGGCATCGTTGATCGCGTCGTACGCCGACTGCTCGAGCTTCACACCCGAGGCCTTCACGGTGTCCTCGAGCTGCTCGGGACGCGAGGCGCCGACGAGCGCCGCAGCGATGTTCTCGTTGTGCAGCACCCACGCGAGCGAGAGCTGCGCGACGGTGAGGCCCGCCTCATCGGCGATCGGCTTCAGCTTCTGAACGGCCGTGAGCACCTCGTCGTTCAAGAAGCGCTTGATGAAGTTCGCGCCGCTCTTCTCGTCGGTCGCGCGCGATCCCTCGGGTACGGGCTGGCCCGGCTGGTACTTGCCCGTCAGCACGCCCTGCGCGAGCGGCGACCAGACGATCTGCGAGATGCCGAGCTCCTGCGAGGCGGGAATGACCTTGCCCTCGATGACGCGCCACAGCGCCGAGTACTGCGGCTGGTTCGACACGAGCTGGAACCCGAGCTTCGTCGCGAGGGCGTGCCCCTCGCGCAACTGCTCGGCGGTCCACTCGCTGACGCCGATGTAGAGCGCCTTGCCCTGGCGGACGATGTCGGCGAAAGCCTGCATCGTCTCTTCCAGCGGCGTCTCGTAGTCGTAGCGGTGCGCCTGGTAGAGGTCGACGTAGTCGACACCGAGACGGCGGAGCGACCCGTTGATGCTGTCGAAGATGTGCTTGCGCGAGAGGCCCTGGTCGTTCGGCCCCTTGCGGCCGGTCGGCCAATACACCTTCGTGAAGATCTCGAGCGTCTCGCGCGGCTGACCCTTCAGCGCCTCGCCGAGCACGACCTCCGCGGCCGTGTTGGCGTACGCGTCTGCGGTGTCGAACGAGGTGATGCCGAGGTCCAGCGCCTTGTGGACGGTCGCGATGGCCGCGTCGTTCTCCACCTGCGACGCATGCGTCACCCAGTTGCCGTACGTGATCTCCGAGACCTTGAATCCACTGTTGCCGAGGTAGCGATACTCAACCATGGGAAAACGCTACCTCGCGGTGGGCCCCGGCGGGCCGGAGTTGCGTCTTATGACCTCAACCCGCGGGAACCGTGTCGGCCGCGCGCTGGTCGTCCTCGGTCGCGACGAGCTGACCGCACGCCCCGTCGATCTCCTTGCCGCGCGTGTCGCGAAGGGTCGTCGGGATGCCGGCCTCGTTCAGCCGTCGCACGAACTCGTCCTGCACCTCGGGCTCGGACGAGGTCCAGATGGAGCCGGGCGTCGGATTGAGCGGGATGGGGTTGACGTGCACCCAGCCGCGTCCGCGGGCGTTCAGCTTCTCGGCGAGGAGGTCCGCGCGCCACGCGTGGTCGTTCATGTCCTTGATGAGGGCGTACTCGATCGACACCCGCCGGCCCGTCTCGTCGAAGTAGGCCTTCGCCGCGTCGAGCGCCTCGTCGACCTTCCACCGCGAGTTGACGGGGATGAGCTCGTCACGCAGCTGGTCGTCGGGGGCGTGCAGCGAGAGTGCGAAGGTGACGGGAATGTCCTCCTTCGTCAGCTTCTGGATCGCCGGCACGAGACCGACCGTGGAGACGGTGATGCCCCGCGCGCTCATGCCGATGCCGTGATCCTTGTCGACCATCGTGCGCACCGCCTGCATGACGCGGGCGTAGTTCGCCAGCGGCTCGCCCATGCCCATGAAGACGATGTTCGTGACGCGCTCGCCCTCGTGCCCGACCTTGCGCGGGTCGCCGAGGCCGCCGTCGGCGATGAGACGGTTCGCCCGGACGACCTGCTCGATGATCTCGGCGGCCGACATGTTGCGGGTCAGGCCCGCCTGGCCGGTCGCGCAGAACGGGCAGTTCATGCCGCATCCGGCCTGGCTCGACACGCACAGCGTGATGCGGCCCGTGTAGCGCATCAGCACCGACTCGACGAGGGCGCCGTCGTGGAGCTTCCACAGGAACTTGATCGTGTCGCCGCGGTCGGTCTCGAGCCGGCGCACCTCGGTCAGGAGCGGCGGGAGCAGACCCGCGACGAGCTCGTCGCGCCCCGCGGCGGGCAGGTCGGTCATCTCCGCGGCATCCGAGGTGAAGTGGCGGAAGTAGTGCTTCTCGAGCTGCTTGGCCCGAAAGCCGGGCATGCCGAGCTCCTTGACCTTCTCGACGCGCTGCTCGGGCGTGAGGTCGGCGAGGTGGACGGGCGGCTTGCCGCGCTTCGGGCTCGCGAACTGCAGCAGCGGACGACCGGACTCGTCCTTCTGCTGCGACCAGCCCTCGGTCGCCGGGCGCACCTGACGCGGCTTGGTGGAGCGCACGGGCGACGAGGTCTCGCGCACGGACGACGCGGTCTCGCGCACGGGATCTGAATCGGTCATATGATCCAGGGTACCGGCGCCGCCTGCGCGAAGGCTGGCCGCCGGCGTTCGCCGCGCCCGGCGGCCCCCGCCCTGCTCCGCCCTAGACTGCAGCCATGAACCTCGACGACGTCGCTCCGCCCCCGCGGGGCACCGTCGTGCACAAGGTGCTGAACAACAACGTCGTCATCACTCTCGACGAGCATGGCCGCGAACGCGTGCTCATGGGACGCGGGCTCGGGTTCCAGCTGAAGCCGTCCGACACCCTCGACCCCGACAAGGTCGAGAAGACCTTCATCCTCGATGCGGGGGATGCCGGCGACCGCGAACGCCAGCTCCTCACCGACGTGCCCTACCCGGTGGTGGAAGCCGTCACTCGCGCCGTCGACGAGGCCGAGCGCCGTCTCGGCCACCACCTCGACCGGTTCTTCACGATGGCCGTCATCGATCACATCCAGTTCGTGCTCGAGCGGCTCGACAACGGCATCCAGATCCCCGCGACCAACATGCCCGAACTGCGCGTGCTGCATCCCCACGAGTTCTCCGCGGCGCAGCGCATGGCCACCGCGATCTCCGAGTCCCTCGATCGCGAGCTGCCCGCCGAGGAGGCGGTGTTCCTCACGATGCACCTGCTCAACGCGACCCGCGACGAGCCCAACGGCACGGCGGCGCTCCTCTTCCGCCGCCTGCAGCACGTCGTCATGACGGTCGAGAACGGCCTCGGCGTCAAGCTCGACACCGACAGCCCCGATTACGCCCGATTCATCCTGCACATCCAGTTCCTGCTGCAGCGCCTCGTCTCGAAGACGATGCTGCGCAGCGCCGACACCTCGTTCTTCGAGTTCGCCAAGCACAGCTACCCGCGCTCGTACGCGATCGCGGAGGAGGTGAAGGCCTACGTCCGTGCGGCGACGGAGTCGGAGCTGACCGACGAGGAGCTCCTGTACGTCATCGTGCACGTCGAGCGCCTCGCGACGCAGGTCGGTGCGAACGAAGCTGGCCAGAACCCCGGTCCCGTGCTACCGTGACCCTCGCAGGGCGTCGCTGCCCTGCGGAAGTCTCCGGATTGTTACCGCGGCAGCGGGCAAAACCTGAACTCACATCGTCTTGATCGGCGGTGAACGAGTTCAGGTTTTTTTGTTGCCCGGAAACAGGGATGCGGCGGCTTCCTCCACCCGAGTGCCGCGATGCTGCGGCAGAAAGCGAGCAGTCCCGATGGATTACTCGAAGACCGCGGCCGGCGTCCTGGCGGGCGTCGGCGGCGAGGAGAACGTCACCTCCCTCGTCCACTGCGCGACGCGTCTGCGTTTCGTGCTGAAGGATGAGTCCAAGGCGAACACCGCCGCCGTCAAGGCCGTGCCCGGTGTCGTCACCGTCGCCCAGGCCGGCGGCCAGTACCAGGTCGTCATCGGCAACGACGTCCCCGACGTGTTCGCCGAGATCGGCAAGATCTCGAAGTTCGGCGCCGGCTCCGACGCCGCGGCATCCGAGGGCCCGAAGGGCAACCTCTTCAACCGCTTCATCTCGATGATCTCGGCGATCTTCACGCCGCTGCTGTGGGCCCTCGCGGGCACCGGTCTGCTGAAGGCCTTCCTCGCAGCCGCGGTCACCTTCGGCTGGATCGGCACCGACAACTCGACCTACGCGGTGCTGAACGCCCTGTCGGACGGTCTCATCAACTTCCTGCCGATGGCGCTCGCGTTCACCGCGGCGCGCTACTTCAAGGCCAACGAGTTCACCGCGTTCGCGATCGCGGCCGCGCTGCTCTACCCGACCATCACCCCGCTCGTCGGGGTCGAGGGGCTGACGTTCTTCGGCATCCCCTTCACGATGGTCACCTACGTCTCGAGCGTCATCCCGATCATCGTGATCGTGTGGCTGCAGAGCCACGCCGAGAAGTTCCTCTACGCGAAGCTCCCGGGCGCGGTACGGCGCTTCGTCACCCCGATGATCGTCGTGCTCATCGCCGTCCCGATCGTCTTCGTCGTCATCGGCCCGATCTCCGCGATCCTCAGCGGCGCGCTCGGCAACGGCATCGGCTGGGTCTTCGAGAACGCCCCGTGGGCCGGCGGCGCCATCATGGGCGGCTTCTGGCAGGTCTTCGTCATCTTCGGTCTGCACTGGGGCCTCGTGCCGCTGTTCACGCTGGAGTACCAGACCACCGGTCAGATCCTGCTCATCGGCCCCGTGTTCGCAGCCGTCCTCGCGCAGGCTGCCGCCGTCGCCGGTGTCTGGGTGCGCGCCCGCAACAAGAACCTCAAGTCGCTCGCGGCTCCCGCGACGCTGTCGGGCTTCCTCGCCGGCATCACCGAGCCCGCCATCTACGGCATCAACCTGCCGCTCAAGCGCCCCTTCGCCTTCGGCATCGTCGGCGGTGTGGTCGGCGGCGCGATCATCGCGATGGGCGGCGTCTTCTCGACCGCCTTCGTCGTCCCCTCCGGACTGGCGCTTCCGGCCCTGTTCGGCAACGGGAACATGGTCATGCTCATCATCGGCCTCGCTGCCGCGATCGCCATCCCGTTCCTGCTGACCGCGATCGTCGGCTTCAAGGAGCCCGAAGAGGATGCCGCACCGGCGGCCACCCCGGCGGCATCCGGCAACGACGTCGTCGTTCTCAGCCCGGTCGACGGCACGGTCGTGCCGCTCAGCGAGACCCCCGACGCGGCCTTCGCCGAGGGCAGCCTCGGTGACGGCGTCGCGATCAAGCCGCGTTCCGGCGCCGTCTACGCCCCGTTCGACGCGACCGTCGCAGCTGCGTTCCCGACCGGACACGCGATCGGCCTGCGCCACGCCGACGGCGCCGAGGTGCTCATCCACATCGGCATCGACACGGTCAAGCTCGCCGGCGCTCACTTCGACGTCAAGGTCACCACCGGCCAGGAGGTCAAGGCCGGCGATCTGCTCGTCGAGTTCGACGGCGACGCGATCGAGCGGGCGGGCTACGACCTGACGACGCCCGTCATCGTCACCAACGGCGAGCTGTACCCCGCTCTGACCGACCAGGCGTCCGGCCCGATCGCGCACGGCGAGCCGCTGTTCACGGCGGTCTCGGTCGAGTCCGCGCTCGCGAGCTGACCGACGCACCCGAACGGAGGGGGCGGGCAACCCGAACCCCGCCCCCTCCCCCACCCGTCCCGCCATCCGCGGGACCAGCGATACACAGTCCCGTCACCATCGGGACAAGCGATACGAAACGAGAGAGTCATGAGCACCATCACCTTCCCCGACGGATTCCTCTGGGGCGGCGCGACCGCCGCGAACCAGCTCGAGGGCGCCTACGACGAAGGCGGCAAGGGCCTCTCGGTGCAGGACGTCATGCCCCGCGGCATCGTCGGCGCCCGCACCGACGCACCGACCCCCGACAACCTCAAGCTCGTCGGCATCGACTTCTACCACCGCTACGCCGAAGACATCGCCCTGTTCGCCAAGATGGGCTTCAAGACCTTCCGCTTCTCCATCGCGTGGAGCCGCATCTTCCCGAAGGGCGACGAGACCGAGCCGAACGAAGAGGGCCTCGCCTTCTACGACCGCGTGCTCGACGAGCTCGAGAAGCACGGCATCGAGCCGCTCGTCACGATCTCGCACTACGAGACGCCGCTCCACCTCGCCGAGACCTACGACGGATGGACCGACCGCCGGCTCATCGGCTTCTACGAGAACTACGCGCGCACCCTCTTCGAGCGCTACGGCGCACGGGTGAAGTACTGGCTGACCTTCAACGAGATCAACTCGCTCCTGCACGCCCCCTTCATGTCGGGGGGCATCAACACCCCGAAGGACGAGCTGACGGAGCAGCAGCTGTACCAGGCGATGCACCACGAGCTCGTGGCATCCGCCCGCGCGACGCGCATCGCGCGCGAGGTCGCCCCGAACGCGCAGATCGGCTGCATGGTGCTGTCGATGCCCGTGTACCCGCTCTCGCCCTCTCCCGCCGACGCACTCGAGGTCATGTCGTTCGATCACTCGAACCTCGTCTACGGCGACGTGCACACCCGCGGCGCCTACCCCGGGTACTTCCTGCGCACGCTCGCCGAGAAGGGCATCGAGCTCGACATCACCGACGAGGACCGCGACGACCTCACCAACACGGTCGACTTCGTGTCGTTCAGCTACTACATGTCGGTCGCCGCGACCGCCGACCCGGCGAAGAAGGTCACCGGCGAGGGCAACATCATGGGCGGCGTGCCGAACCCGACCCTCGAGGCGAGCGAGTGGGGCTGGCAGATCGATCCCGTCGGCCTGCGACTGGTGCTCAACCAGTTCTGGGATCGCTGGCAGAAGCCGCTGTTCATCGTCGAGAACGGCCTGGGCGCGAAGGACCAGCTCGTCGAGGTCGACGGCGTCAAGACGGTCGTCGACGACTACCGCATCGCCTACCTCAACGACCACCTCGTGCAGGTCGGCGAGGCGATCGCCGACGGCGTCGAGGTGCTCGGCTACACCTCGTGGGGCTGCATCGACCTCGTCAGCGCCTCGACCGCTCAGCTGAGCAAGCGGTACGGCTTCATCTACGTCGACCGCAACGACGACGGCTCGGGCACGCTCGAGCGCTTCGAGAAGAAGTCGTTCGGCTGGTACGCCGAAGTCATCCGCACCAACGGCGCCTCGCTGACCCGCTGAGACGCTGACCCGACCGGGCGCGGTCGCGGGGCCCTCCTTCTGGCCCGCGGCCGCGCCCTTCTCCGCATCCGAGAGGGGATCCGCATGACCTCGTCCGACTTCCGCCGCCGCGCCGTCTTCCTCGACGTCGACGGCACGCTTTTGCAGGACGGCACCCACCTGCCCGAATCCGCCGTCGCCGCCGTCCGCCGTGCCCGCGAGAACGGTCACCTCGTGCTGCTGAGCACCGGACGCGGCATGGCCGAGCTCCGCGGCCGCATCCTCGACATCGGCTTCGACGGTGCCGTCACCAACGGCGGCGCGTTCGCCGGGGTCGGCGACGAGCTGATCGTCTCGCGACTCATGACCGCCGCCGAGGTCGCGCGCCTCAGCGCCGCGTTCGAGGCCCGCGGCATCCACTGGTACTACCAGTCGTTCGACCGCATGTTCGCGAGCCCGGGACTGCCGGCTCTGCTCGCGGACCGTCTCGAGCGCGACCGCGCCCGCCACATCGAGGACGCGCGGGCCGCCGGGGCCGACCCGGAGGAGCTCGAGTTCTTCAGCGTCGGGATGAAGACCTTCGACGACGAGGTCCACTTCTCGGATGCCGAGGTCGCCAAGGCCGTCATCCTCGGGCACGACGCGGACGCGGTCGCCGACCTGCTCGCGGAGCTCGCCCCCGACTTCGCCGTCGTCTCGGGCACGATCCCCCTGCCCGAGGGCAGCTCGGGCGAAGTGGCGCCGCGCGGCGTGAACAAGGGCGCCGCGATCCTCGAGGTGCTCGCCCACCTGGGCGTCGACCCCGCCGACGCGATCGGCATCGGCGACAACTGGAACGACGCCGAGATGTTCGAGGTCTGCGGCACCGCGATCGCGATGGGCAACGCCGCGCCCGAGGTGCAGGCCCTCGCCGACGAGGTCACGACCGCGATCGACGACGACGGCATCCACAACGCCTTCGTCCGCCACGGCCTGCTGTGAGCCACCCGCATTACGCTGGAGGGGTGACGTCGGATTCTCGCATCATCTTCCTCGACGTCGACGGCACCATCCTCGCGCACGGCGAGACGATCGCCCCCTCGACGATCGCAGCGGTTCGCGCCGCCCGCGAACGCGGGCATCTCGTCTACCTGTGCACGGGACGCGCCGCCGGCGACATCAACCCCCGCGTGCTCGACATCGGCTTCGACGGCGCCATCTCCAACGGCGGGGCCCTCGCGGTCTCCGGCGACGAGACGGTGCTCGCCGAGCTGATGCCCCGCGCCGCCGTCGAGCGGGTCATGGCCTACTTCGACGAGCAGGGCACGAGGTACTTCATCCAGTCGCACGACGGGGTGTACGCGAGCGAGGGCGTGCGGTCCTTCATCGCCGAGTTCATCAGCGAACGCCGACGCCGCCACGCCGAGGACCTCTCGACCGTCGCCCTCGCCGAAGACGTCGTGGCCGCGCCGCGCTTCGCTCCCGTCGAAGAGGCCGATCTCGACCACATCGCGAAGGCGGTGTTCGTCAGTTCCGATCCCGACGCCGTCGAGAAGACCCAGCGCGCGCTCGGCGACGAGTTCCACGTCATCCCGGGCAGCATGCCCCTGCCCACCGGGGCGAACGGCGAGGTCGGGATGCGCGGCACGAACAAGGGAACCGGCATCCAGGCGATGCTGACGCACCTCGGCCGTGACGCCGCCGACGCCGTCGGAATCGGCGACAGCTGGAACGACGTCGAGATGTTCGAGGTCTGCGGCACCGCCATCGCGATGGCCGAGGCCGACCCCCAGCTGCAGCGCATCGCCGGCGAGGTCACCACCGGTGTCCTCGACGACGGCATCTGGAACGCCTTCGTCCGCCACGGCATCATCGACCCCGAGACGGCCGTCTGATGTCCCGCGAGGCCGGCGACCGCGACATCCGCCCCATCGACCCCGCTGACGCGGGCGAGGTGCTGACCCTGCAGCGCGCGGCATTCGTGTCCGAGGCCCTCATCTACGACGCCGCCGACATGCCGCCCCTCACGCAGACCCTCGATGAGCTCCGTGCGGAGCTGCAGGAGAACCTCGGCTGCGTCGCCGTCGACGACGGTCGCATCGTCGGAGCGGCGCGCGCCCGCCTCGACGGCGAGCTGCTGCTGATCGGCCGCATCGCGATCGCCCCCGACCAGCAGGGGTCCGGACTCGGCACGGCACTGCTCGCCGCTGTCGAGGCCCGCGGACGGGCGGCCGGAGCGCACGAGGCCGAGCTGTTCACCGGCTCGCTCAGCGAGGCCAACCTGCGCCTCTACGAACGCGAAGGCTACAGCGAGTCCGAGCGCGTGCCGCAGGGCGACGGCACCTTCCAGATCTTCCTGCGCAAGCCTCTCTGATCCCGACCCGTCAGTCGAGGAAGACGTCGGGGAACAGCTCGGCGTCGGGCGTTCCCGGGACGGCGGCGTAGCTCGAGAAGTCGGTCACGCCGGCGGCTTCGAGCACATCCTCGACGATGAGGGTCTGCCCCGTGTACTCGCGCGAGGGCTGGACGAGCACGTGGTAGGCGGCATCCGCGTAGATCTCCGGAGTGCGGCTCGCGGCCATCATGCGGTCGCCGCCGAGGGAGTACTTCACCGCCGCCGTCGCGATCGTCGTCCGCGGCCACAGGGTGTTGGCGGCGATGCCGTCGCCGGCGAACTCCGCGGCGACGCCGAGGGTCGCCATCGTCATGCCGTACTTCGCGAGGGTGTAGCCGGTGTGCGCGCCGAGCCACTTCGGCGAGAGGTTGAGCGGGGGCGACAGCGAGAGGATGTGCGGGTTCTCGGCCTCTCGCAGGATCGGGATGGCGGCCCGCGAGAGCAGGAACGTGCCGCGCACGTTGACCCCCTGCATGAGGTCGAAACGCTTCGTGGCGAGCTCCAGCGTGCCCGAGAGATCGATCGCCGATGCGTTGTTGACGACGATATCGATCCCGCCGAACTCGCCCTGCGTCTTCAGCACCGCCTCGGTGATCGAGTCCTCGTCGCGGACGTCGCCGACGATCGGCAGGGCCTGGCCGCCGGCCGCGACGATCTCGGCGGCGGCAGTGTGGACGGTGCCCTCGAGCTTCGGATGCGGCTGGTCGGTCTTGGCGAGCAAGGCTATGTTCGCACCGTCGCGCGCAGCGCGCAGCGCGATGGCCAGACCGATGCCGCGGCTCCCGCCCGACATCAGCAGCGTCTTGCCCGCCAGGGGCTTCGGGTCGGTCATGACTTCTCCTCGGGTCGGGTCCGGCGGGCGGATGCTGCGGCGAACGCGTCGATGCGGACACGCGCCTCGTCGCTGTCGAAACGCGCGCCGATCGTCCGCGCCTCGTCGTCGAGGTTCTGCGCGAAGGTGCGCCCGGCGCCCTCGCGCACGAGGCGCTTGGCCTGACCGAACGCGGTCGTCGCGCCGTGCAGCCACGATTCGGCGAGCGCCTGCGCGCGGGCGGCCGGGTCGTCGATGACCTCGGCGATCAGGCCCCAGTCGCGTGCGGTCGCGGCGTCGAGCGCCGTGTCGTCGAGCAGCAGCTGCAGCGCCCGGCGCTGGCCGATGGCGGCCGGCAGCAGAGTCGACACACCGAGATCGGGAGTGAGCCCGATGTTGGCATACTTGCTGACGAAGACCGCCGACGGCGACGCGACGATGTAGTCGGCGACCAGCATGATCCCGAGCCCTCCCCCAGCGACCGCGCCCTGGACCGCCGCGACGATCGGCACCGCCGCCTCGGTCAGCGAGGTGATGCCGTCGTGGATGACGCGGGCCGTCTCGGTGACCGCGGTGCCGCCCATGCCCGACGTAGACATCGACACGACGTCGCCGCCCGCGCAGAAGGCACGGCCCGCAGCATCCAGGATCACGGCCCCGATCGACGCGTCGGCCGCGACCTCGGCGGCGACCTCGCGCCAACGGGCGGCCATCTCGGCGTCGACCGCGTTGAGGGATGCCGGACGGTTCAGGGTGATGCGCGCGAGCGCGCCCTCGCGCCGCAGCAGAACGGTGTCGGATGCAGTGTCGGGTGCGATGTCGGATGCAGTGTCGGTCATCGTGGTGCCATTCTGATCGCGCCGTCGAGACGGATCGTCTCGCCGTTGAGGTAGTCGTTGTCGACGATGTGGGCGGCGAGCGCGGCGAACTCCTCCGGCGCCCCCAGCCGCTGCGGATACGGCACCTGCTCACCGAGCGAGCGCTGCGCAGCATCCGGCAGCCCCGCCATCATCGGCGTCTGCATGATCCCGGGGGCGATGGTGCAGACGCGGATGCCGTAGCGCGCGAGCTCGCGCGCGATCGGCAGGGTCATCGCGTGCACTCCCCCCTTCGATGCGGCGTAGGCGGGCTGGCCGATCTGGCCGTCGAAGGCGGCGACGGAGGCGGTGTTGACGATCACGCCGCGGGCTCCCGAGTCGGTCGGCTCGGTCCGCGCGATCGCCGCCGACGCCTGAGCGACGACGTTGTAGGTGCCGACGAGGTTGATGCGTATGATCCGCTCGAAGTCCGGGAGCGGCGTGGGCGCGCCCTCGCGGTCGAGCACCTTGGCGGGCGGTGCGATTCCGGCGCAATTGACGACGATCCGCAGCGGCGCGGCACGGCCGGCTGTCTCGACGGCATCGGTGACCTCGTCCGGGTCGGTGACGTCGGCGGGGGCGAACCGCCCGCCGAGCTCGGCGGCGACCTCCCGGCCGGGCGACCCCGGCAGGTCGACGATCGTGACGTGCGCACCGTCGGCGGCGAGGCGCCGCGCCGTGGCCGCGCCCAGTCCGCTGGCGCCGCCCGTGATGAGGGCGGAGACTCCCGCGATCTGCATGTGTTCTCCTTCGAACTCGCCCCTCCACCCTAGAACGCCCGCGGCCGGCTTCCCGCCGGTCGTCGCGCGTGCCGTCGACAGGCTGAGCTGCAGGGGCAGGATGGGGCTGTGACCCTGCTGCCGCCGGATGCGCCGATCCCGCCCGACATCGCCGCACGGCTGCGCCGACTCACCCGCGGCGCGAGCTCGACGCCGCTGTGGCGCAACGCGATCGGTGGCCTCACGTTCCGCACCGACGACGGCCGCGTCGTCAAGATCGGCCCGCGGAATCTCGAGACCTCGATGCACGACGAGTCGGGGCGCCTGCGATGGGCCGCACAATTCACACCGGTGCCCGAGGTCATCGAGACCGGTGAGGACGGCGACATCGAATGGCTCGTGACCCGCGCGCTGCCCGGCCGGTCGGCGGTCGATCCTCGCTGGGTCGCGGATCCCGCCACCGCCGTGCGCGCCGTCGGCGAGGGGCTCCGCGCCCTCCACGACGCCCTGCCCGTCGCCGGCTGCCCGTTCGACTGGGGCGTCGAGCACCGGCTGCGCACCGCAGCGGCCCGCGGCATCGCCGTTCCGACATCCCTCCACGAGGCGCCCGAGCCCGATCTCCTCGTCGTCTGCCACGGCGACGCCTGCTGCCCGAACACCCTCATCGACGACGGCGGACGGTGGCTCGCGCACGTCGACCTCGGCGCGCTCGGCGTCGCCGACCGCTGGGCCGACATCGCCATCGCCTCGATGAGCACCGAGTGGAACTACGGTCCCGGCTGGGAAGACACGCTCATCGCGGCCTACGGTGTCGACCCCGACCCCGAGCGACTGGCCTACTATCGGTCGCTGTGGAACGAGACCTGACCTGGCGGATCGTCGACGTCGCCTACGACGATGCCCGCGCCCGCGACCTGCGCCGCCAGCTCGACGACGACCTCGGCGCGCGTTACGACGGCTTCCACGGCGACGAGCCGGACGAGCGACGCCGCGCCCGCGCCCGTGCACTCGCGACGCACCCCGACGAGATCGTCGCGACGCTGATCGCCCTCGCCGCCGAAGCCGGCGCCGACGAGGCCCCCGCGGGGCACGTCATCCTGCGCCGGCTCGGCGACGAGTGGGAGATCAAGCGCCTCATCGTGGCACCGGGCTTCCGAGGGCTCGGCATCGCCCGCGGACTCATGTCGGCCGCGCTCGAGGCCGCCCGCGCGGACGGCGCGGAGCGCGTGATCCTGCAGACCGGACTCCAGCAGCCCGAGTCCATGGCGCTCTACGCGTCGATGGGCTTCAGCCGCATCCCCGTCTACGAGCCCTATGTCGAGACGATGCCGCGCTCGGTCTGCTTCGCCCTCTCCCTCTGACCTCAGCGGACGTCGTCGTCGACCCAGTCCATCGACTTCGTCACGGCCTTCTTCCACAGCCGCAGCTGGCGCTCGCGCTCCTCGACGTCGTCGTTCGGCGTCCAGCGCTTGTCTTCCTGCCAGTTGGCCCGCAGCTCGTCGAGGTCGCTCCAGAAGCCGACCGCGAGGCCGGCTGCGTAGGCGGCACCGAGCGCCGTCGTCTCGGCGACGACCGGCCGCACGACGGGAACGCCCAGGATGTCGGCCTGGAACTGCATCAGCGTGTCGTTGGCGATCATGCCGCCGTCGACCTTCAGCTCGGCCAGGTCGACCCCGGAGTCGGCGTTGACGGCATCCAGCACCTCGCGGGTCTGGAAGGCCGTGGCCTCGAGCGCTGCGCGGGAGAGGTGGCCGCGGTTGGCGTAGCGCGTGAGCCCGACGATCGCGCCGCGGGCATCCGGCCGCCAGTACGGTGCGTACAGACCCGAGAAGGCGGGGACGAAGTACACGCCGCCGTTGTCTTCGACCGACAGCGCGAGCTGCTCGACCTCGGGAGCGGTCGAGATGATCCCGAGCTGGTCGCGCAGCCACTGGATGAGCGACCCGGTGACGGCGATCGAGCCCTCGAGCGCGTAGTGGGTCGGCCCGTCGCCCAGCTTGTAGCCGACCGTCGTGAGCAGACCGTTCTCGGACTTCACGATCTCGGTGCCGGTCTGGAAGATCAGGAAGTTGCCGGTGCCGTAAGTGTTCTTGCTCTCACCGGCGTCGAAAGCCGCCTGGCCGAAGGTCGCGGCCTGCTGGTCGCCGAGGATGCCGGCCACCGGCGTCTCGCGCAGCAGAGACGTGTCGCGCGCCTCGCCGTAGACCTCGCTGGACGAGCGGATCTCGGGCATCATCGAGCGCGGCACACCGAAGTCAGCGAGGATGTCGTCCCGCCATTCGAGGGTCTCGAGGTCCATGAAGAGCGTGCGCGACGCGTTCGTGACGTCGGTGGCGTGGATGCCGCCCGTCGGGCCTCCGGTGAGATTCCACAGCACCCACGTGTCAGTCGTGCCGAAGATGAGATCGCCGGCCTCCGCCTTCTCGCGTGCACCCTCGACGTTCTCGAGGATCCAGACGATCTTCGTGCCCGAGAAGTACGTCGCCAGCGGCAGTCCGACGATGTCCTTGTACCGCTCGACGCCCTCGTCGCCCGCCAGACGGTTGACGATCGACTGCGTGCGGGTGTCCTGCCACACGATGGCGTTGTAGACGGGGATGCCGGTGTTCTTGTCCCAGACGACGGCGGTCTCGCGCTGATTGGTGATGCCGATCGCGGCGATGTCGTGACGGGTCAGGTTCGCCCGGCCGAGCGCGATGCCGATGACCTCGCGCATGTTGTCGCGGATCTCGATCGGGTCGTGCTCGACCCAGCCGGCCCGGGGCATGATCTGCTCATGCTCCTTCTGCCCGACGGAGATGATCGACCCCTTCTTGTCGAAGATGATGGCGCGGCTCGAGGTCGTGCCCTGGTCGAGGGCGATGATGTAGTCGGTCATGATGTGACGTCCTTGTCTGTCAGCGTTGTCGGTTCGGGGGTGGACGGATCAGGCGAAGCCGAGCAGGGCGCCGGCAGCGAGTGCCGCGAGCGTACCTCCGATGAGGGGTCCCACGACGGGAACCCACGCGTACGACCAGTCGCTCGAGCCCTTGCCCTTGATGGGGAGCACGGCGTGAGCGATGCGGGGTCCGAGGTCGCGGGCCGGGTTGATCGCGTAGCCCGTCGGTCCGCCGAGCGAGGCGCCGATGCCGACCACGAGGAGGGCGACCGGGACGGCGGTCAGGGGTCCGAGCGAGCCCGGGGTGCCGATCTCGATGTCGCCGTAGTCGGCGAAGCCGAAGATCACGAACACGAGCACGAAGGTCGCGATGATCTCGGTCACGAGGTTCCAGCCGTAGGCGCGGATGCCGGGGCCGGTCGAGAACACCCCGAGCTTGTTGGCCGGGTCGGGCTCGGCGTCGAAGTGGTCGTGGTAGGCCAGCCAGCAGAGCACGGCGCCGAGGAAGGCGCCGACGAACTGGGCGGCGATCGCGACGAGGAACTGGACGAACTCGATCTTCCCGCCCACCAGGAGCCCGATCGACACGGCGGGGTTCAGCTGCGCGCCGGAGTACGACGACACGAGCACACCGGCGAAGACCGCGAGGCCCCAGCCCCAGTTGATCATCAGCGTCCCGCCGCCGAGACCCTTCGACTTGGCGAGGATGACGTTGGCGACCACGCCACCGCCGAGCAGGAGCAGCATCGCTGTTCCCACGAGCTCTGACACGAAGTAGAGCCCGAGATTGATGTCGTGCATGTCAGCGTCGACCTTTCTGCAGAATCATCGCGGGCGACGTCGCCGCGCGAGAGGGTGACCCGAGGGTGATCCGGCGTCGGGCCTCGCCGGGTCTGCGAGCGTCAGGCGTCGAGCGGCGCCAGGTGCGAGGTCCGCACGTCGATGCGGTGCGCCTCCTCGAGGGCCTGCGCCGCCTCCTCGACCTGGGCGCGCACGGCGTCATCGTCCCAGTCCAGCGCCGACGCAGCCGCCTCGGCGACCTCGGAGAGCGTCTCCATCGAGACGCCGCCGACGAACGCGATCGACGTGCGACGCAGCAGCAGGTCCATCAGCGACACGACCTCCTCGCGCTCCGCGAGGAAGGCGATCTCCTCGACCGAGTAGCCGGGCGCGTGCGCGAGCTCCTGCTGAGCGACAGGGAGGGCAGCGAGCACCTCCTGGGCGTAGGTGCCGTAGCGCTCCAGCATCCGATCGGCGAACTCCGCCGAGTGCGCACCGCGATGGGCGTCGATCCAGCGACGGCGCTGCGCGACGCTGCGGGGGTACCCGGCACCGCCGCCGATCGCGAGGTCGGTGGTGGCGACCCGGCGCGGACGCCGCATCAGACCGAGCACGTCGGTGGCGAGGTGCTCGGCGAGCGCCCGGAACGTCGTCCACTTGCCGCCGACGAGGCTCAGGACGGGCACATCGCCCAGACGGTCCTTCTCGATGCGGTAGTCGCGCGAGACGAAGCCCGGGGCGAGGTCGTCGTGCCGCGGGAGGGGACGGATGCCGGAGAAGGTGTAGACGATCTGCGATCGATCGACCGAGATGTCGGGGAAGACCTGCCCGATCAGATCGAAGAAGTAGTCGATCTCGTCGTCGGTGCAGACCGTCGCGCTCGCGGGGTCGGCGTCGATGTCGGTCGTGCCGACCATGACCCGGCCCTTGAGCGGGTAGATGAGGACGATGCGGCCGTCCGCGGCCTCGAAGAAGATCTCGTTGCCGCCCGTGGCCTCCAGCAGCGACGTGTTGTCGAGGACGATGTGCGAGCCCTTCGTGCCACCCATGAAGCGCGTCGGGGTGCCGAGTGCGGTGTTGGTCAGGTCGGTCCAGGGTCCGCTCGTGTTCACGATGACGTCCGCCGAGAAGGGGAACTCCTCGCCGGCGACGGCGTCGCGGATGATGACCGACGATCCGTCGGCACCGACCACCGGGGCGTAGTTCGCGGCCCGAGCGGAGTCCTCGCGCGCTCCGTCGCGCAACACGTCCAGCGCGAGGCGCTCGGGGTCGTGCATCGAGGCGTCGTAATACGTTGCGGTGTACCGGAAACGCTCGTCGAGTTCGGGGAACTGCGTCCGCGAGCTGCGGCGGCCGCGGAACCGGTGACGAGGCACCGATCCGCCGTCGCGCGAGAAGGTGTCGTACATGATCAGACCGACCTTGATCAGCAGAGCGCCGCGCTCGCGGGGCTTGCCGCGGCCGTGCGTCACGAGCAGCCGGAACGGGGCCGCGAGGATGCCCGAGAAGGTGCGGTGGATCGGGATCGTCGTCGGCAGCGGCTTGACGAAGTGGGGGGCGTTGCGCACGAGGCGGTTGCGCTCGGTCACCGACTCTTTCACGAGGCGGAACTCGCCGTTCTCGAGGTAGCGCACGCCGCCGTGGATCATGTGGCTCGATGCCGACGAGGCGCCGCTGACGTAGTCGCCGCGCTCGACGAGGGCGACGTCGACGCCCTGGAGCGCGAGATCGCGGAACGTCGCGATGCCGTTGATACCGCCGCCGATCACGAGGACCTCGGCATGGGGGCGCTCACGCAGGGCTCGGATGTTCGCTCGGGTGGTCGGCGTCGACTCGGTCATACATGCATCCTTTTCCACGGCTGTCCCGATCTACACTGGGGTCCACCGCACGGATGCGCAACGGTCGTGCACAGATGTGCACCGGCGCCGCGGCTATGCACGAACGTGCAGAACGGACGACGATGAGCGCGGATGCCGAAGCCGAAGCCCGGACGCGCGACGCATTGCGCGCCGCGCAGCTCTACTACGTGCAGGACCGGACCATGGATCAGATCGCGGCCGAGATGAGCCTGTCGCGGTCATCGGTGTCGCGTCTGCTCTCGCACGCCCGCGACATCGGTCTCGTGGAGATCACGGTTCACTCCCCGCACGAGGCGAACTCGGTGGTGGCACGGCGGCTCTCCGAGCGCTTCGGCATCTCGGTGCACGTCGTGAGCACACCGCCGCGCACGAATGACGCCGAACGGCTCGAGCGCACCGCACGGACGGCGGCCCACGTCCTGTCGTCGACGCTCGATCCCGACGCCAGCATAGGCATCGCCTGGGGAGCCACGGTGTCGGCGATCGCCCGCCACCTGCCGACGAAACGGCTGCACGACTCGCAGATCGTGCAGATGAACGGTGCGGCGAACGAGTCGACGTCGGGCATCTCGTACTCCGGCGCGATCCTCGAGCGGTTCGGGCAGGCGTTCGGCACCGACGTCCAGCAGTTCCCCGTGCCGGCGCTGTTCGACGACCCGCTGACCAAACAGCTGCTGTGGCGCGAGCGGTCGATCCGGCGCGTCCTCGACGCGCAGTCGCGCGTGCAGGTGTTCGTCTTCGGGCTCGGCTCCCCGCACGCCGACGTCCCGTCCCATGTGTACGCGGGCGGCTACCTCACCGGCGAGGACCTGCGCTCGCTTCTCCGCGACGGCGTCGTCGGCGACTGCGCGACGGTGTTCTACCGCATCGACGGCTCGGCGACCGGCATCGAGCTCAACGCCCGCTCGAGCGGACCCTCGCTCGAAGCGATCCGGCGCATCCCCCGCCGCCTGTGCGCGGTCTCCAGCCTGACCAAGCTCGACGCGCTGCGCGGGGCTCTCGCCGCCGGGCTGATCACCGAGCTCGTCGTCGAGGAGGCGCTCGCCCGGCGCCTGGCGGAGACGACGGTCGGGAGCCTCTGAGCCCCGATCTCGTGTCCTGATCTCAGGACGGGCCGAAGATCGGGTGAAAGGCTCCCACCGCGACCGACACGGCCACTGCCGTGACCGAGATCGCGAGCCCGCCCGCCATGACCGCGACATCGGATGCCGCGAGCCGCGACTCCCGCGCCCACGTGCGGCGCACCGGCGCACCGAAGGCCCGAGCCTCCATCGCGGTCGCGAGCGCCGAGCCCCGTCGAATGGCCAGCACGAGAAGCGCGAAGGCCATCCCCAGCGTGCGCCGCAGCCGGCCGGCGTCGGCCACGCCACGGGCCCGCCGCGCGAGGGCGAGCGCGCGCCAATCCTCCGCGAGCAGACCGAGCATCCGCATCCCGGCGAGTCCCCCGATGACGAAACGGGCCGGAAGGCGCAGGATCTGCGCCAGCCCGTCGGCGAGGTCGGTCGGGTCCACCGTGATGAACAGCACGACGGCCGGCAGCCCGATCGCGAGGACGCGGAGCGCAGCCGCCAGCCCCAGCGCGAGCGAACCCTCGCTGACGTGGACGAATGCCCAGGAGAAGACCTCGGCGCCGCTTCGCTCGCCGTAGAGCGAGATCGTCACCGCGGCCGCCGGCGCGGCGATCCACAGCGGCAGTGTCCGCATCCAGAACCGGCGCCACCCGACGCCCGACGCGAGCAGGAGCGGCAGCTCGAGGAGCAGGGCCACGCCGGCCGAGACCGGGTCGATCGTGATGACCAGCGGAAGTGCAATGAGGAGCGCCGCCAGCAGCTTCGCCACGGGGTTGAGCGTCGCGACGCCGCGCGGCGCAGCTTCGAGATGCACGGGAGCGCTCACGCCCGCACCCCCGCCGGCGCGAGCGCGAACCGGCGCGCCGCGAGCGCGTCGAGCACGGCATCGTCGTGGGTGATCGTGACGACGCCGAGCGGGCCGCGGTCGTCGACACCGTCGCGCAGGGAAGCGATGATCGCGACCAGCTCCGACCAGGTGCGCGCATCCTGGCCGAAAGTCGGCTCGTCGAGGACCACGACCCGGGGACGCGCCGCCAGCATCGCCGCGACAGTGAGGCGACGCTTCTCGCCGCCCGACAGTGTGTACGGGTTGGCCCCGGCGAGCGGGGCGAGCCGAAGCCGCTCGAGCAGTTCGTCGACGCGAGCAGTGATCTCCGTCTCCTCGAGACCCAGAGCGCGGGGCCCGACCTCGAGCTCGTCGCGCACCGATGCGCGCAGGATCTGGTGCTCGGGCTCCTGCAGGACCGTCCCGATCCGCGTCAGCAACGCCGTCGACGTCCACGCCGCGGGGTCGGCGGGGGCCGCGGCGACACGTCGCCGCGGCCGGCGGACGAGCGCAGCCCCGGCAGCGAGTCCGTCCGCCGCGCGCACGGCGCCGCCCTGCGCCCGGAGCAGTCCCGCAAGAGTGAGCCCGAGAGTCGACTTGCCGACGCCGTTCGGCCCGACGACACCGAGCACCTCGCCCGCGCGCACGTCGAGGTCGAGTGGCCCGGCGGCCGTCGAGCCGGCGGCACGTCCGACGACGAGATCCGCGGCCGACAGCAGCACATCGCCGGGCGCAGTGGCGGGCCGCGGCGGGAAGGAGGGGCGGATGCCGGGCACCCACACGCCCGCCGCAGCGAGCTCCTCGCCCCGTTCGGTCAGCACCATTCGAGGATCGCCGTCAGCGATGACCTCGCCGCCGGGCGCCAGCACGATGACCCGATCGACGACGGGAAGCCACGCCTCGATCCGGTGCTCGATCACGACGAGCGTGGCCCCGGTCGCATCGAGCGCGCGGGCGACGGCATCCCGGACGTCGACGACGCCCGCAGGATCGAGGTTCGCGGTCGGCTCGTCGAGCAGCACCGCACCCGGCTGCATCGCGACGATGCCCGCGAGGGCGAGGCGCTGCTTCTGCCCGCCCGACAACGCCGCGGTCGAACGATCCAGCGGGACGTCGAGTCCGACCGCATCCAACGCAGCCCGTACCCGGCGCCAGATCTCGTCGCGGGGCACGCCCAGGTTCTCGCAGCCGAACGCGACGTCGTCGCCCACCCGCGCGAGGATCGTCTGGCTGTCGGGGTCTTGCAGAACGAGCCCTGCTCGGCCACGGGCCTCCGCGGCCGGCTGCCCGTCCACGAGCAGCGTCCCCTCCTGCTCGCCTTCGCCGGCTCCGCCGAGGACCCCTGCGAGGCCTTGCAGCAGCGTCGATTTGCCCGACCCCGAAGCGCCGAGCAGCAGCACGCGCTCGCCGGCATCGATGCGGAACGTCGTCTCTCGTGCAGCCCACGCGCGTCGCGTCGCGTAGCGCCACCCCCACCCGCGGGCCTCGAGGGTCGCGGGCCGCGGAGCCCCGGCGTCGCCCACCGTCAGACGCGGGCGGTGGCTTCGCGCCCGGCCGCGAACCGGCCGAGGGCTCCCGTCCGCGCCAGCGCGCGCGTGATGAGCCATCCGCCGAGACCGGCGATGACGGCGCCCGAGATCGTCGTCGAGGCGATGTAGACCGACGTGAAGAGAGTGTCGGCACCGGGGTACCAGAGGATGCGGTCGTTGATGCCGCCGGCGAGACCCGCCCCCGCACCCGCGAGGAGCGCGACCGGAAGACGCCACGATGCGTAGAGGAACACCAGGAAGATCAGTTCCGCGCCCAATCCCTGGACGAGACCGGAGACGATCGTGAGGGGGCCCCACTGGTTGCCGACCAGCGCCGAGATCACAGCCGCGAGCAGCTCGGTGTAGAGCGCGGCGCCCGGCTTGCGGATGATGAGGCCGCCGAGAACGCCGGCGATGAGCCAGGGCCCGGCGAGCAGGCCCTGCAGTCCAGGAAGCAACGGCGTGAGCGCGGCGGACGGGCCCTGATAGGCGACGTTCCACAGCAGGAACACCGCGGCGCAGGCGACGCCGATGACGCTGGCGATGACGATGTCGACGACGCGCCAGCGGAAACGGCCGGGCGTGCGGCCAGTACGACGATCGGACTCGGTGGTGGACGCAGCAGCGTGCATTCTCTCTCCTCCCTGCGCCGGCATGATCCGGATCAGGTTCGACGGTCGAAGCGTGGATCGCTTCCTCTCAGCCCGGCTCACCGGACTCCCGTGGTTGTCGCTGAAGTATAACGTCGCGCGGGCGATGTACGTTGGGCGGGTGAGTTCTCCCGACGCGCGCGTCGCCCTCGCGTGGGTCGACGAGGACGCCGTCGCGCGCGGCGGCAGGCGAAACGAAGCGGCTGCCTCAGCAGGCCCGTACACGGTCGCGCACGCCGACCTGCTCACCGAGCCGCCGCGACGCTCCGCGGCGCCGGCCGCCCTGTCGACGCTGGGAATCGCCGCCCTCACCGTGGGCGGCTACGCGGCGGCGACGCTTCTCTGGCCGCTCGACGCCGTCGCGCCCGACATCCTCCCCGCCGCCGTAACCGCCCCCGCCGCAGCCGTCGCACAGCCGGCGTGGCCCCTCGAAGGCGCCGGCGCGACCGGCGTCGAGGGCTTCGCGAACGTCTCGACCTCGTCGAGCGAGCCCGAGTCCATCGCGAGCATCACCAAGCTCGTCACGGCCCTCGTCGTCCTCGACCGGATGCCGCTCGCCGACGGCGAGCAGGGTCCGGAATTCGCTTTCACCTCCGCCGACCGCCGGGAATACCGCGCCTACCTCGCCGACGACCAGTCGGCTCTCGACGTCCCCGTCGACGGCGTACTGACGCAGTATCAGCTGCTGCAGGGCGTGCTGATCGGATCGGCGAACAACTACGCCGACCGTCTCGTGTTCGACCTCTGGCCCGATGAAGACGCCTACGTCGAGGCGGCGAACGCCTGGCTGCAGGCCCATGATCTCGGCGGCGTCACCGTCGTCGATTCGAGCGGGATCGATCCGGAGAACACGGCGGCACCGGCATCCGTCATCGCCCTCGCCGAGACCGCGATGACGAACCCGGTCATCGCCGGTATCGTGGCGCAGCGCTCCGTCGAGCTGCCCGGCGCCGGTTTCGTCGAGAACACCAATGCTCTGCTGGCCGACCCCGCGGTCGTCGGCGTCAAGACGGGCAGCCTGTTCGGGTCGTACAACCTCGTCGCCGCGAAAGACACCGCCATCGACGGGGTGAACGTCCGCGTGTACGCGACCGCTCTCGATCAGCCCGACGACGAGACCCGCCACTCGGCGACGGCCGAGCTGCTCGATCGCACGATCACCGAGATCGGCGCCTCACCGGCCCTGCCCGCGGGAACCGTCGCGGGCACCGCGACCACCGCGTGGGGTGCGACAGCCGAGATCGTCACCGACGCCGACGTCCGGGTCGCGCTCTGGAACACGCAGTCGTCTCAGGCTGCGGCGAACGTCGAGCTCGGCGATTCCCGCGACGCCGGCGACGAGGCGGGCGAGCTGACGCTCACCGGCCCGCTCGGCTCGGCGACCACGACCCTGCGCCTGACCGCGGACATCCCCGACCCGGACATCTGGTGGCGCCTCAGCCACCCGCTGCAGCTGTGGGGTCTCGCGGACTGACCTCGCGACGCGCGAGCACGAACCCCTGCGCATGGCGCTCTCCGTCTCGCGCGGGACGCTCGAACTGCTCGAGCACCTCGAATCCGAGAGCCGCGAACGTCGCCGCGACGTCGCGCGGTTCGTGCAGGACGGCGTCCAGGGAGACATCGTGACCGTAGGCGCGCTCGATCCGGCGGGTTCCGCTCCCGCTCTGGAACCCGAGGAGGACGAGGCCGCCCGGCATCGAGACGCGGGCGAACTCGGCGGCGATCACCGCGAGCTCGTCCGGCGTCGCGTGGATCACGGAGTACCAGGCGAGCAGGCCGGCCGCGGACCGCTCAGGCAGCGGCAGCTCGCCGAGGTCACCTACGGCGAGGTCGGCGAACGGACAGCCCGCGCGCGCCTGTTCGATCATCCGCGGCGAGAGGTCGATGCCGGCCGTGCGCAGATCCGGGCGGCGGTCGTGCATGAGGCGAAGCATCCGACCGGCACCGCACCCGGCGTCGACCACCCGGGCGCCGCTCGGGAGCAGGTCGAGGAACCGATCGATCAGGGCGACATCATCCGGGGCCTCGAACGACGCATCAGGCAGGAGGGCCGCGTAGTCGGCCGCGACGGTGTCGTACGCCGCGCGCGTCGCACCTCGCGAGATCATACGAAGCGGACGGTCTGCTGCAGGCGGGTGCGGACGTCGAAGAGCTCGTTCCCGCCGATCTCACGCGCACCGGCGACCCCGCGACGGAGCACCGTGGCCAGCGCCGAACGTCCCACCACCGCGACCCCGAGACCGCGCACACGGCCGAGTTCCTCGATGGCCTGCACCACATCGTCGTCGGGGAGCACCACGATCGCGCCGCTGAACTTCACCCGCGCGGCGCGGCTGAGTGCTCGCGCTCGATGCACGAGCGTCGCGATCGGCGAGTCGACGCCCTCGCCGATCAGCTCGCCGCGCCGAGTGCGCACCGGAGCGCCGAAGTCCTCCGACAGCACGGCGTAGAGCCCGGAGGGCCCGAGCACCACGTGGTCGAGCTTCACGTCGGGATCGCGGGGGTCGGCCGCCACGTCATGCCAGACGGTGTACCCCATTCCGAGGTCCGCGACCACGCGAGCTGTCGCCTCCTCAGCGAGGGCGTCGGCCAGCAGCCGCCGGATCTCGTGGGGCGCGGTCCGGACGAGCGCGGGGTCGTACGGGTCGTCGACCGCTGCGCCACGTCCGACCCACTCCCGGATGAGGGTCAGGTAGCGCTCACGGCGCCAGCCGCCGGGCTGCCCGAACGACCGCGCCCGCGGGCGGGTGTCGGTCGGGCGCTGCGGCGGCCGCCACGTCGGGGCGTCGGGAGAGAAGGTCGGGGCGTCCGCGAAACCGTGTCCGCGGTCGTAGGCGGCGCGGGCGGCGGACGTGCCGACCAGGTCCCAGGCACGCTGCACCTGCACGAACTTCACGGCGTCGCCCCCGGTGTCGGGATGCGTCTGCCGCAACCGGAGTCGGTAGGCGCGGCGAAGCTCCTCGTCGTCGACGTCGGGCGCGACCCCGAGCACGTCGTACGCCGAGGCGGACAGCGGACTGTCGAACACGAACCCTCCCTCGCGCGGCGCAGCCCCGGGACGGCGCGGACGCACAGCATCCCGAGACTATTACCTCGCGGCCGGGCGGAGCCCGGGCGTCCGACGGAACTCAGTCAGTCCATAGGGCCGGGACGGGCTCGAACCCGAACGCCCGCGCGACGACATCGGGAGCGAGGTCGTCTCGAGACCCGGGCGACCACGACGGCGCCCCGTCCTTGTCGACGAGGCGGGCTCGGATGCCCTCGACGAGGTCGGGCTGCGTCGTGGCGAACCACAGCACCAGGCCGTACTCCTGCGCCAGGACCGTTCGCAGCTCGTCCTGCTCGCGCGCTGCGCGGACGGCCGCGAGGGTGACGGCAAGAGCGGTCGGCGGAAGCGTCTCGAGCAGCTCAGCGGTGGCGTGGGCCTCCTGCTCGGCGCGCCCCCGCAACCGGCCGATGATCTCGTCGACGGAGTCGGCGGCGAAGGCGCCGTCGATCCAGGGCCGGGCGGCCTCGAGGCGGGCAGGACCGGCCGTCTCGTCGAACAGGAGGACGAGCTCGGTCGCGGTCTGGGGGTCGGCGCGACTGACGAGGGCGTCGCGTAGATCATCGAGCCGCTCGGAGGGAACGAGGTGGTCGGCGAACCCGGCGTAGATCGCGTCAGCGGCATCCATCGACTCACCGGTCAACGCGAGGTACTCCCCCACGCGCCCCGGCGCCCGGGCCAGCAGCAGGCTGCCGCCGACGTCGGGAGTGAAGCCGATCCGCACCTCGGGCATCGCCAGGCGCGACCGTTCGGTGACCACCCGCACCGCCGCGTGACCGGCGAGCCCGATCCCGCCGCCCATCGTCACACCGTCGGCGAACACGACCACGGGCTTGGGGTACGCGGCGATCCGTGCGTTGAGGGCGTACTCGGCCCGGAAGAAGTGCGCCGTCTCGGCGACATCGCCCGCGACGATCTGGTCGTACAGCCCGCGGACGTCGCCCCCCGCGCACAGCCCGCGGTCGCCCGCGCCATCGAGGAGGACGGCGTCCACACCCGGGTCGTCCTCCCACGTGTCGAGCGCTGCGGCGAGGCGCTGGATCATGCCGAGGTCGAGGGCGTTGATGGCGCGCGGCCGGTCGAGAGTGAGATGTCCGAGTGCACGATCGACACGGACTCGGACACGCGGATCGGATGCAGCGGCGTCGGTCACCCTCGCCACGCTACCGCTCGGAGTTCGCGGTGAACGCGGCGTGTCGGGCAGGATGGGAGCGGAACCACCCGGCGAGAGGGGGCGCGATGGCGGACGGACAGGTGCTGGAGTTCACCGACGTGGCCAAACGTTTCGGCACCGTCGCGGCGGTCGACGGCCTGACGGCGCGGGTCGAACCGGGCGCCGTCACCGGCTTCCTCGGACCGAACGGTGCGGGCAAGACCACGACGCTGCGCATGCTCCTCGGGCTCATCTCCCCCACGTCGGGCTCCGCCACGATCGGTGGCCGCCGCTACCGCGACCTGAAGCACCCGCTGCAGACCGTCGGCGCCGTCCTCGAGTCGTCCAGCTTCCACCCGGGCCGATCGGCCGCCGCACATCTCCGGGTCTACGCCCATGCGGCGGGGATCCCGACGTCGCGCGTCGACGACGCCCTGGGCATCGTCGGTCTCGGCGATGTCGCCGGCCGCAAGGTGGGCGGGTTCTCACTCGGGATGCGGCAGCGCCTCGGTCTCGCCTACGCCCTGCTGGGCGACCCCGGCGTCCTGGTCCTCGACGAGCCGACGAACGGGCTCGACCCCGAAGGCATCCGCTGGATCCGCCGCTTCCTCCGCGACCTCGCCGCGGAAGGACGCACCGTCCTGGTCTCGTCGCACCTGCTGGCAGAGGTGCAGCAGTCCGTCGATTCGCTCATGATCATCACGCGCGGGCGCCTCGTTTACCAGGGCGGCATCGAGCATGTCGTGCCGCAGGACGAGATCGCGACCGTCGTCGACGCCGAAGATCGCGACGCGCTCCGCCGCGCCCTCTCGGCCGCCGGCTTCGAGAGCGACGAACGCCGCACGGGCCTTGCCGTACGCGGTGCCGACGCCCCGACGGTCGGACGCATCGCCGCCGACGCCGGCATCGCCCTGACCGCGTTGCAGCGGAAGGGTCCGGCTTTCGAGGAGGTCTTCCTGGAGCTCGTCAGCGGCACCCGCGTGCACCCGTCGGCCGTGACCGGGGAGGAGACGCGATGAACCTCGTGAACGCGACCCGATCGGAACTGACGAAGCAGTTCTCCACCTCGGTCTGGTGGATCCTCCTGATCGTCCTCGTCCTGTACATCGGCGGAACGGCCGGCGGCATGGCCGCCGTCTTCGCGGCGGGCGAGAACGGCTCGCTCCCGGGCACCACGTCGCTGCCGACGGGGCTCGGCGATCGGCTGCCGAGCCTCATCTACGGGCTCGCCACGGCGATGGGATACGTGTTCCCGCTCGTCGTGGGTTCACTGCTCGTGACCGGCGAGTACCGCCACAAGACCCTGACGCCGACCTTCCTGGCCACCCCTCGACGTGGCGTCGCGTTGTCGGCGAAGATGCTCGCGGGCGTCGTCATGGGTCTCGTCTTCGGCGTCGCCGCCGTCGGCTCGACGGTCGCCGCAGGCGGTGGGATGCTGGCGCTGTTCGGCGTCGACCCGCAGCTCGGACGCCCCGAGACCTGGGCGTTCCTCGGACGGATGCTGCTCGCCCTCGTGCTCTGGGTGCTCGTGGGCATCGCGCTCGGCACCCTCATCCGCAACCAGATCGCCGCCGTCGTCGGCATCCTCGCTTTCACCCAGTTCGTCGAGCCGATCGCCCGCGTGGGCGCGAGCATGGTCGACGGGCTCGCCGACGTGGTGCGCTTCCTCCCGGGTGCGGCCTCGGATGCGCTCGCGGGCGACAGCATCTACGCCGCCATGGGCGGGAGCGCCGGCCAGCCCCTGGAGTGGTGGGCGGGCGGGCTCGTGCTCGTCGGCTACGCCGTCGTGTTCGCCGTGATCGGCTACGCGGTGTCGTGGCGGCGCGACGTCGCCTGATCGACCAGATCCGCCACGTCAGCCGGCTCGTCCTCGACGTCGAGGCGCAGGGCGCGCACGAGCGCCACCCCGTGCCGCGTCGTGAGGATCAGACGCTGGAACTCGTCGTCGCCCTCGAGGTCGACGACGACCGACGGGCGGCGACGCCGGACCAGGACGAAATCGGTGCCTCCCGCTGACTCGAAGGAACCGGCCGCGATGACCGCAGGAACCAGCAGTCCGGGGCGCGGCACGCCGCGGAGCCACGACCACGCGTCATCCGTCAGCTGCACCCGCGCGATGTGCTCGCGAGACACCAGGACATTCCGCTGACGGAATGCTGCGGCGCGCTCGGTCGCCGAGAGCACGACTTCGAGCTGCGCGGAGTCGAGCAGAAGCGTCACCATGCGTCTCAGTCTGCCAGTCGGACACTCACGAAATGCTCACAGACCGGCAACGATCACCGCCGCGATCGCGTCAGGACGCCGATGCTCCCGATGCCGGGGCAGGCTGGCGGGCGATCGCATCGAGGAGGGATGAGATCGTGGTCTCGGCGGCCACCACATCGACGGTGAGACCGAGCTTGCGCGCGTCGCGGGCCGTCCGCGGGCCGATCGCCGCGATCAGGGTCGACGCCGGCAGATCGGGGAACTGCTCGCTGACCTGCTCGGCGACCGAGCCGCTGGTCACGAGCACCGCATTGATGCGCCCGCTGGCCACGTCGGCTGCAATGCGTTCGGTCACCGGGACGCCGACGGTGCGGTACGCCACGACGCTGCGGACGTCGTGACCGGCCTCGACGAGCATCCTGGTGAGGACGGGCTTGGCGACCTCGCTGCGCAGCGCCAGGACGCGTGTCGGCTCGGGCTCGATGGCGAGGATCTGCTCGGCGAGCCCGGCCGCCGAATCGTCCTCGTCGGGAACCAGGTCGACGCGGTACCCGACCGCGGTCAGCGCCGCAGCCGTCGTCTCACCGACCGCGGCGACGCGCGTGCGCGCGGGGATCTCCGCGCGATAGGCGTACAGGACGTCGACGGTCGTGGCACTCGTCAACGTGATCCAGTCGAAGGCTCCGGCCGCGAGCTCGGCGAGCGCGCCTTCGAGATCGGCGACATCCGTCGTGGGCGCGAAGTTCACCAGCGGCGCGATGACGGGCGTGGCACCGTGCGATCGCAGGAGTGCCGCGACCTGGTCGCCCCAGGGACCGCCGCGCGGCACGAGCACGCGCCACCCCCGGAGGGGCTTCTGGGGCTCTGGGTGGCCGGGCTCGACATGCATATGGTGGCTCTCATGAGGCGCGGCCGCCCCCGGAAGAGCGGCCGACGCACGTTCCTTCTCCGGGCGGTGCAGACCCGGATGCGCAACATCGGCAGCATCCGCTCCATCGCCGCTGCCTCGTTTCCGAGCATACTCCGATGCGGGCGCGAGGCGGCGGCGGGAGGTATCGATCCGGACTCGGTTGGCCGAGAACGGACGGGTCAGCGGGCGATCAGCCGGGCGATGCCCCAGACCACGGCGCCCACGGCGACCGCGACGCCGACCGCTGCCGCAGCGGCTCCCGCCGGGTTGCGCTGCGCATACGCGCGCGCCTCGCGGCTGGCGCGGTCGGTTGCGATGACCGCCCGCTTGGGGAGGTTCGCCTTGTGCTCGATGGCGGCGAGCGCGGCCTTCAGCTCGGCACGCGCCTTCTCGACCGGGTCGGAGATGCCCAGCGGCACCGCGGTGTCAGGGAGCTCAGAACTCATCGGCCACTTCCTTCACGATCTTGGCGTCGGTGGAGATCGCCTGGGCGGGGTTCTGCCGTGAGCTCAGACGCTTGAAGCGGAGGAGCCCCAGCACCGCGAACACGGCGGCGATCACCAGGAGGATTCCGATCACGATCAGCGACGCGGCCCACGCGGGCAGCCACGACGACAGCCCGATGATCGCGAAAGCGCCGATGGCCGGGATCGTCCAGAAGAGGAAGAACAGCGCGACGATGAACCAGACACCGCCGAGGCCGGCATCCTTTCCCGTCTTCTTGGCCCAGGCCTTCGCCGAATCGATCTCGGCGACGACGAGGTTGCGGATCAGCTCGGGGATCTCGCCGATCAGAGCGAATAGGCTGTCGTCGGCGCGATCGCGGAATCCGCGGGGCGTGCTCATCTCAGCTGTCCGCCACGGCGCTCGCGTCGGCGACCTTGCGCGCGTCGCGCTCGGCGGCCTTGCGCACGTCGCCGGCAGCCTTCTCGCCCTCGGCCACGGCCGCGTCGAGCTTCTCGCCGGGGGTGCCGCTCTTGCTCGCGGCCTTGACGACCTTCTTCGCGCTGTCCCAGACGACGCTGGGGACGGCGAGGGCGGCGGACTTGCCGAGCTCGGTCACCTTGCCGACCTGCTTCTGCACGGGGTCGAGCTCCCAGACCTGCTGGGCCTTCTCTTTGATCTGCTCGTAGCGCTGACGCCCGGCGCGTGCCCCGAGCACGTAGCCCGCGGCGAGTCCGACGGCGATGCCAATCTTGCCCCTCATGGGGTCTCCTCACGTTCGACGTTGCTGCGTGGTCCCAGGCTATCGCCGTATGCCGCCTCAGGTATCCACTCCCGAAACCCGGCGGAGCCGACTATCATGCCGGATCGACTCCTCGCCAGAGCACCGCACGGCGAGCGGCGTCCGCCTCGGCGATGGCGTCGGCGGCGACCCGATCAAGGCTGTTGCCCGACAGCCACCCGCCCACGAGCGCCAGGGCGGGCATCTCACGCGCCCGCGCCCGGACAGCCTGGGCCGCCTCGTCATGACCCAGCAGTGACGCCGGGGCCGCGCGGGAGTAGCTGATGCGGGCCGACGCGCGTACGGCGCCTGCCGGGATCGCCACGCCGCACAGATCGGATGCCGCCGCGCGCGCGGCCCCGACGACCTCCGCGTCCGACCCGGCGGTGTGCGGCAGGGTTACCCGGATGATGTGCTCGCCCTCGGCAAGCGCCTCGCCGATCCACGGCCAGGTCCGCGAGATCGGACGCACGGTGGCCGGCTCGGACCCGGGCCCGATCACGAGCGACCCCCGCTCGGGCAGGTCGACCCCCTCGATGCGGAGCAGCACCACGTCGAGCGGCGCTGGCCGGGGCTCGGCGCTCGCGGGAAGCTCCACGTGCGGGGACAGCAATCGGCGGGCGGTGTCTTCGTCCGCGGCGACGATCAGCAGATCGGAAGGTACCGGCTCTTCGACGCTGTCGGCACGCACGAGCCACGTGTCGCGCTCGCGACGGATCTCCGTCACGTCCGCGCCGGTGCGGATGTCGACGTCGAAGTCCCGCAGGCGCGCCTCGAGCGCATCGATCAGGCGGAACAGCCCGCCGCGCGGCGCGCGGCGCTGCGCGGAACCGGGGCGCACGGTCTGCGCGACCGCGCCGCTGAGCGAGCCGGTCCGCGTGAGCGCGGGGTTGAGCGACGGCGCCGCGGCGTCGACGTCGATGAACTCGGGAGCGACGCCGTGGACGGCGAGCACATACGGGGCTACGAGCCGGTCGCGCACCCGCTCGCCCATGCGCGACGAGACCAGCTCGCCGAGACTGCGGTGACGCCCGACCGTCAGCGGCGGGCGCACGCGGTCGAGATAGGCACGCCAGGCGCCACGCCCCTCGATGTGTCGTCGCACATCCTCGGCCCAGGGGTTGGCGGGGATGCCCAGCACCGTCCCCGCGGGCGCGGGAGCAGGTCCGGCCGGACCGGCGCCGAGCCACAGCTCGTCGTCGCGGGCGGTCTCGAGTTCATCGCTCAGCCCGACCTCGTCGATGAGCTTCGCGAGCGTCTTCGCGGACGCCGGGATGCCGTCGGCCGCGGCATCCACCGTCAGGTCGCCCAGCGTCGCCCGGTCGAGGGAGCCGCCGAGCTGCGGCCCGGCCTCGATCAGGGTGACCTGCAGTCCGAGGCGCGCACATTCGAGCGCCGCGACGATGCCCGCCATACCGCCGCCGACGACGACGACCCGGGTGTCGTGGGCATGCGTCACGAGATCCGTCATGCCCCCATCCTGCCGTCTCGCCGATGAGAACATGGAGAGCATGAGCCTGCACATCACCGACGACTCCGCCGCCGACCAGCTGCTGACCGAGAATCCGCTCGCGCTGCTGATCGGGATGCTGCTCGACCAGCAGATCGCCATGGAGACGGCGTTCACCGGGCCGCTGAAGATCCGCGAGCGCGCGGGGTCGGTCGACGCGGCGACGATCGCGGGCTACGACCCCGACGAGTTCGTCGAGGTCTTCCGCCAGACGCCGGCCGTGCACCGCTTTCCCGGGTCGATGGCGGGCCGGGTGCAGACGCTCTGCCAGACGATCGTGGACGACTGGGACGGCGACGCGTCGGCGATCTGGACCGCCGGCGACCCGGACGGCCTCACCGTCTTGAAGCGGCTCAAGGCGCTGCCGGGGTTCGGTGAGCAGAAGGCGAAGATCTTCCTCGCGCTTCTGGGCAAGCAGTACGGCTTCACCGGCGACGGTTGGCGGGAGGCCGCTGGCTCGTACGGCGACGAGGGCTCGTTCCGCTCGGTGGCCGACATCGTCTCACCCGAGTCGCTGACGAAGGTCCGCGAATACAAGCGCGCGGCGAAGGCGGCAGCGAAGGACGCCTCTGCCTCCTGAGTCGCGGTTTTCGAAAAGACTGGCGGACGACACCGAATATGTTTGAGTAGTCGACATTCCGTACCCCCGGTCTGCGCAAAGGAGCGCTCGAACCATGCGAATTCGTCGACCCCGTTTACTGGCAGCCGCGGCGACCGCGGCGCTCGCCGCACCGTTACTCGTCGCGACGGGAGCCGCCGCGGCCCCCGGGGCGACTACCCCCGTCGTCGCCAACGACTTCTCGAGCCCGACGCTCGGTGACGCGCTGACGCAGAGCGGAGGCGACGGCTCCACGCTCGACTACGTCGACGGCGCTCTCGTCGTGCGGGACCGCGACGCCGACTACGTCGGCATCCAGACGGCGCTGGGCATCCTCGAGCCCGAGACCGAGTACACCGTCAGCGCCCGCGTCCGGCTGGCCGCGGGCACGCCCGACACGCAGGCGCGCTGGGTCGGCGTCCCGGGATACACCTGGATCGGGAACACGACCATCACGGCCGGCGACTGGACGACGGTCACCGGCACCTGGACGTCGCCGCAGACCACCGAGGACGTCCGGCTCTACCTCGGCACCGGCGACATCGCCGGCACGGCCGCGTACACCTACCTCGTCGACGACGTCACCGTCACGGCGACGGACGGCGATCCGGGCACGAATCCGGGTACCGGCCCCGACGCCCCGGGCACCGTCCTGATCGAGAGCACGTTCGACGACGGCGCCCTCGGCGCCTGGCAGCCGCGGGCCGGGTCGAGCGGTGCCGGCCCGACCGTGGAGGTCGTGCCCGGCGGAGCCGACGAGTCGTCGCACGCGGCTCTCGTCACCGATCGGACGCACGAAGGCGACGGCATCCTCCTCGATGTCACCGACACCCTTCTCGCGGGACAGACCTATGCATTCTCCGCGGCGCTGCGCTTCGCGCCCGGCGCGGACCCCGGCCAGGGCCTCACCGTCTCGATGCGCACCGACGACGGCGGCACGGTCGCCTATACCAACCTCCTGCAGGCCGAGAGCGTCTCGGCGACCGGATGGACGACCGTCGCCGGCGACATCACCATCCCCGGGTACGACGCCGCGGCCGAGCTCTACATCGAGGCGCGGTACAACTCCGGCAACACCTCGCCGTTCCTCGTCGACCAGGTGCGGGTCGCGGTGCCCGAAGCCGGCCAAGGCGACCTCGATCTCACTCCGCTGAAGGACACGACCGACTTCCCCGTCGGCGTCGCGATCGATCAGCGCGAGACCAGCGGCGCGGCATCCGATCTGCTCCGGCACCACTTCGACCAGATCACACCCGAGAACCACATGAAGGTCGAGGCCTGGTACGACCACCAGCAGCAGTTCCAGCGCCACCCGCAGGCCACCGCGCTGCTCGACTACGCGGCCGCGAACGGCCTGCGGCTCTACGGGCACGTGCTGCTGTGGCACGCCCAGACCCCCGACTGGTTCTTCCAGGATGCTTCCGGGCGAGAGCTCACCGACTCGGAGGCCGACAAGCAACTGCTGCGCGACCGGCTCGCGACGCACATCGACGACGTCGCCCGGTCGATCGCCGACGACTACGGCCTGTTCGGGTCCGAGACCAATCCCCTCGTCGCGTGGGACGTCGTCAACGAGGTCATCTCCGACCAGGCGACGCCCGACGGCCTGCGAACCAGCCGGTGGCACGACGTCCTCGGTGAGGAGTTCATCCACCTCGCTTTCCGGCTCGCCGACCAGGCGTTCAACCGCGACTACGCGGCCCCGGACTCGGACCGCCCCGTGAAGCTGTTCATCAACGACTACAACACCGAGCAGGACGCCAAGGGAACGCAGTACGAGGCCCTCGTCGGCCGGATGGTCGCCGCCGGAACGCCCCTCGACGGCGTCGGCCACCAGTTCCACGTCTCGATCAACACCCCTGTCAGCGCTCTCGCGAGCACGCTCGACCGGTTCGCCGGCCTCGGCCTCATGCAGGCGGTCACCGAGCTCGACGTCACCGTCAACCCCGCCACCGCGGCGAACCTCGCGCGTCAGGGGTACTACTACCGCGACGCGTTCGAGGTGTTCCGCGACTACCACGCCGGGGCGCCGGCATCCGAGGACCTCTACTCGGTCACCGTGTGGGGTCTCACCGACGCCCGCTCGTGGCGCTCGGAGCAGGTTCCGCTGCTGTTCGCGGGCGACCTGAGCGCGAAGTCGGCGTTCTTCGGTGCGATCGGCCAGGACGACGGTCTGCCGCCGCTGGTGACGACCGCCGATGTGTTCCGCGGCGATGTGGGGCTCGACGGCGCGATCGCCGATGCCGCCGAATGGCGCAACCTGCCCGAGCACCCGCTCACCGGCGACGCGGGCGGTTTCCAGACGCGCTGGAGCGACGATCACCTCACGGTGCTCGTTCGCTCGAACGTGCGGCCCGAGCGGATCGAGTTCACCTACCGTGACGAGCAGGCCGCTTTCGGCACCGGCGGCGACCTCGCCGGCCGGACCGTCGAGGCCGACGGCGCGTTCTACTCCGTCGTTCAGCTGCCGCACGAAGCCCCGGCCGTAGGCGCGACCGCCGCCTTCGACGTGCGCGTCTTCGGTGCCGACGGGCTCGTGGGATCGTGGAACTCGGCGGGTGCCATGGGTCAGCTGACCTTCTACGAGGAGCTGTCGTACCTCGAGATCCCCCGCGCTGACACGATCACGGTCGACGCGGTCGTGGATGACGCGTGGGCCGACGCTCCGCGGATCGAGACGGCCAAGCGCGTCGAGGGCGACGCGACCGGCGCCACGGCGACGGTCCGGACGCTCTGGCGCGACAACGTGCTCTACACCCTTTTCGAGGTCGTCGATCCCGAGATCGACACGTCGAACAGCGATCCCTGGAACCGCGACGGCGTCGAGATCTTCCTCGATCTCGGCAACACCAAGAGCGGCGCGTACGGTCCCAACGACACGCAGATCCGCATCACGGTCGACGGCGACGTCACCTTCGGCACCGGCAACGAGGCGCTCCAGCGGTCACGACTGCTCGAGAGCGCGACCGCGCGCACCGCGAACGGGTACATCGTCGAGGCGGCCATGGACCTCGTCGGTCAGTCCGGCGGGCAGAGCGACGTTCCGCTCGGTGGTCCCGGCACCTTCCAAGGCTTCGACGCGCAGGTCAACGACGCTCGCGGCGGCTCGCGCTTCGCCGTGCACACGTGGGCCGAGCCGACCGGCACCGGCTACCAGACCACCTCGCGGTGGGGCGTCGTGCACCTCGTCGACTCGCTGACCACGCCGGGCGAACCGGGCGGTCCGGGTGAGCCCGGCGAGCCCGACGCGTGGGCGACCGTCGACATCGGCGACGGCCGCGTGGCCCAGGGCGGATCGCTGCCCGTGCGGGTCTCGGGCCTCGAGCCGCAGCAGCAGATCGGCGCCACGCTGTACAGCGATCCGATCGTCGTCAGCGGCATCCCCGCGGCCGATGCGTCAGGCGAGGTGCGCTTCGCCGTCGCCGTCCCCCGTGACCTCTCGACCGGAGAGCACACGCTCGTCATCACGTCGCCCGGGTTCGACGACATCCGCGTGGCCGTGACGGTCGTGAGCGGCGCCTCGAGCGGCAGCGGCGCCGCGGGCGGCACGGCCAGCGGGAGCGGCAGCCTCAGCGCGACCGGGGGCGAACTGCCGTGGGGCGCGGCACTCGCGGCGGCGGCGCTGCTCACCGCGGGCGGACTGTTCCTGGCGCTGCGGCGACGCCGCACCCCCTGACCCGCGGGTCTGCTCTCGGGCGCGAACGTCGGAGAAAAGCGCGAACCTCGGAGTCCATCGCAGGATGGCTCCGAGGTTCGCGTCGTTCTCCGCTCGAAGGTGCGTCAGGCGCCGCGCAGGCGCTCGGCGAGGTAGCCCTCGAGCGCGTCGAGCGCGATGCGCTCCTGCGCCATCGTGTCGCGGTCGCGCACGGTGACGGCCCGGTCGTCGAGCGAGTCGAAGTCGACGGTGACGCAGAACGGCGTGCCGACCTCATCCTGACGGCGGTAGCGGCGCCCGATCGCACCGGCGTCATCGAAGTCGATGTTCCAGCCGCGGCCACGGAGGGTGTCGGCGACCTCGCGCGCCAGCGGCGAGAGACGCTCGTTGCGGCTGAGCGGCAGCACGGCCACCTTGACGGGCGCCAGGCGCGGGTCGAGGCGCAGCACGGTGCGGGTGTCGACGCCGCCCTTCGCGTTGGGCACCTCTTCTTCGTCGTACGCGTCGACGAGGAAGGCCATCATGGCCCGCGTCAGGCCGAACGAGGGCTCGATCACGTAGGGCGTGTACTTCTCGCCGGATGCCTGGTCGAAGTAGGTCAGTGACTGGCCGGATGCCTCGGAGTGGCTGCCCAGGTCGTAGTCGGTGCGGTTCGCGACGCCCATGAGCTCGCCCCATTCCTTGCCCGGGAACCCGAAGCGGTACTCGACGTCGATCGTGCCGGCGGAGTAGTGGGCGCGATCGTCCTCGGGGACGTCGAAGCGCCGCATGTTGTCGGCGTCGATGCCCAGCTCGATGAACCAGTTCCAGCACGCCTCGACCCAGTGCTCGAACCACTGCTGCGCCTCGGCGGGCGGCGTGAAGAACTCGATCTCCATCTGCTCGAACTCGCGCGTGCGGAAGATGAAGTTACCCGGCGTGATCTCGTTGCGGAACGCCTTGCCGACCTGGCCGATGCCGAACGGCGGCTTCTTGCGGCTCGCGGTGAGCACGTTCGAGAAGTTCACGAAGATGCCCTGCGCGGTCTCGGGGCGCAGGAAGTACAGGCCGGTCTCGTCGTCGACGACGCCGAGGTAGGTCTTCACGAGGCCCGAGAACGACTTGGGCTCGGTGTACTGGCCCTTGGTGCCGCAGTTCGGGCACGGGACGTCGGCGAGGCCGTTCTCGGCCTTGCGGCCCTTGCGCGCCTCGAAGTCCTCGATGAGGGTGTCTTCGCGGAAGCGCTTGTGGCACTGCAGGCACTCGACCAGGGGGTCGGTGAAGGTCGCGACGTGGCCGGAGGCCTCCCAGACGCGCTTGGGCAGGATGATCGACGAGTCGAGGCCGACCATGTCGCCGCGACCGCGCACGAAGGTCTGCCACCACTGGCGGCGGATGTTCTCCTTGAGCTCCGTGCCGAGGGGGCCGTAGTCCCACGCGGAGCGCGAACCGCCGTAGATCTCCCCCGCCTGGAAGACGAACCCGCGGTGACGGGCGAGGGCGATGACTTTGTCGAGGCGGGACTGCTCGGCCACAGGTGGCTCCTCATGGTCGTTTTCGGGATGCGCCGGCGGCGCGGATGCCGCAGACAACGGCATCCTCGATTCTAGTCGCGCCGCACAGGTCGACCCCGATACGGTCGAAGGACACATCGTTACGCACGGGAAAGGTCAGCATGGAAGCTCTATTCGCCGGAGGCGCGCTCGTGATCGGCGGCATCGCCGTGATCGCCGTCATCGTCCTTCTGATCTTCCTGCTGATCATGGTGCGGGCCTGGTACAAGGTCGCCAAGGCCGACCAGGCGCTCGTCGTCGTCGGTCGCAGCCAGAAGAACGCGGCGGGAGACTCCTCGCGCATCTCGGTGATCACCGGCGGCGGCGCCCTCGTCAACCCGCTGACCCAGCGCGCCGAGATGATCTCGCTGCGCGCACGTCAGATCAAGATGGAGCCCACGGCTCAGGCATCCAACGGCGTCACCGTGTCGGTGGCAGGCGTGGCCCTCGTGAAGATCGGCTCAGACCCCGAGTTCGTGCGTCGTGCCGCCGAGCGCTTCCTGTCGCAGGACGGCGCGATCGAGCAGTTCACGACCGAACAGCTCGAGGGCGCGCTCCGCGGCGTCGTCGCAACGCTGACCGTCGAGCAGCTCATGAAGGACCGCCAGAAACTGTCGGACCAGATCGCCGAGGGCATCAAAAGCGACCTGCTGGCCCAGGGCCTCATCCTCGACTCGTTCCAGATCCAGGGCATCACCGACAAGAACGGCTACATCGACGCCCTCGGCGCGACCGAGGTCGAGCGCGTTCGCCGCGAGGCCGAGGTCGCCCGCATCAACGCCGCCCGCGAGGTCAAGGCGCGTCAGCTCGCGACCGACGAGGCGAACCTCATCGAGCAGACCGCGTACGACAAGAACTCCGCCGCCGCCTCCGCCGAGGTCGGCCGCGCCCGCGCCGAGGCAGAGCAGGCCGAGGCTCTCGCCCGCGCGCAGCGCGAGCAGGACGTGCTGCTGCAGGCCGCCGAGAACCGGCAGGCCCAGCTCGACGCCGACATCAAGAAGGTCGCCGACGCCTCGCTCTACGAGCGCCAGCGCAAGGCCGACGCCGACGCGTACGCCGAGGTCAAGGCCGCCGAGGCCCGCGCACAGATCGCCGCCCAGGAGGCCGAGGCCACGCGCCTGCGCGCCCAGGCCGAGGCCGACGCCGTGCGCCTGGCCGGTGAGGCCCGCGCCGAGGCGATCGAGGCCGAGGCCGCCGCCATCGCCCAGAACCAGGAGGCCCTGCTCGCGCAGCGCGCGATCGAGGCCCTCGTGCCGCTGATGACCGAGTTCGCCCGCGGCTTCGACAAGGTCGGCTCCATCACGGTGCTCGGCGGCGACGGCGCATCGAGCCACATCGCCTCCGAGAGCGCGTCGAGCATGCGCGCCACCTTCGACGCGGTGCAGGCCACGACCGGCATCGACCTGCGCCAGATCATCCAGGGCCAGGCCACCGGCCGCGGTGTCGCCCAGGGTCTGCGCGAGGACGACGCCGCCGCGGCTTCGGCTCCGGCTCCGGCTCCGGCTCCGGCTCCGGAGGAGACCTCCGCGGAGTGACCCCGCGCTGACTCCTCAGATCCGACGACGCCCCGTCTCACCTCTCGCGTGATGACGGGGCTTCGTCGTTTCCGGGCGCCGGGATCTGAGGAGTTCCCGCGCGGGATTGTCAACCGGGTGCGACACCGCGCCGGGGGTTCGTAGCGTCGGGGCATGACGTTCACTCCTCGCAGTGCCATCGTGACCGCTTCCGACTCGGGGATCGGCCGTGCGACCGCCCTCGCCCTCGCCGACGTGGGGATGGACGTCGGGGTCACCTGGCACTCCGACGAGGAGGGCGCGAACGAGACCGCAGCGGGCGTTCGGGCCCGGGGCCGCAAGGCCGTCGTCGCCCAGTTCGACGCGACCGAGTTCGAGAAGGTCCCCGGTGTCATCGAGCACCTCGCCGAGGAGCTCGGCGGCCTCGACGTCTTCGTCAACAACGCCGGCGGCGGCACCGGCGGGCCCGTGCTCGACCTCGACCTCGACGGGTGGCGGACGGTCGTCGCGCTCAACCTCGACGGCGCCTTCCTCGGAATGCAGACCGCCGCGAAGCTCATGGCGGATGCCGGTGACGGCGGGCGCATCATCGCGGTGACGAGCGTCCACGGCTCGCAGCCGCGCGTCGGCTCGGCCGCCTACGTCGCCTCGAAGCACGGCCTCGAAGGCCTCGTGAAGACGATGGCGCAGGAGCTCGGCCCCCGAGACATCACCGTCAACTCCGTCGCGCCCGGCGAGATCGCGACCCCCATCAACGACATGGAGGGCGACGAGGCCGACAAGACCCACCGCCCCGGCATCCCGATCCCGCGTCCGGGCAAGCCCGAGGAGATCGCCGCGGTCGTCGCGTTCCTGGCGTCGCCGGCGTCGTCGTATGTCACCGGTGCGACGTGGGTCGTCGACGGAGGGATGCTGCAGATGGGCCCGCAGGCCGGCTCGCACCTCGAGTCCGACGACTGGCGCGACGCCGGCGCGGAGTAACCGCGCCGCGGGCGGCGCGGGTCAGGGCCGGACGAGAAGGTAGCCGCGCTCGTCGTCGAAGCCGCCGACGGTGAGCCCGGCCGCGAAGTGCTCGAGGAACTGCGCGCGCACGCGGTCGCGCCAGGCGTCGGAGTCCGCGGGAGAGGCGGCGCGGATGGCGTGGATGTCGGCGGGCACCTCGATCGTCGCGACGATCCGGTCGTCGGACGGACGCTCCTGCGGCGGCGCCGCGAGCGGCCACGTCACCATGAGCCGGTCGGTGACCTCGCCGCGATTGATGCCGTCGTCCATGAGCCCGTACTGGTCGACGAGGTAGTCGCTGATGCGGGCTCCGAGTACCTGCAGGTTGAAGTGCGCGTTGCGGGCGAAGAGCGGGTCGAACGTCCAGGTGATGGTGCCGACCTCACGGGCGAAGGCCCATGCGCGCTGATGCTGCTTGAGCACGCGCCCGAGTCCCTGCTGCTGGTACTCCGGCAGCACACCGGTCACGTGCGAGTGCATCGACCGCGCACCCGGCTCGGCGAAGAACGCCACCGACGCGCCGACGACCCGGTCGCCGTCGAAGAGTCCGACCACGTAGTTGCCGGAGTAGGCGAGGGCGCGCATGAGGTTCGTGGGCACCGAATCGCGGTCGCCGCCCCACACCTCGCGCAGCACCGCGGCGCCGGCGAAGATGTCGGCGACGGTCTCGAGGGGGCGGATGTCGATCCCCGCGGGCACGTCGGCTGGGGTCGGGGGAACGCTCTCGCTCATGAGCCCACCCTACGCCGCCGCGGATAGCCTGAAGGGATGGCATCGGGTGAGAGCGGACGACGACGACTCACCCGGATGCCGCGACAGGGCGCGATCGTCACGGTGCTGGCGATCGCGGGACTGGCCTCGTCCTTCATGTTCACCCTCGTCGTCCCCATTCAGTCGAAACTGCCCGAGCTGCTCGACGCGAGCCGCGAAGACACGGCGTGGGTCGTCACCGCCACCCTCCTCGCCGCCGCGGTGTTCACCCCCATCGCGGGGCGCCTCGGCGACATGTACGGCAAGCGCCGCATCGTGCTCGTACTGCTCGGCCTGCTCATCGCCGGGTCGGTCGTCGCGGCGCTGTCCACGGACATCGTCGGGGTGATCGTGGGGCGCGCGCTGCAGGGTGCGGTGACCGGCGTCGTGCCGCTCGGGATCTCGATCATGCGCGACGTGCTGCACGAGAACCGCGTCGACGCGGCGATCGCACTGATGTCGGCGACCCTCGGCGTCGGGGGCGCCGTCGGCATGCCCGTGAGCGCGCTCATCACCGAGACGAGCGACTGGCACGTGCTGTTCTGGATGTCGGCGGGCCTGGGCGCGATCGTGCTCGTGCTGGTCGTGCTCGTCGTTCCCCCGAGCGTGCTGCGGACGCCGGGGCGCTTCGACCTCATCGGGGCGATCGGCCTCGCGGTCGGTCTGACCGGAGTGCTCCTCGCGGTCTCGCGCGGGAACACTTGGGGCTGGACCTCGGCGGCGACCCTCGCGTGCGGCCTCGGCGGCATCCTCGTCCTGCTGGTGTGGGGCCGGTTCGAGCTGCGCATCGCCGACCCGTTGCTCGACCTGCGCGTCGCCGCCCGCCCGGCAGTGCTGCTGACGAACCTCGCGTCGGTCGCGATCGGCTTCTCGCTCTTCGCCTCGAACGTGTCGTACCCGCAGATGCTCGAGCTTCCCGAGACGGTCGGCGGCTTCGGGCTGACGCTGCTGCAGGCGAGCCTCATCGTCATGCCGGCGGGTCTGGTGATGATGGTCCTCTCGCCGTTCTCGGGGCGACTGGCCCGAACGGTGGGGCCGCGCCTGCTGCTCGTCCTCGGCTCGATCGCCCTGATCCTCGCCTACGGCTTCTCGCTGCTGTGGGCCTCCGAGGTCTGGCACCTGCTCGTGGCGAACCTCCTCATCGGCGTGGGCATCGGATTCGGCTACGCCGGCATGCCGATGCTCATCATGCGCTCGGTCCCGCCGACCGAGACCGGCGCGTCGAACGGCCTGAACGCCCTCTTCCGCTCCCTCGGGACGAGCACCGCGGCCGCTCTCGTCGGCGCCGTGCTGGCCGCCCTGTCGATCGAGCGCGACGGCGTCGCCGTGCCGACACCGGCCGCGTTCCAGGTCTCGTTCGCCCTCGGCCTGGGCGCCGCCGTGATCGCCCTGGCCGTGGCGCTGTGCATACCGCAGCGCCGCGATCCGCACGAGTCGCGCCCGTCGCTGCCCTGAGCGGCGTATCGTCGGCATCCATGAGCCACGAGGACGCAGACACCACCGCATCCCGCCCCCACTCCCCCGACGACAGCCGGAACGACCGCCGCTTCTTCGGGCAGCCGTGGGCGCTCACACACATCTTCGGTGTCGAGCTGTGGGAGCGGTTCAGCTTCTACGGCATGCAGATCGTCCTGGTCTACTACCTCTACTTCTCGGTCTCGGAGGGCGGGGCGGGCCTGCCCGAGGCCACAGCCGTCGGCATCGTCGGCGCCTACGGCGGAGCGGTCTACCTCTCCACGATCCTCGGAGCCTGGATCGCCGATCGCCTGCTCGGCTCCGAGCGCGTGCTCTTCTTCAGCGCGATCATCATCGTCGCGGGCCACGTCGCGCTCGCCGTGCTCCCGGGGCTGCTGTCTGTCGCGGTCGGACTCGTGCTGGTCGCGCTCGGCTCGGGCGGGCTGAAGGCGAACGCCACGGCGGTCGTCGGATCCCTCTACTCGGAGCACGACCCCCGCCGCGACGCCGGATTCTCGCTGTTCTACCTCGGCATCAACCTCGGCGCCTTCGCGGGGCCGCTGCTCACCGGCTTCCTGCGCACGAGCCTCGGTTTCCACTGGGCGTTCGGAGCCGCGGCGGTCGGCATGACCATCGGCCTGATCCAGTACGCGATCGGACGCCGGTCGCTGCCCGAGGCCGCACGTCGCGTTCCCAACCCGCTGCCCCGGTCGCGCTACCCGCTGGTCATCGGCATCGCGGTCGCAGCCGTCGCGGCCATCGCGCTCCTGATCGCCCTCGGCGTCATCCGGGCCGACAACCTGTCGCTCGTCGTCGTCATCGTCGTCATCGTCGCGACGATCGCCTACTTCACCGTGATCATCTCGAGCTCGCGGATCACCTCGACCGAGCGGTCGCGCGTGTACGGCTTCATCCCGCTCTTCATCGTCAGCGTCGCCTTCTGGTCGCTGTATCAGCAGCAGTTCACCGTCATCCCGATCTACGCCGAGAAGCGGCTGGACCGGAACGTCCTCGGGTGGGAGATGCCGCCGGACTGGGTCAATTCCATCAACCCCGTGTTCATCATCATCCTCTCGGGGGTCTTCGCGGCCCTGTGGACGAAGCTCGGAACACGTCAGCCCTCGACGCCGATCAAATTCGCCGCGGGCGTCATCGTCATGGGACTGGCGTTCCTGCTGTTCCTGCCATTCGCCGGCGGCGGCCCGGCCGCGACCCCGCTGCTCGGCATCGTCGGCATCCTGTTCGTCTTCACCGTCGCCGAGCTGCTGATCTCGCCCGTCGGGCTGTCGGCCGCGACGAAGCTCGCGCCGGCGAGGTTCCAGACGCAGATGGTCGCGCTGTTCTTCCTCTCGGTCTCGCTGGGAACGGCGATCTCGGGACTGCTCGCGCCGCTCTACAATCCCGAGAACGAGGTGCCCTACTTCTCGATCCTCGCCGCCATCGCGATCGTCCTCGGCCTCGCGCTCGCAGCGGCCCGCAAGCCCGTGCTCGCTCTCATGCGCGACGTCCGCTGACACACGCGAGAGGATGGACACATGTCCTCTTCCGTCGCGCGTCGTTCCAACCCCACCGCCTGGGCCGCCTTCTGGGTCGGCCTCCTCGGGCTCATCCTCATGCCGATCCCGCTGTTCATCGGCTTCGTGCTCGGGGGCGGTCTCTCGCTCGTGGCCGCCGTGCTGGTGGTGATCGCCCTGCTCAAGGGCCTCGCGCGCAGCGGCGCGGGTATCGCTCCGGTCGTCTTCGCGGGCATCTTCGTGCTGCTCACCTGGGGCGGCATCTCGCTCGGCGGCGGCATCGTCTGGTGAGCCACCCCCGCGGGCTGTCGGGCCGCGATGCACCCGCGACCGCGGGCGCCCAGCTGATTCGGCTAGCGTGAATGGTCGCAGGACACCGCGAGAGGGAGCCATGACCTACACACAGCCGCAGATCTTCGAGCCCGAGGGCCGCGCCATCCCCTACGTCGAGGATGCCGGCAGCGAGCCGGTCCTGGTGCTGATCCCGGGCTACAGCAACGTCGCGGCGCTCGGAACGCTCGCCCACGTGCTGGCCGAGGAGGACTTCCGCATCCTGCGGGTCGGCTACCGCACGGCGCAGACCGAGGGCGTCACGCTGCACGACCTGGCACAGGATGTCGTCGACGTCATGGACCACGTCGGACTCGGCGACGCCTGGGTCGGCGGTCACGCCTTCGGCGGCGCCGTCGCGCGCACCGTCTCGATCGACCACACCGACCGCGTCGACGGCGTGCTGCTGCTCGGCGCCGAGGGCGACGAGCCCCGCACCGACCTCGAGCCGCTGCAGGCGGCGGCCGCGGCATCCGTGTCGGCCGAGGAGTGGCGCGCGCTCGCCCCGACGGTTCCGGTCATGCTCATCCAGGGCGCCGACGACGAGGTGCTGCCGCCCGCGAACGGCGAGCGCCTGCAGGCCGCCGCTCCCGGCCTCGTCAGCCTCGTGACCCTTGAGGGTGGCGGGCACCTCTTCCCGGCGACGCACGCCGGCGAGGCCGCCTTCGTCATCGAGGACTACCTCGACGTCGACTGAGCCGGGTGCCGAACCGGGGGCTGGGACAGGGCAGAATCGAAGGATGACCGATTCGTCGACTGCGCTCCACCCCGCCCACGCCTGCCTCATCGTGCACGGGCAGGACCAGCCGGGCATCATCGCCGCCCTGTCGGCGATGGTCACCCGCGTGGGCGGCAACATCGTCGCGTTCGACCAGTACTCCGACGACCCGACCGGTGGCGCCTACTTCTGCCGCGTGGTCTTCCACCGCCCGAACTTCGCCGTCGACCGCCCGTCGATCGAAGCCGAGATCGGCGAGACGCTCGCCGGGTTCGACCTGCAGTGGTCGCTGACCGACCAGTCGGTGCCTAAGCGCATGGCAATCCTGTCGTCGAAGCAGGACCACTGCCTGCTCGACCTGCTGTGGCGCCACCGCCGCGGCGATCTGCCCGTGACGGTACCGATGGTCGTGTCGAACCACACCACCTCGGCCGAGGACGTCCGCTCGTTCAACGTCCCGTTCTTCCACGTCCCGTCGACGCCCGGCCCCGACAAGTCGGCGTCCGAGGCCGAGATCCTGAAGCTGCTCGTCGGCAACGTCGACTTCGTCGTCCTGGCCCGCTACATGCAGATCCTGTCGTCGGACTTCCTCGAGAAGCTCGGCGTGCCCGTCATCAACATCCACCACTCGTTCCTCCCCGCCTTCATCGGCGCCGAGCCCTACAAGAAGGCCAAGGAACGCGGCGTCAAGCTCATCGGCGCGACGAGCCACTACGTCACGACCGACCTCGATGAGGGGCCGATCATCGAGCAGGACACGATCCGGGTCACCCACGCCGAGACGGCGGCCGAGCTCGCCCGCCGCGGCGCCGACGTCGAGCGTCAGGTGCTCTCGCGGGCGGTGCTGTGGCACGCGCAGGACCGCGTCATCCGACACGGCAACCACACGATCGTCTTCTGACCGCGGGCCGCGCGAGCTCGCGGGCCGGGTCTCAGCTCGCGGGCTGCACCGGCTCGAAGTCGTCGGGGCCCGTCGCGCCGGTCGGCGACAGGAAGATGCGCGTCGTGTCGCCGGGATCGGCGGGATCGAATACGAGCGGACGCGTGTCACCGATCGCCGGCACCTCGCGCGGCGCGATGAGCACCATGGTCGTGACCCAACGATCCGTGCCCACGGCGTCGGTGAACTTCGCCACCAGCGACGCGGCCATCCGCGACGCGTCATGCGCGGGAAGGGGTGCCTCGACGATCTCCGCGTCGACGCGCGAGCCGGAGGCCAGGAGGCGCGAGATGACCGCGTTGTTGCGGCGGCGCGTCGCGAGGGAGCGCACCCGCGCGATGTAGCTCAGCACGGCGAGGAGCGTGAAGAGCCCGGGCAGCCACCATTGTCCGGCGTACAGGATCCACTCGCCGACACCCCAGGTCTCGTTGCCGCCGAATGTCGGGTCGACGGCGACGCCGACGGCGTCGGGCTCGATCCACATCGTCGTCGCGATCCACGTGCCGATCGCCAGCCCGGCCAGGATCATCGTGAGCGGGCCGATCGCCGCGTAGCCCTTCTCGCGGGCGCTGAACCGGTGGTTCCACTTGCCGTACTGGCCGATGCAGACGATCAGCAGAAGGATGCCGACGGGCAGGCCCCACCCGCGCGCAGCCATGGGGACGCCGGTGTCGCGCGTGCCGAACACACTGTTGATGTTCACGACCCGGAGCTGCTCGAAGATGCCGCCGATAGCGAACCCGACGACCGCCGCAGCGGCGACCGACAGGATGCCCCAGATCAGGCTCGCGGCCCAGGCGGAGGTGGTCCCCCGATACTTGGCCTGTTCACGTCGTGCGGCTTCTCGGGGATCCAGCAAACTCACTCCCCCAGGCTAGCGCTGCCCGCACCGGCGCTCAGGACACGGGCTGCTGCAGGTCGATGACCCATCGGTCGCCGTCACAGGGCGTCTGCAGGTAGATCTCGCGGCACGCGCCGTCGGATCGCAGTCCGCGCCGCTCCGCCTCGGCGACCAGCGCCTGCCACGCGCTCTGGATGCCAGCGAGATCGTCGGCCTCGTAGCGAAGGGTGAGCGCTCGCGGTTCGGCCGAGACGACCGCCCGCTCGAGGCCGTCGGGCACCGGAGCGTCACCGATCTGCTCAGCCGCGGCGGCGATCATGCCGTCGCCTGTTGTCATGTAGACCGCGACGCCGGGGCCCAGCCGTCGCGCACCGGCGGCATCGATGCTGTCGTTCACGCGTTGGAACATGACGCTGATCTCGTCTTCGATCTGCGCCATCTCGTCGATGCGGACCGACAGCTGAGTCAGAGTCAGCTCGGGCAGTGCGGTCTCGATGAATGTGGACACGGGTATCTCCTTCTCGATCGATCGGAGCCTCGCCTCGACCTCGTGCAGCCGCTGTACGTCCGCGGTGATCTGACCGCTCAGCTCAGCCCTCCGCTCCCGCAGGAGCGCGGCCACCGATGCCGACGACATACCGTGGTCGAGCAGCCGGCCGACCTGTTCGAGGGTGAAGCCGAGGTCCTTCAGCGCGATCAGCCGGTTGGCTCGATCGAGCTGCGACGCGGAGTATGAGCGGTAGCCCGAGGCCGGATCGACGCGATGCGGATGCAGCAGACCGAGTTGGTCGTAATGGCGCAGCATCCGCACCGACACGCCGGCCAGCCGGGCGAACTCTCCGATACTCAACATGGTGATCCCACTCGACAGCCTGACACGGTGTGAGAGTCAAGCGAACAGCGGGATCGGATCAGAAGACGTACTCCATGAGATCGAGCCCGAACGCGCGGAACGCCTCATGAGCGCGCAGGCGGTCGCTCATCGACAGGTCGTCGAACCCGACCAGGAGCGCGTACGACACCCCGGCACGGGGGCCGGCGAGCACGCCGGCCTCGGCGCGGATGCCGTCGGCGCGGCCGGTCTTGTTCACGAACAGCAGCTCGTGCTTGTCGTCGTCGTGCGCGAAGGGGTCGAGTCCCGTCACCGAGCCGACGAGCGACAGGTCGTGGTTCAGGCTCAGCCACTCCGACACCTGGGCGCTGACGCCGGGCGAGACGACGTCGGTGTTGACGAGGGCCGCGAACATCGCGGCGAGCTCGCGTGCCGTGCCGAGCGCGTAGTGCGGGGCATCGTCGGGCCCACGGGTGTCACGGAACCGGTCGAGCAGCGCCGTGCGCGGCATCCCCAGGCTCCCGATCCGGGCGCGCACCGCATCGAGACCGACCCGCTCGAGCAGGGCGTTGGCCGCGAGGGCGTCGCCCGTCGAAGCCGCGAGCACGGCGAGGTCGCCGAGCGGGAGGGCCGGTGCCACGAGGTGTCGCCAGAGTCCCGCGACGGCGACGTCGCCCACTGTCGAACGATCGACGATCTCGAGCGGGTCGAGGGTCCCGGCGTCGAACCGCGTGGCCACCTCGATCAGCAGCGGGACGATCCCCATCCCCGCGACGGGCAGCGTGACGAAGTCGTCGCCCGCGAGCACCGGTGTGCCGCGGTCGAGGTCGCTGACCCGCACGGACACCCGTGCTCCTGAAGCCGCCAGCGTGTCGAGCGCCTTCTCGGTCGACGCGAACCCCCGGCGCGGCACGCTCGAGCGACGTCGCGGACGCGCGGCGCCCCGTCGCTCCGCGCGCGAGCGGGCGGTCCCGGAGGAGGACTCGGATCCATCCACCGTCATGTTCTCGTCTCCGTCGGAGTCAGTCTGAGCGATTCGGTTCGGGTGATCACCAGATCGTGACGCGGCGATCTGGGGCGAGCCACAGCTCGTCTCCCTCGGTGACGCCGAATGCGTCGTAGAACGCATCGATGTTACGGACGATCTGGTTGCAACGGAACTCGTTCGGAGCGTGAGGGTCGATCGTGAGCAGTCGAATGGTCTCGGCGTCGCGGCCCTTCTGCTGCCAGATCTGACCCCAGCTCAGGAGCAGCCGCTGCACACCCGTGAAGCCGTCGATCACGGGACCGTCGGGCGCTTCGGCCAGCTCCTCCGGCGACATCGTCGCGGCGAGGTGGAGCCGGTAGGCCTTGAGGGCGATGCCGAGGCCACCGAGGTCGCCGATGTTCTCCCCGATGGTCAGCGCCCCGTTCACGGTGTGCTCGTCGCCGAGGCCCCGCGGCACGAGGGCGTTGTACTGCTCGATCAGGGCGCCCGTGCGCTCCTCGAAGGCAGCACGATCAGCGTCGGTCCACCAGTCGTTGAGCGCGCCGGTGCCGTCGTAGGCGCTGCCCTGGTCGTCGAACCCGTGCCCGATCTCGTGACCGATGACCGCCCCGATGCCGCCGTAGTTCGCCGCGGCATCGCGCTCGGACGAGAAGAAGGGCAGCTGCAGGATCGCCGCGGGGAACACGATCTCGTTCATCAGCGGGTTGTAGTACGCGTTGACCGTCTGCGGCGTCATGTGCCACTCGTCGCGGTCGATCGGCTGACCGAGCTTCGCCAGCTGACGCTCGTACTCCCACTCGGTGGAACGCAGCACGTTGCCCAGGAGGTCGGTGGGGTCGATCTCGAGCGCGGAATAGTCCTTCCAGCGGTCGGGGTAGCCGATCTTCGGGGTGAAGGCAGCGAGCTTCTCGAGAGCGCGCTCGCGGGTGGCCGGCGTCATCCACTCGAGCCCCGTGATCGACTGCCGGTACGCCTCGATGAGGTTGTCGACGAGGGCATCCATCTCGACTTTGGCCTGCGGCGGGAAATGCCGCTCGACGTAGATCTCGCCGACAGCCTCGCCGAGCGCCGCCTGCACGATGCTCACGCCGCGCTTCCAGCGCTCGCGGTTGACGGGCACGCCGGTGAGCTGGGTGCCGTAGAAGTCGAAGTTCTCGGCGACGAAAGCGTCGGGCAGGAACGGCGCCGAGGCGCGAACGACCTGCAAGCGCAGCCAGGCCTTCCAGTCCTCGAGGTGCTCGTCGGTCAGGAGCGTGCCGAGCCCGGAGAGGAAGCTCGGCTGATTGACGTTGATCTCGGCGAAACCGTCACGGTGCCGCGGCGCGAGCCCGTCCAGCCACGGGTCGAGGTCGACGCCGGCGAGGGTCGTCACCTCGTCCCACGTGTGCAGGTTGTAGGTCGCGACGGCGTCGCGGTTTCGCACGTTGTCCCAGTGGTGCGCGGCGAGCTCCGTCTCGAGCCGTGCGATGCGCTCGGCCTGCTCCGCGGCGTCTGCGACCCCGGCGAGCTCGAGCATGCGCTCGGCGTATCCGCGGAAGGCCGTGCGCGTCGCGGCGAAGCCGTCGAGGCGGTAGTAGCTCTCGTCGGGGAGCGACAGCCCGCCCTGCACGAAGAACACGACGTAGCGCTCGGGATTGCCCGGGTCGGGCTCGATGAAGGTACCGATCATGCCGCCGATGCCCTCGCGCTCGAGCTCGCCGACGGTGCGCAGCAGCGCCGGGATCGAGTCGACCGCGTCGACGCGCGCCAGCTGCGGTCGGAGCGGCTCGGCACCGAGCTCGTCGATGCGAGCCGTGTCCATGAAGCTCGTGAACAGGTCGCCGATCTTCCGCTGCACCGTGCCCGGCTCGGCGGTCGTCGCCTCGTCGATGATGGCGCGGACGTCGCTCTCGGCCTGCTCGGCGATGACGTGGAACGATCCCCAGCGGGCCTTGTCGTCGGGGATCTCGGTGCGCTCGAGCCAGCTGCCGTTGACGTGCCGGAACAGGTCGTCCTGCGGTCGGATCTCGGGACTCAGCTCGGCGATGTCGATGCCGGAGGGAAGGACGGGGTCGGTCATGGCACCCATGCTAGGCCGACCGGACGACACGAACTTCTGAGACCATTCAGCGTTCCGTGGTGGTACACCCCTCGGCAACCGGGATGCCGGCGAAACGATCCCTCGTCCAGTCGAACAGCTCGTCGATGAGGGGCGACGGTCGCTCGACGACCCCCGCATGCTCGAACCCCGCGTACGTGCGGAAGTCGACGTCCTGACCGGCCGCGCACATGCGGTCGACGAATGCGGCCTGGGTCTGCACCGGGATGACGCTGTCGGCCCCGCCGTGCGCCAGCAGCACGGGCGCGGTGGAGCGTAGCGGCGCCGTGTTCTCGCGCAGGTGCCGCCCGAGCACTCCGGATGCCGGCGACCGCGAGAACAGCGCCGGGTCGCGGCTCATCCCGAGAGCCGCGGCGACGGAGAGCACGATCGTCGGGTCGGACAGGCACCGCTCCGACATCTGCCGCAGCACGGTCTCCGCGCCGGGACGCACATAGTCGCGGTACTCGATCTCGGGATAGATCGACGAGAACGAGGCGAAGGCGTAGGACGCGAAGATGCTGCCGCCGGTGACACTCGAGATGCCCTGCACGAGAGCTGCGGGGTCGCTCGCCGGCGCGAGGGCGGCGACGCCCTGCACCCAGACCTCGGGAGCGTACTCACGGGCGACCGCGCCCGTCCACAGCGCCGCCGCACCGCCCTGCGAATGCCCCCACACGACGGTGCGGGCGCCGAGGTCGGCCTCCTCGAGCTCGCGCGCAGCCCGAACGGCGTCGAGCGAGGCGTGGGCGCTCGGCAGCCCGACGAGATAGGGATGCGGCCCCTCGGTGCCGAGTCCGATGTAGTCGGTGCCGACGACGGCCCAGCCCTCTTTGATGGCTCGCGGCAGCATGTAGAAGGCGCCCGCCCACAGTCCGCGCGGCTGCAGCGACGGGGCGCAGTGCTGCGCGAACCCGGTGGTCCCGTGGTTCCAGTCGATCACCGGCCATTGCCCGTCGCCCTCGCGCGGCACCGCGACGATGGCGCTCGCGACGCGGACATCTCCGTCGACGCCGGTCGTCGTGTAGAGGATCCGCCACCCTTCCGCGCTGGCCGGGATGCCGGCGTCGAACGGCTCCGCCCGCACGAGACGTCCGGGCTCGTCGGGCAGGTCACGCGGCGCCGCATAGAAGTCGTCGACGACGGTCGAGCCGTCGCGCAACGGCGCTGTCACGATCGTCGTGGTCACGGCCAGCGCGACGGAGGCGATGGCGACCACCGTCCGTCCCCAGCGCCGGCGAGGCCTGCCGTCCGGCCCCACGCGTTCGGCCACGCGGTCGTCGCGACGGCGGCGGAGCCGCGTCCAGAGGTCGACGACGCCGCTCATGATCAGCCGGGCGCCGAAGACGACGGCGGTCACGAGCAGGGTGATGTCGGGCCAGAACAGTGCGAGCGCGCCGAAGATGACGCCCGACGCGCCGAAAGCGGCGTCGGCGATGCGCGCGTCCCAGGTGCGGCCACGCCCGAAGGCTGCGATGACGCCGAGGATGCCGCCACCGAGGAGAAGGATGCCGACGACGACCGCGACGACACGCACCGTCAGTCCCGGCGCGAGGAGGACGATCGCGCCGCCGAGAAGCCAGGCGACCCCCGTTGCCGTGCGCCAGCGCGGGCGGTGCGCCTCGCCCTCGCGCCCGGTGAGCTCGAGGAGGCCTGTCAGCGCCATTCCGCCGCCGATCAACCAGGCGAGGACGTCGAGAGCCGTCGTCGGACGGATGACGATGACGACGCCGAGCACGACGGCCGCTGCGGCCACGACGACGCGCACCCACGTCGGCAGCCGAGCGTGCAGGCGCGCAATCGCCAGGCGTTCGAGCAGCCGCATCCGGCGTCCTCTCCCTCGGTCGATGATCAACGGTAACCGTCGTTGCGGTGGCGTTCCGCGCGCTCGACAGCGACCCGGCGGTCGTGCAAAGGCGGGTCCGCCGGCGTCACGCCTCTAGGCTCGAGTCATGGCGCCCACGCTCAACCGCGAGATCCTGCGGCTGGCCGTTCCCGCCCTCGGCGCCCTCATCGCCGAGCCGATGTTCCTCATCGTCGACGCCGCGCTCATCGGCCACCTCGGCGTCGTGCCGCTCGCGGCGCTCGGCATCGCCGGCGCCGTGCTGCAGACGATCGTGGGGCTGATGGTGTTCCTCGCCTACGCCACGACCCCGGCGGTGGCCCGTCGCTTCGGAGCGGGCGATTCGACCAGCGCCGTCAGCGCGGGGATCGACGGGCTGTGGCTCGCGCTCGGCCTCGGCGCCGTGCTCGCGGCCGCGGGCTCGCTCGCCACGCCGCTGCTGGTCGGCATGTTCGGAGCCGGCGAGGCCGTCGCGACGGATGCCGAGACCTACCTCCGCCTGTCGATGTGGGGTCTTCCGGCGATGCTCATCGTCTTCGCCGCGACCGGGCTGCTGCGCGGCATGCAGGACACCGTCACCCCGCTGTGGATCGCCGGCCTCGGCTTCGGCGCCAACGCGGTGCTGAACGTCCTCTTCATCTACGGGTTCGGCTGGGGCATCGCCGGGTCGGCGATGGGCACCGTGATCGCCCAGTGGGGCATGGTCGGAGCCTACGTGGTCGTGATCGGCCGCCTCGCTCGCCGGCACTCGGCGTCGCTCCGGCCCCGCGCCGACGGCATGCGCGGGTCGGCGCGTCTCGGCGGCTGGCTGTTCCTCCGGACGGTCTCGCTGCGCGCGGCGCTGCTCGCGACCGTCGCCGTCGCGACCGGCCTGGGCACGAGCGAACTCGCCGGCTGGCAGGTCGCCTTCACGATCTTCTCCACCGCGGCCTTCGCGCTCGACGCGCTCGCGATCGCCGCGCAGGCGCTCATCGGGCGTGGCCTGGGTGCCGGCGACGAGGCCTTCGTCCAGCGCGTCCTCGGTCGCACCGTCGCCTGGGGCGCCTGGTTCGGCGTACTCGTCGGGGGCGTCATCGCCGCGACGTCGGGGGTCATCGGGTTGCTGTTCACCGGCGACCCGGCCGTGGCCGCCCTGATCCAGCCGGCGCTCCTCGTCCTCGCGATCGCGCAGCCCGTCTGCGGCATCGTCTTCGTCCTCGACGGGGTGCTGATGGGCGCCGGCGACGCGCGCTATCTCGCGATCGCCGGAGGCCTGAACCTCATCCCCTTCATCCCCGCTCTCCTGGTGATCGGAGCGCTGCATCCGGGCGGCGCGGCAGGCCTCGCCTGGCTCGCGGTGGCGTTCTTCGGCGTCTACATGATCGCCCGGCTGGTCACGCTGGGGTGGCGCGTGCGGCGCGGCGCGTGGCTGCGCATCGCCGTCTGAACCCCGGAGACGCGAAGCCGAACTGTGATCGGGTCGAAACCCCATTCACGTGCGAACCTCAGATTCCGCGCTTAGCGTGGCGGCATGCCGAAGCTCACCTCTGCCGCCGCCGCCGGTGCCGCCGTGCTCGTGGTCGGGATGCTCGCCTCCGGCTGCGCGCAGGAGACAGCGCCGGTCGAGATCCCGACGCGCTCCGACGACCCCCGGACGCTGCCCCGCCCCACCGCCGACGACGCCCGGCAGTGGGCTGACACCGTCATCCCCGAGAACGGGCTCGGCGGGGCGTCCTGGACCCAGCGCGAGGCCGGTGTTCTCGAGCCCGGCAGAGAGCCGATCATCTCCGTCACCGCCGGCGAAGCGCCCGCCGTCGTGACGATCGCCTGCGTCACCGGATCGGGAAGCGAGCTGGCCTACACCGTCACAGCCGACGGCACGACCATCGAGAGCGGAAAGGTGCCGTGCGCCGCCGTCGACGGCAACGCCGAGCCGCACGGCATCCGGGATGTCCCGGCCGACGCGACGGTCGAACTCAGCGCGTCGGCGACGGGTCTGTTCGTCTACGCCGTCACCCCGGACCGCCACCCGGAGCGGTGACCTCTCGCCGGTCGGTCCTCATCGAGCCCAGCGACGGCACCACTCGTACATGACCACGGCGCCCGCGGCCGATGCGTTGATGGAACGCGTCGAGCCGTACTGCGTGATCTCGACGACGACGGATGCCGCAGCCACGGCCTCGGGCGACAGCCCCGGCCCCTCCTGACCGAACATCAGGACGGCCCGCTCGGGCAGGTCGGCGCGGTCCACCGGAACCGACCCCGGGACGTTGTCGACCGCGACGATCGGGAGGTCATTCTCACGTGCCCACGCCGCGAAGGAGGCCACATCCTCGTGGTGGCGGACGTGCTGGTAGCGATCGGTCACCATCGCGCCCCGGCGGTTCCACCGCCGCCGTCCCACGATGTGGACCTCCGCCGCGCCGAAGGCGTTCGCGCTGCGCACGATCGAGCCGATGTTCATGTCGTGCTGCCAGTTCTCGATCGCGACGTGGAAGGGATGCCGGTGCTCGTCGAGGTCGGCCACGATTGCCTCGAGCCGCCAATAGCGGTAGTGGTCGACGACGTTCCGGCGGTCACCGTCGGCCAGCAGCTGCGGGTCGTACCGGGGGTCGTCAGGCCACACGTCCGGACCGCCCGGCCACGGCCCCACGCCGACCGGCAGCTGCGGTTCCGCGTCGACGCCGTCGCGGTCGCCGCTCGCGTCGGCGGGGTCGGGGCGGGTCACCGGGACAGGCTATCCCGCCGCCGCGGATAATCTGGAGTGTGCCCTCCCCCGCCGTCGACGACTACCTGAAGACGATCTACCACCACACCGAGTGGCAGCCGGCGCCGATCACCCCCTCGCAGCTCGCGGCGACGCTCGGGCTCGCGCCGTCGACGGTCACGGAGATGGTCCGCAAGCTCGCCGCTCAGGACCTCGTGTCGCATCGCCCGTACGGACCGGTGGCCCTGACCGAAGCCGGCCGGCGGCGTGCGGCATCCATCATCCGGCGTCACCGCCTCATCGAGACCTGGCTCGTCCGCGAGTTCGGCTACGCCTGGGACGAGGTCCACGACGAGGCCGAGGTGCTCGAGCACACCATCAGCGACCGGCTGCTCTCGGGCATCGCCGAACGGCTCGGCGATCCCCGGTTCGATCCGCACGGCGACGCGATCCCGGACGCCGACGGCGAGGTCCATCGCGAACCGTTCGTGCTGCTCGCCGAAGCGGCGATCGGCCACGAGGGCCGCATCCTTCGCGTGAGCGACCGTGATCCCGCCCTGTTGCGCACGCTCGAGGGCCACGGCGTCGACGTGGGCCACACCCTGACGGTCAGCGGACGCGACAGCGTGCGGCTCGACGGCGGCGGTTCCGTCGTGCTGCCACCCGGTGCCGCCGCGGCCATCTGGGTCACCGCCTGAGCGCGATCAGCTCTTCGCGCGCGTCCGGCTCGCCTTCAGATACGGCCACGGCGTGCGCGTCGTGTGCTCGCAGTACGACCACAGGCGCGCGGCGATGTCCGGATCGCGCGTGATCGCCGCGGGCGTCGCGACGCGCGGCTCGCCCCGGAGCACACCGGCCGGCCCGTAATACTCGCCGCCCGCGGCATCCGGGTCGACGAGAGCGCGCACGAGCGCCCACGCCCCCCGTTCCTTGGACTGCGTCACGGCGACCTGCAGGTTGTCGGTGAAACGCGTCATCCGGGACGGCTCGTTGATGCCGGCGATGCCGCGGGTGCGCCCGCTCGTGGAATAGCCGGGGTGGGCGACCAGGCTCGAGACCGGCACGCTCGCCGCCCGCAGGCGCTCGTCGGCCTCGAGGCCGAGTGAGGTCGTGGCGACCTTCGACTGCACGTATGCGCGCCAGGGCGAGTAGTCGCTCTCGAGCTCGATGTCGGTCGGGTCGTACTTCCAGATCGATGTCGACACCGAGCCGACCCAGACCATGCGGCCGCGGCCGGCGGCGAGCGCGATGAGCAGCTCCCCCGCGAGCGCGTAGTGGCCGAGGACGTTGGTGGCGAACACCAGCTCGTGACCGTCGGGGGTCGTGCGGCGCTGACGCGGCGGATGCACCACCCCGGCGTTCAGGAGCAGGCCGTGGAGGGGCTTTCGGCCGCGAGCGGTCGCCGCCGCTGCCCGCACGGAGCCCAGGTTGCTCGTATCGAGCAGCAGCGTCTCGACCGATCCCACCCCGTCGGGCAGGGCTCGCACGACCGAGGCGCGCGCCGTCGCGAGCCGCTGCGGGCTGCGGCCGGTCATGATGACGTGGGCCCCGGCCGAAGCGAGCTGCAGACTGGCGAAATACCCGAGTCCCGCGTTGGAGCCCGTGACGAGATACCGCTTGCCCGACAGGTCGGGCAGCTTGCGGGGATTCCAGTCGTCGTGGGCCACGAGTGAAGACTACGGCCGGATCGCCACAGCTAGGCTGGGGCCATGCGGACACGCGCCGATATCGAGTGCTGGCTCACGGACATGGACGGCGTTCTCGTCCACGAGAACCACCCCATCCCGGGGGCGGCGGAACTGCTCGCGCAGTGGCGCGAGACGGGCACGCCGTTCCTCGTGCTGACCAACAACCCCTTCTTCACGCCCCGAGACCTCAGCGCGCGTCTCGCGCGGTCGGGGCTGGAGGTGCCGGAGGACCGTATCTGGACGTCGGCGCTCGCGACGGCGGACTTCCTGCGTTCGCAGCATCCGGGCGGCTCGGCGTTCGTGATCGGCGAGGCGGGCCTCACCACCGCCCTCCACGAGGCCGGCTACATCATGACCGAGACCGACCCCGACTACGTCGTGGTGGGCGAGACGCGCAACTACTCCTTCGACGCCATCACGAAGGCGATCCGGTTCATCAACGCCGGCGCGCGGTTCATCATCACCAACCCGGATGCCACGGGCCCCACCCCGGAGGGCGTCGTTCCGGCGACCGGTTCGTTCGCGGCCCTCATCTCGCACGCGACCGGGAAGAGCCCGTACGTCGTCGGCAAGCCGAACCCCATGATGTTCCGTTCGGCGATGAACCGCATCGGAGCGCACTCCGAGAACACCGGCATGATCGGCGACCGCATGGACACCGACGTCGTGGCGGGCATCGAAGCGGGTCTGCACACCGTGCTCGTGCGCACCGGCATCTCGGACGACGCCGAGATCGAGCGGTACCCGTTCCGCCCCGACGAGATCCTCGACTCCGTCGCCGATCTGCTCGAGACGGAGCCGTACGAGACCGAGGATCCGGGCATCCTGTGAACGAGTTCGAGCAGAACCTCCTGCTGATCAGCGTCGCGCTCATGCTCACGACGACCCTCGTGGTCGTCATCGTGCAGTTCGTCCGGCGGCGCCGCGACGGGGACGACGACTGATGTCGATCGTCCTCGCGCTCACCGGTCTCGCGATCCTGCTGATCGCGCTGATCATCTTCGTGCGCAACCAGCAGATCGGCACCGACGGCACGAATCGCGGGTCGACCCGTCGCGGCATCATCCTGCTCATGTTCTTCGGCCTGCTGCTCGGCCTCGCGTCGCAGCTGCCCGTCTTCCAGAGCTGAGCCCGGATCGGCCGCCGGGAGTCAATCGAGGACCGCGGTCGCCTCCACCTCGACGAGGACGTCGGGCTCGAAGAGGTAGTCCACCCCGATGAGCGAGGCCGGCGGCATCGGTGTGGGCAGCCCGATCTCCGCGGCCACATCGTGGACGCCCGCCATGAAGTCGGCGATGCGGTCGGGCGCCCACCCCGTGACGTAGAAGGCCAAGCGGACCACATCGGCGAACCCCGCGCCGGCGCTCTCCAGCGCGGCGTGGGTGTTGCGGAGGGCGTGCGCGACCTGACCGGTGAGATCGCCGGGAGCCACCGACCTGCCGTCGGCGGTTCGGGCGATCTGGCCGGCGACGTGGACCTGGCGCGCGCCGGTGGCAACGGCGACGTGGTGGTACGGAACGGCCTGCATCAGCGAGTCGGGCGACGACAGGTGAACGGTCATGGTGAAGCTCCTTGCATCGTTATTGGTATCTCATGGATACCTGGTGCTCGGAAGTCACTTCAACGAGACTGGGTAGCGTGACCGATACCACCCCCGCCGACGCAGACCGATTCGAGATCGCGGCCCCGCATCGCGACCTGCTCGACCAGGTACTCGACAGGTGGTCGCTCGCGGTGCTGAACGAGCTGTGCGACGCGCCCGCCCGGTTCAGCACCCTCAGGCGCGCGATCCCCGCCGTCACGCAGAAGTCGCTGACCGCGACTCTGCGGCGGCTCGAGCGCAACGGCATCGTGGAACGCGTCGTACTCAGCACCCGGCCGGTCGCCGTGGAGTACCGGGTCACAGCGCTCGGCAAGACCCTGCGCCCGCCCGTCGACGTCATCCTCGCGTGGGCGCAGGAGCATATGCCGCGCATCGAGGACGCGCGTCGCCGCTTCGACGAGGCGATGGATGCGACGCTCGGGTTCGGGTCCGGTGTCGTTCAGACCGCGCCGGCGGGCACCTCGTCGAGGAACGGGTAGTCGATGTAGCCCTCGGCGGTCGAGCCGTAGAAGAGCTCGGGGCGCGCCTCGTTGAGCTCCGCCCGCTGCTCCCACCGGGCCGCCAGATCGGGGTTGGCGATCACGGGGCGACCGACGGCGACGGCATCCGTCCAGTCGGCGATCACGAGGGTCTCGGCCTCCTCGCGGGTCGTCGGAGATCCGAAGCCCGAGTTGAGGATGAAGGGGGCGGCGGCCGTGCGACGGGTGTGCTGCACGAGCTCGCCCGTCGGGTCGGCGCTGAGCACATCGACGAACGCGAGCCCGAGGGGGGCGAGCCCCTCGGCGACAGCCGTGTAGGTCGCGCGGGCGTCGGCGTCGTCGTGCTCGAGCACACCCTGGATGTTGTGCTGCGGCGAGAGCCGGATGCCGGTGCGGTCGGCGCCCACGGCAGCGGCTACGGCCCGGGTGACCTCGACCGCGAAGCGCGCGCGGTTCGCGGGCGATCCGCCGTACTCGTCGTCGCGCACGTTGGAGACGGGCGAGAGGAACTCGTGCACGAGGTATCCGTTCGCGCCGTGGACCTCGACACCGTCGAGCCCCGCCGCGAGCGCGTTGCGCGCGGCCTGCGCGAACTGCTCGACGACCTCGGGCACCTCCGCCGCGGTCAGCGCGTGCGCGATCGGCATGTCGGCCTTGCCCTTCGGGGTGCGGGTCTGCCCGGGCGCAGCCAGCGCGCTCGGGCCCACGACTCGGTCGGCACCGGTGATGTCGGGGTGCGACACGCGTCCGCCGTGCATCAGCTGCATGACGATGGTGCCGCCGGCCTCATGGACGGCGTCGGCGATGCGTCGCCAGCCCGCGATCTGTTCCTCGGTCTGGATGCCGGGCTGCCCGGGGTACGACTTGCCCTCCACGACAGGCCACGTGCCCTCGGTGATGATGAGGCCCTGCCCCGCGCGCTGGCGGTAGTACTCGACCATGACGTCGGTGGGAACACCGTCCTCGCCCGCGCGGGTGCGCGTGAGCGGCGCCATGACGACGCGGTTCGACAGGTTCAGGGCACCGAAGACGGCGGGCTCGTACAGGCTCATACTGAACCACAACCGCCCAGGCCCCGCGCGCTATTCCTCGGCGGCTGCGGTTCACCTGGCAGCTCATGCCCCCTCACGCAGCCCGAAGCGGCGGATGCTGCCAGGTGAAGCGCCTTACTGCGGGGCGAGGCCCAGGTCGTCGAGGTCGATCGCGGCGAGCCACTGCAGCCCGGCCTCCTCGACCGCTGCCTGGGCGCCGGTCTTGCGGTCGACGATGACGGCCACCGCGACGGGCTCAGCGCCCTCGCGCCGCAGCGCCTCGACGGCCTTGAGTGCGGACTGGCCGGTGGTCGAGGTGTCCTCGACGACGACGACGCGCTTGCCTGCGACATCCGCGCCCTCGACCTGCCGACCGCGGCCGTGGTCCTTGGGCTCCTTGCGCACGACGAACGCATCGAGGGGGCGGCCCGCGCGCACCGACTCGTGCATGACGGCGTTCGCGATCGGGTCGGCGCCGAGGGTGAGGCCGCCGACCGCGACGACGCCGTCGACGTCCGAGATGAGGTCGAGCATGATGCGGCCGATCGCCGGCGCGGCGCGGTGGTCGAGCGTCAGCCGACGCATGTCGACGTAGTACGTCGCCTTCTTGCCGCTCGAGAGGGTGAAGTCGCCGTGGAACACCGCCTCGTCCTGGATCAGCCGGATGAGATCCTGGCGGTCGGCTTCGAGCTCGGGCGTGCCTGCGACGGTCATGACCCCGATTCTACGAGCGGGTCGCCCCGGCCCGACGCCGTCGCTCAGACCACGACGAGGTCGACATCGCGCAGCTCGCCCGCGTCGACCGTGAGCGTGAGGAACGTCTTGTGAGGCTGGCGACGCCGGTCGGTGGGCGAGCCCGGGTTGAGCAGCCGGAGTCCGCGCGGGGTCGTCGTGTCCCACGGGATGTGGCTGTGGCCGAAGACGAGCACGTCGTCATCGGGGTAGACGGCGTCCATCCGTCGCTCGCGCCCCGCCGCGGCGCCGGTCTCGTGCACGACGGCGAACCGCACCCCCTCGATCGTTCGACGCGCCACCTCGGGCAGTCGCGACCGCAGGTCGGCTCCGTCGTTGTTGCCCCACACCCCCAGCACCTCGCCGTGCCGCTCGAGCTCGTCGAGGACGGATGCCGCGACCCAGTCCCCCGCGTGCACGATGAGGTCGGCCGCGTCGGCCGCGGCGAGCACGGCATCCGGCAGGGCCCGCGCCCGCCCGGGGACATGCGTATCGGCGATGAGCAGCAATGTCGTGGCCATCCCCCGACGGTATCCGGATGCCGCGCAGCGGGCGAGGTCCGAGCCGCCGAATAGGCTGGGGGCATGCGTCTTGCCACCTGGAACGTGAACTCGATCCGCGCTCGCGTCGACCGGATCGTCGGCTTCGCGGTGAACGAAGACATCGACGTCCTGGCGATGCAGGAGATCAAGTGCAAGCCCGAGCAGTTCCCGATGGAGCAGTTCGAGGCGGCCGGCTACCACGTCGAGCTCCACGGCCTGAACCAGTGGAACGGCGTCGCGATCGCCAGCCGCGAGCCGATGACCGACGTGCAGATCGGGTTTCCCGGGATGCCGGGATTCCTCAAGGGCCACGAGGGCCCCGACGCGCCGCAGGAGGCGCGGGCCATCGCCGCGACCGTCGGCGGCGTCCGCGTCTGGAGCCTCTACGTCCCGAACGGCCGGTCGCTCGATGACCCGCACTACGTCTACAAGCTCCACTGGTTGCAGGCGCTCGAGCAGTACACGCGCGACACCCTGGCCGCATCCCCCGGCCTCCCCCTGGCGCTCACCGGCGACTTCAACATCTGCCCCACCCCCGAGGATGTCGGCGACCCGACCCTCGTCGAGGGCGTGACGACCCACGTCTCGGCGCCCGAGCGCGCCGCGTTCCAGGCGCTGCTCGACGCCGGCCTCTCCGACACCGTGCGCCCGCTGGTGCCGACCGGCTTCACCTACTGGGACTACAAGCAGCTGCGGTTCCCCCGCAACGAGGGCCTGCGCATCGACTTCATCCTCGGCTCGTCCGCGTTCGCCGATGCCGTCACCGACGCCGCCATCCACCGCGATCAGCGCAAGGGCGAAGCGCCGAGCGATCACGTCCCCGTCGTCGTCGACCTCGACCTCGACGGCGACGACGATGACGACCGTCCGATGATCTTCTGATCGTCGCGACGGCCGTCCGGCTCCCCCGCTCGGGGGATGTCGCACCCCTGCGCGCACCGTAGCGTGGAGGTCATGTCCGTGGCCTCCCCCGTACCCGACGAGCGTCTCGCCGCGACCCCCGAGCAACTGCGCAACGACCTGTGGCTCGCCGCCGCGCTGCTCGTGAGCGCGATCCTCAGCACCTGGCTCGGCAGTGTCGCGCAGGTCTGGGGCGACGACTCACCGCACCTCGGCTGGGGCCTGCTCTACAGCGTGGCGCTGACGGCACCGCTCGCGCTGCGTCGCCGCATCCCCGAGGTCGCGCTGATCGTCGTCGCTGTCGTCTACTTCGTCGGCATGTCGGTGCACATCCCCGAGATGTACGTCGGCAGCATCGCCCTCTTCATCGCGATGTACTCGGTCGGCGCGTGGGTCGTCGATCGGCGGCGGGCCCTCATCGTCCGCGTCGTGGTCATCATCGGCATGTTCTTCTGGCTGCTCGCGGCGATGTTCCAGGCGGCCAGCGAACAGGGCAGCGACAGCGCCGCGGAGTTCTCGCTGTTCTCCCCCGTCGCGGCGATGATGATGCTGCAGTTCCTCTTCAACGTCGTCTTCTTCGCCGGCGCCTTCGCGTTCGGCGAGCGCGCCTACGCGGGCGCGCTCAGCCGCGAGGAGCTCGAACAGCGCACGCGTGAGCTCGAGCACGAGCGCGAGATCACCGCGGCGCAGGCGGTGGCGCTCGACCGCGTCCGCATCGCACGGGAGCTCCATGACGTCGTGGCGCACCACGTTTCGGCGATGGGCGTGCAGGCCGGCGCCGCGCGCACGGTGCTCGATCGCGATCCCGAGGCGGCGCGACGCGCGCTCACCGTGGTCGAGGAATCGGCACGGGCGTCGCTGACGGAGCTCCGCCAGCTGCTCGAGACGCTGCGGACCCCGGATGCCGCAGCACCGCACGATTCGACGCTGCGGCTCGAGGCGATCGCCGAGCTGGTCCGGTACTCGGAGGAGAACGGGATGCCGACCACCTTCACCGTCGTGGGCGAACCGGTCACGGCGTCCGAGGTCGCTCAGGTGAACCTCTACCGCATCGCCCAGGAGGCGCTCACGAACGCGCGCCGCCATGGCGGGCCCGACGCGCGCGCCGACGTGCGGCTGCGCTTCGACGGCGACGAGATCGAGCTCGAGATCGCCAATGACGGCCGCGTGCGCTTCGGGGCGACGCCGGGCCTCGGCCTCGTGGGCATGCGGGAGCGCGCGGCGGCATCGGGCGGCTGGCTCGAGGCGGCACCCCGTCCTCGCGGCGGCTTCCTCGTCCGGGCCCGTGTTCCCGCGAGCGCGCGGTCGTCCCAGCCGAGCGCCGAGGGGGTTCCCGCGTGAGCACGACCACCACGCCCTCGCCCACCACGCCCACGTCGGTGGTGCTCGTCGACGACCATGCCGTCATGCGGGCCGGTTTCCGCATGATCCTCGAGGCGAGCGGCGACATCGCCGTCGTGGGCGAGGCCGGCGACGGCGCGGAGGCCGTCGAGACGGTCGCACGCCTGCAGCCGGACGTCGTCTTCATGGATGTCCAGATGCCCGTCCTCGACGGACTCGAGGCGACCCGCCGCATCGTCGCCGACCCTCGCAATTCCAGCGCGGTCGTCGTCGTGACGACCTTCGACCGCGACGACTACCTGTTCCAGGCGTTGCAGGCCGGAGCCAGCGGCTTCCTGCTGAAGAACGCGGGACCCGAGGAGCTCGCCGCCGCCGTGCGGGTGGCTGCCGCCGGTGACGCCCTCCTCGCTCCGGAGGTCACCCGACGGGTCATCGAGCGCTTCGCGGGCGGCCCACCCGACGCGACCTCCGCGACCACCGAAGCACCCGCCGCGCCGCAGGCGTCGACTCCCGCCGATCACGGCCTCACCGAGCGGGAGGCGGAGGTGCTGCGCCTCCTCGCGCGGGCGCTCAGCAACGCCGAGATCGCGCGAGAGCTCTTCATCGGCGACGCCACGGTGAAGACGCACGTGTCGAACATCCTCATCAAGCTCGGCGCACGCGACCGCGTGGCCGCCGTCGTCCTGGCCCACCGCAACGGCTGGGCCTGACCAGCCGCGAGCTCAGGCCGGGTCGGAGACGGGCGAGAGCGAGGGGCGCGGCACGGGCATCGAGAGGGGCCGCACCGCGCGCGGCATCGCGATGCGCCAGAGCGCCTGGATGCTCCAGATGAACAGTGCGACCAGGAGCACGTTCCGGGCGAGAAGCAGGCTCGCCGCGAACGGGTCGGCGTGCACGAGCGGCATGTAGAAGATCGGGAAGACGAGCGTCGTCAGGAAGCTCGTCACCGCCATCCACTTCGCGGGCGTCCGCCACCGCTCGGGGTCGATGAGCAGCCCCACGACGACGATCGGGGCGAGCCACAGCATGTACTGCGGAGAGCCGACCTTGTTGAAGACGATCAGCGCGGCGGTGAGGGCGAAGGCGCCCAGCACCATGAGGCGACCCTCCGCGCGCTCGACGCGCTGGGCGCCGGCGACCCAGGTCATCCGGGCTCGCACGAGCAGCAACGCGATCGCGGCGAACGCGGCGATCATGAGCCAGCCGACGACCTCGCCGGCAGCCATCGCCCCGTGCCCGATCACCTCGCGGGTGGCGAGCTCGTAATTCTGCTGGATGCGCGCTCCGGGCAGCTCCCAGATCGTCGCCCACACCCACGGCGTCGCGACGGGCGCTTCGAGCTGCGGGGCACGAGTCCCTTGGATCGTGAGGAAGCTGAAGAGGTTCGATGCGCCCCCGGCGAGAACCACCGCGATCATGATGACGACGCTCGCCACGCCACCGCCCACGGCGACCCACCAGCGGCTCCGGCACACCGCGACCACCGCAGCCGCGATGGCGGCCGGCCACACCTTGATCCAGGTGGCGAGCGCGATGAGCGCTCCGGCGACGACGGGGCGCCGCGAGACCCAGACGAGTCCCGCGATGGCGAGCGGAGCAGCGAACCCTTCCAGGCGCAGCATCGACACGGGGGCGAGGAGCAGGATGCTGAGCAGCCAGTACCAAGCGGCCGGATAGGCCGAGCGACGTTGCAGCCGCGCGCCGGCGATCGCGGCGAGCGCGAGCCAGTTGGCGCCGGCGAGCATGAGCAGCCAGACGAGCTGGTACAGGTAGGGGCCCAGCGCGATCGGCGCGACGATCGGCAGCAGCGCGCCCGCCGGGTACACCCACTCGAAGTCGATGATGGGCCAGGTTCCCTGCACGGCATCCTGCGCCCACTGCCGGTACAGCGGGAGGTCGCCCTCCGTGCCGCCCGCGATGATCAGCGGCAGGAGGGCGAGGATGTAGGCCGCGTGGAAGGCCACGAAACCGGTGACGAGACCCCGACGGGTTCGGCCGAATGCCGCCAGTCGCTGGCGGCGCGTCGGGCGGCGGGGGGATGCCGGAAGAGACGTCACCCGGGCATCATAGGCCCCGCGCATATCTGCCCGATGAACGCCGAGGTGGCCGCTGTGGCGTACCGCCGGCCGGCTCAGCGCCGGTGCGCCGCGCGCCCGCCGTGCCCCGCCAGCGCATCGGCTGCGCCCACCAGCGCGAGGTGCGACAGCGCCTGCGGCGTGTTTCCCGCCTGGCGCCCGTCGGTGACGTCGTACTCCTCCGACAGGAGCCCGACGTCGTTGGCGAGTCCGCACAAGCGGTCCATGAGCCGGGTGGCGTCGTCGATGCGTCCGGTCGCCGCGTACTGCTCGACGAGCCAGAACGAGCAGGCGAGGAAGGGATGCTCGGTGCCGGCGAGACCGTCGACGCCGGCCTCGGTGCGGTAGCGCATCACCAGGCCGTCGCGCAGCAGCGTGCTCTCGATGCGCGCGACGGTCGCGAGCATGCGCGGATCGTCGGGAGCGCAGAACCCGACGGCCGGAAGCAGCAGCAGCGACGCGTCGACCTCGTCGGTGCGGAAGTGCTGCGTGAAGTGCCCGCCCGCGGCATCCACGCCCTGCTCGTCGATCTCGGCGCGGACGCGGTCGCGCAGGGCCCGCCAGCGATCGGGATCGCCGCTCAACCCGTGCTCCTCGACGGCGCGGACGCCCCGATCGAGGGCGGCCCAGATCATCGCCCGCGAGTGGGTGAACATCTGCGGTTCACCCCGGATCTCCCAGATACCGTGATCGGGCCGGTCGAGCCAGGCGACGACCTGATCGAGCAGTGCCCGCTGCAACGCCCACGAGAACGAGGTCTCGGTGACGCCGGCGAGCCGGGCGGCCTCGAGGGCGACCATCACCTCGCCGATGACGTCGGCCTGATACTGGTCGACCGCGCCGTTGCCGACGCGCACCGGCGCGGACCCCGCGTAGCCGGGCAGGCTCTCCAGCTCGCGCTCGGGCAGGTCGCGCTCGCCCGCGATGCCGTACATGATCTGCACGTCGGCGGGATCGCCCGCAACCGCCCGCAGCAGCCAGTCGCGCCAGCGCGCGGCCGCCTCGAGATAGCCGTGCGAGATGTAGGCCTCGAGAGTCAGGGCAGCGTCACGCAGCCATACGTACCGGTAGTCCCAGTTGCGCGAACCACCGAAATCCTCCGGCAGAGAGGTCGTCGCGGCGGCGACGATGCCGCCCGTCTCGGCGTGGGTGAGCGCCCGCAGCACGAGCATGGAACGCAGCACCCGGTCGCCCCACCGCCCGCCGTCGCGGATGCGCCGCGCCCAGGTCGTCCACCACCCGCGCGTGCGCTCGAGGGCGCCGTCGACGTCGAAGGGCTGCGGGATGTCGCGGTACGAGGCCTCCCAGCGGAGCACCGAGTCGACGGTGCGCCCCGCCTCGACACGGAACTCGCCCCGGTGCATCGTGTCCCGGGCGACGAGCCGCGGCCCGCGCAGCGTGACGGCATCCGGCCCGGCCACCGCGAGCAGGACGCCCATCGGGCGGGCATCCGACGTGTCGGCCGCACCGATCTGCCGCACCCAGGGCACCGCCCGCGCATAGTCGAAGCGCAGCCGCACCTCGCTCACGAAGTCGACTTCGCCCGCGACACCGACGACGCGCCGGACGACCGCATCGACCCCGTCGAGGACCGGCATGAACTCGTGCACCTCGGCGACACCGGCGGCACACTCCCACCGGGTCACGAGCACGAACGTGTCGCCGTCGTAGCGCCGCGTCGCGGTCGCGTCCGGGTCGCGTGGCCGCAGGCTCCAGCATCCGTGCGAGCTGTCGCCGAGCAGGGCGCCGAAGATGGAGCCGGAGTCATAGCGGGGAAGGCACAGCCAGTCGAGGTCGCCCCGGTCGGACACGAGCGCCGCACTGCGGCAGTTGCTGAGGAGGGCGTAGCGCTCGATCGGTGCGGGCATGCTCGCATCATCGCGGTCGGGGGTCGGATCCGCCAACACGGCGATTCGCGGATGCTGGTTAGGCGAGGCTATCCTTCTGCGGTGCGTCATCGTCTCCTCGCCAGTCTCGCCATCGTTCCGCTGGCCGCTCTCGCTCTCGCGGGCTGCGGCGCATCGGAGGTCGTCCCGGCCGGCGCGGCCGCCCCGGCCGGCAACGGAGAGACGTCCTACCCCCTGACGATCGAGAACTGCGGCCGCTCCATCACCGTCGACGCGGCGCCCCAGCGCATCGTCTCGCTGGACCAGAACTCCACCGAGATCCTGCTCTCGCTCGGGCTGGAGGACCGCATCGTGGGCACGGCGTCGTGGACCGACCCGATCCTTCCCTCGCTCGCCGAGGCGAACCAGAACGTGCCCCGCCTGGCCGACAACGCCCCCACCTACGAGGTCACGCTCGGCGCCGACCCCGACTTCGTCACTGCCTCGTTCGGACGACACTTCACGCAGGGCGGCGTCGCGACGCGCGACCGGTTCGACGAGACCGGGATCGGCAGCTACCTCTCGCCGACCGACTGCGACAACGGCGTCAGCATCAACGGCGGTGGCACCCGCACCACCCCGCTCACCGTCGACGCGCTCTATCAGGAGATCACCGAGCTGGGTCAGATCTTCGACGTCTCCGATCGGGCCGAGGAGCTCGTCGACGATCTGCGCTCGCGCGCTGCGGCCGCGACAGAGGGCCTCGACGCCTCGGGCGCCACCGTCGCCTTCTGGTTCGCCGACACCAAGACCCCGTACGTCGCCGGCGGGCTCGGTTCGGCTGCGCTGCTCGCGGCGACCACCGGGTTCACCAACGTGTACGCCGATGCCGACGACGACTGGCCCGCGACCACCTGGGAGGACCTCGTCGACCGCGATCCGCAGGTGCTCGTCCTCGGCGATCTGCAACGCGATCGCTTCCCCGGCGACCGGCTCGACGACAAGATCGCGTTCCTCGAGTCGGATCCCGTAACGCGCACGATCGATGCCGTGCGCAACAAGCGCTACATCGCGCTGCATGGCGCCGAGCTCAACCCTTCGATCCGCTTCGTCGACGGGCTCGAGAAGATCGAGAGCTGGATGGACGAGCACCGGGACGAGCTCTGAGCGTGCGCACCCGCGGCCCCGTCGCCACGGCCGGGTTGCTCGGGGGCGGCATCCTGCTGCTCGTCGTGTCGGTCGGCGTCGCGATCACCCTCGGCCCGGCCGACATCCTGCTCGTCAACGTCCGCGACATCGTCACCAACCACCTGGGCCTCACCGACATCCCCGTCAAGACCGCGAAAGACGCGATCGTCTGGGAGGAGCGACTGCCCCGCGCGCTGGTCGCCGCGGCGTGCGGTGCGGGGCTCGGGCTCTGCGGCGTCATCATGCAGTCGCTGCTGCGGAACCCCCTCGCCGAGCCGTTCATCCTCGGCATCTCGTCCGGCGCCTCGACCGGGGCCGTCGCGATCGGCGTGCTCGGCCTCGGCGGTGCCGCGCTCGGCCTCTCCGGCGGGGCCTTCATCGGAGCGCTCGTCGCTTTCGCGGTGGTGCTGCTGCTCGCACGCCTCGCCGGGGGCGGGAACGACCGTGTCGTCCTGGCCGGAGTCGCGAGCACGCAGCTGTTCTCGGCACTCACCTCTCTCGTGATCTTCGCGTTCGCCGACGCCGATGAGACGCGCGGGGTCATGTTCTGGCTCCTCGGCTCGCTCGAGGGCATCCGCTGGGACGACGTCGTGCTGTGCACCGTCGTCGTGGCGCTGGGCTCCCTGCTGTGCCTGCGCTACGCCTCGGCCCTCGACGCCTTCGTCTTCGGCGATGAGGTCGCGGCCTCCCTGGGCATCCACATCGCACGCACGCGCGGCATCCTGCTCGTCACGACCGCGCTGATCACGGCCACCCTCGTGAGCGTCGCCGGCGCGATCGGCTTCGTCGGCCTCGTCCTGCCCCACATGGCACGCCTGCTCGTCGGGTCGCGCCACGGGCGCCTCATCCCCACCACGATCGTCGCGGGGGCGATCTTCATGGTGTGGGTGGATGCCGGCTCGCGCGTCGCCTTCTCGCCTACGCCGCTGCCCGTCGGCGTCGGGACCGCCCTGGTCGGCGTGCCCGTCTTCATCGTTCTGCTCGCCCGCCGGAGGAACCGCGCATGACCCTCGCCGCACGCGACGTGTCGTGGACGCGCTCGGGCACGCTCGTCGTCGACGGCGTGAGCGTGCACCCCGAACCGGGTCAGACCCTGGGCCTGCTCGGCCCGAACGGATCGGGCAAGTCATCGCTCCTGCGCCTGCTGCACGGGCTCGTTCGGCCGACCGCGGGCCTCGTGACCCTCGATGACGAAGACCTCTCGTCGCTCAGCCGGCGCCGCGTCGCGCGGACCGTGGCCGCCGTCACGCAGCACGCCGACACGGAGGTCGACATCACCGTGCGCGAGATCGTGCGCCTCGGGCGCATCCCGCACCGGACGACCTTCGGCGGCGACCCGGCGGCCGATGCCGCGGCGGTCGATCGCGCCCTGGAGCACGTCGGCCTGGCTGATCGGGCCGACCGCATGTGGCACACGCTCTCGGGCGGCGAGCGCCAGCGCGCGCAGATCGCCCGCGCGCTGGCGCAGGAGCCGCGCGAACTGCTGCTCGACGAGCCCACCAACCACCTCGACATCCGTCATCAGCTCGACCTGCTCGAACTCGTCTGCGACCTGCCGGTGACGTGCATCGTCGCGATCCACGATCTGAACCTCGCCGCGATGTACTGCGACGCCGTGATGGTGCTGCAGTCGGGCCGGGTCGTCGCCGCGGGCGCCCCCGCCGAGGTGCTGACCGCCGAGCTCATCGCCGACGTCTACGGCGTGGCCGCCGAGGTGCGCCCGGACGCCCGCGACGGGCATCCGGTCATCACGTTCCTGCGCCGCTGACGGGGCCCACCCACCCCGCTCCCCCCGCACGGCTCCCCCGCCGGGCGGGGCGTACTCCGCCACGATCCGCCGTACGGGGGATCCGCCCGACCCCGCCCGCTCCCTAGCGTGGAGTCATCGGCTAAGGAGGCGGAATGCTCGAACTGAGCGGCATCACCAAGAACTACGGCACGCACCGCGTGCTCGACGACGTGGGGTTCCGGGTGCCCGATGGGCGCCTGACCGGTTTCGTCGGCGGCAACGGGGCGGGCAAGACCACCACGATGCGCATCATGCTCGGTGTCCTCTCGCGCGACCGGGGCGAGGTCACCCTCGACGGCTCGCCGGTGACGGCCGCCGACCGGCGCCGCTTCGGGTACATGCCCGAGGAACGCGGGCTATATCCCAAGATGAAGGTGCTCGAGCAGATCGTCTACCTCGCCCGACTGCATGGATTCTCGAAGTCGGATGCCACGGCGCGCGCCCGCGCCCTTCTCGAAGAGCTCGGACTCGGCGAGCGCCTCAACGACAACATCGAGACGCTGTCGCTCGGCAACCAGCAGCGCGCGCAGATCGCCGCCGCCCTCGTGCACGACCCCGAGGTCCTGATCCTCGACGAGCCGTTCTCGGGGCTCGACCCCCTCGCCGTCGACGTCGTGGCGGGCGTCCTGCAGACGCGGGCCGCCCAGGGCGTCGGCGTGCTGTTCTCGTCGCACCAGCTCGACGTCGTCGAGCGCCTCTGCGACGACCTCGTCATCATCGCCGGCGGAACCATCCGCGCCGCCGGCACCCGCGACGGGCTCCGCCGCGAGCACCAGGGGCACCGCTACGAGCTCGTCTCGACGGGAGATGCCGGCTGGCTCCGCACCGAACCGGGGGTCGAGGTCGTCGAGTTCGACGGCGGCTACGCCCTGTTCGACGTCGATGCCGACGAGACCGCGCAGCGCGTGCTGCGCCGGGCCGTCGAGCACGGCGACGTCGCGAGCTTCACGCCGCGGCATCCGTCCCTCGCCCAGATCTTCACCGAAGTCATCCAGGAGGTCGCCCCGTGAGCGCCGCATCCCCCTCATTCGCCCAGAGCACCTGGCTCGTCGCCGAACGCGAGATCGGCTCGAAGCTCCGCAGCAAGTCGTTCGTGATCTCGTTCGCCATCCTCTTCCTCGGCGCGCTCGCGCTCGTGATCTGGGGCGGCTTCTCGGCGGGGAACGACAGCGGCTCGCCCGTCGCGGTGACCCCGGACGCGGCCTCGTACGTCCAGAACGCGCCCGGCCTCGACGTGAAGGATGTCGCCGACCGGGCGGCCGCCGAGAGCGCCGTGCGCGACGGCGACGTCGACGCCGCGGTCGTCGCCGACGCGTCCGCGCCGAGCGGATACGTCGTCATCGGCGACACGTCGGTGTCGAACACCATCCTCCTGTCGCTCGCGCAGCTGCCGAAGGTCGAGCTGCTCGACCCCTCCGGCGACGCCGGCTTCCTCGGCTACATCGTCGCGATCGGGTTCGGCGCGATCTTCTTCATCTCGGCGCAGACCTTCGGTGCCACGATCGCCCAGTCGGTCGTCGAGGAGAAGCAGACGCGCGTCGTCGAACTGCTGATCTCGGCCGTGCCGGTCCGGGCGCTGCTCGCGGGCAAGGTGATCGGCAACACGGTATTGGCGATGGGGCAGATCCTCATCCTCGCCGCGGTAGCGGTGATCGGGCTGACGGTCACGGATCAGACGGCGCTGCTGACGGGCATCGGCGCCCCCATCGCCTGGTTCGCAGTGTTCTTCCTGTTCGGCTTCGTGCTGCTCGCCGCGCTCTTCGCCGCCGCCGCCGCGATGGTCTCGCGGCAGGAGGACATCGGAGCGACGACGACGCCCCTCATCCTGCTCGTCATGGCGCCGTACTTCCTGGTCATCTTCGCGTGGAACAACCCGCTGATCCTCGGGATCATGTCGTACGTGCCCTTCTCGGCACCGGTCGGCATGCCGATGCGCCTGTTCCTCGGCGACGCGCTGTGGTGGGAGCCGCTGCTGTCGCTCGCGATCCTGCTCCTGACCTGCGTCGGGGCGATCCTCGTCGGCGCCAAGATCTACGAGAACTCGCTCCTGCGCATGGGAGCCCGCGTCAAGCTCGGCGAGGCCCTGCGCCGCTGACCCGGCCGCTGCGGGGCCGCCCGCCCTCCCGCCGCATCGCCGTCCTCCGGGTTCACGCCCGGAGGACGGCGATGAGTTTCTCGTGACGGGGAATGTCGGCGAACGCGCCGTCGTTCGCACGTGGCGGGACGATGGAGTCCGACGCTGTCCGCACGAACCCGGGAGAATCCCATGTCCCTCATCGAAGAGCGCGTCGCCGAGACCGACGCCCCCGTCCTCGACATCCTCGCCGCCCGCTGGAGCACGCGCCTGTACGACGAGGTCTCCCCCGTCGACGAGGACGCCCTCGCCAGCGCCCTCGAGGCGGCACGCTGGGCCCCGTCGGCCTTCAACGCACAGCCCTGGCGCTTCGTCGTTGCTCGTCGCGGCACCCAGACCCACGAGAAGGTCGTGTCGACGCTCGTCGAGTTCAACCAGGCCTGGGCCGGCCCCGCGGGCGCCCTCATCGTCTTCATCGCGCAGACCGAGAACGACGGCAAGCCCGTGCCCACCGCGCTCTACGACCTCGGCCAGGCCGCCGCGCACTTCACCGTCCAGGCCCACGCCGACGGCCTGTACACCCACCAGATGACCGGGTTCGATGCCGCAGCCCTCGCCGAGAAGCTCGGCATCGAGGCCCCGTTCACGCCCGTCACCGTCATGGCCGTCGGCGACCTCGGCGACATCGACGCCGCCCCCGCCGCCGTGCGCGAGCGCGAGCTCTCGCCCCGCACCCGCCGGCCCGTGGCCGAGTCGGTCGTCATCGACGACTGAGCCCGCCGGCAGCGGTTCGCACGGCGGCGGCCGCACCATAGACGAGGTCTGTGAGGTGCGACACCCCGGCGCCGCGGCGGTGCCGCACCGGTTATCGTCAAGCATGACCGCCCGCATCCTGTCGATCGGCACCGCCGTGCCGCCGGCCGTGCTTCACCAGAACTCCGTGCGCGACCTGTTCGCCGCACAGCCCGGCATCGGACGGCTGTCGCAGCGTCTGGTCCGCGCGGCGTTCGACGCCTCGGCCATCGAGACCCGGCACACCGTGCTGACCGATCTCGCCGAGGCGCTCGAGCCCGGTGGCGCGCGATCGGATGCCGCCGGCCCGGCCGCCGGCGACCCGGCATCCCTTCCCGTCATCTCCGACGACGGGGCACTGCTCTCGCCCTCGACGGGCACACGCAACGACACCTATATCGCCCTCGCCCCCGAGCTGTCGGCGCGCGCGGCGCGGGAGGCCCTGTCTGCGGCATCCGTCGCGCCGGCGGAGATCACTCACGTCGTGACCGTCTCGTGCACCGGCATGTACGCGCCGGGTCCCGACTACCGGCTGGTGCGCGACCTCGGCCTTCCCACGACCGTCGAGCGCTACCACCTGGGGTTCATCGGCTGCGCGGCCGCCGTCCCGGCCCTTCGGGCAGCGGCACGCATGTGCGCCGCCCAGCCCGACGCCGTCGTGCTCGTGGTCTGCGCCGAGCTGTGCACCCTGCACTTCCGGGTCGCCGACGACCCCGACCAGATCCTCGCGGCATCGCTGTTCGCCGACGGCGCCGCGGCGGCGGTCGTCAGCGCAGACCCGGCGCGTCGCGGAGAGCGGTGGCTCGACCTCGATCGGTTCGCGACCGCGGTGACCGACGACGGTGAGCGCGACATGACCTGGACGATCGGGGACGCCGGCTTCGAGATGGTGCTGACGGCCGAGGTGCCGCGCATCATCGGGCGCGAGATCCGCGCCGCGGTGGCCGAGGTGATCGGCGACGGCCGGGTCGACACGTGGGCCGTCCACCCGGGCGGCCGAGCCGTCCTCGACCGCGTCGAATCGGGCCTCGACCTGCCGTCGGATGCCCTTGCGGCGTCGCGTGCCGCGCTGCGGGACTACGGGAACATGTCGAGCGCGACGATCCTCTTTATCCTCCGCTCGCTCCTCGACGCAGACACCCTGCGCGACGGCGAGACGATCGCGACGCTCGCGTTCGGCCCCGGACTCACGATGGAGGCCGCGCTCCTCACGGCAGGAGTCGCCGCTGGAGCCGACACCGGCGTTGCGGAGAAAGCGTCGACGGATGCCGTGTGGGCGGAACCCGTCGCATCGTGGACCTGAGTCGTCGCGACGTCGAGCTGCGCGAGCTGATGGACGACCCGGACTGCGATCCGGAGGCCCTCGCGCAGACGCTCCGCCGCTTCGACCTCGTCAATCGCGCCGTGAGCGGCTGGGGAACGGTATGGCGGCGGCATCTGCGGCCCGCCCTCGCGCGTCTGGATCGACCCGCCCGCGTGCTCGACATCGGATCAGGCGGTGGCGACGTCACCGCGCGGCTCGCGCGGCTCGCGGAACGGGATGGCCTGGACGTCGGCTGGGTCGGGATCGACCCGGATCCCCGCGCCCTCGCCGTCGCGCGCGAGCGCAGCCGGCCCGACCTGGAGTTCCGCAGCACCGACTCGACGGCGCTGCGGGCGAGCGGCGAGCGCTTCGACGCCGTCATCTCGAACCATGTGCTGCATCACCTCGGCGAGCCCGAGCTCGACGCCTTCATCGCCGACTCGCTCGCCCTGTCGCGCGGCATCGTGCTCCACGCCGACATCGAGCGGGGGCGCGCGGCCTACGCGCTCTACGCGGCGGCCATCCTGCCGGTTCAGCACGGGACCTTCCTGCGCACCGACGGGCTGCGCTCGATCCGCCGCAGCTACCGTGCCCGAGAGCTGCGGACGACGCTCGCGAGTCGCGGCGAGTGGCACGTCGTCCGCCCCGCGCCGTTCCGCGTGCTCGCCGTGGGAGCGGGGCGTGCCTGACGTCATCGTCGTCGGCGCTGGCCCGGTGGGGATGCTGCTGGCGGCCGAGCTTACGCGGCGGGGTGTCGACGTCACGGTGCTCGAGCGCCGCGAACGCGGCGGCGACGGGTCGCGGGCGATCGGGCTGCACGCTCCCGTCCTCGCCGCGCTCGAGGAGGGCGGTGCGACCGACCGCATCCTCGAGGACGCGGTCCGTGTCTCGCGCGGCGAGGCCCGCAGCGACGGAACACTGCTCGGCGTCGTCCGATTCGATCGCCTGTCGGTGCGGCATCCGTATGTCGCCACCCTCCCGCAGGCCCTCACCGAGCGCGCTCTCGCGTTCGGTGCGCCGTCGCCGCTGCGTGGGGTCGCCGTCACCCGCGTGACACCGGGGCCGGCCGACGTACGGGTCGAGACGTCCGGTGCTCGCGGGGCCGGCGAACTGTCGGCGCCGCTCGTCGTGGTCGCCGGAGGCGTCGGCGCACGCGAGCTCGTGTTCCGGCCGAACGCCGTGAGACGCACGAGCTACCCCGACCGGTACCTCATGAGCGACGCCGACGTCCCCGGGAGACCCGATGCCGACGTCGCGGTGGTTCACCTCGCGCGAGCGGGGGTGCTCGAGTCCTTCCCCCTGCCGGGAGGCCGACGCCGCTTCGTCGCCTGGGACGAGCCGCCCGGGCAGGATGACGGCGGGTTCGACGAGCCGGATGCGCGGCTGCGGCGGCTGCGCACGGCGATACGGGAACGGGGCGAAACGGATGCCGCAGAGGCACTGACCGGCGCGACGGGGTTCCGCGTGCGACGTGTGCTCGCACCGGCCCTGCGTCGCGGCCGGGTGACGGTGATCGGCGACACCGCACACGAGATCAGCCCGATCGGAGGACAGGGGATGAACCTCGGCCTCCTCGACGCGGCGACCCTCGCGCCGCTGCTCGCTGCCTGGGTCCGCAGCGGCACCGAGCCCGCTGCTGCCCTAGCACGATGGGAGCACGATCGGCTGCGTTCGGCCCGCACGGCGGGACGGCTGGCGGCGGTCAACATGCGTCTCGGCCGCCCGGTGAGTGCGGGCGCGGACGCCGTGCGCACTCGGATGCTCGGGCGCGTGCTCGCCGCGACCGGCTCCCTGGTCCCGAACGCCTATGCGATGGGGCTCGACGCCGCTGCTCGCTGAGTTCTCAGCGCAACGAGCCCGCAGCCACCACCAGCTGCGCGGCGAGCACGAGAGCCGCGGCCATGACGAGGCGGAAGCCGGTGCGGTCGGGACCGCGGAGCCGCATCCGCACCACCACCGCGACCGCGAGCACCAGCACCACGCCGAAGAACAGCCACGGCAGGACTCCCTCGCTCCGCCCGCCGATGAGCACGGCGATCGCGGCGACGACGATCCCGGCGACAGCGATGATGATCGATACCGGCGCTCCGAGGCGATGCGGCAGCCCCCGCACACCGGTGTCGCGGTCGTCGTCGAGGTCGGGCAGGACGTTGGTCAGGTGCACCGCCGCCCCGAGCGCAGCACCCGCCACAGCAGCGAAGGGCGCCGCGAGCGTCGGATCGGGTGACGAGAGCGTCGCCAGCGAGGGGAAGAGACCGAAGCTCACGAGGAAGGGCACGACGGACACCGGCGTCGACTTCAGCCCGAGGTTGTACGACCAGGCCGACACGATCGTCACGGCGTGCGCGAGCAGCATCCCCCATCCGAGCGCCGCCGAGAGAGCGAGCGCGATGACGGCGGAGCCCCCGGCCGCGATCCAGGCCGCACGATTCGAGACCTCACCGCGGACGAGAGGCTTGTCGGTGCGGCCGACGGCGCGGTCGCGTTCACGGTCGATCGCGTCGTTGGAGATGCCGATCGAGAGCTGACCGAAAAGCACGGATGCCACCAGCACCGCGAGCCGCCAGGGCTCGAGCCCGGCCGCGAGTCCGAGCGCCAGAGCCAGAGCCGTCACGACGACCGAGGGCCCCGGGTGTGAGGCGCCCCACAGGGCCCGGATCGCACGCATGCGTCCACACTCTCACGTCAGGGTCATCGGCTCCGACGGGGTTGCGCGCCTCGGCGTCGTGGGCAGGCCGCCGCCGCGATCAGTCGTCGAGCAGCTCGGCCTCGATCACGTCGTCGTCCCCTCCGGCGGCTGCCGGCGCGGCAGGCTCCGCCGCGGGACCGGCACTCGTCAGCACGAGCGCCGAGCCGTCGGCGGCCACGTCGACCCGGACGATGTCGCCGTCGCGCACCCTGCCCGACAGGATGGCCATGGCGAGGCGGTCCTGGATCTCGGACTGGATGAGGCGGCGCAGCGGCCGGGCTCCGAACACCGGGTCGTAGCCGCGCTCGGCCAGCCACGCGCGCGCATCGGGGGTGACCGCGAGCGAGAGACGCCGGTCCTTGAGGCGCCGCTGCAGCGCGTCGACGGAGAGCTCGACGATCTGTGCGAGGTCGTCCTGGCTCAGCGCCTCGAACATCACGGTGTCATCGAGACGGTTCAGGAACTCGGGCCGGAACGCCTGGCGCAGCAGGATCTGCACCTGCTCGCGCTTCTGCTCGAGGCTCAGCGTCGGGTCGATGAGGATCGGCGATCCGAGGTTCGAGGTGAGGATCAGGATGACGTTGCGGAAGTCGACCGTCCGGCCCTGGCCGTCGGTGAGGCGGCCGTCGTCCATGACCTGCAGCAGCACGTCGAAGACCTCGGGGTGCGCCTTCTCGACCTCGTCGAGCAGCACGACGGAGTACGGGCGGCGGCGCACGGCCTCGGTGAGCTGGCCGCCCTGCTCGTAGCCGATGTACCCGGGAGGGGCACCGACGAGCCGCGACACGGAGTGCTTCTCGCCGTACTCCGACATGTCGATGCGCACCATGGCGTGTTCGTCGTCGAAGAGGAACTCGGCCAAAGCCTTGGCGAGCTCGGTCTTGCCGACACCGGTCGGCCCCAGGAACAGGAACGAGCCCGTGGGCCGGTTCGGGTCGCTGATGCCCGCTCGCGAGCGACGCACGGCGTCGGCGACGGCCTTGACGGCGGTCTTCTGCCCGATGAGGCGCTTGCCGAGCTCGGACTCGAGGCGCACGAGCTTCTCGGTCTCCCCCTGCAGCAGGCGCCCGACGGGGATGCCGGTCCAGGCGGCGATCACGGCGGCGATGTCCTCGTCGGTGACCTGTTCGTTGACCATCCGCTCGGGCCCGTCGACGGCGGTCTCGGCGCGCTCCGCTTCGACGACCTCGCGTTCGAGCGCCGGGATCTCGGCGTACAGAAGCCGCGATGCCTTCTCGAGGTTGCCCTCGCGCTGCGCGCGCTCGGCTTCGACACGAGCCGCGTCGAGACGCGTCTTGAGGTCGCCGACGCGGTTCAGCGACGCCCGCTCGCGCTCCCAGCGCGCCTGCAACTCGTCGAGCTTCTGCTGCTCGTCCTTCAGCGTCGCACGCAAGGCGTCGAGACGCTCGCGCGAGGCGGCATCCTTCTCCTTCTTGAGCGCGAGCTCCTCGAGCTTCAGCCGGTCGACGTGCCGGCGCAGCTCGTCGATCTCGAGCGGCGCCGAGTCGATCTCCATGCGCAGGCGCGACGCGGCCTCATCGATCAGGTCGATCGCCTTGTCGGGCAGCTGGCGGGCCGGGATGTAGCGGTTCGAGAGGGATGCCGCGGCCACGAGCGCACCGTCCGAGATGGCGACCTTGTGGTGGGCCTCGTAGCGCTCCTTGAGCCCGCGGAGGATGGCGATGGTGTCCTCGACGCTCGGCTCGCCGACGTAGACCTGCTGGAAGCGGCGCTCGAGCGCGGCATCCTTCTCGATGAACTCGCGGTACTCGTCGAGGGTGGTCGCACCGATGAGGCGGAGCTCACCGCGGGCGAGCATGGGCTTGAGCATGTTGGATGCCGCGACCGAGCCTTCGCCGCCGCCCGCGCCCATGAGCACGTGCAGCTCGTCGATGAAGGTGATGATGCGGCCGTCGGACTCGGTGATCTCCTTGAGCACGCTCTTCAGGCGCTCCTCGAACTGACCGCGGTACATGGCGCCGGCCACGAGCGCGGAGATGTCGAGCGAGACGAGCTCTTTGTTCTTGAGGCTCTCGGCGACGTCGCCCGCGACGATGCGCTGAGCGAGGCCCTCGACGACGGCGGTCTTGCCGACGCCGGGCTCGCCGATGAGGACGGGGTTGTTCTTCGTGCGGCGGGTGAGCACCTGGCTGACGCGGCGGATCTCGCTGTCGCGCCCGATGACCGGGTCGAGCTTGCCCTGCCGGGCACGGTCAGTGAGGTTGATGCCGAACTGCTCGAGGGCGCTCTGCGCCTCCTCCTGTCCGGGCTGCTGTGTGGCGTTCATATCTCTCCTGAAATCTCTCGGCTCAAACTTGAGCCTGTGTGACTCAAGTTTATCACCGTGTCGTTCAGGACGCTACGGCCTCTGCCGCAGCCCCGGCCACCGACGCCGCCTCGGGCGTACAGGCGAAGCGGGCGCGGTACGCCGAGGGGCTGAGCCCGAGGGCGCGCGCGAAGTTCTGCCGCAGGACGGAGGCCGAGCCGAATCCGCTGTCGGCCGCGATCTGGTCGAGCCCGAGGTCGGTCCGCTCGAGCAGCCGCTGCGCCCGCAGGATCCGCTGCCGCCCGAGCCACGCCGCCGGGGTCGTCCCGTAATCGGCCTTGAATCGGCGCGCGAACGTCCGCGGCGACATGTGCGCGCGCGACGCGAGCAGATCGACGGACAGATCGAGGTCGAGGTTCGCGATCATCCAGTCGGTGATGGGCGCGAGCGACAGCGATGCCGCCTCGGGGAGCGGACGCGCGATGAACTGGGCCTGCCCGCCGTCGCGGAGGGGCGGCACGACCATCCGCCGGGCGATCGTGTTCGCCGCCTCGGCCCCGAGCTCGATGCGCAGCAGGTGCAGGCAGGCGTCGAGCCCCGCCGCGGTACCCGCAGACGTGATGATCCGGTCCGACTGCACGTACAGCACGTCGGGGTCGACCTCGATGCGCGGGTACATCTGCGCCATGGTCTCGGCGTAGCGCCAGTGCGTCGTGGCGCGCTTGCCGTCGAGCACACCGGATGCCGCGACCACGAAGGCTCCGCTGCAGACGGTGAGCACCCATGCGCCGCGCTCGACCGCACGTCGGACGACGGCTGTGACGCGGTTATCCACGGAGTCCCAGCTCTCGCGCGGGATGGGAGTGATGACGACCAGATCGGCCTCGTCGGCGAACTGGAGTCCCGCGTCGACGTTGAGTGAGAACGGGAGATTGGCGGGGACCGCCCCCGGATCGGGTGCCACCACCCGGAAGTCGAAGTTCGGGATGCCCTCGTCACTGCGGTCGAGACCGAACGCCTCGCACGCGAGACCGAACTCGAAGGGCGCGAACCCGGGCTGGACGACGCAAGCGACCGTGTGCATGGCAGGATTCCTCCGAATACCGTCTCATCCGCCAGTATCGGCAGGATAACGCTCATCGTAGCGTTTCTGCCATGCCTTCCGACATCCTTCTTCTCGCACTCGTCCTCCTCGTGATCGCCGCCGTGACAGGCACGCTCGCGGTGGTCGCACGCGACGGCTACCGCCGCGTCCCCACCGACCCGACACGCGTGCCGCCGGCAGAGGAATCGGCGCCCACACACCGCGAGCGCGAGCGGTCACCGCGCCGGAGCGCGGTCGCCGTCAGCGGTCGCGGCGCGCGCGGGCGCGACGGGATGCCGCGAGCAGTCGCGACGCCGATTCCGCCCAGGTGAATCGGGAGATGTGCGCACGACCCGCCGCGACGAGCGCCGCGCGGGCGGCATCGTCATCGAGTGACTCGACGGCCGCGGCGAAGGCTCGCGGGTCGCGCGGCGGCACGTAGAGCGCGCCGTCGCCGCCGACCTCATGGAAGATCGCCATGTCGCTGACCACCGCGGGCACCCCGAGCGCCAGGGCTTCCGCGATCGGCAGCCCGTACCCCTCGTCGAGGCTGAGTGTCGCGAGCATTCCCGCATCGGCGAGGAGCGCGGCGTACTCGGCATCCGTCACTCCGCCGTGGAAGATGATGCGGGCACCGCCGGGCGCGAGCTCCTCGAGCTCGGCGCGTCGACCGTCGGAGATCCGACTCAGCAGGTGCAGCGTGCGGCCGGGCAGCCACTGCATCGCCCGGACGAGCGTCTCGACGTTCTTGTAGGGCATGAACGAGCCCATGTAGACGATGTTCTGCGGCTTCGCAGCCCCGGGCATGGCCGTCGCGGGCGCCAGCTCGGCGAGACGCTGCGGAGCGTTGGGCAGCACCACCACCTCGCGCTTGGTCAGCTTGACGTCGGCGAACTGACGCTTGCTCGTCTCGCTGACCGTCGCGACGACGTCTGCGGCGTTCAGCGTCGCCCGCTGCGGCGCATACGAGAGGTGGAAGAGCCGCCAGCCCAAGCGCACGAACCACGGCAGATCGCGGGGCGGTGTGCGGTGCCGGTAGTAGATCGTGTCGTGCAGCGTGAGGATCAGCGCGAACCGCCGACCGAGGGCCCCGATCGTCTGCATCGGCGAGTAGACGACGTCGGGTCGGTGCCGGTTCAGCCGCAGCGCCGCGAACGGCTCGAGCATGGAGGTCGGCGCGTGCAGCGTGACGTGCGGCGCCCCTGCCGGGAGGAACGGCAGCTGCGCGGGGTCGTGCACGATGAACGTGACCTCGACACCCTCGGCGGGCGCCGCCGCGAACAGCGCGTGAGCGAGCTCATGGGAGAAGCGGCTGATGCCGTCGTGGAAATCGGTGCGGATGTAGCGCGCGTCGAAGAAGAGCCGCATCGTCACGCGTCGAGCGGCTCGCCGCGGTAGAGCTTCTCGAACGTGTCGAGAGTGCGCTCGATGTCGTGGATCTCGACGCCGTCGAGTGAGGCCTGCTGCATCCGCAGGTACTCCTCGGGAGAGGCGGTCAGCACGCGCCGCAGCTTGTCTGCGAGGTCGTCGACGTTGCCGGGCTCGAAGAGGTAGCCATTCACACCCGATTGGACGAGGTGCGGCAGGGCGACGGCATCCGCCGCCACGACGGGCAGGCCCGAGGCCATGGCCTCCATCGTCGCGATCGACTGCAGCTCGGCGATCGAGGCGATCGCGAAGACGTCGGCCCGCGTGTATGCCGCGCGGAGGTCGGCCTCGTCGGTGCGCCCATAGAACGTGACGCGGTCGGTGATGCCGAGCTGCTGCGCGGTCTGCTCGAGGTTCCGACGCTGGTCGCCGCCGCCGACGATGTCGAAATGGACGTCCAGCTCGGGGGCGAGCTTGGCGACCGCCTTCAGGGTGACCTCGACGTGCTTCTCCGTCGTGAGGCGCCCGACGAACAGGATGCGGCGGTGCTCGCGCGGAGTCAGGTCGGGGGTGTAGTTGCGCTTGTCGATGCCGCAGCTGATCGGGATGACGCCCGAGATGTCGATCGTGTCCTCGAGGAACTGCGCGGCCTTGCGCGTCGGGGTGGTCACGGCGCGCGACATCAGGAACGTGCGCTTGGCGTCGTCCCAGCAGAGCTTGATGATGATCTTGTCGAGGAACGGCGGCAGCGTCGTGAAGTCGATGACGTTCTCGGCCATGACGTGGTTGGTCGCGACGACGGGGATGCCGCGCTTCTTCGCCTCGCGCGTGAGTCCGCGGCCGATGACGATGTGCGACTGGCTGTGGACGACGTCGGGCTTGACCGAGTCGAGCACGCGCCGGGCGTAGTGCTTCGAGCGCCAGGGCAGCACGAAACGCAGCCAGTCGTGCGGGTACCAGCGCCACCCGGGGAGGCGGTGGACGGTGAGGTCGGCACCCTCGATGTTCTCGGTGAAGACTCCCGACTGGGAGTGCTTCACGCTGGGGGTCACGACGTGCACGTCGTGACCGCGGGCGGCGAGGCCGGCGGAGAGGCGTTCGGCGAAACGGGCGGCTCCGTTGACATCGGGGGCGAACGTGTCGGCGCCCATCACGATGGTCAGGGGCGCGCGAGAACTCTCGGCGGGAACACCCTCGGTCGTCGTGGATTCGGTCACGGGTCAGGCCCAATCTGTACGGCGGCGTGCCGCCGGCTGTGGCCGACGCGGCGGCCCCGAGCTTACCCGAGCGGTATAGGGGCTCCCGGGAGGCGGCACGGCGTTGGGGGAAACCGACTCGGGCCGCGTCGGACGCTGCGCGCGACGCCCCGCGCGCACCCAGGCGGCATCCCTAGGCTGGGGTCATGGCCCGACTCGAAGCCGATGCCGATCCCGCCCGCTGGGTTGCCGTCACCGAATCGTTCGGATTCTCCGGACGCCGCGCTCGCAAGCGCGCGATCGGGATGCTGCTGAGCCAGGCGAACGCCGCGATAGGAGCGGCGCCCCGCCCCGGTGGACGCTTCGCCGCGTGGGCCGCGAGCCAGGCGGTGCCGATGCTCATGCGCCGAGCCGACGGGCGCGTGCGAGCGTGGATGTGGAAGGCCGACCCCGAGCTGCTCGTCGTCCTCGCGCAGATGCAGGAGGCGACCCCGCAGGTGCGCACCGCGCGAGCGATGATGCCGATGGAGTACGACGACACCGAGGACTTCCGCTCCCCCTACCTCGGGGCGGGCGAGAAGCTCGTCATGACGCTGCCGCCTCACCCGCGGACTCCCCCGTTCGTCTCGTACACCTGGGACACGGGAACCCATCTCGTCACGCTGTCGGCCGTGTGCAGCGACCGCGAGCGCGTGGGGACGGTTCTGGAGGAGCTCGATCACCTCGCCCGCTCGCTCCGCGTCGTCGACGACCTGACCCTCGACGAGTCCGCCAACACGCTGCGCCTCCCACCCGCCTGACCCCGCCGACTTGCCCCCGCCGACTTGCCCCCCCCCCCCGCCTGATCGGCGGCCGTACTGCGCGTCGTCGAGCCGGTGCTGCTGACCGTCGTACTCCAGGAGCACGCGCCGCTCGACGTCGACGAGGTCGCCATAGGCCACGAAGCGCCCGGCCTCATCGCGGATGACCGCGTTGACCTCGAAGGTGGTCATTCCGAGGTCTTCGGCGTCGAGACGCAGCTCCGTCTCCGCAACCGAGTCGGTGCGTTCCCGGCAGCGTTCGTACGCGAGTCGGAGCGCGCGTACGCCGCGCCGACCGGACCACTCCGCCACCGCTCCACGGAGCTGCTCGATCGACAAGACAGGATCATGCCTGCGCATAAGGGAGTCTGCCGAGATGACGAGCTCGCGTTCGTCCATGAGCTCGGCCGATTGGCACCAGGCGACGGCCGGGTGCGCGATCGGAACGGGTCCGAATCGCCACAGACTCGCCGCGGCAGCTTCGTGCCCGCGCACCCCGACACCACGGGCACGCCCGAGCGGTCGCGGCGCTGCGACATCCACCTGCGCGCGCAGCCGCCCGGGGATCCAGCCGCCGACGAGAGCCACTGCCGTGGCATGACTGATGTGCTCGCCCGCGCGCAGTTTCGGCAGATAAGCGGTCACCAGCGCGCGCACGTCCGTCACGGGCGCACGCGAGCGGATGCCGTGGAAGGGCGCGGCCAGGTCGGCTGAACGGAGTCTGCCGCGCGTCACTCCGGTCGCGCGCGCCCTCCCGACCGTGAAGGCACCCGGCAGCGCCTCGGGGAGTTCAGCAGGAGTGCGTGCCACCCGTCCAGGCTGTCGGCCCTCCGCACCCACCCCGAGATCTCCCCAGCCCGTTCGACATCCGACCTCCGTCGCGCCGCCTGTGCAGGACCCCTGCCCACATCCCCGCCCCACGCTCGAACCGACCCGAATGGTCGGTGCGCGCGTCGGATAACGCCCCTTCGCGTCGGGTCGGCTACGACTGCGCGGGCGGGTCGGAGGGGCGGCGGTAGAGCACGACCTCGGTCGCCCGGCGCACGCGCGCACCGTGACGCAGGGTCACGACGGCACCCGTGGCGCCGGCGGCGAACACTCGCGCGCCGGGGCGCTGCTGCATCTCGTCGCGCAGACGCTGCTCGAGGTCGCGCACCTCGCGGCGGAGTCCCGCGACCTCGTTCTCGAGCTCCAGGATGCGTGCGATGGCGGGCAGGCTGATGCCCTCCGCCGACATCCGCGCCACTTCTCGCAGCTGCCGGATGTGGCGCAGCGAGTATCGACGCGACCCTCCCTGCGTGCGCCCGGGCACCACGAGGCCCAGCCGGTCGTACTGCCGGAGGGTCTGCGCGTGCATGGCCGCGAGCTCCGCCGCGGCCGCGATCGCGAAGATCGGGGCGTCCTCGTCGATGTCGTCATCAGCCATGGTTGGTCACCTCCTGGGCGTCGAGAGTGTCGTCGGGCGACCCGCCGCGTCCGCCCGAGGGGATCGGATGCGACGGGTCGAGACGAATGTGTCAGCCGCGCGCCTTGTTCATCAGGTCGGCGCGGGGGTTCTCGCGGGGCTCGACCTCCGCGAATCGTTCGAGGGCCGCTCGGGCCTCTTCGTCGAGATGCGCGGGAACGGCGACCTGGACCTCGGCCAGCAGATCGCCCGTGCCCTTCGACGTGCTCACGCCGCGCCCCTTGACCCGCAGGACGCGGCCCGACGGGGTGCCGGGCGCGACCCGGAGCTTGACGGGGTCGCCGCCCAGCGTCGGCACCTCGATCGTGGCGCCGAGGGCCGCCTCGGTGAAGGTCACCGGGACCACCACGCGAAGGTTGAGTCCGTCGCGCGTGAAGACCGGGTGCGGCCGGACCGTGACGCTCACGACGATGTCACCCGATTCACCGCCGTCCGGCGAGGGACGCCCGCGACCGCGGAGCCGGATCTTCTGCCCGTCCTTCACACCCGCCGGGATCTTCACCTTGAACGGCTTGCCGTCCTCGCCCTGGAGCGTGACGGTGTCACCGCGGACCGCGGTGGCGAAGTCGAGCGTCGTCCGTGCGGTGACGTCCGCACCGCGCTGCGGGCCGCCGAAGCCCTGGAAGCCCCCGGTCGAGCGGCCGAAGCCGCCCGACCCGAAGCGGCTCGACCGCCCCGTCTGCTGGTTGAACATCGCGAAGATGTCGTCGAAGTCCGCGCCGCGAGCTCCGGCACCGCCTCGCGCACCCTGGTTGAAGGCGCTGAAGACGTCCTCGAAGCCACCGGCGCCCTGGCCACCCGCGGTGAAGCGGGCGCTGCCCGACCCCATCGCCCGGATCTGGTCGTACTCCGCGCGCTGCTCCTTGTCGGAGAGCACGGAGTACGCCTCGCTGATCTCCTTGAACTTCGCCTCGGCCGCGGGGTCTCCCTGCGTCGAGTCGGGGTGGTACTTGCGCGCGAGCTTGCGGTAGGTCTTCTTCAGGTCGGTGTCGGAGACGTCTTTGGAGACGCCCAGCACCTTGTAGAAGTCCTTGTCGAACCAGTCCTGACTGGCCATGTCGTTGCCTCCTATTCGGCCGGCACCGCGACGACGACCTTCGCCGGACGCAGCTCGATGCCGCCGAGGCGGTAGCCGACCTCGACGACCTCGAGGATCGTCGGCTCGGCCGTGCCCGGGGTGGGCGCCTGGAAGATCGCCTCGTGCTGCTGCGGGTCGAACGCGTCGCCGGCGGCGCCGTAGGACTCGACGCCCAGTCGTGCCACCACCCCGCGGAGCTTGTCCGCGATCACCGCGAGCGGCGATCCCTCGACGAGGTCGCCGTGCTTGTCGGCACGGTCGAGGTCGTCGAGCACGGGCAGCAGGCCCTTCGCGACCGAGCCCTTGGCGCGCTCGATCTCAGCCTCGCGCTGGTCCTCGGTACGCCGACGGTAGTTGGCGTACTCGGCCTGCACGCGCTTGAGGTCGAGCAGCAGGTCGTGCTCTTCGGCGGGTGCTTCCGCGACGGCGGCCTCGTCGGACTGCGTCGCACCGAGGATGTCGTCGATGGTCAGTTCGTCGTCCGCAGCCGCGGCATCCGATGCTCCGGGGGCCCCGTGCGCGTCGGGGCCGGACGCCTGGGCGTCCGACCCCTCCTCGCCGAGGACCTCGTCATCGCCGTGCGGCTCTTCGAAGTCCTTGTCGGTCATGATTACTTCTTGTCTTCCTCGTCTTCGACGACCTCGGCGTCGACGACGTCCTCATCGGATGCCGTCGCGCCGGCGTCGCCGGTCGGAGCGTCGGTCGGGGCGCCCTGCGCCTGGTCGGCCTGACCCTGCGCGTAGATGGCCTCGCCGAGCTTGCCCTGCGATGCGTTGAGCTTGTCGAACGCGGTCTTCACCGCTTCGTCGTCGTCGCCCGCGAGTGCGGTCTTCAGCGCGTCGACGTCGCCCTGGACCTCGGACTTGACGTCCTCGGGGAGCTTGTCGGCGTTGTCGGCGATCAGCTTCTCGATCGAGTACGAGAGGGTCTCGGCCTGGTTGCGGACCTCGGCGGCCTCGCGGCGCTTCTTGTCCTCGGCCGCGTGCTCCTCGGCCTCGCGCACCATGCGCTCGATGTCGTCCTTGGGCAGCGACGAGCCGCCGGTGATCGTCATCGACTGCTCCTTGCCGGTGCCCTTGTCCTTCGCCGAGACGTGCACGATGCCGTTCGCGTCGATGTCGAAGGTGACCTCGACCTGCGGGATGCCGCGGGGCGCCGGTGCGATGCCGGTGAGCTCGAACGTGCCGAGCGGCTTGTTGTCGCGCGTGAAGTCGCGCTCACCCTGGAAGACCTGGATCGCGACCGACGGCTGGTTGTCGTCGGCGGTCGTGAAGGTCTCGCTGCGCTTGGTCGGGATGGCGGTGTTGCGCTCGATGAGCTTCGTCATGATGCCGCCCTTGGTCTCGATGCCGAGGCTCAGGGGGGTGACGTCGATGAGGAGGACATCCTTGCGCTCGCCCTTGAGGACACCGGCCTGCAGGGCGGCGCCGACGGCGACGACCTCGTCCGGGTTCACGCCCTTGTTGGGCTCCTTGCCGGCTTCCTTCTTCACGAGCTCCGAGACGGCGGGCATGCGGGTGGAACCACCCACGAGCACGACGTGGTCGATGTCGCCGACCTTGATGCCGGCCTCACGGATGACGTCCTCGAAGGGCTTCTTCGTGCGGTCGAGCAGGTCCTTGGTGAGGTCCTCGAACTTGGCACGCGAGAGCGTCTCGGACAGCGAGACGGGGCCCGAGTCGGTCAGCGAGAGGTACGGCAGGTTGATCGACGTCGACTGCGAGCTCGAGAGCTCCTTCTTCGCCTGCTCCGCAGCCTCCTTGAGGCGCTGCAGGGCGATCTTGTCACCGGAGACGTCGACACCGGTCGTGTCCTTGAACTGCTTGATCAGGTACTCGACGATGCGCTGGTCCCAGTCGTCACCGCCGAGGCGGTTGTCACCGGCGGTGGCGCGCACCTGGATGGTCGAGAAGTCGTCGTCCTTGCCCACTTCGAGGAGCGAGACGTCGAAGGTTCCGCCACCGAGGTCGAAGACGAGGATGAGCTCGTCCTCCTTGCCCTTGTCGAGGCCGTAGGCCAGGGCGGCTGCGGTGGGCTCGTTGATGATGCGCAGGACGTTCAGGCCCGCGATCTCGCCGGCCTCCTTGGTCGCCTGACGCTCGGCGTCGTTGAAGTACGCGGGGACCGTGATGACGGCGTCGGTCACTGTGTCGCCCAGGTACTGCTCGGCGTCGCGCTTGAGCTTCTGGAGGATGCGGGCCGAGATCTCCTGCGGCGTGTACGCCTTGCCGTCGATCGCCTGGGTCTTCCAGTCGGTGCCCATGTGACGCTTGACCGAGGTCAGCGTGCGGTCGACGTTGGTGACGGCCTGGCGCTTCGCGGTCTCACCGACGAGCACCTCGCCGTCCTTGGTGAACGCGACGACCGAGGGGGTCGTACGGAGCCCTTCGGCGTTGGCGATGACCTTGGGCTCGCCGCCCTCGAGGACGGCCACGACGGAGTTCGTCGTGCCCAGGTCGATACCCACTGCACGTGCCATGAGTTGTCTCCTTACTTGCGGTTCTATGGGATCGGAAGTCTGCGGCGGCCCAACCTGAGCCGCGATGACTCAACTGTACTCCCGGCCCGAAATGGTGTCAAGCGAACTTGAGTCAAGGCGTATCAAGTTCCGCATCGCGCCGCGCTGCACAATTTCGTGCGCCTGAGCCAAACCTGAGAAAGACTGAGGCACGATCATCGGTTCCTCCCAGGGGCGCGCTATATGTTGAGTCCACCCATGACAAGAAGCGTGATCCCGAACTCGCCTCTCGTCGACCTCGGACCCGCAATGGGCGGTCGTCGAGCGTTGCGTCGCGCCCGGAGACGACCATGACCCGCACCGCTGTCGTGATCGAGGATGACGACGACCTTCGCAGCCTGCTCACCCAGACCCTCGAGCAGCACGGCTTCGCCGTTCACGCTTTCGCAGACGGGCATGCCGGCGTCAACGCGGTGCGCGCCGTGCGTCCAGACCTGACCACCGTCGATGTCAAGCTCGACGGCATCGACGGGTTCGAGGCGGTCCGCCGCATCCGCGCCTTCTACGACGGATACGTGCTGATCATCAGTGCCGTCGACGACGAGACGGCGACCGTCGAGGGATTCCGCAGCGGCGCCGACGACTACGTCATCAAGCCCTGGCGCCCGTACGAGCTCCGGGCCCGCATCGACGCCCTCATGCGGCGCCCGCGGACGCTCCAGGCGAACGAGGCGGCACCGGGCGCATGGCTCGAAGCCGGCGGCCTGCGACTGAGCCCCGGCTCGCGCCGCGTCGAGCTCGACGGACGCTCCCTCGATCTGACGCGTTCCGAGTTCGATGTCCTGCAGGCCCTGATGCAGCGTCCCGGTGACGTCGTCGAGAAAGCGTGGATCGCGCTCATGCTCCGACGGCAGAGCGGCGCGCACGGCGAGCACGTCAGCCCCCACGACCTTCACGCGGTCGAGGTCCACCTGATGAACCTGCGCCGCAAGCTCGGCGACGACGGCCGGACCGGCCGCTGGATCGAGACGGTGCGCGGCATCGGCTATCGGTTCGCGCGTCGCGACTGAAAAGGGCGTCGACCCCCTTCCCGACGGATACGCTGGCCCCGTCGCGATGACGCGACGTGACGCCGCCGGCCGGCGGCACCGAGTGTTCACGGAGAGGTTCTAGCGTGCCCGGCATGTCACCCGAGACCGATCCGCCCCGTGGGCCCAGCTCCCCGATGTCTTCCGCGCGCGGCGTGCCCGCGCCGCCGACCGCAGCCGACACGCAGGCGCTCGGACGCATCGCCGCCATGCAGGGTCGCGATGTCGACGAGCAGCCGGTCCCCCGCAAGGCCGTCATCTCGTGGGCGCTGTGGGACTGGGCGACGCAGCCGTTCAACTCCGTCATCCTCACGTTCGTGTTCGCGTCGCTGTTCCTCGTGTCGGACTCGTTCCTTCCCGCCGACATCGCGGCACTGCCCGACACCGACCCGGTCAAGGAGGCGGCACTCGCCGAGTTGGCGAGCGGCTACGGCGTCGCCTCGACGGCCGCCGGCATCCTGATCCTGCTGCTGGCCCCGGTGCTCGGCCAGACCGCCGACCGGTCGGGACGCAAGAAGCGCTGGCTCGGGGTCTTCACCGTCGTCCTCGCGCTGCTGCAGTTCGCCCTGTTCTTCACCTTCGCCGACCCGGCCTTCTTCTGGTACGGCGCGATCGTCCTCTCCCTCGGCGCCGTCGTCTCCGAGATCGCGGGCGTCAACTATAACGCCATGCTCGTGGAGGTCTCGACGCCCCGCACGATCGGCCGGGTCAGCGGCCTGGGCTGGGGGCTCGGTTACATCGGCGGCATCATCGCCCTCGCACTGGTGGTCGCCCTCACCTTCGCCGATTGGTTCGGGATGGACACCAGCAACGGTCTCGCCTACCGGCTCATCGCCGTGGGCTGCGGCGTATGGACGATCGTCTTCGCCATCCCCCTGCTGCTGAACGTGCCCGAGCGCACCGCGCCGCACGACACCGAGAAGGTCGGCTTCCTCGCCGCGTACGCTCACCTCGTCACGGACATCGTCCGCCTCTACCGGACCGAGCGCCCGACATTCTGGTTCCTGCTCGCGAGCGCGGTCTACCGCGACGGGCTCGCAGGCGTCTTCGCCTTCGGCGGCGTCCTCGCCGCACGCGCCTTCGGGTTCTCCGCGACCGAGGTCATGGTCTTCGGCATCGCCGCGAACCTCGTCGCCGGCGCCTCGACCATCGTCGCGGGACGATTCGACGATCGCTTCGGCGCGCGCTCCGTGATCGTGGCCACCCTGTCGGGCCTCATCGCCGTCGCGGTGCTGCTGTTCGTCCTGCGAGATGCCGGCTCGATCGTCTTCTGGATCGCCGGGCTCATCCTCTCGGGCTGCGTGGGGCCGGCCCAGGCCGCGAGCCGCTCGCTACTCGCCCGGGTGACGCCGCCGGGGATGCAGGGCGAGATCTTCGGCCTCTACGCCACGACGGGACGCGTCGCGAGCTTCCTGTCGCCCGCCATGTGGTCGTTGTTCATCGCCTGGTTCGGCAGCATCATCTGGGGCGTGCTGGGCATCGCCGTCGTGTTGCTCTTCGGGCTCGTGCTGCTGCTCTTCGTTCGACTGCCGAAGCAGGCCGGCATCCGCTGACCGGGCTCAGGCGGGGCGGCGCATGGGGACGTGCGGGATGTCGTCCTCGGAGAACTCGGGTCCGTTGACCTCGAACCCGAAGCGCCCGTACCACCCGGCGAGGTGCTTCTGCGCGTCGAGGTCGATCGCGGTGCCGGGCCACCGCTCGACGGCGCGCTCGACCGCCGCGCGCATGAGCTGGGCAGACAGACCGCGGCCTCGCGCGTCGGCCGCGGTCGCCACTCGGCCGATGCGGGCGTTTCCCGAGACGTCGCGAAGCAGCCGGAGCGTCGCGAGCACGCGTCCGCCGTCTTCGATCCAGAAGAGTTCGGTGTCGGGCTCGAGGTCGCGGCCGTCGAGCTCGGGGTAGGCCGCGGCCTGCTCGACGACGAAGACGCTCACGCGCAGCCAGAGGAGGCGGTAGAGCGTCTCGGCGGGGACATCGGTCAGACGGGCGGAAGACACCGGAGGCATCCGCCCAGCGTACGACGAAGGCGCCGGACGGTCGTGCCCGGCGCCTTCGCGACGATTCGCTGCAGCGGTATCAGCCGCGCCTGCCGCCGATCCACGGGAAACGCACTCCCCGTTCGTTCGGCTCTTCGACCTCGAGCCCGTAGTGGTCGCCGATCCGCTCGATGAACTGAGCCCGCTCCGCGCGGGCGTACGCACGACGTTCGCGCTGGAAGGCCAGAACCGTCGACCAGCACATCAGCAGCATCACGATCGAGAACGGCAGGGCGATGAGGATCGCCGCCGTCTGCAGCGCCTGCAGGCCTCCGGCCAGCAGGAGCGCGCTCGCGAGGGCGGCGGTGATGACGACGAAGAAGGTGCGCACCCAGCGCGGCGGCTCGGGATTTCCGCCCGTCGCGATCATGCCCATGACGAGCGCACCCGAGTCAGCCGAGGTGATGAAGAAGACGGCGATCAGGACGATGGCACCGATGGTCAGCACACCACCGGCGGGCAGCCCCTCGAGCAGCTGGAACAGGGCGCCCTGCAGGTTCACCGACCCGTCGGCGGCGAGCATCGATCCGGGCTGCTCGAGCTCGCGGTACAGCGCCGAGCCGCCGAGGACGGCGAACCACAGGATGCCGATCAGCGTCGGGACGAGCAGCACGCCCGCCACGAACTGGCGCACCGTCCGCCCCTTGCTGACGCGCGCGATGAAGATGCCGACGAAGGGCGCCCACGAGATCCACCAGCCCCAGTAGAACGACGTCCACTGCGCCTGCCAGGCCTCGCCGGCCGCCCCCTGAAGCGCGCTGACGGTGAAGGAGAGACCGATGAAGTCCTGGATGTATGCGCCGATCGACTGCACCCACTCGCGCAGCAGGAACTGCGTGGGTCCGACGAAGAGCAGGAACAGCAGCAGCAAGCCGGCGACGATGAGGTTGAAGTTGGAGAGCCACTTCATCCCCTTCGTCACTCCCGACAGTACGGAGAAGAGGACGAAGACGGAGACGATCGCGATGAGCCCGATGAGCATCGCGTCGTTCATGGGCGGGAGGCCGATGAACTCGAGCCCGGATCCCATCTGCATGACACCGAGCCCGAGCGAGGTCGCGACGCCGAACAGGGTGCCGACGAGGGCGACCGCGTCGATGACGTTGCCCGCAGCACCGCGAACCCGGTTCCCCAGCAGCGGCTCGAGCGCCCAGCGGATCGAGATCGGGCGGCGGCGGCGATGGATCGCGTAGGCGAGGGCGAGGCCGACGACGACGTACATCGCCCAGGCGTGCACGCCCCAGTGCAGGTAGGTCTGGGTCAGAGCGCTCTGCGCCAGCTGCTGCTCGGTGCCCGTGACGCCGGGACGCGGGTCCACGAAGTGGCTGAGCGGCTCACTCACGCCGTAGAAGACGAGGCCGATGCCCATGCCCGCGGCGAAGAGCAGCGAGAACCACGATCCCGTCGAGAACTCGGGCTCGTCGTCGTCGCGTCCGAGCTTGATGTCGCCGAAGCGGCTGAAGCCGACGAAGATCGCGAAGCCGACGAAGAAGGCGGCGATGAGGACGTAGTACCAGTTGAACGAGTCGACGATCGACGTCTGGATGGCGCCGAAGAACGACTCGGCTGTGGTGGGGAAGATGATCGCGAAGGCGCTGAACCCGACGATGACGACCGCAGCCGGCCAGAACACCCAGCGGGCGATCGTGCCCGGGGTGGACACCGCGGCTATGCGTTCTGCGGGAGAGGGCTGATTCTCGGTGCTCACCGATACAGGGTGTCAGGATACCGACGCGACGCAAAGCGGGGAAGGGCAGTTGCCTGCCGCGATGACACCGGGTATGGCTCAGCCGCGCGGCCAGGCGTCGGCGAGTTTGGTGAGCAGCCGAGCCAGCTCGGCCCGCTCGTCATCGGTGAATCCGCCCAGCGCGCTGCCGAGGGCCGCCCGACGCTCGCCCCGCACGCTCTGTGCGAAGCTGCGCCCCTCGCCGGTCAGCGCGATGCGCGTGCGGCGGGCGTCGTCGGGGTCGGCCTCCCGACGCACCAGGTCGAGCTCGACCGCCTGCTGCACCAGCCGCGAGGCGCGTGGCTGATCGACGCCGATCGCCTCACCGATCTCGCTGACGCTGAGCGGATGGGATGCCGCGGCGAGCGCCTCGAGCATGCGGAGGCGGGCGAGCCCCGCCATCCTGCCGCGTCCCTCGGCGAACGGGCCGCCGTGATGGCCGTGCGGGCCGTGTCCGCCGTGAACGCCGAACGGTTCGTGCGCCTGCGGTCCGCGCTCGACGCCCGGCGCGGGCCGCCGCCGTCCGCGCAGGCGCCCCAGGGCGTCCGCGATGGCATCGATCCGCGGGTCGTCGTCGGCCGTCATGCTTCGAGAATACATGCGACTTGACATGCACCCGCGGTACATGTCATAGTGCATACACATGACAGATGACATGCATCAGAGGCCGGATAGGCCGGCCCACGAAGGGAACACCATGAACAACCACGACAGCACCCCCGAGACGCCCGACACCCGCCCGCGGTCGCTGCCCTTCTGGATGCGCGCGGCCGGAACCGCCCTCGCCGGCGAGATGAATCGGACGCTCGCCGCCGAGGGACTCGACCGCCGAGACTGGGCCGTGCTCGACGTCCTCGCGGGCGAGCGCGACATCCCCGGCCTCGCCGAGCGCGTGCAACGCGGCGGCAAGCGCGTCCACTCCCTCGCGGCTCGCGGCTGGGCCGTCGAGCGCGACGGCGCCTGGACCATCACCGAGGACGGACGTCGCGAGCGCGACCGCATCCACGGTCTCGTGAGCGGTGTCCGCGATCGCGTGCGCGGCGCCGTGACGGACGCGGACTACGCGACGACCCTCGCCTCGCTCGAGGCGATCGCCCGTGAGCTCGGCTGGGACGAGAGCTCACCGCGCCGATTCGGCCCTCGCGGCCGGCACGGTTTCGGGCGCGGCTTCGGTCACGGTCACGGCTGCGGCCCTCGCTTCGGCGAGCACCCGCACGACGGCGACCACCCGCACCGCGGTGAGCACCCGCGCCGCGGTGAGCGAGCCTTCGAGCGCGGCTTCACCGCGGGCTTCGCGGCCGGGCGCAACGCCGCCTGACCCGCGACATCCCGAACGGCGGCCCCGAGGTTCTCCACCTCGGGGCCGCTGTGCATCCCGGAACGGGCGTCAGGCGCCGCGCGATCCGGCGTCGATGGTGCCGACGTCGGTGCGGTGGAAGTTCTGGAAGGAGCGGGATGCCGTCGGCCCGCGCTGTCCCTGGTAGCGGTTGCCGTAGGGGCCCGACCCGTAGGAGTTTTCGCTCGGCGAGCTGAGCTGGAAGAAGCAGAGCTGCCCGATCTTCATGCCCGGCCACAGCTTGATGGGCAGAGTGGCCACATTGGCGAGCTCGAGCGTCACGTGACCCGAGAACCCCGGGTCGATGAATCCTGCCGTCGAATGAGTGATCAGGCCGAGGCGTCCGAGCGACGACTTGCCCTCCAGACGCGCGGCGACGTCGTCGCCCAGGCGCACCTGCTCGAAGGTCGACCCGAGCGCGAACTCCCCGGGATGCAGGATGAACGGCTGATCCGGCTCGACCTCGATCAGACGGGTCAGTTCGGGTTGGTCCTGGGCGGGATCGATGAAGGGGTACTTGTGGTTGTCGAACAGCCGGAAGTACCGGTCGAGGCGCACGTCGACGCTCGACGGCTGCACCATCGAGGCATCCCAGGGATCGAGGCCGATGCGGCCCTGGTCGATTCCGGCACGGATGTCGCGATCACTCAGCAGCACGGACACAGCCTAGAGCGCGACGCCGCCGCTGCCGGCATCCGCGACAGCGTCATCCGGCCCGACGCCCCGCGGGCGGTGCCGTGGTCTGCCGGGCGACCAGCTTCGTCGGAAGCCGCAGGTGCGTGGCCGGCGGCGTCTCGCCGCGCATGAGGGCCAGCAGCATCTGGACCGCGGCCGCCCCCAACCGCCCCATCGGCTGACGCACCGTCGTGAGGGGAACCGGGAGCCGCGTCGCCTCGGGGATGTCGTCGAACCCGACGATCGACAGATCGCGCGGCACCTCGAGCCCGAGCTCGGCGGCGACCTGCAGGATCGCGATGGCCGACACGTCGTTCGCCGCGAACACCGCGGTGGGGCGATTGTCAGCGGAGAGCATCTCGATCGCGACCTCGCGCACCGTCGCCTCGCGATACCGGCCGGCGCCGACGTAGGTCGCATCGAACGGGATGCCGGCGTCGGCGAGCGCTCGGCGGTATCCGGCGTCGCGCGCGATCGACGATCGCAGGTCGGCGCGCCCCGCGATATAGCCGATGCGCGTGTGGCCCATGCCGATGAGATAGGCCGTCGCCTCACGGGCGCCGCCGTAGCTGTCGCTCTCGACGATCGGCACGTCGGCCGGACCCGTGTGCGGGTCGATCGCGACGAGCGGCACGTCGGCGCTCGCCCTGACGACGGTCGGGGTGACCATGATGGCGCCGTCGATGAGCGTTCCACTCAGCCGCGAGAGCGATCGGCGCTCCCACCCCTCTTCGTCACCGCGCGAGCCCGAGTACGCGAGCAGGTCGTAACTGGTGTCACGCAGCGCCTCCCCCACGCCCTTCAAGATCTCGGCGCTGAACGGCTCGAAATCGGCGACGAGCACACCGATGACACCCGTCGAGCGCGAACGCATGCTGCTGGCGATGAGACTCGACTCGTAGCCGAGCTCGGCGACTGCCGCCATGACGGCATCCACGGTCGCCGTCGCGACGCCGTAACGCCCGTTGACGGCCTTCGACACGGTCGACACGGAGACGCCGGCACGCTCCGCAACGTCGTGGATGGTGGGTCGTCGTCGGTCCATGACCGCATGCTAGCCCGAAATGGAAACCGTTTTCGAAAACGTTTGACACCTCTTTGTTGCCCGCGCAAACTTTCGGTGTCCGACAGCACCAGCGAATGTCCGACGACTCCGAGCATCGCCGCTCGGCGGTTCGAGCAGCCCAGCCCGGGCCCGACGCGGCGCGCTCGGCAGATGTCCACTCAACGAAGAGAGAAGGAATCACATGGCACGCACCATCACGGCTCGCCGCAAGGCTGCCGTCACGGCTGCCGTCCTGGCGGTGGGGGCGCTCGCGCTCACCTCCTGCAGCGGCAACGGCGACGGAGGCAGCGCCGACGGCACCGTCGAGATGACCCTGTGGCAGAACTCCACGACCGGCCCCGGCCAGGAGTTCTGGAAGGACGCGATCGCCGCGTTCGAGGCCGAGAACGAGAACGTGAAGATCTCGATGCAGTCCGTGCAGAACGAAGACATGGACGGCAAGCTCCAGACGGCGCTCAACGCGGGCGACCCGCCGGACATCTTCCTGCAGCGCGGTGGCGGCAAGATGGCCGCCATGGTGCAGGCCGGGCAACTGATGGACCTCACCGACCTCATCGGCGACACCGCCAAGGAAGAGATCTCCGAGGGCTCGTTCAAGGCCGAGACCTATCAGGACAAGGTGTGGGCGATGCCGCTCGCAGTGCTCCCCAGCGGGTTCTGGTACAGCTCCGACCTGTTCACCCAGGCCGGCATCACCGAGGCCCCCGCGACGGTCGAGGATCTCGAGGGCGTCGTCGACCAGCTCAAGGCCGCCGGCATCGCGCCCATCGCGCTCGGCGCGAAGGACGCCTGGCCCGCCGCGCACTGGTTCTACAACTTCGCCCTGCGCGAGTGCAGCCCGGAGACGATCGAGAAGACCGGCGACTCGAAGGATTTCAGCGATGAGTGCTGGCTGAAGTCCGCCGAGGACCTCGCCGACTTCGCCGAGCTGCAGCCGTTCAACGAGGGCTACCTCACGACCTCGGCTCAGCAGGGCGCGGGCAGCAGCGCGGGCCTCATCGCCAACCACCAGGCGGGCATGGAGCTCATGGGCGCCTGGAACCCGGGCGTCATCGCGTCGCTCACGCCGGACGAGCAGCCTCTCCCCGACCTGGCGTGGTTCCCCTTCCCCGAGTTGTCGGGTGGCGAGGGTGAGCCCGGCTCGATCATGGGCGGCGTCGACGGATACTCCTGCTCGGCGAAGGCCCCGAAGGAGTGCGCCGACTTCCTGAACTTCCTCGCCAGCGCCGAGCAGCAGGAGGCCTACTACCAGGCCTTCAACGCACCGCCGGTGAACTCGGTCGCGCAGGAGGCGGTCGAGGAGGAGTACCTCCAGGAGGTTCTCGCCGCATACAACAAGGCGCCCTTCGTCTCGCAGTGGCTCGACACCGTCCTCGGACAGAACGTCGGCAACGCGCTGAACGTCGCCGTCGTCGATCTGCTGGCGGGCAAGAGCACGCCCGAGCAGATGATCAAGTCGGTCTCCGACGCAGCGAAGAAGGGCTGATCCGCATCATGTCGCTCAGCGAGACAGCCGTGGCGGACTCCGCCGGCGGCGTGGATCTCGCGGCCCGGGGCGAGGGCGTCACCACGACGCCCTCGCCCTCCCGGCGCCGCCGAGGCCTGGGCTGGTCGGGTCGCCTCGAGATCGCGGTGCTCGTCGGCCCCGCCCTGGTGATGTTCGTCGGGTTCGTCATCTTCCCCGTCGTGATGGCGGCCTACTACGGCTTCTTCCGGTGGCAGGGCTACGGGCCGCCCACCGAGTTCGTCGGCCTGCAGAACTACATCACGATCCTCACCGATCCGACCTTCGTCGAGGCCCTCGGCCACAACGCGATCATCGTCGTGGCATCCCTCGTCCTGCAGGGGCCGGTCGCGATCCTCCTCGCCCTGCTGCTCAACCGCCGCATGCGGGGGCAGTCGCTCATCCGGGTGCTGATCTTCGTGCCCTACGTCATCGCCGAGGTCGTCGTCGGCACGGGCTTCGGGCTCATGCTGCAGACGCAGGGCGCGCTCAACGGGGCCCTCGAGCAGCTCGGGCTGGGCGCGCTCACGCGCGACTGGATCGCCGATCCCTCGATCGCGATCTGGACGCTCATGGCCATCCTGACCTGGAAGTACGTCGGCTTCGCCGTCATCCTCTTCCTCGCGGGCCTCCAGGGAATCCCCGACGAGCTCTACGAGGCCGCCGCCCTCGATGGTGCGGGCTACTGGCAGATGCACTGGCGGATCACCCTGCCGCTGCTCGCCCCCACCCTGCGCATCTGGGCGTTCCTGTCGATCATCGGCGCACTGCAGCTGTTCGACCTCGTGTACATCATCTGGGGTCAGTACGTCGCGTCGACCGCGGGCACCTCGACGATGGCCACCTACATGGTCGTCAACGGCCGCAACGCCGGCAGCTACGGCTTCGGAAACGCCGTCGCCGTCGTCATCTTCCTCATCTCCCTCGTCGTCGCGATCGTCTACCAGCGCTACGTGCTGCGTCGTGACACCGCCGGGGCCATCACCGAAGGGAAGCAGGAGCGATGACCGCCCTCACCTCCCCCGCCACGCGCGCGATCGTCGCGCCGGCACCCACCGGCCGTCGCGGCCGCCGCACGGAGCGCCTGCCCTGGGGCAGCCCCGTCGTGTATTTCGTCGCCCTCGTGGTGATCGCGCTGATGCTCGCGCCGGTGCTGTACATCATCATCGGCGGCTTCCGCAGCAACGCCCAGATCACCGTGGACCCGGCCGGCTGGCCGTCGCCGTGGAACATCGAGAACTACCTGGCGGTGCTGACCGGCTCGCAGTTCTGGCAGCAGGTGCTCAACTCGACCATCGCCGCCGGCGCGACGACGATCGGTGCCGTGCTGCTCGGCCTCATGGCGAGCTACATCCTCGCCCGGTACCGGTTCCGCGGCCGCGGAGTGCTGTACGCCGTCTTCGCCTCGGGCCTGATGTTCCCCATCACCGTCGCGATCACGCCGCTGTACATCGTCATCCGCGACCTCGGCCTGATGAACTCGCTCGCGGGCATCATCCTGCCGCAGATCGCCTTCGCGCTGCCGATGACGATCATCATCCTGGTGCCGTTCCTGCGGGCGATCCCCGACGAGATCCAGGAGGCGGCGTTCATCGACGGATGCGGGCGCCTGTCGTTCTTCTGGCGGATGGTGCTTCCCCTGTCGGTGCCCGGCGTCATCACGGTCGGCATCCTCGCCTTCATCGGCAGCTGGAACAGCTACCTGCTTCCCCTGTTCATCCTCAACAACGAGGCGACCTTCACCCTGCCGCTCGGCGTGCAGGCGTTCTCGTCGCAGTACTCGGTCGACACGGCGAAGGTGCTCGCCTTCACATCCCTGTCGATGCTTCCCGCCCTGGCGTTCTTCAGCCTGTTCGAGCGCCGCATCGTCGGCGGTCTGACCGGCGCCGTCAAGGGCTGATCCCCCGTAGAGAAAGCACGAACTGTGACCCTCACCGATATCTCCGTCTCGACGCGCGTCTCCGACCTGATCGCGCGCATGACCCTCGACGAGAAGCTCGCCCAGCTGGTCGGCTTCTGGGTCGATCAGGGCGACGAGGTCGTCGCGCCGATGGCCGGCGAGATGGCGTCGTCGACCGCGTACGCCGATGCGACCGTCCACGGCCTGGGGCAGCTGACCCGCGTCTACGGCACGCGGCCCGTCGACCCGATCGAGCGGGCGGCATGGCTGTGGGAGGAGCAGCGCCGACTCATTCGCGAGACGCGCCTGGGCATCCCCGCCCTCGTGCACGAGGAGTGCCTGACCGGCCTGGCGGCGTGGCAGGCGGCGACCTTCCCCACTCCCCTCGCGTGGGGCGCGGCGTTCGACCCGGAGCTCGTCGAGGAGATGGGAGCGCTGATCGGCGAGTCGATGCGCGAGCTCGGCATCCACCAGGGGCTCGCGCCGGTGCTCGACGTCATCCGCGACCCCCGCTGGGGACGCGTCGACGAGTGCATCGCCGAGGACCCGTACGTCGTGGGCGTCATCGGCACCGCGTATGTGCGGGGCCTGCAGAGCACGGGCGTCCACGCGACGCTGAAGCACTTCGTCGGGTACTCGGGCTCGCAGGCGGGCCGCAACCACGCGCCGGTCCACGCGGGACCGCGCGAGATCGCCGACGTGTTCCTGCCGCCGTTCGAGATGGCAGTCCGCGACGGCGGCGTGCGGTCGGTGATGAACTCGTACGCCGAGATCGACGGGATGCCGGTCGCGGCGACGCCCGCCTACCTCACCGACCTCCTGCGCGAGACGTGGGGCTTCGACGGCACCGTCGTGTCGGACTACTTCGCCGTCGCCTTCCTCCACACGATGCACGCCGTCGCCCGCGACCGCGGCGAGGCCGCGCAGCTCGCCCTCGAGGCCGGCATCGACGTAGAGCTGCCCACGGGCGACGCCTACGTCGGGCCGCTCGCCGAGCGCGTCCGCGCGGGCCAGGTCGACGAGGCGCTCATCGACCGCGCCGTTCGTCGGGTGCTGATCCAGAAGGAGGAGCTCGGGCTCCTCGACGAGACCTTCGAGGAGCCGCCGACGAGCATCGACCTCGACTCGCCCGCGCACCGCGCGGTCGCCCGGCGCCTGGCCGAGGAATCGGTCGTGCTGCTGACCAACGACGGCGTGCTGCCGCTCGCATCGCCCCGCCGCGTCGCCGTGATCGGACCGAACGGCGACAGCTCGGAAGCCCTCATGGGCTGCTACTCGTTCGCCAACCACGTGCTCGCCCACCACCCGGGCGTGCCGATGGGATTCGAGATCCCGACGCTCGCGGCATCCGTCATCGACGCCATGCCGGACGCCGAGGTCACCGTCGTGCGCGGCTGCGAGGCCGAGGGCGACGAGCGGTCGGGCTTCGCCGAGGCGGAGGATGCCGCACGCGCGGCCGACGTCGCGATCGTCGCCGTCGGCGACCGGGCCGGACTGTTCGGCCGGGGCACCGTCGGCGAGGGGAACGACGCCGACTCGCTCGAGCTGCCGGGCGTGCAGCGCGAGCTCGTCGAGCGTCTCGTTGCGACGGGGACGCCGGTCGTGCTCGTCGTCCTGTCGGGGCGGCCGTACGCGATCGACTGGGCGCTCTCGGGCGAGGGGGCCGTCGCGGCAGCGCTGCAGACGTTCTTCCCGGGCGAAGAGGGCGGACCGGCGATCGCGGCGGTTCTGTGCGGCGAGGTCTCGCCGTCGGGCCACCTGCCCGTCTCGCTCCCCCGGTCGTCGGGCTCGCAGCCCTACAGCTACCTGCATCCGATTCTCGGCGGTCCGAACGAGATCACGAGTGCCGACAGCACCCCCGCGCTGCCTTTCGGGCACGGGCTCAGCTACACGTCGTTCGAGCGCTCCGGCCTGTCGGTGACCGCGTCGGTGGCGACGGGCGGCTCCTTCACGGCGAGCGTGCGGGTGCGGAACACCGGCGAGCGCGCCGGCACCGATCTCGTGCAGCTCTACGCCCGCGACGTGCACGCGAGCGCCACCCGCCCCGTCGCGCAGCTGCTCGGCTTCGCCCGCGTGCAGCTGGATGCCGGAGCCGAGGCGACCGTCTCGTTCGACGTGCCGACCGCGCGGCTGGCCTTCACCGGGCGCGAGGGGGTGCGCATCGTCGAGCCCGGCGACATCGAGCTGTGGGTTGGACCCTCGTGCGCGGAGCACGAGACCGAGGCGGCGACCGAGATCGTCGGCGACGTGCACCGCATCACGGCATCCGACCGGCGGATCGTAGAGGTCTCGATCGAGCGGTGATCGGGGGTCGTGCGCGGAGGGCGCGAGCGATAGTGTGCGGGCCATGTACAACGACTACGCAGGGCCCGCGGCGGCCTTCGGCATCGGCTTCGTCGTCCTCGGTATCGCGATCTACCTCGGGACGATCGCACTCGTCCTCTGGGTGAGCTACCTGCTGATGCGCACGGCGGTGAAGAACGGGATGCTGCTCGCGATGCGCGAGAGCGGCGGGCAGTTCCCGGGTGGGGGTGTCGGTGGTTATGGTGCCGGTCCGCGTCCGGCGGCGCCGCCGTACCCGCAGGCTCCGCCCGCGCCGGGCGGGCACGGGCCGGCTGCGCCGGGCGGGCCGGGCACCCACGGTGGGCCTGCTGCTCCTGGTGCACCAGGTGGTCCGGCTTCGGGCGGTCCGGGCCCCGTGGGGTAAGCTGACCGAGCACCTCCGGGTGCGTGGGGCTGTAGTTCAATGGCAGAACATCTGCTTCCCAAGCAGATAGCGCGGGTTCGATTCCCGTCAGCCCCTCCACAGCCCCGACGGGCGGCCACCGGCCGCGCGGCGGGGCTTTCCCGATGTTGCCGTCGGAACCACCCCGCCCCGCCCGCGCCGCGATGCAAGGGTTCTGGCCCGACACCCCGCTCAGCGGCATCCGGCCCGGGGTGTCGTGTCGGATCCCTTGCATCCCGGTCCACGCCGCCCGAGGCTCCGCAGAAGAGGCGCACCCGTCATCCGGGTGCGCCTCTGAGCTGATGCCGCGATTACTTCTGGATGAAGGCCAGCAGGTCGGGGTTGATGACGTCCGCGTGAGTGGTCAGCATGCCGTGCGGGTAGCCGGCGTAGATCTTCAGCTCGGAGTTCTGCAGCAGCTCGTGCTGCAGCAACGCGGCGGCCTTGTAGGGGACGACCTGGTCGTCGTCGCCCTGCATGACGAGGACGGGAACCGTGATGGCCTTGAGGTCCTCGGTCTGGTCGGTCTCAGAGAACGCCTTGATGCCCTCGTAGTGGGCGAGGGCGCTGCCCGTCATGCCCTGACGCCACCAGTTGGCGACGACCGGCTCGGACACCTCGACACCGTCACGGTTGAAGCCGTAGAACGGCCCCGAGGCGACCGCCTGGAAGAACTCGGCGCGGTTGGCGGCGAGAGCGGAGCGGAAGCCGTCGAAGACCTCGATGGGCGTTCCCTCGGGGTTGCTGTCGGACTTGAGCATGATCGGCGGAACCGACGAGACCAGGACGGCCTTCGCGACGCGCCCCTGCGGCTGACCGTACCGAGCGACGTAGCGGGCGACCTGGCCACCGCCGGTGGAGTGGCCGATGTGGATCGCGTTCTTCAGGTCGAGGTGCTCGACGACCGCGTTCACGTCGCTGGCGTAGTGGTCCATGTCGTGGCCGGTGCTGATCTGCGAGGAGCGACCGTGGCCGCGCCGGTCGCTGGCGACGACACGAAAGCCCTTGGCGAGGAAATACAGCATCTGCGCGTCCCAGTCGTCGGACGACAGCGGCCATCCGTGGTGGAACACGATGGGCTGGGCGTCCTCGTCACCCCAGTCCTTGAAGTAGATCTCGGCGCCGTCTTCAGTGGTGATGTATCCCATAATGAGTCCTTTGTCATGTCGTCGAACGAGTGGGCCCGACCGACGGGTGAATGGTGCGCGCCTCGACGATGTGGCGACGGGATTCACGGTAACTTTCGGGTCTGCGCGACGCCTCCGACAATTGCCGACTCCCGTTGCTACGTCTATCCAAGCCGGGTACGTCGCCGCGAAGAGGGGATACGGATCCCCCGGAGAGGTGATGTGAGCACACCCTCGTTCTCCTTACGGTGAAGTCTCTCCCCCGGCTCGGCACGAGTCGGGAGGACGGTTCGTGACAGTCAGGGAGCTCGGTGAGCGATAACAAGAGTGTTCTCGGGAGCTTTCTGCGTGCGCGGCGCTCGCGCGTCCGCCCGACGGACGTCGGCCTCCGTCCGACTGACGGCAGACGAGTCTCCGGGCTGAAGCGCGACGAAGTCGCGATGCTCGCAGGCATCAGCATCGAGTACTACACCAGGCTCGAGCAGGGACGGGGAGCCGACCCCTCCACCACGGTGGTCCGCGCTCTCGCGCGCGCTCTGAATCTGGACGACGTGAGCGTCGAGTACGTCAACCGTCTCACCGGAAGAGTCGACGAGCAGCGACGCATGATCCCGCCCGAGAAGAGCTACATCATGCGCGAACTGCTCGACACGTGGGCGCACATTCCGGCGTACATCACCAATGGCAACCTCGACATCGTCGCGGTCAACGAACTCATGCGTTCCCTGAGCTCCGGCACCATCCGCCCCGGCGCCAACGCCCTCATCGCGCACTTCGCGGCCGGGAACAAGCGCCAGATCGTGAACTGGGAGGAACTGGCGGCACGCGGTGTCGCGACCCTGCGGTTCCTCGGAGATCGAACGTCCACGCGGTATAACGAGATCATCCGTGAGTTGTCGACGGATCAGGACTTCGTGAGGCTGTGGGAGCTGCACGAAGTCGCTCGCCCGTCGGACTTCGATTCTCACCTGCGGTTGGACGGGATCGGCGAGATCCAGATGCGGGTACATAATTTCGAGGTCCCCTCCCTGCCGTTCCACACGTTGTCGACCCAGTCCCCGAAACCCGGGTTCACCGCTCTCGCCGACACCCCCGTCAGCCGCGAAACGAGCTTCGCCTGAGCCCTCGAACGAAAGGCCGCCCATGCCGAGCATCCGCATCAAGCGCGCATATGACGCAGCTGCCGCAGACGACGGTTACCGGATCCTCGTGGACCGCCTCTGGCCACGGGGCGTGTCGAAAGAACGCGCTGCTGTCGACGAGTGGTTGAAGGACATCGCGCCCTCGCCCGATCTGCGCACCTGGTGGGACCATGACTCCGCGCGAATGACGGAATTCACCCATCGGTACGAGGCGGAATTGGAAGCGAATCCCACGGCCGTTCAGCACCTGCTCGAGGTCGCCCACGCGCAGGGCACGGTCACCTTGATCTACGCGGCGCACGACCCGGCGGTGAATCATGCCGTGGTCCTCCAGCGTTTCGTCCAAGAGCGGCTCGCCCGCACCGGGTCATAGCGGCAACTGCTCGCCGAGCCTCACCCCGTAACGCGCGATGCTCGTCGCCACCGGGAGCCGCTGCTCGTCGTACGAGGCGAGGGCTGCGTCCACGGTCGACGAACGCAGGAGGCGGGCGAGAGCGAGCGCGTCGCCCGCCGCTTTCGCGGCCCCCATCGCGGTGTGCGGACGGACCACCGCTGCCGCATCCCCGAGGAGCAGTGCGCGCGTCCGGGTGAGCCGAGGGGCGACGTAGTCGAGCACACCCTGGAGGAATGGCCGAGGCTCCATCGCGATCACGTCGGCGAACGGGGGCGGGAGGCGATGCTGGGCCGCCTCGATCAGGTGCGTCCTGACGTCCTCCGGCGTCTGCCCGGGCGCGAGGGACGTCGACAGGGGGAGGCGTCCCGCGGCGGTCATCAGCGCCGACAGGTCGCCGGAGCTCATCGACCGGTACCAGACCCAGTTGTATCGCCGACGCCCCGGCTGGGTCTGTCCGTCCGCCCCGGGGACGAGATAGCCGAGCGCGTGCTCCCCCGGTCCCGTGAAGAAGGTCATCCGACGAAACAGGGTGTCGGCGGATGCCCCGGGGACGAGGTCTTCGGGGATGAGGCCGCGCCAGATGGCGTAACCGGCGTAGCTGGGTTCGCCGCCGTCGGGTGCGACGAAGCGGCGCACGTGCGAGTGGGCTCCATCCGCTCCCACGAGGAGCGAAGCCTCCTCTCGTTCCTCGCCCGCAGTGAAGGAGAGGACGCCGGCTCGCGCGTCGACATCGGTGACCGGACTGTTCACGACATATCGAGAGTCGGGGATCGCATCGCGGAGACCGTCGTATAGGCGGTCCCACGACAACTGCGTCTGCTCGGCCCGCTCTCGGTAGCGAACGGCACCTCGCAGGTCGAGCGCGATCCGCTCGACGGATGTCACCCCGGGGACAGCGCCCGCCGGGACTCCGGCGACATCGAGTGCGGCGAAGACCTCGTCCTGGGCGACCAAGCCGGCGCCGCGCGCTCGGAGACCGTGCACCGACTTCTCGTACACCGTGACGTCGTGTCCCAGCCGGTGCAGCATGGCCGCCGCGAACAGCCCGCCGATGGAACCGCCGGCCACCGCGATGCGGTGCGCGGACGACGCGAAGCCGCTCATGCGGTCAGCGGCACGGCGTTGGCAGCGTCGACGATAAAACGTGCGATGTCGCCGGGGTGCGTGTGCAGGACGAGGTGCGGGCCCGGCAGCTCGAGCACCATGCGGGCCGAGGCTCGCTCGAGACCGAAACGGACGGCGTCCGGGTTCACGATCTGATCCGCCGTGGCGACGATTCCCCAGGTCGGGCGGGTATGCCACGCTGCGTGCGTGGCTCGGTCGCTGAGCACCGCGGCGTCCAGCGGGCGCTGGGTGACGGCGATGACGGCCGCCTCGTCGGAGGGAATCCCCAGGGCGGCGAGGAAGGGGAACTCGTCGATGGCGACGGATACCTCCTGCCGGGTCGCGCCGTCGGCGGTGGCGTATCGCCGGTAGTCGAAGTAGTCGGCGGCGTCGGATGCGGGGAAGCGCTGACTCAGGTCGTCTGCACTCTCGTCCACGTCGAGCACGAATCCCGCCACGAAGACGAGCCCGCGAACGTTCTGCGCCGTTCCTGCACCGGAGGCCACGGTGGCTCCATAGGAGTGGCCGACCAGGAGCACCGGTCCGTCGATGTTCTCGACGAACGATCGCACATACGCGACATCCTCCGCGAGACTTCGATTGGAGATGGCGGGAACGCGCACCTCGATACCCGCACCCATCACGCGCATCGCCACCGGTGACCAGCTCGCTCCATCAGAGAACGCGCCGTGCACCATCACAACGGTCGGCGTCTCGCGCATATCCCACTCCCTCGTTCCCGGAGATGACCCGGCCACGTCTCACGGTAGGAGCAGTGTCCGCGCCCTCCCTCCGAAGGTTGTCGCTACCTGACTGGACGGATGTCGGAAACCGCGTTCGCATCGAGGAACACTCGGACGACCTCGTTGAACGCCTCCGGATTCTCCAGGAACGGGAAATGCGAGCTGGCGACATCGCGCGGGAAGATGTGCACGAGCGCTCCGGGGATGCGCGAGGCGACGTAGCGTTGCGACTCGGCCGACACATGGCTGCCGTCGCACCCCAGCACGAGGGTGGGCTTGGCGATGGTCGGCAGGAGTTCCCGCCAGTCCTGCGCGCCGTGGTCGAACAGCAATGGCGCGGCGACACGGCGCGGTGTCTGAGCGACCTCCGATGACACGAACGACCAGAGGCCGTCGTCGACGGGCCCGGTGAACATGCTCCGCACGAAGGCGCGCACCGTGGCGTCTCCGCCAGTATCGTCGGCGATGGCGTTCGCGAGGGTACCGAGCCCATCCGCGGGCAGGATGCAGCCTGCGGACTGCTGCTCGATCGCACTCATCCACAGCTGCGCGGCGACCGCGGCGGGCTGGTCCACCAGCACGAGGCTTCGCACTCTCCTGTCGCCGAAGAGTTCGAGATACGACCAGATGACCGAGACCCCCATCGACCAGCCGAGGAGATGGACATCCCGGATGTCGAGATCTTCCAGGATGTCGCGGACGTCGGCTGCGAGACGAGCGATGCGGTGGCCCCGCCCAGGCTTCTCCGACCTGCCGTGTCCACGCATGTCGTACGTGATGACACGGCGTTCTCCGAGTCCGTCACGCTGGTGCCGGAACATCTCCTGCGATTGCGACCACCCATGGAGCATCAGGACCGGGGCGCCGTTCCCGCCCGTGTCGTACACCTCGAGGGTTACGCCGTCGCTGGTCTGGACCTGCCGGCTTTGCGCCCTCATTGGATGTGTCCCGCGTTCTCCCAGTACGAGGCGAGTTTCAAACCGAGGTGCAGTGCACTGCGCTTCATCCCGTCATCCATCGCGTCTTTGACCACCTGTGGCATGTTTTCCAATCGGTAGTACAGCGTCGTGCGGTGAATGTGCAGTTCTTCGCATACGACTTTGATCTGGTGGGCATGGTCGAGGAGGGTCTCGATGGTCTGGCGGCGCAGCGGGTCCGCATCGTGGATCAGGGCGTATGCGGCGGGTGAGTACCACTGCAGTCGGTTCGGATCCGAGACGACGTCGGCGATGAGCAACCACGGGCCGACGTCTTCGGCGCGCAGGCTCGTGCCCAGATCCGGCAAGAGCTCCGCGACCGCTGCCGTCGCGACAGCTCGCTCGGCGACCGGTCGCACGTCGATGTCGGTTCCGGTGAGATAGGCGGACCCGATTGCGCGCAGCGGCACACCCGCGCGCGCCGCCGTGGCCGCGATGAGGTCATCCGTTCGCGTGTTCTCATGTGAACGCTCCAGGAACAGCAAGGCAGCTCCGATCTCGCCCATGAACATGAACGTCGCTGTGGCCAGGCTCTCCACAGCCCGACCGAGCGAAGCGCGCTGGACCACGGAGGTGTCGTGCCCGACGGCCACGGCGCGAACGACGGTCGCCGAGCTGCGAGACACGCCGTAGGCGCGGACAGCAGTGCTCAGCGCATCCCGTCTGACGATCGGATCCGGGGCGAGGAGTCCTCGGAGGACCATGTCGCGCGTCGATCGGCCCGGTATCTCGTCCTGCGCGGCGGCGAGATACTCGCGTGCGATCTCCACCGCGGCGTCGACTGCACGAAACTGCGATGACGTCAGCGGGGGGAGCCCGCCCGTGATCAGCCACAGGACCCCGAGCAGTGCGTCACGGGAGCGGATCGGCACCGCCAGGCGTTCCCGTGCGCCGAATCGATCGAGGTTCACGGTCTGCGGTCGTTTGGCGGAGGACAGGTGGATGCTCTCCAGATACGCGCGCTCACGCGGAGGTGTCGCGCGTCCCAACAGTCCACGGGCGCGGAGCTCATCGATCTCCTCGCCCTGTGCGCTGGAAACGATGGGGCGGTACTGGGCGTCGTTGATGACGACGGAACGGCCGAGGTCTTCCGCGAGGTCATCCACGAGTGTCTGCAGGTTCATCCCCGTCCGCTCCCTTCTCGGCCGCACCCGCGCCCTCGGCTTGAGCGTAAGAACGGCCCTCCCGGGCGAGGAGGCCCAACTTGTACTACTCAGGCGGCGGCGACCTCCGCGGCATACGTCGCCGCGGAATAATGAGGGGATGCACGACCGGCACTCCGGCTTCGCCGTTGCGTCAGACCGCGCCTTCCTGGCCGGGTCTTCCACCGCTGCCAGCACCCCCCTGCGCGGGCGCGGCGACATCATCTCGTCCCTCACCGCGTCCATCGAGCGGTCTCTCTCGGGCGAGCCCACGCCCGCGCTCATCCGCGGGCGCGCGGGCATGGGAAAGACCCGCCTGCTCGCGGAGGTTCTCGCCGTCGCCGAGCAACGAGGCTGGCCCACCCTCACCATCACCCCGGACGTCGACTCCGGAGCAGTCCCCTTGGGGGCACTGACCGAGGCGATGCTGCGCGGCACACCGCGCCTGGTGACGGAGGAGGAGCTGCGGCCGGCCCTGGGCGCGGGAGAACCGCAGTACTGGATCGCGCGCCTCCTGACCGACCGATTGGAGTCGACGGCTACGACGGCGGGCGGTGCGATCGTCGTCGTCGACGACCTGCAGTGGTTGGACGCCGCGTCCGTCGGGATCCTGTTACGGTCAGCGGCCGCCCTGGCGGATCAGCCTGTCGCCTGGGTGCTTGCCAGCCGCTCCGGACAGTTCCGGGCGGCCCATGCTCGAGTCGCCGAGTATGTCGAGCGCACCGGCACGGTCCTCGATCTCGAGCCTGTCGCGGCGGATGCTGCGCTCGAGATCGCGGCAGACCTCACCGGCGCCACCCTCGGACCCAAGCTCGAGGCGGCCCTCGAGCAGACCTCGCACATCCCGCTGCTCATCGTCGAACTCGTGCGCGGGCTGCAGGAAGAAGCGCTCCTGGCGGCCCGTGGTGGCGTCGTCGACGCCATCGGCTATGCCGTTCCCGCCAGATTCGGGGCGGCATCGCGACAGCGGGTGGCGCACCTCTCCGACGACGCACTGACCTTCGCCCAGGTCGCGAGCTTGTTCGGCAGGCGGTTCCGCCTCTCCGACGTCTTGACCGCGACCGGCGGCACCGCGGTGGCCTCGATGACCGCGGTGCGCGAACTCCTCGGTGCCGATTTCCTGATCGAGGACGGGGCAACCCTCGCCTTCGTCCACGACACGATCCGGGAAGCGGTGGAAGCGTCGATCCCGGCATCCGTCCGTAAGGCGATGCTGCGCGAAGTCGCACAGCTGCGCCTCGCCTCCGGCGAACCAGCCTCCGCCGTCGCCGCGGCACTCGTGGAGGCTGCCGAACCCGGCGATCAGCAATCGTTCGCACTGATCCGCGACGCCGCGCAGCAGTTGGCTGCGTCCGACACATCGCAGGCCGCGGACCTCGCCGCAGCGGCACTGCGCCTCGCGAACAACGTTCCGGCTCTGGCGGAGGCCAGTACCGAGCTCCTTCCGTACCTCTGGGCCGACGGGCGCGACACCGAGGCGGACAACGCGACCCAGGCACTCGCGCCCTATCTCTCACCGGAGTCGCGGGCACGTGTCCTCCTCGGTGCCGCCCGTCGCCAGACCGAATCCTCCTTCGATCGCGCCATCGCCACCTGTGATCAGGCGCTCGCGCTCGCAGGCATCGAACGCGCGACGCGAGCGGACCTGCTCGCCGTACGCGCCCTGAACTGTGCGAACAAGGCGGACTTCGTCGAGCTGACCCGCACCCTGGCGCTCGCACGCGAGGTCGCCGACCCCGATGCGGACCACGAGGCGCTCGCCACCGTGGACGCGACAGAGTCGGTGTACGCGTTCAACAGCAACCGGTTCGACGACGCGGTCGCCCTCATGGAATCCGCGTCGAGACGCGCCGCTCTCGCGGGGCTGGATCCGGCGCGATGGGTGCCGGAAGGATTGTGGGACGCATTCCTCCACAACTCGAAGGGCGACGTCACGCGAGCTCTCGAGCTGGTGGACGAGGGGCTGAGCTCGGCGATCGCATCCCGGGCCGCTGTCGCCGAGGCGTATTGGATGATGGTCCGCGCCCGCGTTCTGCATGACCTCGGCCGGCTGGATGACGCGAGGCTGCAAGCGGAGTCGGTGCTCGCTCTTGCTGATGAACTCGGACTCGGCGATTTCGCGAATGCGACCGCCGGCATCGTATTGTTCCGAATCGCTCTTCGCACCGGTGACACCGCTCTCCGAAAGCAGACCGAACCGCTCGTCGAGACTCTCGCGTCCGGCGGCGGTGTCGTCCGAGCGGGTCAGTGGATGCTCGTGCTGCGAGCGCTCAACGACGGAAAAGTGGATGACGCTGTGGCGCACAGCGTCCTCGCACGGGAATCACTCCACGACCCGATCCCCACGATGACGACACCCTCGGACTTCGCCGACGACCTTCTGCTCATGGAGGTCGCGATCCGCTCCGAGGATGACGAACTCGCTCGTGAGGTCATCACGCGAGCCCGCATCCGATACGACGCCAATCCTGAGAATGCCTACTGCCGGGCCATTCTGCGGACCGCGGAGGGCTGCCACGGACGTGATGCGGACACGCTGACTGAGGCCGCGATGATCCTCCGGCAGTCGGATCGCCCGCTCATCCTCGCTCTCGTCCTCGAGTTCCTGGGCGTTGTGGCGCCCGACGCGGAACGCTCGGTCCCGGCGCTCGACGAGGCACTCGCCATCTATGAGACCGCGGGCGCGCATCGCGATGTCAACCGTGTGCTGCAGTCTCTCCGACACCTCGGAGTTCGCCGTCGCGCGCACGCGCACGGCGATCCGCAGATGCTCTCACCGCGTGAGCAGCAAGTGCTCGAGCGCGTCGCCGCCGGCGCGACGACGCAGCAGATCGCGGACGCACTGTTCATGTCGCCCCACACCGTCGTGTCCCACATTCGCCACATCTACGCGAAGTCGGGACTCAATTCGCGAAAGGACCTGCGCGAGTGGCACGGAAAGCGCGCGGCGCGCGCCCCGTCACAGCTCACGCGTGAATCTGGTTCCATGCGCTGATCTGGGCGCCCGCGACGCGGAAGCTCGCGAACCCCATCACCTCGACCGTCGACGTGCCGGGGAGCCTCAGCCGCAGCCGCTGCTCGGTCAGCACCGTGTCGCCGCAGACCGCCACGGACTCGAGGTGCGTGGTCCACTGGTCGAACTCCTCGTGCAGCTCGGCGATCATCCGTGTCACGGCGGGTCGCCCCCACACGCGCTTGTTCGCAGACGGACGATAGACGACATTTTCAGCGAGGAACGGATGCAGTTCGGCATGCGCGCGGTCGTTGAGGAGCGCGATGAAGTCGCGCACGACGAGTTCGCGTTCGAGTTGGTGGATCCCGGTGAGTGCCTCGCGGCCGATGGCGTCCATGGTGTCTCCGTCCAGGTCAGGTGGCACTCACGGTATGGCGGGTCGCGACCAGCGCTGTGCGACGTCCGTCCAGTCCGCGAAGGACACTTCGTGCAGATCGGCGACCCCGATCACCGGGCGATGCACTCGTCGCACGCAGTCTCGTCACGTGTCGGAAGCACATCGCTCCGGATAACGCGATGGTGGTGCCGTCAGACGAATGCGAGAGCGAGCGGACACCGGATGAACAACGTCGAGACAGGACCGACACAGGCACCAGGAGCACCTCTCACCGCGAATGCGGTGTTCCTGGTCGTGACCATCGCGCCAGGCGGCGTCGACATCGTGCGCGACGTTCTCGCCGATCTCTCCGATTCGATGAAAGCCATCACCTTCCGATTTCCGGAGGCGGCGTTGACGTGCACGGTGGGAGTCGGCAGCCGCGTGTGGGCGTCGCTCATGCAGAGCGCTCCCCCCGCGCAGCTCCGCCCCTTCACGCCGGTCGTCGGGGCGAGGCATACGGCACCCGCGACACCGGGGGATCTGCTCTTCCACATCCGCGCGGAACGCACGGACGTCTGCTTCTTCTTCGAGAAGCGCCTGCTGAGTGATCTCGGTGCGGCGGTGCACGTCGTCGATGAGACGGTGGGCTTCCGCTCTTTCGATCGTCGCGACCTGTTGGGTTTCGTCGATGGAACGGCGAATCCGGTTGAACCGGCCATCGATGCCACCGTCCTCGTCGCCGACGAGGACCCCGTACACACCGGAGGCACCTATGTCGTGACGCAGAAGTACGTGCACGCGATGGCCGAGTGGGATTCGCTGCCCGTCGAGACACAGGAGCGGATCCTCGGACGCACGAAGGTCGATGGGATCGAGCTGGATGACGCCCCCAGCGGCCAGCAGTCACACAAGTCCCTGGCGACCATCGAGGACGACCACGGTGTCGAGCACGACATCGTCCGCGACAACATGCCGTTCGGCAGGCCCGGAGCGGGAGAGTTCGGCACCTACTTCCTCGGGTACAGCCGCAACCTCTGGGTCATCCAGCAGATGATCGAGCGGATGTTCATCGGACATCCTCCGGGGATGCACGACCGGCTGCTCGACTTTTCCACCGCGTTGACCGGCACCGTGTTCTTCGCCCCGTCCGCCGCCGAGCTCGACGCGCTCGGCAGCGGATGAGCAGGCGCGTCTGGCGTCAGCTGTTCGCCCTCCGACCGGCTCCGCGCCAGTGGCCGGCCGCACTGCAGGCTGCTCTGGCCGTCGCCGTTCCCCCGCTGCTCGGACTCGTCATCGGCGAACCACGTTGGGGGTCGGTCGGTTCCCTCGGCGCTCTCATCGTCCTGCACCTCCCCGACCGGTCGCGCAGAGAACGTGCTGTCGCGCTACCGATCATCGCCGGCGCTCTTCTGGTGGCCGCGTGTGTCGGTGCGGCGCTGGGTACAGCGCTCATTCCCGGCCTCGTGGCCATGTCCGTCATCGCCGTCGGCGGGTCGTTCCTCGCGCAGGCGCTGGCGGTCGGTCCGCCCGGGGCGCTCTTCCTCGTCCTCATCACCGGCTCTGCCGGCCAGCTCGTGGCCCCCGCGGCTGCCGGCGGTGCCGGCATGAGCTGTCTCGAGGTCGTGGCTTCACTCGCCGGCGGTGCGCTCCTGGGGTATCTGATCGTGGTGCTGCCGCTGCTCGCGCCCACGATCCGAGCCCGCGACCGGATGATATTCGCGCAGCGAACGCCCTGGCGCTTCGCAGTCCCCGCATCCGCTCGCCTGATCGTCGCTCGGATCGCTGCGTCCGCGGTGCTCGCTGTACCGGTCAGCGCGACCCTCGGCCTGCATCATGCGGCGTGGGTCATGTTGGCGTGCCTCGGAATCCTTCAGAAAGACGCGGACGTCTATTCAGCAGTCCTGCGGGGTACGCAGCGCCTCATCGGCACCGGACTCGCCATCCTCCTCGTGATCGTCCTGGCGGCCATCGAGCCCCGGGGGTGGGAGCGCATCGCCTGGGCGGCCGGGTTGATCTTCCTCTTCGAGCTCCTGCTCCGACGGAACCTGACCTGGGCGCTCGCCGTCGTCACACCGATGGCGGTGCTGCTCGCCTCAACCGCAGGGCAACCCATCAGCGAGGTCGCGGCCGAGCGCGTCGTCGACACGATCGCTGGTGCCGGAATCGCGGGAGTCGTCCTTCTCGCCGCCGTGACAGGGGAGCGCCGGCGCAGCACGACCGGTTCGACACATGTCGGATGACGTTCGAACGCGCGGCCTACGGGAGCCCCATCTCACCCGAGCACAGTGAGGGTACGTTCAGAAAGGGCCGATCATGCCAGACATCCTGCAACCGGGGAACCATGCGCCGCACTTCAGTCTCCGGGTGACCGCCGACCAGTCGCTGAGTTCAGATGAGCTCCTCGGCAGCCCCGTTGTCCTCGCGTTCTACCCCGCCGACTGGAGTCCCGTCTGCGGCGACCAGCTGTCCGTCATCAATGAGGCTCTGCCGCTGATCCGCGCCCGGGGCGCGCAGGTGGTCGCCGTGTCCGTCGACAACGTGTGGTCGCACGAGGCGTTCACGGCAGCTCACTCACTGCACTTCCCGCTGCTCAGCGATTTCGAGCCGAAGGGGGCGGTCGCACGACTCTTCGGTGCGTACGACGACGCCGTGGGCGAAGCGCGCCGAGCGCTCTTCGTCATCGACCCCGCCGGCGTCATCGCTTGGAGCTACCTCGCGCCCGTCGCCGTCAACCCCGGCGTCGACGGCGTACTCGATGCCCTCGACACCCTCACCCACAACTGAAAGGAGAGGACCATGTCCTCACTTCGCGTTCCCGTCTCCTCACACGACCACAGCTCGGGTCCCGCCGACGCGGCGGTGGTTCTCGTCGAGTACGGCGACTATCAGTGCCCCTATTGCGGTGCCGCGTATCCCGTCGTCGCGAAGCTGCTCGCCGCATACGAGGGGCAGGTGCGTTTCGTCTTCCGGAACTTCCCGCTCGCCGAACTGCACCCCGAGGCGGTCGATGCAGCGTTCATCGCCGAGTTCGCGGCCGAACACGGCAAGTTCTGGGAGGCTCACGACCTGCTGTTCGAACACCAACGACAGCTGGGCCCCGACCTCTATGCGACGATCTGCGAGCGCCTCGGCCTGCCGATGGACGAGCTCCGCGCGGCGGTGGCCGAGGGACGCTACCTGTCGCGAATCCGCGCCGACGAAGAAGGCGGCATCCGCAGCGGCGTCAACGGGACGCCGACGTTCTTCCTCAACGGCCATCGCGTCGACTCCGGTACGGACGGCCTCGCCGACGCCCTCGCGGATGTTATTCGTCGCTCTGCGTGAGCCATGGCGATAGCGAAGGGCCGCCGGGAGCATCTCGGCGGCCCTTCCCTGTTGCTCAGCGCGCGGCGCGACGCATCCGCAGTGCCGCAGTCACCGTCACGACGCCCACCAGGACGACGAACGCCAGAAGCACGGTGGTCTGGGGCAGCACGGTCAACGCTCCCCCGATAGCGAGCACCGGAAGCGCCAGACCGCAATACGCGACGAGGAACATCGCGGCGAGCGTCTCACCTGTGCGACCCGGTTCCGCGATCTCCGAGGCGGTGGCCAGCGCACATCGGAACAGCGCGCCGACGCCCGCCCCGCCGACGATCCCGCCGAGAAGGAAGAGAGCGAGCGACGGCGCGAGAGCCCCGCCGGCGATCACGAGCAGACCGACTCCACAGGCGATGGCGGCGAACAGCAGCTGGGTGCGATACGCGACGCGGGCCAGAAGCCCCTGAGCGGCGGCGGCGGACCCGAAGACGAGGAAGACGGTAATCCCGGCCACGAGGTGGCCGTGCTCGTCGAAGATGCCGACGAGGATCGACGGGGCCAGAGAGGTGAACAGCCCGAAGAGCGCGAAACCTGCGAAAGCCGCGAAGGCGGCAGCCACGAAGCGGTCGCGGGACGCCGCGGGGACCGCGACCTTCTGCGGACGATATGTGCGCCGAGCCGCGGTGACGGTCTCCGGAACAAGCGCGACGGCGATGGCCAGGAGAATGAGGACCACGGCGAACACGGTGTGCGGAAGGTGCAGCGGGTCGGGCAGGAAGTCGGCGAAGAGCCCGCCGATGAGGGGGCCGAGGGCGAGACCGCCGAGGTTCGCTCCCCCGGCGACGGATGCCGCGACGACGGCGTTCTCGTCTGGTCGCGCCCGAGCCCGCAACTCGCCGAGGTGCGCAGTCGCGGTCGCCGTGAGCACGCCGATACTGACGCCGTTGACGATTCGGGCGATCAGCAGCCCCGGGACGTCGGTGAATACCGTGAACAGCATCGCGGACAGCGCGGAGATGACGATGGCGATGACGAGCATCCGTCGTCGCCCCATCCAGTCGCTGACGTGCCCGAGCAGGAACAGGCTCGCAACCACCCCGGCCGCGTATGCCGCGAACACGACGGTGACGACGGAGACGGGGAACCCGTCGAGCTGCTGATAGAGCGGGTACAGGGGTGTGGGGACGGTGGAGTACGCCATCACCAGGAGGAACGCGACCGCGACCACCCAGAACGGCGTGGTGCGGCGTGTGACGTGTGAGTGTGTGGGGGCCAACGCGTGCAGCTTTCTCGGGGAGCGTGCCGTTCATCGCCTCGGGCATGAACCCGAGGCGATGTCGCGGCTCATCGCAGCGGTGTGATGCCCTGCGAGCCGCGCGGGAAGGTCGCGAGAACCGCAGGGTCGATGTTGAGGTGCGCCGAGACGAGCTGCGGCGGCACGTGGGACAGCCAGTTCGCGAGGGAGATCTCCTCGTACTTGTCGGTGCGGAACACCTCGAGGAACTGCAGCACGTCGTCACCGGTGTTCTCGATGTAGTGGCCGAAGTTTTTGCGGACCACGCCCACGTCGCCGGCACGGAAGTCCGTGGTGTTCGCATGCGGTCCGGTGTTGAACACCGTCATGCGGGCAGAACCGCGAAGGTAGTACTGCCACTCATCGGCATTCGGGTGCCAATGCAGCTCTCGCATGGAGCCCGGCTCGACGGTGACGAGTGCCGCGGCGACCGTGGATGAGTACGTGTAGTTGGTCGAGTCGGCGATCTGGATGGAGCCGCCCGTGTTCTCGTAGAGCGGCTTCGATCGCGAGAGGCGGAAGATGACCGGCTCCATGCCCCACTCGACGCCGGCCGCGGCCTGGTCGGCCTCGACCGCCGGCGGCTCGTCACCGGGGAAGATCCACAGGTTGTGCAGAGGGATGTCGGAGAAGACCTCCTGGGCAACGCCGAAGTTCTTCGCCAGGACCTCCGGCGGCGTGTGAGCGAACCAGTCGGTGAGGAGCAGCGTGTTCGACTCGGACTGGTCGCCGTCATCGAAGGCGAGGACGAACTCGGCCCCGTCGGGTCCGAGACCCTGGAGCGAGTGCGGCGTACCGGCGGGGAAGAACCACAGATCGCCCTCCTCCACGTCTTCCACGGCGGGAAGACCGGAGCGACTGAGGGTCGTGACGCGCGCTTTGCCCCGGGTCATGACGGCCCACTCGGCAGTCTGGTGCCAGTGCAGCTCACGAATGCCGCCGGGCTCGAGGTACATGTTGACGCCGGCGATCTCGTCGGAGATGTGGAAGTCCTGCTTCGTCAGCTCCCGCGCCCAGCCGCCCCGCTGGACGCGGCGCGGCGAGATGTTGAACGAGGACCAGAAGAACGGCTGGGTGCTGATGTCGGTCGCCGGCGCGTGAATCTGGTTGGGGAACTGCGAGGTGATAGCCGTGTTCTGCGGGCCGGTCATCGTGTTGCTCTGCGGGCGATCGGCGATGTTGACCTCGCCCTCCTGCGGCAAGTCGGGGTTGCCCAGCGTGGGAACCTCGTGCCCGACGGGGACGTTCTCAGACGAATCCATGGCTTGCTCCTTCGTGACGGATCCGGACGGTATTCAGGAGTCTGGCGATGCCCCGCGATGCGTCACAGGGATAGCTGACGAACGGGTATTCGACACTCGTCGGACGCCGTCGATCGCTCCGTTCGCTTGGGTGGAAGGCCCCGGGAGGTTCCATGTCGCTCGCCCACGCCTCATCGATTCGTCGCTACCCGCTCCTGGAGACGGTGTGGGCGTCGGCATCTCTCGCGTTCGTCTCCGGACTGCTCGACGCATGGACGTTCGGCCAGGTCGGCACGTTCGCGACCGTGCAATCCGGCAATCTCATCTCGCTGGGCTACGCCACCGCGGAGGGAGACGTCGACCGCGCGCTCCTTGCGGCCAGTTCCGTTCTCGTCTTCGCGGCCGGAGCCTTCGCGTGCAGCATCCTCATCCTCGGGCTCGCTCGCCGGGGGAAGTCGTACTCGGCGCCCGTCCTTCTCGGCGAGGTCGTGATCGTCACGGTCCTCGCCGTGCTGAGCGTCACCCGCGGATCGGAACCGATGTGGATCGCCGGGGCCGTCAGCTTCGTCGCCGGCGTTCAGGGCAACGCCTTTCACCGCGAGACGGGGATGCTCTATGGCAACATCGCCGTCACCTCGGTCATCCAGATGGCCGCCGGCCTGCTGGGACGCGCGGTCGCACGCCGCATCGCCGACGACGGTGAACAGCACCTCCGCCCGGCAGGGGCGTACGTGGCCGTGCTCGTCGCATTCGCTGCGGGAGGCGGGCTCGGCTTCAGCGCGAACGCGGTCCGGTCCGGCTTCTCGTTGATTCTCGCCGCTGCGGTTCTCCTCGGGCTGTGGACGTGTGCCGTCCGCGGACGCGGGGCCGTCGACCCGGCGCAGAACGCGCCGACGCCGTAGAAGCTCCCGCCGCCGACATCCCGGCTCAGCCCTCAAGCACCAACCCCGTACCGCGCTGCAAGGCGCCGCGACCGACACGCCGCTCAGCGGCATCCGTCCCGGGGTGTCGGTCGGGAACACTTGCATCCCGGCACCCACGAACGGATGCCGCCACCCGGTTCAGCCCTCGACGACGACCTCGTCGCCCACCCGCACCACTCCCCCGCCGTCGGCGGGGAGGAGCAGGATGCCGAGGGTCGGCTCGGCCTGATCGAACTCGGTCGTCAGCACGCGCAGCAGCCGCGCGTCGCGCTCGCCCGTGTCGGGGTTGGCCATGATCGCGGCGCACCGGCCGATGGGGCGCTGCACGTCGAACGCGACCTCACCGATGCGGGCGCGGCCGCTCCAGCCGAGTTCGTCCCACGCACCGACACCCGAAACGACGATGTTCGAGCGGAACCGGCGGCTGTCGACGGGCGCGGCCACCGCAGCATCCACGTCCTCGACCGAGGCGGCACCGTGCAGCGAGACGTAACCGCGGGCGCGGTCCTGGAAGCGCGAGGTCGCGCCGTCGCCGACGAGCCGCAGCGGCAGCACGCCGTCGCGGTCGAGGCGTCGCGCGTCGCCCGAGCCCCGCACGAATGCGGTGATCGCGTCCTCGAGCTCGCGCCGCCCGGCGTCGTTGAGCCCCGCGTCCGCGAGCACCGCGCCATCGACGCTCAGCCGCAGCCGCCGCGCGTCGGCGTCGAAGTCCAGCGCCACGCGCGCGAGCGCCGGGAAGTCCATGAGCGCGAGGCCGCGGCTCTTCGGCCATGACTCGAGGCCGTCGGCGTCCTCCGGCTCCACCGCGTCGGCGAAGCGGAACGCGAGCACCCGGTCGCCGGCGATCCGGCCGTCGGGCTGGACGACGAGCTCGTCGCGCGCTTCGGGAGTGAACCCCTTGACGGGATAGCGGTACAGGGCGGAGACGACGGGCACACCGCTACTCTGCACCACCCCGCCCGAATCGCCACCAGAGCCGGCGATCTCACAACCGCCGACGGCCCGAAGAGAGAAAGAGGTAACGGAACGGACGATCAGCGAGACCGCCGGGGAAACACCCCGCCTCTAGCGTCGAGCACCATACCCACCGGCTCTCGACCGAAGGAGGACGCGATGTCCTACGTCAAGCCCACCGAGCTCGTTCAGACCGTCATCGACGCGGGCGCGTCGAAGGTCATGCTCTCGACCCGCGACACGCTCATCCGCTCCATCATGGGCGGCGCCGTCCTCACGATCGCCGCCGCCTTCGCCGTGACCATCACCGTGACGACGGGGATGCCGCTGCTCGGCGCCGTGCTCTTCCCGATCGGCTTCATCATGCTGTACCTGCTCGGCTACGACCTGCTGACCGGCGTCTTCGTGCTCGCACCGCTCGCCTGGCTCGACCGGCGGCCGGGGGTGACGCTCGGCGGCATCCTGCGCAACTGGGGGCTGGTGTTCCTCGGCAACTTCATCGGCGCCTTCACCGTGGCCGTGCTGATGGCGATCGTCGTCACGTACGGCTTCTCGACGCCGCCGAACGAGGTGGGTCAGGCGATCGGCCACATCGGCGAGGGCCGCACGGTCGGCTACGCCGAGCACGGCGCGGCGGGCATGCTCACGCTCTTCGTCCGCGGCGTCCTGTGCAACTGGATGGTCGCGACGGGCGTCGTGCTGGCGATGATCTCGAAGGATGTCATCGGCAAGATCTTCGCGATGTGGATGCCGATCATGCTCTTCTTCTTCATGGGATTCGAGCACTCGATCGTGAACATGTTCCTGTTCCCCTCGGGGCTCCTCCTCGGCGGCGACTTCACGATCATGGACTACCTGATCTGGAACGAGATCCCCACCGTGCTCGGCAACCTCGTCGGCGGCCTCGTCTTCGTCGCGATCCCGCTCTACTTCACCTACGGCCGGCCGACTTCGCCGCGCCGCGTGCGCGCGCCGAAGCGAACCCGTGCGACCGGGACCGCCGAGCCTGTAGCCACCGAGCCCGCCGCCGCGGAGCCGGCAGCCGTCGAGCCCGCGACCGCCCGGGTGTGACCCATGGTCCGCACCGTAAACAGCCGGAAACACGCCGCTGACGGCGCCGCAACCTCGCCCGCGTACGGTCACGACATGAGCTCCACCGGCCCCACCCGACACGTCGTCGTGGTGGGTGCCGGGATGGTCGCCCACCGTTTCGTGGAGAGCCTGCTGAGCCGCGCAGACGACACCTGGCGCGTGACGGTCGTCGGCGACGAGCCCCGCCACCCGTACGACCGGGTCGGGCTGACGTCGTTCTTCGCCGGCGCCTCCGCCGACGACCTCGAGCTCGACCGCTCTCCCTTCGGCGACGAGCGCGTCCGGTTCCTCCGCGGGCGCACCGTCACCGGCATCGATCGCGACGCCGGCGAGGTGCTCGTCGATTCCGGCGAGCGCATCGGCTATGACCGGCTCGTGCTCGCGACGGGCTCGTACGCGGCCCGGCTCGCCGTGGACGGATACGACCACGAGGGCTGCTTCGTCTACCGCACCCTCGACGATGTCGAAGCGCTCGAGGCGTTCGTGCAGCGCCGGTCGGCTGCGCTCGGCCGACGGCTGACCGGAACCGTCATCGGCGGCGGCCTGCTCGGCCTCGAAGCGGCGGGCGCGTTGCAGGGACTCGACGTCGACTGCACCGTCGTGCAGTCCTCCGACAGGCTGATGTCGGCTCAGCTCGATCTTCCGGCCGGAGATGCCCTGCGCCGCCTGATCACGGCACGGGGGATCGGGGTGCGCACCTCGTCACTGACCACACGGCTCGACGCCGATCGCAGCGGACAGGTCGTGGGCCTGGAGTTCCACGACGGCACGTGGGAGCGCACCGACGTCGTGGTCTTCACCGTCGGCGTCCGCCCCCGCGACGAGCTCGCCCGCGATGCCGGCCTCGCCGTCGACCCGCGCGGCGGCGTCGTGATCGACCAGGGGTGCGACACCTCGGATGCCCGAATCCTGGCGATCGGCGAGGTCGCCAGCTTCGGCGGGCAGTGCGTCGGGCTCGTCGCTCCCGGCTACGCGATGGCCGAGGTCGCCGCGACGCGCCTGCTCGGGCTCGAGGCCAGCTTCGGCGGCTTCGACGTGTCGACGAAGCTGAAGCTGTCGGGCGTGGATGTCGCGAGCTTCGGCGACGCGTTCGCCGAGACGCCCGGAGCGCTCGACGTCGTGTACGCCGACCCCGTGGCCGGGGTCTACAAGAAGCTCGTGCTCTCCGACGACGCGAAGACACTGCTCGGCGGCATCCTCGTCGGAGACGCGTCGGCCTACGGGGCGCTGCGTCCGCTCGTGGGCGGCGCGCTCGGCGGCGACCCGGTCGCCTACCTGATGCCGGACGGCGGCGTCGCGGCCCCGACCGGCGAGCTGCCCGATGCGGCCCTCGTCTGCACGTGCAACAGCGTGACCGCCGGTGGCATCCGTTCGGCCGTCCACGACGAGGGATGCACGGATGTCGCCGCCGTCAAGGCCTGCACGAAGGCGGGAGCCGCGTGCGGCTCGTGCGTCCCGATGATCAAGAAGCTGGTCGGCGCCGAGCTCGCGAAGTCGGGGGCGACCGTCAGCAACGCCCTCTGCGAGCACTTCGACCTGTCGCGCCGGCAGCTCTTCGACGCGGTGCGGGTGTCGGGCCTGACGACGTTCAGCGCCGTGATCGAGCGCTTCGGCTCGGGGCGCGGATGCGACATCTGCAAGCCCGCGCTCGCCAGCATCCTGTCGACCCTCACCGGTCGCCACGTGCTCGATGGCGAGAACGCGACGCTGCAGGACACGAACGATCACGTCATGGCGAACATGCAGAAGGACGGCAGCTACTCCGTCGTCCCCCGCATCCCGGGCGGCGAGATCACCCCGGGGAAGCTGCTCGTGATCGCGCAGGTCGCCCAGGACTTCAACCTGTACACGAAGATCACCGGCGGCCAGCGGATCGACCTCTTCGGGGCCCGGTTGGAACAGCTGCCGGCGATCTGGGGGCGACTCGTCGAGGCCGGCTTCGAGTCGGGTCACGCGTACGGCAAGTCGCTGCGCACCGTGAAGTCGTGCGTGGGGTCGACCTGGTGCCGGTACGGGGTGCAGGACTCCGTCGGCATGGCGGTGCGCCTCGAGCTGCGGTACCGGGGCCTGCGCGCTCCGCACAAGTTCAAGCTCGGGGTCTCGGGATGCGCCCGCGAATGCGCCGAGGCCCGCGGGAAGGACGTGGGGGTCATCGCGACCGAGACCGGGTGGAACGTCTACGTCGGCGGAAACGGCGGGTTCACTCCGCGTCACGCGGTGCTGCTGGCCGAGAACCTCGACGACGACGCCCTCCTGACGACGATCGACCGCTTCCTGATGTACTACATCTCGACGGCCGACCGACTGCAGCGCACGGCTCCGTGGTTCGAAGACCTCGAGGGCGGCATCGACGGGCTGCGGGAGGTCATCTTCGACGACTCGCTCGGCATCTGCGCCGACCTGGATGCCGCCATGGCGCGCCACATCGACGCCTACGAGGACGAGTGGGCGGCGACCCTCGCCGACCCCGAGAAGCTGCGGCGGTTCGCGTCGTTCGTCAACGCGCCGACGACGCCGGACCCGTCGCTGGCGTACACAGTCGAGCGAGGTCAGCCGCGCCCCGCGACCGCCGACGAACGCACGGACGACCGCGTGCTCATCGCCGGCACGACCCTGGAGGTGCGGCGATGACCCTGGTGGACGACACGATGAGCGAGACCGGCAGCGCACCCCGCGCGCGGAGCCGCAGCTCGGCGTGGACGGCGGTGTGCCGGCTCGACGACCTCGAGGTCGAGCGTGGCCGTGCGGCGTTGCTCGGAGACCGGCAAATCGCCCTGTTCCTCCTGCACGACGGTCGTGTTCACGCGACGGCCAACCTCGACCCGTACAGCGGCGCGAACGTCATGTCGCGCGGGATCGTCGGCACCCGCGGCGACGCCCCCACCGTCGCGTCGCCGATGTACAAGCAGGTCTTCGACCTGCGGACGGGCGTGTGCCTCGACACCCAGGGCAAGGAGCAGCGGATGCTGCCGGTCTGGCCGGTGGCCGTGAACGGCGAAGGCACCGTCTTCATCCGCGACGGAGGTGCGGCATGACGACGATGCTCGGGCTCTCGCTCACCGGCCGCCGCGTCGTCTTCGTCGGCGGCGGCGCCGTCGCCGCCCGCAGACTCGGCCGATTCCTCGACGAAGGGGCCGACGTCCGCATCGTCTCACCGGAGCTCGGTGACGCGATGCGCGCCGCAGTCGCCGCCCACGGGCTGACGTGGGTGTCCCGCGAAGCGCGGCGCGACGACATCGCCGACGCCTGGCTCGTGCACACAGCCACCGGCATCCCTCGCGTGGATGCCGCGGTCGCGGCCTGGTGCGAATCCGAACGGGTCTTTTGCGTCAACACGTCCGACGGCGCGCACGGCACCGCGCGACTGACGGCCGAGACCCGCAGCGGCGACGTCATCGTGGGGGTCGCCTCGGACGCGGGCGTCGACCCGCGGCGCGCCGTACGCCTGCGCGATGCAATCGCCGCCGCCCTGCGTGCCGGAATGCTGCCGCTGCGCCGACGCCGCCGCGGCGGCGGCCGCGTCGACCTCGTCGGCGGCGGCCCGGGTCCGGCCGACCTCATGACCGTACGGGGTCGGCGCCTGCTCGCCGAAGCGGATGTCGTCGTGGCCGACCGGCTCGGCCCCGTCGACGTCCTTCACGAGCTCGAGCCCGGTGTCGAGGTCATCGACGTCGGCAAGCAGCCCGGCCACCACCCGGTGACGCAGGACGAGATCAACGCCCTGCTGGTCGCTCATGCCCGCGCCGGCAAACGCGTCGTGCGCCTGAAAGGCGGCGACCCGTTCGTCTTCGGCCGCGGTGGCGAGGAGGTCGCGGCCTGCCACGCGGCCGGCATCCCGGTCGAGGTCGTCCCCGGCCTCACGAGCATCGTCTCGGTGCCGCAAGCCGCCGGCATCCCGGTCACCCACCGCGGCGTCTCGGGCGGGCTCCACGTCGCCAACGGCCAGGGGCCGATCACGCCGTCGACACGGGCGGCGCTCGGCGACGACGCGATCACGACCGTCTTCCTGATGGGCGTCGCCGCGCTGCCGCGCATCGTCGAGGCCGCGCGGGCCGGGGGCGCTCCTCTCGAGCGTCCGGTCGCCATCGTCGAGCGGGGGCACACGCCGCAGCAGCGCACGACCCGATCGACGCTCGCGACGGTGCTCGCGGATGCCGCAGCCGCCGGTGTCACGAATCCCGCCGTCATCGTGATCGGCGAGGTCGCCCGAGCGGGCCTGCTGCTCGCGCCGGCTGAGGAGCGGGAGCGCGTCATCCGGTGAACCAGTCCGTCCGTCCCGCGCTCTCGGCCGCCCTCGGCGGCTGCACGATCGTCATCGCCGTCGATCGGCGATCGAACGAGCTCGCGACGGCGCTCGAGAGACACGGAGCGACCGTGCGCCATGCCCCGGCGCTGAGCATCGTGCCCCACATCGACGACGAGGCACTCATCTCGGCGACGCGCTCGCTCATCGCCGATCCGCCGGATGTCGTCGTCGTGACGACGGGCGTGGGATTCCGGGGCTGGATGGAGGCTGCCGACGAAGCGGGACTCCTCGACGATCTGCACGACGCCTTCGCGGGTGCCCAGATCGTCGCCCGCGGGCCCAAGGCGCGCGGCGCGATCCAGCAAGCGGGTCTGCTGGCGGACTGGGTCGCCGAGTCGGAGACCTCGGGTGAGCTCGGCGAGTTCCTGCTCGCCGAAGGCGTGCGCGGTCGCCGCGTCGCGGTGCAGCATCACGGTTCGGGAGCCGATGGCCTCGACGAACTGTTCACGGGGGCGGGCGCGGAGGTCGTCAGCCTCACCGTGTACCGGTGGGGGCCGCCGCCGGATCCGGCCGCCGTCGCGCGCTCGGTCGTCGCGACCGCGCAGGGTGAGGTCGACGCGGTGCTGTTCACGTCCGCTCCGGGCGCAGCGGAGTGGATCGCGACGGCCCGGCGCGAGGGTGTCATCGACGAGATCGTCCGGCGGGCGCGGGGCCGGCGGCTGCTTCTCGCGGCCGTCGGGCCGATCACGGCGGCTCCCCTCCGCGGCGCCGGAGCGGAACCTCTCATCGCCGAGCGCGGGCGGCTGGGCTCGCTCGTCCGTGCCGTGGTCACCCACTTCGGCGGCGGGCACGCACCCTCGCTTCCGACGCCGGCGGGGCTGCTGGAGCTGCGCAGCTCGGCCGCCGTTCTCGATGGCCGCGTCATCCCGCTCTCGCCGACCTCGGCCCTCATCCTCGAAGCGCTGTTCACCGCGGCGGGTGGCGTCGTGAGTCGCGCCGATCTGCAGCGGTCGCTTCCGCGTTCGAACGCCGGCGACCACGCCCTCGACGTCGCGATCGCCCGCACGCGCGAAGCGCTCGGGTGCTCCGGCCTCATCCGGACGGTCGTCAAGCGCGGCTACCGCCTCGACCTCACGACGACGGGAGCGACACCATGACGCCGGTCCTCATCGCCTGCTCCCACGGCACGAGCTCCCTCGAGGGGCGCGCCGCGATCGCCGGCGTCGTGACGCGAGTCCGACAGATGCTTCCCGGAGTGCAGGTCGAAGAGGCGTTCGTCGACGTGCAGGAACCCGAGATCGACGCCGTCGTGGCGGGCGTGCCCGCGGGGGCGGCATCCGTCGTGGTGCCTCTCCTGCTCTCCACCGGCTTCCACACGCGGGTCGACATCGCACGTGCGGTCGCAGCGGCTCCCGGCCCGTGCGTCGCGACTCCCGCGCTCGGTCCGCACGACCTGCTGGCCGGTCTGCTCGCCGAGCGGCTGCGCGCCGCCGGCCTGGGCGCCGCCGACGCGCCGCCCGGCGCCGAGGCCGTCGTGCTCGCGGCGGCGGGATCGTCCGATCCGGCGGCCGAGGTCGACGTCGCGGCGATGGCCGACCTGCTGGCCGCCCGCCTGGGGATGCCGGTGTCGGTGGGTTTCGCCGCGGGCGCCGGCATCCGCATCGACGCGGCGGTCGCGGCCGCGCGCTCCGCCGGAGCGACACGCGTCTTCGCCGCGAGCTATGTCCTCGCGCCCGGGCACTTCGCGGGCGTGATCGCGGGCGCCGGCGCCGACGTCGTGACCGACCCCCTCGCGCCCGACGAGGCGGTGGCAGCCGTCGTCGTCGAGAGGTACCGCGCCTCGCTTCGCTGACGCGTCGGGTACCGCTGGCACGCGATTCAGCTGCCGGCGACCGCCCAGGCCGCGAGGGCGGCGACCAGCGTGCGATGGCCCGAGGCCTCGAAGGCTTGCGCGTCGTGGCCGAGCACATCGACCGCGATGCGCCCGCCGCCGTACTCCCGCACCCACGCCGCGGCCTCCTTCGCGCCGTCGCCCTCGTGCCACGCCACGACGGTGCGCTGCCCGAGCCGCTGCAGCGCGCAGTAGCGCTCGTCGTGGGTGTGGAAGGTGGTCGGCACCTCGGCGGGCACGGCATCCGGCTCGACCTGGACCGTCATCTCGCCCGCCTCCGGGTGGAACGACAGCTCGGGCAGCCAGATCGCGCCGAGCGCCGGCGCCCACTCCGGGTAGTCACGCAGCGATGAGACCGCCGAGTGCACGGCAAGGACGCCGATGCCGCGCTCGAGCGCCGCGGCGAATCCGGCCACGGACGACGGCGGAGCACCCCGCGTCAGGCTGGTGCCGCTGCGCCACGGGTCGCCCGCGCAGACCGCGACGAGGTCGTATCCGTCGAGGTTCGCCATGCCCTGGTCGACGTCGTCCGAGACGGCGACATCCCAGTCGCGGTGGCGAAGGATGTCGGCGACCTGCGCCCCGACCTCAGCGAAGGGGTGCCACGGATCGGCGTACCGACCCGATCCGGTCAGGACGAGTGCTCGATGTGCCATGGCGGTGTCCCCCTCGCTTGTGTGCTCCCCACCGTAGGGCGACCACCGGAGACGTCGCAGACGGGTTGAGATTGGACGCCGCCTGTGACAGCGACGTGGTCACGCGGCGGTGAGCTCCCCGGGCCGGAGTCCGAGCATCGCCTCGACGGCGGTCGACATGAGGCGGATGCGCGCATCGGCGTCGTGCCACGAGACGAGAGCGTGCGCGTTGAGCCCGTCGATCATCCCGAGCACCTGGGCCGCGACGGCGGCGGGGTCGTCGACCCGGAACGATCCCGCGCGGACGCCGTCGCGGATGATGCCCTCGAGGAAGGCGGTCCAGGCATCCATCTGCGCGCGCACCCGCTCGGCGAGCGCTTCGTTCCGGCGACCGAGCGCCCACGACTGCACCCACACGAGGGTGACGTCGGAACGGGTGCCGTCGAGGAGCGTGCGCAGCAGCTCGCGGACGAGGGCGACGGCATCGGGACTGCCCGCCCGCAGGTGCTCGAGGTCGCACAGCTCCGCCGCGACGATCGTCTCGAAGGCGGCGGCGACGACGTCGTCCATGCTCGGGGCGTGGTGCGCGACGAGCGCTGGCCCGACGCCGACGGCCGTCGCGACGGCGCGCAGAGTCACCGCGCTCAGGCCGTGCTCGCGGGCGATCCGCTCGGCGGCGGCGGCGATCTGCGCGCGACGCTGCTCTCCGCTCAGTCTCGCTCGCCCCGCAGAATCCTTTGACGCCATGCCCGCCAGTCTGTACGCTTCCCAGAAATTGATCAACTGATCAACTAGTCCGGGAGGACCGCGATGGCCTGGAGGATGCCGGCCGAGACCGCGCCGCACGATCGCACGTGGATGGCGTTCCCGCGCGTCGGGTTCACCCTCGGAGACACCGATGCCGACCGGGCCGACGGATACGCCGCCTGGACGGCCGTCGCCCGGGCCGTCGCCGAGTTCGAGCAGGTCTCGATGCTCGTCGATCCGACCGAGACCGCGCGGGCGCGCGACCTGCTGGGCAGCGGGATCGAGCAGCACGAGACGCCGGTCGACGAGTTCTGGATGCGCGATCACGGGCCCACCTTCGTCGTCGACGACGAGCGGCCGGGCATGCTCGGTGCGGTCGACTGGATCTTCAACGGGTGGGGCGCTCCCGACTGGGCTGACTGGCGCCTCTCGGCCGAACACGCGCGCATCATCGCCGCCCACGTCGGAGCAGAGCTGGTCAGCTCGATGCTCGTCAACGAGGGCGGCGGCATCCACGTCGACGGCGAGGGCACGGTGCTGCTGACCGAGACCGTCCAGCTCGATCCGCGCCGCAATCCCTTCGCCGACCGGGCGCGCGTCGAGGCCGAGATGCTGCGCACGATCGGCGCCGACACGGCCATCTGGCTGCCGCGCGGACTCACGCGCGACTACGACGAGTTCGGCACGAACGGCCACGTCGACATCGTCGCGACCTTCGCCGCGCCCGGACGGGTGCTCCTGCACGCGCAGCCCGACCCCGCGCACCCCGACCACGCCGTGATGCCCGAGATCCGCGCCGCCCTCGAGCCCGCGACGGATGCCGCGGGCCGGCACCTCGAGATCATCGACCTGCCCGGCCCCGCGCAGCTGCGCGACGCCGAGGGCTTCGTCGACTTCAGCTACGTCAACCACCTCGTCGTCAACGGCGGGGTCATCGCGTGCGGCTTCGGCGACCCCGCGGCCGACGACCGGGCCCGCGGCATCCTCGCCGACGCCTACCCCGGCCGCCGCGTCGTGACGGTCGACGCGCGCCCGCTCTTCGCCCGCGGCGGCGGCATCCACTGCATCACCCAGCAGCAGCCCGCCCTGCCCTCCCCCGCCGGACACGCACTTCGTGGCGACTCGACGGGAAGAGCAGCGGGGACAGAGCGGTGATCGAGGTCTACGAGGCCTCCATCGGCGAGCTGGGGGCGGCGCTCGCGAGCGGCGAGGCCACTGCGGTCGAGCTCGTCGAGGCCTACCTCGCCCGCATCGACGCCTACGACGGCCCCGATACCGCCACCGCACTGAACGCGATCGTGGTCCGAAACCCCGATGCCCTCGCCGAAGCCCGCGCGTCGGATGAGCGTCGCGTGCGCGGTGAGAGCCGGGGGCCGCTCGACGGCATCCCCTACACCGCGAAGAACAGCTACCTCGTGCGCGGCCTGACCGCCGCTGCCGGAAGCCCCGCGTTCGCGGACCTCGTCGCGCGACGCGACGCCTTCACGATCGAGCGACTGCGGGATGCCGGCGCCATCTGCCTCGGGCTGACCAACATGCCGCCGATGGCCAACGGCGGCATGCAGCGCGGTCTCTACGGGCGGGCCGAGAGCCCGTACAACGCCGACTATCTGACCGCCCCGTTCGCATCGGGATCGTCGAACGGCTCGGGGACGGCCACCGCAGCGAGCTTCGCCGCGTTCGGGCTCGGCGAAGAGACGTGGTCGAGCGGGCGCGGCCCGGCCTCGCACAACGCCCTCTGCGCCTACACCCCGTCGCGCGGCGTGATCTCGGTGCGCGGCAACTGGCCACTGGTGCCGACGATGGATGTCGTCGTCCCCCACACCCGCACCATGGCCGATCTGCTCGCCGTGCTCGACGTCGTCGTCGCCGACGATCCCGACACGCGCGGCGACTTCTGGCGGATGCAGCCCTGGGTCGAGGTCCCGGCCGCCTCGACCGTCCACCCGCCGAGCTACCGCGACCTCGCGGTCACAGGCCCCGCCGACGCCCGCGCCGTCCTGGCCGGTCGGCGCATCGGCATCCCGCGCATGTACATCGACGCCGACCCGGATGCCGGCACCGCCGACTCCCCCGGCATCGGCGGGCCGACCGGGCAGCGCATCGAGACGCGACCGGGCGTGATCGCGCTCTGGCGGTCGCTCCGCGCCGATCTCGAGGCCGCCGGAGCCGAGGTCGTCGAGACCGACTTCCCCGTCGTGTCGCGCTACGAGAACGACCGGCCCGGCGCGGGGTCCATCGCGACGAACGGCCGCGTGAACCCTGAGTACCTGCGCCGCGAGATCGTCGACCTGTCGGCCTGGGCCTGGGACGACTTCCTCCGGGCCAACGGCGACCCCGCCTTCCCCGGTCTCGCGGACGTCGACGGAGCACGGATCTTCCCGCATCCCGACGGCGCCCTGCCCGAGCGCTACGACGGGTTCGACGACGACATCGCCGAGTACCCCGCCTGGGTCCGCGCACATCCGGGCGTCGCGCTCACCGACATCCCGCATCTCGAGGCCGGGCTTCGCGGCCTCGAAAAGACCCGGCGCGTCGACCTCGAGGAGTGGATGGATGCCGCGGGCCTCGACGCCGTCGTCTTCCCCGCCGTCGCCGATGTCGCTCCCGCAGACATGGACGTGAACCCCGCTTCGGCCGACATCGGGTGGCGCAACGGCACCTGGATCGCCAACGGTAACCTCGCCATCCGCCACCTCGGCATCCCGACCGTGACGGTACCGATGGGGCTCCTCCCCGGCATCGGGATGCCGGTCGGCCTGACGATCGCCGGACGCGCGTACGACGACAGTGCACTGCTCCGCCTCGGCGCCGCCGTCGAGGCACTCGCCCCTCGCCGGGTCGCGCCACCGCGCACCCCGCCGCTGACCTGACCAGACCCGACCCCGCCTCGGGCCCTGCCCCGCCCGAACTACCCTCGACGCAAGGAGGACCCATGACCGAGCGCTTCCCCGCCCGCATGCACGACGTCACCGATGAGACGCGCGCGATCGTCGATCTCGTGCTCGAGTACTCGCGCGGCCGGCTCCTCGCCGAAGACACGCCGCTCGACAAGCCCCTGCCGCCGACCGAACTGCGCCGCCTGGCCGGGCGCACCATCGACGCGGACGGCATCGGCGCCCGCAAGGCCATCGGCGTCTTCGAGCACATCCTCGCCCCGTCGTGCATCTCGACCGACGACCCCCGCTACCTCTCCTTCATCCCGAGCGCGCCGTCGAAGGCCGCCGCCGCGTTCGATCTCGTCGTCTCGGCGAGCGCGCTCTACGGCGGGTCGTGGCTCGAGGGCGCCGGAGCGGTGCACGCCGAGAACGAGGTGCTTCGCTGGCTCGCCGACGAGTTCGGGCTGCCCGCGAGCGCCGGTGGTGTCTTCGTGCAGGGCGGCACGCTTGGCAACCTTTCGGCGCTCGTTGCCGCTCGCGAGACCGCTCGCGCGCGCGGCATCCGTCCCGACCGCTGGCGCGTGGTGTGCAGCGCGGAGGCCCATTCGTCGATCGCGTCGGCCGCTCGGGTCATGGATGTCGAGGTCGTGGCGGTGCCCGTCGCGGATGACGGCGTGCTGCGCGGCGACGCGGTGCGGGCTGCGCTCGCGGAGCACGGCGAGAGCGTCTTCGCCGTCGTCGCGACCGCCGGGTCGACCAACTTCGGCATCGTCGACGACATCGCCTCGGTGTCGGCGGTCACGCGCGAGCACGGCGTCTGGCTGCACGTCGACGGGGCGTACGGTCTCGCGGCGATGCTCTCCCCGGTTGCGCGCCACCGCTTCGCCGGTGTCGAGAGCGCCGACTCGGTCATCGTCGACCCGCACAAGTGGCTGTTCGCGCCGTTCGACGCGTGCGCCCTGATCTACCGCGACCCGGAGCTTGGACGGCAGGCGCACACGCAGCACGCCGAGTACCTCGACACGCTGACCGAGACCTCCGACTGGAGCCCGTCGGACTACGCCGTGCACCTCACGCGCCGGCCGCGCGGCCTTCCGCTGTGGTTCTCGCTCGCGACCTACGGCACCGACGTGTACCGCGACGCCATCACCCGGTCGATCGAGCTCGCCGAGCGCATCGCCGCCGAGATCGAACGCCGCCCGGAGCTGACGCTGGTGCGCCGCCCGCAGCTCGGCGTCGTCGTCTTCGAGCGCGTCGGGTGGGAGCGGTCCGATTATGCGCGCTGGTCCTCGGATCTGCTCGAGCGTCAGCACGCGTTCGTCACCCCGAGCAGTCACGCCGGTCGGACGAACGCCCGCTTCGCGATCCTCAACCCGCGGACGACGTACGACGACCTCACCGGCATCCTCGACACGATGGCCTGATCGGCACGCGGGCGCTGACGGCCGCAGGGGCCAGCGTCAGCCGATGATGGAGATCCGCTGCTCGTCGCCCGCGGGCGACACCAGCACGATCTCGCCCGGGCGAGCGTCGTCCGAGACGCCCTCGACCGCGACCACGCTCAGCCGGGGCGCGTAGTCCATCGTGCAGACCTGGTCGGCGGCGGGCGTCGCCTCGGTGGCGCGCACCGCGTCGCCGTCGAGGGCGACGGTCTCGAACACGGGCGGGCAGCTCGACGAGCCCCAGGTCAGCAGAACGAGGCCCGCGTCGTCGAACCAGCCGGCGCTCGGCAGCATCTCGTCGTTCACCCCGCCCGTCGAGCCCTCGAGACCGGCGACCCCGTCGAGGTCGGCGTCGCCGGTGTAACCGCCGGACACGACGATGTCGACGTCCTGCGTGGGGTCGACGCCCGTCGGCAGCCCGACGTACGACGCGCGCGGCGCATAGTCGCGCGTGCAGGCCATCCCTTCGGGATCGCTCAGCTCGACCGTGACCGTCTGCCCCGAGGCTGTCACCTCGCCGACGACGGGCTGACACGAGGAGCTGCCGTAGGTCACGAGGCCGACAGCACGCCCGCCGTCGAGCCACGCCGCCTCGACGTCGGCGTCCTGCGACGGCGCCGCGGAGCCGGCATCCGATCCGCTGGAACCCGTGTTTCCGGACGCGGCCGCGCCGGGGGTCGTCGCGCAGCCGGCGAGCGCGAGCGCCGAGAGGAGCAGCAGTGCGGATGCCGCGGTCGTGCGTGTCGTCGTCATGGTCTCATCCTTCCGTCATCCCGAGAGTGTCGCGTCACCGCGCATCGTCTCAGAACCCGATCACTGCAGGGCGGAGGTCAAGCGAGCGAGGTTGTCGAGCACCGTCGACCTGAGCGGCTGCTTCATCCACTCCTCGAGCGTGAGCTCACGCGAGAGCGACCGGTACTGGTCTTCGACCTGGCGCAGCTGGGCGATGAACTCCTCACCGCGCACGAGCATCGAGATCTCGAGGTTCAGACCGAACGATCGCATGTCCATGTTGCTCGAGCCGATGATGGCGACATCGTCGTCGATCGTCAGGCTCTTCGTGTGCAGGATGTAGGGCTTGCGGTACATCCAGATCTTCACGCCCGCGCGCAGCAGCGCCTCGTAGTAGCTGCGCTGGGCGTGGTAGACCATCGCCTGATCGCCCTCTTCCGAGACGAAGAGCTCGACCTGCAGGCCACGTTGGCAGGCTGTCTGCACCGCCAACAGCAGCCCCTCGTCGGGCACGAAGTACGGGCTCACGATGATCACGCGCTTCTGAGCGGCGAAGAGGAGCGCGGTGAACAGCTTGAGGTTGTTCTGGAACTCGAACCCGGGTCCGGACGGGACGATCTGGCAGTCCAGGTCGCCCGGCCCGCTCTCGAGCTCGAACAGACCCACGTCCTCCGATGGCGCCGAGCCGGTCTCGCTGTACCAGTCGGAGAGGAACACCGCGTCGATGCTGGCGACCACGGGACCCTGCACCCGCACCATCAGGTCGACCCAGTGCAGGCCGCGCTTGATGTTCTTCTTCAGGTTGTAGGTCGAGTCGGTCATGTTCTGCGACCCGGTGAACGCCACGCGGCCGTCCACGACGATGAGCTTGCGGTGGTTGCGGAGATCGGGGCGCTGGTACTTCCCCCGCAGCGGCTGCACCGGGAGCATGTGGTGCCAGTCCGCGCCCATGGCCGTGAGGCGCTTGACCGTGGCGCGATAGTTCGGCTTGCCTCGGTTGGCCCAGTAGTCCAGGAGTACGCGCACAGTCACGCCGCGGGCTGCGACCTCCTCGAGCGCTGCGAAGAAGACGTCGGTCGTCTCGTCGGACTGGAGGATGTAGAACTCGACGTGCACGTATCGCTCGGCCGTGCGCACCTCTTCCGCCATCCGGCGGATGCTCTCCTCGTAGTCGGAGATGATCTCCGCGCCGTTGTCGCCCGCGAGCGGCATCGCGCCCAGATTGCGGTTGAGCGTGACGACCGAGGTGAACCACGCGGGGGCGTCGGGTCGGAGGGTGCCGAAGTCGAGCCCCTCGCTGGTCTCGCGGATGTACTGGTTGATCTCGCGCTGCATCCGGCGCCGCTTCCGCGGCAGGCGCGGGTTGCCGATCAGGAGGAACAGCAGCACACCGACGAATGGGATGAAGTAGATCGCGAGCAGCCAGGCCATGGCCGCCGTGGGCCGCCGGTTGCGCGGGACGACGATCACCGCGGTGATGCGGATGATGAGGTCGGCGATGAACACCAGGACGAGCCACCAACCGGGGAACTCGAACGCGGTGAACTCGATCGTCACGCCGCCCCTCCGATCTCCTCGGAATCAGCGTATCGGGCGCGACCGCTCATCCCACGGGTTCAGGGGGTCGAGCTGTCGGGCGCCGGAGCGGCGAGCCCACGGGCCGCACGCTCTTCCGCCTCGATCTTCGCGTACGCCCGGCGCTCGGTGCGATCCATGCGCAGGATGCCGCGGAGGACGAAGACGAAGAGCACCGAGACCACGAGGGTCGGCAGCAGCGACCAGATGACCGCGCTCACGTATTCGTCCATGCCCCTATCGTACGGGTCCCCGCTGATGAAAGGCCCAGTCCGGCAGGTGACCGATCTGCGCGAACGACAGCAGGATCTCGGCAAGCCCGTGATCGGGATCGATCTCGAGGGCGCGCTCGGCGTACGACGCGGCATGCGACGATCGCCCCAGCGCCCAGGCGAGCCACGCGCACAGCGCGAGCGGTCCGGGCCGCAATCGGCGCGGAGCCAGCGCGGCGACCTCGCGCACGACTGCGAGCGCGGCGAGCAGGCGCTCGGGATCGGGCCGGTCGCCGTCGCCCCACATGATCCGGCCGAGCCGCTCGGGATACTCCTCGCCCTCCTCCCACCGCCGCTGCGCATCGAGGGCATCGTCGCCGCGGCCGGCATCGGTCGCCCACTGCACGAGGGCCACGTCGCGCAGCGAGGGACGCGAGAGGCACCACACCAGCAGCGCCACGACGAAGGGCTCGAGCTCGGCGGGATCGCCGTCGAGGACCCGTTCGAACAGTCGCGGCGGGTCGTCGAGTTCGCAAGCCGCCTCGAGCGCGGCGGGGTCGACGCCGCTCCCACCCTCTGCCCCCGTGCCTCGCGCCCGCCGCCGGCCGCCGCCCACCCGCGGGATGCCGCACAGCACCGCGAGGGCCGTCTCGAGCGAGCGGAGCGCGCCGCCCACCACGCGGCGCTCTGCGGCGCTGCGCCGCGGCAGCTCGGCGCCCGACGTGTGATCGCGATCGATCGCCGGCCCCGGGCCCGGATCGTCGTCGCGCGCGGCGGCCCGTTCGATCTCGCTGAGCGGCCTCCCGCCCGCCGGGCACGACGCGTCGAGATGCGACCCCCAGCCGTCCTCGGCGACGCTGAGCAGATCGACGACCCGCACGCCGCAGACGTCGGCCGCCCGGCTGACCGCCGCCAGGACGGCAACCGCCGGCAGCCCGTCAGCCGCGGACTCCGGAGCGTACGCGATCGCCGTCAGGGCATCGGCATCCGGAATGCGACACACCATTCCCACGATGGTCGCGGCGGCGCTGTCGAGGTCACCGAGCGCGCCGGTCGGCAGGTCGACGCGCATCGCCCCGAGGCTCCGTGACCCCGCGAAGGGCACCACGACAAGGCTGCGGCTCGGAGCGAATCCGAGCAGACGAGGAACGAGAGAGAGGAAGTGCGCGGCATCCGCGGCGCGAACAGTCGTGGTCATGCACACCAGGCTGGCGCCGGGCCGAGTGGTGCAGAGCCCGGCCGGGGCAGGATGTGGAAACCCGGACGGCCCCCTGGCCCTCGCAGGAACCGCCGGTTACTTGACGAGCGGGAAGAGGATCGTCTCGCGGATGCCGAGGCCCGTGATCGCCATCAGCAGGCGGTCGATGCCCATGCCCATGCCACCGGTGGGCGGCATGCCGTGCTCGAGGGCGCGCAGGAACTCCTCGTCGACGCGCATCGCCTCGTCGTCGCCGCGCGCGCCGAGCTTGGCCTGCTCGACGAAACGCTCGCGCTGGATGACGGGGTCGACGAGCTCGGAGTAGCCGGTCGCCAGCTCGAAGCCGCGGACGTAGAGGTCCCACTTCTCCACGACGCCCGCGATCGAGCGGTGCTCGCGGACGAGCGGCGACGTGTCGACCGGGAAGTCCATGACGAAGGTGGGGCGCTCGAGCCCGCCCTTGACGAAGTGCTCCCAGAGCTCTTCGACGAGCTTGCCGTGCGTCGCGACCTTCTCGGGTACGACGACACCCACCTCCGCGGCGAGGGCCTGGAGCTCCTCGAGCGAGGTGGCGGGCGTGATGTCGCGTCCCGCGGCGGCCGAGAGCGAGTCGTACATCGAGATGCGGTCCCAGTCGCCGCCGAGATCGAACTCGGTGCCGTCGGCCCACGTGACGGTCGTCGATCCCGCGACGGCGATCGCCGCGTTCTGGATGAGCTCCTGCGTCAGATCGGCGATGCCGTTGTAGTCGCTGTACGCCTGGTAGGCCTCGAGCATCGCGAACTCGGGGCTGTGGGTCGAGTCGGCACCCTCGTTGCGGAAGTTCCGGTTGATCTCGAACACGCGGTCGATCCCGCCCACGACGGCGCGCTTGAGGAACAGCTCGGGCGCGATGCGCAGGAACAGCTCGGTGTCGAAGGCGTTCGAGTGCGTGATGAACGGGCGCGCGGCGGCACCACCGTGCTGCACCTGCAGCATCGGGGTCTCGACCTCGAGGAAGCCGTGCTCGTCGAACGTGCGACGGAGCGAAGCGTTGACCTTGGCGCGGGCGACGACCGTCTCGCGTGCGGTATCGCGCACGATGAGGTCGAGGAAGCGCGAGCGCACGCGGCTCTCCTCGCTCAGCTCGGAGTGGAGGTTCGGCAGCGGCAGCAGCGCCTTCGACGCGATCTGCCAGGCGGACACCATGATCGACAGCTCACCGCGGCGGCTGGAGATGACCTGGCCCGTGACCGAGACGTGGTCGCCCAGATCGACGAGCTCCTTCCACGCCTGCAGCGACTCGTCGCCGACCTCGGCGAGCGAGACCATGGCCTGGATGCGGCTGCCGTCACCAGACTGCAGCGACGCGAAGCAGAGCTTGCCGGTGTTGCGGCTGAACACGACGCGCCCCGCGACCGAGGCGGTCACGCCGGTCTCGGCACCGGCCTCGAGGTCGGCGTAGCGCTCGCGCAGCGCCGGGATGGTGTCGGAGACGGCCACGGCGACGGGATAGGCGCCGCCCGCGGCATCCTCTCGCTCGCTCAGCAGCCGCTCGCGCTTGGCGAGGCGCACGGCCTTCTGTTCGATGACGTCGTCGGCGTCGTCGACGGGGGGCACGGGCGCGTCGCTCATGGCAGAAGAACTCCTCGGGATTCGACGTGCCAGTCTACCGAGCGTGCCGCGGGCGCTTGACGATACAGCCGTCGGACCGCTGGTGCTAGTGTCGCCTCGGCGGCGTCGCGGCACTACTCCAGCACCGCCGATCCGACGAGTGTGCACCTACCGGCCACCCGACGACCCCGAGCCGGGCCGCTAAGCGACGGCGCCGCGGGCGACGCGCAGGCCGATGTCGTCGTGAGCGCTGTCGGGGCGCGCCCCGCGGCGCGTTCCCGCCCGCACGGACGTCGCGGCATCGGCGAACCCGCCGCCCCGGAACACCCGGTCGCGCGACCCGGCGTCGGGGGCGAAGAGGTCCCAGCACCACTCCGAGACGTTGCCGAGCATGTCGAAGAGGCCGAAGAGGTTCGGATGCCGCCCGCCCACGTTCTGCGGCGACGAGAGGTTGTCAGCGGCGGTCCAGGCGATCTCGGCGAGCGGGCCGTAGTGCGCGGCACGCGAGCCCGCACGGCAGGCGTACTCCCACTCGCGCTCGGTCGGCAGCCGATACCCGTCGGAGTCGTCGTACCAACGCACCTCGTCGCCGTCGACCGCGTAGGCGGGGTCGAGCCCCTCCCATTCCGACAGCGCGTTGCAGAACCGCACGGCTCTCAGCCACGACAGCTGCACCGCCGGACGCCGCGGGTGCGCGGCGGTCACCCCGAGCACCTCGCCGAGTTGCTCCTCGGTGACGGGATACACCCCGATCTCGAAGGACTCGACCCGCGGGCCCTGGCCCGCGCCCGCGACGGGCAGCTCTCCGGCCGGGATGCGGGCCAGCTCGACGTCGCTCACAGCAGTTCGTCGTCGGGGGTCGCGCCGCGGCCCGCCTCGGTCAGCGCCCGCTCGACGGTCGAGTGCACAAGGGTCGAGAGGAAGCGACCCGGGGCCGGCACTCCGGCGTCCTCGAGCAACGCGGCCGACTGCTGCACGATCGAGGCGGCGAACTGCGTCGCGGTCGCGATCGCCTCGCCGTAGGCCGGACGGTCGGCGTCGGCGACGACGACGGGCTCGCAGCCCAGCTCGACGGCGAGCGCCTGCCCGATCGGCAGGACGGCGGCCGGCGCGGTCACCGCGGCGTAGGCGCCCGTGAGCTGGCGGAGGTCGAGGGTCGACCCGGTGAACGCGATCGCCGGGTGCACGGCGAGCGGGATGGCTCCTCGTGCGGCGGCCGGCGCCAGCACATCGAGCCCGTGCCCGGGGTCGGTGTGCAGCACGAGCTGCCCGACCTGCCAGGCGCCGAGCTCGGCGAGACCGCTGACCAGCGGGCCGAGCTCGTCGTGCGGCACCGCGATCACGACCAGTTCGCTGCGACGCACGACCTCGTCGGCGTCGAGCACCGGCACCCCCGGGATGACCGCGTCGACCCGTTCCCGATCGGATCCCGCGGTGACGCCGGTCAGCGCGTGGCCGGCGCCCGCGAGCGCCGCGCCGATGACGGGTCCGACCCGGCCTGCGCCGATGATGCCGACGCCCAGGCGCGAGCTCGCGGTCATCGTTCGCTCTCCGGCGAGGTCTCCCCCGCGGGAGGCACATACGGCGGGGGCGGCACGGCGCCCGGCGGGAGCTCGGTCACGCTCGGCGGGGGCGGCACCGGGCTCGGGCCCGCGTTCGGGCTCGGCACGGGAACGGGCGCCGCCGGCACGGGAGGCACCGACTCAGCGACATCCGCCACCTCGGCCCAGCGGTGCGAGCGGTCGGATGCCGCGGCCGAGACGGCTACGTGGGCCACCCGCTCGAACGCTGCGATCACGTCGTCGCGGTCGATGCCCGCGACCGCGGTGAGCACCGGGCCCGAGACGGTATGAGCGCGCAGCGTCGCGACGCGCAGCGCGCGCGACACCGGCCCCTGGTGCAGCGCGACGGACTGCAGCCGGGCGAGCGGCAGCACCGCGAGCATGCGCCAGATCAGCCCGCGCCGCAGCATCAGCAGGTCACCCTCGATCGCGAGGCCGTTCCGCCGCCACGACAGCGGGCGCACGATGCGTGCCCGCCGCGGTGTCGTGACGTATCCCCCGGCGGACGAGCCGCCGAGCACACCGTTCCGGACGATCGCCGCGCGCTCCTCCTCGCTGACCGATGGCAGGATGAGGCCGAGCACCCGCTCGACGTCGGCGAGCGTGCCGACGGGAAGGACCGTGGTGAACTGATCGGTCGTCGTGTCGGAAGCGCTCCGGCCGGTCATGCGGTTGATCCGAACCGTCCACCACCCGAATCCGCGCCAGAGGATGGACTGCGTGATCTCTACGGCATGGATGCGTCCGGGAGGCAGGATCTCCGACACGGTCGTGAGCAGGCCGAACGTCACGCGCACGCCGTCGCGCGTCGGCGCGATCGAGTAGCGCAACGACTTCACGATCGTGCGCACCCAGTACGCGCCGAAACCGAGCAGCGCCGGGAAGTAGGCGAAGAGCACCCAGTACACGCCCTGCGACAGGGCGATCGCGAGCGCGGTAGCGCCCGCCAAAATCACGACGGTGCCCCAGCTGGCGAGCTGCGACCCGATGAGCCGCCCGGGTGGAATCCGGACGACCGACTCGGGCTCGGCGGCATCCGCGTCGTCGCCCTCGATGAGACCGGTGATGCCCCGGGCGACGGTGTCGGCGACGGCGACGCGCGACCCGCCGGCCGCGGCCTCGGCGGCTCGCTGTTCGGCCAGACGCTGCCCCGAGGCCAGCCTCAGGATGTCGGCGCGGATCGTCTCGGCATTACCGGTGGAGAGGTATTCGAGCTTGACGTTCGCGTCGGCACCCGCACCCACGATCTCGAGCTTCGCCGCGCCCAGAAGCCGCGCGACGGCGGGGCGGGTGAGGTTGACGCCCTGCACCCGGTCGAGCGGTGCGCGACGATGCGTGCGCGAGAGGATGCCGCTGCGCACCTCGACGTCGTCGTCGGTGATGCGGAAGGTGTGGAAGCGCCACGACAGGTAGAACGCGCCGATGATGAGCGCGAGCACGCCGACGGTGACGAGCAGGGCGATCTGGAGGAGGTTGTTCGCCAGCACCCACCCGATCGGGTCGCCGGCGGCCTCGTACTCCTCCCACTCGTCAATGGGGGCGTCGGGAGCGAACGCCGGCACGAAGATGCTGATGAGCCGGTCGCGCATGTTCGCGACCACGATGCCGAGCACCACGAGCAGCGCCAGCCCGCCGCGCAGCAGCGGCGTCAGCGGATGCAGCCGGTGCCACTCACCGTCGCTCAGGGGTGAGCGGACGAGCTCGGCCGGCGGAGCGGAGACGGTCGCGTCGGCCGGGGGCGGGGTCGGTACGGGGTCGGTCACAGCCCGGTCCGCCGCGATTCAGCCACCGACATCAGGTGGTCGCGCAGCGCCTCGGCAGCCTGCTGCGTGAGGCCCGGGATCACGACGCCCGTCGCTGCCGCGGCCGTGACGAACTTCAGCTGCGCGATGCCGAACCCGCGGTCCATCGGCCCGTGCGTGATGTCGACGAGCTGCATGCGGCCGTACGGCACGGCGACCATGCGCTGCCACAGGATCCCGCGGCGGAAGACCAGGTCGTCTTCGCGCAGCTGGTATCCGATCGAGCGCACCTGGCGCGGCAGGATCGCCATGCCCGCCAGGGTCAGCACGATGAGGATGATGCCGGGGATCAGCAGCCAGGGCAGATCGAAGACCAGAAGCGCCACGAGCAGCGCGGCGACGATGATCGCCAGGATGAACCCGTTGCTGATCAGCTGCACGGTGAGGTATTTGCGCGAGATCTGGTGCCAGACGCCCTGCTCGAGGGCGAGACGCCCGGCTCCGCGGGGCTCGCGGATGCGGTCGTACGTGCCGGCGTCGAGGGTGGCGTCGATCGCGCCGGACTCCGCAGCGTCAGTGGTGGGAGGGAGTGGCGTCGGGCTCGGGTGGTCCGGGCTGGTCGTCATCGTCGTCCTTCCGAATGGTGCAGAGCTGTTCTGCGATCACACCGGCCGCCACGAGCACGACGGCTCCGACGATCGCGGCGACGACCGCTCCCGTCGAGCCTACTGACGGCGGGACCGGCCGTGTGAGAAGGAAGAGCAGGAGGCCGACGCCGATACCGCCCACGAGCGCTCCGACGATGCTCGACGCCTTCGCCAGCATCGCGACGCGCACGGCGCGGAACGGGTCGACCCGCGGAGCCTGACCCCGCGTCGCCCGACGGATCGGCAGCGCGAGGGCGATGACCGAGACCGCCAGCAGCACGAAAAGCACCGGGAGCATGACCGACGGGGTGAAGGTCGCGCGCCCCGCCCCCGTGAGCACCTGATCGATGACGAACCCCGCGGCGATGCCGAGCACCGCCGACACGATGAGGGTCGCGGGAGACGTTCGTCTCACGGCGTGCTCCCGGGCAGCGCGGCCAGCAGCGCGTCGACGCGCCCGCGTCCGGGGAGCACGGCGTCGGGGTCGACCGCGAGCCACGGCCGGAGCACGAAGTCGCGCTCGTGCGCACGCGGATGCGGCAGGACAAGCGTCGGGGTCTCGCAGACGACGTCGCCGTGCGCGATGAGGTCGAGATCGAGCGTGCGATCCTGCCACCGGGCCTGGTCGGCCGAGCGCGGGGCCCGGCCGTGACGCTCCTCGATCGCGTGCAGGTAACCGAGCAGCACGCTGGGCGCCAGCCGCGTGTCGACGAGGGCGACCGTGTTGAGATAGGCCGGGGCCGCGGCATCCGGTCCGTCGAGGGTCAGCGCGACCGTCTCGATCGGGTCGGCCGACCGCGCGACCCGGGTGAGCGGCAGCCCGTCGAGATCAGCGATCGCTCGCGCGACCGTGTCGGCCCGGTCACCGAGGTTCGCGCCGATCGCGACGACGGCTCGACGCGCGGGCGCGCTGTCGGCCGGGCGGGGCTCGGGCGATTCTTGGGCGAGGCGGCGGCTCATCGGTTCTCCCGTCGTCGGGTGAGGGTCACGCTGACATCGCCGAAGGGCACCGCGATGGGCGCCTGCGGCTTGTGCACGGTCACGGCAACGGCATCCACGCGATCGAAAGCGAGGGCCGCGCGGGCGATACGGTCGGCGACCGTCTCGATGAGGTCCGCGGGCTCGCCCGCCAAGATCGCGGCGACCTGCTCGGCCAGCTCTCCGTAGTGGACGGTGTCGGCGACGTCGTCGCTCGCGGCGGCGTCGGCCAGCGACAGGTCGAGCTCGACGTCGGCGATGAACTCCTGGCCCTCGCGTCGTTCGTGCTCGTAGACGCCGTGATACCCGACGGCCCGGATGCCGCGCACCGTGATGCGGTCGCTCATGAGGCCTCCCGCCATCGCCCACGCACGGCCAGCGCGTCGCGGGTCGTCGCGACATCGTGCACGCGCACTCCCCACGCTCCCGCGTCGGCAGCCAGCACGCTCGTGACGGCGGTCGCGAGATCGCGCCGGGCGAGGTCGAACCGGCCGGCGTCGGCGATGTCTGCGCCGGGGGCTTCTGCGTCGCGGGGGTCTCCGATGGCCTCGCGCAGGAAGCCCTTGCGGCTCGTGCCGACGAGCACGCGCTTGCCGAGCCCGACGATGCGTTCGAGGTGGTGCAGCACGGTCCAGTTCTGGTCGCCGCGCTTGCCGAAGCCGATGCCCGGGTCGAGGACGATGCGCGAAGGAGCGATGCCGGCCGCCGTCGCCGCGCTGACGCGATCCTGGAGTTCGGCGACCACTTCTGCGACGACGTCCTCGTAGCGGGCGGTGGCGTACATGTCCGTCGAATGCCCGCGCCAGTGCCCGATGACGACCTCCGCGTCGGATGCCGCGACCGCCGCGAACATGTCGGGATCGGCCAGGCCGCCCGAGACGTCGTTCACCATGCGGGCCCCCGCGGCGACGGCGGCCGCCGCGGTGCCGGCGTTCATCGTGTCGACGCTCACCATGATGCCGCACGCCGCGAGCGCCTCGATCACCGGGACGACCCGCCCGCGCTCGACGGCGGGGTCGACGCGCTCGGCCCCCGGCCGGGTCGACTCGCCGCCGACGTCGACGATGTGTGCGCCGGCGCGGCGCAGGGCCTCGGCGTGACCGATCGCGACGTCGAGGTCGAGGTACCGCCCACCGTCGCTGAACGAATCGGGCGTGACGTTGAGGATGCCCATGATCGCCGTCATGCCGCACCACCCGAGATCAGGGCGATGAGCTCGGCCCGCTCGGCCGGCCCGGTGTAGACGCCGCGCGCAGCGACCGTCACGGTCGAGGCATCCGTCTGGCGTCCGCCGCGCATCGTGACGCACTCGTGAGCAGCATCCAGGACGACCAGCACGCCGCGCGCGTCGAGCGCACCCGCGATCGTGTCGGCGATCTGCTCACCGAGGCGTTCCTGCACCTGCGGGCGCGCCGCCAGGGTGTCGACCACACGGGGCAGCGCGCCGAGCCCGACGACCTGCTCGCCCGGCAGGTAAGCGATGTGAGCGTGGCCCGCGAAGGGCAGGAGGTGGTGCTCGCAGAACGAGCGGAACCGGATCCCGCGCACCATGACCGCGCCCGACGGCAGCGTGTCGGGCGCCGGGCCCCGCGCTATCGAGATCGTGTGCGCGAGGGGTTCGGCGGCGTCCGCGCCCACTCCCGAGAAGAACTCCGCGTACGCGTCGGCGACCCGCTGCGGGGTCTGCTTCAGCCCGGGACGGTCGGGGTCCTCCCCGATCGCCTCGAGCAGGTCGCGCACGAGGGCGGCGACGCGTTCGCGATCGACGGCCACGCCCCGAGCCTAAGCGGTCGCGGGTCGCGCCTGCCCCGAGGGGCGACGGTGCGGAGCGCGCTCGGCGGCGGTCTCGGCATCCGTCTCGGCGACGGTGGATGCCGCCAGGCCGGCCTCTTCGCGACGCTTGGGGACGTCGATCGGGGGCAGGCTCGAAACCGGACGGTCCTGGCTCGAGAGCCACTGCGGGCGCGGCGGGAGCTTCTTGATGTCCTTGAAGATCTCGGCGAGCTGCAGGTGGTCGAGGGTTTCCTCCTCGAGCAGCGCGAGCGCCAGCTTGTCGAGGATGTCGCGGTTGGCGTTGATGACCTCGTACGCCTCGTTGTGCGCCTGCTCGATCAGCAGCCGCACCTCGGCGTCGACGCGCTCGGCGATGCGCTCGGAGAAGTCACGGCCGTGCCCCATGTCGCGACCCATGAACACCTCGCCCGACGACGACCCGAGCTTCACGGGGCCGACCTCCGTCGTCATCCCGTACTCGGTGACCATCTTGCGGGCGATACCGGTCGCCTTCTCGATGTCGTTGGAGGCACCGGTCGTCGGGTCGTGGAACACGACCTCTTCGGCGACGCGTCCGCCCATCGCGTAGGTGAGCTGGTCCTGGAGCTCGTTGCGGGTGACGGAGTACTTGTCCTCGAGCGGCAGCACCATCGTGTAGCCGAGCGCCTTGCCGCGCGGGAGGATCGTGACCTTCGTGACCGGGTCGGAGTGGTTCATCGCCGCGGCGGCGAGGGCGTGGCCGCCCTCGTGGTACGCCGTGATGAGCTTCTCCTTGTCCTTCATGACGCGCGTGCGGCGCTGGGGACCGGCGATGACGCGGTCGATCGCCTCGTCGAGTGCGCGCATGTCGATCAGCTGCGCGTTCGAGCGCGCGGTCAGCAGCGCGGCCTCGTTCAGCACGTTCGCGAGGTCGGCGCCGGTGAAGCCAGGGGTCTTGCGAGCGATGACGGCCAGGTCGACCGAGGGCGAGAGCGGCTTGCCGCGTCCGTGCACCTCGAGGATCTTCTGGCGGCCCTTGAGGTCGGGCGCGTCGACACCGATCTGGCGGTCGAAGCGGCCCGGACGCAGCAGCGCCGGGTCGAGGATGTCGGGACGGTTCGTCGCGGCGATGACGAGCACCGAGACCTTCGGGTCGAACCCGTCCATCTCGACGAGCATCTGGTTCAGCGTCTGCTCGCGCTCGTCGTGACCGCCGCCCATGCCGGCGCCGCGGTGGCGGCCGACGGCGTCGATCTCGTCGATGAAGATGATGGCGGGCGAGTTCTCCTTCGCCTCCTTGAAGAGGTCGCGCACCCGGCTCGCGCCGACACCGACGAACATCTCGACGAAGTCCGAGCCCGAGATCGAGTAGAACGGCACACCGGCCTCGCCCGCGACGGCGCGCGCAAGGAGCGTCTTACCGGTGCCGGGAGGGCCGTACAGCAGAACGCCCTTCGGGATGCGGGCGCCGACGGCCTGGAACTTCGTCGGATCCTTCAGGAAGTCCTTGATCTCCTGCATCTCCTCGATGGCCTCGTCGGAGCCGGCCACGTCGCCGAAGGTGACCGTCGGGGTCTCCTTCGTGACGAGCTTGGCCTTCGACTTGCCGAACTGCATGACGCGGCTGCCGCCGCCCTGCGCGCTCGACATGAGGAACCAGAAGAGCAGGCCCAGCAGCACCAGCGGCAGCATGAGCGAGAGGAAGCCGTCGAACCACGTGGCCCGCGGCACGACGTCGTTGTACCCGTCCGCCGGGTTCGCCGCGTCGACGGCCGCGACGACCTCGTCGGCACGTGCGGAGGTGTAGTAGAACTGCACCTGCTTCGAGCCCTCGAAGTCGTCGGAGAGCGTCAGATCGACGCGCTGATCGCCGTCCGTGGTCTGCACCTTCGTGACGGTGTCGCCCTTGAGCAGCTCGAATCCCTGCTGGGTCGTGATCTGCTTCGCGCCGGTGAGGCTGGAGATCAGCATGAAGCCGATCAGCAGCAGCGCGCCGATGAGCAACACGTACATCAGCGGGTTGCGCGTGACTTTCTTGACGTCCATGGTGCGATCAGGCTACCCCGCGCCGACTATGCGGGCTCTGTGCGTTCGTTTTGGGCGTACCGGGAGCCGGCACGCGAAGCCCGTTCAGCTGTAGACGTGGGGCGCGAGGATCGCGACATCCCGCAGGTTGCGGTACTTCTCCGCATAGTCGAGGCCGTAGCCCACGACGAAGTCGTTCGGGATGTCGAAGCCGACGTACCGGCAGTCGATCTCGACCTTCGCGGCCTCGGGCTTGCGCAGCAGCGCGAGCACTTCGAGCGACTCGGCACCGCGCGACTGGAAGTTCTCGAGCAGCCAGCTGAGGGTCAGGCCCGAGTCGATGATGTCCTCGACGATGAGGACGTGCTTGCCGTGCAGATCGGCGTCGAGGTCCTTCCGGATCTGGACGACACCGCTCGACTTCGTGCTCGCGCCGTAGGATGACACCGCCATCCAGTCCATCGTGATGTCGCGCTTGAGCGCGCGGGCGAAGTCGGCCATGACCATCACGGCACCCTTGAGCACGCCGACGAGGATGAGCTCCTTGCCCTCGTAGTCGGCCTCGACCCGGGCGGCGAGCTCGGCGAGCTTGGCCTGGATCTCCTCCTCCGTGACGAGGACGTCGGTGAGCTGGTCGGCGATCTCGGCAGCACGCATGCGACGAGTTTAGGCGCCGCTCCCGCCCGCCGAGAACTCGACGAGTCGGCCGACGCGGCGGGCGCGGCATCCGGGAAGGTCGATCGGCCCCTGGCCGGAGTAATCGGTGACGAGCCGGGCGACCTCGAGGGTCTGGGTGCGGGTCAGGCTCTCGTGGAACTCGCTCTGCACGACGTGGCGGATGATGCGGTGGCGCAGCGCCGGCGGGTTGGCGGCGAGCGCGGCGACCGAGATCGCGATGCCCGCCTCGGCCGGCTCGACGATGTCTTCGATCGTCTCGGCGATCATGTCGTCGAAGGCCTGCGCGTCCTCGCGCAGATGCTCGGCGGTGCGCGCGAGCGCCTCGGCCACGCCGGGGCCGAGCTCGGCCTCGAGAAGCGGAAGGACGCGGTCGCGGACCCTCACCCGGCTGAAGCGATCGTCACGGTTGTGCGGGTCGAGCCAGGGCTCGAGCCCAGCCGCCGCGCAGGCCGCGACGGTGGTCTCGCGCCGCACCGCCAGCAGTGGACGGAGCCAGCGCACCCCGGAATCGTCGTCGGTGCGGTCGGGCGCCATGCCCGCGAGGCTCGTGGCGCCGGAACCTCGAGCGAGCCCGAGCAGCACCGTCTCGGCCTGGTCGTCGAGCGTGTGACCGAGCAGGACCGCGGCGGCGTTCGCGTCGCGCGCGGCATCCCGCAGCACCCCGTAACGCGCGTCGCGGGCCGCAGCCTCGGGGCCGCCCGCGGTGCCGACCTCGACGCGCACCACCAGCGGGTCGAGGCCGAGGCCTGCCGCGGCCCGCGCGGCAGTGAGCGCGACCTCGTCGGAACCGGGCTGCAGCCCGTGGTCGACCGTCACCGAAGCCGCGCGCAGGCCGAGCTTCGGAGCCTCGAAGGCCGTCGCGGCGGCGAGGGCCAGCGAGTCGGGCCCGCCCGAGAGCGCGACGATCACGGTGCTGCCGGCAGGCAGCGCCGACAGCGATGCGCGCACGGCGCGACGGACCTCGGCGATGGCGGGGCTGAGCGACGGCACGCCCCTACGGTAGCCGTGCTCGTGCCGTCGCCAGGCTGGAGCGGCGCAGCGCGGCCCCGTCGCGGGCGCGAAACCCGGGCTGAGCCTTGTATAGGGCGCGGCGGGCGGCGCAAGTAGGCTGGACGGCGGCATCCCACCGTCTTATCGAAGGAGCACACGTATGGGCGCGTACGACGCCGTCATCGAAATCCCCCGCGGCAGCCGCGTGAAGTACGAGGTCGACCACGGCACCGGCCGGGTCTTCCTCGACCGCGTGCTGTTCACGCCGATGGGATACCCCAGCAACTACGGCTTCTTCGAGAACACTCTCGGCGAGGACGGCGACCCGCTCGACGTGCTCGTGCTGCTCGACCGCGACATCTACCCCGGCGTGCTGGCGAAGGTCCGCCCCGTCGCCGTGCTGAAGATGAGCGACGAGGCCGGTGGCGACGACAAGGTCGTGGCCGTGCTCGCGAAGGACCCGCGCTGGGCGCACATCCAGGATGTCGGCGACATCGACGACTGGACCAAGAACGAGATCGGCCACTTCTTCGAGCACTACAAGGACCTCGAGCCCAACAAGTGGGTCAAGGTCGACGAGTGGGCCGGCGCCGCTGAGGCCGAGCGTCTCGTCTCCGAGGCGTTCGAGCGCTTCGAGGAGCACGAGGGCCAGACGAAGACGCAGGGTGAGGGCGAAGCGCCCAACTCGCTCTGACGCTCAGACGAACGCGAGGAGGGGCGGATGCTGCGGCATCCGCCCCTCCTTCGTCGTTCCGGGCTCGCGAGCGCTGAGGCTCAGACCGAGATGCCCCGATCGCGCAGGAACGGCGCGGGGTCGATGCGCTCGCCGTTGCGGTAGATCTCGAAGTGCAGGTGGCAGCCCTGCGAAATGCCGGTATTACCGGCATAGGCGATGACCTGTCCGGCCGAGACGCGCTGCCCGTATCCGACGTTGAAGCCGCCGTTCTGGATGTGCGCGTAGCCCGAGATGATGCCGCCGCCGTGGTCGACCTTGATGTAGTTGCCCCAGCTGTTCGTGTACGCCGCGAAGACGACGGTGCCGGATGCCGCGGCATAGATCGGGGCGCTGCATCCGCCGGCGAAGTCGATGCCGCGGTGCCCGCTGGTGCACACACCGCCAGAGCAGATGGTGCCGCGATTGCCATACCAGGAGCTGATGTAGCCGGGACCGGGGCGCACCCAGCCGGAGGGCTGGACCTGTCCGGCGCCGCCACCACCGCCGCCACCGCCGCCGCCGCCGCCGCCACTGTTGCCGCCGCCACCGCCACCGCCGCCACCGCTGTTGCCTGCGGCGGCTGCCGCTGCTGCGGCCTCCTGGCGACGACGCTCTTCCTCGGCGGCACGACGGGCTGCCTCTTCTCGCTCGCGGCGACGACGCTCCTCGTCGCGACGGCGCTGCTCTTCGACTCCGGCCTGGTAACCGGCGACCGTCGTCGCCGTCTCGTCCTTGAGCGCCGCGAGCTGCGCCTCGAGGGTCGCCATGTTCGCGGTCTGTTCTTCGAGGGCCGCCTGAGCCGCCGTCGCAGCTTCCTGCGCGGCGATCATCTTCTGCTCGGCTTCGACCTTGAGGCGGTCGCGCTCGTCGCGAGCGACGCCGGCCTGGTCACTGAGGCTCTGTGCGGTCTCGCGGGCGGCGACGGCATCCGTGTACACGCCTCGGTTCGCCTGCAGCAGCTTGTCCATGGTGCCGAGGCGGGCGAGCAGATCGTCGGCGCTGGCCGCGGAGTCGGAGAAGAAGAGCTTGAGGCTCGTGTCGTCGCCGCCGTTTCGGTAGAGCTGGGCGGCCAGCTTGCCGGCGCGGCGCGCGGCCTCGAGGGCGGCGGCAGACTGCGCATCCGCCTGCTCCTGAAGCGAGGTGGCGCGGGCACTGGCGTCTTCGAACGCGGCTTGGGCCTGCGCGTACTCCTCGCCCAGGCGCGCGGCCTCGGCCTGCTTGTACGCGACATCTGCGGCGAGGTCGGAGATCAGCTTCTCGATCCGCGAGATCTCGGCGGCCTTCGCCGCCTCGTTGCCCTTGGCGCGCTGCACGTCATCCCACGACGGATAGCCCTCGATACCGAAGGCCGACGGGATGCCGGGGGCGAGAAATGCCGTCGCTGCGACGAAGCCGACGGCGCCGAGGCCGAGGGCGCCACGGCGCGAGATCAGCTGGGAGAGCTTCTTGCTCTCTGCGGGCGTCGGGGCGCAGCCGCAGTCTTCGGGGGAGTCGAGGCTCTCGTATCGCACGCGGGTGATCCTCCATATCGCGTGAGCAACTTCGTTCACAGTAGCAACACACGTCACAACACCGGAAGCGTCGACGACGACGTCCGGAGCGTGCGAACCCGGCCATTGTGACCCGGAGACACGCCCGGGCGGCGGACGCCACGCCCCCGATTCGCACATCCGCGTCGGATCGCATATGCTTGTCCCTCGGTAAGCGTGAACGTTTGACTCCCGGGTCTGGGTTCGCTCGGCCCCATCGTTTAGCGGCCTAGGACGCCGCCCTTTCACGGCGGTAGCACGGGTTCGAATCCCGTTGGGGTCACTCCCACAACTTAATAAGCATGGCCCTGTAGCGCAGTTGGTTAGCGTGCCGCCCTGTCACGGCGGAGGTCGCGGGTTCAAGTCCCGTCAGGGTCGCTCTAAAGCGACGGGCCCTTTGGTTTCCAGAGGGCCTTTCGTCTAGGACATGGCATCTCTGACGCCATGCGGCTCTGTAGCTCAGTTGGTAGAGCGCACGACTGAAAATCGTGAGGTCACGGGATCGACGCCCGTCGGAGCCACACGGACCGTCATTACAACGGTCCCAGAAACCCTCGCCTAGCTTCTACATGGCGGGGGTTTTGCTCTGCCCTGGTGCCGCGCGTCGCGCCGGCCGGGCCGGCGAGCACCGACGGCCGCTATCGTCTTGGCATGATGGCGTCGCTCCAGCCGCAGAGCCCCCGCACACAGCGCCTGCGCCGGTGGGCGGTGGCGCTGGCCGCATTCAGTGCCGCCGCGTTCATTGCGTCGATCGTCTTCGCGGGCCTGCTTCCGGATGCCCCGGCACTGGTTTACCCGGCACTGCACTTCGTCGGGCTCGCGACCGCACTCGCCGGATACATCCTGTGGCAGCGGTCGGACCCCGCGTACGACTACCGGCAGGAGCCGACAGCCGACGAGTGACGTCGCCGGACGGCGCGCCAGCGCAGGCGTCACGACGCCCCCCGCACGCCACCGGCACGACAACCGCCACCGGCTAGGCCACCGGGTCCAGCAGCGTCGGGTCGGCGGGATCGACCGTGCGCGAGTTGCTGACCTTGCTGTCCACGACGTGCTCGCGGATCGTCGAGGCGACCTGGCCGGACGTGTGCTCCAGCATCGCGAGCGTCTCCGCCTTGCGGTCACCGGTGAGCTTCTCTGGGCTCAGCCAGGCATCCCAGGTATCCGGTGTCAGAAAGGCCGGCATCCGGTCGTGCACCTGTCCGCTCGCATCCCGCGCCTCGCGGGTGATGACGACGAAGCAACGCGTCTTCTCGCCGGTCGGCAGTTCCATCGACCAGGTGAGCCCGGCAGCCGAGAGCAAGCGGTCGCCGTGGAGGAAGTGCGGGGTCTTCGGGGTCTTCTCACCGGTCCACTCGAAGTAGCCCCGCATCGGAACAATGCATCGAGCCGCGCTGAATGCCGGCGCCCAGAATCCCTGGGCCAGCTTCTCCATCCGCGCGTTGATGATCGGACCGCCCCGCGGGCGATTCGCCGGCTTCTGCCAGTCCCAGCGCACGAGCTCCAGGACCCGCCCTTCGCCCCGGTCGCGGACGATTGGCGCATCCTCGGTCGGCGCGATCGAGTACGCACCGGCCCACGACTTCACCCAGTCCTCGGGGTCGCCGCCCTCGGCGACGTACTCCCGGATCAGCTCGTCCGTCTTGGCGTCGTTCGCGAATCGACCGCACATGTCAGCGACCCTACGGCCCGGGGCGGACGGCGTCGAGCAGATACCTCTGCACCTTGGCCGAGGTACGGAGGCCCGACAGGCTCAGGCCGGCTCGGTGACGCGGACGAGTCCGCAGTTCAGACACGACCACGCCACGAGGAACGCCTCGTCGTCGAGGATCTCGAAGCGCAGCGGCTCGCCGCAGGTCGGGCAGACCCACGGTGCCGGCTGCACGCTCACGCGCCATCCCGATCGGTCACCCGCCGAGCCTAAACGCCGCATCGCACCGTCGGGCGAGAGCGACGGCATCGTGCGGCGCCCTCCCCCGGGCGTCGTTGTCGAAGTACACCCACACGTCACGCGGACGGCCATCGGATGCCGCCGAGCCGTCGGCCCATCCGCGGATGCGGTCCGCCCACTCGTCGAGCTCGGCGTCGGTGTACCCGCTGGCGTACAGGTCGGTCGCACCGTGCAGCCGGACGTACACGTGCCCCGCGGTCGTGACCTCTTCGAACCGGGGAAAGCGCCCGGCGGTGTCGGCCACCACGAGAGCGATGTCGTGCGCACGCAGCAGCGCGAGCGCGGCGTCCGAACCGAACCCGGCCGACCGAGGCTCGAGGGCGTGACGGATCGGACGGTCCTCCTCGATCTCGAGCCACGCCCGTCCGTCGAGGCGTTCGTCGTGCCGCTCGGCGAGCGCGAGGGCCTCGCCCGTCGTCCGCGGCAGGAGGGCGAGGAACTCCTCGAGCACATCGGCGTCGAACTCCTCGCGTTCGGGGAGCTGCCAGAGCACAGGTCCGAGCTGCCGTCCGAGCGCGAGCACCCCTGAGGCGAAGAAGTTCGCCAGCGCCGTCTCGACTCCGCGCAGCCGCAGCATGTGCGTGACGTAGCGCGAGCCTTTGACGGCGAAGACGAACGACTCAGGCACCTCGCTCCGCCACCGCTGATAGCTCGACGGGCGCTGCAGCGAATAGAACGACCCGTTCAGCTCGGCCGTCGACATCCGCTCCCCGACATATTCGAGCTCGCGTCGCTGAGCGAGTCCCGTGGGATAGAAGTCGCCCCGCCACCCGGCGTACCGCCACCCCGAGATGCCGACGCGCACCCGGCCGGCGTCGGCTCCTGCAGGTGGCGCGTTCATGATTTCGCAGTCTCCGCCCGCGAACCGAGGCAGGAAAAGGGGGTTGCCCTCGCCCGAGCATCCCAGAACACCGGCGAGTACCCGCATAGCCGAGCGCCCTAGGATTCGACGGACGCACCGGGCACCACAGGGGGAGTAACGATGGGCGCAACGCGACGTTCGAACGCGGGAGGACGGCGCAAGCGCCGGGCGATCGGCATCGGGGCAGCCCTCACCGGGGTTCTGCTCGTTGCAGCGGTCGGGGGCTGGTTCGCCGTCGACGCGATGCAGCGCGCGAGCACGACGCCCGACCCGGCGGCATCCGAGCCCACCCCCGCCCCCACGACCGACGCCGCGACCCCGACGCCCGAACCGCTGTCGCCGGCGGAGCAGCTCATCGCCGATGCGGACGATCCGAACGCGTGCGCCGTGTCGTTCACGGGCGATGCGATCGACATCGCCCCGGTCCTCGAGACGCAGGGGAAGCCCTACGCCTCCCTGCCGCTCCCCTCGCGGGAGGGCATGGTGTTCGCCGGCTGGTACGACACCGCCGAGCATGCCGCGGCTCTGTCGATTCCCGGCCGCCTGAACGGCGCGGATGCCGTCGTCTGCGACGCCCAGCAGCGCACCGTGCACGCCGCATGGATGAGCACCGCCGATAACGACGGCGCGGAGACGCGCGTCCCGATCCTGATGTACCACCAGTTCACGACGAAGCCGGAAGGCGAATCGGGCTGGCTCCGCGGCAACTACGCCTACATCGGCGACTGGGAAGCTCACCTGAAGTACATCTCCGACCAGCAGTTCTACCTGCCGACGTGGCCGGAGCTGAGCGCCTTCATCGACGGCCGGCTCTTCCTGCCCGACCACTCGGTCATCATCACCGACGACGCCGACCCGACGTGGCTCGAGCTCGCCGTGCCGCTCGTCGAGAGATACCGCGTGATGACGACATCCTTCGTGATCACCTCCAACGGGCCCGGGCCCGAACTCACCCCCTACGTGCTCAAGCGCTCGCACACCCACGACATGCACTCCGCGGGAGCCGACGGGCAGGGGCGCATCGTCAACTGGACGCACGACGAGATCGTCGCCGACCTCGAGACCTCGGCGAGCGTGCTCGGCGGCGCGAAAGAGGTGATCGCGTACCCGTTCGGCCACCACAACGACGCGGCCAAGCAGGCGGTCGCCGACGCGGGCTTCGAGATGGCGCGCACCATCGAGCCCGGCTACGTGTCGATTGGAACCGACAAGCTGGCGCTGCCGGTGGTCCGCGTCAACTACGGGATGACCGTGGATGACATCAAGAAGGCCATCGGGTGAATCTCAGGCGATATCCAAAGAGTCAACGGGTTGTACGCATATGAATCCTCAGTACTGTGTGAACTCCCCCGTCCGTTTCCACTTGCGAGCGATTCATGGATCTGACGATCGTCGTCCCGACCTTCAACGAAGGCCCGAACGTCGTGGAGCTGCTGCGGCGGATCGGTGACGCGGTCGACGACCGGATGATCGAGGTCGTCTTCGTCGACGACTCCACCGACGACACCCCCGCCATCATCGAGCGGGCGGCGAAGACGGCCGACTTCCCGGTGCGACTGATCCACCGCGACGAGCCGGTGGCGGGACTCGGCGGGGCCGTGGTCGACGGCATCCGGGCCGCGAACTCGTCGTGGTGTCTCGTGATGGACGGCGACCTGCAGCATCCTCCTGAGGACATCCCGCGGCTGCTGGCGCGAGCCGACCGCGGCGACGTCGATGTCGTCGTCGCCTCGCGCTACATCGCCGGCGGCGACTCGAAGGGCCTCGCCGACGCCACGCGAACGACCGTCTCGCGCGCGTCGACACTGCTGACCAAGGCGATGTTCCCCCGCAAGCTCGGTGAGTGCAGCGACCCGATGACCGGGTTCTTCCTGGTTGACCGCGACACGATCGACATCGACGCTCTGCGTCCGCGCGGCTTCAAGATCCTGCTCGAGATCCTCGCTCGCCGGCACATGCGCGTCGCCGAGGTGCCGTTCGCCTTCGCGCCCCGCTACGCCGGATCGTCGAAGGCGACCTTCACGCAGGGCATCCGGTTCCTCACGCAGCTGCTGATGCTCCGCTTCGGGCGGATGTCGGCGTTCGCGCTCGTCGGCGGCGTCGGCGCCATCGCGAACCTGGTGATCATGTGGGGCCTCATCCGGCTCGGCATGGACTATCTGCCGGCATCCATCATCGCGAGCGAGATCACGATCATCGGCAACTTCCTGTTGCTGGAATACCTCGTCTTCAGCGATATGCGCTCGGAATCGGGCAGCATGACGCAGCGGTTCGTGAAATCGTTCACCTTCAACAACGCCGAGGCGATCATCCGGATCCCGGTGCTGTGGGTGCTCGTCGAGAACGCACACATCCCGAGCGTCATCGCCGCGGGACTGACCCTCATCGCCGCGTTCGTCGTGCGCTTCGTGTTCCACGCGCTCGTCGTCTACGCACCCAAGAAGCAGCGCGTCGCCCCGGTGCTCGAGGCCGCCCCCGAGCGCGCCCGGGCCGCCGAGTACTGAGCGGACGTACCCTGGAAGCATGACCGCTTCCACCGACACGATCACGATGTTCGGCGCCGACTGGTGCCGCGACTGCCGCCGCACGAAGGCTCAGCTCGAGGAGCTCGGCGTCGACTACACCTACATCGACCTCGAGGCGGAGCCCGCCGCGGCCGACGTCGCGCGCGAGATCTCGGGCCGCACCCAGATCCCCGTGGTGGTCTACCCCGACGCGACCCACCACGTCGAGCCGAGCAACGACGACGTGGCAGCCAAGCTGCGCGAGCTCTCGCTCATCTGACCTGCGCGCGTTCCGTACGCTGTGCGCGTGCGCGGATGCAAGACATCCGGTCCGACACCCCGTGACGGATGCCGTCCGGCCGGGGTGTCGGGCCGAATCCCTTGCATCGCGACGCGCAGGCCCCGGCCAGGGACCGGACCGTCATACAGGCGGGCACTGGTAGGCTGGGGGTTCTTGTGGCGCGCTCGCGCCGCACGCGTCGTAGAACGCCTTCCGCCCACCGGGTCACGACCGGCATCCCGCGGACTCTTTCGTACGGCGACCCCGCATGCGCACCCGCATCCGGGCCACCGATCAGGGCGCCGACGTGCGCCCGGAGACACACTCCCTCATGACTGACACCACTTTCCGCACGCTCGGCGTGCCCGCTCCCCTCGTCGAAGCGCTCGCGAAGGACGGCAAGACCACCGCCTTCCCGATCCAGGTCGACACCCTGCCCGACACGCTCGCCGGACGCGACGTGCTCGGCCGCGGCAAGACCGGCTCGGGCAAGACTCTCGCCTTCTCGATCCCGATGGCCGCGCGCCTCGGCGGCGAGCTCGCCGGCGGCAGCCGCCGCGCTGCCCGCATCCTGGGCCTCGTCCTCGCCCCGACCCGCGAGCTCGCGACGCAGATCAACGCGACCCTCGAGCCGCTCGCGGCGGCCTACGGCATGAAGACGACCACCATCTTCGGCGGCGTCAACCAGAACCGTCAGGTGCAGGCGCTCAACGCCGGCGTCGACATCGTCGTCGCCTGCCCGGGCCGCCTCGAAGACCTGCTGCAGCAGCGCCACCTGACGCTCGACTCGGTCGAGATCACGGTCATCGACGAGGCCGACCACATGGCCGACCTCGGCTTCCTCCCCGCCGTCACGCGCATCCTCGACAAGACGCCGCGCGACGGACAGCGCATGCTGTTCAGCGCGACCCTCGACAACGGCGTGGACAAGCTCGTCAAGCGCTTCCTGCAGAACGAGGTCCTCCACTCGGTCGACGAGGCCCACTCCCCCGTCGCGGCGATGACGCACCACGTGTTCCACCTCGCGGGCGCGGAGGAGAAGAAGGATGTCGTCAAGGCGCTCGCCTCGGGCATGGGCCGCCGCATCCTGTTCACCCGCACCAAGCACGCCGCGAAGAAGCTCGCCAAGCAGCTGACTTCGCAGGGCATCCCCTCGGTCGACCTGCACGGCAACCTCTCCCAGCCGCAGCGCGACCGCAACCTCGCCGCGTTCTCGTCGGGCGCCGCGAAGGTGCTCGTCGCGACGGATGTCGCCGCGCGCGGTGTCCACGTCGACGACGTCGAGCTGGTCGTGCACGTCGACCCGCCCATGGAGCACAAGGCGTACCTGCACCGTTCGGGTCGCACCGCCCGCGCGGGCGCCGAGGGCGCCGTCGTCACCCTCGTGATGCCGGGCCAGGAGCGCGACGTCAAGGACCTGCTCCGCAAGGCCGCCATCGCGGTCACCCCGATCACGGTCACGGCCGAGTCGCCCGAGGTCGTCGCCCTCGTCGGAAAGGTCGCGCCCTACGTGACTCCGGCGCCGGTCGAGGTCGCACCCCGCGGCACGAGCCAGGGCGCCAACGCGCAGCGCAAGCGCGCCGCGCGCGACGCTCGCGAGGGCGGGTCGGCGAACGGCGGCGGCCGTTCCGGCGGTGGCAACGGCCGCGGCCGCGGCGGACGCGGTCAGAGCCAGGGCGCTGCCGGTGGTCGCGACGGCCAGGGCGCACGCTCGGGCGGTCAGCGCGACCAGCAGCAGAGCCGCGGCGGGCAGCAGTCCTCGCGCGGCGGTCAGACCAGCGACCGCGCGCCCCGCGAGACGCGCGACGCCGCTCCCGCGGGCAACCCGCGCCGCACCGGCCGTCGCGCCTCGTCGAACGGCGGTGCCGCCGGCGGCAAGCTCATGGTCGGTTCGGTCGTGCGCCAGAACAGCGCCGGCCGCCGCGGCGGTCGCTGACCCGCAGCATCCGGCTCACCCCGGCATCCGGCGCTGCCCCGCCCGCCGAGAACGCACGCTCGCCGCGAGAACGCACCCTCAACCGTGCGTTCTCGCGGCGACGGTGCGTTCTCGGCGCAACCCGGCGCAACCCGGCGCCCGGCCGGGGGCCGGGGCTCAGACGGAGAGCGCGAACTCGGCGTCGAGCGCGTCGACCTCGGCGGTGACCTCGGCGACGCGACGCGCGCGCTGCTCGGCGGGCAGCCAGGATGCCTCGAACGACGAGATCGCCATGCGACGGACCTGTTCGTGCGTGGCGCCGATCTGGTCCGCGACGATGCCGTACTCGGCGGCGAGCGTCGTGGGGAACATGCCCGGGTCGTCCGAGCACGGGATGACGTTGAGCCCGGCCTCGAGCATCGCGGCGATCGACGCGCGACGCCAGGGCCGCCACGAGCGGCGTGACGTGGTCGAGGCGACGGTGAACGCGACCTGGTCCTCGCGCATCCGCTCGACGACGGCGTCGTCCTCGAGCACGTAGTAGCCGTGGTCGATGCGGTCGCAGCCGAGCAGGTCGAGGCAGGTGATGGTGTTGACCGCAGTCGGCGCGTGCTCGGACGAGTGCGCCGTACGGCCGAGGCCGGCCTCGCCCGCCAGGCGGTACGCGTCGACGAAGCGCTCGGGCGGACCGGCCGTCTCGAGGTTGTCGAGGCCGATGCCCGCGACGTACGGGTGCGGGTTGTCGACGACGCGGCGGACGACCGCGAGGGCCTCCTCGCCGCTGCGGCTGCGGTCGATGCCCTGGATCATCAGACCCGTCATCCCGAAATCGCGCTCCGCCATGCGGATGCCCTCGGCGTACGCCTCGACCGCGCCGAGATATCCGAGCGACTCGAGGTGCGGCGGCAGCGCGTCGAAGAACAGCTCGAGGTGGCGGGTGCCGCTGCGGCGGTGCGCGTCCTCGAACGCCTCGTAGACGATGCGGGTCAGGTCGTCGGCATCCCGGAGCACCTCGACCACCCAGTTCGACACCTGGAAGAGCGAGTACGACACCTCGGGCTCGTCGGCGCTGCGCTGCTGCGGGACCGGGATGCGCGTGTTGCGGTACAGCGCGGGGTCGGGCGGCAGCGAGTTGATGTCGGCGAAGATGCGCTCGGGGTCGGCGGGCAGCTCGAGCGACTCCCGGCGGGCCAGCTCGGCGAACGTCGACGCGCGCACGGTCCCGATGAGGTGGCAGTGCAGGTCGGCCTTCGGCAGGCGCTGGAGGTAATCGACGGGGAGGGATGCTGCGGAAGTCATGGTGCCGTTCGTACTCGTGGAGCGATGCGGTCGGGGAACCGCGAGAAGAGGCCCGGCCACCGAGGATGGGGGGTGCTCGGCGGCCGGGCGGTCTGGATCAGCGCGAGGCGACCTCGCGCGCGAACCGCTCGACCCACTGCGCGCGGTTCGGGACGACCTCGGCCGGGTCGAGCGTGGCGTAGCCCGCCGCGATCGGGTCGGCGGCGATGTCGCCGACGACAGCGGTGATCTCGGCGGGGATCGTCGCGTCGAGGGCGACGGGGAGGTCGCCGACGATCTCGGCCGACGCGGTCTGGGCCTCGACCGAGAGCAGGTAGTCGATGAACGCGTACGCACCCTCGAGGTTCTTCGCACCGCTGGGGATCATGGCCCGGTTGGTGGCCATGTAGCGGCCCTCGGCCGGAGCGGTCCACGCGACGGGCTCACCCGAGGCGACGAGCGTCGTGGCGAAGCCGCTGAGGGCATCGGCCGCGACGATCTCGCCCTGGGTGAGGAGGTTGGTGACCTCCGTCGACGACGAGTAGAACTGCAGGATGTTCGGCGCCCATCCGCCGATCGTCGTGTATGCGGTATCGATGTCGTACGGGCCGTCGCCGAAGGTCGAGGCGACGCCCGAGACGGCGAGCTGCCCGGCCGTCACGGCGATGTCGGGGAAGGCGAGACGACCGCTGTAGGCGGAGTCGGCGTAGAGCGACCAGTCGGCGGCCTGCGCGGCATCCAGCTCGTCGGTGTTGTACAGCGTGCCGTTGAGCTGGTAGCTGTAGGCCGGGCCGTCGTAGCCCTCCTCGACGGCGAAGTCGGCGATCTTCGCGAGGTTGGGGACGTCGGACTCGTCGAAGTCCTGGAACAGGTCCTGCTCCTGCCCGGATGCCGCGAAGGTGTCGGAGATCAGCATGACGTCGATGCCGGCGTCGCCACCCGCGAGCTGCAGCTGCGACAGACGGTCGGCGTTCGAGCCGGTCTCGATCTCGACCGTGATGCCCGTCTTCTCGGTGAAGGGGTCGACGATCGCCTCCTGGAACTGCTCGACCCCGAACGGGAACGCGCTGACGACGATGGAGTCGCTCGAGCCACCGTCGCCGGAGTCTCCCGAGCCGCCGGAGCAGCCGGTGACGACGAGGGCCGTGGCGACGACGGCGGCGGATGCCGCGAGGACGCGGCTGGTGCGGGTGCGGATCATGCGAGTTCCTCTCGGGGCTCTGCGGGCGGGCCGCAGGGGCGCGGGTGCTGGTGCTGGTGCGGGTCGGGCGGGACGGCGGATGCGTTCAGGCGGCGAGGCGGATGAGCCGGGCCGCGGGAGCGGTGACGGTGACCCGGTCGCCCGGGCGGGCGGCAACGGCCTCGTCGCGAACGTCGGCGATGAGACGCACGGCCGTGCCGGTGGCGTCCGCGGTCTCGACCGTCACGAGACGGTCGACCCCGCGGTAGGCGACGTCGAGCACGACTCCGTCGAGCGCGAGCCCGGTGCCGTCGGCGGGGAGTCCGAGAGCGAGATGCTCGGGGCGCACGGTCGTGAACGAACCGTCAGCGGCGGCGAGGAAGTTCTCGTAGCCGAGGAACTCCGCGACGAAACGATTGGCCGGAGCGGTGAAGACCTCAGAGGGAGCACCCTCCTGCATGATGCGGCCGTCGCGCATGAGGACCATGCGGTCCGACATCTCGAGCGCCTCGTCCTGATCGTGCGTGACGAGCACGACGGTCAGGCCGGTCTCGGACTGGATGCGGCGGATCTCGGCGCGCATCTGCACGCGCAGGCGCGCGTCGAGGTTCGACAGCGGCTCGTCGAGCAGGAGCAGGGTCGGGCGGATGGCGATGGCGCGCGCGAGAGCCACGCGCTGCTGCTGCCCGCCCGAGAGCTTTTTGGGCCGGCTCGCCGCGAGGTGTCCGAGACCGACGAGATCGAGCGACTCCTCGACGCGGCGGCGGCGCTCCGCTGCCGGGACCTTGCGCAGCTTCAGGCCGTATCCGACGTTCTCGGCCACGCTCATGTGCGGGAACAGGGCGTACGACTGGAACACCATGCCGAGCCCGCGCCGCTCGGGCGGGGTGCGGGTGGCGTCCTCGCCCGCGATCATGATGCGGCCCGAGGTGGGCTGCGTGTAACCCGCGAGCATCCGCAGCGAGGTGGTCTTGCCGCATCCGCTCGGCCCGAGCAGCGTGGTGAGCTGCCCCGACGGGATGGCGAGGTCGATGTCGTCGACGGCGGTGAAGTCGCCGAAGCGCTGGGTCACCCCGACGAACTCTGCTGCGGTGGTCATCGGTTGATCCCTCCGAAGATGCGGGCGAAGCCGACCGTGCGCTCGGCGATGACGGCGATGACGACGGTGCCCGCGAGGATGATGGTGCTCGTGGCCGCGACCATCGGGTCGTAGCTCTGCTGGACGTAGTCGAGCATGGTGACGGGGAGCGTGCGGAAGTCACGGCTCTGCAGCAGCAGCGACAGCGGCACGTTGTTGAACGAGGTGACGAAGCTCAGCAGCCCGGCCGAGAAGATGCCGGGGCGCAGCAGGGGCAGCGTGACCGAGAAGAAGGCGCGCAGCGGCGAGGCGCCGAGGCCGCGGGCGGCCTCCTCGATGCCGGGATCGGCGAGTGCGAGCGACGCCCCGGTGACCCGCACCGCATAGGGCAGCATCAGCACGGTGTGGCCGATGAGCAGCACCGGGAAGTTGTCGAGGCGCAGGCCGATCATCAGCTGCTGATAGAGCGCAAGGCCGACGACGAGCTCGGGGACGATGAGCGGCGAGAGGAACAGCCCCTCGACGAGTCCCTTGCCGGGGAGCCGGCCGCGGTGGATCGCCAGCGTCACCGGAACCCCGATGAGCAGCGCGAGGACCGTCGCGATGAGGGCGAGCTGGAGGCTCGACAGCAGCGCGCTGATGAACGGGTCGTAGTTCCGCGCTGCCTCGAACCACTGCAGCGAGAAGCCCTCGGGCGGGAAGCGCAGGGTGCGTCCGCCCGTGAACGCCGTGGCGACCACGAAGAGGATCGGCACGATCATGATGATGTAGCCGGCGACGGCGAGGGATGCCGCGACGGGACGACTCGTCTTCACGCGGTGGCCCCCCGTCGTCCGACGACGGCGGACAGGCCCGACACGGCGAACACGAGGACCGTCATGATGATGGCCGTCGCACTGGCCGCCGCCCAGTCGATCGTCACGCTCGAGTACGAGTAGAGCTGCGTCGACAGCATCCGCTGGCTCGATCCGCCGAGCAGGTAGGGGGTCGTGTAGGCGGTGACGCTCCCCGCGAAGACGAGGGTCGACGCGACGACCATGCCCGGCGCCGAGAGCGGCACGACGATGCCCCAGAAGGTACGGGTCCGGCTCGCGCCGAGACCGCGCGCGGCGTCGTCCAGTCCGGGGTCGACCTGAGCGACGGCGGAGTAGCAGGAGATGATCGCGAGCGGCAGGAAGAGCTGCGTCAGACCCAGCACGATCGCGAGCTCGGTGTAGAGCAGCTGCGGCGCGCGGTCGACGAGTCCCAGCCCCGTGAGCAGCTGACCGATCGCGCCGTTCGACCCCAGCAGCACGAGCCAGCCGAAGGTGCGCACGACATTGCTCAGCAGCAGCGGGAAGATCGCGAGGGCGAGCAGCACACCCGACCAGCGCGAGCTCGAGCGGGCGAGCAGGTAGGCGATCGGGAACCCCAGCACGATGCAGATCACGGTGACGATGAGGCCCAGCCCGACCGTGCGCCCGATGATCGCGAGATCGAACGGGTCGGTCAGCATCCGGCCGAGGCGTTCGAGGATGTCGACCAGGCTGACACCGGGAGGGGCGAACAGCATCGCGATCGACGGGATGAGGAACCCCGCCAGCAGGAGCGCGAGCCCGGGAAGGGCCAGCAGTCCGGTGCGGCGTGAAACCACGAGCGAACTCCGTTCGTGCGAGGGGGTGCGGGTGCAACCGGTTGCGCAACCGGTTGCTCCTACCGTAGAGCCCACTCGGGGAGGCGCGCGACCATTCGTGTTAACACCGTGTAAAACCGGCGTTCATCGGCGGCGCAACCGGTTGCTCCCGCTCAGTAGGATGAGCGGACCGTCGCGCCATGCGGCGGCGGGACGAAGGGGGCGCGGTGACGACACTCGCCGATGTCGCCGCGCATGCGGGTGTGTCGAAGTCGACGGCATCCCGGGCGCTCAGCCGCCCCGACCTCGTCGCCCCCGAGACGGTCGCGCGCGTGCGCGCCGCGGCCGAGACGCTCGGCTTCATCCCGAACCGCGCCGCCAGCCACCTCGCTCGCGGGCGCAGCGGCATCGTCGCCCTCGTCGTGCCGACGCTCGACAACGCCTTCTTCACGCCGATCATCGCGGGGGCTCAGGAGCGCGCCCGCGAGTCCGACCTGCAGCTCACGGTCGCCGTGCACCGGCTCGACGACGTCGACGGGCTCGACGAGCTCGAGCGCCTCGCCCGGCAGGTCGACGGCTGCATTCTCGTCGCACCGCGTGGCCCCGACGACATCGTCCGTGCCGCCGGCGCCTTCGGGCCGACGGTCCTCGTCGACCGTGAGATCGACGGCATGACCTCGATCGTGGCCGACACCGCGAGCGCGTTCGCCGAGCTCGCGACGCGCCTGGCCGACGCGGGCCACCGCGGAATCGTGTACCTCGGAGGTCCGGAGGGATCATGGCAGGACCGGCAGCGCTCGGCCGCGATCGAGGCCGCCGTCGGCGAGCGCGTCGAGCTGACCGCGCTCGGTCCCTTTCCGGCGACGTTCGCGGCGGGTGTCGCGACCGCCGACGCGGTCATCGACTCGGGCGCGACGGCGGCTGTGCCTTACGCGACATCCATCGGGCTCGGTCTCGTCTTCGCCCTCCGCGCTCGCGGCGTCGCCTCGCCCGGAGAGATCGTCGTCAGTGCGGAACGCCTGGTGGCCGAGGCGATCGGAGCCGACGACGTGCCCGCGATCGACGTCGACGGTGACGAGCTGGGCCGCGAAGCGATGGCCGCGCTCCTCCCGATGCTCGTCGCCCCTGGGTCCGGCCCGACCCGCCGTCGCCTCGACGTGTCGGTGCACTGGCCCGCGGCTCGACCCGCCGAGAACGCACTCGCCCCGCGATAACGCACCATGCGCGGTGCGCTCTCGCGGCGACGGTGCGTTCTCGGCGCCGGCGCGGCACCGGCGCGCGCGGCGCGGCGCGCGTCAGCGGGCGAAGCGGTCGGTCGCGGCGACGAGGGCCGCGGCGATGCCGGGCTCACCGGCCGAATGGCCGGCGTCGTCGACCATGACGAACTCGGCCTCGGGCCAGGCCCGGTGCAGGTCCCATGCGGTCATCGGGGGCGTGCACGCGTCGTAGCGGCCCTGCACGATGACACCCGGGATGCCGCGGAGGCGGCCCGCCGCGGCATCCTCGATCAGCTGCCCTTCACGCAGCCATCCGCCGTTGAGGAAATAGTGGTTCTCGATCCGCGCGAACGCGGTCGCCGACTCCGCCTTCGTCATCCCGGCCACCAGCTCCGGGTCGGGACGCAGGGTCACGGTCGAGGCCTCCCAGCGCGTCCAGGCCTGGGCGGCGGGAACGTGCACCGCCGGATCGGGGTCGGTCAGCAGCCGGTGGTACGCCTCGATCAGTCGGCTCCGCTCGATGACCGGAACCGGGGCGAGGTAGTCCTCCCACAGGTCGGGGAACAGCGCTGCCGCCCCGCCCTCGTAGAACCACTCGAGCTCATGGCGCCGCAGCGTGAAGATCCCGCGCAGCACCAGCTCCGAGACGACATCCGGGTGCGACTGCGCGTAGGCGAGTGCGAGCGTCGAGCCCCACGAGCCGCCGAAGACCTGCCACCGGTCGATGCCGAGGTTGCGACGCAGCAGTTCGATGTCGGCGACGAGGTGCCACGTGGTGTTGTAGCGCAGGTCTGCGGCCGGATCGCTCGCGTGCGGCGTCGACTTCCCGCAGCCGCGCTGGTCGAACAGGATGATCCGGTAGGCCTCGGGGTCGAAGAAGCGGCGGTGCCAGGGCGAGGTTCCGCCGCCGGGGCCGCCGTGCAGGAACACGACCGGCTTGCCCTCGGGATTGCCCGACTGCTCCCAATAGACGCGCTGGCCGTCGCCGGCGAGCAGGAAGCCCGTCTCGTAGGGCTCGATCTCGGGATACAGGATGCCGGCCAGGGCGGCCGACACGCTCACCGTGCGGCTCCGCGGTCGCGTTCGTTCATGCGCTTTACCGTACCTGCGGCGCGTCGCCCATCACGTCGCCGCACGGAGACGAGCCGGGATGCGCCGCCTCGGGCCCTCCGTCCGAAACGCCGCTCGCGTCGACCAGCTCGCGGGGATCGCGGATCGAGCGCAGCGGCGACAGCACGACCCAGACGACCGTCAGCATGACGCCCGCACCCGCGATGGCCATCCCGGCCCGGGTGCCCACCAGCTCACCGAGCCCGCCGCCGATCGCCGCGCCGATCGCGACCACCCCGTACGAGACCCAGCGCATCGTCGCGTTCACGCGCCCGAGGACCTCGTCCGGCGTCCGCAGCTGACGCAACGTCACGGCGACGACACTCGACAGCGACGTGCCGGCTCCGTTCAGCGCGAACGCCGCGGCCAGCACCGCCACCAGCACCGTGGGCGACCAGGATGCGGGCACGAGCGGCAGCATCGACAGCGCGATGCTCTCCGCGACTGCGCATGCGATCAAGACCGACCCCGCCCCGAAGCGGCGCACCGCTGCCGGGGCACTCGCCGCGGCCGCCACGGCACCGACGGCACCGAGCCCGAAGATCAACCCGAGCTGCCCCGCATCCAGCCCGAGCTCGCGGACGGCGTGCACCGTGAACAGCACCGTGATCGCCTGAGCGAACAGGTTGTAGATGGCGGCGAATGCGACGAGGGCGATCAGGAAGCGATCTCGCCGCACGAAACGCAAGCCCTCGCGCAACTCCGACAGCGCACCGCGGCCGCTGGGGACGGGGCGGTGTTCCCGGGTGGAGATGCTCGTCAGGGCGAGTGCCGAGACGAGGTACGTGGCCGCGGGAGCGATGAGGGCCCAGGCGGCGGTCAGCGTCTGGACGAGCAGCCCCGCCATCCCGGGGCCGCCGATCTGAGCTACGGCGGCCGTCGCCTGCAGGCGACCGTTCGCGCGCTCGAGGTGAGACCGGCCCGCGACGGTGGGCAGATAGGACTGGTAGCTCACGTCGAACGCCACGGTGAAGGCGCCCAAGAGCAGGACAAGCCCGACGAGAGCGGGCAACGTCAGCACCCCGGCGACGGCGAGGCCGACGATCACGACCGTCAGGAAAGCTCGGGCGAGGTCCGCGACGATCAGGATGCGGCGGCGACGGGACCGATCGACGAGCACGCCGAGCGGCAGCGCGAGGAGCAGGAACGGCATCCATTTCGCCGCGCCCAGCAGCCCCACCTCGCCGGCGCTCGCCCCGAGCACCACGACGGCGAGCAGCGGGAGAGCGAGGTCGCCGACCTGCGCTCCGACAGAGGAGGCCCCCTGCGCGACCCAGAGACGGCGGAAGTCCGCGCCGAGACCGTCCGCGGAGTGTCTAATGGGTGCTCTGGCTTTCATGCGTTACACACTCTCAGCCCTGAACTAATGGCACAAGCTGACGACGAGCGTTAGCATTCATTCGTGGCGCAGTCCGACGCAGCGGCGTTCCCCCGGGTCGCGGGGCACCCCGCTCTCGATCTGGTCGACACGGTGCACTGGCGGCTCGACCCGCAACGCGCGATCGACACCCTCCGCGACTTCGACGACGTCGTGTCGTGGTGCCACCAGATGGATGTCGGCGCCGCGACGGGCGCCGCGAGAAGCGCACTGCCCCGGGCCGAATCGGACGTGGCGGCCCGGGAGCACCGCGCGGTCGTCGCGCTTCGCGAGGCGGTCTACGAAGCGGTGTTCCAGCATTCCTCGGCAGCAGCCGATCTCATCGCCCGCGAGCACGTCGACGCCCTCGCCCGCTCGTCGCTGAGCTTCGACGAGCCCGCCTCAGCGTGGGTGTGGGTGCCGCCCGCTGATCTCTCCGGACCGCGCGCGGCGGTGGCCATGAGCGCCCACGACCTGCTGACATCCGATCTCACCACCGCACGGCAGTGCGCCGACGACGCCTGCGGGTGGGTCTACCTCGACCGCTCACCTCGACGCAATCGGATCTGGTGCACCGCCGCCGGGTGCGGCAACCGCAACCGTGTGGCCCGGCACCAGGCGAAGCAGAAGGGCTGACCGCGAGGTCGATTCTCCGGTCCGGCACCCCGTGCGGCCGCGACGGCAGGAATAGGCTCGGCACATGGACGCCACCACCGTCACCGTCACCGGCGCGGCCGGCCAGATCGGCTACGCCCTGCTGTTCCGCATCGCCTCCGGCGAGATGCTCGGCCTCGACCGGCCCGTGAATCTCCGCCTCCTCGAGATCCCCGACGGGGTCCGAGCCGCGGAGGGAACGGCGCTCGAGCTGCAGGACTGCGCGTTCCCGCTGCTGCGCTCGGTCGAGGTCACGGATGACGCGCGCACGGGGTTCGCGGGTGCCAACATCGCGATGCTCGTGGGTGCCCGGCCCCGATCGGCCGGCATGGAGCGCGGCGACCTGCTCGCCGCCAACGCGGGCATCTTCGGCCCGCAGGGCGCGGCCATCGCGGCATCCGCGGCATCCGACGTCCGCGTGCTGGTCGTGGGCAATCCCGCCAACACGAACGCGCTGATCGCGGCGTCGGCGGCCGAAGGCGTACCCGCCGAGCGCTTCAGCGCCATGACCCGCCTCGATCACGAGCGCGCCGTCGCTCAGCTCGCCGCGCGGCTCGAGGTGCCCGTGAACGACATCGAGGGCGTGGTCATCTGGGGCAACCACTCCGCGACGCAGTTCCCCGACATCTCCTCCGCGACCGTCGCCGGGCGCCCCGCGATCGACGCGCTCGCCGAACGGCTGGGCGGAACGGATGCCGCACGGGCCTGGCTCGACGACGAGTTCGTGCCTCGCGTCGCGAAGCGCGGCGCCGAGATCATCGCGGTGCGCGGGGCGTCATCTGCCGCATCGGCCGCCAACGCGGCACTGCGGCACGTGCGAGACGACGTGCTCGGCACCGACGGCCGGCGCACCTCGGCCGCCGTCGTCTCGCGCGGCGAGTACGGCGTGCCCGAGGGCCTGGTGTGCTCCTTCCCCGTCACGAGCGACGGCTCGGGTTATCGCGTCGTAACGGGGCTCGAGCTCGACGAACGCGGCCGAAACCGGCTCGACGCATCGGTCGCCGAGCTCATCGACGAGCGCGACGCCGTCCGGGCCCTCGGCATCCTCTGACGGGCACCCGGACGCGTGGAACTGCTGCCCGGACTCATCCTCGGTGTCGTCGCGATCGCCGTCTCGACCTCGCTGTCGAAACGTCTCGGTGTCGCGGGGCCGCTGATCCTCGTCGCGGTCGGACTGGCCGCGTCGTGGCTGCCGATCCTCGACGACTTCGAGGTCGACCCCGAGCTGATCCTCGTCGGCGTGCTGCCTCCCCTGCTCTATGCGGCGGCGGTGCGTCTGCCCGCGGTCGAGTTCCGGCGCGATCTGCCGTCGATCTCGGGGCTCGCCGTCGCGCTCGTCGTCATCAGCGCGCTCGCGATCGGCGGCTTCCTCACCCTCGTTCTGCCCCAGCTCGGGTTTCCGCTGGCGGTGGCGCTCGGGGCGGTGCTGAGCCCGAGCGACGCCGTCGCGACCTCGATCGTCAAGCGGCTCGGCATATCCCCGCGGGTCGTGACGATCCTCGAGGGTGAGAGCCTCATCAACGACGCCACCGCCCTCGTTCTGCTGCGCAGCGCGATCGCGGCGGTCGCCGGCGGGTTCGCATTCGCCGACACGGTCGGAACCTTCGTCTGGGGAATCGTCGCCGCCGTGATCGTGGGGGTCGTCGTCGGCGGACTGAACCTGCGCGTCCGGGCGCGCATGAACACGGTCGCCGCCACCGCCCTCGGATTCATCGTCCCGTTCGTGGCGTACCTGCCGACCGAGCACCTCGGCGGCTCGGGGCTCGTCGCCGCCGTCGCGGCGGGCATCACCACGGGTCAAGGTGCCGCACGACGCTTCACCGCCGAGCAGCGAGTCTCCGACGAGATCAACTGGCGCACGGTCGAGCTCGTCCTCGAGGGCGGGGTTTTCCTCGTGATGGGGCTCGAGCTGCGCGGCATCCTCGACGACAACTTCCGGCAGCAGAGCGGCCCCGGAAAGGCGATCCTGCTCGCCCTCGGCTCGCTCGCGATCCTGCTCGCCATCCGCGCCGTCTACGTCGCGGGGCTCATCTTCTTCCAGGGGCGTCGTGCACGCCTGCGCCAGCGCGACCGCCTCGAGCAGATCTCGGAGCGCCTCGACAGCCTGCCGCCTGATTTCGCCGGGCGCGGCCGCAATCCCGGGGCCACGCGCCGGCGTCTGGAGAGCATGCGCACCCGGGTGACCCGGGCGTTCAACGACCTCGACTACTACGAGGCGTCGCCGCTGGGCTGGAAGCACGGCACGATCATCGTGTGGGCCGGGATGCGAGGGGTCGTCACCCTCGCCGCGGCGCAGACCCTTCCCCGTGAGACCCCGGAGCGCGAGCTCCTCATCCTCACCGCGTTCCTGGTCGCCGTCATCAGCTTGCTCCTTCAGGGCCTCACGCTGCCGGCTCTGGTGCGGGCGCTTCGTATCCCGAGCAGCACCGCCGACAGCTCGCTGCTGCGCGAGGAGGAGGAAGCGCTCGACGCCGAGCTGCGCACCGCGGCGATCGACCGGCTGGCCGACCCGACACTCGCCGTCGAAGAAGGCGGCAAGTGGGACGCCCGGACGCTGACGATCGCGCGCCGCCGGCTGGAGCACGCGGCAGACGAGGACGCCGGCGCCCTCGCCCGCGAGCTGCAGCTGCTGCTCATCGGTGCGATGCGCGCGCGACTGCTCGAGCTGTCGAGCGAGGGCGCGTTCTCGTCCGAGGTGCTGCGCGAGTCGCAACGCCGGCTCGACTCGCAGCAGGTGAGCCTCGAGATGCGCCAGAACGACCTCTGACGCGAACTCGTGGTGAAAACCGTTCTCGCGTCGGCGACAATGAGAGGGTGAGCACCCCGACCGACGACGACCGGACCACGCGCCCGGCGGCGGACTACGCCGAGACGCGTACGATCGCGCTGCCCGACTCCCCCGTCGACGAGCTGCCCGACAGCTTCGCGGCCCTGCAGCCGAGCCCGGAGTGGTGGGCAGCCCGCCCTGCCGGCGCTCGCCTCGTCGGTCTGGTCGTCTCGCGCGACGACATGCCGAGCATCGTGGCGCAGCGCGACGCCCTGGCCCAGTTCGGCGTTCCGATCGAGGGCTTCCGGCATCCCGCCCCCGAGACCGGAGAAAGCTGGCAGGAGCGCCTGTCGCGACTGTTCGGCCATCTGACGGCGGGCGATGTCGTCGTGGTCTCGGACGTGCACGCGCTCGGCCGCGACGCCGACGAGGAGACCCGGACGATCGCCGAGCTGCGCCGACGTTCCGTGATCGTGAAGGTGCTCGGCTCGCGCCAGACCTGAGGCCGGTCAGGCAGTCAGCGACGCAGTCGACTCGCCCGCCACGAGGTCGCCGGCGATCCGGTGCAGGCCCGGCTCGTACGGCTGTCCGTCGATGACGTCGGCCAGGTGGGCGGCCGCCCGGGCGCCCAGGTCGGCGAGGCGGAAGTCGATCGTGGTCAGGCTCTCATCGTCCTGGCCCGTGAGGCCCGAGATGTTGTCCATCCCGGTGATGGCGACATCCTCCGGCACGCGGACACCGGCCTCGGCGAGCGCAGCGATCACCGCGCGGGCGATCGTGTCGTTGCCGCAGCAGACGGCGTCGAACCTCTCGCCCGACGCGATCAGCCGCTCGGCGGCCTCGCGACCCCAGCCCCGTGACCAATCGCCGCGCAGCACGAGCTCGGGCGCGAGGTCGGCGCCGGCGGCCGCGAGGGCCGCGGCGAGGCCGTCCGCGCGCTCGCGCGCCGAGTGGTCGTCGGCAGAGGCCGTGATGTGCGCTATGCGCCGACGACCGGAGGCGATGAGATGCTCGCCGGCGCGCTTCCCGGCGGCGTAGCCGTCGTGGACGAACGATGCGTCGGCGGCGTCGTCGGAGATGCCGTAGACGTAGACCACCGGCGCGGGGAACCCCGCGGTGACGGAGCAGATCTCCGACCCGGAGCCGTCGCCGACGACGAGCAGCCCGTCGATGCTGCGGGCGCGGAGCTTGCGGACCGTGGCTGCGAGCACTGTGCGGTCGAGATGCGAGTCGGTCACGAGAACCGACAGGTCACGCGTGCCGAGGGTCGTCGTGGCACCGGTGAGAACGGGCATCGTGAAGGCGCCCGGGGCGTTCATGGTGAGCACGCCCACGGTGGCGCTGCGCCCCTGGACGAGGAACTGGCCCAGCGCGTTGGGCTGGAAGTCGAGCCGCTCGGCAGCCTCGAAGATGCGCTCGCGCGTGGCATCCGACGCCTTGCCCTGTCCGCGCAGCACCTTCGACACGGTCGACACCGAGACGCCGGCGACAGCCGCAACGTCACGGAGGGAAATCGCTTTTCTCGCCATCTCGCTTCGAGTCTATGACGTCGCCCCCGGCGCCACATCGCCCGATCGGTCGACACGTAGCGAGACGACGGATTCCCGGCTCTCCCCGGGCTCGAGCTTCAGCGAGCCGAGCGCGTCTAGAGGTGTGCCGTACGGGTCGGCGGCCGGCTCGAGCCCGACGGCATCCATCGCACCCCACCACGGGAAGCCGGTGCTCCCCCGCTGTTCCTGCCACACGTAGAGTCGCGGCATCAGGCCCGCGTCCCAGGTCAGCGCGACCTCGACCCCGGCCTCGGGCGCGGTGATCGTCACGTCGCCCGCGGGCGCGGCGAGGTCGGTGAAGGATGCCGCGGGTGCCGGGTCGAGCGGCACGACGCGGTCGCCCGTACGCACCGTGGAGGAAGGACCGAACAGTTCGCCCGCGAACGCCGGGTGCTCGGCCCATCCGTAGCTCACCGGCTCACTGCCCACGTTCCGTACCGCGGTCTCGATCACGAGCATGTTCGCGCGCACCGACATCCACCGGTCGATCGCGAGCGGGACGGTGCGAAGGACGACCGACGCGCGGCAGGCGTTGCGGCTGCCGGTCAGGCGCCACGTGCGCCAGGCCGCTTCGCCGTGAAACGGCTGGGGCGGAGACGCCGTTGCCGGGCTGTCGCCCGCCCGCGGCAGCAGCAGATGCCACCCGCCGCGGTAGGCGCGATGCCACTGCGCGCTCGAGTCGGCCATGACGAAGGCGTCGACGGGGTCGTCGGCCCACGGCGTCGACGCGAGCAGCTCACGCTCAGTGGGCAGGTGGCGCAGCGACGAGATGCGAGCCCCGTCGGCCTCGACGACCGCGACGAGGTCGTCCGACCCGATCCGGAACCGGGTCACGACGTCCGCCGGAGCGACCCGACGAGCCTGCGCACGCGGTCGACGGGCTCGCGGAAGAGCCCGCCGCCGATCCCGACGGCGATCGCGCCCGCGGCGATCCAGTCGGCGGCGTCGTCGACGCCGATGCCGCCGGTCGGCATGATCCCGACGTCGGGCAGCACGTCTCGAACCGCGCGCAGGTGCCCGAGACCGCCGCTCGCGGCGGGGAAGAGCTTCGCCATGCCGCTCGTTGCGGCAGCGGCGCGGAGCTCCGTCGGGGTGAATCCGCCCGCGATGAATGCTGCTTCTCCGGCCGCCGCGCGTACGGCATCCTCGACGATCGTCGGCGACACCAGGAAGCGTGCCCCGGCATCCCGCGCCGCCTCAGCCTGGGCCACCGTCGTGACGGTTCCCGCACCCAGCAGGATGCGATCGAATGCGGTGTCACCGGCGATCTCCGCCAGCACGCGGTCCCACCCCGGGGTGGTCGTCGTGATCTCGAGCACCGGCAGCTCGGCGTCGACGGCGAAGTCGATCTGCCGACGCAGTTCCGCCTCCGACGGCGCCCGCAGCACGGCGACGACGGCAGCGGCGCGGAGCGCGGCGCGCACGTCCGCGGTCATCGTCCCGCCTCCGCGAGCTCGCGCCGGGCCGCTTCGAAGGCGTCGAGCTCGGCACGCCGCGGAAAGCCGTCGTGATCGCCGGGATCGGCCACGACCCGGGCCGCGCACCACGCGGCGATGGGCAACGCGACATCGACGGTGTCGCCGCGCAGCGTGCACGAGATCCACGCGGCGGCGAACGCGTCGCCTGCGCCGACGGGGTGCGTCGGCTCGGCGACGACGGAGGCCGGGGTGAAACGCCGACCGTCGGCGTCTCCGGCCAGCGCGCCGCGACCGCCGAGCTTGACCACGACGACGCGGGGGCCCCGGCGGGCGAGATCGTCGACGGCGGCTTCCGTCGAGGTGGTGCCGGTGAGGATGCGTGCCTCGTCCTCGTTGCAGAAGAACGTGTCGACGACGTCGATCCAGTCGTCGACGACCGCTCGGAGCTCGTCCTCCGACATCAGCTGGGGCCGGTGGTTGGCATCGAGCGAGATGGGGATGCCGCGCATCGACGCGTCGTGCAGGACGTTCTCGAACAGCCCCTTCGGGCCGGCACCGAGGGCCGGCGTGATGCACGTCGCGTGCAGCCAGTCGGCTCCGTCGAGCGCCGCTGCCGGAAGATCATCCGAGCGCAGCCGGCTCGCGGCGCTCGTGGCGCGGTAGTGCTCGGAGCGGATGTCGCCGTCGTCGAGGCGATGCTTGACGATCAGCCCTGTCTGCTCCCCCGGCGCCGCCACGACGAGATGATCGTCGATGCCCTCGGCCCGGAGTGTCTCGCGCACGAGCCCGGCAAAAGCGTCGTCGCCGAGCCGCGAGGCCCACGCGACGTCGTGCCCGAGCCGCGCGAGCCCGACCGCGGTGTTCAGCTCGGCACCCGCGACCGTCGCCCGGGTCAGAGTTCCCGCCTCGTCGACGGTCGCGGTGGCGAGCGCCTCGCCGAACGTCACGATCCGGGCGCTCATCGTTCGCCGCCGCTGCGAGCGGGGCGCAGCACGAACAGCGCGTCGCCGGTGAACTCGGGCTGCTTGAGCCGGATGCCGCCGTCCACCGCGGTCCATCGCGCGGCATCGGGTCGCCGTGCCGCCAGGTCGTGGACGGTGACCTCCAGGCCGGCAGCCTCGACGTCGCCGAGAACGAGGGTGAGCGCGAAGGGGGTGGGCGCGTAAACGGCGATCGTGCCGTCGGGAGCGCGCCCGGTGACGGCCCCGGAGGGCTCGGCGACGAGCAGATCGGGAGCCGCATCGAGTCCCCACAGCCGTTCCGCGTCGACGACCCGGCGGAGGTACGCGACATCGTCGGCGCCGGGGAACGCCGCGGCGACCGAGAAGGGGAAGGGCGCCCCGTGCACGTCTTCGGCTGAGAATCCCTCGCCGCGACGATGCCACGACCAGACGCCGTGCGCGCCGTACCCCAGGCCTGCGGCAGCGCCCGAGACGACGCCGGTCCAGCTGGCGCGACGGACGTCGGCGGCCGAGTGCCGCGCGGCGCCGCGGAAACGCCCGAGTCCCTCGTAGCAGGGCTCGAGGTTGATGATCGGTCGAGCGACATCGAGCGCGCGGTAGTAGTGGGTCAGGTCGGCAGGCAGCGTGTCCCAGGCCTCGTTGTGTCCCGACTGCAGCGCATGGAAGTCGACGAGTTCGCTGTCGGCCAGCGGCTGCGGCATCCTCGCGGTCGGAGTGTCGTGCCACGTGACCAGCTGGCCGGGTGCGACCTCGCGCAGCAGCGCCGCCACCGAGCTGTACCGCTCGAGTGCGACGTCGTCGTCGAGGTCGTCGTCGCCCGACACGATCCAGATCGGATCGAAGCGGCGGAACCTCGCGACCGTTTCGCGCACGTAGGTCTCGGTCTGGTCCGCGCTGAGCACGTGCTCGGGCGTGAGGCGGGAGCCCCACGTACCCGGGACGAAGTTGTTCCACAGGAGCACGAGCATCGGCGTGAAGCCGCGCTCGCGAGCCTGCTCGAGCAGCCGCTCGGCCTCGGTCCAGTAGTCCGGATCACCGGCGCCGAAATCGACGGCACCGTCGCGCAGCGCGTACGGCGACCGGGTGCCCGTCGATCGGTCGTGCTCGATGGGCAGGACGCTGATCAGCAGGGCGTTGAAGCCCTGACGCCGGCGGAGTTCGAGATGGTCGAGCCATTCGTTCTCGGTGGGCCCGCCGAAGGCCGCCCAGACGGTGTCGGCCAGGAGGAACGTCGGTTCGCCGCCGTGCAGCAGCCAGCGCCCCGAGGGCGCGATCGACCAGGTGGTCATGGATCTCTTTCGGGTTCGGGTTCGGGTTCGGAGGTTCGAGAAGCGGACGCTCAGGGCGCGATGAGGGCGCCGTCGGGCGCGCGGACCCCCGCGGCCCAGGCGTCGTGCCCGGAGAGACCGGCGGGGAAGCGGGCGGCGGCGGCCTCGTCCATCTCGATCCCCCAGCCGGGGGCGTCGTTGGGCGTCAGCCAGCCGTCGACGATGTCGATCATGCCGGGGAAGACCTCGTGGGTCTCGTCGTTGTAGACGTGACCCTCCTGGATGCCGAAAGCCGGCGAGGTCACATCGAGCGCGACCGCCGCGGCCACGGCGAACGGCGAGGCGTCGCCGGGCGAATGCCAGGCCGTGCGCACACCCTCGATGTCGGCGAGGACCGCGAGCCGGCGCGCGGCGCTGACGCCCCCGACATCCGAGAGGTGGCTGCGGATGTAGTCGACGTGATGCTCGCGGATGAGGCGGGCGGCGTCGGTGAAGGATGTCGCGAGCTCGCCGACCGCGATCGGCACGGGTGACGCGGCCCGCACCTCGGCGAGGCGGTGCCAGTGTTCGGGTGCGAGCACGTCCTCGAGGAAGAAGGGCCGGTACGGCTCGAGCGAACGGGCGAGGGCGATCGCGGTCGCGGGGGTCAGTCGCGAGTGGACGTCGTGCAGCAGCTCTACGCCGTCGCCGAGCGCCTCGCGCACGTGGGCGAACAGCTGCGGCGTGCGGACGAGATAGTCCTCGACCCGCCAGCCCGCGGGGTTCTTCGCCCACGCGAAGGAGCCCGCGACGGGCGGCGCGCCGTAATGTCCGACGCCCTGCTGGCCGGTCTGGATGCGCACGTGACGCTGGCCGGCGGAGATGAGCTCGCGCGCGTGCGCCGTGGTCTCGTCGAGATCGGCACCCTCGGCGTGCAGATAGGTGTCGGCCGCGGCACGCACCCGCCCGCCGAACAGCTCGTACACCGGCATCCCGGCGCGCTTGCCGGCGATGTCCCACAGCGCCATGTCGATGCCCGAGAGCGCGTTGTTGCCGACCGGTCCCTCGCGCCAGTAGCCGGTGAACCGCACCAGACGCAGCAGGTCTTCGATGTCGCCGGGGTATCGACCGACGAGCAGCGGGCGCAGGTGGTCGAGGAAGGCGACGACGGCCTGCCAGCGCTGCGTGAAGGTCGCGCAGCCGTATCCCCACAGTCCGTCCTGGTCGGTGTCGATGCGGACGACGACCAGCGGAATGCCCTCGGGCGCCGTCACGATCGCCCGCACGTCCGTGATGCGGACGTTCTCGCGCGGCATCCAGGGCTGATCGAAGGTCGTGGGCTCTGTCGTCATCGGTCGCTCCTCACGCGTGCCGGGTAGGGGGTGGCGGTGCCATCGTGGATCGACTCTCGGGGCTCGAAGCCGAGCACCGTCCGCGCCGTCGTCAGGTCGACGAGCGCGTCGTGCCCGGCGAGGTGCGCCGGCGGCTCGACCGCAGGCGCGTAGCGGCGCAGGAGCTCGGCCGTCGGCACGTCGAGGAGGGTGTCGCGGGCACTGAGCGGCACCACTTCGGCGCCGGCGACATCCGCCCAGAGCGCCCGCTCCACCGCGCGCACGGCGTCGGTCATGGTCAGGTACGCCCAGCCCTCGCGGGCCATCCGCACGGGATCCGCGCGGACCTCGTCGGCGACGTCGCGCAGGACGTGCGGCCATTTCACCAACGGGAACCGCAGCGCGACGACGTCGATGCCGTACCGCCGGTGGGCGTACCGGGCCGTCGCCTCGTCGGCCAGCTTCGACAGCGAGTAGGCGTCGGCGATGTCGGGCGGCGTCCCGGCGTCGAGCGGGAACGCCGGCGGGAACGTGTCGTGCGGATTGTTCGGGTAGCCGATGGCGTTGATGCTGCTGGCGATGACCGCCCGGTGCACACCCGCCTCGGCGGCGCGCGTGAGCACGTTGAACGTCGCCGAGGTGTTGACGCGGAAGATGTCGTACGGGGTGCCAAGGCTCGGATGCGGGATGGCGGCGAAGTGCGCGACCGCGTCGGCGTCGCGCATCGCTTCCTCGACGTCGGCCCGCGAGGTCGCGTCGCCCGTGATCTGCCGGTCCGCGGGGTGTTCTCCGCCGAATGCGAGGGACAGCGCAGTGACCTGGTGGCCGCTCGCGACGAGATGGTCGCTGACCGCACGACCGATCTCGCCGTCGGCGCCGGTGACGAGGATGCGGCTCATCCCTTCACCCCGCCCGCCATGCTCGCGCCGCGCAGGAACTGGCGCTGGAAGATGAGGAACAGCGCCACGGGGATGATCAGCGAGAGGAACAGGGCCGCCATCTGCACGCTCAGCTCGGTCTGGTCGGCAAGGCGAGGCAGCGCCACCGACACCGGCTGTTTGTCGGGGTCGGGCAGCACGAGGAGGGGCCACAGGTAGTCCTTCCACGACGCGACGACCGTCAGCAGGCCCACGACCCCGAGGATCGGTCGCGACAGCGGAAGCACGATGCTCCAGAGGATGCGGAGCGGGCCGGCGCCGTCGATGCGGGCCGCCTCGTAGAGGTCGGCGGGGATCGCCTCGAGGAACCGGGCGATGATGAGCACGTTGAACGCCGCTGCGCCCGCGGGCAGCCACACGGCCCACCAGGTGTTGATCAGCGAGACGCCCAGCACCGGCAGCTCGCGCACCGTCAGGTACAGCGGCACGAGCGAGACGATCGACGGGATGAACAGCGTGGCGAGGATGGCTCCGGAGAGCAGCTTGCCCCACCGCGGCCGGAGCACCGTGATGACGAAGGCCGCCGTCGTCGAGACGACGAGGGTCACGACGACCGATCCCGCCGCGAGGATCGCCGTGTTGGTGAGGTAGTGGCCGATGCGGCCCCGCTCCCACGCGATCGCGAGGTTCTCCCACTGCACGGTCCCGCTGGCGAAGAACGAGAACGGGCCGCGGATGAGGTCCTGCGTCGGCGAGACCGCGGCGAGCGCGAGCCAGATGAGCGGGCCGAGTCCGGCGATCAGCAGACCAGCCAGCACCACGACCTGTCCGATGCCGAGCCACACGCGCACCGAGGGTCGCTGGCGGTCGCTGTCGGAGATGTTGGTGCGTGTGAGCGGATCGGGTGCGACGTCGCGACGCCGGGCGAGCCGCCGGGTGGGAAGAAGGGCGCTCATGCTCGGCTCCAGCGTCGGGTCAGTCGGAAGTAGAGGAGCGACAGCAGGCCGAGCGATGCGGCGAGCAGCACGCTCAGCGCGGTCGCGGCGCCGTAGTCGACGCGCACGAAGGCGTAGTCGTAGATGGTCATGAGCAGCGTCTTGGTGGCTCCCTGCGGCCCGCCGCCGGTGAAGAGGAACGGCTCGGTGAAGATCTGCATCGTGCCGATGATCTGCAGCAGCAGCATCGTCGCGATGATGCCGCGCATCTGCGGCAGGGTCACGTGCCAGACGCGACGCCAGATGCCAGCGCCGTCGAGCTCGGCGGCCTCGTAGAGCTCGGAGGGGATGCTCGTGAGGGCCGCGATGTAGATGATGATCGCCGTGCCCGCGCCGGCCCACGTCGTCTCGAGGACGATCGAGGGCATGGCGGTCGCCGTCGAGTTCAGCCAGGGCAGCGGCCCGATGCCGACCCAGCCGAGCACGGTGTTGAAGAGGCCGTCGGCGTCGGGGGCGTAGAAGAACTTCCACAGCAGGATCGCGACCACCGGCGGCACCATGACCGGCAGGTAGGCGAGCGCACTGAAGTACCAGCTGCGCGAACGCATCTCGGAGATGAAGACGGCGAGGGCCAGCGGCACCGGGAATCCGAACAGCACGGCGAGGACCGTGTAGTAGATCGTGTTCAGGGTCGCCTGCGGCAGCCCGGGGTCGGAGAGGACGTACGCGAAGTTCTCCCACCCGACGAAGCTGCTCTCGCCGCCGATGACGACGCGCTGCACGCTCATGGCGAGCGAGCTGACGATCGGTCCCCACGAGAAGTACAGGAAGACGAGGATCGCGGGCGCCGCGATGGCGAGCGCCGTCAGGCTGGGACGCCAACGGCGGCGCCGCCGCGGCGGGGCGGGCTCGGGGGAAGCGGACGCGGATGTCGTCGTCCGGGTCCGCGGTCTCACGTCGGTCATGGGGTCCTCCGGTCGGGGGCGAGCCGAGGTCGTCGGCCCGCCCCGTCGGGTCAGCGGCTCAGGCGGGACTGGACGTCGCTCTGAGCGGTGGAGAGAAGAGCGGGGATGTCGGCGCCCTTGTCGGTGAGCACCGTCTGGACGACGGTGTCGAGCGCGCCGTAGACCTCCTGCGCGTTGTTCACGGGCTCGGGCACGATCGGGATGTCGGCCGAGGCCTCGAGGTAGGGCGTGAAGTTCTCACTCGGAACGTTGATGTAGTCGGCGATCCAGGTGAAGTACTCGGAGTACTGATCGGCGTTGACGACCGGCAGTCCGGGCAGGCCCGTGACCGAGCCGGCCTCGTTCGAGGCGCGCGCGTCGTCGACGGCGGTGTCCTCGTCGAGGAAGCGCTGGAGGTAGAAGAACTCCACCCACTTCACGGCGGCGGCCTTCTCGGCGTCGCTCGCGTTCGGGTTGACGATCTGCACCGTGCCACCGCTCAGCGTGCCCTGCGTGCCGCTGGACTGCGGCATCCCGCCGATGCCGAACTGCTCGGCGGGCAGCTTCAGGTTCTGGACGACGTTGTAGTACGAGTCGCTCGCACCGAGGATCATGCCGATCTTGCCGGCGGCGAAGTCCTGCCCCTGCGACTGGACGTCGTAGAGGGTGTTCTCCGGGAGCGTGCCGTCCTCCCAGCGCATCGTCTGCAGCAGATCGAGCGCATCGGTCGACGGGGTGTCGTCGAAGGTCGCCTTCGAGCCGTCCTCGTTCTCGACCGTCCCGCCGAACGAGTAGGTCATGCCGGTGAACTGCCACCCGCCGGTGTTCGCGGTCGTCAGCACGGAGAAGCCGGCGGCGTCGGTCGCGTCGCTGATCTTCTTCGCCGCCTCGCGGACCTCGTCCCAGGTCTTCGGCGGGTTCTCGGGATCGAGACCCGCCTGGGCGAAGAGATCGCGGTTGTAGACCAGCCCGAACGAGTACGCGTTCGTCGGGATCGCGAAGACACGGTCTTCGCTGTTCTTCGTGAGGGCGAGGATGGTCGGGTTCAGCGCGTCGAGCAGGCCCTCGCTCTCGAGCGCGTCGGTGATGTCGGCTGCCTGGTTGCGCTTGATGAGCCCTTGCGGCTCGGTGAGCGGGACGCTCATGACATCGGGCAGGCTGCCGCCGGCGGCGAGCGCCTGGAACGTCGAGGCGTCGTAGCCCGTCTCGACGGGCTGCAGGTCGATGTCGGGGTTCGCCTTCTCGAACGCGGCGACGCGCTCGTCGAAGTAGGCGCGGTCCTCCGGCCGGTCGGCGGTCGGGCGGTCGCCGATCTCGATCGTGACGGTGCCGTCGGCGGGCGCCGAGGCGTCGCTGCTGCAGCCCGCGAGGGCGGCGACGGACAGGCCTCCGACCGCGATTGCGGCCGCGACGGAACGGAAACGTTTCGTCATTGAAACTCCTAGGTGTGAGTGGCAAGCAGGAAAAACGATTGCTCTCCGATGTCTAGCACCTCTCGACCCGACACGTCAAAACAAAAGTGTTCGAGCGTGTCGATGCATTGAAGATCCGAGATTCGTCTCGGCGCACGTGTTGACAGACGACTCGCCTGGCGGCCAGACTGCCCGCTGGACAAACGATTTTCCTCCCGTCCACCATCCGCGAACACTCGATGAGGAGCACCGCGTGCCGAAGCATCCGTCCCCCCCGTCCCGTCCCGCGGCTCGTCGCCGCCTCCGCCGCGCTTGCCCTCGCTGCCACAGCCAGCGTCGCGCTCGCCGCGCCGGCATCCGCAGACGCACCCGCGCTCTCGATCGAACCCGACGCGTGGGGCAACCTGTTCCACGCCGGCGACACGGTGTCGTTCCGGTACGACACGACGGCCCCGACGGTCGCGTGGCGCGTGGTCGACGGCTGGGGCGAGGTCGTCGACGACGGTACGGAACCGGCCGATGGCGCGCTGACGCCCGACGTCACCGAACGCGGCTGGTACCGCCTCGAGGTGACCGCGACCGGTGACGAAGTGGCAGACGCCGCGACGACGTTCGCGATCCTCCCCGACGCGGATGCCGCCGCTTCGGCGACCGGCCGGTTCGGTGCCGCCACGCACTACGGGCAGTCCTGGGATCCGGCGTCGATGCAGGCGCTGACCACGGGCGGCTTCGCCCAGCTGCGCGACGAGGTCTATTGGAGCGAGGTCGAGACGCAGCCGGGCGTCTACGACTGGTCGCGGGCCCGGGCGGAGTTCCTCGACCCCGCCCGCGAACAGGGGATCCGGCCGCTGCTGCTGGCCGGCTACGGAAACCCCCTGTACGACGCGGGCAACGGCCCCGTCAGCCCCGACGCGGTGGCCGCGTACGCCGACTATGCCGCGGCGATGGCCGCGGAGTTCGGCGACATGTCCACCGGCATCGAGGTGTGGAACGAGTGGGATCTCGGGCTCGGTGGCAACACCAACGTCTCGCCCGAGAACTATGTCGCCCTGCTCTCCGCCGCGGCGCCCGCGATCAAGACGGTCAGTCCCGATCTGCCGGTCATCGGCCCCGCGGTGGCCAACCTCAACACCGACTGGCTCGAGCGGACGTTCCAGCTCGGCGCGCTCGATCACCTCGACGGCATCGTCCTGCACCCCTACAGCTACCCCGTCGGAGCCGACGCGCTCGACGACACGCTGACGCGCATCGACGCCCTGGTGCGGCGCTACAACGGCGGCGAGTCGAAGCCGCTGTGGATCACCGAGCACGGCTGGCCGACCGGCACCAACGCGCGGGCGGTGCCCGAGCGCCAGCAGGCGGCCGACATCGCGAAGTCGGCCGTGATCGCGGCAGCCCATGACGCCGCCCGGTACTACGTGTACGACCTCGTCAACGATGGCGTCGACGACGCCGAGACGGAGGAGAACTTCGGCCTGCTGCACCACCCCGACGACGAGCTGGGGGCCTTCACCCCCAAGCCCTCGTTCACCGCCTACTCCGTGGCGGCCGACGTCCTCGCGACGGCGGCGTTCGCCGAGCGCGACGAACCGCTGCCGGGACTGCGCCGGGTGCGATTCGACACCGCCGACGGACCGCTCCACGTCCTGTGGTCGGATGCCCCGCAGACGGTGGCACTCGAGGTAGCCGGGTCCGCCGAGCTGACGACGATGTACGGTGCCGCTGAAACCGTCACCGGCGGTGCCGGCGCCCCGGTGCTGGCGTCGACGGGCACGGAACCGCTGTACGTCCGCGGTGAGGTCACGTCCATCGCGCAGACCGATGCCGGGCTGACGCTCGACCCGGGTGTCGTCGGAGCCCCGGTCACGGGCTCGTGGACCGTGCAGGGCCGGGCGGATGCCGCGTCGTCGTGGCGGCTCGTCCTGCCGGACGGGTCCGAGGCGGTCCAGACGACCGCTCCCGGCGCTGTCGCGACCACGGCGGTCTCGTTCCCGGCTCCCGCGACCGCGGGGACGTACGAGACGAGCGCACGCGTCTACGAGGGCGACCACTACGTCGGCACGCTGCGCGCCGCCACGTCTGCGAGCGAACCCGTGACGCTCCAGGCGGCGCAGGCTTTCACCGAAGAGGGGGCCTCGGTGCTCCGCATCCGTGTCGCGAACGCTTCGGCCGCACCCCGTGCGCTTGACTCGCTGTCGTACACGCTGGGCGACGACGGCGGAGAGCCGGAAGCGCCGGCGACGATCGAGCCGGAGGCGGATGTCGTCATCGACGTCCCGCTCGATGCGCTCGCGGGGCCCGCGCCCTTCACTGCGACGGCGGTCGTCGACGGGGTGACGCTGACCGCTTCGGGGCGCGTCGCGCCGGTCGAGCAGGCGTCCGTTCTGCCGGCCGCTCATCGCACGATCACCGTCGACGGCACGCTCGACGACCTCGACGGCGTCACGCCGATCGCCTTCTCCGCCAACCCGGAAGCCGACGACGAGGCCGACCAGTCCGCTGTCGCCTGGCTCACGTGGGACGAGGAGTACCTGTACTTCTCGGCCGATGTCACGGACGACGTGCACGACCAGCCCGCGCAGAGCGCGAACATCTGGCAGGGCGATTCCATCCAGTTCACCGTCGCAGGCGGCGCCCCCGGCGCCGCGACCACCTGGCACGAGTTCGGCATGGCGCTCACGAGCGCCGGTCCCCAGCTGTACCGCTGGCTCTCCGTCGACGCGGGGGCGGGGCCGGTGCCGGGCGCTCCGGTGGCCATCTCGCGCGACGACGCCGCCGGGCGGACGGTGTACGAGACGGCGATCCCCTGGACCCTGCTGCGCGGCGTCGACAGGGCGACATCCCTCCTCAGCAGCGCCGCGATCGTCAACGAGGCAGACGGCACCGGGCGCGCCGGCTTCCTCTCCTGGGGCGGCGGCATCGCGGGCGAGAAGGACTCGGGCGAGTTCACCGCCGTGCGGCTGCTCGCGCCGGCGCCCGTCGTCGAACCACCTGTCGAACCGACGCAGCCCGTGACGCCGGGCGACGGGGGTTCGGCGGCACCCGGCACCCCCGCCGGCGGCAACGGCACCGCGGCCGGAGCCACCCACGCCCGCGCGTTGGCGAGTACGGGCGGCTCATCCCCGCTCGCGTGGCTCGCCGCCGCGTCCGCGACCGGGGCCGCCGGCATCGCACTGCTCGTCACGCGCCGCCTGACCCGCCGATCGTGACCGTCGCCAAGGAGCCACGCATCGTCGGCCTGCGCGTGGGGCGGCGGCGGGATCTGTCCGTCGCCGCCTCACCGCGGCCGCCCGTGTCGTGGCTCGTCGAGGCGCCCGCCGCGTGGGAGGCGACCCGAGCCGAGCTGCGGCTCGACGGTGGGACGACCGTGGCCACGCGCCCCTACGGCATCCTCGAGGACTGGCCGTTCGCACCGCTGCGAGCCGGCGCCGCGCACCGACTCGAGGCCCGCGTCATCGGCGCCGACGGCACGGCGAGCGCCTGGTCGGAGCCCTGCGAGATCCGCGCGGGGTTCCCCGCCGAGGCGTGGAACGCTCCGTTCCTGCGCCTCGCCAGCCCCCGCCGTACCGCCCAGCCGTTCCTCGCCCGGCGCGACTTCGAGGTCGCCGAAACGGTCGTCGCCGCGGAGCTCCAGGTGACGGCGCACGGCGTCTACCGCGCGCGCCTCAACGGTGTCGAGGTCGACGACGCCGTGCTGAACCCCGGCTGGACGGCATACCAGCACCGACTCCCCCTGCATCTGACCGATGTCACGCCCCTCGTCCGCGTCGGCGCGACGAACACCCTCGCGGTCGAGGTCGCCGGCGGCTGGTACACCGAGGCGTACGGGTTCGGCGAGACGGCGGAACGCTTCTACGGCGACCAGCCCGCTGCCTCACCCCTTCTCCGCCTGCGGCACCGCGACGGGCACGTCCAGGAGATCCGCCCCGATGACCGATGGCGACTCTCCGGTGATGGCGAACTCGTCTCGAGTGGGCTCTACGCCGGTGACGAGATCGACCTCCGCCGGCGGCCGCGCGGGTGGGAAGCCGCCGGCTTCGACGATGCGGCGTGGGAGACGCCGGCCCTGTCCCAACCCGGTCGGCAGCCGGAAGCCATCGACGTCGAGCCGGTGCGGCGCATCCGGTCTCTGCCCGTCGCAGCCATGCCCGCGAGCGATGACCCCGAGCGCGTCCTGCTGGACTTCGGCCAGAACCTCGTCGGGCGCGTGCGGTTCCGCGTCTCGGGCCCGGCCGGTACCCGCATCGTTCTGCGCCATGCGGAGGCGCTCGAGGGCGGACGGCTGAACACCCGGCCGCTGCGGGCTGCCGCTGCCACCGACACGTTCATCCTCGACGGCGCCGCCGACACCGTCTGCGAGCCGCGCTTCACCTTCCACGGGTTCCGCTACGTCGAAGTCACCGGCTACCCGGGTGAGCTCGACCCGGCGGATTTCACCGCCGTCGTGCTGCACACCGACCTGAGGCGAACAGGGTGGTTCTCCTGCTCCGACGAGCGCCTCACGCGCCTGCACGAGAACATCGTGTGGAGCTTCGCCGGCAACGCCCTCGCGCTGCCCACCGACTGCCCGCAGCGCGACGAGCGGCTCGGCTGGACGGGCGATGCCCAGGTGTTCGCCCCGACGGCGGCATCCCTCTTCGACGCGGACGCGTTCTTCGCGTCCTGGCTGGAAGACGTCGCGGCCGAGCAGCGCGCGCGGGGCGGCCGCGTGCCGACGGTGGTGCCGCAGGCGCTCGGGCGTCTCGGCGAGACGATGGCCGCCGGCTGGGGCGACGCGGTCACCGTCATCCCCACCGTTCTGCACGAGCGGTTCGGCGATCAGCGGGTGCTCGAGCGGATGACGGACGCGATGCGGGCGTGGGTCGATGCCGTGGCGGATGCGGCAGGACCCGAACGACTGTGGGAGCGCGGGTTCCAGTACGGCGACTGGCTCGATCCGACCTCGGCCCGGCCCGATAAGGCCAAGACCGACCCGGGGCTCATTGCCACGGCCTACTTCGCCCGCTCGGCTCGGCTGACCGCAGACGCGCTCGCCCGCTCCGACGACGCACCGGCGGCCGGCCGCTACGCCGCGCTCGCCGCCGAAGTGCGCGATGCGTTCGTCGCGTCGTACGTCACCCCGCGGGGCCGCCTCGCCTCCGATGCCCCGACCGCCTACGCCCTCGCCCTCGAGTTCGACCTGCTCCCGGTGTCGTTGCGTTCCGCCGCGGCCGAGCGGCTCGCCTTCCTCCTCCGCGCCGGCGGCTACCGGATGGCGACGGGGTTCCTCGGGACCCCGCTCGTCCTCGACGCACTGCTGTCGAACGGACAGGAGTGGGCGGCCGAACGATTGCTGCTGCAGACCATGTGCCCGTCCTGGCTCTATCCCCTGTCGCAGGGAGCGACGACGATGTGGGAACGCTGGGATGCCGTCCGCCCCGACGGCTCGCTGCATCCCTCCGGCATGACATCCCTCAACCACTACGCTCTCGGGTCCGTCGGCGATGTGCTGCACCGACGCGTCGGCGGGCTGGCGTGCGCGGAACCCGGTTGGGCGCAGGTACGGATCCAGCCATGGTTCGTCTCTGCTCTCGAGCACGCCGACGTCGCGCACGACACCCCCCGGGGACGCGCCTCGGTGTCGTGGGAGCGGGATGCCGACATCCGAGGGCAGATCCGCGTCCGGGCGCAGGTTCCGCACGGGGTGACGGCGATCGTCGACCTCGGCGACCGCGCGCCGTTCCCGGTGGGCGCCGGAACCCATACGTGGGACGCGACCACGCCGGTCCGCACCCTCGCCCCGATCGGTGTCGACTCCGACCTCGCCCTGATCGCCGACACCCCGGACGCCTGCGGCGTCGTATCCCGATCGATCGCTGGACACTCCCCCGAAATGGCAGCGGAGTTCGACGCCTACATCCGGTGGGTCCCGGGCAGCCGTCTGCGCGACGAGCTCGCCGCCGTCTCGGCGCCCGACGCGCTCGTCACCCGCATCGATGGGGCGCTCGCAGCGCTCACGCATTGAGCTGCGGCATCCGCCCCGCCCCGCCGCCCGGTGTCAAGACCCTGGCACCCGGCCGGACGATCTCTACCGTGGAGCCTGGCCGAGCCGTCCCGGGGCACGGTCGCCGGAGGACGCCATGGCCACGAACGAACCGCCGCCCACAGAGGCGATGCTCGACGGTCGCTACCTGCTGGGCGAATGCGTCGGCCAGGGCGGCATGGCTCGCGTCCACCGAGCCGAGGATGTGCTGCTCGGTCGCACCGTCGCCATCAAGCTGCTGCGTCCCGAGCTGGAAGGGGCGACGACATCCTCCCGCGCCCGAAGCGAGATGACCGTGCTCGCCTCGCTCAACCACCCCGCACTGGTGACCCTCTACGACGCCCAACTCGCACCGGGTCGCGCCGAGTACCTGGTCATGGAGTTCGTGGACGGCCCGACGCTCGCCGCCCGTATCGCCGGCGGCCCCCTCCCCGCGGGTGACGTCGCTGCTCTGACCGCCGACCTCGCCGAGGCGCTGCACGTCGTCCACGACGCCGGGATCGTGCACCGCGACATCAAGCCCTCGAACGTCCTTCTGTCGCAGTCGCCGATGCTCGGCAGCCGGTCGGGTGCGAAGCTGGCCGACTTCGGGATCTCCGTCCTCGTGGATGCCGCTCGGCTCACTCAGCCCGGAACCGTCATCGGAACGGCTGCCTACCTCTCCCCGGAGCAGCTCACCGGCGCGCCGCCTGCTCCGCCCGCCGACATCTACGCGCTCGGCCTGGTCGTGCTCGAGGCTCTCACCGGGCAGCGGGGCTTCCCCCGCGCGGAAGGATTCGGCGAGGCGCTTGCACGACTCACCATCGCGCCCGAGATCCCCGACACGCTCGACCCCGCCTGGGCCGCGCTGCTCCGGGGTATGACAGCGATGCGTCCGGAAGACCGGCCGAGCGCGGCCGAAGTGTTCTCGGCGGCGAACGACCTCGCGGAGCGTCCAGCAGCGCCGGCCCTGCCTCCCGTTCCCGCATCGGTCGCGGCGGCGACGCCCGTTGCCGCAACCGGCACCGCGACGCGTATCCTCCCCGCGACTGCCGCGGGAACCGCGCGAGCGCCGGCCCGCGAGCGCCGGCGGCCCTCGCGGGCGCGGATAGGACTCATCGGGGGCGTGGCCGCCGCGACTCTCGCGGCCACCGCGCTCGGCGGCATGTGGCTTGCCGGTTCCACCGGCGAGACCGCTCCGAGCACGCCCGCCGACACCGAGCAGTCCGCCGTTCCCGAGCCGACGATCACCGAGACAACCGAGCCGGTCACCGTCGTGGACGAGCAGACCGCCGAGTCGGAAGAACAGCCTGCCGCGCCCGTCGAGAACACGACGGAGCAGGACGGACCGGCCTCCGAGGCCGACCGGAAGGCCGCCGAAGAGGCGGCGAAGAAGGCAGAGCGAGAAGCTGAGAAGGCCGCCGACGAGCAGAAGAAGGCCGAAGAGCGCGAGAACAAGCGGGATCAGGACAAGCCCGGCCGCGGCTGACGACCGACGTCAGGGCGTGCAGCCTCGCACGGCATCCCCCGCCCCGCCGTTCGCGCGCACGAGCTGGACTTCGATGCAGGTCCGGCCCGACGGGTCGGCGGGAACGGTGACGGTCTCGTCCTCCACACGCTGGGGCGCGGCGGCGCCGTCGAGCGTGACGGGGTACCAGAGATACGAATCGCCCTCGGCCGGATTCGGATTCGTCCAGGTGAACGTCACGTCGGCACCGGCCGCCGTGCCCGCGAGGTCGCCGACGCGCGGCACGAAACCGGCGAGCGGATCCTGAGGGGCGCTGGAGGGAGACTCGCTCGCTCGAGGTTCCGCGGGCGCGGTCGGCTGAAGCATGCTCGCCACCACGACGACGGCGACCACGAGCGCTGCCGCGACGCCGCCGAGGGCGATCCACAGCCAGGAACGCGAACGTCCCGCCGAGGTGCTCTCGGCTGGACCCGCGGCCGAATGCCCATCGGGCTCGGCGTGTGCGGCATCCGGGTTCGGCGAGCTCGCGGCGGTGCCGTGCGCCGCGGCTGCGCGCTGCACTGTCTGGTCGGCGACCGGCTCGACCGTGCGCGGTCGGCGGACCGTCGAGTCCTGCCCGGCACGCGCCGACGGTCGGAGCATCGTCTCGTCGGGCGCCGACGGCGCGAACGGCGAGCCCGATGCGGATGGGGCGAACGGCGACGACGCCTCCGCGCCGCTCTTGCGACGGGTCGACCCCGCGGGAGGCGCGGTGGTCGGCTCGATGCTCACGATCCCGCGAACGCGAGTCAGCTCGCCGTCGGCATCCTCTTCCTCCTCCGCGTCGGGCGAATCATCGAGGATGTCGATCGGCGTGACCGAATGGGCCAGCTCGATCTGAACGCGCTGCAACGCGCGGGCGAACGACACGGCGCTGTCGAAGCGAGCTGCCGGGCTCTTCGCCATCGCACGTGCCAGTGCCTGCTGCAGCGAGGGCGGAACGTCGGCACGGTCGAGTGGCGCGAGCGGCGCGGTCTCGATGCGCTGGATCAGGTCTGCGGCGCCGTTGCGGCCGCCGGGCTGCTCGAACGGCGAACGACCGGCCAGAAGCGTATAGATGGTGGCGCCGAGCGCATAGACGTCCGACCGCACGCCCGAATCGGGACCGTCGCCGAACGCCTCGGGCGGCGACCACGGAATAGACATCCCGGCGGTCTCGTCGGCCCCCTCTGTCGTCGTCGCGATGCCGAAGTCGGTCAGCGCCGGGCGGTTGTACTCCGTCACCAGGATGTTGGCGGGCTTGATGTCGCGGTGCAGGATGCCGGCGCGATGCGCGGTCTCGACGGCGGCGGCGACTTGGATGCCGACGCGGAGGGCCTCGGCGACCGAGAACGCAGCGGCGCGATACCGCACCTGCAGGTTCGGCCGCGGACAGTTCTCCATGACCAGGTACGGACGCTGGTCATCCGACAGGCCGGCCTGATAGATCGTGACGATCGCCGGATGCGTCGACAGCATCGCCATGACGTTCGCCTCGGCGGTGAACTGCTCCACCGAGCCACCGGCCATCCGCTCGGGAAGCAGCACCTTGACCGCGACCTTGCGCCGGGGCAGGTGCTGCTCGTAGAGGTAGACGTCGGCGAAGCCGCCCGAGCCCAGAAGCTCGAGGTAGGTGAAGCCCGGCAGCTGGGGCGGCGGCGCCGGGGGTCGCTTCGCGCTCACGGGAGATCCTCGAAGGCGATCGTCACACCGTCGCCGATGTCGAGCACGTCGCCCGAGACGACCATCGTCGGCTCGCTCGGATGCAGCCGCACCGGGTCGTTGCCGCCGCGAAGCAGCACCGATCCGTTCGTCGTGTCGAGGTCGACGACGAGGACGTGCTCGCCCTCCGCGCGGATCTCGACGTGGTTGCGCGAGATGTCCTGCTCAGGACTCTCGACGGCGACGAGCGTGGGCAGCATATCGCCCGTCGAGCGCGGAGAGCGCGGACGCCGACCGATGATCACCGTGTTGTCGAGTTCGACGACCTGCCCGTCCGACACGCGGATGCGTCCCCGCGTGAGACGGCGTGCGGGGACGATCTCCGTCGACTCGTAGACCGCGGGCTCGGTCCGCCGCGCGCTGCGGATGTCGGCGACCGCGATGGTCTCGCCGTCATGATCGCCGGCCGGCGCGGGCGGAGACGACACGACGGTCGCGTCGTCGGCGGGCGCGCCGGACTCGGCGGCATCCGGCTGCTCGACGGAAAGCGTCGGACGCACGACCGTCTCACCCCAGATCATCGCGTGCTCATCGGCGGCTGCCGTGTCGCTGAGCGGGACGAAGGTCTGCGCCCCAGGCGACTCGTCGAACGGGAGTTCGCTCTCGTCCTCCGCCGGGGCAGCCGGGGGCGCCGGCGACGCGGGAGCAGCAGCGGTGGGGGGCTCGACGGAGGACGGTGCCGGCGACTCCGGTGCGGGCACGGCCGGTGTGGTCGGCGCCGCGACGAACGGACTCGCGGGGCGAACGCCCGGTCGCGCGCCCGTCAGATCCACCGTGACCGAATCGGCCGCGACGACACCTTCGACGAACGGAAGCGATGCGGCCTCGTCCGCCGCGTCGGCGAAGAGCGCCGACGCGCGCTGCACGCCGGGGATGTGGCGCTCGACCCACGTCGAGACCCCCTGGCCCGAGACCGACAGCGGGCCCGACTCCGTTTCGACGACGAGCTCGACCGGGCCGCGGACGGCGACGCGGAGCCCGTCGCCCTCGACGATCGCCAGGATGAAGTCGGGAATGGCGGCCAGCGACGTGCCGAACGCGCCCGTCAGGGCCTCGATCACCGCCCCGATGCCGCGCTCCTCCAACCGGCGCCACACGGCCTCGACCGTCGGGATCGAGACGTTCGCGGGCAGGGCGACGGCCGCGGCGGGCGCGAGTGCGACGCGCCACTGCTCCGCGCCCGTTGCCGGAACGTAGCGGACCTCGACCATCAGGCTCTCCCCCCTGCGGCCGCTGCGCGCGGCCGGGTGTCTATGTCCGCGTCATCCGGCTGGGCGGACGGCACGGTGTCGTACGCGTCGTCACCGCCGTCTCCCAGCGCATCGACGACGATGACCGTGACGTTGTCGCGGCCTCCGTGCAGCAACGCCTCGTGGACGAGCCGCTGCGCGGCTTCCTGCGGCTCGGTCTCCTCGTCGAGGATACGGGCGATTCGCTCGTCGTCGAGCTCGGTCGACAGGCCATCGGAGCAGACGAGGATGCGGTCGCCGCTCTCCGCCGGCAGCATCCAGAAATCGGCCTGGCCGACGCTGCCTGCGCCGAGCGCCCGCGTGATCTCATTGCGCCGAGCGTGGCGCGCGGCGGTCTCGGCGTCCATCTGGCCCGAATCGACGAGCTCCTGCACGACGGAGTGGTCGACGCTGATCTGCTCGAGGCGTCCGCGCGCCCACCGGTATGTGCGCGAGTCGCCGATGTTCAATGCCAGCCAGTAACCGGCGTCTCCGACGCGCGTGAGCACGACACCGGTGAGGGTCGTGCCCGCCGCACGCTGGCCGGTGGCGAGCGCGTCGATGTTCACGCGGGCTCGCTCGATGGCGGCGCGGACCTCGCCGTTCGACACCACGGCGGCCCCCACCAGGGACTGGAACTCTGCGACGGCCGCCGCACTCGCACGGGCTCCGGCCTCGTGTCCGCCCATGCCGTCGGCGACGACGAAGACGGGCGCTGCGGCGAGATACGAGTCCTCGTTCGCGCGACCGCGCAGGCCGGCGTGAGTCGCCGCCCCGTGCCCCACCCGTAGCGACATGGGGCTCACCGCATGACCTCGACGACGAGCCAGCGGTCACCGAGATCGAGCCGGTCACCGCTGTGGAGCACGGTCTCCGCTCCGGGCACGACCGGAACGCCGTCTCGCCCGCGCGTCACGACGACTCCGTTGGTCGAGGCCCGATCGATGACCGCGAGGCCTCCGGCGTCGAGGGGCACGAGTTCGAAATGCGTCCGAGAGAGGGTCAGCGTCTCGTCGCGCAGCACGATCGCATCGGCGCCGGCGGCACGCGACGGGTCGCGGCCGAAGACCGTCCGCCCGTAGACGGCCGTGCGGGTGCCGTCATCCCACAGGAGCAGCGCCCGGGTGCCGGTGCGGATGTCGGGGACGCCCGCGAGCGGTTCCGTGTCGAAGATCATCGCGCTCATGCGTCCCCTCCCCGGGCACGCCGGGCACGGCCGCGCAGCAACGAGCGCAGACTGAGCCGGGCTCGCAGGCGGCGCCACACCGACACCCGGCCGCTCATGCCGACGACGATCGCGTCGACCTCGCGCCAGAAGGCGTCGACGTCCTCGGCCGTGGGCTCTCCCGGACCGAAGACGCGGGCATCCGCCGACGTCGCGAGGGCGGTCACGTCGGGCTGCTCCATCGTCGCGGCGACGACCTGTGCGCTCTCGGTTCGCGTCGCACCCGAGGCGACGGGCGCGTTGAGGTCGACAGCGCGGTCGATCAGTTCGTCCCAGCCGCCCGAGATGCGGTCGGCGGGCTTGTCGGCGTTGCGCCGCTTCGTACGTCGAGCGGTCTTCACCGCCCCCATGATGACGAAGGGAGCGAAGATGATCGCGAGCACGCCGATGCCGATGCCCACGGGCGCGAGGATGGCGCCGATCCAGTCGAAACCGGGGTCCTCCTCTTCTTCCTGATCGCGGTCGTTGGCGATCGCGGGCGGCAGCTCGGCCGGCTCTTGAGCCGGCGGCGGCGGCTGCAGCACCTGCGGCTTCGGGTTGGCCCGCGGCGTCGTGGTCTGCTCGTTCGGCTCGTTGTCCTCGTCGGGCGTCGGGTCGAACGGGATCCACCCGTACCCCTCGAACGCGACCTCCACCCACGCGTGAACGTTGTCGCCGGTCGCGGTGAACTCGGCGGCGGTGTCGCCCTCTTCCGGGTGCCACCCCATGACGACTCGCGCCGGGATGCCCAGCTGCGCCGACAGCAGTGCCATCGCGACGGCGTACTGCTCGTCGTCGCCGATGATCTCGTCGCCGCCGAAGAAGCTCGTGATGCGGGCCGCGCCGTGACCGGACGGCGAATACGGGTCGTCCTCGAGACCGTGGCTGAAGTATCCATCGGTCGAGAGCCAGTCCGCCAGCGCCTGCACCTGCTTGATGGGAGTCTCCGCGTCGCCGACGGCATCGGTGGCGATCTGAGACAGCCCGTCGGGGATGCCCTCCTGCTTCGGCATCTTCACCGGCGCGAAGGCGACATCGGCGAGCGCTTCGTTCGTGGGCCGGACGGGGAACACGGTGTCGACGGTGTAGGTCGTTCCCGGTGCGAGACCCGCGGTGACGGCCGCCGTCCCGGTGGCGTCGTTGTAGTGGGCGGTGCGGCGCAGCTCGTCGGCTCGTTCGCCCTCGAACTCGATCGACCGCACGGCACCGGCGTCGGGCAGCCACACGCCGCGCAGCTCGTCGATCTCGAACTCCACCCGAGCGGGCACACCTTCGGCGTCCGGCGACATGTTCGAGCGCAGGGGCGTGAACGAACTCGACGAGCCGGCGCCCTCGTCCGAGACGTTGAACACGATGCCGTTGTAGGCGTCCATCGTCGCCAGGCGGATGCGGCCGTCCTCCGGGAGGCCCTGCACCGTGAAGAGCGGCGTCTCCGCGTCATCCCGGACGAGTCCGCGGAAGCCCTGCAGCGGGCTCGGGTACTGCTTGACGTCGAAGGGCGGGATGACGATGTCGCGCAGTACGTAGCGCGTCGACGGCGGGCTCGCCACGGCGGCGGTCGCGACGCCGGCGCCCACCGCGACGGCGACCACGGCGGTTCCCGAGATCAGACGGCGCAGCCGCGTGTGCCGCAAGGTCGCGGCATCCGACGTCGCGGCCGGCTCGATGCGCACGGCGGCGTTGTCGGGATCCCACGCCTGTCGCAGCGCGAGCCACACCGACGCCACGACGGCGAAGACGACACCCTGCAGCACGGGCACCGCGGGCTCGGTCATCCCGAGCAGGATCTGCGTGACGAGGAAGGCGGTCACCGGGATCAGCGCCCACGCCGCCTGGCGCAGACGGAGGGCGAGCGAGGCGGTGAGCACCGCCGCGACGAGCGTCAGCAGGAACGGAACGATCAGGTGTCCGTCGTACGGCGCCACCGGAGCCACCGTGGTGAGCAGGCGCTTCCACGACTGCACGGAGCCGAGGGCGAGCTGCGTCCAGGTGTCGAGCGTCGGGATGACGCCGAACAGCGCCGTCTGCGGCAGCGCGAGGGCACCCCCGAAGATGAAGTAGGCGGCGACGGTCAGGCCCGCCGTGGGCAGCACGCCCCAGCGACGGCGGGCGCACAGCCAGGCGATGCCGACGCCGATGACCAGTGCGCCGAATCCCGCGAGGAGGTAGGCCGGGCCGTCGAACGTCGGCCCGAAGCCGACGATCGCCACGGCGAGGAGCAGCACGACGGCGATGAGGTCGAGCACGAGCCGGCGGCGCGCGGGCGACATCACGACAGCACCTTCCGCATCGCGGGGGCGAGCTGATCGAGCGCGCTGATCGAGATGACGTCGGCATCACCGACGCGGCGCAGCACCGGGACCTCGGCCGATCGATCGGCGACGACGGCGAGCACCCGCACGCCCTGAGGCAGTCGCGAGCACGCGAGCTTGAGCTCGGCCGGGTCGGCCCCCGACCCGCAGAACAGCACGACGATGGCGATGCCGTGGGAGTTCATCGCGATCGTTCCGGCCAGGGCCACGACGCCGCCGTCACGCTGGCGCGAGTGCTCGAGAGCCGACAGGTTGTCCAACAGCCGACGCGGCCCCTGCGTGCGGAGCGGGCCGCGCTGCGTGCGCGCCTCGAGCATGCGGGAGTCGCGCAGCGCGCGCAGGCCGATCGAGCCGGCCGCGGAGATCGCGAGCTCGAACTCGTCGGAGTCGGCGTAGTCGCCGGCGTACGTGGAGAGCCCGAGCACGAAGTGCGACCGACGGGTCTCCTCGTACTGGCGCATCATGAGATTGCCGACGCGTGCGGTGGACTTCCAGTGCACATGACGCAGGTCGTCGCCGGGCTGGTACTCGCGCAGGGCGTGGAACGACACGTCGTCGGGTGCCAGCTGCGTCGAGGGGAGCCCTTCGAGGTCGCGCAGGCGCCCGAGCGAGAGCCCCTCGAGGGGCACGGTGCGCGGGTGCACGTAGAGGTCGACGGCCTGGCGGCGGTCGCTGCTGCGCTCGAAGAGTCCGAGCGGGTCGCCGCGGAGCACGCTGACCGGTCCGACCGCCAGCACTCCGCGGGCGGTCGTGGGGATCGCGAACAGCTCTTCGTGGGCGGCCCCGGGTGCGAGCCGGGGCACGTCGAACTCGCCGCGCCCCGAGCCGACCGGCAGGACGACCCGCGAGGGCAGGATCGGCCGCGACGTGCCGTTGACGAGAGTCAGCCCGCCGATCGCGCGCTCCCCCACGACGACGTGGGTGCGTGTCAGGTCGAGGTCGACGTCGTAGGCGGTGCCGCCGAAGAGGAACGGCACGCTGATGACGACGATCGCGGTGAGGATGACGGCTGCGATGACCATCTCCTGCCAACCGAAGCTGAGTGCGACGACCCACAGCAGCACGGTCGCGAACAGCAGCACCCACCCGAGCGGGCGTATGGTGCGGGTGACGAGGCGGATGCCGCGGCGCGCAACCGCCCACCACGACTCGAGCCGCTCGCGCCAGACGACCAGCCGCGACGGCGCCTCCGCGTTGACGGGGGCGGCGTCGGCCGACAGCGTCGTCGTCCCCACGCGGAGGGTCGCGTCCGCGTCTCGCGTGGTGTCACCGACGGTCCGGGTATCGGCCGTGGTTCCGGCCGCGCGCTCGGCAGCCGCCTCACCGCCGGCAGCACCGCGGCCCCGGCGCGTGCGACGCGTCGGGGTCGGGGCGGCAGGGGGTGTGGCCATCAAGCGTCCGCCCGCGCGAGCGGCGCCTCGACGTCGGCGAGGGCGTTGTTCATGACCGTCTCGGCGGTCGTGCCGGTGAACTCGGCTTCGGGATCGAGCACGAGGCGGTGGGCCCACACCGGCAGCGCGAGCAACTTGATGTCGTCGGGCACGACGTAGTGGCGACCCTGCGCGGCGGCGTAGACCTTGGCGATGCGGATCATCGCGATGGCGCCGCGCACCGAGACGCCGAGGCGCGTCGCCGACGCTTCACGCGTGGCCTCGACGATCTGCGCGGCGTAGCGTGCGACGACCGGATCGATGTGGACGGTCGCGGCCAGGTCGGCCATCTCGCCGACGGCGCGGGTCGTGATCACGGGCTTGAGGCTTGCCGACGGGTTGCGGTCGACGGCGCCGACGAGGATGCGCTCCGAGACCGCGAGGGTCGGGTAGCCGATCGACGTCTTGATCATGAAGCGGTCGAGCTGAGCCTCGGGCAGCTTGTAGGTACCGGCCTGCTCGATCGGGTTCTGGGTCGCGATGACGAGGAACGGACGACCCACCTCGTGCGCGACGCCGTCGACGGTGACCCGCGACTCCTCCATCACCTCGAGCAGGGCCGACTGCGTCTTCGGCGAGGCGCGGTTGATCTCGTCGGCGAGCACGATCGAGGCGAAGACCGGACCGCGGTGGAACTCGAAGCGCTTGTTCGCCTGGTCGTAGATCGTCACACCGGTCACGTCGGAGGGCAGCAGGTCGGGCGTGAACTGGATGCGCGTCGAAGTGCCCTGCACGCTCGCCGCGATCGCCTTCGCGAGGCTCGTCTTGCCTGTGCCCGGCGCATCCTCCAGCAGCACGTGCCCCTCGGCGATCATCGCCGACAGCACGAGCGCCACGACCTCGCGCTTGCCGAGGAGAGCGGCGTCGACGTTGTCGACCAGGCGCGCGAAGGTGTCGCGGAACCACGCTGCCTGCTCGGGTGTCATGCTCATTCGTTCGTTCTCGTTCCTCGTGATGAGTGGATGCCGGGGGCGGATGCGGGGACTACCAGCGCGTCGTGCCGGTTCGTCCCCAGCCGATGATCTCGGCGGAGATGTCGCGTCCGTCGGCCCCGATCCAGCAGTCCAGCTGGATCGAGCCGTTGGCCGGGACGTTGTACGACGACGGGTAGGTGTTGAACTTCCGGTTGCCGTCGTAGCAGTCGATGCGGTAGTTGCCCGCCGGGAAGTCCTGCGTGTTCAGCTTCAGGTGGAAGCAGCCGTTCACGCAGCCGCCGACGGGGGATCCCTTCTCGACCGAAGCGCGCGGCTGCGGCGGGGGCGGGGGGTTCGGCGTCGTCACGCTCGCGGAGGCTTCACGCGCCTCGCTGCCGGCGGCGCTCACACGCACCCGGATGGACTGCGTGCTGCTGTAGCCGACGTCGCCCTGCGAGCGCGATCCGCTCGCGTCGACGCGCTGCCAGCCGCCGCCGTTCACGCTGATCTCCGTGGTGATGTCGCGACCGTTGCGGGCGGGCGACGACCACGACAGCGTGACGCGGTTGCCGTCGCGGCTGGCGTTGGCCGACGGGTTACCGATCTGGCCGTACGGCGCGACCTGGTTGGATGCCGCCGAGGGCTCGCCCTCGTACCGCGATCCGTCGGCCGTGGCGACGGCACGAACGCGCACCGTGTAGGTGCCGTTGTTGTTGACCTGACCGTTGCCGATCGTGCCCGATCCGCCGTTGCCGCCGCCGATCCAGTCGTTGCGCCAGCCGCCGTTGTTGACGGAGTACTGGTAGCTGACCTCGCCCGGGTTCGCGCCGTTGAGCGGCCCGGCCGTCCACGAGACGGTGACGCGGTTGTCGCCTTCGCTCGCGCTGATGCCGGTCGGGGCGCCGGGAGGCGTGAAGGCGCGTCGAGGCGCGGATGCCGCACTCCACTCGCCCCAGCCCGCCTTGTTCTGGGCGCGGACGACGAACGTGTAGTCGGTCGTCGAGGTGTCGACGGTCACGGCCTGGCTCGTCTGACCGGCGGGCACGCTGATGGTGTCGACGGTCGCCCCGCCGCGGCGGACCTGAAGCTGGTATCCCGCGATCGCGTCGCCGTTGTTCGCCGGCTGGTTCCAGCTCACCTGCATCTGCGAGCGATTGCCGACCGGGTTGAGGCGCTGCGTCGACGGTGCTCCAGGAGCGTCCGGCTTGCCGGCGGGCACCATCGCCTGCGACCAGACGCTCCAGCTCGACGGCTCGGGCGCACGGTTGTGGGCTCGGACGCGCACCTGGTACTGGACGCCGTTCTGCAGCCCGTCCCACGTGATGCGGGTACCGGTCACGCCGGTCTTCTCGGCGACCCCGGACGGCGGTGCGGGCGAGATCTGCAGGCTGTAGCTCTCGACGGGCGAGCCCTCGGTGCGCGGAACCGTCCACGACACGTCGAGGCTGCGGTCGCCGAAGGCCAGGCTCGGCGGGTTCGGCGTGTCGGGCCGCTGATCGGGACGCGCGGTCTCGGACGGCAGCGACGGGTCGGACTCGCCGACGCGGTTGGTCGCGGTGACCACGAAGTTGTACTCGACGTTGTTCGTCAGTCCGTCCAGCGTGCACGTCGTCGAACGGCACTCGCGCGTGTACGAACCGGCCGTGGAGCGCACGGTGTACCCGGTGATGGACGCGCCGTTGTCCACCGGCGGCGACCACGACATCACCACGGTGCGGCTCTCGACGCTCGTCACTGTCGGCTTGCCGGGAGCATCCGGACGCCCCTGGACGGTGATGCGGATCTGGCCCTCGACCTCACGGTCGGGGTCGCCCGTCGCGTCCTGGATCCGGTACCGCACGACGAGGGTTCCCACGAAGTCGTCGCGGCTGGTGACCTCTACGCGATCACCGGCGACGGTCGCCGAGGCTCCCGAGGTCTCGGTGAACGCTCCGACGACCTTCAGCGGCGTCTCGGGGAACGGGTTCACGTCGTTGTCGAGCACGGCGACCGAGATGGTCTCACCCTGGTCGGCCTGCTCGATGACATCGGCGTTCGCGGTGGCGAGCGGGCGCGTCGAGGCGGTCACGGTGACCGTGATCGTCGCCGTCACCGGGTCCGATTCGCCGTCGGTGACGCTCACCTGCACGGGCAGCGAGGTCCCCTTGGCGACGTCCGTGCTCGCCTCCACCGAGAGCACCGAGCCGTCGATGCGCGCGGTCAATCCGTCGGGCGAGCCGCCGACGATCGCGAACCGCAGCTTCTCGGCATCGCCGGGATCGGGGTCGGTCGCGAGCGCGGCGAGATCGAGGGTCCGCGCATCCTCGCCCTGCGCGACCTCCATCTGCGCGCCGATCATGCTCGGCGGGCGGTTGTCGGGCGGCGTGACGGTGATCGGGATCATCAGGGTCGCCTTGCGGCCCTCGGGGTCGTCGGGCCCCGAACCGTCGGTGACTTCGAAGGTCAGGGCGTCCTGACCGAAGTAGTCGGCAGCGGAGGTGTACTCGAGCGTCCGCTCGTCCTTGACGAGGGATGCACCGTTGGAGTGGGCCGCCGTGACCTTCTCGGCCTCGGTGATGACGACATCCCGTCCGCCCGAGGCGCGCACGTACTCCGACAGCGGCAGCTCGACGGTCTCACCGCTCTGGACGACGAGAGGCTCGGTCGAGATGAGGCTCGGCGGCAGCTCGGCGAGCGAGGGCACGTGGATGAAGGCGGCCGCGGTGAGCTCGTCCTCGTCGGTGATGAAGTAGGTGATGAGCTGGCGCTCGTCGGTCAGCGGCACCGACACCGTGCCGTTGGGGCGCACGGTGGCGTTCTCGCCGCCGGCGCCGAGGGTCACGCGCAGCGCACTGCGTGTGCCGTCGGGGTCGTCGTCGTTGTCGAGCACCGCGACCTCGGCCACGCCGTTCTCGTCGACGTCCTCGGCGCGCACGCGATCGTCGCGGGCGATCGGGCGCTGCAGCGGCACGTCGGGGTCGACGGTGATCTGCACGGGGGCCGTCGCGGTGAGGCCGCGGGCGTCCTCGATCGTGTACTGGATGCTCGTGTTCATCGGCACGTCGGGCGCAGTGATGACGATCTGCTCGCCCGACACCTCGGCCGCGAGACCGTCGACGTCCGGCACCTCGAGCGCGTCGGCAGCGAAGCCGAACTGGTCGCCGTCGGGGTCGGAGTCGTTCTCGAGCACCGAGACCGCCACCTGGCGTCCCGGCCGCATGATGACGGCATCCTTCACGGCGTACGGCGCCTGATTGGTCGTCTCGGGCGGCGCGACGCCGACCTGGATACGCGCCGTTCCCTCCTTGCCGAGGCGGTCGCGCACCCGGTAGGTGAACGAGTCGGAGCCGACGCTCGTGTCGAAGGCCTCGTAGACGAAGGTGTTCGACCCGGTCTCGACGATGCGACCCTTGCTCGGCGAGCTCGCGATGCCGATCAGCTCGACGGAGTCGCCGTCCTCGTCGATGCCGTCGAGGGGCACCGGGATCGTGACCTTCGAGCCGCTCAGGGTGCGCGCGGTGAGGTCGCGGGGGCGCGGCGCGGCGTTGGCGTCGTCCTGTCGGGGCAGGATCTGGATCGTCACGTACGCACCGGCACGCTGACCCGAGCTGTCGACAGCCTCATAGGTGGCGTTGACGGTCTTGGGCTCGTCACCGGCACGGAACCGGAGCTTGTCCTCCGAGACGAACACCTGGCCGTCGGCCTCGTCGACGAGCGGCGGAACGAGCTCGGGAGACACATGCAGGGTGTCGCCGTTGGGGTGGGTGTCGTTCGCGAGCACGTCGATCGTGACGACATCGCCGACGCGCACGACCGCCGTGTCGTTGTTCGCGACCGGTGGCCGCAGCCGGTCGGGCGCCGGGATCGGGATGACGACGATCTCGCCCGTGGCGGATTGGTCGCCGTTGGAGATCGTGTACGACACCCGCGTCTGCTCGCTGAGCGAGCCCTGGTCGGTGATCCGGACGGTCTCATGGCCGAGCACGGCCGCCGTCACCCCGCCATCGGGGTCGGCCGTCACCGACTGGACGACGAGGATGCCGCCGGCTGGATCGGTGTCGTTGCCGAGGACGTTGACCAGCACGTCGCCGCCGGTCGGCAGCAGCGCGACGTCTCGCACGGCGACGGGCGGGAGGTTGGTGTCCGCCGCCGGCAGCACGTCGACGCGCACGAGTCCAGGGACGCTGTTGGGGCCCGCCGAGACGAGGTAGTCGACGTAGTAGGTGTTGACGACGTCGGACGTGAAGGTGAAGGTCTGCTCGGCGAAGTCGGGCTGGATCGTCGCGCCCTCGACCTCGTCGACGCGCGTCAGGCGCAGCGGCTCGCGCCCCGCGCTCGTGTCGTTGGTGAGCGGTGACACCGTGACCGACTGGCCGACCCGGGTCACGACGTGGTCGGCGTTGGTGACGGGGACCGTCGTCCCGGGAGGGCGAACGTCGATCCGGAGCACGCCGGCGCCGTCATCCGTGCCGTCCGAGACGATGATGGGCACGTCCTTGCGGCCCTGCACCGCACCGATCGCACGATAGGTGATCTGTCCGTCGGACGTGAAGTCGGCCTCGTCGCCGCCGTCGGGCTGGACCGACTTCAGGAAGATGTCGTCGCCGTCCGGGTCGATCCATTCGCTCAGGACGTTGTACGACGTGGTGCCGCCGGCCTCGACGGTCACCGGCGTGACGCGCTGCTGGACGGGCGGGGAGTTCTCGTTGTCGCCGCGCACCGAGAGCCGCACCGTCGCGGATGCCTCGCCGCCGCGGCCGTCGTCGGCGGTGTAGGTGAACGACGTCGAGCCTGACGCATCGTCGGGCACGGCGATCTGGAGGGCGCCACCGTTCTGGATCTGCGAGATCTCACCGAACGCGGGATCGCTCGTGGCCTCGGCGACGAGCACGTCGCCGTCGGCATCGGTGTCGTTGAAGAGGACGGGCAGCACGGTCGTGCGACCGGGGCGCACACCGAACGAGTCGTCGACGGCGATCGGCGGCGTGTTCTCCTCGGTCCGCTCGGGCAGGGCGGTCTCGACCGTCTCCTCGGTCGTCTCCTGCTCCTCGTCGCCGGTGCCTTCCGGCGGGGTGATGTCGGTCCAGTTGTCGACGCGTTGCATGTTCTCGCTCGCGAGCCAGGCCGCACCGCCGAACACGTCGTTGAGCACGACGACATCCCGATTCACGCGGAACTCCAGTTTCGCGGCGGGATCGATGCCCTCGATCTCCTGCACCAGATCGTCGGCGTCGTTCGCACAGTCGCGGACGAAGACTCCCGATCCCGACCACGCGCCGTAGGCACAGCCGCCGACGTAGACGGGGTCGGCGGGGGTGCCCTCGGCGCCGGCCTCGATCGTCGTCGTCTGTCCCCCGGGCTGCACGCGCAACAGGGCGCTGCGCGTGCTCACGGTGAGGGTATCGGCGGAGTTGGACGGACGCTGCAGCAGCGCATCGGCGGGAAGATCGGTCTGCGAGCCGTCGCCGCCATAGAGCACATTGGTCTCGCGGTCGAGCACGAACGGCGTCTGCCCGAGTGAGGTGATGGCCAGCTCGTGATCCTCGGCGATGCCCTCGAGGCTCCGCTCGGCGGTCTGCGCGACGGTGCCGTCGCCGATCGGCGCGTAGGCGTACAGCGACGCGCCGGCCGCGGACGCGGCATAGATCGTGCCGTCTGTGCCGACCGTCGCCGTCGCGTTCTCCCCGAGCTCGGCGATCGGCTCGTTGCCTTCGAAGCTGAAGCCGTTCACACCGGCGAACTGGACGGTGCGCAGGTCTCCCGCGGCGTCGAGCACCGAGACGGTGTCGGATCCGAGGGCGATCTGCGCGCCCGGCTGCACCTCAGCGGTTCCCGAAAGCACGACCTTCGCGGGATCGACGGCCGACATCGCCGATCCGTCCGCGTCGACCACGACGACGCGGGGACCGGATTGGAGCACGTCGTACTCGGCGGATGTCGTGCGCAGGCTGCCGTCGAGCACGCGGGACTCGTTGTTGTAGTGCCCCACGAGCAAGCTGGACTGCTTCGTCACCCACACGCCGCCGTCGTGGAGATCGACCTCGGTCGTGGGCTCACCCTCGTAGGCGACCGCGAGGGTTCCGATGGTCAGTGCCGCGACGGTGACGATACCGGCGGAGATGAACGTTCGCGGGCGTGCCCGCAGCCACGAGGTCGACGTCATTGGGCTCGGCTCCCCCCGGGGCGACGTTGATCGGCCCGGCTTCCGGGCTCGCACTGGTTGAACTGCGGAACCACCCTATGTCAGGAGAAGTGCCGGATTTGTCGGTTGACATGGGGAGTTCTCCCCATGTCGACCATCGCGATGGTGTGCATCATCTCTCCGATCCGGCGCGGGTGCCGATGTAGCGGCCGAGATGCTCCGCTGTGAGGGTGTCGCCAGCCGCGACGAGGTCGGCCGGTGTCCCCTCGAACACGACCCGCCCGCCGTCGCGCCCGGCACCCGGTCCGATGTCGATGATGTGATCGGCGTGCGCCATGACGGCCTGATGATGCTCGATGACGATGACCGAGTTGCCGGCGTCGACGAGCCGGTCGAGCAGCGCGAGCAGATTGTCGACATCCGCGAGATGCAGACCCGTCGTCGGCTCGTCGAGGATGTACACCGAGCCGGACGTAGCCATCGAGATCGCGAGCTTCAATCGCTGCCGTTCTCCGCCCGAGAGGGTGCTCAGCGCCTGCCCCAACGTGATGTACCCGAGGCCGACGTCGATCAGGCGCGACAGGACTCCTCCCGCCACCCGCGGCGGAAGCGCCTCGGCGGCCTCTGCCGCGCTCAGCGCGAGCACCTCGGCGATGGTGCGCCCGTCGAGGGTGTACCGGAGCACCTCGGGGCTGAATCCCGACCCCTCGCATACGTCGCACTCCGTCTCGACGGATGCGGTGATGCCGAGCTTCGTGACGATGACGCCCAGCCCCTTGCAGGCCGGGCACGCGCCCTGCGAGTTGGCGCTGAAGAGAGCGGGCTTGACCCCGTTCGCCTTGGCGAACGCCGAGCGGATCGGATCGAGCAGGCCCGTGTAGGTCGCCGGACTGCTGCGCCGGTTGCCCCGGATCGGCGACTGATCGACGACGACCACCCCGTCCCGCCCCGCGAGGCTGCCGTGGATGAGCGACGATTTGCCCGAGCCGGCCACACCGGTGACGACGGTGAGAGTCCCGAGCGGGATGTCGACGTCCACCGACTTGAGATTGTTGGCGGTCGCACCCCGGATCTCGAGGATGCCGGACGCCGTGCGCACCGCCGGTTTCAGCTGTGCCCGGTGGTCGAGGTGCCGACCGGTCAGCGTGCCGGATACCCGCAGCTCGACGACCGATCCCGTGAACTGGATCCTCCCGCCGTTCCGTCCTGCGCCGGGCCCGAGATCGATGACGTGATCGGCGACCTCGATGACCTCGGGTTTGTGCTCGACCACGAGCACCGTATTGCCCTTGTCGCGGAGCCCGCGGAGCAGATCGTTCATCCGCTGGATGTCGTGCGGGTGAAGACCGGCTGTCGGCTCGTCGAAGACGTACGTGACGTCGGTCAGGCTCGACCCGAGATGCCGGATCATCTTCGTTCGCTGGGCCTCGCCGCCCGAGAGTGTTCCCGAGGAGCGGTCGAGCGAGAGATAGCCGAGGCCGATGTCGATGAACGACTGCACGGTGGCACGCAGTCCCGCGAGCAACGGCTCGACGGAGGGGTCGTCTATCGAGCGAAGCCAATCGGCGAGGTCGGTGATCTGCATCGCCGCGGCATCGGCGATGTTCACTCCGGCGATCCTCGCCGAACGTGCCCCGTCGTTGAGCCGCGTCCCCCCGCATGCCGGGCAGGGCATGAACTTCACCGCCCGCTCGACGAACGCCCGGACGTGGGGCTGCAGCGACTCGCGGTCCTTCTGCAGCATCGACTTCGTGACCCGCGGGACGAGTCCCTCATAGGTCATGTTGATGCTCTGGATCTTGACCTTGGTGGGCTCTTTGTAGAGGAAGTCCTCGAGCTCGGTATCCGAGTAGTCGGCGATCGGCTTGTCGGGATCGAGCAGTCCCGACTCGCTGTACCCGCGCACCATCCAGCCGTCGGCGCTGTAGCCCGGAACCCGGATGGCGCCGTCATTGAGAGACTTCGACCGGTCGACCAGCTCATCGATGTCGATGTCGCTGACCTCGCCGAGCCCTTCGCAGTCGGGGCACATGCCGCCCGTCACCTGGAACGACCGGCGTTCCGCACGGCCTTCCTCGCCTCCGACGGCGATCATGATCTCGCCGGCACCCGACACCGACGGCACGTTGAACGAGAACGCCTGCGGCGACCCGACGAACGGCTGGCCGATACGGCTGAACAGCACGCGCAGCATGGCATGCACGTCGGTCGCCGTGCCGACCGTCGAGCGGGCGTTCGCGCCCATCCGCTCCTGATCGACGATGATCGCCGGGCTGATGTTCTCGAGCGCGTCGACATCGGGGCGCCCGATCTGCGCCATGAACTGCTGGACGAAGGTCGGGTAGGTCTCGTTGATGAGACGCCGCGACTCGGCGGCGATCGTGCTGAAGACGAGCGAGGACTTGCCGGAACCGCTCACGCCCGTGAAGACGGTCAGCCGTCGTTTCGGGATGTCGACGTCGACACCGTTCAGATTGTTCTCACGCGCACCGCGGACGCGGATGAGCTCGTGCGAATCGGCGGCGTTCTCAGCGGATGCGGCGGCCATCGGACATCCTCTCGGTACGAACCTCCCCATTGTGGGGCTTCGTGTCATCGAGGGCGAGAGCTCGGTGGCATCCGACGACGTGGTCGTCGACCATGCCGGACGACTGCATGAGCGCGTACATCGTCGTCGGCCCGACGAACCGGAACCCGCGGCGCCGCAGGGCCTTGCTCATCGCCTCGGATTCCGCCGTCACCGGGGGCACGTCGGCGAGCGTTGCGGGGCGTGGCCGGTCAGCCTCGGGCGCGAACGACCACATGAGCTCGTCGAACTCGCCGTCGGAGACGCCGAGCAGCAGCCTCGCGTTCGAGATGGTGGCCTCGATCTTCGCCCGATTGCGGATGATGCCGGCATCCGCCATGAGGGCCGCGATCTCGTCGGCGCCGAATGCGGCCACGCGCACCGGCTCGAATCCCGCGAAGACTTCGCGGAAGCGCGGGCGTTTGCGCAGGATCGTGATCCAGCTGAGCCCCGCCTGGAACCCCTCGAGGCTCAGCTTCTCGAACAGCGCGCGGTCGCCGTGGAGCGGGCGCCCCCATTCTTCGTCGTGGTAGCGCCGGTACTCGACGTCATCGCCCACCCAGCCGCATCGGTCCAGGCCGTCGGGTCCGGTGATGAGGTCGAGCGCCATTCCGCCAGGCTAGCGAGCGCCGCCGACATGCCGCGGTTCGCCACCGCCGCAGCCGGTCTCACGAGCCGCGCTTGCCCGACTTCGCGAGCGTCTTCTCCGAGACGGGCGCGGTACCCGACGCGGCGAGGTCGGCGAAGTACTCGCGTGCCTCGCGCTGCCGCTCCGCCTCCGCGCCCGACGCGATGGGCGCGCGGACGTGCTCGGGCGCGAAGCCGAAGGCGTCGACGAGGTCCTGGGCATGCGGGCGCAGACGCGCGCACAGCCGGTCGATGTAGCTCGTGACGGCCGCCGCGCGCTGGGTCGAGAGGCGACCGTTGATGAGGTACCACGCGAGATGCCGCTCGATGAGGGTCAGACCGAATAGGTCGCGCAGCCACACGAGCACCTGGCGGGTGCCCTCGTCTTCGATGCGCTCGACACCCTGTGCGAACGCCTCCCACTGGAGGAGCTCACCGTGAGCGCGGGCGGCCTCGATCAGCTCCGACTGGTGCTGGTTGAAGACGGCAGCGGCATCCTGCTGCGACATCTTCGATGCGGGCCGCAGCGCGGCGGCGATGTCGGCGATCATCTGCTCGACCCGGCCCGTCAGCAGCTCGTGCTGCTGCTCTGCCCGCAGCCCGAGCTGCACCGATCGTGCCGTCTGCCCGAAGTCGGCGACCGACTGACCGAGCCGACGCAGCCCGGCACCGTGGAACACGCGCTCGGCGGTGGAGACGGCGGCGAACTTCGCGAGCGCCTTCGCGTCGGCTCCCTTGAACTGCTTCGCGTAGTCGCTGAGCAGACGCTTGCCCACCAGCTGCAGGAGCACGTTGTTGTCGCCCTCGAAGGTGGCGAAGACATCGAGGTCGTGGTGCAGGTCGACCATGCGGTTCTCGGCGAGGAAGCCCTGGCCTCCGCACGCCTCACGGCACTCCTGGATCGTGTCGAGCGCATGCCACGTCGACAGCGGCTTGAGGGCGGCGGCGAGCGTCTCGAGGTTCTCGCGCCCCTCCGGGGTGTCGGTGCGCCCCGAGAACACGCCGTCGAAGGACTGCAGCAGCTCGTCGTGCGAGAAGAACTGCGCGTAGGTCTGCGCGATGCGCGGCAGCAGGCGGCGCTGATGCCGGCCGTAGTCGAGCAGGGTGACCTCGTCGGTGCCGGCACCGGAGTCGAACTGACGACGCTGGTTGGCGTACGTCACGGCGATGTACTCCGCGAGCGCCGAGGCGGTCGTGGCGGAGCCGTCGAGCGATACACGCCCCTGCACGAGGGCGCCGAGCATCGTGAAGAACCGGCGGCCGGGGCTCGCGATGTCGGAGCTGTAGGTGCCGTCCGCAGCGACGTCGCCGTACCGGTTGAGCAGGTTCGTGCGCGGGATACGGACGTGATCGAAGTGGAGACGGCCGTTGTCGATGCCGTTGAGCCCGCCCTTGACGCCGTCGTCCTCGCCGCCGACACCGGCCAGGAAGTTGCCCTCGTCGTCGCGGAGCGGCACGAAGAAGCAGTGGACGCCGTAGTTCACGCCGCCCGTGATCAGCTGAGCGAAGAGGGTGGCAGCCTTGCCGTGCACCGCCGCGTTGCCCAGGTAGTCCTTCCACGCACCGCGGAACGGCGTGTGGATGACGAACTCCTCGGTCTCGGGGTCGTACGTGGCGGTCGTGCCGATGGCCGCGACATCCGATCCGTGCCCGGTCTCGGTCATCGCGAACGCGCCCGGCAGGCGCATCTCCATCGCGTCGCGCAGCCAGGCGTCGTGGTGGGGCTTCGTGCCGAGCTGGTGGATGGCCGAGCCGAAGAGGCCCCACTGCACGCCGGATTTGATCTGCAGGCTGGGGTCGGCCAGCACGAGCTCCTGGAAGCCGGCGAGGTTCGCACCGTTGTCGCCGTCGCCGCCGTACTCCTTGGGGTAGCCGCGTCCGGAGGCGCCGCGTTCGACGAGCAGGTGGAGCTGCGTGAGCACGCGTTCGCGGTGCTCGGCCATCGGCTCGCCCGGGATCTGCCAGAACACGGGATCTTTGATCATCTCGCGTGCCTCGCGCCGCGTCGCCGCCCAGGTTCCGAGCAGCATGTCGGTGACCGCGTCGATGTCGATGCGCGCCTCGTGCGCCTCCTCCGCGGTATGGGGCGCGGTCGGGGCTCCCCCGGCGGGGGTGCGGTCTGCGGTTGCGGGCTTGTGGGGACGAACAGCGGCGTCGGTCATCGCGTGCCTTTCGACGTCGGAAGGATCGGAGTCAGTATTCACGGTAGGACTTCCACAACGCCTCGCCAAGCGAGTTGGTCGGTCAGCACAACCGGATGCCGGTACGTCGGCGACCCGCATTGTGCGACGGCGACATCCACGCTCGCCTCTGCGATCAGCGCGCGCCCTGCATCCGCGCCATCGCGGACTGGATCGCCACCGCCGCCGCGCCCCGGGCCCACGCTCGGAAGCCCGTCTCGTCGACGTGGATCGTGATCTCGGCGGCATCCGCGGACCGCCCCGCGCGGATCGCGTCGCGGATCTCGGTCTCGGCGAGCGCGAACAAGCCGATACCTTCGCCCGCGAGGACGACGTCCGCCTGCAGCGAGAGGTTCGCCGCGAGCGCGATCATCCGGCCGAGAGCGATACCGGCGCCGGCGACCACGGCGCGCGCCGCGGGCTCTCCCGCACTGGCGAGCCGCAGCGTCTCGTCGTAGTCGACGGGCCGGCCGAGTGCCGCCGAGACCTGCGCTGCGATCGACCCCGACGAGAGCATCGCCTGCGAGCAGCCGCGGTGCCCCTCGGAGCACAACGGACCATAGGGATCGAGCGGCAGATGCCCGCCGGTGCCGACGATGGCGTCGAGCGTGCGCACGACCCGACCGCCGACGACGAGGCCATAGCCGACGCCGGCGCCGATCGTGATCGTGATGAACCCCGGCAGACCGCGACCGGCGCCGAACCACCGCTCGGCCTCGGTGAGGGCGACGAGGTCGTTCTCGACCGTCACGGGCGCGCCGATCGCCTGTTCCAAACGCGCGCCGAGGTCGACCTCGCCCCACCCGAGGAACGGCGCGTGGCGCACGACGCCGTCGTGGACGTTGCCGCCGAGCCCGAGACCCACGCCGACGAGCCCGTCAGCGCCGAGCGCCGTAACGGCCGCGGCGACCTCGCCGACGACGGCATCCGGGTCGCGATCGGGGATGGGTCGCTCGTGTTCGGCGAGAAGGTCGGCACGGATGTCGGTACGCACGGCGTACAGGCCGTCTCCGGTGAGCTTCATGCCGATGAAGCAGCCCGAGTTCGGGGCGATGTCGAGCGGGCGCGACGGTCGGCCGATCGAGCCGTCGGCGATGTCGTCGAGCTCGACGAGCAGGCCGCTGTCCAGCAGCGGTTTGGCGAGCCGGGTCAGGCTCGCCGGCGACAGACCGAGTCGCGTCGTGAGCTCGCGTCGCGACAGCGGACCGTGAATGAGGACGGCGCGGGCCAGGGCGGCTTCGTTGTCGCTCATCGTCACCCCTTATCGAGTTGGTTCCAGTGTGACACAAAAGTGGGTGCTGGCTGGCGCAAATGGCGTCGAATCATCGCGCTGGGTGATCCTTTATTTTCATGGTAGAACTAACCCCATGGCCGATTCCGACAACGATGTCCTCCACGATCCGACCGACACGACGGCACCGGTCGGCGCGGTCGCCCACCTGCGCCGCGACGGCACGAGCGTCGTCGTCGACCTCGCGGCACAGCCGCATCCTGCGATCGTGCACTGGGGCGAAGACCTCGGCGACGCCTCGGAACGCACGCTGCAGTCGCTCGCGATCGCGGCGCGGCAGCAACGCGTCTCGGGCGGCCTCGACACGACGGCCCGACTGACCCTCGCGCCGACCGAGGCATCCGGCTGGCTCGAGACCCCCGCCGTGGAAGGACACCGCGACGGCCGCGGCGCGAGCGCCCTGTTCACTCTGCGCGACGCCGTCGTGAACACAGACGCAATGCGCGTCGACCTGGCCGACGACGAGGCCGGGTTGGCCCTGCGGGTCGATCTCTCGGTCGGCGCCGGCGGGCTGCTGCGCGGCCGCCTCACCCTGCGCAACACCGGCTCGACCCCGTACACGGTGCTGACGCTGCAGGCGATGCTGCCGTTGCCGTGGGATGCCGCCGAGATCCTCGACACGACGGGGCGACACCTGCGCGAGCGCTCCGCCCAGCGCCACGATCTCACCTTCGGATCGCACGTGCGCGAGAGCCGGCGCGGCCGTCCCGGCGCCGACGCCACGCTGCTCCTGGCCGCCGGACGCCCCGGCTTCGGCTTCGAGCACGGGCGCGTGCACGGCGCACACGTCGCGTGGAGCGGCAACCAGCGACTGCTTGCCGAGCGCACCCCGACGGGCGATGTCTTCCTCGCCGGCGGCGAGCTCTACGGACCCGGCGAGATCATCCTGGCCCCGGGCGAGGAGATCGCCTCGCCCGAGCTCCTCGCGTCGTGGGGCGACGGCCTCGACGAGCTCGCGGCGCGGTTCCACGCCGGCGTGCGTGCCCGCCCGCAGCACCCGCACCGTCCGCGCCCCGTGACCCTGAACACGTGGGAGGCGGTCTACTTCGACCACTCGCTCGAGAAGCTCCTCGCGCTCGCCGACCGGGCCGCCGAGCTCGGCGTCGAGCGGTACGTGCTCGACGACGGCTGGTTCCGGCTGCGCCGCGACGACACGGCCGGACTCGGCGACTGGTACGTCGACGACACCGTGTGGCCGCAGGGACTGCACCCCCTCGCCGACCACGTCGTCGCCCGCGGCATGGAGTTCGGCCTGTGGTTCGAGCCCGAGATGGTCAACCCTGACAGCGACCTCGCGCGGCAGCATCCGGAATGGCTGTTCCGCGGGCGCGCCGGACTGCCACCCTCGGCCCGCCAGCAGCAGGTGCTCAACCTCGCGCATCCGGGCGCCTACGACTACATCTCCGAGCGCATCCACGCGATCCTCGCCGAGTACCCCATCGCCTACATCAAGTGGGACCACAACCGAGACCTCGTCGACGCGGCATCCGGTCCGGGAGGCGCACGCCAGGTGCACGCGCATACCCTCGCCGTGTACCGGCTGATCGACGAGCTCAAGGCGACCCACCCGGGGCTCGAGATCGAGAGCTGCGCGTCGGGTGGCGCCCGCACCGACCTGGGCATCCTCGACCGCACCGACCGGATCTGGACCAGCGACTGCCTCGACCCCGTCGAGCGCCTCGAGATCCAGCGCTACACCGCCCTCGTGGTGCCGCCCGAGATGATGGGCATGCACCTGACCACGCCCCATGTGCACTCGACGGGGCGCACCGTGTCGCTCGCCCTGAGCGGCGCCGTCGCCCTGTTCGGACACTTCGGGATCGAGTGGGACGTCACGACGATCTCGGATGCCGACGCGGTCGCGGTCGCGGAGTGGGTGGCTCTCGCCAAACGCGTACGCCCGCTCGTCGCGACCGGGCGGCTCGTCAACGTCGACGTCACCGACCCGGGGCTCGACGTGCGCGGCGTCGTCGGCGCCGACCGGGACGCGGCGTTCTTCACGATCGCCCAGACGCAGACGCTCATCTCCTCGCCCGCCGGCCGCGTCCGGTTGCCGGGACTCGACGACGCGACGGAGTACCGCGTGCGACTCATCACTCCGTGCGGCCTCGTGCAGACCCCGGCGCAGTCGCCGCTGGACTGGGCGCACCACGACACGGTGCTCACCGGACGCCAGCTCGCCGTGACGGGGGTGCGTCCCCCCGTGCAGAACCCGCAGCAGGCCGTCGTCGTCGAGATCACCCCGGCCTGACCGACCCATCCCCCCAGCGCAAGGAGGCGCGCCCCATGAGAAGACGAACCATCCGCACCGCCGCCGCCGTCGTCGGGCTCACCGCCCTGATGATCGGAGCCGGCGGATGCGCGGCGAACCCCGGCGACGGGGTGACGACGATCGACTTCTTCCAGTTCAAGGGAGAAGCCCTCGAGGACTTCACCGAGATCATCGCGCAGTTCGAGGCCGAGAACCCCGACATCCGGGTGGTCCAGAACCAGGTCGCCGATGCCGAGACGCTGATCCGGACGCTGCTCGTGAAGAACCGCACGCCCGACGTCATCACACTCAACGGCAACGGGAACTTCGGCAAGCTCGCCGAGGCCGGGGTCTTCTACGACTTCTCGGACGAACCTGTGCTCGACACGATCAACCCCGGGGTGCAGCAGATCCTCGAGCAGCTCGGCAACGCCCCCGGCGAGGTCAACAGCCTCGGCTACGTCAACAACGCCAACGGGATCATCTACAACCGCGCCATCTTCGCCGAGCAGGGCCTCGAGGTGCCCGAGACGTGGGACGAACTGATCGCGCTGTGCGACACGCTCGTCGAGCGCGGCATCCCGCCCTTCGCCACCTCGCTCGCCGAGAACTGGACCGCCATGCCGTCGTGGAACGGCATCGGCGCGTACGCCGCGCAGGACGGCTTCTTCGACGCGATGCGCTCGGAGGGCGAGAACGTCGGCCCGGACGCTCCGGTGTCGTTCGAACAGGACTTCCCCGAGATCATGGAGCGTCAGGCGCAGCTGTTCGCGTATTCGCAGGAGGGCTACCGCGGGGCCTCGTACGACGACAGCACGGCGCTGTTCGCGCGGGGCGGTGCCGCGATGATGCTGCAGGGCATCTGGGCCCTCAGCCCGGTCAAAGCCGTCAATCCCGACATCGACGCGGCAATCTTCCCCTACCCGGTGCCCGAAAGCCCCGACGACCGCATGCTCGTATCGGGTGTGGACGTGACGGTGACGATGGCTCGCGACACCCCGCGCAAAGAAGAGGCGCTGCGCTTCATCGAGTTCCTCTTCCGCCCGGATGTGATCGAGCGGTTCGCAGCAGCCCAGACCATGGTGCCGTCCGTCGTCGGCGCCGAACTGGGCGACGACCCGGCCCTCGAGTCGATCGCGCCCTACTTCGACAGCGGCCGGATCACCGGCTTCATCGACCACCAGGTGCCGACGGCCATTCCGCTGACGGGCATCGTGCAGCAGTTCCTCTACGACGGCGACGTCGACGGGGCCCTGCGCACCCTCGACAACGAGTGGCGCAAGGTCGCCGCCCGCACCATCACCCCGGTCGAGGAGGACTGAGATGGCCACCACCGTCGCCCCCGCCCCGCGCTCGCGATCGAAGCTCGCTCCCCGCGCCTACTACTGGTTCGTGTGGCCCGCCGTCATCGCGTTCGCCGCGTTCCACACCCTGCCGGTCATCATCGGCGTGTTCTTCAGCTTTACGAACTATGCCGGCTACGGCACGTGGGACTTCGTCGGCATCGCGAATTACGTCAACATCTTCCGAGACGACCGCGTCCTGCAGGCCTACACCTTCTCGTTCCTGTTCGCGATCGTGGCCACGGTGCTCACCAACGCCATCTCGCTCGCGATCGCGCTCGGCCTCAACGCCAAGATCCGAGCCCGGAACTTCTGGCGCGGCGTGTACTTCGTGCCGTACATCCTCGCGGTGCTGGTCGTGGGCTACGTGTTCCAGTTCGTGTTCTCGAACTCGCTGCCGAAGATCCTCGCGGGCATCCCGCTGTTCCGCGACAACATCCTCACCAACCCCGACTGGGCGTGGACGGCGATCGTCGTGCTGGCTGTCTGGCAGGCCTGCGCCTTCTCGATCATCATCTACCTGGCGGGGCTGCAGACCATCCCCGCCGACATCTACGAGGCGGCATCCATCGACGGCGCCACCCCGGCCCGCCAGTTCCGCTCGATCACCTTCCCCCTGATCAGCGCCTTCTTCACCATCAACGTCGTGCTCAGCCTGAAGGGCTTTCTGCAGGTGTTCGACCCGATCATCGCCCTCACCAACGGCGGTCCGGGAACCTCGACCGAGTCGGTGACGATGCTGATCTTCCGCGGCGGCTTCACGGGCGGCGAGTTCGCCTACCAGACCGCCAACGCCGTGATCTTCTTCATCGTCATCACGATCGTTTCGCTGCTCCAATTCCGGGTCCTTCAGCGCAGAGAGGCCGACTTCTGATGTCCAGCTCCACCTCCACCCCGGTCGAGGCCGGCCCCGCCACCACCGCCGTCGTCGTCCCCCGCCGTCGTCGCGGCGGTGGCGACCCCGGAGACACCCGCCCCACGAACTGGTGGGCGACCGCGCTCATCGCGGTGTGCTCGCTCACGGTCATCATCCCGCTGTACCTCGCCGTCGCCGTCGCCCTCAAGACGCCGGCGCAGCTCGCCGACGGCACCGGGTTCGAGCTGCCGTGGCCGATCAACTGGGACAACTTCGCCGTCGCGTGGGAGCGCACCGACTTCCCGCAGGCGCTGCTGAACACCGCCATCATCACCGTGGGCTCGGTCGTGTTCACACTGTTCACGAGCTCGCTGGTCGCCTACGCGCTCGCCCGAAACCTGCACCGCCCGTTCTTCAAGGGCGTGTTCTACTACCTGCTGGCCGCGCTGTTCGTGCCGTTCCCGATCATCATGCTGCCCCTGGTGAAGCAGACGTCGCTGCTCGGGCTCGACAACCCCGGCGGCATGATCGTCCTCTACACGATCTACGGCCTGAGTCTGAACATCTTCATCTACACCGCGTTCATCCGCTCGATCCCCATCGAGCTCGAAGAGGCGGCGCGGATGGACGGCGCCTCGACGTGGCGCGTGTTCCGGCAAATCGTCTTTCCGCTGCTCATGCCGATGAACGCCACCGTCGGCATCCTGACGTGCGTCTGGGCCTGGAACGACTTCATCATGCCGCTGGTCGTGCTGACATCGCCCTCAGACCGCACGCTGTCGCTCGCGCAGTACGTGTTCCAGGGGCAGTACAACACCGACTACACCGTGGCCTTCGCCTCGTACCTCATGGCGATGGCGCCGCTGCTGATCATCTACATCTTCTCGCAGCGCTGGGTGATCTCCGGGGTGATGCGCGGCTCGATCAAGTAGCCGCGGCGGGAGCCGGCGAAGCGCGGTGCTCGTCGTCAGTGAGATGCCACGACGGCGAGCACCGCGTCGCCGTAGGCCTCGCGCTTCTTGGCTCCGATGCCGGTGATGCCCTCGAGGTCGGCCGAGGTGCGCGGCCGGCGATCGGCGAGCGCGCGCAGCGTCGCGTCACCGAAGACGATGTAGGCCGGAACGCCCTGCTCGCGCGCCTGTTCGGCACGCCAGGCACGCAGCGCCTCGAACAGGTCGCGATCGCTCTCGGCGACCTGCTCGACCGCGGCCGACTTGCGCACGCGAGAGCCGCCGCTGTTCTGGCCCCGCCCGAGCACGTCGCGGCGCAGGGGGACGTTAGCCTCGCCCTTGAGCACCGGCGCTCCGGCCTCGCCGACCGCGAGCACGCCGTACTCGCCGCGAGCGACGAGGATGCCGCGGGCGAGCAGCTGCCGGATGACACTGCGCCAGTCCTGGTCTGACAGATCGGAGCCGAGGCCGTACGTCGCGAGTTCGTCATGACGCTGCTGCCGGATGCGCTCGGTCGACGCTCCGCGCAGGATGTCGACGAGGTGGCCGGCGCCGAACGACTGGTTGCGCTCGCGCTGCAGCCGGACGATGGTCGAGAGCAGCTTCTGGGCGGGGATCAGGCCGTCCCACGTGTCGGGCGGCGTGAGGCAGGTGTCGCAGTTGCCGCAGGGCTCGGAGTCCTGGCCGAAGTAGCCGAGCAGGTTCTGCCGACGGCACGCGACCGTCTCGCAGAGGGCGAGCATCGCGTCGAGGTGCTGCCCCATGCGCATCTTGAACGTGCGGTCGCCGGGGCTCTGATCGATGAGGCGCCGCTGCTGCACGACATCCCCCAGGCCGTAGGCCATCCAGGCGATCGACGCTTCGCCGTCGCGTCCGGCGCGCCCGGTCTCCTGGTAGTACCCCTCGACAGACTTCGGCAGATCGATGTGGGCCACGAACCGGACGTCGGGCTTGTCGATGCCCATGCCGAACGCGATCGTGGCGACCATGACGACACCGTCTTCGCGGAGGAACCGCGACTGGTGCTTGGCGCGCATCTCGGCCGGAAGACCCGCGTGGTACGGCAGGGCGTCGAGACCCTGTGCGGCGAGGTAGTCGGCGGTCTGCTCGACCGACTTGCGGCTGAGCGCGTACACGATGCCGGCGGATCCCTCGGGCATCGAGCGGATGAAGGTGACGAGCTGCCGCCGCGGATCGACCTTCGGCTCGATGCGGTACTGGATGTTGGGTCGGTCGAAGCTCGCGACGAAGTGCCGCGCCTGCGGCAGGCGCAGCCGCTCGGTGAGCTCCTGGTGCGTCGCGCGGGTCGCAGTGGCGGTGAGCGCCATCCGCGGCACCCCGGGGAACCGCTCGTCGAGGTCGCCGAGGGCGAGGTAATCGGGACGGAAATCGTGGCCCCACTGCGAGACGCAGTGCGCCTCGTCGATCGCGATGACGCTCAGGGCGCCCCGCTGGAGCAGCTGCGTCGTCTGCGGCACGCTCAGACGCTCGGGGGCGACGTAGAGCAGGTCGAGCTGACCCGCGAGGTACGCCTGCTCGACACCGGCGCGCTCACCCGGAGACTGTGTGGAGTTGAGGTAGGCCGCCCGCACGCCGTTGGCGATCAGCGCATCGACCTGGTCGTGCATGAGCGCGATGAGCGGGCTGACGACGAGTCCCGTTCCCGGGCGCACGAGCGCGGGCACCTGGTAGGTGATCGACTTGCCGCCGCCGGTGGGCATGAGCACGACGGCATCCCCGCCGCCGACGACGTGCGAGACGATGTCGCCCTGGTCGCCGCGGAAGTCGTCGTAGCCGAAGACCTCCTTGAGCACGGCGCGCGGGTCGGCGCCGGTGAAATCGCGACGCTCGAGCGAGAGGACGGCGGCGGGGGCCGCGTTCGGCACGGCACGCGGCGGCGCGGCACGCGGCGGCGCGGCGCCGGCGGATGCGCGGTCGCGGGTGGCGCGAGCGACGGCAGCGCCGTATCCGTCGAACTCGGGCGGCGGCGGCGCGTCGAAATCCTCGGGCGGTGCGAACTCGTCGGGGTTCCAGTCGAGGTCGGCGTAGGGATCGGCATCCCAGGACTGCTGCTCTCGACTCACTCGATTCACGATAGCCGCGGCATCCGACAGCCCGCTCCGTGCGTTCACAGGCGGGGTCACCTCCCGCCTCGTCAGCACCACCGTTCGGCGAGCGTCATGACGACGTTGAGGTTGCGGTTGGTCGCGATGCCGAGGAGCTTCGCCGCGCCCAGGGGATCGACCGTCCCGTCCTGATACCCGGGTTGCAGGAGCGCGTGGACCGCGCGGCCGCGGACCAGCATGCGGCCCGCGGCGGTCGCGAGCGCTTCGACCCGGGCGGCCGTGTCGGCGTCGAGCTCGTCCTTGAGCAGGTAGACGTAATGGCGGGCCAGGCCGGGGTTCGCCTCGCTCAGGGCGAGTGCCTCGGCGGCGAGCGCGGCGAACTCGTCGGCGCGGAACGTGATCGCCGGAACCTCGAACCCTCGATCGGCCGCGTATGCCCGCTCGAGCGTCTGCTCGATCTTCGCGCGGGAGCGCATGCGAGTGTCGAAGCGGATGTTGCCGGTGTTGATGTGCGTCGCGACGTCCTCGAAGCCGACGGCCTCGGTCACCCGGCGGATGTCGTCCTTCGGGAAGACGCGCGTCGCGCCGAGGTTGATCGCCCGCAGGAACCCGAGATGTGTGGCCACCGGCTCATCCTGCCCCAGGCCCGCGACATCCGGCATGGCCCGGCCATTCACGTCCCGGAGTCAGAGGCGGACGACCTCGGTCACGCGCACAACCGCCGTGCCTGCCTCGACGGACTGCTCCAGGTCGACCTCGGCCCGGATGCGCCAGTCGTGGTCTCCGGCGGGGTCGTCGATGACCTGCTCGACGCGCCAGAGTCCGTCGCGGGCCGCGGACTCGTCGATCACGCAGAGCGACGGCGAGCGCGCGGCACCCCCGGTGAGGACCTCGTCGTGGTCGTCGTAGTAGCGGTCGAGGACCTCCGGCCAGTCGACCTCGGGGTCGAGGGCTTCGAGCGCTTCGTCGTCCTGCAGCGCTGCGAGCTGTACGCGGCGGAACATCTCGTTGCGCACCAGCACCGTGAACGCGCGCCGGTTCGCCAGCACCGACGGCGGCGCGGGCGGAACGACGGGAGCGTCGGGGTCGTCGGTGGGGTGCGCGAGCGACTCCCATTCGTCGACGAGGCTCGAGTCGACCTGGCGCACGAGCTCGCCGAGCCACTCGATGAGGTCCATGAGGTCGTCGGTGCGGGCCTCGGCGGGCACCGTCTGGCGGATCGCCCGGTACGCGTCGCTGAGGTAGCGCAGCACGAGGCCCTCGCTGCGACCCAGTTGGTAGAACGACACGAACTCGCCGAACGACATCGCCCGCTCGAACATGTCGCGCACGACCGACTTCGGCGACAGCTCGAAGTCGCGCACCCACGGCTGGCTCGACGCGAAGGTCTCGAACGCCTGGGCGAGCAGGTCGGCGAGGGGCTTGGGCCAGGTGATCTCCTCGAGCAGCGCCATCCGCTCGTCGTACTCGATGCCATCGCGCTTCATCGCGCCGACCGCCTCGCCGCGCGCCTTGTACTCCTGCTGCGACAGGATCGCGCGCGGGTCGTCGAGCGTCGCCTCGATCACGCTCACGACGTCGAGCGCGTAGTGCCCGGTGCCGGTCTCGGCATCATCGGGCGACAGCAGCTCGATCGCTGCGAGCGCGAACGGCGACAGCGGCTGGTTGAGCGCGAAGTTCGGCTGCAGATCGACGGTGAGCCTGATCGTCGACTCGGCCGGAGAAGCAGAAGACGCGGGGCGCACGACCTCGACGATGCCGGCGGCGACCAGGGTGCGGAAGATCGCGAGGGCCCGGCGGGCGAGGGCATACTGACGGGCGCGAGGCTCGTGGTTGTCGAAGACGAGCGAGCGGACGTTGCCGAACACGTCACCCCCGCGGCCGATGACGTTGAGCAGCATCGCGGCGGACAGCTGCAGCTGTGGCGTGAGGGGCTCGGGCTGCGCCTCGACGAGCCGCTCGAACGACCCCTCGCCCCAGTTGACGACGCCGGTGGGCGCTTTCTTGCGCACGATCTTCTTGCGCTTGGCGGGGTCGTCTCCGGCCTTCGCGAGCGCGACGGCGTTCTCGATCTCCCACTCCGGCGCCATGACCACGACGTTGCCGTGCGGGTCGAACCCGGCGCGACCCGCACGGCCCGCGACCTGGTGGAACTCGCGGGCCGTGAGCTGCCGCATCCGGGTCCCGTCGTACTTCGACAGCGCGGTGATGACGACCGTGCGGATCGGGACGTTGATGCCCACCCCGAGCGTGTCGGTGCCGCAGATGACCTTGAGCAGCCCGCGCTGTGCGAGCGTCTCGACGAGGCGCCGGTAGCGCGGCAGCATTCCGGCGTGGTGCACGCCGATGCCCGCCCGCACGAGGCGCGAGAGGGTCTTGCCGAAGCCGGTCGTGAATCGGAACCCGCCGATCGCCTCGGCGATGGCATCCCGCTGCTCGCGCGTCGTGATCTTCACGCTCGACAGCGCCTGCGCACGCTCGAGCGCCGCGGCCTGCGAGAAATGCACGATGTACACCGGGGTCTCGCGCTCCTCGAGCAGCCGCTCGAGCACGTCGTGCACGGGGCGCCGCTCGTACGAGAAGTGCAGCGGCACCGGCCGCTCGACGCCGGTGACAAGAGCGGTCCGCCGGCCCGTACGACGTGAGAGGTCGTCGGCGAGGTCGGTCACGTCGCCGAGCGTGGCCGACATCAGCAGGAACTGCGCGCGCGGCAGCGTGAGCAGCGGCACCTGCCACGCCCAGCCGCGATCGGGGTCGCCGTAGAAGTGGAACTCGTCCATGACGACCTGGTCGACGTCGGCGTCGGCTCCCTCGCGCAGCGCGAGGTTGGCGAGGATCTCGGCCGTGCAGCAGATGATCGGCGCCTCGGGGTTGACCGACGAGTCGCCCGTCACCATGCCGACTCGCTCGGCCCCGAAGATCTCGACGAGCGCGAAGAACTTCTCGCTCACGAGCGCCTTGATCGGAGCCGTGTAGTACGTGCGCCCGCCGCGGGAGACGGATGCCGCGTGCGCGGCGACCGCGACGAGCGACTTGCCCGTGCCGGTGGGGGTGGCCAGCACCACGTTCGCCCCCGACACGAGCTCCATGACCGCCTCGTCCTGCGCCGGGTAGAGCGTGAGCCCGCGTCCCTCCGCCCAGGTGGTGAAGGCGTCGTAGATCGCGTCGTCGGAGGGTTCCGGGCCGATGAGGTCGAGCAGCGGCGCGGAGGTCATCCCTCGAGTCTGCCCTACGCCCGCGGAGCGGCGGCCGCCGCGTCGACCCGCGGCCCACGGCCGTTGCGTCGCACGCCGATCACCCGGCCGTGCCGGCATCCTTCGCCTCGAGCACCCGGCCGCACGACTCGTCGACTCGCGCGGCGAACGCCGGATCGGACTGCGCCCGGGCGAGCACCGCGTCGTACATCGCGGGGAGCACCGTCGGATCGGCCGACGCCAGCACGATGTCGACCCCGGCCGACAGCGCCTCGACGGCCCGATCGCCGGGGGCGACGATCTCCGCTGCCGCCGCGGCCGAGAGGTCATCGGTGATCACGACGCCGTCGAAACCGACGCGATCGCGCAGCAGGTCGAGCACCGCCGGAGAGAACGCGGCCGGGTGATCCGGATCGATGTGCTGATACCGCGCCGTGCCGACCATGACGAGCGACGGACCGGATGCCGTGAGCTCGCGGTACACGTCGACATCCGGCGAGTCCGCCGAGACCACGCTGTCGAGCACTTCGGCGGTGTAGTCGGTGTTGGCATCCACCCGGCCGAGCCCGGGGAAGTGCTTGAACGTCGGCAGCACGCCCGATGCGCGCATTCCGTCTGCGAATGCGCCGGCGCCCGCGGCGACGGCCTGCTCGTCGTAGCCGTACTGCCGCCCGAGCGCGCCGATGGGCGGGTTGTTCAAGCGGGTCTCGGCGCTCGTGACGATGTCGGCCACGGGGGCGAGATTGACGTCGATGCCCGCGGCGGCCAGCTGCCCGCCCCAGGCGGTGGCGGCCGTGCGGAGCGCGTCGGGGCCGAGGTCGGCCTGCCGGATGGCGTAGGGGATCTCGTCGAACCCGGGTCCGCTCAGCACCTGCACCTCGCCGCCCTCCTGGTCGGTCGCGACCCAGAGCTTCGGTGATCCGTCGATGGCGAGGTCGCGGAACTGCGCGACGAGGGCCGCCGTGGCCTCGACGCCCGAGCTCGAGCGGCCGTGGAGGAAGAGGCCGCCCACGCCGCGGTCGCGGATCGCGGCTGCGGCATCCGGCGAGACCGTGTCGACCGGCGTGCCCACCATGAGCATCTGACCGACGCACCCTTCGAGCCCGAGGGCCGCGGCGGGGTCGGGGGAGGCTGTGGGAGTCGGGGGTGCCGGAGCCGTCGCGGTCGGGCTCGGGGCGGACGTCGTCGGGTCGGCCGGTGCGGGCTCGGGGGCGCAGCCGACGGCGAGCGCCAGCACCCCGACCAGGGCGGCGGCGAACGCGGAACGGGCGGCGCGCGAGGAGGAGGGAGTGCGGGTCACCCCTCCATGGTCACCCGGTCAACAGCAGCGCGCACCCGGGTTGCGGTCCTGGTCGTCCATGCGCTGGCGCCAGAACTGCCGCTCGGTGAGGGGCGGGGTGTCCGGGTGCGTCCGGCGCTGGTGGGCGAGGTACGTCGCGTACGCGTTGTCACCCATGAGCGAGGTGACGTACCAGTGCAGCGCACGCGCGGCGCGGAGGACGGCCCGACCGGCGCGCGCGCACAACTCCTTCGATCCGGTGCGCGGCGGCGCGGAAACAGCGGTTCGCGGCCCGCGAGGCCCCGATTCTGAGGAGTTGTGCGCGAGCGCCATCGGTCAGTGCCCCCGGCGAGCGGTCTCAGCCCGCTCCTCGGCGAGGAGCGGCTCCCACTCCTTCTCGAGCTCGCGCTCGGGGGCGGTGGGGATGAGTCCGGCGGGCGCGAAGCGGCGAGACGGGACGGCGGGGTCTTCGGTGTCATCTCCCCCGCCGCGCACGATGGCTCGCACCGCGACGATCACGGCCGAGACGATCACGATGATCGCGAGGACGACGAAGATGATCGACAGCGTGCCCTGCACCCCCGTGTTGCGGATGACCGCCTCCACCGTCGCAACCGGCCCCAGGCTCGCGTCTCCCGAGGCGAGGGCATCGCGGTAGCGGAAGTGGTTCGCCCAATAGCCGATCGCCGGCACCGGCGAGAAGATCTTGTACGCCGAGGCCGTGATCGTCACGACCGCGGTGAAGGCCAGCGGGACGGCGATGATCCAGATCCACTTCACGTACGAGCGCCCGCGCTTCGCGACGATCGCGAGCACGACGGCGAGCGCGATCGCCGCGAGCAGCTGGTTGGCGATGCCGAACAGCGGGAAGAAGGTGTTGATGCCGCCGAGCGGGTCGGTGACGCCGAGGATCAGGATGGCACCCCAGCCGGCGACCATGATGGCCGTGGTGATCCAGACACCCGGACGCCACGACACGTCGCGGAACTTCGGGATCCACGCGCCGATGGAGTCCTGCAGCATGAAGCGGGCGACGCGGGTTCCGGCATCCACCGCCGTCAGGATGAACAGCGCCTCGAACATGATCGCGAAGTGGTACCAGAACGACATCATCGCCTGGCCGCCGAGGGCCTGCTGCATGATGTGCGCGAGCCCGAGGGCGAGGGTCGGCGCGCCGCCGGTGCGCGAGACGATCGACTCCTCGCCGACGTCGGCCGCCGTCGAGATCAGCAGGTCGGGCGTGATCTCGACCCCGGTGAGACCGAGCGAGTTGACGAAGGCGACCGCGCCCTCGACGGTGCCGCCGGTCGCCGCGGAAGGAGCGTTCATGGCGAAGTAGATGCCCTGGTCGATCGAGATCGCGGCGACGAGCGCCATGATCGCGACGAAGGACTCCATCAGCATGCCGCCGTAGCCGATGAAGCGCGTCTGGCGCTCCTTCTCGACGAGCTTCGGCGTCGTCCCCGAGGCGATGAGCGCATGAAACCCGGATAGCGCGCCACAGGCGATCGTCACGAACAGGAACGGGAAGAGGGGCCCGGCGAACACCGGGCCGAGCCCGTTCTCGCCGAAGATCGTCACCGCGGGCACCGAGATCTCGGGGCGGACGAGCACGATCGCCCCGGCGAGCATGACGATGACGCCGATCTTCATGAACGTCGAGAGGTAGTCGCGCGGAGCGAGCAGCAGCCACACCGGCAGCACCGCGGCGATGAAGCCGTAGATGATGATGCCCCACGCGATGACGGTGCGGTCGAGGTGGAAGATCTCCTGGCCCCAGGCGGTGTCGGCGACCCACCCGCCCGCGATGATCGCGCCCATCAGCAGCACGAACCCGATGATCGACACCTCGGTGACCTTCCCGGGCCGGAGGTAGCGCAGGTAGACACCCATGAAGAGCGCGATCGGGATCGTCATCGACACCGAGAAGACGCCCCACGGACTCTCGCCGAGCGCGTTCACCACGACGAGCGCGAGGATCGCGACGATGATCAGCATGATGAGCAGGGATGCCACGATCGCGGCGGTTCCGCCGATGCGCCCGAGCTCCTGACGGGCCATCTGCCCGATCGTCCGGCCGCCCCGGCGCATCGAGAAGAAGAGCACGGTGTAGTCCTGCACGGCGCCCGCGACGACGACCCCGACGATGATCCAGATCGTCCCGGGGAGGAATCCCATCTGCGCCGCGAGCACGGGACCGACGAGCGGACCGGCGCCGGCGATGGCGGCGAAGTGGTGGCCGTAGAGCACGCGGCGGTCGGTGGGGACGTAGTCCTTGCCGTCCTGCTTGACCTCGGCGGGCGTGGCCCGACGGTCGTCGGGTCGCAGCAGGTAGCGCTCGATGACCTTCGAGTAGAACCGGTAGCCGATGAGGTAGGTGCAGACGGCCGCGAAGACGAACCAGATCGCGTTGACCGTCTCGCCGCGCACGACGGCGAGCATGACCCAGGCGAGTCCACCGAGCAACGCGATCGCGATCCAGATCACGACCTTGAGCGGTGTCCAACGGGCGGCGGCGCGATGCTGGTCGTCGGAGACCGCGACCGGCGGCAGTTTCGGATCGGTGACGATGTCGGACGAGGATCGAGGCATCGGTTCTCCTGGGGGAAGGCGCTTCATTGCGTTTTCTCAGCTTAGGCGGACGCACCCCGGCAATCCCGGTATTCGGTCGTAATGGTCTCGACCGGCCTTACCGTGGAGGTGATCGAGAGGAGATCACCATGACCGACGAGACCCCCACCGTGATCCGCAACGACGAGCAGGACCGCTACGACCTCCACGTCGGCGACGTGGCCGCCGGTTTCGCCGCCTTCCGGCGCGACGACGAGGGGCGCCTGGTGTTCGATCACACCGAGGTCGACAAGGCCTTCGGCGGGCGCGGCCTCGGCAAGGCGCTGGCCGCCGATGCGCTCGCCGACGTCGCGCGCCGTGGCGAGACCGTCGTTCCCGAGTGCCCGTTCATCGTGAAGTTCCTTCGTGAGAACGAGGTTCCCGGCCTGAAGATCGAGTGGCGCGACGAGGATGCCGCCGACGCCGCTGCCCCGGCGGAACCGTCGGCGTGACCCGCTTCGACGCCGAGACGGCGCCCGTCGACGAAGACCCGGGGACGGGTTCCCCCGGTCCCCGACGGGCGCTGCTCGAGGCGCGCGAGGTGCCGCTCGGCGGCGTGCGGGCGATGTCGGTGTACCGCTTTCTGCCACAGCGCGATCTGCCGCTCGTCGGCGCGTGGTGCTTTCTCGACCGCTTCGGCCCGCAGCGCACGCGGATGCGGGTTGAGCCGCATCCGCACATCGGATTGCAGACCGTCACCTGGCCGCTCGCCGGCGAGGTGCACCACCGCGACACGCTCGGCAGTGACGTCGTCATCGAGCGCGGTGCGCTGAACATCATGACCAGCGGCGCCGGCATCGCCCACTCCGAGTACTCGGTCGGCGACGAGCCCGTCCCCCTCGACGCGCTGCAGCTGTGGGTTGCCCTCCCCGAGGAGCGCCGCCACGGCGCCCCCGACTTCGAGCGTCACGTCGACCTGCCCGAGCTCGACCTCGGCGGCGGCGCCAGGGCGACCGTCGTCGTCGGCGAACTCGCCGGAAGCGTCTCGCCCGCGACGATGCACACGCCGATCGTTGGCGCCGAGCTGCGGCTGCCCGCCGGCGCGATCGTCGACCTGCCCCTCGAGACCGCGTGGGAGTACGCCGTCGTGCCGGTCTTCGGATCGGTTCGTGTGGAGGGGACGGATGAGGCGGCCGAGGCAGGCGCGGATGCTGGGGCGCAGGATGCCGTCGCACCCGGCGCTCTGCTGCACCTCGGTGACGGACGCCGCGGCATCCGTCTGAGGGCCGGCGGCGAGGAGGCGACGGTGTTCCTCCTGGGCGGCGAGCCGTTCGGCGACGAGATCGTCATGTGGTGGAACTTCGTCGGCCGCAGCCACGACGAGATCGAGGTCGCGCGCGAGGAGTGGGAAGCGGCGTCCGATCGGTTCGGCCACGTCGTCGGCCACGGCGACGAACGCATCCCCGCCCCGCCGCTGCCGCACGTGCGGCTGACGCCCCGCCGCCGCCGGCTCTGACGCCGCGGGGCTCATGCTTTCGGGCCTTGCGCGACTATGCAGACGACAACCGCGCGCACGGGAGGCGGGGCAGCACAGGGCCGCCGGATGCGGAGGGGAGTGCGACACTCACCGTTATGTCTCCCTTCCGCTGCAACCGGGGTAGTCCGTTTCGCGCCTCGCGAGGCCGACCCTGCGCAAGCGCCATCATCGCCACGACACACATGCACGTGCGCCACACGTAGCGAAGCCCGCGGCGTCGACCGATAGCATGCGGAGAGGTGCGATCAAGGGGAGTGCGCGTGACATACATCGTCAGTTTCGAGATTGAAGGCCTGGCCGGGCGCCCGGGCAAACTTCAAAAGTCACTTCACCGGAAAACCAACATCTTCTGGGGATTGAACGGTTCCGGGAAAACGACTCTGCTCAAGATCCTCGCGGCAGCACTCCGGAATGACGCGAGCGAGCTGCAATCGCTGCCATTCCAGTCTGCAACTGTTCGATTCCACTCAGAACGCATGAACCGCGATGTTGTGCGCAGCTATTCCAAACGATCCGTGAAACGGGTCGCACGCCGGTCGAAATCGATACAACGAAACCGTCTACAGCAGGAGATGCTGCTGAGTGATGAATGGGCTGTAGAAGATCCTGATGACTCCATAGACAATGGTTCTTGGACCACGATAATACTCGGCGAACCACTAGAAGAATCTGAGACGTTTGCGACGCGATTTGCACACAGCTTTCTACCTATCGCTAGGATCGTTGCACCCGACAGAGACAGGGGGCAGACCTGGGTGGATCTCACTCCGGATGAGCGGTTCGTGCGTCAGGTCAATTCGGTCTGGTCGCGCTATAACAGCTATAGCCTTGCGGAGATCCGCGACGTGCAACAATTCGGACTTGCTGAAATTCTGGCAATTCTGTTCGGTGGGCGCAGCTCGACCGCCTTCAGCATTGACGCGCCGAGCGAACCACTCAGCCTCTCTGACCCAGAAATCGATTCCAAGCAGGCTTGGCAGCTAGTCTCGAACTTCCTTCGCGCTCAGAATCTATACCTGCCGCTCGGGCGAAAGGACTTTGTCCAACGTTACGATGAGCGCGAAGAGAACCGGAGAGTTGTCTCTCGCATCGAAGAAATCGCAAGACAAGTGGACGAGATTCTCGCACCCCAGCGCGAGCTGCAAAGCGTCATCGAAGACATGTACATCGGCGATAAGCATCTAGAGCTAAAAGGAACAGCCCAACGGCCCGTCGGCGCCATTGAGGTACAGGTAGGAAGTGAAGCCATTCCGTTGACCTCACTCTCTTCCGGCGAAAGACAGCTCCTGCACATCTTATTGGAAACCCTGGCGGTGCGTGAATCCACGATAATGGTGGATGAGCCGGAACTATCGCTGCACGTAGAGTGGCAGACGCGCCTAGTACATTCGATGCGCCGGATAAACGCCGACGCACAGTTTCTACTCGCTACCCACTCACCGGAACTGATGGTCGATGTCGACCCGGATTGCGTCTTCGAACTGTGACTAAGCTGAAGCGAGACGCGCGCGCATGGGTGCACCGCGTCAAGATGGGAAAAGCACGGCTGTGGGCGGTCGTCGAAGGCAAAGAGTTCGATACGCCCTACTACGAGAGGCTGCTCTCGGAAAGCATCGAGGGTGAGGTCCGCATAATGCGGGCGGAAGACTTGGTGGTCGACGGCGTTTCTGCGGGCGGAAAATCGCACGTCAAAAAGGTGTTCGACTTGTTCGAGTCGCAGGGCGCTCTGACTCAGAGGAATAACAATACTCGCATCGACGTAATGTTCTTCATGGATCGCGACGACGACGAATTCCTCAGCAAGCTGGTCAACAACGATCACGTTCACTACACCACACACGCGGATGTTGAAGCGGAGATTGTGGCATACGCCGACCACGCCGAGGCTGTGTCGATTGCTTTCAGCCTCCCTCGCACTCTGGCTCGCAGGATCCCACTTGCCGATTCGATGAGTGAACTGGCACAGCTATGGGAGGAGTGGATCACGCTGCGCATCGCGTCCGCGCGAGCAGAATGGAGCGATACACGTTTCGCTCAGAAATCGGGTATTAATGTTCCACTGGATGGGCCAGTAGACCAAGATCGAGTGGACGCAATCTGTGCGCGGGTGGTCACGGCTTGCCCAAACTGGGAGGATATACGAGGCGAAGCGGCAAGGCACTACGCCTCTAAACAGCTTTCCGGAGAGGCACAACATCTCGTAAAAGGAAAGTGGATGCCGTGGCTGCTGATCAGGAAGGTGCGGGCTGGAGTTTCTGACCCCAGGAGCCTGCCAACGGTGAGTGAGTCTTATCTCCTAGGCATTCTTCTTGCGAACATCGACTTCAAGGCTGATTGGGCGGAGAAGACCCGAATCGCCGTGCGAGTGGCCTTGGCGGCATAAACGATCACTGCCGCGCTCGAGGCGCGCAAGGTGCCGCTCAGCGGCGTGCGGGCGATGTCGGTGCATCGTTTCCTGTCGCAGCGCGATTTGCCGCTCGCCGGTGGGAGTACGCCGTCGTGCCGGTCTTCGGATCAGTCCATGTGGAGGGGATGGACGAGGCGGCCGAGGCTGACGCGGATGCTGGGGCGCAGGATGCCGTCGCGCCCGGCACGCTGCTCTACCTCGGTGACGGTCGCGGCGGCATCCGTTTGAGGACAGGCGACGAGGAGGCGACGGTGTTCCTCCTGGGCGGCGAGCCGTTCGGCGACGAGATCGTCATGTGGTGGAACTTCGTCGGCCGCAGCCACGACGAGATCGAGGCCGCCCGCGAGGAGTGGGAAGCGGCATCCGATCAATTCGGCCACGTCGTCGGCCACGGCGACGAGCGCATCCCCGCGCCGCCGCTGCCGCACGTGCGGCTGACGCCCCGCCGCCGGCGGCTCTGACGGTTCGGCGGATGGACGTGTCGGCTGAGGGACGCATGGCCCGGTGAGTGAGGCGCGCGGATGCCACCGGGGACCTCTCAGCCTCGAGGCGAGGATGAGGGACATGACCCACCTGCCGAGCACCGATGTCGATTCCACAGCGCCCGCCAACCGCTATGCGTCCGCCCCGGCCTGGCGGGCCGTAGACGATTACTTCACCGACGCGCTCGTACGCGAGGACGACGCACTGGCATCCGCACGCGAATCCGGCGAACGCACGACGATGCCGAACGCCGAGGTCGCCGCCAACCAGGGCGCGCTCCTCGGGCTCATCACCCAGCTTTCCGGCGCTCGACGAGTCCTCGAATTCGGCACCCTCGCTGGCTACTCGACGATCTGGTTCGCCCGTGCTGTCGGCCCGGAAGGGAAGGTCGTCACCTTCGAGCTCGAGCCAGTCAACGCGGAGGTTGCACGAGAGAACTTCGAGCGAGCGGGCCTCGCCGACCGGATTGAGCTCGTCGAGGGCTCGGCCGCGGATTCCGCCGAACGACTCATCAGTGAAGGCACCGAACCATTCGACCTGGTGTTCATCGATGCGGATAAGCCCAGCAACCCTCTGTACTTGCAGGCTGCTCTCGAGCTCACGAGTCCCGGCGCGGTCATCATCATCGACAACGTCGTGCGCGACGGCGCCGTCGCTGACGCGGGCTCGGACGATCCCCGCGTGATCGGTGTGCGAGACGTCGTCGACGCCATCGCCGCACGAGACGATCTGACAGCCACGGCGCTGCAAACCGTCGGCGTGAAAGGCTGGGACGGGCTGATCGTCGCCCGTCGGACCTGATCCCTATCCCGCAACTGCGGACCTGGGCGACGAGCGGACGGCGGCCAGGACGCCCTGCTCCTCGTCCGTCGTCAGCCCGGAGCGCCGGGGCCGGTCGAGGCCGCGCGAGATCTCGTCCGTGAGCACACGGGTCAGGGTGTCTGCGAGCGGTCGCGACCGACCTCCGGTGGCAACGAAGGCACTTCCATCTCGCTGAGCGAAGCCCACGGCCTCGATCGGCAGCCACAACGGGAGAGACCGGGGGCCGGCCCAATAGTGCACGTCGAGAGCGAGGAGCTCTTCGTCGTCAACCGTGATGAGTTCGCCGTCGAACCCGGCGACCGACCGCGCGGCACGAAAGAAGTCATGCATCGTGTGGGCCTCACCGACGGCGTTGACGACGCCGGTGATCCCGGCCGCACCCGCGCTGACGATCCAGTCCGCGAGGTCCTCGACGTCGATGAACTGCACGAATCGCTGGCTCATCGTTGGAGCGAGCACGTTGCCACCGCGGTGCAGCCGAGCCGGCCAGTAGCCGAGGCGGTCGCTCGGATCACCCGGACCCGCGATCAAACCGGGCCGGGCGATGAGCAGGCGGTCACCGAGCGCTGCCGCGGAGGCCCGTTCGGCGGCCGCTTTCGCGTCGGGATACTCGGCGAGGTTCTGCGGTTCGACCAGCTGCGCCGTTTCGTCGGCGCCCGGCGTGCTGTTGTCCGCGTACACCGACACGGTCGAGACCAGAGTCCAGTGCGCCGCTCGAGCGGCGAGCGCCTTCAGAGCGGACTCGACGAGCTGCGGCTCGGAGGCGAGCTCGACAACGTCATCCCATTCACCCCCGAGACCCTCGTAAGCCCCGGCGAGCGATCGGTCGGCACGCACGAGCTGCACACCATCCGGCGCCGATCCCGACTCGCCGCGCGCCAGGCAGACCACCTCGGCTCCGCTGTCGCGCGCCTGTCGCGCGATCTCGCGCCCCAGCCATCCGGTTCCGCCCAGCACCAGAGTCCGTCTCATGCCCGCCAGTCAACAGGCACCGGCCGGCGCGAAGGGGCCACCTTCGCTGTGGGCGCAAACTGCGCCCGGGTGCCCGCGGGCGAAGCGCGGTTGTTGAATGGTCGGATGGGCGCTCTCACCGACTACATCGCAGCCTGGAAGACCAATGACACCGAGCGGATCGTCGAGACCGTCACGGAGGATGTCGTGATCACCGAGAGCTTCGGTCCGGTGTACTACGGCCGGGAGCGCGTGCGGGAGTGGTGCGAGAAGTGGAACGAGGAGGGGTCGCGCGTTCTCGACTGGACAATCACGAACGAAGCCCAGACCGGAGATCTGCTCGTGGCGGAGTGGCGGTTCGAGTACCACCAGGACGGTGAGGACCGGACGCTCCTGGGGGCGACGATCGCGACCCAGCGCGACGGCAAGATCGCGCAGCTTCGCGAGTACGCCGTCACCGCCGATCTCTACACCTGGGAAGGCGAGTGGAGATAGTCGCCAGCCTCACAACCGGGCGCGGGGCACGACGTCATCCGCGAGGCTGATGCGTGGTCATCCAACCGAGCGACGACGCAGACCGCAGGGGTCCGTAGCGTCGGTCTCATGACGAAGCCCCGCCTTCCCCGCGACCTCCCACCCGGCGCCGCCGCGCTCGGCATGGCAGCCATCCTGCTGACGCTGTCCGGTTGCGCCGCCGTCGACAACGTCGCCTACGGGCGCGCCGAGAGCACTTACGCGACAGCGAAGGAGTTCGCGCAGGCACGCGGCGAGGCTCCTGCGTGGCTGCCCGCCGACGCACGCGAACTCACGCGCGTCGTCTCGACCCGAGCTGAAGCCGAGTCGATCGTGTTCTCGAGCGAGACCGGCCTTGCGGCGGACTGCGCCGAGGTCGAGCGCCTCTCGGCCCCCACCATGGAGATCACGTCCGGGCCCGATATCTACGCGATCGACCGCGTCGCCGTCTGCGGCGAGTGGGCGGTGGCGGGGAGTAACGGCACCTACTACGCCTGGACTCCGGCCAAGGAGGCCGAGTAGCCCTGACCGACGGGACGGATGCCGGATGCATCACGACCCGCCCAGATGACGCGACCCGCTGGATCGAGCACTTCTACCTGCCCGCTTCACCCTGGACAGCGAGGACGACGTCGACGTGTGGCTGACCCCGCGACCCTCCGCCTGATCAGAGTGCCGGCCCGGCGGGCACGGCGTACTTGAACCCGACGTGCGAGTCGGCGAAGCCGAGCCTGCGGTAGAAACGGTGCGCGTCGACGCGCGCGGCATCCGATGTCAGCTGCACGAGGGCGGCGCCGAGCTCGACCGCCGCGGCATCCATCACCCACCGCATGAGCGCCGTGCCGATGCCGGATGAGCGTTCGGCGCTCGCGACGCGCACGGCCTCGACGAGGAGACGGGTGCTCCCCCGCCGCGCCATCCCGGGGATCAGGGTCAGTTGCATGGTCGCCGTGACTCGACCGGCCTCGTCGACGGCGACCAGCAGCTCGTTCGCGGGGTTCGCGACGATCCGCTCCAGAGCATCTGCGTACGCACCGCGGTCCTCGTCGCGGGCGGCGTCACCACGCCCCGCGCTGATCGGGTCATCCGACAGCAACCGCACGATCGCATCGAGATCATCGGGCGTCGCGCGACGGATGACGACATCTGCCGAGCGGGAGCGGACGGATGCCGGGAGGTTCAGGCCTTCGATCACGGTTCTACTCTCCGGCCGGCTCCGGCACGCGCTCAGCGCCGCGTGAGGTTGCCGTCGGCCCACTCGCCGAGCTGACTCAGGATCGGCACCAGGCGCGACCCGGCATCCGTCAGTGCGTAGGTGACCGCGACCGGCGGTCCCGCCTCGACCCGCCGGACGACCAGCCCGACGTCGGAGAGCTCGGTGAGCCGGTCGGAGAGAACCGCATCGCTGATGCCGGCGACGGCCCGACGCAGACCGACGAACGAGAGCTCGCCCTGTCCGAGCACGTCGACGATCATGCCGTTCCACCGCTTGCCGAGCACCGAGAACGCGTGCGACACCGCGGCGTCGCACTGTCGCGCGTCGTGGGGCTCGGTCATGCCTCCATCGTACGTGTGCTAGCGTTCCCGAAGCCGCTTTGTTTTTCATAGTTCCTCTGATCGGAGAAGCGCATGACTCTCTTCCGTCTGGATGCCAGCATCCTGCCCGCCACCTCGGCCAGCCGTGAGCTGGGCGACCTCGTCGAGGCCGAGTGGCTCGCCGCCCACCCCTCGAGTGATGTCGTGCGCCGCGACATCGCCGCCGACCCGGTTCCGGCGACCGCTTGGCGGGATGCCGTGACCGCCGGGTTCACGCCCGCCGAGCAGCAGACCGCTGGTCAGCGCGACGCAGTCGCCCTGCGCGAGCAGCTGGCCGACGAGCTGATCGCAGCCGACGCCCTGCTCTTCACCGTGCCGCTCTACAACTACGGCGTCTCACAGCACGTGAAGACGTGGTTCGACCTGGCGTACACCGACCCGCGGATCGACCCCCAGGGAACGGCGTTGCGCGGCAAGCCCGCAACGCTCGTCACGGTGCTGGGCGGCAACTACGAGCCCGGCAGCCCCAAAGAGGGCTGGGACCACTCCACCGGGTGGCTTCGGCGCGTCTTCGAGGACGTCTGGGGGCTCGACCTCACGGTCGTCCACCGCCCCTTCACGCTCGTCGGCGTGAACCCCGCACTCGATGCCTTCACCGAGGCTGCAGCCGAGCTTCGCGCGACGGCCGAGCGGGATGCCGTCACGGCCGGCCGCACGCTCGCGGCATCCCGCACCGCCTGAAACATGACGACGGGGCGCCCGGACCGAAGTCCGCGCGCCCCGCGCGTCCGCGCCGCAGCGCGTCAGCCGGTCATCACCACAGCACGAGGAAGCCGCTGAGTCCCAGCGATCCCTCGACCGTGTCACTGCCGTTGTAGGTGGCGACGACGACCTTCAGCCCGCGCGACTGCCGGGGCAGTTCGACACGCGCCGTGCCGTCGACGACATCCGCGCTGTACCGGGTCGAGTTCACCCAGATGTCGACGGTGCCCGTCGCGGGGGCGCCGCCGGTCGGCGTCACCTTCACCGAGACCACGTAGGGCTGCGAGGCCGTTCCGACGTAACGGTTGAGCGAAACGCTCGCCGCCGAGGCGAACTTGACGAACACCTCTCTCGAGACCGCGGTTCCGACCTGGGGGTTGCCCTCCGCCGTCGCGGTGACCCGCACCGACAGGGCGGTGCCCACATCGGCGCGCGTCACTTTGTACGACGCCGAGGTAGCACCCTCGATGGGCTCACCACCGCGAAGCCACTGGTACGCGACGCTGACCTCGGCGGGATCCCACTCACCGGCGGTCGCCTTCAGCGTGCCGCCGACCTTCGCCGAACCCGACACCTCGGGAGCGACGACCGCGACCGGCGCACCCTGGCCCGACTCGACCTCGACGATCGTCCGGATCGAGGAGTCGCCGTAGCGAACGACGCCGAGGTACGACGTCTCGGGCTCGAGGCCCGCCCACGACAGGGTGTAGGTCGCCTTCTCGCCCTGCACCGTCGGCAGCGGATCGGGGGTGGCGGTGAACTCGCCGCCCGATGCCCCCGCTGCGACGACCGCAGTAGTGAGGTCGTAGGTGAAGGGCTCGCTGAACGAGTACCGGTTGACCTTGACCAGGTAGGTGCCCGCGGTGGGCGCGGTGAGCGAGACGGCCTCGTTGGCGGATGCCGTCGCCGACGACCACTGCTCGTAGTAGCGCAGGTCGTCGGGGCTGACCACGCGGTACACGGTCATGTCGAGGTCGGTCGTCTCGGTCGCTTCGGTCTCGACGGCGAAGCGCGCGTACTCCGTGCCCTCCGGGACGTCGACGATCTCGTAGGTGTTGAAGCCGGCCTCACCCTCGTCGTAGAACGAGTCCTGGTCACCGGAGTGTCCGGGCACCTCGGGGAAGTCCGGGTTCACGCGCAGCTCCTGCGGCACGAGGCCCGAGAGACCGAGGTCGATCTCACCCGTCAGCGACGGCGCCACCGTGACGTCGACCGAGCCGGTGGTACCGGTGCCCGACACGGACTCCGGGGCATCGACCGGCACCGGGAACACCGCGATCGGCGAGCGCACGTCGTTCGCCCCGCCCGTCCAGGTGAGGAAGCCGGTGGCCCACTCGCCCATCGGAGCGTCGACGCGCGACAGGGTGATCTCGACCGTCGCCGACTCACCCGCCCCGAGCGTCACGGACGACGGCGAGACCTGCACGTCGACACCGGGAACGGATGCCTGCGCCTCGTACGTCCCGGCCTCGGTCGCCGTGATCGTACGGGTCACCGTCTGCGGCGCGCCGAGCGCACCGACGCCGATGGACGGCAGGTTGAGGTCGCTCGGGTCGATGGGGTCGACGCCGAAGTCGCGCAGCCCCAGACCCTGCAGGTACGCGGCCCAGTCGGCCGGACCGTTCAGGTAGAGGAGCCCCGGCTCGAAGTACTTCGTCGGGTCGGTGTGACCGGCGCCCTGCGCGAACGGGTCGGTGACGGCGTCGCCGGCGGCATCCACGGTGTTGTACGCGGTCGTCATCATCGCCGACTTCACCTCGGCGGGCGTCGCCTGCGGGTGCTCGCCGAGGTACAGCGCGGCGAGCCCGGCGATGTGGGGCGACGACATCGAGGTGCCCGAGAGGATGCCGAAGGTCGGGTCCTCGTCGATGCCGTTCTCGGTGGCCGCGAGGATCGCGACACCGGGAGCGGTGATGTCGGGCTTGATGACGTCGCTGCCATCGGCGAGCATCGGTCCGCGGCTCGAGAAGCCCGCGACCTGCGGGACCGGGGTCTCGGTGCCCGTGACGTTCTCGCCGATGAGGGTGACGACGCGGTCGGTGCCGCCCTGGACGTACTCGAGCACCGCCGGGCGCGCGGTGTCGGAGATGTGCACCGTGGGAACCGAGTGGAAGTCGTTGTCGAGCGAGGCGGGCGTGACGTTGGTCAGGATCATGCCGATTCCGCCGGCCTCTTCGACCGCCTGCGACTTCTCGACACGAGCGTTCGATCCGCGGTCGCAGACGACGATCTTGCCGGTGACCTTGGCCGGATCGAGCGAGCCGAGCAGGCAGAGCTCGGGCGTCGCAGCACCGGCCAGGCCGGCGTCGCCCGCGAAGACCGACGGGCCCGAGATCGTGTCGCCGAATCCGACCGACACCGACGCGCCGGGGAACTGCGCGGCAGACGTGTCGCCCTCCTCGCCGAGCCGGACGGTGCCTTCCCAAGTCGGGATCGTGGATGCCGCGACCGTGGCGTACCACGGCGACGCGTGGTCGGCCGTAACCGGGTCGGGGCCGGAGTTGCCGGCGCTCGTCGCGACGAAGACACCGGCCGCAGCCGCGTTGAAGAACGAGATGTCTTCCGGCGCGAGCACGGTCGTGGCCGAGCCGCCGCCGATCGAGTAGTTGATGACGTCGACGCCGTCGGCGACGGCCTGGTCGATCGCGGCCAGCAGGTCGCTCAGCGCGCAGATGTCGTCAGTCGTGACGAGCGGGTCGGGCCCGACGTAGCAGGCCTTGTACGACGCGACCTTGGCAGCCGGTGCGACGCCGGAGATCGAGCCGAAGTCGACTCCCTCGACGGACGCCTCGACGCCGTTGTTGCCCGCCGCCGTGCTCGCGGTGTGCGAGCCGTGGCCGTCGCCGTCGCGGGGCGAGAGGTGGTCGTCGGCGAACGAGAACCCGTTCGCCGCGGCGCCGTCGCTGAAGTAGTGGGCTGCGATGAGTTTGGTGTTCAGGAGCGACGGGTCCCAGGCATCCTTCGTGCCGGCGCCCTGATCGACGACCGTGCTGCGGAACTCGCCGCCGTCGGCCTTCGTGAACACGACCTCGTCGCCGTCGCGGTAGGGCTGGTCGCCCGCCGAGGCGCCGAGCGCGTCGCCGGCGAACGCGGGGTTCTCGGGCGCGATGCCGGTGTCGACGACGCCGACGACGACGCCTTCGCCCGCCGCATCGATGCCGCCGACCTTCTCCCAGACACCGCCGGCGCCCTCGAGCCCGAGGAACTCGGTCGAGGGCACGGCGTCGACGTGACGGATCTCGTCGGGGAAGACGCCGAGCACGCCCTTCTTGGCGGCGAGCTTGCCTGCCTGGTCGGCGCTCAGCTGGGCCGCGAACCCGTTGAGGGTGGTCTGGTAGGTCGCGTCGGGAGTCGCGCCGACCTCGCTCGCGACCTCTTCTTGACGCTGCTCGAGGAAGCCGGAGTAGTCGGTGACGGCGCGCGACTGGGCGTCGAGACGTTCGCCCTCCTCGGGCTTGGTCGGCGCGAGGCCGGCCTCGCCGCCCTCGTAGGTCGCCACGGGAGCCTCGTCGAGCAGGACGATGTAGCGCCCGCTCTCACTCTCGATCGGAACCGGGATGTTCACCCCCTCTCCCGTTGCAGCAAAGGATGCCGTTGCGGCAGAGCTCGTGAACAGTGCAGCCAGGGATACAGCCGCGACTGTTCGCAGGGTGGTGCGAACCATGTGCGCTCCAGTGGGGGGATGGATGAGCAGTCCGCGCGGCGTCGTCGGCGCGCGGTGAAGTCAACCTAGCTCACAGTTCCGACACAAGGAACCCTCGGCTTTCATTCAGGTCACGGGAGCATTGCCCCCACCGCCGCATTTCTCACGGCCCGGGAGGGAGCCGCCGTGCGCGCGTCCCATAGGCTGGGCGGGTGGCCCCGGCATCCCGCCTTTCGACGCGCGTTCTGCTCGTCTGCGCTGCCATCGGGGTCGCAACGGGCCTGCTGGGCGGCATCGAGGGCTGGCTCGCCGTCCCCGTCATCACGGGGCTGCCGATCGTCTACGGCTTCCTCCTCGGCATCCATGTGCTGCCCGGAATCGTCGCGCAGGAGACTCTGCGCCTCCCCTGGGTCGCGCTCATCACGCACCTGATCGCGGCGCTCGCGTCTTCGGCCGTCGCGCCGCCGTACACGTTCCAGTTCCTGGGGACCGCCGTGCTTTTCGGGGGCCTGCAGGAGGGCGTCGCCGCTCTCGTCCGCTATCGCTCGTGGGCGCCCTGGCGGTTCTTCGTCTCGGGTCTCGTGATCGGCGTCGTCGTCGCCCTCGCGGTGTTCTTCGCCGCTCACCTCAGCGCCCTCCCGCTGTGGGCTCAGGTCACCTACCTCGCCCTGGCCGTACTCGGGCCCGTCGCCTGGACGGCCATCGGCCTGTGGATCGGCGTCGGCCTGCGCCGCGCCGGCGTCGCCCGTCGCTGAGCACCCCCGCCGGCCTTTCCGGGCCAAGTTAGGGTCGGCTAAGCTAAGCGCATCCGATCCGATCCGAGGACGCCCGTGACATCCGCCGCATCCGGTGCCGCCACGGCGGGAACGCCGGTCGCCGCGACCGCATCCGCGCCGTTGCTCGCCGTGCGCGATCTCGCGGTGACCTACGAGGGATCGGATGCCGCAGCTACCCGCGGCGCCGCGTTCTCCGTCACCCCCGGTGAGGTCGTGCTGCTCCTCGGGCCGAGCGGTTCGGGCAAGTCGACGGTCGCACTGACGCTCAACGGGCTGATCCCGCAGTCGATCCCGGCGACGACCGAGGGCACGGTGCTCGTGTCGGGCGAGGATGCCGCGACCACCCCGATCCCCCGGCTCACCACGCGCGTCGGCATGGTCTTCCAAGACCCCGACGCGCAGCTGGTCACCGGCACCCTGCTCGACGAGGTGGCCTTCGGCCCCGAGAACCTGCGGCTGCCCGTCGACGATGTCCTCGCGCGGAGCGAGCGGGCGCTGCGCCGGATGGGGCTCTGGGAGCGGCGGCACGAGAACCCCGACCGCCTCTCGGGCGGCGGACGTCAGCGCCTCGCGATCGCGTGCGCGCTCGCGATGGAGTCGCCCCTGCTCGTGCTCGACGAGCCCACCGCGAACCTCGACCCCGAGGGCATCGAAGACGTCTACGGCGCCCTGGGCGAGATCGCTGCCGCGGGCGACCGGGCGATCCTGCTCGTCGAGCACAATCTCGACGCGGCGATCGGCTTCACCGACCGTGTCGTCGTGCTCGACCATGGCGGTCGCACCATCGCCGACGGTCCGATCGACGCGGTGCTGCGCGAACGGGCGGCCGAGCTGCACGCGATCGGCGTGTGGCTGCCGGTGTCGACCATCGCGGCGCTGCGGCTGCGCGAAGCGGGCTATCCGCTCGACCCACTCCCCCTGACGCCGGACGAGCTGCGCGCGGGGCTCGAGGCCGCGGCATCCGGTGGCGAGAATCGGAACATCGCGGCATCGTCGGGGGCAACCTCCGATTCGGTCCGAGTCTCGCGCGATTCTCCGGCGCAGGCGCAGGCGCACGCGCCGACGCCGGCGGTCTCGGTGCGCGATCTGACGCTGCGTCGAGGTCGGACGACAGTGCTCCACGACGTGGACCTCGAGGTCGCGACCGGCGAGTTCGTCGCGATCGTCGGCGCGAACGGCGCGGGCAAGACGAGCCTCATCCAGGCGATCGCCGGCGTCGTCCGCGGTCCGCGCGGGCGCATCGACGTGGGCGGGCTCGACCCGAGTCGGGCGGACCCTCGTGCGGTCGCCGAGCGCGTCGGGTTCGTCTTCCAGAACCCCGAGCACCAGTTCGTCGCACCCACGGTCTTCGACGAGCTCGCCCACGGCCTGCGCCGCCAGCGGACGCCCGAGGACGAGGTGCGTGAGCGCGTCGACGGGATGCTGCGCCGCTTCGGCCTCGAGGCGCACGCCGACCGGCATCCGTTCCTGCTCTCCGGCGGTCAGAAGCGCCGACTGTCGGTCGGCACGGCCCTCATCGCCGGCGCACCCGTGCTCGCCCTCGACGAGCCGACGTTCGGCCAGGACCGCGCCCGCGCCGACGAGCTGCTGCACGTGCTGCGCGACCTCAACCGCGACGGCACGACGATCCTCGTCGTCACCCACGACATGCAGCTGGTGAGCGAGTACGCCCAGCGCTGCGTCGTCGTCGGAGATGGCCGCATCGTCGCCGACGGAGCGACCGCCGACATCCTCGGCGACGACGAGCTGCTGCGCTCCGCCGCCCTGCGGATGCCGCCGCTGCGCCGCGCCCTGCACGGGCTCGACGGGTACCCCGAGCTGTCGGGCATCGCCCGCCTCCGCGATCTGCCGGGGAGCGATCGATGAGCGCGACGGCGAGCATCGCGCTCGATCCCTACGCGGCCGCGCCGCCCTCCCGTCGGCTGCTGTTCCGGCTCAACCCGCTGGCGAAGCTCGCGGCCCCCGTCCCCGCGATGGTCGCTCTCATCTTCACGCGCGATCTCGTCACGCCGCTCGCTCTGCTCGCACTCGCGTACGGCGTGCTCATCGTCGGAGCGCGTTGGACGCTGCGTACCGTTCTCCTGCTCGCGGTCGCCGTGCCCATCGGCATCCTGATGGTGGGGGCCGGGATGTCGCTGTGGGTCGATGCGGCGCGGGTGGCCGACACCCCGGTGCTGCTTCAGCTCGGCGCCTGGAGTCTGCACGCAGGGGCGCTGGAGACCGGGATGGCGACCGGGTTGCGGCTCGGCGCGATCGCCGCACTGGCGTTCATCGCGGGGCTCACCACAACGGGGCCGGACCTCGTGCGGGCGACCGTCCAGCAGCTGCGCGTCCCCTACCGCGTCGGCTACACGGCGCTCGCCGCGTTCCGGTTCGTGCCGCGGTTCGGCTACGAGCTCGACCTCATCCGACAAGCGCATCGGGTGCGCGGTGCGCACGGCGGGCGGGGACCGTTCTCGGCGATCGCACGGTGGGGCGGTTACGTCGTTCCGCTGCTGGCCGGCGCCATCCGCCATGCCGAGCGGGTCGCGCTCGCGATGGACGCGCGCGCCTTCGGGGCCCATCGCGACCGCACCGAGCGGCACCTGGTGCCGTTCCGGCGGCGCGATGTCGCCTTCGTCGCGCTCTTCTGGCTCGCCTCCGCCGCGATCCTCATCCCCCTCTTCCCCTGGACCCCCTGATGCCGACCGCACCCCGGCGAGCCTGGAAAGGATGCTGCGCATGACCCGCAACATCGTGAAGCCCATGACGCCCGGTCTGGTGCGTCTGGAGGTGCTGCGTGCAGAGCGCCTCGCCCCGCACTGGATGCGAGTCACCTTGGGGCGCGGCGACATCGACCGGTTCGTACCGCTGGGCTACGACCAGTGGTTCCGCCTTTTCCTGCCGCTCGGCGGCGATGAGGCCCTCGACCGCATCCCGGCCAAGGCCAACAAGCTGTTCGGCTACCTGAAGTACCTCCGCATCCCCGAGGGCGAACGGCCGGTCATGCGCAACTACTCGGTGCGGGCGTACCGGCCGGCGGGGCCGGCGGGCGGTGCCGAGATCGACGTCGACTTCGTGCTGCACGGCTCGGGGCCGACCGCCGGACCCGCCTCCCGCTGGGCGTCGCAGGCCCACGAGGGAGAGAGCGTCGTCATCATCGACGAGGGGCTGCGCTTCAACCCCGAGCGAGGCATCGATCATGTGCTCCTCGTCGCCGACGAGACGGGGGCACCGGCCGTCGCCTCCATCTGCGCTTCGCTGCCGGCAACGGCATCCGGAACCGCGTTCATCGAGGCCCCGTCGAGCGACGACGTGCTCGAGATCGATGCACCCCCGGGGGTCGAGGTCCGCTGGCTCGTCCGGGCGCCCGACGCGAAGCCGGGGTCAGCCGCCCTCGCAGCGCTGAGCGGATTGGCACCGGGCGCATTGCCCGCGCAGCCCCTCCACGCGTTCATCGTCGGCGAGCAGTCGCTGCCGACCACCGCCCGGCGGATGCTCGTCGCCGACCACGGCATCCCGAAGGAACAGATCAGCTTCGTCGGGTACTGGCGCGAGGGCGCGAGCTCGCCGACCCCGAAGCCCCAGGCGGCATCCGAGCACGCGCCGGATGAACGCCGAGCCACGACGGAGCGGGAGACGCGAGCATGACCGCGGCACCCCGGTCGCGCGCCGCGCGTGTCTCGACGGCATACCTGTTGACGTGCGCCGCGATCGGCGTCGCGGCGAGCGCGTTGCTCGCGCCCGCGTGGGTCGCGTCGACGACCCTGTTCCTCACGGTGCCGTTCGCAACGGTGGCGATCGCCGGGCTGTGGGTTCTGCCCGCCGTCATCGCCCTCAGGCTGCTGCAACGCCCGGGAGCGGGGCTGCTCGTGGGGCTGATCTCAGGACTCGTGCTTGCCCCGTTCTTCACGATCGGATCGGTCGCGACGATGCTCTACTGGTCGTTCTTCCCCGAACTGCCGTTCCTCGCGACGCTCTACCGGCGCTGGAACACATGGCTGCACTATGCAGGCGCCGCGATCATCGGCGCGACGTATCCCGTGTTCGCAGCGCAGTCGTTCGATCTGTGGAGCATGACCGCGCCCGTGCTGATCGGATTCGTCGCCCTCTGCATCGTCAGCTGCGTCGGAGCGACGTGGCTCGGCATCCTGATCGGCGACCGCCTGCGCGCCGCCGGCGTCGCGACCCTCGCCCGGCGCCGCACGCCCGCCTGACCCCTCTGTTCCCCCTCTCCGTCGACTCGCCAGAGAGTGCGGATGCGGGGGGTGCGGCATCCGCAGAACCTGGCGAGTCGACGAACGGGCGCATGGCGCCGGGCGGTGTCAGTCGGCGTAGGTCGGGGCCGGCGGCATCCCGAAGAAGTCTTCGAGGGTGCGGTAGCCGCCCTCGGCGTAGAGCGCCGCCAGTTCGGGGCCGATATATCGCAGGTGCCAGGGCTCGTAGTCGTACCCGGTCGTCTCGGTGAAGCCATCGGGGTACCGGATGATGAACCCGAAGCGATGCGCGTTGGCGGCGACCCAGTCCGACTGCGCCGTGCCGCCGAACTGTTCGATCGCCCCGCACCCACCGTCGCATGCGACCACATCGACGGCGAGACCGGTCTGATGCTCGCTGTGCCCGGGGCGGGCGCTCGTGAGGTCGGCGTTGCCCTGGCCGAGCTGACCGACGTAGTTGCGGTACGTCGACACTTGGAAGTCGTACGACCGGAACCCGCTGTTCACTCCGATTGTGCCCGCGCCCTCAGCCTGCGCGGCGGCCGCGAGCTGCGAGAGGGCCGCCGCGACGTCCGCACGCATGTGCCCCCCGCTGGTTCGCTCGACGCCCTCGGCGCGCGCTTGCGGCTCGGGCCAGTAGTCGATCGGATCGAGCGCGTTCAGCTTGTTCACGACGACCCACGTGCGGCCGGCCGTGTGCAGATCGATGCACGGGGCCGCACCGCCCGCGATCGCGGCCCGGAAAGGCTCGGCTCCCCCGGCCGCGGCGATGACGTCGGCGTCAGAGCCCGACGCGAGCGCCTGCTGGAATCCGGGATCACCGCAGATGTCGCCCGCGGCCGCGGCATCCGTCGTCGCATCGTCGGCCGGCTGGGCGGCGGCAGCATCGCCGGACTGCGCGGGCGCAGGAATGGACGATGCGTTGGGCGCGCCCGCCGCGGCGTCACCGACGAGCGCGGCGACGGGGTCGACGGGAGCCTCATCCGGTCCGCTGAGTGCCGACGTGAAGCCGGCGGTACCGGCGACGACGAGGCCGACGAGCGCGAGTGCAGCCGTGGCCGCAACGGCGCGGCGGCGGACGTAGACGGCTGCCGGCAGACGCACGGACGCGGTCAGGGCGCGTGGCTCCGTCGACCGGACCTCGGAGGCCGACGCGGTCGCGGCGTCTTCACGCTGAAGAATGACCGCGGCACCCGAAGTCGCAGCGCGTTCACGCAGTTCGCGGCGCGACAGGAGGGGTCGCGTCTCCGGCGACCGCTCGCGTCGCGAGCGACGCGTCTCGGAGTCGGTCGGGTGCACCACGACCCCCATCCTGCCCTACGGGTTCGGTGCGGTTCCGATCGCAGCGCGGTTCATCCGCGAGCCGAGGTGCTCCAATAGGCGGAGACGGTATCCGGGTCGAGCCGAGGGATGAGCGTGCGCCGAACGTCCTGGAGGATCACTCCCACCGCTGCCATGAGCGCCGTGTCGGTGACGAGGTCTCGCGCTCCATCCTCGACCCGCAGCGCACCCGGCACCATCGTCAGCGCAGCCTCGATAGCGCAGCTCTCGCCGAAGCGGTCAGAAACATGTTCGCCAGGATGCGCTGATGCAACGGCGACCTGTTCGCAGAGCACGATCACCGCGGCGCGAAGCTTGCCGTAGCCGGGTCGCGAGACGAAGGCAGAGAGGTTGTCGTCAACGAGCTGCTGCACAGCACCGGCAAACGCACCCCAGGCACTCGCCGGGGGGCGTATGTCCCACCGGACCACGCCGCGCCGCGGCTTGGCGTAGAGCATGGGCTGGGGGCGACTCCAGTGCATCGCGGGCAAGAGCCGCAGACCCGTCATCGGCTGATGCTGCCACCAGGCCCTCGGCGCCTGAGACACACCATGGAACACGGTGGCACGGCGCAGCCCTTGCGAGGCGTTGCCGATGAGGCTCTCGCCCACGTCGTGCTCGACCAAATTCGGATTGCTGACGAAATGCTTGAGACCGCGCGTGTGAGCGAACTCGAACAGAGCGTGATCGTCGGGGACCTCGAACGAAAGGCCACGAAGCCAGTCGGCGAACTCTTGCGCGAGGCCCGCCTTCATCAGCGCGGCCTGAGTGCCCAGGTAGGTGTCGACCTGCGGGATCCAGGCCGCCCCGATGAATGCGCCGACGCGAATCGCGTGTGAGGTGAACGAGCCCCATTCGCTGAAGAAGCTGAGCACGGCGTCCGGCTGAGCGGCCACCGCATCGATAACCTGCGGCTCGAACTGCGGATGGAGGAACACGTCATCCTGAATCACCAGGTGATGGGTGGCGGCGTGATCGAAGGGCTTCCACGCCTCCCTCGCCGTGCGGACGGTGCTCGGCCGTCCGGCCGGGTCGGGGTCGGTCACGACGCGCACGGCGAACTCTTCGAATGCGCTCGCCAGAGCTTCCGCGTGCGCTGCCCGGCGCGGATGCGTCATCACCGAGACGGAGATAACGGGTCGCGGGGAGAAGCTATCGGAGGGCTCGCTGAGTGGGATCGTTGCGCTCACGCTCGCGCTTGTCATTCCGTGGAAGCCGAGGCGAGCAACTCGCGCGCGATCACCTTCACGGAGGGGAACGCGTCGAGCTCGTCGATCTCGATGCTCGAGAACCAGCCCGCGTTGTGAACCTCTCCGACCGCGGGCGTCAGGGCGCCGCGATCCGACGTGTGCAGCACGAAGGCCATGTCCATATGGATGTGCGCGGGTTCGCCGGGGCGCTCAGGGATGAGCTGATAGCTCATGCTGATCGGGAGGTCGAGCTGAGCTTCGGTGCGACCGTCCGCGGCGAGGTCGACGCCCGCGTGCGGGCGCAGCACGGCTGCCACGCCGGTCTCCTCGAACACTTCTCTCACGACCGCCGCCTGGGGCGTCTCGTCCTCGTCGACATGACCGCCCGGCGGAAGCCACTTCGCGAGCTTCTTGTGATGGATGAGGAGTATCCGGTCCTCTGTGGGATTGAGCACGTAGCCACTGACGGTGAACTGTTTTGCGTACGACGCGGTTCGATCGATGATCGTCATCGTGCGACACCGTTCACGCTGGCGCTCACCGCGCCGACAATCAACTCCAGATCAGTCGAAGTCAACCCTTCGTGAGTCGGAACGGTCACGATCTCCCGGAACACCCGTTCCGCTGCGGGGCACTCGGCCGTCCTGTAAGCCGCGAAGGCTGGTAGGTCGTAAAGCATGGTCCCCCCGAAACGATGCAGGTCCGAGATCACGCCGCGCTCCGCGAGGCGTCGTCCGACCTCTTTCATGTCGAGCTCCGTCGAGTCACGGCGGAGGACGAGAGAGTAGTAATTGGGGATGCCGAGTGCTCGCGCCTCCCATTCGTGCAGCGGAACGCCGAGTCGTGCAAGTTCATCCGTGATGAAGCGAGCATTCCGGGTGCGCTCCTCGATCTTCGCGTCGAGCCGATTGAGTTGTGGGATTCCAAGCGCCGCGCCCAGCGCCGATATACGAAAGTTCAGCCCGAAATCGTGCCCGTATGATCCCGCCGTGCCAGGCTGGCCCGGCGCGTCTTGCTGCAGCTTTCCAAAGTCCCGCACCGCACGGAGCCCCGCGATCAGATGCGGCTGCTCGGTCAGAATGAAGCCCCCCTCGCCGGTCGCGATGAGCTTCCGCTCCTGAGTACTGAAAAAGGCGGCGTGCCCGATCGTTCCCATCCGCGCGCCCGCTTCGACTGATCCGTGGCAGTGAGATACATCCTCGATGAAGAAGACGCCGGCATCATCCGCCAGCTGACGCAGCCGGGAACTATTCGCTGGGTACCCCCACATGGGGACGGTCACAACCGCTTTAGTACGGGGAGATAGAACGGCGGAGACAGCCAGAGGGTCGAGACCGAAGGTCGACGCTTCGATGTCCGCGAACACCGGCACCGCGCCCACCGCGATGACGGGCAGAAGACTCATCACGGGGGCGGTTGGGGGAAGAATGACCTCGTCACCCGAACTGATGCCCGCGGTTATCAGGAGGGCATGCAACGCAGACGTGCCGCTGGACACCGCGATCGCGGTGCGGCCGAAGTAACTGCCAAGCGCTGCCTCGTACTCGGCCACGCTCGCCGCGGTGCCGGCGAGTTGCCGGGTCTCAAGCGCCGCCAGCACCGCCTGGCGCTCAGCATCTCCGACGTTGACGTAACGGTTCTCAAGCAACGGGCGCTCCGATCCTGGTGTGCTGGTGCTCGACACGGTCCATCACCTCGTACATGTGGAGCGCGTTCTCGATAGTGTGCTCTGCCAAGGCGCCGTCGATGGCGCCGATGAACTCCGTGAACTGCCGCTCGTAGCCCGTCCGACGATAGCCGCTTGACATTGGACTCGGCCGCCACGTACTCCGCCACCACTTGGGGGACGCAGTGTAGAGGTGGTCCTGGTCGTGACTGTAGACCTCGACCTCCAGCAACGAGTTGACGACGATCGAGTTGCCGCGATCTGAGACCGCTTGAAGCGACCAGTCGAAGTAGGGCGAGCTCGACGAGGCGACCAGTTCCGCGGTGAAGGGCGTCAGCGTCCCATGTCGCGTCATCTGTTTCCGAAGCGTGACGAGGTAGCCGGCGTCTGACTCATAGGTATCGATGCTCTCATCGTCATCGAGCGGTTGACCGAAGTCGAAGACCACTCCGAGCGCATGAATGACCTGAGAGAGCAGGAACGACCGGAGGCGTCGTCCCGTGGTCCACAGGTCATCGTCCGGCTTGTTGTTCATGTGAGCGACACGGAGGTAGCTGAGCCTTCCGAACGATTCCTCGGCCAGCGCCGCTCGAACGAACTGCAGCGGCTCGCTGTAGCCGAAGTTCAGACCAACTGACGTGATCGTGCGGTGGATTTCATTCATTTGGACGAGATCACGCAGGGCAGTCGTGCTCAGCGTGGGCGGCTTCTCGATGAACGTCGGCATGCGAGATGGGATGGTTCGCCGTAGAACGGCTTCGTGGACCTCCGGATGGCTCGCTACGACGACGGCATCCAATTGCTCCAGATCCAGCATGGAATTGAAATCAACGTACGCAGCCGCTCCGTACGTGCGCGCGGCCCTGTCGAGGCGGGTTCGATCGGCGTCGCAGACAGCGACCAAGTCGACGTGGTCGACGAGCCCGAGTGCGGGAAGGAGGTTGTTCCACCCCTGCTCACCCACTCCAATGAATCCCACTCTCTTTGCAGCTGACGTCGATGTCACAGCACACTCCCCAATCCACCACGGTGTCGTTGATTCCAGTTTGGTGACTTCCATCCCACCCACCGGCACCAGAGCGTACGAGCATACGCGCGATGGAAAGTGAGTAGCATTGGCCACTCATCGTCACAGAAATCAGGACACTTCATGGCGCGCGTACTCCTGGTCCCATGGGGCAGCGGCAACGGCCACATCATGCGAATGCTCGCTCTAGCCCGCGCCGGCCGAGAAAGCGCGCACGAATTCACCATTGCGACGGACACGCCCAGCCAGCAAGACCTCGTTACTCGGGAGGGATTCGAGGCGGTCACACTTGGCGACCCCTGGGCAGCTCGCGTCGGGTCCTGGGGCGGTTGGCACATCGAGGAGCGGGTCGCCGAGGGCGTGAGGTCAGACTTGCGTCTCCTCGATCAGACGCAGCCGACAGTGGTCGTCCACGATGGCAGACCGACGCTCGCGATCGCGTGCTGGCGCCGAGGGGTCCGTTGCACCGCCGTACTGCAGAGCATTCACCTTCCACAGCACCGCTACGCGGGGCGCGGCGTGGAGGAAATCTGGACCAGCGGCAACGCCGCATTCCATGCCGTTCTCGCGCGGATGGGCTCGTCGTACCGGATGAGCGACCTGCGGGAGCTCATCAGTGGGCCCCCGACGTTCATACCGAGCTTCCCGCCCTTTGACGCACTCGGCGCGGAGGTCGACGGCTCCCGATACATCGGCCCTTTGACAGGCGTCTCGTCCCCACTGCCCGCGCGGCGCGCAGGTCCCGAACCCGATCGGGACGTGGTGCTCTACCGCATGGTCGGCACGCCTCAGCTGCTGCGCTCCGCCGAACGAGCGTTCGGCGAACTGGCAGAGCGAGTGCATATCGTCACGGGTAGCGCCGCCGAGACCGCTGCGCTCAGAAACGCGTCGGCGGGGGCGTTCGCTATATCCACACTGCTGCCCGCCGACACGCTGAGTCATGCACGCGTCGCCTTCACGCATGGCGGTCACGGCATAACGCTCACCATGCTCCAGCTCGGGGTCCCATCGGTGATCGCTCCCGGCGGGAGCCCCGAGCGAGCTGAGAACGGCGACCGACTCGAACACCTCGGCGCCGGAGTCGTCCTCAGAGACACGGCGCCGATCCACTCATGGGCGGCGCACGACGCCCGAGAGGCGACCGTCGATTGGAGAACCGTCCGCGACGCCGTCCACGTCGTCGCGGAGGAGGAGGCGTACCGCGCCGCGGCTCGGTCGCTCTCAACCGCACTGGCTCGATACGACCTCGCCACGGAATACCGACGGCTCTTCATGTCGGCGTCCGTGCCAGAGCTCTGAACGCCGATGAGAGCTGCATCCCGCTTTCGCGCGCACCGAAGCGCCTACACGGTCGTCGCCGCCACCGCGCTGGCGAACGGAGTGACGTCCGTCGGCATTCCGTTGCTGCTGGCCTCCGCGGGCCTCGACTCGGTCCAGATCGCTGCTTTCTTCATCTTCAACGCCGCCGTGGCGGTCCTGCTGAACACCGTGGCCCTCCGAGCGATAACGCGCCGCCAATACCCTCCCCAGGCTCTTCGGCTCACGACGGCCCTCTCAGCCCTCGGCATCGCGATCATCGCGTTCAACCCCACCGAACCGGCCCTGCTCTACACAGGTGGAGCACTCATGCTCTTGACCACGATGACCTTGCCGCAGATCATGGGCAGGACCTCCCGACAGGCACCCCCTGCCGACCGCGACGCGATCGTCATTGATCTGCGACAGATTCTGGTAGCCGGTTACATCAGCGGCCTCCTTTTTCTATCGCTCGCGAGCCTCGGCGGCCCCCTCGCCCTCCTCGCCGGCGCGGCGTTCACAGCAGTGGGCGCAGTGGCGAGTTGGTCGCCCCGTCTCGCCCAGACGCTCGAACCGGAGCCGACCCGCCCAGTGGCTTCTCACCGGGGCGCAGGGTCGGTCGCCATTGCCGCACTTGTCCTCGCGATCGGGTTGGTGGGGACCATGAAGGCCGTCGACGCTCTGCGGGGAATCTACCTACCCGTCTATATCGTCGAGTCGGGGCTACCTGCCTCACTGGCCGCGGCTCTCTTCGCCGCCACCGCGATCGTCGAACTCGCCGTCCTCCCCCTCTTAGCGATCGTGACCGCACGCATCGGCCCCGCGCGCTGCCTTGCGTTCGTCGCCGCCTCCGGCACTGTTGCTTTCCTCGTTCCCTTGCTAACCCCCGGCGTCCCGGGACTCGTCGCCTCGCAGGTCATCTATGCAGTGTTCGCCGCAGGCTTCCAGGGGGTGGGGCTCGTCTTGCTTTCGCGCGTCGCGAGCCGGGATGCCGGCCTGGGCGCCGGGCTGTACGTCGCGGTGATCCAGATCGGCACGGTGATCGGAGCAGTGTCCCCGCTTGCTGCGTCGACAACGCAGCAGGGCATCTTCGTAGCGGCGATCGCGATGTGCGGCGCCTGTGTCGCTTTATCCATCGCTCTGGCGGCGATGAGGAAGCCGACCGAGGACGAGCACGGTTGACAACCCTTCGAATTTCTGTTCGAATCTTCTCATGCGATGGCAGGGGCAGCAGATGGGCGTGGCGGATGCCGCTGCGCTGCCCGGCCTTGAAACACTCAACGGCCTCGTGCGCTCGGTGACGACGCCGGAGTTCGCAGGAGTGACCTTCCACGAGGTCATGTCGCGCTCGGCGCTCAACCGGGTCCCGGGCCCCTCGGCGATGCCCTTCGACTGGACGGTCAATCCCTACCGGGGATGCACGCATGCCTGCGTCTACTGCTTCGCCCGCGGCACGCACGAGTACCTCGACATGGACGCGGGAGCCGACTTCGACTCGCAGATCGTCGTCAAGCTGAACGTCGCCGACGTACTGCGCCGCGAGCTCTCGAAACCGACCTGGGCGCGCGAGCAGGTGGCGCTCGGCACGAACACCGACCCCTACCAGCGTGCGGAGGGCCGCTATCGGCTGATGCCCGGCATCATCACGGCGCTGGTCGACAGCGGCACGCCGTTCTCGGTGCTGACGAAAGGCACCCTGCTGCGCCGCGACCTGCCGATGCTTGCCGAGGCGGCACGTTCGGTGCCCGTCGACCTCGCGATGTCGATCGCGGTACTCGACGAGCCGCTGCGGCAGCTGCTCGAACCCGGCGCGCCGACATTCGCCGCTCGCCTCGACACGGTGCGAGCGGCAAGCGCCGCGGGGTTCCGGGTGACGGTGTTCCTGATGCCGATCGTGCCGCACCTCACCGATTCGACCGAGGTACTCGACGATGCCCTGAGCCGGATCGCGGATGCCGGCGCCGCCCGCGTCCTCTACGGCGCGATGCACCTGCGACCGGGCGTCAAACCCTGGTTCCAGCAGTGGCTCGCGCGTGAACGCCCCGACCTCGTGCCGGTGTACCGCGGCCTGTACCCCGGGGCCTCGGTGCAGGCACCGCAGGGCTACCGGCGCATGCTCGCGACGCGCGTTCGACCTCTGCTCGCGCGGCATCGCCTTCGGGGAGGGCTCGAAGAGGAAGAGGCCCAGCCCGCCACGCGACGATTCCGCGCCGGACCGGTGGTCACGACTTCGCGCGGCCGCGCCGCCGCAGCGGCATCCGTTCCCACGCTCTTCTGACGCTGCGCGGCGTATTTCAGGGTAGGCGTCGAGCTACGGCTTACGGGCGGATCGCCGTGAGCATCGCGGGGACGTAGTCGCGGTCGAACGACTCCATCGCACTGTTTCCCACGAACGCGATCCATACCGACTCATCGAAGAGGTAACCGACGGTCCGAGACGCGACCTCTCCATCCTCCACACGGGTGAACGTCGCCGCCCCCTCGACATCACCTTCGCTGAAGACCGCGGTATCGCGGAGCTCGGCGACGAGGGCATCGCGCGCATCGGGGGTGAGAGTCAGACCGTAGACTTCGACGCCGCCGTCGGAGCCACCGGGAAAGGCCCAGGCGCACGCGATGTCGTCGCCCGCAGCCTCGGCAGCGAGGCGCGCCGGTTCGTTAGGCAGCGCAGCAGCAGCGTCGCGCCACGGGTCGCTGGGCACAGCCCCCTGCGTGAAGTTGGCATCGACGATCGCGCTCGGGACGAGTTCGTCGCAGCTCACGCCGTCGAGCGACGGCGCCATAGCATCCGACGTCGGGGCGTCGGCGCTCTGCGACGGTGTCGGGGGCGGGGTCGACGCGCTCGACTTGGTCGACGTCGCCGGGCTCGGTGATGATGCCGGATCGGTCGCGGCCGAGCAGCCCGTCATCACGAGCGCCACTGCCGCGGCGAGACCCCAATACCCCACGAGCTGTTTCCGTCCCATTGCACGAGCCTCGCAGGTTCCGCTCGCCGCCGCGGACCGGAACGCGCCGCGGATCAGGCCGCCAACAGGCTCAAGGCCCGGTTTGGGGTCGGCACGTCCAACGGAAGCGCCCCGCCGAACGCCACGACCGTCGGGTCACAGCGTGCGGCGGGGCGTCAGGGCGTCGGGTCAGGCGTCGACGTTCGCGAGCTGTCGGCCCGAGACCTCCTCGAGGATGTCGTCGCCGGGGCGGACATCGTCGAACGGAGCGTCGATCTCGGCGCGCTCGAGCATCTCGGTCATGCGACGGCGACGCTGACGCGTGATGAGAGTGACGACCGCGCCCGAGCGACCGGCGCGGCCGGTGCGCCCTGCGCGGTGCAGGTAGGTCTTGTACTCGTCGGGAGCGTCGGCCTGGATGACCAGGTCGATGTCGTCGACGTGGATGCCGCGGGCTGCGACATCCGTCGCGACCAGCACCCGCACCTTGCCGTCGGTCAGGCGCTGCAGGTTGCGCGTGCGCTTGCCCTGGTTGAGGTCGCCGTGGAGCGCGACCGCGGCGATCCCGGCATCCTCGAACTGCTCGGCGAGCATCTCGGTGTAGGCACGGGTACGCGCAAAGACGAGCGTCTTGCCGTCGCGGTCGACGAGGGAGTTGAGGATCTCGGCCTTGTCACGGTGGTCGAGGACGAGCACACGGTGATCGATCGTCGAGGTGTCCTGGCTCTCGCCCGCGACCTCGTAGACGGCCGGCTCGACGAGGAACTCGTCGACCAGAGCGGCGACCTCGCGGTCGAGCGTCGCCGAGAACAGCAGCTTCTGCGCGCCGTCCTGCACGAGGCGGAGGATGCGCTGCATGGGCTCGAGGAACCCGAGCTCGCTCATGTGGTCGGCCTCGTCGAGCACGACGATCCCCACCTCGGAGAGGTCGAGCTTTCCCTGGTTCTGCAGGTCTTCGATGCGGCCGGGGGTGCCGATGATGATGTCGACGCCCTTCTTGAGCGCACCGACCTGACGCGCCTGCGGCACTCCGCCGTAGATCTGCGTCGTGAAGAGCCCGACGCTGCGCGCGATCGCCTGGACGGTGCGGTCGATCTGCAGCGCGAGCTCGCGCGTCGGAGCGAGGATCAGCGCCTTGGGTGAACGCCCGAACTCGCGACGCTTGCCGGCCTGGCTGCGCAGGATCGACTCGACGAGCGGAGCGCCGAACGCGATGGTCTTGCCCGAGCCGGTGCGGCCGCGGGCGAGGACGTCCTTGCCCTCGAGGATCGGCGGAATGGTGGCCGCCTGGATCGGGAACGGGGATGCCGCACCCAGGGCGTCGAGCTGACGGACGATGTTGTCACCGAGGCCGAGGTCGGCGAACGACGACTGGGCGACGGATGCCGCATCCACGGCCTCCGCCTGCAGGCGCTCGTGGACGGTGTCGACGTGGTCCTGGTGGGCCTTCGACTTCGTCTCGGCGTTCCAGTCCGAACGGTTCGGACGGTCGCCGAAGTCACGGCGCGGGCGGTCATCGAACGAACGCGCCGGACGGTCGTCACGACGCGGACGGTCCGAGAAGTCGCGACGCGGACGGTCATCGCGGTTCGGGCGGTCGGCGAAGTCACGGCGCGGGCGGTCATCGAACGAACGCGCCGGACGGTCGTCACGACGCGGACGGTCCGAGAAGTCACGACGCGGACGGTCATCGCGGTTCGGGCGGTCGCCGAAGTCACGGCGCGGGCGGTCATCGAACGAACGCGCCGGACGGTCGTCACGACGCGGACGGTCCGAGAAGTCACGACGCGGACGGTCGTCACGGTTCGGGCGGTCGCCGAAGTCACGACGGGGACGGTCATCGAACGAACGCGCGGGGCGGTCGTCGCGGCGGGGCCGGTCGCCGAAATCCCGCCGCGGCCGGTCATCGAACGAACGCGCGGGGCGGTCGTCGCGACGCGCTCGGTCGTCGCGGTTCGGACGGTCACCGAAGTCACGACGCGGACGGTCATCACGGTTCGGGCGGTCGCCGAAGTCACGACGCGGACGATCGTCACGGAAGGAGGGACGCGCATCACCGAAGGTGCGGCGATCGTCGCGGGGCTGCGCTTCGTAGGGGCGCCGGCCGCCGGCATCCGATCGGCGGTCGTTCCCGTAGCCGCGCTGCTCGCGCTGACCGCGGTCGTCGCGTCCGCCGCGGTCGTCGCGGGCCTGCGAGCGAATGCCGCGCGCTTCGTCACGACCGGCACGGTCCTGCGAGGACCAGCGGTTCTTGCGACCGGTGTCTTCGCTCTCGGCGCGGTAGCCGCGGTGACCGGGGCTCTTGCTGCCGGGGGTTCCGGCCGAGGACTGGCCGGGGCGACGCTTCGCGTCCTGGTACGACATCTTCTTGCCGTAGCGGGGTTCGAAGTTCTGCGCGCGGCCGCCGGCCGGCTTCTTGTTCTTGGGCATGGGTGCGTCCTTCTGGGTTCTCTGCACGAGAACAGCGCCCGCGCGCACGCGGGCAAACCCGGACATCCGTCGGCCGGGGGCCATTCACATGATGGTCATGCGCGCCGATCGGCGCTCACCATCGGCCCCATGGACTCACAAAACCTGTCGCGATCACGCGCTGCCCAGAGCCGACCCGCCCACGATACGGCATCCGCCTGAGAAATCGCCCGCCGCGGCGCCGGGGCCCGGGTGCAAGGGCCGGGTGCGAGGGCCGGGCTCGAGGGCCGGGGCGGGGGCAACGCGTGCTGCGATGCAAGGGTTCCGGCGCAACACCCCGGCGCCTCGCTCCCGGCCACGGCGCGCCGCGGGCAATCCCTTGCATCGCGGCAAGCCGGCAGCCCGGCGCGAGCCCGCCGCGAGCCCGGCGCGAGCCGCAATCAGGCCAGGCGGCGGCGACGGGGTCCGCGAGAAGGCCCGGGAATGCGCTGAGCCTGTCGACGGGACGACCCGGCCTCCGGTTCACCGGAATCCACCGGCCGTCCAGCACCAGCATGGGCGTCGCCGACCTCGTGGTCATCAGGCGCGACCGGGATGACCAGGTGCGTGGGGGCATCGGGTGAACCGTCCACCGGCACGACGAGGTGGGTCGGCTCGGCTGTGGCCGCCTCCGCGAGGCGCCGCTCGCGCCGGGTCATCGGCGCCGCAGACACCCCGTCTCCCGCGGAACCGGCTGTCAAACCAGCATCCGCACCGGCACCCGCGCCGGCACCGGCACCCGCACCGGCACCGACGTCACCGCGCCGCCGCGCCGCGCGGCGCTCGCGCGCACCCTCGACGAGGTTGTAGAGGGTCGGCAGCACGAGCAGGGTCAGCAGGGTCGACGAGATGAGCCCGCCGATGACGACGATCGCCAGCGGCTGCGAGATGAACCCGCCGTGGCCGGTGATCCCGAGCCCCATGGGCGTCAGCGCGAAGATGGTCGCGAGCGCGGTCATCAGGATCGGTCGCAGACGACGCGATCCGCCGGCGATCGTCGCGTCGTGGGCCGACAGCCCCTTCTCGCGATACTGGTTGACCAGGTCGATGAGCACGATCGCGTTCGTCACGACGATGCCGATGAGCATCAGCACGCCGATGAGCGACGCGACGCCGAGCGGCACGCCCGTCGCGATCTGCAGCAGAATCGCTCCTGTCGCGGCGAACGGCACCGAGATGAGCAGCAGCAGCGGCTGCCGCAGCGACTTGAAGGTCGCGACCATCACGATGTAGACGATGAGGATGGCGGCGAGCGCGGCGAGTCCGAGCTGCGCGAAGGCGTCCTGCTGCTGCGTGAGAACACCGCCGATCTCGGCGTCCGCGCCCTGCGGCAGCTCGACCGTGTCGAGGGCGTCGGCGACCGTCGCGGATGCCGCGTTGAGGTCGTCACCCGAGGGCGTCACGGTGACCGTCGCGGTGCGCTGACCGCGCTGCGTCGTGATGGAGGTCGGGCCCTCGCTCTGCTCGACGGTGGCGACGTCCTGCAGCGGGATGGGGCCGCCGGCCGTGGGGATCGTCAGCTGCCGCAGCTCGTCGATCGACGCGGGCGCCTGCGACGCCGCGAGGTAGACGGTGAGCGAGGTGTCGTCGATCTCGACGGTTCCGATCGACTGCGGCTGCATCGTTCCCGAGACGATGCCGCCCACCGCGACCTCCGACAGGCCGCGGGATGCCGCCGCGTCGCGGTCGACGGTCACGGCGATGTACGGCAGCGAGGCCGAGAGGTTCGACGTGACCTGGCTGACGCCGTCGGCATCCTGCAGCGACGCCACGACGGCGTCGGTCGCTTCGCGCAACGCGGTCTGGTCGGGCGCGGTGACATCGATCTCGATGTCGCTCGAGCCGAATCCGCCGCCACCGGCGGCGATCTGGATGTCGCCGACGCCCTCGAGGTCGGCGACGGCGCGCTGCACGCGATCGCGCACGTCGAGCTGATCGGCCGAGCTGTCGGTCGTGATCGAGTAGGTCACCCCGCCGCCCCCGCCCGAGAAGGCGTCGCGCAGCTGCGATCCGGACGAGCCGATCGAAACCTGCACGGCGTCGATTCCCTCGAGGCCGGTGACCGCGTCCTCGACGCGCTGGGCGGCGGCATCCTCCGCCTCGAGGGATGCCGCAGGCCCGAGCGTCTGCGTCATGGTGAAGGTGTTCTGACCGGAGTCGCCGAGGAAGTTCGTCTTCATCAGCGGCACGGCCGCGAGGGTGCCGCCGAGCACGAGCACCGCCAGCACCAGCGTGACGGCGGAGTGGCGGAGGGTCCAGCGCAGGACCGGCAGGTAGGCCTTCTGCAGTCGCGACGGCGGCGCCTCGGGGTCTTCGGGGTCGATGCGCCGGCCGTCGGGCGTCACGACGGGCTTACCCGGCCGCAGGAACCAGTACGCGAGCACCGGGACGATCGTGAGCGAGACGAACAGCGAGGCCGACATCGCGATGGTGACCGTCAGGGCGAAGGGACGGAACAGCTCGCCGGTCAGGTCTCCGACGAAGGCGATAGGCAGGAACACGGCAACGGTCGTGATCGTCGACGCCGTGATGGCGGCGGCCACCTCGCGAACGGCCAGGGTGATGGCCGCGAGCTTGTCGGCTCCCTCGACGTAGTGCCGCTTGATGTTCTCGATGACGACGATCGAGTCGTCGACGACTCGGCCGATCGCGATCGTGAGGGCACCGAGGGTCAGGATGTTGAGCGAGTAACCGAACGCCTGGATGCCGACGAAGGTGATGAGCACGCTCGTGGGGATCGAGATCGCGGTGACGATCGTCGAGCGGACCGAGAGCAGGAACACGAGGATCACGAGCACCGCGAACACGAGCCCCAGGAGACCCTCTTGGGCGAGGGCCTCGATCGACTGCTCGATGAACGGCGCCTGGTCGAAGACGACCGTGAACTGAGCCTCGCCGCCGAGGTCGTCTTCGAGCGCGGGCAGCGCGTCGAGCACGCCGCGCGAGACGTCGACGGTGTTGGCGGCGGGCAGCTTCGTGACCGCGATGGTCAGGGCCGGCTCGCCGTCGACACGCGAGATGGAGGTGACCGGTGACGGTTCCTGCGCGACGGTGGCGACGTCGCCGATCGTGGTCGTGCCGCCGGTGAGCTGAGCGGCATCCGTCGGCACGAGCGGCAACGCCGACAACTCGTCGACCGAGGCGATCTTCGCGCCGGTCTGCACGGTCAGCGACTGGTCGCCCTCGGTGATCTCGCCGCCGGGGAACAGGACGCCGTTCTGATCGAGCGCGTCGCGGATGGCCTGCTGCGTGTACCCGGCCTCGGCGAGCGCGGTCTGGTCGGGGGTGATCGTGATGCGCTCGACGCGGCCTCCGACGACCTGGGCGGCGTTGACGCCGTCGACGTCTTCGAGGTCGGGGACGACGGTGCTCTCGAGCCGGGCCTGCACCGATTCGGCGTCGTCGTAGCCGGTCACGGCCAGCTGGATCACAGGAAGGTCGTCGAGCGAGAAGCTCAGCACGTTCGGGCTGACGCCGTCGGGGAGCTGGCTGTCGATGCGGTTGATGGCCTGCAGGATCTTCTGCTCCGCGGTCGCCAGATCGGTGCCGTAGGTGAACGACGCCTGGATGATCGAGGCGTTCGTCGAGCTCGTCGCCGTCGTCGACTCGAGCCCGGGCACGCCCTGGATCGCGGTCTCGATCGGGGTCGAGACGTCGGTGTTGACGACCTCGGGCGAGGCACCGGGGTAGGTCGTGACCACCGAGAGCTGAGGCAGCTCGATCGAGGGAATGAGCTCCTGCTTGAGGTTCGTGAGCGCGAGGCCGCCGAACACCGCGGCGACGATCGTGATGAGCGCGATGAGAGCGCGGTTCTTCAGGCTCAGGACGGCGAGTTTCGACACAGGTTCCCTCGGGCGCACCGGACCGGCGCAGGTAGGTGTGATGCAGGCGAACGGGATGCGCTCGTCGATACATGGATGTATCGACTTCAGTATCCCACGCGGGCGCCGCGCGAGCGTGGGCTCAGCCTGGGAGCAATCCCCCGATGACGATGCCGATCGCCGCAGCGATGACGGCCATGGCGAAGGTGCCGACGAGATTGACGATCGCCCAGTCGCGCCGGCCGCGCCGCATCAGCTGGACCGTGTCGACCGACACCGTGCTGAACGTCGTGTATCCGCCCAGCAAGCCGATGCCGAGGACGGCCAGCCAGTCGGGCGCGACGAGCGCGCCGAGTCCGGTCAGGAGCCCCAGCAGCCCGGAACCGGTGACGTTGATCACCAGGATGCCGACGGGGAAGGCATCGCGGCGCTCCCGCGTGAGGAGGACATCGAGGACGTACCGGATGCCGGCGCCTGCCCCGCCCGCGACCACCAGGGCCACGAGCATCCCGGCACTCACCCCGTTCATGCGGCATCCCTCTCGCGACGGGTACCGAGGGCCAGCCCGAGTGCCGCGGCGACGGCACCGCCGGCGAGGCTGACGGCGATGAGCGCGAGCCCGACGATCGGCGCGGCGGTGGCGACCTGGATCGACTGCACAGCGAAGGCGCTGTACGTCGTGAAGCCGCCGAGCACGCCGGTGCCGGCGAACGCGCGGAGCCGGGGCCGGCTGACCGCCCAGCGCCCGACGACGATGCCGAGCAGGAAGGACCCGAGCAGATTGCATCCGAGCGTGAGCGCGGGCACCGCGAGGGGGTGGGCCCATCCCGTGAACGGAAGAGTGAGCGCGGCTCGCGCGGCGACGCCGGCCGCACCGCCGATCACGACGAGGACCAGCGTGAGCGGCGAGATGCGCGCCCGCTCGATCACGTCGCCACCGTAGACCCCGGGATGGGTCGGCGGATGCCGCCACTCCGGGTCACACCTCGACTCATTTCCTATAGGATCGACGAAAGGTTCGCTCCCCCATCGCAGAGGAGAACGCAATGACGCGTCTGTTCAACGACCCCGACGAGTTCGTCGAGGACTCCGTCGCCGGTTTCGTCGCGGCCTCCGGCCGGTGGGTCCGCCCCGTCACGGGAGGTGTCGTCCGCTCGACCCGCGGCGCGGAGCCCACGGTCGCTGTCGTCGTGGGGGGCGGCAGCGGCCACTACCCCGCCTTCGCCGGGCTCGTCGGTCCCGGGCTCGCGCACGGCGCCGTGATGGGCAATTTGTTCGCGTCGCCGTCGGCCCACCAGGTGCGATCTGTGGCGAAGGCCGCGCACGAGGGCCGCGGAGTGCTCCTCAGCTACGGCAACTACGCCGGCGACGTCCTGCACTTCACCCAGGCTCAGGATCGTCTCCGCGAGGCGGGCATCGACTGCCGCACCGTGACGGTGACCGACGACATCTCCAGCGCTCCCCCGCACGAGCGTGAGAAGCGCCGCGGCATCGCCGGCGATCTCGTCGTCTTCAAGATCGCCGGCGCGGCCGCGGAGCAGGGCCACGACCTCGACGACGTCGAGCGCCTGGCGCGGCTCGCCAACGACCGCACCCGCTCTCTCGGTGTCGCCTTCGGCGGCTGCACCCTTCCGGGCGCGACCGAGCCGCTCTTCACCGTGCCGCAGGGACGCATGGCCGTAGGCCTCGGCATCCACGGTGAACCCGGCATCGACGAGGTCGACATCCCCACTGCGGCCGAGCTCGCGCAGCTGCTCGTCGAGCGGCTGCTCGCTGAGCGGCCCGACGACGCCGCCCCGACCGGTCGCGTGGTGCCGATCCTGAACGGACTCGGCTCGGTGAAGTACGAGGAGCTCTACGTCGTTTACGGCTCCGTCGATCGGTTGCTGACCGAAGCGGGAGTCGAGGTCGTTTCGCCCGAAGTCGGCGAGTTCTGCACGAGCTTCGACATGGCCGGCGTCTCGCTCACCCTCCTCTGGCTCGACGACGAGCTCGACCGGCTGTGGCACGCGTCGTGCGATACCCCCGCATTCCGTCGAGGCTCGGTCGACGGCCGCGTCGCGGTGACGACCGTCGCCGACGACGACGATGAGACCGAGGCGATCGGGCCGGCCGGGGAAGAGTCGCGTCGCGCAGCCACCGTCGTCGCCCACGCGCTCGACGCCGTCGCTGCGATGCTCGATGACCAGGCCGACGAGCTCGGACGCATCGACCGCATCGCGGGCGACGGCGACCACGGCATCGGCATGCAGCGCGGCAGTCGCGCGGCCGCGGCCGCCGCCTCACGTGCCGTCACCGCCGGCGCGGGCGCGCGAACGGCACTGCAGCACGCAGGCGAGGCGTGGGCTGACAAGGGCGGCGGCACGTCGGGCGCGATCTGGGGCGAGATGCTCGTCGACCTCGGCGCCGCCCTCGGCGATGACGACGCGGTCGACGCCTCGGCCCTGTCCGCGGGCGTGGGACGCATGAAGGATGCCGTGATGTCGTTCGGCAAGGCCACGGTCGGCGACAAGACGATGATCGACGCGATCGTTCCCTTCGCCGACACGCTCCGCGACCGACTCGCTCAGGGCGATGCACTGCTCGACGCGTGGGCGACGGCCGCCGACGCCGCACAGGCCGCCGCCGAGGCGACCGCCCAGCTCACCGCCCGACTCGGCCGCGCCCGTACGCACGGCGACCGCAGTCTCGGCACCCCCGATCCCGGCGCGGTCTCGTTCGCGCTGGTCACCCGCACGGTTCTCGATGTCCTGAAGGAGGACGCCTGACATGGCACTGCGACTGATCGTCGGCTCGGATGACGCCGGCTACGAGTACAAGGAACGCATCAAGGCCGACCTGGAGGCGAACCCCCTCGTCGCCGAGGTCATCGACGTCGGTGTCGACGCCGACAGCCACACCAACTATCCGGCAGTCGCGACCGCCGCCGCGGAGCGTGTGCGCGACGGCGAGGCCGACCGCGCGATCCTCATCTGCGGCACGGGGCTCGGCGTCGCGATCGCGGCGAACAAGGTCTCCGGCATCCGCGCCGTCACGGCGCACGACTCGTACTCGGTCGAGCGATCGATCCTGTCGAACGACGCCCAGGTGCTGTGCATGGGCCAGCGCGTCGTGGGGATCGAGCTGGCGCGGCGCCTCGCAGCGGAATGGCTCACCTACACCTTCGACACCTCGAGCGCCTCGGCCGAGAAGGTGCGCGAGATCTGCGCATACGAAGAGGGGTGAGGTCCGCCCGATGATCATCGGCGCGAGCCTCAAGACCTATTTCTCGCACTCCCGCACGCTGGCCTGGGTCTCGGAGGTCGCGGCGATCCTCGACGAGCATCCCGCACGCGATCGCGTCACGACTTTCGTCGCGCCGCAGTTCCCCTCGATCCCCGGCGCTCTCGAACGCGCGGGGCGCCTGGCGGTCGGGGCGCAGGACCTCGCCGTTCATGACGCCGGCGCGTACACCGGCGAGGTCTCGGGTGCCGTGCTCGCCGAGCTCGGATGCCGCTACGCCGAGGTCGGCCATGCCGAGCGGCGCCGCCTGTTCGGCGAGACCGAGAGCGTGGTGTCGGCGAAGACCCACGCCGCGCTGCGGAACGGCCTCGTCCCGGTCGTCTGCGTCGGCGAGGAGGACAAGGCGGGGCTCGATGCCGCGATCGCGACCTGCGCGCAGCAGGTGCGCAGTGCCCTCCGGGATGCCGACGGCGCAGGCGCCACCGGCGCAGTAGTGATCGCCTACGAGCCGCTCTGGGCGATCGGGGCGCCGGCGCCCGCGACATCCGACCACATCCGGTCGGTCTGCTCGGGACTGAGATCGCGAATAGACGCCGCCGGCCGCGAGGTCTCGATCATCTACGGCGGCAGTGCGGGGCCCGGTCTGCTCTCGACCATCTCCGACGACGTCGACGGCCTGTTCCTCGGCCGGTTCGCGCACGACCCGCGCGCAGTTCGTGACATCCTCGATGAGGTGGACGCCCTCTCGGGGTGAGGTGCGCTCCGTGCGAACCGGAAGAGGGACGATGACCGCATCACGGGATGGCAACCTGCTGGGACTCGATGCGACGATCGAGCGGCGGGGCCTGCGCGACCACGTCTACGAGCGCATCCTCCAGCTGCTGCTCAGCGGCGAGGCGGTTCCCGGCCGCCGCCTGTCGATCGACACGATCGCGCGTCAGCTGGACGTGTCGCAGACCCCGGTGCGCGAAGCGCTCGTGCAGCTCGAGCGCACGGGTCTCGTCACGCGCGAGGCGCTGCGCGGCTACCGAGTCGCCCCGCCCCTCGGACTCGATCAGCTGCGCGAGCTCTTCGACGCCCGCATCATGCTCGAGACGCATGCCACGCGCCTCGCGACGCCCGCCTCGCCCCAGATGATCGGCGAGTTGCGCGCCGCGGAGGAGGAGCACCGCAGCATCGGCAAGCGTGTCATCGAGGCCCTGAACGCCGGCGCGGCCGACCTCGAGCTGACTGCGGCCTACTTCGTCGCGGACGCCGCGTTCCATCGGGTCGTGTTCGACCACTGCGGCAACCGGTATCTCACCGAGATGTCCGAGACCCTCGGAGCCCAGCTGCACCGGATGCGGCAGTCGGTCCGGCACGGTGTGACCGACGTGCGCGAGGCGATCGCCGAGCACGAGGCTCTCGTCGACGCGTTCGCAACGGGCGACCCCGACGCTCCCGAGCGGTCGATGCTCCATCACCTCGAGCAGGTGCGCCAGCGATCGCTCGGGCTCGAGCAGGCCTGAGCTCCTCGCCGCGAACTCCCTCTTGCAGCGTTCTCTATTTCCTATAGGATCTACGGGAGTCCTCGTCGGACACGCTCGCCAATGGAGTCGTCATGAACGCAACGTCGCACCCGTCCGCCCCTACGCCCGGCCCGATCGCGGTCTGCATGCACGGCTTCTCCCCCGTCGCCGCGGATGGGACCCGCCTGCACGACGCCGACGCCGAGACCTGGGACGGCGTGTTCTCGCAGGTCGAGCGGCTCGGCTTCACAGCGATCGAGATCGCGGACAGCCACATCCGCCCGTCTGAGCTGACCGCGTCCCGCCGGGCCGAACTGAAGTCCATCGCGACGAGCCACGGGGTCGATCTCGTCTCGGTGCACGTGCAGCGACAGAGCGTCATCCAGCCGGGCAAGGGCGAGGAGAACCTCGCGTACGCGCACCGCGCGATCGACGCGGCGGCCGAACTCGGCATGAGCGTGTTCTCGACCGGACTCCATCAGCCCTTCAGCGAGGCCCAGCGCGCCGCCCTGTGGTTCTGGACCGCGCCGGGCCCGGTCGACCCCGATGACGCCGACACCCGCGCACTCGCGGTCCGACGCCTGCGCGAACTCGGCGAGCACGCGGCATCCGTCGGCCTGCCGATGTCGCTGGAGATGTATGAGGACACCTACCTCGGCACCGCCGACAGCGCTGTGCGCCTCATCGAGGAGATCGGGCTCGACAACGTCGGCCTCAACCCCGACATCGGCAACCTCGTGCGCCTGCACCGCCCCATCGAGGACTGGCGCGAGATGCACGAGAAGACCCTCCCCTACGCGAACTACTGGCACATGAAGAACTACGCGCGCGACGAGGCCGCCGACGGCAGCTGGCAGACCTCGACGCCGACCAGCATGGAGCTCGGCCTCATCAACTACCGGGCGATGGTCGCCCGCGCGCTCGAGCTCGGGTTCCGCGGCCCGTTCCTCATGGAGCAGTACGGCGGCGACAGCCTCGGGGTGTGCGCCCGCAACCGCGACTACCTGACCTCCCTGCTTCCGGCGACCGCCGGAGCCTGACCGACACCGACGAGGAGAACGTCATGACCGAGAACGAACGCCCCGTGTACGCGGTGGTGGGCAGCGGCTACATGGGCGGCGGCATCGCGCAGTCGCTCGCCCTGTCCGGCGCCGACGTGCGCATCGCCGACGTCGACATCGAAGTCGCCCGCGGCAACCGCGACCGCCTCATCGCCGAGGCCGCGCAGTTCGCCGCCGACGGCCTGTTCCCCGCCGACGCCAGCGCCGTCATCGCCGAGCGCATCACGGCGATGACGATCGAGGATGCCGTCGCCGGCGCCTCCTTCATCGAAGAGGCCGTGCCCGAGAAGATCGAGATCAAGCACGCGACCCTCCGCCGCATCTCGGCGGCGGCCGCGCCCGACGCGATCATCGGCAGCAACACCTCGACGATCCTCATCGGCCGCCTCGCCGAAGCCGTGACCGAGCCCGGCCGCTTCCTCGGCGTGCACTTCTCCAACCCCGCCCCCTTCATCCCCGGCGTCGAGCTGATCCCGCACGCCGGCACCGATGAGGCGGTCCTCCCCGTCGTCGAGGCCATCGTCGCCGCGACGGGCAAGGAGACCGCGCGGGTCAAGGACGCGACCGGGTTCGTGCTCAACCGCCTGCAGTACGCGCTCTTTCACGAGGCGACGCAGCTGGTCGAGGAGGGCGTGGCCACGCCGGAGGACATCGACACCATCGTGCGCACGACCTTCGGCTTCCGCCTGCCCTTCTTCGGGCCGTTCGCGATCGCCGACATGGCCGGACTCGACGTGTACGCCTTCTGCTACGCGTCGCTGCAGACGGAGTTCCCCGAGCGGTTCGCGACACCGCCCATCCTCGACCGGCTCGTCTCGGCCGGGAAGCTCGGCACTAAGTCCGGCGCCGGGTTCCTCGACGTCCCCGCCGAGCGCACGCCCGAGCTCATCGCCTACCGCAACAAGGCGTACGTCGCGATGAAGAAGCTCATCGACGAGCTCGGCCCCGCCCCCATCCACCCCGCACAGGACTGAGAGAACACGCCATGGCATCCGTCTTCCCCGCTGAGCGCACCGTCATCCTGACCGGCGCCGCGAGCCCCCGGGGCATCGGCCGCACGACCGCCTTCCACCTGGCCGAGCGCGGCTGGCACATCGGCATCGTCGACGTCGACGCCGCGGCCGCCGAGCGCACCGCCGCCGAGGTCGCCGAGGCCCACGGCGTGCGGGCCGTCGGCGTCGGCGCGAACGTGGCCGACCGCGAGCAGGCCGTCGCCGCGATCGACGCTCTCGAGGCCTCGCTGCCCCAGATCGTCGCCCTCGTGAACTTCGCCGGCGTCTCGTCCCCGATCCCCTACCTCGAGGTCACCCCCGAGGAATGGCACCGCGTCGAATCGATCAACCTCGACGGCGTGCACTGGGTCACGCAGCGCGTCGCCCGGACGCTCGTCGCGAACGGCGTGGGCCGCCTTGTGGGCATCTCCTCGGTGTCGGCGCAGCGAGGCGGCGGCACCTTCTCGAAGACGCCCTACTCGGCGGCGAAGGCGGGCGTGATCGGTCTGATGCGCTCCGTCGCGCGCGAGCTCGGGCCGCTCGGCATCACGGCGAACGTCGTCTCGCCCGGCCCGATCGACACCGACATCATGGGCGGAACGCTGACGGAGGAGCGCAAGACGGCTATGGCCGCCGACGGCGTCCTGCCGCGCATCGGCACCCCCACCGACATCGCCGCGGCGGTGGCGTACCTGATCAGCGAGGACGCCGGATTCGTGACGGGCCAGACCCTGAACGTCGACGGTGGCCTCTACATGCACTGAGGCTCCCGTGAACCGCAACTGGACGCGCGGGCGCCTCGGGTTCCTGGCCATCGGGGTGATCTGCGTGGTCGTCGGCCTCGTCCTGATCATCCCCTCACTCGGCGGCTGAGCCGCCACCTCGTCACCTCGTAACACCTCACACGAACTCGAAGGAGAGTCACTGTGTCCTCATCGGACTACGGTCCCGCGACGCGGGCCAACGTCACGGTCGCGAACGAGCTGCTGAGCAGCCCGCACCTGGCGAGCGGCATCAAGAAGGCCACCTACCGGCTCATGCCGATGCTGATCATCCTGTACTTCGTCGCGTTCCTCGACCGCACGAACGTCGGGTTCGCCGAGTCCGCCCTCGAGGTCGACCGAGGCATCTCGGCGGGTGCCTACGCCCTCGGAGCCGGCATCTTCTTCATCGGATACGCCCTCTTCGAGATCCCCTCGAACCTGCTGCTCGACAAGTTCGGCGCGCGCTTCTGGCTCGCCCGGATCGCCGTCACCTGGGGCATCGTCGCCTCGCTGTTCGCCTTCGTCAACGGCGAGACGATGTTCATCGTGCTGCGCTTCCTCCTGGGCGTGACGGAGGCCGGCCTGTTCCCCGGCGTGATCATGTTCCTCGCGCAGTGGTTCCCCAACAAGCGCCGCGTGCAGATGTTCGCGCTGTTCTACCTCGCGCAGCCGTTCTCGCAGATGCTCGGCGCCCCGCTGTCGGGCGGCCTGATCAGCATCGGCGACCAGGTCACCCCCTGGGCCGGCTGGCAGGTGATGTTCTTCGTCGAGGGCATGATGGCGGTCGTCGCCGGTATCGCGGCTCTGTTCTTCCTCGTCGATTCGCCGCAGAAGGCGAAGTTCCTCGACGACGACGAGAAGGCCGCACTGAAGGCGGTGATGGAGCACGAAGACACGGTGAAGGAATCCGATGGGCCCCGCGGCATCGGCGCGGCGCTCATCAGCTGGAAGGTCTGGTACTTCACGGTCATCTACTTCTGCCTGCAGATCGCCGTCTACGGCACCACGTTCTACCTGCCGCAGCAGGTGTCGAACCTCATCGGAGAGTCGGTCGGCTGGCAGGTGGGCCTCGTGTCCGCCATCCCGTGGGCGGTCGGCCTGTTCGCCTGCTACTACGTCGGCAAGCACGCCGACACGGTTCGCCGGCGTCGCGTCTGGGGTGCGCTGTTCTTCCTCGTGACGGGCTCGGCCATCCTGGTCTCGGCGTGGGCCGGGGCCAACGGACAGGGCCTGCTCGGCATCATCGCGATCACCGTCGCGGTCGCGGCGTTCCTCTCGACGGGCCCTATCACGTGGTCGTTCCCGACCTCGTTCCTCACCGGCGCGGCCGCCGCGGCCGGTATCGGTCTCATCAACTCCCTCGGCAACCTGGGCGGATTCGTCGCCCCGATCATGCGCACAGGGATCAACGAGGCCGTCCCGACCGAGAGCGGCGCGTGGGGCGTGGTGTCGCTGGGCCTGTTCGCGTTCCTCGCCGCCGTCATGATGTGGGCGACCCGGTTCTTCAGCTCGAAGGCCGACGCCCTCCTCACCTCGGGCGAGAGCAAGCGCCGCTGACGCATCGCCCGCTCTCGAACGGCCCGGTGTCGCCTCGCGCGGCCCGGGCCGTTTCGGCGCTGCGGTTGGATGTTGCGGTTCGGCGTGCTCGCGCGAGCCGCGCGTCAGCCGAGGACGAGCGAACGGATGGCCGTCTCGGGTGAGACCGTCATGTCGAGCAGCATCCCCGAGCGATATCGTTCGAACACGCGCGGGTCGATGTACGAGCTGCGCGCGACCGCGGGGGTGTTCCCCAGCGCCGTCGCGGCGGCGCGCACGGCTTCGACCTCGGCCTGATGCACGGCCCGGGCCGTCTCAGCGACGCCGATTCGTGCGAGGGCGTCCGCCGCGATGACGGTGCCGCGAAGAGTGCGGAAGTCCTTGGCGGTGAACGGGCCGCCCGTCAGCGCACGCACGTATGCGTTGACGTCGTTCGGGGTGAGTGGAACCCGCCGGCGCTGCCGCTGCCACGCGAGCAGCGGCGACGAGGGGCGCCCCTCGATCAGGAGCATGATGGCCGTGGCGAGGTCCGGGTCGGGGATCTCGAGCGCCTGGCGCTGTCCGCTCTTGCCCGAGAATGCCAGGCTCACGACGGTGTCGGCCACGGAGGCGTCGCGACGTCTCAGCGTCGTCAGCCCGCGGCTGCCGTGCTGCAGCAGGTAGCGCTGCGAACCGATGCGCAGCGCCGACCGGTCGAGCAGCCGGAATGCCGCGGCGAGGACGCGCTCGCGATCGAGGTCGGCGCGTCGCAACGACGCGGTCGCACGCGAGCGGGCACGTGGCAGGGATCCGGCGAGCTGCAGCGCCCGGGCGTACTTGCCCTTGTCACGACTGCGCGTCCAGTCCGGGTGGTAGATGTACTGTCGACGACCCGCATCGTCGGTTCCGACGACCTGGATGTGCCCCTGCGGATCCGCGCAGATCCAGACGTCCTTCCAGGCGGGCGGGATGACGATGCTGCGGATGCGGGCGAGGTCGCGCCGCCCGACCGCCCCGCCGTCGGCATCCGTGTACCGGAAGCCCTTGCCTGAGCGGATGCGCCGGATGCCGGCATCGACATCGGGCCGGACCCGGACGAGTCGGGCCACCTCAGTGGTTGCGCAGCATCAAGATGATCTGCGCCTTCTTCTTGCCGGAGTACCCGGAGATGCCGAGTTCCTTGGCGCGCTTCTTCAGCTCGTCGACGGTCCAGTCCTCGTAGTCGCCGGACTGTCCGCCCCGGCTGCCGACCTTCTTACGGCCGTCACGGGCGGCGGCGTTCGAGATGCGGGCAGCCTTCTCTTTCGAGGCGCCGTCCTCGCGCAGCTCCTCGTAGAGCTCGGGGTCTTTGAGACTGTTCGATCCGCGTCCCTGTGGCATGGCGGTCTCCCCTCTTCGTCAGGCTGACGCTACGACCGTCGCGAGGGTCGCCGCAGGTGCTTGACAGGCGTTCGCGAGAGGCCCTAACCCCACCCCACCCCACCCGCCGTTCGACCGCGACCCGACACAAAGGGCGCCTTCCTCGCCGCCGAGACGACCATGTGCGTCGGGTCGGCGCCTGGTGGAATACCACCACGGCGAATCCGTCGTCAAGGCCTCGGCACTCACGCTCGGCATTCTCTAACGTTGCGGTCAGCCCTTCACGGGGTCGGAACGTCTCGCAGTGGGACGGACATTGGGAGACAGACAAGGAGCCCCCATGAACATCTTCCTCATCATCATCATCGTCGTTGCGATCGTGCTCGCGATCGTCAGTGGCCTGAACAGCGCACTGAGCTGGCTGCTCTGGGTCGCCCTGATCGTCGGTGTGATCGCGCTCATCGCGTTCCTCTTCCGAGTGATCAGCGGCAACAAGCGCGTCTGACCGCCGCGCTGCGCGAACGCCTCCGCCTTCGGGTGGGGGCGTTCTGCATTTCCCGGAGCAGCGAACGAACGGCCCGTCGGCTCTAGACGAGTCGCGATATATCGTGTTACCGTCAGCAGACGCGATATATCGCGATCATGCGCGACGACCGTCGCCAGAGGAGAGGGAACGCCATGACACTGCAGAAATGGATCGTCCACCCGGAGGAGACCCGGGTGATCGACATCGACGACATTCGGAAGCTCAAGGTGAGCATGGTCGGGGGCCAGATCGACATCGTCGCCCACGACGAGCCCGGCGTCCGCATCGAGGTGCACGCCGTCACCGGCAAGGACCTGCGCATCGAGGCGACCGGCGACGTCGTGGAGATCGACCACCCGCAGTTGCGCTGGGACAACTTCACGCAGGTGTTCCGCAACTTCGGCTCCTCCGGCCCGAAGGCCGAGATCAGCGTCGCCGTCCCCCGCGGCACGGACCTCACGCTCGGCGTCGTCAGCGCGAGCGCGCTCGTGTCGGGCCTCACGGCCGATGCGCGGGTCAACACCGTCTCGGGCGACATCATCATCGACGGGATCACGGGTGATGTGAACGCGAACGCGGTCTCGGGCGACGTGCAGGCGCGCGAGCTGACCGGTGCGCTCACCGCGAAGTCCGTGTCGGGCGACGTGTCGGCTATCGGCGCCCTGCGCGCGGCCGACATCGACACGGTCTCGGGTGCCATGCTCGTCGACTCGTCCGGTCCGATCCAGTCGATCACGCTCCACACCGTGGGTGGCGACGCCACGGTTCGCCTCGAGGAGAGCCTGCCCGCGAACTACCAGGTGCGCAGCGTCAGCGGACGCGTGCTCATCGACGGCGTCGTGCGCTCCGGGCAGGGCGCCGGCCCGCTCACGAGCTTCACCGGTTCGACCGGTGAGCTCAGCGGCTCCTTCGTCGATGTCCGCACCAACTCGGTCTCGGGCGACCTCACCGTCCTGCGGCGCTCCGCCCCCGCGGCCACCGACGTCGCCGGCACCAGCGCGCCCGAGGTCGCAAGCGAGGCAGCACCCGAAGCCGCCCCGGTCGAGGACGCCGCGGACCGTCGCGAGGATCACTGACCATGCCGCCCGTCTTCTCACACGGCGACCTGCGTCTTTACCTGTTGTCGCTGCTCGACGAGTCGCCGCGGCACGGGTACGACCTCATGCAGGCCCTCACCGAGCGCACCGGCGGCACCTACTCGCCCAGCGCCGGCACGATCTACCCCCGCCTCGCCAAACTCGAGGACGAGGGACTCGTGACCAAGACCGTCGACGGCCGCAAGACGGTCTACGAGATCACGGATGCCGGTCGCGACGAGCTCTCGGCCCGCCGCCATGACCTCGACGGCATCCAGGCCGGCTTGGCGGACAGCATCCGCCTCATCGCCGACGAGGTCCGGGGCAGTGTGCGGGCGGCGATGAAGAGCCTCCAGGCCGACCTCGCCGCCGCCGCGAACGTCGACCACGAGACCGCCACGCGTCCGTCGCCGCCTGAAAATCCGCGCGCAGAGGCCCGCGCGCAGGCGCAACGAGCGGATGCCGCGATCGCCGAGTTCCGGGCGGACGTGAAGGCCGACCTGCGGTCGCACATCGCGCGCGACGGCGACGTCACGGCATCCGCCGTCGACGACCTCGTCGCCGCGCTCACCCAGACCCGGGAAGAGATGCTGCGGGCTTTGCGGGGCTGACGACGCACGGTGGCGCGCCGCACCGCGCCGAGGACCTCTGCTCCGGGCCGCTCAGGGCTCGGGCCAGAGGTCCTCGTCGTCCGCGGCGGTCTCACCCTGCGGCACGACGAGGATGGGCCGCCGCTGCCGATGCGCCAGCCGCGCCGCGACCGACCCCGTGAAGAACTCACGGATCGACTCGCCGATGCCCCGGCGACGCGTGCCGACCACGAGCAGCTTCGCGTCCAGCCGGTCGGCGAGGTGCTTGATGGCGAGCGCGGGATCCCCGACCAGCTGATGCACGGTCCACTCGACGGTCGACGACGCGAGCGCCTCAGCGGCGGCGGCGCGGATCTGCTCGAGCTGCGCCGCGCTCGAGACCGCCCCGAGGTCGATGGGAGCGGTGTGGACGTAGCCGTCGGGGTCCTCGTAGGTCACGAATCGCGTGACATCGACGTGCACCACGATGAGTCCGACACCGAGCATCGACGCATACCGGGCCGCCTCGACCACGACGCGGGGCGACTGCCCGGGAATGACTCCCGCGATGACGGGCGTCGACGGAAGACGACTTTCGTCGCCTGCGGAGTGCTGATCGGCCATGGTCGCCCCCTGTCTCAGCGGCGGCACCGGCGATGGCTCGGGGCCCCCGTGTTATTCTTGATGCTACTCTTCCCCGGCCCAGCGCCGGATCGTGAAATGCTCCGGGCACCGCTGAACAGCCCGTGACTCAGAAATGAGGGGGTCTCGCATGGGGCGTGGCCGTCAAAAGGCGAAGCACACCAAGATCGCGCGTGAGCTGAAGTACGACACCTACAATGTCAACTTCTCCTCGCTCGAGAAGGAGCTCGCTCATTCCGACGACGATCAGTACGTCGACAAGTGGGCTGACCAGTACTCCGACGAGTACGAGGACGAGAAGGCCTGACCGGGCTCATCACCATGCGCCGTGGCGCTGCTCCCACTCGTCTTCGATCGTGTGGGGGCGTGTGACGACGATCCCCGCGGGGATCGCAGCGAGCATCAGCACGCCGACCATGATCAGCGGGGCCGTCCATTCTCCCGTCGCCTCGTGCAGCAGCGCGAACGAGATGGGGAAGACCGCAGCAACGGCGTAGCCGACGCTCTGCGCGAATCCGCTGAGCGCGACCGTGCCCTCGTGCGTCCTCGTCTTGCGCTGGATGAACACCAGCGCAGCCGGGAACAGCATCTGCGGCGTGCCCAGCAGCACGACCCACAGCACGACGGCCGACCCGGGCGCGATGAGCAGTCCCGCGACGGCGACGAGCCCGGCCGACGCCGCGACGGCGTAGATCACGCCGAGCCGCTGCCAGCGCGTGATGACGAGCGGCACGATGATCGACCACGGCAACCCCATCGCGCCGAACAGCGCGAGGAGCGAACCGGCGGCGGCATGGGATACGCCCGCGAGGTCGACGAGGATGATCGGCAGCCACGCGAACGACGCATAGACGCTGGATGCCGACACCGCGAAGGTGACGGCGACGGCCCACGCCATCGGCAGGCGCACGAGGCGGCTGAGCACGTTCGGCGACGGGGTCGGGGCGATGACGGCATCCGCCGTGGCCGCCGCGATGCGCGACAGGCGCAGCGTCACGAGCCAGGGGATGACCGCGAGCACGGCGAACACCGACCACAGCCCGAGAGAGAACCGCCATCCCGCGGTGTCGGCGATCGGCACCGCGACGAGCGGCGGCACGAAGGCCGCCACAGCGAGCATCGTCGAGTAGACCGCCGTCATGGTCCCGACGCGGTCGGGGAAGTACGTCTTGATCAGCGGCGGCAGCACGACATTGCCGATGCTGATCGCGGCGAAGAGCACCGTCGTGGCGATGAGCAGGATGCCGGCATCCGGCGCCAGCGCTCGACCCAGCAGGGCAGCCGCAGCGACGACCATCGCGGCGACCGCGAGTCGCTGCAGGCCGAATCGCCGCTCGAGAATCGGAGTGATGACGCCGAAGACCGCGAAGCACACCGGCGGCGCCGCGCCGATGAGGCCGGCCACCCACGACGGCACGCCGAGGTCCGCGTCGATCTCGGTGAGGATCGGCGACAGCGACGCGACCGCCGAGCGCAGTGAGAAGGCGACGAGGATGACGCCGAGGAACGCGAGGACGCGTCCTCGCCAGAGCGAAGTCACGACTGCTGGGTGCCCTCGACCCAGTTCAGATACTCCTCGCTGACCGTTCCGGTGACGTAGCGCCCGTCGAAGCAGCTCATGTCTAGGTCGACGATGTCGGTGCCCTCGACGATCGCCGCCTTCAGGTCGTCGATCTCCTGGTACACGAGATAGTCGCAGCCGAGCTCCTCCGCGATCTCGGGGATCGTCCGGTCGTGGGCGATGAGCTCGTGACGCGAGGGCATGTTGATGCCGTAGACGTGCGGGTAGCGCACCGGCGGCGCGGCCGACGCGAACGTGACGCTCTTGGCACCGGCATCCCGGGCCATCTGGATGATCTCCTTCGACGTCGTGCCGCGCACGATCGAGTCGTCGATGAGGAGGACGTTCTTGCCCTTGAACTCGCTCGACATCGCGTTGAGCTTCTGGCGCACGCTCTTCTTGCGCACGGCCTGGCCCGGCATGATGAAGGTCCGGCCGACGTAGCGGTTCTTGTAGAAGCCCTCGCGGTACTCGATGCCGAGCTTGCGCGCGACCTGCATCGCCGCCGGACGCGATGAGTCGGGGATCGGCATGACGACGTCGATCGCACCCTGAGGGGTGTACTTGGCGATCGTGTCGGCGAGACGCTCGCCCATGCGCAGGCGGGCCTCGTAGACCGAGATGCCGTTCATGATCGAGTCGGGACGCGCGAGGTAGACGTACTCGAACGAGCACGGCGCGAGCTGAGTCTGCTGGGCGCACTGACGCGTGTGCAAAGTGCCGTCCGCGTCGATGAAGACCGCCTCGCCGGGCTCGACGTCGCGCACGACCTCGAAGCCGCCGTTCTCGAGCACGAGCGACTCGGATGCGACGGTCCACTCGTCGCGGCCGTTCTCGGCCCGGCGAGTGCCGAGGATGAGCGGACGGATGCCGAACGGGTCGCGGAAGGCCAGCAGGCCGTGACCGGCGATGAGGGCGATCGCGGCGTACGAGCCCTCGACGCGCTCGTGGACGCGTTCGACGGCCTGGAACACCTGGTCGGGGTCGAGGTCGAGGCCCGAGATCGTAGTCTGCAGCTCGTTGGCGAGCACGTTCACCAGCAGCTCCGTGTCGGAGCTGGTGTTGAGGTGGCGGCGGTCCTTGCGGAACAGCTCGTCGGTCAGCTCGCGCGTGTTGGTCAGGTTGCCGTTGTGCACCAGCACGATGCCGTACGGCGCGTTGACGTAGAAGGGCTGCGCCTCTTCTTCGCTCGACGCCGTGCCCTTCGTGGCGTAGCGGACGTGGCCGAGCCCGATGTTGCCGAGCAGCGAACGCATGTCACGCGTGCGGACCGCCTCGCGCACCTGGCCGTTGGCCTTGAAGATGTGGAAGACGCCGCTGTTCTCAGCGGTCGCGATTCCGGTCGAGTCCTGGCCGCGGTGCTGCAGCAGCAGGAGGGCGTCGTAGATCTCCTGGTTCGCCGGGGACTGCCCGACGATTCCGACGATTCCGCACATGGGGTGTCAGTTCGCTCCTGCTTCGCGGTACCCGCCGACGAGACGCACTGCTCCGCCGTCGACGCCCTTGGCGCCCTGTTCGTAGTCGCCCGCGGGACGCGGACCCGTCGAGACGACGCCGACCTGCCAGGTGTCGATGCCGTCCGCGCCGAGGGCCGCGATCGCGGCATCCGCTGCCGCCGGCGACACGACGGCGAAGAAGCCGATGCCGAGGTTCCAGGTGCCTTCGGTGCGCTCGAGCTCGAGGCCGCCGAGGTCGGCGAGGACGCGGAAGACCGGCGACGGCGACCAGGTCGCGCGATCGACGTCGACCCACGTGTCCTTCGGCAGGACGCGCGCGAGGTTCGCCGCGATACCGCCGCCCGTGACGTGGCTGAGGGAGTGGATGCCGTCGCCGAGCTCGCCGATCAGGCGCAGCAGCGGCGAGGTGTACAGGCGCGTCGGCTCGAGCAGCTGCTCGCCCCACGTGCGGCCGAAGTCGGCGGCCTGGTCGCCGTAGCCGATGCCCGCACCGGTGATGATGTGACGGATCAGCGAGTAGCCGTTGGAGTGCGGGCCGCTCGAGGCGAGCGCGAGCACGACGTCGCCGTCCCGCACCCGGTCGGCGCCCAGCACCTGCTCGGACTCCACGACTCCCGTCGCAGCACCCGCGACGTCGTAGTCGTTCACGCCCAGAAGACCCGGGTGCTCGGCCGTCTCGCCGCCGACGAGCGCGGTGCCCGTCGCAGAGCAGCCGTCGGCGATGCCGCGCACGATGTCGGCGATGCGCTCGGGCACGACCTTGCCGCACGCGATGTAGTCGGTCATGAAGAGCGGCTTCGCGCCGACCACGACGATGTCATCGACGACCATGCCGACCAGGTCCTGCCCGATCGTGTCGTGCTTGTCGATGGCCTGCGCGATCGCGACCTTCGTGCCGACGCCGTCGGTCGAGGTCGCCAGCAGCGGCTTCGTGTAGCCGAGCAGCGCGCTCGCGTCGAAGAGGCCGGCGAAGCCGCCGACACCCCCGAGGACTTCGTCGCCGTGGGTTCGCCGGACCGCCGACTTCATCAGTTCGACGGCGAGGTCTCCCGCCGCGGTGTCGACGCCGGCTTGGGTATAGGGATCAGTGGGACTCGAGGCCACGGCATCCAGAGTACCGGCCCGTGGAGCGCCCGAGCGCCGGGCGTGTCTCGCGGTCCCGAATCGGCCGGCGGCGTGCCGCAAACAGGCTCAGGTGAGCCAAGGGTTGCCAGCTGGGCGGTGGGGCGCAGTTCAGCCTGTTCGCGGAACCGCGGGCTGGGTGACCGCGGCGTCCCGCCGACCGGCGGAGCGCCCGCCCGCAGATAGGCCGCTCCGATGACCCGAACCGCCGCGCAGGCGCGACACACGCGCCGCAGACAGGCCCAGACGCGCCGAACCCCGCCCGCGCGGGCAGCGCGCCACCGCTCAGCCTGTTCGCGGCACAAGAGCCGGGCCCAACCGGGCACGGTCGGTGGGGCCCAACCGGTGGGCCCCAACCGGCGGGACCCAACCGGCGGGGCACGGTCGGTGGGGCACAGTCGGTGAGGCACGGCCGGACAGTCAGCTCCGGCGCTCGAGATCGGCGAGGGCACGCGGGTGTGCCGTCAACAGGCTCAGGTGTGCCGCACACCGCCCGGCGGGCGAGGTTGCACCGCTCAGCCTGTTCGCGGCACAACGCAGGGGCTCTCCTGGGCGGGACTACGCCCGTGCCCGCGGCTCAGATGCCCTGCCAGGCGGGCTTGTTGGCCCACGCGTGCCGGTAGTAGGGCGTCTGAGTCAGGGCGCTCGCGGCGGCCTCGTCGACGACGACCGTGACATGGGGATGCAGTTGCACGGCCGAGCCGGGCGCCGAGGTGCTGACCGGTCCCTCGACGGCGGCGGCGACGGCATCCGCCTTGGCCTCGCCGAAGGCCAGCAGCACGAGGTGGCGCGCGCGCAGGATGGTCCCGATGCCCTGGGTGATGCAGTGCATCGGCACATCGTCGGGCGAGTCGAAGAAGCGGGCGTTGTCGGCCCGAGTCTCCTCGGTGAGCGTCTTCACGCGCGTCAGCGAGGCGAGCGAGCTGCCCGGCTCGTTGAAGCCGATGTGCCCGGTGCGGCCGATGCCGAGGATCTGCAGGTCGACCCCACCGGCGGCGCGGATCGCGGCCTCGTACTGCTCCCCCGCGGTCTCGATGCCGTCGAGGTCACCGTGCGGCACCTCGATCCGGGCCGGGTCGAACCCGACGGGCTCGACGACCTCGCGCTCGATGACGCTGCGGTAGCTCTCCGGGTGGCCCGCAGGCAGTCCGACGTACTCGTCGAGCGCGAACCCGCGCACGCGCGACACGTCGACGCCCTCGCTGCGCACACGTTCCGCGAGATGCCGGTAGACCGCGAGCGGGGTCGACCCGGTCGCCAGCCCGAGCACGGCATCGGGGCGCCGCTGGATGAGGTCGACGATCGCGTCGCCGACGAGACGGCCCGCCTCCTGCTCGCTGGGGACGATGACGACTTCGGCCATGGCTCTTCCTTCTTTCGGTTCGGTCGGGAGGGCGGATGCCGGGGCTCGGCTCAGGCGAGCCCGAGGGTCTCCGACAGCACGAGGGCTGCGGCTCCCCGCAGTCGGAGGTCGCCGTGGGTCTCGGCGAGGCGCACGGTCAGGTCGTCGAAGAGGATCGGCAGCACGCGAGCTGCGATGGCTTCGCTCGCGGCGTCGATGAGCGCCCCCTCGATCAGCTCGGCCGGTCCGCTCAGCACGACGTCCGTCAGCCCGAGCGTCGCGACGAGCGGTGACAGCGCGATGCCGAGGCACCGCCCCGCCTCGCGGCGAACGTGCAGAGCGGCCTCGGCGTCGGGCGCCGCTGCGAGCCGAGCCTCGAGCTTCGGCACCGACAGCCAGGCCTCGAGGCATCCGGTGCGGCCGCACGCGCAGACGGGGCCCTCGCCCTCCGTCACGACGACGTGGCCGATCTCGCCCGCGGCCCAGTTGCGTCCGTGGACGACCGCGCCGTTCACGATCGCGGCGGCTCCGACGCCGGCGCCGATCCGGACGAGCAGCAGATCGTGATCGACCTTGCCGAAGCTCAGCTCGCCCATGCCCGCGGCGTTGAGCCCGTTGGTGACCGAGACCGGCAGACCGGTGCGGTCGAACAGGATGCCGCGGAGCGCGACGTCGTGCCAGTCCAGATGCGACGACTCGCGGACGACGCCCGCGCCGTCGACGACGCCCGGTGTCGAGACGCCGATCCCGAGGATCGGGGCCTCAGCCGTGCGGACCAGCCGGTCGATGAGGTCACCGAGCACGGCGAGCGCCTCGGCGCCGGTCGACCCGCCGCGCTCGACGACCTCGCGCGCGATGACGGTTCCCCCGAGGTCGACGACGGCGCCCTCGATCGTGTCGCCGCTCGAGATCGACACGGCGACCACGTTGCGCGACGACCTCGCCAGCGCGAGGGCCCGGGAGGGCGCGCCAGGCCCCGACCGGTGTCCGCGGCCGCTCTCGACGACGAGCTGCTCGTCGACGAGCTCACCGACCAGATCGGAGATCGTCACGCGCGAGAGTCCGGTCGCACGCGCGATGTCGGCGCGCGACAGCCCTTCCTCTCGGTGGAGCGCCTGCAGGACGAGGCGACGGTTGTTGCTGCGCGCGTCCTCGGGACGGATGCGGCGGCCGCGCGCCCTCGGCGAAGCAGCGCCTTCCGCTGACGTCGTAGTCATACGTTCCCCGATCGAGTACAGTTCCCGAGAAATAATTCGGAAACGTTCTTAACCAATACTGTCAGAACCCCGTTCCCTCGCGCACATCGGAGTGACCCGTGAAATTCTTCCAACGACTCGGCCGGTCGATCATGCTGCCGGTCGCCGTGCTTCCCGTCGCCGCCATCCTCATGGGCATCGGCAACTGGATCGACGCCGCTGCCGGCGAGAACATCGTCTCGACGTTCCTCCTCGCAGCCGGCGGCGCGATCCTCGACAACATGGCGCTCCTCTTCGCCATCGGCATCTCGATCGGCATGGCCAACAAGTCGGATGGCACTTCCGCTCTGGCGGGTCTCGTCTCGTGGCTCACCGTCACGACGCTCCTCGCCCCTGCCACCGTCGCTCAGTTCTTCGGCATCGCCGACGTCGCCGACGTCGATCCCGCGTTCACCAACATCAAGAACGTCTTCGTCGGCATCATCTGCGGCCTCATCGGCGCGTGGGCCTACAACCGGTTCAAGGACGTCAGGCTCCCGGACGCGCTGTCCTTCTTCTCGGGAAAGCGCTCCGTGGCGATCGTCACGGCCGGCATCTCGCTCGTCGTCGCCGCGGTGCTGTTCTTCGTCTGGCCCATCGTCTACACGGGCCTGGTCATCTTCGGCGAGTGGATCTCGACCCTCGGCCCCGTCGGCGCAGGGCTCTACGGCTTCTTCAACCGCCTCCTGATCCCGCTCGGGCTGCACCACGCTCTGAACTCGGTCTTCTGGTTCGACGTCGCCGGCATCAACGACCTCAACAACTTCCTCGCCGGCTCCAACGGCGACGGCGTCTTCGGGGTGACCGGTCAGTACATGACCGGCTTCTTCCCGATCATGATGTTCGGTCTGCCCGGCGCCGCCCTGGCGATGTACGTCACCGCCAAGACCAAGCGCAAGAAGATGGTGTCGGGCATCCTCCTCTCAGCCGCCGTCGCCTCGTTCTTCGTCGGCGTCACCGAACCGCTCGAGTTCACCTTCATGTTCCTCGCGCCGTGGCTGTACCTCGTCCACGCCGTCTTCACCGGCATCTCGGTCTTCATCGCCGCGCTGCTCCCGACCCGCATGGGCTTCGGCTTCTCGGCGGGCTTCATCGACCTGGTGCTCGGCTGGATGAACCCGCTGGCTCAGAACCCCTGGATGATCCCGATCATGGGCCTGTTCTGGTTCGCGGTCTACTTCGTGGTGTTCCGGTTCCTCATCCTGAAGTTCCGGCTGAAGACTCCGGGCCGTGAAGACGACGACGAGCTTGCAGCCGACATCGGCCCGGGAATCAACCGCGACGCGGGCTACGGCCCCACCGCGGAGAAGATGATCGCGGGCCTCGGCGGCAAGGACAACATCGTCCAGCTCGACAACTGCGCGACCCGCCTCCGCCTCGAGGTGGCCGACACGTCGCGCGTCGACAGCGACGCGCTCAAGCGCGCCGGCGCCGCGGGCACCATGATCTCCGGCGCCAAGTCGGTGCAGGTGGTCTACGGACTCAACGTGCAGTTCGTGAAGGATGCGATGGACGACGTGCTCGCCGGCCGCGAGGTCGAGCCGCCCGCGGCATCCTCGGCGCCGCAAGGCGCGGGCGCCGTGACGACCACCGCTCCCGCGATCGTCCGACTGCGTCAGCCCGTCGCGGGCAGGGTCGTGCCGCTCGCGGAGGTTCCCGACCCGATGTTCTCGCAGGGGACGATGGGCCCGGGCCTCGCGATCGATCCGACCGGCGACACCGTCGTCGCGCCCGCCGACGGGACCGTGACCACGGTGTTCCCCACGGGGCACGCCGTGGGGATGACCCTCGACGACGGCACCGAGCTGCTGATCCACGTGGGCATCGACACCGTCGACCTCAAGGGCCGTGGGTTCCAGGCGCTCGTCCAGCAGGGTGAGGGCGTGCACGCGGGACATCCGTTGCTCCGCATCGACACGGGCGTCATCCGCGGCGCGGGCTACTCCCCCATCACGCCGGTCATCGTGCTGAACAACGAGCACGCGACGGTCGAGTTCGAGTGACACCTCGGCCGGTGTCGGGCATCATCGCCTCGGCACCGGCCGCGACCCGCCACCCCAGCTCTAAACTGGCGCCATGAGTGCGGCGAAGACTCCCGAATGGGTGGTGCGGGAGGATGCCGCGCCCTCGGTCATCGTCGCGCTGTACCTGCGTCAGGTGCTCGGCATCCGCACTCCGGATGAGCTGCCCCACCTGCGTGGGATCGAGCCGACACCCGTCGAGCGCGACCCCGAGACGCAGGCCGAGCTCGAGCGGCAGTGGCGAGCGTACTGGGAGATGACGGTCGAGCCGCTCGCGCATCCCTCCCCCGTGCCGCTCGACCTGGTCGAGGGTTTCGACACGCTCGTCGCGTTGCCCACCGAGGGATTGGAACAGCTCGAGCACGCCATGCGTCCGCATGCGGCCGAGGCGGTCGCCTTCGCGCGTGACGTGCACGCCCGCTACACGGCGCGCTCTTCGGGCGCCGGCGCCGTCGCCTACCGCGCGTACGCCGGGGCGCTCGCCCAGCACGAGCGCCGCATCGGCCGGCGGGCGCACTCGTTCGAGCTGAACGTGCAGGTGCTGCCGTTGAGCCAGCGCGGCGTGTGGTGGATCGGCGCGCTCACGATCGCCGTCACCGACGGTCTGCGCAGCGACGTCGTGGCCTTCGACGCCGCGATCGCGCCGATCATCGCCGAGATCGCCTGACCTCGCGCGATCCCGCATCCGTGGTGCGCGGCGCGTGAAGCGCACTTGCGTGAATGAGGCGCGGTTCGAACTGCGGCCGACGTGCGAAAGTGCGCCTGACCCGGGTCAGGCGTTGTCGACGGTGCGGACGCGCTCGTGCAGGATACGCACCTCGCGCGTGCGCCGACGCGCGGCGCGGTCAAGCACGAGGGCGATGACGCCCGCGATCGCCATGCACGCCGGGATGGCGCCGAGCGCGATGAAGCCGAAGACCTGACCCGCGGAGTACTGCAGGCCGGTGTTGGTGCTGACTCCCTCATCCGGGATGCCGAACGTCAGGGCCAACGCCACGATGATTCCCGCAGCGGCCCCGAGCAGGAGGAACACGCTGTACTTGGGCACGCGACGCACGCGCGCCGACTCGACCCGTTCGGTGATCTCCTCAGCCATGACTCCATTGTCGCACCGCCCGAGCGATGCCCGGGCGGTGCGACGAGAGGGCTCAGCGAGTCGTCAGAGCGCGCTGCGGCGACGACGCGTGAACGACACGGCGAGCGCGCCGATCAGCAGCATCCCGGCACCCAGCCACAGGGTGTCGACGGGCGCCTGTCCACCGGTCGCGGCGAGGGTCGCGTCGGTCGATGCGTCGCACGGCACCTTGGCGCCGAGCGGGAACGTGATGCTCACCGGGTCGAGCGCCTCACCCGCCGAGTAGAAGCCGGCGAAGGCCTCGGCCCCCGCGGCCGTCAGCGTGGCCGATGCGCCTGTCCAGCTGATCCGATTCGCCGTCGTCGTGGCGGCGGGCAGCGAGAGCGTCGCGAAGACGACGCCGCTCGCGTTCACGTCGGGCGACCCGTTGTATCCCTTGGACTGCACGTTCACGATCAGCGAGGCGATGTTCGCGCCGGTGATCTGCACGCGCGGGTTCGACAGGGTCATGTCGAGCAGACCGCTGTGGCCGGTGTAGTGCACCGAGCCGCCGAAGCTGACACGACCGCGATCGTTCTCGGGGCTGTACGCACCCGAGCCGGTGCCCCAGCCGCCGGAGATCTCTCCCTTGGCGATCGGGCCCGTGATGTACGAGCGGTACGACTCCTTCACACCCCAGTCGATCGTCGCTCCCGAGACCGACCGGGCGACGCACGACGGTGCGGCCGGCGACTCGACGGCTGCGGCGACAGCGGCAGCCGTGACCCGGAAGGGTGCGGATGCCGCGACGACGCCGCCGACGCTGAGCTCGAGCGTGTGGTCGCCCGTCGCGAACCCGGCGGGAACCGCCCACGAGAACGACACGCGTCCGCCGGCATCCGCCGTCGCCGTGCCGATGGTGACCGGCTCGGAATGCGCGACGGCCGTCACGACGTCACCGGGCGCGAAGCCGCCGCCGGTGAACTCGAGCACGCCACCCTGGGCGACCGTAGCCGAGCCCGCGAACGCGACGAACGGGGCCGTCGGCACCGCGACGGTGACGTCGGCGAAGGCGTCGAGCGTCCGGTCGGTCATCGACAGCTCGTGCGCCGCGGATGTGGCGACGTGGTAGCTCTTCGTCGGGTCGAGCGAGCCCGCGGGAATCGTCAGCTCGACGGTGAAGGCACCACCGACGATCGAGCCCGGGCGCACCCAGGCCAGCTGCACCCAGCCCTCGGCGGGCAGGGGCCCTGCCCCGGCCCAGAGCGACTTCTCGCCGAAGCCGACGTACGCGCCGTTGACGGCGCTGTCGCCGACGAAACCGCTGCCCGCGACCGTGAGCGTGTTGGCCACGGCCGGGTCGAGGTCGGCGTTCGGGGTGACCGTGATTCTCGGGCTCTTCGTCGGCTCGGGCTGCGGCGCGACCTCGGCCCACGTCACCGGGACGAAGAGCTCGTTGTCGGGCTGCAGACCCTGCGACTTCTCGTTGCCGAAGGTGAAGACGCCGAGGCGGTAGTCGTCGCCGGGGCGCTTCTCGTTCGCGGACTTCTCATCGACCCGGACGGTCCACGTGAAGTCGACCGTGCCATCGGCGTTCTCGGTCCACGGGAGGTTGGCGTCGCCGGTCGGATCGCCCGACACGCGGACGTATGAGACCGACGGGCGCGCGGCATCCGCGGCACCGTCGGTGGGCTTCCAGGTCTCGGCGACCCAGCCGAAGCGCAGCGCGAAGCCGGCGCCGACCTCGCTCTGGCGGTAGTTGCGTCCCTCGACGGTCAGCGTGGCACCGCTCGGGTCGACATCCGTGTTCGGCGTGACCGTGAGGGTGGGGGCGGGGAGCGGCTCGGCCGGCGTCGTGGCCGCGAACGACACCACGGCCTTCGCGTCCTGCGTGCGGTTGGTCATGCCGGTGTGATCGGCGATCGTGTAGACCGCCGTCGTCTCGCCCTTCGGCGCGACCGTCAGCGTGGTCTCGAACGAACCGTCCTCCGCGAACTTCACCATCGTCGCCGTGGTGGGGTTCGAGGTGACGAGCTTCGCGCCTCTCGTGCATCCCGCCGCGATGAAGGCGAAGTCGACCTCGGCGAGCGGGCGGTCGGTGCACGTCGTGAGGTAGATCGGCTGAGCCGGGTCGTAGCCCGTGCCCGTGACGGTGATCTCCTCGCCCGCGGGGTCGAGCCCCGTCGACTTCGAGAGCGTGAGCGTGGGCACCCGCGCCGGAGTCTCGGGCTCGCTCGCCTTCGCGGTGACCGCGTAGCTCAGCGCCGGTGCGGTCGAGGCGGAGTAGGCCGTGGCGTCGGCCGGGGTGAACGCGGCCGCGATGCTGTGCGTGCCGACGGCGAGCGACGAGGTGACGATGCTCGCGACGCCCCCGTCGACCGGAGCCGAGCCGAGCGACGCGTCACCGGCCGTGAACGAGACCGACCCGGATGCCGCCGGCGAGACCGTCGCCGTCAGGGTGACGTCGGCGCCCTCGACGGCCGTTCCATCGGGTGAGGCCGACAGGGTCGTCGTGGTCGACTCGGCGACGACCGGGAAGAGCGCGGCCCAGTCGATCGAGACGTCGGCGCGGGCGAGGAGGTTCGCCTCGGTGGGGAACGAACGAGACGGCCACGAGATGACCTCGTAGGCCTTCGTGCGATCGAGCTCGCTCGCGATCTGCTCGAGGCTTCCGGTGATCTCGCCCGCGGCGGAGACGTCGAGCGAGGCGTTGGGCGTGGTCGCCTGGTCGACCGTCAGGTCGCCCTTCTCGACGAGGGCGACGTAGGCGTGCCGGCTCGGCTGACCCGGGTACTGGGGAGCGACCTCGAAGCCGGTGCCGGTGACGGCGACCGTGATCTTCTCGTTCGCGACGACGGTGGTCGACGTCGTCAGGGTGGGGCCGGCGGCCGTTGCCGGCGCGGCGACGCCGACGACGGCGGCCATGGCGACGAGCGCGCCGGTCAGCACGCTCGCGAGCGGACGCTGCAGCGCCGCCCTCCTGGTTCTCAGCATGGGAACCCTCCGAATCTCGATGCAGGTGAAGCTCGCGCGTCGGGCACGCGATGAGAGTTAGCTTAGCCTTACCTAATCGAAGTTTGTGAACTCCCTGACAGTCATCGCTCGGCGTGACGGCGCGGCAGGATGACCGGACGGCCGGTGTCGGGGTCGTCGAGCACGCGCACCGGGGTGCCGTAGACGGCCTCGACCCGGTCCGCGGTCAACACGTCGCGCGGGTTCCCCCGAGCGACGAGCCGGCCGCCGTCGATCATCGCGACCTCGTCGGCATATGCCGCGGCGAGCGACAGGTCGTGCAGCACCACGACCACCGCGCGCCCATCCCGCGCGAGCCGCCGCGCGACGCGGAGGACCTCTTCCTGGTGCCGGAGGTCGAGGGCCGCGGTCGGCTCATCGAGCAGCACGACGGGGGTGTCCTGCGCGAGTACTCGAGCCAGCGAGACACGCGCCTTCTCGCCACCCGAGAGCGACGGGTAGGCGCGATGGAGCAGGTGTGCGACATCCGCTCGCTCGACCGCTTCGGCGATACGCGCATCGTCGAGGGCCGCCTGCTCGGTGCCGATCCAGGGCGTCCGCCCGATCGCGACGACCTGCCCCGCCGTGAACGAGAACGCCACCTGGTTCGACTGCAGCAGCACGGACCGCCGCCGCGACAGGTTGCGGGCCGACCACTCGCTCACCCGGCGTCCGTCGAGACGGACATCCCCCGAGGTGGGTGCACGGTCGCCCGTCAGCAGGGAGAGCAGGCTCGACTTTCCGGCGCCGTTGGGCCCCACGAGAGCGAGCAGCCGACCGTAGCCGACATCCGTCGTCACGTCGTCGAGGATCGTCGCCTCACCCAACCGCAAGCTCGCATGCCGCACCTCGACGGCCACGCCCGTCACGACCAGCCCCCGGCGGTGCGGCGGGTGCGGCGGATGAGCCAGAAGAAGAACGGTCCGCCCACGAGCGACGTGAGGATGCCGATCGGCAGGTCTGCAGAGACGACGATGGTCCGCGCCAGGAGATCGGCGTAGACGAGCACGACGCCGCCGCCGAGCGCCGAGAGGGCGATGAGCCCGCGGTGCGCCGGCCCAACCAGCATGCGGATGATGTGGGGCACGACGAGACCGACGAACGCGATGATGCCGACGAACGCGACCGCAACGCCGGTGAGGAGCGCGACGAGGACGATCGACCCGACCCGCAGCGCCTCGACGCGCACACCGAGGTGCGCGGCGGTGCGATCACCGAGCGCGAGAAGGTCGAATCGGCGTGCGAGACCGAGGGATGCCGCTGTGCCGAGCGCTCCGACGAGCGCGACGATCGCCACCTCCGACCAGCGCGAACCGTTCATCGAGCCGAGCTGCCAGAACACGATCTGCTCGCGTGACGCGGTGTCGCCGACGAACATCAGCAGTGCCAGCGCGGCACCCGCGAACGCGTTGACGGCGATGCCCGTCAGAATGAGCGTGATCGACTCGGTACGCCCGTGCGCGCGTGCGGCGGCGTAGACCACGAGGGTCGCGACGAGGCCGCCCGCGAACGCGCAGACCGCGATCGACCACGGGCCGAGGAACGAGACGCCGAGCGTGATCGCGGCGGCCGCGCCGACGGCCGCGCCCGACGAGACGCCGACGACGCCCGGCTCGGCGAGCGGGTTGGCGAAGATCGCCTGCATGACGGCACCGGCGACCGCCAGCAGCGCGCCGACGAGCAGCGACATCGCGACACGGGGGAACCGGATCTGCCACAGCGTCTGCTCGATCAGCGGCTCGGTCGGCGCCCACGAGCTGGGCATGCCGATGGCGCGGAGCAACGACCCGACGACCTCGGCGGGGCCGACCGGCAGCTGACCGAGTCCGGCCGACAGCACGACGCCCACCGCGAGCAACGCCGCGGTCACGGACCCGACGAGGACTGCGCGGCGCCCAGCGGCACGCCCGCTCACGAGGCGGGATCGGGCGCGTAGACAGCGCGTGCCAGCGCATCGAGCACCCCCGCACTGCGCGGCCCGAACGACAGGATCTGCCCGTCCGCCATGTCGACGAAGCGGCGATGCTGGCCGGCTGCGGTCAGCGCGATCGCGGGCTTGTCGGCGAGCAGGCCATCGACGCCGCCGACCGATTCGAGCCCGGCGGTCATCACGAGGATGAGGTCGGGGTCGGCGGCGACCATGGCTTCGTCGTTGAGGGGCTGCATCCCGCTCCAGCCGAGCTCGCCGGCGACGTCGACCCCGCCGAGGGCGGTGATGAGCTGGTCGGCACCGGACTCGGACCCGAACAGGTAGTAGACACCCGCGGTGCCGCGCAGGTAGAGGAAGACCATTCGCAGACGCTCGCTCGCGGCCTCCGGTGCGAGCGCGGCGATCTGCGCACGCGTCTCGTCGACCTCGCTCACGATCCGCTGAGCGAGCTGCTCTCGCGCCTCGGCGACGCCGAGCACCTCGCCGACCGAGCGCGCCAGGTCGGCGGCGCCGTCGAACGACGCCGAACGCTCGACGAACACGACCGTGATGCCGACATCCCGCAGCTGCTGCACGACGTCGACCGGCCCGATGCTGCCGTCGGTGATGACCAGCGTGGGGGCGAGGCCGATGATCGACTCGGCGTTGACCGTGTGGCCGTTGCCCGTGACAACCGGCAGGTCCGCCGCACCGGGGAACGTCGTCGAGACGTCGCGGCCGACGAGCTCGCCGCCGAGGCCCAGGCCCCAGACGGTCGCGGCCAGCGAACCGGAGAGGTCCATCGCGATGATGCGCGAGGTGTCCGTCACCGTCACCTCGACGTCGCCGGTGAGATCGTGCGAGGTCACGGTGACGGGCAGGCTCTGGGTGGGATCCGTCACGACCGGCTCGACCGCAGCGTCGGCGAGGACGGCGGTCGAGGGGCCCTCGAGCGAGCGCGGGTCGGTCACCGGCGCCAATTCGCTCAGCGGGGGTCGGTCGATCACGACCTGGCCCGCGGCCTCGCCGTGAGACGTCGCAGCCGGAGCGCAGGCGCTGAGCGACAGGGCCGCAGCGGCGAGCGCCGCGACGAGGAGTCGCCGCATCTTCACGCGGCCGGCCCGTCGTCGGCGTGATCGGCGGGCCCGCCGCCGGCACGCACCTTCCGCTGCTTGCGACGCGAGGCGACGACCGCTGCGGTCGACCCGCCGATCGTCGCGACGAGCGCGCCGCCGATCGCGGCGATGAGCGCGACGGGGAGGGCACCGCTCGATCCGCTCTCGTCGTCGCCCGCCTCTGCCGCATCCGCGGCGGGAGACGCGTCGACGACGGGCGACGGCTCGGCCGTCGGGGTAGCAGCCGCGCACACCCCGCTCGCGGTGAACGAGAGCGGGTCGAAGGCGGTGCCCGTCTCGTAGTTGCCGAAGGCGGCGTACCCCTCGTCGGTGATCGCGGTGGCGGCATCCGTCGCGGCGAGGGTGAGGGCCTCGCCCGAGACCGTGCTCTCCAGACCCGCCAGGTCGACGGTCACGAACGGCACCTGGGGTGTCGTGACGACGGTGTCGTCGCCGGCGAGCGCGCTCTCCATCGAGACTCCGGCGAGGTCGACGAGAACACGCCCCGCCGCCGGCGCGATCTCGAGCGTGACGTTCTGCGCCGTCGAGTCGAGCAGGCCGCCGTGCCCGGTGAACCGGATGCCGCCGGGGAAGGCGATCGAGCCGGTACCGGTCGCCGGGTCGTAGCTGCCCGTGCCACCGGTCCAGGTGAACGCGGGCGTCTCGTAACCCACGCCGCCGAACGGCTCCCACGCACCCTTTGCGATGGAGCCGGAGATGTACGAGCGGAACGACTCCTTGAAGCCCCACGTGATGGTCGCGTCGGTGATGTCGCAGGCGGCCGGCGAGGTCGCGGCGGTCCGCTGCTCGACGGGCGCGGCGTCGCCGATCGCGAGGGCGGGGCTCGCGACACCGAGGACGATCGACGCAGCGGCGAGCACCCCGAGGGGCGCCCGGGACAGAAGGGAAGAGCGCACAGCAGACTCCAGAGGTAAGGTCAGGCTTGCCTAACCTTACCGGAGTCGGCGTCAGGGCCGCAGCGGCAGCAGCGCTCCGAGGTCGGCGCGGGTGCCCGACGCTCTGAGCCGGCCCGCGGTGGCGGCATCCGCCCAGGCCAGCTCGCCGAGGGCGAGGGCGATCCAGGTCGCGGCATCCGTCTCGACGACGTTGGGAGGAGTGCCGCGCGTGTGTCGCGGACCCTCGACGACCTGCACGGCACCGAAGGGCGGCACGCGCATCTCGACCGAGTTGCCGGGCGCCTTCTCGACGAGCAGCTGCAACAGGTAGCGCACGGCCGTCGCCAGGTCGGTGCGCGCAGGTTTCTCGCCGGACGCGTCGGCGGCGGCGACCGCGGCGAGCGCGGCGCGGCCATCGGCGGTGAGGATGCTGCGGGCCATGGGTTCCACGCTAGCCCGGTCGGTAGGCTGGCCGGGTGAAGATCCTGGTCCTCGGCTCGGGCGCGCGCGAGCACGCCATCATCCTCGCTCTCGCCGCGGAAGGCGCAGGTCACGACCTGCTCGCGGCCCCCGGCAACGCCGGCATCGCGCGCGATGCCGAGATCGTCCCGGGCCTCGACCAGAATGACCCGGTCGCGGTGACCGAGTTCGCCGGCAGCGCCAACGTCGACCTCGTCATCGTCGGCCCGGAGGCCCCGCTCATCGCCGGTGTCGCCGATGCACTGCGGGAACGCGGCATCCCCGTCTTCGGGCCCGGAAAGGTCGCCGCGCAGCTCGAAGGGTCGAAGGCCTTCGCGAAGCGCGTGATGGACGAGGCCGGTGTGCCCACCGGTCGGGCGGTGCGCGCGCGGAGCCGCGCCGAGGTCGAGGCCGCGCTCGACGAGCTCGGCGCCCCCCACGTGGTCAAGGCCGACGGTCTCGCTGCCGGCAAGGGCGTCATCGTCACCGATGACCGTGACGCGGCGCTCGCCCACGCCGACATCTACCTCGCGAGCGGCCCGGTGCTGATCGAGGAGTTCCTCGCCGGCCCCGAGGTGTCGCTCTTCTTCGTCTCGGACGGCGACACCGTCCGAGCCCTCAGCCCCGCGCAGGACTACAAGCGCGCCTACGACGGCGACGCCGGCCCGAACACCGGGGGCATGGGCGCCTACTCGCCGCTCCCCTGGCTCGCCGACCGGTTCGGCAGCGAGGCCGAGTTCGTCGCCGAGGTCACGCGCGACGTGGCCGAGCCCGTCATCCGCCACCTCGACACCGAGGGCACGCCGTTCATCGGCCTCCTCTACGCGGGCCTCATCCTCACCGAGTCGGGCATCAAGGTGATCGAGTTCAACGCGCGGTTCGGCGACCCCGAGACGCAGGTCGTGCTCGCGCGGCTGACCTCGCCGCTCTCGGAGCTGCTGATGGCCGCGGCGAGCGGGCGCCTCGAGTCCGAGCCCGAGCCGACGTTCTCGGGCGACGCCGCCGTCACGGTCGTGCTCGCGAGCGAGGGCTACCCCGAGAACCCGGTGACCGGCCGGGCGCTCACGGGGCTCGACGCCGCGGCATCCGTCGAGGGCGTGCACCTCGCGCATGCCGCGACCGCCGAGACGGTCGACGGGCTCGTCGCCACCGGCGGGCGCGTGCTGAACGTCGTCGCGCGCGGCACCGACTTCGCCGAGGCCCGTGACCGCGCCTATCGCGCGCTGTCCGAGATCAGCCTCGACGGCTCGCACCACCGCACCGACATCGCCGCCCGCGTCGCGGACTGAATCCACAACGCGGGCGGTCCCGTTCGGTCGCGGCCGGGGTCAGCGCCGGACGAGGTGGGCGGGGCGCTTGAGGAAGATCACGACGATCACGGCGACCCCGATGACGATCGCCGGCAGGATCATGGCCTGCGCCATCGCGGCGGAGAAGCCCTCGGCGATCGCGGGAGGCATCGCGCCGCCGCCGCCGAAGTCGCCGCCCGCGGCATCCCCGGCACCCGGCAGGTTCGCCGTCAGCCGCGACTGCATGTAGGCCGCGATCGCCGCCGAGCCGATCACCGAGCCGACCGTGCGGGTCGTGTTGTAGATGCCCGAGCCGGCCCCTGCCTGACGCGGCGGCAGGTTGCGGGTCGCCGTCGTGGCGAGCGGACCCCACATGCCGGCGTTGGCGACGCCGATGATCGCGGCGGGGATGAGCAGCAGCAGGACGGGCGCCTCGGTGTTCATGAGCAGCGCGTAGCCGACGAGGCCCAGGACCATCAGCGTCAGGCCGGGGACGAGCAGCAGGCGCGGGTCGACGCGGTCGAGGATGCGGCCGGCCAGCGGTGCGAGCGCGCCCGAGAGAACCGCCATCGGTACGAGCAGCAGCGCCGACTGCGTCGGGGTGAGCCCGCGCGCGAGCTGCGTGAAGAACGCCATCGGCAGCGCCATGCTCGTCACGGTGAAGCCCACCGCGGCGATCGCGAGGTTCGAGATCGCGAAGTTGCGGTCGAGGAAGAGCTCGAGCGGCACGAGGGGCTCGCTCTTCGTCCGTCCCTGCGTCCAGACGAACACCGCCATGACGACGATACCGGCCCCGATCATCGCCCAGATGCCGGCAGCCCAGTCGTAGTGCTCGCCCTCCTGCAGGCCGAAGACGATGAGGAAGAGCCCGATCGCGCTCAGCACGACGCCCACGACATCGAAGCGGTGCGGGTGCGTCTCGAGCTGCGGCACCAGGCGCCACGCCAGGACGAATGCCACGACACCGACGGGGATGTTGACGAAGAAGATCCACTCCCAGCCGAAACCGTCGACGAGAAGGCCGCCCGCGAGCGGTCCGACGAGGGTCGCGACACCGGCGGTCGCACCCCACAGGCCCATGGCCGCGCCCCGGCGCTCGGCGGGGAAGGTGCGGGTGATGACGGCCATCGTCTGCGGGGTCATGAGGGCGGCGCCGAGACCCTGCACGGCGCGCGCGATCACGAGCACGGCGAGCGAGCCCGAGAGCCCGCAGGCGAGCGAGGCGATCGTGAAGATCGCGAGCCCGATCAGGTAGATGTTCTTCGGCCCGAATCGGTCGCCGAGGCGGCCCGTGACCAGCAGGGGCACTGCGTAGGCGAGCAGGTACGACGAGGTGACCCACACCACGTTGTCGAGGTTGCCGGTCGACGGGTCGAGCGCGGCCTTGATCGCCGGGTTCGCGACCGAGACGATCGTGGTGTCGACGAGGATCATGAAGAACCCGATGACCATCGCCCACAGGGCGGGCCACGGGTTGACGGCGGGGGCGGCGCCTTCGGGGGCGCGGACGGTGCTGGTTCTCTCGCTCATGCGCGGGCGGCTTCTCTCTGTGCCAGGTAGCGGTCGGTCGCGGCGAGGTCGGTGACCCCCCACACGGTGTCGGGACGACGGATGTACTCGACCGCTTCGTCGAGCCAGGCGACATCCGCCGACAGCAGAGCCGTCTCGCGGTGCACCTCGATCCAGAACTGGGGATACGAGCCGCGCTCGATCGCATGGTCGCGCGCCTGGCGGTGCGCCTCGAGGGATGCCGCCAAGGCGTCCCTCCGCTCGCTGAGGAGCGCCACCACTTCGGCGCGCTCGAGGTTGTGCGATTCGGCCAGCGCGACGCGGAAACGCTCGGGGCGGTCGACGGCGGGGAGCTCGCGCCGCACCCACGCGGTCATCATGTCGGCGCCGGCGTCCGTGAGCGTGTACGTCGTCCGCTCCGGACGGTTGCCGTCGCGATCGGTGCCGACGTCATCGATGAGGCCCTGCCGCTCGAGACGCGCGACGGTGTGGTAGATCGTCCCGTGCGTCAGGGCGACGAGGCGGTCGGCCTTCCGTTCGCGCAGCAGACGGACCATCTCATACGCGTGCATGTCGTCCTCGTGCAGCAGCGCGAGCAGCATCAACCCCAGCGGGGTGAGGCGATCGACGGCATCCGGCATGGCACCCCCCTCTCGATTAGTCCATGTGGACTATACGCCTTTTTCACGGGTGATCGTCGGCCGGCATCCGGACGGGACCCCCGCGATGCTCGGGAGGCGTGGACCGCAGCGGATCGAGCACCGCGCCAGTCCGATCGACGCCCACTACTGCTCCTGCATTGTGACGAAAGGGGATCGGATGCCAATATGAGAGCCGTCTCATATTGCACAGAGACATTCGGGGGAGAAATGACTTCAGAAAACACATCGCACTCGCGCGCCACCACGCCGCCACCGGCGCCACCGGCAACCCTCGCGGCCCCGCCGGCACCTTTCACGCACGCAGCATCCGTCCAGACGCCGCCCCAAGACAGCTACCCGGCCGCGCCATCCGCTATGACCACGCAAGGACCGGGCTCAGCGCAGCCCGCCCTGAGCGATAAGTCGTTCATCGCGACCTGGCTCTTCGCACTATTTCTAGGGGTCCTCGGAGTCGATCGGTTCTACCTAGGGAAAGTCGGAACTGGCATCATCAAGCTCCTGACTTTCGGCGGCCTCGGGATCTGGGCGCTGGTCGACCTGATCATCACGCTGACGCAGAATGCGAAGGACGCCCGGGGCCTCGCGGTGCGAGGCGAAGGCAGGCAGCCGATGATCGCTTGGATCGTCACCGGCATCGTCGTGGTCGTCGCGCTCGTCGCTAACATCGGCAACGCGGCGAACAGCGTGTCGGACCGCGTCTCGGCGCCTGTCGTAGCCGCGCCCATCGACGACCAAACCGCGAACGATCCCGCCGACGACGTGGCGGCGGCACCAGTCGACGACCGTGCCACGGTTCCGACCGTCGTCGGTTCGACTGTGGCCGAGGCCCGGGTCGCGCTGCAAGCAGGTGGCTTCGTCCTCGTCGTACCCGAAGGAACCGGTGACGACTGGCTCGTCACGTCTCAGAACGTGACCGGAGGCGCCAAGGCCGATGACGGAGCGGAGATCACGGTCGTCGCTGAAGCCCCCGCGCCTGTGCTCTCGCTGGGGCAGCGCAACGCGGTCGACAAAGCCGCGAGCTACCTGTCCCTCATGGGCTTTTCGCGCACGGGGTTGATCACGCAGCTCGAGTTCGAGGGGTTCACCAACGAGGACGCCACGTTCGGCGCGGACAATGCCGGCGCGGATTGGAACGCGGAAGCTGCCGAGAAGGCCGCGAGTTACCTCGATCTCATGGCGTTCTCACGCCAAGGGCTCTACGACCAGCTCGCCTTCGAAGGGTTCACCTCCGAACAGATCGAGTTCGGGCTGGCAGCCATCGGTTATTGAACGACCGGGGGCAGGCGATCTGTCTGCCCCCGCACCACGTACACCTACACCTCCATCTCACGATCACCGAGGAACCCTCATGGAACCCGCCGCAATGCTCACGTGGACGCTGCAACAAGAGATCGCCGTCCCCGCCGATGTGCTGCCCCTTCTGACACAGGGCGAAGAAGCCGTCGCATCGTTCAAGACGTTTCGCGATTCTGCGACCTTCACCACCAAGCGGCTGATCGTCCGTGACGCCCAGGGCATCACGGGCAAGAAGGTCGAGATCTACTCTCTGCCCTACAGTGCGATCAATATGTGGTCATCCGAGAACGCGGGAACCCTCGACTGGAACTCCGAGATCGAGCTGTGGACGCGAGCCGGACACATCAAGGTGAAGCTCTCGAAGGGCGCCGACGTCCGGCGTATCGACAGCCTGATTGCCTGGGCCGTCCTGCACGCACACTGACCTCGGCTGTAGTGGTGCTTGCCGCGCGGCTCAACCCATCGGCCCGCTCCGGGATAATGGCCGGGTGAGCGCCCTCGATCTGCCCGGCTGGAAGCACGTCTACTCCGGCAAGGTCCGCGACCTGTACCGTCCGGCGGACGGCCCGGCCGACCGGATGCTCGTCGTCGCGAGCGACCGCGTCAGCGCTTTCGACCACGTGCTCGAGCCCGGCATCCCCGGCAAGGGCGAGCTGCTGACGCGCCTGAGCCTGTGGTGGTTCGCCCAGCTCGCCGGTCGCGACGGCGGCCACCCGATCCCGAACCATCTGCTGGGGCTCCAGCCGCCGGCAGCGGTCGCCGCGCGGGCGATGATCGTGCGCGAGCTCGACATGCAGCCGATCGAGTGCGTCGTCCGCGGCTACCTGACCGGCACCGGCTGGGCCGAGTACTCCGAGAGCGGCACGGTGTGCGGCATCCCCCTCCCGACCGGCCTGCAGAACGGCGACCGCCTGCCCGAGCCGATCTACACCCCCGCGTACAAGGCTCCCCTCGGCGAGCACGACGAGAACATCTCGTTCGAGCGTTCCGTCGAGCTCGTCGGCGCCGAGACCGCCGCCGCGCTGCGCGACGCGTCGCTCGAGATCTACCGACGAGCCGCCGCCCTCGCCGAGAGCAAGGGGCTCATCCTCGCCGACACGAAGTTCGAGTTCGGCCTCGATGCCGATGGCGTGCTGACCCTCGCCGACGAGGTGCTCACGAGCGACTCGTCGCGCTACTGGGATGCCGAGGCCTGGCGCACCGGCACGACGCCCGCCGAGCGCATGGCCAGCTACGACAAGCAGATCGTGCGCGACTGGCTCGCGGCGGCCTGGGACAAGACCGGCACTCCCCCGGCTCTCCCCGACGACATCGTCGAGCGCACCGCCGCGAAGTATCGCGAGCTGCTCGAGACGCTCGCGGGCTGAGGGCGGGCCGTACGCGCGCTCCGCGGAGCGCCGACGCGGCATGCAGGGATCTCACAGGTAGGGTAGGGCCGCTCTCGCGCTCCATCCCGAATCGTTCATCCTTTCCGAGGAGTCCCATGCCCATCTGGTCCCTCCACGGCGACGGTCGCACCGTCGCGCGCGGCGCCGTCGTCAAGCCCGGCGAGCGCCTGAACTGGCCCGGCACCATCGCGATCGGCGCGCAGCACGTCGTCGCCATGTTCGGTGCGACGTTCCTCGTGCCGATCATCACCGGCTTCCCGGTCTCGACGACCCTGCTCTTCTCGGGTCTCGGCACCCTCGTCTTCCTGCTGATCACGCGCAACAAGCTGCCGAGCTACCTGGGCTCGTCGTTCGCTTTCATCGCCCCCATCACGGCGCTCAACGGCGGCAACCGCCTCGAGACCGCCGAGCAGATCACTCAGGCGCTCCTCGGCGTCGTCGTCGCGGGCCTCCTGCTCGCGGCGGTCGGCTTCATCGTGCAGGCCTTCGGCACGGGCTGGATCGAGAAGCTCATGCCGCCCGTGGTCGCCGGTGCGATCGTCGCGCTCATCGGGTTCAACCTCGCACCCGCCGCCTGGAACAACTTCCAGCTGCAGCCCGAGATCGCCACGGTGACCCTGTGCGCCGTCATCCTGTTCAGCGTGCTGTTCCGCGGGTTCCTCGGCCGCATCTCGATCTTCCTCGGCGTGATCGTCGGCTACGTCGTGGCCGCCGTCACCGGACAGGTCGAGTTCGAGGCCGTCGGGGCCGCCGCCTGGTTCGGTCTGCCCGACTTCCACCTCGTGGCGATCGGGGATGCCGCGGCCTGGTCCATCGTGCCGATGTTCCTCCCCGTCGTGCTCGTGCTGATCGCCGAGAACGTCGGCCACGTGCGCGGCGTCGCGACCATGACCGACGACCCCTCGATCAACAAGCACACCGGCCGCGCGCTCATCGCCGACGGTGTCGCGACCACCCTCGCGGGCGGCTTCGGCGGCTCGGGCACCACGACCTACGGCGAGAACATCGGCGTCATGGCCGCGACCCGCGTCTACTCGACCGCCGCGTACTGGGTGGCCGGCATCGTGGCGATCCTGCTCGCCTTCTCGCCCAAGGTCGGGGCCGTGTTCAACACGATCCCCGCGGGCGTGCTCGGCGGCGTCACGACGGCCCTCTACGGCCTGATCGGCGTCATCGGCATCAAGATCTGGGTCGACAACCGCGTGGACTTCTCGCGTCCCGTGAACCAGTACACCGTCGCGGTGTCGTTCGTCATCGCGATCGCCGGGTTCGCGATGAACTTCGGTTCGCTGCAGTTCGGCGCGATCGTCCTCGGCACCATCGCCGCCCTCGTGATCTACCACGCCGGCAACGCGATCGCCCGCTGGCGCAAGACCGGCGCCGACGACGGCGGCCCCATCCCCGCGGTGGGCCCCCTGGGAGGAGACCCGCAGTAAGCGCAGCGCGCCGAGTGCACGGCATCCCGTCGACTGAACGACTTTCAGACCCGAGGATGCCGTGCACTCGGCGCTTCGCCGTGCACTCGGCGTCGCTCCGGGGGGGAATGACATGGGGGGGTGAGGGGTTGTGTATGTGTGTGAATGAGAAGCTCGCAGGTGCCACGACGATGGGCGCCGTCACCCTGCTGGTCGGCGACCTCGACGGGATGACGCGTTACTACCGCGATGTCGTCACGCTGCAGGTGCTCGCCGCAGGCGGCGACACCGTCACCCTCGGGCGCGCCGGCCGGCCGGTCGTGATCCTGCGCCACGAGCCCGCGCTCCGCCATGCGGCCGCCGGGTCGGCTGGCTTGTTCCACACGGCCATCCTGTTCGAGACGCAGGCAGCTCTGGCGGCCGCGCTCTACAGCGTCGCCCGCCACGCGCCCTCGACCTTCACCGGCAGCGCCGACCACCTCGTCAGCCAGGCGTTCTACTTCACCGACCCCGAGGGCAACGGCATCGAGCTCTACTGGGACCGCGATCGCAGCACCTGGTCGTGGACGCACGGACAGGTCGAGATGGACACGCTCTTCCTCGACCCCAACGCCTTCTTACGCGAGCACCTCGATGCCGCGATGCTCGACAGCGCGGGCAGCGCCGGCTCCACGCCATCCGATCCCGCCCGCGTCGGCCACGTGCACCTCTCGGTCGGCGACGTGGTGACGGCACGGGCGTTCTACGTCGACGCCCTGGGGTTCGACACGACCGCGGCGCTCGGCGATCAGGCCCTCTTCGTCAGCGCGGGCGGCTACCACCACCACATGGCGATGAACGTGTGGAACTCCCGAGGGGCAGGGCCGCGCATGCCGGCGCTCGGGCTCGGCCGCGTCGACCTCGCGCTGCCGACGGCCGACGATCTGGGGGCTCTCACCGAACGTCTGCGCCATCATGGCATCGCGGTGCGCGACGACGGGCGCACGGTCGCGTTCGACGACCCCTGGAAGAACACGCTCCACGCCGCCCTGGCCCGAGCACGACGCGCCCTGACCCGAGCGTCAGGCCCGCGTCAGGCCGAGCCGCGGACGATGAGCTCGGTGTCGAGGATCGTCACCTCGGGGGGCGACATCCCCGCGAGCCGCGCGAGCAGGACATCGGCCATGCACTCGCCCTGCGCGAACGACGGCTGCCGCATGGTCGTCAGCTGCGGCTCGGTCGTCAGCGCGACGGGCGAATCATCGAAGCCCATGACCGCGACCTCGTCAGGGACCCTGATCCCCTCGGACGCGAGCACCTGCATGGCGCCGCGCGCCATGAGATCGCTCGCCACGAAGAGGCCGTCGAGCGGCTCGCCCGCCGCGAGGATGGCACGCATCGCCACAGCTCCGGACTCGGTCGTGAAGTCGCCCTGCACGACGGGGGCCGGCGTGAGTCCCGACTCCGCGAGCGCCACGCGGTAGCCCTCGGCGCGGTCGACACCGGCGGGCATGGACGGCGGGCCCGTGATCGCGCCGATGTGGCGGCATCCGCGGCCGATGAGGTAGGCCGTGGCATCCCGCGCACCGGCGACGTTATCGACGTCGATGTAGTAGTCGCCCATCCGCGAACGCACCGGTCGACCGCCGTAGACGACGGGAATCGCGGCCGCGATGCGCTCGATGAAGGTGTCGCTCGTGTGGTGCGACACGATGATCGCGCCGTCGACGGCCCCACTGCGCACGTACTGGGCCGTCTTGTCGCCGGGGTCGGCGCTGGCCATGATCAGGTTCAGCACATAGTCGCTGCGGCTGATGCGCGAGTTGATGCCCGACACGACCGCCGCGAAGAACGGATCGCCGAACACCCGGCTGGTGTCTTCGGGCACGACGAGCGCGATCGCCATCGTCGACCGGCTGGCGAGCGAACGCGCCGCGCGGTTGGGAACGTAGTTGAGCTCGGCGATCGCGCGGCGCACCGACTCGAGGGCGGCGGGGCTGACGGCGGTCGAGCCGTTGACGACGCGCGACACCGTCGAGCGCGATACACCGGCGACGGCCGCGACCTCTTCGATGGTCGCGGCCGTCCGGTTCTGGTCGGAGATCACAGTGGGCTACCTCGGGACGGCGGTCCGGGCGGCGTCCGCCGGAGCGGGAACGTCGATCGCACGATCTGCGATGACCCGACGATACTCCTTCGCGCTGTCCTTCAACGTCCGCTCCTGCGTGTGGTAATCCACGTGCACGATGCCGAAGCGCTTCTCGTAGCCCCAGGCCCATTCGAAGTTGTCGAGCAGCGACCAGTAGAAGTAGCCGCGGACGTCGGCACCGGCCTCCTGGGCGTCGAGGATGGCGCCCAGGTGCACCCGCAGGAACTCGGTGCGCTCGGCGTCCGGCACCGACTTCTCGCCGTCGACCTCGACGAGCTCGTCGTCGTAGGCGGCGCCGTTCTCGGTGACGTAGAGGATCGTGCCGACGGGCTGGGCGTACTCGGTCCACACGCGCTCGAGCAGCTGGGTCAGCCCCGCGGGCTGCACCTCCCAGTGCATCGACGTGCGGGGCAGACCCCGCTCGTGCCAGTAGATGTCGTGACCGGCGGGCCACGGCGAGCCGGTCTTGCGATCGGTGGGCGCGTCTCCCGGGGTCGGCGGGTTGGGGTCGGGACGACCGCCCACGAACTCGCCGTGGTAGTAGTTCACCCCGAGGGCGTCGAGCGGCTGCGCGATGATCGTCTCGTCGCCCGGGCGCACGGCATCGCGCCAGCGCTCGACCGCCGCGGCATCCACCTTCTCGATGTCGGCGACGATGTCGCCGGGGTAGGCGGCCCGGAAGATCGGGTCGAGGAACCAGCGGTTGAACTGGCCGTCGATGCGCCGCGCCGCGTCGACGTCGGCGGCATCGGCCGGATCGGCCGGTTCGGCCACCGTCAGGTTCAGCGTGATGCCCAGCGACAGCGACGAGTCGCGCTCGCGCAGGGCGGCGACGGTCTGCCCGTGACCGAGCAGCAGGTGGTGCGCCGCGAGCATGCCGTCGCCGATGTCGAACCGTCCGGGAGCGTGGATGCCCGCGGTGTAGCTGAGGAACGACGAGCACCACGGCTCGTTGAGCGTCGTCCAGTGGTGCACGCGGTCGCCGAGGGCGTCGTGCATGTCGAGGGCGTACTCGGTGAAACGATCGGCGGTCTCGCGAAGGGTCCACCCGCCCCGGTCCTCGATGGCCTGCGGCAGATCCCAGTGGTAAAGGGTCAGCCACGGGATGATCCCGGCACCGAGGAGCTCGTCGACGAGCCGCTCGTAGAAGTCGACGCCCTTCGGGTTGAGCGCGCCGCCGTCGGGACGCACGCGCGACCACGAGGTGGAGAACCGGTACGTGTCGAGACCGAGCTCCTTCATGAGCGCGACGTCGTCGCGGTAGCGGTGGTAGTGATCGCACGCGACGTCGCCGTTGTCGGCGTTGATCACGGCACCGGGAACACGGGCGAACGCATCCCAGATCGACGCGGTACGACCGTCTTCGAAGGCCGCGCCCTCGATCTGGTACGCCGCGGTGGCTGCTCCGAAGAGGAAGCCGGTGGGGAAGCTGCGCGAAGCGTTCATGTTCTCCTGCTGAGTGCGGTCGAGGTTCAGGGTCATCCCTTCACCGCCCCGGCCATGATGCCACTGACGAGCTGCTTGCCCGCGAAGATGAACAGCAGCAGCAGCGGGATGGTGGCGAGGATGACGCCCGCGAGCACGACCGAGTAGTCGACGAAGTAGTTCGACTGCAGCAGCGACAGCGCCACGGGAAGCGTCGGGTTTTGCCGGTCGAGCACGATGAACGGCCAGAAGAAGTTGTTCCAGGCTCCGACGAAGGTGAAGAGGAACAGCATCGCCGCGGCCGGACGCGCCGCGGTCATGCCGACGGTCCAGAACGTGCGGATCATCGAGGCTCCGTCGACGCGCGCCGCCTCGATCAGCTCGTCGGGCACCGCCTGACGCAAGTACTGCGTCATCCAGAACACGCCGAAGGCGCTGGTGAGCGCCGGGATGATGATGGCGCCGATCTGCCCCGTCCAGCCGAGCTCGGAGAACAGGATGTAGAGCGGCACGACGCCGAGCTGCTGCGGCACGGCCATCGTCGCCACGACGAAGACCAGCAGCCCGGGTCCGCCGTGGAAGCGCAGCTTCGCGAAGGCCCAGCCGGCGAGCGTCGAGGTGATCACGACGGCGGCGGCGATGAGGAACGAGCTGTAGATGGAGTTCCACAGCGCCGGCCAGAAGTTGACGGCCGGGTTGGAGATGACCGACAGGGCGTTCTCGATGAAGTTGCCGCCGGGGATCCACGGGAAGGGCTTGCGGAGCGTGGACGAGTCGCCCGAGCCGATCACGAACGACCAGTAGAGGGGGAACACGGCCGAGAGGAACACGGCGCCGAGGATGGCGTAGGTCCAGAACCCGGGACGGCTGCCGCGGATGCGCCGGGCGCGGCCACCCCGGCGCTGCTTGCGCGCGTTCGGGATGCCCTCTTCCACCGTGGCGAGGGGGACGGGAGTGCCGATGGTGCTCATGCCTGGTTCTCCTTCAGCGCGCGCTGCGCCTGCTTGGACTGCTTCTTCTGCTCCCGTTTGCTGAGCTCACGGCGAAGTCCTTCGTCGCGGACGAGGGTGCGCGTCACCACGAGGTTCACGAGTCCGATCAGCACGATGATGATGAACAGGATCCACGCCATCGCCGCGGCCCGGCCGAAGTTCCACTGTCCCCAGCCGACGTCGTAGAGGTAGAGGGTGATGGTCAGCCACTGCTGGGCGGATCCACCACGGCCGAACTGGTCGAACACGCGCGGCTCGTCGAAGATCTGCAGGCCGCCGATCGTGGCCGTGATGATGACGAAGATGAGCGTCGGCTTGAGCGAGGGCAGCGTGATCGAGAAGAACTGGCGCACGGGGCCGGCGCCGTCGACGGTGGCCGCCTCGTAGAAGTCGCGGTTCACGGCCTGCATGGCCGCGAGCAGGATGAGGGTGTTGTAGCCCATCCAGCGGTAGTTCACCATCGTGGCGATCGCGACATGGCTCCAGAACGGCTCGACGTGCCAGGGGATGGCGCCGATCCCGATCGCTTGGAGGATGCCGTTGATGAAGCCCGACTGGTCGGCGAACATCGCGTTGAAGATGAGGCCGACGGCGATGGGGGCGACGACGTAGGGGACGAGCACCGCCATGCGCCAGAAGGTCTTGGCGCGGATGTTCCGGTCGAGCACGGCCGCGATGAAGATCGCCAGCACGAGCTGCGGGACGCTCGAGAGCAGGAAGATGCTGAACGTGTTGCGCAGCGCGGTCCAGAAGTGGGGCTGCGACAGGATCCAGATGTACTGGTCGAATCCGATGAACTCACCCTCGCCGCGGATGAGGTCCCAGTCCATGAACGAGATCACCGCGGTGTACGCGATGGGGAAGAGCCCCACGATCGCGAACATGATGAAGAACGGCGAGATGTAGAGGTACGGCGAGAAGCGGATGTCCCACTTGCTGAGCTTCTGCGAGAAAGAGATGACTCGCGGAGGACGACCGCCGTCGTCGTTTCGGGGGGCGCGCGTCACTGGGCGCTGCTGAGTCGTGGTCACGATCGTCCTTCGGGTCCGAGAGGGGGACGCCGGGGCGCACCGATGATCCGATGCGCCCCGACAGGGTGGGTCAGAAGGCTCCGACCTCGGTCACCCAGGTCTTCCAGGAGGTCTCCTTGTCCTCGATGCCGTCGAAGACGCGCGTGATGGCGTTTCCGAGGGCGTCGTGGAACTGGAAGTACTTCGGGCCCTTGAAGGTCGTGACGGTGATCGCGTTGGCGCGGTCGATGCCGATCTGACCCGAAGGAGCGTCGTTGAAGTACTCGTTGACGAACCCGGTCAGGTCGGGGCTCGACTGCGCCTCGGGCTGGCTCGGGAACGTACCGGCGTTGTTGAAGGCCTTGATCTGCGTCTCGGGAGACGTCAGCCAGTCGGCGAGCTTCTGCGCGTTGGTCACGTTCTTGCCGTTGGCGGGGACGACGAGGTACGAACCGCCCCAGTTGCCGCCGCCCTCGGGGAAGGCGTTGGCGATGTCCCATCCGGCGATGTCGGGGGCTTCGCCCTCGATGATGCCGTGCATCCACGGCGGGCACAGCATCGCGGCGAACTTGCCACTCGCCATGGCCGCGTACCAGTCGTCGGACCACTGTCCCGGGTAGGCGGCGATCGGGATCGCCTTGTCGACGACGGTGTCGTAGGCCGCGCGGATGTCGGGGTTCTCGGTCGCGATGACCGTGCCGTCCGGCTCCTCGTAGGCGACGTCGAGCTGGTTCACGACGCCCTGCAAAACGGAGTTCGCCGAGTCGATGAAGGGCTCACCCGTCTTGGCGACGTAGTCACTGCCGACCTGGAAGAACGCGTCCCATGTCGGGAAGAGCTTGGCGACCTCTTCGCGGTCGGTGGGCAGGCCGGCTGCCTCGAACAGGTCGGCGCGGTAGCAGATCGCCTGCGGTCCGACGTCGGTGCCGTACGCGACGAGGTTGCCCGCGGCGTCGGTCGCCGCCTTCTCCTTCCAGTCGAGCCAACGGCCGGCGAGCTCGTCCGGCACCGGGGCGACGAGGTCGGAGTACTGCATCATCTCGGGGAACCAGTCGACCTCGACGCCTTCGACGTCGGCGAGGCCGGTCTTGCCAAGCTTCTGGAAGAAGTTGGTGCGGGCGTCGTTCGAGGTCGCCGCCTTGGTGTGTACGACCTTGATGCCGGTCTCCTCGGTGAACTCGGCGAGCAGTTCGTCGGTGTAACCGAAGTCGTTGAACGTCGCGAGCGTGACGGTGTCGGAGTCGCCCCCGGATGCGGCCTGGTCACCTCCGCCCGAGCATCCGGCGAGGACGATGGCCGAGGTGGTTGCGACGCCGGCCACGAGGCCGATCCGCCGCAGTGCGCGTGAATTCACGTGTCACTCCTTCGTGATTGCGGTATCTGGTGCGCGGCGGTTCGCACCCGACTATGGGAGCGCTCTCACCGATTGCCCATGACCATACGGGAGCGCTCCCAGGAACTCAAGAGAGCGCTCCCGAAGTGGATGGTCACGATCGGGTCACGACACCGGCCGGATGCGGCGGACGAGCGGCGCCTTCCCACCCGTAGACTGGTCGCGCACCCATCCCGCGACCTCCGGAGCGAGCAATGCCCACCATCGTCGTCGACGTCATGCCCAAGGCCGAGCTCCTGGATCCGCAGGGCAAGGCGGTGTCGGGAGCTCTCACTCGTCTCGGCGTGGCCGGCTTCTCCGACGTCCGCATCGGCAAGCGCTTCGAGCTCACCGTCGACCGCGCCGACGACGCGACCCTCGAGACCGCTCGCCGCATCGCCGACGAGATCCTCTCGAACTCGGTCATCGAGGACGTCGTGAACATCGAGGTCGTGGAGTGACCGCGCGCATCGGTGTCATCACCTTCCCGGGCTCGCTCGACGACCGCGATGCGCAGCGCGCCGTCCGTCTCGCGGGCGCCGAGCCCGTCGCGCTGTGGCACGGCTCGCACGACCTCGACGGTGTCGACGCGCTCGTGCTGCCCGGCGGCTTCAGTTACGGCGACTACCTCCGCGCCGGCGCGATCGCGGCGCTCGCGCCGATCATGGCCGAGGTGAAGGATGCCGCAGACAAGGGCATGCCGATCCTCGGCATCTGCAACGGCTTCCAGATGCTCGTCGAGGCGCACCTGCTGCCCGGCGGCCTGATCCGCAACGCCCACCAGCAGTTCATCCGCCGCGACCAGCGCCTCGTCGTCGAGAACGCCGACACCGCCTGGACGAGCGGCTTCGAGACCGGCCAGGAGATCGTCATCCCGCTGAAGAACGCCGACGGCGGCTTCACGTGCTCGGCCGAGACGCTGAAGCGGATCGAGGGCGAGGGTCTCGTGGCCTTCCGCTACCGCGGCGTGAACCCCAACGGCTCGCTCGACGACATCGCCGGTCTCACGAATGAGCGCGGCAACGTGGTCGGGCTCATGCCCCACCCCGAGCACGCCGTCGAGCCCGGATTCGGCCCGAACACCACCGACGCGATGCGCTCGGGCACCGACGGGCTCACGTTCTTCACGTCGGCCGTCGCGGCGGTGCTCGCCCGCGTCTGAGCACCGGGTCGGTAGCGTGGGGGCATGAGCGAATCCCCCCGCCCCATCGTCGTCAGCGTGCCCACCGACGAGCTGGCAGCCGACATCGGCGCCGTGCCCAAGGGGATCGACCTCGTGGTGTGGGACCTGCGGTCCCCCGCGCCCCGAGACGCGTTCGACATGGTCGTTCCGCCGTACATGTCGGGCAAGCGACTCCTCTCGGCTCTCGAGAACATCAGCGTCGGGATGCTGCAGAGCCAGTCGATCGGCTATGAGGGCATGGGGCGTTACCTTCCCGAGGGCACGAAGCTGGCGAATGCGTCGAGCGTCCACGAGACGGCGACCGCCGAGATCGCGGTGGGCCTCGCGATCGCGGCGCAGCGCGACCTCGCCGACTACGTGCGCAACCAGGAGTCCGCGCGCTGGGCACCGCAGTTCAGCCGCAGCGTCGCTGATCGCACGGTGCTCGTCCTCGGCTACGGCGGGGTGGGCAAGGCCGTGGCATCCCGGTTGCTGCCGTTCGAGACGACGATCGTCCCGGTCGCGTCCCGAGCCCGGGACGAGGACGGCGTCCACGTGCACGGCATCGACGAGCTCGACGAGCTGCTGCCGCGCACCGACATCCTCATGATCACGCTGCCCGGTGGCGAGACGACGAAGGGCCTCATCGGCGCCCGTGAGCTCGCGCTGCTGCCCGACGGCGCGCTCGTCGTCAACGTCGGACGCGGCACGGTGCTCGACACCGACGCCCTCGTGTCCGAGCTGCAGTCCGAGCGCCTGCGCGCCGCCCTCGACGTCGTCGATCCCGAGCCGCTGCCCGAGGACCACCCGCTCTGGGGTGCTCCGGGCGCGCTCGTCGTGCCGCACGTGGGCGGCGCGGCCGACGCCATGCGTCCGCGGATCGCGAAGCTCGTCCGCACGCAGATCGAGCGCCTCGCCGCCGGCGAGGAGCCGCTCAACATCGTCGAGCCCTGAGCCGCCGGGCCCTGATGGGGCCCGGCGGTTCAGACGCGGAAGATCGTGTGGACCGGGCCGCAGACGTCCTGGCCGCCGAGCTCGACGAGCTCCATGAGAACGGCGGTGCCGACCGTCCGGTGCCCGAGGCCTTCGAGCAGGCGCTGGGCCGCGCGCAGCGTGCCACCGGTCGCGAGCACGTCGTCGACGAGGAGCACGCGCGTACCGCGTGGCAGATCGTCCGCCATCTCGATGGTCGCCTGACCGTACTCGAGGTCGTACGAGACGGATGCCGCCGGGCGCGGCAGCTTGCCCGCCTTGCGGATCGGCACCATGCCGACACCGCTCGCCGCCGCGACGGCGCCGGCGATGAGGAATCCGCGCGCCTCGACGCCGGCGACGACGTCGAACTCACGGGCGAAGGGCGCGACGATCGCGTCGACGACGGTGCGCAGCGCGGTCGCGTCGGCGAGCAGCGGCGAGATGTCGCGGAAGAGGATGCCCGGTTCGGGGAAGTCCGGGATGAGCGCGATGAGCGACTCAGCGTGCTCGAGGGGGTCGGAAGTCACCGAACCACCCTAGGCCCGTTTTGATGCTCCTCCGACGGCGAGGTCGCGACTGCAAGCGCTTGCACTAGAGTGAGCGCCATGACCTCCTCTTCCGTGGACACGGCGGCATCCACCCTCGCCCCGATCGGGATCTCCCGGCCCGGCGCCGAGTGGTGGCGCACCGCCGTCATCTATCAGATCTATCCCCGCTCGTTCGCCGACGCCTCGGGAGACGGCATCGGCGACCTCGCCGGCATCACCTCGCGCCTGGGCGACCTCGCCGACCTCGGCGTCGATGCCGTCTGGCTGAGCCCCTTCTTCCGGTCGCCGCAGAAGGATGCCGGCTACGACGTCTCCGACTACTGCGACGTCGACCCTCTCTTCGGCACCCTCGCCGACTTCGACACGATGCTCGACGAGGCGCACGCCCGCGGCATCCGGGTCATCGTCGACCTCGTCCCGAACCACTCGTCCGATCAGCACGCCTGGTTCCAGGAAGCGCTCGCGGCGGAGCCGGGCAGCGCCGAGCGCGCGCGCTACATCTTCCGCGACGGCAAGGGCGAGAACGGCGACGAGGCGCCCAACAATTGGGAGTCGGTCTTCGGCGGCCCCGCCTGGACGCGCACGACGAACCCCGACGGCACGCCGGGCCAGTGGTACCTGCACCTGTTCGACTCGACGCAGCCCGACTTCGACTGGGCCAACCCCGAGGTGGGCGACGAGTTCGAGCGCATCCTGCGGTTCTGGCTCGACCGCGGCGTCGACGGATTCCGCGTCGACGTCGCCCACGGCCTGGTCAAGTCGGACGGCCTGCCCGACTTCGTGCCGGCCGAGGACGCTGGATCGATGGGCGGCGACAGCCTCGACGTGCCCTACTGGGGCCAGGAGGGCGTGCACGACATCTACCGCCGCTGGAACCGCATCCTCGCCGAGTACGAGGGCGACCGGGCTCTGTGCGCCGAGGCGTGGCTGCCCACCGTCGACGAGACCGCCCTGTGGGTGCGCCAGGACGAGATGCACCAGGCGTTCAACTTCCCCTACCTGCAGACCGAGTGGGACGCCGACCACCTCACCGAGGTGATCTCCGAGTCGCTGCGCGCCTTCCCCGCGGTCGGCGCGCCCGCGACCTGGGTGCTGTCGAACCACGACGTCGTCCGCCACGCCTCACGCCTGGCGCTGACCGCGGAGAACCCGCAGGGCCACGGTCTCGGCCCCGACTCCCCCGGTCAGCCGGACGCCGTCGTGGGCCTGGCCCGCGCCCGCGCCGCGACGACCCTGATGCTCGCCCTGCCCGGCTCGGCCTACCTCTACCAGGGCGAGGAGCTCGGGCTGCCCGAGGTCGTGCACCTGCCCGATGACGCCCGTCAGGACCCGACCTGGTTCCGCACCGACGGTGAGCGCTACGGCCGCGACGGATGCCGCGTGCCGATCCCGTGGGAGGCCGACGCCCCCGGATACGGGTTCAGCCCGACCGGGGCCTCGTGGCTGCCGCAGCCCGAGGAGTGGCACGGCCTCGCGCGTTCGGTGCAGGACGGCGACCCCGCCTCGACCCTGGCGCTCTACCGCGAGCTGCTCGCCGCACGTCGCCGGCACGACCTCGGCGCCGGATCGCTCGAGTGGGTCGATCTGCAGCTGGGTGACGACGTCGTGGCGTTCCGCAACGGAGACGTGCTCGTCGTCGCCAACACCGGCACGGATGCGGTCGCACTGCCCGCCGGTGAGATCCTGGTCTCGAGCGTCGCCGATCTCGCCGAGAGCGCCGGTGACGTGGCCGAGCTGCCCGTCGACGCGGCGGTCTGGATCCGCGTGAGCTGACGAGAGGAGCGGGAGATGGTCGGCATCGACGACGTCGCGCGACGCGCCGAGGTCTCGACGGCGACCGTCTCCCGCACCCTGAGCGGCCGGGGTCCGGTGTCGCCCACGACGCGCGAACGCGTGCTGCGGGCGGCATCCGATCTCGGCTACGTCGTCTCGTCGGCGGCCTCGAGCCTCGCGTCCGGACGCACCCGCAACATCGGCGTACTCGTGCCGATCCTCGACCGCTGGTTCTTCTCGCGCGTGCTCACGGGCATCGCCGCGACCCTGCAGCGCGACGGCTACGACGTCGCGCTGTACGCCCTCACCGCCGAGGCCGACGAACGCCGCCGGGTGTTCGCGACCTCGCTGCGACGGCAGCGCGTCGACGGCGTCATCGTCGTGTCGATGGCACTCGCAAGCGACGAGATCGCGCAGCTCGGCGACCTGGGCCTGCCGGTCATCGCGATGGGCGGGCAGCTCGCGGGCCTGCGGTCGCTCACCGTCGACGAGATCGAGGTGGCCCGGACGGCGACCGAGCACCTGCTCGACCTCGGGCACCGCGACATCGCCCACATCGGCCTGCATCCGCAGTTCGAGGGCGACTTCCACATCCCCACACAGCGTCGCCGGGGCTTCGAGGCCGCCCTGTCCGAGGCCGGCGTCGCCCCGCGGACAGACCGCTTCGCGGCGGCGGACTTCACGATGGCCGGCGGGCATGATGCCGCGACGCGGTTGCTCCGCGACGCCGAGACCCGCCCCACCGCGATCTTCGCGGCCTCGGACGAGATGGCGATCGGGGCGATGCTGGCGGCGCGCGAGCTCGGGCTGCGCGTTCCGGAGGACGTGTCGATCATCGGGGTCGACGGCCACGACCTCGGCGAGTTCTTCGGCCTCACAACGGTCGACCAGTTCCCGGGCCGACAGGGCGAGCGCGTGGCCTCGGCGATGATCGCGGCGCTTCGCGGGGCGGCGTCCGAGGCCCCGGCCGACCTCGACTTCGCGCTCGTCGAGCGGTCGAGCACGGCCCCGCCGGCCTGAAACCGGCGCAGCGACCCCCGGGCAGCGCGCAGGCGCCCTCCCGTAGGCTCGGAGCATGTCCTTGGACCTCGACGCCCTCTACACCGACCTGCACCGGCACCCGGAACTGTCGTTCCAGGAGACGCGGACGGCCGCCGTCATCGCGGCTCGGCTCAGCGAGCTCGGTCTCGAGTACCAGGAGGGCATCGGCCGCACCGGTGTCGTGACCGCGATCCGCAACGGAGACGGTCCCGTCGTGTGGCTCCGCGCCGACATGGACGGCCTCCCGGTACCCGAGCAGACCGGCCTCGAGTACGCCTCGACGGCGCGCGGCGTCGACCCCGCGGGCAACGACGTGCCCGTCATGCACGCCTGCGGCCACGACATGCACGTCACCGCGCTTCTCGGAGCCCTCGAGCAGCTCATCGCCACGCAGCACGAGTGGTCGGGAACCGTCGTCGCCGTCTTCCAGCCCGCTGAGGAGTACGGCGCGGGCTCGCAGGCGATGCTCGCCGACGGCGTGCTCGACCGCTTCCCGAAGCCCGACATCGTGCTGGGCCAGCACGTCACGCCCCTCCCCGCCGGCGTCATCGGCGTGCGACCGGGCACCCAGATGGCAGCATCTGACGGCCTCAGCGTCGTGCTGCACGGTCGCGGCGGCCACGGCTCTCGCCCGCACTCCACGATCGATCCCGTCGTGATGGCGGCGGCGACGGTCATGCGCCTGCAGACGATCGTGTCGCGCGAGGTCGACCCGCGCGATGTGGCCGTCGTGACGGTCGGCTCGATCCACGCCGGCCTGAAGAACAACATCATCCCCGCCGAGGCGAAGCTCGAGCTCAGCCTGCGCTACCCCGACGACGCCGCGCGGGAGCGCGTCATGGCGAAGGTGGAGCGCATCGTGCGCGCCGAAGCCGCCGCATCCGGTGCCGAGACCGAGCCCACGATCACGGTCGACCACACCCTGCCCCCGACGATCAACGACCACACCGCGACCGCCCGCCTGACCGCCGCATTCGAGCGCGCCTTCGGCGAGGGCAGCGTCGTCGACCCCGGCATGTTCACCGGCAGCGAGGACGTCTCGTGGTTCGCCCGCGAGGCCGGCGTTCCCCTCGTGTTCTGGTTCTGGGGCGGCGTCGACCCGCAGAAGTTCGCGGATGCCGTCGCAGCAGGCACCGTCGAGCGCGACATCCCCACCAACCACTCCCCGTTCTTCGCGCCGGTCATGCATCCGACGATCGAGCGCGGTGTCGAGAACCTCGTCGTGGCAGCCAAGGAGTTCCTCGCATGAGCGACCCCAACGACCCGTTCGCCGATTTCGAGCCCTACGAGCCGCCGGCCAAGCCCGAGCGCGCGAAGCGCGAGAAGGCGCCGCGTGAACCGCGTGAACCGCGTGAAGCGCGTCAGCCGCGCGAGAAGAAGCCCCGCGCGTCGCGTGAGCCCGGACCCAAGCGAGAGAAGGCGTCGGGGATGCCGTCCGTCATGGCGGACTGGCCCGACGAGCCCCTCGCGCCGCGTCCTGCCGAGCGGAGCGACGACGGCGGCGGCGGCGATCGTCGCCTGCTCGTCATCCTGTCGAGCATCGCCGGCTTGCTCGTGGTCGCCGTCATCGTGGTGTTCGCGATCTATCTGACGCAGCAGTCGCAGCGGCAGGAGCCCGCGGCCGGCCCGGTGCCGACGGCTCCGGCGACGCAGTCGATCCCGCAGCCGTCCGGCACTCCGCAGCCTTCGGAGAGCCCGAGCGCCCCGGCCGCGGCCGCGGGCGTCGCGGTGACCGCGGACGGGTTCACGATCACCGATGCCGGCGGATCGACGACCTTCACCCACGCGTGGGCGGATGACGCGGCTCCGGCCGTGGCGGCACTCACCGAGCTCTTCGGCGCGGCTCCGACGGAGGACTTCCAGAACGGCGACGCCGAGAACTATGCGTATCGGATCTACGTCTGGGAGGGTTTCCGGCTCTACGACGTGTATCTCAGCGAGAGCAACCGCCCGCGAGCCGAGGTTCCCGCACCGACCTACGTCTCCTACGACTCGGACATCGACGTACCCGTGACGGACGACTTCGGGGTCGAGCTCGACATGTCGGCCGACGAGGTCGCGGCGCTCGGTCCCGACTCCGGCCAGGGCGGTTCGTTCGTGTTCGGCTCGGACCGCAACACCTTCTACCAGGACGGTCAGCGCCGCTTCGGAGCAGCCGTCACGGTCGAGGGCAGCAAGGTCACGGTCACCTACACCTTCCGCGCCGGGCGCTGAGAGGGTCTCCGTGCCAGGCCGGGATGCCGCCGGCGGTGACTCCCCTGCCAGGATGGCGGGTATGACCACAGCGACACCGCGGCGGCCCCTCATCGTGCTCTCGATCGTGGCGGGGGTGCTGCTGATCGTGGCGGCGGTGGTCGTGTTCCTGCTCGCGCAGCGCGATGCCGCACCCGCGGCTGCGCCGTCGTCCCCGGCCCCGACTCAGACCAGCGCGGCATCGGGGCCGACCCCGACGCCCACGCCGACACCCACACCGGCGGATGCCGCACCCGTCGCAGCCGAGGTGGTCATGGCCGCGACCGGTTTCACGATCGTCGCCGATGACGGATCGACGCTGCTCGAGTTCCGCTGGCGCGATGAGGTCGGGCCGGCCGTCGCCGCACTGACCGAGGCGTTCGGAACGGAGCCCGAGCTCGGCGTCCAGACCGGAGACGGCACCCACTTCCCCGACTACACGATCTACGACTGGGCCGGCTTCGCGCTGTACGACATGATCTTCGTCGACGGCAACAAGCCGCGGGACGAGTACGGCATCCCGACGTGGGTCAGCATCGGGGCGAACGAGGTGCAGGAAGTGCCCATCACACCCGAATTCGCGCTCACCATCGGCTCGGCCGCGGATGCGGTGCGCTCGAACGGTCCCGACGACGAATGGGCGATGCCCGGCGACGGCGAACTGCGCTTTGTCTTCGACATCGACCGAACTGATTTCCTCTCTCCCGACGGTCCGGTGCGAGACCTGTCGTACAGCGTCTTCGCGGACGCGACCGAAGGCCTCGGCGTCACCGACATCCTGTACCGCCCCTACAGCGGGCTCTGAACCGAACGCAGAAACCACGGTTCGACAACGCTCCGGTGACGCTCGGCGCGGCGAGATTGCGCAGGATGCCGCGCCAGGCGTAATGTCGCCCGCCGTGACCACTGACAGTCGCGAACCGGGCGAGGAAACCACGCCGATCGCGAAGCGCATCCTCATCGGCGACCCGCTCGATTCCGAGAAGCTCGACGACCAGCTCCTCCCCAAGCGCCGGGCCCTGCCGATCTTCGCCTCCGACGCCCTGTCGTCGGTCGCGTACGCGCCGCAGGAACTGCTGATGATCCTGGCGATCGGCGGCACGGCGATGCTCGCCTTCAGCCCGTGGGTCGCGCTGGCGGTGGTGGCCCTGCTCATCGTCGTCGTGCTGAGCTACCGGCAGCTGATCAAGGCCTATCCCTCGGGCGGCGGCGACTACGAGGTCGCGCGCACCAACCTGGGCGAGAAGGCCGGGGTCGTCGTGGCCGCGGCGCTGCTCGTCGACTACATCCTCACGGTGGCCGTGTCGGTGGCCTCCGGCGTCGACAACATCATCTCGGCGTTGCCCGGCCTCGCCCCCTGGCGGGTCGAGCTGGCGGTCGGGTTCGTCGTCCTCATCATCATCGTCAACCTCCGCGGGGTGCGCGAGGCCTCGTCGGCATTCGCGGTGCCGACCTACATCTTCATCGGCTCGGTCGGCGTCATGGTGGCGACCGGGCTCATCCGCACGCTGCTCGGCGACGCCCCCGTCGCCTCGAGCGCGCAGTTCGCGATGGAGGCCGAGAGCCTCAGCCAGGTCGCGCTCATCCTGCTGATCCTGCGCGCGTTCTCGAGCGGCTGCTCGGCCCTGACCGGAGTCGAGGCGGTCTCGAACGGTGTGCCGGCCTTCCGCGCCCCGAAGATCGCGAACGCGCAGAAGACCCTCGTCATGATGGGCACGATCGCCATCCTGCTGTTCTCGGGCCTGACGGCTCTCGGACTCATCGCGGGCGTCCACTACGCCGAGGACCCCTGCGCCCTCGTCGGCTTCGACTGCGTCAACCAGCCGCAGCCGAGCCTCATGGCGCAGATCGCCGCCGCGACGTTCGGCATGGGGTCGATCCCGTTCTTCATCATCCAGGCCGCGACCGCCTGCGTGCTGCTGCTCGCCGCGAACACGGCGTTCAACGGGTTCCCGCTGCTGGGTGCCGTGCTCGCCCGCGACGGGTACGCGCCGAAGTCGCTGAACACCCGCGGCGACCGGCTCGTCTTCTCCAACGGCATGATCATCCTGGGGCTCGCCGCGATCCTCGTGCTCGTCGTGTTCCAAGCCGACCTGACCACCCTCATCCAGCTGTACATCATCGGCGTGTTCGTGTCGTTCTCGCTCGGTCAGGTGGGGATGGTCAAGCACTGGCGGCGTGAGTTGCGGCTGCTGCATCCGACCGCCGCCGCCGACCGCGCGGAGGCCCGCCGCGGACTGATCATCAACGGGATCGGGGCGACCTTCACCGTCGCGGTGCTCGTCATCGTCACCGTGACGAAGTTCACCCACGGCGCCTGGCTCGTGTTCATCGCGATCCCGATCCTGGCGTTCCTCATGGTCGGGGTGAGCCGCTACTACCGCGACGTCGAGCACGAGATCGCGATGGATGACGACGTGCACTACGGCTCGACGGGCGACGTCGCCCTCGTCCTGGTGAACCGCCTGCAGAAGCCCGTCGCGAAGGCCGTCGACTACGCCCTTTCGGCGAAGCACGACAAGACCATCGCGGTGCACGTGGCGGTGTCGAAGGAGTCGGCGCAGGATGTGCAGACCGACTGGGAGGTGCACCGGATGCCGGTGCCGCTCGTGATCATCGAGTCGCCCTACCGCCAATATGCGGCTCCCCTCGCGGCGTTCATCCGCAAGTACCGCGAGAAGCACGGCTCATCCGTCGTCACGGTGTACCTGCCGCAGTACATCGTGGGCCACTGGTGGGAGACCTTCCTGCACAACCGACGCGCCCGCCGCATCGCTCAGCAGCTGATGATGGTGCACGGCGTGCAGATCACCCTCGTGCCGTGGCTGCTCGATTCGTCCGAGATCGTCTACGGCCGACGCTCCCGCCCGATGCCCGGCGACGACCGGGCCGGCCGGGCCTCCGCGACCTACGGCCTGGTGGCCCACACCGATTCGCCCGACGAGCGCTGAGCCCGGCGCGGCGGTCTCGCGCGAACGCGCGCAGTAACTCCTCAAGCGCGGGCGCAGCACCGCCGCCAGCAGGCCGGTCCGGCCCTCGATGGCACGGGTTTGAGGAGTTACGGCAGGCTGACGGAGGCGGAAGCTCGGATCCGCGGCCCCGAACCGCTCCGAGCACGCGCCGCCGCCCCGAGCGACCCGAGCCCGGGCCGGCGGGCGGGCGTAGCCTAGAGGAGTGAGCTCTCCCGCCGTTCCCGCCGCTTCGCCGCGCGTCAGCCCGCTCGACGCGGTGTCGTTGCGCGCCGACTTCCCGATCCTCTCGGAAGAGGTCAACGGGCACCGGCTGGTCTACCTCGACTCCGCCGCGACGAGCCAGAAGCCCACGGCGGTCCTCGACGCCGAACGCGACTTCCTCACGCACGCCAACTCCGCCGTCCACCGCGGTGCCCACACCCTCGCGGCCGAGGCGACCGATCTCTTCGAGGATGCCCGCGCCGCCGTCGCCGGTTTCGTCGGCGCCCAGCCCGAGCAGCTCGTCTGGACGAGCGGCGCGACAGCCGGCCTGAACCTCGTCGCCTACGCGATCGGCAACGCCACGCTCGGCCGCGGCGCGCCCGCATCCGCACCGTACGCGCTGACCCCGGGCGATGAGATCGTCACGACGGCGATCGAGCACCACGCCAACCTCATCCCGTGGCAGGAGCTCGCCGCCCGCACCGGCGCAGTGCTCCGCCACATCCCCGCACGGGCAGATGGCACGCTCGACCTGGATGCCGCGGCATCCATCATCGGTGAACGCACCCGGATCGTCGCCTTCACCCACGTCTCGAACGTGCTCGGCATCGTCAACCCGGTCGCCGAGATCGTCGCCCTCGCGCAGGCGGTCGGCGCTACGACCGTGCTCGACGCGTGCCAGTCGGCCCCGCACCTGCCGCTCGACCTGCCGGCGCTCGGCGTCGACCTCGCTGTCTTCAGCGGTCACAAGATGCTCGGCCCCTACGCGATCGGCGGACTGTACGGCCGCGCCGAGGTGCTCGACGCGCTGCCGCCGTTCCTCACCGGCGGATCGATGATCACCACCGTGACGCTCGACCACGCCGAGTACTTGCCGGCTCCCCAGAAGTTCGAGGCCGGAACGCAGGCGGTCGGACCCGCGATCGGTCTCGCCGCGGCGGTGCGCTACCTGCAGGACGTCGGACCCGAGAACATCCACGCGCACGAGGTCGCCCTGGCCGAGCGCATGGGCGCGGGCCTCCGCGAGATCCCCGGCGTCCGCCTGCTGGGCGACGCCCCGGGCGCGGAGCGCGTCGGCCTGTGGTCGTTCGACGTCGCCGGCGTGCACGCGCACGACGCGGGCCAGTTCCTCGATGCTCAGGGCATCGCGGTGCGGGTCGGCCACCACTGCGCCGCTCCGCTGCACCGGCAGTTCGGGATGACGGCATCCGTCCGCGCCTCGACGGCGCTGTACAACACCGAGGACGACGTCGACCTGTTCCTCGACGCGGTGCGCGGCATCCGCGGCTTCTTCGGCGTCAGCGATCAGGCCGAAGGGGCGCACGCATGACCGGGCTCGACTCCCTGTACCAGGAGCTCATCCTCGACCACTCGAAGCACCCGGTCGGCAACCCCCTCCACGACGTCGGCGATGCGGCGCACGCCGACTCGCACCAGAAGAACCCCGTCTGCGGCGACGAGATCACGCTGCGCGTCGCCGTCGACGGCGACCGCATCACCGGGGTGTCGTGGGAGGGCACGGGCTGCTCGATCTCGCAGGCCTCGGCCTCGATGCTCGCCTCGCTGGTCGAGGAAGAGGTCGAGGGCGACGGGATGACGCGGGCCGACGCGGCCGCCCTCATCGAACGCTTCCGCGAGGCGCTGCGCTCGCGCGGCAGCATCCCCCTGGACGAGGAGACGTTCGGCGATGCCGCGGCGCTGTCGGGCGTCTCGAAGTTCTCGGCGCGCGTCAAGTGTGCGATGCTCGCCTGGGTCGCCCTCGAAGACGGCCTCGGCCGGGCCTGAGCCCCGGCTCACCGCGGATCGGCCGCAGAGGTCGGTTCAGGCCGAGGGCCGAGCGCCGGTCAGGCCGAGGGCCAGGCGACGGATGCCGCGGGCCAGTCCGATCGCTGCAGTTCCGCGAGCGTCTCGCGCTGGCGCTGCACCGACTCGAGCGAATCCGTGCGGAACGCCGTCGCGATGACGACCTCGCGCCAGTACTCGTCGCGACCCTGGTACGTGGTGAACGCGCGCGTCGCCAACGGCTCGAGCAGCGCCCACGCCTCGTCGGCGGTCAGGTACCCCGCGACGTAGGCGTAGCGGACGCCGCCGATCGCGCGCTCGATGTCGGCGGCCAGCAGCAGCCGGGGCGGACGCTCCTCATCGCCACGCGCGAGGTCGTGGATGTCGAAGACCGGCAGGTCGGTGAGGGCCGCGATGCGCGACATCATGTGCTCTGCCGCATCGCTCTGCGCGACCTCGGCGAACCGCGTCGAGAGCACGCCGCGGGCGAGCGTGTCCGCGACGAGAAGCTCGGCGTCGGAGCGCGAGACGATCTTGAACTGCTCGTCGAGCGCAGCGCGGAGCTGCTGCATGCCCGGCAGCGGCATCGCGAACCAGGGTGACCCGTCGGCGCCGTCACGGTGCTTGGCGCGCAGGTCCTGCGGCAGCTCGGCGAACGTCGGCGTGAATGCGAGCGAGGAGTTCCACCCGCGCATCGCGAAGTCGCTCGCGGCGTCGAGCGCCAGGATCTGCTGCTGCCGCGGCGTGAGCGGACTCCGCGCCGCGAGGGCGAGGTACTGCCGCTGCGCGTTGCGCGGAGCGCGGGCGTCGCGCACAGCGAGGACGATCGACGCGACGAGCAGGCCCGCGCACATCCCGAGGAAGAGACCGAACAGGTTGTTCCCGAAATCCTCGCTGCCCACCCACACGTACGACAGCACGAAGCCCAGGATGCCGATCGGCACCGCGATCGCCGTCACGGGGAGCGCCCGGTTGCGCATGGCCTTGGGGTCGGCCTTGCGCCGGGCGTCCAGCATCCGTGTGTACCGCCGGCGAGGGCGGACGGGGAACTCCACGTCGCCGGGATGGTTCTGGAGGGCGATCACGGGTTCCGTCACCCCATCATTTTGACAGCACCTCCGCCTCGAGGCGGGCGTAGGAGTCCTCCATGCCGTCGGCCATGCCGGTAGCGAGGACCGTGTCGCGCGTCTCCTTGTCGGGATACTCGATGAGGAGCGTGAGCAGGGTGGCGCCGTCCTCTTCGTAGAGCTGGAGGTCGTTGACCGTGCCGGGCCCCTCGACTCCCGACATCCGCTCGGTCGTGACCTCGCGGCGCGGCGCGTCGAGCTGCAGCAGCTCGCCCTCGAACCCGAACGCCGTCTCGGGGGCGCCCTCCTGCTCCCACGCGTACCGGAACGTCCCGCCCACCTCGGTGGCGGGCTCGGCGACCGTCATCGACCAGCCGTCCGGACCCAGCATCCACTTCTTCAGCAGCTCGGTCTCATGGTGCGCGCGCCAGACGAGCTCACGCGGACCGTCGATGAACCGGGTGATGCGCACATGCGTGTCGTCGAGCAGTTCGACGCGCGTGCCCTGCCCCTGCGCGTACGCGCGGAGGTCTTGCACGACCGCGTCGAGCTGGCCCATGGCGAGGCGCGAGCCCTCGATGGCGCCCATCGCGATGACCTGCTCGAGCCCCTCAGCGGACGTGAAGTAGGTGACGTTCGTCAGGCGCGAGCCGGTCTCGGTCGTCTCGAACGAGAACAGCATGCGCATCGCGGGGAACTGCTCCATCGGCTCGCCGTTCTCGTCGGCGAACGCGTCGAGCACCTCGAAGCTGCGGCCCTCGTCGATCGCGATGAACTCCCAGGTTCCGCGCGACTTCTCGCCCTGCGGGCTCGACATGGCGTACTGCGCTCGTCCGCCCGGGGTGAAGTCGAACCGCGTGAAGGTCGCGGGCCAGCCGGGAGGGCCCCAGAAGCGCTCGAGCTGCGCGGGCTGCGTGAACGCGCGCCAGAGGCGGTCGACGGGCGCGGCGACATCCGCCACGAGCGTCATCGTGAGGTTCTCGGCATCGGTGGTGATGTCGGTGACGGGCATCGAATTCTCCTTCGAACGGATGGTGCGCGTGGGGTGGGTGTGCGGGCTTGCGGGTCTGCGGGTCTGCGGGTCTGCGGGGGTCAGTCTTCGGGCTCGGCGAGCAGGGCGTCGAGGCGATCGACGCGGGCACGCCAGAGGTCTTCGTAGCGGGCGAGCAGGGCCCGCGCGCGGGCGATCATGGCGGGGTCGGCGCGGACGAGGCGCTCGCGCCCCTCCGCCCGCTTGACGATGAGGCCGGCCGTCTCGAGGACGCCGACGTGCTTCTGCACCGCGGCGAACGACATGTCGTAGTCGGCCGCGAGCGCCGACACCGACTGCTCGTGCTCGATCGTGCGGCGGAGGATGTCGCGACGCGTCGCCGTCGCGAGCGCGTGGAAGAGACGGTCGATGTCGTCATCGCTCAGCTCGCTCCGCTCACTCGGTCGGGGTTCGTTTCGTGCAACCATTTGGTTGTACGTTAGGGCTCGGGGTGGCGGGTGTCAACACCCGCGGCGGAACGAATTTCGGAGATCGACGCGAAACTCGGACCGGGATGCCACATCCGTCCGAATCTCGCGCGATTCTCCGAGGTTCGGCCGGATGCGGGCGGCGTGAACAGCTACGGGCGCGGCTAGCGCGAAGCGCAGGCGACGCACATCGTCGCGTGGGGGCGGACCTCGAGGCGCTCGACCGGGATGTCGCGGCCGCAGCTTGCGCACACACCGTAGGTGCCTGCGGCGACGCGGGCGAGGGAGGCCTCGACCTCGGCGAGCTCTGCCCGCGCGGCTCGACGTAGAGCCTCGACCCGCTGCCACTCCCCCGACAGCGTCGACCCCTCGGGGTCGTGCTCGTCGTCGGCGGTGGCGTCGGCGCGGTCGTGACGAAGGCTGTCGTCGTCGGCATCCAGCCGGTCGAGCTGCACGGTGAGCTCACGCTTGCGCTCGTGCAGTCGCGCTTCCGGGTCCATCCCGCGACCCTACGCCCGCAGGAGGTCGTCGTGGCGACGCGGCTCGCGCCACCTGTCTCTCACGACGACACCGGCCAGGATGACGGTGACGGCGAGCGCGTGGAGGGCGATCATCGACGGCCCGAAACTCGGCCCGACGAACACCGACTCTCCCGTGGGGGCCGTGTAGCGGCATCCGACGCCGAGGGGAAAGAGTTGCCAGGCGCCCTGGGCCGCGACGGATTCGGGCACCACGGATGAGTCGAACACGAGACGGTTGCCCGCAGCGTGCGCGCAGGCGCCGCTCGGCCCGTCATTGATGCCGGGGGGCATCGCTGCCAGCAGGGCTCCAGCCCACAGCACCGCAGCCACGAAGGCGAACAACAGTTTCAGCGCGCGGGTGCCCGTCCGGGACGTCATGCGGGAACCCTACCGATGGGCCCCGCGCGGTACGGGCCCGGCCCCTTCGGCCACACGAGTCGCTACGTCAAGCCGGTGACATGGTCGGCCGGATCGGCGCACGCTGGGAGTGGAAGGGAGAACGACATGACCGATCACCACGACAACGAGGCCGAGCACGCCGATGAGGGTGCCCAGCACGCCCCCGACGAGAACCCCTCGACGGAGGAGCTCGAAGAGCCCAGCGTCGCGAAGGAGCCGGGCGAAGAGCCCAAGGCTCCGGAGCAGAAGGACGAGGAGCCGAGCCACCACGCCGTCGGCATCGGGGTCATCGACGACGAGTCCTCGCCCCTCGCGCCCTGACCCCGCCCCTGATCCGGCCGGGAGGCCCGGCCTGGCGATACATCTGCAGGACCGGTGGTGCTGGTGTCGTCTGGGCGCACGTCGGAGGCGACAGCAGCACCGGCCGCCCGACGGATGTATCGCCACCGGGCGCCGAGCCGGCACCAGAACCGTGAGGGCGGCGTGAGGAGCGGGCGCGGGGCCGTATGGATTCCGTGAGGACAGCGGGCGCGGCATCGGGCGGGGTGTTGCATCGGATCTCGTGCTCGACCTCATCTATCTCGCCGCGATCCTCGCGCTCTTCGCCGTCGCCGGCCTCATCGCCCGGGGGGTCGAGAAGCTGTGATGGTCTTCTCGCTCCTCGCGGCGGTGCTGGCCGTCGCCGCCATCGTCTACCTCGTCGTCGCCCTCGTGCGGCCAGAACGGTTCTGACGTGGATGCCGCGCAGATCGGGTTCGCGTCGTTGCAGATCGCGACCCTCGTCCTCATCCTCGTCCTGCTGTACCGGCCCGTCGGCGACCACATCGCTCGCGTCTACACGTCGCCGCGCGACCTCGCCGTCGAACGGGGCGTCTACCGCCTGATCGGCGTCGATCCACGCGCCGAGCAGACCTGGCAGGCCTACGCCCGCGGCGTGCTGCTGTTCTCGCTCGTCGGCGTCGTGATCGTCTACGGACTGCAGCGCCTCCAGCCGATCCTGCCGTTCAGCCTCGGCCTGCCCGCACCGAGCGAGCACCTCGCGTTCAACACCGCCATCTCGTTCGTGGCCAACACGAACTGGCAGTCGTACTCCCCCGACACGACGCTCGGCTACACCGTGCAGTTCGCGGGTCTGGCCGTGCAGAACTTCGTCTCGGCCGCGGTCGGCATAGCCGTCGCCATCGCCCTCGTACGGGGCTTCGCGTATCGCCGCTCGGGGACGATCGGCAACTTCTGGGTCGACCTCGTGCGCGGGCTCGGCCGCGTCCTCCTCCCGATGGCGATCGTCGCGGCCGTCGTGCTGCTCGCAGGCGGCGTGATCCAGAACTTCGCGGGCTTCACCGACGTGCAGACGATCGCCGGCGGGGCGCAGTCGATCCCCGGCGGACCGGTCGCCAGCCAGGAGGCCATCAAGCTGCTCGGCACGAACGGCGGCGGGTTCTTCAACGCGAACTCGGCCCATCCGTTCGAGAACCCGACGCCGTGGACGAACCTGTTCGAGATCCTGCTGCTGCTCGTCATCCCGTTCGCCATGCCGCGCGCCTTCGGCCGGATCGTCGGCGACGATCGCCAGGGCTACGCGATCGTCGCGGTCATGGGCGGAATCTTCCTCGCCTCGATCGCCCTCGGCTCGTGGGCCGAGGCGTCGGGCGGCGGCACGGCGACGCAGCTCGCCGGCGCCGCGATGGAGGGCAAGGAGACCCGGTTCGGCGTCGCCGCATCGGCGCTGTTCGGCGGCGCTTCGACGCTCACCTCGACCGGCGCGGTCAACGCGATGCACGACAGCTTCACACCGCTCGGCGGCATGATGCCGATGCTCAACATGATGCTCGGCGAGATCGCTCCCGGCGGGGTCGGTTCAGGGCTGTACGGGATGCTGGTGCTCGCGATCCTCGCCGTTTTCGTCGGCGGCCTGCTGATCGGACGCACGCCCGAATACCTCGGCAAGAAGATCGGGCCGCGCGAGATCAAGCTCGCGAGCCTGTACATCCTCGTGACGCCGACGCTCGTGCTCGCGGGAACGGCGCTGAGCTTCGCGATCCCGGCCGTGCGCGCCGACGTCGAGGGCACCTCGATCTGGAACCCGGGCGTCCACGGCCTGAGCGAAGTCCTCTACGCGTTCACCTCCGCGGCGAACAACAACGGCTCGGCTTTCGCCGGCCTCACCGCCAACACCCCGTGGCTCAACACGGCGCTCGGCGTCGCGATGCTGCTCGGCCGGTTCATCCCGATCGTGCTCGTCCTCGCCCTCGCCGGATCGCTCGCCGCTCAAGACACCGTGCCGTCGAGCGCCGGCACCCTCCCGACGCACCGCCCGCAGTTCGTGGGCCTGCTCGCCGGCGTCGTCGTCATCATCACCGCGCTCACCTATTTCCCGGTCCTCACCCTGGGCCCCCTCGCCGAAGGACTCTCCTGATGTCTGCCCCTCTGACCGAAACCCGGCCCTCATCCGGCCCGTCGTCCGCGGACCCGGACGCCAGCCCGGCACCGCGCCCGCGCAGCGCGTTCAGCCTCGAGCAGGTCGGTGCCGCCCTCCCCGGCGCGGTCCGCAAGCTCAACCCCGCCGCCCAATGGCGGAACCCCGTCATGTTCCTCGTCTGGGTCGGCGCGGCCCTGACGACGTCGATCGCGATCGCGGAGCCGTTCCTCGGCGGTCCCGAGACCTCGGGCGGCACGGCGGTTCCGGCGGGCTTCACCTGGGGCATCGCGGTCTGGCTGTGGCTCACGGTCTTCTTCGCGAACGTGGCGGAGTCCGTCGCCGAGGGCCGCGGCAAGGCGCAGGCCCAGGCGCTGCGCAAGACCCGCACGACGACGACCGCGCGCCGGGTGGTCTCATACGACGAGCGGACGGATGCCGCGGCCCGCGGCTCCGCGACCGAGGAGGTGCCCTCGGCCGACCTGCGGCTCGGGGATGTCGTGCTCGTCGAGGCCGGTGAGCTGATCCCGGGCGACGGCGACATCGTCGACGGCATCGCGACGGTCGACGAGTCGGCCATCACGGGCGAGTCGGCTCCCGTCGTCCGCGAGTCCGGCGGCGACCGCAGCGCCGTCACGGGCGGCACCCGGGTGCTCTCCGACCGCATCGTCGTGAGGATCACGTCGAAGCCCGGCGAGACCTTCGTCGACCGGATGATCGCCCTCGTCGAGGGCGCTGCGCGTCAGCGGACGCCCAACGAGATCGCCCTCAACATCCTGCTCGCGAGCCTGTCGATCGTCTTCGTCGTGGTCGTGCTGGCGATGAACCCCATCGCGTCGTACAGCGCCTCGCCCGTCAGCATCCCGGTGCTCGTCGCGCTGCTCGTCTGCCTGATCCCGACCACGATCGGCGCGCTGCTGTCGGCCATCGGCATCGCGGGCATGGACCGTCTCGTGCAGCGGAACGTCCTGGCCATGTCGGGCCGCGCGGTCGAGGCGGCCGGCGACGTGACGACGCTGCTGCTCGACAAGACCGGCACGATCACCTACGGCAACCGCCGCGCGTCGGCGTTCGTCGCGATGACCGGCGTCGACGGCGCCGAGCTCGCCCGCGCGGCATCCCTGTCGTCGCTGTCGGACCCGACACCCGAGGGCACCTCGGTCGTCGAGCTCGCGGCCTCGCAGCACGTGGTGGGCGAGCTGCCGCGCGACGCCGTGGCGGTCGCCTTCACGGCGCAGACGCGCATGAGCGGGGTCGACCTGCCCGACGGCACGCAGGTGCGCAAGGGCGCGTCGGGGTCGGTGCTCGCCTGGCTCGACGCATCGGCACGACCGGTCTCGGCCGAGGCCCGCGCCGAGCTGCTGCACCACGCCGACGCGATCGCGCAGTCCGGCGGCACGCCGCTCGCCGTCGCGACCCTCGACCCATCCGGTGCCGGGACGCTGCTCGGGGTCATCCACCTGAAGGATGTCGTCAAGGACGGGCTGCGCGAGCGCTTCGACGAGCTGCGCTCGATGGGCATCCGCACCGTCATGATCACCGGCGACAACCCGCTGACCGCTGCCGCGATCGCGAGAGAGGCGGGTGTCGACGACTTCCTCGCGGAGGCGACGCCCGAAGACAAGCTCGCCCTGATCCGCAAGGAGCAGGAGGGCGGTCACCTCGTCGCGATGACCGGCGACGGCACGAACGACGCACCCGCCCTCGCGCAGGCCGACGTCGGCGTGGCGATGAACACGGGCACGTCGGCGGCGAAGGAGGCCGGCAACATGGTCGACCTCGACTCGGACCCGACCAAGCTCATCGACATCGTCCGGATCGGAAAGCAGCTGCTCATCACGCGCGGCGCCCTCACGACGTTCTCGCTCGCGAACGACATCGCCAAGTACTTCGCGATCATCCCGGCGATGTTCATGGGTGTGTTCCCGGGGCTCGCGGCGCTCAACATCATGCAGCTGTCGTCACCGGCATCCGCCGTCACGAGCGCGATCGTCTTCAACGCGATCGTCATCATCGTGCTCATCCCGCTCGCGCTGCGCGGCGTGCGATACCGCGCCGCGAGCGCCTCGTCGATCCTGAGCCGGAATCTCGTCGTGTACGGGCTCGGCGGCGTCGTGGCCCCGTTCATCGGCATCAAGCTGATCGACCTCGTCGTCAGCCTCATCCCGGGCTTCTGAGCCCCCCTCCTGGAGACCTGTCATGTCCACCGCTCGCGCCTCGTTGCGCACCTCCGCCGTCGCCGTCCGCGCGATGATCGTCCTCACCCTCGTCCTCGGCGTCGGATACACCCTGCTGATCTCACTGGTCGGGCTCGCGCTGCCGTCGCAGGCGAACGGCTCGCTGCTGCGCGATGCGGAGGGCGAGGTCGTCGGCTCGTCGCTCATCGGCCAGTCCTTCACGGATGCCGACGGCGAAGCGCTGCCGCAGTACTTCCAGTCACGCCCCTCGGCGGCCGGCGACGGCTACGACGCGGCGGCGTCGAGCGGGTCGAACCTCGGCCCGAACAACGCCGACCTCGTGACCGCGATCGAGGAGCGCCGCACGGCGATCGCCGACCGCGAGAGCGTCGACGTCGCCGACGTGCCCGCGGATGCCGTCACCGCCTCGGGCTCGGGCCTCGACCCGCACATCTCGCCCGCCTACGCCGCGCTGCAGGTGGCCCGCGTGGCTGCCGAGCGCGGGCTGCCCGAGGCGGAGGTGCGCGATCTCGTCGCCGCGCACACGGCCGGCCGCGACCTCGGGTTCCTCGGCGAGCCGCGGGTGAACGTCGTCGAGCTCAATGCCGCCCTGGACGGCCTCGCGCGGTGAGCTCTCCCGGGCGCGGGGAGAACTAGGGTGATGCCGTGAAGCGGGGACGGCTGCGGGTGCTGCTGGGTGCGGCGCCGGGCGTGGGCAAGACCTACGAGATGCTCGAAGAGGGCCGCCGGCTGCAGGATGCCGGGGTCGACGTCGTCGTCGCGATCGTCGAGACCCACGGTCGGGCCGCGACCGCCGCGATGACCGCGGGCCTGCCGATCGTTCCGCGCCGCCGCCTCGAGCACCGCGGCGTCACGCTCGACGAGATGGACCTCGAGGCCGTGCTCGCCCGAGCCCCGCGCGTCGCCCTCGTCGACGAACTCGCCCACACCAACGTCGGTGGGTCGCGCAACGAGAAGCGCTGGCAGGACGTCGAGGAGCTCCGGGATGCCGGCATCGACGTCATCACGACCGTCAACGTCCAGCACATCGAGTCGCTCGGCGACGTCGTCGAGCAGATCACCGGCGTCGCGCAGCGCGAGACGGTGCCGGATGCCGTCGTGCGCTCGGCCGACCCGATCGAGCTGGTCGACCTCGCTCCGCCGTCGCTCCGCGACCGCCTCGCTGCCGGCCTCGTCTACCCCGCTGAGCGCATCGACGCCGCCCTGTCGAACTACTTCCGGCTCGGCAACCTGACGGCGCTCCGCGAACTGGCACTGCTCTGGCTCGCGGACGAGGTCGACAGCGCCCTGCAGGACTACCGTGCCGAGCACGGCATCCGGGGCACGTGGCAGGCTCGCGAGCGCGTCGTGGTCGCGCTGACCGGCGGGCCCGAGGGCGAGACGCTCATCCGGCGCGGGGCCCGCATCGTCGACCGTTCGGCCGGCGGCGAGCTGCTGGCCGTCCACGTGTCGGGCCAGGATGGGCTGCGCACCGCCGACCCGGCGGCCCTCGCCGCTCAGCGAGCTCTCGTTGAATCGCTCGGCGGCAGCTACCACCAGGTCGTCGGCGACGACATCCCCGCCGCCCTCGTCGAGTTCGCGCGGTCGGTCAACGCGTCGCAGCTCGTCGTCGGCGTCAGCCGTCGCGGCCGGCTCGCTGCGGCCCTCAGCGGTCCGGGCATCGGCGCCACCGTCATCCGCGAGTCGGGCGATATCGACGTGCACGTCGTGACGCACGCCGCTGCCGGCGGCCGCTTCACCCTGCCCCGTGTCGCCGGCGGCGCTCTCAGCGTGCGGCGCCGGATCCTCGGTTTCGTCCTCGCGCTGACCGGCGGTCCGCTGCTCACGTGGCTGCTCGTCGCGCTGCGGAGCCCCGAGTCGATCACGAGCGACGTGCTCGCGTACCAGCTGCTCGTCGTCGTGGTCGCGCTCGTCGGCGGACTGTGGCCGGCCGTCTTCGCCGCGGTGATGTCCGGGGTGACACTCGACTTCTTCTTCGTGGCTCCGCTGTACACCGTCACGGTCTCCGATCCGCTGCACGCGTGGGCGCTGATCCTGTACGTCGTCATCGCGCTCCTCGTGAGCGTCATCGTCGACCGCGCCGCCCGGGGCACGCGGTCGGCCCGGCGAGCAGCCGCCGAGGCCGAGCTGCTTGCGGCGGTCGCCGGCAGCGTGCTGCGGGGCGATGGCTCGATTCCGGCCCTCGTCGCGCGGGCGCGCGAGGCCTTCGGGATGTCGGGTGCGCGCTTGGTCGCGTCGGACGGGACCGTGATCGCCGCCGACGGCGAGCCCGTGCGCGACGACCGCCACCTGCGCGTCGACGTCGGACGCGAGGCCGTGCTCGAGCTCCACGGCAGCGAGTCGGAGCAGCTCGACGGCTCGGAACGCCGGCTGCTGGATGTCGTCGTCGCGCAGCTCGCCGCCGCGCTCGAGCAGGCCGACCTGCAGCGGGCGGCGAGCTCGGCGTCGGTGCTCGCCGAGACCGACCGGGTACGCAGCGCCCTCCTCTCGGCGGCGAGCCATGACCTGCGGCGCCCTCTGGCCGCTGCCGTCGCGGCACTCGGGGGGCTCCGCGCGGCCGGCCCCGCGCTCGACGACGCCGACCGCGACGAGCTGCTCGCGACCGCCGACGAGAGCCTCGGCACGCTGACCTCGCTCGTGACCGACCTGCTCGATGTGAGCCGCATCGAGGCCGGCGCTCTCGCCGTCGCCCTGCGACCGGTCGACACGGCCGATGCCGTGCTCGCCGCGGTCGACGAGCTCGGTCTCGGGCCCGCTGCGGTGGAGCTGGCGCTGGACGAGGCGATCGGGCCGGTGCTCGCCGATGCGGTGCTGTTGCAGCGGGTGCTGGTCAACGTGCTGGCCAACGCCCACCGCCATTCGCCTGCCGGAACGCCGGTGCGCATCAGCACGAGCTCGCTGGGCGGGCAGGCCCAGGTCCGCGTGATCGACCACGGACCCGGCATCCCGCCCGAGCGTCACGGCGACGTGTTCACGCCCTTTCAGCGGCTCGGCGACACCGACAACACGACCGGACTCGGGCTCGGGCTCGCGCTGTCGAAGGGTTTCACCGAGGGGATGCGGGGCCAGCTCGTGCCCGAGCAGACCCCTGGCGGCGGCCTCACCATGGTGATCGAGCTGCCCCTGGCATCGGCGGCGGCGCAAAAGGGCAGGATCGAGGGGTGAAGGTCCTCCTCGCCGACGACGACCCGCAGCTCGTGCGGGCGCTGCGCATCACGCTCGCGGCCCACGGGTACGACGTCGTGGCGGCCGCCGACGGGGCGGCGGCGATCGCGGCGGCCGCGTCCGAGCATCCCGATGTGATCGTGCTCGACCTGGGGATGCCGCGCCTCGACGGCGTCGCCGTGATCGAGGCCGTGAGGGGATGGAGCGCCGTGCCGATCATCGTCGTCTCGGGGCGCACCGGGTCGGCAGACAAGGTGGCGGCGCTCGACGCCGGGGCTGACGACTACGTCACCAAGCCCTTCCAGATCGACGAGCTGCTCGCGAGACTGCGCGCGCTGACCCGGCGGGCCGGCGGTGCCGCATCCGTCGCCGTCGTGCGGTTCGCCGATGTCGAGATCGACCGCGCCGCCAAGACCGTCACGCGCGGCGGCGAGCGCGTGCACCTCACGCCGACCGAGTGGCGGATGCTCGACTTCCTCGCCCGAACCCCCGGGGCACTCGTGACCCGGCAGGACCTGCTGAAGGAGCTGTGGGGCACCGAGCAGGTCAACGACACCGGGTACCTGCGTCTCTACGTCTCGCAGCTGCGGAAGAAGCTCGAGGCCGATCCCGCGCATCCCGAGCACCTGCTCACCGAATCCGGCATGGGCTACCGGCTCATCGTCGAGTGAACGCCGCTCGATACGATCGGGCCGTGCCGCTCGACATCCGCCCGCCCAGCCCCGGCGAGCTGGACCTCCTCGAAGACATCGAGAACGACGCCGACGCGCTGCTGCGCGATCTGCTCGACCCGCCCACCTGGTGGCCGGCTCCGCCCGGGTCTTCTCGCGCTGCGGAGCCGGGATTCCTGCTCGTCGCCCACGTCGGTGACGGGGTGGTCGCGGGGTTCGTTCATGTGCTCGAGCTCGAGGGTCATGCCCACCTCGAACAGCTGTCGGTGTCGCCCGAGCACGCTCGCCGCGGGTACGGCCGCAAGCTCGTCGAGGCGGCGATGGCGTACGCGCGCGACCGCGGCCACGATCGGATGTCGCTCCGCACCTTCGCCGACGTGCCCTGGAACGCCCCGTTCTACGAACGCCTCGGCTTCGCGGTGACCGACCCGCGTTCGGAGTTCGAGCTCATGCTCGTCGAGACGGAGGAGCGCATCGGCCTCGACGCCCTCGGCCCGCGCGTGCAGATGACCGCGAAGCTGCAGGTCGCGTCTGTATGAGACTGGGACCCATGGCAGGTTTCCATCACGTCGAGCTCTGGGTCAGCGACATCGAGAGCGCACGCTCCGACTGGGGCTGGCTGCTTCGGCGGGTCGGCTTCGACCTCGAGAGCACGTGGCCGCAGGGCGAGTCGTGGGCGGCGGGCGGGGCCTACCTGACGCTCACCACCTCACCGAACACGGTCGGCGCCGAGCACGACCGTCGGCGGCCGGGCCTGAATCATCTGGCCTTCCACGGCGGCTCCGCCGCCGAGGTCGATGCGATCATGGCCGACGCCCCGGCCGCGGGCTGGATGCCGCTGTACCAGGAGCGCTACCCGCACGCCGGCGGCCCGCAGCACTACGCCGGCTGGCTCGAGAATGCGGCGGGCTTCAAGGTCGAGGTGGTCGCAACGGGGACCAGCTTCGTCGCGGAGATGAACCAGCACGCAGGCATCTCCTCGTCGCTGTGACCACGCCAGCCTGATCGGGGCTGCCCGGCGAGCACTGCCCGAGGGATGCCGCCGTGTCAAGCCACTGGGGAACCGCTTCTCGCTTCTTCTAGCTTCGGCCCCACAGGACGGCATCCATCAGGTCCTGCGGGTTCGAGGCCTGGAGGACGACATAAGCAGTACCGCTCGCGCGCGACCGACGACGGTCGGCGCCACACGGCCGGGGCGCATCCGGCAGAAGTACAACAAGCGCGAAGCGCTCGCGGGCTACCTCTTCCTGACGCCGTGGATCATCGGATTCCTCGTCTTCACCGTCGGGGCGATGATCTACAGCCTGTACATCTCGTTCAGCAGCTACAACCTCGCCACGAACTCGTCACGCCCCATCGGCTTCGACAACTACGCCCGGCTCTTCGAAGACCCCCGCGTGGCCGTATCGCTGGCTAACACGCTGTTCTACGCCGTCATGGCCGTGCCGCTCGAGATCATGTTCGCGCTCGTGCTCGCGCTGCTGCTGAACCGGATGGGTCGCGGCGCGGGGATCTTCCGCACGCTCTACTACCTGCCGAAGATGACGCCGGCGGTCGCGACGGCCGCGGTGTTCTTCCTCCTGCTCAACGGCAACTCCGGCGCGATCAACCAGGGGCTCGCCGCCATCGGCATCCAGGGTCCCCAATGGCTCGTCGACCCGGCGTGGGTGAAACCCAGCATCGTGATCATGGCGCTGTGGACCGTCAGCGGCACGATGGTGATCTTCCTCGCCGCGCTGAAGAACGTCCCCGTCGAGTTGTACGAGGTGGCATCCCTCGACGGCGCCGGCCCGGTGCGGAAGTTCTTCTCCATCACGCTGCCGATGATCTCGGGCGCGATGTTCTTCAACGTCATCGTGCTGTCGATCGCAGCCTTCCAGGTCTTCGACCAGGCGTATCTGCTCTTCTGGCGGGATCAGAGCAACGCGTCGCCCGAGGCGTCGCTGTTCTACGCCATCTATCTGTTCCAGCAGGCGTTCCGGCAGTTCAACTTCGGGTTCGCGGCGGCCATGGCCTGGCTGCTGTTCGTCATCATCATGGCCGTCACGGTCATCCAGGTGAAGTTCGGCAACCGCTTCGTCTACTACGAGGGCGACCGCTGATGGCGACGAGGTTCCGCACCCCGAAGACCGTCGCCGGCCGCGTCACGCTCGCGGCGATCTCGACGGGCTTCGCCCTGCTGTTCCTGTACCCGTTCGCGTGGCTGCTCGCGGCGAGCTTCAAGCCCCGCGGCGAAGTGTTCGACAACCGCCTCATCCCGCAGACCTTCGTGCCCGAGAACTACGCCGAGGTGTGGAACCAGCTCCCCCTGCTCAGCTGGATGTTCAACAGCGTCGCGATCGCGCTGCTGGCGGCGACGGCGGTGTCGATCTCGAGCTCGATCGTCGCGTTCGGGTTCGCCTACTTCTCCTTCCCCGGACGCAAGCTCCTGTTCGGACTGGTGCTCGCCACGATGATGCTCCCCGGCGCCGTGACGATGATCCCGGTCTACCTGATCTGGAAAGAGACGGGCCTGCTCGGCACCTGGGTCCCGCTATGGGGCGCGAACCTTTTCGGGTCGGCGTTCTACATCTTCCTGCAGCGCCAGTTCTTCCTCGGCCTGCCGCGCGAGCTCTTCGAGGCGGCGCGCATCGACGGCGCCAGCTACTGGGGGCTCTTCTGGCGCATCGCGATGCCGTTGTCGGTGCCCTCGTTCGTGATCGTGTTCCTGTTCGAGTTCCAGGCGAGCTGGAACAACCTGCAGTCCGCGCTCATCTACCTCAACGCCGGCTCGGTCGACGAGTTCACCGCACCGCTCGGCATCGCCTACGCGATGACCAAGTACAGCCCTACCGCCGGCGGCCAGGGCGACTACCAGTACGTGATGGTGGCCTCGCTCATCGTCACGCTGCCCATGCTCATCCTCTTCGCCTTCGGGCAGCGCTACTTCATCGAAGGCGTCGCCACCCAGGGCCGCAAGGGATGATCCGCGTGCTCGCGCGGGACCACGACAGGAGGAATCACATGCGCAATCGACTGATCGGAACGACCGCGGTGGCCGCGGCATCCGTCATCGTGCTGGCGGGATGCAGCAACGACGCCGGCACCGCGGAAGACGTCGACTTCTCGGCGACGCCCACCGGAACCCTCGCGGCGTGGGGCTTCGAAAACGCCGACGACGTCGGCACCGCGCGACTCGACTATGCGGCGGAGCAGCTGTCGGATGTCGAGGTGCAGCTGGATGCCACGGCCTTCGACTCGCAGAAGTTCACGACCCGCATCGCGAGCGGCGACGTGCCCGACGTCGTGCAGATGGATCGCCGCTACGTCACGCAGTACGCGGCACAGGGCCTCATCATGCCCCTCGACAGCTGCTTCGAGGCACAGGACGTCGACGCGGACGACCGGTGGTACGAGTCGGTCGTCGACGACGTGCGCTACGAGGATCAGGTGTGGGGTGCGCCGCAGTTCTACCAGCCACCGGCCATCATCCTCAACAAGCGGGTGATGGACGCCGCGGGCGTGACGGCGGACGAGATCGACACCTCGCAGCCCGACGTCTTGCTGGCCGCCATCGAGAAGATGTACCAGGAATCCGGCGGCGTTCCGACGCGGCTGGGCCTCGACCCGGTGTCGACCGGTCAGTCCGCGCTGTGGATCCTCGGCGCGGGCGGCCAGCTCACCGATGACGACGGCGTGCCGACCCTCGACGACCCGAGCAACCTCGCGGGCATGGAGCTGCTGCAGCGGATCAACGACGCGCAGGGCGGGTTCGCGCAGGTGAAGAGCTTCACCGACGCGTTCGACACGTTCGGCGATGCGAACCAGTACGTCACCGATCAGGTCGGTGCGCAGGTCAACGCGCAGTGGTACCCGAACGTCCTCTCGCCCTACCTCGAGCAGATCGACATCGAGGCGGTGCCGTTCCGCGACAGCGACGGTGAGCCGTTCTCGGTGTCCGGCGGCCAGGCTTTCGTCATCCCGGCCGGAGCGAAGAACCCCGGCGCGGCCTGCGCGTGGGTCTCGGCTCTGACGAGCGGCGAGGCGTGGAACGCGGCGGGCGAAGCACGCGCTGCGACGCGTGCCGCCGACGGCGGCGCCAACACCGGCCTGTTCACGGGATCGCCGCAGCCCGACCAGGAGATCCGCGAGAAGTGGGTCACGCCGTCGGGCAACGAGGGTTTCGACCAGGTCGTCGCGACCTACTACGACGTGGTCGATTACGGCACCTCGTTCGGGTCCTCCCCCGCCGGGCAGGACATCCAGAACGAGCTGAACAACGCGGTGACGGCGGCCCTCCTCGGCGACAAGACCGCCGAGGAAGCGCTCGCGGACGCACAGGATGCCGCCATGCGGGCCTACGAGAACGCCGTAGCGTCGCGCTGACGGTGCGGTACCTGGTCACCACCCGCCGATAATGGGCAGGTGGAGCCGTGGGAGATGCACGCCTGGTACGCCGATTACCTGGAAGCCTGCAACCGCCACGACCTCGACGCCATTCGCTCGTTCATCGACCCGAACGTCCGGCGAGCGCACCTGCCGGGCGGAGCCGACGCCTGGATGACCGACGTCGTCGAGGTGCTCGATGCCTTTCCCGATTGGCAGGTGCGCCGCATCCAGCTCGTCGTGGAGGACGACCGCATCGCCGCGCATGTGCGCGCCAGCGGCACGCACACCGGCCCGTTCCGCGGTATCCGGCCCACCCGACGTCACGTCAATGTCGCGGAGTTCGAATTCCTGCGGCTGACGGGAGGGCGAATCACCGATTTCGCCGGCACCACCGACCACGCCGCCCTGCTGGCCCAGCTGCGCGACTGACCCGAGAGGAATCGCATGACCGACATCGACTGGTCCGCGGGCTCGTGGACGAACGAGCCCGCCGAGACGGCGCTCGACGGCGACGACCTGTTCGTGACGGCACGCGAGGGGAGCGATGCCTGGCGCGTGACGTCGTATGGGTTCGTCCACGACGACGAACACGCTCTGCTCGCCCCGATGCAGCCCGACACCGCCGTCGAAGTAGCGTTCGTCCTCGACTTCGCCGCGCAGTTCGATCAGGCAGGCGTCTTCCTGCGCGTCGACGACGAGACGTGGATCAAGGCCGGGATCGAGCACAGCGACGGCGCCGACAGTCTGGGCGCGGTGGTGACCCGCGGGATGTCGGACTGGTCGCTCTCGCCCGTAGCCGACTGGGCTGGTCGCGTCGTCACCGTGCGCGCGAGCAGGTCGGGCGACGCCGTCACGATCAGGGCCCGCGTCGACGAGGAGGACTGGCGGCTCGTCCGGGTGGCGCCGCTCGATCCTCGGGCGGAGGTCGCGGCCGGGCCGTTCTGCTGCGCGCCGACGCGCGCCGGTCTCACGGTTCGATTCGTGTCGTGGCGGAGCGTACCCGCCGACGCGTCGCTGCATCCCGACCACTGAAGCGCCGACGCGCCCACCGGTCGACGCCCGCCGCCGCCCACACCGCGGCCAACCCTCCGACGACGACGATGCCCTGCATCGCCAGCGCGTAGCCGCCGCTCGTGACGTTCGCCTCGACCAGCCGCGGACCGACGATGGGCGGCACGAGCGCGATGACGACGACGACCCACGACAGCGGATGCCGCCCCCGCGCGATCACCCAGCCGCCCACCCCGGCGAGCAGCGCGATGAACCCCTGGTTGAGCACGACCTCCCACAGCGGGTCGAGGTGTGCGAGGTGGCCCGCACCGCGCAGCAACCCGAAGGTGGCCCACAGGAACAGCGCGACGCACGCGACGGTCACGCCGCCCACGCGACGCATGGCCGAGGTGGGCAGCAGGGCGAACGCGACGACGAGGGTCGCGACCACGAGCACGAACTGGAGCGTGTCGACGTACGGCATGTCGTTGGTGATGGTGCCGGCGTACATCTCGGCTTGCACGATCGCGGAGAAGTCGGAAGCGACGGCGAGGTAGGTCGCGAACATCGCCGCGACGATCGCGGCACCGTACCGGGCTCCTCGATCGAAACGCAGGCCGTCGTCCATGGTGTGAGAGTAGCCTGATCGCCGAGGACCGAGGGAGGGGACCCATGGCCGACGCGGATCGCGATGAGACCGACGCCTCCTGGGCCAGCCGACGCCCGTCGCGCCGCGACTTCCTCCGCCGCGCGGGCCTGGGAGCCGCGGGCCTCGCGATCGGGGGCTCAGCCGGTGCCGCGGTGACGGCGGCGATGACCGCGCACCCGCCCGAGTTCGCGCCCCTCGCGGCGCGCAGCGTTGCCGGGTTCGACCACGTCGTGGTGCTCATGTTCGAGAACCGCAGCTTCGACAACCTGCTCGGCCACCTCTACACGGCCGATGAGAAGAGCGCGGCCGAGTTCGACGGCATCCTGCAGGGCGACTACGCCAACACCGCACCCGACGGCACGGCCGTGCCCGCGCACGTATACACGGGCGCGACCGACCACATCATGCAGCAGCCGCAGCCCGACCCCGGCGAGACCTACCCCCACGTCAACACCCAGCTGTTCGGGACGATCGACCCGCCCGCCAACGCCGACATCGCCCGCAACGGACTGCAGCCGCCGTACAACGCACCCGCCGCCGGGAGCGCACCGCGTAACGACGGCTTCGTGCACGACTACATCGTCAACTACCGCCTCGCCAAGAAGCGCGAGCCGACCGCTGATGAGTACACGACGGCGATGGGCGGCTTCGCGCCCGAGATGCTGCCGGTGGTGTCGACCCTCGCCCGCGAGTTCGCGGTCTACGACCGCTGGTTCGCCGGGGTGCCGTCGCAGACGTTCTGCAACCGTAGCTTCTTCCACGCCTCGACCTCGCACGGCTACGTCGTCAACCACACCGGCGACAACTACGACAAGTGGATCGACGCCCCCGCGGCACCCACGATCTTCAACCGGCTCGAAGACGCCGGCCTGTCGTGGCGCGTCTACTACGACGCGACGCAGCTCGTCTCGCTCACCGGCATGCTCCACGCGCCCGTACTCGAGCGCTACTGGAAGACGAACTTCCGCGTCATGGAGCAGTTCTACGAGGATGCCGCGAACGGCGAGCTGCCCGACTACGCGTTCATCGAGCCGCGGATGGTCTTCAACCACAACGACATGCACCCACCATGGGGCGCGACCCGCGAGGGCGAGCTCGAGTTGCCCGACGGCAGCCGCATCCGCATCGCCAACAGCGCCGACAGCGATGTCCGCGCCGGCGACAAGCTCGCGCAGGACGTCTACGACGCGATCCGCACGAGTGCGTCGACCTCCGGCTCGAACGCCATGAACACCGCGCTCGTCATCACCTTCGACGAGCACGGCGGCACCTTCGATCACGTCGCCCCGCCGTCGGCAGCGCCGCCCGACGCGAGCGGGCCCGGTGAGATGGGCTTCACGTTCGATCGCCTCGGTCTGCGGGTGCCGGCCATCGTGGTGAGCGCGTACACCGCCGCGGGAACAGTGATCCACGACGAGATGCACCACGGCTCGGTGACCAACACCCTGTGCCGACTGCACGGGCTGCGGCCGCTCAACGTCCGGGACGAGACCGCCAACCCGATCTTCAACGCGGTCAACCTCACGACGCCGCGCCAGCCCTACACCTGGCCGCAGCCGCAGTCGCTGTATGTGCCACCCAATCCCGAGAAGGGCACGGCCAAGGCCCCCGACGAGAAGCACCACAAGCGCCCGCTCACCCCACCGGCGCGCGGACTGCTCGGGCTCCTGGCCGCCCGATTCGACCCCGGCAGCACGTTGCCATCCACATACGGCGAGGCCTACGACGCCCTGGTCGAGCACGGCACCGGCCTCTTCGGCGCGTACAACCCCTGACCCCCCAACTAGACTGATCGCGTCCGGCATCCCGAGTCCTGGAGTCCAGCCGCGTGAGCACCCCTGTCGCAGATACCGTCGAGAACGCCACCGCCACTCCGGAGCGTGATCAGCCCTACGGAGCCCTGGGCCTCAAGCCCGACGAGTACGCGAAGATCCGCGAGATCCTCGGCCGACGTCCCACTTCGGGCGAGCTGGCGATGTACTCGGTCATGTGGAGCGAGCACTGCTCCTACAAGTCGAGCAAGAACTACCTGCGCCGCTTCGGCCAGAAGGTCTCCGACGAGATGAAGACCCGCCTCATGGTCGGCATGGGTCAGAACGCGGGCGTCGTCGACGTCGGCGAGGGCTGGGCGGTGACCTTCAAGGTCGAGTCGCACAACCACCCCAGCTACATCGAGCCGTTCCAGGGCGCCGCGACCGGCGTCGGCGGCATCGTCCGCGACATCCTCTCGATGGGCGCGCGCCCCGTCGCAGTCATGGATCAGCTGCGCTTCGGCGCCATCGACCACCCCGACACCGCCCGCGTCGTGCACGGCGTCGTGAGCGGCATCTCGTTCTACGGAAACTGCCTCGGCCTCCCGAACATCGGCGGCGAGACGGTCTTCGACTCGGTCTACCAGGGCAACCCGCTCGTCAACGCCCTCGCAGTGGGCGTCATGCGCCACGAGGACATCAAGCTGGCCAACGCCACCGGCGCCGGCAATAAGGTCGTGCTGTTCGGAGCCCGCACGGGCGGCGACGGCATCGGCGGCGCCTCGATCCTCGCGTCCGACACCTTCGCCGACGGCGGACCCACCAAGCGCCCCGCGGTGCAGGTCGGCGACCCGTTCGCCGAGAAAGTGCTGATCGAGTGCTGCCTCGAGCTGTACGCGGGCGAGCTCGTCGAGGCCATCCAGGACCTCGGGGCCGCGGGCATCTCGTGCGCCACGAGCGAGCTCGCCGCCAACGGCGGCTCGGGCATGCGGGTCGACCTCGAGAACGTGCTGCTGCGCGACCCCTCGCTCACGCCCGAGGAGATCCTCATGAGCGAGAGCCAGGAGCGGATGATGGCGATCGTCGCGCCCGAGAAGCTCGACGCCTTCCTCGCGGTGGTCGGCAAATGGGATGTCGAGACGAGCGTGCTCGGCGAGGTGACCGGCGACGGCCGCCTGCAGATCTTCTGGCACGGCGAGCAGATCGTCGACGTCGACCCCTCGACCGTCGCGGTCGACGGCCCCGTCTACGACCGCCCGGTCGCCTACCCGACCTGGATCGACGGCCTGCAGGCCGACTCGGCGGCATCCCTCCCCCGTGCCACCGACGGCGACGCGCTGCGCGACGAGTTCCTGCAGCTCGTGGCGAGCCCGAACCTCGCCGACACCTCGTGGATCACGAACCAGTACGACTACTACGTGCTCGGCAACACGGCGCTGAGCTTCCCCGACGACGCCGGCATGATCCGCGTCGACGAAGAGTCGGGCCTCGGCTTCGCGATCGCGACCGACTGCAACGGCCGCTACTGCCAGCTCGACCCGTACGCCGGCGCCCAGCTCGCCCTCGCCGAGGCGTACCGCAACGTCGCCGTCACCGGCGCGAACCCCACCGCAGTCACCGACTGCCTCAACTTCGGCAGCCCCGAGAACCCCGAGGTGATGTGGCAGTTCGGTCAGGCCGTCGACGGCCTCTCCGACGCCTGCCTCGAGCTCGGCGTGCCCGTCACGGGCGGCAACGTCTCGTTCTACAACCAGACCGGCGACCAGCCGATCTTCCCGACCCCGGTGGTCGGTGTGCTCGGCATCGTCGACGATGTCGCCCGCCGCATCCCGTCGGGCTGGCAGGACGCCGGCGAAAACATATACCTGCTCGGCACGACCGCCGAGGAGCTCGACGGCTCGGCGTGGGCCGACACCATCCACGGCCACCTCGGCGGACGGCCCCCGAAGGTCGACCTCGCCGCCGAGAAGCGTCTGGCCGGCCTCATCCAGGCCGCCTCGCAGCAGGGACTCATCTCGGCCGCGCACGACCTGTCGACCGGCGGCCTCGGCCAAGCCCTCGCCGAAGCGACGACCCGCTTCGGCGTCGGCGCACGCGTCTGGCTCAGCGAGATCGTCGAGCGCGACGGCGTCGACGTCGCGACCGCGCTGTTCAGCGAGTCGACCGGCCGCGTGATCGTGTCGGTGCCACGCGAGGAGGACGTCAAGTTCCGCGGGCTCTGCGAGGGACGCAACTACCCCGTCATCCGCATCGGCGTGACGGATGCCGCCGAGGGCGTCGAGTCCGTGCTCGACGTCCAGGGTCTGTTCTCGGTGCCCGTCGCCGAGATCCGCGCCACGTCGCGCGCGACGCTGCCCGCCGCCTTCGGCGAGATCGTCGACGAGGTGCCGACGTCATGAGCGCGTCATGAGCGGGCGCGACCTGACGCCGCCGGGTGAGGACGACGAGTACGCCGGCTTCGCGCGCGGACGCTCGCGTCGCATGCGCGTGACCGCGTGGGTCGCGATCGTCTCGCTCATCCTCGTCGGCGGCGGCTCCACCGTCTTCGCGCTGCTCTTCGGCTGATACAGCTGCAGGACCCGTGGGGCTGGTGTGGCCTCACAGCCGGTTCGACCGCGCACCAGCACCACCGATCCGACAGGTGTATCCCCAGCCGGGACGAAGACGGGACTCGGCGAGGTGCGTAGGCTGAAGGGGTGGATCCGATCCTCATGCTCGCGGCCGAGTGGTGGTGGATCGCGCCGGCGGGAGCCAGCGCGGGCGCCCTCGGCTGGGCCGGCCTGCGCCGGGGACGACCGTCGCAGCGTCGCCTCGAGCTCGATGCCGCGCAGCTCGACCTGCGCCGGGCGCAACAGGCTGTGACGCACGCTCGCGCGCAGCTGAAGGTGGCCCGCGCGGAACTGATGCGCGCCCAGGCCGAGAAGGCGACCCCGCGCGCGACAGCCGGAGCGGTGCCGGAGGCCCGTCGCCGCCTGCAGATCGCTGAGCGTCAGGCGCGCGCCGCCGTGGCCGAGCTGAAGGCGCGCCGCGCGGGCGTGCAGGCGGCGCGAGCGATGATGCCGACCTCGCGCAAGGAGGTCGACCGGATGCCGCTGGCCCGGCTGATGGCCGAGCACGACGTGCTTCTGGCGCGGTGGATGGACTACGAGACGGATGCCGCGAAGGCGATCGGGTTCCCCATGATGCTCGATGCCCGCTGGCCGCCGATGGACCTCTTCCTTCGCGAGCACCAGCAGGCGTCGTGGCTGCGACCCGCCTCGCGCGATGTCCGCATGTCCCCGGCCGATTACAGCGCCTACCGCGAAGCGGTCCGTCGGGCGACCCAGGCGTTCGACGCCGCGGAGCGCGCCGCCCGGCAGGGCACGCCGCGCGAGCTGCCCGAGCTCGACGACCGTCCGGCCGATTGGGCGGAGGTCGCGCAGGACCTTCTCGACAACGCCCAGCGCGCCATCACCCGGTCGACCGAGATGTGGAACCGGATGCGGCGCGATCGCCCCGACCGCCCCCGGCGTCCCTCATCACCCGAGTGACACAGCGCCCCGGGGCTAGCATGGCGGTGTGGATGGATTCTGGTCCGGACTGTGGCAGTTCGCCGGCAACTACTGGTGGCTGATCTTCATCATCGGACCCGCAGCCGGCGGCGCGGCGAAGGCTCTCGAACAGTCCGCGCGGCGACGGCACAAGCGCCGTCTCGAGATCATCCGCGCCAAGGCCGAGGCGAAGAGCATCATGCGCTCCGGTGCCGTCCGAGCCGGCGACGCGTCGCCGGTCGCCGCGGATGACGAACAGCTGAGCACCGGCGCTCGCCTGCAACAGCTCTTCGACGCCCATGACGACCTGACGCACCGCTGGCTCGAGTACGAACTCGATGTCGCGAAGCTCATCGCCTTCCCGGCCATGAGCGACGGACGGCAACCGCTCACCGCCGCGTTCCTGCGCGCGAAGAAGGTCGCTGACGGCCTGCGCCCACCGACGACGTCGGCGCGCATCGGTTCCGCCGACCTGACGGCCTACCGCGATGCGCTCACCGACGCCGAGGTCGCCTTCGACGTCGCGGAACGCGACGCCCGCCGTCAGCGCGATCGGGCCTTCAGCGAGCCGGAGCGCCGCCGACTCGACACGGCCAAGCGTCTGCTCAACGTCGCGGTGGACGAAGCTGCCACGCCCGCCGAGCGCCGAACGGCGTACGAGCGCGTGCGAGCCGAGCTCGACGGGCTCATCGCGGTGTCGGATGCCGCGATGGAGCGTCTGGCCGAGAAAGCTGCCCTGCAGCTGCCGCCGACGGCATCCTGACGCACGAAACCCCCCGGGGAGGCCCCGGGGGGTTTCGTTGTCCGTCAGACGGGATCAGCTGGTCTGGAGGCCGTCGACCTGGCTGCCGTACTCCTCGAGCCAGGCGGTGATCGCCTCGGCTTCCTTGCCCTCGCCGTACTGGTTGACGACCATGTCCTCGAGCGCCGCGTACTGCTCGTCGTCCAGCTTGATCTTTCCGATCAGCTCAGCCGCCTCGGGGTGCTCGTCGGCGAAGCCGGACGTGGCGAGGAAGTGCAGCGCCTCGGTGTCGCCCATCGCACCGCGCGGGTCTTCGAGGTCCTTGAGGCCGTAGCGCTCGTTGGCCCAGAACGGACGCCACGAGGTCACGACGATGTCGCGCTGCGCCGCGATCGCGGTGTCGAGCTCGGTGAGCATCGCCGCGGTCGACGAGGTGACGAGCTCGTACGTGCCGTCGAGGCCGTACTCGGGGATCATCGACTCCTGCGTCTGCTTGGTCAGACCCGCGCCCGGCTCGATGCCGTAGATCTGGCCGCCGAAGCGGTCGGCGTTGGCGGCGAGGTCCTCGATCGAGGTGATGTCGACGTACTCGGGCACCGCGATTGTGAGCTTGGCGTTGTCGTAGTACGCGCCGAGGTCGTCGATCTGGTCGCCGTAGCGCTCCATGTACGAGGCGTGGGTGAGCTCGGGCCAGGCCGACGGGTAGATGTCGACGTCGCCCTGCGCGAGACCGGCGTAGAGCGGGCCCGCCTCGGTGAGCTCCTGCATCTCGACGGTGTAGCCGAGCTGCTCGAGCTGGTTCTCGAGCAGGTACGCGGTGCTGAGGCCGTCGGTCCACGAGGGCAGGTAGCCCAGCGTGATGGTTCCCTTGCTGTCGCCGTTCTCGCCAGAGCCGCCTTCGGCCTGGTTACCGCTCGCGCAGCCGGCCAGGGCGAGGGATGCCGCGGCGCCGAGCGCCACGATCCCGGTGAGGTGTCGCTTGTTCATCGTGTGCCTTCCGTATGGATTCATTTCGTTCCGTATGGGTGGTGCAGGGAGGATACGTTCGGATGCCGCGGGGTCAGGCGGCGGGGGCGAGCTCGCGCTTCTCCGCGGCAGTAGCGGCGGCCGCGGCTGTCCGGCGACGGCCGATCACGCCGAGGATCGACCCCTTCTGGCCCTTCATGTCGCCGAGGGCGGAGGTCAGGCGATCGAGGTAGATCGCGAGGATGACGACGCTGAGGCCCGCCTCGACACCGGTGCCGATGTTGACGGTCGACATCGCCTGGACGATCTCCTTGCCGAGCCCGGGCGCACCAGCGATACCGGCGATGACGGCCATCGAGAGCGCGAGCATGATCACCTGGTTGACGCCGGTCATGATCGTCGGCATGGCGAGCGGCAGCTGCACGCCGCGCAGGATCTGCCCCGGCGTGGCGCCGAATGCGTGCCCGGCCTCGACCGTCTCGGAATCGACGCTGCGGATACCGAGCTCGGTCAGGCGCACGCCCGGGGGAAGCGCGAAGATCACGGTCGCGACCAGACCCGGTACGAAGCCGATGCTGAAGAACACGATCGCGGGGATCAGGTACACGAACCCGGGCATCGCCTGCATGAGGTCGAGCACGGGCTTGATCACCGCGCTGAAGCGGTCGCTGCGGGCGGCGAGGATGCCGAGTGGCACAGCGATGACGACGGCGATGACCGTCGCGATGACGACGAGCGCGAGCGTCTGCATCGCGGTGACCCACTGTCCGACGCCGAGGATGATCGCGAACGAGATCGCGGTGCCGATCGCGAACTTCCACGACCGCAGGAACCAGCCGAGCAGTGCTGCGACGACGATGACGACGACGATCGGGGCGCTCAGCAGCAGGTCGGCGAGCGAGCCGACGAGCCAGCCGACGGCGGTGGAGATCGCGCCGAGCAGCCACGAGACGTTGTCGCGGATCCAGTGAACCCCGACCTCGGCCCACTGGCCGAGCGGAATGCGGAAACCATCCATCAGCGCACCTCCCCGTTCTGGAGAGCGGCGCCGTCGACGGCGGTCGCCTCCGCGAGCACCTCGTCGATCGCGGCCTGCGGCATCGGCTGCAGCGGGATCGTGATCTCCTCCGTCGCGCCGGGGCCGGGGCCGAGGGCGGCGAGCAGGGTGATGCGGGGGATGACGCCGACGAGGCGCCCGTCCGCATCGGTGACGGCGAGCGGCAGCGGCGACTCGACGGCCGGGACGAAGAGGTTCATGAGGACCTCGTCCTGGCTCACGGTCTGCGGCGCGGGCTTGATGACCGACGACAGCGCCGACTCGCCGCGGCGGACGAGCTTGACGGCGTCGCGGTCGGTGACGACACCCAGCAGCTTGCGGTCGCGGCCCACGACGTAGGCGGCCGACATGAAGGCATCCCGCATCTGCTTGAGGGCGACGCGCGGTCCGGCGGACTCGGCGACGACGGGACGCGGCCGCTCCATGACGTTCGCGGCCGTCAGCACACGGGCACGGTCGACGTCCTGCACGAACTGCTCGACGTAGTCGTTGGCCGGGTCGGTGAGGATGTCTTCGGGCGTGCCGATCTGCACGATGCGGCCGTCACGCATGACCGCGATGCGGTCGCCGAGGAACATGGCCTCGTTGAGGTCGTGCGTGATGAAGATGATCGTCTTCTGAAGCTTCTGCTGCAGTTCGAGCAGCTGCTCCTGCATCTCGCGGCGGATGAGCGGGTCGAGTGCGCTGAACGCCTCGTCCATGAGCAGGATGTCGCTGTCGGCGGCGAGCGCGCGAGCGATGCCGACACGCTGCTGCATCCCGCCGGAGAGGGCGGACGGGAGCTTGTCGCCCCAGCCCTCGAGTCCGACGAGGGAGAGGATCTCCTCGGCCTTCGCGAGGCGCTCGGTCTTCCCGACGCCGCGCAGCTCGAGCGGGTAAGCGACGTTCGCGGCGACGCTGCGATGGGGAAGCAGCGCGAAGTGCTGGAAGACCATCGCGATGCGCTCTCGACGGATGCTGCGCAGGCGAGCGGGGGCGACGTCGGTGATCGAGTCGCCCTTCACCGTGATCGTTCCGGCGGTGGCGTCGTGCAGCCCGTTGAGCATGCGGATCAGAGTCGACTTGCCCGAGCCGGAGAGGCCCATGATGACGAAGATCTCACCGGGCTGGACGGTGAAGGAGGCATCGATGACGGCGGCGGTCCCGGCGTCGGCGATCTCGTTGCGCTGGGCTCCGGCCCGGAGCTTCTCGACGACGGACTTCGGGTTGCGCCCGAAGACCTTGTAGAGATTCTTGGCTTCCAGAGCGGGGGAAGTCGCTTCCCCCGGAGAAGACGGACTGGTCACAGGTCACCTCGGCAGCCGGTGCAGGCTGCATCGGTTACGCCCGGGTGGCGACCTCCTGGCGCGCGTCTCGCGACGGCGTCTCGGCTGCGGATGTCGGATCCACGAGCACAGGCCGCCGACCATACGTTCGCCGGTCTGGCACCCCCAGGGTTGCCACCAGCGACCGCGGACTGGTCGGGTAGTGGCCCGCGGCGGGCCTCATCCAACGTTTCACGTTCGGGGGTCAGTCGCAAATCGGATTCGGGATTTGACCTCTGATCGGCCATTCCGATATTCGCGCGCGCACGCGCAGGTGTCGTCGAAGCGACTGAGCCTCAGTCCGCGATGTCCTCGGCCGCGATGCGGTGATGCCGGATGACCTCGGCGACGACGAACCCGAACCACTTCTGGGCGAACTCGGGGTCGAGGTCGGCCTCTTCGGCGAGACGCCGCAGGCGAGCGATCTGCCGCTCCTCCCGGCCGGGGTCGGAGGCGGGCATGCCGTGAGTCGCCTTGAGCTCACCGACCTGCTTCGTGCAGCGGAACCGCTCGGCCAGCATGAAGACGAGCGCGGCGTCGATGTTGTCGATGCTCGCCCGCAGTCGGTGGAGTTCGGTCGTGGCGTCGGTCATGGTGGCTCCTTCCCTCGCCGACCCTATCTGCTCGGCAGGCGCTCGCGACCCCACCGCGAGCCGTGAACCCCGCGCCTAGAGTGTGACCATGACGAAGCCTCGCTCGAACAGCCCAGCTGCCGCGGCGCCCTCCGCTCCGGTGGCCGGGCCGGCCACGCGTGATCAGCCCATCTGGGGCGCGCTGTCCCGGCCGTTCGCGGCCGGCTTCTTCCTGGCGCTGGGAGCCCTCGCGGCGATCGTCCTGGGGCTGGCGGTCTCCAGCCTGTCGACGGTTCTCATCTACGTCGCGATCGCACTGTTCGTCGCCCTGGCGCTCGACCCCGTGGTGCGGTTCCTCGTGCGGCGCGGCATCCCGCGCGCCTGGGGCATCGTCATCACGTTCGCCGCGCTCGCGCTCATCATCGCCGGCATCCTGTGGGTCGTCCTGCCGCCGGTCGTCCGCCAGGTCGAACAGTTCGCGAAGGACGTGCCGTCGATCGTCAACGACATGTTGCGCAGCGACACCGTGCGCTGGTTGGAGAGCACCTTCGGCGACAGCCTGAGCGACGTGCTCAACGAGGTGCAGAGCTTCGTGACCAATCCGTCGAACATCGCGGCGATCGGCGGGGGTCTGCTGCAGGTCGGCGTGAACGTCGTCACGGCCATCTCGGGTTCGATCATCGTGCTGGTGCTGAGCCTGTACTTCCTCGCATCGCTGCCCCGCATGAAGAACGCGCTCGTTCGCATCTCGCCCGCGCGTTCGCGCGCGACCGTCGCCGACATGACCCGGCAGATCACCGAGTCGATCGGTGGCTACCTCTCGGGCATGGTGGTACTCGCGCTCATGAACGCGACCTTCGCGTTCATTCTGCTGACGATCCTCGGGGTTCCGTTCGCGGCGCTGATGGCCGTGCTCGCATTCGCGATCACGCTCATCCCGCTCGTCGGAACCGTGATCTTCTGGGTGGGCGCCTCGGTCATCACGCTGCTGACGAACCCGACCGCCCCACTGCCGGCGATCATCTTCGCCGCGGCCTACCTGCTCTACATGCAGGTCGAGGCATACGTCCTGACGCCGCGCGTCATGAACCGGACGGTGTCGGTCCCGGGGTCGCTCGTGGTCATCGGAGCGCTCGTCGGCGGCACCCTTCTGGGCCTGCTGGGCGCGCTCGTCGCGATCCCGGTCACGGCGTCGATCCTGCTCATCATCAACCAGATCGTCATCCCGCGTCAGGACGCGAAGAAGCTGCCGCACTGAGCCCCGCGGTGGGGGCACGCGATCACGCGACCGGCAGGATGCAGGTCGGGCTCGGGGCCGCTACACGATGGCGCACGCGGCCGGGAACCCCGGTACGCGGGTCGCGCGTCATCGAGACCACCTCGCTCGAGAGCTGTCCCGCGACGAGCAGGGTGTCGCGCACGACCACGTGGTGGCGCGGCCAATCGACCCCCGCATCGACGAGCGCGAGCTGCTCGAGTCGATCACCGGCACCGCGGACGCGGAGCACCCCGAGGGTGTTGCTGCCGCGGACGCCCGCGTAAACGGTCTCGCCGTCGGGTGTCATGGCGATCTCGGCCGCCGTGTCGTCGTCGAGGGCTCCGAGGAGGCCCGTCGCCGACAGCATCCGCCATTCACCGGCGCGGTCGGCGCCCAGCACGAACACCTCGCGAGAGAGCTCTGTGAGCACGTACAGGTGGCCGCTCGGGTGCCAGAGGGTGTGACGGGGGCCGCTCCCGAGCGGCAGGGCGACCTGCTGGACGAGCCGGAGCCCCCGCGGGTTGTCACGCCAGAACCGCACGAGGTCGAGACCCATGTCGGTCGTCACGATCAGACCGCCCGGAAGGTGTCGCGCCTGGTGCGAGCGCGAGGGGCGTGCGGCCTCGGCATCCTGATCGGGACCGGGATGCGGCGGCGCCGGCACGTCTGAGCCGGGCACCAGGTGCGCGAACTCGGGTCCGGCCGCCTCTCGAAGCGCCCGCGCGGCGGCGGCGAGGTCGAGGTCTTCTGCGGCCGGCTCGGCGGAGGCGTCGGGTCCGTACGGGTCGACGGCCGCTGGCGCGATCACCGGAGCCGACGGGATGCCGGCGTCGTCGAGGCTCATGCGGACGACACGTCCGTCGCTCCAGCAGCTCGCGATGAGCGATGCTCCGTCGGGCGCGACGGCCACGTGGCACACGGCCTCGCCCGCCGGGACGGGACGCCCGAGCGGCGCCCACGCGTCGGGGCCGGTGCGCCGGTAGGCCTGCACCTCGCCGCGGAACTCGAGCGCGGCGTAGACGACATCCCGGCGCGGATGGCGGGCCACCCACGACGGCGACGACGCGGCGACGACCTCGGGCCGCAGCGAGAGCTGACCGTCGGCGGTGGCGCCGTCGGGATCGCCGGCGTGCAGCAGGCCGATGCCCGCGGCCTCGCCGCCCATGTCGGCGGTGTAGCCGCCGAGCAGCAGCCGCACGTCAGTCGACGAGGTCGTGGCGGACGATCACGGCGTCGCGGGCGGGCCCGACGCCGATCACCGAGATGCGCGTGCCGCTCATCTTCTCGAGCGCCAGGACGTACTCCTGGGCCGCGGTGGGGAGATCGTCGAACGTGCGAGCCGTCGAGATGTCCTCCTTCCACCCGGGGAAGTACTCGAGGACCGGCTTGGCGTGGTGGAAGTCGGACTGGTTGACCGGCACCTCGTCGAATCGCTGGCCGTCGACGTCGTAGGCGACGCAGACCGGGATGCGGTCGAGGCCCGTGAGGATGTCGAGCTTCGTGAGCACCAGGTCGGTGATGCCGTTGATGCGCGTCGCGTAGCGCGTGATCGGGGCGTCGTACCAGCCGACGCGGCGGGGGCGGCCGGTCGTCGTGCCGAACTCGAAGCCACGCGAGCGGAGGAAGTCGCCGTTCTCGTCGAACAGCTCGGTCGGGAACGGACCAGAGCCGACGCGCGTCGTGTACGCCTTGACGATTCCGACGATGCGGTCGAGGCGGTTGGGACCGACGCCCGATCCGGTCGCGGCACCACCGGCGGTGGCCGACGACGAGGTGACGAAGGGGTACGTGCCGTGATCGACGTCGAGCATGGTGGCCTGACCGCCCTCGAAGACGACCACGTCGCCGTTGTCGAGCGCCTCGCTCAGCAGCAGGCCGGTGTCGCAGACCATCGGGCGCAGGCGTTCGGCGTACGAGAGCAGGTCTTCGACGATCTCGTCGGCGGTGATCGCGCGGCGGTTAAAGACCTTGACCAGCAGGTGGTTCTTCTGGTCGAGGGCGCCCTCGACCTTCTGCCGCAGGATGTTCTCGTCGAACAGGTCCTGCACGCGGATGCCGACGCGGTTGATCTTGTCGGCGTAGGCCGGCCCGATGCCGCGGCCGGTGGTGCCGATCTGACGCTTGCCGAGGAAGCGCTCGGTCACCTTGTCGAGCGTGCGGTGATACTGCGTGATGAGGTGCGCGTTGGCGCTCACCTTGAGCCGGGAGATGTCGAGCCCGCGCGCCGACAGCGCCTCGAGCTCGGCGAACAGCACCTCGAGGTCGACGACGACGCCGTTGCCGATGACGGCGTTGACGCCCGGCGAGAGGATGCCGCTCGGCAGCAGGTGCAGGGCATACTTCTCGTCACCGATGACGACGGTGTGCCCGGCGTTGTTGCCGCCGTTGAACTTGACGACCCAGTCGGTGCGGTCGCCCAACAGGTCGGTGGCCTTGCCCTTGCCCTCGTCGCCCCACTGGACGCCGACGATGACGATTCCCGGCATGCGGATCTCCCTTTCTGTCGAGGAGGGATTGCACCCCATCCTATCGACACGGACGCAACCCCCTTACGGAGATCGCGGCGCGCACGCCAGGGTGATGACGCAGATCGGATGTATCGATCGAACGCGCACGGAGGAGGGTCTCATGCACCACCGGCTCGCCGCAGCGGTCGGCGCGGTCCTGTTGCTGCTGACATCGTCGTTCGCGCTCACGGGGTGCGGGCTGTCGATCCCCACCGACCCGTCGGGCACGCTCGCCACGGTCGAGGGCGGCACACTGCGGGCCGGGGTCTCCCCCGACGGTGAATGGGTGCAGGTCGACGGCGACGAACCGCAGGGCAGCGAGCCCGATGCGATCCGAGCGTTCGCCGACTCGCTCGACGCCGACGTGGAATGGACGGTCGGCTCGGAGGAGGCACTGGTGCGCGAACTCGAGGACGGCGGGCTGGACCTCATCGCGGGCGGCATCACCGACCAGACGCCCTGGACCGACAAGGCGGGAGTCACGCGCCCGTATGCCGAGGCCACGGCGAAGGACGGCAGCACGCTCAAGGTCGTCATGCTCGTGCCGCTCGGCGAGAACGCGTTCCTCTCGCGCCTCGAGACCTTCCTCTCGGAGCGGGCGAAGGCGGGCGAGCTGTGAACCGGTCGGAGGTGCGATTCGGGCAGACGGAGCTGCCGCAGCGTCAGGTCGAGGTGCTGCGTCGCGCCGTGCGGCTCGAATGGGTCACGATCGGATTCCTCGCGGTGACGGTGACCCTCGTCTTCCTCGTGCTCGGCAATTCCCAGGCGATGAAGGCGGCGTGGATCGAGGATCTGCTGTCGTTCATCCCGCCGCTGGCTTTCCTCATCGCGATCCGGGTCAACCGGCGCCGGCCGACGCTCAAGCATCCGTACGGCTATCACCGCTCGGTCGGGGTCGGCCACCTGGTGGCGGCCGTCGCCTTGACCACGATGGGCACCTACCTGATCGTCGAGTCGGCGATCGGGCTGCTGAGCGGCGAGCACCCGACGATCGGGACGGTCGAGCTGTTCGGCGCGTCGATCTGGCTCGGGTGGCTCATGATCGGCGTCATGGCGATGACCGCCGTGCCGCCCGTCCTCCTCGGGCGCGCGAAGCTCAAGCTGGCGCGCGAGCTGCACAACAAGGTGCTCTACGCGGATGCCGATATGAACAAGGCCGACTGGATGACGGCCGTCGGCTCGATCGTCGGCGTCACCGGCATCGGTCTCGGCCTCTGGTGGCTCGACGCGGCAGCGGCGCTGTTCATCGCGGCGGGCATTCTGCGCGACGGGCTGAAGAACCTGCGGGCCGCGATCGTCGACCTCATGGATGCGCGGGCGACGACCTTCGACGACGCCGAGCCGCATCCTCTCGCGGGCGAGATCGACGCGTACCTCGCCGGCCTGCCGTGGGTGTCGGCCGCGGGCAGCCGGGTGCGCGACGAGGGCCATGTGTTCCACGTCGAGTCGTTCGTCGTGCCGCGGGACGGGCGGATGCCGAGTCTCGATGAGCTGGAAGCGGCGCGCGAAGGCTGCGTCGAGCTCGACTGGAAGGTGCAGGACATCGTGCTCGTGCCGGTCCGCGAACTGCCGATCGTCGTGCCGGTCAGCGAGTGACGAGCTCGCGCAGCGCCGTGACGACATCCGGTCCGCCGACGACGAGCACGTCGCCGTCTGCAGAGGTCCAGGATGCCGCGCCCGCCTCCGTCGCGATGAGCGCGCCGCCGACCAGGTCCCAGATCTCGTTGCGATAGGCGACGAACGCGCCGAGACCACCGGTGACCAGCAGCGCCCAGTCGGACGACGGAGCCCAGCTGCGCAGCACCCGCTTCGTGCCGCGTTCGAGGCGGTCGAACAGCACGTTGCGCCACGGGTCGTCGTAGCCGACCTCGTAGCCCTGGGTGAAAGCGATGGTCGCACGAGAGAGCTCGTCCTCCGCGTCGATGACGAGGCGGGATGCCGCGGCTCCGGCTTCCGGCGAAGCGTCGGCGGCGAACGCCCCGCGGCCCTCGATAGCCCAGAAGGTGCGGTGGCGCGGTGAATCGTGCACGACAGCCATGACCGGTCGCTCGCGGTGGCACAGCGTGATGCAGACGCCGTAGACATCGAGCCCGAGGACGTAGTTGTGCGTGCCGTCGAGCGGGTCGATCAGCCAGCGCCACTCGCTGCCTTCCGCGCCCTGCTCGCCGCCTTCCTCGCCGAGGATCGCGTGCTCCGGGTACTCGCGACGGAGGGCCGCGACGATCCGGCGCTCGGCCTCGCGATCGACGTGGGTGACGAGGTCAGCGCCAGCACCCTTCACCTCGACGCGAGCGGTCGCCCGCTCTGCGACGGCGAAGTCACCGACCTCCCGGGCGAGGGCGATGGCGAGGTCTGCGGCGCGCTGGAAATCCACCCATTCGACGCTAGCTGGCGCCACTGACGATGAAAACCCGCCAATAGTGGCCGAGAACACCAGTGGCTCATTAAGTGCATATCTCGACACCGGTAAGTTCCCGCACCACGGGGCGCAAAATGTGCGTCTTATTACCGAAACTTCGAGGCCGGATATCGGCAGAAAGGAGCGAGCATGGATGCCATCGCTGACCTCATCGAAGCGCGACACCTGGATCAGCTGAAGCAGGTGCACATGGACTGCTGCGCAGTGATCGACGAACCGAAGTGATCACACCGGGCGGCGGGGCGGACCGAGAGGCGCACCCGCCGCCCTCCGTGCCGCACGTGAAGGAGAGACGACCCATGCTCACGAGGAACTATGTCGAGACGGTTCGCAGCCGTGTCGACGAAAAAGGACTGGCCTGCACCGACCGACATATCATCGAGTGCCTGAAATATCTCGCGATCATGTCGGGCACCAGCGGGCGACGAATAGTCGTCACTCCGGAAGTCGACGAGGTCTGGCACGAGCTCATCGTCCAGACAGCCCCATATTTCGCCCTGTGCGAAGCCCTGCCGGGTGGCAGGTACATTCACCACGCCTCGATCACGCCGGAAGCGTACGCCGCGCGGACGGGAGAGCGGGAGTTCGTCGCCGAGTTCCTCCGCTGGGTCCCGGACTACGTGCACAGCTTCGGGCCTTTCGATCCGGAGCGTGCGGAGCACTGGACAGTGGTCGGGTTCCTGCTCTCCGAGCTCGGGATGACGCTCGATGAGATCAACGCAGTCGCGGCATCCGCTCAGCCCGAGGCGGCACTGCCGCCGGACTCACCATGGCGCATCCTCGCGCACGACGATCTCGAGATGCTCCTGGCCGCGTGAATTCGGACTACGCGCTGCGCCCGCCCTCGCGGGTGTCGTTCGCAACGCACGACCGTGATGTCGATGGCGCCTGGAAAGCCGAGGTCCTCGAGCGGGTGCGCCTCTCGTGCTGGAACACCTACGTCGGCCTCGACGGACGGCAAGCAGCCCAAGACTTCGCGGAGCGTCTCGGGTTCGACCCCGGGGGCGACCGGCGCGGGTCGCTCCACCGCGGCGCGGAAGCCGCGCTGAAATGCCTGATCGAGCACCGGGCGCCCGAACGCCTGTGGGTCCCGGCGCACGGGTACCCGGGATTCGCTCGTGTCGCGTCATCCTGCCGCATCCCGCTCCTCACGTACGCCGACCTCGACGATCTCGCGGGGTCGCGCCGCGGTGACCTCGTCGTCATCACGACACCGTCGTCGCCGGTCGAGACGGCAGCCGCCGGTGACCTCGTCCGGGCAGTGGAGGGCACCGGCGCCGAGCGCGTAATCGACGCGACGTTCTCGCTGCTCGACCCCGTCGGTGTCGCCGGGCTCGAGCACCTGCTTTCTCTGTCCGACGCGCCGGTGATCGTCAGCGCGTCGAAATCGCTGGGCCTGGCCGGCATCCGTCTCGGCGTTCTGCTCGATGGCGGACCCGGGCCGCACGTCATGCCGAACCCGATGGAGCTCGATGTGTTCCAGTGCGCCGTCTGGGACGCATTCATGGATGGCGACAACCTTCGTCGTCGCGCCCACGATGTGGGTACACGCCAGCGCAAGCTGCACCATCGGCTGCGACGCGCAATCGAGCGTCTCGAGGCGGAAGTGATGTACGCGTCGAACAGTTTCGCGATCACAGTCCGGCGGGGCTCAGTTCCCGTGTCCGCGCTCGGGGACCACGGCTGGAAGGAGTACCCGCCCCTCCACGCCCTGCGTCTCGACGCCTCGGATCGGGTGGCCGCCTCGATCGAGGCGTGGACAGGAGCCCCATGATGAGGCGCGACTATCTGGGGCGTGCCGCGCTGGCGGCATCCTCGATGTTCCTGCCGGGGATCGGCAGCGTCGTCATCCTGCTGATCATGGCGACGGCCTACTCCGACGACGTGCAGGCGGCGATCGGCCTGGGCGGTTCGACCGCCGCGATCGTGACGGTCGTGGCATCCGGTTTCGTGGTCACCACCATTCGTGCACGCACGGCGGGACGCTCCCTCCAGGGCGAGCTGACGGGGGCCGTCGGGGCAGCGATGCTCCTGCTGCTCGCATCGATCGCGATCGCCTTGCTCAGCCCGGTGCTCTCCCGCTCGGACGCGGGCGGGTTCTTCGCCGCGTACTGGATTGCCACCATCCCGGCGACGGTGCTCACCCCGATCGGCTTCGTCTTCAACGGAGCGTTCCAGGCGCTGCACCGCGACGGCACGAACCTGATCACCGCGGTGACCGGGGCGCTCGTGAAAGCGGCCGTCGCGGTGGTCGTCGTCGTGCTCGGCGTCTCACCGCTTGCTGCCGTCGCGGCAGTGGGGGCCACGACGTCGGTCGCGTCGATCCTGGGGGCGCTGGTACGGGGATCTCAGCTCGCGCGGGCGGACATGATCTCGTGGCCCATGTTCGCGGCGGCGACGCGCGAAGCTCTCGCGCACCCCGTCGCGGTGGTCCGCTCGCTCGGCGAGCGTGCCGCGGCGTCGGTCGACGGGCTGGTCTTCCTGGTGACCTTCACCGCGGCGATCCTGGTGGCCACAGCGCACTCCCCCGCAGACGGTGCTGTCGTCGCGCTCTCGGTGGCCGTGATGCGCTCGGTCATCGTCCCGCTGAAGCAGTTCGGCGTGGTGGGCGCGAGATTCGTCATCGCCGAGCGCGGTCGCGAGCGCGCGGACGCCATGCGTCTGTCGACGGTCCAGACGAACTGCTTCGTCCTGCTCGCGGCGATCGCGGTGGCGCTCACGATCTCGCGCCTCGCTCTGCCGGTCTTCGACCAGCTCGGCTGGCTGGTCATCGCGATGATGGCCGTGCAGCTGCTCATCGAACCGTGGGCAGGCGTCCTCTACTCCTACCGGAAGATCGCGCTGTCGACGGCGGCCGGGCTGCCCGCCCTCGTCATCGCGTACGGGGCGGTGGCCGGCCCCGGGTTGACGCTGCTCGCCGTCACGCGTTCCGGCTCGGCGGAAGCCATCTGGGCGGTCTTGCTCGCGACACGCGTCGTCTTCGCCATCCTCTTGGCCTGGACTCCTCGCATATCGATGCCCGCAGGTCCAGACTGGCGTCGCGGCGTCATCCGCCGCAGGCGGGATGCGACATGAGACCTCTCCGGTATTCGATCAACGTGACGCTCGACGGCTGCTGCCACCACGAAGCGGGGCTGCCGCCTGACGAGGAGTCGATGGACTTCTGGACGGCGCAGATGGCGGGAGTCGATGCACTGCTCCTCGGCCGGGTGACGTACGAGATGATGGCGGCTGCCTGGCGGCGGCCGGCTTCGGGCGAGTGGCCCGAATGGATGGATGCCGCTGAGATCCGGTTCGCCGAAGCCATCGACGGCGCGCGCAAGTTCGTCGTGTCGTCGACCCTCGCGGCACCCGACTGGAACGCCGAGCTGATCTCGGGCGACCTCGAGACGGCGGTGCGGCGGCTGAAGGCCGAGCCGGGCGCCGGGCTCTGGGTCGGCGGCGTGACCCTGCCGACCGCGCTGGCGAACCTCGGCCTCATCGACGAGTTCGAGTTCCTCGTGCAGCCCGTCGTCGCCGGGCGGGGACCGACCCTGCTCGCGGGCCTGCATCAGCAGGTCGGACTCGAACCGGTCCAGCACACCGCCTTCCGTACGGGAGCCGTGGCCACGCGGTACCGACCGCGCACCTCGTGACCTGAACCCGCGACGCGAACCCCTGTTACGACAGGTGTCGCCGGATGACGCGCGGCCTTGGCGCCGCTCGGGCCGAGGTCGACAGTGGGCTCATGTCTCACCGCATCCATCTCGCCGTCGCCCTCGAGCGGGCCGGCTGGCACCCCGCCGCGTGGCGGGCGTCCGCCCTCTCGCCGCGGGAGTTCGCCACACCGCGTCACTGGGCCGACCAGGTGCGGCTGCTCGACCGGGCCGGCGTCACGTTAGCGACCATCGAGGACGCCCTCTCGCTGACCGACCGCTTCGAGGACGCGAACGACCCCGACCCCGGGCGCCTGCACGGGCGCATCGACGCGGTGCTGCTGGCCTCGGCGCTCGCGCCGCTCACCCACCGGATCGGCCTGATCCCGACGGTCACGACGACGCACACTGAGCCGTTCCATGTGGCCACCGGCATCCAGACGCTCGACTTCGCCAGTCGCGGACGCGCCGGCGTGCGCCTCGTCGTCGGCGGCTCGGCCGCCGAGCGGGCGAACTTCGGGCGCCGCGGCGAGATCGATCTCGAGACCGGGTTCCGCGAGGCGGGGGAGGTCGCCGACGCGATCGGGCGCCTGTGGGACTCGTGGGAGGACGACGCGATCATCCGGGATGCCGCGAGCGGACGCTTCGTCGATGCCGACCGCATCCACAACATCGACTTCGCGGGCGAGTTCTTCTCGATCACCGGCGCGTCGATCGTGCCCCGCTCGCCCCAGGGCCGCCCGATCATCTCGGTGCTCGCGCACCAGACCGTGCCGTTCCGCCTCGCGGCCGAGCACGCCGATGTCGTGTTCATCACGCCTCACGATGCGGCCGCGGCGACCGGCATCCTCGCCGAACTCGACGGAGCGGCCGCCGAGCTGCGCCGCGCTCGCGAGCGGCTGCGAGTGTTCGCCGACGTGATCGTGCTGATCGAGGAAACCTCGACCGCCGCCCGCGAGGCGCTCGCGCGGCTCGACGACCTGGCCGGGGCCGAGTTCCACTCCGACGCGCGCATCGTCGCCGGCACGCCGACCGAGGTCGCCGAGCACCTCCGCGCCCTCGCCGAGACCGGCGTCGACGGCGTGCGGCTGCGTCCCGCACGTCAGCCCGACGACGTCGTCGCGATCGCGGAGCGCCTCGCCCCGCTGCTGCGCGCGACCCGCGTGCTGCGCGACGACGACGCCGCCACCCTGCGGGGCCGGCTCGGCCTGCCGCGGCCCGCCAGCCGGTACGCCGCCCCGACGCACGATTCCGCCCCGGCACGAGAGAAGGTCGCCCTGTGAGCCGTTCGCCCCGCCAGATCCACCTGGCCGCCCACTTCCCCGGCGTGAACAGCACGACGGTCTGGACCGATGCCGCCTCGGGAAGCCAGATCGACTTCGCGGCATTCGAGTACCTCGCCCGCACGGCCGAGCGCGGCTTCTTCGACTATGTCTTCCTCGCTGAGGGCCTGCGGCTGCGCGAGCACAAGGGCCGCGTGCACGAGCTCGACGTGCTCGGACGGCCCAACACCCTCGCGATCCTCGCCGCGCTCACCGCGGTCACCGATCACGTGGGTCTCGTCGGCACGCTGAGCACGACGTTCAATGAGCCGTACGAGCTCGCCCGCCAGCTCGCGACGCTCGACCACCTGTCCGGCGGCCGCGCCGGCTGGAACGCCGTGACGAGCTCCGACGCGTTCCATGGCGCGAACTTCCGCCGCGGCGGGTTCCTCGACCACGCCGATCGGTACGAGCGCGCGAAGGAGTTCGCCGCGCTGTCGAAGAAGCTCTGGGACTCGTGGGACGAGGGCGATGCGCTGCCGCGCCGCATCCGTCATTCCGGCCCGCAGTTCGACGTCGACGCCCTCTTCGATGTACCCCGCTCGCCACAGGGGCGCCCCGTGATCGTGCAGGCCGGCGACTCGGCCGACGGGCGCGACTTCGGGGCCGAGCACGCGGAGGTCATCTTCTCGCTGCACCAGGACTTCGACGCCGCCCGGGTGTTCTACGACGACGTCAAGGGGCGCCTCGCCGCCTGGGGTCGCGACGAGGACTCGCTGAAGATCCTGCCCGCCGCGACCTTCGTCATCGGCGACACGAATGCCGAGGCGCGCGAGCGGTCGCGTGAGATCGCTCTGCAGCAGGTGCGGCCCGAGCAGGCGCTGACCTACCTCGAGCAGGTGTGGGGTCGCGACCTCAGCGGCTACGACCCCGACGGGCCGCTGCCCGACGTCGAGCCCGACACCGGCTCGGAGACCGCGCGCGGCTGGGCGAATCGCCACAGAGCCGTGCAAGCGCGCATCGCGTCGCTGCGGGAGCTGTCGGAGGCCGAGGGGCTGAGCGTGCGCGAGCTCGTCATCCGGCTGACGGCGAAGCACACGTTCGTGGGCACGCCCGAGCACATCGCGGGCGAGATCGACCGCTACGTGCAGGAGCGGGCGACCGACGGCTTCACCGTCGTCGGCCACCTGACCCCCCACGGCCTCGACGAGTTCGCCACGCGCGTGGTGCCGCTGCTGCAGGAACGTGGGTCGTACCGCGACTCGTACGACGAGGGCGCGACGCTGCGCGACCTGCTCGGGCTGCCGGCCACCGTGCCCACGGCCCCGGCGTCCGTGCCGGCGTGAGCGTGCATCGGCTCGTCTTCGTCGGCGCCGGCCCGCGCGCGATCATGCTCCTCGAGCGGATCATCGCGCGGTTCGGCGTCGCGGCGGGCGCGGTGGACGCGCGCGCGGTCGGTGCTCCGCGCCTGCACGTCGAGCTGATCGACCCGCATCCGCCGGGCGGGGGCCGGATCTGGCGGCGAGCGCAGTCGCCGCTGCTGAAGCTCAACTCGATGGCGCGCGACGTCACGGTCTTCACCGACGACAGCTGCACGATCGACGGTCCGATCCGGCCGGGGCCCTCGCTGATCGAGTGGGCCGAGCTCTGGCGCAGCGGCGAGCTGACCGCGACCGGCCGGGACATCGAGATCGACGACGAGGTCGCCGCGGCCGAGGCGCGCGGTCTGCGCGGCGACAGCTTTCCCACGCGGCGGCTGCACAGCTACTACCTGGAGTGGTTCTCCCGCCGCACGATCGCCGAGGCGCCGGCAGGGGTCACCGTCCGCTGGCGCCGCGACACGGTGGTGCGGGTGAGCGAGGCGAACCGGGTCACGCTGGCGAGCGGTCTCGAGCTCGAGGCCGACGCGGTCGTCTACGCGGTCGGTCACAACGGACGCGAACCGGATGCCGCGACCGCGCAGCTCGCGGACGCCGCACGGCGCGCGGGGCTGCAGTACGTCCCGCCCGCGTTCACCGCCGATGCCGACCTCTCGCACCTCGGGGCGGGCGAGGACGTGATCGTCCGGGGCATGGGACTCGCTGCGGTCGATCTCGTCGTGCTGCTGACACAGGGCCGCGGGGGTCGCTTCCTCGAGGAGGGCGACGGGCTGCGGTACGTGCCGTCGGGAAGCGAGCCGCGCCTGCATCTCGGGTCGCGGCGGGGCGTGCCCTACCGCTCCAAGGTGTCGTCGACGCTGCGGGGCGAGGCGCCCCAGCGCGAGGTGCTGACGCCCGCGGCCATCGAGGCGCTGCTCGCGCGGCCCGGCGAGGTCGACTTCGAGGCGGACGTGTGGCCGCTCATCGCGGGCGAGCTGCTGCACGGGCACTACCGAGAGCTGTTCACGGGGCACCCCGACCGCGTCGTGGGTGACTGGGCGTCGTTCCGCGCGGTGCTGCATTCCCACGCGTGGGACGACCCCGCGCTGCTCGACGCGATCGCGGCGGCGGTTCCCGACCCCCTCGACCGTTTCGACGTCGCGTCGCTGGATCGGCCGTTCGCCGACGCGACATTCGAGGGCCGCGACGATGCGCACGGGCGCGTGCGCGAGCACATCGTCACCGACCTGCATCTGCGCACGGCCCCGGAACGCAGCGCCGCGCAGGGCGTCTTCCTCGCCGCGCTGCTGTCGTTCCTCGCCCTTTCCGAGATCCCTGCGGAACGATGGAACGAGCACTCGCGGACGGTGTCGCTGCCGGTGCGGTGGCACACCTTCTTCAGCTACGTCGCCAGCGGCCCGCCCCCGCATCGCCTCCGGGAGCTCTTGGCCCTCGCGGATGCGGGCGTCGTGCGGTTCCTCGGACCGGGAGTCGACGTGCGCGTCGAGCCGGGGCGCGGCTTCATCGCGTCGAGCCGTCGTGTTCCCGGCGAGACGGTCGCCCGCAGCCTCGTCGACGCGTGGCTGCCCGGGCCGGGGGCTGCCGCCAGCGACAATCCGGTGCTCCGCGCGCTCGTGGAACGGCAGGGCTCCGCGCTGCGGGTGCTGACCGACGCCGACGGCCGGGTGCTGGAGCGGGACGGCGTGCCTGCGGCATCCGTCTTCGCGATCGGCCCTTTCACGTCGCTTCCGGAGGGCGGGGCGTTCACGCGCCCGAACTCGAATGCCCTGTCGATCCGCCAGACCGACCGCACGGCCGGGGCTGTTCTCGCGGCACTGGTGTCGCTGGTTAGGGTAACCTAACGTTCGGTCGGGCTCCCGGCCGAACACCCTCCAGCGTTCAGGATCACGCATGCGCACCGCTCTCTCCCGTTCCGGGGGCCGCCTCGCCGCGGCCGCCGCCGCCCTCGCCATCGCCGGAGCCGGGCTGGTCGCCTGCTCGCCCGCTGAGTCGGGAACGAGCGCGTCGCCCTCGACGGCAGGCGACGCCTCGGGGGCCTTCCCGGTCACGATCACGTCGGCGCTGGGCGACGCCGTGATCCCCGAGAAGCCCGAGCGCGTCGCGACGTGGGGCTGGTCGGCGCAGGATGCCGTGCTCGCGCTCGGCGTCGTGCCGGTCGCGATGCCCGCCTTCGCCTACGGCGGCGTCGACGGCGTGCTCCCGTGGGACGCCGATGCGATCGCCGAGCTCGGGGGCGAGACGCCGACCCTCCTCACCGGCGGCGACACGAGCGAGCCGAACATCGAGGAGTTCGTCGAGGCCCGTCCCGACGTCATCCTCGCCCCCTACTCGGGCCTGACACAGGAGCAGTTCGACGCCCTGAGCAAGGTCGCGCCCGTCGTGGCCTACCCCGACCAGCGCTGGGCGACCTCGTGGGAGGACCAGACCGCCATCGTCGGACAGGCGCTCGGGATGTCGGATGAGGCGGCCGACCTCGTCGCTCAGGTCGACTCGGACATCGCCGACCTGGCATCGCAGCATCCCGCGCTCGCAGGGAAGTCGTTCGCCTACGGGGCGAACAACCAGCCCGAGATCCTCAACGTCTTCCGTGACGACGACCCCCGCGTGCAACTGCTCACGCAGCTGGGGATGACGGTCGCGCCCTCGGTCGAGGAACTCGCCCCTGACGGCGACGACAGCTACTTCTACCAGCTGGGCTTCGAGAACCTGAACGCTTTGGAGTCCGACGTCCTCGTGGCGTACTTCGGCACGCAGGCCGACGTCGACGCGTTCGTCGCCGACCCGCTCGTCGCCGCGATGCCGCAGGTGCAGCAGGACCGCTTCGCCCCGATCGTCGGCGAATCGTTCGTCATGGCCTCGAGCGCCCCGACGGTGCTGTCGATTCCGTGGATGCTCGACCAGTACGTCCCCCAGCTCGCAGCCGTCGCCGAGCGTGTCGGCTGACACCCTCGCGCTCTCCCGGGGCAGGGACCGCTCCTCGCGGTCACTGCCCCGTCGGCGTGTCTGGGCCGGGGCCGCGGTCGCCCTCGCGCTCGCGGGTGTCGTCTTCGCGAGCCTCGCGATCGGGACATCCGAGATCCCGCTCGACACCGTCTGGCACGCGCTGACGGCGTATGACCCCGCCGATCCGGAACACATCGCGATCATCGAGAAGCGCCTGCCGCGGACGATCGTCGGTATCGTCATCGGCGCTGCGCTGGGACTGTCGGGCACGATCGCCCAGGGGCTGACCCGCAACCCGCTCGCCGATCCCGGCATCCTCGGTGTCAATCAGGGCGCAGCGCTCGCGGTCGTCACGGCCATCACCGTCTTCGGCGCCACGGGCCCCGGCTCGTACCTCTGGTTCGCAATCGGCGGCGCCGCGATCGCGGCCGCCGTCGTCTGGGTGCTGTCGTCGCGGGGACGCGACGGGGCGACCCCCGGCAAGCTCGCGCTCGCGGGAGCAGCCGTGTCGGCGGCGCTGTTCTCACTCGTCTCGGCCGTCCTCATCGTCAGCCGCGAAGCGCTCGACGCCATGCGGTTCTGGCAGGTCGGCGCCCTGGCCGGGCGCGGCCTCGACGTGCTCGTCCCGGTGCTGCCGGTCTTGATCGTCGCGGCCGTCGTCGCCCTGTCGGCCGGGCGGACCCTCAACCTCTTCGCGCTCGGCGATGAGACGGCTGCGGCGCTCGGCTTGCGCGTGAACCGCGCACGCCTGCTGCTCGCGGTGGTGCTCGTCGTCCTCGCGGCGGCGGCCACGGCCGTTGCCGGCCCCATCGCGTTCGTCGGCCTCGTCGTCCCGCACGTCGTCCGCGGCATCGTGGGTGCGGACTACCGGTGGATCCTGCTGTTCGCAGCGCCGGTCGCCGCGATCCTCCTCGTCGCGGCAGACGTCGTGGCCCGGATCGTCGCTCGACCGGGCGAGCTGCAGGTCGGCATCGTCGTCGCGGCGATCGGTGCACCCTTCTTCATCGCGCTCGTGCGGCGCGGACGGATGGTGGGACTGTGACGACGGCGACGGGCACCGGCCCCGCGGCGATCACACGGCCCCTCCGCCTGGCCTCCGTTCGCCGCGTCGCGATCGTCTCGGCGAGCGCCGCCGCTGTCGTGGCCGTCCTGTTCGGGATCGCGCTGCTGCTCGGGCCGGCCGCGCTCGCACCGGCGGAAGTGATCGAGGCGATCACCGGCCGAGCCCAGCCGGTCGTCTCGTTCGTCGTGTGGGAGTTGCGGATGCCGCGCGCGCTCGCGGCCGTCGTCGTCGGCGCCTGCCTGGGGGCAGCCGGCGCCGTCTTCCAGTCGGTGCTGCGCAACCCGCTCGCAAGCCCCGACGTGCTCGGCGTCACGGCTTCTGCCGGTGCCGTCGGTGTCGCCGGGGTACTCGGGTTGGGAGCGAGCGGCATCGCGCTGACAGGTCTCGTCGCCGGTGGGTCGGTCGTCGCCGCGGTGATCATCGGCGTCCTCGCCTGGCACCGCGGGCTGCACGGCATGAGGCTCATCCTCGTCGGCGTCGGATTCTCCGCGTTCGCGACGGCGCTGACCGGAACCGTACTCACCCGCGCCGAGATCCGCGACGTGAGCGTCGCATACACGTGGCTCGTCGGCAGCCTGGGCGGCTCGTCGTGGGAGGTGGTCGGCACGAGCGGGGTCATCGCTCTCGCGGTCTTCGCCCTGCTGGGCCTGCAGGCGCGGGGTCTGCGGGGGCTGGAGCTCGACGACGCAACCGCCGCGGCGCTGGGCGTGCGCGTGCAGCGGGTGCGCGTCGGCGTTCTGCTCACCGCCGTCGTCCTCGCTGCGATCGCCGTCGGCGCGAGCGGACCGATCGGCTTCGTCGCCCTGATGGCGCCGCAGATCGCGCGGCGCCTCGTGGGGCCGGGGTCGATCTCAATCGTGGCCTCGGCCGCCGTCGGCGCCGCCCTCGTCAGCGCGGCGGATCTCATCGCGCAGTACGCCGTGCCCGGCATCCCTTTCCCCGTCGGTGTCGTGACGGGCGCGATCGGCGCACCGTATCTCGCCTGGCTGCTCACCCGTTCCGATCCCGCTCGCCCTGGAGGCATCCGATGACCGCCGCCGACCACCGACTGAGCGCCGAGTCGATCACCCTCGGCTATGACGGACGCACTGTCGTCGACGAGCTGTCGCTCGTCGTGCCGACCGGACGGATCACGGCGATCGTCGGGGCGAACGCGTGCGGCAAGTCGACGCTGCTGCGCGCGTTGGCGCGGCTGCTCGCTCCTGCAGCCGGAACCGTCCTGCTCGATGGCGCAGACATCCGGTCGCGCCCGACGGCCGAGGTAGCGCGGGTGCTGGGACTTCTGCCGCAGTCGCCGGTCGCGCCGGAGTCGATTCTCGTGGCCGACCTCGTCGCCCGCGGGCGGTACCCGCACCAGAGCTGGCTCCGCCGGCGCGCGTCGGAGGACGACGCGATCGTCGATGCGGCAATGCGCACGGCGGGGGTGAACGACCTCGCCGACCGTTCCGTCGACACGCTCTCGGGCGGTCAGCGTCAGCGCGTCTGGATCGCGATGGCCCTCGCGCAGCAGACCGACCTCATGCTGCTGGACGAGCCGACGACCTACCTCGACATCAGCCACCAGATCGACGTGCTCGACCTCCTCGTCGACCTCAACCGCGAGCGGGGGACCACGGTCGTGATGGTGCTGCACGAGCTGTCGCTCGCGTGCCGTTACGCCGACCATCTCGTCGCGATGTCGGGTGGCCACATCGTCGCCGAGGGAGCGCCGTCGGACATCGTCACCGCGGACCTCGTGCGCGAGGTCTTCGGGATCGACGCGATCGTCATCCCCGACCCGGCATCCGGTACACCGCTCGTCTCGCCGCTCGGTCGCCACCGCCGCTGACCTGCCCCTTTCGGCCGGGCGCGCCGGAGCCGGGGTCAGGCCGAGACCGTCACCAGGACGCGCTGCCAGCCGCTCGAGCCGTCGGGAGCGATCGGGGCGCGCTCCTCGATCTGCGTGTCGCCGTCCTTGTTGACGGCGCGCACCTCGACGTAGTGGGTTCCCGCCTCGGCCTGCCACTCGAGCATCCACTGCACCCACGTGTCGGCGTTGATCGGGTTGGAGAGCGTCGCAGCCTGCCAGTCGCCGTCGTCGATGCGCACCTCGACACGCTCGATGCCCACGGTCTGAGCCCAGGCCATTCCCGCGATCGCGACGGTTCCCGCCGCCACCGGGGTACCCGTGCGCGGCGTGTCGATGCGGGAGGAGAACTTGATCGGCGCTTCGGCTGCGTACCCACGCGGGGTCCAGTACGCCTCATCGGCCTCGAACGTCGTGACTTTCAGCTCGGTCACCCACTTCGTCGCGGAGACGTAGCCGTACAAGCCGGGAACGACCATGCGCACGGGGAATCCGTGCTCGAGTGGAAGCGGCTCGCCGTTCATCTTCACGGCGAAGATAGCGTCCCGCGCATCGTCGGTCAGAGCTTCCAGCGGAGTGGATGCCGTGTAGCCGTCGACGCTCTTCGAGAGCACCATGTCGGCGCCGGATTGCGGGCCGGCCATGCGCAGGATGTCGCGGATCGGGACGCCCTGCCAGATGGCGTTTCCCACCAGACCGCCGCCGACCTCGTTCGAGACGCAGGTGAGCGTCACGGCGTACTCGTCCAGGCCCATGCCGACGAGGTCGTCGAAGCTCAGCTCGACGCGCTGATCGACCATGCCGTCGATGACGAGGCGCCACGTGGTGGGGTCGACCGAGGGGACGGTGAGCGCCGTGTCGACGCGGTAGAAGTCCGCGTTCGGGGTGATGAGCGGCGAGATGCCCTCGACCTCGAGCTCAGCGCCGTCGGGGATCGTGACCGTCGACCGGGGTTCGGGGATGCGCAACTCACGGCGGAGGGCGTCGACCGAGGCCGTCGTCGCATTGAGCAGGCGGGCTCCGACGCCAACGATCACGGCCGCGAGGCCCACGCCGCCCGTCGCGACGAGGAAAGATCGACGGCCGAGGCCGCGCTGCTCAGCGGCCGGCGCGGCCGGGGTGTCGGCCTCCGCGGCATCCGCAGCGCCCGCCCAGCGCCGGAGGCGCGTGATGAGGAGAACGAGGACGAATACCCCGACCAGCGTTCCGATCACCGGCGGAACGAACGCCAGCGGGCTGGCTCCGGTGCGGGTGATGATGGCAGCGGTCGAGATCACCCCGGCGAGGGCGATGACGATGACGCCGAACGGCCGCACGAAGAACTGCAGGATGCCGGCGACCGCGGCGGCGATCACGACGGCGAGCGCGAGACTGCCGAGCAGGACGACCTTGTCGGCCGAGCCGAAGGTCGCGATCGCGAACTCCTTGAGGGGTTGCGGCACGATGTCGATGACGAAGGCACCCACCGCGAGGATGGGGCTGCTCTCGCGCGCGACGAGGAGCGCGATCAGTTCGGCGACGGCGAGGAAGGCGGCCGCGCTGACGATGCCCGCGAGGGCGCTCCACAGGCCCCAGACCCAGCGCCGACTCTTCACCTGGTTCGCGGATGCGGTTGATTTCGCCATCGCTGTCGCCTCTCGATCGGCAGATCACTCGTACCGTGCATAGTTCTTCGTCGCCGAGCCCGCAACGGATGGAAATCCGGCGGAAACGGTGCGTGCTCGGCGGCGGGGACGGGGTGGGGCGGAGGCTAGAGGGGCTTGGCGAAGCAGCGGGAGAACGCGTACTCGGTGTACGGCGCGTAGATCGGGATGGGCGTGTAGCCGAGGCGTCCGTAGAGCTCGACGGCGTCATGCTGGCGGTCGCCGGTCTGCAGGATGACGCGTTCCGCGCCTCGATCGAGAGCGATGCGCTCGAGCTCGGCGAGCAGCGCCCGGCTCGCGCCGAGACCGCGGGCACGGGGGTGGACGTACACGCGCTTGATCTCGAGATCCCGGATGCCGTCGTGCTCGAGGTCGCGGAGTGCGCCGTGGCCCACGGCCTCGCCCGCGGCATCCGTCACGAGCACCGTCGCGACGATCGTCGCGGGGTCGATCGCGAAGGCGCGGGCGGACCGGGCGGCGGCCTCGGGATCGGCGTCGTCGAAGCGGTCGGCGTAGCGCGGACCGACCTCACGGTCCATCTCGGCGCGCAGGGCCGCGGCACGCGGGTCGTCGTAGTCGATGTGCTCGAACAGCCACGTCATGGCCGAGACGCCGGCAGTGGTGCGGGTTGCCGCGCGGGGCTCCGGTGCGAGGTCGTATCCGAACGCGAGCAGGTCGACGAAACGGCCCGGCTCGACCTCGATCCGGCCCTCCCGCTCGGGCAGGCGCGTGAAGCCGAGCTTGGCGTACAGCGCGTGCGCGGCGGTCATCTCGGGCCCGCTGTTCATGACGACGCGATGCGATCCGCGCTGCCGGGCCAGCTCGATGACGTGCCGGGTGAGCGCCTCGCCGACTCCTCGGCCACGGGCTTCGGGGGCGACGGCGAGCTGGCGGAAGTCCGTCTCGCCGGGCTGCGCGACGCCGGCGAGCGGACGGTTGGGCCGAGCGACCCAGACGGTTCCGAGGATCTCGCCGTCATCCACCGCCACCCACACATCTCCGATCCGCACGCGGGCGGCGACGTCCCTCAGCGAGTCGAGGTACTGCTCCGAGAGCCGGTCGTAGCTGTGCTGGTAAGCGCGCGCGGTCAGCTCGCCCGCCCGAGCGAATTCCTCGGTGCGGACGAGCCGGATGGTGAGCGCTGTCGCGGTCGATGTCACGAGGCGACGCTACCTTTCACCGCGACCTGTTCACGACGCATACCCGTTCACGACGCGGGGAGTCCGGGCGGGTTGATCTCGCTCTTCTCGATGCGCTCCGACTCGAGGCCCCACGTCTCGAGGACCTCGTCGTACTGGCCGCCCTCAATGATGGCGTTGATCGCGATCGACACCGGCTCGATCAGGCCGTTGCCCTTGGCGGTCGCCGCGGCGATGTTGGCGGTCTGCGGCCAGCCGCCGGGCACGAGTCCGACGAGCTTGGTGTCGCCGGTCTCCCGGGCCGACCAGGCCGAGGTTGCGTTGGGGCCGAAGGTCGCGTCGACGCGGCCGGACTGCAGCGCGAGGACGGCGGCGGCGTTGTCGTCGTAGTACTGCAGCTCGGCGGGAGCCTCGCCGGCAGCTTCGAGCTCCTCGTTCCAGGCGAGCAGCACCTGCTCCTGGTTGGTGCCCGAGCCGACGACGATCTTCAGACCGGAGATGTCGGCGGACTCTTCGATCTTGTCGATGTCGCTGTCGGCGCGGACGTAGAAGCCGAGGAGGTCTTCGCGGTAGCTCGCGAAGTCGTAGAGCTCCTTCCGCTCCTCCGTGACGGTGACGTTCGAGGTGATGAGGTCGTACTTGCCCGACTGGATGCCGAGAGGCCAGTCGGCCCATGCGACGACCACCGGGTTGTACTCGAGGCCGAGCGCTTCGGCGATGAGCGAGCCGATGTTCGGCTCGGTGCCCGCGGCCTGGGTCTCGCCCTCGGGGATGTAGCCGAGCGGCGGCAGGTATGCGGAGTGCGCGACCGTCAGCTTCCCCTCTTCGACGGGCTCGAACCCGCTCGCCTCAAGAGCGGCGACGGCCTCGGCGACGGGTTCGTCGAGGTGCACCCGGTGGATGTCGTCGGTCGCGACGTTGGCCGTGGTGGGTGCGGGCGCCGCGGCCTCGGCTTCGGCGGGTCGGTTGAGGTTCACGGCGGTGACGATGCCGCCGACGATCGCCGCGACCGCGACGACGCCGAGTCCGGCGGCGATGCCCTGCTTCTTACTGATGGCCATGCTGTGGGTCTCTCTCGAAAAGTGGGGTGCGGGTGGAGGGGTGGGATGGGATGTCAGGCGAGGACCTTGGCGAGGAACTCCTGCACGCGGGGGTGCTTCGGCGCGACGAGCACCTCGGCGGGCGGGCCCTGCTCGATGATCCGGCCGCCGTCGAGGAAGACGACGCGGTCGGCGACCTCGCGGGCGAAGCCGATCTCGTGGGTCACGATGATGAGCGTCGTCCCGAGCTGCGCCAGGTCGCGGATGACGTCGAGCACCTCGCCGACGAGTTCGGGGTCGAGCGCGCTCGTCGGCTCGTCGAACAGGATCACCTTGGGCTTCAGAGCCAGCGCTCGCGCGATCGCGACGCGCTGCTGCTGCCCGCCCGAGAGCTGGCGGGGGTAGTGACCGGCCTTGTCGCCGAGCCCGACGCGGTCGAGCAGCCCGAGCGCGAGCTCGCGGGCGTCGTCCTTCGACAGCCGGCCGAGCGCGATGGGCGCTTCGGTGACGTTCTCGAGGGTGGTGAGGTGGGGAAAGAGGTTGAAGTTCTGGAAGACGATCCCGATCTGGGTGCGGCGTTCGAGCACCGCCTTCTCGCGCAGCTCGTAGAGCTTGCCGTTCCGCTGCTCGTAGCCGATGAACTCGCCGTCGACCGTGACCGATCCGCGGTCGACCGTCTCGAGGTGGTTGATGGTGCGCAGCAGCGTCGACTTGCCCGAGCCGCTCGCGCCGAGGATCGCGACGACCTCGCCCGGCTCGACCGTGAGGTCGATGCCGCCGAGCACCTCGACTCCGGCGTAGCTCTTGTGGACGTTGTGGATCTCGACGAGACCGATGGTCATGACTCTCCTCCGGGTGCGAGGGGGCGGGGTGCCGGCGCGTCGTCGCCGAGGCGAGCCCATTGCGCCGCGATCCAGCGGCGCGCGCGCTGGACGGGCGTGGGCGGCAGAACTCGTACGGATCCCCGCGCGTAGTGACGCTCGATGTAGTACTGCAGGATGCTGAGCACCGTGGTGATGATCGTGTACCAGACCACCGCGACGAGCAGCAGCGGGATGACGCGGCTGTTGCGGTTGTAGATCACCTGCACCGCGTAGAACAGCTCGGGGATCGCAATCACGAACAGCACCGACGTGCCCTTGACGAGGCCGATCACCTCGTTCGTGGCGTTGGGGATGATCGATCGCATGGCCTGCGGCAGCACGATGCGGCTGAGTCGGCGACGCGGCGGGATGCCGAGGGCCGCGGCCGCCTCGAGTTGGCCCTGGTCGACCGAGAGCAGGCCGCCGCGGATGATCTCGGCGGAGTAGGCCGCCTGGTGCAGGCTCAGGCCGAGCACGCCCGCCGCGAACGCGCTGATGAGCTGCACCGTCGGGAACTCGACGATCCAGAAGTCGGTCGTGAAGGGGGTGCCCAGCCCGAGCGTCGGATACAGGTAGCCGAGGTTGTACCAGACGACCAGCTGTACGACGAGGGGGACCGAGCGGAAGAACCAGATGAAGCTCCACGCCGCCGCGTTCAGCAGCGGCGACTTGGCGAGCCGAGCCAGCGCCAGCACCGTCCCGAGCAGGAATCCGATCGTCGCCGACACTGCCGTGTAGACGAGGGTGAGGCCGAGTCCCTGCAGCACCGGGTCGGAGAAGAAGTACTGCGCGAAGTAGCCCCACTCGTAGTTCTCGTTCGTCACGAGCGACCACAGGAACTGTGCGACGACGAACACGATGATCGCGGCGATCGCCCACCGGAACCAGTGCCGCGTGCGGACGACGGGGATGTCGCCGAGGTCGATGCGCTGCGCGGTCGGCGCAGTGTCGCCGACGCTGCGGTCGACGCGCGAGACGGTGTCGGTCATGCGGATCTCCTCGGAACGGCGCGGATGCAGCGGATGCTGCGGATCGCCCGACAGTAGAGCGGCGCGGGCGCCGGTGTCGCGCTGCCGCCACACACGGCGACACGCACGGAGACATGGCGTAATACAGGCGACTCGTCGGGCCGATAGCGTTCGTTCGTGATCCCGTTTGAGAACCTGCTGGCGTTCCTCCTCGCGGCTGTCGTCATCATCGTGATCCCGGGCCCCGGTGTGCTGTTCGTCATCGGCCGGTCGATCGCCCTCGGGCGTCGCGCCGGTGTGCTGAGCGTGCTCGGAAACGCGCTCGGGAACGTCCCTGCCCTGCTCGCGGTGGCGTTCGGGGTCGGCGCGATCGTCGCGTCGTCGGTCGCCGCTTTCACGGTCATCAAGATCGTCGGCGCCGCGTATCTGGTGTGGCTCGGGGTGCAGGCGATCCGCCACCGTCACGCGCACGTGCGCACGCCCTCGAATGTGCGTACGTCGCCGATGCGCCTGCTTGCTCAGGGGTTCGTCGTCGGTGTGACGAACCCGAAGACGATCGCGTTCTTCGTGGCTGCTCTCCCGCAGTTCGTCGCCCCCGACGCTGGTCCGATCTGGATGCAGCTCCTCGCGCTCGGCCTGATCTTCCAGGTGCTCGCCGTGGTGAGCGACAGCCTGTGGGCGCTCGCGGCGGGAACGGCCCGCGCGTGGTTCGCCACCTCACCGCGCCGCATGGCGACGCTCGCAAGCGCGGGAGGCGTGATGATGATCGGGCTTGGCGGAACCCTCGCGTTCGCGGGCGCCAAGAGCTGACGACGGCGCGCACCACGCGCCCTGCTACCCCAGGATGTTGAGCACGAGAAGTGCAGCGGTCGCCAAGAGCGACGCTGCGGCGGTCGCCGGTCGGAGACGGACCGGGATGAACGCGGCGATGAGTGTGACGCACGCGATGGCCGCCATCGCGAACGCAGCGATCACAAGCACAGCGTGGAGGAGATACCCGCCGGGATCGAAGAGTTGGAGGATCAGGGTGGTCGCGCCGCAGAGCACGGATACGAGCACGACCGACACCAAGGGCGCTGTTGCTCGAGACCACCCGACGGCTTGTTGCACTCGAATCGCAGTCCCCCCGATCACTCCCCCGCACACGAACCACAGGGCTGAGTAGGCGAGGAACCGAAGAGGACCCGACTGGTTGGGCGCCGTGAGGCTGATGATGCTCGCGGGAATGAGCGCGATGACGCCGACGAAGACCGCGGCAGCGAGCCACCGCCGGTATGAAGGCCGAGCGACCGTCCGTTCTCCCGCATTCGACCCGCCAGCATTCCGGTCAGTCACCTCGGAGCACCCCTTCGTCCACTCCACCCTCGCATAGCGCCCGCGCACACGTCAGGGGATATCACCGCGCGTGCTGCTGCGTGGTCCGATCGACTGGCGCGGCTGGCGTCAGAAGGGTGCTGCTTCACCCGGCGGTGGTCCGCCGAGTGCGGCATCCGGTGGCGGGTCCGCGGTGTCTATCGTGAAGCAGACGGCGGGTATGGGGACGTCTTCGCGGTAGACCCTGCCCAGGGGTGAGGTCCATTCGAGGACCCCGCCGCCGACCTGCCTGACCTCCCACTTGGTGAACTGCTTCATGGAGTGGTGTCGTTGGCAGAGGTGGGCGAGGTTGAAGATGTGGGTGTGGCCGCCGAGGGCGTAATCGATCGTGTGATCCAGTTCGCAGCGGATCGCGGCCCGTCGGCATCCGGGGAACCGGCAGTGCTGATCCCGTGCCATCAGGAGCTTCTTCATCGACGCGGTCGGCCGGTACGTGTCGATCTCAACCGGCGTCCGGGTGACGGGGTCGATGAACAGCCGGTCCCACTCGCTGACCTGCCCGGCGAGCTGCCGCACGGTGTCAGCATCGACGAGCCCGGCCCCAACGGCTTCGGCGGGGTTCTCGTCGCGCCCCATCAACGTCTCGGCGGTGATCGCCACCTGAACACGTGCCCGGATCGCCCCGAGCCCACCGGCCCGGTCCGTCCCGTACGTCGGGTCGACCACGGGCGCCCCGCCGAGGACGAGGTCACCGAGGATGTCGGCGCGCAGCTGATCCATCGTTCGCGTATCGGCCGGCTCGCATGCGCCTGCGGCATCCGCCCCCGCACCCGCGGTCCGGGCGTCCTTGACGGACTGCCCCATCTGCGTGAGCCGGTCGAGCATGCCCACCGCGATCACGGTCGGGACGGTCGCGATGACATCCGACATCCCGTCCGTCCCGTGCGCGACCCGCACGCACCGCCCGGCGGCGGCTTCGCGGTGCCGGTCGGTGAACGTGCGCTCGTGCAGCTTCTCCGCGAGGGCACGCAGGGCCGGTTTCACCCGGGTGGCGATGTCGCGCTCGCACACCGCGATCGCCGCGACCTCGAACTCGCCCCGCACCTCATCGGGCAGCCCGGTTCCCGCTTTGACGACCGCGTCGACGTGGTCGCGGGTGATCCGCCGCTCCTCCCAGGCCGAGAACACGGTCGGGTAATCGTCGACGACCGTCAGCGCATGGTCGATGTCGGCCTGCAGGCGCCTGTCGGTCCGCCGGGCGAGCCCCGCGGCTTCGGCCGCGACCGACCGCAGCTCCATGTCCGACGCCACTCCACGAACCCCGTCACGACGCGCCTCGCGAAGCGCCGACCGCCCGAGCTCGGCCAGAGCCCGCACCGAAGCGACATCCGCGTCATGCACCAGCACCAACGTCTCGCCGTAAGCCGCGATCGCGTGGGCGTGCGGCGAGACCTCGACCCCGCTCGAGCCTCGACCCGTGTTCGCTGACATGTTCCTATTGTGGCAGCGGGGTCAGACATTAACATCGAACACACGTACGATACGCGAAACTCGTCAGAGCGCACCCCTGGGGAGGAATCGCCGACCGGGAACCGCCGGTCAGGGCACGCGCACGCCCGTGAAGTTCGTCCGCTGCCGCAATTCGAACCCCAGCTTCTCGTAACCGGCGATCGCGTTCACGTTCGACGCGGCCGCATGCATCATCGCTCGGCCACCCCGCTGCTGGATGTGGAACGCGACATCCAGCACCAGCCGCGACGCGAGCCCCTGCCGCCGGTACGCCTCGTCGGTCGCGACGGCGCTGATCTCGGTCCATTCGCCCGGCTGCAGCCGCTCCCCGGCCATCGCGATCAGCCGGCCGTCGCGCCGGATGCCGATGTACCGGCCGAGCAGGTAGGTGCGCGGCCGGAAGGGACCGGGCCGGTTGCGTTCGACGAGCGCGAGCATGTCGGCGACATCCGCCTGCCCCAGCTCGACCGCCTCGTCGTCCGGTCGCGGCTGCAGGCGATCCGTCTCGACGAGCTGCACTCCCGCGCCACCGAACGTGCGCACCCACCCGTCAGGCAGCACCGGCCCAGCACCATCACTACCGCCAACGTCCGCACGGTCGGGCGTACTGATGCTGAACTCATTGCCCGAACCCACCACGGTCGTGAGCGAGTCCCACACCGCGGGGTCCTCCCACGTGCGCACGCCCACGAAGTCGGCCACGTCGTCGGGATACCGGCGGACGAGGTCGTCGCCGATGGCGAGGTGCGCGTGCGCCCCGGTCAGCGAATGCCATGCGGCGTTATCGCGGACGTCGGGGCCGCCCAGAACAGGAGGGGTGGTGATGGTCATCGGGTTCGTCCTCTCGCGCGCCGCGTGCTGCCTTCGCCGCGGTCGCCGTCGGACCCAACGCGTCGACGCGCCGATCCATGCCCGCGGATGCCGCATCGCGACGCTATCCGTGACCGGACGCGACATCCCGGACCGCCGCCACATGCGTTCACGTACGGCAGCCGAGCGATAGTGTGCCCACGTGCAGAGCTCGAGGCAGGCGACGGTGTGGTCGCTCCTGCGGCTGGCGATGGCCGTCGTCATCCTCGCCGCCGTCATCACCCAGCTGACCGTGTCACTGACGCGAACCGCCGAGTCCGGCGGCGACGTCGCGACCGTGTTCGCGAACTTCTTCAGCTTCTTCACGATCCTCTCGAACGTCATCGCAGCAGTGGTTCTCGCGACGGCGGGCGTCCGCGCACTGATCGGCCGCGCCGGGCCGGAATCATCGCTCGGGCTCTCCGCCGCGCTCACCTGCGCCACGGCGTACATGGTCATCACCGGAGTCGTCTACAACGCACTCCTGCGCGGGATCACGCTCCCGCAGGGATCCGAGCCGGTGCCGTGGTCGAACGAGGTGCTGCACCTGATCGGCCCGATCTTCCTCGTGCTCGACCTGCTGATCGGCGCCCGGCGCCGCGCCCTTCGCTGGCAGGTCGTATGGGTCGTGGTGGCGTTCCCGCTGCTGTGGGTGGCCTACACGCTCGTCCGAGGCCCGCTCGTCACGAACCCCACGACGGGCGAGCCGTACTGGTACCCCTACCCGTTCCTGAATCCGAACGGCCCTGGCGGATGGGGGTCGGTCGCGGCGTACGTCGTCGTCATCGCGATCGGCTTCGTCGCCGTCGGCTTCGGAGCGGTGTGGGTCACCCGCCGCCGCGCCCGCGTCCTGCCGACGGAGGTCACCGCGGCAGGGTGAGGATCTCGGCCGCTCCGTCGGTGATGGCGATCGTGTGCTCGGCGTGGGCGGTGAGGCATCCGGTCGAGCTGCGGAGCGTCCACCCGTCCGCGTCGGTCACGAGCACATTCGTGTCTTCCATGACCCACGGCTCGATCGCGATGAGCAGCCCCGGCCGCAGGATGTAGCCCCGCCCCGGCCGCCCGGTATTGGGGATGTGCAGGTCGCCGTGCATCACCGACCCGATGCTGTGCCCGCCGAACTCGGTGTTGATGGAGTATCCGGCACCGGAGAGCACATTGCCGATCGCGCGCGAGATATCGCCCACCCGGTTGCCCGCGCGTGCGACCTCGATGCCGGCGGCGAGGGCGCGTTCGGTCGCGTCGATGAGGGCTGCCGCTCCCTCCGGGCGCCGATTCCCGACGACGAAGCTGATCGCGGCGTCGGCCGCAAGGCCGCCCTTCGTGACGGCGAGGTCGAGCGTGAGGAGGTCCCCGTCGGCGAGGCGGTAGTCGTGCGGCATCCCGTGCAGCACGGCGTCGTTGACCGCCGTGCAGATGTAGTGCCCGAAGGGGCCCCGCCCGAACGACGGCGCGTAGTCGACATAACACGACGTCGCCCCGTTGTCAGCGATGAGCTCGCGCGTCCACTCGTCGATCTCGAGGAGGTTCGTACCCACCTGCACCCGCGAGCGGATATCGCGGAGGATGCCGCCGACGATGGCCCCCGTCTCGCGGGCGCGATCGACCTCGCGCGGTGTGAAGATCTCGATCATGGTGCGCTCCTCCGGTATAAAAATACCGGTCAAACTATACCGCTACGATGAGCGCATGATGGTTCGTCGCGCGCTCACGCCCGAAGCCGTCGAGCGCGGCCGTCGCCTGGGCGCCCAGCTCCGGCGAGCGCGGGGAGACCGGTCGATCACGGAGGTCGCCGCAGCCGCCGGCGTATCACCCGAGACACTGCGCAAGATCGAGACCGGCCGGCTGGCGACCCCGTCGTTCGCGACCGTCGCCGCCGTCGCCGCGAGCCTCGGCCTGTCGCTCGACGCGCTGGCCGCCGAGGCGCTGCTCACGGACATCGCCTCGACGACGACCTGATCAGCGAGACCGCCGGCGCCCGGCCCCGCCTCGCTGAGGAGAAGCCGGACGCCGGGTGCGGGGCGGCTCAGGCGCCGTCGCGCAGATCGCGGAAGAACGCGTCGACGTTGGCCTGCAGCGTCGCGATGCGGCGATCGCGCGCCGCTGCCGCGTCGAACCCGAGGTAGGGCGGCGGGTCGAGGCGCCGGACGTTCCGCGAGCACTCGAACCCCGAGCACAGGAGCGTCCCGACGGTGTTTCCGGCACGACCGGCCTTGCCCGCCCGCTTCGCGGCGAAGAAGACGACCTCGTTGGGGAGGGTGACATCGCAGCACCACGAGCATTGCGGGCGGGTGCGCGTGGCCTGATCTGCCTGACGCAGCTGCAGACCGACGGCCTCGCCGTCGACCTCGGCGACGATGAACCCGAGCAGCGGAGTCTTGGGGTCGCGCCACCCGTAGTAGTCACGGGTAGACCAGTCGACGTCCCCGAGGTCGGCGGGGACGACGAGCGAATTGCGCTCGCGGAGCGAGACGTTGATGAACGAGGAGCGGATGGCTTTCGCGGTGAGGGCGAACATGGAAAGGGTCCTGTCTGAGTACGCGTTCGCGCACCACCGTCGCGCCGGCGCCCCGGAACGGGCTGCGAGCAGACGGTCGTGAGCGGATCATCCCGGAACGACGGAGTCGTCGCCCGGGACCGGGAGAGCGCGTCGCGGACATGGGTCGACGCGACGCGCGCCGGATCAACCGGCGAGGAGGACGAAGGATGCCGCGCCTGTGCCACCGGCGCTGAGCGCGCCGGAGACCCCCTCACGCCCAGAGGGCATCGGCAGACGGACGGTACTCACGCGTCCAGGCTACTCCCTGCACACCGGCCGGTCACCGGCGATAGCATCCACCCGTGACGACGAACGATCGGGGACGACGGCTCGTCGAACGCGCCAGCGCCCGCCTCGAGGAGCATCATCCCTCCTTCGTGACCTCCCACCCCACGGCCCTCGGCCTGCTGTGGATGATCACCGTGGTCGCCCTGCTCGTCATCTGCGATCTGCTCGGCGGCCCGCACTGGCTGCGCGCGACCCTCACCCTCACAGCAGCACTGCCTCCGCTCGTGGCGACGCTCATCGTCCTGTCGCAGACGCCGAGGTCGCACTTGGAGTACGAGCCGTCGATCCTGACCCATTTCTTCGCGCGGTTCCTCGCGCTCTTCAGCGCCTTCGTGTTCTGGCTGGGCTCGGTCGTGATCGGCGGCGCGATCGCGGTGCAGCTCGCCGACGAGAGCGGCACCGACATCGAGACGGCCTGGATCGCCGCCGGTGACCTCTTCGCCCGCATCGTGCCTCCGGTCACCGTGCTGCTCTACTGCGTGCTGATCATCCGCTACGCGAGCTACCTGGTGCGACTGCGCGGGTGGTCGGCCGTGCCCACGCGCCACCGCATCCCGGAGCACTTCCTCGCCGACGCGCCGCGCACACGTCAGATCGTGATCGGCCTCGCGCATCCGGGTCTGCTCCTCGCCTCGGGCCTGCTGTCGACACTCGTCGCGATCGCACTGACCCTGCGGGCAGAGGCGCTGCTCTCCTGAACGAGGAATACACCTCGGGGAGGATGCGCGTGCGCCTGAGAGCGGATGCCGCGCGGCCGCGCGCTTCCTAGCGTTGCTGGGGTGAGCACCGCCATCCCCCGATCGTCGATACTCCCCGTGTCCGCTGTCGCCGTCATCGCGGCGGCCGCACTGCTCATCCCCTGGTGGGGCGTCAGTCTCAGCGTCCTGGCGACACGCGGGGCGATGACCGCGGGCCTCGCGCTTCCGGCGACCGCGTACCTCTCGGACGTGTTCCTGTCGCTGCTCGCCGTCGGCACGGTCGTCGCGTTGGCCGTCGCGCTGCGAGGCGGGTCACGGCACCGCATCCTCTCCATCGCCGCAGCGGGCGGAGTCGTCATCGCCTACGCGACCAGCGAGATGGTCAAAGTGGCCCTCATGCAGGCACGCCCGTGCACCCGCTGGGCAGCGCTGTCGGCCTGCGACGCCACCGACTACTCCTTCCCCTCGAACCACGCCGTCCTCGCGATGGGCGCGGTCTGGGTCATCGCCACCGCGGCGCGCCGGACGTGGGCGACGTGGGCGGCCGTGGGCGCAGCGCTCATCGTGCTTTCGGGTCGACTCTTCGAGGGCGCGCACTACCTGCACGATGTCGCCGCCGGCGCTCTGCTGGGTCTCGCCGTGCCGGCGCTGCTGACGATCGTCGCGGTCGCCGTCACGCGAGAACCCCGGACGACGCGGTCGGCGCCGCAAATCAGTCGACGGCGGCGCGAACCAGCTCCCGCACGCGACTCTCGACCTGCGGAGTGACCTCGACGATCGCGAACGACGTCGGCCACATCGACCCGTCGTCGAGCGTCGCCGTCTCGTCGAAGTTGAGCGTCGGGTAGCGGGTGTCGAACTTCGACTTCGGCTGCACGAAGATCACGACCTTCCCGGCGCGCGCATAGGCCGGGAACCCGTAGAACGTCTTCGGGTCGAGGTCGGATGCCTCCTCCGACACGATCCGGTGGACCATGCGGGCGACCTCGCCGTCGATCCCCTCGAGCGCGTCGATGGCGTCCATGCAGGCCTCGAGCTCCTTCGCGAGCTTCGCGGCGCCCTTCAGACCCTTCGTCGAGCGGAGCTCCTCGGCCCGCTGCTTCATCGCCGCCTTCTCCTCGTCGGAGAACCCGGCACCGCCCGCCGTGTTGTCAGCCATCGCCACCCCTTCCGCGGCCCGCGGCGCGGGCGTCACGGTCCGATCGTGCCACTCGCGCCGCGAGCTGACCAGGTTCCGGCATCCGGCTTCGCTCGCGACGGCCAACCGCGTCGATCCGGGTACCCGACCGGCGGCATCCGAGACCGTAGGCTCTGAACATGCGTGCTCGTCTCGGTTCCGCCCTTCTCGTCCTGTCGGCTCTCGCTCTCGCCGGATGCGCATCGTCGCCCACGCCCGCCGAGCCCGACACCATGCCGACCGCCGAGACCGTTCCGGAGGGCGCCTGCGCCTACGTCGAGGCTCCCGGCGGCGTGCGCGACGTCGAGCTCCCGCCGGCCGAGTCCGAGGTGACGGGCCAGGTCTCGGCCGTGCTGCAGACGTCGGCCGGCGACATCCCCATGACCCTCGACGCCGACCGCACGCCGTGCACGGTCGGCAGCTTCGTCTCGCTCGCGGAGCAGGGCTACTACAACGACTCGCCCTGCCACCGCCTCACCACCTCGGGCATCTTCGTGCTGCAGTGCGGCGACCCGTCGGGAACCGGACGCGGCGGCCCCGGATACAACTACGCCGATGAGCTCGACGGCAGTGAGACCTACCCGGCCGGAACGGTCGCGATGGCCAACGCCGGCCCGAACACGAACGGCTCGCAGTTCTTCCTCGTGTACGAGGACACCCCGCTGCCCGCGAAGTACACCGTCTTCGGCACGCTCGACGAAGCGGGCCTCGCGATCGTGCGCGAGGTCGCTGCCGCCGGCGCCGAGGGCGGTGCCCCCGACGGCGCCCCCGCCACCCCGGTGACGATCACCGGTGTCTCGCTGGGCTGAGCCCGGGGGCGCCGGCCCGCCGAGAACGCACCCTCTCGGCGAGAACGCACCGTGCGGGGTGCGCGCTCGCGGCGACGGTGCGTTCTCGCGCGTCGGCAAGGGACGGCGACATTTGGGGTAACGGGAATTCGGTGCGACGCGTGAAGGACGGGAAACTCGGGGATGACGCCGGCGACCCGACGGCGCAGACCTCCGAAAGGCCCGACCGTGATCGCGCTCGAGCACGTATCGAAGACGTACGGCGGATTGACCGCCGTCGACGACGTCTCGCTGCAGATCCCTTCCGGGGAGATCTACGGCATCGTCGGCCAGTCCGGCGCCGGCAAGAGCACCCTCGCCCGCATGGTCAACCTCATCGAGCGGCCGGATACAGGCCGAGTGGTCGTCGACGGGGTGGATCTGACCGCCCTCGACGCGAACAGCCTGCGCGCGGCACGCCGTCGCATCGGGATGGTGTTCCAGCGGTTCAACCTCCTCGGCAGCCGCTCGGTGCGCGGCAACGTCGAGCTCGCCCTCGAACTCGACGGCAGCCCCCGGGTCCGGCGGCGCGACCGCGCGCAGGAGATGCTCGACCTCGTCGGCCTCGGTCACCGGGGAGACGCCGCCGTGCACGAACTGTCGGGCGGGCAGCAGCAGCGCGTCGGCATCGCCCGTGCCCTCGCGAGCGGCCCGAGCGTGCTGCTCTCCGACGAGGCGACGAGCGCCCTCGACCCCGAGACCACGACCTCGATCCTCGACCTCTACCGGCGCATCAACGCCGAGCTCGGACTCACCGTGCTCCTCATCACGCACGAGATGGATGTCGTGAAGTCGACGTGCCACTCGGCGGCGCTCATCGAGCACGGCCGCGTCGTCGAGAGCGGTCGCCTCACCGACGTCATCCGCACGCCGGGCTCGCGCCTGACCTCGCAGCTCTTCCCGCTGGGGCCGATCCCCGCGGGAGCCGACCCGAGCGCGACGGTCATCGACATCACGTTCGCCGGCGGCACGGCCGACCGTCCCGTCATCGCGCGGATCGCCCGCGACCACGACGTCGACGTGTCGCTGCTCGGCGCCCTTATCGAGCAGATCGCCGGCACGCAGGCCGGCCGCACCCGTCTCGAGGTTCCCGCGGCCGCGGCATCCGCCGTCATCGCCGACCTGCGCAGCCAGGGTCTCATCGTCGACGTCCTGCAGGGAGGGGATGCCGCGTGAACGAGCAACTGCTCAATCTGCTGCTGGTCGCCACCGGCCAGACGCTCTACATGGTGGGCGTCGCGCTGCTGGCGACGATCGTCGTCGGCCTGCCGCTCGGCGTCGTGCTCGTCGGCACCGAGCAGGGGCGCTTCCTCGCGACCCCCTTCGGCTCGCGCCGCGTCGGCATCGTCATCAACCGCGTGCTCGACTTCATCGTCAACCTCGGCCGGTCGGTGCCGTTCATCATCCTGATGGTCGCGCTGATCCCCTTCACCCGGCTCATCGTCGGCACCTTCATCGGACCGACCGCGGCGATCGTGCCCCTGTCGGTCGTGGCCATTCCGTTCTTCGCCCGCATGGTCGAGATCGCGATCAAGGAAGTCGACGACGGCCTGCTCGAGGTCGCCGCATCGCTGGGCGCGAGCCGCTGGCAGCTCGTGACGAAGGTGCTGCTGCCCGAGGCCGCGCCCGCGATGCTGCTCGGCCTCTCGACGACCGTCACCTCGATCATCAACTTCTCGGCGATGGTGGGCACCGTCGCCGGTGGCGGTCTCGGCGACGTCGCGATCCGCTACGGCTACCAGCAGTACAGCTGGATCCACATCGTCAGCGTCATCGTCGTGATCTTCGCGATCGTCATGGTGCTGCAGGGCCTGGCGAGCTGGGGCGCCCGGCGCCTCGCCCGCCGCTCGCCCCGCGGCCGCACCGCCGCCCCGAGCGCACGGATGCAGCGGGCCGACGCCCGCGGCACAGCCTGACGCCCCCGCACCGCCCCTCCAGCCACGCACCGCCCGACCGCACCGTCATCCCGAGAGGAACCCTCCATGTCCCGCACGGCCCGCACCGCCCGCACCCCGCTCCTCCTCGCCGCCGTCGCCTCGGCGGCCCTCCTGCTCGCCGGATGCGCCGGCTCGCCGGCATCCGAGTCGGGCGGCGCCGACGGCGACGGCCTCGGCACCCTCAAGGTCGGCGCACTGCAGACGCCCGCCGGCGACATCCTGAACCACATCGCCGAGAACGGCGCGGCCGAGCTGGGACTCACGATCGAGTTCGTGCCCTTCACCGACTACAACACCCCCAACACCGCGCTCGTCGACGGCTCGATCGACGCGAACCTGTTCCAGAACTCGACTTTCCTCGAGAACTTCAACACCAACACCGGGTCGGATCTCATCAGCGTCGGCGAGGCGTACCTGCCCTCGGCCGCGTTCTACTCGAGCAAGGTCGACAGCCTCGACGACCTGAAGGACGGCGCGACGATCGCCATTCCGAACGACCCGACGAACGAGGGGCGCGCGCTCAAGCTCCTCGCGCAGGAGGGCCTGATCGAGGTCTCCGACGACGTCGCCGACCTCACCGGGATCACCGACAACCCGCGCGACTTCCGGTTCCAGGAGATCGAGAACGCGACGCTGCCCCAGGCCGTGCCCGACGTCGACGCCGCCTTCGTCACGATCAGCTTCGCGCTTCCGGCGGGCCTCACCGCCGACCAGGCGATCCTCACCGAGGGCGAGGGCAGCCCGTACTACAACGTGCTCGCGACGCGTCCAGACCTGAAGGACGACCCCCGCATCGTCGCGCTCTACGACCTGCTGACCTCGTCGGAGGTCGCCGACTTCGAGAACGAGACCTGGGGCGGCCTGGTCGTCCCCGTCACGAAGGACTGACCCCCGCTCAGTAGGATTGTCCCCATGTCGAAGGTCCTCCAGTCCCTGCCCGTCGGCGAACGCGTCGGCATCGCCTTCTCGGGGGGTCTCGACACCTCCGTCGCGGTCGCGTGGATGCGCGACAAGGGCGCCGTCCCGTTCACCTACACCGGCGACCTCGGCCAGTACGACGAGGACGACATCGCCTCGATTCCCGGCCGCGCGCTGCAGTACGGCGCGGAGGGCTCGCGACTCATCGACTGCAAGCCGATGATGGTCGAGGAGGGCCTCGTCGCCCTTTCGTGCGGCGCCTTCCACATCCGCTCGGCCGGCCGCACCTACTTCAACACCACGCCGATCGGCCGTGCCGTCACCGGAACGATGCTCGTGCGCGCCATGAAGGAGGACGGCGTCGACATCTGGGGCGACGGCTCCACCTACAAGGGCAACGACATCGAGCGGTTCTACCGCTACGGCCTGCTCGCAAACCCTGCCCTGCGCATCTACAAGCCGTGGCTCGACGCCGACTTCGTCACCGAGCTGGGCGGCCGCACCGAGATGAGCGAGTGGCTCGTCGCGCACGGGTTCCCGTACCGCGACTCCGTCGAGAAGGCCTACTCGACCGACGCCAACATCTGGGGCGCGACCCACGAGGCCAAGACCCTCGAGCACCTCGACGTCTCGCTCGAGATCGTCGAGCCCATCATGGGCGTGCGCTTCTGGGATCCTGCGGTCGAGATCGAGACCGAGGACGTCTCGGTCACGTTCGAAGCGGGCCGCCCCGTCGCCATCAACGGCGTCGAGTACTCCGACATCGTCCAGCTCGTCATGGAGGCGAACGCGATTGGCGGCCGCCACGGTCTCGGTATGAGCGACCAGATCGAGAACCGCATCATCGAGGCCAAGAGCCGCGGCATCTACGAGGCGCCGGGCATGGCGCTGCTGTTCGTCGCGTACGAGCGCCTCGTCAACGGCATCCTGAACGAGGACACCCTCGCGACCTACCACGAGCAGGGTCGCCGCCTCGGGCGCCTGATGTACGAGGGCCGCTGGCTCGAGCCGCAGTCGTTCATGCTGCGTGAGTCGATCCAGCGCTGGGTGGGCTCCGCGATCAGTGGAACGGTAGCGCTGCGCCTGCGCCGCGGCGAGGACTACACGATCCTGAACACCGAGAGCCGCAACCTGTCGTACTCGCCCGAGAAGCTCTCGATGGAGCGCGTCGGCGACTCGGCCTTCGGTCCCACCGACCGCATCGGTCAGCTCACGATGCGCAACCTCGACATCGCCGACTCGCGCTCGCGCCTGGAGCACTACGCGGGCATCGGCCTCATCGGCGGCCCGACGGCCGAGCTCGTCGGCGACCTCGAGCGGGGCGGCGCGGCCGAGATCACCGGCAACGTCGAATCGACCGATCAGGATCTCGCCGAGCGGGTGGATGCCGCGGGCGAGTCCGCGTCGTTCGACTTCGGCGCCGACTGACCCGCAGCACGCGTTCTTATAACTTGCACATGTGTGTGCAGGTTCGTATCATCGACGGGTGACCGACACCGTCTCCCCCCGTCGTCCGCGGAAGGATGCCGCCGCCAATCGCGCCGGCCTGCTCTCCGCCGCCGCGCGCACGCTCGCGCTCGACCCGAGCGCGTCCGTCGACGCGATCGCCCGCGCCGCCGGGCTCAGCCGCCGCGCCCTCTACGGTCACTTCGACGACCGTGACGCGCTCGTGCGCGAGCTCGTCGCGTCGGGCGCCCAGCGTTTCAACGCCATCGCCACAGACCCCGAGCTGCGACTCGACACCGAGCCGGTTCCGGTCGCGCTGGCCCGCCTGACCGGTCGGCTCTGGGGCGAGGCATCCCACGTGCAGGTGGCCGCCGCCGTCGCCCTCGATGAGCGGCACGTCGAAGACTCCGCCGCCGCGCTCGCCCCGCTTCGTCGCGCACTGATGAACCTGGTGCGCCGCGGGCAGGACGAGGGCGCGCTGCGGACGGATGTCGCCGCGCCGACTCTCGCTCGTCTCATCGAGGAGACCGCGCGCACCGTCATCGTCCGGCTCGACGCGTCCTCACCCGAGGCGCGGTCGCTCGTCGTGCGCGCGGTCCTCTCGATCGCGGGGCTCTCGTGGCGCGACGCCGCCGCACTCATCGACTCGCACCCCGATGTCGTGGGGGCGGTCTCCTGATGCGCGTCGAGCTGCGTGTCGTGGCGAAGGGCCGCAAAGACCTCGCTCTGCCGCCCACGACCCTGTCGTTCCGCACCGGCCGTGCCACCCTCGCGATCGCCGAGACGGAGCAGCGCCCGACCGTCCTGGGCCTCATCGCGAGCGGACGGATGCGGCCCGACGGCGGCACCGTCCTGCTCGACGGCGCCCGCGCCTCGCGCACGCTGCGGCACAAGACCGCACTGATCGACGCGCCGGACGTGAGCGACCCGCCCCCGAACATCTCCACGGTCGGCGTCGTCAGCGAGGAGCTGATGTTCGCGGGCCGCCTCGCCGACCCGATCTCCGCGCGGCGGTGGCTCGACGAGCACGATCTGCGCTCGTACTCGCGCGTCCCCATCGGGGACGTGCCCGCGACCGACCGCATCCGGATGCTGCTCGAGCTCGCGGTCCTGCGGCCGGGCGTCGAGGGCATCGTGCTCGTCTCCCCCGACCGCCACGGCGGCGATCCGCACGACTGGTGGACCCTCGCCCGGGAGTTCGCGGGACGCGGCCTCGCGGTGCTCGTGATCGCCGGCCAGGCCGCTGCGACGCTCCTCACCGAAACCGATCCCCTCGCGCCGCATCGACGCCTGGTGCCCAGCGGCATCCGGCTGCGCGGCACCCGTCCGAAGGCCTCCCGATGAAGATCCCCGCCCTCATCACCGCCGAACTGCGACGGCTGACGGCCACCCGGATGTCGGTGGTCGCGCTCATCGCGCTCATGCTCGTCCCCGTCCTCTACGGCGGCCTGTACCTGTGGGCAAACCAGGACCCGTACGGGAAGTTCGCCGACATCCCGGTAGCGCTCGTCGACCTCGACTCGGGGGCGCCCAAGAGCGACGGCAACGGCACGGTCAACTACGGGTCCGACGTCACCGACAAGCTCGTCGAGGGCCGGGCCTTCGGCTGGAAGGACATGACCGCCGCCGAGGCTCAGGAGGCGCTGCGTACCGGCGATGTCGACTTCTCGGTGACCATCCCCGAGGACTTCTCGCTCGCCCTGACCAGCGCCGCAGGCGACGAGCCCCGCCAGGCGACGCTCGTGCTCGCCACCAATGACGCGAACAACTACCTCGCTTCGTCGATCGGCTCGCAGGCGGTCGAGCGGATCCGCTCCTCCGTCGCCGAACTCGTCGGACGGGAGGCGGCATCGCGGCTGCTCACGGGCATCGCCGACATCCGCGTGCAGTTGCAGAACGCCACCGACGGGGCGAACCAGCTCGTCGACGGGGCGGGGCAGGCGCTCGACGGCGCCAACCAGCTCGCCGACGGAACCGGGCGGCTGTCGAGCGGTGCCGTGCAGCTGCGCGACGGTGCGAACCAGCTCGCCGGCGGCGCGTCGCAGCTCGCCGACGGCACCCGCACGCTGGCTCAGGGCTCGTCAGACCTGGCGTCCGGCGCAGCCCAGGTCTCCGACGGCACGGCCGAGCTCGCGGGCTACGCCGACCGCGTTCGCGCAGCCGTCGACGATGCGGCGGGTCAGCTGCCGCAGGTGCGCACAGACATCGCCGCGCTGCTCGCCGACGGAGGTCTCGATCAGACGCAGATCGCGGAGGTCCTCGCCCGCCTCGATCCCATCGGCGACCGTCTGCAGTCGGGCGCGACGCGCGTCGACGAGGCGACGGGTCAGATCGACCGCCTCGCCGCGGGGGCGGCCCAGGTCAGCTCGGGCGCCGCACAGCTCGCCACCGGTGCTGCGCAGGCCGCCGACGGTGCGGCATCCGTGTCGTCGGGTGCCGGCCAGCTCGCCTCGGCGACGGACGAGGCCGCGACCGGCGCCGCTCAGCTCGACGAGGGCGCCCGACAGCTCGCCTCGGGACTCGGGACGCTCGACGGCGGGCTCGTCACCCTGCGCGACGGGCTGAGCTCCGGCGTGGCCCAGCTGCCCGTCTCTACTCCCGAGCTGCGCGAGCAGCAGGCGCAGACGATCGCCGACCCGGTGGCGGTCGACTCCGGCAACCTCGCGAAGGCCGGTGATTACGGTGCCGGCCTGGCGCCCTTCTTCGCCGCCCTCGCGGGATGGATCGGCATCTACGCCCTCTTCCTCATCGTGAAGCCGGTATCGCGCCGGGCGGTGACCGCGCTGCGTTCACCCCTCCGCGTAACCCTCGCCGGCTGGCTCACTCCGGCGATGCTCGGCGGAATCGGCATGATCGTCCTCTTCGGGGTGCTGTCGATCGCGCTCGGATTCAACTTCTCGAGTCCGGTCGGCACCCTCGGGATGCTGATCACCGCGTCGTTCACGTACGCCGCGATCATCCTGGCGCTCAACGTGTGGCTGGGATCCGTCGGTCAGTTCATCGGACTCGTGCTGATGGTGCTGCAGCTCGTCACCGCGGGCGGGACCTTCCCCTGGCAGACCCTCCCGGCACCGCTCGCCGCACTGCACCATGTTCTGCCGATGGGGTACGTCGTCGACGGCATGCGGCAGTGGATGTACGGGGGCGACCTGAGCCGGGTCAGCCTCGACCTCGCGGTGCTGTTCACATGGATGGCCGGAGCACTCATCCTCGCCGCGATCGGCGTGGCCCGGATGACGCACGGCCGCACGCTGCGCGACCTGCAGCCGAGCCTCATCGGCTGACCGGGGCGGCCGGCCACGGCGGCTACTCTTGGCTGGATGTCGACAATCGACACGCGAGCGAGGAGTGGTGGAACGATGGACGTCGACACCGACGGAGCACCTGACCCGATGGCCCCCGAGCGGATCCACGTCGACGACCTCGGCGCTGCCGTGATCGGTCGCGTCCGACGGCAGGACATCGACGCGGTGATGTTCGACTGCGACGGCACCCTCGTCGACTCCGAGCCCATCGGCCACCGCGTCTGGGGCGCTCTCGCCGACGACCTGGGCGTGGTGGCAGCCCCGGGAGCCGACGCGGAGGGCCTCAGCTTCGAGCAGCGCCTCGAGGCACTGCGGACCACGAATCCCGCACTGCCCCCGACCGAGGTCGTCTATGCCGAGTACTGGCGGCGCCTGCGCACAGCCTTCGACGAGAGCCTGCAGCCCATCGAGCCGACCTACCGCCTCGCCCGCGAACTCGTCCGCGCGAACATTCCCGTCGCGATCGTCAGCAACAGCGCGCAGGAGCGGCTGCAATACACCGTCTCCTGCGCGCTGCCCCTGCTGGCAGGAGTGACGCTGGTGGGATGGACAACGCAAGACCGCCCCAAGCCTCACCCCGACCTCTACCGTCGAGCCGCGTCGCTCGTCGCGGCTCCAGCCGACCGGTGTCTCGCGATCGAAGACAGCACCGTCGGCGCGCTGGCCGCCTCGCGCGCGGGCATGCGCACGCTCATCCTCGACGTGGCCATTCGCTGACCCGCGGCGCTCACCGGCTCACGCTCGGCCGAAGCAGATCGGGCCGTGTGCCCCATCGGTCGAGGGCTTCCTGCGAGAGACGGATGCCGAGCCCCGGCCCCTCGGGCACGGCGAGCATGCCGTCGGCGTCGAGCTCGGGAGGCGTCTCCAGCAGCCCGTCGATATAAGCAGAGCCCGTGCGGTACTCCACGAGGTCGGTGCCGGCGACGGCGGACGCGAGATGCAGATCCGCGCTCAGCCCGATCGCTGTGTTCCACCCGTGCGGGATGAGCTGCACCCCGAACTCCTCGGCCAGCCAAGCGACGCGGCGTGACTCGGTGAGCCCGCCGCTCTTCGTCGTATCGGGCTGCACGATGTCGAAGGCCCCGGCCCGCAGGCATCTCGCGAAGTCCTGGCGCCGGGTCAGCACCTCGCCGCCGGCGATCGGTACACCGGCTCGGGCACGCAGAGCGGCATACCCCTCGATGTCGTCGGGCGCCAATGCCTCCTCGAACCACGCGACGTCGTGATCGGCGAGCATCATCGAGGTGCGGATCGCCCACGCCGATCGGCCCGCCCAGAATCCATCCGATCCGCCGGCGTCGACGGCGAGCAGGGCATCCGGCCCGATCGCGTCGCGCGCCGTGGCGACGACATCCTCGTCGTATCGGCTGTCGCGGCGTCCGAAACCGCCCCACCCGATCTTGAACGCGGTGAAACCGTCGGCCGCGATCTCGTGGAGCGTGTCGCGCAGCGGAGCAGGATCCTCGATCAGCAGCGACGCATACGGTCGTACGCGCGACCGGTAGACGCCCCCGAGCAGCATCCCCACCGGAAGTCCCGCCGTCTGCCCCAGGATGTCCCACAGGGCGATGTCGATCCCGCTGATGGCGTGCGCGACCGCGCCCCCTCTCCCCATCCAGAAGGTATGGGCCGCCAGCGTCTGGCTCACGCGCTCGGGCTCGCGCGGGTCCGCGCCGATGGCGAGCGGGGTCAGGAGCTCGAGCGCAGCCCCGACGAGGGCCTCGCTCGAGTAGCAGCTGCCGACGCCGATCACGCCCTCGTCGGTGTGCACCGCGATCAGGGTGTGGATGACGTCGTCGGGGCCGTGCTCGTGCGTCCATCCGCCCTCCGGGGTCGCACCACGCAGTCCGCACATCTTGATCTCGGTGATCTTCATCTGATCCGCCTTCCTCACACGGGAACCGCGTTGTCGATTGTCGACAACTACCGTACCGACATGATCGGGTCATTGTCGACAACGACCGTCGGATTGCTACGGTGGCGGAGTGACCTCCTCCCCGCTTCCGCCGATCCCGACCGCTTCCCGTCGTCAGCAGGTCGCCGACGTGCTGCGAGAGGCCATCACCTCGGGCGATCTGGCACCCGGCCATAAGCTCACCGAGCTCGAGCTCGCGAGTCAGCTCGGGACCAGTCGCGCACCCATCCGCGAAGCACTCCGGCAGCTGGAGCAGGAGGGGCTCGTGGTCTCCTACCCGTACCGCGGCACCGAGGTGCTGGGCGTCTCGCAGGAGGAGATCGAGAACGTCCTCGTCCCCGTCCGCCTCGCCCTCGAGCGCTTCGCCTTCGCGAAGGCGATGGAGGTGTGCACGGATGAGGATGTCGCAATGCTGGCAACCATCATCGAGAGCATGGACGATGCGGCGTCGGCCGGCGACCTGGGGAGGCTCGCCGACGAGGACGCCCGGTTCCACGAAGCGATCGTGATCCTCTCCGGCCAGCAGCACTGCCTGCAGATCTGGCGGACGATCCAGCCCCGCGTGCGCGCCTACTTCCGACGCGACGCGTCGTACTACAGCGACCCGCACGCCGTGGGAGCGCAGCACCGCGCACTGCTCGATGCCCTGCGCGCCGGCGACCAGGACGAGGGCCGGCGCGTCATCAGCGAGCACATCCGCACGCACTTCGGCGACCCCGCGGACTCACTCCGTTCGTGATCCGCTGACCGGTCGGGCGTGCTCCGGCGGCTGCCCGACCTCGGCGACGCTGTGGCCCTCGCACTCCGCCGCCGTGACGTGCGCCCGCTCGACGCGATCGACCGCGAACCACCGCATCGCGTCGCGCAGTCGACACCATCCGATGAGGTACCACCGACCGCCGTTCGACGCGAACAGCACCGGCTCGACGTCGCGCGTGGTGGTGGCTCCGCTCTCGGCTGTGTAGCGGATGCGGACGACGCGCTGCTCGAGCATCGCCTCCTCGAGCGCTGATCGGACGGCTCGCGAAGCCGCGGGCGCCCCGTCGACCCAGACGCGTCCGGCGAGGTCGACCGCGCGCTCCCGCGTCCGGGGGTCGAGCACGTCGACGATCTTGCGCACCGCGGCCGACGCGAGGTCGGCATAGGGCGCATCCGGCGCAGCGGCGACGGCCGCCATCAGTGCCACCGCCTGGGAGGGCGACAGGCTGACGGGCGGGAGCGAGGACCCGGCGGCGACCCCATAGCCGCCGCCCGGACCGGGCCGCGACCAGATCGGCGCACCGCTGCGTTCGAGTGCATCGAGATCGCGCTTGATCGTCCGGACCGAGACCTCGAACTCACGTGCCAGACGCTCGGCCGACACACCGCGCGTCCCGCTGCGCCGCAGCGTCTCGGCGAGGGCGTGCAGGCGCTCCGCGCGCTTCATCGTCGAAGCCGCGGCGAATTCATGACATAGATGATGACACACTGTTGTCCAACGCGCGACGGATGCTGATCTCATGACCGATCACTTCACGCCTCCCCCACTCGTCCTCGTTCCCGGCCACTGGCTGGGCGCCTGGGCGTGGGACGATGTCGCCGCCCATCTCTCCCCCATCGACGCGCGTGCACGAGCGCTCACCCTGCCGGGCCTCGACGCCGACGACCCCGAGCACGCGACGCGCACGCTCGAAGATCAGGTCGGCGCGATCCGCGACACGCTCGACGAGCTCGGAGCGTCGCGGGACGATCCAGCCGTCCTGGTCGCCCACAGCGGCGCCAACGGCCCGGTGAGCATCATCCTCGACCGGCATCCGGAACTCGTCCGACGTGTGGTGTGGGTGGATTCGGGCCCGATGGCGAGCGGTGCCGCGTTCGCACCGGGACTCCCGGAGGCCGTCTCGGAGCTGCCGTTGCCGCCCTTCGACGAGCTCGCACAGCAGGCGAGCCTCGACGGCATCGAGCCCGAGGTCCTGGCGCGGTTCCGAGCTCGGGCGGTCGCCGAGCCGGCACCCGTGGTGCGGGAACCAGTGATCCTCACCGATGGCGCCCGCTACGCCGTGCCGACCACCCTGGTGTGCTGCTCGATCTCCGGCGAGCAGGTCATGCGGATGGCCGAGAGCGGTCATCCCATGTTCGCCGAGGTCACCCGGCTTCGGGACGTCGACGTCGTCGACCTCCCCACGGGCCACTGGCCGATGTGGAGCAGGCCGCGCGAGCTCGCCGACATCATCCGGGCGGAGGTCGCACGAGGCTGCTGACGAGCGCGCGGCATCCCGGTAGTCTCGGGGCACCGTTGCAAGGAGGTCGATCATGCGCAGCGTTCCACGGATCTCATCGGCGCTCGCGGCGGTGCTCGCTCTCGCCTTCGCCGCCGGAGTCGCGCATGCGGCGCCCGCGAGCGCGCACGAGGAGGCGCGCCGCGGCGCCGGACCAGCGGTCGCCCCGACCTCGGGCCCGAATCCGCTCGCTCGGGGTGCCGCGCTGCCGACCCATTCGGCTGCGGCCCAAGCGGCGTCGGACGCGCGAGCTCAGGGACGCACGGCGGTGGCCGATGCCTTCGACGTGATCGCGCGCATGCCCACCGCCACCTGGCTCGGGGAATGGTACAGCGATGCCGAGCTCGTGCAGGTGCTGCGGGCGGAGACCGCCGCGGCGGCCGCACAGAACAAGGTGGCGACGTTCGTCATGTACGCGATCCCTGCCCGCGACTGCTCCGCGTACTCGCAAGGCGGGCTGCCGGTCGAACGCTATGGGGAGTGGGCACGGCTGATCGCTCAGACGCTGCGCGGCACGGCATCCGCCGTGATCGTCGAGCCCGACGCCCTGTCGATGCTCGGCGACTGCGCGGGTCAGGGGCCCCGGACGACGCTGATCCGCGACGCCGTCCGTGCCCTCACCGAGGCCGGCGTCACCGCCTACATCGATGCGGGGAACGCGAACTGGGTGCCGCCCGAGACGATGGCGCAGCGGCTGCGGGATGCCGGCGTCCTCGACGGCCGCGGGTTCTCCACCAACGTGTCGAACTTCTCGCCGACCGCCGACGAGCAGCGGTACGCGGAGCGCCTGCGAGCATTGCTGGGCGGCAGCCCGCGGTACGTCATCGACACGTCGCGCAACGGTCGCGGGTGGCAGGGCACGTGGTGCAACCCGAGCGGCGTGGGCCTGGGGACGCCGCCGAGCGTCGGCGCGGATGGCTCCGGACTCGACGCGCTGTTGTGGATCAAGCGACCCGGCGAGAGCGACGGGACCTGCAACGGCGGTCCCGCGGCGGGCAGCTGGTACGAAGAGGCCGCCCTCGAGTTGGTGCGGAACCGCGCATTCTGAGGCCGACGCCGGCGATCAGGCCGTGCCCCAGGTCACGGCGATGACGGTGGCGTCATCCTCCTGTTCGCTTCCGGCGGCCCGAGCGACGAGTTCGCTGACGACGGTGTCGATATCGGGCCGGCTGCTGACGAAGTCGCGATAGCGGTCGATGGAGTCGAGCGATCCGCCGAACAGATCGAGTACGCCGTCGCTGACGCTGATGACGCTGTCACCGGGGCGCAACGAGAGCTCATCGCTCGTCCAGCTGGTCCCGACGCCGATCGGAAGGTGGCCCGAGCGGAGGAACTCGCTGGTGCCGTCCGCGCGACGGATCACGGTGAGGCCGTGACCCGCATCGACCCACCGCAGCATCCCATCGGGGCTGATGCGCGCGTGGAAGCACGTCGTGAACTGGGCTCCGATCGTGTCGGTCGGACCGGTGTTGAGACCGATCGCGGCGCGGCGGAGTGCGGCGGCGGGGTCGGGATCGTCGACGTTGCTCCGAATGACCGTGCGGACGGCGGCGGCGATCATACCGGGACCGACCCCCTTGCCCATGACGTCGCCGAGGGTGAAGGCGGTGCCGCCGTCGGGGGTGGCGTACCAGTCGTAGAAGTCGCCGCCCACGGTGCGGGCCGGGACGCACGCGCCGGCCACCCGGAAGCGCGCCGGCAGATCCGACCCGTCGACCGGCTGCAGAGACCGCTGGACGACGGCAGCCTGCGACACCTCGGCCTCGGCCAGACGCCGGTGCCACTGCGACGCCGTGAGCTTCTGCAGCGAGCGGCGCGACAGCTCGTTCACGACGGCGCCCGCTGCAGCGTAGACGAGTACGGCGATGATCAGTCGAACGAGCTCGCTCACGGTGAGCACCTGGTCGGGCGCGAGCACCAGCGGCAGCAGCAGCGTGACGCACACACCGACGAGCGGGAGCACGATGCGCCAGCGCCCCGGTCCGGCAGCGATCCAGATGACGGGGAGGACGACGATCGCGAGGAACACCGATTGCGTGTCACCCGTGCCGAACCGCAGCAGGCCGATCGCGATGAAGTCGCCGATCGGGATGACGAGCTCCGCACGCCGCAGCGCCGGCCATCGCGCCATGAGCGCGCCGAGGACGAGGAGCACGACGGCGAGCGCCGCTCCCTGCCACATCCTCGCCGCATCCGTCACGGGGAGCCACGGCACGGCGGCGCTCGCGATGGCCGCTCCGACGACGAACGCCGCGACGATGGCCTGCCGCGCGAGGTTCTCCCACGATCGGTGCACGGGCACCACGACCGCGGGAGCGGCCTCGACGGATGAGACCCGGGCGTCAGGCGGGGCGTGCGTCATGTCTTCAGTCAATACGACTTCCGGCCTCGGTGGGCGACGAAAGGGCGCCGGTTTTAGTAACACGAGCGTGCTAACATCGCTCCATTCGCCGAAATGAGAGGACTCGACCATGATCCTGGCCGCCATCATCGCCTGCGAGGTGGGATTCTGGGTTGCGATCATCGCGGGCCTCGTAGCCCGCTACGCGTTCAACCGACCCCGCCTCGGCGCGATGCTGCTCCTCGCCGCGCCACTGATCGACCTCGTCCTGCTGCTGCTCGTCGCGGTCGATCTGCTCGGCGGCGGGACGGCCTCCTGGCACCACGGGCTGGCGGCGCTCTACATCGGCATCTCGGTCGCCTACGGACACCGGATGATCGCCTGGGCCGATGCGAAGGTCGCCACGCGTTTCCGGGGCGCGGCGCCGCGCCCCGCGCTGTACGGCACCGCATACGCGATCGCCTGCTGGAAGGATGTGCCGCGCACGCTGCTCGCAGCCGCGATCGCGGCTGCGATCCTCGGCGGGCTCATCCTGCTCGTCGGCGACGCCGACCGCACCTCTGAGCTGCTCGGGTTCTTCCCGATCCTCGGGGTGATCGTCGGAATCGACCTGCTCTGGGCGATCAGCTACTCCGTGTGGCCTAAGCGCGCTCCGGTCGCTGCGGGATGATGATGACATGCCCCGCCTGATCGACCACGACCACCGCAACGACGAGATCGCCGCGGCCGCGTTCCGAGTGCTCGCCCGCGACGGGGTCGCAGCGCTGTCGGTGCGGCGGGTGGCCGACGAGGCGGGAATCGCGACGGCATCCTTTCGTCGGGCGTTCCCCACGCAGGATGAGCTACGCCGATTCTGCTTCGAGCGCCTCCAACAGAACGTTACGGCCCGTCTGCTCGCCGTGACCGGTCAGGGGCGCGAGCGGGCGATGCGCTGGATGCGCGAGCTGCTGCCGCTCGACGATTCGCGGCGCACCGAGCTCCTGGTTCAGCTGCAGCTGAGCCGGCTCGCCCTCACCGATGACGGCTTGCAGGGCCACGCCCGCGAGCTGCACGACGGCGTCCATCGCGTCTGTGCCGCCGTGATCAGCGAGCTCGGGGAGACGGGAGGTCTCGGCGCCGACATCGATCCGGTGCTCGAAACGGAGCGCCTGCACGCTCTCCTCGACGGGCTGGCGCTGCACCTCATCTGGACGTCGTCGACCGAGCCGGCCGTCGATGTCGACCGGGTGCTCGACCGTCACCTCGACTCGCTCGCCGGTTAGCGGGTCAGTCGCGGGTGTCGCTCGGAGCCGGGGCGTCGGCGAACTCGTCGACGAAGAGCGACTCACCGTCGAGCGTCTTGTTGCGGTACGCCTGACGTCCGACCATGTGGGCCGACAGCGGCGCCGTCGCGAGCTGGATCAGCGCCACCGGCACGAGGAAGGCCACGACCGGCCACGAGTGCAGCGAGACCCCCACGGCGATGCAGATGAGGATGAAGCCGAGGACCTGGGGCTTCGTGGCGGCGTGAAGGCGGGTGGGTACGTCGCGGAAACGCAGCAGCCCGATCGCCGCCGTGAGGCACAGCAGCGCCCCGATGAGGACGAGCACGAGGGCGATGACGTCGGTGATGCTCATGAGGCGTCCGTGTTGTCCTTCCGCGCGACGAAGCGCGCGATCGAGATCGAACCGAACACGCCGACCGCGGCGACGATCAGCAGCACGGGCAGGGTGCGGGTGTGATGGTTGATCGCCATCTCGGCGCCGAGCGCGCAGATCACGAGCGTCAGCAGCACATCCGAGGCGACCGCGCGGTCGAGGATCGACGGGCCGACGATGATGCGCCACAGCGTCAGCAGCGCGGACACCGCGAACACGACCGAGATGACGACGACGAGCCAGGTCATGAGCGCTCCCTCCGCAGGTCCGACAGCTGGTGCGCCTGTTCCTTCGATCCGACCGCTCGGACGATGCGCTCCTCCCAGTGTTGGATCTCGCGCCGCTGGTGCTCGAGCTGCTCCTGCGTGCGGATGCCGATGGCGTGCACGTACAGGATTCGGCGGTCGCGGTCGATGTCGATGATCAGCGAGCCGGGGATGAGGGATGCCGTCACCGCGACGTGCGTCATGATCAGGTCGTCATCGGTGCGCAGCGGCACGGCGATGATCGCGGCGCCCGGCTGACGGCGCGGATCGATGACCTGCCAGGCGACCAGCAGCGATCCCTTGACGAGCGAGAGGAGGAACTCGAGGAAGAAGACGACGCCCCACCAGATGTTGACCCGGCCCGACAGCTCGACCGGCGGCAGCCGGAACACGCGCGTCACGAAGAGGGCCACCACGATGCCGGTCAGCGCCGCGAGCACGGTGAACTGACCCCACAGCAGCATCCACAGCGCGACGAGCCAGACGAAGAACGGCAGCTGTCGCCAGAGCGCGGTCGCAGCGTTGCGTTTGGCGTCGCCCATCATCACTGCACCTCCTGCTCGAGCTGACTGATCGTGACCGGCTGCAGGAGCGATTCTCCGATGGCGGCGCAGAGGTCGTACAGGGGTCCGGCGAACACGGTCAGCGCGACCGTGACGGCGACCATTCCGGCCGTCGCGGTCGTCATGATGCGCGGGATGACGCGCTTCTCGGTCTGAACGTCGGCCCCTTCGGCATCCCCGAGGTAGGCGATGCGCGCGTCGGTCTCGCTCTCGCCCTCTCCGACCTCGTCCTTCTCGCGCCAGAACGACAGGTTCCAGGCGCGCATCAGGGCGTAGAGCGTGAGGAGCGAGGTGATGATGCCCGCGACGATCAGCACGTACATCAGCGGACTGCCCTCGTCGGCGGCCGCGTCGAACAGCGCGTACTTGCCGATGAAGCCGGAGAAGGGCGGGAGACCGCCGAGGTTGATCGCCGGGATGAAGTAGAGCACGGCCAGCAGCGGCGCCGCGCGCATGAGGCCCTTCACCTTCAGGATCGAGGTCGACCCGGCCCGTCGTTCAACGAGACCGACCGCCAGGAAGAGGGTCGTCTGCACGACGATGTGGTGGACGATGTAGTAGATCGTCGCGCCGACGGCGGCCGGCGTGGCTATGGCGAGGCCGAAGATCATGTAGCCGATGTGGCTGACCAGCGTGAACGACAGGATGCGTTTGAGCTCGGCCTGCGCGACGGCGCCGAGCACCCCGACGATCATCGTCGCCAGCGCGACGATCAGCAGCAGCGTGTTGACGCTGTTGTCCTGGAAGATCTCCGTCTCGGTGCGGATGATCGCGTACACGCCGACCTTCGTCAGCAGCCCCGCGAACACCGCGGTGACGGGAGCGGGCGCCGTCGGATACGAGTCGGGCAGCCAGAACGACAGCGGGAAGACGGCGGCCTTGATGCTGAACGCGAGCAGCAGCAGCAGGTGCAGGACGAGCTGCGTCTCCTGCGGCAGCTCCGTCATCCGCTGCGAGAGCTGCACCATGTTCACGGTGCCCAGCGCGCCGTAGATCGCCGCGATCGCCGACAGGAACAGGATCGACGACACCAGCGAGACGACGATGTAGACGACGCCCGTGCGGATGCGCGACTCGGTCGACCCGAGCGTGATGAGCACGTACGACGCGACGAGCAGGATCTCGAATCCGACGTACAGGTTGAACAGGTCGCCCGCGATGAAGGCGTTGAAGATGCCCGCCGAGAGGATGAGGTACGACGGGTGGAAGATCGAGACCGGCGTCTCATCGTCACCGTCGGCGGCGCCCTGGCCGACCGAGAAGAGCAGGACCGCGAGCAGGACGACGCTCGAGACGACGACCAGCAGCGCGGCCAGCCGGTCGACGTAGAGCACGATGCCGAACGGGATCGGCCACCCGCCGACCGAGACTGCGATCGGCACGCCGGTGGCGTTGATGACGTTCAGCAGCACCGCCGCGATCACGAGCGTCGCGGTGAGCGTGACGATCGAGACCCCGACCTGGATGCGGCGGCGGCGACCGAAGATGAGGGCGACCGCGGCCCCCAGCAGGGGCAGCGTCACGAGGAGGGGAACCAGGGCGCTCATCGGTCTCCTCCGGGGCGATCGGTGGGCGCGTCGTCGCGCAGCGCGTCGAAGTCGCGCGAGTGCAGCACGGTGATGGGTGACGTCTGGTCGCCGACGAAGTCGGTCGTCGCGTCGTCGTCTTCGTCGGTGATCTCCTGCTCCATCGCCTCCTCGTCTTCGGCCATGCGATCGCGCACGGCGAGGTCGGCCTCGTCATCCTCGACCGTGTCGGCCTGACCGAGCTGCCAGGAACGGTAGATCAGGGCGAGCAGGAAAGCCGAGACGGCGAAGGTGATGACGATCGCCGTGAGGGTCAGCGCCTGCGGCAGCGGGTCGCTGAACTCGGCAGGGTCATCGGCCGAGCCGTAGAACGGCGCGACACCGGGCGCCCCCATGACGACGAGGAGGAACAGGTTGGCCGCGTTGCCGAGCAGCAGGAAGCCGATCAGCACGCGGGTGAGGCTGCGCTCGAGCATCGCGTAGACGCCGGCGGCGAAGAGCACGCCCATGATGATGATCAGGATCAGTGAGACGTTCATCGGGCGAGCTCCTCTCGCTCCTTGCGCTGCCGGTCGACTTCCGCGCCCAGCGAGCGGAGCACGTCGAGGACGAGCCCGATGACCACGAGGTAGACGCCGACGTCGAAGATCGTCGAGGTGACGAACTCCACGTGGCCGAGAACGGGCAGCTCCGCCTCCCAGAACGTGCTCGTCAGGGCGGGCGCACCGAAGAAGAGGGGCACGACCGCGGTACCGACAGCCAGCGCCATCCCGACGCCCAGCAGTCGCCCGGCATCCGTCGGAGCGGCAGCCCCGAGCTCGTACGGTCCGCCCGCGACGTAGCGCATGACGAGCGCCATCCCCGCGACGAGTCCGCCGGCGAAGCCGCCGCCCGGCAGATTGTGGCCGGCGAAGAGCAGATACAGCGACACGACGATGATCGTGTGGAACAGGATGCGGACGATCACCTCGAGCATGATCGAACGCGTCTCGGGGCGGAGCTTCTGCCCGCCCACGAGCCAAGCCTGCCGCGACGATCCCGATCCGGCGCGGGGCCGCGGCCCCTCTGACGTCTCGACGAGCGGACGGCGCGTGCGCAGCGCGCCGGTGGGCAGCGACGAGATCGCACGAGAGAGCGTGTCGGAGCGATGCGTCACGAAGACGAGCGAGGCCACACCCGTCGCCGCCAGGATCAGCACCGACAGCTCGCCCATCGTGTCCCAGCCGCGCAGGTCGACGAGGGTGACGTTGACGACGTTCTTGCCGTGACCGATCTCGTACGCGAGGTCGGGGAACGCGGTCGAGATGGGCTCGGCGACACGGGCGCTGGTCGCGACGATCGCCACGAGCGCCATCGTCGCACCGACGCCGATGCCCAGCAGCGCGCGCCCGATCGGCCAGACCGAGGCATTGTGGTCGCCCATCCGCGAGGGGATGCGGCGCAGCACCAGCGCGAAGGCGATGAGCGTGACCGTCTCGACCAGAATCTGCGTCAGCGCGAGGTCGGGCGCACCGGCCGACGCGAAGAGCGCGACCATGCCGAGCCCCGTCACCGACACGAGCACGACTCCGGTGTAACGCTTGCGGGCCCGCACCGCGATGATGCCCGCGATGATCATGATGGGCGCGACGAAGACCTGCATCGGCGAGTGCCACGCGGCGAGATCGGCCTGCCAGCCGCCGTGCGCGATGAGCGCCGTGCCCTCGGCCGCGACGAACACGACGAAGATCGTGCCCACGTAGACCGGAAGCGACCCTCGCTGAGTGAGCGACGTCGTCCACACCGAGGTCCGCACGATGGCGCGAACCGTCCCGTTGTAGGCGTCGACGGCGGTGAAGGGCAGCCAGCGACGCTGCGTGCCCGGGCGCCGCCCGACGAACCAGAACAGCACGAGACCGGCGAGGATGCTGCCGACCGAGAGGAACAGCGCGGGTTCGAAACCGTGCCAGAGGGCGAGGTGGTACTCGTAGCCGTCGGCTCCCGCCGCCTCGGGCATCGTGGCGGCGTAGCCCGAGAACGCGGCATCGAGCAACGGTGCGGCGATGCCCCCGACGACGGTGAGGCCGCTCAGCAGCACCGGGGCGGCGAGGAATCCGATCGGCGGATCGGGCCACTCCGTGCGAGGCAGAGTCGCGCCTGCGGCATCCTTCTTCGTGAAGAACGCGCCCCACACGAAGCGTGCGCCGTAAGCCGTGGTGAGCAGCGAGCCGAGCACGATGCCGATCAGCGGTGCGAGGGCGAGCGGATCCGTGCCCCCCTCGAGCAGCGACGAGAGCGCGGCTTCCTTCGCGACGAAGCCGATGGTCGGTGCCACGCCCACCATCGAGGCGATCGCGATGATCGAGAAGACCGCGAGCGTCGGCGCCTGGCGCCCCACTCCCGAGAGCTCACGGATGTCGCGGGTCGACAGCTGTCGGTCGATGACGCCGACCACGAGGAACAGCGACGACTTGAACAGCGCGTGGCCGACGAGCAGCGCCAGGCCGGCCAGGGCGGAGTTGCGCTCGCCATAGCCGAGAACGACCGTCAGCATGCCGAGCTGGCTGACGGTGCCGAAGGCGAGGATGCGCTTGAGGTCGGACTCGCGCAGGGCCTGCAGACCTCCGAGCAGCATCGTGAAAACGCCGAGCCCGATGACCATGGGACGCCACGGGTCCTCGTGCGCGAAGGCGGGCGCGAGACGGGCGATCAGATAAATGCCGGCCTTCACCATCGCTGCGGCGTGGAGGTAGGCGCTGACCGGGGTGGGCGCGGCCATGGCGCCGGGCAGCCAGAAGTGGAAGGGGAAGATGGCCGACTTGCTCAGGGCACCGACGAGCGTGAGAGCAATCGCGATGCTGAGGAGCGCACCTTCCGGTGCTGGGGAGGAGACGATCGTGCTCAGGCTCGTGGTGCCGTAGAGCACGACCAGCATCACGACGCCGATCAGCATCACGAGACCGCCGAGGGTGGTGACCAGAAGCGCCTGGAGCGCCGCACGGCGGCTCGCTCCTCGGCCGTTGTAGAACCCGATGAGCAGGTAGGAGAGAACGCTCGTGATCTCCCAGAACATCACCAGCACGACGATGTCGTCGGTGAGAACGAGTCCGTACATGGCGCCGGCGAAGGCGAGCAGCACGGCCGCGAACTGCCCGACGCCGACCTTCTTGCCGTCGAAGTACCAGCGGCAGTAGATCATCACGAGCGCACCGACGCCGGTGACGATGAGCGTCATGATCCACGCGAGGGTGTCCATCCGCATCGACAGAGCGATGTCGAGCTGAGGGATCCAGGCGTATGACTCGAACGGAATGCCTCCGCTCAGAACCTCAGGAGCGCGACGGGCCGCGTCGACGAACGCTGCGATGGGCAGGAGTGCTGCGACGAAGAATGCGCGGGCGCCGATCCGCTTGATCAACCACGGCAGAACCAACGGAAGAACCGCGAACGCACCGAGGAAGATCAGCAACAGGCCTCCTCTGGGCGTGGGGGGTCGTGTCACCCATCTTACCGACAGGATGCCGGTCTACGGTCGATCGGCTAAGACTTGACAGCAACCGGCCCCGTCGTGTTCCCCAGACGGAACGTACTCGTGAACCATTGCGAGTCGGGCGTGTCTCCGGCTAGGAGCGCTGCCACAGCCTCGCCGGCGGCTCGCCCCTTCTGCCACGCCGGCTGCACGAGTGTGGTCAGTTCGTAGGGCGCGAGACCGTCGACCACGATGCCGTCGAAGCCCGTGATGCTGACATCCTCCGGTACCCGCAGCCCGGCCTCCTCCGCAGCGCGCAGCACACCCACCGCGAGCAGATCGCTCTGCGCGATGACCGCCGTCGGATGCGGGCCGTCGCCCGCGAAGAGCGCGCGTCCGACTGCCGCGCCGGCGTCGATCGAGCTGTCCCCGGCGGCGTAGGCAGCGGCATCCGGAAACACGTCGCGGAATCCGGCGAGCCGGTCGGCCACCACGTCGACCGACGTCGTGCTCTCGTCGTCGCGCGACAGCCAGCCCGACTCCGATCCCCACCGCACCGGCATCGTCACCGCGACGACGTTCGTGTGCCCGAGATCGCGCACGTGCTCGGCTGCGAGGCGCTGCGCCTCGCGGTTGTCGAGCGCGATCCGGGGCACCCCCTCGCCCCCGTCGCCTTCGATGACGACGACCGGGATGCCACGGGCCCGAACGCTCGCGAGGTGGTCGCGCAGCAGCGCGCTGCATCCGATCAGCACGGCGGCGTCGATGGGAGCCGTCATGAGCGTCGGCTCGCCCGCGACGACGCTGCCCTCGCGTAGCAGCAGCAGTCCGGCGCCGATCGGGGCGACCGCGTCGGCGAGCGCGTCCATCGTCGTCCGCATGACGGGGTCGCCGAAGACGCTGCCGAGCCGCCCGCCGCTGACCACCCCGATGATCCCGCTGCGTCCGCGCCGGAGCGACGCCGCGCGCGGGTCGGGTCCGAGGTATCCGAGCTCGGCGGCGGCCGCGAGGACCTTCGCGCGGGTCGCTTCGCTGACGGGCGTCTTGCCGCTGAAGACGACGGATGCCGTCGACGGCGAGACCCCGGCCGCATGCGCGACGTCCGAGATGGTGGGCCGACGTGCGTTCACGCCCCGATCGTACCTGGCCGTAGTGCAACGTCGAATCGATTCGGTACGCTGACCCGGTGACCGATGTGCTCTCCCGTTCCGTCTACCTGCGCTGGCGCAACGCCGTCTTCGCGATCTTCGCCGCGAGCGGCCTGAGTATCGCCACCTGGGCCGCGCGCGTACCCACGATCAAGGAAGACCTCGGCATCGAGAACCGCGAGATCGGACTGGCGCTGCTCGCGATGGGGATCGCCTCGATCCTCGGGCTCTCCGCGAGCTCCGTCATCATCGCCCGGCTCGGCACCCGCACCGGCATGTTCGGGGTGCTGATCACCCTGTCGATCGGCCTCGCGATCCTCGGGCTCGGCAGCGGCTTCTTCCACTCCTACGCCATGCTCATCGTCGGGCTCGCGCTCTTCGGGTTCGGCAACGGATGCCTCGACGTCATGATGAACGTCGACGGTGCCGCCATCGAGACGCAGTCGGGCAAGACGATCCTGCCGCTGTTCCACGCCTTCTTCAGCTTCGGCACCGTGATCGGCGCAGGGCTCGGCGCGATCGCCGCGAGCCTGCACATCGGCGTCGCCATCCACGCCGTGACCATCGCCGCACTCATCGTCGTGCTCGCGATCGTCGCGATTGCGAACGTCCCCCGCCGCGCGGTGACGGATGCCGTCGCCGCCGACGTCGCGGCGCCGGAGGCGGCCGCCGACGGCCCCGCGCCCGGGTGGCGTCAGCGACTCGCGGTGTCGCTCTCGGCCTGGCGCGAGCCGCGCACCTACACGCTCGGCATCATCATGCTCGGCATGGCCTTCGCCGAAGGCGGTGCGAACGACTGGCTCGCGCTCGGCGTGGTCGAGCACGAGGGCGGAACCGCCGCCATCGGCGCCGCGGCCCTCACCGTCTTCAGCGTGTCGATGACCGTCGTTCGCGTCTTCGGCGGACCCCTCGTCGACCGCTTCGGCCGCGTCGCGACGCTGCGCGTGCTCGCCGTCGCCGCGACAGCCGGCATCCTGCTGTTCATCCTCGCCCCGAACCTGCCGCTCGTCTTCGTGGGAGCCGCACTGTGGGGCATCGGGGCGTCGCTCGGCTTCCCGCTCGGGATGTCGGCCGCCGCAGACGACCCCGCCCGCGCGGCCGCCCGCGTGAGCGCCGCCGCGACGATCGGTTACGTCGCGTTCCTGTGCGGACCGCCGATCCTCGGATTCATCAGCGACCACATCGGCCTGCTGCCGACGCTGTTCATCCTGGTGGTGCTCGTCGCGGCATCCGGTCTCGCCTCGTCGGCCGCGAAGCCGCTGCCCGGAGCCAAGGTCGGCGCCGGCCGCCACTGACCCGTCGCGCGAGGTCCGCGCCGCTTCACCGCGCCGCGAGGTCCCAGTTTGGCCGGGTATCCCGTCGCCATTCCGGCCCAACTGGGACCTCGGCGGAGCGGTGAAGCGGGCGGGGGCAGATGGCCTGACGGACGAGTCGGGGTCGTGTGAGCCGAGCCGGTCCCGCCCGGTCAACAGGCTCAACCGTGCTCGCTGACGGCCCGCGGGGCTTCAACGGCAGGTGAGCCTGACGACGGGACAACCGGCAGATGCCGGCGCGGTAGCTCAGAACCGCGGCAGCGGCACCCCCATGCCGCGAAGCAGGGCGCGCACCGCGTCGACAAGCAACCCGGTGGGGACGGGCGCGGCGAGCGCGTCGGCTGCGGCTCCGTCGAAGAGCCAGCGGATCGCGCGAGCCTGGCCGGTGCACCTCGCCGGGTCTGCATCGAGAGCCTGCGCGAGGTACTGCGTGAGGAAGTCGTCGATCGCCGCGGTCTCGGCGGCGAGCGATTCGCGGACGGGCTCGAGCCGTTCGACGTCGCCGATCGCCCGGACGAGCCCGGGGTACAACTCGTCGGCGAGCTCCGCCTCGAGGTGCGCGGCATAGGCCAGAACGGCATCCATACCCGCTGCCCGCTCAGTGATCTCGGCGAGCGCCCGTTCCGTCTCGGAGCGCCCGGCCTCGAGCACTCCGACCAGGAGGTCGAGCTTCGTCGGGAAGTAGTGGAACAGCGTGCCCGACGACACGCCCGCGCGACGGTGGATCGACGCAGTGGTGGCGGCCGCGTATCCGGATGCGGCGAACTCGGCGGCCGCCGCATCCAGGATCACGGCACGCCGCTCCTCAAAGCGTTCAGGATCGCGACGGCGTGGCACGGGAGCCACCCTAGCCCGCGAAGCTTTACTAGAGCAGCAACTCTAGAGCGGTTACTCTGATGTCGTGGAATCGGAATCGAACCCCGCCACGGCACCGACGAACGCGACACCGCCAGAGCCCCGGCACCAGCCGCAACGGCCGCAACCGCCCCGCCCCCGCGCGCTCGCCTGGACGACCGTCCTGGTCGGCATCGGTCTCGCGTGGTCACCGATGTGGCTACCGGAGGTGCTTCGCGCCGTCGGAGCCGACCCGCGCCCCCCGCTCGCGGCGATCGGGCTCGCGGGACCGGCGGCCTCGATCTTCTGGAACTGCCTCGCGACGGCGCTCGTCCTCGCGTGGGTGTTCGGTGTCGAGCGGCGCGGGCTGTCGTCTCTGCGCATCGTGCGGCCGACTGGCAAAGACCTCGAGTGGGCACTCATCTTCTTCGGTGGCGCCATGGCCTGGAGCTGGCTCGCGCAGCTCATCCGTCCGCAGAACGCACCCGACACCGGCTCCGCCACCATCGCGGCGCTCCCGATCCTGGTGGTCGTCGCGATGATCCTGAGCGCTGCGATCTGCGAAGAGATCCTGTTCCGCGGCTATCCCCTCGAACGATTGACCGAGCTCACGGGGCGACGCTGGGTCGCGGTCGCCACGACGCTTCCGTTCTTCGTCGTGCCACATCTGTTCACCTTCGGACCCGAGTGGCTGCTCTACCACGCGAGCGGAACCGTGGCGATCTACGTGCTGTACCTCTGGCGCCGCAACCTCGTCGCCTGCATGGTGCTTCACGCCGCCGTCAACGCGCCGATCCTCATCCCGACCGTCGCTGCGCATATCGGCTGAACACGCGGGCGCGCGCCCGCGCCGGCACTCTGCCAGGATCATCCGCGATGACGATCTCCACACAGCCCTGGTACCTCCCGGCATCCGACACCGGCGTCCACCTCGACATGATCCCCGAGCAGGTTCTCCATGCCCTCGGGGCAGGTGACACGGCGAACCTCGACCCGATCTACGCCAACCCGTTCCTCACAGGCCCGGAATGTGACTGGCTCTGGCGGCACCGCAGCGCACAGGTCGGGAACGCGCCTGGTGACGCTCCGTGGATCACCCGGCTCATCATCGATCCCCAGCGCGACGCCGCCGTCGGCGTGGCCGGCTTCCACGGCCCGCCGGATGCCAGCGGCATGGTCGAAGTCGGGTATCGCGTCGACCCCGCGCTGCGGCGCCGCGGTTATGCACGACAGGCTCTCGAGACCCTGCTCGACGTGGCACGCAGCCACCCCGATGTGCGCACGGTGCGCGCGACGATCAGCCCTGACAATGTCGCGTCACGAGCGCTCATCGACGGTTACGGGTTCGTCGAGCGCGGCGAGCAGTGGGATGACGAGGATGGTCTCGAGATCATCTACGAGCTCTCCGTCGCCGACGCCGACGACGCCGCCGCCGCCAGCGACAGCGCTTAGGCTCGACGGGTGCGTCTGGTCATCGCCCGCTGCTCCGTCCAGTACACGGGGCGCCTCAATGCTCACCTTCCGCTCGCCACCCGTCTGCTGGTGCATAAGGGCGACGGAAGTTTGCTCGTGCACTCCGACGGCGGGTCGTACAAGCCGCTGAACTGGATGAGCCCGCCGTGCACGCTCACGGTCGAGACGCCCGAGGACGACCCGGATGTCGAGGAGCAGGTCGTCGAGCAGTGGCGGGTGACCCACGCGAAGTCGGGCGACACCCTCGTCGTGCGCATCTACGAGATGATCCACGACTCGTCCCACGAGCTCGGCGTCGACCCCGGTCTCATCAAGGACGGCGTCGAGGCCGATCTTCAGCGCCTGCTCGCCGAGCAGGTCGAGGTGATCGGTGAAGACCTGACGCTGGTCCGCCGCGAGTTCCCGACCGCGATCGGACCGGTCGACCTGCTGCTGCGCGATCCCGCGGGCGGAACGATCGCCGTCGAGGTCAAGCGCCGCGGCGACATCGACGGTGTCGAGCAGCTCACGCGCTATCTCGAGCTGCTCGGCCGAGACCCGCACCTCGCGCCCGTCACCGGGGTGTTCGCGGCGCAGGAGATCAAGCCGCAGGCGAAGGTGCTCGCCACCGACCGCGGCATCCGCTGCGTCACGCTCGACTACGACGCCATGAAGGGCATCGAGTCGGGCGCGCCGCGCCTGTTCTGACGCGACGCGCCCGCAACCGCGAGCCGTCAGGAGCCGAGCTTCGACAGCTCCTCGAACTCGTCGTCGGTCAGCTCGATCTCGGCGGCGCGGAGGTTGTCCTCGAGGTGCGCGACGCTCGAGGTGCCCGGAATCGGCAGCATGACCGGCGAGCGCTTGAGCAGCCACGCGAGGGCGATCTGGGCGGGGGATGCCTGCTTGCGCTCGGCGAGCTCGCTGAGCGGCGAGTCGGCACCGGTCAGGCCGCCGGTCGCGAGCGGGAACCACGGGATGAAGCCGATGCCCTGCTCCGTCGACCAGTCGAGGAGTTCCTCGGCATCCCGCTTCTGCAGGTTGTAGAGGTTCTGCACCGACACGATCGTGGCGATCTGCTGCGCGGCCTTCACCTGATCGACGGTGACCTCGGAGAGTCCGATGTGGCGGATCTTGCCCTCGTCCTGGAGCTTCTTCAGCTCGCCGACCTGGTCCTCGAGGGGAACCTGCGGGTCGATGCGGTGCAGCTGGAAGAGGTCGATGCGGTCGAGTCCGAGGCGGCGAAGGCTCATCTCGGCCTCCTGGCGCAGGTACTCGGGGCGCCCGAGCGGCGGCCACTCGTTGGGCCCAGTGCGCGTGAGGCCGGCCTTCGTCGCGATCACGACGTCGTCGCCGTAGGGGTGCAGCGCCTCCTTGAGGAGCTCCTCGGCGACGTAGGGGCCGTACGAGTCGGCGGTGTCGAAGAAATTCACGCCGAGCTCGACGGCGCGCTTGAGCACGCGGATCGCCTCGTCGTGATCCTTCGGCGGACCCCAGACGCCGGGGCCGGTGAGCTGCATCGTGCCGTAGCCGAGGCGGTTGACCTCGAGGTCGCCGCCGATGCGGAAGGTGCCGGAAGCGTGGGCTGAGGACGTGCTGGATGTCGTCATGAGGATGTCAGCGCGCGGGAGCCGCGAGACATTCCCGCCACCCGCATAGCCACCCCGGCGGGCCTCATGAGCGAGACCCATAATGGGGCGGTGCCGAAGATCACCGCTGCGACCGTCGCAGAGCACCGCGTCGCTCAACACGGAGCGCTCCTCGCCTCGGCGAAGGCGATCATCGCCGAGGCCGGCGTCGCCGCCATCACTCCGCGTTCGGTGTGCGAAAGGGCGGGCCTGTCCCGGTCGAGCTTCTACGAGTACTTCCCCTCCAAGGACGACCTCCTCGCCGCGATCGCGATGCAGGCGTTCGAGGAATGGGGTGCGGAGCTCGAGGCCGCGATGGATGCCGCAGCCCCCGGCCGCGCTCGCCTGCACGCCTACGTCACCGCGACGATCCGGATGACGGCCGACGGTAAGCACACGCTCGCCACGGGCCTCCAGCAGACCGACATCTCGCCGAAGAACGTCGAGGCGATCATGGCGATGCACGACGCCCTGACGGCGCCGTTGCGTCACCTCCTCGAAGAGCTGGGAATCCCGGATGCCGCAACCCGGGCGGCCCTCGTGCAGGGCGTCATCAACGCCGGCATGCAGCTCGTGGAGCACGGGGTCGACGCCGACGATGTGATCGCGGGAGTCATCGGGGTACTCGACAGGGGCGTGCACGGCGACCTTTGACCTCGTCCCCCGTAGGTGACAGCCCGCCGGCAAGACACTGCGACCGCGTGCTGGAGATGGTCGACGGCACCCTCACGCCGTACTCCGTGTCATCGCGCACGTAGGGTGGGACCTATGACCCGATCGCCGTTCTCCTGCGTGCTGTGGGACATCGACGGCACGGTCGTCGATGCGTCCGAAGGCATCCTCCGCCGCCTCACGATCACGCTCGCGCACTTCGGCCACCCGGCCCCGACGCACGACGAGCTCATCCACTGGATCGGCCCGCCGATGCACGAGTCGTTCCAGACGAACCTCGGGATGACGCCCGAGAAGGCGACCGAGGCGGTGTCGTTCTACCGCGTGCTCGGCAAGGCCGACGGCTACACGACCGGCGCACGCCTCTACCCCGGCGTCGCCGACCTCATGGTCGAGCTGGATGAAGCAGGGGTGCCGCAGTCGACGGCGAGCTCGAAGCCCGAGATCCAGGTGCGCGCGCTGATGGAGCACTTCGGCCTCGCACCGCGCCTGCGCGAGATCGTCGGGGCCACGAGCGACGAGAAGACGCTGAGCTCGAAGTCGGACATCGTGGCGGAGGCTCTCCGACGCCTGGCCGCCGACGGCATCGACGTCTCGCGGCCGGTGCTGATCGGCGACCGTCACCACGACGTCGAGGGCGGCGCCGCGAACGACGTGCCGGTCATCTTCGTGTCGTGGGGCTTCAGCACTCCCGAGGAGGCGAACGGCGCGATCGCCGTGGCAGCTGACATCGACGAGCTGCGTACGCAGCTGCTTCCTGCCGGCTGAGCGTCGGGGCACTCCCCCATTCGACGCCCGGGCTGCGTGCCAGAAATGCAGCGCCCGGGCGTCGACGGATCCCCCCGGATACGTCACGCGATGCGTGACGGGATAACTGTACTGATCTTCGCCGCGCACCGATACCCGTAAATGAGACGGATTTCATCCGCGTAGCGTGCCGGTGTGACTCACGTGGATCTCCGCCCCTTCGACGATGACGACGCGGATGCCGTCTTCGAGATGATGCGCGACCCGGATGCCGTCGCCCAGGCCGCCTTCACTGCCGACGACCCCTCCGACCGCGCCGCGTTCGATGCGTGGCTCGAGCGGCACCGCGCCGACGACCGGGTCTCGATGTTCGTCGTGACCGATGACGGCGGCTTCGCCGGAACCGCCGCGGCCTTCACCGTCGACGGCGATCGCGAGGTCACCTATTGGATCACCCGCCACGCCCGAGGTCGCGGTGTCGCCTCGGCCGCGCTGCGCCTGCTCGTCGCCCGCGAAGCGGAGCGCCCGCTCTATGCCCGGGTCGCCGCCGACAACGCGGCATCCATCGCCGTACTCACCAAGAGCGGCTTCAGCGAGATCCGACAGCAGCGGGCATACGCCCCCGCCCGCGGCGAAGAGATCGACGAGTTGGTGTTCGCGCTGCCGCCCACCCTCGACGGAATCTGACGCGACTGTTCGATGTCGGGCGAGCCGTCAGGACCCGACATTGTGGCGGCGAGCGGGACTCAACAGAATCGCCTCCATCGCTGCTTGGTACGCCTTCCTTCGTAGGCAGCTCCCCGACTGGGAGCTCTTGCTCCGACCACCAGGTCGGCAGCCCGCGCTCGTTCCGCTTCTCTTCGAGGTGGTCGATGACCTCCTCTAGAAGCACGGCGTTCGAGACGCCGGCGTGCTGGGCGAGCTGATTGAGCCGGTCCTTCGAACCCGCTTGATCGCCCAACCCCGGCTCCCTGGGTTCTCACGCGAACCCCACGGGAGACGACGGTCGGTCATACCGCGACACCAGCCATAGACCGAGCGAGTCGCGAGTAACACGCCGCGTGTTGCCATAGATCAAGACAGAGTGACACGGACGTGTCAACTACTTGAGCTGCCGGCGCCGGCGGCAGCGGGGGAGCGCGTCGGCTCGGAACGCCTCAAGGGTGCTGCGCGGATTCCTGCGGAATCCCGGCGGGGCCAGTCCTTGACCCGCTCCGAGCCGACGCGCGGGCGGCAAGTATCAGCTGATGGCGAAGCATCGGCTGAACGGCCGAGGACCGCAGAGAGGATCACGGGCGATGAGCATTCATGTCACGGTGTACGGGGCCGAGGGCTGCACGAAGTGCACGAACACCTGCACAGCGCTGCGCCTGGCCGGTATCGACTTCGATCTCGTCGACGTCCACGCCGACGCCTGATCGACGAGCTGCGCGTTGCCGGCGTCCACGAGCTTCGTTGGTCGTGACCGACAACGGCGACAGGTGGCGGCGCACCATGACCTTCGCCGGAGCGTTCAGTCAAAATCTGCTGCTGGGGCGGTCTTCGGCTTCACCGAGAGCACGGTTTAGCTGAGCTAGTTCATCTCGGACGCGCTGGACCTTCTCGGGAGTGAAGTACTGGATGCCTAAGGAGGAGACGGCTTGGGCAATCGCTGTGTCGAAGCGATACTCGTGCTCGATTGCTTCGCTCAGGTGATCGCCGGTTGGGAGGCGAAGAACGAGGTCCAAAAACCGTGAGGGGTCGTTGAGAACGTCGAGATAGGCGTTCAACAGACGCTTTCTCTCGATCTGTAGTTCGCGATGATTCATCTGGACACACTATCCGGGTGACTCGACCTGAAGTCGAGCCCCCCGGATACCCTCAGAACGTCGCGCCCGATGTGCCCGTGTGAACGACGGTGTAGGTGTGGCTGTTTCGCAGGAACCACAGTGGCTGACCGGGATCATGGTAGGTCGTGATCTTCCCACTCAGCTCGACGTGGTACTTCGTGCCGGGCGCCGAGCCGTGCTGGTAGTTTTCCTCGAAGATCAGCGGGCCTGTTCCCATCCCTCGAAACTGTGCGCTGTCACAGTTATTCCAATCGTGCAGAACCTGGTCAAAGAGGGGGAGCTCGTAGTAGGTCTTGCACTCCAGCGGATTGACCTCAATGAGTGAACCGGCGATTGCGCGGACTTCACCATCAAGAGTGACAGTGGGATACTCGTTGATATTGTACGAGAATTTAAGTTGAACGGCGCCTACGACCGGCCCACAGCCGGTTCCGTCGGGACGACAATATCCGTAGTCGAGCTTCTCGTCCAGGTACCAGATTTTCCCGATCACTCGCCCGTCTCGGATTGCGGGGGCACGTAGAGCATCAGCCTGCACTCCGCCACGGCTGACATCCGTAGACTCCGAGGCCGTCGCTTCGGCCAGAACTGCTCGAAGGTCCGCGGCGGACGCGCTGTCAAGGTTGGCTGACTTCTTCTCGACGAATGCTGTAGCTCCAGCGCTTTCGCCTTGCGCCACCAGCTGCCGAACGGCTGCCTCTACCGGATCCTCGTCAGCAGATGCGAGGTAAGGTGCACAATCTCCAGCTTGCTTCTCATCGATACTGCACGGCTGTGCTGCGGTGCCACTCGCCCATGCAGGAGTTACCGCGGCGGTAGCAAGGATCGTCAGAACCGCGGCAGAGAGTGCAGCACGGGTCAGAAGTCTCGTTTTCAACTGATTCCCCCATAATGTGATTCGGTCGAGCCGACCGTTTCACGATTTATGCCAGGAAGCAACGAAACGATCGAGGTTCCTCAGTTGGGAGATCGAAACATCCCCTCATTGGGCAGTTATCCCGATGATCGAGAACTGGGCTCTCGACAGCTCACCCGCCGCGGCGGCCGACGGTCGCAAGAGCAACCAAGCGGTACCGGATACCCCGATAATCAACGTTATGTCAGGTTCCTGACATATGTCCGGTTGCGTGCCCCTAGATGGGTGCGTGAACGCACGCGGCCGCTTGGGGCATCCGGCGATGGGGCTAGCGCTTAAGGCTTGTGGAAGCTCATGGTTCAGAAGGTCAGGAGGCTGACCAGGTTGTTAGTCCACTTGACGTCGGCATGAGTACGCAGGTACGGCTGCCCGTTTTGCGGCCTGACAACCCCGACTGCTACACGAGCGCTCCCAGCGCCGACGTAGGCCTTCCCTCCGTTGTCGATCCAGGCAACCAAGGTGGGCTTGTCGCTGTGCTTGACTTCGCCCGTCTGCTCGCTCTTCCATTTTGTATGAGACGATCTCGTCCTCCGTCTTCCGAGTCCCCCCGAAACGGACGTGTGTGATCTGGATGGACATGGCCCCTCGCTTCCTGTCGCAACACTGCGGCACTGAAACGGATCATGGCACGAAGGCACGACAGCCCAGTCCGGTCAGTTCGCAAACGGCCGCATGAGAACGCGAACGTGGCGACAACGTGGCTACGCGCCGGTGAGCGATTCGCGCTCGTCGGCCGGAGAAGCTACACGGGCTTGACCGCCAACACCCCTGGTACAGCCGACTGCGCGTCGACCCAGCTGCTCAGGTCAGGATCGATGAAGCTTGTAACAAGCAGGATGTCGTCATATCGACCTTGAAGGTCCTGCGACCAGATGCGGTGGTGGTGCCCGATGCGATTGCGAAGGTCGCGAAGCCGACTGACAGGCTCTTGCACCGTGTCCTGCGCTCTGTCAGGAGCGTGTGGGAACCCGGTCGCGATGTCCGGCCAGAACCGCATCTGACTCTGGGAGACCATCTGGTGCCAGAACCCGAAGGAGATCTCCGAGATGACTTGGCTTGGCGTAACCGGCTTCTGGTTCTTTGTGACGCGCCTCTTCGCGGTGTCAACGTCGACGTACGGGTACCGATGCTTAGTGGGTGGGTTTCTGCGACCGAACTCACGATGGTCGTCCGAGATCCAATGGCTCGCGCGCCCGAGTTGCGCGTGCCGGTCTGACATGCGGGCATCGATGGTGTTGCGCAGTGCCACCTCGAGGTGTCCGAGCGAACCCCAGAACGCCGAAGCAGCCTCGACGTTCCACTGGTAGAGCTCCTCCGCCCTCGCAGTGTCTCCGCGCGCTTCGGAGAGATAGTGTTTCAGCCGGTCCGGGCCGAAGTGTTGCTCGTAGAACGCCCAACGCTGATTGACCATCGTCCCCCACTCACGTAACATGTAACGCAACACCCCGGAACCGTCCCTGTAGGCCTCGCAAAGGTCAGATCACACGGCCGGGGTTCTGCTTTTCTACCAGGCGGTCACGGGTGCCCGCGACCGCTAGCGCTGGGAAGTCTGCAGGCGGCACTCACGCTTGCTCAGTCGCGGGGAGATAGAGCGCGTCGAACGCTCGACGACCCTACCCCGAGGACCCGTCCGATACTCTCCCAGCTGTGATGCTCGGCGCGTAACTGTCGAGCCGCCGCGATTCGCTCTGGAGTCATCACGCTCGGGCGGCCGCCGACACGTCCCTGGCTGCGGGCGTACTCGAGACCTCGCTGAGTGTTGTCCCGGATCGTGTCCACGCGCAGCTGCGCGAACACGGCCACGATCCCGAACAGCGCACGACCCATAGGCGACGTCGTGTCGATCATCGGCTCGGTGAGACTCACGATGTTCACCTGGCGCGCGTCGAGATCCTGCAGCGTCTCAATCAGGATGCGCTCACTGCCGGCGAGACGATCGAGCCGGCGGACCTTGAGGGTGTCCCCCGGCCTCAGGTAGTCGAGACATGCCAGCCACTGCGGCCGATCGGTGACGCGGCTCGATTCGCCATGGTCGACGAAGACACGTTCGCAGCCGGCGGCGCGGAGCTCGGCGGACTGAGCATCCGGGTTCTGCTCCCGCTTCGAGACCCGGGCGTACCCGACTTCATGTGCCATGCCGAAAACGGTACCGCCAGGGTTCCGGCGCGAAACGGTTTCGGCAGGGGGTTTTGGCGGATCGATCCTCGGCGTGTCGCGCAGCTGCTCATCGACGCCGACGAGCCCACCAGAAACGATCGTTTTCGGCAGCCTGGTAGATCTATGTTACTGGTCAGCGTTCGCTGTATATTCATCTGGTGCTGACTGTTGCTTCTCGTCTCGATGTGATGAACCGTCTGGGTCGCGCGATGGCGGATCCTTCTCGCTCGCGGATCCTTTTGGCGCTCTTGGACGCGCCCGGCTACCCAGCGGAACTCTCGCGTGACCTCGATCTGACGCGTTCAAATGTCTCCAACCATCTGACGTGTCTGCGGGGGTGCGGTTTGGTTGTTGCGACGCCGGAAGGGCGTCGTACGCGATACGAGATCGCAGACCCGCATCTCACCGTGGGCCTGCGGCACATGCTGGAAGCGGTCGTCGCGGTCGATAAGGGCGTTCCGTGCACCGATGAGAAGTGTGAGTGCTGCGCATGAGTGAAGAGTGCTGTGGCCCGGACGAGCCCCGCAAGACCCGCACCATTCAGCGCATCGAGCTGACACGTCCCCGTGCTGCGGGAGGCGCGTGCTGTGCTCCCGAGCCGGTACACAACACCGTCCCGACCCAGGCTCACGAGGAAGGCGACGCGTGCTGCGGTCCGGCCCTGCCTTCGAAGGGCAGCAGGGGTGACGATGAGCACGAGGTGCGTCCGCCGTGGTGGCGCGATGTCGCCCTGCTCCCCTCCGTACTCTCCGGACTATTCCTGATTGCTGGCTACGCGCTCGAGTGGGCGGGTATCGAGCTCCTCGCCCTCGTGCTGCAATGGGCTGCTCTGCTGGCCGGAGCCTATACGTTCGTCCCCGGTGCGTTCCGCCGGCTGATCCGGGGACGGCTTGGTGTCGGGCTGCTGATGACCATCGCCGCGATCGGTGCGGTACTCCTCGGCCACGTTGGTGAGGCTGCGACTTTGGCGTTCCTGTTCTCGCTGGCGGAAGCTCTCGAGGACCGGGCGATGGATCAGGCGAAAGAGGGTTTGCGTGCGCTGCTGTCCCTGATTCCCGAGACCGTGCGTGTCTCGCGTCTCGCTGGCGACACGACGATCCCGGCCGCGGACGTCCGTGAACTCGACATCCTCGTCGTCGGGGCGGGTGAGCGTGTCGCGACCGATGGTGTTGTCGTCGAAGGCCGATCGAGCCTGGACACCTCCGCGATCACGGGAGAGTCCATCCCCGTCGACGTGTGCCCCGGCACTGCGGTCGCGGCCGGCTCGGTGAATGGTGCATCAACGCTGCGGATCGAGGCGACCGCGGATGGGCGCGACAACTCGCTCACCCAGATCGTGTCCCTCGTCGAGCAAGCCCACGCCCGCAAGGGCGACCGCGCACGGCTCGCCGACCGGATCGCCCGCCCCCTGGTCCCCGTAGTGCTGATCGCCGCGGCCCTCGTTGCCGTGTTCGGGTTCATCGTGGGAGATCCGGCGACCTGGATCGAGCGTGCACTCGTCGTCCTGGTCGCCGCATCTCCCTGCGCTCTCGCGATCGCCGTGCCGGTCACGGTGATCAGCGCTATCGGCTCCGCGTCCAAGTTCGGCGTCGTGATCAAGTCCGGGGAGGCGTTTGAGCAGCTCGGCACCATCCGTGCGGTCGCGCTAGACAAGACCGGAACCCTCACCCGCAACGAGCCGGCCGTCGTCGACGTGCGCCCCGCAGCCGGCATTTCACGGGCCGAGCTGCTGACCTGGGCGGGAGCAGTCGAAGCGACAAGCAGCCACCCGCTTGCCGCCGCGATCACCGCGGCCGCACCCGGTGCAGCTGCGGCCGCGGACGTGGTCGAAGACGCCGGCCACGGAATCACCGGCCGCGTCGACGGCACCCTGGTCCGCGTCGGGAACGCGCGGTGGCTCGCCCCCGGTGCACTCAGCTCGGCCGCTGATGAGATGGGCGAAGACGGCATGACAGTGGTCGTCGTTGAAGCGGGCGGCAAGATTGCCGGACTCATCGGCATCCGTGACGAACTGCGCCCGGAATCCGCAGAGACCGTGCGACTGCTGCAGGATGCCGGTATCGGGATCACGATGCTCACCGGGGACAACGAACGCACCGCTCGCGCGATCGCCGCACAGGCGGGCATCGCCGACGTCCGCGCAGAGCAGCTCCCCGCAGACAAGGCCGCCGTCATCGAACAACTCGCAACCGCGCGCCCGACGGCCATGGTCGGTGACGGCATCAACGACGCCCCAGCCCTTGCCACCGCCACTGTCGGGATCGCCATGGGACTGAAAGGGTCGGCTGCTGCGATCGAGTCCGCCGACGTCGCCTTCACCGGGAACGATCTCCGCTTGATCCCCGGCGCCCTCGCCCACGCCCGTCGCGGCCGCCGAATCATGACCGCGAACATCGTGCTCGCCCTCGCGATCATCGTCGTCCTCTTCCCACTCGCGCTCTTCGGTGCGCTCGGGCTGGCCGGCGTGGTCCTCGTGCACGAGATCGCAGAGGTGTTTGTGATTCTCAACGGCGTGCGTGCCGCGCAACGCCCTGCCGCTCTGCGCGCCCGCGCCGCAACGCCCGAACCCGCCCGCGTCTGACCCCCCTCGGCGACAACCACGTCACCGATCTGGAGCCTCCATGAGGACGAACACGACAATGAGCACGAGCACCACAACCATTGAGCCGTGAAGACACCTGCGCCGCGGTCCCGGCCCAGCAAGGTTGTTCCGAGGACATGTGCCGGCTGTCGACAAAGCCGAGTGGACCAAAGCCCCGGCTCAAAGAAGAGTAGCTAGAACGTCCAGACGGACCTGCGCGACGGCAGCGATAGTCATATACGCCACGATGGTGATCAGTGTTAACCATGGCCAGAGTCGCTGTCCGAGCCGTGCCGTTCGAGCACCGAAGATGCCGGTCCGGGCGTTCCTACCCGTGGTGAAAACAAATAGCGGAATGGTGATGACCCAAACGACCATGCACCACGGGCAGAGAGTGCCAAGCACATAGATGCTCTGGCCGATCAGCCAGAGCACGAATGCGAAGGCGCCTGCGACACCGATATTGAACACGGCCCAGTACCAGCGGGCGAGGTTGGGTGCCGCCCAGAGGGTTACACCAGCACAAAGCACGAGTGAGAATCCGATCAACCCCAGGAAGGGATTGGGGAAGCCAAGAACAGCACCTTGCGCGCTATCTAGGTTTGCAGAACACTGCACCAGAACGGACAGGTCGCAGCCCACGCTCGCGTTCGGGTTCTGCAGCTTCTCGAGCTTCTCTATGGAGAGCGCGAGTGAAGCGGTAAGGCCGATGACGCCGACGCTCGCCAGAAATCCAGCGAACAACGGCTCGCGTACAGGTTGTGTGGTCATTCGAAGCTCCGCGTGAACGAGCGCCGCTGAAACGCGGCTGTACTGCTACCTCTGATCATCGCGTTGAGGTAGTTGAGGTCGGGTGATGTTGCCGCTTTAGCGCCGTCACGCATGAGTGACAGAGGCTTGTTCTTCTTCCTGGATGTGATCCGTTTCGATCTGGAAGGTGGAATGCAGCACGGACACTTCGAAGTGCTCGGCGACGCACTTCTTCACGTCGAGCAGTACGTTTGCGGCATGACCGTCAGTGAAGCATTGGTCTTCGACTACCACGTGCGCGCTGATGGTGGGAAGCCCCGTCGCGACGGTCGAAGCGTGCAAGTCATGGATGTCCTTGACGTGATCGAGTTCAAGAATGTGCGCGCGGACGTCGTCCAGGTCTAGGCCGGGCGGGGTGAACTCCATCAGCACACTCGTGGTTTCCCGGAGAAGTTTGAATGCCCGGGGAACGATGAGTGCCGCAATCAGCAGCCCGGCGATCGCATCGGCTTGAAGAAAACCGGTGGTAGCGATAACGATCGCCGCCACGATCACGCCAAGCGATCCGAGAGCGTCGTTAAGAACTTCAAGGAACGCGGCTCGCATGTTGAAGTTCACGCCGCGGCTTGAAGAGAGCAGGACGATCGCGATGATGTTTGCCGTGAGACCGATGATGCCGAAAATTAGCAGCTCGGCGGCAGGGACCTCCGGTGGTTCAAACAGACGTCGAACGCCTTCGACGGCCGTATAGGTTCCGACGACCAGCAGCAGGGCTGCTTGTCCGAGCGCGGCGATGACCTCAATGCGCCGAAAGCCCCAGGTGCGTTTGGCGTTGGCCGGACGCAGCATGAGGGTCGCGGCGATGAGGGCGACCAATAGCCCGGATGCGTCAGTGATCGCATGCGCAGTGTCGGTGAGAAGCGCGAGGCTGCCGGTGACCACGGATCCGACTGCCTGGGCCGCGACAATGACTGCGGTGATACCGAAAGCGATCCACAGCTTCCTGCGGTGATCGCCGGGCTGGCCGGCTTCCGGGGCGGGGCCGTGAGTGTGTCCAGCGCCCATTACCGGAGCTCCGTTCTCTCGCTGTGTAGGTGGTGCGGTTGACGCAGGTGTGCGTGCAGTTCGGCGTGGGTCCCTGTGGCGCTCAGCAGGGTCTGAGCCGCGTTGATCAGCGCGGCCGTCGCATTCGGCTCCGTCAGGGCGTACCAGGATGACCGCCCCTCTGGGCGGACGGTGATCAGGCGACACTCGAGCAGGAAGCCCAGATGCTTGCTCACGGTGGACTGTGCCAGGCCGACGTGCTCAACCAAGTCACGCACCCGATGCTCACCGGAAGCAAGGTGCTGCAGCACGGCGAGCCGAGTGGGGTCCCCCAGCGCATCGAACAAATGCGCATACACGCTGGTAGCACCTTCGTCCAATATCACCTCGTCCATATTCATCGTCATGCGGCGATGATATCGCCTATAGGGGTCACTCGCCTCTGAATCACGAAACCGGGAAGGGTTATCGTTTCGCTACGGGACGTTCCCGCCGTCTGGAAAAGGCACGGTCGTGCGGCCGCGGTCACCTGCGCGTGCGAGCGTCGCGCTCGGCGAGCTGTTGCAAATGCGCGTTGTACTGCTGCAGTTCCGTCTCCCCCATGCGGTCCGCGTGGCGGTCGCGGCGCTTCGTCTCGCGGTCGTCGCTACGGCTCCACTGGATCGCGACCGTGATCGCGAGGATGAGGGTAGGGATCTCTCCGATCGACCAGGCGATCCCCCCGCCGGTGTACTGGTCCTCGAGCGGGCTCGCGCCCCAGGTGCGGCCCATCGCACCGAACCACTCAGCGACGATGAGTCCCGACTGCATCATGATCGCGATGCCGAAGAACGCGTGCATTGCCATGATGCCGATCAGCAGCAGCAGCCGGCCTGCATACGGCAGTCGGTACGGCACCGGGTCCACGCCTACCAGTGACAGCACGAAGAGATACCCGGTGATAAGGAAGTGCGCGATCATCCACTGATGCCCGAGGTGGTCGTAGAGCGACCAGCGGAACAGGTCGGTGTAGTAGAACACCCACAACGACCCGATGAACAGCCCCGCGGCGACGAACGGGTTGGTGAGGATCCGGGCGACTGGGGAGTGCGCAGCCCAGAGGATCCATTCGCGGCCACCGCGTGTGCCGTCGTCGCGCTTGCGAATCGCGCGGGCCGCGAGGGTGACTGGGGCCCCGGCGACCAACAGCACCGGGATCGCCATCGTGAGCAGCATGTGCCCGACCATGTGCATGCTGAACAGGTAGTCCTGGTAGACGTTGACGACGCCGCCAGTGACCCACACCAGCAGGCCCATTCCAGCGACCCACATGATCGTGCGATATGGCGGCCACGCATCGCCACGGCGGCGCAGCCGCCGCACCCCGGCGAGGTAGAAGAACACGGCGAAGCCGGCGATGACCGCCCAGAGCAGGTCGATGTTCCACGCGGTGAACCACCGGTCGACGGTGAGCTCGGAGGGCAGCGGGGCGCCAGTGAGTCGTTCCGCTGGGGACGGATTTGCCGGAAGCGGTGTGGGGTTTGGTGGGGGCGTGCGTGCGAGCGCAGCCGCGGCGCCGCTGGCCATGCCCATCACCGCCACCTCGAACACGATGAGCGTCCAGAAGGACCGGCTGCCACGGTCAGAGTCACGCATCGTTCCGACCAGGCGGGCGCGATACCAGACCCCGAAGAAACCGAGTGCGACCAGCGCAATCACTTTCACGGCGAGGATCACACCGTAGGGCGACATCATCGCGGTCCACTCCCGCAGGCCGATCGCGGCGCGCACGGTGCCGGACACAGCCACGAGCACGAACGCGGCCAGCGCGATGCTCGAATAGCGGGCCACGACATCGGCGAGGCGGACCCGTGTGAGCACAGGACGAACCATGACGAGCAGCAGCAACCCTCCGAGCCACACCGCGGCGCCGATGACGTGCAGGATGAGCGCTGTCATTGCCTCATGGTGGAACGCATCGTCGCCGGAGTGCCCCTGCGTGCCCATCGGCACCAGAGCGGCGACCGCGAAAACGGTTACGAGGAGGGTGCCCGGCCAGGACCGCACCGCGAACGTCAACACGGTCAGCGAGGCGCCGGCGACCGTAGTGATGAGCCAGGTGCGGCCCACCTCGGTCTCAACGAGGAACCGGCCGATCTGCGCGCCGAACACCGGTCCGGCGTCCAGCGCGGGGTTGAACACATTGACGAAGGTGAGGAACCCCGTCGCTCCGGAGGCCACGGTGAACACGGCGGCAGCGATCGAGGCAGTGTCTAGGGCGACGTCGATCTCCCGCTCCCCGGCCCGCAGAGTGAACAGGGCCGTCACGAGCACACCGACCATGCCTGCCGCGGCGAGGTTCACAATTAGTTTCGCGACCGGCAGGCCCCACCGCACGACGGGGCCAGCATCGCCCAGCTGAAGCCCTGCCGCGCCCCCGCCGAACGCCAACCCCGCAATTAGTGCGACCAGCGCGGTCACGGCCAGGACCGTGGGGCCCGCAGCGCGGAGGGCGCGCGGACTCAACCCGAGGACGATCACGTCCTGGTCGGTGGTACGGGTGGCTGTCGGGGTCACGGCGGGCTTTCGGCTCTTGCGGGGTGGACGGGGGTCAGCTCAGGCCGGAGTAGGCGTGGAGTCCCTTGAAGAACATGTTGACGATGGTGAAGTTGAACAGCACCGTGACGAACCCGATTATGGACAGCCAGGCCGAACGGGTGCCGCGCCAGCCCCGGGTCGCGCGAGCGTGGATATACCCGGCGTAGAGCACCCAGATCACAAAGGTCCACACCTCCTTGGTGTCGAACCCCCAATAGCGTCCCCAGGAATCGTTTGCCCAGATCGCGCCGGCGATCAGCGTGAAGGTCCAGAACACGAATCCGACGATCACGAACCGATACGCGAGGGACTCAAGTACCTCCGCAGTGGGCAGAGTCGCCAGGAACCGGGGGCCGGCCGCACGTGCGTCCTCTCGGGACGCCACAGTGGTGCGGCGCTCCCGGCGGGCCTGCAGCAACTGGGTGACGGCGAGGCCGCAGGCAATCGCGAACAGCGCGGTGGCCAGCGACGCGACGAACACGTGGATGACCAGCCAGACACTCTTGAGCGGATCCATCAACGGGACGACCTCGACGTAGAACGTGATCGTCGCCCCGCCCAGCAGCAGCACCACCATGCCGATCAGGAATGCGCCCAAGAAGCGGAGGTCATAGCGGCGCAGGACGACGAGATAAACGGCGACGATCAGGACCGTGCCGGTCAACGCGAACTCGTACATGTTCGCCCACGGCACGCGTTGTGCGGAAACTCCCCGCAGGATGGTGCCGGCCAGGTGGAACAGGAACGCGAGAACCGTCAGCACCGTCCCAATCCGCGCCCACAGCAAGCGTGACCGCTGGGACGGCGGAACCCGGATATCCCCCGGCGGGACGGGCACAGGTTCCCCCACCTCGGAGTCCGCGGCCACGCCGACCAGCGCAGGCGCTCTGGCGGGGACGGAGCGTTGGGCGAGGTCGATGGTGTATGCGATGAACGCGAGCAGGTAGGTGGCGATCGCCGTCCACACCAGCAGCAGCGAGATACCGTCGAGGGAGAGCGGGTCGGGTCCGGTCATGGCGGGGGTTTCCTCTTCATCATCAGGGGCGGTCCGGTCGTGTGGAGGGTCAGCCTGCGTTCACTTGCAACTAGACCAGCAAGTCCACGGCGGTGCCGTCGATGTACACCTCGAAGGGCTGATTGCAGCCGAGCGCATTGCCGGTGTTGCTTGGCTGCCGATCAGGCCGCCCCGGTCTATGTCGCATCCCGATCTCCGATCGCTCGGGCGGCCTGTGGGCCGCGTCGCTGCTTCGGCCGCCGGTCGCTGTGGTCCGCCGTGCCACGCAGACGGCCCCGGTGTAGGAGGCCAAGCGCGCCCAGAGCGACAATTACCGAGACAGGGAGCGTCCCGGTGACCCACGGGCCCACCACGACGGCCGGGGTGAGCCCGCTGCGCAGCGGAACGGTGGTGACCCGGTTGGCGGCGATGTCCACGCCGATGCTGTCGATGGTGGCGCCGTCTGGTGCGATGACCTGACTGGTGCCGACTGTGGAGACATTGACCACGGTGCGGCCGGTCTCGATAGCCCGCATCCGCGCGAAGGCGAGCTGCTGAATGTTCTCGTCGGTGCCGCGGAAGTCGGCGTTGTTGGTCTGGAACACATACAGCTGCGCGCCGGCGCGGGCGCTGTCCCAAATCACGGTGTCGTAGATCACGTCGAAGCAGATCGCCAGCCCCACCCCGACGTTCCCGACCTTCATCAAGGGCGGGTTAGTGCCGGGGGTGTATTCGCGTTGGATGAGGCCGACAAGGTCGGGGGCAAGGAGCTCGTAGAACCACCGGTCGGGCACGTACTCGCCGAACGGGACCGGGTTGACCTTGTCGTGCCATTGCCGGTCCGCGGGATCCGCGGACCACAGCAGCGAGGTGTTGAACACGTCCGCGCCTCGTGTGGTGGCGGCGTTCACGAGCAGCGGCGCACCCGCGTCTCGCACCAGCCGGTCCAGCACCGCGGCGGTGGCGGAAGCTGTGAGGGGATCGGAGTCGACGGAGCCCTCGGGCCACACAATGAGGTCCATCGGCTGCCCCATCAGCGGCTCGGTGGTGGTGGTCTGCGCGGCGAGCATGTCGCCGGGGAGGCGGTCGTCGAAGTAGCCGGCGGGGCCGTTACCCTGCACCCATCCGACGGTGAACGTGCCGGCATCCGTAGTGGGGAACTGCGGAACCGCGACGAGGAGCAGCACACCAGCCGCGGTCGAGAAGGCACCGCGCGGAAAGCGAATGCCGCCTGCGCGGAGCCACTGCAGGAGCGCGGCACAAACGGCCGCGAGGAAGAAGGATAGCCCGGTGACACCAGTCCATGACGCAAGTTGCGGCAGGGGCCCCTCGACTTGGGTCATGCCCAGCCGCGCCCAAGGGAATCCCGAGTACGGCCATGCCCCCATCCCGACCTCGCGAGTCGCCCAGAGCCCGGCGACCAGCAGCGGAATCCCGACCAGCTGCCCTGGCCCTCGGGCGCGGAACCGCGCGGTCCACCGGTAGGCGAGGGTGATCGGGATAGCCCCGAGTCCGAACAGCACCGCTTCCAGGCCTGCCAGCGCAATCCATGGCACCGGGCCAAGGAACTCGCCCACCCAGACCAGGTGGGTGAAGTAGAACACGACTCCGAACATCGTGCCCACCAGCAGCGCGCCGCCGATGCTGCGGCCCATCAGGGTGGCAAGGGCGAGGACGACGCTGACGAAAGCGAGCGGCCACCACCCCAGCGGCGGCGACGCGAGATCCAACGCAAGCCCGGCGGCCGCGGCGACCGGCGTCGCCGCCCACAACGGCAGCAGCGGCCTCGAGTTGGGGTTGTCCATCGACGGACGTGCCGGGGCGGCGACAGTGAGGAGGGGCGTGGTGGGGGACATCCGTCAGGTGTCTTTCTGGCGGAGGGTGGCGAGGTAGGTGTTGTAGGCGTCCAACTCGGGGTCGCCGTGGGTGTCGGCGTACCGGGCGGCGGCGGCGTCTCGGGCAGTGTCGTCGCGGAACCACCGGTGCATGACGAACATCAGCATCAGTAGGGTGGGGGCCTCGCCGTAGGACCAGGCGAGCCCGCCCGCGACCCGCTGGTCTTCGATCGGGTCAATCCCCAGCGCCAGCGTAGGCGCGGCGAAGTGGTCCACGAGCAGGCTGGTGGCCATCATCAGGAACACGCCGAAGAACGCGTGTAGCGCGGCTTCGGCGAACACGTCGAGAGCGCGGCCGCCGTGGCTGAGCCGGACCGGCAGCGGGTCGGCGGAGAGCACCGGGATGGTGAACAGGATCCCCGCTACCAGGAACGCGATCTCGAGGGTGATGTGCCCTTGGGGGGTGGCGAGGATGCGGTCGGCGAAGTCGGCGAGGTAGAGCCCGTAGAACGCAAGCAGATACAGCGGCAGCGCTACCCAGGGGCTCAGTGCCCACCGCGCGGCCCGGCTGCGCAGGCCGGCGTGGGCTGCGCGGAGGACGAACCGGCCGGCGCCGTGGTGCGGAGCGGCGCGCAGCAGCAGGGTGCCGGGGGAACCGAGTACGAGCAGCGGCGGGATCGCCATCATCAGGGAGAGTTGCTGGAACATGAACACCGACAGCAGCGCATACCCGTACGCTTCGACTCCGAGCCCGGTGACCGCCGCCAGGAGGAGGCACCCCAGCAGGAAACTGACGGTGCGCCACACGGGCCAGCGACGCCCCCGCGTCCACAGCCGGATCGCGCCGATCAGGTACCCGGCGGCCAGGAGCGCGGCGAGAGTGGGTAGGACCGGGAACGGCAGCGGCACGGGTGTCAGGAACCCGAGCAGGGTCGGCGGAGTGTCAGGAATCCACTCGTTCACCGCTCCCCCTCCGCGGTCTCGACCGCGTAGGCGGTCGCGTGCTGCGCGGCGAAGTCGGTGACGGCTCGGGAGAGGGCAGGATCCTCACCGCGGGCAAGTCCGGCGTACTCGACCTGCACACCCTCCGTGCTGAGCCGGGCCTTCACCCAGAGCCGGCGGCGCGGCACGAACAGGCCGGCAAACAGCCCGAGGGTGGCGAGGATCGAGAACGCGAGCACCCAGCCGCTGCTGGGGTCGCGCTGGATCTGCAGCGACGCGAACCGCTTCACCGGATCGGTGTCGCCTGCGATCTCCCACGTGACCGTTCCCCATCCATTCGGCAGGTCCACCGTGTCGCCGAGGGTCAGTTCCAGGGAGTCGAGGCCGGTGTCGCCGCCGGTGTGCTGGGTGAGCCCGTTGACATCGAGCGTGTACACCGACCGGGGTGTGCCGTCGTCGATGCCGAGGTCCCCGCTGAACACGTTGAAGGTGATCACTGGGTTAATGACGTCGGGGTAGATCGAGGTGAACGCCCCGGAGGGCAGCACCCCTTGGGTGGGGTAGAAGAACCCGACCAGGCCGAGCTGCCCGGGCAGCCCGTCCGGGATCTTGATGATCCCCAGCGAGGTCATGTTGGAGTCCTGCGGCAGAAACGGCTGCGACTCGCTGAACACCACCTCCCCCGCCGCGTCACGGACGGTGAGGGTGGGGGCATACCCGTTGCCGAGCAGATAGATGCGGTCGCCTTGGACGGTGATCGGATAATTCACCACCACGCTCTGCGCCTGGTCGTCTTGTCCGGGCTGGCGGATCGTGACATCGGCGGCGAAGTCGCCGGCCTGCCCCGCGCCGGGGGTGCCGGGCAGTCGGTAGGAGACCTGGAAGTCATCGAGGGTGAGTGAGTAGGGGGCAAGGCCCGTGCCGTCGATGAATCGGCCGGGGTTGAATGAGGAGTAGTCGCTGAGCGCGTTGACGAACGTGGTGCCCTCCACCACGACTCGCTGCCCGGTGTATGCGAACGACCCGCCGACCGCGACGGAGACGAGCACACCGACCAGGGCGACGTGGAAGAGCAGGTTGCCGGTCTCGCGGAGGTAGCCGCGTTCGGCCGACACCGACACCCAGCCGCGGCCGTCGTACCGCTGCACCCGGTAGCCGGCCCGGCGCAGCTGCCGCTGAGCCACCCCGATCGCCTGTTCGACAGGGTCGGAAGCCTGGCCAGCGGGAAGGGTCGCCTCCTGGTAGTCGGAGAGGCGGGACAGGCGGGCGGGGGTACGCGGGGGCTGGGAGCGGAGCGCCTTGTAGTGGTGGCGGGCGCGGGGGATGACGCAGCCGATGAGGGAGGTGAACAGCAGGAGGTAGATCGCGGAGAACCACGGCGACAGGTACACGTCGAACAGGCCGACCGCGTCCGCGAGGGCGAAGACGTCAGGGTTGTCGCGTTCCCACTGGATTACACCGTTGGGGTCGGCGCTGCGCTGCGGGAACAGCGAGCCAGGGACGGCGGCGATCGCGAGGAACAGCAGCAGGACGATGGCGGTGCGCATGCTGGTCAGTTGCCGCCACGCCCACCGCAGCCACCCCGCCAGACCGAGCGCGGGCTGGATGATCTTGGGGCCGTCGGAGTCCGCGTGGTCTCCGGGACGAAGCGGGTCGATCGGGTTCTCCCTGGTGGTGTCAGAGCGGGAGGGGGACATTGATCACCACCTGTTGCAGGGCGGACATCAGCGCCGTCCATAACCCGGTCACCATGAGGAGTCCGAGGAGGACGAGCAGGCTGCCGCCGATGATGTTCAGGGCGCGGATGTGGCGGCGGAGAAACCCGACCGTGCGGGACGCCCACCCCCAGCCGAGGGCGAGCAGCAGGAACGGGATGCCTAATCCGAGCGAGTACGCCAGGCCGAGCAGCCCGGCGCGGGCGGGGTCGCCGAGGTTCCACGACATCGACAGGATCGCCGCAAGCGTGGGGCCGATGCAGGGGGTCCAGCCGACGCCGAGCGCGAACCCGAGCAGGGGCGCGCCGATCAGGCCGGCGCGACCCCGGATGCGGGGGCGGAGGGTGCGCTGGGAGATACCGAAGAACCCGATGAACACCAACCCGAGCAGGATGATCACGATCCCGAAGATGCGAGTGAGGATGTTCGCGTACTGCAGCAGCAGAAACCCGAACGTGCCGCCGAGGATCGTGACGGTGACGAACACCACCGTGAACCCGCCGATGAACAACGCCACCCCCACCAGCAGCCGCCTCCGCTCCCCCGCCGTGGTGCTCGCTCCAGCGGCCGACGTCGATGTGGGGCTGTGGGCGCTGGCGGCGCCGCCAAGGTAGCCAAGGTAGCCGGGAACCAGCGGCAGCACACACGGGGAGACGAACGAGACCAGCCCGGCGAGCACGGCGAGAGGGAGCGCCACCCATAGCGCGCCGTCCACGACCACCGAACCGGGGTTCATGAGGACTCCGCCAGGGCGTCGTCAACGAGAGTGGACAGGATGGACGCGCTGGCCAGCTGCCCGATGACCCGTGCCGCAACCCGCCCGTCCCGGTCGAGCACGAGGGTGGTGGGGGTGGCTTGGATGGGGGTGACCTGCGCGAACGCAAGCTTGACGCGCCCGTCGTTGACGTCGATCACACTCGGGTAGGTGACGTTGTTGTCCCGCGCGAACGACAGGGCGGTGGCGGGCTGGTCGTAGGTGTTCACGCCCAGGAACGCGACGCCCTGATCCTGGTACTCCTGCCACACTTCCTCGAGCAGGGGCGCCTCGACGATGCATGGTCCGCACGCGGCGTACCAGAAGTTCACCACCAGCACCCCGCCCCGGTAGTCGTCGCTGGACACCGTCTCCCCGGTCTCGGTGACGCCCTCGAACACCACCCGCTCACCCCGGTCGGCGGTCGGGATCTCGACGACCTGGAAATCGCCGGCGATGTAGCCCTTCTCGTTCCCGTCCCGGTACTGCTCGGCCAGGGTGTCGTTGCTGGTGCAGCCGGTGAGCGCGACGGCTGTTAGCAGCAGCGCAGCGATGAACGGCGTGGGGCGTCTCATGCGCGTCTGACCTTGATCATCGCCCCGGCGACCAGGAACACGATCGCGGCGACCGGTTGCGCGGCGGTCCAGACCGGCCCGTTGAACGGGAACGGGAATACCGGGTTCCACAGCACCGCGATCGACGCGAATACCGGCGCCCACCACCACTGCCGCGCCTGGATCGCGAACCAGCCGACAATGACAGCGAGGATCGCTGCCACGAACAGCGGCACCAGGTACCAGTCACCGCCCTGCAGCAGCGGTGCGAGGAATAGCACCGCTGCTGCGAGCAGGCTTGGTGCGAGAGCGTTGCGCTGGTACAGGGACGGCATCCGCTTGTTGTCGGTCACAGCCCACCCACCGATGAGTTCGATCCCAGGTGCGCGCTGGCGTCGCTACGGGTGGTGGCGCGGTGGCTGCCCCAGACCCCGATTGCCAGGATCAGCACTCCGATTCCGAGGGCGACGTCGGCGAGGTTGCCGATGAACCAATTCCCATAGGCGAGGAAGTCGGTCACGTATCCGCGTCCGAAGCCCGGCGGGGCGAGCATCCGGTCGATCACGTTCCCGAGTGCGCCGCCCAGGATGAACCCGATGCCGGCGGCCCACCATTCGGTGCGGGCTCGCAACGCAGCGATGAACAGCACCACGGTCGCGGCCACGCCGAGCAGGGTGAGCAGCCAGGTGGCTCCTGACCCTAGGCCGAGAATCGCGCCTGGGTTGAAGGCCAATTGCAGCCCCAACACGTCGCCCAACAGCGGGATGCGATCGGTCTCGCTCAGCTCGGACAGGGCCGCCGCTTTGCTGGCCTGGTCAATCAGCACCACCACGCCCGCGGTGACGCTAGCGACCGCGAACCGGCGGGCCTGGGCGGGTCTTCTCGGGGGTGCCGTGTCAGAAGCCGAAGAACTCACCGACGAATCCCTCCCGCTTGCGGCGGCTCGTGCGGCCATGCTGATCCCGCTCCCTGCCGTAATCGTCCTGGCCTCGTCCGGGGGTGAAGCTCCGGGTGTATGAACTTGTCGAGCTTCCCGCAGTGCAGCAGCCGCCATGACACTGCGGGCGGTATTCGATCTCCACGCCGGATCGGTGATGAGCAGGTCGGTGGCGTCGACGGGGCATTTCATGATGTTCTCCTTCGGATGCAGGGGCTCGGCCCCGGCCCAGGTTCACGTGTCGATGGGGCGTTCGGGTGCCTGCCCCGTCTCATTTGGGTTCCCCGTTGCCCCGGCCGCCGCAGCAGCAGCCCGGTCGCGGCGGCGACGTTCCCTTCCCACCATCAGCACGACCACCAGCGCACCCCCGAAGACGACCACTCCGCCGATCACAGCCACGACTGGCAGGAATTCCCCACCGCCGGAGGGGCCCGTGTGCACATCCGACCCGGCCGTGCCGGCGATGGTGGCGGTCGGAGACGGTCCGGCGGCCTGCTCCGTCGTTGCCATGGGGTTCGGGGTACTGGTAGGGATGGTGGCGGCTTCCACCGTGTACGTGTACTGGTCGCTGATCGGGTGCCCGTCGCTGGAGACCACCCGCCACAGCACGGTGAACACGCCCGCAGAGGTCTCGGGTTCCAGCGCCTGGGTGACGGTGGTTCCGTCGACGACCGGTTCACCCTCAGCGATGTTCCGCCCGTCCGGGGAGGTCACCTCGATCACCACGGCGCTGGTCGCGGTAAGCAGCTCTCCGCTGAAAGCGAGGGAGACCTCCGCCGGGGAGATGCCGACCGTCGAGCCGGATTCGGGAGTGGAGGAGATCAGATTGTCGTGCGCGGCGGCGGGGACCGCGCTGGCCAGCAGCAGTCCGCTGGCCGCGAGCAGCGCCGTCAGACCGGCGATAACGGGAGAAGCGGTTCTGCGAGACCAGGGTGTGCGTGTTCTCTTCATGGACGGTGCTCCTTCAGGGGCGGTGGATGATGTGGTGAGCAATTGTGGTGGCGTCCCGCCAGACACCGGCGATGGTGTCGGCGCCGCGGCCGCCGTACTGCGGCATGCCCGCGACGAACAGTCCCGGCATCCCGGTCAGGGTGCGCCTGGATGTGTCCTTGCGCGCCGCATCCGGGAGCCACCCGTCGCCGGGCAGGTAGCCGGTGGCGAGGATCACCGAACCGGGCTGGGCCTGGCTGCTATCCGAGAAGCTCACCGTCGTCCCGGCCGCGGCGGTGACCGCCGGGCGAAGGGTCACCCCGGCGCGGCGCAGCTGCTCGTAGCTATCGCCGAATACCGGCTCGGCGCGCCGCTCACGCGACAGCCATGACACGCTCTCCCCCGCCGCTGCCGTGTACCCGGCAGTCGGCCGGAGACGGCGGGGTTTCCGGACTGCAAGCGTCACTCTGTGCGACGCGGAGAGCTCCCGGGCCAGCTGCACCCCGCTGTTGCCGCCGCCGACGATCAGCACATCACTCGTGGGAATCTGCCGCGGGTACAGGTAGTCGCTGCTGTGCAACACGACACCGGGAACGGTCAGTCCTGACGCCCACTTCGGCACCCGCGGATGCGCAGCGGCGCCGGTCGCGCACACCACGTTGCGGGTCTGCACCTCCCCCGCCGTGGTGGCCAGCAGCAACGTGGACCCGTTGCCGCGATGCTCCACGCCGACCGCACGGATGCCCCAGACCGTCTCCACGCGAAGCCCCGCCTCGACGAACCTGAGGTAGTCGACCATCTCGTCGACCCGGGGATGCCGCCGCTGATCCCCCGGCAATCGCCGCGTCGGCAAGCTGCTGTGCCGGGCATCGCTGAGCAGCATCATCGAATGCCACCGGGACCCCCACGAACGCTGACCTTCCGGCGCAGCGTCAATTACCACGAACTCGTGTTGCGGCCGCAGCCCTTTCGCGCTTAACGCGGCGGCCACGGCAAGACCGGCCTGCCCGGCGCCGACGATGATCACTCGCCGGTGCGACAACCCCGCGGGCATCAGGATTCGCCGTTCACCGCGGCCTGGATCGCGGCTTCCAGGTCACCCCACTCCTGCAGCTCCTGCAACTCGCCGTCGACGAAGAAAGTTGGCGTGCTGCCCACCCCGAGCGCGCGGCCCTCGTTGAAGTCCAGCTCCACTCGCTCTGCCGTGGCCGGGTCTGCGACCGCGGCATCATACGCTGCCATATCCAGCCCGAGTTCTTCGGCGAAGCTGCGGAACAGATCAGCGCGGGACTCTTGTGCCTCGCCCCACTCCGCCTGCGTCTCGAAAAGCCGGTGATACATGTCCTCGAAACGGTCCTGACCTGCAGCGGCCTCTGCCGCGATCGCCGCGTTCTTCGAGTTGAAGTGCCCGGGCAGCGGGAAGTAGCGGACCACGTATGTGATTTCCCCCGCGTACTGTCCCCTCAGGTCTTCGACGATCGGGTAGAACGCGCCACACGCCTCGCACTCGAAGTCGAGAAATTCCACCACGGTCACCGCCTCCGGGCCGCCGTCGTCGAGGACGTGGGAGCTCTCCCGGACCACTGACAGGGTCCCCGGGCCGGCGCCTCCCTCCGGCGGTGCGGCCGGACTCCGGTTGACGAGGGCATAGATGATTGCGGCTAGCACCAGCAGGGCGGCGACCGCGACGGCGATCAACGTCGCTTTGACAGGGGTTTTCATCGGGTACTCCGAACACTTCACACGGCACAGGACAGAACCCGGGCACAGCCCGGGACGAGCGCCGCCCAGACAGGCGGCGTGCCGGATTTCAGGTTCGGGAAAGACCCAACTGAGGAAGAGACAGAGCGCTCACACGCGGGCGAGCAGGAGAAGCAAGAAGCGACAAAGCGTGAAGCGGCTGCCACTCAGGCACAGAAGGAGGACGGGAGCGCCACATCAACCTCGCCAGCACCAAAAAGACGAGGCCACACAGTACGCCCAGAACACACAGAGCGACTCCTGCCAGCGCGTCAGGTTGGAGCGTTACCTCGGCAATCACCGAGACCTCCGAGTCCGGCGCGGCGGGGTCGATGTGCGGATCCACCAAAGCACTGATCACTAGGGGAACCGGCGCGGTTCCTTTACCTTCAAGATGGCTAGCCGCCGCGATCCCCATCATCAGAAGCAATGCCAAACCGACACTGGTAATGAAACGCATTATCAGCAGACGCTCACTCAGCATCACGGATCGCGGAGTCCGGGCCGAGGAGACCATCTCTTACAGCTTACCCGCGCGCGTGAATGTCAGTTGCGGTGTATGCGCCGGAAGCGGCGCGTGCGAACGACGGCGGCGGAGGCGGTTGGAGACGTTGGTGCGGGAGAGCTCCAGATCGCGGACAAGATCCGGGGCGCAGCCGGGGGCACACACCCGGATACGACGATGCCGGGAACCTCCCAATGAGGTTCCCGGCATCGCGAAGGGATCAGACCGTGCGGCGGCGACGGCGGGATGCCAGGTGAGCACCCAGGGTGACAGCCAGGAGGCCGGCGACGAAGAAGCCGATCGGGAGCGCCCCGCCCGTGCGGGCCAGGGGGTTGTTGGTGTTGCTGCTGCCACCGGCTGCTGCGGCACCGGTCTCGGTGGGCAGCGGCTCCGGCGTCGGGTTCGCCGGCGCGGCGTCCGTGACGGCGAACTGCGCGGTAAGAACCGTCCCGGTCTGGGCGCCGGTGAGGGTCACGGAGTGAGCACCCGCCTCCATCGGCGCGGTGACTTCGTAGGTCACGGTGCCGTTGAGAACATCCCGCGCGCCAAGGTCGACAGGCTCAGACGCCAAGGTGGCGTCGGTCTGCCAGTCCGCGTTGAGCCCAGCCGCGGTGACCGAGAAGGTGGCACCCGGCTGCACCTCTGCCGGCGCGGAGATCGTGGCGTTGGCCGACAGCGACGCAAGATTGCGCTCGAGGGCCAGGCCGTTTGCCGCCGTGAAGAACAGGTCGGTTTGATCGGTCAGCCCCACCACATTCGCAGCGCCGGGGCCGTAGCCGGCGATCCGCACCTGCGCTCCGGTGTGCTGCTGCGATCCGCCCTGGGCGGAGGTGCCGTACGCGACGATCATCTCCTGGCCATCTGCTGTGAGCAGGTGCGTGTTCAGGCCGGGAATCGGCGAGCCGACGATCTGGCTGGTGTGTGCGTGGTCTGCCGTGACGACGACGAGGGTGTCCTTGCGCTCCTGGGCGAAGGCGAGAGCGACCTGCACTGCTTCGTCAAGGTCGACCGTCTCGCCGATCTGCCCACACGCGTTGGCGGCGTGGTCCTGCTTATCGATGCTCGCGCCCTCAACCTGGAGGAAGAATCCGTCCTCGCCGTCCAGCAGGGAGATTGCCTTCTCCGTCAGCGATCCGAGCGAGAGGTCGCTCGCGAGACGGTCGGGGTTCTCCGTGCAGGCCACTGCGGCGGGCAGGGAACCACCCGAGGTGAGGTCGGTCGCCACGGGACCCTGCCAGCGGACGGGGAAGTTACCTTCGGTGAAGAGTCCCAGCAGGGGCTGATCCGCATCGGCGACGGTGACCGCATCGAGGCTCGCGGCGTCACCGACTAGCTGGAAACCGCGGGCTTCCGCCTGCTCGAAAAGGGTCTTTCCCTCCCACGGGCCGGCCTTGGCGGTCTGCTCGAAGGAAGCCGAACCGCCGCCGAGCGTCACGTCGGGACGCACGTTGAGCATCTGCTCGCTGATGGACCCGAGGCCGCCGTTCTCCAACGCCTCGGAAGCGCAGCGCTGGCTGGTCTCGTTGGGACCGTAGCAACCACGCGCGGAGATGTGCGCGACCTGGGCGCCGGGGGTGGCGTCCTGGATCTCCGAGGTGGAGACGTTCCCTGTCTTCATTCCGTTCGCGCGAGCGATCTCCAGGAGAGTGGCCTGCGGCGCGTTGGCGACGTCGACGCTGAGGCGGCCGTTGACGGTCTTGGTGCCGGTAGACCACGCACTCGCGGTCGAGGCCGACTCGGGCGCATAGTTCGGCGCACCCGTATCCGTCAGGGCGTAGGTCGTGTACTGGCCGGTCAACGGCAGAGCGTCGATACCAGCGAACTCACCTGCAGCGCCCTCAGCGTAGTTACGGGCAATCGTGATCTCGCTGTCGCCCATCCCGTCGCCGATGAGCAGGATGACGTTCTTTGCGGGGCCGTCAACAATGGAGTCCCGCAGCAACTGGGTCATGTCGCCGTCGTTGCGGGTGGCTCCGCCGTTCTCAGTAAGGTCATCAGCCATCGCTGAGGCGGGCAACGCGCTCATCGAGACGAAGCCAACCATGGTCACAGTGGCGCCCAACGCAGCGATGACGCGCCGTCGGCGAATGAACGATTTCATGCGGGGGAAGCCTCTCGAGTAAAACGCGCCGCATGGGACGGGACGCGTGGACCAATACAGAAAACCTGCCGTGTCGGGCCGTGGGCTGGCTCGTGAGTGAACACCCGATGAAACATCGAGCTCAGCAGACTCGATCGTGGCGAAGAGTCGGACGCAGCATCTGGGTGAGACCCACAGAAGACGGAGTGTGAGTGGCCCGGGTGGGCGGCACTTCCGTGCGCGCTCACCCGGGCCGGTCACCTTCGGCGCACCACCACCTCTGGCGACCGTGGGACGTCGGGAGGGAAAGGTGACGCCCCACCTGCCTGCACCTCAGAAGCGATGCGGCAGCTTTTCGTCCCGGCGTTTGCCGGTTCAGTTCAAAAGTGTGTCCCCGATGTATCCGCCTTCGGCGCAGCCAGGTGGGATGGCGAAGACCGCAGAACCGATCGGGACGGTCCACTCGTTGAGGAGGTCGAGTTCGTCGAGGCGTTTCTGCAGCGGAGTGAACTGGGTGTCGACGTCGGCTTGGAAGGACACGAAAATCAGGCCCGAGTCGGACACGGACCCGTTTCCAGGTGGGATGTCGTAGTTGTATGCGCGGCGGAAGATCCGTTGACGGCCATCTTCGAACCGGGCTCGGCGCATGTGGGAGAACTCCGGGATCACCGGGAACCCAGGTATCGACTCACGTTTCTGGTAGCGCTTCCGAACGACCGGCGCACGGTATGCCAAGAACGATCGTTTCCGGACGCTTAGATCTCATCAACGAACTCCGATATGATCGGTGAGTGACGATGACCACTGAGATGACCGCCGCTGTATCGCTGTTCCACTCGCTTGCCGATCGCAGTCGCTTGTCGATACTGCGGCGACTGTCGATGGGCGAGGCTCGGGTGAGGGACCTCACCGACGAGCTCGGGTTGGCGCAGTCAACCGTGTCGGAGCACGTGGGATGCCTCCGCGAATGCGGACTTGTCGTCGCCCGCAGTGAAGGTCGACAGAACTTTTACTCCGTTTCCACTCCGGAAGTCATCGACATCCTGGAAGCCGCCGAGCGACTCCTCGCCACGACCGGCTACAAGGTCGATCTGTGCCAGACCTACGGGCGTGATGCCCGATGATCGGAACCATCGCGGCCGCCATCGGACTGTTCGCGGCCACGAACATCGACGACATCGTTGTCCTCACGGTGCTGTTTCTCGCGTCGACGCGCGGCTCCCTTCCAGGATGGAAAGTCGTTGCAGGGCAATACCTCGGCTTCATCGCTCTCGTAGCGATCAGCGTCATCGCCGCCGCCGGCCTCACCATCGTCCCGGACGAATGGGTCGGGTTCTTGGGCCTGATCCCACTCGCAATTGGTGTCTATGGCCTGATCCGAACCCTCCGGCGCCGGGGCGACGATGACGACGACAGCGCGATCAGCGCAGGAGGACTGTTCGGAGTCGCCGGCATCACGATCGCCAACGGCGCCGACAACATCTCCCTCTACACGCCGGTCTTCCGCACCAACCCCGTTCCGGACACCATCGTCACCATCATCGTCTTCTTGGTGCTCGTCGCCGTGTGGTGCCTCGTCGCGCGCTTCGTCGGCACCAACAAGACCGTCACAGAGGCATTGGAGAAGATCGAGCATTGGCTCGTGCCCGCCGTTTTCATCGGGCTCGGCCTGTACATCCTGATCGAGTCGGGCGTAGTCCTCCGTCTCATCGACGTTCTGTCATGACCAAGGTCGCCAGACTGGCCGTCGCCGCCGAAGCGGCCGCGCAGCAGGGCCAGTTCGAAGACATGTACCACCGGCTGTTCGAGACACAGGAACAGTGGGGCGAAGCACAAGAGTCACACGCGGCACTGTTCCGCGACTTCGCCGCCGACCCGACAACTGAGGAGCGCGTGCGATTCGAGGCCGCTCTCCAAGACTGATCGAGCCGTCCGGGCCGGTACTGGTCAGTCGGTCGTCACTGTAGGAGCGCTCTGCCGAGCAATGCGGGGCACCAAGCGTACGAGCACGACCATCGCGACGAGTTCCACCAACGTCTGAGTGACGACGGCAAGCGGCGCGATGCTCAACGAGGCAGGCAGGGCTAGCGCGAGTGGCAGCACGACAAGGGAGTTCCGGGTGGCCGCCGAGAACATCACGGCACGAGTGGGGGGAACGTCGAGCTGCGCGAATCGAGCAGTGAGGAGGCCTGCCGCGACAGCGACTACGACGAATGCTATGTAGAGCGGCACCACTCGCAGCAGCGTCAGCGCCTGGGAGCCGACCGCGGCGATCTGCGATCCGACGACCACCGCCAGCGTCACCATCATCAGCGGGACCATCGCACCCGCCATCACCTGTTCTAACGCGCGACCGATGCGGTGTCGTCGCGCGACCGCCTGCACGATCGCTGCGGCCGCAAGGGGGAGGACGATCAGCAGCAGGAATGCCTCGACGAACGGCCCCACGTCGATCACGGCGAGCACATCGCCCCCGGCGAACAAGAACAAGAACACCGGCAGCAGAACGATCTGGACGAGCATCAGCAGTGGCGCGGCGGCCAGCAGACGCGCGCGAGCTCCGCCGGCCAAACCGGTGAACACGATCACGTAGTCGATGCACGGCGTCAGCAGAACGAACAACACCCCCAGCAGCAGCCCCCGGTCATCCGCTACGAATCGAGATAGCCCCCACGCGAGCACAGGCACGACGACGAAGTTGGCGGCCAAGACCGTCCCGAGAAAGCGGATATCTCGAAGCGCCCGCCCGATCTCGATGAGGGGGACACCGAGGAACGTCGCGAACAATAGCAACATCAGCACCGGCTCGATGGAATGCTCCAAAGCGGGCGCGACCTGTGGCGCTGCCAGTCCGAGGGTCGCACCGACCCCGATCGCAACGACGTAGAGCGCGATCTGCCGGCGATCCCACCACTCGACGAGTGGGCCGAGCCTCACCGGTCCCCTCCGCCTGTCAGCGGGTCCGTGACACATGAGGCGCCCGGTCGCGCGAGCACACATTCTGTCCGGCAGCGATCGCCGCTGTCGGGACAAGTCGTTACCCGGTCCGTCGCCTCCACCAGCCGCTCTCGAAGCTTCATCAGAACCGCCAGCCGCTCGTCGACGTCACGCAGACGCTCATCCAGCTTCGGCCGCAAGGTCTCGCGAACCTGAGTGCAACTCTCCGCCTCCACCACGTCGAGCAACTCGACGATCTCGGGCAGTGACAGGTCGAGCTGTTTCGCCCCATGCAAGAAAGTCAGCCGGTCGACGGCGCTCTCGTCGTAGTCGCGGTATCCGTTCGCCGCGCGCGCGGCCACGATGAGCCCCACCGACTCGTAGAACCGAAGGGCGGTCGCCGGCACGCCGGAGCGACGGGACAGCTCAGAGATACGCACGCGCCCGACACTAAACCTTCGAGCCGGGTCGAAGGTCAAAGCCAGGACCGAAACTGTGCCCCGAAACCGACCTCCCGAAAGAGGGTTACGAGACGGCCCTATTTTTCGGGAGGTCGATTCCAGGAACACCGACCCCGTGCCGCAAACGATCGTTTTCGGCGGAGCCAACGTGATGACGCTCGCTCCTAGGTCATGACCGCACTCGGGTCATGCAGATCTGGACGAGCTACTCCTTGGGGCACTCTCGCAGAGCTGTCTCATCGAACGTTGGGGCAGGACGTGCCTGCGCCTCTTCTGGCGTTCCAGCGATGCCGTTGCTCGCAATGTCGTTGATGAGCCAGTTCATCTCGAGGATCTCGTTGCGCTGCGCCGCACTGATTTCGGCGGCAAGTTCGCAGACACGGACATCCTGGATCTGCGCACGCTCCGAGCGGGTGATGGCGAGGGAGTGATGGGGGATCATCGCGTTCATCCACGCGGTGTCGTTCACGGTGATCTGACTGCGGTCAAGGGCGACTCCGCCGGCGAGCAGCAGGACGCTGGCTGTAGCGACGGCAATGTTCGCTTTGACGCTCTTGTACATGTTGAGCATCCACGCCAGCATGACCAACCCCATCGCGCCGCCCATGGTCAGGGCCATGAAGACGCGGCTTTCGCTGAAGCGGACGTGGCTCCACTCCCACGAGCCGACGAACATCACCCAGTACATGACAACCATTCCGGTGAGGATCATCGCCCCGAATCGCAGATACATCTTCCAGGGCGTGGAGTGACCTTGTTGGCTGTGATCGCCGGTCGCTGCGCTTCGGTCGTTCTGCTGGGGGTCGTGGTGGTCGTTCGAGCTCATGACGTCTCCTGTTCGAATGGGAGCGGATGCGGTGAGAGCGACAGGGGGGCGATTGCGACATCTAGCATCCCGTCAGCGACCGCCAATGGCAGGTCGTGTTCACTGGGCGACGCGAACCTGGTCGACTTAGAGAGCGGCGAGAAGGTCGGTGCATGCCTGCTCGCAGCGGCGGCAGGATTCGGCGCACACGCGGCAGTGCTCGTGCATGTCTGCGTGCTGTTCGCACTCGGCGGCACAGGACGCGCAGGCGGTGCGGCAGGCTTCGAGCAAGGCGCGAACTGTCGCGACATCCGGCGTAGTTTGGCGGGAAAGCACTGCACCGGTGACGGCGCAGATATCTGCGCAGTCGGAGTTCTTCCGAATGCAGGTAACGAGCTCCGCGACCATGTCTTCTCCGAGGCATGCATCTGCGCAGGTGGTACATGCCTGGGTGCATTCGACGCACGCCTCGATACAGCGCAGAAGGGCGTCCTGTGCTGCGGCGAAACCGACTTTCGGGTGGGTGGCGAGCATTTGATCTGCAACTGTCATGGCGGCTTTCCTTTCTTCGGGGCCTTCCCCCGGTGCGGTCACGCTAGAGCGAGGTCGAGGATCGGCGGAGGGGCTTGTGGTCTTTCGATGAGTGGTGGCTAGGTGGAGGGCAGCAGGCTGAGTCCGCTGTCGTCGACGATGAGGATGTCGCCAGCGTCGGTAATGGCGATTGCCTGCGCGGAGCCGTGCGCCGTGCCGATGTTTCGCCACGATGGATCGCGTGTCGTGCTCCTCCACAAGCTGCCTTTGCTTCCCACGCCGATCAGTTGCTCGCCGTCCGGGGACACAGCGATGAGGGACATTATCGGGCTGTCTGGCAGCGGTCCGAACGTCGCCCCTTGGTCGGTACTGACCTGAGGCCCGTCGGGCGTCGTGGCGATGATGCGTCCGGTGGCGTCGACGACGAGTGCGAAGGACAGCAGGGTTGCGCCCGTGGGAGACCACGTGGCGCCGCGGTCCGTGCTTGCCAGCATCTGGGCGCTACCGGTTTCTTGTCCGTACAGGGTGCCGTCCGGTCCGGCGGTGAGGACGTGGAAGTCTTTCTCGCCCTTGAAGGCCACCGGCTCCCATGTCGTGCCGCCGTCGCGACTACGGATGATGCCGAGGTTTCCCTCCCCGAGCTCCGCCGGAGTACCCCGGCCGGGGTGCCCGGAGGCGACGAGGGTGTCATCGACGGCTGTGAGGCCCATCGCGTCGAAGCCGTAGCTGCCGACGCGGGAGCCGAGTTGCCCGTCAGCGGTGGCGGCGTAGAGGCCCTCGTGGGTGCCGAGAAGGAAGCCGTCATCGTCTGGCGCGGGCACGATCGCGTGAACGTGAGACAGCGCCGTGTCGGTGTGGTCGCTGCCGGTCGATGGCGGTTCGGCTGCGGCGCAGCCGGTGAGCAGCAAGCTGGTGAGCGCGACGAAGCTCGCCGTCGCGCGCAGGTGAATGCGCATTCGCACCCTTTCGATTCCAGGGTGAGGACGCCCTACCGGGGCGTCCTCACCGGTGGGGTGCGTTAGAGCTGCGCGAGCAGTTCCTGCATCTCGGTAATCTCGGCGGTCTGGGTGTCGACGATGGTCTGCGCCATCTCGACCGCGTCAGGGTTCTGGCCGTTGTCGACTTCGTCTTGGGCCATCTCGATCGCGCCTTCGTGGTGCATCGTCATCTGCTCGAGGAACAGCCGGGACGCCTCGGCGCCGGTGGCGGCTTCTAGCGCGGCCATGTCGTCCTCGCTCATCATGCCGCCGCCGTGGTCCATGCCCTCCATGCTGTCCATATCGGGCATGTCGGCGCCCCACTCGTCCAACCAGGACTGCAGCTGGTCGATCTCGGGCTGCTGGGCGGCCTTGATGTCGGAGGCCAGGGTGAGCACGCCCGGGTCGATGCCTTCCTTGTTCAGGATCATGTCGGCCATCTCGACGGCCTGCTGATGGTGGGGGATCATCATCTGCGCGAACATCACATCCGCGTCGTTGAAGTCCGCGGTCACCGTGGACGATGAGGACGGGGACGAGCTGCTGCGGTGGTCCATGCCGGGCATGGATTGCGAGCCGGAGCCGTCGGCGCAGCCAGCAAGGGCGAGGGCGGCGGCGAGGGTGAGCGCAGCGGCCGCTGCGGTACGAATTTTCATCAGAGTTCTCCAAATACAGGGGTACGTGAACGAGCACCGGTCAGATCGACAGGTGGGTGAGGTCCGGCCGGCAGGGTGCGCCGGCTCGGCCGTATCACGTACGGCTGATGCAGAGAACGGTGAGAGAGGGCGGCCGCAGTCTCGGCCCATCGGGAAGCGCGGCGCTGAGTGGCTGCGGGCGCGGCAGGAGCGACAACGACACTTTGCTCGGGCGGAGTCGGCCCAGCAGCAGCACGGTGGCTAGGAGAGCCAGCACACACGCCATCGCGAGCATGTCTGAGTGGCCGGAACCGCAGTCCGCGCACGGCTCGCCCGTCGCGGTGCTGCCGGAGTGGTGGTCCTCAGGGGTGGCACTGGCGGTGGCGACGGTGGTTTGGTGGCCGGTGTCGGCGGCGGTGTGGGTGTTGAGGGAGTGCATGGCCAACAGGCCGACGATGACCGCGGCGGTCACTGCGATGAGCAGCAGAAGGGTGCGCGCCATCGACCGTCCGGCGTGGAGCCGTTCCGTCAGTGCGATCAGCGACATGTCACTCCCTCCTTCCACGGTACGACACTCCTGTCAGCGGTCGGTAACCGCGTCCGGGCTGAGGTTGAGGCGCCGCAGCAGTTGAGCGTTGAGGGCCACGACGATGGTGGACAGCGACATCAGGATCGCGCCGACAGACATGGGCAGGACGAACCCGATGGGAGCGAGTACCCCGGCGGCCAGGGGGACGGAGATGAGGTTGTACCCGGCGGCCCACCACAGGTTCTGCTTCATCTTGCGGTAGCTGGCTCGGGACAGTTCGATCACTGACAGCACGGAGCGGGGGTCGTCGCTGGCGAGGATGACACCGGCGGACGCGATCGCCACATCGGTGCCGGCGCCGATAGCGATGCCGACGTCGGCTTGCGCGAGGGCCGGTGCGTCGTTGACCCCGTCACCGACCATGGCGACCTTGCGGCCTTCGCTTTGAAGCTCCTTCACCTTGGACGCCTTGTCTTCGGGGCGGACCCCGGCGAAGAACCGGTCGATACCGAGGTCGGCGGCGACCGATGCGGCGACGGCTTCGGCGTCTCCGGTGATCATGACCACCTGCACACCCCGCTGATGCAGGGCGTCGACGGCAGCGCGGGATTCGGGACGGATCTCGTCTGCCAGGCGCAATGCCCCTGCGACCTGCCCGTCGACGAGCACGTGCAGGATGATCGCGCCCTCCTTGCGCCACTCGTCCGCGACCGGCAGTTCGGCTGCGTCTTCCTGGTCGAGCATGTGGGGGCCGCCGACCTGGATGGTGCGGCCGGTCACCCGCGCACGGACACCGACGGCCGGTGAGGACTCGAAGTCGCTGGCGGTGGGGACGGTGAGCTGCTTCTCCTGCGCGGCGTTCACAATCGCCCGAGCCAGGGGGTGTTCCGAGTCCGCTTCGGCGGCCGCGGCCCACGCCAGAAGCTCGTCTCCGTCGATGCCGGCGGCCGGGGCGACCGAGGTGACGGCGGGGGTGCCCTTGGTGAGGGTGCCGGTCTTGTCGAACAGGACCGTGTCGACGGTGCGCATGCTCTCCAGCGCGAGGCGGTCCTTGATCAGCACGCCGCCGCGGGCGGCGCGCTCAGTGGCGATGGACACCACCAGCGGGATGGCCAGACCCAAGGCGTGCGGGCAGGCGATGACGAGCACGGTGATGGTGCGGATGACCGCTTGATCGGGGAACCCGACCAGGGTCCAGACTGTCGCGGTGACAGCGGCCGCCCCGAGAGCGAACCAGAACAACCACCCCGCGGCACGGTCCGCGAGGCGTTGCGCGCGGGATGAGGAGTTCTGCGCTTCGGTGACGAGCTTCTGGATGCCGGCGAGAGCGGTGTCCTGTCCGACCGCGCTAATTTCCACCCTGACCCCGGAGTCGGTGGCGACGGTGCCGGCGATGACCTGGTCTCCGTCGCTGCGGCGAACCGGGCGGGATTCGCCGGTGATCATGGACTCGTCCATGCTGGCCGAGCCCTGCACGATCCGGCCATCCGCGGGTACCCGTCCACCGGGACGGACAACGACGACGTCACCAACTTGCAGCTCGGCGGGGGCGACGGTGACAGTGCTGTCGCCCTCGACCTTTTCGGCCTCGTCGGGTAGGAGCGCAGCGAGGGAGTCCAGGGCGGAGGTGGTCTGGGCGAGGGATCGCATCTCGATCCAGTGCCCGAGGAGCATGATGACGATCAGCAGCGCCAGCTCCCACCAGAAGTCCAGCTCGTGGTGCAGCAGCCCGATGCTTGCACCCCACGAGGCGAGGAACGCGACGGTGATCGCAAGGGCGATGAGGAGCATCATGCCGGGTTTGCGGGCGCGGAGCTCGCTGACGGCGCCGGTGAGGAACGGGGCGCCGCCCCACACGTACATGACGGTGCCGAGGATCGGGGACACCCATCCCACCCACGCCGCGTCCGGCAGCGGGTATCCGATCAGCATCGAGAACATCATGGAGAACCCCACGACCGGCACCGCGAGGATCAGCATGATCCAGAACAGCCGTCGGAACCGGGCAACGTGGTCTCCGTGTCCGGCGTGCCCGCCGTGGTCGGCATGACCGTGCCCGGAATGACCCGCAGCGGGCGCCCGGTCGTCCTCGCTGCGCGGGTGACTCATCGCTGCGTGATCGTGTTGGGTGGCAGTCGCCGGGGCGTGGTGGTCTGGGTGATCGGAGTGGTTGTGGTGGTCGTGCTGGCTCATTGAAGCCTCCTTCGCTGGGTGCGCCGGTGCGGCGGCACGGGTCAGGCCGGTTGGGGCACGGGAACGGGGGTCGACGGGGCGGGTGCCGGGTCGGGTCGGAACCGGCGCAGCCGGAGGCTGTTGGTCACGACGAACACCGACGACAACGCCATCGCCGCTGCGGCGACGAGAGGATTGAGCAGGCCGGCCATCGCGATCGGAATGGCGGCGACGTTGTACGCGAACGCCCAGAACAGGTTGCCCTTGATGGTGCCGAGGGTGCGGCGGGAGAGGCGGATCGCGTCAGCGACGACGGTGAGGTCGCCGGAGACGATGGTGATGTCGCTGGCGGCAATCGCGGCGTCCGTGCCTCCACCCATGGCCAGGCCGAGGTCGGCGGCGGCGAGGGCGGCGGCGTCGTTGACGCCGTCACCGACCATCGCGACCACGTGCCCGTCGTCCTGAAGCTGGCGGATCACATCAAGCTTTCCAGCAGGAGTGACTTCGGCGTGCACGTCGGGGATGCCGACCTCCGCGGCGATTCGTGCGGCGGTGGTGGTGTTGTCGCCGGTGAGCAGCACCGGGTGCAAGCCGAGCGCCTGGAAGCGGGCAATCGCGGCGGCGCTGGTCGGTTTCACGGTGTCGGCCACCCCGATCGCGCCGAGGTACTCCCCGTCGCGACCGACCGCGATCGCGGTACCGGTTCGCGCGAGAACATTCAGCTCGGCGGCGGCTTCGGCCGGCGGGTGGATGCCCCATTGCTCGGCCAGCCAGGACGCCCGGCCCGCAACGACCGCAGACCCCTCCACGATCCCCTGGACGCCGAACCCGGCGTGCGACGCGAAGCTGTCCGCGTAGGCGCCCGCCGGGGTGGCAGCGGCGACGGCACGGGCGACCGGGTGCTCAGACCCTGCCTCGACCGCCGCCGCAACGCGCAACAGCTCGTCCCGGGTGACACCTGCCACGGGGCGGACGCTTGTGACGGTCATCTGACCGGTGGTGACCGTGCCGGTCTTGTCGAGCACGATGGTGTCGACTGTGCGGGTCTGCTCCAGCACTTGCGGTCCGCGGATCAGGATGCCCAGCTGGGAGCCGCGGCCGGTCCCGACCAGCAGCGCGGTGGGGGTGGCGAGACCGAGGGCGCAGGGGCACGCGATGATCAGGGTGGCGACCGCCGCGGTGAAGGCCAGCTCGAGCGAGGCTCCAGCGATTGTCCAGCCGAGGAACGCGGCCACGGCTAGTCCGATGACGATGGGGACGAAGACGGCAGAGACGCGGTCAGCGATGCGCTGCACCTTGGCTTTGCCGGTCTGGGCTTCCTCCATCAGCCGGCGCATGCGGGCAAGCTCGGTGTCCGCCCCGATCCGGGTGATTTCGACGATGAGGCGACCACCGACGTTCACCGTGGCGCCGACCACGCGGGACCCGGCGGTCACTTCGACGGGCACCGATTCTCCGGTGAGCATGCTGGCGTCGATTGCGGAGGAACCATCGATCACCAGCCCGTCAGAGGGAACCTTCTCCCCCGGCCGGACAAGCACGGTGTCTCCGACAGCGAGCTGCGCGACCGGCACCGTCCGTTCGACACCGTCGACGAGCTTTGTGGCGTGCTTCGCGCCCATCTCCAGCAGTGCCCGCAGCGCCTCCGACGATGACTTCTTCGCGTGTGCTTCGGCATAGCGGCCCGCGAGGATGAAGACGGTGACCAGCGCCGCGACTTCCAGGTAGATCTCATGTCCGCCGGCCTGCGGGGTGCCGATCAGGGTGAAAGTCATCGTCATCCCGGGCATGCCTGCCTCGCCAAAGAACAGTGCGTAGAGGGACCATCCGAACGCGGCGATCACGCCGACGCTGATGAGAGTGTCCATGGTGGCCGCGCCGTGACGGGCGTTGACCGCCGCGGCCCGGTGAAAGGGCCACGCCCCCCATACCGCGACCGGGGCGGTGAGGGTGAGCGCCAGCCACTGCCAGTACTCGAACTGCAACGCCGGGACCATCGACAGCACCGCCACCGGCAACGACAGTGCAGTGCTAATCAGCAGCCGGCGCCGCAGCGCCCCTACCTCGTCGGCCTCCGAGCTGCGCGCCTCCTCGGCGTGGTCATCGGTTGCCGGCGGTGCGGGGAGGGCTGCTTGGTAACCGGCGGATTCGACCGTGGCGATGAGGGTGGCGGGGTCGACATCGTGCCCGCGAACACGTGCTTTCTCGGTGGCGTAGTTCACCGTCGCTTCCACACCGGGAAGCTTGTTCAGCTTGCGTTCGATCCGGGTCGCACAGGAAGCGCACGTCATCCCGGAGATATCGAGCTCGACGTCGACCGTGCTCATGCGGGGCTACCTGCCAGGGTGTAGCCGGCCTCCTCGACCGCGGCCTTCACCGCGTCAGAGTCGATCGGCGCGGCGCTGTGAATGGTGACGCGGGACGTACCGCCGGCATTCAGGTCAACTGTGACGTTCTCCACACCGTCGATCGCGGTCAGCTCCTCAGTGACGCTCGACACACAGTGCGAGCACGTCATCCCGTCTACCAGGACGTCTTCCGTGACGGCAGCGGCGGTCGATGCGGGAGCGTCCGTCGTTGCGGATGTGGCGCAGCAGGCGCAGCCGGCGTTGGTGTCTGTCAGACCGAGGTCGATGCGGTCAGTCATGATGTGCTCCTCCAAGGGATTCGGTGTGTGATCAAGAACGGACGAGACGGGCAATGGCGTCGTTGGCCTCACGGATCTTCTCCGCAGCCACCTGCCCGCCTTCGGCGCTCGCTTCAGCGACGCAATGGCTTAGGTGGTCGCCCAGCAGGGACAGCGCCACCGTTTCCAGGGCCTTCGTCGCGGCAGACACCTGCGTGAGGATGTCGATGCAGTACTTGTCTTCATCGACCATCCGCGCGATCCCACGCACCTGACCCTCGACCCGACGCAGTCGCTTCTGCAGGTCGTCCTTGTTGCCCTCGTAACCGTTCACGGGTATACCGTACCCCCCTAGGGTATGGATCGCAATAGACCAGACGAAAAGGCGTCGCATCCCGGCGTACAGCGTTCTGTTAATTCAGCATTCTCTGTATCCTCGGTTGGGCCCGCAGCGCCGCGACGCAATCGGTCCACCGGGTGCGTGGACGATCGTCTGCGGGCAGGCCAGCGGAAGGTCCGAGTGGGTCAAGTCACCAGCTCGACCCACTCAGGATGGTAGATCACCCGGCACCACCCGGGTGATCTACCGCGGGGTGCCGGAGGGAAGTGGCACCCCGCCCCCCCGTCACCCTAGTCCTACGAGGACGAAGCAAGGAACACCCCGCAGCGTCGAGTAAGCCACGCTCACGAGAGGCAACGCGCCGCGCTGCGACGAGATTCGGCTCAATGATCGGCCGGCATGGTGGCACGACGAGGTCCTTTTCGACCACAGCTGCGTCTATCAGGGCACACCACGTTAGGGAAGGGACTCCGTCGAGGAGCGCGGGGACAGGGACGATGGACGTGAGCAGTTGGTATTGAGGTGTGATGATGGTCGACGCGGGTCATGAGGAGCTAGCAGAACGGGTTTCCAGGTCCCTGCAGGCGTTGACGATTGCCGAGGACGCGGCTCGCGCCGGGGCGTGCGAAACATTGAAGGTCGGTGTGAGGGACTTCGCGGCGCTGCGACTCTTGTTTCGCGCCCATCGAGACGGTGCGGCAATGTTTCCCAAGGACATCTCCCAGCGACTTGCGATCTCATCCGCGAGCACGACCGCGCTGCTGGACAGGTTGGAGAAGGGCGGCCACCTTCACCGCGTCCCTCACCCGGCCGATCGCAGGCGAGTGTTCATCGAGCTCAGCGACAACACGGTCCGCTCGCTGTCTGCGACGGTGGATGAAGAGTCCTCCCGCGTCTCCCGCGCAATCGCCGACCTTCCCGCCACCACCGCAGAAGGCATCATCGAATTCCTCGACCGGCTACACGCGCCCTCGATCGGCTAAGCCGCGTCGAGCCCGTACTCGCGACCTACGGGGCAGCAGCCGATCAGCGGCTTTCTACTGAGAGAGCTCCCGATCTAGCCGGTCCAGCAGCAGCTCGAGTGCGACCTCGAACTCTTCCTTGCTGCGGTCCTCGCTCAGGAGGGGCCGCAGGCGCAGCACTTCGGGCGCACTATCGAGCGAGAGTTGCCCGTCCTTGTTCGGCACGTCAGCGTCGCCTTCATCCAAAGCGATGTCGGCGGGGCTGAACTGCGCACCGCGAACGGTTGTTTCCAACAGCAGCTGACCCAGCAAGAAGCTGCTAAATGCCCGGTACGCGCTCACGGCCTGGGCGTCAGTGAAGCCCTGAGCGATGAGGGTGCTGAGGAACGTGTCGACGACCTCCACGCTTCGCAGCGGCGGCCGCAGCCACGGTGCTGCGGGGTGCCGGGTGGCGATCAGCGGGAACGCGCGGGGATGTTCAACGGCGATCCCGCGCACCGCGTGGGCGACGTTCTGGAGAAACGCCTGCCAGTGCTCGCTGGCCTCTGTGCGCATCGTCTCGGTCAGACCGGTCATCAACGACGCGACGACGCCTTCGAGCAGGTCTTCTTTACCGTGCACATGCCGGTACAAGGCCATCGCCTCAACACCCAGCCGCTGGCCGAGCGCGCGCATCGATAGCGCCGACGGGCCGGCTTGGTCGACGATGACCAACGCGGCCTCGACGATCACGTCGCGGCCGAGCTTGGGTGGTGGTGAAAGGTCGGACTGCTTGCTCATAGGGAGCCTCCACTTCGATCCTCCCCCTTCTGAGCAGATTTGTGTGCACGAGAGACGAACCAGGTCTATGTTTACACCGTAAGCTAGTGCCCCACGTCGGCTCTCACGCCGGCACGGGACGGGTCCCGCCCATCGGCGCGGACCGGGATTGTTGCATCGCTCCAACCCCTTCGCCTGAGAGATTGAACCCGCCGCAGATGCCCTTTCACAGCAAGAAGACCCTGGAGCACTGGGTCGCAGAATTCGTTGACTCCCGAGGCGCAGGTGACCTCATCCGCGTCGCCGTCCAGGACGGATCCGGCGGAGACGACACCGGGCTGGTCATCGTGCCGCTCGAGAACGCACCGAACTCGGTGTGGATCGAACCCCGCGATACGGGAGACGAGCTCAACTGGCTCATCACCATCGAACCGACCGACGAGGCGCTGGAGCTCACCAGCTTCGAGCTGAACGCGCTCACCCACGAGCTGCAGGTCGCCGCCGAGCTATGCGCGTTCCTTCAAGAGAAGTCCCTCGGCCACTTCGAACCGGAAGCCCAAGCCGGCAACGAAAGCACGACCCCCGGACACAGCGCGGCAGACGAACGGTGAACAACTCGCAGCTGCCGCACGCAGCAACAACTGATCGGGCAACATTGATCGCTAGCGATCACGCGAGGACGCCTCACAGCAGTGATCTGGAGGAGCACATGCCGTTTCGGACCAAAGAAACACTGGAAGCGTGGCTGACCGAGTTCGCCGAGCTCGGCTACCTCCGACCCGGACCATGCGGATTCGGAGACGGCAGGTGACTCCGCCGCACTCCCCGCGTGGGCACTCGTGACACTGGGTGTCGGTGGCGCTGTCGTTGCCGCCGGTCTCGCTTTCCTGGCCGTCATCCTCGTCCGCCGTCGCCGCACCTAACCAACGACGCGGCGGCAGCAACAGGGCGGCCCGGGCAGCACCTCACGGTGCGTGACCGGGCCGCCCTTCACATATACTACTATCTGCGTATGCACGTAGATACGAATGGAGACGACCTCAATCCCGCCAGTGAGTATGTCGAGGTCGCCGTCGAAGTGTTCCGGCTCCTCGCTGACGCGACCCGTATCCGCATCGTGCTGGCGCTGCGCGACGGGGAGCTGTCGGTGAACCATCTCGCGGACATCGTCGACCGCAGCCCCGCAGCGGTTTCGCAGCACCTCGCAAAACTGCGGTGGGGGAAGCTCGTCCGGGTTCGCCAGGACGGGAACAAAGCGTTCTATCGCCTCACCGATGAGCACGCGATGCGGCTCGTCGTCGAGGCGATCCGGCAGGCGGAGCACGCCGTCGACGACGCCCCGGGACACCACGCATGATCCGCGTGCTTCGCAACCCCACCTATCGGGCGTTGTTCTCGGCCCAAGTGCTCGCCCTCCTCGGCACAGGTCTTCTCACCGTTGCTCTCGGGCTGCTCGCGTTCGACCTCGCGGGTGAGTCCGCCGGCGCCGTGCTCGGCACGGCGCTGACGATCAAGATGGTCGCCTACGTCGGCGTGGCACCGCTGGTCGCAGCCCTCGTTGACCGGCTTCCGAAAAAGGTTGTCCTGGTCGGTGCCGACGCGATCCGGTTCGCGATCGCGCTCTCTCTTCCGATGGTGACCGAGACGTGGCAGATCTACGTGCTCGTGTTCGTCCTGCAATCAGCATCCGCGACATTCACACCCGCGTTCCAGTCCCTCATCCCCAGCGTGCTCCCCGAGTCACGCGACTACACCCGCGCCCTTTCGCTGTCCCGCCTCGCGTATGACCTCGAAGCGCTGGTGAGCCCAATCATCGCCGCGGCGCTGCTCACCATCGTCTCCTACAACAACCTGTTCCTCGGGACCGCGCTCGGTTTCGCCTGCTCCGCAGTCCTGGTACTCATCGCGAAGCTCCCCGCTCGAGAACCCAACGCCTCGACCGACACGTTCTGGCAACGCCTCCCCACCGGCGTGCGCGTGTTCGCGCGGACCCCGACGCTGCGGTTCGTGCTGCTGACCAACGTCGTCGTCGCCGCGGGCACGGCGATCGTCCTCGTCAACTCCGTCGTCTACGCCCGCGGGGTCTTCGGGCTCGATGACACCGCGCTCACCCTCGCGCTCGCCTGCTACGGCATCGGCTCCCTGGCCGTCGCGCTCAACGTTCCCTGGCTCGTCGACCGGTTCGGAGTCATCCGCCCCATGCTCGCCGGTGGCACGCTCATCGCCATCGGGTTGCTCGCCGCTGTGGCACTCACCGCGCTCCTCACCGACACCGACGCCGGCTGGCCCGTGCTCCTGGGCACCTGGATGCTGCTCGGCATGGGCACCTCGCTTGTGAACACGCCGTCGTCCCGGCTGCTGGCCGAAGCCTCAACCCCGCAGAACCGAAACCTCGTCTACACGGCACAGTTCGCGCTCTCCCACGCCTGCTTCCTCATCACCTACCCGATCGCCGGGTGGCTCGGAGGCGCAAGCCTGCTGGCAGCAGCCGTAACCCTCGCCGCCCTCGCCATCGGAGCCCTCGCGGCCGCCACTTTCCAGGCACGGAAAGCACGCCCCGAACCCACGAGCCAAACGACCGCAAACGTCCGCCGAAACTAGGTATCGGGGACCGTTTCTGACCCCCAATATGGCGGGGTAGGTGCTGGCGCGTCAGAAACGATCGTTTACGGCAGGCAGGCGGCCGAAAGTCACAAATACGCTCGGAGGCTCTGACAGGGTGAGAGCATCATGTTTCTCTCCTCATCTGGCCCTGACACCGCGTCGCCTGTGCTTCTTCTCCACGGCGGTGGGGTTGCCGGCTGGATGTGGGACTCCTTGCGGGAGCGGCTTGCACCGAGCTACGCGGTCCTTGTTCCCGACCTACCGGGGCACGGACGGTCAGCCGCTGAACCTTACGTATCTCACGCGAACACCATTACCGCGATCGCAGAGCTGCTCGCGACTACTGTCCCCGGTCGCCCCACGACCGTCATCGGGTTCTCCCTCGGGGCTCAGCTCGCCATACAACTGGCCTCAGGGCACCCTGAACTCGTCAGTCAGGCGGTCATCGTCAGTGCTCAAGCAAAGCCCATGCCGTTCACCGACCTCACGCTTGCCGCGCTCGGCGTCAGCGCACCGCTTGCTCGCAAGCGATGGTTCGCTAAGTTGCAAGCTCGGGAACTCTTCATACCCCCTCATCTGATGGAGGAATACATCAGCACCAGCGCGGGAATCACGAAAGAGACACTCGTCGGCGCTGTCGGCGCCAACATGAGGTTTACGCTGCCCGACGCATGGTCGGCGTTCCGCGGGCAAACTCTCGTCATGGTGGGCGGGCGAGAACGACGCCTGATGCGCGACTCAGCCGACTCCATCCACGAAGCCCTTCCCAGCGGTGAACTTCTGGTCGTCGACGAATGCGGACACGGCGTCCCGTTACAACGCCCGGATTGGTTCAACGATCGCGTCGTCGATTGGCTCCCCGCGGACTGATCCTCGACCAGTGGTTCCGCCTGAAACGGTAGTTGGCAGTGTGGCGTGCTGTCCGTAGACGTGCAGAACACGGCCGCATGGCCGGCGCGTTAGGAGATCGGTCGGAGGATGTTGTGATCGACGGGGAACGGCGTCGAGTAGTACAGCTCGGTAGCCGAGGTGTTCCCCCAGTCGTCTTTCTGCAGTCGTATACCTCGCGGCGAGAGTTCCGCGATGCGCACCTTCAGCCATGACCCGTCGATCAACCGGAGCTCATGAGGGTCGGCCAAGTACGTCAGCCCCAACGCGTCGAGCGTCTCCTCTGCGGTCAACCAGTCCACCGCCTCAGTGCGATTACGACCAAGCAGATCGATGGCAACGAAATCTTCACCGGTCGGTTTCATCCATCCCAGGAGTTCGCCGTCATCGGAACGTCGATGCTCGATCCAGTCCGCGTCCATCCGAACAGCCTAAGAGACGGAAAACCCCTGCCGGAACCGAGTTGCGGCCCACGTTATCGGTGATCGGTGAGGACCGCACGGCGCTCACGCGCCGGAAACGATCGGTTTCGCACCGCTCGCAAGCCGGTGGGTCCGCGATGTCATAGGTTCCACCTACGATTCCGACATGACCGACTCGCTGCTGCGATCACTTCGGGACCGCGCCCTCGACGAGACCGAGCCTCTTGCCGGGCTGCTACGGAAGTGTCTGCTGCTCGGCGCCGAGACCGGATCGAGCGCGCTACGCGATTGGGCTCGTCTGGAGCTCAACGGCTACACGGACGAATCGACGATTCCCGATTATCGCAAGCTGCCGGGCGTCCCCATCACGGTCGACTCGATCAGCGGGAACACGTGGACAAAGGGACAGATCGTCACACGCTGGCAGCTGCCCAAAGCGGCCCAGGGCTACGTGCCCGAGTTGCTGTATCTGACCCAGCCGATCGAAGAGCTTGAACGTCAAGCACAGGAGAAGTCGCTGCGCTTCAAGCCGCCTGGGCTGGCGGCTGCGCAGAGCGTGTGGGACCGGGAACTGGGACCGTTTCAGTCCATTGTGAACATGTCCTACATCCTCTCGGGGACGTCTATCTCGGGTCTCCTCGGGCAAATCCGTACGAAGCTGATCGACGTGATCGCTGATCTGACCGTGACCACACCGCTGACGGAGCTGCCTCGACGCGAAGATGTCGACGCCGCCATGCAGCAACGCATCGGTCATCTCGGCGACGTCTACACGACCACGGTCGTGCATCCGTCCGGCCCGACTGCCATCGGTGCCGGAGCAACGGCTTCTACGGGTCTGCGCGTCAGCGATGTCCTCCCACTTCTCGACGCCGTGAGAGCGGCCGCCCAAGCCACCGATGCCGACACGACAGAGGTTGAAGCGGCTGTCACCGAGCTCAATGAGGTGGTCTCGAAGCCTGATCCCGAAACGGGCGAGGTCGTCAAGCGCGCAGGCAAACTCCGCGAGGTCGCGGACAAACTCGGCATCGCCGCTGTCTCGAGTGCGACGAGCGCGGCCGTATCAGCGCTCACCGATCTCGCGATGAAGGGCGCGTTTGGTTGACCGACCGCGGTGAGGTCCGCTTCTGCGTGCCGGAACCGCGGCTTAGATCAGCGGTGATCGCCGGGTGAGCGCTCCGGCCCTTCTCTAAACGTAGCTGAGACGTCTCAGACGAGCTCGCTGACGAGCTGCTGGATCCGTTCACGGATGTCGTCGCGGATGGGGCGCACCGCGTCGATACCCTGCCCGGCGGGGTCGTCCAGCTTCCAGTCCTCGTAACGCTTGCCGGGGAAGAAGGGGCACGCGTCTCCGCAGCCCATGGTGATGACGACGTCGGAGGCCTGCACGGCCTCGGTCGTGAGCACCTTGGGCTGCTCAGCGGTGATGTCGATGCCGAACTCGGCCATCGCCTGAACAGCGGTGGGGTTGATCTGGTCGGCGGGCATCGACCCCGCGGAGCGGACCTCGATGCGGTCGCCGGCGATGTCGCGCAGGAATCCCGCGGCCATTTGGGAGCGGCCGGCGTTGTGGACGCAGACGAAGAGGACGGAGGGCTTGGTGTCGGTCATGGTGGCTCCGGTCAGCGGGCGGGGGTGAGTGTGGCAAGGAGGGCGTCGACGCGGCGGGCGATGTCGTCGCGGATCGCGGCGACGCCTTCTGCGGAGGCGAGGGCGGGGTCACCGACGGTCCAGTCCTCGTAGCGGACGCCGGGGATGATGGGGCAGACGTCACCGCAACCCATGGTGATGACGACGTCAGCTGCGCGCACTGCGTCATCGGTCAGCGGTTTCGGGAACCGCGGTTCGTCGTCGCCGAGGGTCAGCTCGTCGATGAGGGGCTGCACATGGGGGTGGATCTCAGCGGCCGGGGTCGATCCGGCCGAGCGCGCCACAACGGCGCCGCCCGAGCGCTGATTCACCAGCGCCGCGGCGAGCTGCGATCTACCTGCGTTCGCGACACAGACGAACAGCACCTGCGGCTGTCCCTGCGTGCGGTCACGGGTGATGTCGGTGAGCCGTTGGTGCGCGAACCGGTCGGTGAGCGACAACAGGTGGTTCTTCACCCGAGCGCTTTTGGCCAAGGCCGTGTACGACTCGCGGACGATCGTCGCCACCAGGCTGCCGTCGAGCTGCGGGTAGTCCTGACCGAGCGCTTCGGCCAGGTGGGCGAGAGCGTCGTCGACGTTCTCGAGCCCCGCGTGCTCAGCGCGGACGGGGGCCACGGCGGCGGGCGCGAACGAGTCCAGCAGCGTCGTCACCGCCGGGCGAAGGGGCGGGGCGATCCGATACCAGACCCACGTGCCACGCCGCTCGGAGGTGAGCACGCCGGTGTCGCGGAGCACCTTGAGGTGGTGCGACACGGTGGGCTGGGACACCTCGGCCAGTTCCGCGAGGTCGCACACGCACGATTCACCGCGCGCGTCGGTGGCAATCGCGGACAGCATCCGCAACCGCAGCGGATCGGATAGTGCTTTCAGCGTGGTGGCGATCGCGGTGGCCGCGTCGTCCCCGATCGCGTGCGTGGGGGACGGCGCGCAGGTGTCTTCTGCGGTAGTGGCGGGAGCGCTCATCATCGAGTCCTTTCCAGGGCAGGTTCGGGAATCGCGTAGGGGTCGGTGTGGAACCATGCCCGCGCGGCCCACAGTGAGACGTAGACCAGGCCGACGAGCACGGGGACCTCGATCAGTGGCCCCACGACACCGGCGAGGGCGTGCCCGGACGTGGCGCCGAACGTGCCGATCGCGACGGCGATGGCGAGTTCGAAATTGTTGCCGGCCGCGGTGAACGCGAGCGTCGACGAGCGGGCGTAGCCCAGGCCGAGGGTCTTACCGGTGATGAGGCCGGCGAACCACATGATGGCGAAGTACACCAGCAGCGGGACCGCGATCCGCACGACATCGAGCGGCCGTGAGGTGACCTGTTCCCCCTGGAGGGCGAACAGCAGCACGATCGTGAACAGCAGCCCGTACAGCGCCCACGGTCCGATCTTGGGCAGGAACGAGCCCTCATACCAGGCGCGGCCCTTGCGGCGTTCCCCGATAAGACGGGACGCGAACCCGGCGACCAGTGGCACGCCCAGGAAGATCAGCACGTTGAGCGCGATCTGCCACACGGACACGTCCAGGCCTTGGCTGTCGAGGCCGAGCCAGCCGGGGAGGACGGTGAGGTAGAACCAGCCGAGGATCGAGAACGCGATGACCTGGAACACCGAGTTGATCGCAACAAGCACGGCCGCAGCTTCCCGGTCACCGCAAGCGAGGTCGTTCCAGATCACGACCATGGCGATGCAGCGTGCGAGGCCGACGATGATCAGTCCCGTCCGGTACTCGGGCAGGTCCGGCAGGAACACCCACGCCAGGGCGAACATCAATGCAGGGCCCGCGATCCAGTTCAGCGCCAGCGACGAAACGAGGAGCTTCTTGTCGCCGGTCACGGCGGCGACCTTGTCGTATCGGACCTTCGCGAGCACCGGGTACATCATGACCAGCAACCCGAGCGCGATCGGAATCGAGATCCCACCGACCTCAAGGTGTGACAGCAGTTCGGACAGCCCCGGGATGAACCGGCCCAGGAGGATGCCGCCACCCATCGCCAAGCCGATCCACAGCGGTAGCCACCGGTCGAGGGTCGAGAGGCGGCGAGTAGCGGGTGCTGCGTTGCTCACGCGAAAGCCTCCGCCAGGGCGGGAACATCGAGCGTGGCGAGGTAGTGCTGCGCGTCCTGTGCTGCCGCGCATCCGGTCCCGGCAGCGGTGATCGCCTGCCGGTAGGTGTGGTCGACGAGGTCGCCGGCGGCGAAGACCCCGGTGAGCGAGGTGCGCGTGGAGGGGTGGTCCACCAGCACGTAACCATCGGCATCGGTGGTGACCTGGCCGGTGACGAGTTCGGAGCGAGGGTCGTGACCGATAGCAACGAACACGCCCGTCACGGGGAGGTCACGCTCAGCACCGGTAACGGTGTCCCGCAGGCGAACTCCGTGCACCTTCTCTTCCCCCTGCAACGCAGTGATCTCGCTGTTCCACGCGACGTCGATCTTCGGGTGCTCCAGCACCCGCTGCGCCATGATCTTCGACGCTCGGAACGAGCTGCGGCGGTGCACGACGGTCACTTTCCGAGCGAACCGGGTCAAGAACAGTGCCTCCTCCATGGCCGAATCACCGCCACCGACCACGACGATGTCCAGGCCCCGGAAGAAAAACCCATCGCACGTCGCACACCACGACACGCCATGACCCGACAGGCGCTCCTCGTCGGGAAGCCCGAGCTTCCGGTACGCCGACCCCATGGTGAGGATCACCGCGCGGGCGTGGAACGTCTCCCCGGCGCCGGTCTCGATGACTTTCGTGTCGGATTCGAGATCGACGCGGATCGCGTCGTCGAGGAGGATGCGGGCGCCGAAGCGTTCGGCCTGCCGGCGCATCGTGTCCATCAGCTCCGGTCCCTGGATGCCATCGACGAACCCGGGGAAGTTCTCCACCTCCGTAGTCGTCATAAGCGCACCGCCCGCAGTGACAGAACCGGCGATGACAACGGGGGCGAGCCCGGCCCGCGCCGCGTACACCGCCGCCGTGTAGCCCGAGGGGCCCGACCCGACGATGACCAGCTCAACCTCTTGAATCGACATATATCTATATTGACAGGTGCCTATGCAAGACGCAATCCTGATCATCGACACCGCAACGTACCGAGGAGAGCCGCATGAAACCGACCGTCCTGTTCATCTGTCAGCACAACGCCGGCCGCTCTCAGCTCGGCGCCGCTCTCCTCGAGCACCTTGCAGGGGGCCGCTTCACCGCAGCGTCCGCCGGTCTCGCCCCGGCCGAGACGGTGAACCCTGCCATCGCCGCGACCGTTGCCGAGCTGGGAATGGACATTACGGGGCGCGTGCCCCGCGCGGTGACGCCTGCTGACTTGGAGGCTGCCGATGTCGTGGTTCTCATGAAGCCCGGGTTGGCGCTGCCCAGCGCTCCGCGCGGGGAGGTTCTGGAATGGTCCTTCCCCAACCCTGAGTCCTGGGATGCCGACGCGGTCCGTCCGTTGCGCGAAGCGGTGTCCAACAAGATCCAGGCGACTCTCCTTACCCGCTGAGCTGACAGTGAGGGGGCAGGCCGCCGGCCTGCCCCCTCTGCGTTCTCATACCGATGCCGGCGCCCGTCCGATCTGCAATACCGGAGGCGCGCAGCACGCCCCGCCTAGCGACGCCCCGGATGCATCGAACAGCCCTGCGCCGCCGCAAACACCAGTGTCCGGGAGGACGAGCTCGACGCGGCGGGCGGCTTCGCGGTCGCCCGCGATTTCAGCTGCAACGCTGCGGACTTGCTCGTACCCGGTGAGCGCGAGGAATGTCGGCGCACGGCCGTAGGACTTCGCCCCGACGAGGTAGAAGTCAGGTTCGGGCTGGGCGAGGTCGCCGGCGCCGGTCGCGGCGACGGACCCGCAGGAGTGCACGTTCGGATCCACCTCCGCGGCGATCCGAACCGGCGCCTGCAACGTCGGGTCCAGCTCCAACCGCAGCTCGGAGAGGAACGACAGGTCGGGGCGGAAGCCAGTGAGCACCACCACCCGGTCGGCCGTGAGAGTGCGACCGTCCTCCGCGACTAGGACGGGGCGCTCACCGTCACGGGTCACGCGTTCGACCCGGAACCCGGTGACGAGGGATACCAGGCCGGCATCGACGTGCTCTTTCGCCTTGATCCCCAGCGCGCCGCGTGCGGGCAGCTCGTCAGCGTCGCCCCCGCCAAAGGTGTTCCCAGCGGTGGCTCGGCGTAGCGCCCAGGTCACCGTCGTCGAGGGGTCCCGGCGAGCCATGCGGGCAAGGGCCAGCACGGCCGTCACGGCCGAGTGTCCCGAACCGATGACAACGGTGTGCTTGCCGGCGAAACCAGCACGGTCACGAAAGTCGGGGATACGGTACGAGAGCAGGTCCGCGGACGCCGCCTCACCGATAGCGGGGAGCCCGTCAGCTCCCGCCGGGTTGGGGGTCGACCAGGTGCCGGATGCGTCAATCACAGCTCGGGCTTGCAGCCGATACTCCTCCCCCTGAGCAGGCGAGACGTGAACGGTAAACGGCTGATCCCCGCGGCCAGCATCAACAAGTCGGTCCCGGCCGAGCCGCGAAACTCCCATCACCCGGGCACCAAAGCGAACGCGATCACCCAGGGCGGCAGCCAGGGGCGCGAGGTACCTCTCAATCCACTGCGCCCCAGTGGGGTACCCCGTCGTCGGAGCCTGCCACCCCGAGCCGTCCAGGAGACGAGCGCCCGCCGCGTCGATCAGCTCAGGCCACTCGGAGAACAGCCGCACGTGCCCCCATTCCGCAACCGCAGCCGCAGGAGAACTGCCAGCCTCAAGCACCACAACGGGCACACTTCGCTCAAGCAAATGCGCGGCCGCGGCACGACCCTGAGGACCCGCGCCGATCACAGCCACCGGCAAGACGTCTTCCACAGCAACCTCACTCATCCATTGACGAACATCGATGGGTAGAGCATCATCGATACATCGACGACTGTCAATACGACGTGAGAGGATCGCAGTATGACTGCACAGCTCCCGCTCCTTCCTCCCGCGGAAAGCGAATCGTGCTGCGCTCCTGTGACCGGGGCGGTGATTTCGCTTGAAGACGCTGAGCGCACCGCTCGAACATTCAAAGCACTCGGCGACCCCACCCGCGTACGCCTGCTGTCCTTGATCGCCGCATCCGCGGACGGGGAGGCGTGCGTCTGCGATCTAACCGAGCCCGTAGGCCTATCGCAGCCGACCGTGTCACACCACATGAAGCAGCTCGTCGACGCCGGTCTCGTTACCCGCGAGCAGCGCGGCCGATGGGCCTACTACCGCGTCATCACCGACGCTCTCGACGCCGCATCCCGCGCCCTCCGCGCATGAGCGACATCGCCGTACGGGCCCTGACCGAGAGGGACTGGCTCGAGGTCGAAACGATCTACCGTGAAGGCATCGCCGCCGGAAACGCGACGTTCGAAAGCGAGCCTCCATCCTGGGCCGACTTCGACCAAGGAAAGCTCCAGGTTGGCCGACTCGTCGCCACCGATCCCGCCGGCTCAGTCCTCGGCTGGGTTGCCGCATCCCGCGTCTCTGCACGCGAGGTCTACCGCGGAGTCGTAGAACACTCCGTCTATGTTGCCGATCGCGCCCACGGGCGCGGCGTCGGCACGGCACTTCTCACCTCCTTCCTGCGCGCAGCTGACGCCGCTGACATCTGGACGGTGCAAGCAAGCATCTTCCCCGAAAACACCGCCAGCCTGGCCCTTCACGAGCGTGCCGGCTTCCGCCGCATCGGCCACCGCGAACGCATCGCGTACATGACCTACGGCCCCTGGGCTGGCAACTGGCGCGACACGATACTCATCGAGCGCCGCCGCCCCTAAGGCACGTCAAAACCCCCTGCCGAAACCGTTTGTCCCGAAACCGGGTTTCGATACGGCCCTGAGTTTCGGCAGGCTTCCGCGGCGCACGACTCGACCGTCCCAGAAACGATCGTTATCGGTCGGCACGCGTCTCGCCCAGTTCATGCGACCGAGTGAAATGGAACACCCCTGCCGCGACGAGGGAGATGCTGGCGAACCGCCCCAACAGTGGAGGGTGGAGCAGCGCCCCCACTCACGGAGCACGGCCGGGACCGCCACGATCAGGAGCAAGATCGGCCCTTCTAGGGTGTTCCCGTGGGGAGAACCAGTGATTCCCCGCTCGGTAGTATCACCGGCCCGTCTCCAACCACCGCCCCGTCCAGTTCGAGACCGCCGTGAACGGTGATCGCGGCTCCCGGTAACTCGATCACTCCATCACCGGAGATCTCTACGTCGCGAAGAATCACGTCCGATAGTCGACTGATCCGCGCAATGCTCAGGTTGGCCCGGCCGCCGCTTATCTGAGCGTGGCTCACGTCGACAGTGCCATGGTTCTCCACCCTTGTATGGGAAAAGCTGATCAGGCCCGCTTTCTGAATCTTCACGAGAGTGAGCTTTGCGGAGCCTCTGTAGCCGATCCGCGCCTGATCGAGTCGGATAACGCCCGCGACATCAGCCCGAGCCAGAAGGACTTGCCCGTCGTACTGCACGGCCAGCTTCCGGAACGACAGCGCCCCACCATGCCGGATCACCGAGCCCGAGAATGTTAGAACGCCCTGATCCTGCACCGTCGCGTCGTCAAAGAAGACGCGACCTCCATCGAGCACGTGCAGGCGGACGAATCGCAACAGGCCTCCGCGACCGATGTGCGCGCTCGCGAAGCTCACGCTGCCGTGGGGGAGGATGACGGCCCCGCTGAGGTCGACAGTGAAGTCGATGTGGGCGCCAGCGAGGTTGATCGTCCGGTTGTGCCAGCCGGACTCGGAACCGTCGTACAGGTGGTTGCGAATAACCGTGTAGCCGGCTTGCTTGACTGCGACTTCCTGGGGGGTGGTGCACTGCGCCCTCCGACGTTCCTCAGGAGTGGGCGAGTCGTCTGGATCGAGTTCATCATCCGGCGGGAGGAGCATGTCGTCGGAGCGAGGAGCACGAAGGTAGCCCGCGAGAACCTCGATACAGACCTGTACCTCGTCGGGCTTCTCGAATGCGTGCCAGTCATCCGCGAGGGAGCCGAGCGCGAACAGTGCCGCTTGCCGGTTCACGGGCGATCGGTCACTGAGCAGCTGAACGGTCGTCACGAAGCGCTCTCGCAGGGTTCGCTCTGTCTCAACGCGCCACTGTGCATCTACTTCCTCCCGGCGCGATTGCTCCCGCGCCCGGTCGTCGTTCAACCGATCAAGGTCGCGCTGGGCCGCCTCGCGTTCCTGGTGGTGGCGAGAGAGGCTGATCCCGACACCAATAACGGCAGCAACCCCGCCGATCGAAAGTAGGACGAGGTTCCCTGCTGAGCCCAGCAGTTTGCTTCGCTCCAGGTCGTCGAGGTCCGGCAGCCAGTTGTTCAGCAGCTGTCGTGGAAAGTTGATGACAGCGTAGAGAGCGACGACCAGGTAGACGACTACGCCAATCGCTACGAGCCGACCGTAGTTTCTGCTCAACCAGCTCGGCTTCTTCGGTGTGGGGGTGCTCTCATACCGATTGCGGCTGAGCGCTCGAGGCTCACGCCGCATCTTCACCCCTCGGGGCCACGCCTGCCCCTGCGGTACAAGACCGGGGACATCTGCGCTGTAGTCCTGAGCGCGCCCTTCGCTGACCGCGACGGCGACGAGTGCCTTGCCGGCTTGGTCAAGGGCGGGCGTGAGGAGCGGAGCGATGCCCCGTCTGAGCGCTCGACCGCGCTGCGATCCAGGTTGGGCGGTGGTGTGGCCTGCGACGTGCCAGGCGTCGCGTTTGGCCGTGATCGCAAGCGTGGCGTCCCGCTCGGGGGTCATGTAGTACCTGGTGTGGCGGCGAAGTGCGATCATCGCCGGGTACATGAGAGCGAGCGCTGGCGCCCCAATGATGCAGGCCACAAACATCAAGGCTGAGAAGCGGCGTGCACGCTTCGTGCTTTTACGGCGCTCGGCGCCGTGGGTGAAGCCGCGGAGCGTCCAGCCGAGGATGCGCAGACCGTCACGGATTGGGCGTGCGTCGGGGTAGCCATTGATGGCGGGGGTCTGCGCGTCATGGTGCGATTCTGCCGCCGCCACCTGACACATGCTTCCCCAGCTGCTCGCCGGTGAGCCATTCGGAGAGCCGGTTGATCTCGCGTGCGGCTTGATCGGGGTCGGCGTGGACCCCTCACACGGTTCGCAGCCCGCCGGGAACGATCGTTTATGGCCGGCCATCGCCAGGCACTTGGTTTGCGCTGTGAGGCCTGCTGACCCGGCCGGCATCCCGGCCGCTACGCGTCCAGGGGGTAGGCGCCTATCGAAAAACGATCTATCGTTTCTCGATACTTAGTGAAGGAGCGCGATATGAGCCGGACCCTGATCGCCACCGCCAAGATCGTCTTCGCCGTACTTGCCCTCATCGGGCTCGCGCTCCAGCTCTTCATCATCCCCGCGAACGTCGCCGGCCTCGCCAGCGCATACGCGGAGGTCGCCAGTATCGCGCCCGCCATCATCGGGTGGGGAGCCTTCGTCATCGCCTGCGGTCAGGCAGCGGTCATCGTCACGTGGCGCTTGCTCGATCTTGTGCGCGACAACAGCATCTTCACGACCGACGCCTTCACGTGGGTGCGCGCGCTGACGTGGTGCCCCGCCGCGATCGGGCTCAGCACCCTCGCGATGTTCGTGGTGCTCAACGCCGCGCATGTCACGCCGCCGGCGCTCATGCTCGGCATGCTCGCCGCGATCGGAGTCAGTGCCGCGGCGACGTTGATCCTGGCCGTGCTGTTCACGCTGCTTCGGCAGTCCGCCTCCATGCAATACGACCTTGCGGAAGTCATCTGATGCCGATCGTCGTCGACATCGACCGGCTCATGGACGAACGCGGCATGACCGTCGCTGAATTGTCCGCGGCGATAGGAATCACGCCAGCGAACCTTGCCGTGCTCAAGAACGGTCGCGCGAAGGCCGTCCGCTTCTCCACGCTCTCTGCCCTCTGTGAGGCGCTCTGCTGCCAGCCCGGCGACATACTCCGATACGACAACGCCCCAGCCGTCACGTAGGCTCGGGCACCCGCCGGTGTCTTGCATCCGGTCGCCTGACGTGCGGATGGCGAGATCCGCCGACGCTCGACTGGATCTGACCGACAGTTCGATGTCGGCGCGCCGGATACTGTTGCATGGATGGGAAGTACTCGCGCTGAGGCCGCATATGTGCGTGCGTTGTCGGCGTTCCGTACCCCCACGCTCGATCTCCTCCACGGCCGCTACGCGCCGTTCGTGGTCGCAACGCTCTCACTCGTCTTCTCCGTCGACCGGCCGTCCGTCGAGATCTCGGATGCGCATGCCGAGGTCGCCGAGATCGTCGACGAGCTGCGTGCAGCCGGATACGACGAGGACGATCGCGCGCTGCCGGCCGGTACAGCCCGCGAGATCTGTCGCTACTGGGTGCGGGTGGGATGGCTCGTCCCCCAGATCGACGGCGACGTCGAGGTCTACCGGCTGACGGCCCACGCGGTGGGCGCCCTGGAGATCACCGGACGCACGACCGGCGGACGCACCCGAGTCTCGAACTCCCGTGTCCGCACCCTCCTGGAAGCCGTCGAGCGGCTCTCAGACCACGCTGAGACTGACCCTGAGGTGCGCCTCGCGCGCCTCATCCGGGAACGCGATGCCCTCGACGCCGAGATCGCGCGCCTCCAGGTCGGGGAGTCCGAGCCGATCGACGATGAGCAGCTCCTCGAAGAGGCGGAGAACGTGCTGCATCTCGCGCGCGAGCTGCCCGCCGACTTCACGCGCGTCGCGGAGTCCATTAAGGCCATGCAGCGCGATGTCATCGCCGACCTCCGGCGCGACGTGCGACCCACCGGCGAAGTGCTGCGCGAGTACCTGCAGCGCGGGCAGTACGTCATGCAGTCGACGCCGGAAGGCCGGGCGTTCGCCGGCGCGCTGAAGCTGATCGGCGATCCCGAGCGCATCGACAGCCTCACTGACCAGCTGCACACCCTGCTCACACAACCCTTCGCGCGCCTCATGGACACCGAGCAGCGCGCCGAGCTCGACGCGATCTCACGGCGCGTGGAGCTCGGCGTCGAAGAGGTTCTGACCGCCCAGCGTCGCGCGTCGCGCGTCATCACCGCCCAGGTGCGCACGCACGACCCCATCCGCGATCGCCACGTCGACGATCTGCTGCGCGATGTCATGGCCGGTCTGCAGGCCTGGACGCACAGCACGTCATCCGAGGCTACCGTCGACATGATCCGCAGCCTGCCCACAGCCGACATTCGCCACCTGCGGCAGTCGACGACCGACATCCGCCCACCGCGTGCGCCGGCACCGCTGTCGGCGTCCGACGGAGACGCGGAGATTCTGGATGCCGATACACGCGCGTGGGGCGGTCCGCGCTACGCCGAGCTCGAGGCTCACGTCGCTGCCCTCGGCGAGGAGTTCGATCTGGGTGAGGCCTTCCTCGCCGCGGACGACGACGTGCGCCGTCCGGTCGACCTGGTCGGACTCCTCGAGATCGCCCACCGCAACGGCATGCGCGAGAGCGACGACCTCTCGGTGGTCGAGGCGCGCCGCCCCGACGGGACGACACGGCGCTTCGCGTTCGGATCCGTGACCGCCCGCACCTCGAAGGAGCCCGACGATGACTGACACCGCCACCCTCGGCACAGCCGACAGCGAGGCTCCGGTCGACGGCGCGTTCGTCGAGCCCGCTGCGATGGAGGACGACCTCGGCGAGCTCTTCCCCGGCGATCGCGGCGTTCTCGATCCCGCGGTGCGCCGTGTGCTCGTCCACCTGCTGCAGCGGCGGTTCGTGCTCGCGGACCGCAACCGGGAGGAGTGGACAGCCCTGCTCGACAATCAGCAGCTCGTCGAGTCACGGCTCAACGACCTGTTCGTGCGGCTCGTGATCGACCACGACCGCGGCGTCGCGTACAAGCAGCAGGTGCGCTCGGACGAGCTCGATGTTCCGATCCTGCTTCGGGACGCCGCATACACGCGGTCCGAGACCCTCGTCCTCGTACACCTGCGCACGGTGTATCAGCGGGAGTCGGCGGCCGGGGAGCCGGCCGCCCGGGTCGACATCGAGGACGTCGAGCAGACCGTGATGAGCTACTTCGCGGATGCCGACGGCGACACCGCGAAGCGGCAGAGACTGATCCGCAAGGCGATGGACCGGCTCGCTCGCGACGGCATCGTCGACGAGGAGACGACGGGACGCTTCCGCATCAGTCCGCTCGTCGAGATCGTCCTCAGCGCCGAGAAGCTGCGCGAACTGCGCGATTGGCTGCGCGACCGGTCGGACGCGGACGACACCGCTGGCATCACCGCCGACGAAGACGACGAAGACGACGAACCTCAGGAGGAGCAGCTGTGACGATGCTCGAGACGCTGTTCGGGCTCATCCCGGCGGCATCCCGCGGCCAGCAGTGGCTCGCCGAAGACCTGCAGCTCATCAACTGGGGCGGCTACGAGGGCGCCCATCGTGTGCGCTTCTCCCCCGGCGCCACGCTTCTGTGCGGCGGCTCGGGGTCGGGCAAATCGACGCTGATGGACGCGTACATCGCGCTCATGATGCCCCACACCACTCCCTTCAACGGCGCCTCGAACGGTGGCGTCACCGGGCGTCCGCGCGGCTCCGAGCAGCGCAACATCCTGTCCTACGGCCGCGGCAAGATCGACGAGTCGCGCACCGAGGACGGCACGAAGATGACTGTCCTCCGCGGCGACGGCGAAGACACCTGGACCGCCGTCTCGATGACGTGGATCGATCACGACGGGTCGCAGTTCACAGCGGTGCGAGCCTGGTACATCCCGGCCAGCGCGCGTGTGCTCGAAGACACCGTGCGCGTGCGGGCGACGACCGATCGGGCCTTCGACCTCCGTTCGCTCGAACCGGCCGCCGTGCAACGCCTCTCCGACGCCGCCGTGCGCGACGCCGGCCTGGAGCCGGTGGGAACCGACCGCGAGTTCTCCGCCCGCCTGCATGCCGTGCTCGGCATCGGCGCCGCGGGGGCGGGGGCCAAGGCGATGAACCTGCTCGCGCGCATCCAGGCGGGACAGCAGATCACGACCGTCGACGACCTCTACAAGCGTCTCGTGCTCGAAGAGCCCGAGACGATGGAGACCGCCGACGCCGTCGTCGCGCACTTCGATGGACTCGAGAGCACGCGCATGCGCATGCTGACGGCCCGGCAGCAGGTCACCGCGCTCACGCCCATCCCGCAGCTGCGCGCCAAGATGGCCGCCGCCGCCGAGCGGGTGAACCTGATTGACGAGGTCGGCTCCTTCTCGGATGCCGGGTCGCTCGCCACGCTCTGGCGCGCGGATCGGCGCCTCGGGATGCTGCGCGACGTCGAGACCGAGCTGAGTGGGCGCAAGAACGCGGCCGAGGTCACGCTGCGCGAGAAGCGTGCTCTTGCAGACGGCGCCGAGGCCGAGCGCGACGGCCTGATCGACGTGCTCCGGCTCTCCGGCGGTGACCGCCTGGCGACGGCGCAGCGCGAACTGCGCGAGGTGGAGCGGCGGCTCGCCGACGTGCGGCGTCACCGCGAGGTGTTCGACACCGCCGTCAAGAGTCTGGGCGTCGAGCTGTCGAACCGCGACGAGTTCACGGCGTTCATCTCCCGCGCCCGTGCAGAGCTCGTCGACTCCGATGCGAAGGCGCGTGCTCGGTCGGCCTTTGCTGAAGCCGCATCGACGGCGAAAGCCGCGCGGATCGAGTTCGCCGAACTCGAGGCGGAGGCTCAGCGCGTGGCCTCGCGCCACGGCAACATCCCGCCCGCTCTGCACGAGTCGCGCGAGCGGCTGGCGGAGGCCGCCGGGCTCACGACCGCAGACCTTCCCTTCGTCGGCGAACTCGTCGAGGTGCGCACCGAGTTCGAGCCGTGGCGCGAGGCGTTCAACCTCGCGCTCGGCGGCTTCGCGACCACGGTACTGATCGACACCGCTCACCTGGGACGGTTTCGCGCGGCGATCGAATCGGTCCACACCCCCGTGCGATTGCGCTTCGAGGGCGTTCACGCGGGCATGGAGCCGGTCGCCAACCTCGACCCGCAGACGCTCCCGGGGCGTCTCGACTACCAGAGCTCGCCGTTCACCGGTTGGCTGCAGGAGCGGCTCGAGACCCGCCACGGATACGTCTGCGTCGATTCCAGCGCCGAACTGCCGAAGCATCGCATGGCGCTCACGATCACGGGACAGGTCGCGCAGGGCAACCGCGGCGCGCACGGTGGCCACGGTCGCGAGAACGTCCTCGGGTTCTCGAACGAGCGACGCCGGCACGACGTGGCACGGCTCGTCGACGACGCCCGCCGCCGTCTCGACGACGCCCTGCGGGAACGGAAGACCGCGGAGACCGAGCTCGACACCGTCGATTCGCGCCTTGCCGTGTACACCAAGATCACCGACCTGACCTGGGAAGAAGTCGATGTCGAGGCGGTCACCACGGAGCGGGATCGCTGGATCACCGTGCAGAGCGACGTCACAGCCGCCAACCCAGAGATCGCCGATGTGCAGCGACGGATCTCCGACATCAAGGACCGGATCTCCCACCTGCGCGACGAGATCGCCCGCGTGTCGATCGAGCGTGATCAGATCGAGGCGCAGTGGGCCGAGGTGATCGACGACGTCGATTCGGATCAGTCCGTGCTCGACGACGCCGAGCGGGCAGAGCGCACCCTCACCGCCGCGCAGTCCGCGTTCCTCGACGAGCGATTCCACCTCGATGGGCCGACCTCTGACGGCACTCCGTCCGAGGCGCTGCACCGCTTCTCCGCAGCACTCGCGACCGCCGCGCAGCGCCTCGCAGAAGACCGACGCGCGGCTGTCGACGCGCTCGACGAGAGCCGGGAGAGCCTGCGACGCATCATGGTGAGCTTCCTCGAGCGGTGGCCGAATCCGAACCTGCTGCCCGACCCCGACACCTCGATCGACGACTTCGAACGCGCTCTCCAGGCCCTCGAGACCAGTGGACTGCACGAGCTCGAGTCCGAGTGGCGCGACAGCCTGCTCAAACTGTCGGGCAACGACCTCACGAACCTCGACTCGACGCTCAGCCGATCGATCCGCGAGATCCGTGATCGCATCGACCCGATCAACCGCATCATGCAGGACCTCCCGTTCTACGACGACGACCATCGCCTGCAGATCACCACGCGCGAGAACCAGTCCGAACCTCGCCGTCGCTTCCGGCGCGAGCTGCGCGAGGTTCGCGGGCTGATCGAGAACGCCACCACAGATGATGAGCGCGAACACGCGTACCGCCGGATGTCGCGCCTCATCGGGCATATGCGCCGGTCGGCGCCCGATTTCGGCGACCTCATCGACGTCCGCAACCACGTTCGCGTGAGCGCAGAGCGCGTGGATGCCGTGACGAAGAAGCATGTCGCGCTCTACGACCACATCGGCGAGAAGTCCGGCGGAGAGTCGCAGGAACTCATTGCGTTCATCGTCGGCGCGGCCCTGCGCTACCAGCTCGGCGACGCGAGCGCCGAGCGCCCTCGCTACGCCCCCGTGTTCATGGACGAGGCCCTGATCAAGGCCGATGCACACTTCACCAAGCGTGCGATCGGAGCGTGGCGCGGACTCGGCTTCCAGCTCGTGATCGGCGCCCCCAACGACAAATACAGCGCCATCGAACCGCACGTCGACGTCGAGTACGACATCCTCAAAGACACGCGCGGCCGCTCATGGGCCAAGCCGAAGGTCGCCCTGGAGGCCCCGGCGTCCTGACGGCGCGCGGCATCACCTTGTCGAACCGGAACATCAGCTCCGCTACGTCCTCGTCCCCCTCGATCGCAGGGCTTTCTCCTGCCGGCGCCTCGCCGGGGTGTTCGAGCGGATGCCCGGGGTGGAAGCCGCACACGTTGACGTAGAAGTGGCGCACCGTGTCCAGCAGACGTCGAGCACGGGTGACGCGATCGGCGCAGGGGCGCGAGTCGAATCGCTCGCTCGCTCGCTCGCTCGTGAAACGGTTCCGGTGACGGCCAGCACGGGCGGCATCGTCCTGGTTCGCACTCGCGTCACCGACGCGCAGGTGCGACGCAGCCGGGTCGACGTCGACGTGCACGCACAGCGGCGCGTCGCACCGATGCAGCAGCATCACGTCCGGGGAGAGATCCACGCCGGTGAGGTGTGGGTAGAGGAACAGCTTCCACATCGCCTGAGGGAAGTCCTCGATCGACGAGTGCCTCAGCACCACCTCGTCGGACCCCTCACGGGTGGTCACCGACATGTACCCGGTCTCCACACCGTCCGTGCGCTCGATGATGACTCGCGTCTTCGCGACCGGGCTCCACAGCAGCTCGGCCATGTCCTGGTGCTTCGGGTCCATGCCGCCTTGGAAGTAGGGGATCGGCTCGGGAGTCGGGGCCTCGTAGGCCCAGTAGCGGAGGGCGTCGCCCAGGGTGCGGGACGTGTTGTTCATGGTGAGTCTCCTTCGTTGTTCTTGGTCGGTGTCAAAGCAAGAGAACGAAGCGACGGAACGAAGTGCCACGACGCAGCGGTAAGCGGACTGAGGAGCGAAGCGACGAGGGAGCATTAAGGAGACGAGGGAGCATTAAGGAGCGGAGTCGTGGCACGCAGAGACAGAGCGTAGTTATCGTGGCGAAGCACCGAACCAAGAACAACGAAGGAGACGGGACCTCCCCACCACAACATCAGCAGCGGTGGAACCGTCTTCGCTGTCCCCCAAGACATCGCATGAAGCGGCCCGTTCGGGCTGTCTACCCAGTAGAGGGTCTCCTCGTGCTGGCAGCGTTCGTTCAGACGACGAGATGAGTACCGTTACGACTCAGCGCGATGGTGAGGAGTCGCATCAGATACTGAAGAGCGATCCGACAGGTGCCGGCTGCCGCGCCGAAGCTTGACGTCATCCAGACCGTCGCGCCCGTCTCGCTCGTGGCCACGACCTCGCGGTCGAGCAGGTGGTACATAGCTGACCTCCTGCCATGCGCAATCCCACTCGTGAGCTTCCAGCTCACGAGCAGAGAGAAGGGGTAGTCCCCTGCGGGTTCCTGGGCTGCTCGTAGGCGTTCGGAGATGCTCGGGGGATTGAGGCTCCGCCCCTTTATGCCGGAGCGGGCATCGCACAACTCGCGCAGTCTCATGACGGTGGCGTCATCGGAAGTCAGCCTCGCCTCTGAGCCTTGAATGACTGAGTTCAGACCGTGTTCGTCTCTGCGGTTCTCGTAGGAGAGCTGAAGGGTCCGAAGAACGCGAGTGTCGCGTGCCCTCGAACCGATCATCCAAAGGCCGACTCCGGCTGCCTCGAGCGCGTTTCGAGTGAGCCCAAAGTGGGCCGACATAGGCATGGTCTGCGCGTCCTGGATCACGAGCTTCACCGTTCGCAGGTTGTCGAAAGCCACGCCTACGAAGGTGCCGAGCCACTGGGAAGTGGGCTCGTAGGGCGTGGCTCTGTCGTCCCCTGCAAGAGCCGTACCCGGGCGAACCTCGAAGCCACTCCACATAGCGTGCAGCGCCTCGATCTGCGCGAACGAGGCGAAGAGCGCGGACTGCAGCTCGTGCTCTTGTTCCGGGGATTCACGACGATGAAGGTCGTCATACCCACTCGGACGCGCCATACCTGCAGCGTTCCGGCGCGAAACAGTTTCGGCAGGGGGTTTCGCCGGATCAATCCTCGGCGTGTGGGGCCCTGCGTCCTTCAATTCGTGCTCCTGGACAGGTGGCGTTGTTGCCGGCAAGTGGGCGGGCGCGGCGAAGTGATGGGTTCGCCGCGACGGGGCGACTCAGCCGTCGATCTGCCCGGTGGCGATGGCCATGGCGCGGCCTACGATTTGGAAGGCCATGTTGAAGCCGAGGAGAGCGCGCGTGCTGCTCCTTTTCATGCACGCGTGGCGACGGACTATCTCGCGGCCTCACAGAGCTGCGGTCCGTAGGGGGTCCTGGCAGATTCCTCAAGACCGTGCGGACTGTATCCTCGCCCCCAGGGGCGGTGATCAGAGCGCGATCGAGCCGCTAGTAGCGCTCTACTCGCACACTCTTCTTGCCACCGAACAGGCCTCTAGTATTTACCACGCTAGTTCTGACAAGCTGAAGGCAGGAGCCTGTACCTCGGTTCCGTAGGTAATCCAATGGAGGACACCGTGACAGTTCAAAACTGCCGAAGACCGCTCGCGATCGTGAGCGTCGCTATCCTGGGGGGCGCATTCCTCACGGGATTCGTCGGGTCTGCCGCGCAAGCGAACAATGACCAGGCCGGAGAGATTGTGGATGCGGTCGCTGCCGAGCGGGGCGTCTTTCGCACCATCAGCGGAGACCCTATCACCGTGGAGAACGACGACCACGAGTTGGGCGAGCGGGTAGTCACCGGGGTGACGGACGAAGAGACACCCGTCCAGATATTCATCCAGTCCAGCGCGATCGCTGAAGCGGACCGCGCAAAGGTTGAAGAAACGATGTCGGCTGTACCTGAACCCGCGGACTTGACCTTCTCAGAGGAACCACCTGGTCCCGTTTCCGGCGAAATCGAGACAGATCCACTTAGTGACGACCCCATGGATTGGGAGGTCGTGAGTGTTATCGCCTTCACCGATTCGACCGCATCGTTCGCGTGGCCCGAGAAGGAAACCTTCTCCGTGTACGAAGGTGACTCGCTCCTTGGCGTCAGCGAGGACGGACTGTTCGTGACGCATCGTCTTGAACCAGAGAAGTCGTACACCTTCAGCATGATCGCGGCCTCACCGACCGCCAGATCCTCGGATGACCAGGTGAGTACGGCGTCCCGGACTATCACGTTCCAGACCTTCACGGGGGTTGCAAGCGAGGATCAGGAGCGCCTCATCGAACCTCGCACATACCAGCCGTGGTACAACCAGTACGTGCACAAGACGTTCATCCCCGATCTGCGGGTGGGCGGGCTCCAGTGCAATCTGAATCATCCGTTCGACGAATGGCACTTCGGTGGTGATTTCCGGACCTACGAGTTCCCGGCGCCCGAGACTCCCTGGGGGGTTGCCAACTACCGAACAATGATGTTCGTCAACGTCAACTGGGACAACCCCGCGCCCTACAACATGAGCTGGGTGAAGGATGTGGGATCTACGAGAATCTATAAGAATGGCAACCTCGACCGAACTCTATACGCGAACATGGACTCGATGACGTTCCACGACGCGCAGGCGAACTCGAGTTACGCTAAGATTCGCCTCCAGCACTATGGAAGCAATCCCGGGTGCGCGCTTCTCGATTTTGAGTACAGCGGGGCGATCACCTACGGCGAAACCGTCGAGTTCTACCGCAGCGGCACGATCTCTGTCGATGGAAGCAGGTTCCGCGCTCCGGCACACGAGATGTACGGCGGGTTTACGCCTCCTAACGGCAGCCACACCATCTGGAAGACGATCGCGCGGTTGCCGAACGATGGGTTCGAGTGCCTGCTTGGGCCACTCGCTTGCTCCCCCGGCTTCTACGAGCAGAGCGCGTCCTACTAGTCTCAGATCATGGAACGTGAGGTCGCCACCGCGAGGGGCGTGAACATGCTTTGCATGGGCATGGTTCTCGCAGTGGCGACCTTGCTCTTAGTGATCGCAGACTGGATCGTTGCCGGCGTCAATATCAACTCGATACGAGTTGACGTTCTCCATCCGGTGGCGATGTTCACGGTTGGAGTCGGAGTCAGATTTCTCGGGTCGATCATCACGCGCAACGCCACCAGGGTGCTGCATGTGATGGTCGGAGACGTCGCCGCGGTCTTCGTCGGGTTGCTCGCGTTCTTTCTCGTCGCCGCAGCGCACGATCAGGCGAACATCGTCACGCTCGCAGCGATCATCCTCACGATCATCGCTCTCCCGACCGCTGCCATCACATCATTGATCGCAAGCAGCGTCGCCCGGTCCCGTTCAGCGGTGGCCGTCATGGGTAGCGTGAGCTTGTGTTTACTTCTCTGCGCTGTAGCCGCACAAGGCATTGTCTACTGGGCATAGCGCGGAGCGCGGCGAGTTCGCGAAGTACGCCGCGACGGCGGCGGCGGATACCCCAGTGCCTCGGTACCCTCACGCCCGAGGAGGCGGAGTGCTAGGCGAGCCTCCCGACGTCGGGCGCTGTCACCGTCCGACGAATCGAACAGGAACGCATCCCCGTTGCGGATGCCCGGACCGCGTCGCTTCAAGTCCTAGCGAAACAACGCTGAGCCCATACGAACGCCGAAGGCCTCCGCCGGTTTCCCGGTCGGAGGCCTTCGTCTCACTGTGCGCGAGGGGGGACTTGAACCCCCACGCCCTTGCGGGCACTGGCACCTGAAGCCAGCGCGTCTACCTATTCCGCCACTCGCGCGAGAACGTGTTTCCACGAACTCAACTTCCCGAGGATATCACGCCGACGGCGGCTCCTGAGCCGCGATCCGAGCCCCAATGCATGGTCCGTTCAGCCTCGCTGACTACGATGAAGCAACCATCCGCCTGCCTGAGGAGCCCCGTGGGACTACTAGACAGCTTCGAGAAGGGTCTCGAGCGTGCCGTCAACGGCGCGTTCGCCAAGACCTTCCGCAGCGGCGTCCAGCCAGTGGAGATCGCCTCCGCCCTCCGCAGCGAACTCGACAAGAAGGCCGCCGTCGTCAGCCGCGACCGCATCCTGGTTCCGAACGCCTTCACGGTGCGCCTGTCCGACAACGACGCCGAGCGCATGAACGCGATCGGGCCCGCTCTCCTCGACGAACTCCGCGGGCTGGTCGAGAAGCACGCGAAGGCCCAGGGCTACTCGTTCTCGGGTGCCGTCTCGGTCTCCCTGCAGGACGACCCGCAGCTTTCGACGGGCACTGTCCGCGTCGACTCCAACTCCGATGCGGGCGCCCGCGTGTCGTGGCAGGCCGTGCTCGACATCGACGGCACACGGCATCCGATCGTCGCAGCGCGCACCGTCATCGGGCGCGGCAGCGACGCCGACATCACGATCCCGGATGCCGGAACCAGCCGGAAGCACGTCGAGATCCTCTGGGACGGCGAGCGCGCCATGGTGCGCGACCTCGGTTCCACCAACGGCACCCAGCTCAACGGCGCGCGGGTCAGCGAGGCCGCCCTGCCGTCGGAGGGCGTCGTGCGCATCGGTCGCACCGACATCGTCTTCCGCGTCGTCCCGCAGGCGCAGGCTCCCGCGCGGCCCCGGATGTCGGCGGCCGACGCGACCCGCATGTACGACACCCGAGGTGAAGCCCGATGAGTCCGCTCACCCTCCTGCTGCTGCAGATCGGCTTCCTGGTCCTGCTGTGGTTCTTCGTCTTCGCCGTCGTGTACTCGCTGCGCGCCGACCTGTTCGGCGTGAAGGTGCGCAAGCTCCCCGAGCCGGCGGCAGCCGGTGCCGCGCCCGCCGCGAGCCCCGCGGTCACCCGTCCGCCCACGTCGTCTCCGGATGCCGCGACCGCCGCCGTCGGCGCGGTCGGCACCCCGGCCCCGGCAGGCAAGGGCGGAAAGGCGACGACCGACGCCGTGTCGCGCATCGTCATCACGAGCGGCCCCAAGGCCGGCCTCGAGCTTCCGCTCGGCTCCGAGCCGCTGACCATCGGCCGCTCGAGCGAGTCGGGTCTCGTCATCCGCGACGACTACACGTCGAGCCACCACGCGCGTCTGGTGCTGTGGGGCAATCAGTGGATGATCCAGGATCTCGACTCGACCAACGGCACGTGGCACGACGGCGAGCGCGTCGCTTCTCCGGTTCCGATCGTCGTGGGCGCGCCGATCAAGGTCGGCGCGACGACGTTCGAACTGCGGAAGTAGCCCGCACGTATGGTCTTCCAGGGCTCCAGCGCCGCCATCTCGCATACCGGGAAGGTGCGCTCCAACAACCAGGACTCGGGCTTCTGCGGCTCGAACCTGTTCGTCGTCGCCGACGGCATGGGCGGGCATGCCGGTGGTGACGTCGCCTCGAGCCTCGCGGTTCGACGGCTCGAGAGCCTCGACCAAGCCTTCTCCACGACCACCGAGGCCGAGGCCGCCCTGCGCGAGGCGCTGGCCGACACCGCGGCAGAGCTGATCAGCACCGTCAAGGTGCGCCCCGAGCTCGCCGGCATGGGCACGACCGTCAGCGCGCTCGTCATGGTCGACGAGTACGCCGTGATCGCGCACATCGGCGACTCGCGCCTGTACCTCTTCCGCGACGGGGCACTGACCCAGATCACGACGGACCACACGTTCGTGCAGCGTCTGGTCGACTCGGGCCGCATCACCCCCGAAGAGGCTCGCTACCACCCGCGCCGTTCGGTGCTCATGCGTGTGCTCGGTGACATGGACCCCGATCCCGAGATCGACACGTTCATCATGCCCACGCAGCCCGGCGACCGGTGGCTGCTGTGCTCCGACGGACTGTCGGGCGTCGTCGACGACGCCCACACCGCGAAGGCGCTCGGGCAGGGTTGGGCTCCGGGCCGCACTGCCGACAGCCTCCTCAAGCAGGCCCTCGACGGCGGTGCGCCCGACAACGTCACGATCGTCATCGTCGACGTCGGAGGCCAGCACCCGCTGTTCAGCGGACCACCGACGGTCGTGGGGTCGGCGTCGCACCCGCTCGGTATCGAGGTGCCCGCCGCTCGCCCGCAGCGCAGCAGCTGGCTGCATCCTGCTCGCCAGGCCGCGAACGAGCCCACGCACTTCGAGCCTGCCGCGGAGTTCCTCGAGGAGCTGATCGAAGAGGACCGCCGCCGCGCACGTCGCCGCCGGATCACCTGGTTCGCCGGCTTCATCGTCATCCTGGCCGCGATCGGGGTCGTGCTCTTCGGTGCCTACAGCTGGACGCAGACGCGCTACTTCGTCGGCGTCGACGAAGACACGGTCGTGATCTACCGCGGCATCCCGCCGAGCATCGGACCGATCTCGCTCTCCTCGCCCGAGGAAGACACCGGAATCCCCCTCGCCGACCTGGCTCCCTACCAGCTCGACCTGGTGAAGCAGACCATCTCAGCCGACTCGCTCGCCGAGGCCCAAGCCATCGTCGAGAATCTGCGCGTGGACGGAGGATCATCGTGACCGGCACCGCCGTCTCGGCCGACACCTCGGTCATCAAGGCGCTGCGCAAACTGCGGATGCCGCAGACGCAGCGCAACCGCGAGCTGGGCCTGCTCCTGTTCGCGTTCGTCATCAACGCCGCGGCCCTCGCCCTCGTGCAGCTCGGAAAGAACGGGGCGATCGACTCGTCGTTCCTGATCTACTGCGCCGTGCTCGACGCGCTCGCACTGGCCATCCACGTCGTGCTGCGCCTCCGGGCGCGCGACGCCGACCCGTTCGTGGTCCCGATCGCCACGCTCCTCTCGGGCATCGGCATCGCCATGATCTATCGGATCGACCTGGAGGGCACCTCAGCCGGCTGGGACATGCTGGCCGTGCGTCAGATCGTCTGGTGCGCGATCGCCCTCGTGGCAGCCCTCATCGTCGTCATCGCCCTGCGCAACTACCGTGTGCTGTTCCGGTACACCTACGTGTTCGGGTTCGCGGGCATCGCGCTGCTTCTCCTTCCGTTCGTCCCGGGCCTCGGCGTCGAAGCCGGCGCCGACGTCTGGGTGTCGATCGGCGGCATCGTGTCGTTCCAGCCCGGCGAGCTGGCGAAGATCGCCCTCGCGATCTTCTTCGCGGGCTACCTCGTCCGCACGCGCGAATCCCTCACATCGGTCGGAACTCGATTCCTCGGGGTCACCTGGCCGCGAGCTCGCGAGCTCGGTCCGGTCCTCGTGATCTGGGCGATCTCGCTGGGCATCATCGTGCTGCAGCGCGACCTCGGCACCGGCACCCTGATCTTCGGCATGTTCATCGCGATGCTCTACGTCGCGACCGGTAAGACCAGCTGGGTCATGATCGGCCTGAGCCTGGTTCTCGCCGGCGTGATCCTCGCCTCGCAGGTGCTCCCCTACGTCAACGGCCGCTTCCAGAACTGGCTGAACCCGTTCGACCCGAACAACGTCGACGCCGCCGGCGGAAGCTTCCAGCTCATCAACGGCCTGTACGGCCTCGCCAAGGGCGGCTTCATCGGCACGGGGCTCGGCCAGGGTCGCCCCTGGATGACGCCCTTGTCGCAGAGCGACTACATCTTCCCGAGCCTCGGTGAGGAGCTCGGCCTCATCGGCGTCTTCGCCCTGCTGTGCCTCTACATGGTGTTCACGAGCCGCGGCGTGCGCATCGGCCTCGCCGGTCAGGACGACTTCGGCAAGCTCCTCGCGACGGGCCTGTCGTTCACAATCGCGCTGCAGGTGTTCATCATGGTCGGCGGTGTGACCCGCGTCATCCCGCTGACGGGGCTCACGACACCGTTCCTGGCTGCCGGCGGCTCGTCCCTCGTGGCCAACTGGATCATCGTGGCCCTCCTCCTCCGCATCTCGGATGCAGTTCGCTCTCGACCCCGGGTGGTGATCGGATGACCAAGGAACTGCGACGACTCAGCTTCGTGATGCTGGCGATGTTCCTCGCCCTGTTCGTCTCGACCAGCTGGATCCAGGTGATCCAGGCCCAGGCGCTCAACGAGAACCCGGGCAACCGGCGGACGCTGTACGACTCGTTCGAGGTGCAGCGCGGTTCGATCATCGCGGGCGGTTCGGTCGTGGCGGCATCCGTGCCGAGCGGCGACATCTACTCCTGGCAGCGCCAGTACACGGATGCCGCGATGTGGGCGCCCCTCACCGGCTGGATCAACCCGGTGCTCGGGTCGTCGTCGGGGATCGAGCAGATCATGAACCAGTCGCTCTCCGGCACCGACGACACCCAGTTCCTCGCTCGTCTCGAGCAGATCATCTCGGGCGCACCGGCGCGCGGATCGAACGTCCTGCTCACGGTGGACCCGAGAATCCAGCAGGCGGCCTTCGACGCACTCCAGGGCTACGAGGGCGCCGTCGTCGCGAGCGACCCCTCGACCGGACGCATCCTCGCCATGGTCACGAGCCCGAGCTTCGACACCAACCTGCTCGCGTCGCACGACTCCGCCGGCGTCAACGCCGCGTACGACGAACTCGCGGCCGACCCGCTCAAGCCGCTTTTCAACCGGGCGATCGACGGCGATCTCAACCCGCCGGGATCGACGTTCAAGCTCGTCGTGGCCTCCGCCGCGCTGTCGTCGGGCAAGTACACGCCCGAGTCGACGTTCCCGAACCCGGCGACGTGGACGATCCCCGGCACGAGCAACACGCTTCACAACTTCGACCTCGGCACCTGTGGCCCCGGCGACACGGTCACTCTCGCGACCGCGCTGCGGCTCAGCTGCAATATCCCGATGGCCGAACTGGCTGTCGAGCTCGGCGACGACGCCATCCGCGAAGAGGCCGAGAAGTTCGGCTTCAACAGCGAGATGGAGATCCCGCTCGCGACCGCCGCGTCGCAGTACCCCCGCGGGCTGAACGACGCCCGCACGGCGCTCTCGGGGTTCGGTCAGGGGGACGTGACCGCGACGCCGCTGCAGATCAACCAGGTCTCGGCCGGCATCGCGAACGGCGGCATGGTGATGAAGCCGCAGCTTCTCGACTCCGTCGTCGCACCCGATCTGACCGTGCAGGAGAAGTTCGAGCCGAGCGAGTTCGGCCGTGCTCTCAGCAAGGATGTCGCCGAGCAGATGCGGACGCTCATGGTCGCCAATGTCCGTGACGGAGCGGCGAGCGGTGCAAGAATAGACGGCGTCGATGTCGCCGGAAAAACGGGCACTGCGGAGCACGGTCCAGGCGATCCGTACACGTTGTGGTTCACCGGCTTCGCGCCGGCGGACAACCCCCAGGTGGCCGTCACTGTGATGGTCGAGAACGGGGGCGGCCAGGGGCAGGCCGGGACGAGCAGCGGGATCGCAGCCCCCATTGCGAAGAAGGTTATCGAGGCGGTGCTGAACAGATGAGACCCATGCAAGGCGTGAGCTTCGGCGGGCGTTACGAACTGGATTCGCGGATCGCGATCGGCGGTATGGGCGAGGTGTGGGAAGCCACTGACCACGTCATCGGCCGCACTGTCGCGATCAAGATCCTCAAAGACGAGTACATGGGCGACCCCGGGTTCCTCGAGCGCTTCCGCGCCGAGGCCCGTCACGCGGCGCTCGTGAACCACGAGGGCATCGCGAGCGTCTTCGACTACGGCGAGGAGAACGGCAGCGCCTTTCTGGTGATGGAGCTGGTGCCCGGCGAGGCGCTGTCGACGATCCTCGAGCGCGAGGGCTCGCTGTCGTCCGACAAGACGCTCGACATCGTCGCCCAGACCGCCTCGGCGCTGCAGGCTGCGCACGCCGCGGGCCTCGTGCACCGCGACATCAAGCCCGGCAACCTGCTCATCACGCCCGACGGCCGTGTGAAGATCACCGACTTCGGTATCGCGCGTATCGCCGACCAGGTTCCGCTCACCGCGACCGGTCAGGTCATGGGCACCGTCCAGTACCTCTCCCCCGAGCAGGCCTCGGGGCACCCGGCCTCGCCGGCCACGGACATCTACTCGCTCGGCATCGTCGCGTACGAGTCCGTGGCGGGCAAGCGTCCGTTCACGGGTGAGTCGCAGGTCGCGATCGCCATGGCGCAGATCAACGAGCAGCCGCCGCCGCTGCCCGCCACGGTCTCCGACCCGGTGCAGAAGCTCATCCTCGCGATGATCGCGAAGAAGCCCGACGACCGTCCGGCATCCGCCTCGGCCGTCGCGCGCGCGGCATCCGCTCTTCGCCGTGGCGATCTCGCCGCGGCGCATGCCGCGGTGCCGGCGATCGCGGCCGGTGCGGGCACGAGCGACGTCACGCAGCTGATGCCCTCCGCAGGCGGAGACACGGCGACGTTGCTGCTCCCGGCCGGAGCCGCCGCTGCCGGGGCCGGCCTCGCGGCCGCGGGTGCGGCGGGCGCTGCGTCCGAACTCGCTGCTGCGGACGACAACCTCGCCGAGACGCCGAAGCGCAAGCGCAGCCGGTGGACCTGGCCGCTCGTCGCGCTCATCGCCCTGCTCGTCATCGTGCTCGGCGGCACGCTGTTCGCCCTGCTCTCCGGCGGCGGAGACCCCGAGCCCGACCCGTCGACTCCGACCAACGCGGCACCCTCCACTCCGGAGAACACCCCGTCCACGCCGCCGAGCCCGAGCACTCCGGCGTCGATCAACGTCGACGACCTCGGCCTCATCGGCCGCTCGTGCGAAGACGCCCTCGCCGTCGCCGAACGGGCCGGCCTCGAGAACGTGACCTGCGCACCCGGCAACGCCGCGCCCAGCGAGGACCAGGTCGGTCAGGTCTACGAGGTGGTGCCGCTCGGCAACGTGCAGCCCACCGATTCGGTGACCCTCACGTCGTACGCGGAGCAGAGCCCGCTCAACGCCCCCGCCGCTCCGACGATCCAGTCCAACGGCCAGACCGTCACCAGCGTGACCGCCGGCTCGACGGTTCAGGTCATGTGGTCGAGCTACTCGTGCCCCGCCGGCCTGACGCCGTCGGAGTACCGCTTCACGGTGTCGGGCGGGACCTTCGCCAACGGCCAGACCACGTCGAGCTTCAGCCTTAACCAGCGCCCCGCGCCCGTCACCGTCGGCGACTCCGGAGCGCTCTCGGTGACGTACACCGTCACCTGCGCCGGCGAGAACGGTGACCGCACGTCGCCCGCCTCCCCCGAGGCCGCCGCCACCATCCAGACGGCGCCCTCTCCGAACCCCAGCCAGAACGGGAACGGCGGCGGCAACGGCGGCGGAAGCGGCAACGGCGGCGGGAACGGCAGCGGAAGCGACGACTGATTCCGGTTCGACCATGAGTCCCACATCCGAGTACGAGTCGAACGCAGGGAGTGACGTGTCGGCAGAGCAACGTGTGCTGTCAGGGCGCTACCGCATCGACGAGCCCATCGGGCGCGGTGGAATGGCGAGCGTGTACCGGGGGTACGACGTCACCCTCGGGCGTGACGTGGCGATCAAAGTGCTCAAGCGCGAGCTGGCCGACGACCCCGGCTTCCGCATGCGGTTCCGCCTCGAGGCGCAGGCCGCGTCGCGGATGGCCCACCCGTCGATCGTCCGTGTGTTCGACGCCGGTGAGGACACCGAGACCGACCCCGACGGCAGTGACCACTCCGTGCCGTACATCGTCATGGAGCTCGTGACGGGTCGACTGCTGAAGGACATGGTCGAAGCCGGCCCCATCAGCGAGTCGGATGCGGTGCGCTACGTCGACGGCATCCTCGAAGCCCTCGAGTACTCGCACCGCGCCGGGGTCGTGCACCGCGACATCAAGCCGGGCAACGTCATGATCACCGACGCCGGCACCGTGAAGGTCATGGACTTCGGCATCGCCCGGGCCGTTTCGGACTCGTCGTCGACGGTCGCGGAGACCACGGCGATCATCGGCACGGCGGCCTATTTCTCCCCCGAGCAGGCCAAGGGCGAGCCGGTGGACGCGCGCGCCGACCTCTACTCGACCGGTGTCGTGCTCTACGAACTGCTCACCGGGCGGGCGCCGTTCCGCGGTGAGACGCCGGTTGCCGTCGCCTACCAGCACGTGAGTGAAGCTCCCCTGCCGCCGTCGGAGATCGTCGAGAACGTGCCGCGCGCGCTGGATGCCGTCGTGCTGCGCGCTCTCGCGAAGAGCCCGTTCCAGCGATTCCAGGACGCGACGGAGTTCCGTGCCGCGCTCGACCAGGCGGTCGGCGGCAAGCAGCCGACCAAGCGTCAGATGGGGGCCCTCGCGAGCGAGCTGTACGGGCCGGATCCGCGGCACGCGGCCGAGACGGCACGATCCCTGCGTCAGCTCAGCACCGACAACACGATGCGCCGCACGCAGTCCGGCCCGCCCGTCAGCTGGATCTGGGCCGGAGTGGCGGTGCTCGCCGCCCTGCTCATCGCGGTGCTCATCTGGGTCCTGGCATTCCGTGACACGACCACGACCGTGCCTAGTACGTCGCGGGTCGTGCCGGAGGTCGCCGGCAAGTCGTGGGACCTGGCGGAGAATCTCATCGAAGAAGCCGAGCTGGATCCGGTCCGTTCCGACCGCAGCGACGACGCGGTGCCGCCGGGCGACGTCATCAGCACCGAGCCCGCAGCAGGCATCACCCTCTCGCCGGGCCAGCGCGTGACCGTCTACGTCTCGACGGGCCAAGAGATGGCTACCGTCCCGACCCTCCAGAACCTCTCACGCACCGAGGCGACCGAAGCGCTGCAACGTGCCGGGCTGCAGCTGGGCACCGTTCGATCGCGCAACGATCCGACCCTGCCTGCCGGCACGGTCATCGAGGCGTCGGCGCCCGAGGGCTCGGCTCTCGCCATGGGATCGTCGGTCAACCTCGTCGTCGCCAGCGGCACCGTGACCCTCGTCGACCTGACCGGGTACACCGTCGAGGCCGCCGAGCGCGAGCTGCAGCAGGAATCGCGTCAGCTGATCCCCGAGGTCATCGAAGACCCGGGCTGCGCGGCAGCAGCGGGCGGTCGCACCGTCTCGTCGCAGTCGCTGGCACCGGGCGAGGTCCCGATCGGATCGACCGTCACGCTCCGGGTCTGCACCGGCAGCTGAGACCCGCGCCTCACCGGCTCCGGCGCACCGGTTCAGGTGACGGTTGCATCCCGTCGATGCGGGTGCAACCGCGCCCCGCGCTCCTGCGCGCCGTTCAGTCCGACCGACGCCAGCCAGTTCCCCAGCATCCGGTAGCCGCCATCGGTCAGCACGGACTCGGGATGGAACTGCACGCCGACGACGGGTGCGTCACGGTGGGCGATCGCCATGACCGTGCCGCCCGGCGCGCGTGCGGTGACCCGCAGCTCGGCGGGCACCGTCGCGGCGTCGACGGCGAGAGAGTGGTACCTGCCCGCCGCGAAGGTCGTCGGCACGCCCTCGAACAGGAAAGACCCGTCGTGTCGCACGTCCGACGTCATCCCGTGCATGAGTTCCGGCGCCTCCCCCACCGTCGCGCCGAACGCGACCGCGATGGCCTGATGCCCGAGACACACCCCGAGCAGCGGAACCGCGGATGCCGCGGCTGCGCGCACGACGTCGATCGAGGCGCCCGCATCCTCCGGAGTGCCCGGTCCCGGCGACACGAGGACGCCGTCGAAGCCCGCCATCACGTGTGAGGGGTCGCTCACGGCATCCGACTCCACCATCTCGGTCTCAGCGCCGAGCTCATGGAGATAGCCGACCAGAGTGTGGATGAAGCTGTCGTGATTGTCGATCACGAGGATCGCGGTCACCCGACCGTCGACTCCTCGCCCGGCGCGAAGAACGGCGCGATGGCAGGGAACACCCAGAAGAACAGCGCATAGACGACCGCAGCCGCGAGGATGAGCAGGAAGAACAGCCGGAGCCACCAGGGTCCGGGGAGAACTCGCCACAGTGCTCCGTACATCAGGCGGAGACTCCCTCTGTCAGCGACGCCGGCGGACCCGCCGAGGTCGGGGTGAACTCTTCGAAGACCGCGTACGAGATGATGCGCTCGAGCATGTTGAGTTTCGGGGCGCAGCTCGTGAGGGTGAGGTACTTGCCGTTAGCGCTGAGGTCGACCTGCTGGGGAACCGGGTTGAGTACCTCGATCGCCGTGTCCTGCACGTACTCGACGTTGCGGAATCGGTAGGTGTACCAGCCGTCCTGGGTCTGGATGACAATGGCGTCGCCGACCACGAGCCGGTCGACCGGGTCGAAGGGCGCACCCGAGGTCCACCGGTGCGCGGCGACAGCCATGTTGCCGTCGGCGCCCGGCATCGCGGAACCCTCGTAGTGACCGATGTGGCCCTTGTCGAGGATCGCCTTCTTCGCCGTGCCGTTCGCGATGGTGAACTGCCAGTCGGGACCGAAACGCGGGATGTACATGATGCCGAACTCCGCGCCCGGCTCGGGCTCGGCCAGCACGGGAATCGCGGCGGGGTCCACCGGCTCGGGCTCACCGGTAGGCGTCTCGGCCGGCGTCGGAGCCTCTTGGGCCTGGGTCTGCCACTGCTGCGCGAGCGCCGCGGCCTCCGCCTGCTTCTGCGATCCGATGATCATGTCGCCGAACCACATCTGCCAGCTCACGAAGAGCAGCATCACCACACCGGCGGTCAGAAGGAGCTCGCCGAAGACGCTGATCACACTCACGCGTCGCCGCGGGCGCGACGGCGAGCGACGTGAGCGTCGGGACGACGTGCGAGTGCTCTCCACAGTCGCAGAGTTTAGCCCGCAGCCCTGGAAGAACTCACTGTGGCGACGAGACGGCGCACCGCGCTGGATGTCGGCAGATCGACCCAGAGGCGGATGCTGCCGGTCCTGACGCCTGCGCCGTTGACAACCGCGGCACCGCCGAGGTCGTCGAGCAGCGGATGCATCTCGGCCGCGACCGACTCCGGGAGATATCCCACACCGCGACCGTTCGAGAAGGCTGCGATGTTGCCGCGGCCCCGAGACGCGTCCACTTCGGTACGCAGGACATAGGCACGAGGATGACGGCTCTGTCGCTCACGGTCGTTCACGAGATAGTGAGTGCGTTCGAGTCTGACCGCGCGAGACGGGAGCTCCCGCAGATCCGGCAGGTCGTCGTGCCGGCTGACGCGCCCGGTCACTGCGTGGACGATCTGTTCCCACCATGCGGGCATCTCGGCCCCTCTCGATTCGGCATGCCATCACCGAGGCGGAGCACTCCCCTACTGTCTCACGGCCGGCCTGTGGGAGTCCTGACGGGTGAGCCCGGGCGACTCGAGGTCCGACGGCTAGGATTCTCCCATGGCATCTTCCAGCGACCACGACGACCCGACCGTGGAGCGACGCCCCGCAGATGACGCACCTAACCCGGTCTGGTTCAAGCCGATCATGCTGGGGCTGATGCTCATCGGACTCGTGTGGGTGCTCGTCTTCTATCTCAGCAACTCCACGCTTCCCGTGCCCGGTATCGGGGGCTGGAACCTGGTGATCGGTTTCGGCATCGCCTTCGTGGGCTTCCTCATGACCACGCGGTGGCGCTGACCGGTTGTCCACATGGGGTGAATCACACCGGTGTGATTCCATCCCCACCTGGGGATAGGCCTGTGGATAACTTTCGTCAGTAGAGGGCGAGGGGCACCGCGAGCAGAGCGATCAGCCCCGCGGCGGTGGCGCCGAGCAGCCAGACCTGCAAGCGCTGACGGCGGATCGTTCGCGTGCGCGCGAAGATGAAGCCGACGAGCGCGCCCACCGCCAAGCCGCCGACGTGCGCCTGCCACGAGATCTGCGTGCCTGCGCTTCCGCCGAGCCCGCTCAGGAGCAGCGGCAGGAACGTGATGACGAGGTTGATTCCCAGAACCACGGCGATTCCCGTGATGTTCGCGCCGATATGACGGCCGATCACGAGCAGGGCGCCGAAAAGGCCGAAGATCGCGCCCGACGCACCGACGACAGCCGATGAGAACCCGAACAGCACGACTGCGACCGATCCCCCGAGGCCGCTGAGCAGATAGAGCGCGAGGAAGCGGCCGCGACCGAGCATCGGCTCGAGGCTGCGCCCCAGCATCCAGAGCGCGAGCATGTTGAGCCCGACGTGCCAGAAGCCGCTGTGGACGAGCAGCACCGTGAACAGCCGCCACGGCTCGAAGGTGCCGCTGAACTCCGGGTAGAGCAACGGGGGGTACATCGCCAGAGTCGACGTGACCACGGACCCCAGGCCCGGGATGAGTCCGACGATGAACACGAAGAACGTCACGCCGATGATCCCGTAGGTGACCAGCGGCCGTGAGTCGTCGGAGCGCACCGCGCGCAGGACGCGCGGTGCGCGGCGGGGACGCGGCGCGTCCGAGCTCTTCTGCTGATCACGCAGACATTCGGGGCAGATCACTCCGACGGGCATCTGGGTCTGGCACTCCGCGCAGATCGTGCGCAGGCACCGCTGGCAGAGCACGAAGCTCTGCCGATCCGGATGCCGGTAACAGAAGTTGTCGGGGTTGCTCCGCAGCTCGGACGCGCTCACGTACCGCTCAGACCGTGACGACGTCGATCGACGAGATGACCACCGGGTCGACCGGACGGTCCTGTGCGCCGGTCTTCACCGAGGCGATCGTGTCGACGACCTGGCGCGACGCGTCATCCGCGACCTCGCCGAAGATGGTGTGCTTGCCCTGCAACCAGGGGGTCGGGTCGGTGGTGATGAAGAACTGCGAGCCGTTCGTGCCCTCGGCCTTGCCCGTGATCGCGTTGCGGCGCAGGCCCGCGTTCGCCATCGCGAGGATGTAGGGCTTCTGGAAGTCCAGCTCGGGGCTGATCTCGTCGTCGAAGTTGTAGCCGGGGCCGCCGATGCCCTGACCGAGCGGGTCGCCGCCCTGGATCATGAAGTTCGGGATGATGCGGTGGAAGATGACGTCGGTGTAGAGGGGGCCCTCGCCGGGCTTGCCCGTGGCGGGGTTGGTCCACTCCTGCGAACCGTCGGCGAGACCGATGAAGTTCTTCACCGTGCGGGGGGCCTGGTCGCCGAAAAGGTTGACGACGATGTCGCCGTGGTTGGTGTGGATCGTCGCTACTGCAGTGTGCTGAGGCATGTGTGCCATTCTCGCACCTGTCAATGCCCTGCTGGCTGGAGCGCTCTCTGGCAAGATGAGGGAAAACGTCCCACGATGCAGGGAGGGCCCACGTGAGCCTCAGCCGCAAGCGCAAGAAGCAACTCCGCAAGCTCCAGAAGCAGGCGAACACCCTGTGGGAGTCGCAGCAGGTCCTGATGGGAGAGGCCGCTAAAGTCGCACGCGACGCCGGCCACCAGCTGGGCAACTACAACCGCGAGCACGTCAAGCCCGCCGTTCAGAACACCTACGAGCAGTACGCGGCGCCGTACGTCGACAAGAGCGTTCGCGCGACCCGCAAGGTCTACAACGGCGCGCTCATCCCCGCCGCCGGTGCTGTCGTGGGCGGCGCGCTCTCCGTGTGGGATGCGGCCAACGACACCCGTGGACGCCTCGCCCATGGCCGCGGCGTCGACCTCGACCTGTCGTCGGTGAAGAAGAACGCCGCCAAGTACGGCAAGAAGGCGACGAAGAAGTTCCAGTCGCGTGCCGCACTGCCGGAGCCGAAGAAGAAGCGCGGCGCCGGTGGCGTCATCGCTCTGATCCTCGGCGTCACGGCCGCAGCCGGCGTGCTCTACGCCGCCTGGCAGACGCTTCGCGCGGACGACGAGCTGTGGGTTGCCGACGACCCGCTGCGCGCTCCCGACGCCTGAATCGGATGACAGAAGATCTCGAGCCCACGTCTCGGGTCCGCCTCGCGGCGGCCGAGCGTGGGCTCGATGTCGTCGTTCGGCCGCGTCCGGATGCTGCGAGCCTCGATGAGGCCGCCGCGCTCCTCGGTCTCGAACCCGACGACATCGTCAAGACGCTCGTGGTCAAGCGGAGCGACGACACGTATCTGTTCGCGCTCGTCCCGGGCGACCGGGTCATCTCGTGGCCGAAGCTCCGCGCCCTCGTGGGGGTCAACAAGCTGCGCCTGCCCGAGCCCGAGCTCGCCCTCGCGGCGACCGGGTACGAACGCGGCACGATCGTGCCGATCGGCAGCACCCATGACTGGCCGGTCTTCGCCGATTCGTCCATAGCGGGCCGACGCATCGCGATGGGCGCCGGCGCGCACGGCTACAGCCTGTTCGTCGACGCCGACGCTCTCATCGCCGCCTACGGCGCAACCGTCGCCGATATCACGGAGCAGCGTTCGCGCTGACGGGTCGCTCCCGATCGTCGCGCGGGGTCACCGCGTGAGAGAACGTCTGGCACCTAAGCGCAGGACGACGTGGACGCGCAACTCGTCGACGTCGTACTGCAACACGACGACGTCGAGCACGAGCAGGTCGAGGTGGTGCTGCACGCGCTGCTCGTCGTGCTCGTCGAAGCCGCCGAGAGATCGTCGGTCATGGCGAGGTCGAGTACCTCGAATGTCTCGACCTCCAGCGCCGCCACTTCGGCCCTCAGCATCGTCATGGTGCCATCCTTTCGTCGTCGCGATCTAAGAGAACGTCATTCCGAATACAGTCGACGAGGCGATCAGACACAGCACGGCGATGATCGCGAAGACCGCCTTCTGACCGCTCGACCTGCTCGTGACCGCGGCGACACCCGCCGCAAATGCGCCGATCATCCCGACGAAGGCGAGCGTGCGGGCCGCTCCGACGTCGGCGAAGCCGAAGTGCAGCACAGACGCGGCGACGGCGCTCGCAACTCCGATCACAGCGCCGACGGCCGCGAATCGCTGGAGACCGCGCGGGTGGATAGATTCTTCAGTCGTCATTTCGGCTTTCTCCCTGTCATCGGATGTCACGCGCACGGAACACCACCGCCGCCACGCCCGCGCTGAGGATGCACCATGCGACGAGCACGAGGATCGCGATCCCCAGGGGTGCGTCGGGGACGCCGCCCGGCATGGTGGCGATACCGGCGGCGTCTGCGAGGACCGCGGACGCCCCGCTGATGAGCCCGACGCGCACGGGCGCCAACACGGTGGCCACCGCCGCAAGCCCGTGAACCATCTGCTCGACGACAAGCGCCCACAGCACGCCGATCGCGATGCTGGCCGCGAGCGAACGGGTAACGATACCCAGCATGAAGCCGAACATCGCCCAGGCCACGGCAATCAGCCAGGAAGCCGCGGTGTCGGCGACGATCGCGACAGCGTTCCATCGCATCGACGCTCCGTCGATGGCCGAGAAGACGACGGCGCACACGGCGGCCGTGACCATCGACAGCACGATGACGACGGAGACCAGCAGGAGGAGCGCCGTGAGCTTACCCACCAGCACGGTAGCGCGCTCGGGCACGCGGCTCAGAGTGAGACGGAGGATTCCCGATCTCTCGTCTCCGGCTGCCATGAGCGCGCCGAGGATGATCAGCACCGGGGCTCCGTACATCGGAAGCGACCCGAGGACGGCCGCAGACACTGCGTCCGTGCCCAGGCTCGCTTTCATCGCGGCGCGTTGCTCCTCGGTGAGTCCGTCGACGGTCATCGCGACGATGAAGTTCGCGAGATAGGCGAACAGCACGATCTGGAGAAGCCAGACGATGGGCAGGACGGTGAAAGCCCTACGGTGCCGCATCCCGTACAGCTCTGCATCCACCGTGGACATCATGAGCTCCTCCGTTCGTCGGCCGCGGTCATCTGCAGGAAGACATCTTCCAGGGAGCGGTGGTCCCGCCGGACACCCGTCACATCCACTCCGGCCGAAACCAGGGCCACCGTGACCGACGCCGAGATGTCCTTCGCCGCGACGACCTCGACGCCCTCGCCGGTAGGCCGGACCTCGTCGACCTCCGCGTGCGAGCGCAGTACGTCGAGCGCAGCCTCGACGTCGGTGGTCGTCACGATGATTTTCGGCGCCTCCCCGTGCGCAGCTTCGATCTCGGCAGGGGTGCCGATCGCGATGATCCGCCCGTGGTGGAGCACCGCCACGCGATCGCACACGTGGGCGACCTCGCCGAGCAGATGGCTGGACAGCAGCACCGAGCGGCCCCGCTGCGACTGCGCGCGGATCAGATCGCGCATCGCCGAAATACCGGCGGGATCGAGCCCGTTGGTCGGCTCGTCGAGAATCAGCAGCTCTGGTTCTCCGAGCAGCGCGGCGGCGAGTCCGAGGCGCTGCTTCATCCCGAGCGAATACGTCCTGAAAACGTCATCCCCGCGATCACCCAGCTCGACCGCCTCCAGCGCGGTGTCGACGGCTGTCCGGGCGAGGCCGGCGTACTTGGCGATGAGCACGAGGTTCTGGCGCCCCGTCATACCGGGGTAGAAGGTCGGGCCCTCGATCATCGTGCCCACTCTCCGCAGCACGTCGTTGCTCAGCGTCGCACTCCCGAGTACCGAGAACGAACCGCTGCTCGGTCGCGCGAGACCGACGAGCATCCGCATGAACGTCGTCTTCCCGGCGCCGTTGAGACCGACGAACCCATAGACCTCGCCCCGTCTCACCTGCAGGCTGACGGCGTCAACCGCGGTCCCGCGGCGGAAGGTCTTCGTCAACGCGGTCGTGCTGATCGCGTTGTCCGTGTCGCTGATCGTCATGTCTGACCCCATCTCTTCGATATCGGTGTCCTGGTGCCCGTCTGCGCCCTGCGCTTGGCCCGCGTCCGCCGCGTCGCCAGCACCCCGATGGCGAAGGTTGCCAGCACCCCGCTGCACACCACGACTACCGCGGGCCACGGACCGAGCAGCGGTTGGAGGGCCAGATATCCCGCGACCGCGAATCCGAACACCATCGCGCTCATGAACAGGAGCGAGAAGAGGCCGTACACCAGCGACGCGGTTCGGTGGCCGGATTCCCGACTGCCCGCTTCGCGGCTGCGACGTGCGAGGCCGACCAGCGCCGCTCGTGAGGAAGCCTCGAGATCGAAGGCGCCGAGAGCGTGCATGAGCGCGTAGTAGCCGTCCATGTGAAAGAGCGGGACGAGATTGATCAGGCCGGTGAGCAGACCGAACGTCATCATCGCCGCACAGACGGTGGCGAGCGTCCCGTCGGCGACGAGCGACAGCGGCCAGAACGGTAGACACACCGCGACGGATACCGTCACGCCCGCGAGAGCCACCCTCACCCTGCGGGAGCGATCGTGGAAGAGCATCGTGTCGTCGACCTTGCAATAGGGCGAGATGAACGGAAATCGCCACATGACGCCGATCTCGATGTCACGCGCCCCGTAGGCCCACGCCGTCGCGCCGTGAGCAAGCTCGTGAAGAACGAGGGAGGCCCACATGACGACGATGAAGACGGCGATCGCCACCGGATCCGTCCAGAGCGACCGGGCGGCGGGCCAGAGCACATCCCAGTTGGAGCTGACATGAACAACCAGCGCCGCCGCGGCCACCCAGACCAGCAGCCAGACGGCGAGATGATCGAGCACCCGCACCGCGACGGCCATGCGGCGAAGGATCCGATCCGCCTTCACGATCGGCATCCGGGCGTGCAGCCACGTGCGAGCCTCTCCGCGTTCTCGCTCTCGGGCGTCTCGCAGGCTCTGCAGCTGGACCGGCGTAGCCGACCCCACCAGGAGGCCTCGCTGAGCGAGCAGTCCGAGCAGGGAATTCCACAGCGGCTCGGTGAGTCGCCGTTCGTAATGCTCGATGAACTCGTCTTCCAGCTGGTCGACGGTGCGCACGCCGTCCATACGTGAAACAAGGAATTGCTCGTGCTCGCCGATGCGGAAATACCATCCCGTCCGCGCATCGTGCATCACGAAGCGTGTCGACGGAACATCCCAGAGGCCGGGACCGATGCGCACATCATCGACCAGCTGCGGGCGCGCATCGCGCAGCAGGTCGAGAGTGTCGCCGCCATTCATCGGTCGGCCCCTGTCCCCCCGAACATGAACTGCAGGTCGGTGCTGGCGGAATCGGCTCCACCCTGAGTGAGGGCATGCTCGATGAGATAGGCGATGTAACACTCGTCGATGATGCTCACCCCCAGACGGTTGTTCGTCATGTGCAGATACCCACTGAGGAGAGCCTGTGCCCCCGTCGTGATGTCGACGGGGATCGTGCCGCCGTCCGGGCCGAGCGGGAACGTGAGCTCTCCCCTGTCGGCGACAGCAGAAAGCGTGTCGTGAAGGTCGATGCAGTGCTCGGCCCATTCCTTCAAGAAGCCGTTCAGTTCATCGGTATCCCTGCGAGCGGCAGCCTCGTACACCGTGCCGAGGTGTTCGCGCAGACCGCCCTGCATGGTGTCGAACGCTCGAGCGTATGCATCGTGGCGCGGCGCCGCCTCGCCCGAGCCCGATCGCTCCCAGTACGTGCGGTATGCCGACAGGAAGAGCGCCGATCGGTCGATGTCGTCCTGGAACACGCCCAGCATCACCGTCATCAGCTGCGCGGAAAGCCCGAACAGCACCGATCGCACGTGCACATTCGTCGTCTCCACGAGCGTGCGCACCAGGTCGCTGGATGCCTCGAAGTGCTTCTCCGCCACGCTGATCGCCTCGGTACCCCCATATCGTCCGACTTCGGGCTCGTAGCGCATGACGACGTAGCTGTTGTTCGGGCGCATAGGCATGGAGCCGGTCTCTCCGTACAGCTCATTCCACTGCTGCTCGTCGTATTCGCCGAGGAACATCTCCTTGAACAGGCCGGACGTCTCACGCTCGTCCATCTCGTAGAGAGCAGGACGGTCGTCGAGGAACGCGTCGAGAGCCGAGAACAGCCGGTCGACGACCATCTGCTGATCGCCCATACGTCTCGGCTTGAGTCGCACGCGCAGATGCGGCCCCTCCATCCAGTACCTGATGAAGAACCACGATTCCAGCAGCCCGTCTCGGCGAAGCCCGTCGATGACAGGTCCAACGGCGTCGACGAGCAACGGGTGGTTGTTGCTCGAATAGTAGACGTGCACGGCAATCCATTCGCCGGCGGCATCCGGATCCACCACGGGGGGCAATTCGGCCTCGACGGCGACGGGCGATATCGGACGAACCGCGGTCATCGTGTCACCGCCGGAGCGTTGAACTCGAAGGTGATCTCCGAGACGAAGCGTTCCCCAGCCGCATTCCGCGCGGGCAGGCTCTCCGGTACCGGCAGCATCTCGGTGAAGACCAGGCGCCGATTCGCGCGCTGGGCCAACTGGTCGAGGATGTCGAGACAGAAATGGTCCTCGAAGTCGACGAACTGCGGCTTACCGAAACGCACGGCGGAGTCATCACCCTCGCCCTCGTCCCCACCGGCGGCATCAGGCGTGACGAAGACGTAACGCGGTAGACCGTGCCTGCGCGTCCACCGTCTCCAGCCGAGCATCCGTTCCGCGCCATCCGCGCCTAACAGACCCTCGGGGAGCGAAGCCGGGTCCGTCTTCCACACTCGTCGGACGAGCACCAGGTCGCCTAGCCGCACCCGCGGATGGCCGCCTATCTCGCCCCCGCCCAGAGGTTCGTCGGTCCCCGTCCAGAGGTCGAGGCTCGCGATCCGACTCTGCGAGAACGCCAGGAGCAGCCGCTGCATCTCCGGCAGTGCCATGGGCATGAGGAAACCCAGATAGACCGGGATCACCTCGACGTCCAGTCGCCGTGAGCGGAGGAGAAGCCGGCCGCACGAGGGGTCACGGACGATCGAGAGATCCTCCACAGGCAACTGCTCGTCCGTGTCGCGGAACGAGACCTCACCGGGACAGACGATCTCGTACGGCGTGACGACGGAATGCAGGTTCAGGTTCGACGTGTCGTATCCCCCGGTGATCTCTGCGAAGACGGCGCCGGGCGGAGTGATGCTGCGCAGGTGCTCTCGCAACGCGTCGACGAGAGAGGTGTCGCCGGACTCCGCGAAGCAGTGGTGGAAACGCGAGAACAGCAGTGACAAGCCCGTATAGGTGCGATTCAGGACGCACCGATCGCGGCCGTCTATCTCGCCGATCTGGCCGAAGTAGGCGCGCGGGTCCAGCCGGTCGCCCAGATCGGGTAGCGCGGCCGCCACCTCCTCGACGAAGGCATCGTCGAGAACGAGGTCACCGGCACCATCGTGCGCGGCATACCGCGAGCGCATCGCACGAACCAGGGTGCGCCGTGCCTCATCGAGAGCGCGGACCTCGTCCATCTTGAACCAGTTCTCCTGGTCCTGATATTCGTTGTCGACGAAAGGCCGTCTGTTGGCCGAGTAGCGGAGGTACTGGTCGTAGACGTCGAGGTGGAAGTCGTGGGTGAACTTCACGATGTCGTCGCATGTTCCGCGTGCCCCGTAGCGGGCGTCGAAGAACCCGCGCACCATCAACCGGTGCGGGGTGAGGGAGTCGAAGACGGGCAAGATGCGAGCAAGCGAGGCGAAGTCGCCGGACAGCCCGCTTTCCCAGGCATCGAGCGACGCACGGACGCTGCCGCGCGGCAGCGCAGAGTCCTCGTAGACCACCGTGCGCAGCCGCTCCGGTTGCTGCACACCTATCCCGCGCATCATCGCGTCGTAGTGAGAGTGCAGATCGCGGATGATGAGCCGTCTCTCGTCAACGCTGGCCTGCGCGTAGGTCCCTACGAGGTCGGTCATCCGACGGATGTCGCTCGAAAGCGTGGAAGCCCATGGCGCCTCCAGTCCTGCGATCCTGTCCGCGAAGTGAACAGCGGGATCCGCCGCATGGATGTCCATCGTCAGCACAGGCGCGGTCAGCAGATTCAACCTCAGGAGATGCCGCAGGTAGTGCCACACATCGTCGAGGGGACGGTCGTGCGGAAGCTGGGAGTGGAGCGCGATCTGCAGGCGGCCCATGGTCATCATGCGGTCTCCGAGCACACGGAAGAGATCGTCGACGATGTCGCTGTGCGCAAGGAAGAACACGTTCTCGTCGAAGGTGTCGAGGGTCATCGCCGCATCGGCGTCACCGACCTTGCGCTGCCTTCGCATGTACCTGACGCGCCGACGATCGCTCGTCCATCCACGCGAGACCATCACGGGGAGGTCGACGAGATGCTCGTCGGACGCCAGGATGGCCTCGCTCACCCGTGCCAGCATGGCCATGTTCAACCGGGGATTGCTCCGGGCTGCTTGCGAGTCCAGAACCTCGGGATCGACCTCGAGCACACCGCCAGCATCGCCCGAGAAGTCGCCCAGCGCGACGTCGGTGAGTGTGCTGAAGGGACTCGTCTTGCAGACGGTCCGATAGACATAATCGCTCGCCGACCGCTCGATGCGCCGGGCGCGCTTCGACAGGCTGGCGGGATCGGCGGCCAGGTAACGCGGGATGGCCTCGTCGAGAGATGGAGACGCCAGAAGAATCCCGGAGCGCAGTACTGGTGTCGCGATAAGCCGTTGCAGGGCCGCTCTCCGCAGCGGGAGCTCGGCGCGGAACACGTCGGCGCCGCTTCGGCGCACGTCACGCGTCTGCTGCGCGAGATCGATCCACTCGAGGATGTCACCCGCCAGGCCATCGGGGAGAATCGCGAGCGCTGCGCGGGTCGCCTCGATGTCGCGCGGCACACGGGCGTTGAAGATGTCACGGCGGAGATTGATCAGTGCGTGACGGACCCCGTCATCTTCTTGGCCGCCGATGAACTCCTGCACGCGGTCCGGAAGGGTTCGGGCAGCATCGTCGAGTCGCGCCTCGGCGTCCAGCACGACGTCGGCCCATGCGACGGTCCGAGAGAATGCCAGTCCCTGCAGCCGTTCCCAGGGCAGCGGCGCGACTCGGAACATGAAGTGGGGGGGCGTCGACTTCGCGACGGAAGAGATCCGTGGGCGAGCGAGGGCTGAGAGGTTGGTCATGACTACTCCTTCGCGTCGAGATCCAGCGGTGCGGCGAAATCCGCCTGATCGACGCGATCGCGGCCGATCATGATCATGATCAAGGGCCATTCGCCGGTGTCGATCACGCGCAGACGCTCGGCGTACGCGACGTTGTCGAACCCCAGGGCAGCACCACACGCGAGCCCGAGGTCGGTAGCCGCAAGGTAGGCGGACTGGGTCGCCGCACCCACGACTGCGTTCAGCAGACGCACGGTCCGCGAGCCACCTGCGGCGAGCACGTCGTCGGCCGGCACGAGGATGGCGAGCACGGCTGCCGCCTGCTCGACGTTGTAGTTGTCGAGGAAGTACGTGGCCTGAAGGAAGAGCCCGGGATCTTCGTCGTCGATACGGACCAGGGCGTCCTGCTCGTGGTCGTACACGTATCCACCCGGCGAGATCCCCTCGACGTGGTTACAGAAAACGGCCACCCGAGCGAACTGCGCCCGTCCGGCGTCGGTGAGCAGCCGCGCACCTCGATCGGTGGTGCGAAGCACATGGGCAAGCTCCGCGAGACCCAGCGGGATGTTGGAGCTGAAGGTGCCGAAACTGGACCGCCTGGCGGCCAGAAGATCCGACAGTCCGAGCGCGGAGCTCGACTCCGCGCTCGGGGGCAGCGACGTCATCTGACCCGACGACGTCCGCGCGAGCACCACATCTATCGCAGGAGCGATCGTGTCCGCGAAGGAGTCGCGCATGACGTCGACCACCTGAGGGAAGCGCGTCGACCCGGGGAAGCGCTCCGCCTCCTCGAACCGCACCCCCGCCTCGGAGGTGACGGTCCCTCTTTTCAGGTCGCCGGCCCCCGGCGGGAGTGGCAAGACCGCCAAGGTCGTCTCCTCGAACGGGTCGAGGCCGAGCAGGCCGTCGAGACCCGCGGAGTCGAACCACAGGCGGGGAGTCCGCGCGGCCGAGTCGCCCGACAACCCGGACAGTGCGAGTGTGGCGAGCACCGTCCCGAGGTCCATGGTGACCACGTGGTGGCTGAAGCTGTTGTATTTGAAAGCGTTCTTCCAGAGCTTGACCGTCACCAGCAGGAACTGGTCGGTCCCGCAGTCGTCGTCGATCGCGGCGCGAACCCTGTCGTGTGCATCGCCGACAAGAAGCCTTTGCATCGTTCCCGAGGCCGTGTTCCAGTGATACACACCGGGAAGCTGCCGCGCCGAAGAACCGCTCACCCAGTAGAACTCGAGCGGATAGAGACCGCCACCATTCGCCGTGCCCCGGGAGTACGTGCTCACCGCGCTCACCGTCTTGTTGACCGCATCATCGTTGCCGGTCACGCGCAGACGACGCGAGAGGAGACCATATGTGTCGTGGAGGGCGCGGCCCAAGCTACCGACGTCCAGCACATCGCTCGGCGACGTCGACGGGGATGAGAGCGCATCCGACAGCCGTGTACGGCACTTCTCGCCGACGGGCATCTCGAACTGCGCGGCGTCGGAGAAGACCTTGTGGCGCCGGGGCTGCTGGTCCCACAGCACCACGTGGTCGAGCGGTGGCATCGGCGTACGGGCGCGCCGTACGACATCATCGACGTACTTCCTGACGCGTGTCGTCGTGGGCATGTGGGCTCCTGTCGGAATGACGGCGGTCATCAGGGGAACGGGTGCGGTACCGGGTTGATGTCCTCGAACCGCAACGCGGTGGCGCGAAGCCCCGCGTCGCGGTGAGCGGTGCGGGTCCGGTCCATGTGGAAGGCTCGCTGTTTGTGCCAGCCGAAGTCGATCGGGATCAGCCCCGGCACGACCGTGGCATACGTGTTCAGACCCATCGACCGTTGCTCGGGCGACGTTTGATCCACCGCGAGGAGATCGAACCCCCTGTCGTCTAGCGCGGCGATGACCCACCGCAGGTCGTCCGAGAGGTCGAGGTTCCGGGGACGTGTCCTGTTCCATTCCTCGTAGACAACCCCCATCGGCTGCGCGCGGCGCTCGCTGAGCAGAAAGTCTGAATGCTCGACCATCTCGTCCATTCCGTGGAGGAGAGCATGGTGCTTGAGCTCGCGAACCAAGCCGAAGTCGTTCAACATCGCGCGAGCCTCGGCAGCGCCGCTCGTCATCCGCCGGTCGAAGCTCGGGACATACGATGCGACCTCGCACAGCGCCGCCCGCATCGCCTGCACCGGGTCCAGCGACGAGCCGGCGGCGAAGCACAGTGCGCCCGGACGTCCGTCGGTCCGCACGGCGACGGCGGTCACGACGGGAACCGGCAAGTCGACCCTGGTGTCGAACATGCGCACGTCGAAGCCCTCGAGCGCCATCCGCGCCACCATGATCGAGATGTCCGAAGCGCCGCTGCTGAGCGGATCGATCTCGACCGCAGGATGACGAGCGAACCAGGTCAACAGGAAGGAGTCCCGTTCGATGAGCTCGAGGACTCCGTGCAGGATGGCCTCCTCAGGGCTTCCCCCGGTAGCGCAACCGTTCGAGCATTCATCGACGAATGCCGGGCCCGTCTGATCCAGATAATGCACGAGTCGCTGCGGCACGAACGTATCCGTGCCGGTGGTGAGGTTGCGACCCCAGACCCAGGGGATCTCGAGGTCCTCGGTGAACTCGACGAAATAGGGCGTGTTGAAGTCGTAGAACTCGCGCGGATAGAGGGTGCACGCACGAGGATCGAGAGCGGGCACGTCCAGGTCGCGAAGCGCAGCCCAGACGGGTTCGGGCAGGCCGCGGGCCAGGAGGCCGGCATACCGCTCGAGACCCTCCAGCACAGCGAGCCGCCGCGAGTCCTCGATGTTGTCGGCGTGGCCGCTCCAGAAGAACTCGTAGAGGTGCGCTGCCCCGCGCACGTAGCTGTAGCCCGTGACGGGGATCGTCGTCGGGTTGTCGAAAGCGGCGGGAGCCTGGGGGCCCAACACGCCACACACCGGGTTCGCGAAGACGTCGATGTCCATGGCGTAGTCGCGCAGCGAGGTCAGACGGTAGGTGTCGACGTCGGGTTTCGGGCGGGGTGCGAACGGGACCGCCGCCCGCGACGGCGAGTTGGCCGGGGTCATGCCGCATGCGGGACAATCGGGGTCCGCCAGGAGGGGGAATGTCCGGGTCGCGAGAGTGTCGAGCTGCAGCCTGCGCACGGGGGCCTCCCCCATGGTCGAGGGACGGACACGGGTATCGTCTTCCACCATCAGCTGCAGCGCGTCGAGCACCAGTGGCGTCAGCCAGACGCCCGACGGCAGCGCGCAGGAACTTCCCGCCATCTCGAGAGCGTCGCGCTCGTCCTCCCGACGAATGGCTTGCCAGCGGCGATGGAAGCAGAGAGCACAGGCAGCTCGTTCAGATTCGACTCCTGTCATCACGTACGCGTCGCGCCCGTGGAGGTGCACCGTTGTGACCTCCCTCTCGGGGAACAGCGTCGTGTCGACGGCACCGTGGATTCCCAGGACATCGGTCGCGCCGAGTTCCAGGACACGTGCACGTGGGCGATCGCTCCGTCGCGGCTGGGCGTCGAGATACGCCTGTACCGTGTCCGCGGCTCGCACTATTACGGGTGCCGTCATTTCTCCTCCATCGCCGCCGAGGCGGCCTAGATCACTTACTGGTCGACCCGCAGCTGGACGAACACCCGCAGCAGCTGCCGCAACTCGAACTCGAACAACCGCAGCAGCTCGAGGTCGAGCAGCTCGACCACTGGAGCGCTTCGTCCTGCGACAGCTGGGCGAAATCGTCTATCTCGAAGGTCTGCGCCTCGAGATCGGCGATCTGTCGTGCAAGGGGATTCATCATCACCCCTCCTCTCCGTTGGTCTGGGTCGTCACGCACACGACGATGTAGAGCTGCAGCTCGAACTCGTCGTCGAGCAGCACGACGAGCACGAGCACGAGCACGTCGATGTGGTGCTGCACGCGCAGCTGGTACTGGTCGAAGCCGCCATGTCTTCGGCGGGTGTGAAGTCGAGCACCTCGAAGGTCTCCGCCTCGAGAACCGCGATGTGGGCTTTCAACTGGGACATTCGTTCACCTCCTTTCCGGTTGTGCGTGGGCGTGTGGCGCCCGCTCGGGTCAGCCGATATGGCTGCAGCTGGTCGTCGATGTCGAGCTCGTGGCGCTGCAACTCGTCGAGCTGCAGCTGCAGGTCGTGCATCCACAGCAGCTGGACGTCGAACAGCTCGACCACGCGAACCCCTGCTGGTCCATCAGCAGCTCGGCGCTGTCGAGGATCTCGAACGTCTCGGTCTCGAGTGCTGCGAGGTCCGCCCGCAATCCGTTCTCCATGTCTTCCTCCCTTCTCGCAGGTCAACTGTCGGCCGGAAGCAGAACTCGCACGGTGTGGAGCGCCCCCGTCGCCCGGATATCGGCGGTCGTCGTATCGACCACCACCGTGTCGAGGGACGCCTCGGTCGACCCGGTGAAGGGCTCGGACACCGTCCGCAACGCAAGAGTCGACACATCGAGATCCGGGATGAGCATCCGGTCCGGTTCGGCCCCGGTCGGAGCCACGAGCACGCGGCCGAGGAGTCGGAGCAAGGCATCCTGGGCGGCCTGATCGACGTCCCACCCGGAGCCGAGCGTGTGCTCGCCGGACCGCAGGTCTCGCGCGAGCAACACGGTCCCCACCGCGGTGTGCGGCAGCTCGACGAGAACCGGGTCCAGACCCTTCAAGCGAGCCGCGTCGAGCAGGTACGCATTCTGCGCGTTGAGACCGTCGGCGGGGATGTCGTGCAGGTCGCCCTCGCGCACCAGCGAGGACAGCGCGCGGAAGGCTGCGGCTGACAGCAGGCCGGCGGCCACAGCTTCGGCAAGGGTGGCACCCGCTCCCTCGCCGGCAGTGGTGCGTTCGAACGCGCCGCGTGAGTTCACTGCATGGCGCGACCACACCGCTGCCTGGGGGACGAGAACTCGCTCGCCACCGAGGGTGATTCCGGGGACGAGAGGCATGTCGTCGGCCTCGACGGGGCCGAGACCCGTTGCGATCTCGAGCTCGGTGGCGAGAATGCGTCTGAATGCGGACGACTCCTGCGGCTCACGCGGACCGACGTTGCTGACATGGAGGAGCGCGGCGGCCTCCATTGCGCGCCGACGAGCGTCTCCGAGGTTGTCCAGCGAGAACCCCAGCACCGTGGTCGACGTACCCGACCGCCGGTGCACGGCGCGCGCGATCTTGATCGGCGACTGGTCGACCAGCTCGTCGGTGAATCCCGTGACGACGCCGACCTTCTCGCCGACGAGGCGCAGATAGCGCTGCAGCCTGTCGGAGTCCACGTCGTTGTCGACGCTCTCCCTCGCTGTTGGCCATGATCGGACCTCGGCGGCATCCGGTGGCCGGATGCCGGATGATCGCGGGTCTGGAAGGACCGCTTCGCGAGAGGTGTCACCGGTGGTGAGGTCGACGATCACGATCGCGTCGTCTGCTTCGGCCGGTGGGGCCGCCGTGAGGTAGCGGAAAGCGTCGTAGGCCACCGTGGTCCCGAGGATGCCCAGCTGCACGCGCGTGAGGGACGCCACAGACACACGATGGGCGGGATCTGAGATCGCCCGCCACATCTGGAGGGAGCCGGGTGTCTCGTCGTTGTCGGTCAGCCGGGCCATCGCCGCAGCCCAGTTGATCGCGGAACCGGGACGGGTGATCGGGCCGAGGATGACCTGGTCTCCGATCCGCGTCACGGGGTAGACGGCGCTGCCGGGCTCACGAGTGGCTCGGGCGATCGCCGAGGCGTCGCCGGTGGTGTCAATGACGATCCGCAGTGCGGCGGCGCCGGGCGCGGGTGTCTCATCCGCGTCCGCCGTGCGGAGCAGGCCGTTGCGCTGCAGGCCCCGTCGGACGACGTCGCTGACTTCTGGGTCGCCCTCGACGGTGACATGCGCAGCGCGGAAGCGACGAAACCGCTCGAGACCATCGTTCGCGTAATGGTCGATGTAGGCGATCTGTGCTCGAAACGGGGCAAGAGGCCCCGTCGGGTCGACCGGGTCTCCGTCGATCAGTGACACCGCGTCATGGTCGCGGAGAACGGCGAGAAGACTGTCGACCATCTGGGATCGAGACTCATCAAGTCCGGCCACCAGCTCCTCGGCCGTGCGTGAGCCGTCGAGGAACGGGGCGAGGCTGGCGAGCCACCGATACGTCGTCTGCCCGCGCAGAACGAAACCTCCGTCGGAGTGCCGGACCAGGGCTCCGCCGGGCACCTGCGCGAAAACCAGATCATGGCGCAGCCGCAGCCTGCTCGCCGCCTTCTCGGACTGCATTGCGATATTCATCGGCCCCCCACTCGATCTCGACCACACGCGTCGTGTCGACCTCGACGGTGGTCTCGCTCGAACACATGCTCATCTTGTGGGAGAAGGATCCGCACAGAAGTGCCGATTAGATGGCACGAAAGTACGACCGCAGGAGAGGCCCGCGGGTCGGGTCACTCGCTCTCGTGACCCGTCGGCACACGGACCGACAGCGTCCACACCCCCGAGGACGCGGCGGCGGAGAGATGTCCGCCCACCCTCGAGACACGCTCACGCATCCGGACCAGGCCGAACCCGCCGGATGGTACGCGTTGGATTCTGCGTCCTTCCTCGACGGAATTCGTGATCTCGAACTCGACGGCGGCCCGCGACGTCCGCACCGCAAGGGCGACCTCCGTGCCGCTCGAGTGCTTCAGCACGTTCGTGGTCGCCTCGCGCACGAGCCGGGACAGGGTCAGGTCCACGATCCGAGGCAGCTGTGTCCCGTCGACGGCGTCGACATCCGCACGTACGGTCATCCCGGCGCGTTCCAGCGTGTGACACCCGTCTGCGATGGCGCCCCGGAACTCGGAAACCGACGCGGAGGGCGTTTCTGTGGGCTGAACGTGCGATTGCCCCACAACGCGCCTGAGGTCCTCCAGCGCGCGACGCGAAGAGGAGCGGATCGCGTCGAGTGACGTGCCGTGCGCATCGCATTCGACGATCAAGTCGACGTGCATGGCGATGATCGTCAGATCGTGTGCAACCACGTCGTGCAGCTCATCCGCTATTCGCAAACGCTCCGCCATCACGGACTCGTGCTCCGCCCGCGCACGCTCCGCCAACTGCTCACGCAGTCGGCGCGACCCCGCCTCGACTCTGCGCATGATGAGCCCGCTGGACGCCGACACCACCCCCACGGCCATGAGGACGATCGCCTCGGTGACAGGCATCGCGTCAGCGAGGATGCTCCACGCGAGCCCGCCTGACCACACCATGGCGTACACGAGTATGACGCGAAGGTCGCACGTGCGGACCACGAGGGCCAGCGCCACAGCGGCTACCACGAGGGCGAGTGCTTGCGTATCCCCCAGGAAGGCGCCGAGGAGGAGAACGACGATGACCGCAGCCGAGAGTCGGGGCGAGAAAGCGAACCCGGCCAGGGAGACGGTCAAAAAGGACTCGAAGATGGCCGTCGACAACGGATCCCCGGCGGTCGCGTGCATGGCGATTCCGGCGACGAGCAGCACACCTGCGAGAGTGAGCAGCGTGATGCGCTCGGGACGACTGAGAGGCGAGACGTGGCGGAGCCCGTGACCGAAGCCGTCGCTACGCTTCACCGTCCCCACGCTCACAGGACCATTGTGCGTCGCTGAGGCCCGGGCGAGTCAACCGCCACATCGCGCCAGTGTCAGTGTCAGTGGCACACTCCGAGCATCTTGCAGAGTTCGGACCAGAAGCCGCCCGCCATCATCCCGTGAATCACGCACATCACCTCCCCCTGTGTCGTCGCCTCCAGCATCACGCGAAGAGAGCGGCCCATTCGTCTCGATCCGTCGCACTTTCGTACCGAAGAATCCCCGATATTCTCGACGACGTGACCGAGATCCGCGTGCTGATCGCTGATGACGAGGAACTCATGCGCAGCGCTCTGGCGATCTTCGTGGAACGCTCGCCGTCGATGACGGTTCTCGGGACCGCCGAGGACGGTGCCGTCGCGGTCGACATGGCCGAGCGTCTTCGTCCCGATGTGGTGCTCATGGATCTGAACATGCCGCGAATCGACGGTTTCGAGGCGGCACAGCGTCTGCAGCGCGCAGGAAACCCCGCACAGATCATCGCGATCACGACGCTCGGCACCATCGATGCCATCACCCGTGCACTGAGAGGTGGATTCGCCGGCTACCTGTTGAAGGATTCTCCGCCGGATGCGGTCGTTGCTGCGATCGCGGCGGTGCACAGCGGTTCGGGCGTCCTGTCCCCCGAAATGACCAAGCGTCTGGTACTCGACGTCAAGCGGCACGACGTCATCGATGCGCACTCGGTCGAGAGCCTCAACGACCGCGAAGCGGCGATACTCCGCGAGCTCGCGCTCGGGAAAAGCAACAGCGAGATCGCGGATGCGCTCCATCTGTCCGAAAGCACCGTCAAGACCCACCTCGGCGTCGTCATGAAGAAGTGGGATGTACGAGACCGAGTGCAGGTCCTCATCACGGCGGTCAGGGCCGGACTCGTCGATCTGTTTCCGGCGGACTGAAGCGGACTATCGTCGCCGTCGTGATGGACGGGATCGCAAGCACGGCCGCAGGCACCAAGCGAGCAGATCACGCGCACGCCTGAACTCCCGCGTCTCGTTGCGGCTCGAACTTCCCGGCGCCGACGAAAAAAGTGACGCCGGGTATCCGTAGGAACGGATACCCGGCGTTGCGTCTGTGGAGCCTAGGAGATTCGAACTCCTGACATCCTGCTTGCAAAGCAGGCGCTCTACCAGCTGAGCTAAGGCCCCGAGGGGGTTCGGGGTGGGGCTACCAGGACTTGAACCTGGGACCTCTTCATTATCAGTGAAGCGCTCTAACCGCCTGAGCTATAGCCCCGTACCGACGCGCTTCACGCGCCGGCAACCTCCAAGACTTTACCCGATGATCCGGGAATCTACTAATTGGAGGTGAAGCCGACCAGCAGTCCGCCGGTGACCTTGACCATCACGTTGTAGATGCCGGCGACGACAGCGCCCAGCACCGTGATGACGATGAGGTTGAGGATGGCGACGACGGCCGCGAACGCCATGACCTGCGGCAGGTCGAGGAACTGCTTGATGGAGAAGTCACCGTTCGAGAACGCCACGAACAGCTCGTCCACCCGGTCGATGAGACCGGTGGTGCTGAGCACCATGAAGACGAGGAAGGTGGCGACGACCGTCACGATCGCCAGGGCCACCGCGGCGAGGAACGACAGCTTCACGGCCGACCAGAAGTCGACGTAGACGAGGCGCAGGCGGACCTGCTTCGCGCTGGTCTTGCTCGTGGACTTCTTGGCGAGTTTGTCGGCGACCGTGCTCATGCGTCAGAACCACTCTCTTCGGTATCCGCGGACGGGGGTGCATCCGGGGCGGAGGCATCCTCGGATGCCGCGTCTTCGGTCAGTCCACGCTCACCGTTCCGGGCGATGGCGAGGATGCGGTCGTCGTCACCGAACCGGGCGAAAACGACGCCCATGGTGTCGCGACCCTTGGCCGGGACCTCGGCCACGGAGGAGCGTACCACCTTGCCGCTGGCAAGAACCACGAGGACCTCGTCGGTCTCCGACACGATGAGACCGCCCGCGAGCACCCCGCGATCGTCGTTCAGCTTGGCCACCTTGATGCCCAAGCCGCCGCGGCTCTGGGTGCGGTACTGGTCGACCGACGTGCGCTTGGCGTACCCGCCGTCCGTGACGACGAACACGTAGCCCTCGTCCCGCACGACCGATGCCGACAGCAGGCTGTCGTCCTCACGGAACGAGATGCCCTTCACACCTTCGGTCGATCGGCCCATCGGGCGCAACGCGTCGTCGGTGGCCGCGAAGCGCAGCGACATCCCCTTGCGCGTGATGAGAAGGATGTCGTCGCCCTCGTCGACGAGCAGCGCGCTGACGAGCTCGTCGCCGCCGGCCTCGTCGTCCTGGCCGCGCAGGCGGATCGCGATGACACCGCCCTGGCGGTTGGTGTCGTACTCGGTCAGCGCGGTCTTCTTGACCTTGCCGTCGCGGGTCGCGAGTACCAGGTACTGCGCCGCGGCGTAGTCGCGGATGTCGAGGATCTGCGCGATCTCCTCGCCCGGCTGAAGCGCGAGGAGATTGGCGACGTGCTGGCCCTTCGCGTCGCGGCCGGCCTCGGGAAGCTCGTACGCCTTGGTGCGGTAGACGCGGCCCTTCGTCGTGAAGAACAGCAGCCAGTGGTGCGTCGTCGTGACGAAGAAGTGCTCGACGACGTCATCCGCGCGCAGCTGGGCGCCCTTGACTCCCTTGCCGCCTCGGTGCTGCGAGCGGTAGTTGTCGCTCCGCGTGCGCTTGATGTACCCGTCGCGGGTCACCGTGACCACCATCTCCTCTTCGGGGATGAGGTCTTCCATCGACATGTCGCCGTCGAACCCGTGGAGGATGTGCGTGCGCCGCTCGTCGCCGTACTTGTCGACGATCGCGGTCAGCTCTTCGCCGATGATCGAGCGCTGACGCGCGGGGGTGGCGAGGATGTCGTTGAGGTCGGCGATCTTCAGCTCGAGCTCGGTCGCCTCGTCGATGATCTTCTGACGCTCGAGCGCCGCGAGGCGGCGCAGCTGCATCGACAGGATCGCGTCGGCCTGCAGATCGTCGATGTCGAGAAGGGCCTTCAGTCCCTCTCGCGCTTCCTCGACCGTGGGGGAGCGGCGGATGAGCGCGATGACCTCGTCGAGGGCATCGAGCGCCTTGAGGTATCCGCGCAGGATGTGCATGCGCTTCTCGGCCTCGTTGAGGCGGTAGCGCGTGCGGCGGACGATGACCTCGATCTGGTGGGTGATCCAGTACGAGATGAATCCGTCGAGCGGGAGCGTGCGGGGCACGCCGTCGACGATCGCCAGCATGTTGGCGCCGAAGTTCTCCTGCAGCTGCGTGTGCTTGTACAGGTTGTTCAGCACGACCTTCGCGACGGCGTCGCGCTTGAGCACGACGACGAGGCGCTGACCCGTGCGGTCGCTCGTCTCGTCGCGGATGTCGGCGATGCCGGTGATCTTGCCGTCACGAGCGAGGTCGCGGATCTTGAGCGCGACGTTGTCGGGGTTGACCTGGTACGGCAGCTCGGTGATGACGAGGCAGTTGCGGCCCTGAATCTCCTCGACCTCGACGACGGCGCGCATCGTGATCGAGCCGCGACCGGTGCGGTACGCCTCTCGGATGCCCTTCGTGCCGAGGATCTGCGCCCCAGTGGGGAAGTCCGGGCCGTGGATGCGCGACATCAGCGCTTCGAGGAGTTCCTCGCGCGATGCATCCGGGTTCTCCAGCGACCACAGTGCACCCTCGGCGACCTCGCGCAGGTTGTGCGGCGGGATGTTCGTGGCCATGCCGACCGCGATACCCACCGAACCGTTCACGAGCAGGTTCGGGAAGCGCGAGGGCAGGACGACCGGTTCCTGGGTCTTGCCGTCGTAGTTGTCCTCGAAGTCGACGGTGTCCTCGTCGATGTCGCGGACCATCTCCATGGCGAGAGCGGCCATCTTGGTCTCGGTGTACCGCGGGGCCGCGGCACCCTGATTGCCCGGCGAGCCGAAGTTACCCTGCCCGTCGGCGAGCGGGTACCTCAGCGACCACGGCTGCACGAGGCGGACGAGCGCATCGTAGATCGCGCTGTCACCGTGCGGGTGGTATTGACCCATGACCTCGCCGACGACGCGCGCGCACTTCGAGTAGCTCTTGTCGGGGCGGTAGCCGCCGTCGTACATGCCGTAGATGACGCGGCGGTGCACCGGCTTGAGGCCGTCCTCGACGCGGGGGAGCGCGCGCCCCACGATGACGCTCATCGCGTAGTCGAGGTAGCTCCGCTGCATCTCGACCTGGAGGTCGACCTGATCGATGTTGCCGTGGTTGTGGGCAGGCGTGAGGTCGGGACGTTCTTCGTCAGACATACGTTCTCAGTTTCTCGATGTCGCTCGGCTCGATCAGATGTCGAGGAAGCGGACGTCCTTGGCGTTGCGCTGGATAAAGGTGCGGCGGGACTCGACGTCTTCGCCCATGAGCACCGAGAAGATCTCGTCGGCGGCGGCCGCGTCGTCGATCGTCACCTGGCGCAGGGTGCGGGTGCTGTGGTCCATCGTGGTCTCCCACAGCTCTTTCGGGTTCATCTCGCCGAGACCCTTGTAGCGCTGGATGCCGGATTCCTTGGGGATGCGCTTGCCGTTGGCGAGCCCGTCGGCGAGCAGAGCGTCGCGCTCCTTGTCGCTGAACACGTACTCGTGGTCGGCATTCGTCCACTTCAGGCGGTACAGCGGCGGCATCGCCAGATAGACATAACCCGCTTCGATGAGCCCGCGCATGTAGCGGAACAGCAGCGTCAGCAGCAGCGTCGTGATGTGCTGCCCGTCGACATCGGCATCCGCCATCAGCACGATCTTGTGGTACCGCGCCTTCTCGACGGCGAAGTCCTCGCCGATGCCGGTTCCGAACGCGGAGATGATCGCCTGGATCTCGTTGTTGCCGAGAGCACGATCGAGTCGCGCCTTCTCGACGTTCAGGACCTTGCCGCGCAGCGAGAGGATCGCCTGCGTCTCGGGGTCACGGCCGCGCACAGCCGAACCGCCGGCCGAGTCACCCTCGACGAGGAAGATCTCGGAGATCGACGGGTCCTTGCTCGTGCAGTCCTTGAGCTTGTCGGGCATCGACGCCGACTCGAAGACGCTCTTGCGGCGGGCGGTCTCGCGGGCCTTGCGCGCGGCGAGACGCGCGGTCGCGGCATCCACCGCCTTCATGATGACGCGCTTGGCCTGGGCGGGGTTGCGGTCGAGCCAGTCCGTCAGCTGGTCGCCGACGATCTTCTGGACGAACGCCTTCGCCTCGGTGTTGCCGAGCTTCGTCTTGGTCTGACCCTCGAACTGCGGCTCGGAGAGCTTGACGGAGATGACGGCCGTGAGTCCCTCGCGGATGTCGTCACCGGTGAGGTTGTCGTCCTTCTCCTTGAGGAGGCCTTTGTCGCGCGCGTAGGCGTTGACGCGCGTCGTCAGCGCCGCCCGGAAACCCTCTTCGTGGGTACCGCCCTCGTGCGTGTTGATCGTGTTCGCGAAGGTGAACACGTTCTCGGTGTAGCTCGTGGTCCACTGCATCGCGAGCTCGAGCGAGATGTGGCGCACGGTGTCCTCGGACTCGATCTCGATGATCTCGTCGTTGACCACCTCGGTCTTGCGCAGCTTGTTCAGGTACTCGACGTAATCGACGAGGCCACGCTCGTAGTGGAAGTCGTCGTGACGCTGCTGCGACTCGGAGCCACCCTCGTCGAGGTCGACGACCACGGCCGCCTCGGGACGCTCGTCGGTCAGCGTGATCCGCAGCCCCTTGTTGAGGAATGCGGTCTGCTGGAAGCGCGTGCGAAGAGTGTCGTAATCGAACGAGATCGTCTCGAAGATGTCGCCGTCGGGCCAGAAGGTGACGGTCGTTCCGGTCTCGTCGCTGTCCTCGCCCTTCGCCAGGGGAGCCTGCGGCTTGCCGCCGTCGGCGAACGTCTGGCGCCAGACCGATCCCTGACGCTTGATCTCGACCTCGAAGCGCGTCGAGAGCGCGTTGACGACCGACGATCCGACGCCGTGCAGTCCACCGGAGACGGCGTAGCCGCCGCCGCCGAACTTTCCACCGGCGTGCAGGACGGTCAGCACGACCTCGACGGTCGACTTCGTCGGATCGGAGGCGTGGGGATCCACCGGGATGCCGCGGCCGTTGTCGACCACCCGGAGCCCACCGTCTTCGAGGATCGTCACGTGGATCGTGTCGCAGTAGCCGGCCAGCGCCTCATCGACCGCGTTGTCGACGATTTCGTAGACGAGGTGATGCAGACCACGCTCACCCGTGGATCCGATGTACATTCCCGGACGCTTCCGCACCGCCTCGAGGCCTTCGAGCACCTGGATCGCGTCGGCGCCGTACTCGTTGGGCACCTTCGCCGAGGTCTCCTCAGCCGAATCGGGGGTTTCGGGGTCTTCGGGAACGCTGTCGGGATTCTGAGACGTCATAGGTTTCGAGCGCTCCACATCGGTTCGGTCAGTCCCGCTCAGTCTACCCGTTCGGGCGCTCTCACGCGGCCCTCAGCGCCCGTATGGCGAACGAAAGTCGGATTCGATGACTGGGGACGTGGCTCATCCGTAGGTATCGCGAGGGCCACGGCCTGGAACGGCTCTGGGGCCCCATTTCCAGGAGGGGACGTCCGGGCCTACGAAACGCACCGACTCGACCCCCGATTGTGGGAACGCTTTCACGAGCTGCGTCGTGATGACCGTCCGCATCAGGTGGAGGTTCTTCGCCCACGCCGTCGAGTCGCACTGCACGGTGAGCACGCCGTCGGAGAGCGCGACGGGGGATGCGTGGCGCGCGGTCTCCTCGCCGGCGACCTCCGCCCAGCGCAGCACGAGATCCTCGCGGGAGAGCTGGGCGTCCCACCCGGCCTGACGAGTGAGGTCGGCGATGACGTCACCGAGTCCCTTGGGGTCGCGTCCGGACGTGAAGGGCTGGTTCTCGTCGTCGTCCGTCCGCTGCCGACGGCGCTTCTTCCACCGGCCCGAGGGCTCGAGCCCGCGCAGACGCAGATACGTGGAGATCGTCTCCGGCGCTTCGTCAGACGGCAGCATCGGAATCCTCGTGCAGCGTGCCCGCCTCGACCCGAACGGTGCGCGCACGCAGACCGAGCGGAACGTCTTCGGAGACCGCCGCCGTCACGATGACCTGTTCGTAGTCGGCGACGATGCCGGCCAGGCGCGCGCGCCGATCAGCATCGAGCTCGGCGAAGACGTCGTCCAGGATCACGATGGGGTCGCCCAGCGTCGACTCCGCGCGCAGCAGCTCGGCCGACGCGAGGCGGAGGGAGAGGGCGACGGACCACGATTCGCCGTGCGACGCGTAGCCCTTCACCGGAAGATCGCGGATGCGCAGGATCAGGTCGTCGCGGTGCGGGCCGACGAGCGTGATGCCGCGGTCGAGCTCCGCGCTGCGACGATCGGCGAGGGCGGTGCGGAAGAGCTGCTCGATCGCCGCCGCGTCGGCGATGCCGGCGTCGGCAGGCGAGTCGTCCTCTTCCGGATCGGCTCCGCCGACGGAGAGCGCCCACTGGAGTTGGGGTCGATGGTCGGCACCGGCGATGGCGGTGTAGGCGCGGGCGACGGGGCCGGCGAGTTCGGATGCCAGTCGCAGACGGGCCCGGATGACGTCGGTGCCGAGCGAGACGAGCTTGTCGTCCCATACCTCGAGTGTCGAGAGCCCGTCTCCACGGACACCGCGGGCGCGGGCGGATTTCAGCAGGGCGTTGCGTTGCTTGAGCACGCGGTCGTAGTCGGCGAGGACGCCCGCAAGCCGCGGGGCACGCTGAATGAGGAGCTGATCGGCGAATCTTCGGCGCGCCGACGGATCACCGCGCACGATCTGCAGGTCTTCCGGTGCGAAGAGGACGACCTGCGCGTAGCGGGGGAGTTCCGCCGTACGCACGGGCGAACCGTTGACGCGAGCCTTGTTGGAGCCGGTGCGATTGAGCTGCGCTTCGAGCTGCACCCGTCGCTGACCGTGAGCGAGCCGGGCTCGGACGAAGGCGGCATCCGCGCCGTCGCGCACCATGGGTGCGTCCTGCGACACTCGGTGGGAACCGAGCGTCGCGAAGTAGCCGATCGCCTCGGCGAGATTCGTCTTTCCCTGACCGTTGCGCCCGACGAACACGTTCGCCCCGGGAGCAAGAGAGAGCTCGGCAGCCGCGTAGTTGCGGAAGTCCACCAGGCTCAGCTGCTCCACGATCATCAGATCACCCTAGTTCTCGTCTCCGACAGTCCCACCGAGGTGGTCGTGATCGGGGCGATCAGCGCAGGAGGAGGTTGGGCTGCAGCAGGTACTTGAACGACTCCACGCCGCCCGAGGTCTGCGGGGTGATGAGAATCGGGCTGAGCTTGTTCGCGTTCTCGCTCGAGGTGAAGGTGACGCGGGTGAACTCGCTCTTCACGGCCGCGAGCGCCTCGAGCAGGTACTGCGGGTTCAGGCCGATGACGACCTCCTCGCCCGTCAGCGTCGCGTCGACCGACTCGGTCGCGCGTGCCTGCTCAGTGCCCGACGCATCCATCGAGACCCCGTCGGCGCCGAACGTGAAACGCAGCGGAGCCGAACGGTCGAGCACGAGGGCGACACGCCGCACGGCTTCGATGAGCTCACCGGTGTTGACGACGGCGTGGTGGTCGGTCGCCTCGGGGAACAGGCGGCGGACCGGCGGGAAGTTCCCCTTGATGAGCAACGACGTGACCGTCTTGTTGCCGGCGGTGAAGGCGATGATCTCGCGGTCGCCGGAACCGGAGAACGACACCGTGATGTCGCCGGAGTGGGCGAACGTCTTACCCACCTCGGTGAGTGTGCGTGCCGGGACGAGCGCGGTGGTGGTGTTCTCGTCGGCGACGATCCCGCTGTCGAACGGGATGTCGCGGAGCGCCACGCGGTAACGGTCGGTGGCGACGAGGCTGAGCTGGGTGCCGCTCACCTCGAGCTGAACGCCGGTGAGCACAGGAGTCACGTCATCGCGCGACGCCGCGAAGGCGACCTGCGAGATCGCCGTGGCGAAGTCCTCGGCCGGCACGACACCCGATTCGCCCGAGACCTCGGGGATCGCGGGATATTCCTGTACCGGCATCGACGCGAGCGTGAAGCGCGCAGATCCACAGGTGAGGAGGATCCCGTCGTCGTCGACGGCGATCTGGATCGGCGCGTTCGGCAGGCGGCTGGCGATCTCCGACAGCAGACGACCGTGCACGAGGATCGTGCCCGGGTCGTCGACGGTGGCCTCGATCGTCGTGCGTGCGGACGCCTCGTAGTCGAACGCCGACAGCGAGAGACCCGCCTCGGTGGCTTCGATCAGCACACCCGCGAGGATCGGCTGCGGGTTGCGCTGGGGGAGGAGCTTCACGACGAACGACACAGCCTCGCTGAAGACGTCGCGATTGACCTGGAACTTCACTGGCGCTCCCTTGTCGTGGATGAAAGCTCTCCCATGCTAGTGCCCAACCCGAGCGGTTCCCGAAGCACGGTTGCGACCGGCCTCACCGCCGTCGAGGTGATCGAATCGCAAATTCTCTAGATGTAACTGTCTTCTTCATCTCCGCTGTGGAAACTGTGGACAACTCGGTGGATACCAGTCGGGACACGGGAACCACACGGATGTAACTTGTGAGCCGGCTGCGGATGATCGTGGGATGACGTCGGCCGCGCTCGGATCGCTGTCGAGCGGCGATCCACAGGAGATGTGTGATTCGTTCACAACTCTTCGACGACGAATCGAAGTTATCCACAGGTTTTCCACACTGTGCAGAACGGCATGATCGGGCGTCGCGCGACCCCTGTCAAGCTGAGCTCAGCGTCGGCCGAGCTGCGACGTGATCTCGGAGACCTGGTTGTAGATCGAGCGGCGCTCCTTCATGAGCTCGCTGATCTTCTTGTAGGCGTACATCACGGTGGTGTGGTCGCGGTTGCCGAAGAGCTGACCGATCTTGGGCAGCGACAGGCTGGTGCGCTCGCGGCAGAGGTACATGGCGATCTGTCGTGCGGTGGCCACGGCCTGCGAACGGCTCGAACCGTACAGATCGTCGACGGACAGTCGGAAGTACTGCGCGGTCGCCGTGATGATGTCGGTGGGGGAGATGACGTTCGCGTCATCCTGATCCACGATGTCGCGCAGCACGGTCTGTGCGAGGGAGATGTCGAGGTTCGACCGGTTGAGGCTCGCGAACGCCGACACGCGGATGAGCGCGCCTTCGAGCTCGCGGATGTTCGACGAGACCTTCGTGGCGATGTACTCGAGGACGTCGTCGGGGACGAGGAGACGCTCGGACTGCGCCTTCTTGCGCAGAATAGCGATGCGGGTCTCGAGGTCGGGTGCCTGCACGTCGGTGATCAGGCCCCACTCGAAGCGACTCCGCATGCGGTCCTCGAAACCGGTGAGGTGTCGAGGGGGCACGTCGCTCGTGATCACGACCTGCTTGTCGTGATCGTGGAGGGTGTTGAACGTGTGGAAGAACGCTTCCTGCGTCTCGGCGCGACCCTGCAGGAACTGGATGTCGTCGATCAGCAGGATGTCGACCTCGCGGTACCGCGCCTGGAAGGCCGAACCGCGGTTGTTGGCGATCGAGTTGATGAAGTCGTTGGTGAACTCTTCGCTCGACACGTACCTGACACGGATGCCGGTGTACAGGTTGAGCGCGTAGTCGCCGATCGCGTGGAGGAGGTGCGTCTTGCCGAGCCCCGAGTCGCCGTAGATGAACAGCGGGTTGTACGCCTTCGCGGGAGCCTCGGCCACGGCGACCGCGGCCGCGTGGGCGAAGCGGTTGGACTGCCCGATCACGAAGTTGTCGAACGTGTACTTCGGGTTCAGTCGGGTGTCATGGCGCGAGGTGGAGACGGGCGCTTCGACGTATTCCTCGCCGGCCGGCCGCAGCGGTGCCGGCGCAGCCGCGGATTGAACCGGGATCGGCGCCGTGAGGTGCGCGTCGGCGAGCTCCGGGTTGACGACGACGCGGTAGCTCGAGGCACCGGGCTCGACATGGACGTGTGCGAGCGCTTCCATGATCGGCTGGCGCAGGCGCTTGTTGAGCTGGGCGGCGGTGAGGTCGTTCGGAACGTCGAGGTAGAGCGTTCCCCCCATCACGCCCTGAGCCACAGCGAGACTCAGGAACCCCTGCATCTGCGGGGTCACCCGGTCATCGTCGGCAAGCAGGTCGAGGACCGCGTTCCACAC